>NZ_FXAU01000003.1 GCF_900177625.1 Sphingobacterium psychroaquaticum
GCGTTCAACCTGACGGTTGCGAACAGCGTTGCACCGAACCAGAGCATCACGCTGACGGTTAATGCTACCGTTGCTGCTGACATTGCGGCCAGCATCATCAACAATACGATCAAGGTCTGGAGCATGGATCCGGCAGGCGACTACAGCACTCCGGATGGCACGGCTACCACGCCAGATGTTACAGTAAATAGAACATCTAGTTTTAAAGTTGAAAAAACGACAACAGCAGCAAAAGCAATTGCTGGTCAAAGCGTAGACTTTAAAGTTGTATTGACAAACAGTGGACCATCTACTGCGAAAACAGGGCATGCCATTGTTGTAACAGAAAAACCAGACGGTTTGGTGATCACAGGTAATGATATCTCAATTACAAGTGGCAATGCTACATTCGATGGTATTTACAATAGTGGTACCGGTAAGTTTACAATAAAAGTGAGTCAAGACATAGCCATTGGATCAACCATTGTGTTGAATATTAAAGGACATGTTCCAGGTAATGCGACAGGTGTGGTGAAAAATGGTATTGAGGTTGACGGAGATGAGGACGAGACGCCACCAATTCCAGTGGAATCACAGGCAAAACTTACTGTAACTAAAGTAGCAGATCAAAATCCGGTAAAAGCAGGTACAAACACCACGTTCACTGTTACCATTTCGAATAGTGGTCCTGGGGAGATTGCATCGGGAAGAGTTATTCGTTTAGGTGAAATGCCAAGTGCGGGGCTAGCGATTAGTCGTTACGATATTACCTCGAACAATGGTACGGTGGTTGGATCGGGTAACACCGCTACCGTAACAACGAACAAGGTTGTTGCCGTAGGAGGAACGATCGTGGTGAAGGTGACGGCAGCTGTTGCGGCGGATGCGCCAACGACGATTAGCAATGGGGTTAAGGTTTGGGGACCTGATAAGCCAACGACCGAGACGCCTGATGATGAAGATAAGACGCCAGAGATTCCTGTAGTATACGAAACGAAGTTAAGTATTACGAAGAGAGCCGATCAGTCTAGGGTCAAAGTGCGGGAGATGACGACCTTCACCTTAGAGGTTAAGAATGATGGGCCAGCTGTGTTGCAAGCAGGTAAAACAATCTCGCTTGTTGAGCGTCCAGGACAAGGGTTAACGATCAAAGAATATGCTGTAACCAGCAATAACGCGACCGTTTCTGGTACTGGAAATAATGCTGTACTAACGACAACTGCCTCTGTTCCGGTAGGTGCGACAATTATCGTGAAAGTTACAGCCGAAATCGACGAGCAGTCACCAGATATTATTGCAAATGGTGTATCTGTTTGGGGACCAGGAAAAGATCCTGTTAAAGATCCAGAGGACGATCGCGATGATATTAATCCAATTCCTGTAGATTTTCTACTGATATCAGCGCAGGATGATGATGCTATGGTCAAAGCGGGTGCACAGGTTACGATCGATGTTCTCGCGAACGATATAGTGACGCTATCTGCTATAAATACAGCGACAGTAGCTGTTGTAAAACAGGCGCAAAAAGGAATAGCGGCGGTAAATATTAATGGAACGATAACCTATACCGCAGACAAGAATGCGACAGGTTCCGATATGTTTACTTATCGTGTACAAGATGCGAAAGCTAGATGGAGTAATGAGGCTGAGGTTACTGTAGCGATTTTAGATAACCCATTGATTATACCAAATGCATTCTCTCCGAATAATGATAATGTGAATGATCAATTTGTAATTGTTGGGGTAGAAGCCTACGATCAAATAAGTTTAACCGTTATCAATCGATGGGGTAATGAGGTATATCGCAATGATAAGTATAACAACGAATGGAATGGTTCGGGACTGAATGCTGGAACATATTTCTATCTGATTGAGGCAACAAAAGCAGGTAAGAAAGAAGTATTCAAAGGCTCAGTGTTGATTAAGAGAAACTAAAATTGGTGCAACTATTATTAAAGTGATAATATTATGAAACACGGAAAATATCTAGTCTTGATCATAGCAGGATGCTTGGGCCTAACGAAAGTTAGTGCCCAGCAAAGCATCCAGTTTACACAATATATGTTTAATTCCATGAGTGTTAATCCGTCTTATGCCGGATACAAGGAGGAATGGTTTGCCCAAGTAGGACTTCGTAGTCAATGGACAGGTTGGGATGGTGCACCTAAAACAGGGACTATTTCTGTCGACGGGGTTTTGGATCCCTACACGAAACGACATGGAGTTGGAATAAATCTAACGGCCGACAAATTGGGCGCACAGTCTGCCACTTCTTTTTATGCGAATTATGCGCTTCGTTTACAATTGGACGATGAGGACACCAAACGCTTGAGTCTGGGTGTGGCTGGGGGATTTACACAATATGGATTAGATGGGAATAAGATTATAACAACAGAGGGAAATGATCCTGTTCTCCCAGAAGGTAAAATTTCTGATTTCGTACCCGACATCAGATTGGGTGCTTATTTCTATACACCTAAATGGTATGTAGGGGTGTCTGTACAGGATTTATTCAGTGGCTCTAATTCAGGGTCGGATTATCGGTTTAATCAAAATATAACCGAAAGTATATATCGTACTGTGCATGGTTACTTTATTGCGGGAGCATTATTTGAAGTTCAGGAGGGGTTTCACATCCGTCCAAGCCTTTTGCTGAAGGAAGACTTTAAAGGTCCAACATCGCTAGATCTCAATGCAATGTTGGTTTTCAACCGAAAATTTTGGATCGGAGCGGGGTATCGTACGCGGGCCAAAGTATTCAAACGTACATATGAAGAACAGTCTGCTAATAAGCTAAGCGCTATGAATGCGATTACCGGAATAGCACAGTTTTATGTGACAGATCGTTTGCGGATTGGGTACTCTTATGATGCAATGATCAACAAAATGAGTGGGAACCAAGGCGGTACCCATGAAGTTACAATTGGTGTGACCTTTGGAAGAGTTGGAACGAAACAGTATCTGAATCCGCGCTTCTTCTAAGCTTAATTGAAATATGATGAAACTGTCGAACAAACTTTTTTTTGCAATAGTGGGATGTATCTTCCTTCTTCTTGCAAATAACGTAGGCGCGCAAGAGCAAGCTTCGTTAGCGGATAAAGCCCATCAGTTCTATTTAGCCGGTGAATATGCTAAAGCAGCTGATATGTACAATAGGGTGCAACAGAGCAGAAAGCTATCCAATAAGGAGATGGCTGCCGTAGCTGATGCCTATTATCAGATTAATGCATATACAGATGCGGAAAAATGGTTAGAGAAATTAGTGGCCAGTGATCCCACAAAAGCGGATGTCGCATTAAAGCACGCTCGGTTGGTGAAGATTAATGGGAAGTATGAGGAGGCAAAAGCTAAATTTTTGGCTTTTCAGCAACGCTTTCCACAAGGTAAGGATGTAAGAGTGGAGATTGCAGGTTGTGACTCTGCATTACTATGGATGGCACAGGCAACGAAGCATACGATTAAGAACGAGCATGAGGTTAACACAAGTCGTGCTGAGTTCGCCGTTTTACCTTTGAGTAATGGTGCGTTGTATACGGCAGAACCAGCCATCCAGTCGACGAAAATTAGTGGTATGACAGGTCAGGCTTACCTGAAAGTGTTTTCAGCAGGAAGAGATCAAGACGGTATCTCGTTAAAATATCCGGTCCTTATGGAAGATGTATTCAATAGTGCCGATTACCATGTTGGGCCTGTGGCAACGAATGAAAAACAAGATGTACTTTTTGTTACCCGTACCTATATGGGGAAAGATGCTGAAAAAGTCAAGCGTGATAGCATGCGTTTCAAACGTTATAACCTTGAGTTGATCGTTTATCGTAAACAAGGAAGCAGCTGGATAGGGGAACCCTTTCCGTATAATAATGTAGAAAAGTATTCCTTAGGGCATGCAGCACTCAACACCGATGGTAATGTGCTGTATTTTGCGTCTGACATGCCCGGTGGTAAAGGTGGGGTAGATATATGGTTTAGCGAAAAAAATAGTGATGGATCATGGGGGAAACCTCAAAATGCAGGTCCAGAAATAAATGGAAACGGAGATGAAATGTTTCCATCCGTATTTGCTGATACCCTTTATTTTTCGAGCGATAGTTATGCCAGCATGGGTGGATTGGATATTTTTAAGGCAGTCGGACAGAAGGCCGCTTTTAGTGGTAGACAAAGTCTGCGTTATCCGGTGAATTCTTCCGCAGATGATTTTGCTTTTGTCGTGAGTGCGGATGATGAAGAACGCCAATATGGGTATTTGGCTTCCAATAGATCAGGTGGCGCAGGAAGTGATGATATTTACTCGTTTGTGTACAATAAACCGAGAACCAAAGTAACGATTACCTTGGCGGGTAAGGTTTACGATAAGGCTACATCCGAATTGTTGAGGGAGTCGCGTGTTCATATGTTTGATAATAATGGAGGGTTGCTCTCCTCTTTTGCAGTATCTGATTCACATTTTGATAAAGAATTAGAACCCAAGACAGCGTATAAATTCGTGGTCTTTAAAGAAGGGTATATGTCAGACTCATTGTTTGTGTCGGGCGTAACGGCGCGTCGGGATACGACGTTATTTGCTAATTTTAGACTCCAACCGGTAAATAAGAAAGGAATAAGCTTTGTGTTGGATAATATTTATTATGATTTTGACAAATATGATATCCGAAGTGATGCTGCTGTTGTGCTTGATCAACTGGTAAAAGTGATGAAGGATAATCCGACATTGCGTATCGAACTTTCTAGTCATACCGATAGTCGAGGTTCTGACAAGTACAATTTGGTATTATCACAACATAGGGCTCGGTCTGCTGTTGAATATATTGTGAGTCGTGGAATAGAGCGGGAGCGATTAGTCGCCAAAGGATACGGCGAAATGAAGCTGGTAAACAAGTGTGCGAACGGTGTTACTTGTTCAGAAGAGGAGCATCAAGCAAATAGACGTACAGAGGTAGAGGTTTTGGCGTATTAACTTTTATGGACTACAAGCCTCGTGCTAATTGGTTTAGGTCTGTTAATAGATTGTTAATGTTATTGGAACGCTCACTCAGTTGTAATTGTTTGGTAAAGTCCGTGCATTGATTGCCAATATTGACAGATAAGCCAATAGTTAATGAATTGATGCGATAGGCCAACGTATGAAACGCATTTGGCGCTGTCCAATCTTTTTTACGCTGTGCGGGTTCTGTTTGTAACTGGTGCATCATATCCGAAAAGGCCGCTAAGATGGTTTGTGTATTCTTACGTGCCAGGCGTACAGCATAGTTGTCAAATGTGTTTCCTTGAAGCTGCTGCTCCAGTGTCTTTAAGTAGGCAATACTGCTACGAACGACTTCATTAGCAAGATTTTGCATGCCTGATTTTTGTTGAACAGGAATAAAGTAACACCCGATTATAGCCAGAGAGGCCCCGGTAAATGTGAATAACAATCGACTTTCTAGGATACGTTCAATATTTCCTTCATGGATATTTAAGGCCAACATTACAGCAACAGTAATGAAGATAACACTAATCATGTAGTTCGGCCTATTAAACATAAAAAAGCCAAACAAACCAAGGGCAGCAATGCCCAGGAGAGTAGGAATATGATGAACCGTCTGAAGCAAAAGTATACCGATGGTCAGTCCCGTCAATGTACCTGTGATACGCTGGATATTTCGTTTTTTTGTATTTATGAAGCTCGGTCGAGCTACAATAGCTAAAGTTAGTAAGATCCAATATGCGTAATTGGTGTTGGACATCCAAAAGCCTAAGAAACAACCGGCACCAAAGAGTATAGCCAACCGAACGGCAAACGTAAAAATAGGCGAATTAAAGGTTAAATGATTCTTTATCGTGCGCCAATTACTATTAGTGGATGGGATGAAATGATGATACTCATTGTTCTTGATCGTTTTTCCGTGATCCGCATAATTGTGCTCGCTTTTCTGTAGAACACCTATTAGATGTATGATAGCTTTAATGTTCTGTATAATGGCATCTAAAATTGTGCGTACTTCGGCAGGATATTGATTGCGTATATTCCCTATTTCAAGCAACAGCTTGTCTACCGCGATATTTTGAGTGATTGGCGTGTTTCGTGATGTTTTGAATTGTTGAGCATGTCCAACCGCTTCCACCTCCCGACTGAGTATATGAATCAAGGATTGGATAGGTGTCAAGGCGCCTGTTGTCCCAAGCGTCTGACGGATCGCTTCGTAATCGTAATCCAATGCAGTAAGCAGTTCGTGCAAGTCAATAAGACCATAGATTCTGTTCAGCCAAGCACTGTTCATCTCCGGAGAGAGGAGTTTCTCTTCGCGTAGGAGTAGTCGTCGGATTCCTTCTTGGCTATCGCTTACCTGTATATGTACTTTGCCGAGTTTTCTATACGTTTGTTCAATTGGGATTTCGGGGTTGTAGCAGGCCGCTTTCGCTTGTAGCAAAACCGCGAGGTGATGGAAACCATCGGCCATAGCATAGCGTAGTGAACGGTAAGGCGTTATTCGGGCCTGTAGAATGCTTATGAGGTAATACCAGCACGCGCCAATTGTAATATGAATGGTTAGTTCTACGGGTGAAGTTGGTCGTAACCCTATAATAAAACTCATTAAAATAAGTGCTAATGAGCCCACAGCAGCAGGGCGGGGACCAAACACTGTTAACATGGTGTATGCAAAGGCAGACAGCATCAAACAGGCAATCAATAACACAGGCGTAGAAAAGGTGCTTGCCGTAAGGAAGGTCGCCACTGCAAAGACCGGAATACAATAGGTCGCTGATTTCCATTTATCGGCTCTATTTCCCGGTAAATCTGTCAGCGAAGCCATTAGTGTACCCACACCAATACCAATGGCGGTGTGTAGGTCTACCAAATAAAATAATAAAAGACAAGGGAGGAGAATCGTAGCGAGATTGCGTAATGCATCACCACTATGCTCTGCAGTGATAAAACGTGCGATACGACGTTTTGCGGTATTATATTTTGGCTTCTTATTGTCTATCGGCATATTTGCCTTGTATTTTCGACAAAAGTAGAAAATAATTTTAATTATTCCATGCAAAGAAAAAGCTGTTGTCGCTTTTGTGTTATTTGGGTGACGACAACAGCATTATTTTGGTGTTATGTGTCAAGATCGTCGATCATTTTTTCCAATTCCTTTGCATATTTTCCATAAATATATTTAGTCCAGAGGACAATGGCTGCGATGGTTCCGAATGTCACGATTAAAACGGCGATCACGACGGCATACTGTCCCCCATTAGCAAGTTGTTCAGCTATTGTCTTTCCTTTTTTTTGCAATAAATCTGTGCTATAGATACCAAACCAAACCAAAAGAAAGGGAAGTAACAAGAATCCAAAGGACTGATAGCGCTCCATAGCCAGCCGTAGTTCGTAATAAATGCGTAGCAAACTACCTTTGGTGTCGCTATGAAATAGATTTATCTGTTTATAGAACTGATAGAATCCATATAGATAGTATCCTGATACGACAACAAGGACACTATAAGCTACATAATAGGTGATATAATAAGAAGAAGAAATATCAGTCATCTGTGGTAGTCCAGCAAGGAGTATAATGGCAATAATTTGTGCCCAAAATTCATTACGCATACTTTTTTGGAGACGCTCCAAGGGGTGTTTACTGTTTTCTTGAGCTGGTATTTTAGTAGAAATATCCTGGTCTTTCGGTTGATCCGCATTCCAGTCTTTTTTTAGTTCATCAAAATTCATGATTGTATTTTTTTATGATCTCTTGTAACTTTTCTTTTGTTCTATTTAGTTTTACACGTGCATTTCCTTCGCTGATACCCAGTTGTTCTCCGATCTCACGGTGCGATAGCCCTTCCATAAAATAAAGCATTAAAGCCTTCTCTATGGGACTGATTTCTTGTATGGCTTTGTAAAAAAGCTGTAACTGGGTGTCTTGGGTATCGTTGTAATCTTCTTGTGCGGGCTCGTTTACATTTTCGTTGTCTGTAAAGGTGTTGCTTCTTTTCTTCTCCTTTTTGAAGTAGGTCAATGATGTGTTGACCGCTACGCGATACATCCAGGAGGAGAAAGCGCTCTCCCCCTTAAAGTAAGCGTATGACTTCCAGAGCTGAATCATGATTTCCTGTTGTAGGTCTTCGCGATCCTCCGGGTTATCCGCATACATACGAGATACTTTGTGAAGAATTCCTTTATGTTGCTTTATTAGCGCTAGAAATGTTTGTTCGATACTACTATTCACGCGATTTATTTTAATTTACAGGCGTTACCTCGTAACCTTGTTTTCGTAATAATTCAAGCACGCCGGATTGTCCCATAAGATGGGCACCACCCATTGCGAAGACGGCCGAACCTTCTTTCATCATGTTTGGCATACTGCTGTACGCCCAATCTTTATTACGCTCATCCAACATCCAACGCTGCTGCTCGATACTCATAAAGCGTCGATCTTTACATAGTCGATCCAGCTCGGTCATATTTTCTGTTTTGAATGCTGTTAACATTTCTTTTGCGATTACAGCATAGGCATCGCCAGCTGCGAGTTGCTTAATACCTTCTTCTAGGCTATACGCTTTTCCGATATAGTCGAATTGTGCTTTTGCCGTTTCCAGTCCACCAAGCTTTTTCTTTTGTGCGGCCGCAAGCTTCAATAGTTCGACATCGTAGTATTTTATTTGCGAAGGATCACAGTCGATCGCTTTTTTGCCAATAAGTGCATAGACAGCTTGGGGAGAGTAGGTCTCTACGGCTTTGAGGTTGGTATTGTAGGAGGCCTGCAGGATGCTATCCAATTGCTGCGCTTGAGCAGGCGTAAGCTGTGCGCTCAGGCTTTTTTCACTTGCCATCATTTTTTGCATGTACGCCATCTCCGCAGGATCGGTATAGTTAATTTCTAATGTAAATTGATCAGTTTCTTGTATAGCTTTTTTTACTTTCTCTGGAATATTAAAATGTTCAGCACAAATCGTATGAAAAGTTGCCGTTACATAAGAAGGTTTTGTTAACCCATTACCCGAAATCTTCCATAAGGACGATTCTTTAGTTGACTGCGCAAAGCTTTGTAGAGAGAGGAAAATTGCTGTCCCTAAAATCGCTATTTTTTTTGTTAGTTTCATACTAGTATAGTTTAAATTTTTTAGTGTTTTTGTTTTCGTTCATACAGTAGGTAATAGGGAGGGAGGATTCGTTACAGATTATTTTTATTTTATTTGGGGTTCCGTAAAATAAGTCTGTAACCGGTACGTTTCTTAATTAAACAAAGCGAACAGAAATAATAAATATCATTTGTTCATATGAGCAATTTTGCTATCTTTATGAAAGCAGAAAAAAGGTATGGAGAAGAAAAGATTTTTGAATTTTTTGCAGTTTGAGAAGCGATTCTCAACACATACTTTGCTTGCCTATACGCACGACCTAGATATTTTTTATACATTTCTGACACAAGAGGAGATACCTTTTGAGGAAGTAGATTACCGGGTTGTACGACACTTTTTAGCGACTTTAAAAGAAGAGGGTCGCGCGGCGAGCAGTATCAACCGTACCATTTCTTCTTTGCGTTCGTTCTATAAATTTTTGCAGCGGGAGACTTTGATTACACAAAACCCGATGAGTTTAGTGAAGGCACTTAAGATGCCCAAAAAACTACCGGTTGTGGTGGAGCAAGAAAAGCTCGTACAGCTCTTAGATGAGAAGGAGCATGGTGCTGATTCGTTTGCTGAGTTGCGTGAATTTGTCGTGTTGGAGTTACTCTTTGGAACAGGTATTCGTTTGTCTGAATTATTGACGATACAAGAGAAGGATATTGATATTTATAATCAAAAGATTCTTATATTCGGGAAACGCAGTAAGCAACGTTATGTACCCATTCATGGGACATTGATGACAGGATTAAAAAAATATTTAAAATTGAAATATGATCAGGTATTTGCAAACAATTCGAGTTACCTGATCGTTACTAACGAAGGTAAGCAAGCCTACCCCGAACTGATTTACCGGATGGTAAAGCGGTGTTTGGGAGAGATTACCGCACAAAAGAAAAAAAGCCCACATGTGCTTAGACATACATTTGCGACTGCATTGTTAAACAATGGCGCCGATTTAAATGCTATTAAAGAGTTATTGGGCCATGCGGGACTCGCGGCAACGCAGGTCTATACGCATAATTCGGTTGAGAGATTGAAAACGATTTATAAACAAGCTCATCCAAAAGCTTAAAAAAGGAGGAAAAATGAACATTACAGTGCAATCTATCAAATTTGATGCTGATCAAAAATTGGTTGACTTCATTAAGAAAAAGGCAGCTAAGCTCGGACTATTCTTAGATAATATCATTGAAGGGTTCTGTTACTTGCGCTTGGAAAATGTGGATGATGAAGCAAACAAGGTTGTGGAGTTGAAGTTAAATATTCCAGGAAGTCAATTGTTTGCAAAAGCGCAAGCCAAGACTTTTGAAGAGGCTACAGACGTAGCGGTGGAATCCATCCGTAGGCAGATTAATAAATACAAAACAAAGGTAAAGACGAATTCGAGTAACCATAAAGAATTGTTGAACAGTGAAGAAGATGAATTCTAGTTTATTGTAACAACATCTTATGGAATACAGAAGGCCTCAGCAAATATAAATGCTGAGGCCTTTGTTTTTTTTACTAATCGGCGATGCTTGCATGCCCATTTATAGTCAGTGTTCGTCCTTCTTTTATGCGGCTATCGATATGTACCTTTAAGCGGGATGCTTTCCAGGTTTCGAATAATCCCATAGACCAGCTGTTTGGCCAGCGTCCAAAGTCGACCGCTAAAAAGATCGGACTCTCCGTTGAAATAAATTGCTGTTGCTCGCTGTCCCGCGAAGTCGAGTTGATTTCATAATTATCTACCTCCGTTCTATAGAAATTGTAAAAGAATTTTGAGGGTAATTGGACCTTGTTTTTTATTGTACCACGCCAAGTATAGCTAACTTTCGGAACGGTTAATGTACGAATTTCGGATGTTTCGATACTGTTAAAGTTATCGTCATAACCATAGCTGATAATGGTGTCCTGCTGTGTTGTGGACTGTGGAGAAACCTGAATATCGATGTAATCAGCCTTCATAGAAGCTGTTTCATTTCCCAAGGCGAGTGCACTAATACGTGCCAATAAAGGAGTTTCTTCGAAAGGAAGGGTACTCCAAAAGGTGAGTACATCCGTCGTTGGTTGGAGCTGGCGTATCATTTTCTTTGTTGGCTGTTGCTGAGATAAAAGCCAGTTGCCGGTGATAGTTGCTTTATTTTCTCTAATATCAATACCAATAGCCAATGTTTGGTCCAAGCGGTTTAGTGTGACATGCTTATCGAATGTAAAGCCTATTTCCGTGGCTTTTGATACCGCTGTTTGCCACGATTGGGGCTTGTCCAGTAGTGCTGCTAGGCTTTGCTTTAGCTCCGGCTCCGCCGTTGATACACCAAGGGCCAGAAATTCTTTGTTAAAAAGTATATGGCAATATTTATGGAGCTTGACTGCCATCAGTCCCTTTTCTTTATCGATGAGCTCAATCTGTTTCGGATAGTGGTTTACAAAAAATGAAAGACATGTTTCATAATTCGATACAGACAGGATGGCAAATAGGTTGTCCTGCTCTTGCGGTAGCGAGAAGAAAAATAGACGTGATGGTATTTTGAGACCACTATTCCAGAAGAAATCTTTCAGCCAGTTTCTTTTGCTGGTGGTATCGGATACCTGTGATTTCTTTTTTTTGAGAAGAGAAGAAACATTATCGAGGAGAAGATCGTCGACAGCAACAGACAATATCGTGGTACTTTGTGTACTTACAAATTGTTTGTTTGCCTGATATTTACGTACCAGGTAAAAGCCCCAGCCGATGGTAAAAAGCACGGCTAGGGTGATACTTGTGTATATAAAGATCTTTTTTACCATAATGAAGTAGTCATACTCTCATCTACATTATCAATAAGTTGGTCTAAAAGATACTGAAGGGCATTCTCACCTTGACGGGGGAAAGTAATAGCTACTTCGCCCGTTAGTTTATTGCCCTTTAAGCCATGTGCACGAACGGCAATATCACCGTAGTTAGATAGCTGATCAACAGTTTTTTTCCAACTGTTGATAACAGGAACCCCAAGCTTGTTTAATGTTTCTGGAATAGCCGCGGTATGAACAACAGCGTTTAAGATATTGTTCTGTATATCTTTTTTAATCTGTCCATTTGCAACACTTCTGAATCTATTTTCTTTGATGCTAAGGATCTGTTCGCGGTCGTTACTGATGAATACGATATCGTCCTTAAAGGTGATATAGATTGTCGTACTTTTATTTTCGAGAATGGTATAGATACCATCTTCTTCTTGTATTTTGACCGTCTTTTCGCCGTACGTCAAGAGCTTCTTATATAAGCGTTGGTCTTCAGAAGTGAACATCCATAGGAAACTCGGAATAAATTCCTCTTTAGTTTTAGTAACTTCAGTGTAATTATAGTCCTCATCATATTCGTAATCCGTATATTCGGTATTTACTTTTTGAAGGTCGTTAACAAACAGAAGGTGATCGCCACGCATTACTTTACCAATTGCTTTTTCATCTACAGCGATTTCAAGCGCCATTCCTGCAATCGAGACCAGGTCGGCATGTTCTGAAAGGAGTGGTCCGTACCAACGGTCAAATAAAGCAGGCATTTGCTGTAAATAACCTTCTGTGTTGATATTTAAAGAGAAGTATCCTAAATGGTTTTGTGGAATATATTTAGAGAACCGTGGATTTGCTTTCGTCTTATATATTTTTTTGAAGACCTGTTCCATCTCCTTATCTAAGCCGATAGCACCTTTTAGTTTCAATGTATGTTGGTCTTGGACTAAGTCAAACATAGCTTCCTTGTACCCATAGTTTAGATTTTGCATTTTGATGCCATACGCTAGTGTTAGTGCATCATAAGGCAATGCATTTTTATATACATCATCCAGGTCATTAACCCAAAGACGTACGAGTGTGTTTTTTGGATCAAATGCTAAAATATCTTTATTAGATGATAGATTTTTTTGAGGCGTGAGATACGTGTTGAAGTCGTGCGCTAACCATGTTGTAAAAAGGTTATTTCGGATCGAATCATTTTTTGCATTCCTTGCCATCTCTATTTGGTACATCGAGTCGGTGTAGGCATCGTTGTCATATTCATCATCGCCATAGTTATACGTGTATCCTTCAATGCTGTCGCCTTCCAGTGTAAAATCATGGGCTTCCCATAGGGTTTCTACGGAATCGGCTAGGGTAGCCTCTTCGTAAACAATAGCAGCAACCGAATCTACTGCGGCTGCAGCTTCTTCGATGGCTTCAAGTTCATCTTCTTCCCACTCTTCGGCTTCGCTCGTGTCTACCTCTATGTCATCCTCCGAAAAATCGATCGCCTCCACGGCAGCCTCGGCATATGCCGCATCAACTGCTGCGTCATATTGTGGGATTTCAATACCATAACGGTTGGCTACTTCTTCTTGTTCGAAATAACGATTATTGATCGAGCCAGTGAACAAAAACAAAACATTATTGTTCCATGCTGCTTGCATCTTCCCATCCGGAGAAACTCGACGTTGATAACCGTTCTCGGTCGGCAGGGAGCTAAAGTCAGTAAATAGTCGCTGCTCGACTTTATTGTCCTGCTTCAACGGAATTAGTATACCGATATAATATAAGCTATCGTTGTTTACCCGATAGATGTATCCATTTCGATCATAAGACATATCCAGATCCATAATGTCTTTAGTTCGTTCTTGCTGATGCTGATCCAATGCATCAAAAGCACCGAGACGAGAGAGAACGGCATTTATTTTCTCAAAGGAGCTATGCTTAACGATGGCTTTATTGTTGATGACCGTTACAAATTCAGCATTTTCGGGAACCTGCTTAATAAGATCTTGTGCATGCGTCGCATGAACACCGAATACAGTAAGCAGTGCACAGAAGTATTTTTTTGGATGCATTATGTTAGAATTAATTTTGAAGTACAATATTATTCGCTACAGAGGCCTTACCACTAATTAGGTCTGTTGCTTTTATTTTTAAGAGAACGGCTTTTTTAGTGGCGGATAGTTTTGCCGTTGGATTATTTTGTGATTTTACACTTTTATCAAAACGTACTATTTGTGTGTAAAAAGCATCATCGAAAAGTTTACGATCATTTTGGGAGAGTTTAGAAAATTCCTTACTCATCGAGGACGCATATGTATATTGGCGTCCAAAGGTTAATGATTTGTTGTTATAGCTATAGCTGTGGTTGTTCCCAAGAGGGCTTTTGAAGTGTTGCGCCAGCGTTTTGGTAAAACTATTTAAAGCCGTAACAGAAGTAAAGTCACAGGAGATGGTTGCGATAAAATTTGTAAAATCCAACGTATGGTTTACCCGACTTATGCCGGGAGTGGATTGAAGAATTTTTATGATCGTAGCCGTTTCTGACTTGATGGTAGCTTGGCTCGGGATAGTTAAACCATTAACACTTTTCATCTTCATGAGTGAGGCTACTTTTGTTTTGCTTTTACTCAAATTAAGTGTAGCCTTGATCGAGCCCGATCCGTCTGCCTTCATATCGATTTCTTCGACCAAATCGAAGCAACTGGTGAAGAGCATACAGGTGATCGATAGCAGTAAGATCTTTATTTTTAGACGTATTTTTTTCATAGTGTATCGTTGTCCAGCTGGGGACCGTAAATAACAAAGATGTTGATATAAAACAGGAATACAAAATGAGATCCAAGAGCTGTAGCCGTTCTTCCACACGACTTTTTTTGTGTTGACTATTTTGATCTAGTATATGTATTCTATAAGCACAAAAATACAGAGATAGTCGTATGCGTGAAATCCCTGAAAGCAGTGGTTTTATAATTACTGACGAATTAAACCATACTCCAGGGCTAGCTTGATGACGGAGCTCAAATTTTTGGTGCTGAATTTTTCAATTAGATTTTTTCGATGGCTTTCTACCGTGTGCGGACTGATAAACAGGCGCTCTGCAATTTGTATCGTTGTAAACCCTTGTGCTGCTTCCTGTAAAATTTCTTTCTCGCGACGCGTCAGTTTGGGTACCCGTAATAATGTGTCTTGTTGTTTAGATTCTAGTATAAATTTCGTTTGCGAACAAACATATGTATCTCCCAGGAGGATGGTTTTAATGCCGGTTACAATATCATCAACAGATGAGTTTTTCTGGACATAACCGTTTGCTCCTTGGTCGAGCATGCTCTTGATTACGGCATATTCATTATGTACACTGATGATCAGTATCCGTAAATCCGGGTACTTTCGTTTCATATCGGCGACCAGGTCTAGGCTGTTGGCGTCGGGTAAATTAATATCCAATAATAATACCTGTGGCGGTGTTTCAGACAGAAAAGCCAATGTACTTTTAGCATCCGGAAAACATCCAATGACGTGAAAGTCTTCTTCTTTAGATAGTATATTCTTTAATCCTTCCAAGAGGAGCGGATGGTCGTCGGTAATAGCAATGTTGATCATGCGGTAGTGTTTTGGATAGGGAAATCAAATTCTATTGTTGTGCCCAAGTTTAACTCAGACTGTATATTAAGCTGTCCTTTTAAGAATTGAACGCGCGATTGTATGTTGTGTAATCCGGCAGATTTTTTTTGTTCAATAGCGTTCATATCAAACCCTTTTCCGTTATCTTCGATGGTTACGTATATGCGGTCATTTTCTTCAACAAGTTGGATTAACAGCTGGTTGGCTTCAGCATGCTTGATTGCATTATTGACCAATTCTTGAATAATCCGATAAACCAATAGTTGGTTTTCAGTAGACAGGCGTTGTGTATAATGAAGAAAATGAACATCGATTTCTAGCTTTTCATTCTCCATGCGTTTAGCATAATCTTGAAGAACTTCTTGTAAGCCATATTTAATCAACAAATCGGGCATCAGGTTGTGCGCCACGCGTCGTAACTCATTAACAGCGCTATCCAGCTGTGATAGGGAGTCTTGCATGTGCAGCTTTTCGACGTCATTCATTTTTTCAATGCGGTGCGAAAGATTCAGCTTGGTGCTCGAAAGAATGCCGCCCAGGCCATCATGTAAGTCGCGGGCTAAACGACCTCGTTCCAGCTCCTGCCCGTCAAGCATGGCGGTAAGATTTGAGATTTGACTATTTTGACGTTCTTGCTCTAACGCTAGGGCATGGAGTTTCTGCTGTTGTTGCATCCCTTTAGCGCGTTGGAGATAGGCATATAAGAGGAGAATAAGGAGCAATAAAAAGGCAGCAGCCAGTAAGCCATAGTATCGGTTTAATTTTTCTTTATAGCTAATCGTGTTTTGAAAGTTCAACACTTCTTGTTCTCTTTTTTGTGCTTCCAATCTAGAAAGCTTCAGTTGTTGTTCTTTTTTTTGTCCCTCAAGGTGTGCTAATTCTAGTTCCTTGCGTTGGTTTTCTTCATTGAGTCGCATATTTTGCAACAGTTGCTGCTGTTGGACTGTACGGATATGCATGAGACTGAGCTGCTGTTCCTTTTGCTGGGATTCAAGGGCCAGCCGCAATAACTGTTGCTGCTGACGTTCTTTCTCAAACTGCGCTTCCAGGCGACGGCCCTGCTCGAGTTTCTCGGTGTCATAGACACGCGTGAAAACTTCATTATAGGATTTGTAATAACGTAAGGCTTCAGATAGGTTTTTCTCCTCTTCGTATATTTTTGAAAGATGCTGATAGATGCTCATGACGACGGTTTGATCCAATAGGGGGTCTTGGTTGACCGCCGTAAGGGATGCAAGTAGATAGTCTTTGGCGCGTTCAGCGTTACCTTTCTTGATGCTTATATCGGCTAGAATACCATATGCAGATGCAACCTGTGAAAACTGTTCGCTTTGTTGTGCTTGTGCCAACGCCATTTCGGCATAGGCGATAGCTTTTTCACGGTAGGTATCCGGAAAATAATGCAAATATAGATTGGCTAAATTAATGGCAGCGAAGGAGAGGTTGGAAGAGACGACCATATTTTGTTTGTTTTTTTGGTAGGTCTCAATCGCTTTTAGGTAATATCGTTCGGACGTATGGAGCTTGTCGTCTTGTAAGGACGCAATGTATTGTTGCTCGCAGAGATAGCCCATCATCATGTATGCTTCAAAGATCGCTGCCGGATCTTGTTGTTTGATGGCGATGTCTAAGGCTTGCTTACCATACTTTTCTTGCAATTCGTATTCTTTCCAGTTGGCGTAGATCGAGGTCAGCTCACTCAAGGTGGATGCTTTTCTGATCAAGAGGCTTTCCGAAGGTTGCGCATTATCAAATTGTTGAAGGGCATTTAAAAATTGACGGACGGCTTCTGCCTCTTGGTTATTACGGGCGTGGAGCCATCCTCGACAGTAACTTACATAACCTTTTGTTTCTTTATGTGTTGTCTTTTCAGCATATACATGAGCGAGATCAATATACTGTTTACTTTCTTTTTCATGATCCAGAATGCGGTTGTTCATGGCTAAGATTGCGCAGAGGTGTGCCGCATATTTACTATCGGGAAACCGTTGTGCTTGTTTCAGATTTTCTTCCAAGAGTTGCATCGCTTTCTCGGGTTGTTGATTGAAGAACAAGGCTTGGGCATACTTGCCGGCTTTATAAAACTTTGAAGGATCGTTGAGCTTACTGCTTTGATATTGATAAGCAAGCTTATCGAGAAGTTGTTGCCCTTTTGTGAGACAAGGCACGAAGAGTAACAATAAAAATATCCACTTTCCACGTACGGATTGGAGAATGTAACGGGTAAGGAATATTGTCGCTCGTTGGTTGGCCATTGTTATTTATTGCACTTTTCTGTGCAAAGCTACTGGTTTACTGTCTATTTACGAAAACAGCACGGAAAGCTAATGCCGCCGTGCTGTATCGCGGGTAAAAAATACGTTATTCGGTTGGGGCAGCTACGCGCTCACCTTTCGTGTTGATCCAGAAATTCTCATCGGTCTCTTCTATATATACAGAAGCTACACCATCGCTAAATAAAGTAGCTCCACTATATTTAAATGGAATAATGAGCTTGCCTGTATGATCGATATATCCATATTTGTCACCTTTCATGGCAATAAATATATTTGGCTCTTCCGTACACCCTATATAATCCAGGTTAGTAGCGACTTTGCGTAAACCTTGGATCGTGTACATGTGATAACGTTCGTTTTCAATGGTGATGAAGTGTGTTCCGTTATAATCGATAATCGTTTCGTAGTTTGCAGGAACGGCAGCTTCTCCTTTAAGGTTTAACAGACCATTTTTTTCATTTTCAGTGAACTGTGCAAATCCCTTGTTAAAGAAATTTATCATGTCATATTTTGGAGCGATTAACACTTTTCTGTTTGCGTCCATTATACCGAACTTTTCGTCTTTGCTGAAAACATATTGAGCCGCATCAGGGTTGAAACTCAAGTATTCATATTCAAATGGTATAACTACTTTTCCTTGACGATCAATAACACCGTATTTGTAATCGCCGTTACTCGCTACACCTTGACCCGCGTGAAACTCTGCTACAGTGGTGTAAATTGCTTCCGTTAAGAGGTTGTCTTCTCCATCTTTTAGTCCGATTAGTGAAGTCTCTTCATCCGTGTACTGGAATAGATTCTCTTCAAGCTGCGTATCGGCATATAGATCTTCGTAATCCTCCACATTATCAACTTCCGTATAGTTCTCCGGCACTTCAAACTGTGATAGCTCCACATTTTCCGCAATAACGTTTGCCGCAATAAAGCCATTACCACTCGAGCTGATGCTTAAGGCCGCCCCAGGAAGCTTTTCGAGGTAGTCGAAATCGCCCCAGTATAAAACAGGTATTTTTTCTGTATACCAAATATCAACGATAATCGGATCTTCTTCCGGGGTATCATGACGTAAGTTTAATTGCGCTAATTTACAGGCGTATCCCGCAATATTCTTTTGTTGTCCTGCAATGTATTTGATCGGGTATTCATCCGTAGTAGCTGATGCTGTATTTTCAGGATTGGCATCCACGTATTGCTCGTGTTCAGGGTACAGAAAATAAGTCTGTCTATTTTTTCTGTTATGGATTATAATCGTTTCCATTTCACCATCTGATTGTATCTTGATGTAATTTGGATTAGTCCATCCTTGTAATATTATATCGTCGGCACTAGCATCAATTCCTTCACCATCTCCTGCATCGGCTGATAAAAGAATTTTGTAATCTATCCGATGAAATTTTTGACTTTGGGCGAATGCAGCCATTGTGCATAGTAAAAAGACGGAGCACACTACTAATATTTTTTTCATATTTGCTTTAATATAGAGCAAAGATGCATAATTCATGCTAATAATTATATCCCTGAAATCGGGTATATTCTGTGATTTAGTGGTAATAGACAGGTATTGAAAACAATAGCTTATTTAATGGTGTAGCGATGCAGAGAAAAGAACTACAGATCGAACAGGTGGCGGCACCGGTGACTTGGCATTTACGACTGGAAGTGATGTATCCAGGTGGTAGTTTGCGCGATGTACAACTCCCGGATGATTTTGAAGGCGTCCATTTTGGAGCCTACCTAGAGAATACGCTCGTAGGCGTCATCTCGCTCTTCCCTGATGGCAAGGTCGCACAATTCCGAAAATTTGCCGTTAAAGAATACTATCAAGGCCAAGGTATAGGTCGCGCTTTATTGGCTACGGTCTTAACCTTTTGTCAGACTAATGGTATAGAACAGTTGTGGTGCCATGCACGGACGACCGCAGAAGGATTTTATGAACAGATCGGTATGCGCCGTGTGGGGGATTTATTTTATCGAGGAACGTTGACGTACTATCGGATGGAAATCGATGTTTAGTTATTTTAGTTTGGGCAGACTTTTGTCCGCCCAAACTAAAATAACTAAGGATTTGTAGACCATAAACTTACTTCTTTCACAAAAGCACGTTGGGGAAGTTTAAGGTTGTTGACCACTAGAAAGGCTAGGTCTTCTGGTTGTAGAACACGTTCTGGATTACCGTCCGTGAAGTTGTTGCTCAAAGTCATGTCGGTGGCAATCGTACTTGGGTTTACGATGGTTACACGAATTCCTTTCTTGCGAACTTCCTGCATGATTGCTTCCGATAAATTGATAACAGCAGCCTTGGAAGCACCATAAGCGCTCAGATCTGCCGCACCTTTAAGCCCTGCAGTGGAAGCGATGTTGATAATGTCTCCTTGTTGTTGTTCCAATAAGAAAGGTAGTACTTCATGGATCATATAATATGTGCCCAGCACATTGGTCTGTATAACACGTTCCCATTCTTCAATAGCAATATCCAAAACACTTCCATAGGAAAGGATACCTGCATTATTTATTAAGATATCGATTTTTTTGTTTTCAGCTGTCAGTGTAGTGAGTGCGTTTCTTACCTCTTCCAGTTTGCTGATATCGGCCGCTGCGATTTGAACTAAGACATCAGGGGGTAATGCTTGTACTTCTGCTGCGACTTTTTCAATGTCGCTCAAGGTGCGACTGATAAGTAGTAGATTGACTCCTTCGTTTGCTAATGCGAGTGCCATGGCTCTTCCAAGGCCTTTTCCTGCTCCTGTTATAAGTGCGGTTTTTCCGTGTAATGTTTGCATAAATAAAGTTTTGGGCAAATTACAATTTTGCGGCAGAGATCCCTTAATCTGTGCGTCATCTTTTCTTTAAATAACCAAAGAGATCCACTGTCTTTTGATGGAAATAGAGACTGTATTCTTGATATAAGAAAAAAAACATAGCTTTATAGTAAAAGTAATATAGATTGGAAAAATATGATGCGATAATAGTCGGTTCGGGACCGAATGGTTTTGCTGCTGCGATTACTTTGCAACAACGGGGACTAAAAACCTTGTTGTTAGAAGGAGGTACAACGATTGGTGGAGGGATGCGGAGTAAGGCGTTGACGCTACCCGGGTTTCTGCATGATGTATGTGCGGCCGTACATCCTATGGCGATGGCTTCTCCATTTTTTAGATCATTGCCTTTGGAAGCCTATGGGTTACGTTTTACCTATGCACCGTATGAAGCAGCACATCCATTAGATGACACAGATACCGTATTTCTGAAACGAGATCTTGCTGAAACCGCAAATGCTTTGGAGGAGGATGCCCCTTATTACCATGAACTTATGAGTTTGGTAGCGAACGAGTGGGAGCCGTTGGCGGATGATATTATGGGGCCCTTGCGGGTTCCTAAGAACCCGATATTATTGGCAAAATTCGGCCTTACAGCGGTACAGTCTGCAGACGCTGTTGCGCGTCGTTTTAAAACAAAACGTGCGCAAGCTTTATGGGGAGGAATGGCGGCTCACGGTATTCAACCATTGACGAATTATACCACAGCAGCTATAGGAATGGTGCTCTCAGGTGTCGGGCACCGTTACGGATGGCCTATACCCGTTGGTGGATCGCAAGCTATTGCCGATGCGTTAGCGGCATACTATAAAGATTTAGGAGGAAAGATACAGACTGATTTTTGGTTACGGGATATAAAAGCGCTTCCCGAACATCAGGTTCTTGTTTTAGATCTTACACCCCGACAACTGTTGGCCATAGATGGTCTAGACTTGTCGTCCGGTTATCGCCAGCAGTTAAGTCGATATCGGCAGGGGATGGGGGTCTTTAAGATTGACTGGGCGCTATCGGAGCCTATTCCATATCGGGACAGAAGATGCCGCGAAGCGTCGACTGTACACTTGGGGAATACTTATGAAGAGATTGCGGCGAATGAAGAACGGACTGCGAAAGGAGAGATTGTGGAGCGCCCTTTTGTATTGTTAACTCAACCTTCTTTATTTGATGCAAGTCGAGCTCCAGACGGTAAGCATACCGCATGGGCGTATTGCCATGTGCCGAATGGTTCTTTGATCGATCGAACGAATGCTATTGAAATGCAGGTGGAACGTTTTGCACCAGGCTTTCGGGATGTTATTTTGGAACGATCTACATTGAACACCCGCGAGATGGAGGATTACAATCCAAATTATGTAGGCGGGGATATCAACGGCGGTATAATGGATATATTTCAGTTATATACACGGCCAACACGTCGTTTAACACCTTATAGAACATCCAATAAACGGGTCTATATATGTTCTTCAGCGACGCCGCCAGGTGGCGGTGTTCATGGAATGAGTGGTTTCCATGCGGCACAAACAGTATTGCGCGATCACTTCAGAGATATAAATTCATAAAAAAAGCCTTTCCAATTTGGAAAGGCTTTTTTTATTGTGTTTGCTTGTGCAATTATTTTACACCAAGTTTTGTTTTGATTGCAGCTGTTAAGTCATCACCACCACCATAGTAAGGAATGCTACCGTTAGATACATCTAAAACGTATGCATAACCTTTCTCTTTTGATACAACATTGATCGCATCAACTACTTTCTTTTGGATTGGTTCGAACAACTCTTGTTCTTTCTTTCCTAAATCCTCTTGTGCAACACGTTGCACCTCTTGGATACGTTGCTCCATTGTTTGCAACTCTTGACCCAATGTTTGCAATTCAGCATCTACAGCTGCTTTGTTTGCTTCACTACGGTTTCTTAACTTCTCGTTTGCATCTGTTTGCTTCTTTTGGAACAATTCATACATGCCTTGCAATTCTTTTGTTTTAGTTTCTTGCAAAACTTTCAATTGATCTTGCGCTGTTTTGAATTCGTTGGTAGAAGAAATGATATCCCCGAAATTGATGTGACCGATTTTCTGCTGTGCACTAACATATTGCGTACCGAAGAACATCACCGCTGCTACAGCTACACCTCTAAATAAATTTTTCATTCTTTCCATTTTAATCTTTTCGTATTAAACTACGCAAGCCTAATACCACACTTTTTTTATGATGTTAATAATTAATTTGTATTTACAATAATAAACAAAAAAATTAGTTTGACAAGCTTGGATCTGGCTTAAAGCCTAATTTAGTAATGATGTCATTACTTTTATCCAATTTTGGATTGGCAAACAAAAAAGTAACCTCACTGCCTTTGTCTAGAACGATATCTAAACCTTGATTGTTGGCAATATCCTGGATGGCCTTAGCAACGCGATCTTGAATGGGTTTTACCAAACGGATACGTTCTTTGTACAGGTCTCCTTCATAACCAAACTTTTGACGCTGAAAATCCTTAACTTGTTTTTCTTTGTTTACGATCTCGTCCTCACGACGACGACGCATATCGTCGTTTAGTAATACTTGATCGTTTTGATATGCTTTGTACAGTTTTTCTATCTCACCATACTGCTTATCTACTTCCTCTTGCCAGTTCGTAGCCAAATCATCTAAATGTTTCTGTGCTGAAACATACTCCGGAATGTGCTTCAAAATATATTCCGAATCCACATACGCCATACGCTGTGCAAAGGCTGCGGTTATGGAAGAAGCTACAAAAGCAATTACAAATATTATTTTTTTCATATTTCTTAAAGTTAAGCTTACACTCTGTAGGACAATTATAGTTCCAAAAAGTTTAAAATCCGCCTTTATTTCATGAAAGATTTTTACTTGCCAAAAGTAATAAAAAACCTGCTAATAAAGGTTTAATTTCCTCCTTTAACATATTTTAACTCAATAATAAGCGAATCAGTCCTTTGCCCGTGAAAATTAAATCCTCATTTAATAAAAAAGGAGGCACTTATTAAAGTGCCTCCTTTGCCCGTATATGTCAGGATTCTTAGAATCCGCCCATGTTCTGAAGGATACTGAATGTAAAGTTTTGCTTCCACTCGCTCGAGCGTAGTCCTGGGATAGGGTCAAAGGCGTGACCGTAGTCAATACCTAACATACCAAAAATTGGTAAGAAGATACGTGCTCCAACACCAGCTGAACGGCGCATTTTAAGCGGGTTTACTTCACTGAATTTATTCCATGTATTTCCAGCTTCAGCAAATGCAAGAACAAATACTGTAGCCTGTTCATTCAACATTACTGGGTGTCTCAATTCCATTTGGTATTTTGCATAGATTGGACTACCTGAGTTGATCGCGATACGCTCATAACCATTTCCTGTAGATTCTGGAATCAACGTACCGTTGGCATAGCCACGCATAGCAATGATCTCCGAACCTTGCAAGAAGTCAAACCCTTGCATACCATCACCACCAAGTTTAAAGCGCTCAAATGTTGAAGTCGGTGTTTTGTTGGTGTAGCTACCCAAATAACCAAACTGTGCTTGTGCTTTTAATACAAGTTTACCAGCCACCTTAGTGTACCATTGGCTATCGAATTTCCATTTGTGATACTCTGTCCATTTGTATTTAACATTATCCGCTGCTGTTTGGTAATTGATATTGTTCCACGAAGAGTATGGCGGTGTCAATTGTACCGAGAAACGGAAATGTGATCCTGATGTCGGATAGATTGGTGCATCAACTGAGTTACGGCTTATCTCTTGGGTGATGTTCATGTTATATGCTGTACCATCTGAGAACAAGAAGTAGTTACCGTAATTCTGCAATTTGTAACGTTGGAACGATAAAGATGTATTAATCTGGAAGTAGTTATCAGGCCACTGTAAACGTTTACCCAATGTTGCTGTAACCCCCGTCATCCAAATTCTGTTCAAATCTCTATCCGCTACCATTTGTTGTCCGGTGTAGTAGTTAAAACCACCGTATGAAGAGCTAGAAGTGTAAGCACTCAAACCGAAATAGATAGGTTTTTTACCCCCTAACCAAGGTTCAGAGAAGGAGAAGCTGTACGATTGGTAACGTTTACCAGACGTCTGTCCACGAACGCTTAGTTTTTGTCCGTCTCCACGAGGTAATGGTTTCCACGCGTCTTTTTTGAACATATTGCTTGTAGAGAAGTTGTTGAAGGTCAAACCAAGCGTACCAATAACTTGTCCGGCTCCGTAACCTCCCGAAAGCTCTACCTGATCGGACGGTTTTTCTGTTACCCTATATTCTAGATCCGTGGTTCCGTCCTCATAGTTCAAGTTGGTCGGGTTAGGCGTGATTTTTTGCTCATCAAACATTCCTAATTGAGAGATTTCACGGACACTGCGCATTAATAATTCACGTGAAAACTTCTGTCCTGGTTTTGTATAGATAGAACGTAAAACAACTTTATCGTTTGTTACATCGTTCCCTTTAACAATCACGTTATTGATTGTGAACTGTTTACCTTCACTCAATACGATTTCTAAATCGACTGTATCGTTATAGATGCGCTTGATGATGGGTTGAATACCAAAAGTTAAGTAACCATCATTTTGGTACAAGGCGCTAATATCATCAGAGTTACGCGTTGGTCCTTGTAATTTGGTTGTGATTTTTTCTTCGCTGTATACATCACCTTTCTCAATACCTAAGATTAAGTTTAAGACAGAATCTGTGTACTTAGAGTTTCCGGACCATTCAATATTTCCAACAAAGTAACGAGGACCTTCATGTAATTTCAGATAAATATCGACTTCATTATTGTCATAACGAACAACGCTATCAGAAAGAATTTCGGCATCACGGTATCCTTTATCCTGCATTTTTGCAGTTAAGTTTTGTTTTGCTTCTTTGTATTTATCGTCTTTAAATTTACCAGGGCCAAAAATGCGGTACCACTTCCGAGGCTTTACACCTTTAAGGTATTTTTGCAGTTGACCGCTTGAAAAAGCCTCTTGTCCATCAAAGTGTACTTTGTGTACTTTGATTTTTTTATTTTTTTCGACATTAACAATAACAATTTCATTGTTAGCTTGTGCGGTATCTTTTGCTGTCGTGATTTTTATT
This sequence comes from Sphingobacterium psychroaquaticum, assembly GCF_900177625.1. GTDB lineage: Bacteria > Bacteroidota > Bacteroidia > Sphingobacteriales > Sphingobacteriaceae > Sphingobacterium > Sphingobacterium psychroaquaticum. The sequence continues at coordinate 25,628 of NZ_FXAU01000003.1, forward strand.
TCTGGGTATAAGAAAGATTTCTCACGTAAGAATTTTTGGATGGTTGCCTGCGTCGTTTTAAGTAAGTTGTCATTGACAATTTTACCCGTATTGGTGTTTAGACGTTTACGGATTTCTTCTGTTTCCGCTTTCTTTAGACCATTGATATCTATGCGTGTCAGGCGTGGACGTTCTTGCACGCGAATTTCCAAATAAATGTTATCTCCTTCGATACGCTCTGCATACAGCTGAACATCATCAAATAGATTTTGTGACATTAATGTTTTTACAACATTTGCGGTAGCCTCACTCGGTACTTCGATATATTGACCAACGACAAGTTTCGAGATCGTAATCAAAACGTCGCTGTCAAGATATTCGGTACCCGTAACGCGGACGCCACCAATAACGTAATTTTTCGGATCTAGGTAGCTAATCTCGTTGGGATCGTTTAGATTGATCGGGTTTTTACCTCGGATTTGAGCAAATGTCTGCTGTCCTCCCAGAAGTAAAGTAAAAGTTATAAAAAATAATATGCGCTTCATTTATTCTGTTTTCTCGGTGCTAAAGTACACCAATCTCTTGTTAATTTTTGTTAAAAGAAAATAATTGCCGGAGCCCCTAGACATTAGGCATTTATCGGATGCTGCAAAGGTAAATAAATATTACAATTGTTCACTGGTCTTGCCGAATCTTCTTTCCCTTTGCTGGTAATCGAAAATTGCTTCATAGAGATCTTCGCGCTTAAATTCAGGCCACATTTTGTCTAAAAAACAGAGCTCGGTGTAAGCCATTTGGTAAAGCAGGTAGTTGCTTATGCGCTGCTCACCACCCGTGCGGATCAGTAAATCTGGATCGGGAATATGAGCCGTGTAAAGGTGATCATGAATGGTCTGTTCTGTAATATCCTCCAGCTGTAATACGCCTTCCTGTACCTTCCGCGCAATAGCTTTAGTTGCATCAACGAGTTCAGCACGAGAACCGTAGCTCAAGGCTAATGTTAACACACAACGATCGTTATCTTTTGTAATCTCGATCGTATCTATAAGCTTTTGTCTACAGTTTTCTGGTAAAGCATCCAGGTCGCCAATTGTATTTAGACGGATGCCATTAGCCATAAATGTTTTTGTTTCTTTGGTCAGTGTGTTTACGAGAAGCTCCATCAGTGCGCGAACCTCAAGTTTTGGCCTGTTCCAATTTTCAGATGAAAAGGCATAGAGGGTGAGGTGCTTGATTCCTATTTCTACACTTCCTTCCATAGCTTCCCGTACGGCCGACACCCCATTTTGATGACCGAAAATACGTAGCTTTCCTATCCCTTTCGCCCAGCGACCATTGCCATCCATAATAATGGCAATATGTTTTGGTAAATTATCGTTACGAAGTTTATCCTTAAAACTCATTTTCTTGTATTACTAATATTCATCACTACAGCCACCAATAGCATCGTTTATCTAAAAAGGTGAATGATAGTGTAAAGCCCACCGTCATATAGCCATCCCTTTTGCGGCCATGTCCTTTTGCTTTGCCTTGATAGGTGCTGTAATCGCCATTCGGGTACGCCAAGTTTAGCCACAGGCCGTTTGGTTCGTATTCGGACGGTAAAGCCGGATCTCCAGAAGCAACGACAGTACGGAATTCCTCCGGTAATCGTACAGCATCTATGGCGCTATACTGCGGGTACTTATTCGATATATTATCTATATCATTGTTAAAAGCTGTTCTATATCCCACTTCGGCACCTATGGTCCAGGCACCTTTGATGTTATACTTAAAACCCGTACCTACCAGCACAAAAGGAGCTATCTTTTTGAGACTATTATCATCTTGAAGCTGTAGATCCGCGAGGTTGTACTTTCCACCATCTTTAATGTTCACATACGGATTGTGTTTCATCACGCCTAGTCCTCCAAAGAGGTAGGGGGTATAGCGGTTTAATTCCTTGTCAGGGATATATCGAAAGAAGTTGAAGTCTCCCCGCAGTGCTAATTCGTGTACTTTATTGTAAAACAAATGTCCCCGTGCATTGCGGTATGGATCTTTGTCATCGCTATCATTTCCATAAAGTTGTAGGTAGTTGTAGGCCAACTGTACGCCCCATGTCGAATTAAAGTTTCGTTTGAGAAAGAAACCTCCACCAGCATTTTTTAAATAAAAAGGATTGTCTGGGTTTACATCGCCCATAAAACCAGTGGCTCCACCGTTGATACCAACTTCCCACTGCTGCCCTTTGGCAACACTCGATAGCATCATGCCGATGCCAAAGATCAAATAGGATAGTCGTTTCAAATTATGGTTTTTTTCTCGTGTAAAGATATATTATTTGCGGTAATTAGCCGGTATTAAATTCTGTTAAATTTAAGGATAATGACTTCTAGGCCTTCCATCATGGGGTGTGCGGACGTTTGCTAATAGTTTCTGACATCTAACCCCCATAGCAGTTTCTCGCGAAGTGTGCTAAAGTAGCTTTGTTCGGATAGGCGTATCAGGTTGATCCCGAATGGTGCACGGCGGATTCGTAGTTTGATGCTTGTCTCGACAGTTTCACTCTTTGAGTCACAGCTCAGAATGTATTTTTCGGTGCGGCTTTCGATTTCCAGATCGAGTACACTGTCTGCTGATATTATGATGGGACGAACATTTAAATTGTGCGGGGCAATGGGTGTGATAACAAAATTACCACTACCCGGCATCATAATAGGACCACCACAGCTCAGCGAGTACGCTGTAGAACCGGTTGGCGTAGCAATGATTATTCCATCGGCCCAATATGCGTTTAAGAGTTCACCATTAAGAACTGCATTGATGGTGATCATGGACGAGGTGTCGTGTCGGAATACCGTAATATCATTCAAAGCGAAGTTTTCCTCTCCGAAGAGTTTTTGATCATTTCCGGTTACCTCCAACAAGTCTCTCTTTTGTAGGGTAAAGTTTCCCGCAAAGATGGCATCTAAAGCTTGTACTATTTGTGTTTTATGGATAGCCGCTAAGAAGCCTAAGCGTCCAAAGTTAATCCCAGCAATGGGGATGCCCGAGTCGCGAACAAGCGAAACGGCAGAAAGCATAGTTCCATCGCCGCCCAAGCTAAGCAGGAATGATATGTTTGCCGGCAGATCTACATGGCTATAATAGAGTAGCCAGTTGCTGGGGCATTCCACTTGTTTTTTTAAGAAATTATAGAAATCAGAATGAACATAAACTTGCACATTATTCTCCCGAAGATAGGTGAATAGTTGCTCAACATAAGGAAGAACAGAAGCATTGAACTCTCTGCCATATATGGCTATGGTCTTTTCTTGCATGCGCTTAATTTTTACCAGAAACTTCTTGCAAAGATGATAAAAAAAGGACGATTCTTATAAATTTAAATAATTCATCAGGATGTCATAGCGCTCCTTGATGTCCGTATCGGGGTTTCCGTCGTTGAAGGTAGCCGTTACGGTGTAATCAAAACGCCATAAGGAAGCAACCAAAGAAGCGATGTTTTGCTTGTTTACTTTAATGGTCATTTCCACTTTGGTGCTGTCAGCAATCTCCCGCACGGCAGTGCTGATAATTCGCGTGTTTTCGGACTCAATTAGGTGCGCGATATGAGAGAAAGAAACATCGTTTTTTCCCAGCTCTAAAACGATAATGGCCCCCGGCTCATTGTTGCCTAATGTTTCATTCAGTTGCGGAAGCAAACTATTAGCCGTTAATATCCCGACATAGTGATTGTCTTTATCAAGAACGGGAAGGATATCGAGGTGGTGCGCCGTCATAAATTGAAGTGCATCATAGATATGCTGATCGCCGTACAGGTATAAAAACCGGAAATGCATGGATAGGCTTGCTAGACTTGCATCTTCATCTATGGCATCAAGAAGTTGTTCTTCCTGTATGATTCCAAGAAAAGAATGTTGATCGACAACAGGTAGCTGATGGGTGTGTAGTTCACTCATTTTGTTCAAGGCATAACTGATGCTGTCTGTTGTTTTTAGCTCGTAGTCAACCTGTGTATGTGCTTCAGCGATGTACATAATGAACTCCTTTCTTAGATGATACTTTTGTGTTGGTCTCAGAAAGAATCCTTGTGGACTATCTTTCAGGCTTTGGCGATCACTTCTTTGTAAGACCTTCTATAAGATTAAACACAAAAAAAATGAAAACGTTTAAATCAGAGATGCTTTTGCCACAAAAAAATATGGAATTACACTTTTTGTTGACTTATTGATCCTTTGCCATAAACCAACGATTGTGGGCTAAAATAGAAATATTCAGTGAATTTACTGCTTTAAAATATAATTTTACTTAATTTTACGGCGCATAATAAAAATTATAATAAAGACGCTTACTATCAAAAATGAACCCAGAAGAACAGGTTAAGTTTATTCAGGTGCGGAACGTTATTCATAAAAAAAGTCCCCAGTTGGCAAAATGGATTCCTAAACCACTTATCAGTTACCTTGAGCGTGTGATTCACGAGGATGATATTAATTATATCATGACTAAGTTTAGAGATCTTTATGGGTTGGACTTTGTCGATGCATTGATTGAAGAGCTAGGTGTAAATGTGGTGTTGGAAGGAGGGGAAGGGATTCCTTTGGATGATAGTGTTATTTTTGCGTCAAATCATCCTTTGGGAGGGTTGGACGGCATTGCTATTATGCATGCGATAGGTCGCTATCGCAGAGATGTAAAGTTTTTGGTGAATGATATTCTCCTCAATATAAGAAACCTGGAGCCTTTGTTTATTCCAGTTAATAAGGTTGGGAATCAAGCAAAAAGCGGCATTATGGCCATTGATCAGGCCTACGCTTCTGATAATGCATTGTTGATTTTTCCAGCAGGGTTGGTTTCCCGAAAAATTGAAGGAACGATTCAGGATTTGGAATGGAAAAAAAGCTTTATCACAAAAGCAAAAAAATATAAAAGGGACGTCGTTCCTGTATATATAGACGGAAGAAACTCCAATTTTTTCTATAATTTAGCCAGACTTCGGGAGAAGTTAGGCTTAAAGGTTAATTTAGAGATGTTATATTTGCCTGATGAAATGTTTTCGCAACGTAATCAACGGGTAACGATTCGCATTGGAGAGCGAATTCCATATACACATTTCGATCAGTCCAAAAGTGAGAAGGAGTGGGCAAAAGAAGTGAGAACGCACGTATACAGTATGGGGGATAATAAATAATTTATGCAAGAATTAATTGCACCGGTAGAAAGAGAATTGATAAAAGCAGAGCTTTCCAGAGAGGCTTTTGTGCGTTATACAAATAATGGGAACAACGAGGTTTACTTAGTGAATTATCACCGGTCACCTCACATCATGAAAGAGATTGGCCGTCTTCGGGAGCTTACCTTCCGGGGCGCAGGTGGTGGCACGGGATTGGCGTTGGATATTGACGAGAATGACACCTGTGCACATAACTACGATCAACTGATTGCATGGAATCCGGAAGAAGAAGAAATTATTGCAGGGTATCGCGTAATTAAGTGTGCGGATGCAATCGATAGCAAAGGAGAGGTACATCTCTCAACAGCGCATTATTTTGATTTTTCGGAAAAATTCAAAACAGAGTATATGCCCTTTACCTTGGAATTGGGCCGCTCTTGGGTTCAGCCTCGGTTTCAGCCAGCAATTGATAATCGGAAAGGATTGTTTTCCTTGGATAATCTATGGGATGGTTTAGGTGCGTTGGTGGTGATCAATCCAGATGTGAAATACTTGTTCGGAAAGGTAACCATGTATCCACAGTATAATGCCGTAGCACGTGATCTACTTATTTATTTTATGGAGTTTTACTTTCCAGATAAAGAAGGATTAGTAACGCCGTATGATCATTTGAAAGTAGGGTATCAAACAGATATCTCTGCTTATAAAGGCATTTTCGATGGTTTGGATTATAAAGCGGGATACAAGGTGTTGAATACAAAGGTGCGTGAATTGGGTGAGAATATTCCTCCATTGATCAATACCTATATGAACCTGTCGCCTACCATGCGTATGTTTGGAACAGCTTTGAACGATGAGTTTGGAGAAGTAGAGGAAACGGGTATTATGATTACCTTAGATGATATTTATCCAGCGAAAAAGGAACGTCACATGCAAACCTATGAGCGGGATAAGCATTATGGCGATAAAAGAAAATAAAAAAGAGGCGTTAGCCTCTTTTTTATTTTAATAGGTCTTTAACAACCTCGGAAATTGTTTTTCCATCCGCTTGACCCGCTAGCTTTTGATTTGCTGCCCCCATTACTTTGCCCATATCTTTAACCGACGTAGCACCTACTTCGGTGATAATAGCTTTAATAATATCCTCTACCGCTGTACGGTCTAATTGTTTTGGAAGGTAACTTTCAATCACCTCTTGTTCTTCAAATTCAATTTGAAAAAGATCCTCTCGGTTTTGTGCTTTGTAAATCTCACCCGATTCTTTACGTTGCTTAACCAGCTTTTGTAAAACCTTGATTTCGGTGTCTTGTGATAATTCTTCAGTATGTCCTTTTTCAGTCTTAGCCAATAATATAGCCGCTTTAATTGCACGAAGGCCGCGTAGTTTTGCTTGATCTTTGGCGATCATCGCAGCCTTGATATCTTGGTTTATTTTTTCTTCTAACGTCATGGTGTTTTTATTTGTAATTTGTAAAGTCGCTAAGTTTTGTAAAAGTCGCTAAGTCGGAATACAGTAACAGCAGATATTCTGCTATATGCTATGAAAAACTGTTACAGGGTATCGCGCTTGACGATGGTGCCGCTAGCCTGCGCTGTAGGCATAACCAGTAAATCGTTTATATTGACATGCGCCGGTCTGGACAGTACAAAGGAGATAATATCCGCGATATCTTTTCCAGACAAAGGTGTTAGTCCGTTATACACATTCTTTGCCCGCTCTTTGTCTCCTTTGAAGCGTACTTCCGAGAACTCAGTTTCTACCATTCCAGGGTCGATCGATGTGACCTTGATGCCTTTTTCTAGCAGGTCGATACGCATTGCTTTGGTCAATGCGTCTACAGCGTGCTTCGTCGCGCAGTAGACATTCCCACTTGGGTAAACTTCTTTACCAGCAATGGATCCCAGATTAATGATATGCGGATGTGTGCTTTCTTGCATCAATGGAATAGTATGCTTGGTTACATAAAGCAAACCTTTAACATTGGTGTCGATCATACGGTCCCAATCGTCGGGATCTCCATTTTGGATAAGGTCGAGCCCTTGACTAAGTCCAGCGTTGTTGATCAGGATATCAATATCCTTCCAATCGTTAGGCAGGTTTTTTAGTTTTTGGATAATATCGGATTGATCACGCACATCCAGCTCAAAACAAAAGACCTCACAGTCCGGGTTCTGCGCTTGTATACGTTTCTGTAACTCGGTTAGCTTGGATAGCCTTCTGGCACAAAGTAAAAGACGGTATTTTTTCTCACTCGCTAAAACTTCGGCGCATGCAGCACCGATTCCTGAACTTGCGCCGGTGATAAATACGGTTCTCATATTATTGAAATATTAAACTAAATTGAATATTGCGTAGTAATGTTTTGTCGAGCGGAGCCATAAACGCATTTCCTCTCGTCAGTTCGTGTCCATGATCAAGGATGTCGCCAAAACTTTGAATGAATTTAATTTCGGGAGACATCCGAAAGTAGGTGAAGAATATTTCAGCACCAAAACCAACTTCCCAAGAATAGTACCCAGGTTTAAAGATCATATTTTGCGGACGATCCCGTATATCTTCAATCAATAGCATTTTGCTGTAAGATTTTTGAATATCGACCCATCGGGTATAGCGTACGCCGCCTGTAAGGTAGCCACGATAACGGTTGAATTTGTTTGGAAGGGTCTTTTCGTCGGAACGAAATTTAAGATTTAACGGAAACTCGAAGGCATTGAAATTCTCTCCTTTAATATTCGTTGCTACACGGTGTAGCATATTTCGGGTAATCGTAACGTTTATCTCTTCACCTTGGGAATTAATTTGCGTCCCGCTATAGTTTACACCTCCTGTATTCAGAAAGTTGAATGTTGGTTGAAACGTCGTAGAAAGGTTATCCGATAAACGAAGCTCGACCGGAATACTGACCGACATGCCGTGGCTTGGTTTAGCCTGTATCGCACTGAATTCCTCGATTCGCAAATCATTATTTACAGGTACATTTCTAATTCCCATGTTGCCCCAATTTTCTTTCAAGCCTAACCTGTAGGTTGAATTCACATAATTGTACTGCAGTCCTAGAGACAACCATGCATTTTCATCATAAAAAGAAGAAAATGGGAGGGAAATACCCTTTTGCCCTCGTGCAGCGATGCTACAGAGACTCAAGACTAGAATGATGTATACCTGTAACTTTCTCATTTAGTACATTCGTAGATGGTACAGAAACCAAATGTTTGTGGTCGTACGCGAGTCTCTTTAAATCCGACAGAATTTGTAATGGCAGCAAATCGTGCTCCATCAGGGAAATTAGCGACAGACTCTGGCAAGTAGCTGTAGGCGCTTGAATCTTTAGAAATCAGTTTGCCTAGAGCAGGTGTTAGGGTGTGGAAGTGAAAATGATATAATTGCTTTACCGGAAAAGCTGTTGGATTAGAAAGCTCTAATATAATAGCTTTTCCTCCCGGTTTTAGTACACGACGAATATCTGAAAGTCCTTGTGCTAGGTTTTCAAAATTACGGACGCCAAAAGCTACAGTAACGGCATCAAACGTATTGTCTTCAAATTGTAGACGTTCGGAGTCGCCGAGCTGCACTTCGAAACGGCCTTCTAGTCCTTTTTTGTTTATTTTTTGTTGTGCAACATCCAGCATACCTTGCGAAATGTCGACGCCAATTATTTTCTTTGGATTTAGTATCCGAAGTGATTCAATGGCAAAATCTCCTGTTCCGGTAGCAACATCTAATATAAGTTGTGGCGCAATACTTTTAAGTGAACGGATTGCTTTTTTACGCCATATGGTGTCTATGCCCATGGTCATCATACGGTTGAGGACATCATACGTTTTGGAAATATTGTTGAACATGTCTGCAACTTGCTCTTTTTTTCCACCTTCTTTACCTTTGTAAGGTTTTATTGCTGAAGTATCATTTGCCATAAGACAAACTTACGTAAAATGCGTTGTATTCACGAATAACTGCGCTAAACTCTTATCTATTTTTCCGTCTATTTTTGTCATCCCGTTTTATACCGAAAAATGGAGTTTGTGACACACCAAAAAAGGTGGATAAATACAATAACTTTTGCCTTGCTGATCATAAGTGTTTGGCAATGAGAAGGTAGGGCTTTAGGAGGCGGTTTTAAGCTTTAGGAGAGGGGGGGACTTTTTTGTTTTCCACAAACAATGTAGTTGTTAACATTTTTATAAATGTCTGTCTTTTAGTGAAATATTTTTGTTTTCCACACGTTTTTAACATAACTTGTGGAAAGAGGTGGTTTTGCGGATGCTCTTGTAATGAGCGCTTTCGCATACTTGTTGGAGCAACGTTTTTGGTATGTTTAGAAATTGTTAAATTGATGCTCATTATTTTTTCTAATTTTGTTATCCCGGTCTGTTTTTTTTAGAAAGAGGATCGGTTGTTGATTTAAACTATTTTAACCCGTAAGAATGGCTTCAGAAACTGATTTTTCGAATAATCCAGGTGGTAAACCCAGCTTTGGAAAGAAACGTGCTAGTCTCCATGATATGATTGGAGGGTTGGGGAAATTACCACCTCAAGCTTTGGATCTCGAAGAGGCCGTATTGGGCGCGTTGATGCTGGAGAAAAATGCCTTAAGCGAGATTATCGATATCCTGAAGCCGGAATCATTTTACAAAGAAGCGCATCAAAAAATTTACGAGGCTATATTTAACCTGTTTCAACAAACTTCACCGATTGACTTGTTAACGGTCACGGCCGAGTTACGTAAGATGGGAGCCTTAGAAATGGCAGGTGGCGCTTATTATATCACACAGCTTACCGATCGCGTTGTTTCGGCAGCGAATATCGAGTACCATGCTCGTATTATCTCACAAAAGTATATTCAAAGGGAGCTGATTCAGGTTTCTACGGAGATTATAAATAGTTCGTATGATGAGACGGCTGATATTTTTGACCTGCTGGATCATGCGGAGAAGTCACTTTTTGATATTGCGCAGAATAACCTTCGACGTGACTCGCGGAAAATGGATGATATTATGCGGGAGGCAATTTCCAACTTAGAGTTATTGCGCGACCGTACGGATGGTTTAACTGGGGTTCCTTCCGGACTGACGGCGTTAGACCGGATGACTTCAGGATGGCAGCCGTCTGACTTGGTTATTATTGCGGCTCGTCCGGCGATGGGTAAGACGGCTTTCGTATTGTCTGTTGCGCGGAATGCGGCGGTCGATCACAGTAAGCCCGTTGCGGTATTCTCCCTGGAGATGTCGTCGGTGCAATTGGTGAATCGTTTGATTGCTGGGGAAACCGAGATTGAGCAGGAAAAGCTGAAGAAAGGAAATTTAGCGGATCACGAGTGGCAACAATTACACTCACGGATTGGTCGTTTAACGGAGGCGCCATTGATTATCGATGATACCCCGGCTTTAAACGTCTTCGAATTTAGAGCAAAATGTCGACGCTTAAAAGCGCAACATGATATTCAGATGGTTATTGTCGATTACTTGCAGCTAATGCATGGTAAAGCCGAAGGAAAAGGTGGTGGTAACCGGGAGCAGGAGATTGGTAGTATTTCGCGGGCATTGAAGTCGGTAGCTAAGGAGTTGAATATTCCGGTGTTGGCGCTCTCCCAATTGAGTCGTGCGGTAGAATCAAGACCTGGTAACAGTAAACGTCCGATGTTATCCGATTTACGTGAATCGGGATCTATCGAGCAGGATGCTGATATGGTTCTTTTCTTGTACCGTCCGGAATACTATGGTTTAACGGAAGACGAAGAAGGTCGCCCGACAGCCGGTGTAGGGGAGGTTATTATTGCAAAGCACCGTAATGGTGAGACGGGAATAGTGCCGTTGAAATTTGTGGGTAAGTATGTTAAGTTCGTGGATTTAGAAGAGGATTTTGCTGGGGCTGGTGGTGATTCATTCAATAGTCCGGATAGTTTTAGTTCGGCAATGGGACCGTCAGATTCCTTTGGCGGTAGCTTTGGTGGCGGTTTTGATGGCGGTGGTGGTATTACGATGCCTTCACGCATGAACGATATGCCAGATGACGCTCCATTTTAAGAAAGGGTTAGGCTTCTCGCGGTAGCTCCGTTTGTCTTAAAATATAGCGCCGATGCGCGCCTACCTACCGCAGGCAGGCGCGCATCGGCGGGTTTTAATAAAGCACTTGGGCGCACTTCGGTAGGCTCAATGTGACTTGTCGGCTCTGTGTCGCACTCGTAGGAAACCACTACAACCCCTTCTTTTTCGCTAGGAAAAACCAGTTTTTTTTAGTAAATTTACAACTGTTTGGGTATTACCTGTATTGGTGCTTAAAAGGTGCTGATTACCGCTCAACAAGAACGTGTCGGAAGGTTATTATGCCTGGGGAGATACGCATATTCAAAAATATTTTAGGAGAAAGATTTGGATTATTTAGCTGGATTAAATCCCTCTCAACGGGGGGCTGTAGAACAGATAAAAGGACCGGTAATGATTGTTGCCGGTGCCGGTTCGGGAAAGACACGCGTTATTACATACCGGGTTGCTCACTTGATACGTCAGGGAGTTGACCCATTCAATATATTGGTACTTACCTTTACGAATAAAGCGGCTAAAGAAATGCGGGAACGTATTATGAAAGTCGTAGGGCAGGAAGCTAAGAATATTTGGATGGGGACTTTTCACTCTGTTTTTGCACGTATCCTACGGGTGGAGGCGGAATTGATCGGTTATCCTAAAAACTTTACCATCTACGATACTGACGATTCCAAAAGCTTGCTGCGTGCGATCATTAAGGAGATGAACTTAGATGATAAGCTGTATAATGTAAACCATGTCTACGGTCGTATTTCATCTGCTAAGAATAATTTGATATCGCCACAAGAATACAATAAAAATGAAGCCATCATGGCTGAAGATATTGCCAATGGTCGGGGGCAGATCGGTCAACTTTATATGACCTATGCGCAGCGATGTTACCGCGCCGGGGCAATGGATTTTGATGACTTGCTTTTCAAGACCAATGTGCTTCTTAATAAGCATCCGGATGTGCTTCATAAATATCAGCACCAGTTTAAGTATCTGATGGTGGATGAGTATCAGGATACCAACTTTTCACAGTACCTGATCGTGAAACGCTTGGCGGCTGTCAGTGAGAATATATGTGTGGTAGGGGATGATGCGCAGAGTATCTATGCCTTCCGGGGTGCTAACATTCAGAATATCCTTAATTTTCAAAAGGATTATCCGGATGTTAAAGTTTTTAAATTGGAACAAAACTATCGGTCCACAAAAATGATTGTCAATGCGGCAAATAGTGTGATCGAAAAGAATAAAAATCAGTTAGAGAAGAATGTATTCTCAGATAACGAAGAAGGGGAGAAGATTAAGGTTGCTCGTGCTTTTTCAGATAATGAGGAAGGGAAGATCGTTGCTGAGGCTATCGCACAAGAGAAGTCCTTAAAAGGATTACAATATAAAGATTTTGCAATCTTGTATCGTACCAATGCGCAGTCACGTGCTATGGAGGAGGCTTTGCGTAAAATTGGTATTCCGTATAAGTTATATGGTGGTACTTCGTTCTATCAGCGTAAAGAGATTAAAGATTTGATCGCTTATTTCCGATTGACATTCAACCCGAATGATGAGGAAGCCTTGAAGCGTGTAATCAATTATCCGCGTCGAGGTATAGGCGATACAACCATTGAAAAGATTATGGTCACGGCAGATCAGCGTCAATTTCGCTTGTGGGATGTGGTGGTTAATGCACAGATGTTCTTGGACGGTCGAAGTGCAACAGCGGTTGGGAATTTTGGTCTCATGATCCAAAGTTTTCAAGCTTTAGCAAAGACTGGTTCTGCATTTGATGTCGCTATGCATATCGCGCAGCACTGTGGGATTCTGAAGGATTTGTATGAAGATAAATCGGTCGAAGGATTAAGTCGGTACGAGAATATTCAGGAATTACTGAACGGTATCAAGGAGTTTTCGGAACGAGAGGATATCGCTGAAAAAGGCTTGGATATTTTTATGCAGGATATTGCCTTGTTGACAAATGACGACAATGATAAGGATCCAAATGCGGATACTGTTTCGTTAATGACGATTCACTCCTCGAAGGGACTGGAATATCCTGTTGTGTTTATTGTTGGCTTGGAGGAAAATCTATTTCCTTCTCAACTGGCGCTTAATTCGCGTTCAGAGCTGGAAGAAGAGCGGCGTTTATTTTATGTTGCCGTTACCCGTGCAGAGAAAAAGTTACATTTATCATATGCCACCTCGCGGTACCGCTGGGGCACATTGAACAACTGCGAGCCGAGTCGTTTTTTGGATGAGTTAGATCCATCTTGCTTAGCGCTTGATTTTCAGCCTCGATCACCCATGACGTCCATGGATGGAGGTTTTCAGGGAGAACGTATGGCTTGGAAACAAAAGGATCAAGATACATTTACCAAGCCTAAGCCAAAGGTGATGAAGACGACTTCTATCTTACCAAAGGCACACGTACCAACCGAAGGTTTTAGTCCATCAGATACGACAGGTTTACAAGTTGGTATGGAAGTTGAGCATGAACGATTTGGTTTTGGGAAGGTCGTTAACCTGGAAGGAAATAAACAAGATATAAAAGCAACTATTTTCTTCAAAGAGTTGGGGCAGAAACAATTGTTGCTTAAATTTGCAAAACTTAGGATAGTTTAAAGAATAAAAAAAGAATTGCATCGTTTTTACGATATCTAAATAATTTATATGGAATTCGATTACAATAGTACAAGACCAAAATTAATTTTGGCTGAATATGGAAGAAATGTGCAGAATATGGTTGACTATATCTGTACGCTTCCGACCAAAGAAGAGCGTAATAGATATGCACAAGTTGTAATCGATATGATGGGGGTTTTGAATCCGCATTTAAGAGATGTTTCTGATTTTAAGCATAAGCTATGGGATCATTTACATATCATTTCTGATTTTAAAATTGATGTAGATTCACCTTACCCAGTGCCTACACGCGATGAAATTCAGCATAAACCTGACTTGTTAGACTACCCACAGCATAGAATTCGTTTTAAGCACTACGGTTTTACCGTAGAGCGAATGATTGAAAAAGCCAAGTTGATGCCGACGGTTGAGGCAAAGCAGAAGATGGCGATCTCCATCGCTAATTTCATGAAAATGGCCTATATGACGTGGAACAAGGATAGTGTGCAGGACGATCATATTATTCATGACCTAACAGAACTTTCTGGGGGCGAATTACAGTTACCAGCGGATACGGTGCTTACCAAAGTGGATTTCAAGACACCTCCTCCAGGAAGCCGTGTGAAAACGCAGGGTACCAATACCAATCAAAAAAGTAACAACAATAACAACTCGGGACACGGTCAAAGTAATAGCAACTATAAGAAACAGTATTCTGGTGGTGGCAGCGGCGGCGGCGGCAAGAAAAACTTTGTACCGAAAAAGGGTGGTTTTAAACGTTAGTTTAAAACATAGTTAATATATGGAGGGCAATTGAGAGGCGGTTTCGTTTTCCAATTGCTCTTCGTGTTTCAAAAATTAGGGCAGTATCAATTACGTTAAGTAGAAAAAAGTATTAAATCAAAATATGAATGCATTTGAAATTATTGGAGGGAAGAAATTAAAAGGTGAGATTGTGCCTCAAGGGGCAAAAAACGAAGCCTTACAGATTTTGTCAGCTGTACTTCTTACCGAGGAGAAAGTGACGATAAGTAATATTCCCGATATTAAAGATGTGAATAAGCTTATTGACTTACTAGCGGCTTTAGGTGTTAAGGTTTCCCGTGTCAATAAAGATACGTATGAGTTCGAGGCGAAAGATATCAATATAGATTATTTTCAATCCGAAGAATTCAAACAAAAAGGAGGAAGCTTACGTGGGTCGATTATGATTGTAGGTCCGCTACTAGCACGTTTTGGGAAAGCTGCGATACCTAAGCCAGGAGGCGATAAAATAGGACGTAGAAGATTGGATACGCACTTCTTGGGCTTTGAAAAATTAGGTGCTAAGTTTGTTTACGATGCGGAAAACAACTTTTTCAATGTCGATGCGACGGAGTTGAAAGGGACATATATCTTGATGGATGAAGCATCCGTAACTGGAACGGCCAATATTGTTATGGCTGCTGTGTTAGCAAAAGGTACAACGACTATCTATAATGCAGCTTGTGAACCTTATTTGCAGCAGTTGTGTAAAATGTTGAACCGTATGGGCGCCAATATTTCCGGTATTGGATCGAACTTGTTGACGATTGAAGGTGTAGAGCGCTTGGGTGGTACGACACATCGGATGTTGCCCGATATGATTGAGATTGGTTCTTTTATTGGATTGGCAGCGATGACAGGATCCGAGATTACGATTAAAGATGTTTGTTTTAAGGAGCTCGGGATTATTCCAACAGTTTTTGCAAAGCTGGGTATTCAATTCGAACTCCGTGGAGATGATATCTTTATTCCTGCACAGGAGTCGTATGAGATTGATACATTTATTGATGGTTCCATCTTAACGGTATCTGACGCCCCATGGCCTGGATTTACACCGGATTTGTTAAGTATTGTTTTGGTGACGGCAATTCAGGCAAAAGGAAATGTACTTATTCATCAAAAGATGTTTGAAAGCCGTTTGTTTTTTGTCGATAAATTGATCGATATGGGAGCGCAAATTATCTTATGTGATCCACACAGAGCAACTGTGATTGGCTTGAACAATCAAACGAAGTTACGTGGTATTGAGATGACTTCTCCTGATATTCGTGCTGGGGTATCGTTGTTGATCGCTGCATTGTCGGCGCAAGGTAAATCTGTGATTTATAACATTGAGCAGATTGAACGCGGTTATCAAGATATTGAGGAGCGATTGAAAGCCTTGGGAGCAGATATCCGACGGGTCGATGCGCAACCGGCACACTAACTCGTTTGTCTTTTTAGTGTTAAAATATAAAACGTAAATAGTATTTACTATAAACTATATTATTTTTGCAAAAGAATACGTTGTAACATATAATAAAAAACAAAACAACAACATGAAAAAAATCGCATTATTAGCCATTGCTGCCTCGGTTGTATTAGCATCGTGTGCAGGTAATCCAGAAGGAAAGAAAGCCGAAACTACAGATTCAGTAGAAACTACAGCTCCAGCTGTAGAAGGTGTAGCGTATACTGTTGATGCTGCTGCATCTAAAGTAGAGTGGACAGGAACAAAAGTAACAGGTGCACACCATGGTGTTATTAATATCACTTCAGGTAGCCTAACAACGGATACCGGAAAAATTATCGGTGGATCTTTTGTGCTTGATATGAATACAATTAGTTCGACTGATCTTGAAGGTGAATGGAAAGAGAAGTTAGATGGTCACTTAAAAAATGAAGATTTCTTTGATGTAGCAAAATTCCCTGAAGCAAAATTCGATATTACAAGTATTGCGGCAGGTGCTGCGGCTGACGATGTTAAAGTTTCAGGTAACTTGACGATTAAAGGTGTGAGTAAAAACATCTCTTTCGACGCTAAAGTGTTAGAACTTACTGATGCGGTTGTTAAGGTTAATGCAGACTTTAATATTGCACGCGAGGATTGGGGTGTAAGCTATTCAGGTAAGGAAGATGATTTGATCTCTAAAGAGATTAACTTCAAAGTTTCTCTTACAGCGAAAAAATAAACAAGCAAAGCTTAATAAAAAGGGTCGGTTTTCTAAACCGACCCTTTTTATTTAACCGTACACTTCTGGATTTAAAATCTGTGGCATGGCAACGTCGTTACGGACAGCGACTAGGTTGCTAGCCGCTAAGAGAGCCATCTGTGTGCGCGTTTCGATAGTGGCAGAGCCAATATGAGGTAATACACAGACATTCGGCATCTTTAATAACGGATTTGTTGGTAACATAGGTTCCGGGTCTGTTACGTCAAGGCCTGCACCCCAGATTTCGCCATCTTCTAAGGCGCGTGTTAGTTCTGCTTCTTGGTGTATCTTTCCACGTGCTGTATTGATAAAAATTGCCGACTTTTTCATGCGCTTAAATGCATCAGCATTAAATATATGCGTCGTTTCCGGACTCAGGAAGCTATGGGCTGATATCACGTCGCTTTGTGTTAGTAGATCATCAAAGTTCACGTACTGCGCAGAAACTGCTTTTTCTGCCGCTTCATTTCGGCTACGGTTGTGGTAGATAATATTCATGTTGTAGGCACCTTTCGCTTTTTTAGCCATTTCAATACCTATTCTGCCCATACCGAAGATACCTAATGTCTTTCCATTGAGCTCTATTCCCAGGTCTTTCATGAATTCGAAATCTCTCCACTCGCCGTCCTTCACCTGTTGGGCGCGATAGAATGCTTTTCTAGATACTGCAAGCATCAACAAAAAGGCTGTATCTGCCGTTGCTCCGCTTAACACATCGGGTGTATTGCTAACTGCAATACCATGTTTTGTCGCTTCGGGTAATGAAATATGATCGTAACCAACGCTGGCTAGCGCAATACCTTTCAGATGTTGACAGGCGGATATGAAGTCAGCATCGAGATCCGCATGTCCAACATTGAGTAAAAGATCTGCATTCTGACAAGCAGCGATGAGCTCGGCTTTTGTCAGTAGCTTGTTTTCGGTATTAACGATTACTTCTAATCCTTCTTTTTTAAGATATGTAATACCTTCTTCGGGTATATTTCTAGATATAAATACTCTCATTTTAATTTTTTTGCTCGATTCTGATGATTCTTTCATGCTAAAATAAAGAAAATTGATGGTATTGTTGTGTTTTTGCCATGAAACGTCATTGTGTACGTATTTTAATGTTTGTTTGGTTGTGTTTTATGTTTGTTTTTATTGTTTTTGTAATTTTTGTTCATTTTTAATGTATTGTTTTTGGTTTATTTATATTTTTGTTGTTTATTTTTTAACAAAAATTGTTTTTATTTCAAAAAATACACTATAATTGTGTTGTAAAATCATATAAAATATGTCAACACATCAAAAAAAATCTATTTTTCCGTTTGTTTTAATGGTTGTATTGGTAATTGTGGCTTTTTTTAATCCTTCTTTACCTCATAATACGAATGAATATGTTTATAACTCGGCAGATATTGCCTGGATGTTGTCTTCTACAGCGTTGGTTTTGATAATGACGCCTGGTTTGGCATATTTTTATGGAGGTATGGTAAAAAAGAAGAATGTTATTTCAACAATGCTTCAAAGTTTCATCTGTATGGCCGTCATTGCGGTATTGTGGGTGGTCTTTGGTTTCAGTTTGGTGTTTGGGAAGTCTCTGGGGGGGATTGTCGGTGATCCACGAACCTTTTTTATGTTTAATCATGTGTTGGATCATGCGCCTTGGGATGGAGCGCCTACTATTCCTTTTACACTCTTTGCGATGTATCAGTTGAAATTTGCCATTATTACTCCCGCCCTCATTACCGGAGCATTTGCGGAGCGGATTCGTTTTACTTCTTATATCTTGTTTATCTGTCTGTTTTTTGTTTTTATTTATGCCCCTCTGGCTCATGCTACATGGCATCCGGATGGGATTCTCTTTAAGATGGGGGTTTTAGATTTTGCCGGTGGTACTGTTGTGCATATGTCTGCAGGATTAACAGCATTGGCATCCGCTATATACTTGAAACAAGGTAAACAATTTAAAGAGCATACACCGGCACGCATTACTTATGTCTTACTCGGGACAGGTATGCTTTGGTTCGGTTGGTTTGGTTTTAATGCGGGTTCGGCTTTTGGTGCATCACAACTGGCTGCAACAGCATTGGCGACGACCACGGCTGCTTCGGGTGCCGCAGCATTGATGTTCATTCTGTTTGATGCTGCACGTGGAAAGAAGCCATCGGCGATGGGGACCTGCATAGGTGTCGTTATTGGATTGGTTGCAATTACGCCAGCGGCAGGCTTTGTTTCCGTGCCTCACTCCATTGTGATCGGTGCTGTAGCTGCTATTATAAGCTCTTTATTAATAGAATGGCGTACAAAATCTAACCTAGATGATACCTTAGATGTATTTCCTAGTCATGGCGTCGGTGGAATGGTTGGTATGGTGCTTACCGGCGTTTTTGCACATTCTTCAATCAATAGTGCGGTGGAAACAAATGGACTTTATTACGGGGAAAGTTCATTGTTTCTCGCCCACATAATTGGCCTGATCGGAGCTACGGTTTTTATTCTAGTGATGGCTTTTGTACTCCTCAAGGCAACGGATATGATTACACCACTGCGCGTTAGTGAGCTAGAAGAGGAGGAAGGTTTGGATCTTTCACAACATGGAGAACGGTTATAAAAGTATTACTTTCCAAACCAAATTATGATAGAGCCACTTTCGAGTGGCTTTTTTTTCTACCATACTCAATTATAATTGCTTATAAAAGCATTTTTATCTAAGTTTGCAAATTAGAAATATTGGATAAAAACATGTATGAAGCATATACGTAATTTCTGTATCATCGCACATATCGACCATGGGAAAAGTACTTTGGCCGATAGATTATTAGAGTATACAAATACCATCACGCAGCGGGAGGCGCAAGCACAATTGTTGGATAACATGGATTTGGAGAGAGAGCGGGGGATAACAATTAAGTCGCATGCCATTCAGATGGAGTATACACAAGATGGACAGCCGTATATCTTGAACTTGATTGATACACCTGGACACGTTGATTTTTCGTACGAAGTTTCTCGTTCGATTGCTGCTTGTGAAGGCGCTCTGCTTATTGTTGATGCCTCGCAAGGTATTCAGGCACAGACGATTTCCAACTTGTATTTAGCGTTGGAGCACGATTTAGAGATCATCCCTATTCTTAATAAGATGGACCTTCCGGGCGCTATGCCGGAGGAAGTGAAAGACCAGATTGTGGAATTGATCGGCGGTAAACGAGAAGATATTATTCCAGCATCAGGAAAGACTGGTATGGGAATTCCTGATATCTTGCGCGCTATTGTGGAGCGTGTGCCTGCACCTGTTGGCGACCCGGATGCTCCTTTACAAGCATTGATCTTCGACTCTGTGTTTAATTCCTTTCGCGGAATTATGGCTTATTTCAAGGTGGAGAATGGTGAAATCCGTAAGGGTGACAAAGTAAAATTTGTCGCTACAGGCAAGGAGTACTTTGCAGATGAGATAGGCACGTTGAAATTAAATCAGGTGCCTAAAGAAGTGATTAAGACGGGAGATGTAGGTTATATCATATCCGGAATTAAGGAAGCGCGTGAGGTGAAGGTCGGGGATACGATTACGCATCGTGAGCGTCCTTGTGCTTCAGCGATTCAAGGTTTTGAGGAAGTGAAGCCGATGGTATTCGCGGGTATTTATCCAGTGGATACCGAGGATTACGAAGAATTGCGTGAATCCATGCACCGATTACAGTTGAATGATGCTTCACTAGTTTTTGAACCTGAATCATCGGCAGCTCTAGGTTTTGGTTTCCGTTGTGGTTTCTTGGGAATGCTTCACATGGAAATTATCCAAGAACGTTTGGAACGTGAATTCAATATGACCGTTATCACAACGGTTCCCAACGTATCTTATAAAGCCTTTTTATCAAAAGATAAGGAAGAGATAACGGTACATAATCCTTCGGATTTACCGGATCCTAGTAAATTAGATTTTATTGAGGAGCCCTACATTAAGGCCAATATCATTACGAAGGCGGAATTTGTTGGTCCCGTTATGTCTTTGTGTATCCAGAAAAGGGGAACGATTGTAAACCAATCGTATCTTACATCAGACCGTGTTGAATTGGTCTTTGAGATGCCGATGGGGGAGATTGTATTCGATTTTTATGATAAATTGAAAACAATTTCTAAAGGGTATGCCTCTTTCGATTACCACCAGATTGGTTACCGCCAGTCGGATCTTGTAAAATTAGATATTCGCTTAAATGATGAACCTGTGGATGCTTTGTCATCCTTGATTCACCGTAGCAATGCGTATGATTTCGGTAAAAAGATTTGTGAGAAGTTGAAAGAGTTATTACCGAGACAACAGTTTGAAATTCGTATTCAGGCATCTATTGGTGCGAAGATCATTGCCCGTGAAACGATTTCTGCTTTGCGTAAAGATGTAACCGCTAAATGTTACGGTGGTGATATCTCCCGTAAACGTAAGCTCTTGGAGAAGCAGAAAAAAGGTAAAAAACGTATGCGCCAGGTAGGAAATGTGGAGATTCCACAATCCGCTTTTATGGCTGTACTTAAGTTGGATTAATTTATTAAAATATACGAAACCCATATATTTAACCACGTAATACTAAACATGAATTTACTAGACGGAAAGCTCGTATCGGCTAAGATTAAAGAAGACATCAAAGTAGAGGCAGCAGCATTTACAGCGGCTTCAGGGCGCAAGCCGCATTTGGTCGCTATCTTGGTGGGGAACGATGGTGGTAGTGAGACCTATGTAGCGAGTAAAATGCGCAATTGTGAGCTTGTTGGATTTGATTCGACCAATATTCGATATGATGTCGATATTACGGAAGAGCAGTTAATTGCAAAAATTAAAGAAATCAATGTAGACCCTACTATTGATGGACTAATCGTGCAGTTGCCTTTACCGAAACATATTGATCCGGATAAAATAACGGAAGCAATTGACTACCGGAAAGATGTGGATGGTTTTCATCCGATCAATCTCGGACGCATGCAACGGAACTTGCCTTGTTTTATTCCTGCAACACCGTATGGTATTTTATTGATGTTAGCACATTATGGCATTGACACGGCAGGTAAGAAAGCGGTGGTCGTAGGACGTAGTAATATTGTGGGGTCTCCGATGAGCATTTTGTTGGCACGCAACAGTAATCCTGGAAACTGCACGGTAACTTTAACACATAGCCGTACGCAAAACTTAGCGGAAGAAGTGTTACAAGCTGATATTATCGTTGCTGCAATAGGAAAGAAAAATTTTGTGACTGCGGATATGGTAAAGCCGGGTGCTATCGTTATTGATGTAGGTATCAATAGAGAAGATTCAACGGAGACAAAATCAGGCTTTAAATTATATGGTGACGTAGATTTTGATAATGTAGCAGAGAAAGCTTCATGGATCACGCCGGTACCAGGTGGAGTAGGCTTGATGACGATTGTTGGTCTTTTGAAAAACACGTTGGAAGCAGCTAAAGGAACGATTTACGGGTAAATCTTTGTGAGGATTTTTTACTTAAGATATTCTTTTTATAAACATTTAAATTAATAGAGAAATGAAAAAAATCGTATTATCAGCATTTGTTGCATTAGCTTTGGTAGCTTGTAACAACACAAACACTTCTACAGCAACACAAGCAGATTCTGTAGCAACTGAAGCCGGTCATGAAGGGCATAACCATGCCGAAGGTCATGAAGGTCACGATCATGAAGGACATGTACATGGTGCGGTAGATGAGGGTGTTGCAGCGGCAGAAGCAAAAGCAGCACAAGCAAAGGCTGATCTTGAAGCAGCAATTAAGAGCGGCGATAAGAAAGCACAAGAAGCAGCGCAAAAGGCAGCTGACGAAGCAAACTCTGCTTTAGAAAAAGTAAAGGCAACTGTGAAAGAGGCCGGTGAGAAGGTAGAGCATGGCGTTGGCACTGCTGTTGATGCAACGAAAGACGCTGCTAAAGCAACGGGTGCAGCAGTAGAGAAAGCCGCCGATAAAACAGCGGATAAAGCGAAAGAAGTAACAGGTGAAGCAAAGGAAAAAGTAAAAAACCTTAAAGACGCCTTGAAAAACTAAGCGTTTCCGCGTTTAGTTGTTTTATATTCGTCATTGCGATGAGCGTAGCGAAGAAGCAACCTTCATAGGTTGTTTCGATGTGATATCTCTTCGCAATGACGTTTTTTTGTTTGACAGATTTAAAGTATACCTACGTTATAGCGTATGAATGATATAAAAAATACCCTAAGAGCGCAATGTATGGCACATACGGAATTGCGTATTCAGGAAATTGTACTAGCGATGGAACAGGCACAGGAATCGTTAGAAAGTGATACGAAGAGTAGTGCAGGGGATAAATATGAAACGTCACGGGAGATGATTCAACAGGATCTTACCCGTTATCAAGGACAGCTTCTCCATGCGAAGAAAGACCGTGTTATATTGGAGCAATTGGATCCGCTTCAGACAACCGGTACAATCGTGCTGGGATCATTGGTTACGACCAATAAGGCAGCATATTTTATGGCTATCAGTTTAGGCAAGTTACACGTGGAAGGTCACGATTATATGGCGATCTCGGCAGCCTCGCCCATTGGGCAATTGTTTATGGGCAAGCAGGTCGGAGATGTGATTGATTTCAATGGTGCAAAACAGCAAATTCTTGCTGTTTTGTAATAGGATTTTCTTTATTCGTAAAACAATTGCTGAAAATCTTTGTTTAAGTCTGTATGAAATTGTTCTAACATTTTATGAAAAAAGGATTATTATGAACTTAAGAAAAGATTTTATGGTTCTAGCGGTTGCTGGAGCGTTAGCGTTGTCTTTCAGCGCATGCAAATCCAAAATTTCGGATGCTGATCTGAAAGCTAAAGTCGAAACCGTTACATCGACGCACCCTGGGGTTGCGGTGGATGTTAAAGAAGGTGTTATCACACTTTCGGGCACCGTCGGCTCGGAAGCAGAAAAGACGGCTTTGGCGGAGACCATCAAAGCTTTGGATGCTAAGCATACGAAGAACCTAGTTAATGACGTTATTGTAGAGACGGCCCCGCCAATTACGGTAAATACCGTAGATGCGGATTTAATCCCGAAAGTAGTGGACGCAACTAAAGATTTTCCTTCGGTAAAAGCAGAGGTGAAAGATGGGGTTATTACCGTAACCGGTACATTAGAACAAGCGCGCGTACAAACATTGAAAATGGCCTTGGATGCACTGAATCCAAAAAAGGTAGATATGGTTGGTTTAACAGTTAAGTAACAAATTAAGCTTTATTGGTATGGCATTACAAGATAAATATAAAGTATTATTGGATACGGCTTCGGCTTCCGGGATTTCAGATTTGCAGTATGCGGAACAAGATGGTGTTTTACAAATTCGTGGAACTGCACCCAATGCAGATGTAAAAAATAAATTATGGGATGTCTATAACCAAATAGATCCTAATTTCTTGACAGGGGATGTTGTGATGAATGTCGACGTTTCATCCGCTGTTGTGGGAAGTCAGGTTCGCGTCATTACGCAAGATGGTAATTTAAATATCAGAAAAGGTCCGGGTACGGATCAACCGATTGTTGGTAAAGCGGCTAAGGGTGAGGTAATCACATTGATTAGCCGTGCTAACGATCAATGGTGGTTGGTTCGCACAAATGGTGGTGGCGAAGGATACTGTTATGCGCAGTATTTGGAACCAGTTGGGTAGAGCTTTCCTTTATCCATGCGATTGACTGCTTTGGCGGTAAATTATACTTTTTTTATGAGAGAAAAGCTAGGATAGAAATCCTAGCTTTTTATGTTGCATAGCCGTTTATATTTCATCGAGACGGAAAGTCTCTTTTAATCGAATTCCTTTTTCAGTGTGCTGTAATGTACAGCATTGATTGACTGAGTCGTGTTCTAGAAAAAGGATATATTCTTGATCTACGATTTCTGTCCAATAATCTTGTCGCTCTGCCATGGTGGTCAGCGGGCGGACATCATAACTCATCACATAAGAAAGTGGGATATGTCCGACAGAAGGCAATAGATCTGCCATATAAAGGATAGTTTTTCCTTTGTAAGATAGCTGTGGCAACATCATGGCTTCGGTGTGTCCATGTGCGTAACGTATGGTAATGTCGGGTGCATAGGAAGCTCCTTCCGTTAAGAACTGCAATTGACCACTCTCTTGGATGGGGAGGATATTCTCCTTCAAAAAAGAAGCTTTCTCTCTTGGGTTTGGATCGATTGCCCAATTCCAATGTTGTTCATTACTCCAATAGACTGCGTTTTTAAAAGCGGGGATCAGCCGATCACCATCCCGTTTGATGGCGCCTCCACAATGGTCAAAGTGTAGGTGAGTCAGGATAATATCTGTAATATCATCCCGATGGAAACCTAATTTATGCAACGATTTGTCCAGGGTGTCGTCGCCATGCATGTAATAGTGGCTGAAAAATTTATCATCTTGTTTGTCGCCAATCGCAGTGTCGACCAACGTCAATCGTTGTCCATCTTCAATCAGTAACAATCGGTTGGCCCATGTACATAAATTCCGTTCATCGGCGGGGTTGGTTTTTTGCCATATAGACTTTGGAACCACTCCAAACATGGCGCCTCCATCAAGCTTAAAAAATCCGGTATCAATGCTATATAGTTTCATCCTTTACGTGTTTTAGTGTGAACTGTTGTAATGCCGTAAAAGCAGGGTGTTGCCGCTCTCTTGGATACGCCAGTATAATCTCCGTTGTAATAGCTATGTTATCCAAAGCTAGGAAATTTATGGCCAAATGTTGGTATTGTTTCCTGACGGATTGAGGAACAACACTTATTCCGATATTATGATGTACTAATTCCAAAATGGATGATATATTATTGCATTCATGTCGAATGGTAGGTGAGAAGCCCATGCGGGAACAATAGGATAATGCGGCATGGTGGTACCAAGGTGCATAATCAGCATTGTACGTGATAAAGGGAGTTCCATGTAATTCGGAAAACGTGCTGGGTAGTATAAAGTCCTGTGCGTAGGCAAGACAGAATTTATCGTGATAAAGATGTTCTACCTCGAGTTGTGGTGCGGTAATCGGTGCACGGAGAATCCCAATGTCGAGCTTTCCATTGATAAGGGCTATTGTTTGCCGTTCGGTAGAAAGCTCATATAGTTTTGTTTGAAGGTAAGGAAAGGTTTGCTGTATATCTTGGACGAGTAATGCTAATTTATGTTTATCGATAGCACTGATATATCCGATGTTTATCTCCCCACTCAATGCCTCATGGATTCGGGTGGTTTTGACTTGTGCGTTGCTAAGCTGATCGAGGATTGTCTGGCATTCGTCTCGAAAGTATTTGCCCGCGTTGGTTAAAGCGACACGTTTGTTATCTCGGGTGAAAAGTTGTGCCCCGATTTCTTCTTCGAGCTCTTTGATTTGTCGGCTAAGAGGAGGTTGCGATATATAAAGACGTTGTGCTGCACGTCCAAAGTGTAGCTCCTCGGCGAGCGTGAGGAAATACCGAATATGTCTTAGTTCCATACCTATTAAGTATTATTTTATGATAAATATAGTATTTTTTAAGTATTAATATACTGCTTAGCTTTGAGAAAAGAAAAAACAATGAAATCGACATTATTGGAAATAGAACAACGCTTTGATGCTGATGTGGAGCGTTTTTCGAATTTAGAAACAGGCCAACAGACAACGTTGGATGCGGCTTTCAACATGGAATTGATTACTACGTCTATTGCACGAATGTACCCGCAACCTATCCGTGTTCTGGATATTGGTTGTGGAGCGGGGAATTACATGGTGAAGTTATTGCAAAAGAAGAAATCTATAGATATCACCTTGGTAGATTTAAGTCAGCCGATGCTGGACCGCGCTTTAGCACGAGTTGGGGCGGTCAACGCGGGAACGACGGACGCGCTTAAAGGAGACTTCCGGACTATCGATTTGAAGGAAGGTGCGTATGATGTTATTGTGACGACTGCGGTACTTCATCATTTACGTGACGATGCCGACTGGGCGGATAGTTTTGGACGGTTATATCGTTTGTTGAAGCCAGGCGGCAGCCTTTGGGTATTTGATTTAATCCAACAACATACGGCGGCTTTGCAGGATTATATCTACAAGGATCTCTACGGTACGTATTTAACCGGATTGAAAGACGAAGCTTATCGGGATGCCGTATTTGCCTATATTGAAAAAGAGGATAGCCCTCGTAGCTTAGTTTATCAATTGGATCTACTTCGTTCGGTTGGCTTTAGCACCGTGGATATTCTCCATAAGAATCTATGCTTTGCCTCGTATGTGGGAATGAAGTAATAAAAAGGGCGGTTTTGAAAAACCGCCCTTTTTATCTATTAGTGTGAACTTAAGTTCTTTGCTTTTTCTTCATCGAAATTCGCTTCAAGCTCGGCTAGTTTTTTCTTGCCATAAGCCATTTTGGTGATCACGTAGAACAACACCGGAATAATAAAGATCCCCATTAATGTTGCTGCCATCATCCCACCGAATACGGTCCAGCCAATTGTTTGGCGAGAGAACGCGCCCGCTCCCGTAGAGAGCATCAAAGGAATAATCCCTAAGATAAAGGCAAATGAAGTCATGATAATTGGTCGTAACCTAAGCTTGACGGCATCTAATGTTGCATCGAGCAAAGGCATTCCGATATCCACCCGTTCTTTCGCAAACTCGACGATCAGGATCGCATTTTTTGCCGCCAAACCAATGATGGTTACCAAACCAATCTGCGCATAGATGTTGTTATCCAATGCAGGGATAAACAAGAGTGTCAGGATCGCTCCAAAGATACCAATCGGCACCGATAATAAGATGGAGAACGGAACCGACCAACTCTCGTATAATGAGGCCAATAAAAGGAATACAAAGACAATACACAGCGCGAAGATCATCACGGTCATATTACCTGATTGTTTTTCCTGTAATGATAAGCCCGAGAAGTCATAGCCGTAACCGTTTGGTAGCGTTTGTGCAGCAACTTCTTCGAGTGCGCGTAACGCATCTCCAGAACTATATCCAGGAGCGGCGGAACCACTAACCTCGATACTTCTAAAGATATTATAGTGATTAATGATAGAAGGATTTTGTACTAACTCCCATGTTACCAAGCTACTTAACGGTACGGAGGCACCGTTTAGATTCTTAACATACAATTTGTTGATGTCTTCGATATTCATACGGAAATCTTGCTCCGCTTGTGTTACTACACGGAAGTTACGTCCGTAGCGCGTGAAATCATTAATATAAGCGGAACCTAAATAAGCCGAGATCGTACTGTAGACCGATGATACCGGCACCGCCATTTTCTTCGCTTGCTCTCTATTAACAGAAATCTTAAAGTTTGGCGAATTCGAGTTAAATAGGGTATAGGCCATTCCAATTTCTGGACGTTGGTTTGCCGCTGCCAGGAATTTACCTACGACACCTTCAAATTCTTTGATATCTACGGTCTGGTGATCCTGAATTAGGAGAGAGAAACCTCCAGATGTACCTAATCCAGGAATCGCTGGTGGAGTTACCGCAAGTACACGCGCTTTATCATACCCACGATATTTACCCATAATCGCACCCGTAATATCAGCAGCTGTACGTTTCCGATCTTTCCATGGTTTCAACGACACAAAGAGTGTGGCACCATTGGATTTAAAGGATCTGTTTAAGATGTTGATACCCGATATGAGGGTGATATGTTCAATCTCTGGATAGTCTTTCCGGAATTGTGTTTCTAGTTCGTTCAACACCACTTCGGTTCTAGCGGCAGAAGATCCTTCCGGTAGTGTAACCCCAGCAAAGAATGATCCATTGTCTTCTGTTGGAATAAAGCCTGTAGGTTTAGTCTTGAACATATAGCCTGTTCCAACGAAAACACAAAGGAGGATAATTAATGCTAATGGTGCTTTTTTGATACAGGCCTTTACACCGTTCGAATACTTGTGGGTAACACGAGCAAACCAAAGGTTAAACTTATAGAAAAATTTGTTTAGACCTTTTGCATTCTCGTTTACCGATGTTGGTTTCAAGAGTAACGAACACAGGGCAGGAGTTAATGAAAGGGCTATAAATGCCGATATCATAACCGATACCGCAATGGTTATGGCGAACTGCTGATAAAGTTTACCTACCATTCCTGGAATAAAACCTACTGGAATAAACACCGCCGCCAAGATTAAGGCGATCGCAATTACCGGCGCGGTGATGTCGTGCATGGCTCTGCTCGTTGCTTCTTTAGCACTCATTCCATAATGGTCGATATAGTGCTGTACGGCCTCTACCACAACAATGGCATCATCCACTACGATACCGATTGCCAGTACGAATGCAAGTAGGGTAAGGTTGTTGATGGAGAATCCAAATAAACTAAAGAAGATAAATGTACCAACGATAGATACCGGGATAGCAAGTACCGGAATTAATGTTGCACGCCACGATTGTAAGAAGAAGAACACCACGAGCGTAACCAAAATCAAGGCTTCGACAA
The DNA here is from genome assembly GCF_900177625.1 of Sphingobacterium psychroaquaticum. GTDB lineage: Bacteria > Bacteroidota > Bacteroidia > Sphingobacteriales > Sphingobacteriaceae > Sphingobacterium > Sphingobacterium psychroaquaticum. Next base: position 54,824 of record NZ_FXAU01000003.1, read on the forward strand.
GGGTATGTATAACCGATTCGATAGAAGCGTTGACTACGGAAATTGTTTCATATCCTACGACGTAGTCTACATCTTCAGGGAATGATTTTTTCAGCCCTTCTAAGGCGCTGTATATACCGTCAGCTGTTTCCACAGCGTTACCGCCCGGTGTTTGCGATATCATCATACCGGTTGATCGCATACCATCCGTTTTAGTGGTTGTGGAATAACTAAACTGACCTAATTCAACACGTGCCACATCTTTTAGTGTCACGATGGAACCATCGGTATTGGATTTAATAATAATTTCTTCAAAATCCTGAACCGATGAAAGATCAGAGTCTGTAATAACAGGATACTCAAAAACCTGAGAGCTTTGTTGCGGTGGAGCCCCAACGGATCCGCCTGGAATTCTTAAGTTTTGCTCGGAAATTGCGCTCGAAACATCCGCTGGCGTAAGATTTAAGGCTGTCAGCTTGTTTGCATCTAACCATACACGCATGGAGAACGGTTGACCGAAAGCCGTCACATCACCCACACCTTTTACACGCATAATCGCATCTTTGATGTATAAGTTGGCGTAGTTGGCCAAGAACTTATCGTCCCGTGTTCCTTTAGGAGAAACCAAGGATACCAACATCAAGATATCGGTGTTTGCTTTACGAGTGGTGACCCCTAAACGACGAACAGCCTCTGGAAGGGATGGTTCGGCAATACCTACACGGTTCTGAACATCAAGTGTAGCAATATCAATATCGGTACCTACTTCAAAGGTTACGGTGATACTGGATTGTCCGTTGGATGTACTGTTGGATGACATGTAGATCATTCCTGGCGTACCGTTAATCTGACTTTCGATAGGCGTGGTTACCGTTTGCTCCACAGTTTGCGCATCAGCACCTGTATAGTTTGCTGTAACGGTTACCGTTGGTGGGGCAATGGTTGGATATTGACTGATTGGCAACGTCATAATCGAAATCGTACCTATAATCATGATTAATATAGATATTACGATTGCGGTGACGGGCCTTTTTATAAATACTTCTGATATCATATTCTTTTTTTCTGAAAGTGTTTGTCATCAAGGGCTATCAAACCCCCTTTCAATAGCGTTTTGATTGCTCGGGTTACCCGAGATCATGACGCCTGCTTTATGTACGTTGTTACACGCTATTTCTGTGGTTGTTGCGGTGCGCCTTGTGGTGCATTCTCAACAAGCTTAGCGCCAGTTTTAACATTCATTACACCGTCGACCACAATTTTTTCGCCGGCTTGAACGCCACTGGTCACCACCACTTTGTCGTCAACCTTTAGGCCAAGTTCCACGGCACGCTGCTCGGCTCTGCTGCTGTCATTAACCACATACACATTGTATACACCTAGCTGATCTTGAACCGCTTTAAATGGAATAAGCAATTGTTCAGACGAAGAAGTGCTTTTTACATTCATGGTGAGGTTCATACCGGCACGTAAGATGTTTTGCGCATTGTTGAAGGTGGCGCGTACTTTGATTGTTCCCGTTGTTGGATCCACGGCTCTATCCATAGTAGAGATGCGGCCTTGAGCAGGGTAAGAAGTACCATCAGGGAGTACAACCGTAATCTCGGTACTTGCGCGACCAGCCTGGTAGGCCGCAAATTCTGCAATTTCTTTTTCACTGATCTGGAACTCTACAGCGACAGGGTCGATGGAGCTTACCGTATTCAACGAGGTGGATGGAGAAACCAATGCACCTGTACGTACTTGAGAAATACCAACAGCACCAGAGAATGGGGCGCGAATTGTAGAACGCTGCAAGTCCGTTTGCGCAGCTGTCAATGCCGCCTGTGCGGCTTGGACTTGAGCTTTTTGGTTATTTACATCGGTGATCGCATAGTCTAAAGTTTGTTTCGCAATCGCGTCACGCTCGGCAAGCGTTTGATAACGCTGCAGATCTTTTTCTACACGCTGTAGGTTTGCTTTAGAAATTGCCAAAGAGGCTTTCGCCTGGTCAACAGCTGCTTGGTAGCGCACACGATCTATTTCATACAGGGCTTGACCTTTGGAAACAAAGGCGCCATCACTTACATATATCTTGGTAACATAACCGCTAACTTCTGCTCTGATCTCGGTCTCTTGTAACGGGACAACGCTGGCAGGGTAGCTTTTTAATCCGGATACGATCTGTTGTTCAACTGTTCCGAAAGAAACAGGAACAGCAATCTCGCCTTGAGCCGCCGCAGCCTGTTGCTGTTTTGAACTGTCTTTAGATCCACAAGATTGCCATAGCAGTCCTGAACCTATAACTAATGCTGAAAATAAAAACTTCTTATTCATGTTTCTTGTAAATTTCGAGGGTTAGAAGGGTTTGTTTCTTAATTCGTGATATTCACTGTACCTAATGCTTTTTGGATATCAAGCTTGCTTGATAATACAGCATAAAGGGCGTTCAAATAGTTTAATTGACTTGTCTTTAAATCTGTTTCGGCAGTCATCAGTTCTAAATATGTTTTGACACCGGCATCGTATTGTAACTTAATGGTGTTGTATACCTCCTCAGACAATTCCATATTCGCCTTTGAGTTGCGCCATTCATTCATGTTCGCCCGATAGCTTGCCATAGCCGCCGAATATTCGGTACTGATCTTGTTTTCCAAATTCTTTAAGTCCCATTCGATGCGTTCTTCTTGAAGTTCTGATTTGCGCAATTCCTGGATACGCTTAGTTCCTGTAAAGATCGGAAGCTTCAAGGATAGCCCAACTGAAGAATTCGGAAAGTTATCACTGTAAAGCTTGCTGAATTTATCATCGCGGTAATTTAACCCGTAGTTTGCATAGGCTCCAAGGGTGGGTAAAAAATTCCATTTTTGATATTGGGTGTTCAGCTTCTGGATTTCTTTAAGCGTTTGAATTTGTTTGTATTCTACCCGGTTTGCGATATCCAACAATTCCGTCGTATCCAATAGAATATTTTGTTCCAGAGCTTGATTAACAAAAGACAGGCTCAGTGGTTCACTCGTATTCATGCCCAGAAGCATCTTTAAGTAGTCGTATTTATATTGCCTACTTTCATGTGCCGACTTGAGCTGAGCATTACTGTTGTTTAACGATATCTGTGCTCTTTTATAATCCGTTTTATCGACTAATCCCACTTCATAGCGCGAGTTCGCTTCACTGTATTGACGTTTTAGGCGAACAATATTTTCGTTGATGATCTTAATGGACTCTTCCGATGTGAGGATGTCGTAATAGGCTTTGCTGACATCCACAACGGTCGAAATTCGTGTGCTTTCGATATTCAGATTATTCTGTTGACGAATAAACTTTGCGGCACGGGAGGCTTGAAACAGTTGAGGACTAATAATCTGTTGATCCGCCTGAATCGTTAATCCGCTGGTATTCTTCTGTCCCATAGTAATGGTTTGACCACTGATAACCGTGGTCGGTAGTTGAATATTATGAACTAAACTACCTGTCGCATTGATCTGTGGAAACCACCCCGATAAGGCGGATGCGATTTCACGCTCTCCAATTTCTTTATCAATTGTGGCTTGTTTGAGTTCAATCTTGTTGCTTAAGGCGTAGTTGATTAACTCGTTTAATGTGGCATTTTCGTTTAATTTGCTTCCTTGATTATTTGTTTGTGCTTCTGCAAAACTTACAAAACAAGAAGCAATAGATAAAAATAAAGCAGCTTTCTTGAATCTCATATTATTGATTTTTAATACCATTCCAAATAATTTCAATTAAATCTTTTCGATCTTGCTTGTCCACGGGCACCATTCTGTAAACAATACCCTTGACATGTGAAGTAGCTGATCCAATAAAAAGTGATATGAATACCGTGAAACTCACTTTTTGAATAACTTCCGTTTTAATACCTTCTTCATAGAAATCTAACATATGGTTTGCACCATAATAGCACGGACTTTTAGACTGCACTACAAGTTCATAATAGGGGGAAGAGTAAAATTGTTCTATAAACCTAAAGATTTCTTTATTAGCGATATAGTACTCTATTAACCTGTCCCAAATATAGAAGAACTTGTCTTGGTAAGAAAGATCCTTATCAAAGTTGAATATATGTTCGTTTGTTCTTTCGCGGCAGTATTTAAAAAGCTCTAAGATTAGTTCGTCCTTTGATGCAAAATAATGATAGATGGTTCCTGCAGCCACATTCGCATGAGTCGCAATTTGACTCATAGGAGCACCGTGGAAACCATGCTCATGGATTAAATGTAGGGCGCTTTCAAAAATAGCTTCCTTTTTGTCTGGACTGACGTTGTTTTTCATGTTTTATTATCCTTCTTAACAAGTTGTTCGTTGCCAATTTGCTGTGTAGGTCTAGGATTTTTAACAGGCAATTGAACGTTCATTCGGTTGCAAATGTAGTGAAATTATTTACGCGCATTTGTCAAAGATTTGTTATAAATCAATATGTTCCCAGGAAGATTACTAGGGATTGAGGAGAATGGGAGGGTATAATGTTAAGTTTTTGTTAAGTTTTGAAAATCGCTTTGATTGTGCTGTTAGGCGTGTTACCTTTGTAGTATCATAATTTAGGTTTATAATTGGTTAGTAAAGGTTTCCATTCTCCCCGTTTGGAAACCTTTTTTTATGCTCCTAGTAAATACGATGATCTACCAACGGCGAATTAGTAACAAGTAAAAGGTTCGTCCGAGCTAGAAGATCAAGTCAGCGGTTAGTGATCGGATAGACAAAAAAGACACAAAATGTAGCGGTGCTGAGCCCTTCGGGTTTGTGTTTCTACAATACCCAACTACGATCCACCAACTATGGTCTCCTCCCTAATCACAGGAAGCGATGTTTTTAGCGACTTCCTCTTGCGTATAGGTTGTTGTACTATTCCCGAATGTTGTCGTTACATAGGTCAGGATATAAGCAATCTCGACATTATTCAGTTGTGGAATGCCCGGCATTTCATTGTCAAACTTTTTTCCTGACACTTCAATCGATCCTTTCATACCATTTTTTACGATACATGCCAACTGGCTGCGATGTTTGTTCAAGAAGATAGAGTCCGTTAATGGAGGGTATAGTTGTCCGAGTCCTTCGCCTTTCGCGCCATGACAATTTTGGCAGTGCGTGGTATAGAGTTTTTGGCCATTTACGGCATATTGGGCCGTTTCTATACTTACATTAGGCTGACATGCCTGAATAGTAATAAGCACGCCGATAAGCGTGCTTATTAGAAGAGATGAAAGAAATAATTTACGCATACGTATTTTCTTTTATTTCTCTTGTAATAGGATTTCTAAGTCTGTAAACAATTGGGCGACCTGCTCCTCATTGGTGCCATCGTAAGCCCCACGAATGTGTTTATCTTTATCAACAAGCACTAAGTATCCTTGGTGATCGTATCCACCGGGAACCGATGCATCTTCTCTGGTGTAGACTAAGTATTGATCCGCAAGACCATAAATGTCCTTTTTACTTCCTGTGACGAATTGCCACTGTTCATTTGTGACACCTAGTTTTTGTGCGTACGCCTTTAAAACACTTGGTGAATCAAATTTGAAGTCGATACTGTGCGAAAGAAAAGAAACGCGATCATCACCTTTGTATTTTTCGTATACCTTTAACAGGTTACGCTGCATGGTCGGGCAGATACTTGGGCAGTGGGTAAAAAAGAAATTTGCGATGTAAACCTTGTTGTCAAATGCCTTCTCTGTAAGAAGGACACTGTCTTGGTTAAGGAATGAGAAACTTGGAATACGATGATAAATCGTATCGGTGATAGTTTTTCCATCCACGATCTTTTCTTCGATATCTGGTTCTCCAATGTAAGGCAGTTTTTTATCTGCTTTGGGAGCACATCCAACGATTGCAGCAAAAAAGAAGAGGCTCAGTAAACTTTGTTTTATCGCTATTTTCATTATTTTTTTGTGAAAGGCGCTAATATTCTATTGGCATCCGATGTAACTTTTTCAAACTCCGTTTTTAAGTCTGAAATACGTTTTATTTCTGCTTTTTGATATTCCGTATCTGTACTATCTGTAGTGTACTCGTGCATCCACACCATCATCTTGTCCGTTGCCTGTTCGAGGTTATCTTTTAAGGTAGATAGTTCGGTGCGCGTTGCAACGGTATCCAATGTCGGGTTGTCTGTTTTTAGGACCGCAAGATTTGTTAACAGTGAATCGATAACGACAGTATGCTTATCAAAAGTAGAAATCTGTGGCATAATTTCATCGTGTACCTCGATTGCTTTAGCGGAAAGCTCTTGCGGGTTGTTTTCTACATCTTTTGCCTTTTGTTGGCAGGAACTGATGGCAACTACTGTTGTGAGTGCAATAGCGCTTAACATTAACTTTTTCATATGTCTGATTTTATGTAGGGTTGGTGAGTTTGGGTATTGAGTGTAGAGAAATCAAAACCTAAATCTCGGATATAAATTTCGTTCTGCGACTGCGCGCATAGTAAGCCGTCTTTATCGAAGATATCAATAACGAAGGTCTTTACCACCTTTCCGTTGTTTTTAACGTCGGCTAGGGCGCTCGAGATATCTTCATCATGTAGTTTAATCGAGAAGCTCAAGCTTTTTTTTGCGGGCTTGATGTAATCGATTTTTGCGGACTTTAACCAAGCCACTGTTTTGTGTATTCCTTGCTGTTTAAAAATCTGGTTTAACAGGAGGGTGTGAATTGGATCAATGGATGAAAAAATAGTACCGCCAAAGATGCTTCTATTACCATTGATATTGAGCAGGCTTTTGAAAACACGGATATCTGCCTGCTTATAATCAGGTTGAATCTTTTCAATCCATACGCGTTGAAAAAGAAATGGTGGATAAAAACGCAGTAACCACTTGAGGGTTTTAGCCGATACCGAAAGTTCCATCCCACAAAAATACGACTCTTGGTTGTCTTTACCCAAGGTCTCAGTGTATTATTCCTGTAATATTTCATATGGAAGGCCGCAGGATCGCCTTTGCCGCACGTGGAACGCAGTTGAAAGCTTGTTGAATTTATTTAGGGAACCGACAGCATAGTTGCTAATTGGAAAAACGTAGGAGGGAGTGCGCTACGAGAGGATCGAATCTATCTATTAGGACATTTTTTGCAACGTTTTCCTCTTTTATACTTTTTACAGCACTTCTTAAAAATACAGCAATCGGTATCCGTATTGGCAAAAAATCCCTTCCTGAGTTCGGTCAAGAAGGGATTTGTATCTTGTTCACTTGTTAAAGTGTTAACTATCACATCCTTCATCGGATACAAAGATAGTTATTTAGATTGTTTTTAAATAATATTAACGTCCGAATTTTGTGCTTTCAATTCGAGTGATATTTTATTTGCTGCGTCATCGATAATCTGTGGGTCATCGGTATTATTAATAATAACGAGATCACATTGCTCTTTAAAAGGGAGTAAAAACTCATTATATGATGGAACAACATGGTTGATCCATTTATACATTACATCATCTCGATCATAGCCACGTTCGACAAGGTCCCTACGCAATCTTCTTTCTAACGCCACTGATTCATCTGCCGCTAAGAAGATACGATAGTCGAGAATTTCATTAATTTCCGTGTAATGAAAGATAAATAAGCCTTCCACGATCAGGATAGGAGCTGGTTTTATTTCCAATATCTTTGGCTTAAGATTTGGATTATTAAACGTATACTCTTCCCTGTAGATTGTTTCGCCGTTGAAGAGAGACTTTATATCCTTGTAGAAATCCGCTCGGTTGATGGATGTCGGGATATCAAAGTTATACAACCTATTTTCCTCTCTGGTTTTCGTGTTGGCTGGAATATAGTAATCGTCCTGTGAAATTAAGGTGACTTGATCCTCCTGAAAGTGATTTAAAAAACTCTTGAGAAAGAACGTTTTTCCCGAGCCACTACTCCCTGCTATCCCAATAACGTATGGTTTGTTCATCAATGCAAAATTATGATTATTCTTGCAAAGGTACACCATAGGCGATTTCTATCAAAAATCTTCTGTCTAAAGCACCAATATAAGATGCAGCAGATTTTGATAAAATAACGATAGCATCTTGATTATCAGCGTTGTCATTAAATTTTCCAACAACCTTTGCGTACGTAACACTTTTGGTCATGGGGTTGGTTATTTTTAATATTGTCCCAATTGGAGCAGTTTTATGGAGGGCAAGATTACTCTTCTCATTGGTCTCTAAATTGTCCATCCATACGCCAATGCCTTTTTCTTTTTTCTCGCGAATACCATAGCGGCTTGGTTCAAACCCTAAGTCACGTCCAGGCTGTTCTATGATGGGGGTGTCTATTTCCTCAGGTTCTACAGCAACAACAGGTTCCTCAATTATCGGTGGTTGAAAATCTGCATTTGGAATTTTAAGCATCTGGCCTTCACGAACAGCATTACTGGTGAGGTTATTCAGCTTTTTAATTTCATCAACGGTTGTATTGAAACGTCTTGAAATCGCATATAGCGTCTCACTTTTACCTACTTTATAGCTTGTAAGGATTTCATTATTATCTGGAGTCTGTACGCTCGTGTTATTTTGTTTTTGGGTGTTCGTTGTGTTAACGACAGGTTTGGTAACCGCTAGCGCTTCCCCTTTTCGTCCCGTAGGGATTTTTACGGTATCTCCAGGTCTTAAATTTTTCTTGTTATTTGCCGACATTATCGCATTCACCTGAGCTTTGTAGCGTCGCCCAAGGGCATAATAGGTGTCTTTGGATTCTACTTTATGGATAATATAGATTTGGTCATTAATAATTTCTGTACCAATTGAATCTGGTGCTACCACCATATATTTATCAGCTAAAGGAGCTGTTTTTGCCAAGGTAATAAAAGGACTACAGAAGAGTCCTATAAAACTCAACTTAACCAATGTTGAGCATACATTTCTTTTTCTCATACAATTACAATTATAGTAAATACGAAACAATTTCTTGTTTATTATATGACAATAAAAAAAGTTGATTCCCAATTTGGAAATAAGGTTGAGGAATCATCTTGGGCATATCTTTCAGTAGACATTGTTCGTACAGTATCTTGGATGTGTCTGCAAGGCAAAGGTTTAAAGAATAACCATCGTTCCCTTTGCTGTGGTAGCTCCATAGATAGTGGTCTTCATGACGACTTAACCAAATGAATTCTTCTTTTGTAACATGATCGAGGTAAGATGGGCGATTGCCGTAATAGGGTACAGGTAAAACGAGCGGAGCATGACCGACGTTATTTTTCTGAGGGGTTTTCGCTGGTTCTTTTTCTAGCGTATCTAGATTGAGGTAGGTTTCAAAACCTGTTTGAAAGTTGCGGTGCCGCATAATCAGGTAATTATCTTCCACGGCCACCAAAACATGTTCATAGGTGCAAAATCGTTCATTTCCAAGACGGTCTAAGATCAAGATACCTTCTTTTACGGGTTGTTGTTCACCTACTTTTTTCAAGATAAGCTGTTCGCCATAGATATGATCTAACGTCCATTCTTTAGGGGTTATCTCTTTGTGATTCAGTTTGATCCTTCCCGTAAAGTCTAAGCGGTATAGGATTGGTGTGGTACTATCTGGATGGCGAAGTTCTACAGCAAATTGTTGGCTATCGGGATCAACCACGATTTTCCATATTTCGAACGGAAATCTTTCTACAAATGCTAGAGAAGTTGTATATTTAGTCATTACAGCGAAATGAATCGGTCCTTAACTTAGTGTATGAACAAATCTACGAAAACCTTTCTTGCTTTTCTTTTTCTATGGGTAGCCTGTATGCAGGTGAGCATGGCGCAGCGCGTGTATAAAGTAGATGTGAAAGATGATATTGGGCCCAATGCTTGGCGTACGATTAACTTAGCGTACAAAAAAGCCGAAGAAACGAAGGCTAAAATTTTTCTGGTGGAACTGAATACATTTGGTGGTGCAGTAAATTTTGCGGACTCCATTCGGACTCGGTTGTTGTCTGCTGATATGAAGACGATAGTATACGTGAATAATAACGCTGCTTCAGCAGGGACTTTAATTTCATTGGCTGCTGATAAAATTTATATGCAAAAGGGAGGAAGCCTAGGTGCTGCCAGCGTGGTGAATCAACAGGGAGAAATTATGCCGGAGAAATATCAATCGTATATGCGTGGATTGATGCGTGCAACGGCCGAAGCGAAGGGACGCGATGTTCATATTGCGGAGGCTTTTGTTGATCCTGAGGTCTCTGTGCCGGCCCTAAAGCCTGACGGTAAACTGCTGACTTTGACAACGAGTGAAGCCGTAAAAGCAGGAGTTGCCGATGCAGAAGTAACGTCGATTACAGATCTATATACAAAAGCAGAAATTAAACCAAGCGAAGTATCACAACATAAAATTACGACGATTGATCGTATAATCGCTTTTTTGATTAATCCCATGGTCAGTGGTTTTTTGATATTAGGGATTATTGGTGGAATTTATTTTGAGTTACAGACACCTGGGATTGGCTTTGCTTTATTTATTGCGCTGCTTTGCGGTGCTTTATTCTTTGCTCCGCTTTACCTTCAAGGGCTCGCTGATCATTGGGAGATCGCTATTTTTGTAATCGGTGTGGTATTATTGGCCTTGGAAATTTTTGTGATTCCAGGGTTTGGGGTTGCCGGTGTTTTGGGAATTATTTTTGTTTTGTGTGGACTGGCCTTTTCGATGGTCGATAATGATTTTTTAGATTTTAAACTTACTAGACCCGGTTTATTAATGAATTCTTTTTTAATTGTGATTGGTGCCATGCTAGGGGCTGTGGTACTTATGGTTGCCTTTGGTCGTAATTTGATGAAATCGTCGCTGTTCAAGAGATTGGTTTTGGAAGATGAACAAAAAGCCGAGGTGGGGTATACCTCGTCGCAGCAAATGGTGGATTTGATTGGTAAACAAGGGGTTGCTCGTACGGTGTTGCGTCCTGCAGGAAAGGTTGAAATTGAGGGACGCTGGTACGATGTCGTTGCATTAGATGGTTTCGTCGATGTAGGTGAGCTTGTTTCGGTAGAGAAGCATGAAAACTATAATCTCTTTGTGCGTAAATTGGAAGATAAAGCAATATAATTTCGATTAAATCTGCTAATTTCACACTTTAATGGCAAGGACCAAAAAAGTGACAAAAGGGAAGCCTGTTATTCAGGCGGCTGAACGAAAGCGGTATTTGATTTTTAGCATCGGGATACCGATTGCTGTGGCGGGGGTATTAGGTTTGATCATGCTGCGTACCGATTGGGGATTTGCAATCAAAAATTGGTTTTACGGTGAGGAAAAAGTCGATAGCCACACCGCTACGGAGCATGATAAGCGTAATCTTTCTTTAATGCAGCGGCATGACGATAAAGTCTATGGCATTGATATTTCGCAGTATCAAGGAAATATTGATTGGGATGCAGTGCTGAAGATACATGGAGCTGTACCGGTCGACTTTGTGTTTGTTCGTGCATCAATGGGGGAATCGGCAAAAGATAAGCGCTTTCGTGAAAATTGGAGTGAAGTCGCAAGCAGAACGAAGTTACGCGGTGCATATCATTATTTCAGACCGAATGAAAACTCATTAAAACAAGCAAAAAATTTTATTAGGTTAGTAAAGCTAAAACCAGGGGATCTTCCACCTGTTTTAGATATTGAGGAGCGACCACGTCGGCAATCGATGGATTCCTTAAAGGTGGGACTGAAGCGGTGGCTAGATGAAGTGGAACAACATTATGGTGTACAACCTATCTTGTACTCGGGGGACAGTTATTTCACAGATTTCTTAGAAAAGGAGTTTTCGGACTACGTGCTGTGGATCGCTAATTATAATTTTTGGATCGATCGGCCCAAAAAGCATTGGGACTTCTGGCAGTTTTCTGAACGGGGAGCTGTAGATGGTATCAAAGGGAATGTTGATTTAAATATGTTCAACGGAGATATTGAAGATTTGGAGCGGTTGACGATTCCGTATTAAAAGCGATAAAAAGAACGCAAAGATAATCCTTATGGCAACTTTTAGTGATATTATAAAAAAACATCCACTGGTATTGGTGGATTTTTCGGCTACTTGGTGTGGCCCCTGTCAGGTGTTAGCTCCGATATTGAAAAATCTGAAGGATCATTATGGCGATGCTATTTCGGTGGTTAAGATTGATGTCGATAAAAACAATGCGTTAGCGTCGAGTTATCAAGTACAGGGGGTACCAACGATGATTCTCTTTAAAGAAGGACAGCAGGTATGGCGTCAGAGTGGTGTACTCGATTTGCAACAGCTGATTTCAGTGGTTGAAGCGCATAAGTAGTGCAGCTTGTTAGGTTATGAGTCCTTGCTCGTACAGCTGCCATATCGGAGAGTTTGCGCGTAGTTGGGCTACAACTTGTATGAGCAGTTGTGCTGTCTTTTCGATTTCTTGCTTCGTTGTATATCGACTCAGGCTAATGCGTATTGTACTAAAGGCATCTTCATCATGGAGGTGCATCGCTTTAAGTACATGTGATGGATCGCGCAACCCTGCCGAACATGCTGAACCTGCAGATAAGGCCAGCTGAGGCATGGCAATCATGATTTCACTTGCTTTGATATGTCGAAAAGTAATACTGCTTGTATTTCCTAAACGCGGGGCCGCTGAGCCATGGATGATGATGGCCGGAATGTGATCTAGCAGTTGTTGTTCGAGGTAATCCCGATAATGACTGATGTACGGCGGGAACGATGCAATCTCCATTGCTTTACCAAGCCCTACGATGCCTGAAACATGTAGCGTGCCACCGCGCAGGTCATTTTCTTGTCCACCACCAGAAATCAGGGCCGGCACTTGGATCGGTTTTCGTTTTCTTCTGATATAAAGTGCTCCAACACCTTTGGGACCATGTATTTTATGTCCGCTTAAAGCGAGGATATCAATAGGAATCTTTGTAAGATTGATTTCACTTTTACCAATCAACTGTGTTGCGTCGCAGAAAAATAAGGTATCTCTTTCCTGACAGATTTTTGCTATATCCGAAATCGGATGTAAGACGCCCGTTTCATTATTCGCGGCCATTAAACAAACCAAAATAGTATCCGACTGTATCGCTGATTTTAAGTTATCTAAATCTATTTCTCCTTGGTCATTAACAGGGAGGTATGTGATTTTTATACCTTTTTTTTCTAAAAGTCTGCAGGTCGTTAGAACCGCTTTATGCTCTGTTTTGCAGGTGATAATATGATTCCCTTTTCCTTTGTAAGCAGAAGTAATGCCCCGTAAGACCATATTTATACTTTCCGTTGCTCCGCTTGTAAAGATAATTTCTTTTTCTGTTGCCCCGAGACACGTCGCGACTTGGCTCCGTGCATGTTCTACTGCAGTTTGTGACGCCCGGCCTAACTGATGTTGGATGCTGGATGCATTCCCATAGCTTTCCCGGAGAAAAGGTAGCATAGCCTCGAAAACCTGATCGTCGATCTTGGTCGTAGCGTTATTATCTAGGTAAATCAGCTCCATGCCTTAAAGATATTTAAAATCTTGCATCCGTGCTTTTGAAATTAATTATTTGTTATATTTATAAAATAAATTTCTTGAAATGGAAGATAGTTTAAATAAGATAGAAAGTAACGTGAGTAAGATGATTGATGTCGTCGTACAGAAATTACCGAGTATTGCTGTTGGGTTTGTATTACTCCTTGTTGGGATTTATGTTATTCGTTTTTTTATCCGTTTAATTCGACGACGTTTTGAGCGGAGGAATGTAGATTTATCCATACGAAGCTTTGCAGAAAGTCTTATAAAGTTTGTGCTGTATGTTCTCTTACTGCTTACGGTAGCCAATACAATGGGCATCCAGACCACTTCGTTTATTGCTGTTCTTTCCGCATTTGGCTTAGCGGTGGGCTTGGCTCTACAAGGAAGTTTATCGAATTTTGCTGGCGGTGTATTGATTTTATTGTTTCGTCCCTTCGATGTCGGGGATGAAATAGAAAGCGCGAACGGTTCGACAGGTACAGTTGAAAATATTGACCTTTTATACACCACATTGGTAGATGATGATGGGGTAAAGATTTATAGTCCTAACGGTTCGCTTGCTAATTCGGTGATCCGAAATATGAGTACCGGTTATCGTCGGATGCAGTTTGCGGTCCATGTTTCATATGACACGAATATTCAGCAGGCTCGAGAGCAGGTATTGGCTATTTTAACGGCGGATCCGAATGTGCAAACTACCCCAGCACCGACGTTTCATGTGGGAGACTTAAATGATTCCGGGATGCAAGTCGTTATTCGGGCGTGGGTTTCTCATCAGGGTTTTTTACGCTTTCGGGGCGAAATTGCCGAGAAAGTGAAAGTGGTTTTTGAAAACCAAAATATACCTTTACCCAAAAAGAGTATTCGCGTAATTCCAGTGGATTGACAAAAAGTGTTGACCTGCTGTGGGGATCGGCAGATCTTTATACGCGATGGGATAGAGGAAAGGACATTACGACTGTCGTGCCCATTTCTGGTGCACTTTCAATATGCATTTCACCTCCATTTTTACGCAAGAGCTCATGACATAGTAATAACCCAAGCCCACTTCCGCGTTCTCCTTCTGTTCCAAAGGATGGCGTTTGGATGGAATTGAATAATTGTGCAATTTTCTGTGCCGGAATACCCACCCCTTGATCTCGAATGGTCAGCTTTACATAGCCTCCTTTGACTATACCTATACTAGATACATTCCCGTCAAGGAAGCTGAATTTGATCGCATTGCTTAATATATTACGTAAAATAACCAAAAATTGATCATAATCGACATAGATGATTGCCGAAGGGTCAATGTTCTTTATTAGATTTATTTTCTTTTCAAATGCTTGTGGCTCAAGAAATTGATACACTTTGTTTAGTGCTTCCTCCAGTTGTAATGCGGTTGGTTTTGTTTGTAGACCATCCATATTTCGAATACTCCATTTAAGGAGGTTGTCGAGTGTCTCATCCAGCTGGGTTAACCGATTATTAATGGAGGATATGGTTTCGTTAACTTTTTCAGCAGAGATAAGCTGGTTTTGAAATAAAGTAAGCATGGTCTGCGTGCTTGAGATCGGGCTTCTGATATCGTGCGCAATAATGGAAAATAACCGCTCCATGTTACGGTTCATTTCTTCCAACTTCTTCCGTTGTGTTTCTATTTCTTGCTGGTAACTAAATTGTATATCCTTGAAGACAGCAATTGCAAAAACAATAAAAACGAGAGAGCCGATAAAATTAAAAGCGAGTCTATCTGCTGGAATCCTAGCTTCCAATGGTATTGGTTGTGGCATAAAAATAATAATCATCATTGCCAATATGATGATGGCGCTAGAAGTAATCTGAATCCATCGATCCTCGAATATTAACATGGCTATAATCAAGGAACTTAAGAGAAAATATTCTGCACCATTGTGAAAAAAGTAGGCGCCTAACCAAAAAAATAAGGAGTTGAAACATAGCAACACAAAGCGCGCTGTGGTATATTTACGATAGGCGTGGAAAAGAAAAATGGACGCAGAGGTAATAAAATTTGCATAGTTGATTACCGAAAGCAGATAGCGCCCTTCCATCCAATTGGCACAAGAAAAAAACAACGTAAGGGGAATACAAACAAGGGCCACCTGGTTGAGCATCTTAGTTTTTCGCATTTCCATATACGACATATCCGTATGTATACCTGTACTTTCTACGGTATTCCAATATGCCCGAAGCTTGCGAATAATACGCTGTAGTTTATGTTTGTTTAACAAGAATTGGAAGAAATTTATCTGGCATTAAAATTACGCTATTTTTCTGAAAGTGTCAGACTTAAAAACAGAGAAAGGAGAGCTAACAAAAACGACCTAAGCAGTATGAAGTATATTCTCATGCTTAGGCCGTTCTGTCTATAAAAGTTCAGGTTACAGGTTCGGGTTCTGTTGTCCTTCTTCTTGTGGTATGGCAAAGAGATAGTATCTACTATTTGCTGTAAAGTTGGTGCCATCTGGAAACTTGATGACCCGGTGTCCTTGACCGTTAACAATTTTTGTTGCTCCTGTTGGCGTAGTTACCGTTACTTTGATTGGCGAGCCTTGGTTATCGATATAAGCCTTGCGCTCCACGGATTTCTGATTTCGAATGATATCGGAAAGGGCAAAACCTTCTCCCCAGAGCTCTTTACGTCGTTCGATAAGGATCTCACTCAATAAATCTTTGTTCTGCGTCGTTGTGTATAGGGTAGCGTTACGTGCGCTCCGCAGCTTGTTTAGTGCACTGATAGCTTCATCAGTTTTTCCCTCTCGTGCAAATGATTCCGCTTGAATAAGAAGCATTTCGGCAGAACGCATATATACAATATCACCAATTAAGTTGGGTTTGAACTTAAATTTTTTATAACGTAAAAAGCCTTCTCTACCCGTTTCCCCATCCCATTCGAACAGCTTGTATCGTATATCATTTTGATCAAAGAGTTCTTTAAAAAATGGGTCCGCCATAAAGCTGTAGTAATAGGAGCCTTCGGAAGACACATCAAGGTAATGAAAAGTGTAACTTGCCGTACTTTGTTCATTCGTTTGGAGGTGTCCCCAGATCCACTCTGTATTTTGTAAATCGTTAAAACCTTCCTGGTAAGCGGCCGTTGTCATGAGAGGAAAGCCTGCGGAAGCTGCTTCAGCAGCTTTTGCTGCCAGATCCCACGCGCCTGTCTGGAGGTAAGCGCGTGCCAATAATCCCTGAGCGACAGGTTTATTGATTTTGTACTTTTCAGCCGCTGGGCGGTTGTAACTGGCGAGCAATGTCGATGCGTCACTTAAGTCGCTGATGACAAGGTTGTACAACTCTTCCAGTGTTGCGCGAGGGTTTCCTTTGGTGGATGTTGTACTTGGCTCGGTATAGATAGGAGCAACCAAAGCTTTTTTATCCTTCAGATAGCTAAACTGATAAAATGAACCTAAATTCAAGTAGGCAAAAGCACGCAGTGTCTTTGCTTGCCCCTTTAGAATATCCTTGCTCTCTTGTGTCCCTTCAGCAGCATCAACTTTGGCGATCACATTGTTTGCATTGTCAATCACCTTGTAGAGTAGTGTCCAAAACGAACGTACTCTATAGGCGGCCGGATTGTAGAGTTCCGTAAATGCATACGGGTCGCGGTAGCCATATTTGGTGGTAACAGCCACATCATTTCCCATTGCATCACTGGTCCGCATAAAGGCGGAGTATCCCGGGTTGGCAAACGTGAAATACGTATCGTTTAGATAGCGCCACGTGCCATTGATTACCGTCTGGATATTGGCTGTGTTTTTGTAGATCTCTGATTCTGGAATAGCGGTCGTAGGCTCCGTATCTAGAACATCCTTACATGATCCAAGTAATAAGATCGTGGTCAGGATAAGTGAAATATTTCTTATTTTGTTGTACATAATCTTTCTCCTTAATAATGAAACGTTAGTGCAGGGACTAGCCATTTCGCGTGTTTTCTATCTTCTTAAAACGCCAATTGAATACCACCAGATACGGTTCGGATCGCAGGATAACGGAAGTACGTAGCCCCATTGATTGTTTGTTCAGGATCCATACCCTGATGTCCATAAAAAGTGAGTACGTTTTCTGCTAAGGCAAATACACGTAATTTCCGGATGCCAATCCGATTACTTGTTTGCTCGGGCAGCGTGTAACCAATATTTATGTTTTTCAATCGCGCGTAGGTCGCACTATATAGAAAGCGCGAAGATGCAGAAGTCCAGTTGAGATTGTCCGTTGTTAAGCGAGGTACATCTGTGATCGTATTTTCTGGGGTCCAATGGTTTAATATCTCTTTGCTCCAGGCGCGGCCGATATTGCTGCCATTATGCATTAATTGGATATAATCGTTATCCAGCACTTTTCCACCAATACTAAAGCTTAATAAGGCCGAGAAATCAAAACCTTTGTAGGTAATGGTGTTGTTGATACCACCGACAAGATCAGGAATGGAACTGCCTTGTATAAATAATCCAGCTTTCCCATATTCGGATGTTTTTTGATCCGTTTTATTTCCATTCGCATCGGCAAGGTACCATTGTGGGTTTCCATTTTCAGGATTTACACCCGCCCATTCTGGTATATTGAAGTCATAGATTGATCCCCCAACACGCAGTAGTTTGTTCCCGCTTGTAATATTTTCTTTGGTAGGAAGTTCCGTGATTTTATTGCGGTAATGGGAGAAGTTGAGGTCAAGATTCCATCTAAAATCTCCTTTGCGAATAGGAATGGTACGGATATCGACATCGATTCCGGTATTTTTCATGGACCCTATGTTGGCATCGTAACCGGAATAGCCTGTAGACAATGCCATGGGCATAGTGAACAGTAGATCTTTACTTTGTCTATTGAAAAATTCAACAGAGAAGGCAAGTCTATTTTTTAATATCGCAACATCTAATCCTGCATTGAAATTTAGATTCGTTTCCCATTTGAGTTCAGGGGTTGGAAGTCTGCTTGTTAATGTCCCACCTTGGCCCAAGCTATTAGCGATGGTATAGAGACCTTGGTAAGCGAAATAAGTACCTAGGTTATCGTTTCCTTGACCACCATAACTGGCGCGAAGGGTCAATTGATTGAATATATTACTGTTTTTGATAAAAGGTTCTTCTGCCAGTTTCCACGAACCACCAACAGACCAAAAAGTTCCCCATCTTGTTTCTGGAGCAAAACGAGATGATCCATCGGTACGTAAAGAAGCCGAAAGTAAATAGCGGTTTGCATAGCCATACTCCGCACGGCCTAAGAAACTCAATAGACGATAATTGGAACTAGATCCTGTAAAGGAATTTAATTGTGATGCGGCTACGGGTTCATACAATCCAGGCAGCACGAAGCGTTCGCGACTGCCACTGATATTGGCGCTATTAAAATCATAGTATTCTTGTCCGCCTAAGATATTGATATGATGATCACCTATTTGTTTGTCGTATGTTAGAATGTTATTCCATGTTTGGGCAACGGTGCGAACATTGGATTTGCTTACTGATCCTAAGTATGATGCACCACCACCGACGCTCGGGTTGGTATAATAGTGCGTATTACTATTGATGTAATCTACGCTATACGTCGATCTAAACTTAAGATTTTCTGTTATTACACCTTCAAGGTAGGTGCGTAATGCTAGATTTTCGCGATTTATATCGTTCTTGTCTAGCGGAAGAGACGCTGCTAGGTTATTACGTGGAATAGCGGCACTCGGACGGTAGGCGCCAAAATCATAGATCTTTTCGTTGTTTTCGTCCAATTCATAGCTGCCGTCTGGTTTTCTTTTATAGTAAGGATAGAAAGAAGGTACTAAACGGGTGAAATTAATGATGTTCGCGGTATTACTATCTTCCGATTGCGGGTACTTTTGTTGGGTGCTGCTTCCGGCAATACTGATTCCAGTGTTTAACCAGGACCGCACTTTAGCATCAATATTTGCACGTACATTGTAGCGCTTAAATGAAGACTCTATGGCAATTCCTTGGTCATTAAGGTAACCACCTGAGATAAAATAGGTGTTTTTATCGGTTCCACCACTAAAACTCAAGTCGCCCTGCGTACGACTTCCCGTGCGTTGGAGCACATCCGACCAGTTGTCGTTCCACAGTGGTGTGGCTCCAGCGACAAGTTGGCCATCTGTTCCAATCGGTTGTGGAAAGGCTGCTCCATAAGGGTTGATTCCCAGATCCGTGACGATAGTAGCACTTGCATTACGGGCTGCATTTTCGGGGGTAAGCCCATTTGCGACGTTTTTATTGCGTAATGCCTGCCAATAGAGTTTAAAATAATCGTCTGTCGATACCTGATCGTAATCGCGAACAGCACGGTTGGTTGCGCCTTGGGTAAAGTTCAGGTTGATGGCCGTTTTCTCGCCCGATCGACCATTTTTGGTGGTGATTATAATCACACCATTGGCACCACGGGAACCATAAAGTACGCTCGCAGCAGCATCTTTCAGCACACTGATAGACTGAATATCGTTTGGATTTAAAGCGTTGATGTCACCCGCATAAGGGCTACCATCCACGACATACAAGGGGGCTGCCGAAGCATTGATTGAACCAATTCCGCGAATACGGATGGTTGCATCTGTACCGGGTTGTCCTGAAGCCGAAACGGATTGCAAACCGGGAACTTGTCCTTCAAGTGCTTTAGAAATACTGGATACTTGTCGGTTTTCTATTTGTTTGTTGTTGATGGTGCTGATGGAACCTGTGATGTTGTCCTTACGTGATGTTCCGTAAGCCACCACCACGACTTCGCCCAAGTCCTTGCTGGCAATGTTTAAACCAATGTCGAAATTGGTTGAGGATAAGGGAATACGTGCTGTTTCATAACCTATGTAGGAGAATTCTAGCGTTCCGTTGCTAAGATCTGTGGTAACACGGTAGGTACCATCAGTGGAAGTGACCGCGCTTTGGCGCTGTCCTGTGATTTGGACATTTACACCGGCAAGGGGCTTTTGACTGCTGGCATCGATAACCGTACCTTGGATAACGCGTTGTTGTGCCAATGCGCTATTGGTAGTTATCAATAGGAGCAGCACGGGAAATAAAGAGGTAATAATTTTACGCATAAATGTTGTAGCATTTTAATGAATAACCTGTGACGCTTGTACTTGCTGCTCTTTATGTTGAAATCTTCCGGATTTTTTCAGCATGTATGGCAGATGTACCAATTTCAAGAGGGTAAGATATATCGTTCGTTCTCGAATGGGAACAAAAGTATGTATATTCTATTGAATTAGTAGTCTTTTTTTTGAAATATTTTTTATTCCTATTTTATCAATGGTTCTTGATCGTGCAAATTGGGACTAAGCGCAGGTGGAAAATCGACGTGAGAAGAGGAGAGATGGAAGATTAAGGACACTGGTGTTAATTGACCAGTGTCCAAAAGTATGGAGACCCTAGAAAGGTGAACTGCCTTAAAATTAACGCTTAACAGCCTCTAACGCATATAACATTGGGATGTTGTTGCCTAGATGTTTGATGCGAAATTTTTTCTCTTCAATCTGAATGGTGTGATTAAAACAATTGTAAGGTGAATAATCGTACTCCGAAAAGGAAGCGATTGACAGCCCGTTTTGTAATAAGCTCGTCATGACTTCCGATAAACTATGATTCCACGTGACGGAGGTTACCTGGAGGTCTGCTTCACGATCGGCATAGGTTCCCTCTGTTGTCTCTATAATGGGTTCGTCTTTAAAGTAGTTGTATCCTACCTTTTGAAAATCGTCATCAAACATCCATACAACAGGATGAAATTCGACAAAAACGAGCCTGCCTTGTGGTTTTAGGAATGTTGAAATTACCTTAGCCCATTTATCCAGGTCGGGTAACCATCCAATGGTGCCGTAACTGGTAAAAACGATATCAAATTGTGCGTTCAGTACGTTCGGAAGTTCATAGACGTCGGAGGCAATGAAGGTGGCATCAGCCCCTGTTTTGGTGGCCAATTCTGTTGCTACCTCTACAGCTTTATCAGATAGGTCAACACCGGTTACCTGTGCACCTAAACGAGCCAAAGAAATAGTGTCTTGACCAAAGTGACATTGTAGGTGTAGAATTTTCTTGCCTTTAATATCGCCTAATAACTCTAGCTCTACATTGTTCAGGGATGTTTCTCCCTGTAAAAAAGCTGCTTGATTATAGAAATCCGAATCGATATGGACAGCGGTGCGCTTGTTCCACGATTCTTTATTTACTTGTAAATAATCTGGGTTTGTTTTCATCATTTTCTTTTTAAAGCACACACTATTTTCGATACCAACATATTGGTCGTAGTTCGGGATACGCGTATATCCATTTTTTTCGTAGAGGCGAATTGCTTCAGGTTGCATCGTTCCTGTTTCTAATTGAGTGTACGCATAACCGAGTTCGGAAGTCCACTTTTCGAGTTCCATCAAAAGCTGCAGACCAATACCTTGTCTACGCATTTCTGGTATAATGAACATCCGCTTGACCTCCATCGTATCCGCATCGTAGGTTTTTATTGCACCACAACCAATCGGTTTATTGTCCTGGTATGCAACGATGACATGCTTGATGTTGTTTAGGTGATTGAATTGAGAGAAGAAAGCCTGTTCTTCACCATTGCGGACAGCTAAATCTGCATCGAGCTGTTGTATCAGCATTTCAAAATCAGAATCTGTAGCCGTAGTTCGTTTTAGGATATACATTTTTCTATCATTAAATAACCAATATGGTCATCATTGTTTATAAAAATAGAAAAAGTATCGAATATAGCGAAGCAGAAAAAAACGCGTGTGCGGAACTTAACTGCAGGACTTGGCGGCAAAGAAAAATATAGCCAACCAAACCAGACCTTTGGCAAGGAAGAAAAGAAACGCGCCGAGACCGGCGCGTTTTAACCATGTTTTAGAATTTTCTTTCATGTATATGATTATGCTTTTTCAGCTACTTCAGCTGTGAAGACATCACCAAATTTAGAAAAAGTTTCGTTTGCAATCGCGACTGCTTTTTCATGCGTGCTCTCGTCTTCGCCATATTTGTTCAACGTTGCGGTAAAGGCGTCCCACATTTTGCCTGTATCTTCACCGTAACCAGAGAAGAAATTTGTACCTGCGGTAATACCGTATTTATTCAACATTTGCACGATATATGGTCCGCCCATAATGGAACCTTCCAAAACATACAAAGCCGATAGTGCTTCCAATGCATTGGTTATGGTCGGTACAGCTACTGTAGGAAGATTCTCTACCGAACCACCTAGCTCAATGATATCTTGTTTGATGTGACTGGAGTTACGACGTTCGCTATAATCAGGCAATACTTCTGGGGTAATGAAAGGAGCGATCGCTTGTTCTACCGTATTGAAGTAAACGTAGAAGTTTTTTAGGACATCTGCGTAATCAGTATTGGAGCGGATAGCTTTTAATTGTCTTACTACCGTTCCTTCCAGCTTCTGGTGAGCAGCAGTTGTATTGTCTTTAATATTTTGATGTAACATATTTCTTTGTTTTTATTTAAAACGATTCTATACAAAGATTCGTATTTATTGCTTGTCTTGTATGCTGCTATTTGCTCAAAAATATATGAAAAGTGATTTTTGTCAGCTTTTTACATACCTTCTTATCCATCAATATGCAACAAATAGGTAACCGTGTTTTCCTGATCAAAAGTCTTACGTAGCCATTGTTCTTTTAGGGCGAGGCGTACAAAGCTGTAGAATGTGGCCCAGGATATATGATGTTCCTGACGTAGTTCCAACCAAAAAAATTCCATGTCTTCTATTTTTTTCTTCTGGTACAAAGCCTGCATGATTAGTATGCGCCTTTTGCTGGCAACATGTCCTTTTGCTTGTAGCAAGGCTATCCATTGCTGCAGTCTACTGTTATTACCCTGGTCTATGCTCATCATATGCACGTTAGTTTATCATCTGAATATCCCGCTGACTTTACTTTTTTACGATTTAACACTTTTAATGTGGGAAGCTGCTTAACATATGTTTAACTTTGCCCTTGAACTAAAATAATGACATCTCTCTTCTGGTTACTTAACGAAAAGAGAGAAGTGGCCTCTTCGATTCATCTCGGAGAGGCTTTTTTACAAGCTATTCTGGAAGAACAGGTTTCTCCATCTGGGGAACGTCACTACTCAGTGCCTGTAAGAAGGCTATAATCGCTTGCTGTTCTGCTGCGGTCAGCTGAAGCGGGCGAACGAGTTCGGATAGTTTTCCATTGACTTTCTGTCTTCCTGTATGTGGCATACCGCGATTTAGTAAATCAATAACCTCATGTAAGGTTGCTATTTCACCATTATGCCAGTATGGTGCAGTGTTCGCTATATTTCGTAGACCTGGTGTTCGAAATTTTCCACGATCTGTCTCTTGTTTGGTTGCTTCATAACGACCATGATCTAATTTGCCATCCCAGTCTACTGCATACCCCAAATTGTGGTATTGCAAATCGGTAAAAAATGGACCGTTGTGACAATTGATACATTTTCCTTTGGTACGGAAAAGGTGCAATCCGGACAATTGCTGGTCATTTAAGGCGCTATATTGTCCCTGTATAAAAGCATCAAAGGGAGTCGCCTCGCTGGAAATGGTTTTTGAAAAGGTGGCTATCGCTTCCAAGATACGCTCCTTTGTGATATGGGCATCCCCATACGCTTGTGTAAATAATGGCGTATATCCCTTAATTTGCTGTAATGCCCAAGGGAGTGTTTCCAAATTCCCACCCATTTCAATCGGAGACTCAATGGCTTCTGCTATTTGGTCCATATATGTGGTGGCACGGCCGTCGTGAAATAGGTTGCCGGCTAGATACCATACGTTTTCCATCGTTGGTGTATTGCGATGGTGGGTGCCAATACCTGTAGCAACTTTCTTTTGATCGTGCCAATAGGTCTCCGGATTATGGCACGATGCACAGCTGTTACCACCGTTCCCTAAACGATTATCAAAGAACAAAGCTTTGCCCAATGTAATGAGCGCAGGATCTGCCACCGAAGGATTGTCAGGTAATGCGGCTAATTCCTTAGCGGTGACACCGTCGTACCATTCTGCCTTAGGCCACTGATCCCAGCTGCTGCTATACTGTTCCCTAAGACTACGGCTGTCCACGACTGGCGGCTCCTTGGGGGAAGGTTCATGGGTTGATTTACCACAGGCGTTCCAGCATAAAGCCGCTATGAAACCATACAACAAGGTTGTTTTTCTCATTCGTCTTTATTCGATGGTAATTGGTATGGCGCCGTATACGGACATTGTTGTTTTCGTGTCATAAATACTGATATATACCATTCCCTTTTCTGCATTTGACGGAACCTTAACCTGTAGTTTGGTGCCTTCTATTTGAATAATTCCTGGCCAAATTTTTAGCGGCTGCCCGGGATATTCTACACGAACTTCGTATTGATCATTTTTATAATAACCAGCACCTTTTTCACTTTTTAGGTCCAGGGTCAGTACACCACCGGGGGTTACTGTTTTTGCGACAGTCGCATATTCGATCATATCAGAAAAGCGAGGTTTAAGTAGGGTATAAGGGCCATTGGTGACGACGCGTTTACCTGTAACAACCTTCACGTGGTATTTACCTGTGTCGATGTCCAGTGTTAGCGGAACAAAGACTTGGATGGATGAGTTGGTTAATGACCGAATATCCGTCAGTGCCGTCTCTTTATTGTTTTGTACCAGGTAAACTTTTGTTTTATCCGTGTTCGGAATAAAAAAATCGCCACCTATAGCTAAGACGGTGTTGAAATTAAAAGCAGTCGCATTCGAGGTAATGTACGGAACGGGTTGTCCCGTCTGAGGCCGTAGGGTATACGTTTTCTTGCTGCCATCCTGAGCCGTGACTGTATATTTTGTCTCTTCACTATATGCAACGGCAGTACCTGAGGCTGGACTAATAGAGGCATTCTCTGATACCCGTATCGTAGGCGTGATGGATTCCGGATCCTCCATGAGTGGCGTCCAGTATATAATGATATCTTCTCCCTTGATGACACCTTGTAAAGGCTTTCCATTTGCATCTTCAATCGTAAAGGTCTCTATGTCATTATACGGAAGATCAGGCTGTTCTTTTTTACAGGACACCAGTGTCGCGATCAACGATAAGTAAAGTGCTGTCGATTTCAATAATTGGAATATAGCGTTTAAGTTCATTTTATTTTTTTTAAGAACCTTCCAAAAGGTCTCACCATGTTTCTTTTGGAAGGTATATCAATAGATGGTATTCAGATTACAGTTTACGTACGTTGATCGTATTTGTTCCTTGGATTGTCAACGGTGAAGTAGAAATAGTTGCTGCTGTTGCAGACTCCAATGTAAAGGCCCAAGTATCGCCAGAAAAGTTGTTACGAACCAATAAAACCACGCCTGGGATTGGTGTTGCTACTTGGCTTACGTAGGTATACCAAACGTTGTTACCCGCAGGTGAGGTTATTGTTGTTGCAGCTGCATCATTCCAATCCGACGCTGTTACATCACAGATATCAACGCCTTCTAATTTTTTTAATTCAAAATTAGTGTTGTTGATAACGAAAGAGTTAACACGACTTGTAAACACAAGTTGCGCTGCCGATGAAGCCGTGCTGCTTTGCGATGCGGAAGATGTTCCTAAGGTTACATATACATCACCAAAACTTGCTGGACTAGAAGGGCTTCCTGGGTTACCAACAACGGCATATTCGTAACCACATGGAATAGCGGCTACAGTAACAGGTTGATCCGGACGTAGGCCGTTTGCTTCAGATTTTGTGTTAAAAGAGAGTGTAAATACTGCTACAGCTGTAATAGCTAGTGCTTTTTGGAAAAATTGATTTCTTTTCATCTTGATTTTTTTAAAGTGAACTAAAAATATATGACATCCCTCTTGTTGTGGGATAAACATGGTGCTATTTTGGACTGATACTTAAATTCAGTGTATTTGTTCGTGAGGGCCAACCTTGAAATGTGGTGATGGCGGTATAATACCCCTGTCCCGTAGGGAAATTATCCGGAACTTGGAGTGTAATGGCTTCAAAGCTATGTTTCACAATTTTGAAGTCATAGACTTGACCGTTTGCGGTTACCTTCACCGAAGTCGGGTTTAGGATAACAAGCTGTGGGTAGGCGTCATAACTTATTTCCGCTCCTTGCTTCACGATTTGCGAAGGGTTATAGTTAATCTGAGGCGCCTGATATTGAATATTTATTGGATCGGCTAATGTTACGTCATGTCCCAGGTAATTGATTTTAACATCATGACGTCCTGTATCTATGCTCGCCGGAATAGGTAGGTTACTTAATTGATAATTATTGATCTGGCCGGACACCGGCGTTAATCGCACACTGGTATTCATGCTATTGAGTACGACTTCCTTTTTTGTATTTCTAGATTGTAAACTCACCTTTACCAAAGCGGGATTATTACTGTAGAAGTTACCGCGTATATTGGGAAGAATGCGTACCGGATAAGCGATCGGTTTCGTCGTTGGGTATCCGGAATTGGCCCAGGTAAGAACGAGTTGTGGTGTATTTTGCTGTACGATCTTTAAGGTATAGGTGTTACGTGTGCCGTTGGCCGCTATAACGGTATACGTCTGGTTTTGCGTATCGATAGTAATGGGGGCTATTTCTTCCGATAAACGAGCACCGGACGACAGCTTAATCTCTGGATCGATCAGTTCTAATCCGTAATAAAAAGGAACATAAACTGTAATTGTTTTTGTTGTTTGATCTACTGCGCCATAAAGACTTTCACCAGCAGGAACATTACTGACATGGTATTCGAGAATTCTATCTTGCGGTAAATCAGGCAAGTCTTCCGTTTTTGTACAAGCGGTAAAGGCAGACAACGTAGCGAGCAGCAAGCAGCAGTATTTTATAAGTCGATTCATCTTGATATGTTGAAGGATAATATGTGGTTAGTTTTTA
Source organism: Sphingobacterium psychroaquaticum (assembly GCF_900177625.1). Classification (GTDB taxonomy): domain Bacteria; phylum Bacteroidota; class Bacteroidia; order Sphingobacteriales; family Sphingobacteriaceae; genus Sphingobacterium; species Sphingobacterium psychroaquaticum. The sequence goes on from NZ_FXAU01000003.1 coordinate 82,061, forward strand.
ATTTCAAATTTGGTACTTCCTGCTTTTGCCAATACGTAGTCAAAAGTGAAGAATGGTTTTTCCGTTTTTCTTTTCCAGTTTTCCTTTTTGAGTTCGTTTTTGTAGAGGCTACGGATTCTTATTTTAGCATAGTTGCCCTTCGCGGTGCGTAAAATAATCGTGCGCGGTTCGATGGTTTTCTTAACGCCGTTTGTCGTGGTAATCGGTAGTTCTTCGTGAAGCGCATAGGCAATATGTTGATTGTCGAATTCGCCGTCACGGACAAGTAATCCGCTGAAATCATATAAGTACCAGCCGATTGTTTGACCAATGTCTCCATTTTCGTCCGGACCAAAGGCATCACTTAACGTATTGAATTTTTCGCTCTTTGGAATGTCAATAACGTCTTCGAACTTTTTCTTCACCAAGAGAACCGCTCCCTGTCCAGGCCCACCAAATCCAAAATTAAACTTGTCACTCCCATTATTACCGCCCACATAAGAACGATATACGCTCGAAAAAGAGAGATCCCAGCGGTTCGTACGTTTCAACGATTGATTGACCGCTTGGTTTTGTTCTAGACTGAAAAAAATCGGCTCTTGCTCGCTATCGGGAGCGGCACCTTCAGGTAGAGATTCACCGAAGTTGCTGACAGTAATCAAACGGTTAAACATGTGTTCATCTGTAGGTGTTTCATCGTCTGGCGTGGTATCATTATTTTTACTACACGAGCTACCGGTTAAAACCAAGAGGCACATTACGATGGTGTAATACCGCTTGGGAGATCGTGGGGTGAATAACTTTCTAAGTTTCATGGTTTGTTATTTTTATTTAAATTAATTCTAAATAATAGCAAATATAAAAGGTTTGAGAGAACGTTGCTGTATGAAAAACGGTATTTCGTTTATGGAAAACGATTTTAATTAAAAGGTTTATTTATTTGAAAAATAACCTCATATAGGCACGGATATGATGGCTTTTTTCGATTACCCTTTGATGGGCTCAGGATGACAAAGGTCAGGATGAGATCAATGGGGCTGATCGTACTTTGTCACGCTAAGTATGCCTACTCAGCTAAGTTCAAAGGACAAAATTAGAGGGGCCAAAGTAAAACACGTAGACATGTCCACAAATGAACATCATTGCGCGGAGGTACGACGAGGCAGTCCTATGCAACTAACTGTAACGAATAGTTGTAGAAGATCGCCGTACCTCCGTTTTGTATGTGCGCAATGACGGACGGAACCTTTGAGGAACGTCTTGTTTCTTATTTAAATTCTTGATAATCTATGGAATAGTAGAAGTAGTTTCCGGGCTGTACTTCTTTCTCCATGGTTTCGTTGGAGTATACCGAGTTTACACGAAACTTAAAGAACGGTTTGTTATCCTTGAGCACGACGATTGTGCGACCGGTCTTGGTATTCACTTGGTGATTTGGTCTTCCGGTATAAATTAACCAACCGATAACATTAGGGGTGTATTGTGATTCGAGACCTAAGGTGTTATTGGGAGCTTCTAAAAAGGTATCATTAGCGGTTACTGCGTCAAATGCCTTGTCGATATAACGGAGGGTATACCCTTTTTCCGTGTTCGATTTTAAGATGGCAGTAAGCTCTGCCGGAAGGGTTATAACCGCCTCCGCTTCCGTAACACCATCATTCTCTTTGAAATCAATATAGAAATTTTTTGCGACTGTCGTGGTTGGTTTTCCATCTTCCCCAAGGGTAAATTGTCTAAAATTTCTAACGGAATAGATTTGTCCTTTTCGGTTTATTGTTCCTTCGCTGTTCTTGGTTTTGGACACTTTGGTTAAGTCGACCGTTTCGCCCTCTTTCACCATCACTTTAGCTTGGTATTCTTTTTCTTCTTGGGCAGGTTTGTCATCCTTGTCACAAGCGGTAAAACCAACAGTAATTACGCATGCAAGCACGGTCATTTTAAAAAGTTTGTTCATTGTATAATTTATAAAAAGCTGAATAATATGTTCTTAATTTGTGTTGAGGTTTTTGCTACCATCTTGTTGCACATAGTATCTAAAAGTATAGTATGGAGATGGCCAGTTCAGATTGGTTACTGCCGGTGGATTTCCTTTATATGCATTGATGAGTTGCAACTTGGCATACTTTCCATCGGGCAAACGAATAGCATATGTACGGTTTGTAAGGGCTTGCATGATATGGGTATTCAAGCTATATTGAAACCATCCGGTAGAAGATTCCGAAGAAGCCCAACCGATTTTATTTATCGTGCTGCTATCGAAATCTGCATCACTAGGCGCTGTTGTTACAGCTTGATACGCTTGTCGAAGCAAAACGACCGAAGTCTGCTTCGCCTCGCCGCCAAAACCGGGATTAAACTCCATATGGGCATTGTTTACAAAAACCTCTGAATTGTAGGGGCCAGTGAATGCCAAATCCCAATCTTTGCTTTGCAACCACTGCAGGGAATCGGCCTTCGTTCTTATCCAGATCTGTCGTTGGTCGCGAAAGCGAAATAGAAAAGTATGGAATGCTCTATTCTCTTTTCCATCTATTCCGCTACCCATGGAAGCTTCCACGTCGCCTGCTAAGTCTCGAATAATTGTGCTTTTCCCATCTTCAAGTTCTGGTCGCACATCTTTATCCTTGCCGCAGGATGAAAAGAGAGTAATGCACGTCACCAATGATAAGAAGGAACACAGTTTGGCTAAACTCAACCAACTGCGAAATTCATTGCATATAATCTTTTTTGTTTTCATGTCGTTTATTTTATTCTTTAATCCATCTATAACTTAATCCGCCAAGAATAACACGTCCCGGTTGTCCCGGCATATATTGATGTGTAAAGTCTAAGATGTTATCTGCTATTAGTCGGAGGGTCAATCTCTTTTTCAATAGGCTTTTCTCCACCGTGAGATTTAACAAAACATGGTCCGGCACAAAAGCGTCATATTCATCGATAAACTGATTGCCATTAATTTCCTGGAAAGGATATTTTCCGCGAATGTTTGCCCGCAGGTTGAAATTCATATTCCAGGGACGGTATTCGTACAACGCTTTCAGGTTGACCATATGACGTGATCGGTCTTCAATACCCCAGTAATCTTTTGTAGTGACGGGTCTTGATTCGCCTGTAATCGGATTGTTTATCATTTGATTATAAGGGAACTTCCCAGCTTGAATACTGTCTATGACGGCCAAATCTTTGGCGATTAAGAACTGGTAACCCGCAGAAAGTTCTACATCCGTTGTCAACCGATAGGCGGCGGAAACTTCAAAACCTTTATTGACGGCTTTAGGTAAGTTTCGGTAGGTGTAAATCTGTCCTACAACTGTACCGACGCCAACTGATATAGGGTTTATCTGGTTATTGATGCGATGGTAAAATGCTGAGATCTCTGTACGTAAACGTTTATTACTGGAAGACCATACCAGTCCGATATTATTAGAGAGGCTCTTTTCTGCGCCTAAGTTCCCTGCAACCAAGTTAAGCATGTAACTGTTTTTGGTACTCAGCTCTCCATTTTGTTCCATTGCCTCCATGGTCTGGCGCACACGATCCGTACCAACCAACATGTAGTTGGCCGCCGGATTATAGAATAATTGGTAGCGCATTTTGTAGTCAGGGGCCTTAAATCCGGCACCAATTCCCGCCTTAGCCACTAGGTTGGTATTGATCTGATATTGGATGCCAAAGCTTGGGCTAAAACGGCCATCATACACATCGGTGTAATCGTAGCGCAACCCTAATGTGGTTTGTAGTTTTTCAATTGGATGCCATTCGGTTTGTAAGTATGTGAATGCTGTGCGCAGCTGACGATCGTCTCCCAAATCTTTGTTATCCATCATTTCGATGCTCCCTCCAAGTCCGCCTGTTAAGCGAAGCGAGGACTGAGGCGCATAGGCAAATTGTTGCTCAAAACGATGGACTTGCTGACCAAAACGCTCTGCTCCAATCAACGCACTTTGACGAATCCATTCGGCTTGCATCTGCGTTTGATAACGCGTGAAATAGTAGCGTGACATGCTACGGATACCTGAACGAAATTGGTGATCGTAGTTGAGGGAGAGGTTCAGGTCTTGATCGCGTTGTTTGTCCTCTAAAGTGAGGCCTTCGCCCCAACCGTTCTGCATCGTAGAACTACGCTCCGCATAGCGTGCTGTAAAACCAAGTGTGCCTTCTTTACTGGTGCGGTATCGTATGCGCCCTTGAAAGCTATAATTATCATACGGATGCACCGTCGTGCCCGTTGTCATGTAATCTTTGTTGGTGTTAAAACCATCGGTACGGTAATAATTTCCAGAGAATACAGCAGCGCCACGTTTATTTGCAAAAGGGGTTTCGGCTTCCACCGTCGCATCGACGATGTTTAAGCTACCATAAAGGAGGGAAGCGTGTGCTTGCGGCGTAATGGCTCCATGGCGGGTGATAATATTGATTGCACCACCTAATGCATCACTTCCATATAAGCAGGACGAGGCACCCTTTATGATTTCAATGCGCTCTATATTAGTAACCGATATCCTGGAAAGATCGAAATTTCCATTGTTTCGTCCCAACATGGGTTGGCCATCAACCAGCACCATGACATAATTGCTACTAAACCCTTGAATTTGTACGCCCACGGCTCTGGAACCGCCAGCAATATCATTGATGACAGCAACACCTGTTTGTTCTTTCATTACCTCATCCAGACGTCGGCTTCCCATGAGTTCAATCTCCCGACGCGTAATGACCTTGACAGGCATCGCCGCATTTTCTGCATTGATAAGATTGTCGACTGCGGTAATTTTTCCATTCACGGCCACCGCTTCAATATTTTTAGGTTCTGCGAGGAGCCTGATAACGATGGAGGTATCACGTTCTGCAAGCTCTAAATCCATATTTTGTGTCGTATATCCCGCACGGCGGACCTCTAATTTGTACTTACCTTCATATAGATTTTTAAAAAGGAATGTGCCGTTTGTTTCGCTTCGGAAGATCTGTTTATCCGGGTATAAAATCACGGTTGCTTGATTTAATCCATGACCGGATTGTCCATCTAGTATTTGGCCTGAGAGTTGAAATTTGTGTTGGCTGAAAACAAAAAAAGGACATAAAATCCCTAAAAAAGCAGACGTTATTTTAACGGTTTTATTTCTTCTAGCTGGCATTAACTATTTTTAATCAATCTAAATAACAAGACAAAAGAAGGGATTCAAAATGGATTTTCCTCTATGAAAAGTGTCAAATCTTCTATTCAAATTGATTTGTTTTTGATCGTTTTCTTATTTTAATCTGTATTATTTTGTTGTTTTTGAATGTGTTATGTATTGTTTTGTGGTTTGGGATAGCATCAAATACATATTTATTTTATTTGTATTTAGACTGATTATTGATTTGTTTTGTATTGTAAAAGTGAAGAATTGATTATGTTAAGAAGAGTAATATTTGTTTTTTTTCTATGTATCGGACAGTTTGTTTTTGGAAAAGAACAACGCATTGTGACCCTCAATACAGCGATCACGGAAACAGTGTTTGGGTTGGGGTTAGGCGAGTTTGTGGTGGCTACCGATGTAACGAGTATCTCACCGAAGGCTGCGGCAGCTTTACCTAAGGTAAGTCGGAATAGGTCGTTATCAGCAGAGGGTATTATGGCTTTTAAACCGACAATCGTTTTAGTTGCGACGGGGGATATGTCAAAAACTGTTGTGCAACAACTGCGCAAAGCGGGGATCAATGTGGTGCAAATACAACAGGAGTTTACAGCAAAAGGAGCCTTTCGTTTTATGCAAGAAATCGCAGATGCTTTATCGGCCCCTGCGGTTGGCAAAAGTGTTGTAGAACGTACGAAGCTAGCATATGACCGAGTAATCGAAAATATAGCGAAGGAAAACCAAGGTAAGAAATCGCCTAAAGTGCTCTTTATCTACGCACGTGGAACGGGGACAATGAGTGTCGCTGGAAAAGGAAGTAGTCTGGATGCGATGATTGAGCTGGCTGGGGCTAAGAATGCTATTCAGGAATTTGCTGACTTTAAACCTTATACAACGGAAGCTCTGGTACAAGCGAATCCCGATGTTATTTTAATGTTTGACTTTGGAGCAAGTAGTCTGGGGGGGAAGGATGAAATCTTAAAGATGCCAGGAGTCCGTTTGACGGAAGCAGGGAAGCAGAAGCGCATACTGGTCATGAATGCCTCGCTGTTGGTCAACTTTAGTACCCGGTTGCCAGAGGCTATTACCGAGCTTCATAAAGGATTGACCATATCGATGGCACATTAGTGGAGCGCGTACAAGTAAGGTTTTTAGGGGTTTGAGAATAACAGCGTGGATAAGAAACAGAAATTAATTATTAGTGGCTTGATTGTGGCATTGATCGTCGTGACGATACTAGCCCTGGGATTAGGCGCTTTTTACATTCCAGTAGGAGATGTAGCGCAATTGCTGCTCCAGAAAATTGGACTTTATCGTGAAGTAACCGTTGATGCCTTGCAGGCAGATGTATTATTTGTGGTGCGTTTACCGCGTATTTTATTGGGTATTTTGGTGGGCGCTGCATTAGGCATGTCAGGGGCAGCAATTCAAGGGATTTTTAGAAATCCGTTAGCGGAACCGAGCTTAATCGGTATTTCGGCTGGCGCCTCATTATTTGCCGTTTTGGTGATTGCTTTTGAAACCCTCTTGTTTGCAGGTCTTTCGGCATGGTTAGGGTATTATTTGTTGGTGTTTGGTGCCTTTGTGGGAGCCGGCATTACCGCATTTGTGGTGTATAGTATCTCGGTTAAAGATGGACGACCGAATGTGACGACTATGTTGCTTGCAGGGATTGCAATTAATGGATTTGCCGGAGCTTTGACTGGGCTGATGACCTACATGGCAACCGAACAACAGTTGCGTACGATTACCTTTTGGATGCTCGGTAGTCTGGGGGGGGCTTCTTGGGAAAATATAATGGTGGTGGCTCCATTTATCTTGGTCGCTTTGTGCTGTTTATCGTTTTATGGAAAGTCATTGAATGCATTTGCCCTCGGAGAATTACAAGCAGACCTTCTTGGGATGCGCACCGATAGGGTAAAACGCTGGGTGGTTGTGCTTTCTACCATAGCCGTCGGGGCCTCTGTTGCCGTATCGGGAATTATTGGTTTTGTAGGGTTATTGGTCCCCCATACGGTTCGTCTTTTTGGTGGGGTAGATCATCGTTTTGTATTGCCCGCCTCGATGTTGCTTGGCGCTTTGGTCCTGACTTTAGCCGATGTGTTGGCTCGTACTTTAGTTGCACCTATAGAGCTTCCTATCGGGGTTATAACCGCGCTATTGGGAACGCCTGTCTTTTTGTATATTCTGATCAAGGAAAAATAAAATTAAAGCTATGCTACGTGTAGAAAAAGTAAGCTTCGAAATTAATGGGCGCAAGTTGCTAAAGGAAGTTTCCTTTCAGGTGAGAAAAGGGGAGGTGCTTGCTATTTTGGGTGCAAATGGAGCGGGCAAGTCTACCTTGATGCAGATTCTTTGCGGTGATCGAAAACCGAATAGTGGGGTGGTGAATTTAAATGGGATAGCTTTGCCAGATTACGATGTTCGGGTATTAGCCAAATCGCGTGCGCTCTTAAGTCAGCAACAACATATAAGCCTTGCCTTTAAGGTTGCGGAACTGGTGTTGATGGGGAGGTATCCTCATTATAAGTCGAGCCCTACCGCGCGAGACCTCAAGATTGTGGAAGAGGTGATGGCAATCTGCGGAATTACTGCATTGGCCGACCGCGTATATATGAGCCTTTCGGGAGGAGAGCAACAACGGGTGCAATTAGCCCGTGTATTGGCTCAGGTATGGGATAATCCTGATAGCCTACTCCTGTTGGATGAGCCAATATCAGCACTCGATATGCATTATCAACAGAAGGTATTGGCCATTGCTAAGGCACTTTCCCGGCGAGGGTTTATGGTCGTTTTAGTGGTGCACGATGTGAACTTTGCAGCGATTTATGCGGATCGTATTTTGATGTTGAAAAACGGACGTAAGCTCTTTGATGGGACTCCGGTTGAAGTCCTTAATAAAACGAATCTGTATACCGTGTTTTCGGTAGAGGCTTCAGTCGAACTAAATCCTAAAATATTAAAACCTGTTGTACAGCTTGAAGAACTAAAGCTGGAGGCCGATGTCTTTGATGTGAAAGCATAATATTACCGATTGTTATTTAGAAAGATTATAAATTACGTGTAAATTTTGTACCTTAGAGAACTGAAATCTTAGTAGGGCTAATGTTATGGTGATAAAGAGTAGAATCGAAGAATTGGATGAATGGCTTTTCATAGAAGAGATTCCTGATCTATATATGCCCGACAAGCCTTTAATCGAAAGTCGCTTAGAGATTTCGAAGGGGCCGGTTCATATGCGTAATTTCCAGCTATCAACCAGTGGTCTTTTCATTTTGCATACCGAAATGGCATTCGACAGACCGGTACATATCCATACAGAAATTGAAGGAGAGGCCATCACCAGCCAGTTTATTTTTTTTAAGACGGCAGACAGCAAGCTCCCTTATGGGATGAGCCGACATAATATCCGTTATATTCCTTCGGTAAAGACCGAACATGAGGTAAAAGATGGTATTGCTTATAGTTATTTTATAGCGGTCATCTCTAAAGAATATTATTTAAATCTTATTAAGCGCGACTCGTTGTTGCATAAACACTTTGTGGACGAGATCGAAAAAGGCGAATATGTTTCATTTTCGGCTGAAGATCTAATGGCTACGTATGAGATGCAACACACGATTGCCGAGCTGATTGAATCCAAAAAAACGGGTGAAATCCGACGATTACATACGGAATCACGGATTGTTGAGCTGTTGATGTATCAGTTTGAGCAATACAACGAGAAAATAAATAATAGTATTTCGTTGTTCAATGACGACGATATTGAGCGGTTGGAGTTGGCGCGTCAGATTTTGGAACAGCGTATTGCCAATCCACCCACACAAAAGGAATTAGCAACAGAAGTCCTGATGAGCGAGAGTAAACTACGTAAAGACTTTAAGGAGTATTTTTCGGTTACTATACACGATTATCTGACACGACTTCGCATGGAAAAAGCGCGCTCCTACCTGTTGGAGGAACGCTTATCTGTTTATGAAGTAGCGCTATTGACCGGGTTCGGACATCAGAATAATTTTAGTAGTGCCTTTAAAAAATACTACGGTATTTCTCCGGGGGAGCTAAAAATGTAAAGCGCGATTCCCTATTTGTATTCCACGACAAAATCTTCCTTTGGAGCACGTACTTTTTTCATTTGTGCGAGCCAATCTTTTTCTTCATTCGCATAGCCTAGATACAGTAATGCTACCGATCGTAACCCTTGTTCCTTAAGATTCAAAACGTCATCGATTAGTTCATTGTCATAACCTTCTGCCGGTGTACTGCTAATACGTAGTTCTGCAGCTTGTGCTAATGCAAAACCTAAGGCGATATACGTTTGTTTCGAGATATGGGCGAAATGTTGGGCGGTTGTCTGCCGGCCAAAGGATTCTTTTAACATATCGGTGTAGCGACTAAATCGACCTCTTGGTAAGCCACGTTGGTCGGTTGTTCGATCATAAACTTCGTCAATGCGCTCATCGGTGTATTGATCCCAGGCGGCAAAAACGAGTATATGTGAACAATCCCGCATACAATCTGGATTTAGAGAGCCTGGAACCATCTGTTCTTTTAGAGCTTGATTGCTTACAACGACCAGTTTAAATGGCTGTAGACCCGATGAAGTAGGGGCTAATCGCGTCGCTTCAATAATTTTTTCAATATCCTCTGTACTTACTTTTTTGCTCGGGTCATAGGCCTTTACGGCATGTCGCCATTTGAGATCACTTATCAATGTCATATTATAAAAATCATTTTGTTCTATGGGGTAAACAACGACACGTCTTATTTGTTGTTTTTCTTTAGCTGATAAACGCATCGCGTGCCATCCTGTAGTATATGTTGTATTCTGGAGACCTCATAATCGGGGCCTAAAAGCTGTTGAAAGTTGGAGAGTTCGGCACGACAGAAGCCTTGACATTCTATTGCTGCGGCGCAGATAGGGCAATGATTTTCTGTAAAGTAATAGGTCTGACCATCTTGGGACCATTCTGCCATATAGCCTTCTTCACTCCGGAGTGAAGCGAGTACTTGCAGTCTTTCTTCGATATGCTGTTTGTTTTCTAATGCGGCAGCATATCGTGTATAGTGTTGCTTTTCACGGTCACTGATCAAGAGATCTAACGCATTATCGCCTAACAATCGTTTGACGGACTGTAGTAACCCGACGGTAACTTGTGCATGGGTATCTGGAAATCGAGCAAGTCCTGCATCGGTGAGCGTATAATATGCGGTAGGACGGCCAACCCCTTCGCGCTTGTGTTGGATAGCTACGAGACCGGCGTCTGTTAGTTTAATCAGATGTTGACGGGCACCTTCTTTCGTAATACCGAGATCATGGGCAATGACAGCAAGGGGTGTATGCCTCTTCATCTTGATGATCATCAGTATCCTATCGGTGTTATCTTTTTTCTCCTTTTGCAATGTCATACTTGTTTTATTTCTGAGTTTCCTCGCTACTAAGCCGACTTGTTTTCTCTGCAAAGGTAGTTATTATTATACGATTTGTAAGCCATGCAACCTGTGCCGTCTTTTTACAATTGTCAGCTCTATGTTTTACTTTCAAATAAAACAAGTATTTGCTTGTTTTATTTAAAACCTTTCCTACCTTTGATTTGTGAAAATATTGGAAACATTCAAATACCTCCATTACGACTTATATATATCCCGTATCGTTATACGATTATAAGGGTTTGCTATATTTTGTTGTCACGTTGCGATGGGTTTGCGGTGCCGCGCGTGGGGAATGGGTTTAAAACTGGAAATAAAAGTAAAAGTTGGTATGGATACATTTATTAATAAGGTCGAAGCTTCTGGAATTATAACGGTGGACCTGTTGGATTATGAGCCGAAGGAAAAGAGTTTTTTTCTAGATATCAAGCCTTTTCTTTTTATGGAAATGATTGTGAAAGAAAAGGAGTTTAAAGCAGCGTTGGAGACCTATGATTGGCTGTCCTTGAAAGGTCGTTCTGTTGCGGTGGGTTGTTCTGTCGATACGATTATTCCTACCTGGGCATATATGCTGTTGGTAAATAATCTAATGGGTATCGCTACACATATAGATTTTTGTTCTGCAGCAGCGTTGGATCGTCTTTTATGGCGAGATGCGGTGTTGGCTACTGACTTTTCTTACCTCACTGGAGAAAAGGTTGTTGTTCGCGCTAGACCGAATCTAGATCCATCTCTCTATATGGCAGCAGCAGAAAAATTGAAGCCTGTGGTGAAAACTTTACTTTATGGTGAAGCAGGAATGCCGAAAGTTATAGCGAAAAATTGATAGATTAACGCTAAATTTACATACACGATAGTATTTATTTGTCCTGCAAAGGGCACCTAAACATATAAATTAAGAAGAAACGATGAAAGCTTTGATATTTAACGGCGCGTTGGACAGAAGAGAAAACGCAACATCTGAACGATTGAGTGCTTACCTCTTAGAGAAGTTTGCAGGACAAGGAATTACAGCGAAGACCTTTCGGATTGTGGATTCTGGAATTCCATTGTTTGATACAACGTTGAACAAAGTTCCTAATGCGGTGGAACGCATGAATATTCTCTTCCGTGAAGCAGATATTCATATTTGGCTATCACCGTTATACCATGGTAGTATGACTGGGGTAATGAAGAATTGCTTGGACTGGATGGAGTGCAGTGCAAAATTACCTAATCCATACCTGACCGGTAAGATGGTGGGCTTAGTTTGTTGGGCGGATGGTGTACAAGCAATGCAAGGGATCAATGCGATGGATGCCGTAGCGAAATCGCTTCGCGCATGGACGTTACCGTTTAGTGTGCCGATTCAACGGAATGAGCTTTTTGCAGAAGATGGTGCGGTAAGTGCGAAATATAATCAACGTTTTGACCTTTTGCTCAATCTGCTGATAAAAGGACCAAAACTGGCGCTTGATAGTGCGATGTAAAAAATTGATTCAAATTGTTTTGTTTTCGAAAGTCCGGTTTGCGTAAGCAATACCGGACTTTTATATATTACAACGTTTTTATCTTGAGGTTTCTAAAGGAAGCCCCATGTGCCCAATCCTGTAAGGCAATCTTACCTTTGGTTTTCTTACCGAAAGCTGGTGCATCCTTAAATGAACTTGTCTTTACGAGCCTTTGCCATTGTTTGGACTTGAGGTCCATTTCAGCCGTCACCGTACCGTTTAAATAAAAGGTAATATTCCCATCTTTTTGAACAATACGGGATTCATTCCATTCGCCTTTAGGTTTCGTTTTTACAAAATTCTTTTGTGGCGTGAAATTATATAAGCATCCTGGTCGTTTGAGTGGAACATCGAAATCCGGATGTGCGTCTTGTAGCAATTGGTATTCAGGTCCCGAATACCAGGTCGTAGGGATGGAGTCTTGTTCATCTACATTGATAAAGACACCGCTATTGCCACCTTCAGCTAATTTCCATTCGAATTTCAAATCATAGTTTTCAAATTCTTCATTTGTGACAAGGTCGGCACGTAAGTTTGTGCTCTCCGGGTCACAGTGCAGTTCTCCATTTTTTACTTGCCAGGTCGATGGGATAGTCCCTTTGTTGTAAACATGCCATTGATCCATGGACTGTCCATCAAAGAGTAATTTCCATCCTTCGGCACTTTCTTTTTCACTTAAGGTGTTCGGAACAGTCGACGTATTTTTGCAGGACACGGTCAGACATGCTGCCGCGAAAATCGCTACAGGAGCTAGGAATCTTACCTTCATTTCTTACTGTTTTGGTTTAGTGATTGTTTAGCTTGTACGTTGGGTACAACGCATAATCAAACTTAGTGAAAAACAAAAAGATTCGCAATAAAAAGTATATCTCAGGTACGTAACAAGGTTATTGTATTTTACGACTTACTCCTTTTCGATGTTTTTTTCTGCTTTTATTCCACCAGATGATGTACCCTGTAATAGGAAGACTTGCACAGCATAAGCTAACGATAAAGGCTAGGATCTTGGTGCCCATACCGCCAATATTACCGGTGTGTAGATCAAAGTTGAGTGCCTGAAGCTTATCGCCGCCTTGTAGTGTCGTGGACGATTTGACCTGATTTATCTCTACGGTTTTTTGGTCGAAATAATACCACTTAAAATCTCCACTTCGTTGTTCGCTCATGCGCACCTGAATATCAATTTCAGGCGCCGTCTTTTTGCGTAAACGAATAGACATAATCCCGGCGTCCGGGTGTTGGGTTAACGTATAATGGAGCGCGTTGTCAAGCGGTGTAGCTCGACTTAAATTGACTGGACTTGTGGGCAGAGCTTGGGGTTTTGTTGGTTTAGAATAAGGAAGTACCGTATTGAAAAAAGTGGTATACCCTTTCTTGAAAGAAGGAAAAGTAAATACCAAACCTGTGATTGCAAGGACAAGCGCGAGGAGTAAGCTATAAAATCCAACAACATTGTGTAGGTCATAATTTAACCTCTTCCATTTCACTTTTCGGTCAATCCAGAAACTTCTTTTCAGCTTTTTTGATTTCCATTTCTTAGGCCACCATAACACCAATCCAGAAATCAAAATAAGTACAAAGATGGCGGTAGAATAGCCTACGACAGCATGCCCCACCTTTTTTCCAAGGAGTAAATTCATGTGCAGTTGTAAGACCACCTGAAAGAATTCTGTTTTGGAGTTTTCAATACTGCGTAATTCTCCGGTATAAGGGTTTAGAAAAACACGCTTATAATACCGGTAATAGTTCCAGTGTCCAAAGGCGTCTTCATCGGTATCCAGTGCACGGAAAATCCATGTACGATTTTTGGCCGGGTATACATCGATGCGCGATACTTTTTCGCCTTGGGGTAACTGACTTTCAGCAATAGCTGTTAGTTCACTGATAGGGAGTGGTGTCCCTTGTTGTTCGGCGATATAATATTTATGAGGGTATATCCATAGCTTCAGTTCATCTTGAAATGTATAGAGACAACCTGTCACACTAACCACAACGATAACAATTCCGGTTAGGATGCCAAGCCATTTGTGAAGCCAGAGTATACCCTTTTTGATCATTTAGAATTTGTAATTTATATTGAAAGAAGCTGTTGTCCCAGGTCCTTTCACATAATCGGCATTAAATGCTCTGTATTGGCTTAAGACAGGGTAGTAATCAGCATTGAGTAAATTCTCGACCCCGAGTCCCAGCGACCAGCTTTTGTTTACTTTGTAACCTACATTCAGGTTGAATAGGTTGACGTCACGAACTGGGCCTTCGCTGGTTTTATATACCCCTTTAGCATTCGGTTCGAAGCGATCGCGATTTCCGGTATGCACCCAGAAAAGTTGGAAGTTCCATGCATGGTTAGGAGTGAAATACAAGTAACCTGTAGCCTTGGGTGGAGCAATACGAGAACCATTCAGGTAGGTTTTTGTTCCATCATCCTGTTTCGATTTTCCTTCTACATAGGCATAGGTACCACCAATAGTCCACTCTGGAGAGATTCGCGCATTTAGAGCCACTTCGTAGCCATACACGCGTTCTGGAAGGCGTTGTGGAATCAAGTATCCGCCAACGTCAACAAGTTCCACCCCCATTTTTGAGGTACTGTAAAAGTAGGAAGCTGATAGATTAAAGATACTGTAGTTACTGGAGAAACCAATTTCGTAGTTGTTGGTAATAATCGGATCGGTCTTTATGCTGTCGAGGTCGTTATCCGTCGCACGACGAACGATACGCCCTAACTCATTGATGGCGAAACCTTGTGAAAAACTTACAAAAGGGTTGAAGAGGTCATATTTATTGTAGCGTAATCCAGCATTGAAGGTAGCCCCTTTGTATGGTATCTTTCCGCCTGTGACTGGAATACTACCCTCTCCGTTTGGTCCGGAGGCAATGGTATTAAAATCTTTGATTTTAACGGTTGCATTTTCATAGCGAACACCCCCTTTGAAGATCAGGTTTTCGAAAAAATCCATGCGCAATTGTGCATAGGGAGCCACATTGATCATATTCATATCCGGGATATAGATACGGCCGTCTACGAGGTTCTGGTCTGTAACGTCATTTAATAGATCTAGACCGTAGGTTACCTCGGATTGTACGTTACCTAAACGGAATGGGGTGTTAAGGTTTAGCCGTAAGCCCTTTTTTTCAGAGTTTATCTGTGTTTGTCCCGGACCATACCATGCCGTTCCCGATTCAACATAACGGTTCATAGAGCGGAAGGTATTGTAGTAGGCAGAAGCTTGAAGCGATGTCTGTCCGAAAATTCCTGTCTTCGTGTAGGTTAGCATCGCATTATGGTTATATGGTGTGCCCGCAGGACGTCCTGGGTCTTCACCTTTTACACCGATAGTTGGCGTTTCCCCATAGACACCTGTTTTGCTGATGTATTTTGCATGCTGTGTACTGTTGTAGAAATTGTAGACAGCCATCAAGGAAGATGTTTCATCAATCGTATAGCCTACTTTAACAAAAGCATTGTATTGATAACTATTTGATAGTCCATCTGTTTGTCCGAGTGGTATACCATCCGAATCCCGCTGTAGACCCGCATAATCTACGGAACCACTTACGCTATAATCGAATTTATTTTTCCGGCCATAGAATGACTGAGCGGCTCGGTAGCCCATGGTTTCACTGCTGTGAAACGGATTTATAGTGGTTCGTAAACTGGTTGTACCGCCAAAAGCGGGCGCACCATGTGCATTATTTCGGGTAATGTAATTAATAATACCACCAGCCGAACCATTTCCATAGATGGAGGTGGCACCTTTGATTACCTCCACTCGCTCAATGACACTAGGGTCGATTGTCCGTAGGTCACGTGCTCCATTCATTAATGGGGTAGATTGTGGGATGCCATCGATCAAAACCAAAACAGCACGTCCACGTAATGTCTGTCCTGAATTGGTCGCTTTGTTTGTGGATGTTCCTAAGCCCGGAATGGTATTACCTAGGATACTGGAAAGATTGGTGTTGATCTGACTTTGGGCGGCTATTTCTTGGCTGTTTAAAATAGAAATTGATGAAGGCACCGTAGAAATATGTTCCGGCTTACGGCCTGCTGTAACAATAACCTCGTCCAAATTTGTGATACGCTGGAAGCTGAGCTGGATCGGAGACCGTAGTGTATCCGTGGCTATTGTTTTTTGTAAGCTGGCATATCCCGTGTAAGAAACCTGTACTTGTAGGGGAGAGGAAAATTGCGTTACATCGTACTGAAAAAGTCCGTTAACATTACTATATCCTATCTTTTTATTGTTTATGCTGATATTAGCATTAGAAACAGGCGATGCTTTTTCATTTAGAATGAGGAGTTCTAAGCGTTGCGCAAAGCTGCTGTTTGCCGCCAGCAGAAGCAAGCCGGTAGCGACTGCTTTATTGATGCACGAGTGTTTTGACATCTTTAATCTTATTTAGACTGATTTTAAACTGATGCAAAAATAGAAAGATTTTAGATTTTCAGAAATCTTTTTTTGCTCCGGTCAAAGAAAATAAGATCATTAAATTTTTTGGCTATTATTTTTAGTTAATACTGTTGACATAAGGCTGTCATCGCACGCTTTATTTTTGTGTTAGTAATACAGCATAACTTAAATACTATCCTTATGAACTTAAAGAAACTTACACTGAGCAGTTTGGAACATAATCTTTGGGTAAACCAAAAATATGTGGAGTGGTTAAATACCAAATCGGAAATCCTTCTGCATACTGAGGTGAAATCCAGTTATAGCAGTATCTTAAAGACGGTACATCATATCTGTTGTTCACAAGAATACTGGCGCTCGATTGTGGGTCAGCAGTTTGCGTTAGATATTGAACATTTACCAGATATGCCTGGAAGACTGGAGCTATTTGAAGAGCTGATCGTGAGTTCACAAAAATTGGTCGATCTGGTTTCGGAGAGCGACGAGTCTCTATTATCAGAAAAGATCGCTGTCGATAGTGCATGGTTTTCTTGTAATTTATCTCGTTATGAATACATTCAGCAAATTGTACTGCACGGCGCGTACCACCGCGGCCAGATTGTAACAATGGGCCGGCATCTTGGTATGGAGGATGCGCCAATGACGGATTATAATTTCTGGAATATTTATAAGGATCGCTTTCGTCATGTGGGGTAGCATACATGCTGAAATCATGAAAGTTTTGTAGATTCGTGATAAATCAAACGAAAGAGAAATGCTTTTTGAATCTTTATTTCAAAATATAGAAGAAAAAGTAACGATAACGGAGTCGGATAAAACGCTTTTACGAAGTTTTTTTCGAGTAAAGAAACTTCGTAAGCGGCAATATCTTCTCCAGGAAGGGGAGTTGTGCAAGGATATTGCTTTTGTGGTGCGGGGTGCGCTGAAGTCATATACACTGGATGATAAAGGCAATGAACATGTCAGTTTGTTTGGGCTAGAGGGGTGGTGGATTTCTGATTTTCGGAGTTTCATCTGCGGAGAGACCGCGTTGCTAAATATCGACGCGATTGAGGAAACGCATGTTCTATTGTTATCCCGTGCTCATTATGATACTATGCTTGATCAGATGCCTCTGATGGAGCGTTATTTTAGAATATTGTATCAAAATAGTTTAGTCACAAAAGACCGACGACTGATTAGTTCGCACACCTACACGGCAGAAGAAAAGTATCAAGAGTTGTTGCGACAGTACCCGTTTATTATTCAACGGATTCCACAGCATTTAATTGCTTCTTACCTGGGTCTGACGACTGAAACGATCAGCCGGATAAAGAAAAAACAGTTGATCTAAGTCAACGTTATTTCTTGTTTTGGGTCAATGTATACCTGCTTGGCAGGTTTTACTTTTGATACCAAAAGAAATAGATGAAAAATAGCGCATTAGTCGTCGGCTCCACAGGAATTGCCGGCAGTAATTTGGCCAAAGAGCTAGTTGCCCAAGGTTGGGAGACGTATGGCTTGTCAAGAAATCCAAGTAAACCCTTAAAGGGAGTCCATCAGCTAAGGGGAGATCTCTTAGATACCGACAGCTTAGAAGAAGCGTTGTCTGGTATTAATCCTACCCATGTTTTTTTTACCACCTGGATGCGTCAGGAAAATGAGACTGAAAATATACGGGTGAACAGCACCTTGGTGCGGAATATGTTGGATGTACTTTCTCTAAAAAGAAGTGTGGCACATGTAGCTTTGGTGACCGGATTAAAGCATTACTTAGGCCCTTTTGAATCGTATGCTAAAACGGGGAACCTGCCGGAAACGCCCGTGCGAGAAGATCAGGGAAGACTTACATTTCCTAACTTTTATTATGCACAAGAAGATGTTGTTTTTGAGGCTGCTGCACGCGATGGGTTCACGTGGAGTGTGCATCGTCCACATACCATTATTGGTGAAGCAGTGGGCAACTTGATGAATATGGGGACGACGCTAGCGGTATATGCTACCTGGTGTAAAGAAAGGGGATTGCCTATGGTATGGCCGGGGTCGCGGGAGCAGTGGTCTGGTTTATCCGATGTGACCGATGCACGAATCTTGGCTAAGCAATTGGTCTGGGCAGCGACGACCCCTGCTGCACAGAATCAAGCCTTTAATGTGGCCAATGGCGATGTTTTTCGATGGAATCGTTTATGGTTTGATATTGCGGACTGGTTTGGAATTGCCGCTGAAGGTTTTGTGGAAACTATTCGACCATTAGAAAGTGCAATGACAGGAATAGCAGAAGATTGGACGAAGATCGTGAAGACGCATGGTTTGAAAGAAAGTCATTTAGAACGTTTGATTTCGCCATGGCATACTGATCTGGACTTGGGGAGACCTCTGGAGGTGGTAACGGATATGACAAAAAGTAGAAAATTAGGCTTTACCGCGTACCAGGATACACGGGATTCTTTTTTCGATCTTTTTAAGTCTTTACGCACAGGACAGATTATTCCCTAGAAGGCTGGATGCGATTGACGTCTATGCGATTGTCTAGACGTCAATCTCCCTTAGAAGGAATAGGTTTCTTTGCATAAACCATCAGCTTTTCCTACCTTGACCCTAAATCAAAAAGTGGGTTATGCAAACAGCGTCTTTATTGGAGGATATCGTTTATGGCGAGGATCGCCCTGCGATAAAAGTTATGTTAGACACTACCGCTACAAAAGAGATTCGAATCGTTTTTCGTGCCGGACAGGAAATGAAGCAACATAGTGCACCTTTTCCGATTGTGGTGGAAGTGGTGGATGGAGAAATCGATTTTGGTGTTGATGGAAAGCGGATTGCCCTGAATCGCGGAATGTTAATAACGTTAGAAGGCCATGTCCCACATGATCTACTTGCCAAGAAGGACAGTATTGTACGATTATCCCTAAATAAGGCTGATGCTGTAGGTAGGGTGGAAGAGGTCGTCCGTAGACGAAAGTAGGGTTAAGCGCTCAAAAACATTATTTGTCGTTAAACCAACGTGTCTCTTTTTAATCCAACAGATAAACCCATTTTTATGATCGCAGCTTTTAATTTTTTGAATGACCTCAAGAGTACATCGTATCGCATATTCGGACGAATTGCTTTTTTCCTTTTTGTATTTCTATTCTCTGGTTTATCTGTATTTGGACAACGCAGTGAAATCGATGTTGATATTTTTGGCAACTTGAATTATAAGTCTCGTGATGGCAAGTACACCGCGACCTTGGAGAAGAATATCTTTGATGACCTAATCTATAAGGACAGCCGTAGAAACCAGATTACTTTTGAAAAAAAATACTTAGATAAAGAATATCGTGGTATTATCGGAAACAAAGAACAGCAGCGTAAGCTATTTCTTAATCTAGTGCGGGAGAATAGACGCGATGAAAACTATAAAGCGTCGTATAAGATTGATATTTTCGATAAGCTTATAATTGAAGATAATAGAGGTTATAAGTTAGAGGAGGGCAAGGATATTTTTGGGCATAATAATATTGAAGAGCAGCGTAATGGAGTAAAAAGCTCACTTAAACGCAATATTCATGGATATCTAGAATTTCAAGAGGGTCGAGACAATGCTTCTTTGAAAAAAGATATCTTTGACAAATGGACCTATGAGGATAGTTTCGGGAATAAGGTGCAACTAGCACCGAAGACCTGGGATCGAATGATACGTCGTTTTCGTACTGACGAGGCAATCTTACAGTTTTTTGTGGATCAATTTTTCTTCTAACCTGGTATAAGTTATGTTTATTATAGACTCTCCTTCGAACAACGCATATTTTAATATTGCTTCTGAAGAGTATTTGTTATACAAATATCCTGAGGAAGACATCTTCTTGCTCTACGTGAATGCGCCGTCTATCATTGTCGGTAAATTTCAAAATACATTGGCAGAGATCAATCTGGATTACGTTACTAACAATGCGATAAAGGTTGTGCGTCGTATGTCTGGAGGGGGGACTGTATATCACGATTTGGGAAATTTGAATTTCTCTTTTCACACATTATTGGGAACCAATGATTTTATGGATTTTTCGACCTTTACCCAGCCGGTTGTCAATTTGCTTACTGGATTAGGTGTACCCGCAAAGTTGGAAGGAAGGAACGATTTATTGGTCGATGGTAAGAAATTCAGTGGTAATGCGAAGTTGATGAAGAATGGTAAAATGATTCAACATGGAACTATTCTGCTAAATTCGGAGATGGAGGTTTTAGGCGAGGCTTTGCAGGTAAACCCGCTTAAATTTATTGACAAAGCTGTAAAGTCTAATCGGGCGCGGGTAACCAATCTGATTCATTACCTGCCGGCAGATACGAGTACCGAAAAACTAAAAGAGCTACTGATCGCTGAGATGATCAAAGAAAATCCCGGGGCTATTCAATATGAATTAACGGTCGACGATATACATGCGATCGAAACATTAGTGAAAGAGAAGTATAATACTTGGGATTGGAATTTCGGTTTTTCACCCAATTATAACTTTAAGAAAGCGATAAAAGTACCTGCTGGATTTATTGAATTACACATGGATGTCGATAAAGGATATATTCAGCAGGTTAAGATCTTTGGTGATTTCTTCGCTTCCAAACCTATTGAAGAGCTGGAGAAAAAGCTTATTGGGCAAAAACATAGCTTGGATCAAATTGAATCCGTCTTGAATGCGGTAGATCTGACAGCCTTCTTTGGAAAGGTCACCGTGGAAGAAATCTTGGTGTTGTTTAGCTAGATTTCTCTAGGGCATAGAGCACCCAGTGTTGTCCATCTTCTTCAAAATCTTCAACATAATGCATGTTTAGCTTGCTAAATACGCCTATAGAGGCTGAATTCTCTATTCGTGCCCGGCCGACAATACGCTTGATACCTAAGGTGTTTTGACCGTAGTCCATGGAGGCTATCGCACTTTCTGTCGCATAACCTTTGCCCCAATGTTTTTTAAAAAATCGGTAACCAATATCATATTCATCCTCTTCAGGATGATATTTGAGTCCACACCAACCGAGTATTTCCTGGTCTTCTTTGCGAATGACCAAGAGACGGCCGACCGCATATTTCTCGTATTGATCGTAGTTCGTGAGAAACACTCGGGTAGCTTCCACATCTACAAATTGTACATCTCCGGTGTATTGTAACACTTCGGGGTCTTCATTTAAAGCGTACATATTCTCCGCATCTTCGGGAAGGAAGGGGCGGAGAATCAAACGTTCTGTTTCTAATATCATGCAGCAATTTACGTTAAAAAATCTGGATCGGTAAATGCGGGATTCGGATATTTGTAGAAACCTTCGCCTGTGGCGACTCCTAATTTATTTTTATCGATGAAGTTTTCCTTTAAAAAGGCTACTGTTTTGACTTTTAATGGGTCACCAGTGGCATCCGCTTCCATCTTATTGATGTTGTAGGCGGTAGTAATACCAACAACGTCGAGAATTGCAAAGGGGCCTACAGGAGCACCGGTGGCAACCATCCATGTTTTATCTATTGTTTGCACATCAGCGACATTGTTGACCAATAAATCCGTTGCCGCACCGAGTAAAGGAACAAGTAACGAGTTGACAATATATCCGGGTTGTTCTTTGTGAAGAGGCAAAGCAATCATACCAATGTTTTTGGCAAATTCAACTACTTGATCGAATACCTGTTTGTCTGTGCCAGGGTGTCCCATAATTTCTGCCGTATTATGTTTCCATATTTCATTAGCGAAATGCAGGGCAAGGAATTTTTCCGGACGTCCTGTTTCGGCCGCAAATTGACTAGGCAAGAGGGTAGAAGAGTTGGTCGCAAAGCGTGTCTTTTCTGGAGCAACGGCACGTGCTTTTTTATAGAAATCAATTTTTATCTGTGGATTTTCTGGAACAGCTTCGATAAGTAAATCTGCCTCTTTTAGGGCGACAGCAAGATCGGATGTGTATTGCAGATTGCTTTTTGCGGCGGCCAGCGCCGTATCTGTCGCTTGTAGATCCTTTTTGTAGGCTTGAGCCAAGTTGTCGAATTTGGCTTTCGCTTTTTCTAGTACTTTATCATTAATGTCATATACCGTGACATTGAATCCATGAAAGGCCGTTTGAAATGCGATTTGATAACCAAGTACGCCACTGCCGGCCACTGTTACATTTTTAATTTCCATTATTGAACGTTTAAGTGTTTTTATATAGAAGTAATAACAAATGTTTATTGGTAGTGTTTGGAGTAGAAACAAGTTTTCATTGTAGGCACGTGGTCTTTTCAGTCGTGGTTTGACAGGCCTTCAGCGCTTCTATGTTTGGGGCATGGCTTGCCGAGGAAGGCCAATTTCATGTGCTTGTGGATAAGGGGCACGATGGGTCATGCTGACATCCTCTTTGATCTGCTGGTGTACCCGGTATTGATGATTCTTTTCATGGTTATAGCGTGGGTCCGGGATAAAAGGCATCTTGGCCATCTTATGGATGGTAATGGTCGGAAAATGACAATCTACTTCGACCGTTCCGAGGAGGAGATAACAACCGCCACCTTGAAAAGGGTAAGCCTGGAGGCTATCTGGGAAATGTGCGGTATCAAAATAGTCGCCATGAACATCTATCCAAGTGCCGAAATACATGGTTCCCAGTTTGGTCGGGACATGTTTACGTGCAATAAGGTAGGCCAACATCTTTACTTGTTTTTTATGATGTTTGAGTAGGTCTTGCACCAGAACCTCACCGCGATATTTTGTTTGCAGCAAGTCGAAGGGAGAACAAGATACTGGAAAGCCGAGCAGCTCTATTTCATCGAAAGCATCTTCATGAGGGAGGCGTTCGAGCTCGGGGAGTTTGTATTCTTTAGCGGGTTCTTGCAGAAGCATCAGCGCACGGTTTTCAGGTTTGAAGTTGACCAGCAACATGCGAGCGGTAACGAGTAGTTCGTTTTTGTTTTTTCCCGTGAAACGGAACGCTCCGATGTAGATTAAAATTTGTACGGCCTCTATACCGATGGGGATACGGCGGATAAAATCTTCTAAGGAACGGTATGCTCCATGTTGCTTACGTTCATGCTCAATAAGGAGCGCCGTCTTTTTGGGAAGACTTTGGATGTGCATAAAACCGAGGTATACGGTTTTGCCATAGAGGGTGGTTTCGTATATACTTTTATTGGCACATGGAGGAAAGACTTCAGCGCCTGATTTTTTTGTTTCGTGAACATAGACTTCGGTCCGGTAAAATCCTCCCAGATTGTTGATCACAGCCACCATAAACTCCAAAGGATAATATACTTTGAGAAATAAGCTTTGGTAGCTCTCTACCGCATAGGAGGCCGAGTGTGCTTTACAAAAAGAATAACCGGCAAAAGATTCAATTTGACGGTACACCTCGGCGCTAAGGTTCTCATCGTGACCTAGTTTTCGACAAGAGGCGAAGAAGTTGTCTTTCACCTGTTGCAGCGCGGAAAGAGATCGTCCCTTGCCACTCATCGCACGCCGTAGAATATCACCATCCGCTGCCGCTAAACCACCGAAGTGGAGCGCAATCTTAATCACATCCTCTTGGTAAACCATAATACCATATGTCTCGTGTAATTGCTCCCTGAAGACATCATGGAAATAGGTGAATCCTGTCGGATTATTGTGCCGAAAAATATATTCTTTCATCATGCCGCTCTGCGCAACACCCGGCCGAATAATAGAGGAGGCTGCGACTAATATTTTATAGTTATCGCATTGGAGCCGGCGTAACAATCCCCGCATCGCCGGGCTTTCAATATAAAAGCAGCCGATGGTGTGGCCTTTGCGGAGGTAATCATTGCATAATGTTTCGTCCTTGGAGAGGGACGTATTGCGGATGTCTACTGTGATGCCTCTGTTCTGCTGAATTAATTGAACAGCATCATTAATATGACCGATTCCCCGTTGCGAAAGAATATCAAATTTATGCAACTCGATTTCTTCGGCAATATGCATGTCAAATTGTACGATAGGAAAACCCTTGGGAGGCATCTCCAGGACAGAATAATGTGTAATGGGTTCTTCGGAGATTAATATACCGCAGGCGTGCATGCTGCGTTGATTCGGGAATTTTTCCAACATTTTACCATAACGATGTATTGTCGCAACAATCGAATTGCTGTCGTGCTGCTCGATGGGCATGGTGGCCAGGCTATCGAGCTCGGCTTTGGGCAAACCGAATACTTTACCCAGTTCACGGAAAATCGATCGGTATTTAAAAGTAACGTTGGTGCCACAAAAAGCAACGTGATCTCGTCCATATTTATTGAATATATAATGTAAGATGGTATCCCGGTCTTGCCAGCTCCAGTCGATATCAAAGTCGGGAGGCGTCTTGCGGTTTAAGTTCAGGAAACGCTCGAAATAAAGATCCAACTCCAACGGACAGATATCGGTAATGCCCAAACAATAAGCAATAATGCTGTTGGCGCCGCTGCCGCGCCCGATATGCATAAAACCCATGCTGTTGCTGTACTGTACAATATCCCAGGTGATCAGGAAGTACGCACTAAAACTGAGCTGGTGAACGACTTTTAATTCTCGCTCCACCCGATCCATGGCTTCTCGATGTTCTGGAGGATACCGTTTTGCCAGTCCTCTGTAAGCTAAGGTCGTCAGGAGTTTTAAATCTTCGTCCCGGCTATGGGTGAAATGCTTTTTATTCTTTGGCGCATGAAAATCAAACGTAAAATTACAGCTATCCACAACCTGTTTGGTATTGGTAATCAATTGCGGATAATGGCGGTAATAAGAAAGAAGCGTGTGGGGTGGGACCATGGAATCTGTTTCCCGACAAGTGTCTTGCGAAGTGAGCTTGGAAAGAATAATGTTGAGATCCACGGCACGCAGGATGCGGTGCAGATTGTACGTTTCTTTGCTTTCGAAGACAACAGGTTGGAGGATGACCATATTATTGATTCGGTGTCGCCATCGAAGTTGGATAAGCTGCGTAAGCTCGTCGGGACGCACGCCGATATACGCATCCGGGGGTAAGCTGTCGGGGGCATTATCCAACGGGTAGATCGTAATCACTTCTGTAAAAGGTGGTGCTTGAACGGGGATCGGTGTTCCCGCTATATTATGCGCCGTTAATAGGTTGCACATTTCCCCAATACCGGTAGACGTTTTTGCCAGGGCAATGTATAACAATTTATTGCCCTCGCGAAACTCCATGCCCACCAAAGGCTTGATCTGTTTTTTCTCGCAGGCACGAATAAAATCGTATATCCCCGTAACGGTATTAATATCGGTCAATGCCAGGGCTGTAACGCCACAGGCTTTAGCCTGTTTTACAAGCGTCTTGATAGACATTGTGCCGTAGCGCAAGCTGTGGTAAGAATGACAATTGAGGTACATAGCTATTACTTTTTTTTAGGCGGTACATATACACTTGATGCACGATAAACCTTATTGTGGCCAAATCGATGTTTGATATGATCCATCGCCTGATATAGTGCGAGCATCTCTTCCGTGTCTTCAAACAGATTGATTTGCAAGCTTCCCCGCACCAGTCCCGTAAAACGTATCCCGATCAACCGAATTCGCATCCGTCGATTATACAGTTTATCAAACAACTCATGCACGCAGCGGTTTAAGGTATGATCGGCCGATGTATAGGGGATTTGTGCTTGTTTGGTCTCCGTATCAAAGTTTGCATAACGTAATTTAACGACGACAGTTGAGGTAAGCCATTGTTCCGTACGCAATTGAAACGCTAGTTTCTCTACCATCCCTGTAATTAGCGTGCGAAGCATCGCTATATCGATTGTATCACGATCAAATGTATGTTCTGTAGAGATTGATTTTCGCTCCGTATAAGGTTCGACTGGTGTATGATCAATACCGTTTGCTTTTTTCCAAAGATCAATGCCGTTTTTACCGATCATCTGCTGAAGTACTTCGGCAGGCATTTCGGATAAGGTATGTATGGTACGTATACCGATGCGTGATAACAGTTGGAAGGTTTTATCGCCTACCATCGGTATTTTTTTTATGGATAGTGGGGCTAAAAAAGGTTTGATCTCATGTTGTCGAATTTCTCTTTTGCCGCTGGGTTTGACTTCTCCTGTGCCAATTTTAGCAACTGTTTTGTTGACCGATAAAGCAAAACTTACGGGAAGTCCGGTGTGTTTCGTAACATTCTGCATCAACTCCTGTGTCCATTGATAGGAACCAAAAAAACGATCCATACCCGATATGTCAAGATAATGTTCATCGACACTGGCTTTCTCTACTACTGGCGCTTTCTCTTGAATAATTTCTGTAACGGTATGAGATAAGCGGGAGTAAAGCTCCATATCTCCTTTGATGACTTTGGCTTGTGGACATAGGCGTAGGGCCATTTTGATGGGCATGGCCGACCGGACGCCATAATACCGAGCTTCGTAGGAGCAGGAGGCGACAACGCCCCGATCGCCTCCACCGATAATGACTGGAATTTTATCCAACTCGCTGTTTCTTAATCGTTCACAGGATACAAAAAAGGTATCCAGATCCATGTGTACTATCGTGCGCTCCATACATCCTCTGTTTGTAAAAATCTAAACAAAATTACATGTAATACTAAAAATATTAGTATAATTGTTGTTCAAAATTAGAACAATGTTGTACCACTTGGCTGAAAATATAAAGTACCTGCGTGCGCAAGTTGGACGATCTCAACAGGAGCTGGCAAATGATTTAGGAATTACCCGAACGCGTTATTCCAAATACGAATATGGCATGGCAGAGCCTCCTGTAGAATTACTGGTGAAAATTGCGATGTATTATAAACTCCGTATTGACGATCTGATATTGGTCGATTTACAACGAGCAAGACCTGTTATCGGTTGTACGGATATTCCTGTATCCAACTAAAACTTCGTTTGTTCAGTTCAAAATCGGCGGTGTTTTGTTTTATTAGCTTAATCTCTTCTACACCTTTTTCGAGTGTTTTCTTTAAGACGATATCGCCATTATCCGCAACTTGATAATCGAACGTGAAGTTATTCAAGGAAATAGTTTTTGCCGTTGTATCCGGTCGCGTCTCCTCGTAGTGAGCTTTATAGTATCTGTCACGGATAGTCACTTGATTTTCACCTTCAAAAATAAGATATGACCAATCCGAAGGAAGGGTATACAGTTCTGAATTTTTGTCTTCAATACGATAGATGCCGTAGAGGGGTGACTTTTTGAAGTAATGGTCCATCAGCTTTTGTCGGGAGAATAAACCCATAACCTGCGTAATTACAACGAAAGCAATAAAACCGATTTTAAGCCAAGGAGCTCCTTTCTTGAGCCATTTTTTTTGAAACACGGGGCGTGCTAATAGCTGGAGCTGAGCGGGCTCGCCTTTAAAAAAGAAATTGTTTAGTGGGCGGAGGTAAGGCAATAGCAAAAATATCGATAGGAAAAGCAAGGCTGTAGATAGTTGTTTTACAGGAACATCAAAAAAATAATTGATACTCATGATATTGATGCTTGTCGCGATGGTGACTAATGCACCTAGGACGAGTGTTCTTCTAAAAAGTAAGAAAGCTGCCGAAATTTCCACGAGACCCACGAAGATATTGTAACCTTTAGAAAACCCCATAAATGTCCAGGCTAATCCCATAGGAGAGAATTCGTTTAGCGGTTGCATCAGTCTGCTCAACCCGGGAGCGGGCATTTGGCTATGTGTCAATTTAATGGCGCCATAGTTGATCAGCATTAAAGCGATATAGTAGCGTATAAATAGCGTGAGCCAATAATACCCGATATCATAATTTTTCCGTTTACGATCAAGTAAAGACCAAATAGCGCTGCCAAGTAGCGCGAGAAGAAAAAGAACCAATAGTACTACCCAATCGTAGGAAGTGTCGCCACTGCCGTTGGTAAAAATAGCGTAGTCATATTGATAATGTAAAATATGTTTGGCAAACCAAGGCGTAAATTGCTGACTCAACGCTATAAAAGGTTTACTTATGATATTGAACAAGGGAAAAGTACCGTTGTTCTTCAGTAGAATAAACGAGAGAATAAAAATAAAAGAAAAGCGAAATCCAAGCTTTTTTAACGGTGACCAGACAGACGAATTTGCCAAGACAGGAGTATCCATAATTCAGTTATAATTTAACCCCAATTTAATAAGTATTTTATTAAAATTCTCCTATAAAGGAGAAAAAAGTATCATGGCGCATGAAACAGAAATCGCTTTCCAATATTTAGGTTGCCGTATGCTTTCGGTATATCCGCGAAACATAACACATAAGTAACAGTAATAAGGCTGCAATTAACACGTATCGAATTCCTAAATCTGCTGGTGTTTGAATTTTTCCGATTGTAGAAATCAAATAGCTGCTTAATGAAGTGAATACATAGACGAGCCCCCCGATTAAACCTCCAGCAACACCTGCATGTTCGGGAAATGTAAGCATGCTCTGCGTGAAAAATATGGTGTATAAAAAACCACTACAGATATGTATCAGAAAGGCGAAAGCGATGAAGAGATAGAGGTTTTGAGAAAACATACTCAGTATGGCTATTGTTATGCACAGCACAACTTGTATAGCGGAGGCGTAGAGGATGCGCTTGCTCATATCCAAGGAGCTCATCTTTTTGCTAACAATACCGCCAACCATCCAGGAAAAACCTAAGATTAGTGTGCAGTATCCGATAACAACGGCGCTGGAGTTTAATGCATTTTCGAGAACAAAAGGACCCGCAATATTGAAAACCATGACGACAGAATAACTGAGGCCGAGAATTACAATTCCAAGGATAAAAGACTCGTGCGATAGCATCAGCCTGTAGTTGGCGACCACTTCGCGGAGTTTGATTTTTTTGAACTGAGCAAGCGTCTCTCCGCTAATCAACAAATCAAGCACCAAAACTAATAGTGCATACCCCGCAATGAAGTAGAAATTGGCTTGCCAGTTAAAGTAGTGCTCGAGATACCCCCCCAAAAAGGGAGCTAGAATAGGGCCACAAGACCAGACAATGGTAAAATAACTAAGATAATGTTTACGTTGTTCCTGATCGTACATATCCACAAAGAAAGCTCGAGTTGAGATAACGACGAGCGAGATTGCTATTCCCTGTACAATCCGGAAAGCTGTAATCCATTGGATATCGTGTAGTTGTGTTATACCCAAACTCGTAAGGAAAACAATTGCTAAAGCAATTAATCGCGGTTTGTACCGTCCGAAGGCATCCAGCAGGTTCCCGACAAATAACTGCGCGATACCGTAACTTAAAAAATAAACGGTCAGGGTCGCCTGTATTTCATGCTCGGAAACATCGAGCGCTTTGGCCATCGATGGGAAAGAGGGGAGATAGATATCTGTCAGAAAACCAGATAATGGAATAGAAAAGAACGCTAACCGCGTAGCCCATTTGATCCGTGAAGGCGATGCATCTCTTAACATATACGAGTAATTTTTCAACAAACAAAGCTAGGCCAAGTTGTGGAAATAAGAGTTCGTAAGTCAAACAGATTATTGTAAAAATCAAAGAATATCCTGTTTGGGCTGTTGCCGAAATTGTAGCGGCGTCAAGCCTGTCAGTTTCTTGAAAAAATGATGAAAATGCGACGGTTGGTCAAACCCGAGCGTATAACCAATAGCAGAAACATCCCAAGCGGTGTAGAGCAAGAGACTTTTCGCTTCCAGGAGCATGCGACTCCGGATTAATGTTGATGTTGTTTTATTTGTTACGGCCTTGACTGAAGCGTTGAGGTGGTTAACGTGAACATGTAGTTGCTCTGCATAGTCCGCGGGAGTTTTTAGCTGTAGGGGATAGGCCGGAGAGTCTAAAGGGAACTGGCGGTTTAATAATTCATCGAAAAGCCGGTATATACGGGTGCTTCCTTTGGTTTCTTCGGGTTTGATGTCGTCCACACGGTGCATCAACACATGGTGAAGCAAGAGATTTACAAAACTACCGATGGCTTCATATTTATGCGGATAGTTCGATTTGGCCATTTCATACATCTGGCTGAAATAACTGCGAACGAGAGAGAGCTCCTCAGGTTCTAAAAAAATCAATGGTTTACTCCATTCTTTAAAAACAGATGTTTTATGCAGCTGATTGAAATGGACATACTCGGTGAGGAACTCTACATTGAATAAGCAAAAAAAACCGTGCTGGTCCAAACTATCACACTCCCAATAATAAGGGACGGATGGTGAAGGGATAAACAAAGCCGGTTTATCAATGTAAATAGCATGGTTACCATAGTGGAACATGCCGGTTCCTTGGATCAAGGATATTTTGTAGAAGTCACAGCGATTAAAAGGAATCTTAAAACTACAATATTTACGCATATTGATGTTGAAATGCGCTTCACCACAACGAATAGGATTGGTGTCGATCGGGTAAAACGCCGATGGACGCTCCCGATAATAATCATTAATAGTCTGTAACGTTGTGCTCATCCTTAATTATCCCTCAATAGACCAACTAGGCAGGTAACGCAAGAACGACATAATTTTTTCTTTATACAAGTCCATGTTCAATTTGTAGTAAAAAGCACCTTTCTTTGAGTGTTCTTTGTCCTTTTCGTTCAGTTTAATGAGTAGGTCAGAAGACAAAAGTTTTCGATTGAAATTCCGTTTATCTAATTCCGTATCGTAAACAGCCTCATAAAGTGCCGATATCTGTGGAATGGTGAATTTTTCTGGAAGTAGTTCGAATAGAATAGGATATAATGCAGCTTTGGTACGCAAGGCACGTTTCGCCACTGTAATCATATCCAGGTGATCAAAGATAAGCGTCGGATGTTTATTTACCGGAAACCACTTCGCCTCATATTCATCCGTAATAATATGGGTGTACTGTTTGGTATCGATCAATGCAAAATAAGTAAGACTCACGACACGTCCATATTTTTCCCGGTTAGGGTTTCCAAAAACCCCACATTGTTCCATGTAGACATTCTCCAGACCGGTCAATTTGAATAGGACATGAGATGCCGCTTCCTCCGGACTTTCATCCGCTTGCACAAAACCTCCCATTAAACTCCATTTATTGCGCTCCGGTTCCAGCCCCCTTTTAATAAGTAAAATCTGGAGAGATTCTCCATCAAACCCAAAGATAATGCAGTCTACTGCTAGTAAGGTTTTAGGCTCGCTTTTATAGAAATCCATAGTATTATTACGTCCAAAAATTTATGATTGGTTAGTGCTCTGCAAAGTTGCAAAATACAAACTTAACTTTAAAACTTTCCTATATACCTTGTGCTGTTACGGAAAATCACGCTTTATGAATTAAGCCATCCGCTAATCAACACAATTATTTTATACAAAAAAACAAAAAAAATTTTTGATTGTGAAAAATTAAATGTTAATTTGACACTAATTAATTTTTCAACCTGTTTAATCTGCGTAAGTGTCATAGATATAGCTTGTTGAAGTTAGTGGATCAATTGTAAATCAAAAAAATAAACCTGTATATAATGAATGAATACTATGTAGTGGGGGTAGATTATGGCACAGATTCCGTTCGGTCGGTGCTGGTTAGTACAAAAGACGGCCGAGAGTTGGCTTCTTCTGTATTTCATTATCCGCGTTGGAAAAAGGGTTTGTATAATAATCCTTCCGTTAACCAGTTTAGGCAACATCCGCTCGATTATCTTGATGGACTGCAAGAAACCATTAAGTCTTGTTTAGCCGCGGTTGCTCCTGAAATTGCGGCGCAGGTTGTTGCAATCTCAGTGGATACCACTGGTTCTACTCCGGTAGCGGTGAATAAAGCTGGAACACCATTATCGTTAACAGCAGATTTTGCGGAAAATCCCAATGCAATGTTTATTCTATGGAAAGATCATACCGCTACGCGAGAGGCAAAGGAAATTAATGACCACGCTGCTACTTTTGATACCGATTATTTAAAATATGTAGGTGGCGTCTATTCATCGGAATGGTTTTGGTCCAAGATATTACGCACATATCGGGTTGACGCAGCGGTGCGTGAAGCTACTTATACGTGGGTGGAGCATTGCGATTGGATTCCGTTTGTGTTGACGGGCGGAAACGACGCGGATGCGATTAAAAGAAGTGTTTGTGCAGCAGGTCATAAAGGACTGTGGTCGGAAGCTTTCAATGGGTATCCGCCTTCTGATTTTTTTGAAAGTTTAGATTCTTTGCTGACCGGGCAAGTAGAGCGCTTGGGTAAAGATACTTACGCTTCCAATACAGCTGTGGGGAACCTTTCGCAAGAATGGGCGACGAACCTTGGTTTATCAACGAATGTCGTGGTTGGGGTAGGCGCATTTGATTGTCATATGGGCGCGGTAGGCGGACAGATTGAGCCGTATTACCTCAGTAAGGTGATGGGGACGTCGACTTGTGATATCCTTGTTGCACCCAAACCATTGGATATTACGGTTAAGGGAATTTGTGGACAGGTTGATGGTTCGGTTATTCCTGGGATGATTGGATTAGAGGCGGGACAATCGGCGTTTGGTGATGCCTATGCTTGGTTCAAAAATATTTTGACCTGGCCGCTCAAGAATTTATTTGCTGACGATGCACAGCTGTTACAGGATGCCGAAGATAAATTACTAATCAAATTAAGTGCGCAAGCCGCTCAAGTGAAGCCTGATATTACGCATCCTTTTTCTATCGATTGGCTTAATGGACGTCGCACACCGTATGCGAACCAAAATCTTAAAGGTGCTTTTTTTGATGTTAATATATCTACTGATGCGGTGTTGCTTTATCGTGCAGTCGTCGAATCTACCTGTTTTGGTGCGAAGAAAATTGTGGAATGTTTTGTGGATCAGGGAATTCCGGTTAAAGGGATTATAGGCCTTGGTGGCGTGGCAAGGAAGTCAACGTTTATTATGCAAATGATGGCTGATGTTCTGCAAATGCCTATTAAGATTCACAGTTCGGAACAAACCTGTGCGTTGGGAGCAGCGATGTTTGCCGCAGTGGTTGCCGGTGTGCATCCTTCAGTCGAAGACGCTATGGTTGCTATGGGGCAAGGTTTTGATATGATCTACGAGCCAAATCCGGAAACAGTGAAGATTTATGCTGATCGGTATGCTAAATACAATAAGACAGCAGCACATTTAGAACAGAACTTATATCATGTATAGTCAATTAAAAAAGGAAGCTTATGAAGCCAATATGGAGCTTCCTAAGCTAGGGCTAGTTGTTTTTACTTTCGGCAATGTAAGTGTGGCCGATCATGACAAGAAGGTGTTTGCTATTAAACCTAGCGGTGTACCTTATGAGGATCTGAAGGTAGAAGATATGGTCATTGTTGATTTTGATGGACATATTGTTGAAGGAAGCTTGCGGCCTTCATCCGACACAAAAACCCATGCCGTATTGTATAAAGAATGGGCAAATATTGGTGCAATCGTACATACCCACTCGACTTATGGAACAGCTTGGGCACAAACAAACCGGGCTATTCCAATCTATGGAACGACGCACGCCGATCATTTGACCACCGATATTCCATGCGCGCCACCTATGGCAGATCACATGATTGCAGGCAATTATGAACACCAAACGGGTTATCAGATTATTGAACATTTTGTAAGTGAGCAGCTGGATTATGAAGAGGTGCAAATGATTCTTGTCGGTAATCATGCTCCATTTGCGTGGGGAGCTAATGGAAAGAAAGCCGTGTACAACGCGGCAGTGCTGGAGTACACAGCGAAACTAGCGTATCTGACCGAACAGATTAATCCGCAGGCTACGCGTATGAAGGGGTCTCTGATCAAGAAGCACTACGAAAGAAAGCATGGTAAAGATGCTTACTATGGACAATAATTAATATTAATAGATACTTAATAACGAACACTCATGTCATCATTGAAAGATTTAGAAGTTTGGTTTATCACGGGGAGCCAAGATTTATATGGAGAAGAAACGCTAAGACAGGCGGCATCACATTCCGAAGAAATTGCTGCATTTTTAAATAGCAATGCCACTATTCCTGTACGCGTTAAGTTTAAACCTATTGTACGGAATTCGAATGAGATTTACGATACAATTGTTGCGGCGAATCAGGATAAGAATTGTATTGGTATTATCACGTGGATGCATACCTTTTCACCGGCTAAAATGTGGATCAGAGGACTTCAAGCTTTACAGAAACCATTGCTCCATTTACATACACAATACAATAGAGATATTCCATGGAGCAGTATGGATATGGATTTTATGAATCTGAACCAAAGTGCACATGGCGATCGTGAGTTTGGGTTTATCGTGTCTCGGATGCGTATTGCGCGTAAAGTTGTAACGGGATACTGGCAGGATGCGGAAGTATTGGAGCGCATTAATATCTGGGCACGTGCCGCAGCAGCCTGGCAAGATTGGCAAGGTGCTAAATTTGTGCGCTTTGGTGATAATATGCGTTATGTTGCGGTTACCGAAGGGGATAAGGTGGAGGCTGAATTGAAGTTCGGTTTTTCAGTAAATACACATGGCATCGGAGATTTGGTGGCGGAGATTAATCAGGTCCAAGACGCCGAGGTGCAGAAATTGATCGCACTGTATGAAGCGTCCTATATTTTAGCCGATGATGTCAAAGAAGGAGGTGCGAACCGTGGACAGTTATACGACGCAGCAAAGATTGAAATCGGTTTACGTACGTTTTTGGAGAAAGGGAATTATAAAGGGTTTACCGATACTTTTGAGGACTTACACGGTATGCCGCAGTTACCGGGATTAGCTGTCCAACGACTTATGGCCGATGGCTACGGTTTTGCGGGTGAAGGGGATTGGAAGACACCTGCTATTGTTCGTGCTTGTAAGGTAATGGCTACGGGCTATGCAGGGGCAAATGCCTTTATGGAGGATTATACCTACCATTTTGACCCACAAAATGCGATGGTTCTCGGCTCTCATATGTTGGAAGTAGATGCCTCTCTTGCGGCAGAGAAACCGCGGCTTGAAGTGCATCCGCTGGGTATTGGTGGAAAGTCTGATCCCGCTCGTTTAGTGTTTAATGCAAAAGGTGGTGATGCCTTGAATGCCGCTTTAGTAGATATGGGGGATCGTTTTCGTCTCGTTGTCAACACGGTGAAAGGTGTCTCTGTAGAGGAGGACTTACCGAAGCTGCCTGTTGCACGTGTTCTTTGGAAACCTGAACCCGATATGCAAACAGCTTGTTCTGCCTGGATTTATGCTGGTGGCGCACACCATACGGTGTACAGCCAAAATTTAACGCCGGAATACTTAGCAGACTTTGCTCGAATTGCAAACCTAGAGCTGGTTTTGATCGATCAATCAACAAAATTAGATCAATTCGAGAAAGATTTGCGCTATAGTGAGGTGTACTATAAGATGCAAGGCTAACCATTATTCTATAAACCTATTTTTTAACTATGGAAAAGTTTGCAACAATAGATTATGTGATTTTCCTAATCTATTTTGTGGTCGTAGCGGGCTACGGCTTTTGGATTTACAATCGTCAGAAATCGACCACAGCGAGTAGTAAAGATTATTTTCTTGCTGAAGGCTCATTAACATGGTGGGCAATCGGAGCGAGTTTGATCGCTTCCAATATCTCGGCGGAGCAGTTTATTGGAATGAGCGGCAATGGCTTTACGGTGGGAATTGCCGTAGCGGCTTATGAATGGATCGCAGCAATTGCCTTGATTATTGTGGCCGTGTGGTTTATTCCGGTGTATCTTAAAAACAAGATATTTACAATGCCACAATTTTTGAAGCAACGCTATAACGAAACAACGAGTCTCATTATGGCGGTGTTCTGGCTGTTCCTATACATTTTTGTGAACCTAACATCGATCTTGTATCTTGGTGCACTGGCAATCAGTAACCTTGGTGGAGGTGCTTATTTTCACATTATTATGCTCGCTCTAGCTGTATTTGCTATTATTATTACACTAGGAGGCATGAAGGTAATCGGTTTTACAGATGTTATTCAGGTGGTTGTCTTGATTATTGGAGGTTTTGCTACGACCTACGTGGCGCTTACTCTGGTGTCCGAGCATTTCGGTATGGGTAAGGATGTCCTGGCAGGTTTCAAGCAATTGATGCAAGATTCCCCTAAACATTTTAACCTCATCGTCGATAAACCAACAGCAACCAGTACCCAGGAAGAGGTCAACAAATACCTGATGTTACCAGGAATCGGCATGTACCTGGCCGGCATTTGGATTGTGAATCTAAACTATTGGGGCTGTAATCAATACATCACGCAGCGCGCCTTGGGTGCCGATCTTAAGACCGCTAGGACGGGTATTTTGTTTGCAGGTTTCTTAAAGCTTTTGATGCCTATTATTGTTATGCTACCGGGAATTGCAGCGTACGTGCTGTACAAGAATGGCGCCTTGCAGGAAGAGATGGCGCCGGGCGGTCATTTTAATCCAGATAATGCATATTCAGCTATTCTAGGGTTTTTGCCAAACGGTATGAAAGGCTTGTCTTTAGCGGCATTGACGGCGGCTATTGTGGCTTCCTTGGCTGGAAAGGCCAATAGTATAGCAACTATTTTTACGATGGACATCTATAACAAGTACATCAATAAAGAAGCCTCAGAGAAAAGGCTAATCAATGTCGGGAAAATCACGATTATCCTGTCGATTGTTATTGCCGTTTTGTTTACCTGGGATGATTTGTTAGGGATTGGTGGTGCCGGTGGATTTACCTTTATTCAGAAGTATACTGGTTTTATCTCGCCTGGTATTTTTGCGATGTTTTTATTGGGAATGTTCTGGAAAAGAACGACGGGGTCGGCTGCAATTGCAGGTTTGATAACGGGCTTTTTACTTTCCATTGTATTTAATAATTATGCACCGGCATGGTTCGGAAATGAAACCTTTCTATATACAGCATACAAAAATGCGAATGGTGCTTACGAAATTCCGTTCCAGATATGTATGGGCTTATCCTTCCTTTTCACGATGATTGTTATGGTGGGAATCAGTTTATTCGGACCAAAACATAATCCAAAAGGGTTGGAGCTGGACAAAAAAATGTTCAAAGTAGAACCCTCTGTTATGGTCATGATAGTGTTGACTATTTTGATTGTGGGTGCACTTTATGTTAAGTTTTGGTAACTTGATGCGATTAAATTAAATGACCTTAAGAAGAAACCTATGATGAAAAGATTTTGTAGTGCCCTGCTCTTGGGTACAATTCTGGCATCATCATGCCAGCAAGGAGCAAAAAATACGTCAGAAAATACGACGCAGACGGAACCGCATGTTTTTGATACAACGATTGATGGTAAAGAGGTAAAGCTTTATCATATCGGTAATGAGAATGTACAGGTTGCGGTGACCAATTATGGAGCCCGCTTGGTACGTCTCCTTGTTAAAAACAAGGAAGGCAAATCAACCGATGTTATTTTAGGTTATGATCAAGCTGCGGCATTTAAAGAGCATGCGGATAATTTCTATGGCGCCGTTGTGGGCCGCTATGGTAACCGGATTGGAGACGCTACATTTACGTTAAATGGGGAAACGTATAATCTCGAAAAAAATGATGGTAAAAACTCATTACACGGTGGCACAAACGGCGTGTATAACAAGGTGTGGACCGTAGAAAATCAATCGGACTCCACGATTACCCTCGCTTACATCTCGCCGGACGGCGAAGCTGGTTACCCCGGGGAAGTGAAGATGAAAGTGACTTATTCCGTCGGAAAGGATGGGGATCTGGAGATTGACTACCATGCCGATACCAATAAAGAAACGGTACTTAATCTGACGAGTCATGCCTATTTTAACCTGAACGGTGAAGGCGATAGTACTATTTTAGACCATGTGCTTCAGATTAATGCGGATCAGGTTACCGAAGTCAATGAAACCTTAATTCCGACAGGTAAACAATTACCGGTAGCAGGTACTGCCTTTGATTTTAGAAAACCGAAAACTATCGGTGCAGATATTGAACAGCAAGATAGACAGTTGGAGTTAGGCAAAGGCTACGACCATAATTTTGTCCTCAATAAAGCAGCCGGCCTCCAAGAAGTGGCTAGCGTATATGCGCCTAAGACCGGCATTGAAATGAAAATTTTGACTACTGAACCAGGGTTACAATTTTATAGTGGAAATTTTATGGATGCTAATGGCCCACGGGGAAAACAAGGAAAGGCGTATCCTTTCCGTGCAGCAATCTGTTTGGAGACCCAACACTTTCCTGATGGTCCCAATCAACCCTCGTTTCCGTCGACGGTGCTGAAACCAGGAGAAACATATACCTCCAAAACGATATACCGCTTTGCGGTAAAACCTTAACTAAAACGGTGTGTAAAGGTGCATTACCTGTGCCTTTATACACCGATTCAGTACCTTATTTAAAATAAAATAATAATGATAGAAACGGCAAAAAGTAAATTTTTACTGACCTGTACCGTATGGGCTTCTCTTGCCTTACAATTGACCTTTGGGCAGTCGCAGCCGCAAATTATTTCCAGTCCGAATAAAACGATTAAACTGAAATTTTGGCTTACCGAAGATGGTAAACCCTATTATTCAGTTACCCATAAAAATAGACAGGTGCTCGAGCAATCCGCACTAGGACTTGTTATGGATGACCTTAGTTTTCAACAACAATTAACCTACGTTGCTACGTCACCTCCCGAGCGGATAGAAAAAACATATGAGAGTGTTAACGCTAAACGAAAGCTAAATAGCTATCGCGCGAACAAGCGGACAATCTTTTTAGAAAATGCAGAAAAGAAAAAAATAAATATACAGTTTCAAGTTTCTGATGATGGGCTCGCATTTCGATATGAGGTGCCCGCTATTGGGGACACGGCAAAAGAGGTAACAGCAGAATATACCAGCTATAAATTTCCAACGACCGCTCAAGGGTGGTTGCAGCCTGTGGCCGTTGCTAAATCGGGATGGGAGCATACAAATCCATCGTATGAGGAACATTATCAAAAAGAAATACCGGTTGGCACATTAGAGGAGACAAAAAAGGGATGGGTCTATCCCGCATTGTTCAAGACTGAAGGAGCGTGGGTGCTTATCAGCGAGGCCGGTTTAGCATCGAATCATGCCGCAACACGCTTGCACCACGAATCTCCGAATGGGGAATACCGACTGGCATTTCCAGACCCGCGGGAAACGATGCAACAGGAAAAGGGGATACGTAGTAAAGCGGAGCACAGTTTTGTATCTCCATGGCGTATTGCCGCCATCGGCAGCCTCGCTACTATTGTGGAATCCAACCTCGGTCAGGACCTGTTGGATGGGCCGATCAAAGTCGACAACAGTTTTATAAAACCGGGGAAATCATCTTGGAGCTGGATCAATAGTAAAGATGATTTCATTGTCTACGAAGAGCAAAAAAAGTACATCGATTTTGCGGCTGACATGAAATGGCAATATTGCTTGATTGACGTGAATTGGGATACCAAAATCGGGTATGAAAAAATGCAACAGCTTGCCAACTATGCCAAGGATAAAAACATAGGTCTTTTATTGTGGTACAACTCCGCTGGCGATTGGAATACGGTAGGGTATACACCCAAAAATAAATTACTCTTGCGTGAAAGCCGACGAGCAGAATTTCAACGTATTCATGAAATGGGTATAAAAGGAGTGAAAATTGATTTCTTCGGGGGGGATGGTCAGTCTGTTATCCAGTATTACATAGATATTCTGAACGACGCTGCTGATTACAAACTGTTGGTTAATTTCCACGGGGCAACCTTGCCACGGGGCTGGTCCCGGCAGTATCCGCATTTAATGACGGTGGAAGCCGTGCGGGGTTTTGAGAATGTCACTTTCCAACAGGTTGAAGCGGATCGACAGGCCGAGATATGCACGATTATTCCATTTTCCAGAAATGTATTCGATCCAATGGATTATACACCGATGAATTTATACAAAGTCCCTAGTGGGGTTCAACGTCGTACGACCGCCGCTTTTGAGCTGGCAACCAGTGTGTTATTTCTTTCCGGTATACAACACTTTGCAGAGTCGCCCGAGGGGATGTCGCACATTCATTCCGGTGTTCAGGATTTTTTACGAGAGCTTCCGGTTTCTTGGGATGAGGTGAAGTTTTTAAGTGGATATCCGGGGAAAGAAGTCGTCATAGCGCGTCGTGCTGGAAAACGCTGGTACGTTGCCGGAATAAATGGAGAAAATGTCGCTAAAGAGATTGAGGTTGATCTAACAGCATTAAAAACGAAAGGCAGTATACAATGGATAACGGAT
Source organism: Sphingobacterium psychroaquaticum (assembly GCF_900177625.1). Classification (GTDB taxonomy): domain Bacteria; phylum Bacteroidota; class Bacteroidia; order Sphingobacteriales; family Sphingobacteriaceae; genus Sphingobacterium; species Sphingobacterium psychroaquaticum. The sequence continues at coordinate 122,552 of NZ_FXAU01000003.1, forward strand.
AGCAGTAGTCCTGCTGCCTTTGATATTCGTACTTCGAAGTTTTTGAAAAAGCATAAAGTTGCAGTAAAGGCACAAGGTGGCTTTGTGATGGTGATCGAATAATCCGATTCACCACTTACGAACTTAAAATTTGATTTGTGTATTGGCTAATAGAATTAAAAGACGAATAAACAGGTTCGATTAAAAAAAGGAAGTATGATAAATAAAAAAAATATAGGGTTGTGGGCTGTCGGTATGTTATGTACGGTGTTTGTTTCGGCGCAGGAAGGAAGTGGCGTACACCAGTTTGTTTCCAAGGGAAATCCCATCATTACACATAAATATACGGCAGACCCCGCTACATTGGTACATGCGGGGACCGTGTACCTCTATGCGGGGCATGATATTGCTCCTCCAGGAAAGGAACACTACCAGATGGATGAGTGGTTAGTGTTTTCCACTACCGACCTCGTAAATTGGAGAGAACATCCGTCGCCGTTGAAAGCAACAGATTTCCGTTGGGCAAAAGGGGATGCCTGGGCCTCACAGGTGGTGGAGAAGAATGGTAAATTTTACTGGTATGCTACGGTAGAGCACGGTGCGATCCATGGAAAAGCTATTGGCGTTGCGGTCTCCGATAGCCCAGTTGGTCCCTTTGTGGATGCCCGTGGAACAGCCTTGGTGACGAATGATATGACAAAAGATACAGAGATCAGTTGGGATGATATTGATCCAACGGTTTTTATTGATGACAACGGGCAAGCTTATATCTTCTGGGGGAATACAGTTTGTTACTACGCAAAGCTGAAGGATAATATGACGGAGCTTGACGGCCCGTTTAAACGAGTGGAATTACCCCAATTCACGGAGGCCCCTTGGGTACATAAGAGGGATGGCTGGTACTACTTGAGCTATGCCAGTGAGTTTCCGGAAAAAACGGTTTATGCCATGAGCCGTTCGATCGACGGTCCTTGGGTCTATAAAGGAATACTCAATGAAGTGGCTGGTAATTCGAACACCAACCACCAAGCGATTTTAGACTATAAAGGAAAAACTTATTTTGTATACCATAATGGTAGCATCAATCCACACGGAGGAAGTTATCGACGATCGGTATGTATCGATGAATTATACTATAACTCAGATGGTACAATTAAAAGGATTGTCATGACGACAGAGGGAGTTAAAGCATTTTAGTAGCAGAAACAATTCGAATCTAAAGGATGAAAAATATAAGAAAATATGTAGCTATAGCCTGTTTGGCTATGCAGGGAAGTGTACCGGTTTTGGCACAAGATAAAACGTTTACGGTACAGGTGGATCAACCTATAGCTCCAATTAATCAAAATATGTGGGGTATCTTTTTTGAGGATATCAATATGGGTGCCGATGGGGGAATCTATGCTGAATTAATAAAAAACCGATCGTTTGAGTTTTTTCGTCCTTTTATGGGATGGAAAAATTTAGGCCCCGTTGCGGAGGCAAATTATCTGATTTTAAATCGGCAGTCGGATCACGAAAGTAACCCGAGGTTCCTACGTGTAAATACCACGAAGGGTACGAGCAAGCCTATTGGACTCCAGAATGAAGGTTTCCGTGGGATGGGAGTCAAGACGGGCGTTGGCTATGAGTTTTCCGTGATGTATAGGCAAAAAACGAGTGGTGTTAGCCTACGCGTAGAGCTGGTCGATACATTAGGCAATGTGTTGGGAAAAGGGATGCTTATCCCTTCGAATACAGGTACAGGTTGGCATAGCCAAAGTATGACGTTTACCTCCAATAAAACCGATGCAAAAGCAAAGCTGAATATTTGGTTTGAGGGGCAAGGAGAAATAGACCTGGATATGATTTCGCTATTTCCTACGGATACGTGGAAAGGACGTAAAAAGGGCTTGCGCGCTGATATGGTACAGGCGTTGGCGGATCTGAAACCAGGTTTTTTACGATTCCCCGGCGGGTGTATTGTCGAAGGGTTTGACTTGTCACAACGCTTTCAATGGAAGAAGACTGTTGGTGCTATAGAAGACCGTCAACTCATTATCAATCGCTGGAATTTTGAATTTGGACACCGTTTGACCCCTGATTATTTCCAGACCTTTGGGTTAGGTTTTTATGAATACTTTTTGTTGGCGGAAGATATTGGAGCAGCACCTTTGCCAATCCTAAATTGTGGTATGGCGTGCCAGTTTAACACGGGGGAGCTCGTTCCTTTGGAAGAGCTTGATCCCTATGTGCAGGATGCACTTGATCTGATTGAGTTTGCGAATGGCGCTGTAACCACAAAATGGGGAAAATTACGTGCAGACATGGGGCATCCTGAGCCGTTTAACCTTAAAATGTTAGGGGTAGGGAATGAAAACTGGGGGCCACAATATATTGAACGCTTAGCTGTTTTTCAAAAAGCGCTTAAAGCTCAACATCCCGAAATTGAGATTGTAGCCAGCTCGGGCACAGACCCTGAGGGAGAACGTTTTGTATACCTGGATAAAGAGTTGCGGGCGATGGGTATTGATATTATTGATGAGCATTATTATAGATCCCCGGATTGGTTCTTGAATAATGCAAAACGCTACGATAACTATGATCGTCAAGGGCCAAAGGTTTTTGCTGGGGAATATGCTTCACACAGTAAAAACATGTTCCGTTCAGAGTATCGGAACAATTGGGAAGCCGCTTTATCTGAGGCTGCTTTCCTGACCGGATTAGAACGGAATGCGGCGGTGGTACAACTCGCATCTTATGCACCTCTATTTGCGCATATCGACGGTTGGCAATGGACACCCGATTTGATTTGGGTGGATAATTTAAAGACATATCTCACCCCAAGTTATTATGTGCAAAAGCTGTATTCAACAAACAAAGGCACACATGTACTGCCCTTATTGTCCGAAGGCCAAGCAGTGGCAGGTCAGGATGATTGTTATGCTTCGGCTGTCTTAGATAAAGAGCGCGATGAACTTATTATCAAATTAGCCAATACGAGCGCAACGGAGAAAAGTATAGTATTCGATATCCGGGGAGTGAAAAAATTAAATGGAGAAGCGATTCATATCGTATTACAACATGATGATCCATTAGCAATCAACGAAGTGGCGAAAGCTCCATTGGTGCTGCCACAAGAGCGTAAGTTTCCGATAAAGGGTTCAAAAATTTCGGTGCTAGCTAAAGCACAATCTTTTAATGTGATTAAAATTAAACTATAAGAAGTCTATGAAGCATTTACTTCTTCTCGTTCTGATCGCTATAAAGCTCTGTGAGGGGATGGAGAGTTTTGCACAACCGTCTCCATCCAATAAAATTCAGCTCTTTCCGCTGCATGAGGTGCGCTTATTGGACGGGCCGTTTAAGCACGCGCAGGAAACGGATAAAAGGTATTTATTACGTTTGAATCCAGATTGTTTGCTGGCGCCGTTCTTGCGCGAAGCGGGTTTGCTGGCTAAGACGGATAGTTATACCAATTGGGAGAACACAGGATTGGATGGCCATATTGGAGGACATTATTTGACGGCCTTATCTTTAATGTATGCCTCCACTGAGGATCCAGAGATTTTAGAAAAATTGGTCTACATGCTGTCCGAATTGAGGCGATGCCAGGAAGCTTTGGGAACAGGCTATATAGGGGCTGTACCGGGAAGTACAACATTATGGTCTGCAATTCAAAGCGGGAATATTGCGGCGGGAACTTTTGATTTGAATAAAAAATGGGTGCCCTTGTATAATATTCATAAAACCTATGCCGGTTTACGTGATGCTTATCTGATTGCGGGGCAATCTGAAGCAAAGGAGATGCTGGTGAGAATGACCGATTGGGCGATTCGATTAGTTCAGAACCTATCCGAGTATCAGATACAGGATATGCTTCGAAGTGAGCATGGTGGACTCAATGAAGTTTTTGCTGATGTTGCGGCCATTACGGGCGATACAAAGTATCTCACACTAGCTAAACAGTTTTCGCACCATAGTATATTGCAGCCACTAGTGGAAGGTAAGGATGCGCTTACGGGCTTGCATGCCAATACGCAAATTCCCAAAGTAATCGGTTTCAAACGTATTGCTGATATGGATAACAATAAATCGTGGGATGCGGCGGCACGTTTTTTCTGGGAAACGGTGGTTCAACATCGCACGGTTGCAATAGGCGGAAATAGTGCATACGAACACTTCCATCCGCAGGATGATTTTTCTAATATGATAAATAGTGTGGAGGGACCTGAAACTTGTAATACCTACAATATGTTAAAGTTGAGTGTACAGCTTTTCCAGACCGAAGGAGATATACGTTATGTTGACTTTTATGAAAGGGCCTTATACAATCATATTTTATCAACCCAGCATCCAACGCAAGGAGGGTTTGTTTATTTTACCCCGATGCGCCCAGGGCATTATCGCGTTTATTCGCAGCCACAGACAAGCTTTTGGTGTTGCGTGGGGTCAGGGTTGGAAAACCATGCGAAGTATGGCGAGTTCATTTATGCACACGATGAAAAGGATCTGTGGGTCAATCTCTTTATTTCTTCCACCTTAGATTGGAAGGAACGTGGGGTGCAATTACGACAAGAAACTTCCTTTCCGCAGGAACCATCTACCAAGCTGACAATCGAGACGACAAAAGCACAGAAGTTTGGTCTGAAATTACGCTACCCGGCTTGGGTGCGTTCCGGCGATCTACGTGTCACCGTGAATGGTGTTGATGTGAAGACAGATGTCATTCCGGGTCAGTATGTGCGTGTGGATCGTATTTGGAAATCGGGTGATCAGGTAGAGCTGCATTTTAAAATGCATGTCGATATCGAGCAAATGCCTGATCATTCATCCTATTTTGCTTATTTATATGGTCCTATTGTGCTGGCCGCAAAGACCGATACAGCTGCGATGGCGGGTATATTGGCAGACGACAGCCGTGGTGGACATATTGCTAAAGGTCCACAGATAGCTGCACAGGATATCCCTGTATTGGTTGGCCCAGCAGCCGAATTAAAAGAATTCCCCTCGTTGATATCGCCACGGGAGTTACGTTTTCGGTTAGCACATACTTTTGTCGGTGACCAGGAGGTACCGCAGGAGCTTATCCCTTTTTATCAATTGCATGATTCTCGTTATATAATCTATTGGCCTCAGGTCGACAACCGGGAAGCATTGCGGCAGAAGGATTCTGATCTTCAGCAGTCGGGATGGGCTAAAGCGGTGGTCGACAAAGTCCAGTGTGGGCAACAACAACCTGAATCGGATCACGACATTGATTATGAACAATCAGAGACAGGTGTGACCGATGGCAGACAATGGCGGGAAGCTTCAGGTTGGTTTAGTTATACCATGAAGAATGTGAAGAAGGAGGGGCGTTTTTTGATGGTTCACTTTTTTAAGACAGATGAAAAGCGCAATACTGAAGTCCGAATCAATGGTACGCTGGTTTCACCGATCAGGTCGGGGACTCTTGAAGCAAACGAATTATTTGCTGTCTATGCTTTGCCTGCTCAAAGTCATAATACAGCGTTGGTAACGGTACGGTTTCAAGCAACAGAAAATAACAAGACAAACCGCATGGCAGCGGTCGTGTTGCTTACTCAGGATGAGGTAAAATAATTTTTTAGTTTAGTTTGAAGTGTAGGTACAGCGTGTCATGCGCTGTGCCTTTTTTGATTTGAACCGTTTTATCCAGTTCTGATAATAGGGGAACCATTTGATTGTCAGTAGTCAACAAATGTTTTACTTCTTTTTTCAATCTTTTTTTTCAAATAAGGTTATCATATATCAAAAAACGGTGAGAATATATGGATAAAAAAAGTTAATAAATTATTAAATGTTTATTTTACATTTAATAATTTTTCAGCATATTTGGAACGGGAAGTATAAACCACCAATAAAATTTTGAAAAGCTAGTCGAAGTATATCTGAGAGAAGTTATTTTTCAGTCATGAAGAATTTTTCGCAGGGTACGGAGGCTTATTTAAATCAATAACTAAACAAACTAATGAACAACCTACAGCTTATTTTTATTGGTATGTTGATGTGGATTATTCCAAATCTAACATACGCACAAGAGAAGATTTTCGGTCATGTTCTCAACAAAGACAATGCGCCCGTAATGGGGGCAACGGTCATTGTGGAAGGAGCAACATCCGGAACGACAACAAATGAAAAGGGAGAATTTCAATTAAATGCAGAAAAAGGTTACTTATTGATACGATCGATAGGCTATCAAAGTCAACGTATACTAATTCCGGCTAGCGGTCCACTTCACATTGTGTTGGAATCAAATGATCAAACCCTGGATGAAGTGGTGGTTGTGGGGTTTGGTACGCAGAGGAAGGGAAATCTAACGGGATCTGTGGCCATTGTCGACGCGAAACAGCTTGAAAATCGTCCGGTTCAAAATGCTGCCCAAGCGTTACAAGGTTTGGCTCCTGGCTTAAATATTTCGCAAAATAGTGGCTCTTTAGGGAGTAGCCCAAGCATAAACATTCGTGGTATTGGTACGATTGACGAAACATCATCATCGGCACCATTAGTCTTGATTGATGGTTCGGAAGGTTCACTGACGGCTTTAAATCCGCAAGATATAGAAACCATCTCCATCCTTAAAGATGCGGGAGCCGCTTCTATTTACGGGGCAAGAGCCGCTTTCGGTGTTATCTTGGTTACGACTAAATCAGGTAAAGCCGGAAAAACTGCCGTAAACTACAACAATAGTCTTCGGTTAAATGCCCCAACCCTCATGCCTAAAATGATGGATTCGTATTCTTTTGCACAATACTTCAATCAAGCTGAAGTAAATGGTAACGGAAACCCACACTATTCTGCGGAGCACTTACAACGTATTTTGGACTATCAGCATGGTGTGAATAAAAATTCAACCATTATTAACCCCAACAACAAATCGCAATGGGGTGAAGGTTATGCCTATGGAAATGATAATGTAGATTGGTTTGACGTCATGTACCGCGACCATGCTTTTGCGCATGAACATAACTTGAGCCTCAATGGAGGTTCAGAAAAAACAACCTACTACTTGTCAGGTAACGTTATGAAACAACAGGGGTTGATGGCTTTCAATACAGATCATTATGATCGGTATGCAGTGTCAGCAAGAATCAATTCGCAGGTTTCGGATATTTTTACAGTAGGTTATACTGCTCGTTTAGTACGCGAAGACTACGAAAGACCGGCAAATCTTACAGACTCATTTTATGATGATCTAGGACGTCAAGGCTGGCCAACGTTACCGCTATATGATCCTAATGGTTATTTGTTTAGCTCGCCATCTCCAGCTTTAGGCATGCGCGATGGTGGAAGCGATCGTTCGACCAAAGACTTTATTTACCAGCAATTGCAGCTTATATTAGAGCCGATCAAAGGGTGGAAAACATACACAAATTTAAATTATAGAACAACGACCGAGTTTAGACATTGGGATTCTCAGAGACTTTATAATCACGATGTCAACGGAGTTCCTTATTTGTACAAAAATACATCTAATGTGTATGAGTTTGGCTGGAAGGAAAATTACTACAACATCAATATCTATTCGGAGTATGATAAATATTGGGGCAACCATCACCTAAAAGGTATGGGTGGTTTCCAAACGGAGAATTTAGCTTTTAGAAATCTGTCCGTACAACGCGACGGCATTATTTTACCCAATCAGCCTGTCATTAATTTAGCATCAGGCACTGATATTAACGGAAACCCAGTGGTTCCTGCTGTATCCGGGGAATATCAAAATTGGGCGACAGCAGGTTTCTTTGCACGCGTGAACTATGACTACGATAGTCGTTACCTGCTGGAAGTAAATATGCGTTATGATGGTTCCTCTCGTTTCCGGTCTGATAGCAGGTGGGGATTTTTTCCTTCGGTTTCTGCAGGATGGAATGTTTCCAGAGAGCACTTTTTTCAGCAAGCTTTACCATTTGTCAATCTGTTTAAAGTAAGAGCTTCCTATGGGGAACTGGGAAATCAAAATACAAAACCATTGTACCCAACTTATGTTGTGATGCCTACGGGGACAGCAAATGGCGGGTGGTTGATAAATAATACGAGACCTAACACCGCAAGTGCACCTGGTCTAGTTAGTGCCCTGCTGACGTGGGAAACTATCCGTACACTCAACATGGGCTTAGATTTTGCTTTTTTAAGCAACCGGTTGTCTGGCTCTTTTGAAGTTTTTAGTCGAAGAACAGATGATATGGTTGGTCCCGCTCCGCAACTCCCTGTCGTATTGGGTACACCTGTGCCGCGTACAAACAATACGGATTTGAAAACCACGGGATTTGAAGCGTCGATCGGATGGAACGATCGTACGAAGGGTGGGGTAGGTTACGGCGCTAAATTCCTTTTATCCGACTATTCCACGACGGTTACGCGTTATCCGAATCTGATTGGAACGCTACCGGCATCAAACATGTTTTTAGAAGGACAGAAGCTGGGCGATATTTGGGGGTACACCACCTTGGGTATTGCTAAATCGCAGGCCGAAATGGATGCCCATTTAGCCAGTCTACCGAATGGTGGACAGGATGCGCTAGGTACGCAATGGGGGGCTGGTGATATTATGTATAAAGATATGGATGGGGATGGTAAAATTGGATTCGGTAGTGATACCGAAGGAAACCCTGGTGATAAACGCGTCATTGGAAACAACACCCCACGTTATACGTTCGGCCTTAATTTAAATGGTGATTACAAAAACTTCGATGTCAGCTTATTCTTCCAAGGGGTTATGAAGCGTGATGTATGGCAAGGTGGATATTATTTCTGGGGGGCGACATCCAATAAATGGTGGTCAACAGGCTTAACGGATCATTTGGATTACTTTAGAGATGCAAATAATGCTTTGGGTGAAAATCTAGATGCGTATTATGCACGCCCGGTTTTTGGTACCAGCAAAAACCAACAAGTGCAGACACGTTACCTACAAGATGCATCTTATATACGTCTAAAAAATATTCAGGTCGGATATACTATACCTGCGACAACGACATCTCGTTTTGGGGTATCTAGATTGCGGATTTATTTGTCTGGGGAGAATGTCTGGACAAGTTCTAAAGTGGCAGGGATGTTTGACCCTGAGACCATCGATGGTGGTAAAAATGGTACCGTTTATCCACTCCAAAAGGTATGGTCAGCTGGTTTAAGTCTTACATTTTAACTATTATTCTCATGAAATTTCTTAATCATTATATATATAAAATAGTCGGTGGAGTAGCGCTAATAACCGCTGTTACTTCATGTAATAAATATCTAGATATAGCGCCTCCTTCCCAGATTATTCCGGAGGTATATTTACAAGATGAAGCCCAACTTGGGGCTTATACGATTGCGCGTTATACCGATATCTTATCCTCTCATGGGAATTGGTCTTTTGGAACATTCGGAATAGATGGGAACACCGATAATATGGTTATCCCAAACTTGGACAATCGGTTTATTCCAGGACAGTGGCGGGTTGGGGCTACCGGTGGAGAGTGGTCATTCACCAACATCTACCAAATGAATTATTTCATTAACGATGTTGTTCCGAAATGGAAGAACAACAAAATTACGGGAAGTGCGGAAAATATTGGACATTACCTTGGTGAAGCTTATTTCTTAAGAGCACATGAGTATTTTAAAAAACTACAGGATCTAGGCGATTTTCCAATCGTAAAAAATGTAATGTCAGATAAAGACAAGCAGATTTTAGTAGAGGCGAGTAAACGTTCTCCGCGAAACGAAGTGGCACGCTTCATCTTATCCGATTTAGACTCTGCTATTACCTTAATGAAATCGAGTTCACCTGATGGACGGAAGCAACGGTTATCCAAAAATGTAGCCTTGTTATTGAAATCGCGTGTTGCACTGTATGAAGGTACCTGGCTAAAGTATTTTAAAGGAACAGCTTTTGTTCCAAATGGCGCAAATTGGCCTGGAGCAAGCAAAGACTATAATGCCGGTTATCAATTTCCATCCGGAAGTATTGACGGTGAGATTGACTTCTTCCTTACGCAGGCTATGGAAGCGGCTGCATCTGTAGCAGATAATATTCCGTTGGTCAACAATACGGGGATAATCGAATCTGCGAACAATGAAAATCCATATTTCAGTATGTTTGGCGCTGTCGATATGTCTACTTATGGAGAAGTGCTCTTATGGCGACAATATAACCAAAGTTTGGTAACACATAATGTACCTGTTTATGCACAATCGGGAAATTATGCCGTTGGATTGACGCGAAGCATGGTTGAAAGTTTCTTAATGCAGAATGGATTACCAATCTATGCAGCAGGTAGCGGCTATCATGGAGATGATTATATTGCCGATGTCCGTAAAGAGCGGGATGGTCGTTTGCAATTATTTTTAAAGGAACCGGGACAGAAAAATGTTCTTGTAAATATCGGTTCCGGAACACACTTTACTTTGGTGGAGCCTATCCCAAGAATTTGGGAATCGAACTGGGAGCAACGCTATACCTCAGGATACACGATTCGTAAGGGCATTTCATATGATGGTCTACAAACGAATAATGGAGGTGCATTTACAGGAAGCATTACCTTCCGTGCGACAGAGGCTTACCTAAATTATATGGAAGCATGTTTCGAGAAAAACGGAAGTCTGGATAACAAAGCACAGGCTTATTGGTCCGCATTACGTACGCGTGCTAAAGTCGATCCCGACTTTAACAAAACGATTGCGGCAACGGAAATGTCTAAAGAGAAACGCGATTGGGGAGCATATTCAGGAGCTAATTTAATATCGCCAACATTGTACAATATTCGCCGGGAACGACGCAATGAGCTGATGGCCGAAGGTCTTCGATGGATGGATTTGAAGCGCTGGCGAGCTATGGACCAGCTAACACAAACGCCGGATCATATCGAAGGATTTAAATTATGGGGACCGATGAAAACGTGGTTTACAGATGCTCAATTGGTGTATGGAGCCACGAACGATAAAGCTGTGGTATCAGACCCTGCACGGAGTACATACTTACGCCCCTTAGAGATTCGCAGTAATGCGCTATCTTATGCGGGAGTTAAGTTTGCTATGGCACATTACCTTGCACCAATTGCTATTGAACACTTCCTGATTACTTCCTCGAGCAATAGTGCAGACCAGTCTGTTGTTTATCAAAATCCAGGATGGCCGGTGGTAGGTGGTAGTGGTGCAATCGGTTTTTAGCCCGCTATTAGATATCAAAAATAAACTCTTTACGAGGCTTAGGTTTCCGTAATCTAAGCCTCGTTTATATGATAAGTTAATAGGGGGAACAAAAGAGGCCGGGACTGACGAATTTGACCTCTTTGAATGAAGAAAATCCCCCTGTTAATGACCATGAATGATTCCTAGATTTGTTTACTAAAGAAAATAGAAATGCTGAAGATAACGCTAGCACTGAAAAGTATATTGTTGCTCACGCTTATGCTACCTAACCTAAACCTTTACGCGCAGTACAAACAAGGACCCGCACCGAAGGATTTTGCCGGATATTTATTTGCGTACTTCAAAGGTAATGCAGTGGCGGACGAAGCGGTATGTTTTGCCATCAGTACAGATGGATACACCTACAAGGCACTGAACAGCAATCAACCTGTTCTTTCCTCTGAAGTAATCAGTACGACCGGAGGTGTACGTGATCCGCATATCTTGCGGGGGGAGCACGGCGATGGTTTTTATATGGTATTAACCGATATGACATCCTCGAAGGGCTGGGATTCCAACCGTGCGATGGTGTTACTGCGGTCGGATGACCTCGTGAACTGGAAGCATTCCGTTATTAATATTCAAGAACGGTACCGCGGACAAGAGGATTTAAAGCGAGTATGGGCCCCACAAACGATTTTCGACCCCGTAAAAGGAAAGTATATGGTATACTGGTCTATGCAACACGGTGCCGGACCAGATATCATATACTACGCATACGCCAATGCGAGCTTCACGGATTTTGAAGGTGAACCGCAAGTATTATTCTTACCGAAGAACGGGAAGTCTTGTATTGATGGCGATATCATTAATAAAAATGGACTGTACTATCTTTTTTATAAAACGGAAGGACATGGTAACGGTATCCGATTAGCCCTAACCGATGATTTGACCGGCGGAAAATGGATTGAACAACCCGGATACAAACAACAGACAAAAGATGCCGTTGAAGGATCAAGTGTATTCAAATTAAATCATTCGGATACATATATCTTGATGTATGATGTATATGGAAAAGGAAAATATCAGTTCTGCGAAAGTCGTGATCTGGATGTCTTCCATGTGATCGATCACGACGTGAATATGGATTTTCATCCGCGTCATGGTTCCATCATTCCACTTTCCAGAAAGGAACTTAAAGCAGTAACTGATCGCTGGGGGCTGCCGGAAGGAATAACTTTGCCTGAAACGAAGAATCCAGTCTTAGAAGGTTTCTATGCGGATCCAGATGTATTATATTCCAATAAGACAGGTCGGTATTATATCTATCCAACAAGCGACGGTTTTGACAGTTGGGGAGGATATTATTTTAAGACTTTCTCATCCGATAATCTTAAAGACTGGAAAGATGAGGGGGTAATTCTCGATTTAAAAAGAGATGTATCATGGGCAGACCGTAATGCATGGGCACCGACCATCACGGAGAAAAAGATAAAAAATAAATATCAATACTACTATTATTTCACGGCAGCGCAAAAAATAGGTGTGGCCGTTTCGGATCTGCCAACAGGCCCTTTTGTGGATTCAGGAAAGCCATTAATTGATTTTAAGCCGACAGGTGTGCAAGGTGGACAAGAAATCGATCCTGCTGTTTTTACAGATCCCAAATCGGGTAAAAGTTATCTCTATTGGGGCAATGGCTATCTGGCTGTGGCTGAGCTGAACAAAGATATGGTGTCAATAAAACAAAATACGGTGCAAACGATAACCATCGATAAAACGTTCCGGGAAGGGGTATACGTGATTTATAGAAAAGGTACCTATTACTTCTTCTGGTCAGAAGATGATACGCGAAGTCCTAATTACAGTGTCCGTTACGGAACGTCCAAGTCCCCGTTAGGTCCTGTTGAGATTCCTACGAACAATCTTATTCTCTCGAAAGATGCGCATAAAGGGATTTATGGTACTGGGCATAATTCGGTATTGCTAATTCCGGGCAAAGATGAATGGTACATCGTGTATCACCGCTTCAACTCGCCTGATGGTATCCATATGGGAGAAGCTGCGGGATTTCATCGAGAGGTATGCATGGATCCTATGTATTTTGATGCCCAAGGTCATATTGTACCTATAATACCAACGAACTAAGGGAAGTAGGATAACTTTTTCCGTTTAAATAAAAAACGATGAGAAATTTAATAAAATATACCATAGTCGGTTTTGTCGCGGCTTTATTCAGTGCCGGAACCGCTTTCGGACAGCTTGGTTTTGGCCGTGCTGAGAAAATCAATACAGATTGGGCTTTTCATTTAGGCGATACCGATGGACAAAATCAAGCAAATACAAATAATCGGGGATGGCGACGTGTACAGTTGCCACACGACTGGACTGTTAAACAGCAGCTGAGCCCCACCTTGGCCAGTGCTACCGGTTATTTACCAGGTGGAATTGGTTGGTACCGGAAAAATATTCCGATGACTTTCGAAAACAAGGATGAAAAAGTATTTATTTATTTTGAAGGAGTTTATAACAGAAGCGAGGTTTTTATTAATGGAAAAAGCCTGGGAAAGCGGCCTAATGGTTACATCTCTTTTATGTATGAGGTAACACCGTATCTGAAGCCGGGCGATAATATGTTGGCCGTGCGCGTAGATCATAGTCAGGATGCCGATTCCCGTTGGTATACCGGCTCCGGCATTTACCGCGATGTGTGGTTGGTGCGGTCCAATCAAGTGCACCTTGATCAGTGGGGCGTGTATGCCTATCCGGAGCTGAAAGGTACGAAGGGAACACTGCAGGTGGAGGCCACGGTAAATAATGAGTCCATGCAAGTGGTACAGGTATCCGTGCTGGGCGAGTTGCTCGACCCTAAAGGAGAGGTTGTGGCGAAGAAGGTGACCAAGGCGCAAGTTGCAGCGGGAAAGCAACATGCTATTCCTTTTTCGATCGATGTATCACGTCCCTTGCTATGGAGCCTAGACCAACCGAACCAATATACGTTGCGGACGACTGTCCTCCACAATGGAACGACGATTGATCAGTCCACAGTGAAAACAGGCTTTCGGTCTTTTACTTTTGATCCCAATACAGGCTTTGCCTTAAATGGCGAACGCATGAAAGTGAAAGGCGTTTGCTTACACCACGATGCAGGTGTATTGGGGGCGGAAGTGTATCCTGAGGTGTGGCGCCGCCGTTTATTGACCTTAAAGGAGCTGGGGGTAAATGCGATCCGTACAAGTCATAACCCACAAGCAACATCCCTGTACGATCTGTGTGATGAGTTGGGGCTATTGGTGATGGATGAGGCTTTTGACGAGTGGGAGTTCCCGAAGCGAAAATGGCTTCAAGGGTGGAATAATGGCAGCCCAGGCTTTCAGGGAGCATACGATTTTTTTGAAGAGTGGGGAGAGCGCGACCTGGCGGATCTGGTAAAGAGAGATCGTAACCATATTTCCATATTTGCCTGGAGTATCGGTAATGAAGTGGATTATCCAAATGACCCTTATTCACACCCCATCTTAGACGGAGAGAAGAAAGAAGGAGGCTTTACGCAAGCATCCTATGGCGGATATAAAAAAGAGGCGCCTGATGCCATGCGTCTAGGCGATATTGCCAAGCGTTTAGCAGCTATCGTACGTCAATACGACCAAAGCCGTCCGGTCACAGCTGGGTTGGCCGGTGTAGCGATGTCTAATGAGACCGCTTATCCGGGGGCCTTGGATATTGCAGGATATAATTATACAGAAAGCAGGTACCAGGAAGATCATAAACGCTATCCCGATCGGGTTATTTTTGGTAGTGAAAACAGACACGATTTTGGTGCATGGAAAGCAGTTGCAGATCATGAACATATCTTTGGGCAGTTTCTGTGGACGGGCATTGACTACCTGGGCGAATCCGGACGTTGGCCTTCGCGTGGTTTCTATTCGGGATTACTGGATTTTGCTGGTTTTATTAAGCCTCGTGGTTACTATCGTCAATCGCTTTGGTCTAATAAGCCGATGGCCTATTTGGGTACTTATCCTTTGCAAGGAGGGGGCGCTGCGACCGATGTTTGGTCTGTCCTGGAGGCGGAGCAAGGCGATAGGAAAGACCATGCACCATCTATGGATGCATGGCCTGTATGGAATTATCAACCGGGACAGCAGATTCGCGTTGTTTGTTATACCAATGCCGCTTTTGCGTATTTAACTTTGAATGATAAGGTCGTGGGAGAGAAGAAGGCATATAATGAACAATATGGCATTACGCATTGGGATATTCCATATGAGGCAGGGCGACTGGAGGTTGTTGGGGTCGATATAAATGAAAAGGAAGTGGCGCGTTATACCATCGAAACGAACCAACGGCCTCAGTCTATCCGCTTGGTACAGCAAGGGCCGATTACGGTCGATGCAAAAGGAGGGGTAGCACAAATAGAGTTGCAAATAGTTGACGAAAATAATAATCCAGTTATTCTTGCCGATAATGAGATTACATGCCAGGTTCTAGGGCATGTGAAATTATTGGGAATGGAAGCGGGGAACAATGCTGATATGGGTGATTACACGGATAATAAGCAACGCGTTTTCCACGGGAAGATGATCGTGTATGTCCAAGCTAATGGCACCCCAGGTGAGCAGGCTTCAATTCGATTTACAACACCATGGTTAGGGAATGCAACGCAGGAACTGATTTTGCGCTGATAGAATGAAATAATATGACAATTCAAAAGTTCTTTTTATGCCTATTTCTTTTATGTAACGCAGGGTACTTCCAGGGAACAGCACAGCCGTTAGATAAAAAGGATGTCTTGATAACGCTCAAAAAGGTGAACGACCACTGGCAGGCGCATCAAAAACCGGAGATGTGGGCGTTTTGGGATATTGCCGCATATCATACCGGAAATATGGAGGCTTATAAACTCACAAAAGATAAGAGATATTTAAATTATAGCTTGAAGTGGGCGGAGCATAATGTATGGCAAGGGGCACGGTCGACTGATCCAGCAACATGGAAGTATAGCTATGGGGAGAAAGATGACTATGTGCTGTTTGGTGATTGGCAGATATGTTTTCAGACTTACATCGACCTGTATAAACTCGAACCCGATCCAAAACGGATACAACGGGCTAAAGAAGTAATGGAATATCAAATGAACACATCAAATACCGATTATTGGTGGTGGGCCGATGGTTTGTATATGGTCATGCCGGTGATGACTAAGTTATACCAGCTGACAGATGATATCCGTTATTTGGATAAATTACATACTTACTTTCTATTTGCCGATAGCCTGATGTTCGATAAGGAAGCGAATTTATACTATAGGGACGGTAAATATATTTATCCAAAACATAAGAGTTCAAACGGTTTAAAAGACTTTTGGGCCCGTGGGGATGGTTGGGTGTTGGCAGGCTTGGCAAAAGTCCTTGCCGATCTACCACCAGATTACGTACACCGTCGTTTTTTTGAAGAACGGTTTGTGCAGCTGGCTCAAGCCGTAGCTAAATGTCAGCAGCCTGAAGGTTATTGGACACGTAGTTTATTGGATCCGAACCATGCTCCTGGTCCAGAGACCAGCGGTACGGCTTTTTTTACCTATGGTATACTGTGGGGGATTAATCAGGGATACTTAGCAAAAGAAGTTTATTTCCCCGTGGTTGAACGTGCGTGGCATTACATGCGGTATGAAGCCCTGCAACCTGATGGTGCATTAGGATACGTTCAGCCAATCGGAGAAAAGGCTATCCCGGGACAAATTGTTGATAAAAAATCGACGGCTAGCTTTGGCGTGGGTGCGTTTTTACTGGCTAGTGCAGAGCTCTATCGTTTTTTGGATAAATAAAAGAACAGCAAATGAAAAAGTGTTTGGTGATACTTGTATGTTGGTTAAGTTGGATCTGTACTACGGCACAAACGGTACACCAAGCAGTACATATAAGGGAGACAGATCGTGCTTTTTGGTTGCGGGAGATGGATCGGTTAGCGCGGCCAGTTCTGGAAAGTTTAGCGCAGGATAGTTTGCGTATTAACATGCCACAGGTGACTTCCGTAAATGTCGATAATCGGGACCATCGTATTCAGGTGCAATACCTGGAGGTTTTAGGTCGTGTTTTATCTGGAATAGCACCGTGGTTGCAGCTGGAAGGAGGCGATGCTGAAGAGGTGCAGTTGCGGATGCAATATCGGAAGTGGACGATCCAGGGATTGGAAAATGCCCTAGATAGTGCTGCGAATGATTTTATGCGTTTTGATATTGGCGGACAGCAATTGGTAGATGCCTCCTTTTTGGCAATAGCGGTGGTACGCGCGCCGTGGATATGGGAAAATTTACCTGTTAAATATCAGAAGCAGCTCGTGGAATCGATAAAAACAACACGTCGCTTTCGTCCTGTCTACTCCAATTGGTTGCTTTTTTGTGCGATGAACGAGGTTTTTTTGGCGAAATATGGTCTCGATTGGGATGTGGTACGTGTCGATTACGGCTTGCGCCAACTGGAGCAATGGTATGTGGGGGATGGGATGTACCAAGATGGGGTACATTATGCATTTGACTATTACAACAGCTTTGTTATCCATCCCTATCTTGCGGCTATAGTCGATGTTTTGGAAAACAAAACAGAGGCCTATAAGGATATGTTTGGGAAGATCAAGAAAAGAAACCTGCGGTATGCTGCTATTTTAGAGCGATTGATCAATACGGACGGTACATATCCACCTTCAGGACGGTCAGTTATCTATCGGGGTGCGACATTTCACCATCTAGCCGATATGGCATGGAAAGGGAGGCTTCCTCAGGAATTAAAGCCAAAACAAGTTCGCGGTGCGCTCACCGCCGTCCTGCGAAAGACGATGGAGGCACCGACAACCTATGAGAAGGGTTGGCTTACTATAGGTTTATATGGTGCACAACCCAGCTTAGGTGACTTTTATAACAACCAAGGCAGCCCTTATATTTGTGCAAATCTCTTTTTGCCCCTGGGTTTACCGGCAACAGATGACTTTTGGACCGGGGACAGTTTGCCTTGGACTGCGCAGCAAATTTGGTCGGGTGCGGCTGCGGTCAAAGATTATGGTGTAGATCTGCGATAAACATAGATAATGCGATGAAGAATATAGCGTTACAACGAACTCAGTTCTCTAGGATCCCCCTATATATCTGGTGGTTTTTCCTATTGACATCTTGCGCGGGGATACAGCAATCCGTTGTCGGGGAGGGATGGGCTGGAAATACAATTAATACGGCTGTCTTTAGAAAAAATGCGTTGGTTAGTGATGCAGATTTTCAATATACAGCCTACTACAATCAAGAAGGGTTTGTGGCATTAGGAAAGCGTCGCTTGGGCACAGATCTGTGGGAAACCCAGGTGACAAATTACAAAGGTAATATCCGTGATGCACATAATGTAATTGCTATCATGGTGGATGCACATGGTTACCTTCATGTAGCCTGGGATCACCATAATACCCGTTTGCGTTATGCCCGTAGCATCACACCAGGCAGTTTAGCCCTTTCTTCGGAACAGCCGATGATCGGATTGAATGAAGGACAGGTAAGTTATCCGGAGTTTTATGCCTTACCCAACGGATCTTTATTGTTTTTATATCGAGACGGAGGTTCTGGCAACGGCAATCTTGTAATTAATAAATATAATCCGGAGACAGAAAGATGGTGTCGTATTCACAATAACTTGATTGATGGGGAAGGAAAACGAAATGCATATTGGCAGGCCTATGTTGATAATAAAGGAGCAATCCATCTATCCTGGGTATGGCGCGAAACTCCGGATGTGGGGAGCAATCATGACATGGCCTACGCTTGCTCGACCGATGGTGGTGTAACGTGGATGCGTACAACAGGAACACCGTATACGCTGCCGATTACGGCGGAGAATGCAGAATATGCAACACACATTGCGATGCAGCATGAGCTTATAAACCAAACGGCTATGGCTGCGGACGAAGACGGAAATCCATTCATCGCATCCTACTGGCGTTCGCCAGGTGCGCTGGTGCCGCAGTATAAGCTGATTTACCATATCCATGGACAATGGCAAGTGCGCTCGTTAGATTTTAGGAAAACTGCTTTTTCACTGCGCGGAGGCGGGACAAAAGAAATCCCAATCGCACGGCCACAACTGATGGTTAAAGGAAAGGGAGAAGATGCTGCTGTATATCTCTTGTTTCGCGATAACGAACGGCGCAATAGACCCTCGCTCCTACGGATCGATAAATTAAAGGACAAGGGGTTTAAATTGATGGATTTGGATAAAACATCCTTAGCTTCTTGGGAACCTAATTACGATACAGAGCTATGGCGAAGAAATCATATACTTCATGTATTTATACAGACCACTGCGCAGAAAGATGGAGAAGGCGTGTTGGATGTACCCTCGACCCCTGTCCGTATTTTGCAGTGGAAACCTTAAGTAATTAAAACCATTCCTTGCAGTTACTTGTTGGTCTATTAATCAAATAAAGACTATACATGATAGGTTGCGCATTACATCCCGATAACGATTCTCGTGAAACATCACCTTTTAAAAGAGCAGATTCAGCTGTTGGTCCTTTGACCTACATTGATACCCATGCACATTTATGGAGTGTCGAATATTTAGATGCTATAGCTACCTTAGGTGCTAAAGACACTGCTGTCGCTCGAAATATACGAGCGACCAATAGTGCATCGGATCTAAAAGACCGTTTGCAAATGATGGATGATGCCGGTGTTAAATGTCAAGTATTATCTGCTACGCCGCAGCAGCCTCAGTGGGGAGATAACCGAGATGCACATCAACTGGCACAATCTATTAACGATTTATATGCGACCTTAATTAAGCAATATCCGGGAAGATTTATGGCGTACGGTGCTGTGCCCTTACCTCATGTTGATGAGGCGATAAAAGAAGCCCGACGGGCGATTACTAAGCTAAATTTTCAGGGTATTGGATTGAACACGTTGGTTCAAAATAAGTATAGTCTGGCTGATCCTCGATTTTTACCCTTCTTCGAGGAGCTTAATCGGTTAAAGACTGTTGTTTATATCCATCCCACCGGCTGTGGTGCGAATAGTCGTATGATAAATGACTACCATTTAGAGTGGGTTATAGGCGCTCCAATGGAAGATACAATCGCTGTCTTACAGCTTTTGAAAGCCGATGTACCCCGTAGATTCCCCCATATTCGCTTTCATGTCGCACATTTAGGCGGCGTGTTGCCCTTTTTGATGCAACGCATTGAAGATAATTATACAGATTGGAATGCCTTTCAGTCTAGCCCATGGGAAACGCTCCGTAACTTCTGGTTTGATACGGCCAATTTTCATAAAGAATCATTGCGATGTTCACGTGATACTTTTGGTTTCGCGCAACTTCTGTTAGGAAGTGACTTTCCTTATTTCCAGGACGATAAATATACACGTGCTGTGCGTTACATCCAGTCAAGTGCCTTAGATACCTACGAGCAGGAGGCTATTTTAATAACCAATGCGAAGCGACTGTATGGACTATAAAAGGTGCTTCAGTACATGATACCTGCTAGAAAAAGAAAAGATTACCCTATATAAGGGTAATCTTCCTACTTTTTGTAATTTATAGTTGGGTGGTATGTGTCTACTGGTGATAATTGACCAATTTCTTGCGTAAGCTTTTTCGTATAATATGAATACGTGATTTTATTGTCCCTTCAGGCATGTTATAGTAATCAGATAACTCACTGTATTTGTAACCATCAATAAATTTAGTGAACATTTCTCCATATTGCTGTGGAAAGCGCTTCAATAGATTATAGATATCTTTTACAATAAGCGTGCTTTCCACGTGGCTGACAATAAACGGTTCGATACAGCCTGCATCCTGGTATTCCGATGTTTTAAAATTCTCGTAGGTATATTTCTGTTGTTGTTGTCTAAACTGATTAATGTACACATTTTTCATAATCACATAAAGCCAAGGAATTAATCTTGGGTTCTGAAAAAACTGATCCACATATTTTAATGCGCGGAATAGTGTTTCCTGCACTAAATCTTGAATATCTTCTGGATCATTGGTGAATTTGTAAGCCAATTTTTGAAGTGTACTTCGACATTCGTTCATCTGTAAATTCATTTCTCTGTTTTCCATGTGATGTAGTTTTAATGTATCCAGAGTACTACAAAAAGGAGGCTGAAATTCGCGATTTCGGGTATTTCAGGTATTTGTTGTATTATTTATGTTACATTTTACGATCGGGAGTAGGATAAGTAACCGGTGTTACTAAGTATTTATACGTATAGATGTCGGTCCTGATGTCAGACTCGGTTAAAATAACACGAACCAGCCGGAGTGGACTGATTCGTGTACGTTTAGGGAGAGTACCTCCGTTTAGCCTTATAATCCTCCTTCAATTTCTCGATCGGGATCCGGATCTATTTCATCGATGTCGGGTACAGGTGTTTCAAGTGGGATATCTGTCTCGGGATGTTCTTCAGGTACATTCTCATCCAATCCTTCAATTTCAGGTGTGCTCTGCTCCGGTGGATACATATCGGGAGACGGGAGAGGAGGTTGCTCTACTGGATCTTTATCGCGGGTGTGATCCGGTCGTTCCTCTCTCTCCGGATCTGGCCGATCACTGTCACTATCGCGAGGAGCTTGTTGCATGGTCATAGCAATAACAACATCTATGCTGTGAATTGCTTTTCTTGTTCGCTTTTCCATTTTTTTGATTTTGTATGTTATTATACGAACAGGTTGGCTATGGTTTCGTTCAAGGGAAAACTACGTGAAATAGACCTGCGGCGATACGTAATATTACCCCATTTTATATTTTGTCCAACTATTTGGTTGATGGGTTTGTTCGAGAGGTACAACAACACAGAAAATTATGCAAAAGATAAAAATCAAAAACGTGTTAGGGTTGGCTATGTTTCTACTCTTAAGTTGTACGGATCAGTCAACAAAAAATGATAACAAGGCGCCTCGCGCTATATCGGAATCGGATAGGTCGCGTTATAATTTAGAAGAGAAAGATAACCTTCTCTATGGAACAATTGATTCGGTGGCGCGTGATTCCATGCGTAAGGATAGCATTCGTAAAGCGAGAGGTCATTCGGATAAATAATGGATGAGATAAAAACGTTTAATTATGGAAAATTTAGAAAAAGTAAAGCAGCTTCTCGAAGATGAGATGATGCGGAAAAAAGGAAATACGGCTGGGCACAAAAAAAAGAAAATTATTATGTGTGCTATTGGCGCTATGGCGTTAACCGCTATTGGCTTAAAATATATGGGATATGGAAGTGCCATGATGCGATTGGCGGCACCTTTATTCTTACTTAAAATTGGTGAACAGTCCATGAAAAACAAGGATACCTGCTAACAATAGAGGTAGGAGAGCGAGATGGATGGCCATTGAAATTGAACCCTAATTAGCGATAACTAGAGCATTATGAAAAAGGACAAAACAAAAAATCCGAGTGAGAAATATGCCAAACCGCCGTTTGAAAGCCAACCGCAACAACCGCCCGGGGTGGAGCATATGATGTCTCCTATTCCAGACCATGGCGAATACAGTTATGAGGGAAACGGACTTTTGAGAAATAAAGTTGTCGTGATTACGGGAGGTGATTCCGGAATTGGTAAAGCAGTGGCTATCGCTATGGCACGCGAAGGCGCAAACATCGTTATTGTTTATAAGGATGAAATCGAAGATACAGATGCGATGAATACGCTAAATTGGGTAGAGCAAGCAGGAGGAAAAGGGCTACTTCTTCGAGGAGATATCCAAGAAGAAACGTGGTGCAAGGCCATCGTGGAAAAGACTATAGCCGAGTTTGGACGAATCGATGTATTGGTGAATAATGCGGCTTATCAGATGACCTATCAAAAACTAGAAGATATTACCGCAGCGGAATGGAATAAAACATTTGAGGTAAACTTGAGTGCTATGTTCTACCTCATCAAATACGCAATGCCCTACATCCCGGAGGGCGGTTCTGTCATCAATACCACGTCTGTTAATGCATATGATCCCAATCCCACATTGTTGCCTTATGCTGCATCAAAGGCGGCAATTCAGAATTTTACAGCTAATCTCGCGCAGAAGTTAATGGAAGATGATACCGGCATACGTGTAAACGCTGTTGCTCCCGGTCCGGTATGGACGCCCTTGATACCATCCACCATTCCGGATCATGAGAACTTCGGGGCTAAAGATCCTATGGGACGCCCTGCACAGCCTGCCGAGCTAGCGCCTATATATGTATTCTTAGCGTCTACTGGAGCCTCTTTCGTGTCTGGGGCGACAATTCCGGTAACGGGTGGGCGAATTAGCTTTTGATGTCCTGTTCGATTTAACGTGCGCGACGTATTACAGGTGTTGCATCATATTAACAGGAAACGAAGTAACCAGGGGAAAAAAGAGGTCGACTCGTGTGCCAGATGGATCTGAATTGATTTTTATTGTGGCACCGAGTCTATCCATAATTCGTTTAACCAGTGTTAATCCGATACCCGATCCCTGATGATTCAGGGCATTATCTGCCCGGTTGAACATGTCAAAAACCGCATTTATTTGTCGGTCGGGAATCCCAATACCATTGTCCGTGATGTAATAGTGTATATGATCCTCTTTTAGTGCGCTAGTAATAAAGATTTGAGGATTTGCTTTGGAGGAAGAATACTTCAAAGCATTACTGATAATATTCATGAATATTTGATAGAGCGCACTCTTTTCACCCCAGATGGGGTATAATTTTCCGTATTTAATTTGACAATGTTGCGCTTGATGCAGAATAATGGATTCCTGAACAATCCGACGGATGTAGTAGTTCATCGGTATCGGGTCTTTGGTGAACGTCTTAATTTTATTTTGACTTAGAAAGACGATGTTGTTTACAATATCTGAAATATTGTCAATGCTATTTAGCAGATTCTTGTGCCATTGATGAAGTTTTTCGGCTTGTAATGTGTGTGCTTTGTCCGTTAAGTAATATAAACCACTATGAAGCACCGATAATGGGTTTTTGAGATCATGAGATAATGTAAAGGTGAGCATCTCTAGCTCATTGTTGGCTGTCTCTAGTTCTTCGGTAATTCGTTCTTTTTCTTTGACTTTCTGTATAATGGATGTGTTGATCGCTTCCCGCAAAGTGTAGACAAAGTTTAGATCCTTATCGTCCCACGGTACAGCTGTGTCATGTATGTTTTCCTCCGAAAAATGCAATGTTGTTGACGCGCCAGCATCTCGATTTTGCTTTTTATTGGGACGAGGATATACCTGCGTTAGTTGAATTTGCTTTTCCTCTCGAAACCAGAGGATGTAGTAGCTACCTTCTTCATCCAATCTGTAGGATAAGATTCCAGCGAACGGAAGCTTACTTTTAAAGTGCTGACGATGGTTGAGTCGAAAATTATGATCTTTGAAAATAGCTTTTCGGGTGTGCCTGCCCAGATAATTCACTAAAGCGTGTAGAGTTTGCCTGTTGGGTGTGTGTCCATGTAGGTACAATTCTCCTTCATTGTAGATTGCAACCCCATCGGCGGTGGTCATTTCACGCAGGATATCCAAACTTTGTATCATCGCACAATTGACAGTTTTGTTTTGGTATAAGCGTTCTTTGAGTATATCCTCAACCTGTTTAAGGTGGGTGTTTTCTGCGAGGATACGCTGCCCTAAGCTGCTTTCATATTTACTGGATGCATTTTGTACGAAGAAAGCGCAGAGTTTTCTGTTTTGTAGATCAAGCGGCTTTTCTTGGGTGTTATGACCAATGATCATTCCCCAAAATTCGCCATTGATAATAATCGGGAAAAAGATAACAGATACAATGCCATGCGACAATAAATGTTGCTCATGAAGAAAAGGCATCGCCGCCAGTTGCGTTGTATGCATATCAAAGTCCGTATCGTGAATGTATAGTTCCTGCTCCCGTTTGCGGAGATTCGGAATATAGCGATACGCTGCACGATTGTAATAGGAAAGAAGATCAGGCGGCAGGAATGTTTCGGCAAATTCTTTGTGCATCGAGAAGGCGGGCGCTCCTGGCTTATCTTCCGCAATTACACGGGCCTGTCCTGTTTCGAATATCCGGATAGTAAATACGCGATCATACTTTAAGAAACTGTTGACTGCCTTACAGATCATGTTCCAATTATTTGGATAACTGCGTTCGAGCAAGAACCCCAGCTCATTGAGCTTGGAAGCGGATACATATTTTTTTAATTGAGGTTCCCATTCCAGATAAATCATTTCACCTTGCCTATGGCATTTAAAGTAATAGTTCCGACCGCCATAGCGAAGTGATATAACTTGCAAAGGGAGATCACGCAAGACGACCGATTTCACGAGTTTAGTGAGTTTACCGTCGATAGAAGGAAAAGCTTCGTGAAAAAATGTTTGCATAGAAATCCCTATGAAGGTCGTCGTATTATAGGCTGTCAGATGCAGCGCCTGTGCGCTTATCCCTACAATATGATATTGTAAATCAAGAAGGATAAGACCCCCAAATTCTTGAAGGAAAAGAGGAGAGACACAAGCAGATTCATTTTTTTTCATAGGAATGGTTTTCTGTAGCTGACATAAATTCTAACGATAGTTATTTAAAAAAATTGTAATTTTTATTGTTTGATTCGAAATGTTGCCTGTTGTAATGTGTTATTTCTTCTATGTTTTAGCCCTCTATTTCTCTCGTTTTGGCGTTAAATAGAGGTTTTTGTGTATAGACAATTAAACCCGTAAATTGCACGTTATACTAACACGTATAAACCGCAACTTAAAATATAAATCAAGTATTTATTGCCTTTAAAAAGGTCTAGTTTTTGAGGTATTTTATCCTCAAGAAAGGTAGTGCATGATTGATTATAATCTTCTGGCGTCGGTAAATATATAGATAAAAAAGTATGATAAAGATAATTTTAGCAGATGACCATTTGTTGGTTCGAAATGGGATAAAGATGTTACTCGATACCGATGAAAATATTGAAGTAATTGCAGAGCTTGACAATGGGCGCGAAGTGGTTGATTTGTTAAAGGGTGGGGTCGATTGTGATATGATTATTAGTGACATCAGTATGCCAGAAATGGATGGGATGGAACTCGCTGATCGACTGCGTTCCGATTATCCCTTGATTAAGCTTGTATTGCTTTCTATGCTGAACGATCAAGCCCACTTGCTCCAAGCGTTCGAAAAAGGGGCAAGTGGATATCTGGTTAAAAATATAGATTATGAGGAACTTCTTTTTGCGGTGAAGCATGTACATAAAGGTGGGCGGTATCTTTGTGATGAACTGTCCCAACTTCTCATTACCTACTTACGCGAGCAACCACAATATGGATTAGATAACACACGAGCCCTCGATCAAATAGAAATAAGCGATCGAGAGCTCGAGGTTTTGCATTTAATTGGCGAAGGTTTTACCAATCAAGAGATTGCTGATCAACTGTTTTTAAGTAAACGAACCGTCGAAGGACATCGTCAAAATCTGATCGATAAAACAGGTGCAAAAAATTCAGCCTCTTTGATAAAGTACGCCGCAATGCGAGGGCTGATCAATTGATGTTTTTTAGTGCGGTATTGCCCGAATAAATTCATCAACAATAGACTCGGGAGTGGCCCAGGAGGTTACGATACGTACTGCCGTTTTATCCCTGTCTACCTTTGCCCATTCTAAGAATGAATAATTCGTTCTTAGCGTTTCACTAACCCGATTGGGAAGAATGGGAAATACTTGGTTGGTCGTGGACTCGAGTAAGAATTCGTAACCTTTTTCTTTAAAAGCGTGACGAATCTTCATCGCCATTTTATTTGCATGATCTGCTAGCTCATAATATAAATTATCGGTGAACAATTCCAAGAATTGTATCCCCAACAGTCGTCCTTTAGCTTGCAAAGCTCCTTTTTGTTTTAATAGGTAATCAAATTCCGGATAGGTTTCAGGGTCATTGAAGATAAGGGCCTCCCCAAGGAGGGCTCCATTTTTTGTGCCACCAATATAAAAGGCATCTGTTAGTCGACTCATATCTTGTAGCGTCAAATCATTATCCGTTGCCATCAGCGCATTCCCCATCCGTGCACCATCCATATACAAAAGCAGATTGTTTTCTTTACAGCAGGCAGCGAGTGCAATCAATTCTTCTTTATAGTAAATGGAACCGATTTCGGTCGCGTTGGTAATGTAAACCAATCGGGGTTTTACGACATGCGGTCGTAGCGTATGTGCGTGACAAATTTTGATTATGTCTTCAGGTCTGATTTTTCCATCTGTTGTTTCGACCGGAATAATACGGTTTCCGAGGCTTTCAATGGCTCCCGTTTCATGTACTTGAATATGCCCCGATTTGGCACTGATAACCGCTTCATGTGACTTCAGGAGACAGGATATCGCAAGCTGGTTGGTCAGTGTTCCTGTGGCAATAAAATAGATCGATGCGTGTGGATTGCCAATCTCTTTTCGGATGGCTTTTTTGGCTGCTATAGAATACTGGTCTTCGCCATAGCCCGTCTGCTGTTCGAAATTGGTGTCTAGCATCTTTTGAAGGATCGCTGGATGCGCACCTTCCGCATAGTCGTTGGTGAAAATGTACATTCTTTTTTTTATAAACTTAGATAATTTTCTGGGATAACACCAATTCGTTTCGCAGGAAATATAAAAATGTATGCCGCTAAAATGTATTTCAGATGCGAAAAATGTACGATTTTAAGTATCTTGTGAACCTACGATACGAATGGATTTATATGGACTATCAGATACAGTATAAAAAATATGAAGAAGGAGATTTTGATACTTTCTTTGAATTAGTACAGCGAGATGAGGTAATGAAATACGTAACCGGAAAAGGTTTGACAGAAGCGGAAGCGCGTGCTAAATTTGATTCAGATCTACTCGTGAATAAGGGACACCCATCGCTAGGTTATTTTTTGGTTATCGATGGAAACACGGGTGCGGTTATGGGCGATGCGAAGTTGGAGTTTAACAAGAGGGATCCGCAATATTTTGAAGTTGGTTATCTACTGAAAGAAGCATATTGGGGACAAGGTCTCGGAACGAAGGTCTGCGCAGCGATGCTGGAGTTAGCCGCCCAGATAGACCCCACGCGCGATATTATCGGTATTATCGACCCGGAGAATGGTGCGTCCAAAAGATTGCTCGAAAAATTCGGCTTTACGAGCTATTTTATCGGGATAGAGGATGATTTGCCAACAGAAAAATTGATACTGAAGAAGTAGGGGGTAGTTAGTAGAGGATAGTTAGTAGTAGGTAGTTGTAGGAGCTGGGCATGGCCCCGGCCAAGGAGCGAGCAGGAAGTAGTTGGTTTGAGGTGTAAAATATTAGAGAATTAGGATATAATGGGATATAAAAGTTTAGAGGAGTGTGTGGTTGATCTGGAAAGACACGGACACCTTATTCGCATCAAAGAGGAAGTTGACCCCTATCTGGAGATGGCAGCCATACACATGCGTGTCTTTGACGTCGAAGGACCTGCTTTATATTTTGAAAATATTAAAGGAAGTAAGTTTCCAGCCGTGTCAAACTTGTTCGGAACATTAGATCGCTCTAAATTTATGTTTCGTGATACGCTGGAGCACGTGAAGAAACTAACGGATGTAAAGATGGATCCTTCACGTGTTTTAAAAAAACCATTCGATTATATCGGATCATCGATGGTCGCTTTAGGGGCACTACCTTGGAAGAAGAAGTCGGGAGCACCGATTTTACATGGAAGAACGACGATTTCGGAACTACCACAGATTGTAAATTGGCCGATGGATGGAGGGGCCTTCGTGACGATGCCGCAGGTATACACAGAAGATGTGACCAAGCCTGGTATTATGCAGGCCAACTTAGGTATGTATCGGATTCAATTGTCCGGTAACGAATATATCCCCGATCAAGAGATTGGTCTACATTATCAGCTGCATCGCGGTATAGGGGTGCATCAAACGAAGGCAAACGCGCTTGGACGCCCTTTAAAGGTAAGTATATTTGTTGGTGGGCCTCCATCGCATCCGTTATCAGCGGTCATGCCACTGCCCGAAGGGTTATCTGAAATGATTTTTGCGGGTGCACTTGGAAATAGAAGGTTTCGATATTTTTATGACGAGGAAGGTTTCTGTTTGTCCGCAGATGCGGACTTTGTGATTACAGGTACCGTGTATCCCAACGAGAACAAACCCGAAGGACCTTTTGGAGATCATATTGGTTATTATAGTTTAACACACCCTTTTCCATTGATGAAGGTACATCGGGTGTACCACAAGAAGAATCCAATATGGTCATTTACTGTGGTAGGAAGGCCACCGCAGGAAGATACGAGCTTTGGTGCGTTGATCCATGAAATTACGGGAAATGCAATTCCCCAGCAGATTAATGGCCTCCATGCGGTTCATGCTGTCGATCCAGCAGGGGTACATCCTTTGCTTTTCGCCATTGGAAGTGAGCGTTATACACCGTATCAGGAGGTTGAAAGACCGCAAGAGCTGCTCACCATTGCCAATCAGGTGCTTGGTACAAATCAATTAAGTCTAGCAAAGTATCTCTTTATTGCGGCACATGAGGATAATCCACAACTTGATATTCATGATATATCAAGTTTTATGATGCATATTCTCGAACGAATCGACTTTAGTCGAGATGTACATTTTTTAACCAATACGACCATTGACACCTTGGATTATTCCGGAGATGGTCTCAATGCTGGTTCTAAAGTAACTTTTGCCGCTGTAGGGAATAAAAAAAGAACATTAGCACAAGAGGTACCCGTGGATTTACGTATTCCGCGACCTTTTGATCAAGGGAAGATGGCCATGCCGGGAGTCTTGGTTTTGGATGGACGTGCCTTTATCTCGTATGACGATGAAGTTGCTTTCTTGGACAAGTGGTGTGCAGAAGCTAAAAATCAGGATTGGACAGGTATCCAATTGATCATTTTAGCGGATGATGCTGGTTTTACGGCAGCGAATCTTAACAATATGGTCTGGGTTACTTTTACGCGTAGCAACCCGGCATATGATATTTATGGAATTGATAGTTTTACGGCATTTAAACACTGGGGCTGCCATGGGCCTTTGATTATTGATGCGCGGACCAAACCGCACCATGCACCCGCGTTGATTAAGGATGAGTCGGTGGAACGAAGAGTGGACCAGCTGGCGGTCAAAGGAGGCTCCCTACACGGTATTTTATAATGTACCATGATCCGAAGGATAGAAGCCTTCACGAGCATCATCTGCTTGTGAAGGCTTTTTTAATTTACAATGATTCTGTCCTTTTAATGTTAAATTACTAATGATTCATTGTTTAATTTGTGTTATTTTCAATAAAAAATAAAAAACATTATGATTTTAATTTTATTATTCATTTATTTGTGTCATTATTTGAACAAAACATATAGAACATTAGTAAAATTTTAATTATGTGTGGAATTGTTGGTGCTTTTGAATTAAAGCCATCCTCTTTAGAAAAGCTTAGGCCGCAGGTCTTAGAAATGTCAAAGCGTATTCGTCATCGTGGGCCAGATTGGTCCGGCATCTATACGCATGAGCGCGCTATCTTGGCACATGAACGATTGGCTATCGTCGACCCAAAATCGGGTAGTCAGCCATTGTTCAGTCCAGATGGAGCTGTTGTGTTGGCGGTGAATGGTGAAATTTATAACCATCAAGAGTTGCGCAATTCCTTGCCTGATTATAATTTTTCGACCCAATCGGATTCTGAAGTTGTTTTGGCCTTGTATCTAGCACACGGACCTAAGTTTATTGAGCAACTGAACGGTATTTTTGGTTTCGTTATTTATGATAGTCGAAATGATTCATTTCTTGTTGCCCGAGACCATATGGGGATTATTCCGTTGTATTATGGGAAGGATGTTGATGGACAGGTTTTTGTGGCTTCCGAGCTAAAATCTTTGGAGGGGTTTTGTGAAGAAATAGAACAGTTTCCTCCAGGTAGTTATTGGTATAGTAAGGAAAGCGATGTGCCAGTGCGCTGGTATACGCGAGAGTGGGAATCGTATGATACCGTTAAAGGAGTGGAGACTGATATGCAGAAGCTTCGTCAAGCATTAGAGGATGCGGTTCAGCGGCAGCTGATGTCGGATGTTCCTTATGGTGTATTGCTATCTGGCGGATTGGATTCGTCGGTGATTGCGGCGATCACAAAGAAATTCGCTGCTAAACGTATTGAGACCGGAGGTAAGGAAGATGCGTGGTACCCGCAGTTGCACTCTTTTGCTGTGGGATTAAAAGGAGCTCCGGATTTGATTGCGGCACAAAAAGCGGCGGACCATATTGGTACGATACACCATGAGATAAACTTTACGATTCAAGAAGGTTTAGATGCTATTCGTGATGTGATCTATCATTTGGAAACCTATGATGTAACGACCGTGCGGGCATCGACACCGATGTACCTCTTGGCACGCGTTATTAAATCGATGGGAATTAAGATGGTATTATCTGGCGAGGGTTCGGACGAGCTGTTTGGTGGGTATCTTTACTTTCATAAGGCACCTAATGCAAAGGAGTTTCACGAGGAAACCGTTCGAAAATTGAAAAAACTATACTTATATGATTGCTTGCGTGCTAATAAATCGTTGGCTGCATGGGGTGTTGAGGGGCGGGTTCCGTTCTTGGACAAAGAGTTTATGGATGTAGCGATGACGTTGAACCCCGATGATAAAATGATTCGAGAAGGTCGCATGGAGAAATGGGTAGTGCGCAAGGCATTTGAGGACTATTTACCAGAAAGCATCGCATGGCGCCAGAAAGAGCAATTTTCGGATGGCGTGGGGTACAGTTGGATTGATACCTTGAAGGAGCAAGCGGAGCAGCAAGTGAGCGATGTTGTGTTTGAAACAGCAGCGTCTCGTTTTCCGATCAACACACCGAAAAATAAAGAGGAATTTTTGTATCGTACTATTTTTGAATCGCACTTTCCTTCCGAGGCTGCAGCAAAGACCGTTCCTTCGGTGAAGTCTGTTGCTTGTAGTACGCCTGAAGCCTTAGCTTGGGATGCTTCCTTTCAGCATCTGAATGATCCGTCAGGCCGCGCAGTAGCGGCTGTGCATAACGATGGTTACGCTAAAACATCCGTAGGGGTGTAACAAAAAAAAGCCTTCTTTTTCCGGTTATCCTGGTCTGTCTAAGGATAAAGAGGAAAAAGAAGGCTTTTAGATATTCTCTTCTGTTGTTTTACTTTTTCAAGTGAATATCAAAGTATTTCGCTATTTTCTCATACATATGTACGCGATCTTTACCAGAAACATTGTGTTCGTGGGTTGGGTACAGGAAGTAATCTACCTGCTTACCCGCTTTGATACAAGCTTCAACGAATTCCATGCTGTGCTGTTGTACTACAACAGGGTCTTGTGCACCATGTATAATCAAAAGATTACCTTTTAATTTATCTGCTTTATTGAGTAAGGAGGTTTGGTTGTATCCTTCAGGATTCTCTTGCGGGGTGTCCATGTAGCGCTCGCCGTACATGATCTCATAATATTTCCAGTCCATTACAGGGCCTCCAGCAACGGCTGTATGAAACACTTCAGGGTGATGTGTCATGAAGGAAGTGGTCATAAAACCACCAAAACTCCACCCGAAAATACCCATACGTGTTTGGTCTACAAAAGGTTTGGTTTTTAAGAACGCAATACCTTGCATCTGATCGGCCATCTCCGCTTGTCCGAGGTGACGGTGCGTGACACGGGTAAAATCTCTTCCACGGGCATCGGACCCACGGTTATCTAGGGTGAAAACAATATAACCTTGTTGCGCCATATAGAGATCAAAGTAGCCTGCGCCGTATAACCATTTGTTTTGTACAAGCTGCGCATGTGATCCGCCATATAGATAAACCATAACGGGATATTTCTTGCTTGGATCAAAGTTATTTGGATAAATTATACGACCGTTAAGAGCAGTGGTGCCATCCGGGGATGTCAACGATACCGCTTCAATCCTTGGAAGGTCAATCTTGCCTATAAATGGATTTTCGGCCGTTACCATGTTCACTTTGGTTTTGTTGCCAACCGTGGTTAAGTCGACCTTGTTCGGCGTGGTGATATTGCTGTACTGATCAAAGAGATACTTTCCGGAGCTGCTTAATGACGCGGTATGGAATCCCGATTCACTTGTTAGCTGCGTTGTTTTCCCGGATGGGATCTGTACTTCAAAAAGCTGACGATCTAGACCTTTATTGGTGATGCCGGTGTAAACTAAACGATCTCCTTTTGTATTGAACTCATGTATCTTGTCAACGATAACATCCTCGAACCCTAACTGTTTTACCAACTTACCTTCTGTTGTGTAAAGAAATAGTTGGTTAAAACCATCTTTGTCCGTTTGGTACAAGAACTGCTTCGGGTTGTTCGGTAAAAAGGTTAGCGCATGTTGCGGCTCTACCCAGGTATTGGATTTTTCTTCAAATAAAGTTTGAACAAAATCACCTGTTGTCGCTTGATATTTGTTTAATTTTAAGTGATTCTGCTCGCGGTTTAAGACACCGACATAAATGTACTCACCTGACGGGTCCCAGGTGCAGATAGTGAGGTACTGCTCTTTAGGCTCACCGGTTTTAAGGGTTGTCTTTTGTCCGGTTTTACTATCGTACACAACAAGCGTTACTTCTTCACTTTTCATCCCCGACATGGGGTATCGAATGTCTTTTACAGTGGCTACACGCTCGTTCCATTGAATAAGTGGGTAATTGGATACCATTGTTTCATCCTTGCGGTAATAGAGAAGCTTATCATTTTTTGGACTCCACCACATTCCTTTTTTTATGCCGAATTCTTGGCGATGCGTATAGTCGCTTCCGTTTACGATACCTTTATTACTATCGTTAGTTACTGTCGTTTTTTTGCCATTGTTGTCGATTATAACAATGTTGTTCTCAATTAAATAGGCTGTTTGTGTTAAATCAGCGTTGTACTCGATGTTGTTCGCATCGGTAGGCGTGCTTGCTAAAAGTGTTGCCTGTTTACTTGCTGTATTGTAGTTTATAACATGTTTGCCGCTTGCGTTTTGTACGGCAAATTGAAGTGTATTGCTGTCTTTCCACTGGTAATCATAAGGGAACATAGCTAGTTTAGCGCCTTCTTTGCTTGGTAGAATCGTTGGTAGGATCTCCATTATTCGAGCCGCATTGATGGCTTCCCTTTCTGTCCAGTTGGATTTTGCGTCGCGTACCATAAGACGTTGGTAGGTGTCGTCCAGGTAGGTGAAAGCATCTTGTCCCGGAATCCATTGTTGAGCCATAATTGCTTTGGGAGCGTACTGGCGCGGGCCAAAAACCGTTTCGTTAATGTTGAAGTTGCGTTGGCCGTAGGCGAACGAAGAACCGAACAAAAACAGTACGAGTAGTTTCTTCATTTTTCTTGTTTTTAAAGAGTGCTAAATTAGAAAAATGTAAGCTAAACTAAAACCTCGTTCTGTTTTCGTTTATGATAAAGTTACAAAGGTCGGATCCAGATATTGCGAAAACTAACGAGGTCGCCATGGTCTTGTAGAACGATGGGGCCAGCGCCGTGTGCATTTATTTTCGGAAGCCCAATATATTCGGTTGTACCTTCGATCTGTGTGTTGTTTTGTACGAGTACACCGTTATGTAAAATAGTGACGCGTCCTTTGCTAAGTAGAATGCCGTCTTTATTGAATCGTGGGGCCGTGTATATGATATCATAGGTGTGCCAGCGATCTGCATTTGCCTGTACCTCTGCTAAAGGCGGTTGTTGTTTGTAGATGCTTCCTGCCTGACCGTTTACGTAGGTGGGGTTGTTCTGGTTGTCCAGGACTTGAATTTCATACAATCCTTGCAGGAAGACGCCGCTGTTGCCTCGTCCTTGACCATTGCCTTTGACGATCTCCGGACTCCGCCATTCGAGGTGAAGTTGGAAATCTTCGAATGTTTGTTTGGTCTTTATGTTACCACTTTTGGGTTTTACCGTCAAGATGTTATTGTTGATGGTCCAATCTGCTTTTCCACCAGATTTTCCATCGCTCTCCCATTGATCGAGATTTGTGCCGTTAAAAAGTGAAATAGCATCACTCGGAACATGGTTTACTAGCGTCACGACTGGTGGTTTAGGGCTGTAAAATTCGGTGTCCTGTGGTTGGAATTTTGTTTGGGCTGTCGTAGCGAGGCTGATGATGCAGCCTGCTAGAGGTAGAATAAAAAAACGCTTTCTCATGCGGATGTGCTATAGGTTTGTGCAATATTAAACAAATAATTCCAAGTTTTTTCTATGTTTGTTGCATGGGGACAACAACACAGGAAGTGGCACTACGCGATATGCGTTTCTTTTCGCCAATCGGTTTTTATGAGGAAGAACAACTGCTAGGGAACGAGTTTTTTGTCGATCTCATTGTTTCTTTTCCCTTTACGATGGTAGACAAGGAGGATTTGGGGCATACCTTAAATTATGAAGAACTCTTCGCGCTTCTAACGGCGGTTATGCGCACCAAGCGTAAGCTTTTAGAGTCTGCGGCTGCAGAAATTTTGGAAGGAGTATGCTCGCGTTTCCCTTTTGTCGAGCAGGTGCGAGTTGTCGTGCGCAAGACGACGCCTCCTTTTGGCTGGGATACATTAAACTCAGAGGTGACGCTTTGCTATAAAAAATAAAGAAAAATGACTTTTTGTCATTGTGTTTGTATGGTGTGATGACAAAAAGTCATTTAATTATGGCCGTATATCCTTCGGTAAGGCATTTGATAACCTATTGATGTAATACAATAGAAATAATTAGCTAAAAAAACAGGAGGATATAAAAATGGCATTATTAAAGTTTCCAGCAAAGTCAATTCATTCCGGTTCTATGAACCCGTACGTGAACAGTATTTTTGATAATTTTTTCGACGATTCTTTTGTTGCGGATCGTTTGACGACCCGTGTTCCAGCAATTAATATCTCGGAAACCGATGTGGCTTTCAAGATTGAAATGGCGGCTCCAGGTTTGCAAAAATCAGATTTTGCAATTAACGTAGATAAAGATTTGATTACTGTTTCTGTAGAGAAGAAAGAAGAAGAAGTGAAAGAAGAAAAACTTTACAGTAAAAAGGAATTCAGTTACACTTCGTTTACCCGTTCTTTCGCGTTGCCAGAATCGGTAGATTATAACAATATCGATGCGGCCTATACGGATGGTATCTTAACGATAACGGTAGGGAAGAAAGAAGAGGCGCAAATAGCGAAGCGTTTGTTAGAAGTGAAATAAATAGTTGTAAGTGTTTAGGTTTTAAGGTGAGACAGTCTCCACGCTTTTGTGGGGGCTGTTTTTTTTATTCCTAAAATTAATGTGAACGCTTCTTTTTATTCTAACAGAAAGGAAAATTCCTCGTGGATTGTTTACCTTGCAACAATAAATTATAGAAGTAGTCTGATGAAAAAACACTTTTTTTGCCTCTTGTTGTTGTCCCTTTTTGTAGGAGGTGTCCTTGGACAAGATCGTATGTTTGTTGTAAAGTTTATTCAAGAGGGGAAAGTGATTTCTGTGGACCGAACGGGGGAAATCACTTTGCGTAAACAACCTTTTCAAATACAAATAGAACACATTATCGATGAAGGTGTGTTGGTTGGCGCAACATTGGACGACGATCTATATCGTTCGGCGATAGGGGAAGCTGATCTAGAAGTGTCGTGGTACGAAAATACAGGGATGGCTGATGCGTTATTTAATGATGATAAAGCAGTAATGGTATCGAATGATGCACCCAATTATTGGTTTTATTCATCTGCAGAAGAACATCGCTTTGATCGGGATCCACGAGAGAGTCGGGGACGCTACGTCGGTAAGCGAACCATTGCCAATATTGCTCTTTTAGATCCGTACAGGAAGATTCCGATCCAGCAAATAAAGAAAGATTTATATTTTGTTTTTTATGAATCTACCTACGATATGACGAAAGATGAGTTTAATCGCGGGGAGCCTCTTGGGGTTCATATTCGTTGGAAGTAATTGATTTATGGAAGCCTGCAGATGAATAATCGCAGGTTTTTTTTATTTTTTTTATTGAATTTAGAGTTAAATTTTTTAGTTTTGCTCCGCTATGAAGTTGCGCTCCATATATACCAGCCAAAGACAACGTGACAGATTTGTTGCGTAGCTACTATATAGATTTAATTTTATATAGGTAGTAGTCTCTTCAACAAACGGTCTCTAGTTTGTTGAATAATTCATTTTATTATTTTTATTGATTGATAAAACCTGTGTTTACAGTGTTTTAAACTAATGCTTTTTTTTATGCAAGATTCGTGGAAAAAGAAATTTCTATTTATATGGGTGGGGCAATTTATTTCCCTAATCAGTAGCTCTGCCGTAAACTTTGCCATCATAATATGGTTAAGTATAGAGCACGGTTCAGCGGAGGTGTTGGCATACGGCGCGATAGCGGGTATGCTACCGGCGGCATTGATCGGACCTTTTGCCGGCGTTTTTATCGATCGATGGGATCGAAAGAAAACGATGATGCTTGCTGATGGGTTTGTGGCACTCTGTACCTTGGTCATGTCAGTAAGCTTCTATTACGGTAATGAGAGCTTGCTTTTAATTTATGTTATGCTTGGCTTGCGGTCGGTAGGATCGGCGTTTCACATGCCAGCGATGCAGGCCGCAGTGCCAATGATCGCGCCTGAAAGTGAACTTTTGCGCATTGCGGGTGTAAATCAGATGATTCAGTCGATATCAGCTATCGCGGGGCCGGCTTTGGGGGCTTTGGCCATCTCGTTAATGTCAATTGGAAATGTGTTGTTATTGGATATTGGAGGTGCCATAATAGCTATTATCTCCCTGTTGTTTGTGTTTATACCGAATCCAGAAGGTGATGAAAAAGCAAAGACCAGTTTTAAACAGGTTACGGATGACCTGATGGTTGGTTTTCGAGAGATTTTGAACAATAGGGGATTAAGTTGGTTGTTCTTTTTTTCTACCATAGCGACATTCTGTTTGATGCCTGTTGCTGTCTTGTTTCCGTTGCTTACACTCAACCATTTTGGTGGAGGCAAGTGGGAGATGAGTGTCATAGAAATCGCCTGGGGAGTAGGCATGTTATTAGGGGGGAGTGTTCTTGGTTTTTTTAAACCAACGATTTCTAAAGCATTTATGATTAACTTAACGATAGTTTTATTGGGCTTGAGTTTAGCACTTTCAGGCTACTTGTCTGCTTCGATGTTTTATCTATTTACAGGTCTGACTATTCTGGGTGGAATTGCGGCTTCTGTTTATAACGCTAGTTTCGTCACGCTGCTACAGGAAGAGGTTCGGCCCGAGGTTATGGGGCGTGTTTTCTCCATGTATTACAGTATTGCGGTTATTCCTACAATTTTCGGTTTATTGGGAACAGGTTGGGCTGCGGATTTAGTTGGAGTGAATAATGTCTTTATTATCTTAGGCTGTGCTATTATTTTGGCAGGTGTTTTCTCTTTGTTAAATAAGCATGTGATGCGCCTGGGGGTGAAGAAAGTTTAATAACAACAAAAAAGGTCTTGCATATGAGCAAGACCTTTTTTGTTAGGCAACGTCGCGTAAATCGACGGCTACCACGCGGGAGACACCTTGCTCCACCATGGTGACACCGTAAATAATATCGGTGCTGGCTATTGTACGTTTGTTGTGTGATACCACGATAAACTGTGAATTTTTCGAGAAGTCGCGAATAATATTATTGAATTTATCGATGTTAGTGTCATCTAAAGGTGCATCGACCTCATCGAAGATACAGAACGGTGCTGGTTTCAATAGGTACAAAGAAAATAGCAGGGCTGTCGCGGTCAATGTCTTTTCTCCCCCTGAGAGCTGATTGATCGATAACGGACGCTTTCCTTTTGGGAGTGCGATGATATCAATATCAGATTCTAGTGGGTTGGCTGGGTCAGTCAGGATCATATCACACGAATCTTCTTGGTTGAACAGGGAACGGAACACTTGGATGAAGTTATCACGAACACTATTAAATGCATGCATGAATTTTTCGTTTGCCGTTTGGTCGATTTCACTGATTGTTGCCATTAAGGATGCCTTTGCTTCCAACAGGTCGTCTTTTTCCTTGGTGATAAAAGTGCTACGCTCTTCCATCTCGTCATATGCTTCCTTGGCCATCGGGTTGATCGTGCCGTAGCTGTCTAGTTGTTTTTTGAGTTTATCGCACGCTTCGACCAGCTCCTCTTGAGAGTATGCTATCTCTGGCATTTCGCCTTCCAGCAATTCGTTGATATCGATGTTGAATTCGACCGATAGCCTTTCCTTCAAGGAGTTTAGGTCAATCTGTAAAGCTGTCTTTTTGTCTTTTAATTGTGAAAGCAAGAAATCGTTTTGATCTTTATTGCGACGCAGTTGGGTGATATCTTCTTCCATATCATTAATCAGCTTGCGCGAGCTGTAAAAATCCTCCTCGATCTCCTGTAGACCTTTCTCTAAAGCTTCTTTCTGTGTGTACATCGCAACCAAGTCCTCGTCATTGTGGTCTACAAATTGGATCGCGTCCTTCATTTCTACTTTCACCTGTTCATATTCCAATGAGTTTTTTTCCAGACGAGATTCGAAAGCATCTTGTTGACTTTCTCGATATTCCAAGTCTTTCTGTAGGCTGGAAACCTTATTCTGTTGTTGGTGGAAACGAATATTCTCCTGGTTGAAAACAGAAGACTTTTCATTCAATGTTTCATGAATTTCATTGTACACCGCCTGTAGTTCGTTCAGCTGTTTTTGGTGGCTTTCGCTTTCTACTTTTAAAATTTGTAACGCAGGCTCCGCTTTTTGAAGGTCGTAGCTGATCACCGTAATCTTACTTTCGATATCTTGTTTTCGGTTCAGACTCGTGGTGATAAAGGTCTGATACTGTTCCTGCTTGGTCTTTACAGAGATAAGCTCATTGTTCAACCGATTCAATACCGTCCGTAGCTCGTCTATCGTCTCTCTCCGTGAATTGACGCGCAGGGTTGCTAACTGATCGACATCGTGATCTTCCTGTTGCTGCAGTGTTTCGATCTGTGCATTCAGTGCTTTTATCTCTTTAGCCAGGTTTTCAAGGTTTTTTGCACGTCCGATACGCTTCCCTTCAAATAAGCCGACCGAGCCACCACTTACGCCCAGTTTGTATTTCGCAAATTTACCTTCCGGATGAAGGATTACAAGTTCTCCATTCGGTAGATCCTCCTCCAGGGTGTCGGTTGCTTCTGGTTTTAGGAGGTATACATGTTGAAGCAGTTGTTGACATAAAGCTTCATATTTTTTATCTACTTTGATTACATCCAGGGCAGGAATAACCTTGTCCAAGTAACGGTCTTCAACAGTTGTAGGTTTTGCTGGTTGAATAGCATCTAGAACAAAGAAGTTTGCACGACCACGGGACGCGCTGCTTAAAAGCTGGATTGCTTGAACGGCATCTTGCTGATCGTCCACCACATAGTGGTTCATAATCGATTCGAGGTAATTCTCGATCGCGACGCGGTAATCTTCCTGACAGAATAAAATGTCCGAAAATAAAGGGTAAGGTTTTTTCCATCCCGCATTTTTACGGAGAAATTTGATGGATTCCGGAAACCCTTCCAGGTTATCTACCAAAGATTTTGTCAGGTTGTACTCGTTTTGCTTGGCATCCACCAACCTCGCTTCGCGGTTTAGCTGCTCCCGAGTTTCTTGCAAGCGCTTTTCTATAATCTGCATTTGTGTTTGCAACTCTTCTTCTGCTTGCAGGGCGTTGTCAAACTGCTCTTGTTGTTGCGCCACACGTTCTTCCAAATCGTCTACGACAATGTTGAATTCACTTAGCTCGGCCTCTTTCGACGAGGTATCACTTATGGTGCGTAAAGACTCTTGTTGTAAGGCTTCCTTTTGTATGTTCAGGACCGCTATGTCTTTCTCTAACTTATAGATATTGTTTTGTATTTCACTGCTTTCTCGTACAAAATTGTCTAGTTTCGCTTTAGAAGAAGTTTGCTGTGCGCGAAGCTCTTCTACCTCGTTTTTATCTTTTTCGATATCCAGTTGATACACATCCAACTTCCCCTGTTCCTCAAAGAGTTCTTCGTTCAGTCGTTTGATCGTGTACAATACGTGCTCCAATTGCTTTTTGTCATTGTTGAGCTCCGCAGTAAGCCGCATCTCCTTATCTTGAAGGTGACGCATCTGCTCGTTCTTGATTTTCTTATCCGATTCGTAGGCCCGTATCTTGTTGATATGCTCGTTTGTACTTTTCTGTTGCGTGGCTAAGTTTTTTTCTTTCGCTAAGATATCATTACGCAAGGTACGAAGCAGATTTTCTTGCTTCTCAATTTGCTCGGACGTACCGGTAAGCACATTTTGTTGCGCATTTTCCTGCTCGCTAATGCGATCTAATTCTCCGCTAAAACCATCCAATCGATAGTAAGCAAGTCCAATGCTCGATTCGCGGTATTCGCCTTTAAGTTGGAAATATTTGTCTGCTTTTTTTGCTTGCGTTTCCAGTTGTTTCAGATTTTTTCCAATCTCAAACAAAAGATCGTCGACACGGGAGAGGTCTAGTTCGGTATCTTTAAGTTTAGATAACGTTTGTTTTTTGCGGACTTTGTATTTGGAGATCCCAGAAGCCTCTTCGAAAAGATTACGACGTGAGTTTTCCTTATTATTGATGATTTCGTCAATCATTTTTAACTCAATGATGGAGTAGGAGTCGGCTCCGATACCGGTATCCAAGAATAGATCCGTTATATCTTTCAATCGACATTTTACATCATTCAATCGATACTCGCTGTCACCGTTACGGTATAGTTTACGGGTGATCGTGACCGTTGAAAATTCGGTGGGTAGTAACTTGTTGTTATTTTCAAAGGTTAAAGATACCTCTGCCAGGTTCGCAGGTTTACGGTTTGCTGTTCCATTAAAAATAATATTTTCCATCTTCTCTGAACGTAGCATACGTGTGCTCTGTTCCCCCAATACCCAGCGTATGGCGTCTACAACATTGGACTTGCCGCAACCATTAGGACCTACAATCGCGGTAACACCCTCATTAAAATTAATGGTAATCTTATCCCCGAAGCTCTTAAAGCCCTTTATCTCTAACTTTGTTAATTGCATGAACTAAACCTATTTGGTCATAAAAATTGAAATACGAAAATAGCTAATAAAATTTACTTTTTTAATAAGAAAAGAGCCCACCGAAGTGCGCTCTTTCCAAAACTAAAATTTTATAAAAATGAAGGACTACTGTACAGCCACAACGCCAATGTATAATGGTGTTTTTGTGTCATCCTTCTTGCCTGTAAGGATGATTGTGTAGTAACGACCTTTTTGGAAAACAAAATCACCACGTGTTGCGAGTGTTGTTCCTGCATTATCCTTAACCGTTAGTTTTATAGTGCCGGAAGCAGTTGCTTGGAACGCTTCGTTGGCAACCACAGTAGCGCCTGTTTCGATTGGTCTTTTCGCAAATAAAGGTTCTGTTGCATCGCCTAAGAATAGGTTTGTTTCACCTGTACCATTTGCAAAATTGAAATAACGAACACCAAACTTATCGCCTAAATTTTCAATTCCTTTGTCCGTTGTCATGGCAAACTTAGGAAGCTCCTTGGTGCCGTATACAAACGATGTATACGCGGTTGTGTCCTTTACCGTAATATTGGAATCAATTAATACTTTGTTTTCGTCCGCTGATCCGATACGTAAGTTTCGTTTGCCAACAAATAGACGGCTTCCTACATAACTTTGAAAAGGTGTCGGGACATAACCATTGATATTGCGTCCATCTAAGTTATAAATTACCCCGCTAGCTTCTGGGAAGGCGTTGACAAATACCATGTAGCCTTCAGGCATTGGAACGTAATCGTTATCATCTTTCAAGCAGCTGGTGAAAGCAAATACTCCAGCCACTACGCATACTAATAATCTGATTGAAAACTTTTTCATGTCTAATCTCTTTGTGTTTACTTCCTTTAATACGAATCGAATGAACCACTTGCTACAGTGTCACTTAAAAAAATAGCAATTGGGTGTATCGATTTTTTTTACTTCTTGTTAAAACAATTTTCACTTTTTCTGTATTTAAATCGTTGTGAAGTGTTTTGATATTTCTTTATACGTAATTTTATTGTAGTTTCGTGACTACAAAAAGTGATTTAAAGCGGTTTTTATATTTGAATAATCAAAAATAAGGCTGAAATTTAACCTTGAGTTTAATTTTGTAATAGAAATAGATATGATTAGATTTTTAGGTTTCCCTTTGTGGTTGAGGGTATCCATCTGTGTTTTGGCGGGCGTAGCGATAGGTTGCGCGCTAGGGGAAGTTTTGTTTCAGACGATTGGCGCATAAGGACAATAGGTCTGTGCAAATCCATAGAGATTGCACAGACGGTGTTTTATTCCTCTTCCGACAGGGCGGACGACTGTGGCTTTGGTTGTTTCTCTGTTTTTTCCTTTTTCTTCTCGTGCTTGCTGTTGAAGTTTGAAATTTCAATAATCCGCGGAATACTACTCTTTGGTGCCATTTCACGTAGTTTCTTCATCCGTTTTGCACGTTTATAGACTTTGAATTTTTTATTGTCTTTATAGAGCTCCCAGTTCATAAGCATTACACTGCATAAAACGACAACGAGTCCGAGTATTTGCATACTGGTTACTTGGTGGCTGGTAAAGAAATGTGCCAGCAATAGCGCAACAATCGGATTGATGTAGGCATAGGTGCTTACTTCGGTTGCCGGTCTATTTTGTAACAACCAGATATAGCTACCAAAAGCGAGTATCGAACCCATCGTGGCTAGATAAGCCATTGCTCCCCAGTCGGCTGTAGTGACCGCTGAAATATCAAAGCGCGCATACTCACCGCTTAAAAGGGCGACAATGGTAAACGAGACACCCGCAGAGACCATCTGCCAGGCAGTCTTCACCATGACATGGAGGTCTTCTTCGTCCTTGTCTTGGTTTTTCTTTTCTTTACTGTATTTGGAAATTAATGAACCAATAGTCCATCCGATTGTACCAAAGATCAAGACAATCATGGCCGTAAGTTTCATGCTCTTATCTTCCGTATCTGTTGTTCCGGAAAAAATCTGTTCTGCAAAAAGCATAAACACGCCAATAAATCCGAACAGTAAACCTAATACTATGGGAAGGCTGGAGAAATTTTGTTTCCATTTGGGTTTGTCAAAAACAATAAACCAAATCGCTGTTGCTGCAGAAAGAATGGAGACAATTCCACTTGATATATACTGTTCCGACCAAATGATGGCCGCCATATCCACAAATAAAAGAAGAAAACCAATAAACAGTGCATCTTTTACAGCGGATTTAATATAGAGTTTATAGCCCCTAAGCTTACAGTAGCTCATGAGCAGGGTACCAGCAATAATAAACCGCACGGAGCCAAGTACAAAGGGACTGAAGCTTCGCAATGCTTTTTCAATAAAGAAAAAGGTGGAACCCCATACAATGTACACGACTAAGTAAGCGAATACAATACTCGCCACGCTAGGTGTTTGTTGATTTGCTTTTACCATTTTATTTTTTAGCCGGAATCACAAGCTTTTGTTCTTCCTTTACTGTTTCTAATACAATTGTTGTTCTTGTCGATATAATACCTTCAATTTTACCCAACGTATTGCGCATTAAATCAACCAGGCCGGCAGCATCGTTTGTGCGCACCTTAACGAGGTAACCATCGTCACCAGCGATATCATGAACTTCTTGAACTTCGGGGAT
This sequence comes from Sphingobacterium psychroaquaticum, assembly GCF_900177625.1. GTDB lineage: Bacteria > Bacteroidota > Bacteroidia > Sphingobacteriales > Sphingobacteriaceae > Sphingobacterium > Sphingobacterium psychroaquaticum. Next base: position 167,270 of record NZ_FXAU01000003.1, read on the forward strand.
TTCGGCCAGTAAAAAACCTACTTTTTGAACACCGATAATATCTTGCGCTTTGATGAAGATAAAAGATAACATTTTTTGATCGAGCGCATTTGGGTTTATTTTTGCATTGTATTGCAGGATAACCTCTTTTTGCTCTAATTTTTTTACCCGTTCTAAAATGGCAGATGGAGCCATACCTAGCTCACGCGCAATATCAGCGTTGTTTGTACGTGCATTGTCTTGCATGATGCGTAAGATCTGATAGTCGATTTGGTCGAGATTGTATTCCATTTTTCCCATAATGCTGCAAAAGTAAGGTTTTTTGAATAAAATTCAAAATTATATTTAAAATTTAGAATTTTATTCGATATGAATCGTTTATTGTCGAAGTTTAGGTAGTTTATCTAGTTTGTAATCGTTTACTTATAAGCTTGTTTGTGCGTGTTTTGAAAACAATCATGAATAATAACTCAAAACACTAGAAACTTCAGCGCTATTTTTTTAGATTTGTTTTTATAAAAATAGTAAATACGTGCAAATAATTGATAAACTAGCGCAACTTTCTGTTGCTTTGAAGGGTGATTTGTTTTACAATCCATCGAATGTAAAGCACCAAACGATGCGTTTGGCTTACGCTACGGATGCTTCTGTATATCAGGAAGTGCCATTGGCTGTTGCTATCCCACAAGATGTAGCAGATCTAAAGGCATTAATTAGTTTTGCGAGCAAGGAGGGAGTTACCTTGATTCCGCGTACAGCAGGGACATCCTTGGCCGGGCAGGTGGTTGGTAGCGGTATTGTGATGGATATCTCTCGTTTCTTCAACCAAATATTGGAAGTTAATGTCGAGGAGCGATGGGTGCGTGTGCAGCCTGGCGTTATCCGCGACGACCTTAATAATTATTTAAAACCCTTCGGACTGATGTTTGGTCCCGAAACGTCAACGGCTAGTCGCGCCATGATAGGTGGGATGATCGGGAATAATTCATCGGGATTACATTCTATTGTTTGGGGCGACACCCGAAAAAACCTTCTTTCTGCACGTGTGCTTATTAATGATGGTTCTGAGGTTGTTTTTGAAGAGTTACAGGAGCAGCAATATTTTGATAAGTTACGACATAAGTCGCGAGAGGGAGATATCTATCGTGCGGTGAATACCTTGATCACCGATCCGCAGAATATTACGGCTATACAATCGGGTTACCCGAAGAAGACATTGACACGTCGAAATACGGGGTATGCGCTCGATTTTTTGGTGGATCGAGATCAACCTTTTAATATGTGTAAGCTGTTGGCAGGTTCGGAGGGTACAATAGGTATCGTTACAGAAGCTAAGCTACAATTGATGCCTTTACCTCCGAAAGAAATAGGTCTTTTATGCGTGCATTTTGAAGATATGATTTCCTGTATGCACGGAAATAATGTGGCGTTGAGCCATGGGCCGGAAGCATCGGAGCTGGTTGATAAATATATTTTGGATTTCACGGTTGGACATCCGACATACCAGCATAATCGTTTTTTTATAGAGGGTGATCCGCAAGCGTTATTGATTGTAGAGTTCCGTTCCGATGATCCGGTGCTGTTACAGCAAAAGGCGGAAGCGCTGAAAAAAGATCTAATAGCGAAAGGACTGGGCTATGCATATCCTTTTATAACGGGAGTGCAAGAGACAAATTTGGTGTGGGATGTGCGTAAAGCAGGGTTGGGGCTTATCCGAAACCTGCCAGGCGATGAGCAGCCGGTGAACCTGATTGAGGATTGTGCTGTCTCGCCTGAAGATTTACCGGATTATGTACGTGATGTGCAAATGCTGTTGGCGGAGGAAGGTGTGCACGCTTCATACTATGCGCATGCTGGTGCAGGGGAGTTGCATATCGAACCGTTTATCAACTTGAAGACAGCTGATGGCAAACGTAAGTTTAGAACGATCTTGGAAAAGACGACTGATCTTGTCTTGAAATATAATGGATCCCTTAGTGGCGAACATGGTGATGGGCGTTTGCGAGGTGAGTTTATTGGTAAAGTGTTGGGTGAAAAAGTGTATGAGTTACTCGTTGAAACTAAAGATATTTTTGATCCTTTAGGTGTTTTTAATGCCCAAAAGATTGTAAATACACCGCCGATGGATACTGCTTTACGGTATGATCAGGTGACGGATGGAAAAACCATTAAGACATACTTTGACTTTACCAAACAAGAGAGTATTCTACGGTTGGCCGAGAAATGTTCGGGGTCGGGCGACTGTCGGAAAACAGAAATCACAGGTGGTACGATGTGCCCTTCGTTTATGGCGACGCGTGATGAAAAGGATACGACGCGAGCACGAGCCAACATGTTGCGTCAATTTTTAACCAATTCGACGCAGAAAAATCGTTTTGATCACGAAGAAATTAAGGAGGTCATGGACCTTTGCCTAAGCTGCAAGGCTTGTAAAAGTGAATGTCCATCCAGTGTGGATGTGGCAAAAATGAAGGCAGAATTTTTACAGCATTACTATGATGCGCATGGGGCATCGTTCCGTGCTTCGGTAATTGCGAATTTTACGAAAAGCCAAGTGCTTGGTTCTTATGTCGCGCCCTTGTATAACTTGGTGGTAAAGACGCCATTTTTGGCTGGAATTGTCAAATCTGTTGTTGGCTTTGCACCGAAAAGGTCGCTGCCGACGGTTAGTTTTACCACCCTTTCTGGCTGGGTAAAAAAACAGGAGAAATTGACAGTGCCGAAGCGTAAGGTGTACCTATTTAGTGATGAGTTTACGGAATATAACGATACGGCAATAGGTATAACGGCTTACAAGCTGTTGACTGCATTGGGGTATGAAGTTGTTGTGCCAAAACATATTGAAAGTGGTCGGACCTATCTTTCTAAGGGTTTTGTCAAAGAAGCGAAGCGCATTGCTAATCGAAATATTGAGCTGCTTGATGGGCTTATTTCGGAAGATACACCATTGATAGGCATTGAACCATCGGCTATTATTACGTTTAGAGATGAGTACCTGGATCTGGTGGATTCGAATAAGCACGCTGCTGCGCAGGCTATTGCAAAACATGCGTTGATGATCGATGAGTTTTTGGTGGCGGAAATAGCGGCAGGGCGTTTGCATCCAGAGCAGTTTTCGAACGAGAAGAGACATATAAAGTTGCATGGCCATTGTTATCAGAAAGCCTTCCATCTGGTTGGATTTACTGAAAAGGTATTAACATTACCACAAAACTATACGGTCGAAGTTATCCCTTCAGGCTGTTGTGGTATGGCTGGATCGTTTGGCTATGAAAAGGAACATTATGAGGTATCGATGAAGGTGGCGGAATTGGTATTGCTTCCAGCGGTACGTAATGCCGAGGAGAATACCATTATTGCGGCGGCAGGTACGTCATGTAGGCATCAGATTAAAGATGGAGCGAGTAAGAAATCCTACCATCCGGTTGAGATTTTGTATGACGCTTTAATAAAGTAATTTCGGAAAACACTTTTTGTTTTTATTTGTTATTATTCAATAAATGGTGAAAATTATGAAAAATAACTTTATGAAAGCCTTGGGTTTATGTGGGATGGTGTCTGTTTTATTCAGTTGTACTGGAACTAATTCAGGTGGTGGTAAAGATGGCCAGGCAGGAAAACTAGAGCAAAATCTAAGTCAGTTTAACGTGCCAGCGGATCGGGAGATACCAACGGTATTTCTTTCGTTGGTGAAAACGGAAAAGACTGACTCTTCTGTCGTGTATACAGCTAAGTCGCTGAATGACAAAGATACTATTGGTGTTAATGTTGAAGTTATAAATAATCTGCCGGCAGGCATCTTTTTGGATGGAAATCCAAATAATGACCGCGGTTTTACGCCGGGAGCGATGAAATTTAGCTCGATCGGTTCGCAGTCAGATGCCTTTGTTCGAGCTCTTGCTCAGGTGTATGGTTTGCCTGCGGGAGGGGCAATGACGAAGTCCACGTTGTTACCCTTAGTTTTTTCATCGAATAAGAAGGTGGTAAATTTGGATGGAACAGATACATATACCTTTAAACTGTTTTTTAGAAATAAGGCAGACGATGAAGCGGAAGTGTTCGCGGTCTTGGATCTCTATAAACGTCTCTTTGAGTTTCGGGCAAAGGACTCGACACAATTTACACGAATTGTATCCGCATTTGAAGGAAAATAACATAAAAAAAAGAGAGCTTAGCTCTCTTTTTTTTATGTTATACTATACCAAAGTGTTTTAAAGCATTGGCTATGCCGTTACTGTCGACATCGTCTGTGATGTAATCTGCTATCTCTTTTACTTCAGGATTAGCATTACCCATGGCGACACCAATTCCAACATGCTTCAGCATGCTGATGTCGTTCCCGCCATCTCCAAAAGCCATCGTTTCTGCAATGTCAATATTGAAGTGTTTACAAAAGATGTCAATCCCGACTTGTTTACTCTGTCCTTGTGGATTAACGTCCGCAAAGAGCGGGGTCCAGCGCGAAGCGAGTGAGTTGGGCATCACGGTTTCCATAAAGACCTTTTCCTCTTCCGGTCCCAAAAAAATATTGGTTTGCAGGATGCTGGCTGTATCAACCTGATCAAATTCCACCAAAGGAGGGACGGGAAGATTAACATGCGCGTACATGCCTGCAATTTCCGGTGTTACATCATGGATGCTTACCGCTTTTTCGGACATAAGAGAGAAGCTTAACGAGTTGCTTTGCGAATAATCTAAAAGCGCTTGGATATCTCGGGGGTCGATTGCTTGTCGGAAAAGGATCTCTCCTTCTTTGCTGACGCAGTACCCACCATTAAAAGTAATAAAGCCGTCGAATCCCAAAAACTTGATATGATCGATACTGTTGATGGATCGCCCGGTAGATACGATTACTTTAATGCCTTTTTCTTGGAGTGCTTGGATTGCTTCTTTTGTGGAGGTCGGAACTTCATGCGTTTTGAAGCTGAGCAAGGTTCCGTCGATGTCAAAAAAAACAGCTTTGATGTTAGGATTTTGCATATTGTAAATGTAGGAAATAAAAAAATCCTCGACAATGAATGCCGAGGATTTTGATATGTTTAAGACAAAAGATTTGTTTTAGAACGTGAATTTAATTGAACCGTTCCACGTACGTCCCATACCGATCAATACGGTGTTGGCTGTATTGATGCCGTTCCATAAATTCTTAGCGCCGTCAGCAAATGTGTTGGTGGTTGCTTCAGAGATATAGAACTTATCGAAGAGGTTGTTTACGTTAACACGGAAGCTCAATGTATTTGTTGGACTCAATACGATTTTGTATGAAGTACCAACATCGAATAATTGATAGGAAGGAAGTTGTAATACTTTTCCTTCTCCGGCTTGTAGTGACGAGTACAGTCTGTCATATGATCTAAAGTCTGCATCGATAGAAAGGTTTCTGATGATGCTGTATTTTGCGCCTACACCATATGATGTTTGTGCGGCATCACCTACTTTACCATTGTTTACATCTTTATTTTCAGTAGCAAGTTCTACGCGGTCTTCGTTACGCACGATTGTTGTGGCGTTGCCTTTGTATCTCCAGTCGCCAATCGATCCGAAACCTTTTACTTCCAGGCCTGTGAATGGACGCGCTGTGAAATCTAATTCCACACCTTTGTGATCTTGCTTTACACCGTAGTTAGAGAAGTAAAGGAAGTCTCCTTCTTGAAGGATATCTGGATTACCTGTAGGGTTGTACTTTGTAACGTCTGCTGCGTTTGCGTTACGCGAGCTACCCGTTACACGGTTTTCCCAAGTTGTACGGTATGCGTTAACATTTACGTCAATGTATTCCGACGCAAATTTGTACCCTAATTCTAAACCTAAGATTTTTTCGTTTTCAGCATATTCGTTTACATCATTACGGTAATTCATAAAGATGTTGTTCTGGTAAGGCTGGCGTGAGTAATAACCGGCATTACCGAATAGGCTGTGTTGTCCTAAAGTATAGCTTACGCCACCTTTGGTGTTATAGCCAAAATTATTGACTTTTTCGGATCTTCCTTCTCCTAGCTTGTACAAGAAATAATCTTCACGAATATTCTGTTGTTCAGATAATGATCCTTGGAAGAAAGCGGTGAAGCCATCTTTTGCATATTCAATTTGCCCAAATAAACCAGCGTAACGAACGATTTGATCATAATCCCATGCTAGGCGATCTTCCGCGTTTTTAGGTTTGTCGGTAAATGTTTTCCATGGGTTGGTCGAGTATGAGTTGGATGTTGTCAATGGACCGCTGTAGTTTACGTTTCCAGTGTGAACAATGCTATTTGCACCCAAAAGGTCTGTTACCTGTCTGTAGTGCTCCCCTTTATAGTCTCTTAAGTCAAAACCTACGTTAAACGTTAAGTTGTCGTTCAGTTTACGGTTGTAGTTTGAAACGATACCGTACCATTGGTGATTGTTTACGTCAGCAGCTAGGTAAGGAACTTTCGCTGTTGAGTTGTCATTGCGTCTTGATTGACCGCCGCCGCGAGCCATAGAAGCGTAGATTACCGTAGATAACGATGAGCGATCACTGATTTCCCAATCCCAGTTGAAGTTAGCAACAGGTTTGTGGTAGTAGTTTTTACGTGGGTTCATTTCGACACCGTTGATCGTTTCGATATTACGGTTGTATTTACGGCCTTTATCCAAGTAGGTTTGTAGCGTCGCTGTACCACCTTGCTCGTGCCATTGCGGCGCACCGGTAACCATCAGGTTTAAGTTGTGCTTGTCATTTACTTTGTACCCTACTGATAGGAAGTAGTTCTGGCCCGCACCCGCTGTTGCGTTCATATATCCATCACCTTGCCAATGTGTAAACATCGCTGAAACGGCAAAGCCGTTTTTCATTAGGCCTGTATTGTAACCCAATGTTGATTTTACGAACATGTCATTACCAACCGTATGTTTTAGGAAGCCGCCTTTTTTCATGTCGGTGGATTTGGTGACGAAGTTTGTTGTTCCGCCGACCGAAGAGATCGCTAATTTAGATGAACCTAAACCGCGTTGTATTTGAATAACTGAAGCAATATCAGATAATCCAGACCAGTTTGACCAGTAAACACGACCATTGTCCATACCGTTGATCGGCTGACCATTTAATAAAAAGGCAGTGTTTGATTGGTCGAAACCACGCGTATTCATGGATGATTCCCCAAAACCTTTGGCTTGCCCTGTAATGTATACAGAGGGCGTATTCGCTAAAGTGGAGGTGATGTCTAGTGAACCAACTTTTTCTTCAATTGCTGCCTGGTGGATAGTGGAAACCGCAATCGGTGTCATGCGACCCTCCGCGATATCGATTACACCACGACCAACAACAACGATTTCATCCAGAGACTGTTCTTTTGAAGGAGCCAAAACAATCGTGCCTAGGTCGTTATTCTTGCTGAACTTAACCAGTTGGGTAAGGTACCCTAAGAATTTGATTTCTAGCTGACCATTTTCTTGATTGGTAGTCAATGCAAAATTTCCTGCTGCATCAGTCGAAGTTCCGGTCTGTGTACCAGAAACAAGGACAGAAACACCAGCGATCGGGTTGAATCCGTCCGAAACTTTACCAGTAAGAATCCGTTGAGCAAAGGAAGCGTTACTGATAAGCATGAATGCCAAGAGGGACATCCATAGAATAGAGCTTTTTTTCATTACGAGAACGATTTTTTTAAATTGGTTGCAAAGGTAATAATTTTTTGTGTCTAAATACTTGTCTTGAAACCTTTTATTTGCTGTTTTGCGTGGTTTTTATTCGTTTAGGACATATTTTTATTTGTTTAAGGTTGTTTCGGCAATTGTTTGTTTGGTGCACTTTTTTTACGTATAATTTTAAAAAATTGATGTTACCGATTCATGTTGTCGTAAAACGGGTGATGTAAATATTTATCCACATTTTTAAAATGTTAATTATTGTTAAAATTGTAATCTGAACGCGGAACTGTTGCTAGTTTTTGAATTTTTATTGTTTAAATCATTAACCTGTTATTGTTAGTTTAAAAAGTTTAAGAAATTGATATATGACGCTTTCTAATGGTTTGTGAATGTGTGTATTAAGTTTGTGTTAACTTTTATAAACATTAAGTTGTATTCCTAACTTTGCATTATTAATTCTAAACAGAAACAAATTGAGTATGAAAAAATCTCTACTTTTCTTTGCTTTAGTTCTCGCTAGCTACGGAACTATTCAGGCACAGGTTACAACAAGTAGTATGTCGGGGGTGGTCACCCAATCCACTGGGCATGCTACCGCTGGTGCAACGATCAAAGCGACCCACACACCGTCAGGAACCGTCTACTCGGGTTCGGCGAATGTTGCGGGTCGTTTTAGTTTACCGAACATGCGTGTCGGTGGTCCGTACCGGATTGAAGTAAGCTATGTAGGGCAGTCGCCGCTAATCTATGAAGATGTTTATTTGCAATTAGGGCAACCCTTTGTTTTGAACCCTGTTTTTGGAGATAATGCAACAGCCTTAGACGAGGTTACTGTGACGGCTTTGAAAAAGGCGCAAAGCTTAAAGACGGGTGCAGAAACATTTGTTTCACGCAAACAAATTGAAAATCTGCCTACGGTGTCCCGTGGTATTCAGGATTTTACACGCTTGACTCCTCAGGCAGATCTCAAAGGTACTTCTTTATCCATAGGGGGGAGTAATAATCGTTTTAATCAGTTTACAGTAGATGGTGCTGTTTCTAATGATGTTTTTGGTTTGAATGCTAGTGGTATGAATGGAGGAGGAACAAAGACGAATCCAGTTTCATTGGATGCAATCGATCAAATTACGGTGCAGATAGCTCCGTTTGATGTGCGTGCAAGTGGTTTTGCTGGTGGTGGAATTTCTGCTGTAACGCGTTCGGGAACAAATAATGTTGAAGGATCAGTCTATTACTATACGCGTAATCAGAATCTAACAGGTAAAACACCGAAGGCGCTAGTTTCAGGTAGTGAACAAAGGTCTAGATTAGAGGATTTCACAGAGAAGCAATATGGTGTGCGTCTTGGTGGTCCAATTATAAAAGATAAATTATTCTTTTTTGCGAATTACGAAAGAACAGAATCGAATACTCCTTTGAATTATCCAATAGGTTCTTCTTCCTCTAATTTAACGGTAGAAGAGGCTGATAAAATTTATAGTATTGCTACCGGTACTTATAGCTACGAACCAGGATCGTATAGTGATTTAGCCAATACGAATGAGTCAAATAAAATTTTTGGACGTTTGGATTGGAATGTGAATGCACAACATAAATTCTCCATCCGTTACGGTTATACAAAAGCAAACGACGCTTCGAATTTTAGGAATGAGAACAGCGTTACCTTTGCTAATGGCGGTACGCTGAAAGATTACAAAAATCATACGCTAACCGCAGAGCTAAATAGTCGTTTTAACAATTCGTGGTCTAATAATTTGGTTGTTGGTTATAACTCAGTACGTGATTTTCGTAGTTTTAATGGCGATTTATTTCCTCGTGTAGCTATTCGTACGAGTAACGGAACCTACAATTTAGGTACAGATGCGGTGGCAAATGTCAATCAGTTAGATCAGGATATCTTCACGTTAACAAATAACTTAACGTGGTATAAAGGCGTGCATACAGTGACTTTTGGAACGCATAATGAATTCTACAAAGTTTATAATGGTTATATTAATAACTCAAATGGCGCATATACCTTCTCCGATTCGCCAGCGACAGATATTAATCCTGTTACAGGAGTGGCTTATACAGCAATAGAGAACTTTGCTCGTGGTAAAGCATCTTCGTATGCGCATCAATACAGTAATACGGATGATCCTCGACAAGGAGCGAAATTTAGTGCTATGCAACTTGGGTTTTACGTGCAGGATGAGTACCAGATGCAAGATAATTTGAAAATAACAGCCGGCGTGCGCGTAGATATTCCTATCTATAATGATGTGCCGATGGAAAATACTGATTTTAACAATTCTATCCTGGCGAAGATGTACGATGTACAAACGAATAGAATGCCAAAGGCGCAGTTGATGTTTTCTCCACGTGTCGGTTTTAACTGGGATGTGAACTCCGATCGTTCAACTATTGTTCGTGGTGGATTAGGGATCTTCACATCAAGATTTCCTTTGGTGTGGGCGTCAGGTGCCTTTACACAAAGTGGTGCGCTCTTAGGTGGGCACTCTTTGGGTAACGGGACAGTAGCTAATGTGGATTTTGTTGCTGATCCATATAATCAACCGAAGTTTAATGGAACAGTATCGCCTTCAGGAAATATTTCTGTATTAGACAAAAACTTAAAGTTACCTCAAATCGCTAGGTTTTCTGCAGGTGTAGATCAACAGTTGCCTTGGGGAGTTAAGGGTACTCTTGAGTTTATGTACTCGAAGAATTTAAGTTCATTCCGTTTTACAGATCTTAATTTGGAACGTCCTACAGGTGTGTTGGAAGGAGCTGATAATCGCGTTGTTTACGACGTTAATAACAATAATAGACGTGTATTAGATAACTATACGGAGATTATCTATATCGATAATGTGAGTCAAGGTTATTCTTGGTCGACAACTGCTTCTTTGGCGAAAAACTTTGATTTCGGGCTGAATGCATCCTTTGCATATACGTACACCGAGTCAAAAGATATTACCTCGGGTGCTTCTTCGCAGAATCAGTCAAATTTTTATCGGGTAGCGACCGTGAACGGTTCGAATAATGCTCGCTTAGCACATTCTCCTTTCAGTACAGGTAGTCGTTTGTTAGGTGTTGTGTCATATTCTAAAGAATATATCAAACATTTAGGAACAACAGTCTCTTTGATTTATTCAGGACAAAGCGGACCGCGCTATTCTTACATGGTGTCAGGGAATCTAATTGGATATGCTGCTTCTAATGGTAATCAGTTTCAATTAATGTATATACCGAAAGAGCAATCTGAAATCACTTTTGTTCAGAATGGTAATAAAACACCTCAACAGCAGTGGGATGAGCTTAATGCATTTATAGAATCTGATAAATACCTAAAATCACGTAGAGGTAAATACGCAGAAAGAAATGCTGCTAGAACACCTTTTTCGCATCAGTTCGATTTGAAAATTGCGCAAGATTTGTTTACAAACATTGGTAAAACCAAAAATAAGTTACAGCTTTCTATTGATATCATGAATGTAGGTAATTTGATAAATGGTAATTGGGGTAAACAATATAGTGGTTCAGATAGTTTCTGGGATAACAGTTTTAAACCTGTTACCTTTGCTGGTTATGAAAGTGGTACAAAGAAACCAACATATCGTCTAAATAACCTAAACAATAATGTTCCTTATTACTATCAAGATATTCCATCTAGATGGTCTGCACAAATTGGTGTGAGGTATATTTTTAACTAATTCCAAATAGTAAGTTTTTGAGAAATAGCCACCCGCAAGGTGGCTATTTTTTTTATTCACTCTTTTTATAAGTGATCTAATCGTTTTTTACAGCTTGTTCGGTACTGGGTGTTTGTGGCAATGACTGGCTTTGTGTGTCGATTGAAATTGTTGTTTGATATTTTGTGTATATCATTTGCTTGTGGTTTTGGTGAAGGAGATAACCAAATATAAAGAGATTCAGCGGTAGCGGTTCTCGTGTTAGTGATTTCTATGCCGTATGGCTATAGGGGCTTCTGTCTTATAAAAAAAAATATTATAGATTAATATTTTAAACTCAAATATATCGAGGGTGGACATGCGGCGATCCCCGTGGACTTGTCCCCTAAAAACTTTCCTAGTTTACAGTAAATCAGAATAAATACGGGACAAATCATGTGTTCCTTTTTGTATTTGTAGTGCTACTATGCGACATTTTTGTAGTTGTTAAACTACAGTAAATTAACTTGTTTGAAGTAAATTAATTATTGGTGTTAATTATTTCTTTATATTTTCAATTTGAAAAAAAAACTATCTACTTGTTCTTGTCTAGTTTAAATTAGTTATGAAATTATATAATAATGATAGCCTGATTTCATTCATAATTCTTTGTGTTTGATAATTGTTTGTATAACTTAATTAATGTAACTTAATTTATAATTGTGATATATGACGTTGTGTTGTAAAAAAAATATTTCGTCTTTCTTTTTTTATTTCTGTCATATATTCCAAAATTGGCGCCATCGTCAGGTGCAGCCTATTATAAATAAATTAATGAAGTGTTTGCTTCATCTGCCTCTCTGTTTTTTTTTCGCGCTTCATTTTACAGGATACGTTGCAGCCCAAGAGCGAAATAAGGTTTATCCATCGGCTTATGCAATCAGTTCTACGGGACTTTTGGGCTCCGTAACAACACCGGAAAATACTGTTGGTGCAGAAGCAAGTCAGGGAAGTACGGCTACAATGACTCCTGGCACCTTAGGATCAGCGACATTAGTGCTTAAGTTTCTGCAATTATCTGCTCCGCTACCTGTATCTGTTCCGTTATATGTTAAGCTTAACACGGGGGTGACCACGGCAAGTATGACTTTTACGGTACTTTCCGGAACGACTACGCAAAATTCGACCAGTGAAGGGACCAATCTTACAACAAGCGTAACGACTTTACCTAGTAATGGTCCTGTTAAACTTACTGCAACGACGACCGGAGGTGTTAGTACATACAATGGCGTGCGACTGTATACCACTGCTACAAAAGAAGTAATCACCTCTTTCTTCTACGCACAAGATGTTCCATTGACCTTTAAAGCGGCAAGCATCACAGCTTGTGGTTCCTATAATTTATTGGATAATCTAACACATAAATTCACGAACGAGTTAAGTTATGAGGTTTTTAATGATGTAGGCGTGAAGCAGGTCGGAACTTCGATCGCACAAACGGGTCGGTACAAGATTGTTGCAAAGGATAACGCCGTACCTACGGCAGCAGCGATCGAATCTCCTTTTATTAATGTTACGATTAATAGTCTTCCTGTTCCTTCGAGTTTTACTTCCTATTACCACCTTCCGATCAATCAAGCACAAAGTTTTCCGTCGATTACTTGTTCGGGGGGCTGTACCACGGTGTGGCGCAACAGCGCGGGGGCGACGGTTACGAGTATATCGGCACAGACGGTGCCTGGTATATATACATACACAGCAACGATTAGTAATAGTACGTGTTCCGTGGAACGCTCTGTGGTGGTGGAGGTGTATGATCCGCTCAATGAATGTGCCCGGACCAAAAGAACGTATGCGACCGTTTCTGTAGATCAGTCAGGTACAACAAATCCCGGTAATGCATCAGATGCAGACCCGTTAACCAGCTCGTTGATATCGGCGCCCATTTCTTTGCTAGGGCTAGGCTCACATCAGACTGTTGGTTGGACGAAGAAAATCCCTATAGGAACCAAGGTGTATGTGAAGCTCGGTATAGGTAGTAACCTGCTAGGGTTGATCAGTAGTTTAACCGTACGTGCAAAAAATGCAACAAGTTATGTCGGTGCGACCATGTCAGTGAGTGGTGAGTTAATCGGTCTGGCGGTAGGTGAAAATGATATGATCTATAGTTTCACGACCACTGCAGAGATGGATGCCGTGGAAGTAAAGGTCGCTGGGGTGCTTTCTTTGGGGTTATCCGCAAATCTATATGGAGTTTGGGTTGAAGAAGCGACGACCAGCTTATCAGACTGCCCTCCAAACGATGAAATTGACGTATTAAAAGGGTCGGAGGAATTGTTGAAAGGTGTGCTTAATGCAGCGACAGCGACCGTTGGTGTGGATAATCCTTCCTGGGCGATTGATGGAAGTTTGACAACAAAGGCGACTATGCGTGCTGCGGTGGGGGTTGCCGCACAAGCAAAGCTGGATATTATCTTCCACACGATGAGCCAACCGGGCGATTCTATTTTTATCAAGGTACAAGATTTAGGTGTTTTAACGCTTTTGGATGGTTTTTCGATCCAGCGATACCTCAAAGGGGCTCCTGTGGGGGCGCCAATTTATATGGGAGGTAGTGTGCTATCCTTACTTAAAGTTGGAACCAATAGCCAGATTATTTTTACGACCACCACGGAACCTTACGATCAGATTTCCATTAGACTAGGTGGGGTGCTGAATGTGCTGAGTACGTTGGAAATATATGATATTGAACGGAGACCTTTTATTAAAACGGTAGCAAATGTCGATAAACGTGTGTATGTGTGTGAGGGAGATCCTGTTGCTGTAGGTGTGGTAAGTCCATGCTTAGTGTACGATTGGTATGACAGCTTATCGGCAACGACGCCACTTTTTTCTGCGGGTGGCGTACGGGATGGAAGTAATCCCTATCACCCAACCGGCACATTGGGTCAGCGAATATTCTACATCCAACAAAAGGTAAACGGTTGTGTGGTCGGTTCTCGTGTTCCGATAAAGGTTTATCTGATGCCGAAGGCGGGTAAGCCACATTTAAGTATTAGCAATGTAGTAAACTGATAAGTAACAATATTTTTAACCAAAAACTGATTTATATGAAATTAATTCTTAGAACAGCACGAGTAGGATTAGGCCTTATGCTCCTATTTAGTACGTTGACCACGTTGGGCCAAACGGGCACAGCGCAAATTTCCAAACCACCTGTAAGCGTAGGGCCTTTTACAGCCGTGGATAATGCTGGACGAACAACAGCTTTGGGTTCGAATTTGGTACCTGCCTATGAGAACACCAATACAATCTTGTTTTTCAATCCAAATGCACCAGGATCAGGGCTTACGTTGGTTGCTTCAACGAAAGAAGATCACCCGACGCGTATCGGTGCCGATGCGCTTGCATTTACTTCGTATAAATGGTTCTATATGGGGCAAAACCCTGCGTCACCGACAGCAACCGCTTTGGGTAGCATTCCTGCTTTGGGGTTAGATCAACCGTCCAATAAGTTGCAAGTTCAGGGGTTGACAGAAGGATACCATGTTTTTAAAGTACAAGGTTTTATTTTGCCTGCGGGTGCCGATGCGAGCGCAATCTGTCCGCCAGATAAAGAAGAAACTTATGTGGTATATGTATTGCCTCGCTTGAAAGTTGATATTACACGTGAAGCCGGCGGTACGACCCCATTGCAGTATTGTGAAACGGAGGCCGCTACGCAAACCAAGGTGCAGATGCGTGTTGCAACCTCTTTTGAGACTCCGGGAGTTCTTCCTGCGGTCGCAAGTTTCGAGTTGAAGTATACGTGGTATGCTGTAAAAGCCGATGCTGCTGGTAATTTTCCAACGATCGATGCAACGAAAGTTAATTTGACTGGAGCCACCAAAGTGAAGGAAGTTGTTGTTCCGGCTTCTGCGACAGACCCAAATATCTTTGCGCCAACAATCGCTGATATCGGTAAATACAAGTTCTTTGTGGAGGTCGAGCATACATTAAAATCAAGAACTTACGACGGTGCAGATGCCGATGCGGTAACGAATCGTAAACGTGCATATACGTTATACAGAGGGTGGTATGCCGGAACAGATCAAGCAAGTTCACCTGTTATTATTGTAACACCTGCACCAGGTAAACCACACATTACTATTGAAGCTATTCAGGATTAATCTGAAGCATAAATAAAGATGACACCTACACTGCCTATAAGAGTATATATAACTTTTCTCCTTGGAGCCCTACTTGTCTTTGGACAAGTAAGGGCCCAGGTGGGGCAGGTATTGCAGGTCGTAAAGGGAAAGAAAGTCACCCTGCGCGCCGATGCGGATCATGCATTATCTTATGTTTGGTTTAAAGATGATGTCCCTCTTTCCGGTACCCACGAGCAGCGTATTATTGTTACCGATCCGGGCGTATATACCGTTATGGCATTGGGCGATGATTGTATTTCTGACCTTTCCGATCCTGTTCGTATTGTGTTAGATGATCGTGGGACTGATGTAGAGGTTGATCTGGAGATTAGGAATTTGCCGGATAAACGAACTATTGGTGTTGGTAATACGGTGGCGGTACAGTTGATAATTTTTAATAAGGGCGTGGAAACAGCCGAGGATGTTGTCGCAACGTTCACGATTCCACCTGAACTGTCTTACAGTCGTATTATTGGGAGCTACCCTGGGGAGGTGAATTATGTAGAGTCAGAACGAAAATTATATTGGCGTCAGCCCAGTTTGGAGGGTAAATCATCAGCTATGTTATGGCTTGAAGTGGTGGGAGCGGCCAATGGATCTGCTGTTACCTTAGCCGCGGTATCGGCTAAGCAACGAGATCGTATGCAAGGAAATAATACCGATGATGCACGTATAGATATCGTGCAGTTGATTATTCCTAATGTATTTACGCCGAATGGGGATGGTCTGAATGATTATTTCCGTATAGTTGGTTTGTCTTTGTTTCCTGGTAGGCGCCTCACAATTTATAATCGGTGGGGTAATAATGTGTATCGCAGTGAGCAATACGAAAACGATTGGGGAGGTTCGGGATTGTTGGAGGGAACCTATTTCTATGTTCTGGAGTTGACGGATGAAACAGGGCGATCGTCTACTTACAAAGGTGCTGTGCTCATTATTCGTGACCGGATACAGTAGTGTAAAACATGTTTTTTATATTTAATGCAGTGCCGTTAAACTGCAGTTCTCATAATCGGCAATTTTCTTTTTTAGACGTTGTTTCGCTTTTTTGATACCATCGACCGATATCGATAGCTTGTCAGCGAGGTCTCGATTGGATAAATTGAGATATACCAAAGAAAGAAGTCGTAAATCTCCTTCAGAAAAGGGAATTGATGAGGCTTTTAAGTCGTCGTAAAAATTTGGGAAATCTTGACTGAAAAGCACCTTGAAATCACCCCAGCTACGATCATTTACAATATGTAAGGCTAGAAAATCTTTTAATTCCAGACTTACCTGAGGTGGGATACTATTTTGTGCTGCATAGGGTTTTCTATTCGCCATTATATCGCCTGGTTTATATTTTCTTTCTACAGGGGTATCAATCTCTTTATCTAACAGGGTCATACTTCTGTAAACAATTTTTTTGCGACGTAAACGGAGGTAAAACATTGTTCCTAAACATATATTGATTAATAAAGCCGCTAAAAGTCCGTGGATAATAGCTTTATTTCTCTTGCTTTCTAAAAAGAAATCTTCAATTTGTTTTTTTTCCTCTTCGAGTCTGAGTTGTTCTAAATTAATGCTATTTGCTACGGATGTTGTTTCTTGGAATATGCGATGTCTGGGGGCTGAATCTTTTTCTTGGGATGCGTCAGCAAGTAATGTGTAATATGACAAAAGTAACGACAGAACAAAAAATAGAAGCGTTTTCATAATGGGGTTAATAGCATGCAAGAAACAATCGTATCTTCCTTATAAGCGTATTATATGTGCTTAAAACCTCGGATTTATCTTCGTGTTATTTTTTGTGAGTCACAAATAATAACGAAAAGAAGTTTTCAGGAAAGGCTAGCACTGAGGTAAGTTGCGTTGGCTTTGTTGAAAGAAAAAATGCCTTTTATACAATTGTCTCATTTGTTAGGCGAATTTTGGTATTATTATCCTTTTTCCGAAAAATAGAAGGGTACTTTTAGGTGGACAATTTAAATAAATAGGGGACACGGCGGGAAAAACAGGGGGAATGTGTCCCGATAGAGGTGAGTACGATACTTAGTTGCTGTCTTGGGAATGATTTTGACTTGTTTATGGTGTGGTCTTAACCTTGACTGATCTCGCTTTTATTCGCCACATATTTTTTCAACACATAAATGGTCGATAAAATGAACAAAGCCATTAGAAATACCTTTATGGTAAAATGTAGCGGTGGCTGTGTCGGAAGTATTAGGGGCAGAAGCGCCATGGCATATGCCGGCGGAAGTTTAAATTTACTGATATGAAGTACCAGGTAGATGGCCAGAAAGCTGGTGGATGCGCCGAGTATCATATTACTGAAATACGTTGTCGTGAGACTGCCGATCAGGGCGGCAATAGTCAATAGGAAGATTTGCTTTAGCCATACTTCGCGCGTATACATTTGTTTTTGTATGCTTTCAAAAGCGACAACAAGAACTGGGGGTGTGGCAGCCATATCCATTCTATCGGTATAGAAACAAAATCCCATCCAGCCGATAATAATCGCTAAGTAGGCAGCTATGTCGCCTTTTTGTAGGTTGAATTGTGGTGTTTGAGCAGGTGTAGATATGTTTTTCGTTTTGAAAGACGCCACTGCCCAAGCTAAGAGGAATGTTAGAATAAAAATGGCAGCTAGAAAGGTGGGGGATGTTGCGTTGGTAATTACAGGCAATAGTCCGGTTGCAAGCGCGGGGGCTAGATAGTTTCTTAGCCATGTAAGAACCAAGAGCATAGCTGAAACAACTAGTATTAACTTTACGACCAAGGAGAATGTGGTCATGTTGATTCCGAAGCCAATGATAGCTGTGATCGACGGTAATTTAAAAAGCTCCCAAGGTCGTGAAGTCCACTCCGGTTTCATGTAAACAAAGCATCCCGTAGCAAGCGCTGCTAGCTCTGGTAAGATGATCTCCCGATCTTGGAGAACAATGGCCGCGCAGATCATCAATAAAATAAGAGCAATGCCAAATGTATAACTTTGTATGTTTTTTTTATGATGGACCAGTTGAAGACTGGCTGCTTTAAAAGCTTGTTTCATAGTGGGAATCTCCAGCGTGTTCGAAGCACTCTATATGTGTGAAACAAAGCTACGACCTACGGCCTGAAATTACAAATCGACTTGGTAACAATCGTATCGGGTTTTATTTCGTTGCTCGACCTGCTGAGTATATCAATAGGTCGAGCAACGAAAGAAACTTGTTTATTTTTTCGCATTCCATTGGTAGCGTAAGCCCATGTTGTACCAACGACCCGGCATCGGGATCGCCATACTCTCAATATAGGTAACATCGAATAGATTTTGAAAATCTGCATATACCTGGAAGGCACCTGCGGTATAACTTAAACGCGCATCAGAAAGGAAGTAGCTTTTGTTTGAAATACGTTGATTCAACCGATTTGCAAGAGAAATGGACCAACGATCCTGCGTTGCCGATAGTACTAATTTTGCCTGATGTTTCAGGTTCTCCATTTGATATTTTGAAATCAAATTGGGATCGGTCTCCATACTCGGGTGTAGATAATTATAACCTAGGTTAATTTGATAGAACCAATGATTGACAGAGCCTAATGTGTAGTTGATATTCGTGTTTACCCCATTGACAATATTGTTGCCCATGTTAAAGGGTTGATATGGTTGTGTGTTGTCGTTGCGAACCCAGTCAATGAAACTTTTTATACGACGATGGAAATATCCTGCATGTGCGGTAACACCTTTATGCTGATATTTTATGGCCCCTTCTATTTGCCATGCATTCTCGGGGCTTAACGCTGCATTTCCCACATTGCTGGGTTGTTTCAGATATAGATCGGTAAAGGATGGTATACGTTGACTCGAGCCGGCATTAAGCACTAACTTCCATCGGTTATCGAGTTGGTACCCCATATCAATACCAGGGTACAATTGCCAGCCATATTGACTATTGTAATTTAAATAGGCGCCGATATTGACGATTAATTTGTTTAATTTTTCGGTGCGAAATTCGGCATAAGCACCATGGTTGTTGCGGTCGTGTTGACCAATATTTGAACTACTTATGCGCTCCAATCGACTTTCCCAGCCCAATCCAAAATCACCGAATGACGTTTGGTATCTACTGTTTAACTCCATACTGAACGCATTGTTGTAATGGCGGCTACGTGCGCGGGATAGATCATTTCTAAAATAACGATAGTCGTCCTCATTATAACGATTGCTAATGCGTGGGTTCAACGAAAGATTGTCGGTCAGTTGATGCCTGGTAGCAAGGCTTGCCAACACTGTTTCTACAATCTCTTCCGATTCTTTATCACCGGGAGCAGCATAGAACCCATTTGCGCCAAATTTGTTATACATATAACTACCCATCCACTCGGCCTGGTGACGGCTGTCTATTGTTAGATTTCCTTGGTAATGTATTTTGTCGTTTTGTGCTGCGGTGTTATACCGCTGTCCATTTGTTTTTTCCTTACTGTAGTATAGCTGATGTTGATGTTTTTCTTGGTACCAGGCAGCCCCCAGTTGTGCGCCCGCACCATAATAGATTCCATCCTTTTCTTCTTCATCTCTGTTTTTAAAGGAAGAGCCACCATAAATATGTGCTGTGATACTGCTGTTTTCAACGCGCTTGGTTACGATGTTAATGGCACCTGTCAACGAATTGATACCATAAATGCGGGCAGCGGCGCCACGGATTACTTCTATCCGTTCGATCGACTCTAATGGAATAGGTAGATTTAAATTGTGGTGTGCCGTTTGTGGATCGGAGACCTTAATTCCGTTCAGTAAGATGAGTGTTTGCTCAAAGCTGCCTCCATCTATGCTCACATCAGCTTGTGTGCCAAAAGGGCCACGTTGGCGAACATCCACACCGTTTAAGAAAGGGAGAACTTCATTTAATGAGCGAGCCGGTAGCTTTTTGATATCGGCAGCTGTCATTATTTCGATATTTCTATTGTCTTTACTAAAAGGTATTTGTAGTCTGTTTTCTGTGATAATTATTTCTTTAATACTGTCCTGCTTTACATTTTGTCCGGTGCCAATGAATGGAATCAAAGCGGCGGATGTTAGTAAATATGTTTTTATTTTATTGTTCATGCTGCAAAAGTGCTATCTTTCCGGATTGTTTAACTGATCCGTTTTTTAAAATATGAGTAGTCCGGTTGAGAATTTATTACTAACCATTGTGAAGTTGGATAGAAAGGCACAGATGCCGATTTACTTACAAGCCGTACAACAATTGGTTAATGCTATTCAACGGGGCTATCTTTTGGTTGGGACAAAAATGCCGGGAACACGGGTTTTAGGGCATTTATTGGTGGTGCATCGAAAAACAGCAGTTGCTATATATGGGGAGCTGGAAGCACAGGGCTGGGTGGAAGTTCGCCCCAATAAGGGAACTTTTGTTATTGCCCAAGGTCAAGAAGTGAAAATTTATAAACCTTATGAGCAACTGACCTCTTTAGCGAAATATCCACAACAAACGGGATATGACTTTCGTCGGTCTAATATACTAGATAACCCGTTTGACTATGCGCAGTGTCGCTATACTTTTAATGATGGTGTTCCTGATATCCGCCTGACTCAACTACAAAACTTAACACGGGTGTATAGCGCTTCCATGAAACGGAAAAGCAATCGCAAGCGTATTGGTGCATATAACCAGGAGGGAAGCGAGTATTTTAAGGAACAACTTAGCAATTTTCTCAATATGTCGCGCGGACTGCATATCGGTAAGGAAAATTTACTGATTACGCGGAGTGCTGAAATGAGCCTATATATTATTTCTCAAACGCTATTATCTCCAAACGACGTGGTATTGGTTGGTGCATTGAGCATGTTTACTGTTAATATGGTTTTTCAAAAGATGGGCGCGCGTATTTTAACGATTCCTATCGATGATGAAGGGATTGATGTATCTTATATCCGGCAACATTTTCAGCCGGGCCAGATACGGATGGTTTATATCACGCCACACCATCATTATCCGACAACGGTAACCTTGTCTGCGCAACGACGTGTGGATCTCTTACAGTTGGCAACTTCCTTTGGCTTTGCCATTGTGGAAGATGATTACGATTATGATTTTCAATATGATAAATCTGTAATGATGCCCTTGGCCAGTGCTGATTTGAATGGGATGGTTATCTATGTCGGTTCGTTTGGAAAATCTTTGGCGCCGGCGTTTAGAACCGGCTTCGTGGTCGCTCCAGATAATATTATGGTAGAGATGCGGAAGTATTTAGGCATAATTGATCGTCAAGGGGATGTTGTGATGGAGTACGCATTGGGGGAAATGATTGAAGAAGGTGAAATTCACCGCCATTTGAAAAAATCCTTGAAAGTATATCGTGAACGACGCGATGTCTGCTGTGCACTTCTGCGTTCTGAACTCGGGGGGGTGCTCGATTTTCAAATCCCTTCGGGAGGTTTGGCCATCTGGACGCGATGGGATACACAGATTTCTCTCTTGCGAGTAGCGGGTCAATGTGCTAAAAATGATCTCTTGATTCCTAAGACGCTGCTCTATCAAAATCAAACGGTATCTGCTATGCGAATCGGTTTTGGGCATCTTAGCGTAGCCGAAATGGAGGTCGCCGTAGGCATCTTAAAGCAAAGTATCTGAGGTTAGTGCCATTCTTCACGTCCGATGATCTTGTGCTCTTTTAAGGTAGGACTATCGCCGAGGTTTACTTTTTTTAATGGTGCAAGCGTTGGCTGTCCCGCAGCGACCCACGCCGAGAACCAATAAGATCCCAAGCGTTGGATGGATTGCCGCATCCGTGCTTCTACCATACCGTTCATGTTGTTATGATAGGCCGTTGCATAGGGATCCGAATAGGTGTAGGTAAGTATATGCTTTCTATTGATGTAGCCTTTTTGTTGGTGCTTGGGGAAGGTTTGGGATAGTTCTTTTTCAATAAGCAGCACACTATCTACGTGGGCATTGCTCTCTCGAACGATCTGCCATGCCATAGCTAAAGGGTCACTGATGTATTTTGCCTTACCAACATGGAGATTGTAGGTTTCGCTAAACATTTCAGGAAGCCGACTTTCCCAAAACGCATGAATGCCTATTTGATCGCTGTACTGTCCGTTGTAATTCGCGGTGGTGTGCAGGGGGACATGCGCATCCGCAACATAGTGCCCCAGGTCGGCGGCATACCTAATGATCCGTTCGGGATGCTTATCATAGAAAGCTTGAACCAGTTTTTGGTAAGTCAAGTAAATTTGCCATGGCACAACGCCACGAGCCAGCAGCTTGCGTTCGCCATATTTTTCCTTGGCGTTGCTCCAGTGTACCGGGATAGGGCCGCCCGATTCTTCGCTATATCGGTCTATGTCGATGTAATGTCGAGGAGACTCCGCGCTGTCGACATAACAACGCTTGTCGGCATCGACCGCTTTTTCTGTAATGTGATGGATATGCATTTTGTAAAAACCGGATAGGGGTGCAGGGAGCGTAAAAACAGCCGACTTATTAATAACGCGATGCGCGTAAAAGCCCCAGGAACAACACAACATCCAGATACCAAAGCATAAAGCAAATAGTTTTCTGGCTTTCATATCTTTTTAAATTACAGTTTATTGTTTAGAATCCCATGGAAAAGCGGTTAAATTTGAAATTGAAGGAAGAATGAATCACGAAATAAACATTACAATTCGATAAAATTTACTATTTTAGGCAGGCAAAATGAGCTAATTCAATATGAAGATTTTGTATGCTGTGCAGGGAACCGGAAACGGTCATTTATGTCGGGCCCTCGATATTATCCCAATACTCAGAGAAATGGGAAGTGTGGACGTCTTGGTGAGTGGTATACAAGCCGATATTGGCTTACCTTTTGAGGTGAAGTATAAGCTCCATGGGCTTAGTTTTATTTTCGGTAAGTCCGGTGGGGTAGATCTATGGCGCACTTTTATGAGTTCCACCGTGCGTAAATTCATGCAGGAAATAAACAGTTTGCCTATAGAAGCGTATGACTTAATCATTAATGACTTCGAACCAATCTCGGCGTGGGCTTGTCAAACGAAGGATATTCCATGTATTGGATTAAGCCACCAGATAGCAGCTTTGGATGCAGCCAGCCCAAAGCCTGATGAATCGGATATGCTGGGTAAATTTATCATGAAGAATTATGCACCCACCAGTAGTTCGTACGGATTTCACTTTAAGGCGTATAGCAATCAGATATTTACACCTGTCATTCGGCAGTCTATTCGGGAATTGGAACCGCAAGACAAAGGGCATTATACGGTATACTTACCTTCCTACGATGATGCGCACCTTCTGAAGAATCTATCTAAATTTCCAGATGTACGGTGGGATGTTTATTCCAAGCACAATAAAAAACCGTTTACCGTAAAGAATGTGTCTATTAATCCGATCCAGAGCGAGACTTTTGTGAAAAGCATGGCGACTTCGTCTGGTGTTTTATGTGGTGCAGGTTTTGAGACGCCCGCGGAAGCTTTATATCTGGGCAAGAAGTTGTTGGTTATCCCGATGAAGAATCAGTACGAACAACATTTAAATGCAGCCGCCTTAGAACAAATGGGCGTCCCTGTTATCAACAGCTTAAAACGTAAGTTTGACTACGCAATTGAATCGTGGTTGAATAGTAAAAATACAGTCCATGTAGATTATCCGGATATCACCCGTGCGGTGGTATCTTCTATTGTAGAAAACCATAAATAATGAATAAATATTGTAAGATAGCGGCAGCATTGTTGTTTGTAACAGGAATGTATACCCTGCCGACCTATGCCCAAGCAAAGAAAACGGCTGCAAAGCCGGCAGCGAAGGCAGCTGTTAAAACCGCGCCTAAAACGGTCGTGGATTCTGTTTCCTACGCCGTGGGGATGGATGTGGCCAAATCATTGGCCTCGAGCGGTGTGAAAATACAATCAGCGAGTTTTATGAAAGGGTTGGAAGATGTGTTGCAAAGTAAAACAGCGCTCTTTGGAGAAGAAGAGAAAATGCGTATCATAAAAGATGCATTTAATAAAGCAGCAGATCTGAAAATGGAAGCCCTGAAGAAAGAAGAGAATGCTTTTTTTGCTACCCTAAAGACCAAACCTAATGTAAAGCATTTGCAGGATGGCTTGTATTACGAGGTGATAGCGGAAGGGAATGGACCTAAGCCCACTGTCGATGATGAGGTAAATGTACACTATAAAGGTACGTTAGCCAATGGTAAGGTTTTTGATAGCTCTTATGATCGGGGAACACCTTTGGATCTGTCATTGGCACGCGTTATCCGTGGCTGGCAACTGGGGATCCCATTGATGTCGGTAGGTGCGAAATATAGATTGTATATTCCTTCAGACTTGGGTTACGGAGAGCGTGGTGCGGGAGAGATTCCTCCTTTCAGTGCGTTGGTATTTGATATTGAATTATTAGGAATAAAAGCAAAAGATGCAACAAATTAAACTTGGAAAAAGCGACCTCCAACTTTCGGCAATTAGCCTGGGAACGATGTCTGTGCGGGGAGGAGCGACCAAGTTAAATATTGATATTATACGAGAGGCCGTCGATTTAGGCATGACCTATTTCGATACGGCCGATCTGTATGAACGGGGTCTGAATGAAGCATTGGTCGGACGTGCCCTGCAAGGTGTACGTTCTCAGGTCGTATTGGCGACCAAGGTAGGGAACCAGTGGAACTCTGATGGGACCACGTGGAGTTGGAAGGCTTCTAAGCCGTATATTTTAAAGACAGTAGAGTCTTCACTTTCTCGCCTAAAGACAGATTATATCGACCTCTATCAGTTGCATGGGGGCATGATCGAAGATCCCATCGATGAGATTATTGAAGCTTTTGAGTTGCTTCAACGGGCGGGGAAGATTCGGTATTATGGGTTGTCTTCAATTCGTCCAAACGTAATCAAGGCATATGCTGAGCGTTCAAACATAACCAGTGTCATGATGCAATACAGCTTATTGGATCGTAGACCGGAATCGCTTTTTAAAACCTTATCGCAGCAGGGGATTTCTGTGATTGCGCGTGGTGCCTTGGCGCAAGGTTTGCTGCTGGATAAACCGGCGCAGAATTATCTGCAGCTTCGCTCTAGTGAGGTGGCGCATGCCAATAGAAATGTGGAACGTTTGGCCAATAAGTTGGGCATTAATAAGCTGACATTAATTTTGGCCTATGTCCTGTCGAACCCCGTGGTGGCGACTACAGTGCTAGGTGTACGCACCTTAGCGCAACTGCATGAGGTAAAAGAATCGATTGTGTCCTTCCGTAAGTTAACCGCTGAAGAAAAGGAGATCCTCGAGCAAGGGTTGCGCGCTTTGGTTTACACAGACCACCTTGTCTAGGTTATAAAGTAAGTGCTATAGATATAGTTCCGCATCTCGCTGAATCCTTCAAGGTTTGTGACTCTACAAAACCCTTGCTGGCCTCTTGCTGGTGCGAGCCTTCGGCTCGTGTCCTGCTTAGGTTAGCTATATCTAAAGTAAGTGCTTTAGATATAGTTCTAAATAAAAGTCCAAGCTACAATATTTAGCTTCTAGCAATCAGCCACAAGATCTTGTGCCTCTATTTCGTACTTCCTACACTCTACTACGAACCATGAACTCCCCACTAGGAACTCTCCACTACAAACTAAACCACTACTTACCATACATCAATGTTTTTCATGTTCTAATTGAGCACCTTTGTCAAACATTGTTTACACCAAGTTGTTGTTTTAGACAGTTTGGGCTTAAAATTATATGATTATGGCAAATTTTGTTTTTCATGCAGCAGATTCTAGAGGCGATGCAAACCACGGGTGGTTACATTCGAGACATACATTCAGTTTTGCTGGATACTTTGATGCAGAACGTATGCATTTTGGAGCGTTACGTGTTCTGAACGATGATGTCGTCGCTGCCGGCATGGGTTTTGGCAAACACCCGCACGATAATATGGAGATTATCTCTATCCCGTTGGAGGGAGACTTGGAGCATAAGGATAGTATGAATAATGTTGCTGTTATTCGTCATGGTGATGTGCAAGTGATGAGTGCGGGGACAGGAATTACACACAGTGAGTACAACAAAAATAGCGACCGTACGGTTAAGTTTCTCCAAATATGGGTGATTCCAAACAAGGGGAACGTCGAGCCCCGTTACGACCAGATTACATTGAATCCGGCAGATCGCGTGAATACATTTCAACAAATTATTTCACCAAATCCCGATGATGCGGGGGTGTGGATTCATCAGGATGCTTGGTTCCACTTGGCTAAATTTGATGCTGGGCACGAAGATACATATACCTTTAAAAGAGAAGGAAATGGTTTGTATATCTTCAACCTAAAAGGAAAAATTACGGTTGAAGGAAAAGAGATGGTAGACCGGGATGGCCTAGGGATTTCTGATACAAATGCGGTAACAATTAAGGCAGAGAGCGATGCCGAGTTCCTGTTGATGGAAGTACCGATGTTAAAATAAAACCATAAAAAAACGAGGATGATTTCATCCTCGTTTTTTTATGGTTAACCTTACCAGATTTTGATACGATCTGCTTTTGGTTTGTATAATTTATCTCCCGGTTTGGTTTGGAATGCTTCATGAAAGGCGTCCAAATTGATAATCGGTGCGAAAGCACGATACTGAGCCGGTGAGTGAGGGTCTGTTTTAACTTGATTCACAACAAACTCATCTGTTGTTTTCGTTCTCCAGATTGTCGCCCAAGAAAGGAAGAAACGTTGCTCTGGTGTAAATCCATCGATTAAGCCTGGTGTTCCTTTATCTTTTAGGTACATTTTCAAGGCATCAAAAGCAACGGACGAACCACCCAAGTCACCAATGTTTTCACCCAATGTAAATCGGCCGTTCACAAATACACCTGGTACAGGTTCATACGATTCAAACTGCGCAACCAATGCATTTGCTGCTGCTTCAAATTTCTCTTTGTCCGCAGGCGTCCACCAGTTGTTTAAGTTTCCATTTCCATCGTATTGCGACCCTTGGTCATCGAAACCATGAGATAATTCATGCCCGATCACAGCACCGATACCACCGAAATTAACCGCAGCATCTGCTTTATAATCGTAGAAAGGAACCTGTAAGATTGCAGCAGGGAAAACGATCTCGTTGAATAACGGACTGTAATATGCGTTTACAGTTTGCGGCGTCATGCCCCACTCTGATTTATCAACCGGTTTATCTTGTTTTGCTAAGTTTTCGTTGAAAGCCCAGTGGTTTGCATTTTTGATGTTTTCAAATAATGAAGTTCCCACTTTTAGTTGTGAATAATCTTTCCATTTGTCTGGGTATCCGATTTTCACTTTAAACTTAGAAAGCTTTTCAATAGCTTTTACTTTTGTCTCATCCGACATCCAGTCTAAATCCTGGATATGAACATGAAAGGATTTAACTAAGTATTGTACCATCTCCTCACAAGCGGCTTTCGCTTCAGGAGGGAATGTTTCCTTTACATATAGTTTACCCAATAATTCACCTACGGAACCATTTACAAATTCTAAACCACGTTTGTCGAGCGCACGTTGCTCTTGTTGGCCGCGCAGTTTACGTCCGTAAAAGTCAAAGGATAACTCATCCAGCTCCTTCGTTAAGTAGCTTGTTCCATCGTTCATGATATTGAACTTTAAGTATTCCTTAATCTGTGGAAGATTTTTAGGCGAAAGAATCTTGTCTAGATTTTGGTAATACTTTAATTCGCTGATAATCACAGTGTCGGCTTTGAATCCTAATTGTTTGATGTACTTCGCGATATCAATGTTTTTTACCATCTTGCCTAAGTCAGCTACAGCTACCGGGTTATATCTTTTTTGTGCATCACGCGACTCTTCGATTGTTTTCAGATAGGAAGCAATCTCTTTTTCGAAAGCAAGGATCTTCGGTCCCTTAAGATCACGCGTACGCGGATCTACTTTACTATAAAGGGTTGAAATAAAAGTCGCATATTGCCCAAGTGTTTCCGTGTTTTTTTCGTCTACTTTTTGGTAATAGGAACGACCTAATCCAAGTCCACCACCTCCGAGATAAACCGCGTTTTTATCGCTGTTTTTCATGTGCGAGTACACATATCCGCCAAAGAATGGATTTCCCCCTTCGGGACCTACTTCCAGTAGATAATTGTATAGGTCATTAAAGTTTTGGATGGCATCAATCTTCTTGAGGTAAGGTTGGATTGGTGCTAAACCGAGTTTGTTGCGCGTGTCGAAGTCTACATAAGATTTATATAGATCAGCGATTTTTTGGCCGTCGCTTCCAGCTTCAAATTTTTGATTTAACGATTCGTGAAGAATTTTTAGAACGGCGATGTCCGTGTTTTCTCTTAACTCATCAAACGAGCCCCAACGTGCTTTATCTGAAGGTATTTTAACCGTTTTCATCCAGTTCCCGTTCACATAATTGTAGAAGTCATCTTGTGGACGAACACTGTTGTCCATGTAGGATAGGTTTATTGCTTGGTGGGTCTGTGCAATTCCATATCCTCCCGTTGCAACCAGCATAGTGGCCATGGCAAGAATTTTTTTCATTTGTTATAAATTTTAGTCATTACAAACATAAGAAAAGTAGCGCGGAAAAACGGTTACTGAGGAAGAAGGATAAGAAAAGCTCGCTTTTTTTTCATTATTTTGGCGGCATGGTATGGGAAATCGATGGCTTTGAGGTTGAGATCCTTCTGCAGGCGGAAGAGGGGATTCGAATTGCACGCTGGGATGAAACGGTGAAGCAGGTTTATGTACAAGCGACACTTCCGCAGCAAGAGGCTATTTGGAGTATCCGACGCTTATGTGAAGGCGATAGGGGTACAACCGAGGAATCGTTGTATGATACCTTAGAGCTTTTTGATCGCTCTTGGCCGGTAAAGATCGAAAGACAGAAAATTAGACCTTATATCGATAAAAATATAGTACATTGCTATGTGCTAAAAGGACCGCTTACCGCACGTCAACGGGTATCCTTACAAGAGGAATTATTACGGAGTACAATGCTTCGGTTTGTAGGGGTCTGGGAAGAGCGATTAAACGTCTTGATTTCGGAGATTGGTTTTCGCAAATTAAAAACAAAACCATTTTCTGTTTGTCTTAGAAAGAGTGGGATAACTTTTGACAAGAACCTGCATCGGTTGAAACTTGAGGTGTTGGAATATAGCGTCTTTAACGCTTTATCTACTTATGTTAACTTGGAAGAAAATGTATATCTGTCGCTGCGCGATCGATGGTTTCTTGCCTATAAAAATTGTGATAGAATTTTAAACTATGAATACAGATTCAGCGATAGCAATAACAGTGCATTTACCTGATTTCCTGTTTCAGTCGATTGTAGAGAGACCGCAGCTTTTATTTGAACTGTTCGCCACACGGCAACAGGAGGATTTGAAAGCTTTTCTGTTCGAACAATTAGTGGATAAGGATGGAGCGCCAGATTTTGAAGATTTTCAGGTGCACTTGTTTCGATATAACAATTTAGCAAGAAAGGGAACTTTCAGGCTTAAATTTGCTATTAAAAGACAATTTTGTTGCGCCGATACAGAATCCTGCAGTTTTGATTATTTAGATTTTGACTTTGTTTACGAACATGAGCGAATCGTTGCGCAAGCACATTACTTTAATTGGAACCTTGATAATTGATTGAAACCTTGGTAGTACCGTATAGATATATGCATAATACTTCTTCCTTTGCGCATTATTGGCGTGAAGGTATCGGTGTTACGCTATTGGCGAAGCTCGGTAAGGCACTCGATTTGGAACAAGCCGAACAACACATTCCCTTGTTTTATCAGGCCGATCGTGAGGGAGATCAGTTAGTTACTGATGTTCATCTAAAGTTTGGCTTCGCGGCAGGAAATCGGATGCTTGCCGATTATCTGGGTAATCGTGGCCTGTCTCAGCATGTTCGTCTTATTTTTGATGACTTCTTTGCCAAGATTGATGTTAATCCGACGTGGTTAGATTGGGACTTATTACAAGTAGGGCAGGAGCTTTGTCAGCGACCTGGTTTAACGTCACTTATTGTCTTGCGAGACTATTGCCTAATGGGCGGTTATGAATCCGCCGCGATCAACAAACCCCTGGTTTATACCGGGGCGCTGAAGAAAGGTGCGGTGAAACGACTAACGGATACGGTTGAGTTTTGGGTGAATATTACTAAACCAGGAAATCTTGGGTTTCGAGAAAATGGATTTCAGGAAATCATATTGACACGTTTCATTCACTCTTTTTCACGAATCAAAATTCTAGAGAAGACGGAATGGGAAACGGAAAAATGGGGGGTGCCACTTAATACCTGGGATATGTTGGCGACCCATTTGGGGTTTACGCAGGTTTTCTTGGTGGGGTTACGTAAAATGGGGATCAATCCGACGGCTCGAGAAGTGGCGGGGTTATTTCATTTTTGGAAATACGTTGGTTACCTTTTGGGGATCCCTTTGAGCCTGTTACCTACCAACGAAGCTGAGGCGATCGAACAGCTATATTACTGGACGATGACGCAGCGCGATGGGGATGAAGATAGTCGCAATTTGGCACATGCCTTACAGGAGGAGCCTGTGCATGCATTCTACCCAAAGACGGCTCTTATGCGCAAGATGATGCGTGAAATACATCTCTTTTATAATCATTATTTGTTGGGTGATTTTTCGTGTGAGGTTCTTGGACTCGCCAAAACAACGGTTGGTCGATTGGCTATGGCCAATGTATGGCGAAATCGGAGACAGGAGCGTGCTATCCAGTCGGAACAGGATCGTGTACAATTTGTGAAAAAGGGAGCGGCAGAGCAAGAGCATGTCCGACAGATCTATCAACAGTATAATAAGAGTACCTAGACTCCTTTAACATTTCTTTTGACTTATTACATACGTATTATGAAGCATTTCATATGAGGTACACTTTATGTGGTATCATTCGCATGGTGTTTTAAACGAAGGATAGCGTATGCGACATATGAAATGCTGTAGTTAATAGTACTAATAGACTATTTGTTATATAAGATATTGCGGTTTGTATGGAAGATGCTGTAGTTTGTTTGCAAGATATTGTTGTTCCGTTTTAGAAACAAGCCTATTTAATACCAAATGCATTATTCTGATTCTAGGTTCTCCTATTCTTAATAAGAAACGCATCGTTTTACATTTAAAATAGAGCGGCCGTTTTTAAGAGTGCCCTAGTTTGAAGCTGTTTCGTTCGACTTCGTATCCATCTCTTTCAATAAGGAATTACTCATGGCATAATAGAGGTTGTTTTTAAGTAAATCGTAAGAGGCAACGAGCACCTGATTCTTCGCCATCCGATACGCGGATATATCGATACGTCCAAATTCAAACTTGGCCTGTGTTGTTTGTAATGATTTTTCTGCAACTTCCAATCCTTCTCGTAAAGTTGGTGCCAGCATCTCATACTGTCTTTTTTTCTGTTTCTCCAAGCTGTAGCTGTTTTCAAAGTCGACACGTGTTTTTTCTACCAACTGTTGCTGCTCCTGGATCTCGATTGTTTTTAACTGCCGTGCGCGCTGTCGATCCCCGCGTGAGAAGATAGGAACTTGGACATGTAGTCCCAGAAACTGGTTTTTGTTGTTCCGTAGCTGGCTTCCAAATTGCAGGGACGTATCGAAAATTCCTTGTATGGTGCTGGAGTAAAATGTACCGTAGCTGTAAGACAGTGTTACACGTGGTAGATAACCGGCAAGTAGCTGTTTGTACTCATGGGTCAGCTTTTGCGCTTTTAGTTCTTCTAATTTTACGTTGGGGCTATATCCTGTACCTATAAATACTTGACCGTTTTCTGGGGGGATGAAAGTTAATGTTGTGGAACTATCGATCGAGCTGTTAATCCAGTGGGATAAGAGTGCTTTTTTGTTCGCTTCCTCTTGCGCTGTCTGGAGGGCTATCTTCTTTTCTTGTGTATATAAGACTTGTATATCATACAGATCACTCACAGGTTTAGCGCCTTCATTAACTTCGTTTTCGATACGCTCTAATTGCTCCTTGGAGTGCTCCAGTTGTTTGCTGACTACTTTTTTCCATTCCTGTGCAGCGTAGGTGTCGTAATAAAGTTGAATAAGTTGGAGGGTATAATCGCGTATGAGAACCGCCTTGTTTTGGAGCGCTAGGGTACGGTCATCTCCCAATAGTTTACTTTCCCATAATTCAGAGAAATTAAATATCGAAACATTGGCATCCACGGTGAAATTGTTGGATTGGATATTGGAACTGACGCGGGCATTCGAAGCCGGATCGATGGTGGAGCCAAAGGAATAGTTGTGTGTTAATCCGCCCGCCACCTGTGGTAAAAAGCGACTTCCTTTGCTTCGCTGTGCTTTATCTGCATAGGTAATCTTAAGTTGCTGTATCTGAAAATCGAGGTTGTTCTCCAATCCTTTTTGAATACAAGTTTCCAAGCTGATGTTTTGTTGAGCGACTACCATTTCTGGTAGCCACATCAACATCAACAACATGATTGAATTGAAACAAATATATAGAGACTGGTTATTCATATTTCAGGTAGGTTAACGCATTAATGCGTGTTGCCGAATATGCTTTTGAAACAACAATCAACAAAGTCAGCGCCAGCATCAGCCCAAAAGCAATTAGATAGGCACTAATAGGAATGTCGATACGAAATGCGAAGTTGTTTAGCCAGAGCTGCATGAGGTAATAGCTCGGGACGATCGCCAAAGCAAAGCCGATCAGCAAGAGCAGAATATATTGCCTGCTTAGGCTGAATACAAGCTCACCACTTTCGGCCCCCAGTACTTTTCTGATGGCAATTTCCTTGAATCGGCGTTCAATGGTGTAGGAAGCCAAGGCAAACAAGCCCAGGAGTGCTATGCTGATAACGACGACATTCAGGATCGCAAAGAGATTACGTTGATTGACATAGTTCTCGTATGTTCGCGCAAATATTTTATCGATAAAATCATATGTAAATGGACGTTCGGTGTCCACTTTCTGGGTCCAGTATTGTTGGATTGCTTCAATCGTCTGTTCCATATTGTCCGCCTTTAACTGTACCGACAGGGAGCTGATATTGCTGTGCATCCATTTCACTGTTTTAAAATGAAAGAAGGTCATCGGCGGAATTTTACCATCTAACCCAAAGAGGTGGAAATTATCCACAATACCTACCACCTTCAGATCTTCTCCATTCCAGCTAATCGTTTTTCCGATCGGGTCTTTTTCACCCATCATTTCAACGGCGGTCATGTTCAGTAGAGCTGAAGTGACTGTGTCGGAAGCTAAATGGGGACTAAGATCACGGCCCTTAACCACTTTGATCTGAAGCAGGTCGAGGTACCCGAAATCTATTCCCATATTTTGACTCTGTATATTTTGTTCTTTGTACTGAAAACTGGAGGATGAACCGGAGCCTTGGCCAGGTACAAATGTGCTTACATTCACAGCTTTAACGCCTGGTATGCGCATTAAATCTTGCTTTATACGGAGGTAGTTTTGGAACTTCTTTTCGCTGGATTCCTGCCAGTTAATATTTAAGATCTGATCGGCATGAAAGCCTAAATCTTTCTCCATCGTGTAGCGTACCTGACGCGCAATGATGATACCACCCACGATAAAGAAGGAAGCAATACAGAATTGAAGGACAATCATGGTGTTGCGTATCCAGACGCCCGATTGGCTGCGGGAGAGGTTTCCTTTCAAGACTTTGAGGATATCAAACTTAGCGATATATAACGCTGGAAAGACCCCTGCTAGTAGGATAACAACCAATAGAAGACCAATAAAGTAAGGTAAATAGGTGAGTAGACTGACGCTCATATCCTTTTTAAGGAGCACATTGTAATATGGTAGTAATAGTTCTACGAGTGCAAAGGAAACACACATCGCAATCAACGTTGTGATACTTGTTTCTAGTATCTGTTGCCAGACAATATCCTTATTCGTTGCGCCGATTACTTTACGAACGCCGATCTCTTTTGCCCGCTTAATGGCATAGGCAGTCGAGAGGTTGATATAATTGAACAACGATATCACCAGGATCAGCAAAGACAAACCGATATTGATAATTAAGAAAGTAATATTTCCTTTGCCCTCCGGCATTCCTGTGGGAAGCTTGCCGGCCTGCAGTCGGGTGTTTGCCAAGGAAACGAGTTCAAAGGAAAAGTCTCCATATTTATTGATAAACTCTTCCACTGAGATGCCGGCTTCCTTCGCAAATTTGGTTGCCCGAATATGGTAGAAGACATCGTACAATTGTTTCTCTACAACGGACGCATCTTTAGGGTCTTTCAGTTTGAGCATCAAACCGTAGTTGAAATCACCCCAAGCACCGTAACTAATACCGTTTTTAATATTCTCTTCTACAGATTTAATGAGGACGTTGGGTGCAACAGATGACTTGTTATCGTTTTTAAAGACGGTCGTGACAACATACTGTTGCTCACCATTGGTCAGTACTTTACCTATGGGATCGACAGTTCCAAAGTATTCTTTGACCGCATCTGCCGATATAGCTATGGCATTAGGCGTGCTTTTGAATTGTGCGGCGCTTCCTTTGCTGATCTCGAAAGGGAAGAACTCAAAGAAATTACCTTGGGTGTTAAAGGCCTGCTTAAGGAATAACTTTGTGCCCTGAAAGTTCATCGGCAAGCTGATATAGGATGGCTTATAGTAGAGTGCGGCCTCCACTTTATCATTCTTTTCGAGCAGGTGCGTCGCTAATGGAGCCACTTGCCATGCCCATGTGTTATCCTTCAGGTGAATTATCGTCTCAAATACACGGTCTTTATTGGGGTTCCAACGGTTGTAGGCATGCTCGTCTTGCCAATATAACATGGACAGGATAACACCGGTCATCCCAGTCGCTAATCCGAGGACCGTAAGCAAGAAAAAAAGCTTATTGTGCAAGGAATTATACAAAAATACTTTAAACCAATTTTGTAACATAGTGGATGTTTTTCGAAAGTGAATTTATTTTTGGGTAACCCGACCGCTCGAAGACTTGCTTACCGAGATGGTTTTTGGGGTGCCAATATGTTCTATTTTTGCAGAAGATGATACATCTCCACGGATTGATTCCGTTGCCTGAATGCTGAGGTAAGCGGAAGAACTACCGTCTACTTGCACCGATTTTGCTTTTAAGCCGCTTAGATCCAGGTTTGCCGAAGAGCTCATGTCGACTGCAACTTGATCTGCTTCGCCTGTAAGCGTTAGCTTGCCAGAGCTGGAAGCGTCAATTTCTAAATGCTGTGCGCGGATGGCTCCCGTAAAGCGGCCTGATGATCCGATATCGATGGATGCCTTGGCTGCCTGGATACGTCCAGCTTGCAGCTTGCCTGATGAGGATACATCGATGTCAAGACTATTGGTTTGGATCGGATCGTTGATCGTCAAGGAGCCGCTTGATGAAACTTCAATGCTCTTCAGGTCTGTAGATGCATACACGGTGATGCGGTTGTTCTTTCTGCCTACGTTGGTCGTGTTGCGCTTGTACCGGATGTACAGTACATTGTCTTTGACCACAGTTTCGATCTGCTCCAGATGCTTGGCGTCTTCCGCTTCGACAATTACTTCATTCCGGTTGGAGCGGATATACTCCGTTTGCAAAGATGTCGCAACGGAGACACCACTCGGGGTGGAAATCTTACGCGTTTGTTTGTGTTGCGCTTGTAAACCTAGCGTTAAGCAGGAGACAAAGGCAATGGTTAATAGTTTTCTCATGTTGTTGCATTAATTATGATTGAAAAACATCCACTGTTTTTTGGTTCAATTTCTCTGTCAATATTTCGCCGTCTTTCATCGTAATGATTTTCTGCGAAAAAGAAGCATCATGTGGGGAGTGTGTGACCATTAATATGGTTGCACCACTTGCGTGTAAGCTGGTAAGGAGTTCCATGACCTCGTTTCCATTGGTGCTATCGAGGTTTCCGGTGGGCTCATCGGCTAAGATTACTTTGGGGTTATTGATGAGCGCACGCGCCACCGCCACCCGTTGCTGCTGTCCGCCCGACAGTTGTTGGGGGTGATGCTGTAAACGGTGTACAATATTGAGCTTTTCTGCAATTTCATTGACACGTTTTTTTCGCTCTTCGGCTGGTATTCTGTTGTAAATTAATGGCAGCTCGATGTTGTCGAATACATTCAGCTCATCGATCAGGTTAAAATTTTGGAAGATAAATCCAATGTTCGCTTTACGGATTTGTGAACGTTGTTTTTCGTTCATCCCCGAGACTTCCTGGCCCACTAATTGGTAAGAACCCGATGTAATGTCGTCTAATAAACCTATGATGTTCAATAGCGTCGATTTGCCACAGCCAGAAGGTCCCATGATGGAGACAAACTCGCCTTCACGGATATCTAAATTGATATTGTTCAGCGCTCGGGTTTGTACTTCTTCTGTAACAAACACTCTATTGAGGTCTTTTATGGTAATCATAATGTGTTTTTTAGTATTGTTAATATAGTTTAATTATCCGTTATTTTAATTCTAATTTTTCCACGTGTTTGTAGTCTTCATAATTGGATACAATAATCTCTTCGCCTTCTTTTAAACCGGTGCGAACTTCATAGTAAACGGGGTTTTCCCGACCGAGTTCAATCTTTCGTTTTGTTGCGATACCGTTTTCGACGACAAAGATCCAATTGCCCTGCGTGACGCTGCTAAAGCTTCCCTTAGGTATAACGAGTTTTTGCATAGCACCGGAAAGAATAAGCTTGACACCAAATGAAAGTCCTACTTGAAGACCTTGCGGTTGGGCGCCGAGGAATTCTAGTTCTATTTTAAACTGTCCATTTTTTATTTCAGGTAGAATTTTGGTTACCCGCACCTCTTGGGATTCTTCCTTGACTTCAATCGTTCCCGTTTGCCCGGTGTTTATCTTGTCCAGATAAAACTCATCGACATTGGCGGTTAGCTTGTAACCTTTCATGACATCGATTTTTCCGATGGCGGTTCCCGCCAGGATATTAAGTCCCAAGGTCGCTTCAAAAGAGCTTAACCGCCCGGTAGCCGGAGCGGTGACCAGAAAGTTCTTCTTGTTATTTCGAAGTGTTTCCAAGCTTTTTTCCATGATGCCGAGGGCTTGGTTGATCTGGCGGATTTGCAGTGCGTTGGTTTCACGCTCGCGCTGGATACTGTTTTGAATAATATTTTTACGTTCTTTTTGATAACGTAGTTTCTCGGCTGTTACTTCATATTCATTCTTCGCAAGAATCTTACGATCGTATAGTTTATTATTAAGCTGGTATTCCATCTGGGCACTGTTGTAATCATGTTCGATCAGCACAAGTTCTTTCGAGAGTTCGAGCTCTTGGTTGCGAAGGTTGAGTTTGGCGACATTGAGTTGATTTATCTGTTCGATAATACCCGTTTCTTGGGCGAGGTAATTGAATTCAGTGTTCGGATTGTAGAGTCGAGCGAGTGGCGTACCCTGTGTGACCATTGCGCCATTTTCTACATAGAGCTCTTGCACGGAGCCCCCCTCGATGACATTTACCAGGAGCGAATGCAAAGGATCTACCTGTGCCTGGAAAACCACAAAATCCTCGAAATTATCCTTTTTTACTTTTTTGACTAAGATTTCTGCGCGCTTAACATGCAAGGTGCGCGGCCGATTGGCCAGGTATATACCCAAAGCTGCAAGCAGGAAAAATGCAAGCAAACTTAGGGCTATGTATTGTTTTTTTCTATTTTTACGAGGTACTGTGGTATCCATTTGATATGTAGTTTCTTATGTATTTTATGCCGTAATATTTGTGCCACAGCGCTTATGGTGTGTAATTGATTGTTTTTCAGACCTTCTTGTTTTTGGACTGTTTGGTAATTGTCCGTTAACGGACAGTTTGTGTACGGAAGTGTACAGTTGGGCATTTTTATGAAAAAGATAAATAGTAGAATTTTAGTAGTTGATGACCAAGTCGAAGTATTGATTGCGGCAAAGATGATTCTTAAACGAACCTTTGAAACGATTGTTACGTTAGATAATCCGAAGGATATTTTGCAGACCATCAATGACCATTCGATAGAGATTGTGCTCCTGGATATGAATTTCAGGGTAGGATATGAGGATGGTAAAGAAGGAATTTATCGGTTAAGAGAAATTCAAGAGCATTTTCCGCAGGTAAAGATTATTCTGATGACATCCTATGGACAGGTGGAGCGCGCGGTAGAAGGGATTAAGCTTGGTGCGATTGACTATATGATGAAGCCTTGGGATAATGAAAAGTTGGTGCATACGGTGAAAGAGACTGTTCAGCTCGTACGCAAGGGGAGGGGAAAGACGGTTGCGGAGAAGGAAACATCTTTTAGGGGAACTTCACCGGCTATTTTAGCGGTATATAAGGTGGCGGAACGGGTAGCGAAGACCGATGCGAATGTATTGATCTTAGGCGAAAATGGTACCGGTAAATTTATACTGGCTTCTCATCTCCATAACCAGTCGGCGCGTCGGGCGAAACCTTTTATACATGTTGATTTAGGGGCTTTACACGAGAATCTATTCGAAAGTGAGTTGTTTGGCTATGCCAAGGGGGCTTTTACGGATGCGCGTCAGGATACCGCTGGACGGTTTGAAGCGGCCGAAGGAGGGACAATTTTTTTAGATGAGATCGGTAATGTTCCACTGCATTTGCAGTCCAAGTTATTGCAGGTGTTACAGAACAGAACAGTGACGCGCCTGGGTGAGAGCAAAGCACGTCCGGTGGATGTACGGATCATTACGGCAACGAATACCGACATGGAAGCTGCGGTAGGAGAACGTTTGTTTCGGGAGGATTTATTCTATCGGATCAATACCATTTCCCTTTCGTTACCACCCCTGCGCGAACGGAAGGAAGATTTGTTGGCAATGTTTGATTATTTTGTGGCGCAATATGCGGATAAGTATGAGGTTGGTTCATTGGCTGTAGAGCAGGGGCTCTCCACTTATTTAATGCAATATGAATGGCCTGGAAATATTCGAGAATTACAAAACCGCGTAGAACGTGCGGTAATCTTGGCTGAAGATGGGTTGATCCGTTGGGAGCATTTGGGACTAACGGTGCCTATGTCTACCCAATCACAGGATAATGTGCTGTTGGATTTTGAGCGTAAGACGATTGAGAAAACTTTGGAGAAATATAGTGGGAATGTATCTCGGACAGCGACTGCATTAGGACTTTCGCGGCCAGCGTTGTATCGTAAAATGGAGAAGTACCATATTCGGATCAAATAGAATTTTATGAACCAGAGAAAAGATGCGATTGCGATCGTTTGGCGGATAGCCGTGCTGTTAGCGGTGCTGTTTTTTGGGATGTGGTTCTTCCAAAAGGAGCTGCAATATACAGGTGCTGTTTTGCTACTTATTGGAGGTGCATTGATTTTTGAACTGTATACCTATGTGCGAAGCCATTTTATGCGCATTGATAAGATCGTTTCGGCACTCCTTTATGATGACTACAGCATGGATTTGGGTGCCGATACAGGCAAGCAAGGTGCGATGGAAAACGCTGTGCGCTTGTACGAGAAAATCAGGACAAAGGAGGCGGCTTCGGTGTCGCAAAAGATGATTTATGATCAGCTCTTGAATGGTATTGATTCCGGGATTTTAATCGTAAAAAACCCGGAGGGAGATATGGAGATCACCCTGATGAATACTTTCGTAACCAATTATTTCGATATTCCGACCACCAGCAATTGGGCGTTCCTACGCAAACGTATCGCGAACTTTTGTTCGGTTTTTGAAACACGGAATTTTACTGAGTTTAAAACCACGATCGATATCCAGGTGGATAAGGAGGAACGACAGACATTCGTAATCCAGACTTCACGTAGCTTGTTACAGGGACAAGTGTATTATATTATTTTGATGGACTCGATTCAGCGTGTAATTGATGTCAAGCAGAACGAGGCTTGGCTTTCTATAATGAAAGTAATTGCGCATGAGTTGATGAATTCACTGACGCCAATTCATTCGTTGGCTAATAATATGAAAGCGATTCTCGAACAGGACGACTTGTCGGTGGAAGATAAGGCCGATTTGGCGATGAGTTTAGAGACAATTGTAAACCGAAGTGATCATTTGCAGGAGTTCGTGGATCGTTACCGCCGGTTAACGATGTTGCCTACGCCGGTGCTGAAGCATGTACATCTAGCGGAGATGGTGCAGGGCGTGGTGCGGAACTATCGAGCGCTTTTAGCGCAGCAGAACATCCAGGTGTTGTTACATCTGGATGAAGGACTACATGCGGCGGCGGATCGTTCCCAGTTTGAACAGGTTTTAATCAATTTGCTGACCAACAGTGTGTATGCTGTTTCTGCGTCGGAGAATCCAACTATTACGATCGACTTGTATCAAGAAAATAAACGGATTTATTGTGTTTTTTCGGATAACGCGCCCCTTATTGACAGTACGATTATCGATAAGATATTTTTGCCCTTTTATACCACGCGGAAGGAGGGGGCTGGAATTGGACTTTCTTTGTCAAAATCTATTATCAAAGCCCATAATGGCTATCTGTACTACCAAGAGAAAAATGGGCGGAACTGTTTCGT
Source organism: Sphingobacterium psychroaquaticum (assembly GCF_900177625.1). GTDB lineage: Bacteria > Bacteroidota > Bacteroidia > Sphingobacteriales > Sphingobacteriaceae > Sphingobacterium > Sphingobacterium psychroaquaticum. The sequence goes on from NZ_FXAU01000003.1 coordinate 208,123, forward strand.
TATCGCCTTACTGTTATAAACGAAGTAGGGCTTTTCTATTCGAAAAGCCCTACGTTTACAATCTTTCTTAATTTAAATTCTTTAAATCATCAGCTGTTCCTTTGTCATGCTGTGCAAGCATTGTTTTGGGTTGTTTGTTGACGATTTTGGTCTGCGCTAGATACGCATCGTTTTTCGCATAGATGTAGAGCAACGTTCCATTCTTGATCGTGTTGATGATCGGTTTGTTCAACTCCCTCGGTAATGCAGGACAGCCATAACTGCGGCCTAAGCGTCCTGTGTTTTTGATCATAGATTGACTGACATAGTCAGCGCCATGAATAACGACCGCACGTGCTTTTGCTTGATCGTTAATGCCTTTTTCTAACCCGTTTAACACCAGTGAATATCCATTTCCTCCTTGATAAGTGTTGTCTGTGGTATAGAAGCCCAAAGAGCTCTGGTATGATCCATGTTTGTTCGAGAACGATACCGCATAATTTTCGCCGGAGTTACGGCCATGTGCAACTACGGTGTGATAAAGCACTTTATGTTGATTCATGTCCAGTACGACCATACGTTTTTTTGTCGATGGAAGGGTGAAATCAATGATGCTTAATATATCGCGGTTGCGGGGGTGGAGGGTATTGTATCCCTGTAGGGCTTGTTCGAATGCTTCGAACTGTATCATTTCGGCTAATGCCATTTCTTCGTATAGCTTTTCAGCTACTGATTTTTCTGTTTTTGCTGGAGCAACAGCCGTTGCTGCAGGCCTGTTTTCCTTCGGTGCTGTGGCCGTTTCTTCGCTTTTTAAAGCATTGGTTTTGGATGTAACAGTTAACGGTACGTAACTGATAAATAATAAAGCAGCCAACAGCACACCTACTAAACTACGCATACTTACAATTTTTAAATCCGCTACAAAAGTACTACTATTTTGATATTCAAAGTGTTAAACAAATGTTAATATCGCTATTTATGCGGTTGTAAGCTGTTTTTAGTAGGTTTTTTTAAATTAATCGATCACAATAACTAAGGCATTTAACGATTTTGTCCAGTCATAAATATGTTTGGCGTGCGAAGAGGCATTACGGACGCACATGTGTGATCGGGGCGTTGTTCCAAGAGACCAGCTGAATTCTTTGATGGCTCCTTTGGGGTTGTTAACAGGGACGCCATGTACGTAAGCGCCATTGGTAAATCTATTCGCATAGGGCGCAAACCCTTCAATCGTTGTGGTACCATCTCTATAATAGTACATTTTGGATTTTTTTTCCTGTAACACAAAGGCTCCCAGTGGTGTCTCTTGTGCGTAGGGAGGGTGGTGGCGGCCGCTGGTCGCAGGGTTCATGCTGCGTATGAGCCATTCGCTGTCCCGTTGACGTTCGACGGTCATGATATTCTGATTGGTTACATCCACGATGATTACCTTATGGAAAGTTACGGTATCTCCAATTGCTTTTACATAACGCTTTGGAACTTCCCATTCCCCGTCCAGGGAGATGCCACTAATTTTGACCATGGGTAATGTATCTGTGCTCAGCAGCTTTACGAGGGAACCGTCACGCCCGTAGAGCGTTGGCGTTTTTGTCTCCCCAAAATGATAAAGAGGAACAGACTGATACCGTTCGGTGCCCAGCGTATCAGAAACCCGTTTGTAGGCATTTCGATGATAATCTTTGACTAAAGGGGCTTCGCCGTTTTTATTTTTGTAGTTCTGCAGCACCGCATAGTTATTTTTTACACGTTGAAAGTTTTCTACCCAAGCCAGTTTTTCTTTAATCTTATCCATTTGGAAAACACGGGTTTTCTTGCCATATGGATAACTCTCTGCTAACGTGTGCTGATCGTAGGTAAGCGCTTTGGTCAGTGTGATATCGGCAGCGGTCTTTGGAGCGGCCTTTTTTTCCTCTTCTTGCTGCTTAACAAAAGCTAGGGAGTCTATTTTTTCCTTTCCCATCACCTCAATACTGTGGGAAGTACTCTTATTATTACAAGATAAGAGTAAGATGCATAAGACGGTTAAGCTAATTTTCTGACATATCCCTTTATGGGTTATTAACCGTATGCTGTGCTTTTTGTGTTCCTGAAGTGGATATTTTTTATTTAAAAGCGAACTAATTTTCTTGTGCATAAAAAGTATCGTCGTTTTTTATAGTCTTTATGGATATTTACAGCCGAGAGATATACAAGAAGTATGCCTTTATTTATCGAAAGGCTTCTTTTCTTATTCGACTGAGCGATGTATCGGTTATCCCAAGGAATGAAGCGATGTATTTTAAGGGAGCTTGTTGTATGATTTGCGGTTTTTGTACCATAAGTTGCTTATACCGGTCTAACGCAGAAAGACTTATCATGTCAAGGTTTCTTTTCTTTGTTAAGAACAATTGATAGGCCATCCATGCACGTCCCCATTCGGTTAAAGTAGGGATACATAAAAATAGTTCCTGAAAGGCATCGTAGTTTATCTTCCATAGGGTACAGTCGGTTAAGCATTGCCAATTTTCACTGGTGGGCATCTGATGAAATATGGAAGCGACCTCAATGACGACCTCATCTTCACAAAAGAAATCCGTTGTTATATCATTCCCGTTGAAGTCGTAGATAAATGAACGAACCATACCGGACTGTAATATGTAGTAACAATTGCTGACTTCTTCAGCTTGTAGTAGATAGTCGCCCTTTTTGTAGAAAACCTGTTCGTGTTGATGTACAATTTGTTCGAGTTCGACAGACGTCATTCCCGGGTACTGATAGGTTCCTTTTAGCTTCTCAGGGTAGTTCTCCATAATGGGGGGCTGTATATAAAAAGAGGTGTAAAATGATTGATAATCTCTTTTTACACCTCTCTTTGATATTGTTTATTTACCGTAGATTTCGTTCAACTCATGTGCTAAGCGTACGCCTGCTTTTAACAGGCAGTTCTCCATACGGTATTTGTTTTGATAGATATACTCATAGCGTAGGTTTGCATTTTTAGCCACATCATCATAAATGCTGTTGGCTACTTGATGGGACTCATAAAGCCATTGCTCAAAGCTGGTTGACGTAAATTGCTTGTAGTAGTTGTTGTCGTAAATATCTAATACACGTGCATACTCGGTATAGCTGTATTGTTCATTATCAACAAGGTCTGAATCCCAAACACGGTGAATATTCGACTTGCGTCCAAAGAATTCAACTTCAATTTTATTTCCGCCTTGATCTGCAGCACGGCTCACATGCATTGGCTGGTGCGCATCCCCAATTAAGTGAATGATAAAGTAGAGGTTTTGTTGCTGTTGTAGCAGAGGAAGGTTTGTGTTTTTGGCTTCTGCTTTTATACGTTTGTAGGTTTTATACAAGTTATGTTCCGGACTAGCCCCTAATGCAGCAACAAAAGCATCAAAACTTAAATTAGCTTCGGTATTAACGAAATGTGAAGAGCCTGTACGATTCAGTGCGGGATCAGGATCGGATTTGATAAAATCTGCCCAGTTAGACCAGTAAGCTAATTTTTGGTTTCCAATAATTTTACTGATGTTTTTTTTTGTTTTTTTGCTCAGGTGATTTTCTGCTATTTCAGAAATAACACGGTGGCCCGTCATTCCCCAAGCACCTGCAAATTCATACTGCAACGCAAGGACACAGATAAGAGCAAGTTTAATGATATTTTTCATGCACTATTTTTTATAAGTTGGAGGCAAAGTTACTTAAAAATCTCAAAAGCATACTTCGCCGTGGACCAAAAGCTATCTAAAGCGAGGAGACGCGGTTTGAAGAAACTGATTAAATCGGGCCAATCTTCTTGTTTAAAGATGGATGTCTTCCGGTTGATGGATAAGCTTATTCTAGCGGTTTTCCGTTGATTGTCATCATAATAGACAGGGTCCCATTCCCAGGTTTCTCCTAAACTATCTTCTAAAAGGAGACGGTACTCCACGAATTGGTCGTACATAAGCTCGCGGATGCCTGCATCGGGATGGCTTATCTCAATGTAGATCTGTGCTGTCTTATTATCGGCATCCATCCGGAAATACAGGTGTTTGACGCCTGTTTTGTAATTGATCCAGTTTACTTTAGTTCCTTCTTCCGATGTAGAAAGTGCCATAAACTGACCAAAACGTGTCCAAAATTCTTCTTTTATTCGCTTTGCTTCTTCTCGTGTATACACAGATCTGTTTGTTTTTTTAATAGGGCGATATCCTCGTATTGTGACGTGCAATAAATGATGAGGTTACAACGTTGTTTTTGTAGTGCAAAACTAATGAATTTTGTTTCAATATAATCGGTCATGTTTGGTGCAAACTTTCATTCACCCTAACTGTTAAGGAGATATGGATAACAAGAAGAAATCATTATTACTGTTGACGGCGGTGGCTGCAGGCACGGCGCTGTATAGTATCTTAAAGCCGGTCAAGTCGGCTGTCGTTGTGGTGCCTGATTTTGATATGGAGCGATTTGTTGGTGAATGGTATGAGATTGCTCGTTTGGATACCAAATGGTCTCGCAATTTAAAGAACGTTTTGCTTTCTTTAGCATGGAACGATGATGACAGTTTGCGGTTGAATATACAAGGTTATGATATGGTACAGGAAAAGTATAGACAACGTATTGGTCGTTTGCGTTATCTGGATGATCGTGAATCGGGGGCTTTAAAAGTATCGTATATAAACCCTTTCTATATGGGGTATAATATTGTTTCGGTTGACGGGGATTATAGTCAGGTGCTGGTTTTTGGTCAAAATTTAGATTATATGTGCATCTTGTCTCGAGAAAAGAAAATACCAGAAGCCCTTCGTGAGCAATATTTACAGTATGCGGAAGAATCGGGCTATGCGCTAGAGGCATTGGTATGGACCGTGCAGGACTAATAAAAAAAGCACAGGGCTGATAAGCCTGTGCTCTTGTACGTGGAGAATATCGGAGTCGAACCGATGACCTTTTGGCTGCCAGCCAAACGCTCTAGCCAGCTGAGCTAATCCCCCGTTTGCTGTGCAAATATAATATTAAGAATGGAATAATCAATAGTCGTTTCCGAAATTATAAGGTGAGCTATTTCTGTGAGGTCGGAGTCCGTTATTCGGTTGCCGATTCCCGCATTAAATGCCTTTAATAGGAGCGATGCGGTCTCTACGCGTTCTGGAATAGTGATCAAGTTGCTGCCTTCATAAAAGTTGACGAGCGAGGTGGCTAAAGCGATAAATTTATCGAAAGTAAAGACCTCCTGTTGTTGAGTCAGGTAGCGCATGTAGCGTTCAAAATCGCCAATAATCATTTCTTGTTGCTGCGTTGTCATGGACAGCAAAAATAACACTTAACAAAAAAAAAGCACCATCACGTGGTGCTTTTCTTTCAGAATTAAATATATTCTTATTTTCGGATGCTAATCGATACTCTTCTATCTTGAACGCGATCGCTTTCTGGAGCAGACGCATCGAATTTTGCAAATTCAGATCCGTAACCTTCTGTGTCGGTAACTTGCGCTCCTAAGCCTTGTTTGGTCAAGAACTCCTTAACGGCAGCTGCTCTTTCGCCAGATAGCTTTTTATTGAACTCCTCATTACCTGTTTTGTCGGTGTATCCACCGATTTTGATTTTTACATCAGGGAATGCTTTTAAGATCGCTGCAATATTATCCAGCTGTACTTGGCTTTCTGGTAGAACGGTTGCTGTACCGGTCTCAAAGTTCAAGTTATCAAAGTCAAACCATTTCGCTTTTAGGTTGTCGTCAGAAAGCGTTTTGTACTCGCCCGCCTGCAAGAATTTAATTAACTGGTCCTCGATACCTCCCGTGAAAGCAGAAAGCTCTTTGCCATCGGGAAGTTTTAAGTTCATTGATTCACGTACGGTGGTTGTTACGGTTTCTACCGTTGAGTCTCCTATGGCAACTGTTGTCGTTGTATCTGTTGTAATGACGGTTTTGTCGCCACTTCCGCAGCCCTTACCAAAGAGAAGCCAGCCAGCGATCAGAAGGAGGGGGATGAGAAGCCACCATAAACCAGCACCTTTTTTCTCCTTTTCGATCGTGTGCTTGGTATGTACGACAGGGGGGATTTCATGGGTTACTTTAGAGATGGTTTTTGTAGCGGTGTCAGTCATATCATTTACCACACCTTTAGCGCTACTTGCTATACCTCCTAAACTTGCTAAACCTAGTCCTGCAGGAAGAGCTCCCAAGAGACTATCTTTATTTGTGTTTAGCAGCGAAGTAATGCTGCCTACGTTCCAATTGGTTCCCTTATCGGTTAAGCTAGAGAATACAGCCGGTAAGCTAACGCCTAGTAATTTGGTTACTGAATCACCTTTTATACCTAGAAAACTCGTTAAGGAGCTGACAATACCACTTAATCCGCTGCCAAAAATACTACTTAAAAGGTCCGAGCCTGCCGAGCCTTCTTTTTGTTGATCTGCGTCAAAGAAGCTGTTAAAATTAAAGCTGCTAAAATTGAAGAAGCTTTTTGCTTTATCGAGAATCGATGTAAGACCAGATTGACCTTGTGCCTGCATGCCCAACATAACCGTTGGAATAATGGCATCCAATCCTTTTTTTACGGTATCTGGGCTTTCACCAGTATTGCTGCTGAGTAAGTTCAGGATTTCTTCGTTAAAGAAGCCCTTAGCTGAGTTTAATAGTAGATTTTCCATAATTATGTTATATATTACCTTAATTGAACAAACCGCTGTGTTTTTTGTTTTTCAGTATTGAAAATATTGACAGTAATGTCTTTAGCCCTTGTTTGTTAAAGAATAATTCTATCTTTATAGGGTGGAATCATTGACCTATACAGACCTTAATTAACATTGAGTTCATATTGATATTTTATTTTTGTAGCTATACGAGCTTTAGTATTTTATTTGAAGCGGGTAGCTAGTTGTTCTATTTTATTTTTTATAATTATTTACATGAAGAAATTATCTTTTTTTGCTTTTCTTTTTTTATTCCATCTGTTGTCGTTTGGCCAGAATCGTCCCAAGTATATCTTTTTTATGATTGGGGATGGTATGGGGCTTAATCAGGTTAACTTAACCGAGATTTATCTTGCGGCCCAGGAAGATAGGAACACGGTATTTCCATTGGTATTTTCAACGTTTCCACATGCTACTTTCGCGACGTCCTATTCGTTGTCGCATGGCGTAACGGACTCTGCCGCTGGAGGAACCGCATTGGCCGTAGGAAAGAAAACTAAAAATGGGGTATTATCTATGGATAGTACAGGGAGCGAATCTTATACGAGTATTGCGTATGCCGCGAAAAAAGCAGGAATGAAGGTTGGAATTACGACTTCCGTTAGTATTGATCATGCTACTCCAGCCTCCTTCTATGCCAACCAGTCTAGTCGGAGTAAATACTATGAAATTGGACAGGATATTCTAAAGTCGGGTTTTGATTTTTTTGCGGGTTCCGGTTTCTTAAGCCCAACGAAGAATGCGAAGAAAGAAGAGGTACCCTCGTTGTTCCCGCAGTTTGAAAAGGCCGGCTATCAGTTGGCGTATGGCTTAGAAGGCTATCAGAATTTAAAAGATAAAGGAAAGAAGACTATTTTGATGAATAGTAAAGGGACAGATCCTGAATCGTTGAAGTTTGCTATAGATCAGCAAAAAGGCGATTTAAACTTACGAGAGATTACCGATGCGGCAATTACATCGTTGACGAAAGATAACGATAAAGGTTTCTTCTTAATGGTAGAGGGCGGTAAGATTGATTGGTCCTCACATGCGAATGATGCAACAACCACGATTCGCGAAGTACTGGATTTTAATGAAGCGGTAAAAAGTGCCTATGCATTTTATTTGAAACACCCAGAGGAGACGCTAATTATTGTGACCGCAGATCATGAGACAGGTGGTATCGCCGTTGGTAACGGTGGTAGCCGATTAAATACGAAGCTGCTTAGTCATCAAAAAGTGTCTTTGGGTGAATTATCTAAAGAGGTTTCAGCGTTACGTTTAGCAGGTAGAGAGGTTAGCTGGCAAGAGATGAAGGATTTACTATCCAAGAAGTTGGGTCTGTTTGGGGCTGTGAAGGTCAGCCAGGAAGAGGAGGATCTATTGTTTAAGATTTATGAGAAAAGCTTTGTAAAGCATGAGGATGAGACTATAAAGAGCCTGTATGCGACAGATGAGAAATTAGCGGCAACAGCTATTCAACTGTTGAATAAAGCGGGTTCTATCGCATGGGCATCTAATAATCACTCCGCAGCATACATTCCGGTTTTTGCCATCGGCGCAGGAGCACAATCGTTCTCGCATAAGATGGAGAATGTAGATATTCCTAAAAAGGTCGCAGCGGCGGCTGGCTTGGATTTTTAAGCAGCTGGATTGGGTTTTTAAGAGGATCGTGCTAAAGAAATTGCAAGAGATGTCTAGAAAGAAGTCCGAGCTATGAGCCTGCCTACCGCAGACAGGTTCGAACTAGCGAGAGAAAGGTTTGTTCATAGATACCTCCTGTCGTCGGTATGACGATAAGAGGTATTTATGAGCTGTATCTCCCGATGCTGGCGCGAGCCTTCGGCTCGTGTCCTCTTAAATTAATACGAAGCATGTAGTGGTAGGTATTCCGTATTTCTTATTCTGTACTTTATACGCGCTACCAACTACCAACTCCCCACAACAAACTACCAACTACCAACAATGAACTACCATTTCCCTCTACTCAAATTCTTCTTCAGGAGAAGGTGTCTTCCGGTTGTCCAGTACAATAAACTGATTGATTTTGATTTCTGTGCGTTCTCGTTTGATATCATTGGTGTCGGTGTACTCGCTGTAGGTAATAGATCCTTGAAGCAATAGTCGACTTCCTTTTTGTCCCGTTCTTTCTAATTTTTCAGCTAATTTCCCCCAAAAGATTAAGGAGTGCCAATACGTTGTTTCCAACCATTCTCCGTTAGTATTACGGGAGTATTCGTTGGTCGCTAAACGTATGTTGCACACTTTGGTGTCTTTTGTTGTTGTTTTTACTTCTACATCGTTGCCTATTCGGCCGATTAGCTGTACTGAATTTGTTAATGCATTCATAGGATTAATTTTTAATGTGAATTTTTTTTATTATTTTCAAAACTGTTTATATACAACCATTTATTGTAGCCACTACAAAGATGCAAGACAATTTTTTTGCGATTCGGTAGATAACTGATTATATACAATTATAAACGATTTTAAATGCTTGTAAACGGATGGAGTTTATGGAAGAAAAGTGCTGTGTGTGGTGTGGACAATTCGTGAAGGGTCGTTCGGACAAAAGGTTCTGTGATGATGGATGTCGGAATGCGTATAATAACAAGATGAATCGTGTTTCAAATCAATATGTGCGTGAGGTGAATAACATATTAAAAAAGAATCGAAATGTTTTGTTAACGGTTCTGGGTGAAGAAAAGACGACACGTATATCGGGCGATCATTTGTTGCGTGAAGGATTAGATTTTAATTTTTTTACAAATTTGCTGGAAAATGGGAAAGGTCAAACGTATTCATTTGTGTATGAGTATGGTTATTTACCCTTAGGTAATGAATTGTTCTTAATTGTTAAGAGAGGGGTTTAATCAGTGTTCTTTTGTTTTGTTTGAATGTATCTGTTTGATATGATGTTTGTTACATAGTTTTTGTTAGCATATTTTGTACGGGCTCTTTACCTGTTTTTTTATTCCTTAAGCATTTAAAATATAGTTGTTTAGACTTTTATTTTTTAGCTATTTTTTACATTGTAAAGAGCTTTCGTTTTGAGATAATAATAGGTTTATACTTAAGGTAGATTATTTTTTGATAATTTTTTCGAAAATATTTTTTTGAATTGTGGATGAATATCTACATTTTTTTAATATCTTGAGGCATTATTTGTTATGAGACTAACCTTTGTGCTAATTATTTGATAATGTGATTAGTACAATTATTATGCATGTTTATTTATTTTTTAGGAGCGATGTCCGATACAATTATCTTTACTACAATTGAAGTATTCCTTGCAAGACAAGAAAAATTAGAGGTTGCATTTAACTTTTTTAATCATGGTCTATAGAAACAGGGTAATTGAAACATTGCACTTGTTAGAGGATATCCGAACTCAGGTTTTTGTTCAGTTAGTCAATTTAGCATCAGATGGTGAGATGCGGGAAACAATGGAACTTTTCGAGGATGGTGATTATTACACCTTCGAGCTTGAGCACTTTGAGAATCTAAGTGATGCAAATGTGAATAAACTACTATCACTTTGTAAAGATCTAGAGACAATTTTTGAAAGTATTCAGAATATGAATGCGGTTCGTTATGAGGAGATTCAGCGGGGAGAAGATAGCTTGCCCTTTGAAGGGTTTTAGCCTTTCACAAAGCATAGGCTGTACGCGTTCTTAGTGATCACCCCATGTGGTTACTTAAAAAGGAGTACTTTTTTCTCTTATGTATAAAAACAAAGGCCGTACGTGGGTACAGCCTTTGTGGATTAATTTTCTAATCCCATTATTTCTTCTGCGAGCAATTCCCAATCTGTTTGCAGCTGATCAAAAGTCGCTTTAATCGAATTGTATTGCCTTGTTGTTTCTTGCAGCTTTACAGCATCTGAATAGACCGCTTCCTGAGCGAGTTCGAATTCTAAACTTTTGACTTGTTGTTCGGTCGTGTTTATTTTTTGCTCGAGTGCCGATAGTTCTTTATTCTTTTGTTGCAGGATTCGGAATGTGTCGTCGGTTGGTTGTTTTTTCTCTTTAGGAGCTTCTTCCTTAACCACCTTTTTCTCGACTTTCTTCTCCGGTTTTATCACCCGTTTACTATTCCATTCTTCAAATTCCTGATAGGTTCCTGGGTACTCCTTAATCTCTTTTTCTTCGATGTACCATATCTTGTTGGCAATATTGTCGAGGAAGTAACGGTCGTGGGAAACGACGATAAATGTTCCTTCATATTGCTGAAGTGCTTGGATCAAAATATTTACCGAAGCCATATCCAAGTGGTTGGTCGGCTCATCGAGCACCAAGAAGTTGGCGTCCGCCGTTAGGGCCTTCGCTAAGGCTACACGTGATTTCTCACCACCGGAAAGAACCTTAATCTTTTTAAAGACATCGTCGCCAGTGAACAAGAAACAACCTAAGATCGAACGTAGCTCTGTTTCAGTGTGTTTTGGTGCAAAGGCTACAAGCTCTTGTAGGATGGAATTTTCCAAATGAAGCGCTTCTAGCTGGTGCTGCGCAAAGAAAGTTTGCGATACATTATGTCCCTTTATGCTGGTGCCGCTAAACTCTTTATCCGCATCGGCAACGATACGTAAGAGCGTTGATTTTCCTTTTCCATTCGCTCCGATGAGGGCAATTTTATCACCTTTCTCAATTAAGCCGCTTGTGTTTTTTAAGATTTCTAAGTTGGGGTACGACTTAGAGATATTCTCTAAAGTAACGACATGGCGCCCGGAAGGCTTAGAAAATTTAAAGCTGAAGTTTACCTCGGGGTTGTCATCATCGACAGCATCGACTTTGTCCATACGATCCAATGCTTTGATCCGTGATTGAACCATCTTCGCTTTACTCGCTTTGGCTCGAAAGCGCTCAATAAGTTTTTCTTCCTGTTTGATTTTTGCCTGTTGGTTCTTGAACTGATTTCCTTGAATCTCCTCTCGCATGGATTTTTCTTCCAGGTAAAACGTGTAGTTACCCGCATATACGTTAAGTTTACCTTTGCGGGATTCCACGGTTTTATTGATGATTTTATCCAAGAAATACCGGTCATGGGAAACAATCACAATTGCTCCTTCAAAGGCATGGAGATAAGTTTCCAACCATTTGATGGAAGGTAAATCCAAGTGGTTGGTTGGCTCATCGAGTAATAAAATATCTGGCGTTTGCAGTAATATACGTGCAAGCATAACGCGCATACGCCATCCTCCTGAAAAGGTTGCCAACGGTCGTTTTTGTTCGTCATCCGAGAAACCTAGTCCAGCGAGGATTTCATGTGCACGAAACTCGATACTATAACCATCCAGAGCTTCAAACTCCATTTGCTTATCGCTCAACTTATTCAGGATCTCTTCGGAGTAGTCGGTCTCGAGTTTCTGTAATAAGGTTTCTATTTCAGTATGTAGTTGGTTCTGGCGTTCAAAAGCCTCCATAGCCACATGTAATATGCTTTTTTCCGAATGATAAGACAAAAGATCCTGGTTCAGGTAGCCTATTTTAAGGTCTTTAGCCATGGATATCGTCCCTGAAGTCGGAGCGTAATCGCCTACGATCAGTTTTAATAACGTTGATTTACCAGCACCATTTGCACCGATCAAACCAGCCTTATCTCCCGGTTTTATATGCCAATTGGCTTCGTCATAAAGTGCACGAGAACCAATTTCGAATGTTAAATTATTTATTGAAATCATTTGCTGACAAAAGTAATGAATATTTCTGCTTCTTTGGCTACCTTTGCGTTTATGTACAAAATAGTCAAACCTTTATTCTTTAGTATGAGTCCCGAGACGGCTCACCATAACGTTACTGGTGGTTTACGTCGGTTCAATAAGATATGGGGGGCACAAGCTCTCCTCAAAGCGTTGTATACCGTGGAGGATAAACGGCTTGAGCGTGAGGTTTTTGGATTAAAGTTTAAAAATCCGGTAGGCTTGGCTGCGGGTTTTGATAAAAACGCCGAGTATATCGATGATATGGCGAAGCTTGGTTTCGGTTTTATTGAGATCGGTACGGTAACCCCGCGTCCACAACCTGGAAACGATAAGCCTCGGATGTTTAGATTGGTGCATGATGAGGCATTGATCAATCGTATGGGGTTCAATAATCAAGGGGCAGATGTGGCTGCAGCACGATTAAAAAACTTGAAAAATAAAGAGGGGCTTATTATCGGCGGAAATATTGGTAAAAATAAAGTCACGCCGAATGAAGAAGCTGTAAGCGATTATATCTATTGTTTTAACGCTTTATTTGATTATGTAGACTATTTTGTCGTTAATGTGAGCTCTCCGAATACTCCGGGACTGCGGGATTTGCAGGAAAAGGAACCTCTAACGAAATTGTTGAATACGTTACAGGAACTGAATCTTAAGAAAGCCAACCCAAAGCCTATTTTATTAAAGATAGCGCCCGACTTAACCGATTCGCAACTGGATGATATCGTTGAAATTGTAATGAATACAAAAATTGCCGGCGTTATTGCTACAAATACAACTATTGTGCGGGAGGGTTTACAAAGTGATCCAGCTATTGTGCAAGAGATGGGAGGGGTGAGTGGTAAGCCGCTAACGAAACGTTCTACCGAAGTAATTCGTTATTTGGCAACAAAATCTAACGGTGCTTTTCCGATTATTGGCGTAGGTGGCATTCATAGTGCGGAAGATGCATTGGAGAAATTGGACGCCGGCGCTTCATTGATTCAAATCTATACGGGCTTTATCTATGAAGGGCCTGCTTTGATTAGTAAGATATGTAAAGGCTTATTGAGTAAATAACATAAAAAAAGGAGGATTAAAAATCCTCCTTTTTTTATGTGTTTATTTTTTAACGATCATTTTATTATCCCCTTCGGTAATAATATCGATCAATTCTTTTTGTCGTAAACCTTTAGTTGCGATATCCCATTTTTTACCGCTTAAGGCCGTTGCTTCCTTTACTTCACCAAGTGATTTTGGTTCGTCGCCTAATAGTGCAAGCACTGCTTTTTCTTCTTCGGTAAGTTCGATCACCACCTCTTTTTTCTCTGGGCGCATTTGTGGGAAGAACAATACTTCTTGGATGGATGGGTTGTTCGTTAAGAACATAATCAAGCGATCCATACCAATGCCTAAGCCTGATGTAGGTGGCATACCGTACTCTAAGGCACGTAGGAAATCTTGATCAATGAACATGGCTTCGTCATCTCCCTTTTCAGATAGTTGCAATTGATGTTCAAAGCGTTCGCGTTGATCGATCGGGTCATTAAGCTCTGAGTATGCATTGGCAATTTCTTTACCACATACCATCAGTTCAAAACGCTCTGTCAATTCTGGGTTATTGCGGTGCTTTTTCGTTAATGGAGACATCTCGATAGGATAGTCCGTGATAAAGGTTGGCTGAATGTAGTTTCCTTCACATTTCGCACCAAAGATTTCATCGATCAGTTTACCTTTACCCATCGTGTCATTAACAGCGATGCCCATTCCTTTTGCTGCTTCACGAATCTCATCTTCCGATTTTCCAATAATATCAAAGCCCGTGAAATCGATGATCGATTGCGCCATGGTTACGCGTTTAAATGGTGCTTTGAAATCAATGTGGTGCTCGTTAAATGTTGCTTTTGTTGTTCCGTTTACGGCAACCGCACAATGTTCCAACAAACGTTCGGTAAATTCCATCATCCAGTTGTAGTCTTTATAGGCCACATAGATTTCCATTGCCGTAAATTCGGGGTTGTGTGTGCGGTCCATTCCTTCGTTACGGAAGTTTTTCGAGAACTCATATACTCCATCAAAACCACCAACAATCAGTCGTTTCAAGTAAAGTTCATTGGCAATACGTAGGTACAAAGGAATGTCCAATGCATTGTGATGCGTGATGAAAGGGCGCGCTGCAGCGCCACCCGGTATGGATTGCAGGATAGGCGTTTCTACTTCCATGTATCCCGCACTGTTGAAGAAATCACGCATCGCATTGAAGAGCTTGGTTCTTTTAACAAAGATGTCTCTGTTTTGTGGATTTACGATCAAATCAACATAACGCATACGATAACGCTGCTCCGGATCAGTGAAAGCGTCGAATGTCTTTCCTTCTGCTTCTTTTACCACAGGTAGCGGACGGAGCGACTTTGTCAATAAGGTAAGTTTCTCTACGTGAATAGAGATTTCTCCCGTTTGTGTTGTAAAGACATAGCCCTCAACGCCAACAATATCACCAATATCAAGTAATTTTTTGAAAACCGTATTGTACAAAGTCTTGTCTTCACCAGGGCAGATATCATCGCGCTTTACATACGCCTGTATACGTCCGCTCGAATCTTGCAGCTCCATAAAAGAGGCGCTACCCATCACGCGGCGACCCATAATACGTCCCGCAAAGCGAATGTTCTTATAGTTAAGCTTATCGCGTTCGTAGTGTTCTAAAATATCAGCGGCAGAAACGTTTACCTTGAATTCGTCAGCAGGGAATGGGTTAATACCCAGGTCTATAATCGCTTGAAGATTTAATCTGCGTTGTTGTTCCTGTTCAGAAAGTACCGTACTCATGGTTTCTATAAATAAATGTATATTAATTAAAGACAAAAATCGGGAGCCGATCGCGAAGCACACTTTATGTATGGCTAACAGGAAGTGGAGGAGTCGTTTGTCCCGGTTGTTAAGGAGGCAAAAATAGGAAAAAACTTTCAGGATTCCATTGGAAAACGTACCTTTGCACGTACGATAGAGGGCACTACATCGAAATGATGTCTGTGTGAATAATATTCTTTTGTTTTTTTTGAAAATAAAAATTATCTTTGCACCTCAATTGTTGAATATTTGAATATATAGTAATCATAAAGATAAAATGAAAAAAGATTTGCATCCATCGAACTACAGATTAGTTGTTTTCAAAGATATGTCTAACGAATATTCTTTCGTAACTAAATCATGTGTAGATACTAAGGAGACTATTACATGGGAAGATGGTAATGAATATCCATTAGTGAAATTAGAGATCTCTCACACTTCACACCCATTCTATACAGGTAAAATGAAATTGGTTGATACAGCAGGACGTATCGATAAATTCCGTAGCCGTTACAACAAAAAGTAATCCGTATAACGGTTATAGATTAACACGAGATTATCCCGATGAGTTCGCCTTATCGGGATTTTTTTATGTACTTTTATCTTTGCTATGATGGAAGTTGTTTTACACGATCGCGCAACATGGCGGGATCATTTATTGCCATTGTCCTATACCCGACCTGTAGGCAATTTACGGGTTGGCGCACTGACCTTGCAGGAAAAGTGGTGCCTTATTTTTGATAAACCTGTTTTCTACCATACCGAAACCTATCTTCAAGATAAATTTAAAGCACCAGATTATGATGCAACGTCATCATTCTTGGTTATTCGCGGGAATATTTGTCCGTCCGTCGCTCTAATCGAGGTGTTACGCTCATTACCTGTTGGAACATTGCTTGTAAAAGATGACTTGTGGATTGCCTATCATACACAATCCTGGAATGACGGACATCAGCTGAAGCATCTTAAGTTGGTCCAGTACGAGGACATCGTTGATGTGGTTGCTTTTCCAGAGGATATCTTTCTTTTGAATGCTGCACAAATCGTGTTTGATTATAACTTGTTGACCGATGGTAAACAATCCGCCGGCTTGTCGGGAACCAACGTGGTGCTGGGTACGGATCTCTTTATTGGAGAGGGGGTCGAAGCGGAGTGTTGTACCTTCAATACAACGACGGGGCCTATTCTTATCGAAGACGGGGCTAAGATCGAGGAGGGGAGTCACCTTCGTGGACCAATTGCGATTGGTAAATCCGCTCGGGTTAAGATGGGGACGAAGTTGTACCCGAATGTAACGATCGGACCGGGTTCGGTTATTGGTGGTGAGGTAAACAATACGGTGTTATGGGGGAATTCGGCAAAAGGACATGATGGTTATCTCGGTTGTGCGGTTCTCGGAGAGGGGTGTAATCTCGGTGGAGGCACAGGTAATTCGAATATGCAAAACAACTGGAAAACCGTTTCTTTGTTTGATTATAAGAACAGTGCTTATCGGGATACGGGACAGCGGAAGGTCGGTCTCTTTATGGGAGATTATGCGATGTGCGGGATCAATTCTACGCTTACAACAGGATGTGTAATTGGTACAGGAGCACAGCTCGCAATTTCAAATATTATTCCGAAATTTGTGCCAGATTTTTTGTGGTTAACAGACTATAAGAGTGAAGGCTATGATTGGGTTAAATTTGAAGAAATGTTGGCACACCGGATGATTGTGCGTGGCGATGCGGCCGATGAAACAACATTAAAAATTTTGTGGGAGGTTTTTGTGCGGACGAAAAATAGAAACGAAGAATTTATTAAACAGAGAAAATAAAAAATATTATGCGTAAAAACATTGTTGCAGGAAACTGGAAGATGAATTTGGACTATGAACAAGGATTGAGCCTGTTCTCGGAAATTGTTAATATGGTTAAGGATGAGGTTGTGGGTAATCAAGAGGTTGTTGTATGCAGCCCTGCGATTCACCTTTCTAGCTTGGCTAAGTTGTCCACAGCGAAAGTCGCTGTTGGGGCACAGAATATCCATCAAGCAGCATCGGGCGCTTATACCGGAGAGATTTCGGCAAGTCAGGTTAAATCAGTAGGTGCGTCGTATGTTATTTTAGGTCACTCTGAACGCAGAGCGTATTTTGGTGAAACAGATGCTCTTTTAGCGGAGAAAGTTGATGCAGCACTAGCGCACGGTTTGAAACCTATTTTTTGTATTGGTGAAACAAAAGAAGAGCGTGAAAGCGGTGAGTTTTTTGCTGTTATAAAAACACAATTAGAACAGGGGTTGTTCCATTTATCGGCTGATGCTTTTCAAGCAGTTGTTTTAGCATATGAGCCAGTTTGGGCGATTGGTACAGGCTTGACCGCTACACCCGCACAAGCACAAGATGTACATGCATTTATCCGCCAAACTTTAGTGGAGAAATACGGACAGGAGATTGCTGAGAATACAACAATCCTTTACGGCGGTAGCTGTAATCCAAGTAATGCGAATGAGTTGTTCTCGCAAACAGATATTGATGGCGGATTGATTGGTGGTGCTTCTTTGAAATCACGTGATTTCCTTGAGATTGTAAAGGTTTTTAATTCCAAGTAATGAGATATTCATCGGTGACTTTTATCACCCCTTCTATTGAGGATTGGCAAAAAGATTTGTTGATCGATGCGTTGGGGGATATCGGTTATGATACATTTGAAGATGTTGCAGGTGGTTTTGCTGCCTATATTCCGACCGCAAACTATGATTTACAAGCGCTAGAGACCACTTTGTTACACCATAGTGAAGGTTTTGATGTGCAGTATACCGTCGCGGATCTGGACGATCAAAATTGGAATAAACTATGGGAAAGTAATTTTAATCCTATTGTGGTCGATAATCGTTGTTATGTGCGTGCGACATTCCATGAGCCACGTCCGGATATGGCTTACGAGATCGTTATCGATCCCAAAATGTCATTTGGTACGGGGCATCACCAAACAACGTCTATGATGCTTTCTTATATTTTAGAAAACCAATTCACGGGTACAGCTGTTTTAGATATGGGCTGCGGCACCGGAATCTTAGCTATTTTAGCGATTAAGCGCGGTGCAGATCATGTTTTGGCAGTCGACTACGATGATATTTGTGTAGCTAGTGTGGAAGAAAACAAAGGGCTTAACAATATCAATACGATAACAACAAAATTAGGGTCGAAAGAAGTGATAGAAGGATCGAAGTTTGATATAATTTTAGCGAATATAAACAGGAACATTTTACTTGACCAATTGGAACAGTATAGTCTTTGTTTAGGAGAAAACGGACAATTGTATATCAGTGGTTTCTACGATGGAGAGGATCTCTCTATTTTGAGCGAAAAGGCACAGCAATATGGCTTTTCTTTCGAAAGTAAAAAAGTGCTGGATAGTTGGTGTTCGGCAAAATTTGTAAAGAACAGTTAAGATGCGCATTCATTTTATTGCCATAGGAGGTGCTGTGATGCATAATTTAGCTATTTCTTTAGCTGAGCAAGGGCATCAGGTAACAGGATCCGACGACCAAATCGTTGAACCATCGCGATCTCGATTGCTAAAAGCAGGTCTTTTACCCGCTCAATTGGGGTGGTTTTCGGATAAGATTACCGAAGATATCGACGCGGTGATCCTAGGTATGCACGCGGAGGAAAATAATCCAGAGCTCAAGGCGGCACAGGAGCTAGGAATAAAAATTTACTCTTTTCCAGAGTTTATACATGAGTTAAGTGCCAACAAAACACGTGTGGTAATTGCTGGTACCTACGGTAAAACGACCATCATGAGCATGGTTATGCACGTGTTGAAAGCTTTAGACCGTGATTTTGACTACCTGGTAGGCGCGCAATTGGAGGGATTTGATTCTTTGGTGAAGTTGACCGCACATAATAAAATTATTTTGATCGAGGGCGATGAATATTATGCATCGGCCATCGATCATCGTTCTAAATTTCACCTTTTCCATCCGAATATTGCACTCATTAGTGGTATCGATTGGAACGAAACAAGAACTAACATTTCAAAAGAAGATTATTTATCGTTGTTTGATAGTTTTATTTCTACCATTGTGCCCAAAGGGACCTTGATTTACAATAAAGATAGTGCGATATTACGTGATATTGTGGAGCAAACATTGGACTGTAAGATTAATCGACATGGTTATAAAATGCCCGAATATTCCATTAACAAAGGCGTTACGTATTTGCATAATGGAGAAGAACGTATCCCTTTGCAAGTTTTTGGTAAGCTGAACCTCTCTAATATTGCAGGGGCTTACACGGTCTGTGAATGGTTGGGCGTGAAGCGTACCGATTTCTATAAGGCTATTGTAAGCTTCCAAAGCTCCATTCGATATTTGGAGTTTGTGGCGAGTGTGAACGGTAGTGTCGTGTATCAAGACTTTCTTTTTTCACCTTATAAACTACGTACAAGTATCCATGCGGTGAAGGAACAGTTCCCCGGTCAAGGATTAGTTACAATCATGGAGCTTAATCCATATGATGTGCTAAATGAAAACTTTCTTGACCAATACGCATCCTCTATGGACGAATCGGATCATGCTGTTGTTTTAGTTAATAAGGATTCAATTAAAGATAAAAACATTTTGCTAAACACGCTTGAAAGCGATATAAAACAAGTTTTTAACCACAAGAATTTTGTTTTTTTGACTGATTTGAATGCGTTAGAGGGTTATTTGGAGTCTTTTAAATCGTTAGGTTTCAATCTTTTGTTTATGGTTTCGCCTAAACATAACACGATGAATATCGTCAGTTTCTCCGATAAATTCTTTAAAAATTTTTGATTTCTTAATTTTAATTTTTTACCTTATGGTTTTTTTTCTTACTTTTGGAATAAAGTAAAATTTACCCATGAACGCATTAGGAAAAAAAATCCGCTTATTAAGGCATCAGAAAGGTTGGAGTCAAGAAGATGTGGCCAAAAGGCTAGACATTTCTATTCCAGCATTCTCAAAAATCGAAACAGGTATTACCGATGTAAACTTGTCTCGTTTGAATCAAATCTCTAAACTATTTGGCTTGACTCTTGTGCAGCTATTGTCCACTTCAGACTCTGAAGAAGAGAAACAAATTCAAGACGAAATTGATAATTTGAGTAAAAAACTTCAATTGAGAGAAGTTGAAGTAATCGATTTACAGAAAAAAGTAATTGACTTGTACGAGCAATTACACCGAAGTAAATAAGAATTGAGTCGAGCGGTAATGAAAAAAGAGGCAGAATGAACATTCTGCCTCTTTCGCTTTACATTAATTTCTTTCTGGTGTCTATTCTCAATAGGTAGATTATTGGTAATCGACTAGAAATCGTCATCATCAAAATCCTCAAACTCTCCGATTGAGTCAATTTCTTCAATTTCGAAATCATCATCATAGACATCATCTGCATCATCTTCCGGACCGTTAAAATTGATTGTTTCATCAATAAGAACTTCTTGTACTGCCTCTTGCGCCATAGCCTTTACTTGTTAAAAAATGATTAATATGCTGTTTCTTACTAGGGGTAAAAATAATCAAGAATATTTGAACTTGAAATTTTTTTTGTTTTTTTTATCCTTGTAATTCAATGGGTTATGATGGTGCGGTGCTATTCCGTAATTTCTCCAATCGTATTTTCTTCTGCTATAATATCTTTTAGCTGCGGAAGATCTTTCGTTGATTTTATACCGAAATGATTCATGAATTGATCACTCGTAGCATAGAGTAATGGCTTCCCGATTGTCTCCGCTTTTCCTGTAATCTGGATTAGTTTCTTTTCGAGCAATCGTTGGATAGAATAGTCACAATTAACACCTCGAATTTGTTCAATCTCCAACTTCGTGATCGGCTGTCGGTAGGCAATAATCGATAAGGTCTCTAGGCCGGATTGGCTTAATTTCTTTTTGTCTTTATGTGCCTGTAACTGGTTGACTGTTTCGTGGTAGATGTCTTTCGTTAAAAACTGGTATTGTTTACCGATAATTTTTAAGCTGAAGACTTGGTCTTCGCGGTTGTACTTCTCAAAGATTTTTTTCATGAGTTCTACAACCTCTTGGTTGGTTACATCAACCGCTAATGCATCGTGCAAAATCTGTCGAATATCATTCGCTGAAATACCTTCCTCACTTGCAAAGATAATCGCTTCGATATGTAGTAATATGTCGTTCAACGCTTAAGATACTAGTAGTTAATGACTTGTTCTTCCATTTGCGGCAACTCTCGGAAATCGTACTTCTGTGTACGCAGCTGAGGCTCGAAGCCTGCTTCTAAGATTGCTTCCTGTATCGATCTCGAGGTAAAGCGATGTGGCGCTCCAGCGGCGGAAACAACATTTTCTTCGATCATGATCGAACCAAAATCATTTGCACCGGCTTGCAAGCACAACTGCGCCGTACGTTTACCGACGGTTAACCAGGACGCTTGGATATTTTTAATATTAGGGAGCATAATACGACTTAAAGCTATCATGCGGATATATTCTTCACTCGTTACATTGTTCGTAATGCCACGTAAACGTTTTAGAAGGGTTCCGTCATCTTGGAATGGCCAAGGGATAAAGGCGATGAATCCATGGTTATCCGCTGGTTTTTCGGCTTGCACGTCGCGAATCCAAACCAAGTGTTCGAAACGTTCCTCGATAGTCTCGATATGACCAAACATCATCGTAGCTGAAGTTGGTAAGTTAATCTTGTGTGCTGCACGCATCACATCTAACCACTCTTGTCCGCCACATTTTCCTTTGGAGATCAAACGACGTACACGGTCGTTTAGAATTTCTGCTCCAGCTCCAGGTAGTGAGTCCAGTCCGGATTCCTTTAGTGCGGTTAGTACCTCTAAATGCGACATGCCTTCAAGTTTGGCAATATGCGCAATTTCGGGGGGGCCTAACGCGTGTAATTTTAGCGCTGGGTAAAGCTCTTTGAGCTGTTTGAAAATGGTAGCATAAAATGCTAAACCTAGATCAGGATGGTGTCCCCCTTGTAACAAAAGCTGATCACCACCGTACTTAAAAGTCTCTTCGATCTTTTGTTTGTAGGTTTCTATATCTGTGATGTAGCTGTCTTCGTGCCCCGGTCGACGGAAGAAGTTGCAGAATTTACAGTTCGCAATGCACACATTGGTCGTGTTTACATTCCGATCTATCTGCCAAGTTACCTTGCCGTGTGGTACTTGGATCTTGCGTAAAGTGTTGGCTACATATGTCAAATCTGCGGTTGCAGCATGGTGATATAAGTGGATGCCTTCCTCTTTGCTCAAGAACTCAAATTTGAGCGCGCGCGCTAATAATTCATCTACATTCATGGTAAGCAAACTTAGATAAAATTGCTTTTAATTGCAATTTTAATCGTATCGCTGACACCATCTTTTGTTCACGGAATAGGAGGGCGGATGGTACGGAGGGGGCAATGTTTTTTAGGATGCTTCCAAGTATTCGGGAAGTTGCCTATTATTGTATATGATTTCGTATGCACACGCTAAAATAAACATCGGTCTCGATATTACGGAGAAGAGAAAAGATGGTTACCATAATTTGGAAACGGTATTCTATCCTTTTTCCCTGTATGATATTATCGAAATATCGGAAAAGGAAAATGGAGAAACTACGCTCGAGATTACGGGTTTAGATTTAGCTGTCGATGCGGACAATTTGTGCCTAAAGGCTTTTCGATTACTTCAATCACGGTTTGATATTCCAAACCAACATATTCATCTACATAAGCAAATCCCATTTGGAGCAGGCTTAGGCGGGGGCTCTTCGGACGCTTCTACGTTGTTGAATATGCTAAATAAAAGGTATGGTTTGGAGATTCCGGAGATTGAATTGGAATCTTTAGCTGCAACCTTAGGCGCTGACTGTCCTTTTTTTATTCGTGATGTGCCAGCATATGCGGAAGGTATCGGGACGGAGCTGGAGGATATTGCATTGGACCTTTCGGCGTATTATATGGTTTTGGTTAAACCTCCCGTTAGTATCCCAACGGCAGAGGCGTATCGGCATGTTCAGCCACGCAAACCAGAACGCAATTTACGGCAGTTGGTTCGATTACCGGTTCAAGAGTGGAAGTATCATATCAAGAATGATTTTGAAGAGTCTGTGTTTGCGCAATATCCATCTGTTCGGGAACTGAAGTTGGCACTCTATGCACTGGGAGCGGTCTATGTTTCAATGTCGGGCTCTGGATCCGCAGTTTTCGCGATTTTTGATGAGAAGTGTAATATTGATGAACTAGCTCCCTTGGGAACGATTTATTATCCGGTGACGTTGTAGGTAGTTGGTAGATAGTTGATCGTAGTTGGTAGTTTTTTATAGGGCCACAAACCCCGAAGGGCTCAGCGTAGCTAAATCTTGTGTCTAGTAGTTAAGTGAGGTGCCTTTGTTATCTTGAGCTTGCCTGCAGTAGGCCGGTCTGTTGAAGGATTTATTCGTTGTTTAAGAGAGACGTTCATTCTTTACATGTTTCAATGGGTCTATATGACCGAAAAAGGCTCAGAATGAAACTAACGTTGTCATCCTGAGCCTGTCTGACTGCCGTAGGCATGTCGAACGATCAAAGGTTCCTACAAACCAATAACCATGTGTTAAACTAATTCAGCGATAAAGTTTCCAGGTTGATTAATCAGGTCTCGTTTTTCAATGATCTCTTGGAGGTTTATCTCCCCAATAACATACTTGAAGTCTTCGCTATAATAACGTTCGGAGATATTATTGAACTTAATATTCTCCAGTGTTGCCTCGTCCGTGTAACGTAAATAAACACGCAACACGTAATCTGTGCTGTATTGTATCTGCGTTGCATCGAGGTGTTTCTTATACTCGTATCTGTAGCCGTAACGGAGGGCCGTGATATCTGATAATACCGCTGATCCAGTCGGGTGGCCACCAGCCCCCTTACCAAAGAAGAATTGTTCATCGGCAAAGGCTGCTTTCACAACCACACCATTGTTTTCGTTCTCAACATTGTACAGCAGGTTGTCTGCGCTTATAAATTTCGGAAGCACATATAACACTACACGATTGTTGTCGATTTCTTTCGCTAAAGGAATAAGCTTGATTTTGAAGTTCTTTTCTTTTGCGAAGCGAATATCTTGTGTGCCAAGCTTGTCGATACCAAGATTTAAGATTTTTTCCGGATCTACATAAATACCGTAGGCGTGTGATGCTACAATAGCTAACTTGTATTTTGGATCATAACCTCCGACATCTAAAATGGGGTCGGTCTCTGCAAAACCTAGCTCTTGTGCCTTTTTTAGCGCTCCCTCGTAGCTTTGGTTCTCATTAAATATTTTCGATAAAATATAGTTTGAGGAACCGTTAAATATACCACTTACGGAATGCAAGAGCTCATTGTCGTAATATTCTTCCAGGTTACGAATAATTGGAATACTACCACATACGGCGCCTTCATAGAGCAGAGAGGTGCCATGTTCTTGTTGTATAGCCGCCAATTCCTCGAGGTGACAAGCAATCATTTTCTTATTTGCGGAGACCACATTCTTACCCGAACTTAAAGCACGCTTCGTGATCTCGAAAGCTGCTTCGGCATCGTCGATCAACTCGACAACGGTGTTGATCTCTGGGTCATTCAGGATAACATCAGCTTCTGTCGTAAATAACTCTGCAGGGAGACTTCTTTTCTTATCTGCATTTTTGATGACGAAGCGTTTTATTTCGAGGTTTAATTTTTTTGTCTTAATTATATCATACAGTCCTTGTCCTACGACACCAAAACCGAACATCCCGATGATTATTTTTTTACTCATTTTAAAGGTCTAGTTATATTGTTCTTTTATTGATTCATTAGTTGTTTTCGGTGTACGCTGAAGAAATTGTCCAATCACTTCAGTGAGTGTCTTGGTTTCAATAAGAAAACCATCATGGCCATAGAACGAATTAAGTTCATAGTAGGCTGCTCCAGGGATATTGTTTGCAATAAATTCCTGCTCTGATGACGGAAACAATACGTCTGTCGGTATACCAACAACAAGTGTCTTTGGGGTAAAAGACTGGAGCGTTTTGGCAACAGAATCTCTGTTTCTACCCAAGTGATGGCTATCCATTGCTTTGGTCAGGTACCAATAACTATACGCGTTGAAGCGCTTCACCAGTTTATCGCCTTGGTATTGTTGGTACGAAGATGCTTTATAGCTATCTGATTTCTCTGCGTCTGTTTCTTCTTGGGTTTTGGTATAAGTCTGGTAGTTCCGATAGGAGAGGAGCGCTATACTACGTGCGGCTTTTAAACCGTTCACCCCTCCATCTACGGTGTTACTAAAGAAGGTTGGATCAGCTGCAATAGAAAGCCGTTGACTTTCATTGAAGGCAATGCCCCAAGGCGACGATTGTGCGCTGGTGCCGATTACAATGAGTTGATTTACAGCAATTGTTTTTGCGGCAACCCATTCCAGTGCTTGCTGTCCGCCCAGAGATCCACCAATCAATATTTCAATCTGTTGAATCCCAAGATAATCGGCTAATCGCTGATTTACCGCTACGATGTCACGGATTGTAAACTGTGGGAAATCTAAAAAATATGGATTTCCCGTTTGCTTGTTTATGCTCAATGGGTTTGTCGTACCGTAGTGCGAACCCAACACGTTGGCGCAAACAATAAAATAATCATGTGGATTGAACAACTCATTTTCACCAAACAATCCCGGCCACCAATCGAATACATCGGAGTTTGCGGTTAGGGCATGGCATACCCATACCACATTGTCTTTCTTCTCGTTTAAGGTGCCATAGGTATGATAAGCTACTGTTAGCTCATCAATCGTGGCGCCATTTTCGAATTGGAAGGCTGTCTCCGATTTATAATATTTTAAACTCATTCTTTACCTTAATCTTTCCCCTTTACTGTAAATTGTAGTTTTCTTATTTTAGTTTATCAAATGCTTGTTGCAGATCGGCTTTGATATCATCGATATGCTCAATACCTACAGATAAACGCAGCAAACCAGGATACACACCTGCGGCTTTTTGTGCTTCTGCCGATAGCTGTTGGTGTGTCGTCGCCGATGGGTGGATAATCAATGTTTTCGCATCCCCTACATTGGCCACATGACTGATTAGCTCTAGGGCGTCGATGAAATCATTAGCTTTTTGTGCGCCACCTTTAATCGTGAAGGACAGTACAGCTCCATATCCGTTCTTCAGATATTTCTGTGCATTTTGGTGGTATGGATGGCTTTTCAAACCAGGGTAGCTTACTTTTTCTACCTGTGGATGTGCTTCTAGCCATTGAGCAATCTCCAGCGCATTGTCCACGTGTCTCTGTACACGCAAGGATAAGGTTTCTAAGCCTTGTACCAGCAAGAAGGAGTTGAACGGTGATAGGGCAGGACCAAAGTCACGTAAGCCTTCTACACGTGCGCGAATAGCAAACTGAATATTCCCGAAAGGTCCGTTGATGCCAAACACATCGGAGAATACTAAGCCATGGTAGCCTTCTGATGGTTCAGAGAATTGTTTGTATTTACCATTTCCCCAGTTGTATGTTCCGCCGTCGATAATTACACCACCGATACTCGTACCATGTCCACCGATCCATTTTGTTGCCGATTCTACAACAACATGAGCGCCATGTTCCAACGGTTTGAAAAGATAGCCACCGGCACCGAATGTGTTATCTACGATGATAGGCAGGTCATGTTTCTTTGCTAAAGCAGCAATTTTTTCGAAATCAGGAATGTTGTAGCTCGGGTTACCGATCGTCTCCAAGTAGATTGCTTTTGTCTTATCGTCAATAAGTGCTTCGATATTTTCGACCGTGCTATCTAATGCAAAACGCGCTTCGATGCCTATGCGTTTGAAGGCTACCTTGAATTGATTGTATGTTCCGCCATAAAGGTTCGATCCGGCAACGAAGTTCTCGCCACTTTCGACGATATTGTTGATTGCAATAAATTGTGCGGCTTGTCCGGAAGCAACAGCTACAGCCGCCACACCGCCTTCAAGGGCGGCTATACGTTTTTCGAATACATCCGTCGTCGGGTTCATGATACGGGTGTAGATGTTTCCGAACTGCTTTAGCGCAAAAAGATTAGCGCCATGCTCGGCATTTTCAAACGCGTAAGATGATGTTTGATATATCGGTAATGCACGGGATCCAGTTGTAGGGTCTACTTCTTGGCCAGCGTGAACTTGTAATGTTTCGAATTTTAGGTTTTTATTATCTGTTGACATAATGGTGTTGTTTTTGAATTTTGTAAAATACGTGTTAAAGCCAACCTAAGGGATGAAGGAGTGGTCGTTCTATACGAATGATAAGGAATGTAAAAAGAGGTTGGGTTACAATTTATCCATTATCACGAACGACTAGCGCATTCGCATAGCCGAAGACATCGTACAACATGTTGTTGTTCCGGTCGGATACAATAAGGACGTATTTGCTGAAATTTGTTTGATCGCTATCATTGTCTTATTTCATTTATATGCTCCAAAGCGATATTGCTTTGGACAGGAATTGGCACCTTTTCAACTTCTATTGAAGGTTGCCAGTGGGTCATAGAGCCAGTCTCTCGCCACTTCTTTATAAATCAAGACCTGATAAAAGGTGTTGATTAGTGTACCACTAACGAAGTACTCCGCAAATATATGTTTTTTTGAAACATATGCAAAAGAAAAAAGTGTTTTTTTGAAATAGGTTAAAAAAAGAAAAAGCCCATCTCGTAATGGAGACGGGCTTTTCTGGTGGTGCCAGCTGGATTCGAACCAGCGACACAAGGATTTTCAGTCCTTTGCTCTACCGACTGAGCTATGGCACCTTTTAGCTTTGTTTTGAACCTGTGCTAAGCAGGTTTTGGGTGGTGCCAGCTGGATTCGAACCAGCGACACAAGGATTTTCAGTCCTTTGCTCTACCGACTGAGCTATGGCACCTTTTTACAATAATTGTTTTCCTTTATTGTGTTGCAAATGTAGGTTCTTTTTTTGAATTCTAAAATTTTTGAGACAATTATTTTCGAGGTTTATTTCAACCTCTTGATTCTTATTGAGATAAAATTACATCAAATAAACATACCAATTACTCAAATTAGGCTATCTTTGCACTTCACAAAAATAATATGAGTAAAAGAGGTAGAGTTTTAGTGGCAATGAGTGGTGGGGTTGATAGTTCTGTCGCTGCTGTGATGTTACATGAACAAGGGTACGAGGTGATCGGTATCACGATGAAAACTTGGGATTATGCGTCGGCAGGCGGATCGTCCAAGGAAACGGGATGCTGTAGCCTGGATAGTATCAATGATGCCCGCTCTTTAGCCGTAGGTTATGGTTTCCCACATTATATATTAGATATCAGAGATGAGTTTGGCGATTATGTGATCGATAACTTCGTCGACGAGTATATTGCCGGACGCACACCAAATCCATGCGTCTTGTGCAACACGCATATCAAATGGTCTGCATTGATGAAGCGTGCGGATAAGCTCGATTGCGAATTTATCGCGACGGGGCACTATGCGAATATCCGGATGCACGATAACGGCCGATACGTCATCTCTAAAGGAAGAGATGAAAATAAAGACCAGTCTTATGTGTTGTGGGGTGTTTCACAAGAGAATCTCGCGCGCACGCAATTTCCATTAGGGAATTTCACCAAAAAGGAAATTCGCCAAATGGCATTGGATATGGGGCAGGCGGAATTGGCACAGAAGTCAGAAAGCTATGAGATATGTTTTGTGCCGGAAAACGACTATAGAGCCTTTTTAAGACACAAACGTCCGTCCCTTGATGAGGAAATTGGTCCAGGAAATTTTATCTTGTCTGATGGAACCGTAGTTGGTAAGCATATTGGTTACCCTTACTTCACGATCGGACAACGTAAAGGGCTAGGTATTGCATTGGGAAAACCAATGTTTGTAATCGAAATCCTTCCAGAGAGCAACTCGGTCGTGTTGGGCGAGGAGCATGAGCTCGAAAAATCACAGGCTTTCGTTCGGGATATCAATCTTGTTAAATATGCCTCCTTAGAAGAGCCGATGGAAGCGATTACAAAAATCAGATATAAAGATGCTGGTGCGCAGTCTATTTTGACGCAACAAGGCAATATTATGCAGGTGGATTTTACGCACAATGTAAAAGGGATTGCCCCAGGGCAGTCGGCTGTATTCTATGAAGGAAACGATCTCCTTGGAGGCGGGTTCTTAATGAAGTAAAAAAAAGCGGCAATCTAGATTGCCGCTTTTTTTATGTGATATTATAATTTACCAATCTCTTGTGCTAGATCGATGATCTTGTTCGAATAACCCCATTCGTTATCGTACCATGATACTACTTTCACGAAGTTATCGTTCAACGAGATACCAGCTTTAGCATCGAAAATTGATGTGCGTGCATCACCTAAGAAGTCTGTAGAAACAACCTCATCTTCTGTGTAACCTAAAATTCCTTTTAATTCGCCTTCAGAAGCTTCTTTCATCGCTTTTTTGATGTCTTCATACGAAGCACCTTTTTCTAAGCGTACTGTTAAATCTACAACAGAAACGTCAGCCGTAGGAACACGCATCGACATACCTGTTAGCTTACCTTTCAATTCAGGAAGTACAAGACCTACAGCTTTAGCTGCACCTGTGGATGAAGGGATGATATTTTGGTATGCGCCACGACCACCTCTCCAGTCTTTCGCTGAAGGACCATCAACTGTTTTTTGTGTTGCTGTAACCGCGTGGATGGTAGTCATCAAACCTTCGATAATTCCGAATTTATCATTCAATACCTTAGCGATAGGAGCTAAACAGTTTGTTGTACATGAAGCGTTAGAAACGATTGTGTACTCTGCTTTTAGATCTTTGTGGTTAACACCCATTACAAATGTTGGGGTATCATCTTTCGCAGGGGCAGACATAACAACTTTCTTCGCTCCAGCGTCGATGTGTTTTTGTGCTGTCTCTTGTGTAAGGAAGAAACCAGTAGATTCAATAATTACTTCAGCACCTACTTCATTCCATTTTAAGTCTGCAGGATCTTTCTCCGCTGTAACACGGATTGTTTTTCCGTTTACAATAAGGTTACCGTCCTTAACTTCTACCGTACCGTCGAAACGACCGTGTGTAGAATCATATTTAAGCATGTAAGCTAGGTAATCTGGCTCTACTAAGTCATTGATACCTACTACTTCAATATCACTGCGGTTGATGGCAGCTCTAAATGCTAAACGGCCAATACGGCCAAATCCGTTAATTCCAATTTTCATTTTATTAGTTTTTGTTAATGTAATACTTTACGAGGTTTTGAACAGGCTCTTTTATAATAGAACCAATCTGCAGCCCCTGTTCCCGACAAATTTCTTTGAGCCAATCTGCATAATTATTTGCGACAGACCCTGTGAAGTTAAATTGTGCATCGGGATAGTTTTCTGACAAGGGGAGGAGATAGGTCTTTACATAAATTTCCAATCCCTTTTTTATGTGTTGACTGATATAACTATCGTCTTTGTTCTCAAATATAAAATCGGCAAAGCTGGTCAAGAAAAGATTTGGGTTGGGGTTGTAGTACACGCGATCTAAGATCATACGGCGATCGAGGTTGTATTTTTGAAGCAGTTTCTCCCGGATACCGAAGGGCATGGCTTCGGTCAAGAAGTCTTTCAGTAACCGTCGTCCTAACCAATTTGTCGATCCTTCATCCGCTAAAATATACCCTAGCCCGTAGTTATTAGGAATAATTTTTTTTCCATTGTAGTATGCGGCATTTGATCCACTACCAATAATCCCCACAATACCCTTTTCATCGCCGAATGTCGATATGGCCGAAGCCAATACGTCATGACTTGCCTTTACACGTGCATTTTTGAAAAATTGTTTAAAGACACGTTCTATTTTCTCTTGACGCTCCGGCGAGGATGCGCCAGCACCAAAGAAATATATTTTGCGAATTTTTTCCGCATTGTTGATCAAGTGATTGCTTTTGTTTAAGAGTTGCAGGATGTACCTTTCGTCCTGGATATACGAATTTATACCCGATGTGCGAAAGCCATGAAGCACTCTATTTTTGTCGGCAATACGCCAATCGGCGTATCGAGAACCACTAAAAACAACAACAATCATATTTATTATACTAAAAAGCCATAATTTTTGCAATTTCCACTAGGTCTTCATTAAGCTTCAATTCTTTTTTACTCAATGCTTCTTCCAGTGGGGTGGTCACCATATTCGAACCACGGATTCCGATTGTTACCCGATTGTTCCCTTTAAGGAGTTCGTTTACAGCGGTGTATCCCATGCGCGTAGCCAGTACACGATCGGCGCTACTTGGTGAGCCGCCACGTTGCAGGTGTCCTAATATACTAACTTTTGTATCATAGTAATCGAATTTTTCGTTCACCCTTTTGGCCACATTGCTCGCTCCACCGTTTTTGTCCCCTTCGGCAACAATAACAATCATGGATGACTTATTGCGGTCTGCAGCGTGCTCCAACATCTCAATAAGCTCATCTATAGCGGTATCTTTCTCCGGAAGTAAAATAGCTTCCGCACCTCCCGCTACACCGGCATTCAGCGCGATACATCCAGAGTCACGCCCCATTACTTCGATAAAGAAAAGACGGTTGTGCGAAGCCGCTGTATCTCGTATTTTATCGATTGCATCAATCACTGTATTATTTGCTGTATCGTAACCGATAGTCAAATCTGTTCCGTTTAGATCGTTATCGATCGTGCCCGGAATACAGACAACAGGTATATCATACTCCCGGGAGAAAATCTCTGCTCCCGTAAATGTTCCATCACCACCAATAGCTACTAACGCATCAATACCTGCTTTTCTTATATTCTCATATGCTTTTGCTCTTCCTTCTTCGGTTCTAAATTCCAGACATCTTGCTGTTTTTAAAACCGTACCACCTTTTTGAATGATGGAACTAACCGATCGACTGGTCATGTCAAACATGCTATCTTCAATCATCCCTTGGTAACCGTGATAGATACCGGTCACCTTTTTTCCGTTATACAAAGCTGTTCTTACCGCTGCGCGAATGGCCGCGTTCATGCCCGGGGCATCCCCGCCAGAAGTAAAAACGCCAATTCTATTGATTTCTTTCACTCGATTGCTCATTTTAGGTTTTACGAATATAGTGTGTATTTCTTACACTATTAAATTTTTTTTGTTTTTTTTAGGTTTTAGTAATATAATTAAGGTAGTTTTGTTACTAGTTAACAGGTAGGTAATACTAACTTAAATTTGAGATTGTTTTGCAGACACATTTTACCATCGACTGCGTAGTTTATAGTTTTTTTGAGGGGGATTTACAGGTATTGCTCACGGAGCGTAATGAGTATCCATACAAAGATTGGTGGGCTTTGCCCGGATTTTTTGTCGGGAATCTGGAAGAGATGGAGGATGCTGTGAAACGTATTTCTTATGAACTTACTGGACTGAAAGATGTCTTTATGGAGCAGCTTGGGGCATTTGCAGGTGTAAAGCGTCATCCACAAGGACGTATTCTAACGGTTGCATATTCTACTATTGTGCGCTATGATGATGTGAAGTCACAGATTAAACCTGTTACTGACTATATGCGACAAGCAAAATGGTTTCCGGTTAAAGAGCTTCCAGAATTGGCTTTTGACCATAAGGAAATTATAGATAAGAGTTTGCAGAAGTTAAAATCTACGGTTAATTATTCTACTGCGGTGTACGAGTTATTGCCGGAGAAATTTACGCTGACCCAACTGCAACAAGTGTATGAGTCTATTCTAAATAAGGAGCTGGATAAGCGGAATTTTAGAAAAAAGATAGCCAATCTTGGTTTTTTAAAAGAACTTCCCGAGGTTCAAAAAGGAGTTTCCTACCGGGCAGCTCGTCTTTACAAATTCGATAAAAGAAAATTTCAGAAGTCTTTTGGTGTAGAGTAATGTAGCTAATAGCCTGCTTTTATTGCTTAAATTACGTTAAAATTACAATTTGCGCTTGATTCTTTGTGCGTAAACCATTTTGTTTTTATATTTTTGAACGTTTTTAGAAAAAAGTCAAAAAGTTTAAAGTAAAAATGGATAGCAAAAAGGAACAAATTGTTCGAGCAGCACTGAAGCGTTTCGCCCATTTTGGTTTTCAAAAAACCACGATGAATGAAATTGCTGTGGACTTGAACATCACAAAGGCTAATCTGTATTATTATTACCCAGATAAGAATGCCTTGATCATCGATGTACTGGAGTGTATCGCTGGTTCTATTTCTGCAAAGGAAGAAGAATTGGTCGATGGGTATGACGGGGATCTGTTAAAGGTGATCAACGAAATGTTGGACTTAAGAGCGGAGTATATGAAAGAGTACTACGTGTTGCACCTCAATGAAAGTATGGAATGGGTTAAGGGTGAGGGGGTAGCAAATATTTTAGTAGAGCTCCTGCTCAAAGATATTGCTGTGGTAAACAAATTGTTTACAAAAGCTGTCGAATATGGTGAGTTACAGCTTGCAAATATTCAACAGGCGGCAGCCTCTTTTTGTGAGATTGTGCGTGGCCTTGGTTTGATACGTAGTATTACGGATATCATTTCAGGTATGCCAAACCCGACTAAAGTAGACGAAATCTTAGTAAGCCAGAAGGCGGCAGTAAGCCTTATTTTTAGTAATAAACTTAACATCACACAATAAAAGCAGATAATTTTCGAACCGATGAAATTGAAATATCTAAGTGTTTTAGCCATTGGACTTGTGCTTCAGCTAAGCCGAGTACAAGCACAAGAGTTGCTGACCTTGCAACAGGCCATTAAATTTGCATTGGAAAATAAAGCGGATGCAAAAAAATCCAAGTTGGATGTCATCAATGCGCAGAATAAGATTGACGAGGTTCGCTCTGGAGCATTGCCTCAGGTTAACCTCAGTGCCGGAGTAACGTACAACCCGATTATTCAGCAGGTTGCGTTGGATGGTGCCTTGATGGGGAAACCGGGAGAAACCGTTTTGGTAACCATGGGGCAACGTTGGCAGTCGACACCGACACTTTCTTTGAATCAGCAATTGTTCAACCAGACCGTATTTACCGGACTTAAAGCCGCGAATACAACGCGCGAGTTTTATATTATAAACGATCAATTGACGGAAGAACAATTGATTGAAAAGGTTGCTAATGCCTATTATGATGTGTATACATCGCAGCTGAATTTGCAAACGGTACAAACCAATATCGATAACGCTTCAAAGAATCAGAAAATTATTGAAGGTTTATTTCAGGCAGGTTTGGCGAAAAAGATCGACCTAGATCGTATCGTCGTAAATATCAATAACCTGAAAGCGCAAAAACAACAATTGATCAATGGCCTGGAGCTGAAGGAAAATGCGTTGAAGTTTGCTTTGGGGATGGACATTACGAAACCGATCGAAATGCCGAAGGAGACCTTTAAGATCGATGCCGAAGTGCTTCATGAAGTGGCTGATGTGAGTAACCGTACGGAAGTTAAGGTCTTGGAAAAACAGTTGGAGTTGTTGGATCTGAATATGAAAGCTGAAAAATCAGCTTACTATCCAACATTATCACTTACTGCTAACTACGGGTATACCGGGTTTGGAGCACAGTTTCCGATCTTCAATAATCACCCTTCTGTTAACTGGGCTAACTTTAGCTCTGTGGGCTTGAATTTAGCATTTCCGGTATTTAATGGTTTTAAAACACGTTCTAAGGTGAGACAGGCGAATGTGGATATCAAGAAAGCAGAGATTGACTTGATGGATACCAAATTGGCGCTTAGCTTAGGCAATGAGAATGCAAAAGCGCAAGTGAAGAATAGTTTGTTGACGGTTAATACCAATCAGGCAAACGTTCAGTTGGCAAAAGAGGTGCTCGATAATACCTCGAACAACTACCGTAATGGATTAGCAACACTTACTGAATTGCTTGATGCAGAGCAAGCTTATGCTGATTCCCAGAATAACTTAAATACGTCCTTGCTAAACTATAAAGTTGCTGAAATTCAATTGGTGAAAGCAAATGGAAAATTAAAAACATTAGTAAACGAATAAGAGAATAAACGTTAAGACCTTAATAGACAAACAATATATATGAAACGTATAATAATAACCGTAGTAATTATCGCAGCAGCATTCGCTGGTATTATGTTTCTTTTAAATAAGAACAAGGCTAAGAACGAAGAGGAGACAGCTGTCGTAGCGATCCAAAACGCAGCAGTAGCTGTCCGCGCTGAAGTGGTCGATCTGAAAGAGGTTAATGCGGAGTATATCACCAATGGTGTGTTTGCCCCAAAGCAAGAGGTGAAATTGTCGGCTGAAGCTTCTGGTAAAGTAATTCGTGTACTCGTGAGTGAAGGTTCGTATGTGAAAGCAGGACAGACACTCGCTGTAATTAATGGCGATAAGCAAACCGTAGATGTTTCCAATGCACAAGCGGTGTACAATAACGCAAAGGCTGAAGTAGCTCGTTTTGAAAGTGCCTTCGCAACAGGCGGGGTAACAAAACAACAATTGGATCAGGTTAAGTTACAGCTTGAAAATGCACGTAACAACCTTAAATCTTCACAGATCAAAGCTTCTGATGTTAATGTTACAGCTTCTTTTTCAGGGGTGGTAAATAAACGCAATATTGAACCGGGATCTTATGTTTCTCCAGGCAATGAGCTATTCGAAATTGTAAATGTTTCTACCCTAAAACTGAAAATTAGTGTAGATGAGAAAAATATCTCACAAGTGAAATTGGGGCAGTCTATTAAAGTTCAGTCGCCGGTACTTCCGGAGAAGACATTTACGGGAAAAGTGAGCTTTATCGCGCCTAAAGCAGATGCCAGCTTGAACTTTCCTGTAGAGTTGGAAATTCAGAACAATGCATCGAATGACTTAAGAGCAGGTATGTATGGTACAGCTTATTTTGGCGCAGATCAGCGTGTTAATTTATTAGTCATTCCAAGAAATGCTTTTGTTGGTAGTGTGAGTTCGAATCAGGTTTTTGCGATCGAAGGAGGTAAAGCGGTATTGAAAGAAGTAGTTTCTGGACGTAGCTTTGGCGATTACATCGAGATTGTTTCGGGACTTGAACAAGGAACACAAGTTATTACATCCGGACAGATCAATTTGTTGAATGGAACACCTGTAGAAATTATTAAGTAAGCTGAAATCTAATTCATGAAAATATCAGAAATTTCAATAAAAAGACCAAGTATAATTATAGTACTCTTTATTATACTTACGCTTGGTGGTATTTTCTCGTATTCGCAAATGGGATACGAGCTGGTGCCAAAGTTTGAGGTAAACGTAATTACGGTACAGACGTTGTACCCGGGGGCAGCGCCGTCCGAGGTAGAGACGTCGGTTACCAAAGTGATTGAAGATGCGGTCGCCTCCTTAGAGAACGTAAAGAAAATTGAATCAAAATCGATGGAGTCTGTTTCCGTCGTCATGATTACACTGAATACCGGGGCGGATGTCAACTTCCTGTTGACGGATGCGCAACGGAAAATAAATGCGGTAGTCAACGAGCTACCCGATGATGTGGAAACTCCCGCTTTATCAAAATTCTCGTTGGATGACGTTGCGATCATGAACTTATCGGTGACGTCTAATTTGTCAGAGAAGGATCTGTACGATTTATTAGACCAGAAGATACAACCCGTTTTTGCCCGTATTAATGGGGTTGCAAAAGTAGATATGGTTGGTGGTGAAGAGCGTGAAATCCAGGTGAGTGTAAGCCCAGATAAACTGGAAGGTTATGGGTTGACGATTACACAGGTACAGCAGATGATTGCTGCAGCTAACTTGGACTTCCCGACGGGTAACGTAAAAACACGCGACAACCAGACAACCTTACGTTTGTCGGGTAAGTTTGCTACGCTTGATGAATTGCGTAACCTGCCAATATCAACACCGCGTGGGGTTATGATCCGTTTGAGCGATATTGCGGATGTACAGGATGGTATTAAGGATGTAGAGAAGATTTCTCGTATTGACCGTAAAAACACCATCTTAATGCAGGTGTTTAAGCAGTCGGATGCGAATGCTGTAGCCGTATCAGAATTGGTGAAGAAGACCGTTGATGTGGTAAAGAAGGATTACAGTAAGCAAGGTGTTGAGATTATTGTTGCAAACGATACAACAGATTATACCCTAAATGCAGCGAGTAACGTAATCCACGATTTGATGATTGCGATCGGTTTGGTAGCATTTATCATGTTGTTTTTCTTACACAGTTTACGGGACGCTTTTATTGCAGTTGTTGCGATTCCGTTATCCTTGATCGCTACGTTCATTTTCTTGAATATGATGGGGTATACGCTGAATCTGATGTCGCTTCTAGGGCTATCCTTGGTCGTTGGTATTTTGGTGGATGATGCGATTGTGGTAATTGAGAATATTCACCGCCACATGGAGATGGGTAAGAATAAGGTGCGTGCTGCGTTTGACGGAGCGAAAGAGATCGGGTTTACCGTAACGGCGATTACATTGGTAATTGTGGTGGTATTCTTGCCGATCGCGATGTCTTCCGGATTGGTGTCCGATATTTTGCGTCAATTCTGTGTGACGGTCATGGTGTCTACATTGCTATCGCTTGTCGTATCGTTTACTATAGTGCCTTGGTTGTACTCCCGTATCGGTAAACTTTCGCATATCAATAAGGATAGTTTCTTTGGTCGTATCTTATATGGCTTTGAAGCAGGGTTGAGCAAATTGACCCATGGAATTTCAGGGTTGTTGGAATGGGGCTTGAAAAGTAGATTAAATAAGTTTTTAACGCTCTTGCTTTCGTTTGTGCTATTGATTGGAGCATTTATGTTGGTTGGTAAAGGCTATATTGGGTCTGACTTCTTTCCAGGTAATGATAAAGGAGAGTTCTATCTACAACTAGAGATGAATAAAGATGCCTCTTTGGAGCAAACGAACTTCATGACACAGAAGGCTGAAAACTATTTATCACAGAAGCCAGAAATTGAGCGTATGATTACGACTGTTGGACAAGCGTCCGATGGTATGGTTAATACATCTGGAACAAAATATAAGTCTGAAATTCATATTATCCTGAAGGACGGTCACAATAAAAAAGAGGCAACAAAAGTTTACTCGGCAAAATTGAGACGGGAGATGGAGAATGTGCTGGTCGGCGCGAAAGTGAAAACCGTAAATATGGGTTTGATGGGAGCCGAGCAAGCACCACTGACACTAACTGTAATTGGTGCATCACAAGCAGAAGCGCTAGAGACTGCGCGTACATTTGCAGATCTATTGCGTAAGGTTTCTGGTGCATCCGAGGTGAAGTTGACCTCAGAGGATGGTAACCCCGAAATTAGTGTCAAAGTAGATCGTGATAAGATGAACTCTTTGGGCTTAAATGTGTCCACTGTAGGTATGACCATGCAGACTGCGTTCTCTGGAAATACAGATACTAAATTTAGAGCAGGGGATACGGAGTACGATATTAATATCCGTTACGATGAGATTGGTCGTGGTAATATCAATGACGTGAAAAACTTGAAGTTTATCAATCAAGATGGACAAGCGATTACATTAGAGCAGTTTGCTGATGTAGAGTTCAGCTCTGGTCCGTCATTATTGGAGCGTCGTGATAAGTCACCTTCGGTATCAGTACAAGCACAAGTGGTAGGTAAGCCAGCCGGTACGGTTGCTGCAGAATGGCAAAAAGAGTTTGAGAAAGTCGAACTTAAACCTGGTGTTTCCTACAAATGGGGCGGTAATATGGAGAACCAACAAGAAGGTTTTGGTACTTTAGGTGTGGCTTTATTAGCCTCTATCATCTTAGTGTACTTGGTTATGGTTGCTTTGTATGATAACTTTGTAACACCTTTCGTGGTTCTTTTCTCTATTCCTTTATCATTTATCGGTGCGCTTCTGGCATTGGCATTAGCAAATCAAACATTGAATATCTTTACGATCCTCGGTATCATTATGTTGATTGGTTTGGTTGCGAAGAATGCGATTATGTTGGTGGATTTTGCGAACCACAAAAAAGATGCAGGAGCAAGTACCTACGATGCGTTGATTGCGGCGAACCATGCACGTTTCCGTCCTATCCTGATGACCACCATTGCGATGGTAATCGGTATGGTGCCTATTGCGATGGCTACGGGAGATGGAGCAGATATGAACCGCGGTTTGGCCATTGTAATTATCGGGGGGCTTCTTTCCTCTCTATTCTTAACATTGGTTGTCGTTCCTGTGGTGTATTCTATCTTTGATAGCTTGGGGAGACGCTTTGGCAAGAAAGAAAAAACAAATTATGCGGAATTAATTGTTGCTGATTATGTGCCAAATGAAAATTATGTAGACGAAATGGATGCTAAAAATTAAGGCTTAGCTCCCTTCATATATACGATACGCACTACCCTCGGGTGGTGCGTATTTGTTTAATGGGGTTTTGTTCATTTTGTTAGGTCGTGATAAAATGCAAAGTTTTGCAATGTTGGATGAATAAAATACAGGACGAATATGTAACTTTGCGCCATGTCTGAAAAAATTATCATCCTTGATTTTGGCTCGCAGTATACGCAGTTAATTGCGCGACGCGTTCGTGAGCTTAATGTGTATTGTGAAATACATCCGTTCAATAACTTGCCTACGTTTGACGATAGCGTAAAAGGTGTTATCTTTTCCGGTAGTCCATATTCGGTAAGACAAGAGGATGCGCCACAGGTAGATTACAAATCTATTCAAGAGCGTTTTCCGTTGTTAGGTGTTTGTTACGGGGCACAATATTTAGCACAACAATCAGGCGGTGAGGTTTTACCATCAGAGATTAGAGAGTATGGTCGTGCAAATCTACAGTTTGTAGATCATGATAATCCCCTTTTAAAGGGAGTCCCTGTACAATCGCAGGTATGGATGTCGCACGGCGATACCATCAAAGAAGTACCTTCTAACTTTAAGATTATTGCGAGTACGGATAAAGTTCGTGTTGCGGCGTATCAGGTCGAAGGAACGCAAACGTTCGGTATTCAGTTTCACCCGGAGGTGACACACAGCACAGACGGACAAGTTCTATTGAAAAATTTCGTTGTTGATATTTGTGGTTGTTCACAAGATTGGACCTCAACAGCGTTTGTAGAAACTACAGTTGCAGAGCTTAAAGAACAATTAGGTGATGATCACGTAATCATGGCACTATCAGGTGGTGTAGACTCTACAGTTGCGGCGGTGTTATTGCACCATGCAATCGGTAAAAATTTACATTGTATTTTTGTGGATCACGGCTTACTTCGCAAGAATGAGTATGAGCAAGTATTGGATTCCTACAAAAATATGGGACTTAATATTAAAGGTATCCATGCAAAAGACCTATTCTACGGTAAGCTAGCAGGTTTCTCTGAACCAGAGCAAAAGCGTAAGATCATTGGAGGCGCATTTATTGATGTCTTTGATGAAGCGGCTAAGGAAGTGCAAAAGGAACTACCAGCTGGTTTGGAAGTGAAATGGTTAGGTCAAGGAACAATTTATCCGGATATTATCGAATCTATTTCCGTAAAAGGTCCATCGGCAACAATCAAATCACACCACAATGTGGGCGGTTTACCTGACTTTATGAAACTTAAAGTCGTAGAGCCATTGAAGACGTTGTTTAAGGATGAGGTAAGACGAGTAGGAAAGACATTAGGGGTTGATCCTAATATCTTGGGTAGACATCCTTTTCCAGGTCCAGGCTTAGGTATTCGTATTTTAGGCGATATAACGGAAGAAAAGGTACGGATTTTGCAAGAGGCTGATGATATATACATTCGCAATCTAAAGGAAAGTGGATGGTACGATAAAGTATGGCAGGCAGGTACGATCTTTCTTCCTGTTCAATCCGTTGGCGTAATGGGCGATGAGCGTACGTACGAACATGTTGTTGCTTTGCGCGCCGTAGGCTCGTTAGATGGAATGACAGCCGACTGGATTCACTTGCCATATGATTTGTTAGCGAAAATTTCAAACGAAATCATCAATCATGTTAAAGGAATCAACCGAGTTGTTTATGATATCAGTTCAAAACCACCAGCAACGATTGAGTGGGAATAAAATTCTTACTGGTTTAGGTATTATCCTAGCTTTGGGCGCTTGTTCGCCCAAAACTACGGGTGTCCTACAGTCTCCGGGCCATCAGGGTGGAATGGTGAGCGGACAACCCGTAAAGAAAGAAGATAATAAGTCTACCTCAGCACATAAAGTAGAGTTAACGAAGGAGGAAAGAGAGGCGAAGTTTATCGCTGAAAAACGATCGAAAAACAACAGTATTACACTGGTACTTCCTTTTCAGTTGGATAAAGTGAATCCGGCAGCTCTTTCAAAAGCTGATGTTACACGTTCTTCGATTGCGCTTGACTTTTATCAAGGCTTTCAGATGGGATTGGATGAGGTGGCCAAGCAAGGAAAGTCTTTTGTGCTTGATGTGGTTGATTCTCGGGATGACGAATTACATAATAGCCGGATTGCAAATTCATTGGATGTCCGTGGGGCATCGTTGATTGTTGGTCCCGTGTATCCAAAAGAGATACGTTCCTTTGGTGAAGGCTTGGTGGATAAGTCCGTGTTACAGATTAACCCTTTGGCAGCGTCACGTGCTACGGATTATAATTTGTCCAACTTAGTATCGCTGACGCCATCGATAACGATGCATACCCGTGCCATGGCGAGCCAGATGGCGCGCGACGCTGGGAGTGGGGATGTGTTGATTATTTACAGTACGGGAGATGCTGATGGAAAACAGTTTTTGACGGGCTTCGCAGGTGAGATTCGTAAAGTAAAACCAAGTGCACAAATTAAAACAGTTTCTTCTCTTGCGCAGTTAAATGAAGCAATGACTACGACCGGTTCTAATTTAATTGCGGTCGGAACAACCGAGAAAACGGAACTACGTTCTTTTTTGAGCAATTTAGATAAGAAAGTGAAAGAGGGATACTATACTTTTAAATTGTATGGACACCCGCTTTGGGATCGTATCGATTTTAGTGGTTTTGAAAATTTTGAAAATTACAGCCCGATAATTTCCGCGGAAGCACATATTAAATCTTGGTCTAGTGCGGTTAAAGATTTTAGAGAAAAATATACCGCTTCGTTTGGAGTAGCACCTTCAGATCATGCTTTTAAAGGTTACGATGTAGCGCGTTACTTTGGTAATTTAATGGCGAAGTATGGTGCGGATTATGCGAACCATGTTACGAAAGAAAGTTATGACGGAATATATAGTTCGTATAACTTTGAGAAGAATAACACAGCAGGCTATCTTAATAATGCCGTTTCGTATAAAGTATACCGCGGCAATACCTTTCAATTGAATTAATGGCGGAAGTAAATCCACGTCGAGTTGAGTTGTATGTTCGTAATTTTGAGCGTGCGCTCGAAGAGTATACTGCTGAAGAACCCTTCGCTCGGTTTTTAACACGTTTTTTTAAAGAAAATAAACAAATGGGATCATCCGATAGACGGATGACCTCCCGTTTGTGCTATAACTTTTTTCGCCTGGGGCAGGCTATCCCAACAGCGGAACCAATGCAGCGCTTGATTGTTGCAGAATTCCTATGTGAATCAAGTAGTCCTATTGTTAGCCTATATGAACCCGAATGGCAAACGGTGTCTGGCGAATCATTGGAAACCAAGATTACTTTTCTACAAGGTTTAGGAATAGAGGTTTCTCAGACGATCTTCCCGTATACAGAAAATCTTTCCGCGACGATTGAACCGACATATTTTTCGTTAAGCCATCTCATTCAGCCGGATTTGTTTATTCGTGCAAAAAAGGCAGAAGTAGAGCAGGTAGAGCGTGCCTTACTGAAACATAAGATTTCTTTTTTGCGCGAAGGTGATACAGGGTTCCGATTAGCAAACGGCAGCCGTTTGCAGGATGTGCGCGGTATTAAGGGGCGTTATGAGGTGCAGGATTTATCTTCTCAGGAAACGATTAACGCCTTCCAGATAGCGGGAAAGGAAAGTTGGTGGGACGCCTGTGCCGCATCGGGTGGTAAATCGTTGATGTTACTGGATATGTATCCACAATTAGATTTGCTCGTATCCGATATACGCTTAAGTATCTTGCGCAACTTGAATGAACGATTTGAGGAAGCTGGCGTCAAGACGATGGCTTATCGACAAAAGATTATTGATCTGACAGGCGATGTATCCGCGATACTGGGAAGTGAGCAGTTTGATGGCATCTTGTTAGACGCACCATGTTCGGGCTCGGGTACATGGGGACGCACGCCTGAAATGATACAACAATTTAGTGTCGGTAAGATTAAGCACTTTGCTGACCTACAGAAAAAAATAGCACGCAATGTGGTCCCTTATTTAAAACGTAATGGTACCCTGATCTATATAACCTGTTCTGTTTTTAGCGATGAAAACGAAGCTGTCGTTGCCTACCTAGAAAAAACATTTGGCCTTGTCGTCGAAGAATCGCGAACAATTAACGGTTACACAAAACGAGCGGATAGCATGTTTGTTGCCCGGCTCAGGAAGATAAACTAGTCACATTTGTTGGGAACTACCAAGACCGGACAACTCGCTTTACGAATGACGGACTCGGATACACTGCCCGAAATAAAATGTTCAAATCCGGTTCTTCCGTTGGATCCGATGATAATGAGATCGGCTGCCCATTGTGTTGCAGTTTCTAAAATTTCGTCCCGTATGTTCCCCACTTTGTTGAACGTGAATACTTCATTCGCGCTGTTGAACTCGGCCGCCAGCTCATTTAAATATTTTTGCGTTGCCTCGAGTTGTATCTGTGCTACTTCAGGTACAATGATGGGTTGCTGACCCAGTAAAGGATCGGCGCCATAGCTGGCAGGTGAGGTCGGAGGAATTACAGTGATCAGTGCCAAAATGGAGTTAAACTCTTGGGCAAGGTCTTTTGCATAGGCAATTGCCTTTTCT
Organism: Sphingobacterium psychroaquaticum; assembly: GCF_900177625.1. GTDB lineage: Bacteria > Bacteroidota > Bacteroidia > Sphingobacteriales > Sphingobacteriaceae > Sphingobacterium > Sphingobacterium psychroaquaticum. The sequence continues at coordinate 252,075 of NZ_FXAU01000003.1, forward strand.
GTGCATGGACTATCGTCCACCGCAAGCAGAATTCTATTAAATCTGTTATACTTCATAATTACAACAATTTTAAACTTATCTTCGTATGTACAAAACACGTACCGATTCTTTATTGTTTTATGGATACTATGGATATACTGTTAGGACGTTGTAATTTAACTGTTGTGCCACTGCGGGCTGAAGCATCTCATCGTAGTGAGATGGTAAGTCAAGTGTTGTTTGGTGAAGAGTTTGTGATACTTCAGGAGGAAGCTGATTGGGCTTTTGTGCGCTTGCATGATCCTGTCTATGAAGGATGGATCCAAAAAGGACAATATGTTTCTCTGGAGCCGATGCCTGGAGGGACAGCGTCCTTGATCGAATCGTTGGTTGTTGATGTCGAAGGTGCTACAGCCCGTACAGCGGAGCGTGTGGTCCATTTAGTTCCCGGAACGAAGATTATGATTAATGATTACCGGGCGACAACTACGGAATGGTTCGAGATTGAAGGCAAGTTACGGAAACCCACAATTGACGATTTTGATGTTGAATTAAAACGACTTGTAACACATTATAAGGACACACCTTATCTATGGGGTGGGCGTTCCGATGCAGGGATTGATTGCTCAGGGCTTACGCTGGCTTGTTATCGTCATTTTGGGATTGATCTCCCACGGGACGCTTATCAACAAGCAGAATTAGGCGAGGTCGTTGATTTTCTATCTGAGATAAAAGCGGGGGATTTGGCGTTCTTTGATAATGCGGATGGAAAGATTACGCATGTTGGTATGATGCTGGATGCCGAAACGATTTTACACGCTTCGGCACGTGTACGTGTGGATAAAATGGACTCCGAAGGAATATTTAATAAAGAATGGAATCGGTATACGCATAAGTTGCGGATCGTAAAGCGTTATTGGTAGTTGGTAGAGAGTACAAAGTATAGAGTACTTTGTACTTTGTACTTGCTACTTAGTACTTACTATTTACGACTAATTTAGGAGGGCACGAGCCAAAGTCTCGCGCCAGCGATGGGAGGTTCGTTCTTCGGCGAAACCTTGTTAGTCCTTCGATGACGCTAGGTTAATCTTTCGGCGAGGACTGACTGAATTTTCTCGCGCTGTGAGGTTGAGCCTGCAACGATGTTTGGTTTAGGTTTTAGCATAATCGTCATCCCGACAAAGGAGGGCTCCACGGACCTTAAACGTACGTGCTTGTTTTTTTATGAACGATGAATATTGAATGATGAATAACCCTTTTTATATATTACCCAGTAGTCAATTAATACCGGTATTGACGACCACAGTTCCAGATCGATTTTTAGTGGAGGAGCAAACCATGGAAGAGATTCGATTCGCTGTCCAGGGACTGCAACATTATATGGCAGGGAATCTGTCGGAGGCTGTTGCCTGCTATAGCGAAGCGATTGAGCAATTTCCCACATTACCATTTTTCTTTGCTTGTCGTTCGCTCGTCAATGAAGAGTTAGGCGATAGTGAAGGGGCCTTTTATGATTATCAAGTTGCAAAGAAAATCGATTTTAATTATCATATCTTTTTAGAATGGGTAGAGAATAAACCAGCCTTCGCTACAGGAGACTCCACTATTTTTTCTGATTTAAAATCTTTGTTGGACGCGGCATTACATTCGGTTCAGCAGTTTGATTATGCGCATGGGCTAGCACTTTATAGCGATGCTGTTGTTCGGTTTCCAGCGGAAGTACAGGTCCTTGTTTACCGGGGCGCGCTATACATGCGATTACTACAATATGATCTTGCCTTAATGGATTTCAATGCGGCTATTGATCGGGATGCTACTTTATTTCAGGCTTTTGTATCGCGGGCAAAGCTGTATGTTGCGATCCGCGAACATGATTTAGCCCTAAAGGATTTTGGAGTGGCAGTGGCTTTAGATCCGGAGAATAGTTTAGTATATGAAGAGCGTGGGAATTTCTTGATGGAAATCGGAGCATACGAGCGTGCTGTTGCGGATTTCGATAAGTTGACAATGTTGCTCCCGGAGGATTTTTATGTCTTTGCACTGCGGGCTGATCTTTATGAAAAAATGGAAGCGTGGACGGAGGCCCTAGCAGATTATGATCGCGCAATTACGTTTAACCCATATTATGCAGATTTATACGCTTATCGGGCGGATATAAAGGATCGCTTGGGCGACCAGAATGGAGCAGAAGAAGATAGACAACGTTTTGCTGCGATAGAAAATGATGAAGATTAAAAACAAAGCCCTGTCTTTTTGTAGACAGGGCTTTGTTCCTATTTCTTAGATTGGTCTACGGCACAGCCGCATCCCTTATTACATCCGCCCGCTTTACCTTTACTCGGAAACAAGCGCTTTACCACAAAATAGACGGCAACAATAAAGACTATTGCTATAATAATATATTGTATGGTTAATGTATCCATGATATTTTTATTTTAAGAATTGATACGCAAGGAACGCAACGATATACGCTAATCCCGTCATCATTCCTGTTTGTATTAGTGTCCATTTCCAAGAACCTGTCTCGCGCTTCATTATGGCAATTGTACTCATGCATTGCATTGCGAACGCATAAAACAAGAGTAAGGATACTCCCGATGCCAAATTGTATGCTGGCAGCCCTGTATTTCTGTTTATTTCAGATTTCATCTTTGTGAGCAAGGTTTCTTTTTGGGCATCGTCCTCAATATCTACATCTTCCCCTAGACTATATACCGTCGCCATGGTGGCAACAAATACCTCACGCGCGGCAAAGGATGAAACAAGACCGATACCCATCTTCCAGTCGTATCCTAAAGGCTCTACAATAGGTTCAATACCCATGCCAATGTAACCGAGGAAAGAGTGTTCTAGTTTGTATGATGCAACCTCTTCGGCTAAATGATCCTCACCAATTGTTGGGTTAGCCTCGAGGATATATTTCTCCGGATTGTAGAATTTGTCGTTCGGGCCGAAACTTCCAAGTACCCACAATACAATAGCCATTGATAAGATAATCTTACCGGCACCAAAAAGGAAGCCAGAAGTTTTATCCCAAACATTGGTTACTACATTTCGCCAGTCTGGCGCTTTGTATGATGGTAATTCAAAGATTAGGAAAGAACGGTGTTTTGTCTTGACTATTTTACTTAAGATCCATGCCGATGCTAAGGCAGCGACCACACCTAATACATAGAGTAGGGCCAGGGTTAACCCTTGGATTCCAAAGCCTAAGAAGGTTTCATTCGGGATAACGAGTGAAATTAAAACGACATATATTGGTAAGCGTGCTGAGCAGGTCATAAATGGCGTAACCAACATCGTAATCAAGCGTTCTTTTGTGTTCTCGATATTACGCGCCGACATGATGGCCGGTACGGCACAGCCGATCCCTGACATCAACGGAATTACGGACTTACCGTTCAGTCCGTAAGGACGTAACCAGCGATCCATCAAGAAAACAACGCGGCTCATGTAACCCGTTTCTTCCATTAAGGAAATCAGGATAAATAAAATAGCAATTTGCGGAACAAAGATGACGATACCGCCAATACCAGATAGGACACCTTGTGTAATAAGGTTTGATATTGGTCCTTCAGGCAGGATACCTGCCACCAGATCTACTAAACTGGCAAAAGATTCGTCAATCCAGTCCATGATGGGGGTCGCCAAGATGAAGACCAATTGGAAAATAATAAGCAGAATAGCAAAGAAAACAATATACCCCATTACTGGATGAAGTAAAAGCTTGTCAATTTTATTCGTTTTAGTCAAGTGTAGATTTTCTTTGCGAACAGCAATTGCATCTATCTCTTTATCAATTTGCTTGTTTCGGGAAATAGATTCCCACCGTTGGAGATCATTTGCTGTAAATCCGTGTGTGCTTCTGATATTCTTAAGAGCAAGGCGTTGGTCCGCTGATAGGAAGGAAACATCCTCTTGCGCCAAGTATTGCCACGTCTGATACTCCGTCTGTAATGGGAAGAGCTTTTTGGCTTCCTCAAGCGCTGGAACGAACCTGCTATCAATCGTAAATTTGCTGCTATAATAGCCCGGACGTTCGTCAAATGCTTCGATCAATTGGTGTATACCATGCCCGTTTCGCGCATCGGTGGTGTATACTTTTGTGTTTAGGTATTGTTCAAGTTTTTGGTAATCAATCTCTAAACCTTTGCCTTTTGCTTCATCGATCATATTGATCACAAATAGCGCCGGTACACCGAGCTCACGTGCTTGCTGATATAAGATAATTGACCGCTTGAGGTTGTTGGGCTCACTCACGACAACAACTAAGTCCGGATGTGATTTATTTTCTTTATTTCCAAGGATTTGGTAAACGATATCTTCATCGAGCGATGTTGGAAATAAGGTGTACGTTCCAGGTAAATCGATAATCGAATAGGTTTTTCCATTAGCTTTAACGGTACCTTCTCTTTTTTCAACGGTAATGCCTGGGTAATTACCAACATGTTGGTTTAACTTTGTAATACGATTAAAGACGGATGTTTTTCCGACATTTGGGTTGCCTAACAGCGCGATAATGGGATTACTCATAGGGAATTTTTTTCAACTAAAATATGATAAGCTTCAGATTTACGAATAGCTATTAATGTGTTTGAAGTATGGATGTGAAGGCCGATAGGTCCATTAAAAGGAGCTTTGTGTTTGATCTCTACAAGGCAACCTGGAAGCAGGCCCATCTCTAGAAATTTAGAAGGTAATTCGGTGGCGTTTACTTCGCTAATACGGGCACATTCACCAATGGTAAGGGTATCTAGACTGAAACTTTTTTGCATTTTTTCTGTTAAAAAAATTATAAAATCTATATTCGGGATATATTTGTTGTCTTTGCTTCAAAGATAGCTAATTTAGATTGATTCTACGTTTAAATGTTGTCACACTTTTGTTTTAATTAAGAAAACTATGAAAATTGAGGAAGAGATAAAGGTAAAGAGTTTTAGTAGTGATTGGCAGCGCGCCTCAATAAACATTATGTATACGGGGAATTGGCTGAACTTGATTCTGGAAAAACGTGCCGCTAAGAAGCAAATTACTTTGCAGCAATTCAATGTTTTACGAATTTTGCGCGGACAATTACCTAACCCGTCAACGAATAATTTGTTGAAAAATAGGATGATAACCAATACGCCTGATATCTCTCGCTTAGTCGATCGAATTGTGGCTAAAGGATTGGTTTCTCGGTGTAAAAATAAGGAGGATAAGCGTGCTGTGGATCTCTTTATTACGGAAAAAGGGTTGGCTTTATTGGAGGAGATTGAGGACGATATGATGCTGAATGATCTTTTACCACAGAATTTATCGGAACAGGAAGCTTTTCAGCTGAGCGAGTTGCTCGATAAATTCCGTGGTTCTATACCGCCAGAGGAGGTTTAATATCTTTTAATGATCGTGATCATGACCGTGGTCGTGATCATGGTTATGCTGTTCTTGCTGATGGTTATGCCCATCATGACCGTGACCGTGGTCGTGGCTATGCCCTTCAAAAAGGAAGTTTGAAAGCGAGACCAATACGCCGAGGAGCACGGCGATCATTTTCTTTTTATTGAATTTGTGATGGTCTGCTGAACCTGATTCGAATAGGATGGTAGTCGAAATATGTAAAAAGATACCTATAACGATTGCCATAATCTTATCAAAATATTGTGATATATTACCGATATCTCCTTGACTTATTCCTTTACTGGTTAAGAAACCCATGGGAGTCATCGCGGCAAAAAGAAGGATGAAAAAGCCGATTTTCCCTTTCGTTAGTTTTGTATTGATCAGTAAACTTCCCAAAGCGAAGGCTGCCGGAATGTGGTGAATAGCAATACCAAAAACAAGCTCTGATTGATGTCCTGCCGCCAGTGGCATTCCTTCCAGAAAAGCGTGCAAACACAAACTAACCATGATACCGATAGGGAATACATTATGATCATGTGCGTGTAGGTGTCCATGCTCTATCCCTTGTGAAAACTGCTCCAGGATTAATTGAAATAAGAATCCACCTAAGATGTATAAACCAATAATTTCGGGACTCGTATTGTTGCTTAAATAGACATGCGGTATAAGATGTAGTACTGTAATACTGAATAAATAAGCTCCACTGAAAGAAAGTATTAGTTTCAATAGATTTGTATTGTCGCGTTTGACAAAGAAAACTGCCAATCCGCTGACAAGAGCAGAAACAAATAAAATAGTTACGATTAAGAATGAACTCATGATGTTGTTATTGGGGGAATATCGTTAGCAAAGAAGCTTGGGAAAAATCTCTTAAATAAATAACCAGTGCCTAAGCCAATAAGAATGCCTAATAGGGCTCCACAGATTACATCGACAGGGTAATGTACACCCACGTATATTTGTGAAAAACTTATCAGGGAAGCCCAAGTGATACAGAGCCATAAGGCGTGTTTCCATCGCCTTCTAAACAAGGCTATCCAGAAAAATGCCATAGCAAAATGATTGGTCGCATGGGACGAGGTAAAGCTAAAGCCGGAACCACATCGAACACGTATATTGACATGTTCTTTAAATACTAAATCATTACAAGGTCTGACCCTTTTTACATTCTTTTTGATCAGGTGCGAAGAAACAGCGTCTGATAACGCAAAATTCGTCAGGGTGAATGCGACAATAATAATTCCCATTTTACCATAATGCTTAATAAAGAAAATTATCAAGAAGAGGTATAGGGGCGCCCATGTGTATGGATTTCGAAGAATAGGTAAAAGCCAATCAAAAAAAGGATTACTTAATCCTTGGTTGATCGCTAAAAATACCTCTTGGTCAAAATGTATTAACTGATTCAGCATAAATTCTCTTAATGTTTGTCTACTTCAAACTTACATAAATTCACTTTTATGTGCAATGTAATAATGCCTATATACAAGCGCTTATCGTTTTATCCGCTCTGCTTGCAATCCCTTTTTATTGTGATTATAATAAATGGAAAATCCAGCTGGCGTAAGGTAATGAAGTAAATGAAACAATGTTGCAACAAAGATAGTATTTTTTTTAACACTTACACAAACGGTAGCGTATAATTTTCTTGTTTATATCCTCGGTATTGTATTGCGTATACAGGCAAATTTATCTATGTTTACCCTATAAATATTGAATCATGACACTTATAAAATCGATATCCGGTATTCGGGGAACGATAGGTGGCCGCGCTGGTGAGGCGTTGACACCCATCGATATTGTGAAGTTTACAGCAGCATTTGGGAAAATATTGATGCAAAAAACGGGTAATACAAAAATTGTGGTGGGCCGTGACGCGCGTTTATCGGGCGAGATGGTTAGCAACCTTGTTGTAGGAACCTTGCAGAGTATTGGTGCGGATGTAATTAACCTTGGATTGTCTACAACGCCAACGGTGGAACTTGCTGTTCCCCTTGAGGAGGCTGCGGGTGGAATTATTTTGACAGCATCTCATAACCCTGGTCAATGGAATGCTTTAAAGCTTCTTAATCATAAGGGTGAGTTTATCAATGATGAAGAAGGGAAAGAAGTATTAGCTTTAGGTGAAAGTTTGGACTTTGACTTTGCTGAAGTAGAGGCATTAGGCGTAGCGCGTAAAGATGATAGTTATTTACAAAAACATATTGACGCTGTTTTGGCTTTACCATTGGTGGATCGCGAGGCAATTCGTGCTGCTGGTTTCAAAATCGCCGTCGATGCAGTAAACAGTACTGGTGGAACTTTTATTCCGGCTTTATTGGAAGCTTTAGGCGTAGAGACGATTTACAAAATCCATTGTGAGCCCAATGGTCATTTTCCACATAACCCGGAACCACTAAAGGAGAACCTGACGGATTTATCTGCGGCGGTGTTAGAACACCAGGCAGATTTGGGTATTGCTGTAGATCCAGATGTTGACCGTTTGGTCTTTATGATGGAAGATGGTGAGCTTTTTGGTGAGGAATATACATTAGTGGCGGTAGCGGATTATATCTTAGGGCATACCAAAGGAAATACAGTTTCTAATTTATCCTCTACAAGAGCGCTGCGTGATGTGACCATTAAACATGGTGGGGCTTATTTTGCTGCCGCGGTAGGCGAAGTGAATGTTGTGACAAAAATGAAGGAAGTGAATGCGGTGATTGGTGGAGAAGGTAATGGAGGTGTTATCTATCCTGAATCGCATTATGGCCGTGATGCATTGGTTGGTGTGGCTATTTTCCTTACACATCTTGCTAAGTTAGGCAAGAAAGTCTCGGAATACCGTGCGGAGTTACCGCAATACTTTATGTCTAAGAATAAGATTACGCTTACACCTGACCTCGATATCGATGCTTTGCTGGCTAAGATGGAAGAGAAGTATAAGCAGGAGCAGTATACCACGATCGATGGGTTGAAGATTGATTTTGCAGAAGAGTGGGTACATTTACGGAAATCGAATACAGAGCCGATTATTCGTATTTATTCCGAAGGACCGACGGAAGAAGCGGCAACTAAAATAGCACAAAAGATAATGGATGATATCCAAGAAATTATTGGTTAAAAAAGCGGACGGCTACCCTAGGGTAGCCGTCCGCTTTTAATATTTTACCACTTCCAGGCTAGAATGCGAATAATCTTGTTTCCATGCTGCATCCCGATCACTTCCACCTTTGCCGCTTTGTTATATTCTAATACTGCAATTAACGGTTTCAAATTGTCTTTATCAGATATTAGTGTGGTGATCCAACCGAGCTGGTTTTTAAAGTTCATGCTCTCATAAATCATCGTACGCACAAATTGGCGTTCTCCGCCTTCGCACCAAAGTTCATTGGGATGACCTGCAAAATTTTGTACGGTATGTTTATCCGGACGCTTATTTAGGTTGTTAAATTTCTTTGATGTTTTTTGCCAGTTGTCTTCTCTGGATTTAAAGAAAGGAGGGTTACACATGACGGCATCAAAACGATCAGCTTTATTTAAGACACCGTCAAATATTTTCTTGTTATCCGGTTGGAAACGAAGTTCAATTTGTTTTTTTAAACCGCCATTAGATTTCGCAATAGATTGAGCATGGTTTAGTGCCGACTCATCAATATCAGTCCCTACAAAGCTCCATTGGTAAATCCGTTGCCCCAGGATCGGGTATATACATGATGCTCCTGTACCGATATCTAAAATACGGACATCCTCACCTGTAGGAATCTGCCCCTCTTTTTCCGAGGCCAATAGATCCGCTAAGTAATGGATATAGTCCGCACGCCCGGGAATAGGAGGGCATAGGCTATTCTTTGGTAACGTCCACTGATCAATTTTGTAGTATTGTTTAAGTAAACCTTTGTTCAGTTCTACTACGGACGCTGGGTCGGCGAAATCTATCGATGTAGTTCCTGCTACAGTTTCCACAATATAATCCTTCAATGCAGGATTAATACGAATTAGTTTTTGAAAATCATAACCCGTATTGTGTACATTTCGCGGGTGCAATTGTTTTTTCTGTTCGGTACTACGCATAATAGCTTTTTTCTTAGCTTGCAAAGTTACTATTATTCTACCGGATACAAGACGATGCACACAAACAAAGCATTCTTTCCGAAAGATTTGATAGTTTTGCAGGTACAGCTATGGCAGATTTCGATATTAAAGATTTTTTAGATAAAAAGGTTGAACAGTTTAATCAACCCTCATTTATAGCGCACGACCCAATTTGTATCCCACATCTATTCACTAAAAAGCAGGATATTGAGGTGATGGGTTTCTTTGCTGCAATCTTGGCATGGGGGCAACGGAAGACGATTATCAATAAGTGTAAAGAGCTTATTACGCGTTTTGACGGTGCGCCTTATGATTTTATGCGGAACCATCAAGATAGCGACTTGAAACAACTGCTCGGTTTCAAACACCGTACCTTTAATGATACGGATCTGCTATTTTTTGTTTCTTTCTTTCGTGACCACTACCATCGTTTTGATAGCTTAGAAGATGCCTTTTTGTTGGGCAGCCAAGTGGAAACGGGGCGTCCCTTTATGGAAAATGCCCTAAATGAATTTAAGGCGTATTTTTTTTCCCAACCGGACTATCCGATTCGAACACGTAAACATATTAGTTCACCGGTTCAAAAGTCAAGCTGCAAACGACTGAATATGTATTTACGATGGATGGTGCGAGCGGATGATCGTGGTGTTGACTTTGGTTTATGGAAGAGAATCCGTCCGGCAGATCTGGTATGTCCCTGCGATGTACATGTAGAGCGGGTCGCACGCCAATTTGGGTTGATTACTGCCGATAAGCTCCATTGGAAAACTGCGTTGGAACTTACCGACAATCTAAAGGCCTTTGATCCGTTGGATCCTGTCAAATATGATTTTGCACTCTTTGGATTAGGCGTGGTTGGTGAGTTGTAAACGCGCCAAGAGGTCTACCATCCGATTGGAATAACCGTACTCATTGTCATACCAGCCGACCACCTTTACCAAGCCGCCGACAATCGATGTTAATTCCGAGTCGAAAACACAGGAATATGGGTTATTGATAATATCTACGGATACAATTGGATCCTCGGTATAGTATAAGACATTCTTTAGTATACCATTCGCTGCTTCTTTAAACTTTTCATTGATCGCTGCAACTGTTGTCGGCTTGTTCAACGTACAGGTAAAATCGGTGAGCGATCCATTTAGAACAGGCACACGAATTCCAGCACCACCAAGATTTCCTTCCAAATGCGGGAAAACATTGGTAATGGCCTTGGCTGCGCCCGTGGTCGTCGGGATAATGGAAGAAGAGGCGGCACGCGCTCTCCGTAAATCGCGATGTGGCGCATCATGTAGGTTTTGATCCCCGGTCATGGAATGTACAGTTGTGATGTATCCATCCTTAATACCCCAGTTTTCATCCAATATTTTTACTAATGGAGCGACATTATTGGTCGTACAAGAAGCATTCGAGAAAATAGGCGTATGCCAATCAAAATTATGATCGTTGATTCCTAGGACGATTGTAGGGACTTCCTTGTCTGGCGACGGAGCGGATATAATGACCTGCTTTGCTCCGGCGTCGCGGTGCAATGCCGCTTTGGCTTTGCTTGTAAAGAAACCGGTGGATTCAACAACGACATCTATTGCTAGAGCAGCCCACGGGAGGTTTTCAGGAGCTGATTCCCGAAATACTTGAATAGCCTTTCCATCGACATAAATATGTGCATCATCGTGCGTGATTTCTTTTTCAAAAGGACCGTGAACCGAATCATACTTTAGTAAGTGTGCCAGTGTTTTGGTATCTGTCAGGTCATTGATGGCTACCACCTCGAGCTCTGTTTCCAATCCGCGGCGGTATATATTACGTAAAGTGTTTCGGCCAATCCGACCGAAACCATTTATAGCAATTTTCATTATTTTGTAAATTCTGCTAGCACGAAATCAAGAGGTTTTTCACCATCCCAGTTGCTCTTAAGGGATCCATCAGCACCATAAACGTAGTTCGCTGGAAATTGCTTTGGCACATGGAATTTCTGAATAAATTCCTGATTTCTGTCGTACAATACTTCAATATTGGGTTTGTCTACAAGTTCTTTTCCAAACGTATCAAGGAAGGAAGCCATAAGCGCAGGATCATTCATCGAAACGAAGTAGATGTTTACGTCTTTTATCTTACTGTAGTTTTGTGCCAAGTTTGTTGTCTCGTGTTGACAATGACCACAGCTTGGATCAAATAAGATAAACACAGAGTTTTTGTTTTTTGCGATATCCTCGTTTGTAAAGCTTATACCAGACTTCACCTTATAAAATTTAAATGCCGGAATTTGAGCTGCTGCTTCGGACGCTAGGGGCGGGGCTTGAGGTGTTTTTGTCGCACCTGCTGCATGCGGGTTTTCAGCTGTCGCAGGTTGGGTTGTTTCTTGCGTCTCTGTTGCCGCTTTCTCTGTATTACTGTTCGATTGGCAAGCGGTTAAATTAACCAAGCCGCAAAATGCAATAGCACTAAATATATATTTCATTCCAAGTATATTTTATAAGTTCAAAATTAGCTAAAAATAGGGGAATCATATGTATGAAATGATTTAATGATGATAAAATGAAATAACCTCCCTTTAAAAGCAGAATAGCTCCCATTTGGGAGCTATTCAATATACTATAACAAATTGTAGTTTATGTTAGGGCGTTACCACTTTCGCCACTTCTTTTTTCTCTTCTGTGATGTGTTTTCCTCTTCCAAGGTCATACACAGAAGGAGCAGCTAAGATGATCGACGAGTATGTTCCCACTACGATACCAATTAAGATCGCAAATGAGAATCCACGAATAACATCACCACCAAAGATAAATAATACAACAAGCACGAAGATAATGGTCAATGATGTGATCACCGTACGGCTTAACGTTGTATTGATAGCGTGATTGATGACATCACCAAAGTTTTTACTGTGTGCACCTGGCTTATTCAAGTCTTCACGGATACGGTCAAATACAACCACCGTGTCATTTACAGAATAACCCAATACCGTTAAGATAGCAGCCACAAAGTGTTGGTCGATATCTAAAGAGAACGGTACTAATCCATCCAATAAAGAGAATAGACCCAACAAGATAATACCATCGTGAACCGTTGCAATAGCAGCTCCGACAGAATACTGCCATTTGTGGAAACGTACTAAGATATATCCGGCAATAATCAAGATAGAGAAAATACCAGACCAAATTGCTCTGTCTTTAATATCAGTCGCGATAGACGGTCCAACTTTTTGAGAAGATAAAATCTCATGCTTGTTGCCTGATATTTTAGATAAACCAGCGTTTAGCTTGTCTAATACCTCTTTATCAGCTTGATCACTTGTTTCTTCGATATGGTAAGTCGTTGTTACGCGTACTTGGTTCTCGCTACCAAAAGTTTTTACTTCTGTCGTTGATTTGAATGTTTCATCTAAGTGTTGACGAACTTCTTCCAAATTAACTGGCTTTTCGTAAGCAATGGTATAGGTACGTCCACCTTTGAAGTCTACACCTAATGTAAATCCTTTGGTGAAGATCGAAGCCACAAAGATAATTACCGCTACAACAGATATCGCGTAAAATACTTTACGTTTTTTGATAAACTGGAAGTTGGCATTTTGTAAGGTGTTTGCTGACCAAGGGAAAGAAACAGATATCTTCATATCCTTATCTAACATGTATTCGAAAATCAAGCGAGAGATAAAGATTGAGGTAAACAATGATGTAATAATACCGATCATCAACGTCGTTGCGAAACCTAAGATTGGTCCACTACCGAAGAAGAAAAGAACTAAACCAACCAAGAAGGTTGTGATTTGCGAATCCAAGATAGAAGGCATCGCATGTTTGTAACCATCGGCGATTGCTTGGCGGATACCTTTACCTAAGCGGAGTTCCTCCCGAATACGCTCGTAGATAAGTACGTTGGCATCTACTGCTGTACCCATTGTTAATACGATACCAGCAATACCAGGGAGTGTCAATACTGCACCTAAAGAAGCCAATATTCCCATTAAGAAGAATACGTTGAACAATACTGCAATATTTGCGGCAATACCAGCACGGTTGTAATATGCAACCATGAAGATCATAACCACGATAATACCGATTACCGCAGAGTTAACCCCTGCATCGATCGCAGCTTGACCCAAAGAAGGACCTACGATCGCTTCTTCAACAATTTTCGCAGTAGCTGGAAGACGACCTGCTTTTAATACGTTCGCTAAATCTTTTGTATCCTCAATAGTAAAACTACCAGAAATCTGTGAGCTACCATTCGGAATCTCTTCATTTACGGAAGGAGCGGAGTAAACAACACCATCTAATACGATCGCGATTGCTTCTCTATTTTGTGCTGCTTGTGCTGTAACTTTTCTCCACTGACGTGCACCGTCTGTGTTCATTTCCATAGAAACAACAGGGTTGTTCTGTTGGTCAAAGTTGTCACGAGCATCGGTTACAACATCACCTGTCATAACAGCACCCGTTTCTGTACCGGATAGTTTAATCGCATAAAGCGATAACATGTTTGGTGTACGTTGCTCTGGTTTAACAGCCCATAAAAGTTTTAAGTTTCCAGGGATGTTTGCTTTTACTTCCGGACGGTTTAAGTAAGCGTTTACACGCGCTGTATCTTTTAGGTTAGCGCTACCCACCATTGGGCCAGGCAACAGCTGTGGCTGACCATTCTGCTCCATATAAACAGCTGGGTTCAATACACTGAACAAGGGGTTGCTCGCCGCTACTTCAGGGCTAACGGCAGTTGAGTCTTTCTTCTCGTTTTTACCGGCACCTAAATTCGCTAATAAATTGTCATCTTTTTTCGTTGTATCCGTCGCAACACTATCTTTCTTAGCTGCTGCTGCTGGCGCATTGGATTTTAAAGAAGAAGCAAGTAGGTTGTTTACATTCTCTAAAAGCGGATATACTTGTAAGTTACTGTGTGTTTCATAGAATTCTAGCTTCGCTGATCCTTGAAGTAATTTACGAACACGAGCTTCATCATTTACACCCGGAAGCTCAATAAGGATACGGTTTGTACCTTGTTGAATCTGGATGTTAGGCGATGCTACACCAAATTTATCGATACGTGTACGTAATACTTTGTATGAGTTTTGGATGGCGTTATCCGATTCTTTACTCAAGAACGAACGAACCTCATTGTCAGAGCTTGTCGCTTTGATTAATGAAGAGTTATCTTTTGTTGCGAAGAAAGAAGCTAATGGTGTACCAGCACCTGAAGCTTTATATTCATCAACAAAAAGCTCTACCACACCTTTATTGACAGATTTGCTTTTCTGTACAGCACTTGTTAACGCTGCATTAAACTTTTCGTCCTTTGGATTGTTTGCCAAGTTTTTTATTAACTCGTCCAACGAAATCTCCATTGTAACGTTCATACCACCTTTAAGGTCTAGACCTAAAGCCAGTTCGTGTGCTTTGGCTTCGCGGTACGTAAATTTAGCTAGTCCTAAATTGTACACCTCTTCACCTGCCATGGAATCTAAATACGCTTTTTCTTTGGCCATATCGCCTTTAGCGTAGTTAGCAGCATCGCTTTCTACTTTACGTGTAACAAACGTAAATGATAGGGAATAGAGGCATGCTATTGACACCACTATTACCAAGAATTTAATCAGCCCTTTACTCTGCATTGTCTCTATTCGTGTGTTTATTTGATATAGTTTAAATTTTACTCGATTTTAAGCTTAATAATATGTAGCCAAGATTCGCAAAGGTATAAAAATTTTGTAGAATGAAAAGATAATTGACAATGAATCCAAATAAAACCCATTTTTTTTGTTAAGGGGCTTTCTTTACGATTTTCGGAGTGCGGTGGAACGGTGGGAAATAGGGAGGTGAATGCCTATGTTGGGGAGCGTGTAGGGCTATAAATGAAGAACGGTCTTACCGTTATAGGGTAAGACCGTTCTATACATTCTGATACGGTTTATTTCAAGATATATTTAATACCGAAAGTGAATCCGTCACCATTGAATCCAGAATCATTGTTCAATCCTAAATATGGTTTATAGTCTAAGTGTAAACCGAAAGGAATTGTAGGGATTTTGTATTCAAGACCTATTTGCGGACGTAAACCGATGAATACTTTATCATCTACGTGTTTTGAGGTAACGAAACCTAATTGTGCACCCACACCAGCATACCATGCTAATCCTTCTGCGCCTGGGATTAATTTTTCATATTGCCAATCACCGCCAACAGAAATCCAATTGTCACCGAAAGCTGCTTGGAACTGTGCTGCTGTTGTTGATTTCAAAGCAGTTTTGTATTGTATACCTACATTTGCGCCATCGCTGCCATCAAAAACAACACCTAAAGCAGATTTGAAAGGTGTTTGTGCTTTTGCTTCATTTAAACCAACTGCAACCGCAGTGATTGTCATTAGGGATAAAAATACTTTTTTCATGTTTTGTAATTTTGTAATTTTTGATTAGTCGAGTATCGATAATAATCTTGGGATGCCTTTGTACAAATAGCTTGCCAAAATTTTTTTGAGGAAAAAATGTTTCTTGATAATAATCTGAATGTCATTCTTTAATAAAAAGATACTTTGTTTTGATTATTTGTATAATTTTCGTAGATTTGCCTGGCAAATAGAAACTCCAAACATATTTGCCCTATGCAGTTAGACCCACAAAAATTCGTAGCCGAAGGCCTTACATACGACGACGTTTTATTAATTCCTGCTTATTCAGAAATTTTACCACGTGATGTCGATACGAGTACAAACCTGACCCGAAAAATAAGATTGAATATTCCTTTAGTATCCGCGGCAATGGATACGGTTACTAGCGCTGATTTGGCGATTGCTATTGCACAAGCAGGTGGAATCGGTATGTTGCATAAAAACATGACAATCGATCAACAGGCCGCTGAAGTGCGCAAAGTGAAGCGTTCCGAGAGTGGTATGATTCAAGATCCAGTAACTTTATTGGAAGGGTCTACAGTAGGGGATGCTTTTAAAATCATGAAAGAGCATAAGATCGGAGGTATTCCAATTATTAGTGCGGAAAGTAAATTGGTAGGTATTGTGACCAACAGAGATTTACGTTTCCAGAAGGATATGACGAAGCCAATCAATGAATTGATGACGAAAACCAATTTGGTGGTAGCGCCAGTTGGTACAGATTTGATTCAGGCAGAAGAGATTTTACAGAATCAGAAGATTGAAAAACTACCTGTCGTTGATCAGAATGGTACGTTAAAAGGTTTGATTACCTTTAAAGATATTCAGAAGTATAAGCATTATCCAAATGCAGCTAAAGATAGCCATGGCCGTCTTTTGGTTGGTGCAGCAGTAGGGGTTACTGCAGATACATTGGAGCGAGTGGAAGCGTTAGTAAAAGCTGGCGTAGACGTGGTAACAATTGATACGGCACACGGGCATTCGAAAGGAGTGATCCTTAAACTTAAAGAAGTAAAAGCAGCTTTCCCGGAATTGCAGGTAATTGTAGGAAACATTGCTACAGGTGCTGCAGCGAAAGCATTGGCTGAAGCAGGAGCAGATGCCGTGAAGGTTGGAATTGGTCCTGGTT
Source organism: Sphingobacterium psychroaquaticum (assembly GCF_900177625.1). GTDB lineage: Bacteria > Bacteroidota > Bacteroidia > Sphingobacteriales > Sphingobacteriaceae > Sphingobacterium > Sphingobacterium psychroaquaticum. Next base: position 269,023 of record NZ_FXAU01000003.1, read on the forward strand.
CAATTTGTACAACACGTATTATTGCTGGGGTTGGAGTACCGCAATTGTATGCTGTTTATGAAGTAGCGAAAGCGTTGAAAGGTACAGGTGTTCCATTGATTGCAGACGGCGGGATTAAACAAACAGGTGATATTGCTAAAGCTATTGCCGCTGGAGCAGATACGATTATGGCAGGTTCTTTGTTTGCAGGCGTAGAAGAGGCTCCTGGAGAGACTATTATTTACGAAGGCCGTAAATTCAAATCTTACCGTGGCATGGGCTCGTTGGAAGCAATGGAGAAAGGATCCAAAGATCGTTATTTCCAAGATGTAGAGGAAGATATTAAGAAATTGGTGCCAGAAGGTATTGTTGGAAGAGTACCATATAAAGGAACACTCGCTGAAGTAGTGTACCAGTATATCGGTGGTTTGCGTGCATCAATGGGCTATTGTGGTGCTGCGACAATTGATAAGTTGAAAGAAGCACAATTTGTTCGTATCACGGGAGCGGGTTTACGTGAGTCGCATCCACATAATATTTCAATTACGAAAGAAGCGCCAAACTACAACAGTAGAGGTTAGAAGTGTTTTATTGAAAATTTATTCAAAAAAAGCACAACAATAAATAAAATATAACGTTATTAACTTAAACGATAGATTTAAAGATTCATAATTTAGGTTAATAATTGGTTTGGTAACGTCTGGAGCTCCCCGCCCAGACGTTCCTTTTTTAACAAACTCTTATTTTTCTTTCTCAAAGATCTTCGCGCGTATAAATTCATAATTCATCCGGGCAATCTGTAAGACTGATATACCTTGTGGACATTCTACTTCGCAAGCTTCGGTGTTGGTGCAGTGTCCAAAACCTTCTTCATCCATAGCATTAACCATGTTTATGACCCGTTCTGCTCGTTCTTCTTTTCCTTGCGGCAGTAAGCTTAGGTGACCTACCTTGGCGGAGGTGAACAGTGCGGCGCTACCATTCTTACATGTCGCCACACAGGCGCCACAGCCTATGCAAGCGGCCGCATCAAAAGCGGCTTCTGTTGTTTGGTGCGTAATAGGGATCGCATGCGCATCTGGCGCTTGTCCCGTATTTGTTGAAATATACCCGCCCGATGAAATAACGCGGTCGAGTGCCGAACGATCTACACTCAGATCTTTGCGTATGGGAAAGGCTCCTGCCCGGAAGGGTTCAATGATAATGGTATCATTGTCGGAGAAGGAACGGATGTGTAATTGACATGTTGTTGTATTTTTTAAAGGACCATGGGCAATGCCGTTGATCATCATACCACATTGTCCGCAAATACCCTCCCGACAATCGTGATCAAACGTAACCGGGTCTTCGTTGGCCAAGAGGAGTTGCTCGTTTAAAATATCTAACATCTCCAAAAAAGACATGTGCGAATTGAGATCGTTTAAGGTATATGTTTTTAATTCACCTGCTTGTTGTTGGCTCTTTTGGCGCCATATTTTCAATGTGAGTTTCATAGCTTTTACTTATTTGTAACTTCTTACCGTCGGTTTGATGAATTCGAAAACGAGCTGCTCCTTATGTAAAATCGGTTCTTGAGAGAGACCATTCCAACCCCATGCAGAAATAAATTGATACGCCTCATCATTGCGCATCGCTTCGCCTTCCTCCGTCTGATATTCCTCGCGAAAATGCGCGCCACAAGATTCATTGCGGGTTAACGCATCATAGCACATCAGTTCTCCAATTTCTAGATAATCTGCAACACGCCCAGCTTTTTCTAATTCAATGTTAATCGAGTCTACATCCGCAGGGATTTTTACGTTTTGATTAAAGTCAGCACGAAGGAGCTGAATCTCTTTAATTGCTTTCTCAAGGCCCTCCTTATTACGACTTAATCCGCAGTAATCGTACAGGATTTTGCCGACAGTTTTATGGTAATAGTCCACCGTTTTAGTGCCTTGGATACCCGCTAGTTGGTGAAGTTTGGCTTTAACCTCCTCCTCCGCTTTGGCAAATGCAGGATTGTCAGCATCTATTTTTCCGGTATGTATTTCGGTGGATAGATAGTTGGCGATGGTGTACGGCGCAATAAAATAACCATCAACGGATGCCTGGAGCAAAGAATTTGCGCCGAGACGGTTCGCGCCATGATCCGCAAAGTTGGCTTCGCCTAGCGCGAATAGGCCCGGGATTGTGCTCATCAACTCATAGTCTACCCACAATCCGCCCATAGAGAAGTGAGCAGATGGAGATATCATCATAGGCTCTTCGTAGGCGTTGTATCCCGTAATTTTGAGATACATATCGAAGAGGTTTCCATATTTTTCTTTAATCTTCTCGATTCCCTGTTCCTTAATCGCTTTACTAAAATCGAGATAAACCGCATTCTTTAAGGGGCCAATACCAAAACCGGCGTCGATACGCTCTTTGGCCGCGCGGGAGGAAATATCGCGTGGAGCGAGGTTTCCGAATGAAGGGTAGCGCCGTTCCAGGTAATAATCACGTTCTTCCTCTGGGATCGTATTTGGCGGACGTTCTTCATTTTCCTTCTTAGGTACCCAAATGCGACCGTCGTTCCGCAAAGACTCAGACATGAGTGTCAGTTTGGATTGGTAATCGCCCGATTGAGGTAAGGACGTTGGGTGTATCTGTATCCAGCTTGGACTGGCCATTAATGCGCCTTTCTTATGTGCGCGCCAAATAGCGGAACCGTTGCAACCCATCGCTAATGTGGAAAGATAGTATATTTTGCCATAGCCACCTGTCGCGAGGACGACGGCATGGGCGGCATGTCTTTCAATTTCGCCTGTATCCAGGTTACGTGCTATAATACCGCGCGCTTTGCCGTCGATAAGTACAAGGTCCAGCATCTCGTGACGCGCAAATAATTTCACAGACCCTTTATCGACCTGACGCATTAACGCTTGGTAAGAGCCTAATAGCAACTGCTGCCCCGTTTGACCACGGGCATAAAAGGTGCGGCTTACCTGGACGCCACCAAAAGAGCGGTTATTGAGATATCCACCATATTCGCGGCCAAAGGGAACACCTTGTGCGACGGCTTGATCTATCAGGTTCAACGAGCATTCTGCCATGCGATATACATTAGCCTCACGTGCTCTAAAGTCACCTCCTTTAATGGTGTCTACAAACATACGGTAGACACTGTCGCCATCATTTTTGTAATTCTTTGCTGCGTTTACACCTCCCTGTGCGGCGACGGAGTGTGCTCGACGAGGGCTATCTTGAAAGCAAAATGACTTTATATTATACCCCATTTCACCTAAAGATGCGGCGACTGAAGCTCCGGCAAGCCCTGTTCCGACAACGATTACGTCGAGTTTTTTTCGGTTTGCCGGGTTTACCAGCTTGGCATTCTTCTTATAGTTTTCCCATTTCTGCTCTAACGGCCCATCAGGGATTCTTGCGTTTAGTTCCATAGTCATAGCTTATTATGAAGTGAAAAATATGTAGATAGGCATAAGTGCAAAACCTGTACATACCACCACAGAAAATGTGATACCAATATATTTTACCCACCGTACATATTTGGGGTGGTATAACCCGAAGGTGCGTGCAGCACTATAAATACCGTGGATCAGGTGGTAGCAAAGAGCAATCATGGAAATAACATATATAACCACATACCACCACTCTTGAAAGGTAGTGACCACAATTTCGTACAGGTCTTTCTGCCCGTTACTATCTAAGGGGGCATGTCCAAATTTATAGACGTACCAGAAGTTTTTGAAATGGATAACCAGAAATATTAAAATGATGGTGCCTAAAATGCCCATGTTTCGGCTGTACCATTTACTGGCCCGCTTGCGCCGATCTTGCTGGTATGTGGTACCGGCTTTCTTGTTCTTTATCGTGATAAGGATAGAGTCGATCAGATGGACAATAATACTCAGGTACAATACATAAGAGACCAGCTTTATCAATGGGTTGTTCGATAAAAAATGAGAGTACGCATTAAATTGAATACGCGCATTCTCAGGGGCCATGAAAAGCTGTAGGTTACCCAAGAAATGAATGGTTAAGAATAGACAGAGGAACGCTCCTGTTAGCGCCATGATCATCTTGCGTGAGAGTGTTGTTAACATAACTTTTCTTCTTAATAGTAACCGATAACTTTCATCCATAGTCCACCAACTCCCATGTATATTACGAGCAGGACAATACCAATCATGAGTCCGTTTATCCACCATGATTTTAATTCAACATAACCACTTCCGAAGAAGACGGGAGCAGGACCGTGACCATAATGAGTCAGGACCCCGTAGATAGATCCCATAAATCCCAACATCATAGCAAGCAACATTCCAGGGATTCCCAATGACACACCTACGCCAAGTAGAGCAGCATACATGGCTGCCACATGTGCTGTTGCACTAGCAAAGATGTAATGGCTGAAGAAATATACCAGTACAATAACAGGAAAAGCAATAGACCAGCTGAGCGTGCCAATCTCCTTGCGCACAAGCTCACTAAACCAACTCATAAAGCCAAGTTCATTAAGCGAACTGGCCATCATGACCAGTACAGCAAACCAAACGATGGTGTCCCAGGCGCCTTTTTCAGATTTAATATCTTCCCAAGTGAGAACAGAGGTAAGCAGCAGTATCGATAACCCCACGAAAGCCGTAGTGGTGGCGTCAATAGATAACTTATCACCAAGAATCCATAAACTCAAGAGTACAGCAAAAGCAAACAACATAAGCCATTCGGTCACTTTCATTGGTCCCATCTGGCGCAGTTTGTCTGCCGCCATTTTAGGGGCATCTCCTGTGCGTTTTAATTCTGGTGGATATATTTTATACATGACCAATGGGATTAAGAACAGGGCCAGTAAGCCCGGAACAATACCCGCTGCCGCCCATGACATCCAAGAGATGTCGATACCCAGGTCGGCTGCAAATTTTTGACACATTGGATTACTTGCAGTACCTGTCAAAAACATAGAGGAAGTAATCAGGTTCATATAATAACTGGTCAAGGTTAAGTATGATCCCAGTTTACGATGGGTTGCTACCTGATCTGGGACCGAGCCAAAGTTCATGGCCATGGATTTCATAATCGGATAGATAATACCACCGCCACGTGCCGTGTTACTCGGAATAGCAGGTGCTAAGCAAAGGTCTGCAAGGCCTAAACCGTACGCAAGCCCCAAGGAGCTTTTTCCGAACAGACGAATAAAGATGAAAGCGATACGGTCACCTAAACCTGTTTTAATAAAACCACGAGCAATAAAGAATGATATTCCAATCAGCCATATCACTTTATCACCAAAACCACTTAAGGATTTTACGATCGAAGCACTTGCGTTGCCAGGGGCAAGTACTTGGGTTAAGGCTGTACACGCAATAGCGAGCATACACATTGTCCCCATAGGGGCAGCTTTAAGAATGATTCCGATGATGGTGGAAGCGAAGATGGCAAAAAGGTGCCAAGCTTCTACTTTAACACCTTCGGGAGCAGGAATTAACCAGAGAATAATCGCAATCACTAATGTGATACCTGCGTTGCGGATGTTAACTTCTTTCATATAGTATATGTTTGGTGGTGTCAATTTATAGCCTACTCTGTACTTGGATAATAAACAAGTTACCGTTGTAGGTAGTGGTGTTGCTTATTTGATGCTTGTAGCGGTCTATTTGCAGTCCCAGTTGAATACGAGCACCGTAATTTTTTAAGAATTCAAGCCCAACCATAGGCGTGTAGGTTTGCCGTGGATTGGAATTGAGATGAAAGTTATTGTCGAAGTATTCATATCGGCATGATGCTTCGATCGAGGTTAAGTTTTTATACTTGATATCATAGCGGAAGTTGGGAAGGACATATACGCCTCGCATACGGTAGTCTATAAGTTCCGATGGGTTTTCTGTTGCGCTATACAGGGCATGGTTTATGGCCTGCTTTCCTTCCACCTGGACGTCGAACGACCATTTTGGTGATAGAGGGATGGTGCTCGTTGCATCTACACCCCAGGCCCAAACCTGTCCGGCAGGTGCAGAACCTACACCTGCATTAGCACCGAGATTTACCTTGTATTTTTTAGAAACCATCGCGACGGTTCGCGCGAGATATTGTTTGCCGCTGTTGTTGTCTTGAATTTGATTTTTACCATTACCGTTGACAATGGATAGGGCATATTGGAAAGGCATATTTCCAATTTCTGCTACACCACCGGCCGAAATTCCTAATTGAAAGCTTGTCCATCCATTTTTTCCAAATTCACTGTATTGGTTAGACCAATCCAGTGATTTAATAATATCCACGGGGTAAGTCTCCTCGATACCGAACCAGGGCCTAAACTGACCGGCGGTAATACCCAGGTAGGGTCCAAAGGAATATTTGATGTAGGCATTTTCCAGTACTCTGGTTTTGGGGTCGTTCTTGAAGTCTGCTAAATTTACTAGGGCAACGACCTCGGTACGCTTGCTGATTGCAGCTTGCACCTGTACACGCATATATTTAATGGAAAAAGCATTGCTTGTAAGCTTTCCCTCACTGTGGTGAAGTCCCGTTACATCGACGTCTTTAGGAAGACTTGTTGTGAATCTACTCTGGAATAATCCTTTGAATTTAAAGGTTGGGTAGTTTTCGAAATCCACCCCCCAAGTACTGTCGGGAACCTGGGCATAGGTGTTTATAGCCAATAAACTTAAGCCTAAGGTGAATAAATAAATTAAGACGCGCTTTTTCATATAGGTAAATGGATGGTTGTTCATATATTCCTCCTGTATAACAATAAAAATTTTAAAAAGTTTTCGAAGGAGTTAAAGATATTTGTTGCATTTATCCATCATGGTAGCCTACATTTTCAATTTTCATATCTTTAGCCTGTAGGAATCAAAAAAGTAAGTGGATGAGCAAGCCCATTATAACGCATTTTAGGAAATATATTTCGATCGATGAGACGGAGGTTAACGAAATATTAAATTTTTTCAACACCGTCACCGTATCTAAAAAAAGTAATCTGTTGTCGCTGGATATGGTGTGTCGAAATCATTATTTTGTAGAATCTGGTTGTCTTCGCCTGTTTTATATAGATCCAAAGGGTGCGGAGCAGACCGTTCAGTTTGCCCTGGAGAATTGGTGGATCACAGATTATGACGCGTATGCTAAACAGAAGAGGAGTTCCTTTATGATTCAGGCGGTGGAGGAAACGACCGTGCAAGAACTTAGTTTTACCAATCAGGAACTGCTGTTGGAGCGATTTCCAAAATTTGAACGTTACTTTCGCCTTATATATGAGCGAGCGTATGCCGCATCGCAGTTTAGGACGCGATATTTGTATGATTTTTCCAAAGAGGCATTTTACAACCACTTCAATACGAATTTTCCAGAATTTGCACGAAGGGTGCCTCAACAGTTTCTAGCTTCGTACTTGAATATGACACCCGAATACCTTAGCGAAATAAAAGCAAAAAGACGTTCTTAAACCAGCTTAAGTTTTTTGAACTTTTCTCCCTTTACCTTTGTTGTATACAAAAAAAAAGGAAATGGAAAAAAGAATTGATTTACAGGAATTACAACCTAACGGTTATAAGTATTTATTGGGATTGGATCGGTATGTACATAGTAGCGATGTGTCCCATACCCATCTGCATTTGATATACATTCGCGCCTCCCAAATCAACGGCTGTTCGTTTTGCGTGAGCAAGCATAGCCTCGATGCATTGGCTGATGGTGAAAGTACACAACGTTTATTTTTAACGAGTGCCTGGCGGGAAACAGATCTCTTTAGTGAAGAAGAACGTATAGTACTGGCCATGACGGAAGAGATAACGCTTATTCATCAAGATGGTTTAACAGATGCGACGTATTTGTTGGCTGTGGAAGCATTTGGCGAAGTATATGTGAGTGCGTTGATTATGGCTATTGTTATGATTAACGCCTGGAATAGAGTGGGGGTAAGCACACGGTTAAAGGTGGAGAAGGTGTAGCTACCTTCTCCTGCTATTCATTTAATAACGCTTGAAGCTGGTCCAGAAAGAGCCCAACATGCATTCCATCTACTAGCGCATGGTGTACATGTACGGAGATAGCCATGGTTTTTCGGTCTCCTTCAGACACGACTTTTCCTACAGAAATTTTGGGACAGCTATCTGATGTCGAATATCTACGGGCATGTGATAACCCTGTGAAATCGATCCATGGTAAGGCCGAAAAGTGTATGAGTTTTTCGTTAGAATCAGATGTAAATAAGGTGTTTGTGTTTTTTACCTTATCTATTTCTTTATTTGCGTTTGCGATAAAGAGCTCTTCATCCTCTTCGTAGTCTATAATGGCAAAACCGAATGTTTCGTTCGCTCGACCTATCGTGGGAGAGATTGTTAGTTTTTCGAAACAATATGGTTGCTCTTCTATAATTTGATATCGAAAATTCTCGATCGCGTTAGCTGCTTGAAGCACGCGGTACAGATAGTAGAGAAAAAAGGATTTATTCTGCACTTTGGCGCGATCGTACGCCTGTGTACAGTCTACCTTTGATATGATCCCAAAGAATGGTTCTTCGAATGTAGAGAAAAAGAGGTACTGCTCGCGGCGCGACCAACCGTTGATGTCTATGATATGTTTTTTCATTTAGTTATAGTAGGTGATTAAGTATATTTTCTATTTTGTTGATTTTTAAAAAATTATGTTTGTTGTTGATTTCCGTATGTTCCTCATGAGCCCAAGTGATTTCATATGGTATATGTGCCGCAAACCCACCAAGTTCCAATACCGGAAGCACATCGGATTTGAGGGAGTTTCCCAACATAAGGAAGTGTTGCGGCAAACACTTTTGCTGGGTTAATAGCTTACGGTAATCGTTTGTTGTTTTATCACTCATAATTTCTACATGTGAGAAATATTCTTCCAGACTTGAATTACGTAACTTCCGTTGTTGATCCAAGAGGTCACCTTTTGTTGCTACAATAAGGTTATAGCGCCCCTGTAACGCTTTTAAGGTTTCTAAAACACCGTCGAGGAGCACCACCGGTTGTTGTAGGAGGCTATGTCCGATTTCTATGATACGACTAACGATGTTTTTATCGGTATACGGTCCAGTTATAGCATGAGAAGTTTCAATCATGCAAAGTACGAAACCCTTAACACCATATCCATACAGGGGAAGATTTTTTATTTCTGTTTTTAATAATAACGCAGAAACTTGATATGCCGGCAGATAGGTGTCTAGTAGTTCGCAAAACTGTTTTTCAGCCTCTTGAAAGTAGTTTTCATTGATCCACAAGGTGTCATCCGCATCGAAAGCGATTGTTTCTATTTTATCCATCGTCGTTTTTATCATATACTGTCGACAAAAGTCAATATCTTAGATTGCATAATAAAGGACATTTGTCCCGATAACATCTATGATACGTACGAACGAAGATTTTCTATCTTATGCCAAGCAGCTTTACGATGACCAATCGCGTAAAGACGATATTGTCATAAAGCATTATTCTAAAGGCAGTTTGCTACTTATGCAAGGAGAAGAGCTGACGCGGGTTATGTTTATTTGTCGTGGAATCGCAAAAGTTTTTTTTAGCGAGGAAAATGGAAAGCAATTTATCCTGGAGTTTTTAGGGAAGGGAGAGGTTATTGGAGAGATTGAACTTCTTCGAAATATTAGTTGTCTTTGTTCGATCGAAGCTATGACAGATATTTCTGTCTACTCTTTTTCTCTGCCTTATTTTAGATTGCTGATCCAAACAGATATGCAGTTAAATAATATGTTACTTCAGGTCTTTGCAGAACGCATAATTAACACTTCAAGCAGAGCTTCATATCAACAGTTGTATACCGTTGATCATAGCTTGTCTAAATTGTTGGAGTTTCAGGAAAATCACCAACTAGGAATTACCAAGGAAGATATGGCGGCGTATCTGGGTATTACTATTCGTACGCTCAATCGTTCACTTCAAAAAATTGGGAAAGACATTAAAAATATCGGATAGACGGTCTGCTGGTTAAGGGAGAAAATTCCCAAGGAACGGAGGACAGAATAATTAATAAACCAATACTATACCAAATCGTCATGGTTTTGAATTTTTCAGCCGACGTGCTCTTTCGTTTGGCTTTAGCAGACCCGATGGTCACCACAACGACCGCTATGAGCATCATCAGGCTATGCTCCATTCCGAAAAAGCGGATGTCACGCATCCGCACACCTTCTTGAAAATTTTGTATAAAATAGCGGACGATTGGGCTGATACTGTACAGCCATAGACCTAATATTAACTGAATATGTAGAATTGTTGCCGTCCAGTGCCGCAAGGCATTATCGGTTTTGGTATATTCCTTTTTATGACGCCAAGCATAGTACCCGCGAACGATTGCCACGAGAAGAGCCGCTAACACAAACCAGCGTATCCAGGAATGTAAAGGTAAGAGATACGTAAACATTATTATTTGCTTTATCGGCGCTAAGGTAGGAATAACTATAAAAGTATTGGGTATAAACGATGTACTATAATATCGTGTTTAGCCTATGAAGTATTACCTGTAAAGTATTATATTTATTGTTGATTAAAGAAAACTGACGCTTTATACGAAAAAAATAAATTAATGGACTTCAGAGATTTAACCCGGCAGGTAGAACAATTTGCTCAAGCTTATCTTGAGAAAGGCCAAAGTGCACCGTATTGTTTTCACGATAGAACACATACACAAGGTGTTGTAGATGCGGTCAAGGAAATGGTGGCGCATTATCAACTAAGTGAAAGAGAAGAGTTTATACTCGTTGCTGCCGCTTTTTTTCATGATTTAGGGTATCAGAATGGAGGGGCTTCGGGACATGAAAGGAGGAGTGCAGCCTTGGCGACCGATTTTCTTCAATCTTTATCGGTAGATGTCGAGATTCAGGAAGCCGTAGCTCGCTGTATTTTGGCCACGCAGATGCCGCAGGCCCCGAAGGGGCTTTTGGAGGAGATTATTTGTGATGCAGACCTTTTTCATCTGGGGAGCTCGGATTTTGACGTACGTAATAAGTTGATGCACCAGGAAATCGAAAAGGTGAATGGTCATAAAGTGGATAAGTCTCTTTGGCGTACTTTTACGATCCAACTGATGAAAGATCACCGATATCATACCGCGTATGCGATTGATAAATTGAGTGCTGGTAAAGCAGCTAATCTCGCTGCCTTGCTCAAGAAGCAGAAAAAGGACGAAGGTAAACAAGACAAACCCCAGCTGAGCGAGCGAAATGGAAAGCCGGAGCGCGGTATTGAAACCATGTTTCGCATTACATCCTCTAACAGTCAGCGTCTGAGTGATATGGCCGATAATAAAGCAAATATCCTACTAACGGTAACCTCAATTATTCTATCGTTGGTGGTATCGGTATTGCTTCGGAGTTTGGATAATAATCCGCATCTCATTTTTCCGACGATATTGTTGATGGTCGTTGTCGTGACGGTTATGGTGTTTGCTATTTTGGCGACGATTCCTAAGATTCCTGAAGGTCGGTATACGGCTGAAGATGTCGAAAATAAAAGTGTAAACTTACTTTTCTTTGGTAATTTTTATCGTATGCCACTATCAGACTATAAACGAAGTATGGAGCGTGTGATGGACGATAAGGATTTCTTGTACGGTATGTTGACCAAGGATGTTTATTCGCAAGGCGTGGTCTTGGGCCGTAAATATCGGTTGTTACGGTACGCCTACGGGATTTTTATGTTTGGTCTGGTCGTTTGCGTACTTACTTTTGTGGTTTCTATTTTAACATTAGGGAAGTAATAAAAAGGTTGTTTCTGTCTTCTTGTTGTTCGCCAAGTATCGAGTAGATAAATGGTGAAAAACTACATGACGGTTAGATTGTTGAATGAAGTAAACAAGTTATCTATGAATATTTTTTTAGTGCCATATATGTTTGCTGTAACGCTGCTTTTTCAGGGCTGTCGAATGCAAACAGAAGAGAAGGGTGAAGGAGGGAAAGACAAGCAAACGCAGTCACAATCCCAGATCGGCGACCAGATTCCTTATAATTTGAGTGATCGGGTAACGTATGCTTTACCGCCAATTCTGGATGAGATTTCGGGTCTCACTTTTGTGGGGGGAAACGCAGATGTAGCCTATACGATACAAGATGAATCAGGTATTGTATATGTGTATGATTTGAAGAACAGGAGAATGGATCATGAGATACCTTTTGCTGGCAAGGGAGATTTTGAGGATATTGCAAATGATGGCGAGCAACTCTACGTGTTGAAGAGTAATGGCGCGGTGTATAGCTTACCTATTGATAAAAAACATCGTGCTAACGCGACAAAAGTATATGAAGGTTTACTTCCGAAAGGTGAGTATGAGTCTCTGGCTTACAATTCAATGTTAAATGAACTTTATGTTTTATGCAAAAGTTGTAAGGTAGATCAAAAGAAAGGACAGGCTACTGGCTATCGGTTAACTGTAAATACCGATGGCACCTTGACATATCGGAATGAATTCATCGTAGATTTATCTCAGGCCACGACAGTTGACGAGAAACAACGACGTAAGTTTAGCCCGTCTGCAATGACATGGCGTGCTTCGACAAATGAATGGTACATAATTTCATCCGTCGATAAGTTGATGCTGATTACGGATGCTGATTTTAATCCGAAAGAGGTTGTTCGCTTTTCGAGAAAGGACTATGAACAACCAGAAGGGTTGGCTTTTGATGGTGCGGATAATTTATACATAAGCAGTGAAGCAGGCGATACAGGACAAGGTGTTATTTATCAGCTTAAACCGACTAAATAATGCGCGGACTGTTTACATGGATACTTCTGTTCGGTACACTGGTACTTTCGGCGCAAGAAAAATTGGTCCAGCGCCTTATTCTCATCGGAGATGCTGGTGAGATCAATGTGAAACAGTGGGCAATCCTGGAAGCGGCTGCCCAGATGACTGTTGCGAACAAAACGGTCGCCTTTTTTCTCGGGGATAATATCTATCCGGTAGGAATGGGCTTAGAGGGCGTCGAGCGGGAGGCTACGGCGGCTCGTTTACAAGCACAATTTACGCCGTTCCGAAGCAAGGAAACGCCAGTATATTTTATTGCTGGTAATCACGATTGGGATAAATCGGGAGTCGATGGATTGAAGAAAATTCAAGAACAGGAGCGCTATATTCAGGAATTGAATGACCCCGGCCTGCATTTTGTACCTCAAGCAGGCACAACTGCTATTTTTGAACTTTCTCTAGCTGAAGATCTAGTCGCATTGTTATATGATAGCGAGTATTGGTTGTTTCCTTATCATGAAGACGCGATTCAGGCAAGGCTTGAAAGTGATCGCAGCGTATTCCGTGCCGCTCTCGCAGAGCGCATTGCAAAAAATGAAAACAAAACGCTACTCTTGTTGTCTCATCACCCCATGCGGTCTTATGGCGAGCATGGTCTTTCCTTTTCATGGAAACAACACATATTTCCGTTGACGGCTAAATGGCCAGTTGCATATGTGCCGCTCCCACTTGTTGGCTCTTTATATCCCCTGTTGCGGTCTACAGCTTTTAAAACAGCAGAAGACCTCAAACATCCTTTGTATAGAGGGTTGACGGATGCCGTTACAAAAGCTGCTGGCGAACACCGCAATCTACTATATGTGTCGGGACATGATCACGGTTTGCAATATATCGAGGATGAAAATTTTAAACAAATAGTGAGTGGATCAGGGTCTAAAAGCTCGCATATAAGGAACAGTAAAGACTTGCTTTATAAATATGAAAAACAAGGATTCTGTATGCTGGATTATTGGGAAAATAAGAACCTTACCGTGACTTTTTTTATTTATGAGAATGGTAAGGTGCACCAAACTTTTGAATATATTATTGCACATCAATAAGATTAAGAGAAATGAGGTGGTGTATCGAAAGTAAGTGACTAAGAAAGTAGAATTATGCTAATCAAGAGCGTAGCAATAAATAGCAATATTAAAGAAACCTTAGGCTTGGAACAGCGTTTATCATTAATGCCGTTTCAACGCTTTTTATTAAAAAATATAGCTGATCCGGTTCAGCAGAGTAACATTATTCCTAAACTTGTGATGGAATATTTGGAAGGTGTTTTGATGGAGCGCGGGGAACCGACTCCTGAAAATTTATCGGAGTTTACAGATGTTTTTGGATTGATTCATCGGTTGACAAATAGTATTACGAATCTGGACGATCGTTTTTGGGGCTTGGCCTTTCCTGTTCCGGATAAAGCATTTTTTGGACGGGACACTTTTTATGACCTACTCGATAGCGATCTGACGTTGCTGCCCGATAGCGGGGGAGCCCCTTTTTATCCCGATATAGCCTTTACGAATAAACTGTTGTACATTCTTGTCTTGGAGCGCTTTTATGGGATCAAAGGAGTTGACTCCAATATGCGCTATGTTTATTTTAAGCATGGTGTACCACAATATGTGGAACTGAAAGTCGATTTTTCCTTTGTGGAAGTCGCCTTAAAAGGTGAGCTTCCCAGATTAGATTTTAGCTGTCTCCGGGATAAAAATGTGGAAGGGTTTGATGATATAGAACCGCTACTTTCTTCCATTAATCTCGAAGCTTTTAGTTTTACGGGTATCTCCATCTTACGTTTTGTGGATTGCAATCGGGAGCAGGTTTTTAATAAAGTGCAACAAATTGTAGCCGATCTGAGCCGGTTTGAAAAACAATCCTTCCATCGGGATGTCTCGAGTATTTTGTCTACGATGGTGGGAACGACTGCTATTTCCCATTCTTTTTTTCCTGTTTTGGAGTTAAATGGCTTTCCTATCCTGAAGTCAGATTTAGTGAAAGACAGTATCTTTTTTGGAGAATTGATATTGAAGGAACGCGAAAAATGTCAGAGTGGAATTTTTGATTACTTGAAAGCCCCTTATACCATTTCCTATGGTGTGGAAACAGGGATGGACAGCTTTGATGAGACTTTAATAGCGCATTTAAAGCAGTTGAAACTTGCCTCATACGTGTGTTTTCCTTTACGGCATAATGGTGACCTGGTCGGATTTTTGGAGCTTTATAGCCGAGATTTAAAATTTGATAATGAAAAGGTGGTAAGTATTGCGCCTTATATGCCGATGCTAACTTTATTGGCGTACGAGCTCGCGGTCGGCTTTAAAGCAAAGTTGAATCAAGTTATACTTCAGAATTTCACCTCCCTGCAAGAGGCCGTTCAATGGCGATTTAATCAGGTGGCAGCCCATTACCTGTTGGAACCAAAGCTTGAAAAAATTCTCTTTGAGAACGTGTATCCACTCTACGGGGCCGTTGATATTAAAAATTCAACTTTACTACGCAATCTGGCTTATAAGAAAGATAGTTTATACCGTATTAACCAACTGGATCAAATCCTCAGAACAATCCCAGTTCATCGTGCTACAGAGCAACAGTTTATGATGCGCTTGGAACATATCACACAGTGGTTGAATGAGGGGTATATAGATAAGTATCTTGTTGATATTTTATCTTTCTTTCAAGAAGAGGTTCCTGTTTTTATGGATAATTTACCGCTCGATAACGCCGAGATACAGGAATTACGCGATATGTATCGCGAAGGTGAGGATATCGTTCGTGGAAAGAACAATCGTTTCGCTATGGCCTTTGAACAGTCCTTATCTACACTAAACCAGATGATCAATAAGGAGCTGACTACATTTAACCAATATATACAGGATCGATACCCTTCATATTTTGAAAAATTTCGTACCGATGGGGTGGAGTATGATGCGTATGTTGGCCAATCTATTACACCCGCGAAAGTCTTTAATGTGGAATTGCTGCGAGAGTTTAGGAAACAGCAAGTCATATCGATGGCAGAAATCGGACAACAGGCGCACGCGATTATTGATGATCTGCCCATTGCTTTGGAAACAACCCAGCTCATTTTTATTCACCCCAATCCGATTGCCATAAGTTTTCGACAGGATGAACGCCGTTTCGATGTGGAAGGTGGATATAATATCAGATACCAGATGATTAAAAAACGTATTGACAAGGCGCTTATTAAGGATACGAAAGAAAGATTGGTCCAACCGGGATGTATTGCCTTGGTATATGCGACAAGACGTGTAGAGGAAGAGTTGAAAGGTATTCTGAAGGAAGTTCATGAAATGGGACTGATCGGTGCAAATATTGAGAGTCTCGTGCTGGAGGAATTACAAGGTTTGAATGAATTACGTGCATTGCGGGTTCGTATAGCTGGATTTGGACAAACAGCTTTATTCCGTTAAATAGATACAAAACTATGGACAAATGTTTCCGTCTTTTCTGTTTGTGGTTTTGCTTCGTTTCCGTCGCAGCCGCGCAGCAAACCGATAGTATTACCACTATAATTGCCGCTGAATATGATCAAGTTGGTGCCACGCACCGGTTTTGGTTAGGCGATAGTTATCGAAAGCTATATAATACGCCGGTCAAGATGCGGGTAGCAGATTTGAGTACAGAAAAGGGAGGTTTAACAGTCATCAAGCTTGGTGGGGGGATGCAAACGCAGTCCTTACGGATGGTAGACCCGACCGGCCGTGAATGGGTTTTGCGTTCTATTCAGAAGTTTCCAGAACGAAGTTTGCCAGAAAGTCTGCGTAAAACAATTGCAAAAGATATTGTTCAAGATCAGATTTCTATCGCGCATCCTTTTGGAGCGTTAACAGTTCCTCCATTTAATCGTGCACTGGATATTCCGCATGTTGTGCCGGAGCTTATTTATGTTGGAGACGATGCGCGACTAGGAGAATATCGTGATATCTTCAAAAATAGGCCATACATGTTTGAAGCGCGAATGCCTTTTGCAGATGAGAAGACGGATAATACGGAAAAGGTTATCCGTAAGTTACAAGAAGATAATGATATTGAGGTCGATCAGAAGCTTACTTTGCGGGCTCGTTTTTTAGATATGCTCTTAGGGGATTGGGATCGACATGAAGATAACTGGCGCTGGGATCCCGAGAAAGATAAAGGGAAGAAGATTTATACACCTGTACCACGAGATCGAGATAAAGTTTATTATAAAACTTCAGGTGTTTTCCCTGTACTTTTATCTTACCAATGGCTGAAAGCACACTTACAGCCCTTCAGTCCGCATATTCGTAATGTGGCACACTGGAACTTCAATGCCCGGCATTTTGATCGCTTTTTTCTCTATAAACTGGATAGGGAAGGCTGGGAGAAGGAGATTCGCTATATGCAGGCTGTGATGACCGATTCACTGATTCATGAAGCTATGTTGGCCATGCCGGATACCATAGTGAAGCTGAGTGCTGCCGAGCTGGAACATAATGTACGGTCACGTAGGGATGAGTTGCTTGTGACCGGACTGGAATACTATAGCGCGCTAAGCCGCGTAGTGGACATACCTTTGTCAGCGAAGACAGAGTTTATCGATGTCACGTATCAGGAGGATGGAGCCGTGCGTGTACTGGTTCGTAATAAAAAGAAAGACGGTAGTGTGGGGCGAACATTAATGGATCGTAAATTTAGTCCGACTGAAACCAAGGAAGTACGTATCTACGGTCTTTCGGGTGAAGATGAGTACCAAGTCCAGGGGGGTGGAAGATCACCGATACGCGTACGACTTATTGGTGGCCAACAAGATGATCGTTATTCTGTTTCCGAAGATTTTAAAAACGGTAAGCGACTATATATATACGATAGTAAAGATGCTTTAACAGACTCCCCTGTTTCAGGCAAGTCTATTCGTTACCGACTCGATAAAGACACCGCTGTACATCGGTTTGAATATGACAACTTTGTTTACGATCGGAAAGGTGTGTTGGTAAATTTTAACTATGGTATAGATCGAGGATTAATTCTTGGCGCAGGGTACGTGATAGAAAACCAAGGGTTCCGCAAGTCTCCATTTGCATATAGACATACCATTATGGCTAATTACCTCACCGGTCGGAAATCGTTTATGTTCGATTATAAAGGAGAGTTCAAACAGCTGGTGGCGGGACATGATCTTGTTGTTAATGTTTCATCGTTGGGGCCAAAGAATCTGAGTAATTTCTTTGGCTATGGTAATGAAACCGTGTTTGAGAAAGGTGAGGACCGAGGTATTGACTATTATCGTAATCGTTATGATGTTGTTTCTGGGGATATCTTTCTAGCGAAGCGCTTGCTCAAAAATATGATTTTCTATTACGGTTCCTCTTCTGAATTTTACGCTAGCTCCGTAAAGAATAATGAGGAACGATTCTTGGAAGACTACCAGATAGCGCATCCCGAAGAGGCCTTTTTTGGGAGCAAATGGTTTACCGGTGCATCCGTTGGAGCGGTTCTCGATACGCGAGATCATAAGACCAATCCGAAATCCGGGATCTATATGGAAACAGCTTTTAACTGGAACGCAGAATTAGGTGGTGATCATAAGAGCTATACCAGTTTAAAAAATGTCGTTAATTTTTATCATACGTTTGGAAAAGATAGGTTGACTATCGCCAATCGGACTGGCCTAGATGCCGTTTGGGGTTCGCCATACTTTTTCCAACACGCCCAGATTGGTGGAGAAAATAGCCTTCGCGGTTATAATTCGCGACGGTTTACAGGGAAAACAGCATTGTATAACAACCTAGAGACAAGGTTGAAGCTTCTCAGTTTTAATTCCTATCTCATTCCCGGGACAATGGGGCTTTTAACTTTCTATGATGTGGGACGCGTATGGATGCGTGAAGAAAAGTCTAATACATGGCATAGTGGTTACGGTGGAGGCCTTTATTTTATGCCTGCGGATCTGTTGCTTATACAAGCGGCATTCGGATTCAGCAGAGAAGCTACCTTACCGTATATTCGGGTAGGGCTGAGCTTTTAATTTTTTAGAAAAAGAAGTGGATACGAGGGTACTCTAGTCACACTAAAGCAATAAATATTACGGGTTCATTTTTTTGAAAATTAAAGTACTATTTTCGTTGCTCACTTTTTTTCTTTTATGTCCGACGATATAATTACGTTCCTGAAATTAGAAGATCTAACCGAAACAGCTGACCCGCCGCTTCGGAATAAGGAGTATTTTGTGTTAGATGGAAACAGTAAAAATCTACGTATCCAACCGAAGAAACTTTATCGTGCTGGATATTTTGGATTGATGCTGTTGCAAGAAGGAAGCTCGTATTATAGTATCGGCGACCATGAATACCAAATTACAAAGGGTGATATTCTTTTCTGCGTCCCGCAGGAAGCGTTTAAACTGATTTATGTATCACCGGATGTGCGTGTTAAGCAGATCTTCTTCTCGATAGATATGATTTCAGATGCTGGATTCAACTACCGGTCTAATGACATTTTGAAGAGCTTTTCAAATAACCCTTCCTATATTATCCGCCATGAGTCAGATCTCTTTAGACGTCTTTCCTTTCATATGGACGAATTGGCTACGCTTAATAAACGTACCACAGAAAACTACTATGGCAACGATATGATGTGGCATCACTTCTCGTTGTTGATGTATGATGTTGAGAACTATATTCGAGGATCTGAAGAAGCAGTGATCAATACCTCACGGGAAGAAGAATTAACCACAACGTTCTTTGGTTTGGTGCGGGAGCACTATATCGCGCACCATGATGTACAGTTTTATGCGGATCAGCTTTATGTGAGTAGAAAATACCTCAGCCGAATCGTGAAGAAGACCATGTGCAAATCGCCCAAGGATATTATCAATCAGGTGCTCCTTATTGAAGCCAAAATTTTGCTTCGCAATTCCACGAGTAATGTAAGCGAAGTGGCGCATAGTCTCAATTTTTCTGATACGGCTGTCTTTAGTAAATTTTTCAAGAAATTAACCGGACGGAAGCCTAGTGAGTACAAGATGGATGACCTGTTCTAATAGGCAGTGAAAGCTCTGTCACGTTTGTGTCTAATTGTATTTTTCGAGCCTTCGAAGTGTCTTTTGGACAAATTTTGGCGTCTTAGCGTTTGATTTGTACGTTTCCAAAATGATGACTTTTGCATCACACAAAATTATTAAAGCAAAATTCATTATGAAGCGAAATCACGTTTTTACGTCATCGTTATTTTTCATCCTTTCCCTCCTTGTATTTGTCGGCTGTCGACAAAATAGTCAAGGTGGTGCTTATGAGCAAGGACCTGCCGAGGTGCCAATGGGCACTGTAACTACGGGTAATGCCGTTATGCAAAGTGAATATGCTGCTTCGATCGAAGGTGTTTCCAATATTGAGATACGTCCGCAGGTGTCTGGCTATTTAAGCAAGATTCTTGTCGACGAAGGCGACTATGTCCGTGCCGGGCAACCTCTTTTCAAAATAGAAGACCGCGTGTATCAGGAGCAGCTGAACAGTGCGCGCGCTAGTGTGGCTGCTGCTGAAGCAAACCTGGTAACCGCAAAGATCAACCTGGACCGGAAGCAAGAGTTAGTAAAGAGCAAGATTGTTTCGGACTTACAGGTTCAAGAAGCAGATGCCGCTTACAATGCTGCTCGCGCATCGGTAGCGCAGGCGAAATCGGCAGTCGAGTCGGCTCGTATTAATGTAGACTTCTCGGTTATAAAAGCACCAGTTAGTGGTTACATTGGAAGATTCAATTACCGCTTAGGAAGTTTGTTGTCTCCAACCAATCAATTGCCTATTACCGTGGTTTCCGACAATCATCAGGTCTACACGTATTTTAGTTTAAGTGAAAATGATTTCGCTACTTTTCAACGTGTCAATGCCGGAAATACGATAGCGGAGAAACTGCGCAATACAGCACCGGTAAGTTTACTCTTGTCAGATGGCCTTGCTTATGGTCTAAAAGGAAAGATCGATGCGGTAGAGGGGCAGTTTAATAAAAGTACAGGTTCGATTACACTACGCGCTAAGTTTGATAATCCCAAAGTGGAACTGCGAAGCGGCAACACCGGAAAGATCGTGATGGAAAGAGAGATGGTTGACGTTGTCTTATTCCCAATCGCATCTACGGTTACAGTACAAGATAAAGTATTTGCCTACACGGTTGACAAAGAGAGTAAAGTACTACAGATTCCGATTGGAGTGATCGGGAAATCAGGTGACAATTTTATTATTACCGATGGTTTGAAAGCTGGCGATAAGTTTATCGCAAAAGGTTTTGAACGTTTACAAACTGGAATGCCTGTTGTGGAACAAAAGCAGGTTGCAGCAAGTAAATCGGAATAAAGTAGGGTAGCAAAAAATAAAGAACACTTTTCATGTTAAAGAATATTATAAAACGCCCCGTACTGGCGACGGTGATTTCCGTATTGCTGGTTATCCTCGGGGTGGTGGGTATGCTGAGCTTACCTATTACTAAATTTCCAGATATCGCGCCACCGACGGTTATGGTTACGGCAGTATATCCTGGTGCAAATGCCGAAACGATTGCTCGTTCGGTAGCCCCTCCGTTAGAAAATGCGATTAACGGTGTGGAGAATATGGATTATATTACCTCTACGGCGAGTAATGATGGTACGCTACAGATTACTGTAATTTTTAAGCTAGGGACAGATCCCGATCAAGCAGCCATCAACGTGCAAAATAGGGTTGCACAGGTAACCAATCAGATGCCTGCAGAGGTAATTCAGGCTGGTATTACAACGTTGAAACGCCAAAATAGTATGATCGCGATGGTAACGTTGACCAGTAAAGATGGATCTATGGATGACCTTTTTCTGGAAAACTACGGTAAAATCAATGTTGTCCCAGAGCTGAAACGTATCAAAGGTGTGGGGGATGCGATGGTTTATGGTAACAAGGATTATTCGATGCGGGTATGGTTGGATCCAAATAAGCTCAATTCGTATAACCTGACGCCAAACGATGTTGCGCGTGCAATTCAGTCCCAAAACTTAGAGGCAGCACCGGGACGTTTCGGAGAGATGACCACCGAGGTGAAGGAATATGTGATGCGTTATAAAGGTAAGTTCACCGAGCCGGAAGAATACGAAAATATTGTTGTCCGGGCACAGAGTGACGGGTCAGTTTTGCGTTTGAAAGATGTCGCTAAGGTTGAGTTTGCAGCCTACAGTTATAATGTTACTTCGCGCTATAATGAAAAACCTTCGGTTACGATGGCAATTTTTCAGATGAGTGGATCCAATGCTAATGAGGTTCAGATCGCTTTACAAGAGCGTATGAAGGAATTGGAAAAATCATTCCCGGGAACGATGGAGTATAAGATTCCATATGCGACGAAAGATTCCCTAGATCAATCCATCAGTCAGGTAATAACCACCCTGATTGAGGCATTTATTTTGGTATTCATTGTTGTATTTATCTTCTTACAAGATCTTCGATCGACCTTAATCCCGGCGATTGCGGTTCCGGTCTCTATTGTAGGTACGTTCTTCTTTATGAAGATTTTCGGATTCTCTATCAATATCTTGACGTTGTTCGCACTGGTTCTGGCGATCGGTATCGTGGTGGATGATGCGATTGTCGTTGTCGAAGCAGTACATGCCAAGATGGAGAAGAAGCGATTGAATGCACGCGCGGCAACCATGTCGGCGATGGGCGAGATATCTGGCGCGATTGTTTCCATCACGTTGGTGATGGCGGCGGTATTTGTTCCGGTAGCTTTTATGGATGGTTCTACGGGGTTGTTCTATCAACAGTTTGCCTTAACCTTGGCTATTGCGATTGTAATTTCCGCTGTTAACGCATTGACCTTAAGTCCGGCATTATGCGCAATCCTACTGAAGCAACATGATGCAGACGGACACGGACATAAAAAGCTAGGTTTTAAAGAACGTTTCTTTGCGGGCTTCAATGCTTCCTTTGATAAGTTAACGTTCCGTTACGGAAAGGCTATATTATTAATGTTGAAACGCAAGTGGATAGCTTTCTCTATTCTAGCCATTTTTGGTGGGTTATTCGCTTGGTATTCGATGACAACACCAAAGGGGTTTATTCCTGACGAGGATCAAGGTTTTATCATCGTTACCGTTAACTTGGCACCAGGTGCATCGAAGGACCGAACGGAAAAAGTTGTCGCTGATGTAGAAGGCATGTTGATGAAGAATCCGGCGGTGCATGAAATTATGTCTGTAGATGGGTTAAACCTGTTTAGTGGTTCAATGTCCTCTTCTGCGGCTTCGCTTTTCGTGAAGCTTAAGGATTCGAAAGATCGCGGCGAGGTGCGTGATATCAATGCTATTATTGGACAGGTGCAAGGTGCGCTGATGTCAGATAAACGCGCTAATTTCTTAGTTCTGAATACACCTACGGTAGATGGTTTTGGAAATACCAGTGGTATGGAATTGGTGTTACAAGATCGTAATAATGGTGATTTACAAAAATTAGGTCATATCTCTTATGGTATGATGGGCGCCTTAATGCAGCGTCCGGAAGTTGCACTTGCCTATACCACTTTTGATGCCTCTTATCCGCAATTTGAGGTGGTCGTTGATGAAGTAAAAGCAGCACAATTGGGTGTTACGGTAAGTGATGTCATGAATGTGATGCAAGGTTATTATGGAAGTATCCAGGCTTCTGATTTTAATAGATTTGGAAAGTATTACCGGGTATTGGTACAATCTTCACCGGATAAGAGAGGAGATGAAAAAACCTTACAAGGCGTCTTTGTGAAGAATGCGAGCCAAGAAATGGTACCCTTAAGTACGTTGGTTACCTTAAAGCCTATTACGGGACCCGAGGTGGTGGAGCGCTTTAACCTATTCAATGCTTCGAATTTAACGGTTATGCCAGCGCCTGGCTTCAGTACGGGGCAAGCAATGGCTGCAATTGAAGAGGTGAGTCAGCAGGTTCTTCCTCCGGGATACACCTACGATTATAAAGGAATGAGTCGAGAGGAAAGTCAAGCGACATCGCAAACGACGGTAATCTTTATTCTGTGTATTGTGTTTGTATACTTTTTGTTGTCGGCACAATATGAGAGTTATATTTTACCATTTGCAGTTTTACTCTCGATCCCTGCGGGTCTGTCGGGCGTATTTATGGGGATTGGTATGGCCGGTATTGCGAACAATATATATGTGCAGATTGCGATGGTCATGTTAATCGGTCTACTGGCTAAAAACGGTATCTTGATTATTGAGTTTGCGATACAGCGTCGACGTGCAGGAAAAAGCCTTATTGCAGCAGCAGTGGAGGGAGCTAAAGCACGTTTACGTCCAATTCTGATGACTTCGCTTGCTTTTATTACGGGTATCATTCCTTTGGTATTTGTGGTAGGTCCTTCTGCACTTGGAAACCACTCTATAGGCTATGCGGCTATTTTTGGTATGCTTGTCGGAACTATTTTAGGTGTTTTCCTGACCCCGATTTTGTTTGTCGTGTTCCAATATTTCCAAGAGCGTGTTAGTGGTAAAAAATTAGAAGATGCCGACTGGGAATATGAAAATTAGATTTGATACAATGATGTTTAAAAGAAATATAGGATATGCATTTGGCGGAGCGCTCTTAACCACGGTGTTATGGAGCTCCTGCGCCGTGCAACAACATAACCCAGCTGCTGATCTTGTTTTGCAGGATACATTCCGAAATGAAAATACAGCTTGGTTGCAAGACAGTAGTATCGCGAAAATCAGTTATGCTGATTTCTTTCAAGATCCTGTCTTGGTGCAGCTCATTGATCGCGCAATGTTGAATAATAATGATTTGCAGGTTGCGCTTAAGCAAATTGAATTTGCCGCACAAGGGTACACCCAAGCGAAGTGGCTTTATGCACCTGTGGTGAACGCCAATTTGGCCAACGTTACGGTTAACCGACCTTCGAGCAACAGTATGAACGGTATCATGGCGAGTGAGTTTATGGGCCAGAAATATACCATGGATTATACGTCTGTCGTAAACCTATCGTGGGAAGTTGATGTCTGGGGAAAAATCAAAGGACAGAAACAGGAGGCGCTGATGGACTTGTTGAAAACACAAGAAGCCAGTCGTGCGGTCAAGACACGTGTGGTTACGGAAGTGGTGCAGGGATACTACAATCTGTTGATGCTGGATAAGCAATTAGAGATTACGAGGGAAAACCTAATATTCGCTGATAGCACACTGGCTATTTTGGAGAAGCAGCAGGTGCTGGGGCTGATTAATTCGTTGGCTGTACAGCAACAGCAACTGACACGCGATCAGATTGCTAAAAATATTCCTGCCGTAGAGAGCGCCATCAGTATTCAAGAGAATGCGTTGAGCATTTTGGTGGGTGTGATGCCCGATCGGGTGGAACGAAAAGCTGGTTTAAATCAGGTATACGTTCCGCAAGGGTTAGCGACAGGTGTGCCTGCAGAACTTTTAAGTTATCGACCGGATGTACGGACGAGTGAATTGGATGTCCGTCGAAGTATGGCATCGATCCATGTCGCTAAAGTTAGTATGTATCCTGTGTTAAATATCACGGCACAAGGAGGATTGAACGCGCTGAAAGCCCACAATTGGTTTAACATACCAGGGTCTTTGTTTGGTGTTGCAGCAGGTGCCATAGCGCAACCAATCTTAAATGGACGTCAATTGAAGACACGTTATGAACAAGCCAAAATTGTTGCGGAACAAGCCGAAATCAATTTCAAGCAATCGGTGCTTAAAGCAGTAGGAGAGGTCTCTGATGCATTGGTGCAAATCCAAAAGCTCGACGAACAAGAGAAAATTTCGGATGGAATGGTTGCGCAATCCGGACGGTTGGTGGATAATGCACTGTTGTTATATAAGTATAATGATGCGACCTATTTAGAAGTTATTGTTGCACAAACCAACAAGCTTCAAGCGGAGCTGGACCTTGCGTCCGTCAAAGCGCAGAAGCTGCAGGCGATTACAATGCTGTATCGATCGCTGGGTGGTGGTTGGCAATAATGTTGCTGTGTTAATTTGGGTGCCTCCTTTGTTCCGTTTATGGACGGGAGGCATCTTTTTATCGTATTGATAAGATAAGTTAGTTAGAAAGTATGTATGGAAACAATAAATACATTAGTTGTTATCAACTTTAGTGCCGTTGGCTCAGAAGCATTGCACGAAGATAAAATCGCCCAGTATGATCGGTTTATTCTTATTGATCAAAATATTGATGTTTTGAACGATGTTGCACTTCTATTAGAAGCGCGTAAGAAATATGTCGTTATTTTGGATAAGTTAGAAGGATTGGTTCAATTGTTTAAAAGCTATGGAACCAAGAAGAGACATCATGTCGTTGTCGATTCTTACCCTCTTCAGTAAATTGTTTAAACCCAATCGTTGCGACCACAAGGCAACTGATTATAGTGAACCAATTGTATTAACTGAGATTATTTTTAATATTTTCCTATCTTTTTATTGATACAAACTTAATAAGAGAGTCGTATTTTGCTTCTGTTTATTTTTTGTAGGTCTTTCCTATTGCGATGAATATTTTTTGAGGTTTTACCTTGATCAGGAGCTATAAAACTTAAACAGTTTCTAAGTGTTAGTGGTTTATAGTAATATTTTTTTGTTATATTTATCGTGAAACGACGTAGATCAGTGATTTAACCTTGTTTTTGCACCTAAAAATTCCCTGGATATGTTGCAGAAACTTTTGTTTTTCTAGACAGTATCTACACTTCTTGTTGTTTTACTCTTATTGTTTTTTTGCTGTTTCAGGAAAATAGATTCTGAAATAGTACGTTTTATTAAGTAGCGTTTTTATCCAATATATAGACGCTATGACGTAGTGAAGAATGTAAATTACGTTCCCCAAGGGTAACGGATAAAGATAAACGAAGTACTATGGAAATAACACACATTAAAGAGAAGAAAAAGTGGCTCGCTTTAAATGATGAAGTACAGATTGGCGAATTGAACTATAACATTAACGGTGATATTCTGGTTATAGATCATACCGAAGTTGAGCCCCATTACCGAGGTAATAGTATCGCTGCTGATCTCGTGCAGGCTGCCGTAGACCACGCGAAGAAAGAACATCTGAAAATAGACCCCAAGTGTTCGTTTGCCGTCACATTTTTTGAACGTTTTCCGGAGTATAGTAATTTGTTGACTAAACGGTAGTTGAATCTATTTTTTAAAAAATAGGAACAAGTTAATTGCTATTTTTGTGCCATGAAAATTATAGGCATTATTCCGGCGCGTTATGCATCGACACGTTTTCCAGGTAAACCATTGGTCAATATCGGGGGGAAATCCATGATACAGCGTGTTTATGAACAGGTGAAAAGCTGTAAATCGTTAACGGAGGTTGTGGTCGCAACAGATGATACACGTATACAACAGCACGTAGAAGCTTTCGGGGGCAAGGTTGTGATGACCTCTTCGGATCACCCGTCAGGAACGGATCGATGTGCGGAGGTTATTCAATCCTATAATGATTATGATGTTGTAATCAACATTCAAGGTGATGAACCTTTTATCAATCCGGAGCAGATCGATATGTTGGCTATACTTTTTCAAGAAAGCGATACCGAAATAGGTACACTTGTTAAACGGATTGAAACGACGGCCGAGCTCTTTAATGAAAATTCGCCTAAAGTTGTTTTTAATTCGAAGAGACAGGCGCTTTATTTTTCGCGACAAACTATTCCTTTTCAACGAGGAGTGGCACGCGAAAACTGGTTGGATCATCAAGCATATTACAAACATATTGGAATCTACGGTTACCGACGCCATATTCTACAAGAGATTACGAATTTGAATGCTTCCGCTTTTGAGAAATCTGAATCACTGGAGCAACTCCGTTGGTTAGAAAATGGATATATTATTAAAGTGGCGGAAAGTATGTTTGAAACTGTTGCTGTGGATACTCCGGAGGATTTGGAGCAGATCCAGCGTATCTATTTTAAGCATTAAGCGAGGAATTATTCGCTGTTAAAGTAACTTAGTAAAACTATTTGTTTTGTACCTTTGCTGCATGAACAAATACGCCGTTATTTTTGATATGGATGGGGTAATCTGTCACACGAACCCATATCACGCCAAGGCATTCGAAGCTTTTTTTGATAAATATAAAATCGACTATACCGAGAAAGATTTTGAAGAACACATGTATGGCAAGCATAACAGCCATATTATGACTTATTTTTTCAAAAGACCTATACATGGGGAGGAGCTCCTTGCATTGGAAAATGAGAAGGAAGCACTTTTTAGGACAATTTATAAGGACGCTGTTGAAACTATTCCGTACTACAAAACCTTCTTAAAGGATTTGAAGGAAAATGATTTTCATACAGCGGTAGCTACTTCTGCGCCCCAGGCTAATATGGATTTAATTCTCGATCAATTGGATATTAGATCGCAGATGGAATCTCTTTTAGCTAGTGAAAATGTGAACTTGCATAAGCCTCACCCCGAAGTTTACCTGAAGTCTGCATCTAATCTAGGAGTTGATCCAGCACAATGCTTGGTTTTTGAAGATTCATTTTCTGGTGTTACGGCGGGATTAAATGCCGGTATGAAAGTGGTCGGTGTGTTAAGCTCACATACCAAAGCGCAGTTGCCTCCCTGTTCTTTTTATATTGATGATTACAGTCAAGTTGATGCAGAAAAGGTGCGTCAGCTTATTCGATCTTAACGTGCACTGATGCAAGAAGCGCTACAGCTGATCTCGTCCCCACAGGGTTGGGTTCTTTATTTTACTTGTGCCGTCTTGATTGGTATGTCGAAGACTGGAATTCAAAATATAGGGACATTAACTGTACCGCTTTTTGCCTTACTTTTTGGTGCGAAGTACTCGACCGGTATTGTCTTGATTCTTCTGTGTTTTGCGGACCTCACAGCGGTCCTGTACTACCGAAAAGCTTTTCTATGGAGCGAGGTCAAAAAGCTTCTTCCTCTGGCGGTAGTGGGGCTTATTGTAGGATTACTTCTAGGAAATGTAATAGACGATACCGCGTTTAAAATCACGATGGGCATCAGCATTATAGCAGGTATTATTGTTATGCTTTGGTTAGAACGTCTATCGGTCGAGAAGCAAAATTTAATTGTAGAAAATAAGTGGTATGCACCTTTCTTTGGGTTCATCCTTGGTTTCTCCACCATGATTGGTAATGCAGCCGGACCTGCCTTATCGGTTTATATGCTCTCTAAAAAGCTAGATAAAATAACCTTTGCTGCGACCTCCGCTTGGTTTATCATGATTCTCAATTTTACAAAAGTACCGCTCCAAGCTTTTGTGTGGCACAACCTTAGCTGGTCAGGCTTCTACTTGAACCTCATGGCTGTACCTTTTATTCTTCTAGGTGGTTTTATCGGTATAAAGATTGTCAAGGTTATTCCTGAAAAAACATTCCGTTACCTGATCATGACCCTGGTAACTATTTCTGCCATTTTACTTATCGTCCTGTAGCCTGAAGGGATGCGGTATCTCGCATAAAATTCCCTACTTTAGATTATTGTATTACATGTTAAAATAGGGAAGGGTGAACAAGATTCTTATTATTGACGACGAGGAAAAGTTACGCAGCCTCCTGGTACGTATTATTAAGTTGGAGGACGCTGCTTTTGACGTCTGGGAAGCGGGAACCATCAAGAAAGCCATGCAGCTTCTGGAGCAGCATGATTTCGATGTAATCGTCTCGGATGTCAAATTACCGGATGGTAATGGTATTGATATCATTCCCGAAATTCAAAAGCGACAACAAATTGCCGAAACCATCTTAATGACTGCCTATGGCAATATCGCGGATGGTGTCCAGGCAATGAAAAATGGTGCTTTCGACTATATCACAAAAGGTGATGATAATAATAAGTTGTTGCCTCTTATTTATAAAGCAATTGATAAAGCTCAACTGAAACGTCGGGTAAAACAATTGGAGCTTCAGGTGGGTAAGCAATATAGTTTTGATCAGATCGTCGGTACGTCTCCGGTGTTGTTGGAGGCTATTGATTTGGGGCGTAAGGTGGCTTCTACAGACACGACGGTTATGCTGCTTGGTGAAACCGGAACGGGGAAAGAGGTTTTTGCACAAGCCATACATGCGGAGAGCTTACGTCGCGAGCGTGCATTTGTAGCCTTAAATTGTGCCGCCTTTGGACGTGAAATTTTAGAATCAGAACTTTTTGGACACCGTGCCGGCTCCTTCACGGGGGCGATGAAGGATAAAAAAGGATTGCTAGAAGAAGCACATCGGGGTACCGTTTTTCTGGATGAGATCGGGGAAATGGCTTTGGATCTACAGGCTAAATTGTTGCGCGTTCTGGAAACAGGAGAGTTTCTTAAAATTGGAGACACCCAGCCTACAAAAGTTGATGTACGGATTATATCCGCGACGAACCGCAATTTAGAAACTGAAGTTTCAATTGGACACTTTCGCGCCGACCTCTATTATCGCTTGTCGGTTTTTGAAATCTCGCTTCCACCGTTGCGAGATCGTCGGACAGATATTCCTCTTTTGGCAAAGTTCTTTGCACAACAAGATGCATCACGTTTGGGTAAAAAGGAGATTAATTTCAGCCCAGCATACCTTCAAATATTACAGGATAATCCCTGGAAAGGAAATATCCGCGAACTCAGAAATACCATTGAGCGGAGCATGATTATTACCAACGGATCATTGCTTGACGTAGATAGCTTGCCTTTTGATATGCGGCGACGTAGCGCCGAAATTATCGATACCGGAGGGGCAGATTATGCCATGACAACTATGGAACGGGAACATATTCAGCAGGTATTGAAACATACCGGCGGTAATAAAGCCGAGGCGGCTCGATTGTTGGGAATAGGCGTAGCAACACTGTATCGAAAGATTGATGAATATAAATTATAACCTCTAGCTGGGGCTGCTTTTATTACTATTTATTTTTATTGGTTAGACAAACTTTTTTGGTATACATATTGTTTTCTTAAAGTCGTGCGAAAGTAAATTAAAGTTTCGTACTTCCTTATAATTATGTAATTACAAGTTTTACTTGTATATTTATGTTATAACATTTAATTAAGAAAAGTAATGGCAAAATGGAGTTTAGACAAAGCACACAGCGAGCTTGAATTTCGTGTGAAGCACATGATGATTTCGAACGTTAAAGGACTGTTTGAAGACTTTGATGTGGAGGTTACCGGTAATCCGGATGACATTTCAAGTTTACATGTTGATGTTAGTATTGGAGTAGATTCAATTACAACGAAGAACGAGCAGCGCGATCAGCACTTACGTAGTGAAGATTTCTTCCACGGTGAGAAGCACCCGAAAATTACCTTTAAATCCACACACATCGCAGCGGCAGGGAAGGATAAGTTTCATATTACAGGTGATCTTACGATTAAGGGGATCACGAAGTCCATTGTTGTTGATGTAGAGAATGGTGGAACAGCACAAGACCCTTGGGGAAATAAAAAGATCGGTTTTACGGTATCTGGTAAATTGAAAAGAGAAGATTTCGGACTGACTTGGAACACGGCGTTGGAGACTGGTGGGGTTATGGTAAGTAGTGAGGTGAAATTTGAAGGAGATATTCAATTTGCATTGTCTTAAAAATCAGTTTAATAGCAATTAGGCTGTGTTTTTTTGCAAGAAAAGTGAAATAAAATTTTGTACAAAAGGGAAAATTTGTACTTTTGTCGCGGAGAGTTGGCAGAGTGGTCGAATGCGGCAGTCTTGAAAACTGTTGACTGTCACAGGTCCGGGGGTTCGAATCCCTCACTCTCCGCAGAAAAATCCTTCATCGAAAGATGAGGGATTTTTTGCGTTTGAGAGGGATGAGTACCCCCGGGTTCGATCCTTACCTTACCCTCTCTAGTATCAAAATACCAACAGCATACCAAGGGTATCTACCATGTTAGTTGTCATAACTAAAACACAAATCAAATGATTGAGAATTTTAGTAGGAAGAAACTATCGTTGTTGCTGATTATGGCCCTTAGTTATACTATTAGCCCTGCCCAGGTCAGTGTCGAATTAAAGAGCGAATACATTGGAAAATCCAGCTATCGGTTTATGGAAAACGAAAAAAGCGAAAAAGTCGGAGACAGCAAGGGGGGCGCACTCATTCATCAAGGCAGTATCAACATACCTCTATCCTTTAAGCTCAATGAAAAGAAGCGTCCCACCATGTGGGCATTAAGTGTTGCTGGCGCTTATGCTAAACTAGACAACGAAAACTTTACCGAGCCATTAGTTGTGGATGAAATCGTAAACGCAGGCATCAACCTAAACCACTTAAGACCATTGAACGATCGCTGGTCTATGTTGGCAAGTATAGGAGGCGGGATCTATATGCCGAGCACCAAAATTTCGGATATCACCTTAAACAATACCCTAGGTAATGCCGGTATAGTTTTCATCCGGCATCTAAAGCCCAATCTAGACCTTGGCGGCGGAGTTGCATTTAACAATTCATTTGGTACGCCGATGCTTTTTCCTGCGTTTTACTTAAACTGGAGAACCGAAGGAAAGTATAGCGTAAACATAGCGCTGATGAATGGACTCGCTGTATCGGCAGGTTACGACGTTGGCAAAAGCTTGCGCATAAGTGTAATAGGAGAGATGAACGGACAAGTCGCCCTTTTAGAGCAAGACGGAGAAGGCAAGATGTTTTCACATATGTACATGATCGGTGGCTTACGTCCCGAGATTAAGATTGGTAAAAAGCTCTCGATCCCCCTTACAGGAGGGATAAGTGCTTGGCGACCTGCACAAATGAACGATCGTACATTAAAAAGTATATTTAAGGAACAGAATTATTATTTCCAATCAGCTATCTACGCTTCCGCAGGTTTAAAAATGAAGTTCTAAGAAAGGTTCTTCTTTAGCCTCGGTTTTGTTTTCATGATTGCAAAGTATGATGCCGTAAATGCGGATAAGCTTTTGTATCCGACCTTAAAAGCGATCTCACTCAGTGTATATTGATTGGTATCGAGGTAGGCTATACTTTTAAGAATGCGTATCAGCTGCATGTATTTTTGAATGGTGATACCCGTTTCTTGTTTAAAGGTTCGCTGCAAGTTACGTACAGACATTTTAGCAACGTCAGCTAGATTCTCCATATCGAGATGATACGGATAATTTATATTAATTGTATTACATACCGGGATCAGACGACTATCGGTCGGAATAGGAATCTGTAACGCGTTATTTTCATTACAAAAAGAAGGTAAACTGGTTAGCATCGCCTGCAAAAAAATATCCTTCTCTTCTTCGTCGTGCAATCTTTTGTTCCACTTTGAGGCATACAAGAGCATTTCTTTCAGGACTTTCGGTGCCGGAAATAGATGAACCTGCTTAAAAAAGTCATGATCCGGTACCGATTGAAAAAGAATAAGCATCAGATTTACCGTCTTCGCCTCCGTACTGGTTCGGTGTGGTTCACCCGAGGGAATCCAGATAACGTGATTTTGTGGTGCCAGATAGATTTTTTTACCGATATGGAAATATTGATACCCTTCTTCCACATACGTTAATTGATAACGTCGGTGAACATGCTCATTAGCCTCATGCTGCCAGTCTTCTTCATACCAAACGTAGGCATCAGCCGATAGGCCGTCCACATAACATCCTTCCCTTACCTCTGTTAATCCACATCTATTCATGGCGTTTTAAATGTTGTTTTTGGCAAAGTTAATAAAAACGACAGTATTAATTTTGTAATCAGATTTAAAACACAATATAGATGAAACAAATGTTTATGCTCTTAGTGAGTTTACACTTAGCACTTATGACTATGGCACAAGAAAATAAACCGACCGTTTTGGTTCTTATTCACTCCGATAATGGAGGCACTTATGAATTGGCAAAGGAAGTTGCTAAAGGGATTGAGGCAGAACAAGGGGCGGTAGCGATAATTAAGCAAGTGAAAGCATCGGATAATCCGAAACTACGTAGTATACCCCTTGTTACGGTGGATGAATTGGATACTTATGACGGTATTGCTTTTGGTTCACCGGTATATTTTGGAAATATCAGTACGGCTATGAGTGATTTTCTTTCTAAAACGGTGGATCTATGGACAAATCATCGGTTAGAGGGAATGCCAGCTATGGTCTTTATGTCCGCGGGTAGCGGTGCAGGCAACGAGCTGGCTGTGCAAGCCTTCTGGAATACGCTTGCGGTACATGGAATGATTTTAGTTTCCAATGGTATTCGGGGGGCAGAACAGATTGATCGCGATATCCCGCAAGGAAATACGGTTTTGGGAACAACGAGTTTAGCCTCTCATAAAGGCGTTGAAAGACCAAGTCCAAGCGAGCGTTTAGTGGCGGAGATGCAAGGTCGTAATTTTTCGAAGGTTGCGGCGGCGATGAAAGGCGTACGTACGGTAACAACAAAGAAGACATCTGAAGGAAATCAACAGCAGATGGATATCAACGCCATATTGCAGAAAAAAAATATTGTACTACCAGAACTACCAAAGGCTGTCGGAAATTATGAGCTTTTTTCGCGATCAGGGAACTTAATTTTTATCAATCAGGTTGCGTTGAAGGATGGCAAGATTTTCAATGCAGGTAAGCTGGGTATTGATGTGAGTGAGGAACAAGTTAAGGAAGCGACGCGGGTAACGATGCTGAATGTACTGGCCATATTAAGGGACGCATTAGGAGGAGATCTAAATCGAGTTGAAAAATGTGTACAGCTAATTGGCGCTTTCAATACATTAGAAACGTATACACAGCATGCTGCGCTGATGAATGCTGCTTCCGACCTTACGGTTGATATTTTTGGAGAAAATGGGAAACATACACGTAACACATCGGGGGCTGCATCTTTACCATTAGGTTCTTCTGTTTCCATACAAGCTATTTTCGAGGTTCAATAAACTTTGCTATGATACATAAAAAATCAGGGATATCTGTTTTGGGTATCCTGGTCATTATTATGGTTGCGGGCAATCTGCGTGCACCAATAACCGCGGTAGGACCTATTTTAAGCGAAATAAAAACGGTATTGAGTTTGAATACCTCGGAGGCAAGTCTCTTGACATCCATACCACTTGCTGTGTTCGCTTTTTGTTCTATCATGATCAGCCGCATTGCTGGAAAAGGAAATATAAGACATAGTTTAATCTACACCTGTGTCGCACTTGTTTTAGGATTAGCTATGCGGGTATATGGAAATGTAACGATGTTATATATCGGCTCTATTGTTATGGGGTTAGGGATATGCATCGGTAATGTGACCACGCCTGCTTATATCAAACAGGCCTTTCCGAATCATATCGGTCTGATGACCGGAATATTTTCTGTTTCGATGAATTTGATTGCCGCAATGGCCTCGGGTTTAAGCTTGTCCATCGGACAATGGACCGGGCTAGGTTGGAAAGGATCACTTGGGGTATGGACTTTCTGGTCTGTTTTAGCACTCTTAGTCGTGCTGCTTGATTCTTTTATGGCCTCACCGGTACAGCGAGCGACACGCACGAAGCGGGTTGATTCCATCCGTATTTTTAGATCGAACCAGGCATGGAATATTAGCTTTTTTATGGGGGGGCAATCGCTGGTATACTATTGTTTGGTTGCACTTTTACCGGTTGTTTTGGTGGACTATGGCATGCCGAAAGAGGAGACGGGGATGGTCTTGTTTACCATCCAAATGGCCATGCTCCCTGTTATGTTTATTGCGCCTGTTATTGCCTCAAAAATGAAAGATCAAAAGGTGCTTATTTATGCCGTAGGTATCTTGATGTTCTCCGGAGTAGGTATGCTTATTCTATGTAAGCGTACATTTATTTATATTACCGCTATTCTGATGGGAGGTGCCAGCGGATTGGCATTTAGTCTTGCCATTCTTTTTTTCTCCTTGAAAAGTAAGACGATGGAGGGAACCATTAAAATATCCGGGATGGCACAGTCGGTCGGGTACTTGATCGCCGCAATTGGACCGCCTATATTTGGCTTGCTGTATGAACGAGATCCTTCGTGGCAAAGCTCTTTTTATTTCCTATTGGTAACCATCACCCTAATGGTTTATTTTGGTGCAAAAGCAGCCAGGCAACGTTTTATTGAAGATTAATCACATAAAAAAGGTGGATAGCTGCTGCTACCCACCTTTTTATTTTATTTGTTTATCTTTTTAATCTGTGTGATTCGATTTAAAAGATCATTGTAGTGTTCTTGTTCAAAATTGCTTGCACGTTTGGCTGCCTTTGCGATTCTTTTTTCAACTTGGTTTAGCGCACTATGCATAATAATACGCATGTCGGAAAGATTCGGGTTATATGGCGTTAATCCACTAGCCGCATAGATGGTTTCCTGTACAGGTTTATCTAACTTTAAGAGGACGCCTAAACGATCTACGTACGCCCGTTGTAAGCCTCTGCTGAATACATCATTGACCGGGCTATTAAATATCTGCGCTTCGAGATCGTTCAGAAGATCTGTTACTTTATACGCCTTGTTGCCGTTTTTAAACTCATCATCCAACATGCGGGCAAAGCCATATGTTTCTAAAAGTGATGTTAAAACTTGATTTTGCATTTCAACCACTTTGTTGACCATAATACCATAGTCTACACGTGACATCAGGGTACTATCCAATAACCAGGTCGGTGTCTGGAAAACCTGACGATTGATAAAGGCAACGGCCGCTTGTTGCTTATCTTTGGGAACGTAATTGAAAACGGCACCTTTCTCGCCCATAGTTTTTACATCCTCTGTCATCGCTCCAATATTTGCGACAACATGATTTACATAGCGACGATATTGGCGCATTACCTCAAGGTATAACTCTTTCGTACTGCTTAGATTATCGTCCTTATCGAAAGTCCATTTCTCCAGGTTAGGGAGAATATATTTCAGGTTAGCTATCCCATAGTCACTCGCTTTCACGGCATCATTCCCTAAATCTTCACTTTGTGCGCGCGGATCCATAGAACCTTGCTTACCGTAATAGTACACCGGATTTTTGATTTTCTCTTGAATGTGTCTTTCCCACCACGAGGCATCTTGTTCTGGGCTTAGGTGCGGCATGTAACGGTACCCAAAATCAATAGCGTAACGGTCATACTCCCCAATTTTAGGGTAGATATTCTTAATTCCATCGCCCGGTTGTGCTACGTAGTTAAAACGAGCATAGTCCATAATGGACGGTGCTGTACCATATTTCTCCGTGAATGCCGGTGAACGCAACGAATCCACATCATACGCACTGCTTGATCCAAAATTATGTAATAAACCTAATGTGTGACCAACCTCATGTGACGATACAAAACGAATCAATTGGCCCATCTGCTCATCGCTTAATTTTGCACCTCGGGCACCCTCATGGATAGCTGCTGTTTGTACAAAAAACCAATTACGTAGGAGAGACATCACATTGTGGTACCAACCGATATGGCTTTCAATAATTTCGCCTGACCGAGGATCTGAAATTCGCGGACCATACGCATTCTCTGTTTCAGATGCGAAGTAGCGGATCACAGAATAGCGTGCATCTTCGGTACTAAATTCAGGGTCTTCTTGTGGGGAAGGAGCTTCTTTACCGACGATAGCATTTTTAAAGCCAGCAGCCTCGAAAGCCGTATTCCAGTCGTTCACACCCTCAATTAAGTAGGGAACCCATTTTTTTGGTGTGGCCGGATCAATGTAATAAACAATTTGCTTTTTCGGAGTTACCAGTTCGCCGCGTGCATAGGCTTCCGCATCGGAAGGCTCAAGTCTCCACCGTTGAATAAATGCTTTTGCCGTAACTTTTTGATCGTTGGCTCCGAAATCCATTTTACGATTTGCAAAATAACCGATACGCTGGTTGTCGTAACGAGGTTGCATTGCTGTTTTTGGCAATAAGACCATCGATGTATTTAAGCCAAAGGTCATCGCCCCAACAGTTTTATCTGCCGGCAGGTCTGGTGATTTGAAAGTTTTTACCGTTCTTACCTCTATATTCGTTGGAAACGCTTTGATGGTATCGATATAAGAACGGGCGGCATCAATGCCAGCTAACTTATAGGTTTTCTTTAGATTCTCAGGCATTTGCATCCCTGGAATCTCGCCGTTATAAAAGTCGGTTACATCAATGAGGTAATTTTTTCCACCTTCATTAAAAGCTTTGATTTCAAATGCTGCTAGAATTGGCATCGCATTAGAGTTGGCAAGAGCTTGGTGAATATCACTGTTGCCAGAAGCCATGTACGCATAACTTGGTACACGTAGAAAGATGGTGTTCTGGTGTCGCTGCCATTGCCAAAGCTGATCGTTAATCATTTCTCCGCCATACTGTGATCTGTATTCTTTAAGACCAACAGGGGTTTGGGTAAAACGGGTAACGACCAACATATCACGGTGAAGTAAACTGTCCGGAATTTCCATGTAATATTTGTCGGCTACATGGTAGGTGTTAAAAAGACCTTTTGACTTGATCGCGGTATTGTCGATCAGGTCTTCAAACTTTTTAATCTTTTCCTTTTTTGTCTTTTCCGTATCCTTTTTAGTTTCCTCTGTTTTTTCGGATACTTTTACCAGTCCGGACCATTTGCCTTGCGCATGGCTTGCTCCCATGGAGAGAGCAAGCGCAGCAAGGGTGAACGTAATTTTATTTAAATGTTTCATTTTTAATTTTAGGACGAATAATAATTACCAACCCGGATTTTGTGGGTTTAGATTCGTGTTGACGCCAAGTTCAACTAATGGGATAGGCATCCAGTAGTTTTTAGTGGTAAAGACACGTGTGCCGGCTGATTTTGGTGCGTATTTAAAGCTACCATCGTTATTTTTGGTGATGGTAACGCCTGATACCGATTTGTTAAGCATCGTTTCTGCGGCTTTCCAACGACGTAGATCCTGATACCTGATATTGTCTTCAAAGGCAAGTTCAATACGGCGTTCGTTACGAATTTTGACGCGCATTTGTTCCTGATTAAGATCTTTTGCAAGCTCCGGCATATTGACACGTTTGCGGATAGCATTTACAGCCTCGTAAACAGCTTGTGTAGGACCTGTTGCTTCGTTTTGTGCCTCTGCGAAATTTAACAGAACCTCGGCATAACGCATAATGACCCAATTGGTACTACTACCTGCCGACGCATCTTTGTTATAATCGAATTTTTCATCAATAAATTTACGGATGTAGTAACCGGTAGGTGTAGGGTTTGTACGAGGCATATCAAGGCCACCCGTAAATGTTTCAATTTTACGATCTTTAAACAAGCTTTCATTGTGTAATATCGCTTTATCAAAACGAGGATCACGACCGATGTAAGGTTTTGCTTTATCGTAGCCTGAACCTTGTTCCGTAATAGCTTTTCCATTGGCCATCTCGTAGGCGTCTACTAGATCTTGGGTCGGGCAGTTGATTCCTTTTCCACCAAATCCAGTCGAGCTATTGTTTTTATCAAAAGCGTGTTGTCTTTCTCCTTTCAAGCCATTATATCTGGACTCGAGTATAACTTCAGGACGTGTCATGATGTTTTTAGTCAAAAAGACATTGGTGTATTCTTTTTGAAGATCATAAGCTTGCCCACTTATTACACGCGATGCTGCATCTGCAGCCTTCTGCCAGCGCTGTTGGCTATTGTCCTCATTATTCAGTGGACTGGCATCCCAGATTAATACCCGTGTTAAGAAAGCTAAGGCAGCATCTTTGGTGATGCGTCCCCATTCTTCCTTACTGTATGTACTAGGAAGCTCCGTTGCTGCTTTTTCGAGTTCAGCTGCGATAAAAGCCATGCCGTCTTCATGACTTACCTTCAACGGCTTGTCTTCAGCCTCTTCTATGGGCTGCAAACGCGTAATAAGCGGTACGTCTTTAAAGTTAGAGAATAACTGAAAGTAGATAAAGGCACGGAAGAACCTAGCCTGTCCCAATAACGTTTTGCGATCGGTATCGTTCAATACGTTGGTTTGCTCTACACGTCCAATAAAGTAATTTACCTTACGTATCTGTGCGTACGCGTCTTTCCAAAGGTTACGCTCTGGGAAGGTCGTGTTAAAGAAATCACCACTGAGGTAACCAATCAACTTACGTTCTTCTGAACCGATCAATTGGAGGTCATCAGTGATGGCTCCGGGCAGGTATGTATTGGTAAACCCTGTGTTTAAGAATGTGTAAAATTCATTGATGGATAATTTGATTAAGGCAGGGTCTTGCCATACGGTTTCTTCAGAAACCAAATTTAACGGTTTACGGTCGAGAAAATCTTTTTGACAAGAGGTCATGGTGGTGAGGCCTGCCAAGAAGAGTATTCGAGCTATATTGTTTATTCTTTTCATTAGACAAATGCAATTAATATTAAATACCGACACGTACACCAAAAGAGAAAATACGCTGTGGCGGATAGAGATTAGCTGTTGCACCGGTAGATTCTGGATCGTAGCGTCTGTTTTTACTGATCGTAAATAGATTTTGCCCTTGCAGCGTCAGTCCTACAGAACGAAGTCCAGTACGTGTTAACCATGCCGATGGAACGGTGTAAGCTATTTGTGCGGTTCTAAGCTTCAGGTAATTCCCATTTTTCACAAAGAATGTGGAAGGGAGTCTGTTATTTTCGTAATTGGATAACAGGCGCGGGTAGCTCGCATTAAGATTCTCCGGTGTCCATCTATCCATATGCAGCTCATAGAAATTTGCAATATCGTTGGCTGCTGTATAGTTGATGAAAATATCGGTAGAGGCTTGGAAAAAAGCATCGACAGATAGCCCTTTCCAGCTCGCACCTAGATTAAGTCCGTATACGGTCGGTGGGTTAATATATTGCGCTTCGAAGGCACGGTCGGGGCTGCCGCTATAGAGTTCAACAACACCGTCGCCATTCATATCCTCATATCGGATATCACCCGGTTTAGGTGTGATTGGCGTTCCATTCGGACTACTCAAATATTTTGGCCAGTTTGCGACATCGGCTTCATCCTTGAATATACCATTTGCCTTTAAGATCCGTACCATCCCGACAGTGCTTCCTTCTTGACGGTTACCCGGTAAGACGGCATCATTTTCACCATAATCTACTACTGTACTTTTGGTATAGGTCATGTTTAAACGTGCATTGATTTGTACGTCCTTGATCTTACTACGGTGTGATACGGCAGCTTCGTAACCATAATACCGTTCCCGTGCGAAGTTTTGAAGTGCAGGTGTTATACCGAAAGAAAGGGGTACATCATAGGATCTAGAGCGTAGGATGTCAAATTTGTTCTTGTTGTAGTAATCAACTTCAAATCCAAGCTTACCTTTCCAAAGTATCGCATCTAATCCAATATCGAACGCATCGACCTTTTCCCATGTAATATTAGTATTTGGCACAGTTAGGTTTGATATACGAGTCAATGGTGTAATGGTGTTACTTGTACCAAAGACATATCCTGCTGGTACTACAGCGTAGTTGTAAAAGTAGGTATATAGATTTCCACCATCGTTTCCAAGACGACCATACGAAGAGCGTAGTTTTAAGTTATCCACAAAGGAGAAATTGTCTTTGATAAAACGCTCATCAGAAACAATCCATGCGGCAGATACGGCAGGGAAAAAGGCATCTCTTTTACCTTTCGGGTAATAAGGAGAGCTGTCATGACGGAAGCTTCCTTCAACGATATAGCGTTGGTTATAGCTATACACAAGTCTTCCTACCACACTACGTCTTGCATTTTCGGTGGATGAACCTAGGTTCTTTTGTGTGCTTGCATCGCCCAGGAAAAGTTGGTCTAGACTGGAAACGGGGTAGTTGCTACGCGAAGCGTTCATCATCTCACTCTTGAACTCGTTTTGTTCATATAAAGCCATTGCATCTACATTATGCGCACCAAATTTTCGTTTATAGTTCATTCGAACTTGAACATTCACGTTGTTATTTTGGTTATATGTTTGGTCGAGATATGGCTTTTCCGTTCCATTTTGCAACGTATAATCATCGGTGTTCTGTGCGATGGTGTATTGTTGCACTGGAATGGTGAATCCTTTTTGGAAAGAGCTGTTACGATCTACGGTCACTGCTGCACCGGCCGATAAACCTTTTACAAAAGGAATTTGCTGTGTCAGTCTAAATGAACCGGTAAATACATTTCTAGTTGTCCGATTGTAACCACTCTCCGGCATTACGTCAGTTTTAGGATTTCCTGAAAAGCCAGAGTACGCATAAAAACCATTCGTAAACTGTGCCGGAGAAATCGAGCCCAAGGATGCCAAACGGCTAAAGATTGTTTCTGCATACGCAGAGGGGTTACTTGCTGTTTCTGTGATATAGTTGATTCCGACAGCTAGATTCGTGTTCTTTGTGATATCATAGTTGGTATTGCTTACCAATCCATACCGTTTCAGTCCTGATGTTTTCATTAAACCATCTTGATCGGTATAAGAACCACTGACAAAATAACGTGCATTTTTAGAACCGCCATTAATGTTGACGTTATGCTTTTGCAACATCGCAGTGGTATTCAATACTTCTTTATACCAATTGGTATTGGGGTAGCGATTCGGGTCAGATCCGTCAAGGAACTTTTGCAATTCAGCATCTGTATACTTGGTTTTTGGGGAAGTACCACGTTCTGCGATATCATTGTCATACATCTCATTATTGAGTAATGCGTAACGATATGAGTCTAGAAAACGAGGTAAACGCGTGCTTTCCTGAAACCCCAATTGTCCACTGTATCCAATTTCGAGTTTATCTCGGGTTCCCTTTTTTGTCGTGATTAAAACTACCCCATTTGCACCACGTGTTCCATATACTGCTGCTGCGGCATCTTTTAATATGGTAACACTTTCTATACTGTTGGGGTCAAGTTTATCGATTTCCATTCCGATAATCC
The DNA here is from genome assembly GCF_900177625.1 of Sphingobacterium psychroaquaticum. Taxonomy (GTDB): domain Bacteria; phylum Bacteroidota; class Bacteroidia; order Sphingobacteriales; family Sphingobacteriaceae; genus Sphingobacterium; species Sphingobacterium psychroaquaticum. The sequence goes on from NZ_FXAU01000003.1 coordinate 311,473, forward strand.
CTTGTCCTTCACGGGCAACACCATCGATTACGATCAATGCTTCGCCCATACCCCGAATTTTTAATGTTGCGCGGTCCCGGTCGGGTGCACCCGAGGTCATCGTAGAGGTCAAACCCGGTGCTCTACCCATTAAGGTATTGGATAAATTAACGGCAGGAGACTGTGCCAGTTCTTCCCCCTTTATGGTATTTATCGCTCCGGCAACAAGTTTTTTCTGTTGCGCACCGTAACCCACGATAACGATGTCACTGAGTTCGGTAACCGCTTTAGAAAGGACAATTCGAACCGTTGTATCGTCCGTTTTGATCTTCAGGTCGCTACGTTGGTATCCCAAAAAAGTCCCTTCAAGAATATCATCAGATTCGGCAGGAATTGCGAATTCTCCTTGACTATCCGAAACGACAATAGCGCCTGTACGTTTGTTTCGAATCGTTGCGCCGGGAAGGACCGTCCCTTGATCATTTTGGATCGTACCTTTACGTATCTTTTCCTGTTGTTGTTTGGTCGTTGTTGTCGAATTTGTTGCTTTCGCTTTCTTTTTTAGGACAATATTTTTGTCGGTCACGACATAACTAATATTGGTGTGCTCAAAAATGGCCTGTAAAGCTTGTGTTACGGATGCATTTTTAATGTCGATCTGCTTCGCCTTCGTTCCGGCAAGAAGCTGATCATCAAACAGAAAGTTATATCCTGATTGTTTTTGAATCTCTTTAATTAGATTTTCAATTTGTAGATTATTTCCCTTGATATTTATGGCTTGCGCTTCTCCTCGAAAAGAAACGAGTGAGAATGTCACAGCCATCAATAGGGCTGCATTAAATTTCATATATTTGAAATAATTAGGTGTTCTAAGCTAGTGTTAGGTGTTACTTTCGAAGGGTTAACCTTAAAGCACAATGCTTTTAATTCTTAGTCTAGGTAAACCAGGGGTGTTGATCACTTCTGGTTTTTTATTTGGATTAGTACATACTACATCATCAAGCGAACCCTCCCTTCTTTCATTTCAAACCTGATGGTTTCGGTTGTTTTAAATAGATTTAATATTTCTGTTAGTGGTGTATTTCTGCTTAAAGAGCCGCTAAATGTTTTCTTGTTTAATGCTTCAGAACCAGAAGCGATATACAGATCAACATTGTACCAACGCGAAAGCTTTTGAATAATCTGTGGTAAGGGTTCACGTACAAAAACAAAACGGTCATTCATCCAGGCTAAAGCAACCTCCATATTAGCTGGTTTTGTTGTTAGGTGGGACGCCGAATTTATGCTCTGCATTCCGGGGATCAACGTTTCGTTTTGTCCAAAGGCTGATACATTGACTTTCCCCGCCACGAGGGTGGTAACAGTTGCTTCATCCGGATAGGCCGATAGATTAAACTTGGTGCCAAGAACTTGCACTTGTTGTTCGTTACTTTCGACTATAAAAGGCTTCTGCGCATTATGAGCTACCTCAAAATAGGCTTCTCCTTCTAACTTTATTATTCTTTTACTTCCATTAAACTGCTTGGTAAAGGTCATCTTGGATGCTGAATTTAACCAAACTTTGGAGCCATCAGCGAGTATCATTTTGTATTGTCCCCCTGTTGGAACAACAAGAGTCTGCCATGTATTGGTATTATCTTCGTTTTGAATCTGTTCTCCAGTTGCATCGATCAAACGATTATTTTCAACGCGAAGTGCTCCTTCTGTGCCCAAGGCAATCTCTTTTCCATCGGCAGTCTTTAGAAAAGCTTTGTTTGTTCCAGGCTGTACCTCCTCCATATGACTATACGTAGGGTAGGGATGTGTTGGTTTGCTTTCACGGAAATAATTACTTCCTAAATAAATGAAACACGATACCATACATGCCGCTGCAATATACTTCCAAATTTGACCGTACGAACGTTTTTGCTTCCGTATCTGGGGATGTGTTTCTTCTGGGGCTTGCAGTCCTTTTATCGTAGATTGGAAACGCTGAAACGCCTGTCCGGTATGGAAGGCATCGGAAGCACTCTTATCCGTATGAAATGTTTCGTTCACAAGCTCCGAAAAGGCACCTTCATTCGCCGGATCATTAGACAGTTGGATAAATTCCAGTAACTCCTCAGCGGTTAATTGCCCCTGAAGGTATTTTGTATATAGATCTTCGAATTTTAATTTATTATTCATGTACAGCTGTAGCTAAAGCGCTCCCATTATAGACAGACGTAGAAAACGGGATAAGGAAGACATTAAAAATCACTTATTTCGAAAAATAATTTTTTCGAGGAGTAAGGTGGCAATCAGAATTGTATTTAAATCCATGTTACTGGCCATATGAGCACGGATAATCTTGAGAGCCCGAACGATATATGTTTTTGAAGAGGTGATAGATATATCTAGTTTTACGGCGATTTCTTCGTGTGAAAGACCTTCTATTCTGCTTAATACGAAGACAGCTTTTAGCTTTTCAGGCAAAGCGTTGATACTTTCCTGTATACTATGTTGTAACTCTTTATATTCTAAGCGTTGTTCCGGAGTAAGGGCATGGTCGGAGAAGTAATGGATTAATTGTTCTAAGTTATCGGTCACTAAGACTTTTTTTCGCAGCACATCGAGTGTCGTATTTCGTGCGATGGTGTAGAGATACGCCTCAATATTAGTAACAGACGATAGTTCCTGTCTGCGACTCCATACTTTCACAAAAATCTCTTGGGAAACATCTTCGGCTAATTCATGAGATTTAATTAACTTTTTAACTGTGGTGAAAACGTGGGACCAGTATCTGGCAAAGAGCTTTTCGAAAGCTGCGGTAGACCCTTCTGCCAACTGTTCTATAAGGTCGCTATCCTCCTGAAAAATGTGCATCTCACCCCTGTAGTTAATAAAGTTCATTTCCGAGCTGGAAACCATCGTTTTTAAGATATTGCCTATCAAAAACTTAGATACAAAGATAGATTATTATTAAGAAACTGTTAATACATTTGATGTTTTATTTGAAAAATGACACCGATTTAGCTATCGGCTTGAGCGGCTAGGGGTTCTCGAACCCCGTGAAAAAAGCCAGCATATCACGTAAGGCATGCTTGTTATGCATGGTTTCTCCGTTGTCGAGTGATTCTTTTGCGATTAAGCTCGCTCTTTGCCGCATCCTGGACTCATAATCTGCTATCGCTTCGAGGGGCGCTTTAAATATATTTCCGGTCAGGTTGTTGCATAATTCAAGTGCATCTAACATCGCCATATTTACGCCTTCACCGGCAAAAGGAGGCATCACATGAGCGGAATCACCTATAAGTGTTAGATTGGGTTGAGCAACCCAATGTTGATCTAAAGGCATGCAGTAAATGGGGCGCGGGGTCAATGGATAGGTGACCACTTCTAGGAGTTCATCCCATAATGGATTCCAGGATGCATATTTTGTTTTGTACCAGTTTTTTACTTGTTGTGGGGCATTAAAATCTACTGTATTCTGCTGTGTCCAGTTTTCATCGACTTTAAAGCTGAGATAAAATCCGATCTCATCATTCCCCTTTTGTCCCATTAAGATATTTTCGGTCGTGCCAAATGCCATGATCTTTCCTCCTTTTAAGAGTTGCGTAACAGCAGGAGATTTTTCTGAGGCGTTTGGTATATTTCCTTCGATCATTGTAATGCCTGAATAAAAAGCCTTGATATCGGTGAGGTAAGGTCTGATTTTAGAATGTGCTCCATCGGCCGCAATAACAATATCTGCGTAGGCAGTATTTCCATCTTTGAAGTAAAGTATCCATCCGTCGTTCTGCGGTTTCATCTCTGTAAAATGACAGTTCCAATGTATGGTACCCGGTTGTAAAGTGTCTAAAAGAAGGTTTCTCAAAACTCCGCGATCAATCTCGGGACGAAAATGAGGGTCGCCAAAATTTTCTTCCTTTTTGACACCATGATCGCTAAAGAAGACCGTTCCTTGGGGATCCATGATTTGCTCCCGATCCGCGCCACGCATATAATTTTTTTTGAATACCTCCATTAAGCCTGCTTGTTGTAAAGCTGCTAATCCCGATTCTTGGTGTAGATCCAAGGGAGAGCCTTGTACCCTTGCTGTGCGGTCAAAATCTCTTTCATAAATTTTTACATTGACACCTTTATCTTGTAATAACTTAGCTAATGTTAATCCGCCAGGTCCACCGCCTACAATGGCTATTTTCTTGTTTTGTAGTAACATATTTTCAATTTTGAATACCACAAAATTAGGGCTTGGCTACCGTGAGGAATTGTAAAAAACGGTCATTTTCATTTTTGAATAACTCTTTGGGAGAAACGCCCGATAGTTTTTTAATCTCCTTGATAAAATGGGACTGATCGGTATAGTTCAATTGCGGAGCCAGTTTACCTTCTTTGATGTAGGGGAGAGCGGCCTGAAAGCGTAGTATATTGCAATATGTCTTTATGGGCAGCCCTAACTGTTGGTTGAAATAACGGTTTATCTGGCGTTCGCTCCAACCAATATTGTAGGAAAGTTCCCGAATACCAATCGCTCCATTGGAATCGAAAATAAGACGAAAGAGTTTGCGTTTTCGTTCATCCATGTTGGTTGGTTGCTTACTGTGTACCTTGTTGGTGATCGCCGAACAGAATTGTTCGAAATTCATGGAATGAAGGGAAGGCAGGTCCCAAAAATCAACAGGTAAAATTTTTCCGTTATCTAGCACATCTGCAACAGAAATTTGAAGTATATACTCTAAAGCAAGGGGATTGAAGCTAACCGAGTAGAATTTTGTATAGTTTCGGTCGGGCATTTTCTTTGGCTTTGTTTCCAAACCGAGCAGGGTAACTTCGATCTCTTTCTCTGATTTAAAAGCAAAGACGAGATCAACCCTGCCATTAGGAATAATGATTCCTTCACGAATATCCTCCATGTTGTCCAAGGCTGAAAAACAATAAACGAAATCCGCTATACCTTCATCGCTTAGTTTAAATTCAAAGTTCACTGTCCTTAGTTATATCTTCAATACTATTTATATGATCACACAACTTTTTTGAAAGATACACTATTTTCAATAGGTTTCAATTTGCTTTTTGCCAAATGACAATTGTGGTATATCGCACAGCACATAGCTTTGTATTACAATTTAAGTTAGATGAAAACAGGAAAAATGGATATTCTCGTTGGCCTGCAATGGGGCGACGAGGGAAAAGGAAAATTTATCGATCGCATTTGTTCGGCGTACGATATTGTCGCTCGTTTTAATGGAGGAGCGAATGCCGGACATACAATCTTCTGGCAATCGCACAAAGTAACATTGAAATTATTACCTTCCGGGGTATTCTACCCGCATATAAAAAATGTAATCGGTACCGGTGTGGTGGTTAATCCAACGCAGTTAAGACGTGAAATCGATGATTTATCAGCAATTTCCGCAGGTTTGTCGATCACTAATAATCTATTCATCTCCAAGAAAGCCCACTTAGTACTGCCAACGTATGCATATCGAGACGCTTATATGGAAGCGTCAGCTGATTTTCAAACGATCGGGACGACAAAAAATGGAATTGGACAGGCGTACGCGAATAAGATGCTTCGTCAAGGGTTCCGTGTTGGGGATATCTACATGGATACGTTCGAGGAGAAAGTGAAGACTGCCATCGTTCGGGAATATGAGGAGCTCCGAGCAAAAGAACAAGAGATGATTGATTTGCAAGAAATGATACATGTTTTTTTTACTGATATCGAATACCTGAAGAAGCTGCACATTATTGATACAGAGTTGTACTTGAATACGGCACTATATTCCGGGGAACGAGTTTTGGCAGAAGGAGCGCAAGCAACTATGCTTGATATTGATCACGGAACATATCCTTATGTTACTTCCTCCAGTACGATTGCTTCAGCCGCCTGTGTGAGTTTGGGGGTTTCACCAACTAAAGTAGGGGATGTTTATGGTGTTTTTAAAGCTTATACAACAAGGGTTGGGGACGGTGCTTTTCCGAGTGAGATCGCGGATGAACTAAGTGAAAAACTTCGACAAAAGGGAAATGAATTCGGTTCTAATACCGGACGGCCACGTCGCATCGGGTGGTTAGATTTGCCTGCGTTAAAGTACGCGGTGATGTTGAATGGTGTTACACAGCTTATCATGACAAAGGCTGATGTATTGAATGAGATGGAGACGGTTGATATCTGCACGCAATATATAGTCAATGATGTGATATCTGATTATGCATCTTTAGATTACAGTTTTCAGTTGGCAAAGCCAGTGTGGACAAGGTTGATGGGTTGGACTGGTGATTTTACGCAAGTCGAAAGTGAGATGGATTTACCGGATGGCCTGATGGCCTATATTCGCTTTTTGAATACAGCGCTGGAAGTTCCTGTTCGATATCTTTCTATTGGTCCGCAGCGGGATGCAATTGTGGAATTGACGGAGGATCTTTAAAAGATATTTACTGTACGATAAGAACGAAAATTTTTGTATTTTTTGGTTCTTATTTATACCCTACTGGATGAAGGAGCTTATTGCATATATAGGAAAATTTGGAACCATGGATAGCGAGGAAAAAGCCAGCATCCAAGAAGCCTTCAAATGTATATATATAAGGAAGGGCGATTATTTTGCAGAAAATGGTCGAATAAGTGATAAGATAGCCTTTGTCGAGGATGGTGTGTTTCGCTCCGTCTACTACAATAAAAAAGGCGATGATTTCACAAATTACTTTATTTATGAAGGTCGTTTTATTGGCGACTTGCATAGTTTTCAAGGGCAGTTACCGGCCAGTGATTATATAGAAGCAGTAACGGATGCGACGATATGGTCTATTGACGCAGCAGGTTTCGCTTTGCTGGAAAAGGAAGTTTCTGTATGGCCTGTATTAATCAGTAAGCTTTATGCTTTTGTCTCTGAAAGCAAACTTAAGACAGCAAGTCTAATGAAGAATTTAGAAGCAAAAGAGCGCTATGCGCTCTTTCTTAAGCATTACCCTGGATTGGCCAATCGTGTTCCTCTAAGTATGTTGGCTTCTTATCTCGGTATAACATCCTCTTCACTAAGTCGAATACGTCGAAATGGTTGATGTGTCTCTGTAATCTCGACGATAGTTGCGTTAATAAAGATCTTATCTTTTTGAATATGAATATTTTGTGCATTCCTTTTTTTTGTGTTAATTAGTGTACTAACCCTTATCTAAACGTATTCAAAATGCCTCAAAAATCAACGCTTGTTTTTTTCTTGCTCTTCGTAGTCGGCTTGCAATTGAGTTTGCATGCGCAACAATTGGGGCGGACGGCTAATCGACAGAATAATAGTGAAGGCGCAGACATCGGGGATCAGTTGGCTTTGCAGTGGAAGTTTCAGACGAAAGGTGTGGTATATGCATCGCCGATTGCGGATCAAGATTTCATTTATATCGGGTCCTGTGATAGCAATTTGTATGCGCTACATAAAACCACTGGAGCAGAAGTTTGGCGTTTTCGAAGTAAGGGCGAAATTCGTTCCTCGGTAGCCATTGCTGCCGGCTTAGTACTTTTTATGAGTACGGATGGTGTTTTTCATGCGATTGATGCAGCGAAGGGTACAGAGCGTTGGTCTTTTCAAACCAAAGGTGAACGGTTTTTTGATACCTGGGATTATTATCAATCTTCACCTGCGGTGTATGACGGTACGGTGTATGTTGGTTCGGGGGATCAACATATTTATGCACTCGATCTGAAGAGTGGAGCATTGCGGTGGCGTTATAAGACGGATGGGATTGTGCATGCATCACCTACGGTAAATGAGGATGCGGTCTTTATTGGTAGTTACGATGGTTATTTCTACTGCCTAGAACATAGCGGGAAGTTACGTTGGCGTTTCAAGACGGTGGGGCAAACTTATTTTCCGAAAGGAGAGGTGCAGTTCCATGCCGCAGTAGCCGATAGCAGCGTGTATTTCTGCTCGAGAGATTTTAATCTGTATGCCTTGCATACGAAAAGCGGTACTGGCCAATGGATATATCACCAGCCGGGTAGTTGGACATGTGTGCCCAGTATAAACAAATCAGACCTTGTCGTTACGATGTCGGATTCTTTTACAACATTGGTATTTAATAAAGAAGACGGAACACTGCGTCATAAACCGTCTGTACCACTCAATGTTTTTAGTAGTCCTACAATCCATAACAGTCTAGCTTATTTTGGTGCGCTGAATGGAGCCTTATATCGATTGAATTTAGTAACCGGACAACAGGATATGGTCTTTCAAACAGATGCGAGCAAACAGTATAGCTCCGATTTTTTTGATCATGATGGTACGATGAGGAAAGACTTAGACGCACGTTACCAACATGATATCAATAAATTATTCGCGGGCTATCTCAAAATGGGAAGCATCTTTTCTACGGTGTGGGTCGAGGCTTCTACGTTATATTTCGCCACAGCTGACGGCGCGGTGTATGCTATCAAATAAAATAGTTTTATCTTGCCGTGCTATTTAACATTGGTTCCATGCAGAAGCTATATCCTTTTTTGATTACGATCCTTATTGTTGCTGTATCCTCCCGATTACAGGCTCAGTTTGTGAAAACTCCTGTTACTTTTGGAGAAACTACGGTCTTTCCTTCCAAGATACTTGAAGAAGAACGTCGTGTAAATATTTATGTGCCACCATCCTATATGGACGGGGCTGGAAAAAAATATCCTGTGGTCTATATTCTTGATGGTGGGGTTGAGGAAGATTTTTTTCATTTGACGAGCTTACTTCGTTTTAGTGCACAAGCATGGGTCGATCGATTTCCAGAAGCAATCGTTGTCGGTATCGAAAATGTAAATAGAAGACGAGATTTTACTTTTGTGGTCCCTAATCTTGATTTTTTGGAGGAAGAAGGTTTTCCAAAAACCAGCTTTGTCGCACATGGTCAATCTGCGAAATACATTCAGTTCTTAGGAGAGGAGTTAAAACCCTTTATTGAGGGGACGTATCGAACGGAAGACAGAAGTGTAGTAATTGGGGAATCGCTAGCAGGTTTATTAGCGACCGAAATATTGTTAAAGAAACCTACGTTGTTTACCGACTATATCATCATCAGTCCTAGTTTATGGTGGGGAGGTCGCTCTCTTCTTTCGGAAGCCCACGTGCTTTTAAATAAGAACCTTAAAAAAGAAGTTAACGTCTATATTGGTGCGCCCAGTAAGGACGAAGATACGAAGATGTTCAATGAAGTGGAACAGTTGCACGGTATAGTAGAAAAGTCTTCGAAGATTCATACTGTTTTTGATTACCTGCCGCAAGAGACTCATGCCACGGTGATTCATCAGGCTGTTTATAATGCCTTATTGTTTTTGAAACCCTTACCTACTGTTTCTAGACCTTAATTAAGGTGTTATTGATTGCATTAGGTCTAAAGAAACCCCTATAAAATGATGTGTCGACTATAGGGGTTTCTTTGAAAAATTACACTTCTTTATAGTTTGACCGGTATAAAGACGATTTCTTTATAGTTGTCTTTTTCATAAAATACGCCTATTGTTTTTGGATTCAATAATACCAAATCCGAATATGCGGAATATGATCCTTTGTAGCCGGCTGGCGCTTTTGCAACGACCGTATTCTTATACCAAGTTTTACCTCCGTCTTTCGATAATCGTAGCGTGAGATTATCCCGGTTTTTTGTGTCGGCGGCATTGCAGACGGCAAGGATGTATTTACCTTTCTTACGCCATGATAAGACGCTACCTTGGTTTACCGGATCGGGTAAGTTCTTATCGTAGAACGTTGTGTCCCACGTTACTCCACCGTTGTTGGAGTAGCTGATGATGCGTGTACGTACATTTCCCTGTTGATTGCGGCTATTCATGTAAACACCGGTTTCGGATATTTGGGCAGCCATAGTCTCGTTGCTCCCCTCGAAAGGAACAGTAGACCCTATCTTATAAGTTTTTCCGTGGTCATCGCTATAAAAAGAGTGTGCATAGTAATCTTTGCCATTGGCGAGCGGATTTCCTTCCGAATGATTTGCCGGAATATAGAGACGACCTTTGTAGGGACCGCTATCTAACTGTAAGGCATGCCCTGGTGTATTCGCGAGCGTACGCCAATCTGCATCAAAATTATAAGCTGGATTGACATCCGGTTGTTTGGGTTGGTGTGTTTCCGCCGTGATGTTTACTGGGGCAGACCAGGTCTTTGCTCCGTCTGTAGAGGTGATAAACCAAGATTCCCGTAATCCTTTTCCTTTCCGTATTTCACTTTCGTGGTTGTTTCCGGTATTATAAAATAAAAAGATACGTCCATTGGGATAGTTTGGATCAAGCAAATCGACTACTGGAGCCGCATTTCCTGCTTGTAGTTTTTCATAGTCTGCAGCCACCTGTATGGCGCCCCATGTTTTACCATTGTCTTTACTGATTTTATAGACAATGTCCACATTTCCATAGTCGCCTGCATGATCGACTCGGCCTTCTGAAAAAGCCAAAAGATCTCCATTTTTATTTTTAACAATCGCCGGAATCCGATAACTGGCGTAACCCGCTTCGCCGGATTTGAAAACGGTTACTTCTTGTGCATTTAAGGTGCTTTGCATCAGTAAAGCAGCACCGATATAAAAAAGTTTATTCATCATAGTCATTGTGTTAGCGGTAAGGAACAAAGGTAAACATCCATTTGTTGGGGTTATCCCAACTTCGACCAGCAAAACTACCCATAGGTAATTTTATTAAGACATGGTTCCATCCTTTATTCAGATAAATTTGTTGAGGCTGACGAAAGGTGTATCCTTCGTCGAGTAGTGGTTTTTCTAGGTTGCCTTTTAGGCCTGGTTGTCTCCAGATGGGTGGTTCAATCCATTTGCCATTTACCTGGATGGCACTGTGTAGGTTATCCCAGGTGTCCTTAGTTGGTGAATCGCTCGCATATGAACGCGATAAATTTCCGAACCCGATCCAGAAAGGTTGATAACCAATGCTATCGGACCATATTTTAGTACGCGCATACCAAGTTGTATTTGTTTGTGGTTGAGCGAGGACGCCTTGTATAACATCGGCCCACCAATGGCGCAATATGACCGTTCCACCAGTAATGTGATATGTAGGCACGATTGTCGAATCGAACGCCTGCTTTTCGATGGAGAATGCCTGCGTTAGTTTTCCTTCATTCGGAAAAGGTCCAATTAACTCCCATGTGATGTGGCTATGTTTTACATAAGGAAATGGTAGGTTTTTGAAAAATTTTTCCTTGTGCTGTAATAGTCTTTTTTCAAAGGAAGAAAAAGATAGATTTTCTTCCTGATCTACGGGTTGAATATTTGCCTTCCAACCAGCCAAACCACCCCCTTGCCAAATTCTTTCTGCAAAGGTGAGCATCGCTGGATAAGCGGCATTTTGTAAAAACATATCTTCAGGAGCCGAAACAGCGCGGTCCGGCCATACGCACAAGGTGGCTCCCCACAGATTTTTATGCGCTTTCTTCTGCTCGCCAATCTGGCGGTAAAATAACGTCGTCACCGTTTCTAGCGGATCCATGTGGTTAATGTAAAGGTGTTTCGAGTCTATATAGATTAATGCGCCATCAGGCTCAATTGCCTTTGGTCCACCCATCCATAGCTGACGGATTGTTTGCGGCATTAAATTGCCGCCTGGATCCCAACCTAAGGTTTTAAATCCGAGGGACTCGACATAGCGCGTCATTTCCCCCATGAAGTTAGGGTTCGTTATTTTGACTTCGTCCCCACCAATATGAAGGTAAGGCAGTCCCGGGTAGGTGTTTGCAAACTCATGTAACAGTTCCTTTAGAAATACCATACCCGAATCTGATTGCATATCCACACCAAAAAAACGATGAAAAGCGGCGCTGTGTCCCGGCATATCGATTTCTGGCAAGAAGGTAATATGTCGATCCGAACAGTATTTGATGAGTTCTCGAAACTCTTGCTCAGTATATGATTGACCCGCCCATCGTGTCATATTGGTAGAATCGGTTAATCCGGGATAACGTTTGCTGCTCAGGCGCCATGCAATATCTTCCGTAAAATGAAAGTGGAAAACATTAAGCTTGTATTGCGCCATGATATCGATTTGTTCTTTCAGCATTTCTAAGGGCTGGTAATTTCGACCAACATCAACTAAGAATGCACGCCATGGAAAGGCTGGTTCATCTTCGATGCTGCAAAAGGGGACAGTGCCTTGCGCTGTTATCAATTGTTTCAAGGTTTGCAAACCATAGTACAAACCAGATTTCGTGGAGGCAGCAACAGTAATGCCCGTTGTCGAAATGGTCAAGCGGTAGCTTTCTTTTTTCTCGCGCATATTCCGTGCGTTCAACGTTAGATTTAATACTGTTGAACGGGGGGCAGATCTGTTTTTTGCATACGAAAACGGGATCCTATTCGCCTTCATTACTTCAGACAGGAGGTATAATTCTCGATCTATTCCGGAGGTGTCTCCTTCTAACGTTATGCCTTGACGAAGGTCTAGAATCCCATTTTGCCAAGATACTTTTTGAGGCATAGGGAGCAGGTCGCTTTGTGCGCGAACGGGATGAAGAAAACCCACCAGAATTAGTGTGAAAAGAAAGCAGATTGGGCCGTGTTTTTTCATGTTAAGGTTTCATAAATTTCGTTAACGTCATCCAGCAGTACCACTCTTGGCGAGGGAGGTGGAATGGGCCTTTGAACAGATTTCCTTTTGCCGGCTGTGCTACTTTTCCATCGCGATGCAGGTAACCAAACCACTCGCCATGTTCTTTATCATGAAAATGTGTATAGGCATAATCGTGTATCTGTTGATGCATTTCTGCATATTTTTCATCTTTGGTGACCAAGTAGGCGAGGAGGGTGGCGATGATGGTTTCATTTTGTGGCCACCAAAACTTCATATCTTGCCAGTACTCTTGTACAGGCTTGTCGTATACATCTCTGAAATATAAGATTCCGCCATGTTCTTTATCCCAGCCACGTTCCCACATATAATCAAGCATACGACACCCAAGATCTATTAATTTCGGATCCTTGTTGCGGTATAGCGCTTCATGTAGAATAAACCAGGCGCCTTCGATTGCGTGTCCTGGGTTTAGGGTGCGTCCTTCAATGTGATCGACAATACTCCCATCGAGGGCTACCTGCTCCATTACACATCGAATATCGTCTTTCACAAAATTGGTTTCAATTTCTTTGATCCAACCTTCAATGGCGCTATCGCACCGACTGTCACCAATGGTCTCGCGTAACTGTTGCGCTGTGTTGATCATAATCATAGGAATTCCGATTCCCTTCGTTGGTCGTGTGTTTTCAAATTTAGGCTCTATCTTGCGCTCCCCCTCCGCATATTCCATACAAACCCCAAAAAGATCACGTGCATTTTTTGCGGCCTGCGGATCGCCAGACGCCTTGGCATATGCGGCAAACGCTATAACGGCAAACGTCTCAGAGAAAAAATAACGACGCATGCGTAAAGGGGTCCCTTCCTGATCAACATGAAAATACATTTTACCATGCTCATCAAAACACTTATTCAATAGAAAATCGTAACCCAGCTTTGCGCCATCCAACCACTCTTGACGTGGCTCTACGGTATTGTATAACGTGGCGAGCAACCAGCAAGCACGTCCTTGAATCCAAACTGCTTTATCCGTGTCTAGTAAGGAGCCATCGGCGTCACGCATCAGTAGGTACCCACCATTTTCTTCATCATATGATCTTGGAAACCAAAAAGGAACCGTGTCTTCTAAAAGTTGTTTTTTATAAAAGTCAGCTAGTGACTGTAGTTGTTTCTGATCCATTATTCTTTTTTTATAGAGGCAAGCGGAAAGTGCTGGCCGGTAAATTTGCATTGTTTACTAAATTTCCTGTGCTTACAGGCTCCCAACTATATACCAAGGCTTTCAAAGTGACTCCTTGCGGTTTTACGATGGTCACCTTATTTTGTATGATGTTGGCGGTGGCAGGTAATAGCTTCCCTTCTGCCGTTTGGAAGAAGAATCCGGCTAAAGAAGCCGTGTTGCTGGTCTTCATTCCTGTTGCGTAATCGAATGTCAATTCGATGGTGTCGCCATGGATTGTGCTTGTCCGAAATAAGGGGCCAGAAGGAGTTACCTGTTGCTTATAATGTTTCGCCAATGCCCATTGCGCAAGCCTTTTTCCAACGGTTATTTTATTTCGAGGATGTACATCAATAGGATCACCTATGTCCGTAGTAACAACCATTCCCGTATTAGGAATTTTTTGTAGCATCTGTCGTTGTACATCGCGAAAGAAAGGCCAAGATGGGCGTTCAATACTCGATAGTTGTACATAATAGAATGGAAGTTCTTCCTGCCAGCGCTGGCGCATGTCTTGCACGAATGTTGGGAAAAGATGTTGGTACAGTTCCGCATTTTCGGCATCGCTTTCTCCTTGATACCAAAGGATGCCTGCTAATGCAAAAGGAGCGATTGGAGCAATGCCAGCTTCATAAATATAAGAAGGGGCATAGGGATGTTGCTGAAATGGCGATGGCGATTGTTCCAGGTTTTTATTTGCTCGTTCACGGCACCAGGTCATAAGGTAGTCGCTTTTTCGCCAAGGATGCAATGCCCCTGTATATTGTGCATTGGACTCGAGGGTTAATCGTGGAATCCAGGCCAATTGCGGCGAGCCGCCAACGGAAAGATCGATCATGCCGATTGGAATCTGTTGGTTGTTGGCAATCTCTACCGCAAAAGCATAAGCTACCGCAGAGAAATTTTCAGCCTCTTGGGGACTATTTACTGACCAAGCGCCGGTAAAGAAATTTAGGGCATTAACTTGCGCTAATGTTTGTTGATCCCAAACGATGTCGTCGGTGGGTGCAAGATTGTTAAACTTGAGTAAGCGTATGGGCAAACGTTTGCCTTCCTTGTGTGCTAAATTATCCCCTTGGTTCGCGCGCTTTACAGGAAAAGCCATGTTGGATTGCCCCGCTGCTAACCATACATCTCCCACGAGTACATCGTCGTAAGTAAATGTTTGCCGGTCGCTCTTAACGGTTAAGGTTTGAGGGATACGATTTACGGCTTGTGCAGGGAATTGCACCTGCCAAGTTCCATTTTTGTCTGTTTTTGTGCGTTGTTTCTGTGTCGACCACTGTACTTCTATTGTCGTGCCAGCATCTGCGGTTCCCCATACCGTAAATGGCTTATCTCGCTGTACAACCATCTGTTTTCCAAAAACAGCTGGCATCTTTAATCCACCAAAATTACCTGTTAGATGTTGTGCGACAAAATCAGCAATTTTGTATGCTCCCTTTTTATTGGGATGTAATGTTGGAGAATCTGTAATAAGATCAGGTCTATTATGCAGAGCCGCGTAAAGATCAATGACCGGCAATGCACGAGCGGCAGCAACATCGACTATTAAATCCTGTATCGCGTGGTACCAGTTAAATGTACTGGACGAAAATCGCGGGTGTCCCGTGAATATGGGCGACATTTTACAGATATATATCTTTAAAGTCGGGTTATTTGTGCGTAAGGTATCAATAAGCCAAAGGTAATCTTGCACAAATTGATCCCGATAGTGGGGGAAGTTACGCGGGTCGGTATCATTCAAGCCTAAGTGAATGATAGCAATGTCTGCATGAAAATGTAAAGCATCTCGGAACTGCTTCGTATTAGCATAAGGATGATGTCCGTGGCGTAATAAAGTAGCGCCACTGTGACCAAAATTCTCTACATTGAATTGTGCTCCAATTTTCTCTTGCAGTACAGCCGGATAAGCGTTTGTTGCCGGTGAATCAAGACCTAACCCTTCCGTTACAGAGTCACCTATACAAGCTACTTTTACCTTTTTTTGCTGCGCCATTACTAACGGGATCACGCAAAAAAGAAGGTAAGCTACGCCCAAAATTTTGTATAGCTGTTTTTTAGTCTGCGTCGACATAATCTATAACTTTTGGTTTGAGAGTAAGAAGTTGCAGCAGAAGGGCTATGGCGACAATGAGTGCCAGCAGAGCAAATCCATTATTAAAGTGGCCTTCGTCTTTGAAGCGGCCTAATATCTGCGTAACGGCAGCGCCGGCAAAAACACCTACCATGTTCATAAAACCATATGCGGTGGCGCGAAGGCGTGGCGGAACAAACTGACAAAGGATCGGCATATTATTCGCATCAAAAATGCCAAACCCGATTCCAAACAAGATAGCAGCGCCTACAATACTGTAAAAGGTACTTCCTGTACCTAACAGAATTAACGCAGGTATTGTTAGAAACAAGCCGATTGCGCTGGTGTAAACGCGACCGCGTACATTTCGAAGAACCCACCTGTCGCTCCAGATTCCGCCGACAATAACGCCGATGAAAGAAGCCACAGCAATTGTAATTGTCGATAGTGGACCAGCTGTCGCCATCGGAATATTCAGGTTGTCCGCAAATAAAGTAGGGAGCCAGTTTTTGGTTGCCCAACCGGGAAGGCTGGGGGCGGCAAAGTAAAAGAGGATAACCCAAAAAGCAGTCATAGAAAATAAAGAAGATAAGCCTTTTATAAACGGAATTCGCTTTGGTAGATTTTCTTTGCTAGCGCCTGCTACTTGCTTTATTGTTGGTTCATGAAGCAAAGCAGCAAGGATAAAAGCATAGATAACCCCAATGATGCCAAACCAATGAAAGGCGGTATGCCAGCCATATTGATACGCTACCGTAGCACCAAAACCACCGAGAGCTTGTCCCATGTAAAAACCAGTCATATGTATACCCACAGCTAATGATCGGGTGCGTCCCGTGTGATAATCTGCGATGAGCGCCAGTCCGGCTGGAATGTATAAGGCTTCACTAAGTCCCATAATAGCGCGTAATACTAACAATTGATTGTAATTTTCTGCTAGCCCCATGGCATAGGTGACGGTAGACCACACAAACAGGCTAGCGACAATTAACCACTTTCGGTTTACCCGATCTGCAATAATCCCAGCAATAGGACTCATGAATCCATAAATATAAAGGAAGACAGCCATTAGGACTCCAAAGGCTTCTGCCTTTTGGAGTTCCACAATATCGATTTGCATGCTTTCACGCATGGTAGATAACATTTGGCGGTCCAGATAATTAAGAAGGGCTACGACCCACAGTAAACCGACCACGAGCCATGGATAATATTTGTTATTTCGCATGTTTACCTCCCTTTCCTATAGTTCCTACGAGAATCTGGTCGGTCCGAATCCCAGCCTTTATCTCGCCACTCGGAATGATAATCATGTTCTTGTAGGATAGCGCTTGCGTTGTGACCGGTGATTTCGCCGGTATGGGCGCTATTTTGGACCATTTTTTCTGCTGTATATTGAATTTCCAGCTGTCGGATGTAAAGCCCGGATGGTTTTGTTGTAGGAACGCCTTTTGCTGTATAAGTATTTGTTTTTGGTTGCTATCTTCTGTCGCGGTTATTTTTGCGATCAGGTCTTCTACCTGATGGAACGTAGACGCATCATCGCCACCGAAGATCAGGATGTCGCCTTGGTCATCCATAACACCTGTCCCGGCAGCCAATGGGCGCGGAAGCGTTCCTATAGTCTCTATTTTTTGTGTGCTAAGATTCCATTGTAGTATCTGATCGTACACTGTACTTCGACTGTTTTCGTTACGTTTACGTCCACCGATAATGTAAATGTTTTGTTCTTTTGCATCGGTTAAAAATATAGCATGGCTAACCGGATAAGGGAGTGTTGTAGGATGTGTTTCCCAAGTTGATCCTGCGATCGAAAGGTTCAGTTCATATATACGTGCTGACACGTGTTCGGTGTTCTCTCCTCCAATAAAAAACAACTTGTTTTTTACTTTCAAGAGACCGCCATTTGTATATGGATGTGGTAGGTTAGGTAACCGCGCTATCTGAATGGAATCTGCGGTTAGCTCCAAGGTAAATACATCTTTTTGAATCCCATTATTATTTTCTCCACCAGCTATATATAATCTCGTGCCATCACTGCATACAGCGCTGTAGGCCAGTGGGATATGTGTAGGTGTCTGTTTGACGAAGTCTACATGTCCGTCACCGATTTCATAGATATAGGCCTCTTGATGGTATTCTTTCGCGCCACCATCCCAAGGCATCGTTGCCGGAAAGTTAGCTCCACCCATAAGAAGTAACTTATTATCGATAATTCCTGTAATAGGACCAGCAAGCCCTAGGTGGGCACTGCCATCCGCTTGCATGGGTAATTTCGATTGGGTATCCCAATGGATCGTTTGTGTTGCATCCTCGGGGTTACAGGCGGTTAAGGCAATAGTCATGCAGAAGGTGAAGATTTTAGGTTTCATTAATGTTTAGATTTAAAAGCGGCAAAACCAAGGTTTGCTACCTCTTGCTCAAAGGCTGTAAATTGTGCATTGTCCATATTCGTAACCGGGAGTCTAAAGCCACCGCAGTTTAGGTCAATTAGTTTCATATAGGCCTTTCCGGTAGCAATACCGCCGTATTTTCCGAGCAAGGTAATCATATCGATTGATTTTTGCTGTAAGTCATTCGCTTTTGCAAAATCACCTGCATCGTATGCGGCTATCATGTCGTGATATAGGGGGGCGGCATAGTTGTACGTACTTCCAACCGCACCTTTACATCCCAGAACTAAGGAAGAAAGCATATTTTCATCACGTCCCCATAACATATCATATTTCTTATTCTTGTAGTTGCTACACGAAAGAAAATCCATAAAATCTTCATGTGTATATTTAATTCCCTTAAACGTTGGAATCAGCGCATCCACTTCCTTTAATAGATCTAACATAGCGTAATTTCCACCTGTTAGTACAGGGATATGGTAATAGTAAAATGCGGTATTGGGTGCAGCTGCAGCTACTTCAGCACAGCATACGGCCAATTGTTTTGCCGTAGCCGGTTTAAAGTAGAAAGGGGAGGTGAAAGAGATAACATCGACGCCTTCATGTTCAGAAATTGCCGCCAACTCCTTGCACTCCTTTATATTCGTGCCGCCTAAAAACATCATTAAGGTGAAGTCTTGATCGTTACGTGTAAGCGCGGCCCATGCTTTCATGACCTTAACTTTTTCGTCGAATGTGAGGGAAACACCTTCTCCGGTCGATCCACATATAAAAGCACCTGCAATGTTGTTTCGTTTTAGATTTTGGTAGTAGGTGGGGATTAAGTCAAGGTTTAGTTCACCATTATCTAGAAAGGGTGTAAAAGGAGCTGCAATTAAGCCATTAATGTGTTTCATCTTTTATTAATTTTTTATGTGTTTCTTGTAAAGGAGGTTGTATTATTTGATGATGTAATACAACCTCACTTATCTCGTTTTGCGTGTTATGGTTTGGTTGTGGTATATCCAGGCGTCTGATTCACCAACGGATCATTGGTCCACACATCGCGTCCAATCGGCCATAATACTTTGTAAGCTTCTGTGCTTTTTGTGAGCACGCCGTAGGGATGACTGGTTGATTTGAACGCCAAGGGTTCATTGTTGTACTTCATGCGGCGGATATCGTACCATCGTTTTCCTTCATAGACAAACTCTTTGGAACGTTCGGCAAAAATGGCAAGCTCATTCGCATCTTTGGTACCATTGACAAAAGGTGTTGGATCATTGCCGTTAAAGGCCCGGTTGCGCACCGCTTGGATGTATGTTTGTGGATTGGCTCCCTCCGCATTTGCAATTTCAGCTAACATCAGTAATCGATCTGCTTCCCGATATATTGGCCAATCATCGGTCCAGTTGCGAATATTATTATTTATCGTTCCCATGAATTTGGTCAATACGGTATTACGGATAGTAACCTTTTGAGGTGTTACGGAGCGATCGATCGCATAAAAATCATAAAAGGTAGCATCTCTGCGGCGATCCAAGATGTTATATGATTTAAAGAGCTCATAGGTATACGCATAACGTTGTATTCCACCTGTGCTGCTTTGTGCGATATTAAGTGGATCTATTAAGGTAGGGGCTGTCGTGCTAACCGTGTCTTTGTAGTAAATTCCATTGAAATTAGAGGTAGCGTATAAAAAAGAGGCTACCGCAGGTTGTTCGGCTTCATTGAAAGCAAAAGGCAAGGTGAAAATGATTTCAGCGTTACGCTTTTGCTTGAAGACATCCGCAAAGTTGGCCACCAAGGAATAGCCGGTCACCGCATTAAGTGCTGTTTTTGCTTCGGCTAAATCGGCCGTATTATTATATACTTTTGCGGACCAGAGGAAAACTTCTCCTTTTAACATTTGGGTCGCGTTTAAGGTCCAATAGGCTTTATTAGTACCCTGTATCGTTCCGAAATACTGTGCCGAGGAAGCGATGTCTGCTTTAATTTGCGCCAATACTTCAGGCTCTGTCGACCGCGCCAATCGCAAAGCAACCGGATCCGGTTTGCCCGTTAAAACATCGGGAACTAAGCGTAACGGAACGCCCCCAAAGGTGCGCAAGAGATGGAAATAGTAGAATGCACGCAAACCATGCGCTTGTCCGAGTAGATTGGCTTTTCGCTCTGCCGATAGAAAGGTGACGGTGTTTACTTTATCAATAAATAGATTGATCTGTAAAATGCTATTCATAAATCCGGACCATGCACCGAGTCCCGGTGAGACTTCAGTCATCGCTTGATTTATAACAACTAATTCGTTCAGAGATACGTCCATACGCGCTGTACTCGTTAGACCACCACCACGCATTTCACCTAGGCGGAAAAAGCTGAATTGGTTGTTCCGGAGATCACTATGGATACCAATCATAAAGTTGTTTACTTGCGTTTCATTTTCCCAAAAATTTCCTTCAGCAAAAAAATCTTCAGGCGCCAAATTCAAGTGCTTATCGCAGGCTGTTAACCCTGTCAAGGAGAAAGCAACCAAGGCTAATTTTATATATTTTTTCATGTTGTTTTTCATCTGTGTTTAGAAAGTGATTTTTCCGCCCATAATCAGCATCGTCGGAATAGTATAGGCGCTGTTTTGTAGGCCAGTTCGTTCCGGTAATACGTTCATTTTATTGGTGATATATCCTAGGTTTTGTCCCGATACGGTGAGTGTTAATCCCGCTATTTTAGCGCGATTTAGCCATTCTTTAGGCAAGGCGTAACTCAAAGATACTTCGCGGAAAGCCAAGTAATTGGAACTTTTCCAGAACATATCACTTGGACGGTCAAAGTTCTTTGCATTCAATTGATCGGCCCATACGTAGCGTGGGTATTTTGCATTTGGATTTTCTGGTGTCCAGGTATCGTTCACCAACGTCGTCGCATTAAACTCCCCTTGAAAGAAACCTAAAGACCACATTTGCATCTGATCCATTTGAATATGACCTAAGGCAAAATCCATACGAGTAAACAAGGAAAGGCCTTTGTAACTAATGGTTGTGTTGAAACCTCCGGTCCACTTCGGTAAAGTATTTCCTAACCGCACACGATCATCCATATTGATCACACCATCTCCATTGATATCTTCCCACATCACATCGCCTAATTGTGTCGGTAGGTATCCCGTCAGCCCCTGTTCTTGTATAATTTTTTGGCTGGCTACTTTTTTACCGGCAGCAGCACCATAAAATACTTCTCCAGCGGCATCATCACGCACATTATAATTCGAGAGATCGGCCTCATTCCGGATAATCCCTTTCATCCGAAAGCCATAAACATCACCCCATTCCATGCCTTCCTGAAGTCCGCCAACCCAAATAAGAGAACCGGTAGCAGGGTCATACACTTGCGTACCATCCTGGCGGTTGCGATCATTCCCGTTGTAAGGCAGCTTTATCACTTTGTTACGCACATAAGCGGCATTGGCATTCACGGTCCAGTTTACCTTATCATTCTGAATGATTTTGTATCCCAGTTCAAACTCAATACCGCGATTTCGCATCGTACCATTATTGGTTCTAATGGACGGGATACCGGCGGAGTTAGGGAGATTGATGTAGGCCAATTTATCCGATGTGATACGGTTGTAGTATGCCGTGGAGAAGTTCAGTTTGTTGTTCAATAGACCGATGTCCATTCCCACTTCGGTAGTTTTACTTTTTTCCCAAGTCAATTCATTGAGTGGAGCAGCAGAGAAGAGGAAGCCACGCGACTGGTCGTATGCCTGTTGAACACTATAGCCTCCCTGCACTTCGTAGACACCAATAGCGTTACTTGTTCCGATACCAATATTTCCGTTTTTACCCCAACTGGCGCGTAGTTTTAAGAAATTTAACCATGGTGCTTTTTCCTGCATAAATTGTTCTTTAGTGGCAATCCAGCCGACAGAAGCAGCCGGAAAGACACCCCATCTGTTGTCGGCGCTTAGGCGCGATATCCCATCGCGACGAAAGGTTGCAGAGAAAAGGTATTTATCGGCATAATCGTAGGTTGCATTTCCAAACTGTGAGATAATACGATCATTCGTATGTGCGGAGGATGCACCTCGCGTAGGATTGGCCGCCGTGTTGGTCGTTAAACCTAGCGCCATGAAATCGTCGGTCGGAGCTAATGCACCTGAAGCACCTAAACCGCGGTAGTACGAATCGTAAAATTCAGCACCAGCCAAGGCGCTTACCGTATGGTCACCAAATGACTTGTTGTAATTAAGAACCGCGTTATAGGTTTGTCTGATGTCTCGCCAAAAACTAGCCGAACTACTGCGTTGTCTGTTCCAGCCCGCATTGGGATCTGTATAACTTAGGAAGCCTGTTCGGAAATCCTGATTGAAGGATTCGTGATACTCTTCCTCGTAATACAGAATACCCTTCATTCGTAAAGATAGTTCCGGTAAGAAATTGACGACTAATGCTTGGTTTAAGGTGAATTTATCACTCTGTGCTCGTCTTTTGTATTTATCAATATTAACCAATGGGTTACCATCGCTGGCATCCCGGCCAAGAATCCAATCTCCTGTAACCGGACTTTTGCTCCGTAGTGTTGGCGGAGCCGATAGCATACGTCCCCAGTAATTGCTCTCGCCGTTTGTTAAACTTTGATCACGCCAGTTTGCACGGGTGAAGTTGATCGTCGATTCGGTCTTAATCCAATCCTTGATTTTATAATCCGCATTTACAGCGAAATTGTACCGTTTGTAGAAGGTTTCTAGTGAGAGTCCCTTTTCATCATATAGGCCGACACTACTAAAGTAGGTGGCTTTGTCATTTCCGCCTGAGAAGGATAGGTTGTAATCTTGTGATGGGGCAGGGCTTTTGAAAGCAACGTCACGGTAACTGAAGTCTTCATAAATGAGGTCATAAAATTGCCCGTTTGCATCATAGTTACCAGCTGCATTGGTTGGAATTACATCTTTCATTGTTTTCCAACCTTGATCCAGGAGAAATCGATTTTGATCCGTTAGACGCATGAGACTCCATCGTGCTTCATTAGCATAATTGCCATCAAGTGGCGTTACACCGTCAGCAGCAAAGTATTTGTTGCCCGTACCGCGTGGCCCCGGGCTGCCTAAGGTAGTATTTGGGAGTGTGCCTGATTTTATCGCACCGACGGCGCCAAGTCTATTCCATTTTACATAATCACCTGCATCTAGAAACTCATATGGAGAGTTTAGATAATTGATACCCCGAATTGCTTTTAAACTTAAGGAAGAACTTCCTGTTTTCCCTCTTTTTGTGGTGACTAATATAACACCATTACTTGCTCTGGCACCATAGATAGCTGTGGCGGCGGCATCTTTTTGAACATCTATACGCTCAATTTCATCGGGATTAATATCTGATAAACTAGTTCGAACCTGACCATCCACTAAAATAAGTGGGCTACCGGTACCGTCCCAATGGGTGCCACCACGTAATACAATGTTCGGCATGGCGCCGGGACGTCCCGAACCGGTCGATACACGCAAACCTGGTACTGTTCCTGCAAGTGCTTGCGCCGGATTTGCGCGCATTCCGGATTCTAGTATTTTATTGTCCAACGTAGAGACGGAGGCCGTTAGTTTCGTACGTTTTACGGTGCCATATCCCATAACGACTATCTCATCTAGCTTTTCATCATTGGACTCCATGATAATTTCCAAATGATCTGTTTGGGAAACAGATGTTTCTTGCGCACGGTATCCTACCGCGGTAAACAATAACTTATCCCCATTTTTTGACCGAATGGAAAAGTTACCATTTTCATCGGTGGAGGTACCTGTTTTTTGTGTTAGGTTGGCGATCGTTACCGCAGTAAGTGGATTTTTGTTTCCGTCTAATACCCGGCCCGAAAGCATGTTCTGCGCTACAGCTTCGTCGTGCAGTAGGCAGAGGAAAAGCAATATAAAGACGCTTTTCAGTTTAATTAGGTAGTTCTTGTTCATAATTATTTGTTTTAATATTGGATTATGTATAACATAATAACAAAACAAATGTATGACATAATATTTCAGATGTCAAAATATTTTTGATATTATTGTGAATAAATTGTTAAGTATATAGGCTATGAGTCAGGAGAATGTCTCTATTGAAAAGCTTGGAGGTATCGATACCTCCAGTTTGGTAGACAAGGTTGAAGCACGTATTGTGAGCTTTATTCAAGAGAATAAATTAAAAGTTGGGGATGTGCTTCCTAAGGAGTTGGACTTAGCAGAGAGCTTGGGGGTGAGCCGTACAGTTATTCGGGAAGCATTACTACGCTTAAAGACTATTGGCCTCATTGAATCGAAGAAACATAAAGGGGCTGTCTTGACGAATCCGGATGTGCTTGGATCTTTGCGCAAAGTTTTTCATCCTTCAATTTTGGATAATGCTACCTTGAAGGATATGTTCGAGATGCGTTTGGCGTTGGAAGTAGGGATGGCTGATTTTATAGTCAATAAGATTACAGATCAGGACCTACAGGAGCTGGAAGCGATTGCAGAAGATATTGTATCGGGCGATACGGCCGCACCCTGGCAGGTTGAAGATGAAATACGGTTTCACGGTAAGCTATATGAGATATCGGAGAATAAAATCCTTCTCGAGTTACAAGAGTTGTTGATTCCTATTTTTCAATATGTACACCAAAGTGGTTTGTTAGAACGGCCTATTGTAGAAGGTGATTTTATCTCGCATAAAGAGCTTGTTGAGGTGCTTAAAAAGCGAGATGCCGATGCATATCGAAAAGCAATCCGCCAACATTTAAGTAACCACTTCGCTCGAATCTTAGCTTAAAAAACGCAATTCTGTATTTTGATAAAGTATCCATATTGCTTATCTTGTGGGTACTTACCAAAATACACTTATATGACTTTTAGTGCATCGAAATTTCTATTTGCTTGTTTATCCTTTTTCCTATTTACACACGCCGTTACCGCTCAGAATTATGCGGGGCGCTGGCATGGTGATTTAGATGCAATGGGTACCATCATTCCGATGGTTATCCAACTCCAAAAAGTTGAAGGTACCTGGAAAGGTGCTTTAGATGTGCCAAGCCAGAATGCACTTAATTTGCCTTTGGATATTAGCCTTGTGGGAGATAGTGTCTCCTTAAAGGGACCAAGTGGTATAAAAATAGCCGGACGATTTAGTTCGGATAGCGTGTTACATACGGTTTACTTTCAAAATGGTTTTGAAGCAAAGGTCTTGTTCAAGCGAAAGGAAGGAACCGAAATGGTTAGTTTACCGCCTGCACGTGTACGCCCACAAGAACCGAAAGCACCCTTTCCTTATTTAAGTCGTGATTTTAAGATTACAGATGAAGGGACGACGCAGGCCGGTACCATAACAAGCCCTAAGGGGCAAGGAAAGTATCCTGCCGTTATCCTCGTGAACGGTTCTGGACAACAGAATCGTAATTCGGAACTGTTTGAGCATAAGCCATTCCTGGTTTTAGCGGATTATCTTACTCGAAACGGAGTTGTTGTGCTGCGGTATGATGACCTCGGAACAGGAGAGTCTATTGGTGATGTTGGCAATTTAACGACATTAACAGCGGCAGATAACGCGGAGAAATTACTAGCGTACCTCAAGAGTCAGCCGGAGGTTGATGGTAATAAACTAGGTATAATTGGTCACAGTGAAGGTGGGGTAATAGGTCCTATTATTGCGGCGAGAAATCCAGATGTGAAATTTGTGGTTAGTTTGGCTGGGATGGCTATTTCAGGCCGCGAGTTACTGGGGCAACAGTTGATGGAGCTTGGGTTAAAAGGGGCATCAGCGAGCAAGAAACAATTCTATATGTCTATGCTGGATGCGATGGCAGCCGAGAATACTTATAATCAGGCACGGGCCAAAATGGAGGATCTAATTGAGGAGTTTAATGGTGTGGAAAAATTGACCAAAGAAGATACCGCTAGCTTACAGCCTTTATTTATGCCTTGGTATTTGACGTTCCTGAAATTACAACCAAAAAATTATTTGTCTGAAGTGAAAGTACCGATGTTGGTGCTTAATGGAGACAAGGATGTTCAGGTGCGTTCGGAAGCGAATATTGCTACTTTTCAAACCTACTTGCCTGCAAATAAGAAGCATACTTACAAACGCTATCCACAATTGAATCATTTGTTTCAAACCGCTCAAACAGGTCATGTAGATGAGTATGTAACGATTGAGGAAACGTTCAATCCGGAGGTGATGAGCGATGTCCTGGAGTGGATGAAAAAGCTCTAAGCCTCGGTTAAATTATTGGATATCCCGTTTTTTTAACGTAAGTTGTTAACTATGATATTTTTACCTGAGATAGAAACGCAACGATTGATTCTGCGTGAATTGCGGGATGAAGATGCCGCAGCTATTTATGCTTATTTTTCGCAAGATGCGGTGACCGAGTTTTATGATTTAGAAACGTTTACCAGTATTCGACAAGCGCGTAGCTTATTGAAGTTATGGAAGAATTTGTATGTCAAAAGAGGAGGGATGCGTTGGGGGATTGTGTTAAAAGGCGAAGACGATCAAGTGATTGGCACATGTGGCTATCATGCCTGGTCTAAGATTCATAACCGAGCAGAAATTGGCTACGAATTGGATCCCACTTATTGGGGGCAAGGCTTGATGACTGAAGCAATTGAAGCTATCGTTCGTTATGGAAAGAATGCGATTAAACTAAGGCGTATAGAGGCTTTTATCGATCCAGCGAATCGTTCCTCTGGTCGGGTTTTGGAGAAGGTCGGTATGGAAAGTGAAGGCATTTTGCGAGATTATTATTTTGAAAAAGGACGTTTTGTCGATGCGGAAATCTATTCGATTATCAATAAGGAAAATTAAAAGTACTTATAAACAATCGCTACCTGAACTTCGTCGTATAATGGACAATAGGAAGCAATAAGATTCCTTATCTTTGTTTTTTTAGATAAAGATGATACAACTCGCCATCATTAGTGATATACACGGTAATCTTTTGGCATTAGAAGCTGTTTTAAAGGATATTTCAGATCGTTCTATTGACCAGATATATTGCCTCGGTGACCTCGTTGATTTTGCCCCGTGGGGAAACGAGGTAATCGATCGGATTCGGGCACATCGTATTCCTTGTTTGTTAGGGAACCACGATGAGCGTATTGCATACGATTTACCAATTATACCATTAGCCCATCATGATGCGATTGAAACCGCGAACCGCGAGATCGCGATCAACTGGAGTAAACAGACTATTCGAGCAGATAATAAGCAATGGTTGGCGGCACTGCCGTATAACATTACCTTGACTTATAAGAGCGGATCTTCGATAAAGAATATCTTGTTGGTACATGCTACGCTGGAAAGCAACGATGCCTATATGTATCGTGATGATTCTAAAAACGAGCTTATAGCGGTACTGAAAGAACGTTCGGTTGATGTGCTGGTCATGGGACATACCCATCAGTCCTATATCCAAGAGCAGTCGGATATTCTTTTTGTCAACAGTGGTTCTGTTGGCCGCAGTAGGGAGGATGATCGAAAAGCAACCTATACCATATTGCAGATTGCGGAAACAGGAATAGATGCTGAAATCGTGAAACTGAATTATGCTATTGACGAAGTGGCCTCTGCAATCTATAAGAGTGACATCCCAAATTTCTACGGTGATTTTTTATTAAAAAAGGCTGCATTAGTCTAACTCCAACCTGTCAAATTAAAAGTATATGATCAAAGAAGAAGTTGCTGTTTTCTGGTTTCGAAGAGATTTACGTTTAACGGATAATACAGGCTTGCATCACGCTTTGAAGGGAGGCGTACCGGTGCTTCCTATTTTCATCTTTGATACCGATATTCTGGATCGATTGGAAGATCGAAACGACCGTCGTGTTGACTACATTCATCAAGCCATTTGTGCCATTAATGAAGAGTTAAAAAGATATGGTACCACTTTATCTGTTTATCAGGGTAAGGTGATGGATATCTTCGAGGATCTGCATGCTTCTTACCGGATCCAGGGCGTCTATTGCAACAGAGATTACGAGCCGCAAGCGATTCAGCGAGACACCGCCGTTTTTCGCTATTTTGAAGAAAAGGAAATCAGCTTCAAGGCTTATAAGGATCAGGTTATTTTTGATAAAGGAAATATTGTGAAAAGTAATGGTGAGCCCTATACGGTCTACACACCGTATGCGACAAAGTGGAAGCAGACATTACAGGAATCTCATTATGCGGAAGTGAATCTCGAACTGGATAATTTCTTTCGACAACCATTCATGCCGGTGCTTGCGCTTGCTGATCTTTCTTTCGGTAAGACTGATATTACCTACGTTGAGCCAACGCTTGATCGCCGTATAATTGAGACATATGATGCGACAAGAGATTTTCCAGCGATCAAAGGAACGACAAACCTCAGTATAGCGTTACGTTTTGGGACGATTAGTATACGGAAGTGTGTTTCTTTTGCCCTTCAATATAATCAAACCTGGCTTTCAGAGTTGATTTGGCGCGAGTTTTTTATGCAAATTCTCTACCATTTCCCACATGTGGAGAATCATGCTTTTAAAGAGAAATATGATCGCATTGCTTGGCGCAATGAGGAGAATTTGTTTAAGTTTTGGTGTGAAGGGAAGACCGGCTATCCGATGGTAGATGCGGGCATGCGCGAGTTGAATACCACCGGATTTATGCATAATCGAGTACGGATGGTAGTTGCTAGCTTTTTATGTAAACATCTCTTGATTGACTGGCGTTGGGGGGAAGCTTATTTTGCCGCTAAACTGAATGATTATGAACTATCGGCTAATAACGGAAATTGGCAATGGGCAGCAGGATGCGGCTGTGATGCGGCTCCCTATTTCCGGGTGTTCAATCCTACACTACAAAAAGAAAGGTTCGATAAAGAGGGGATCTATATTAAACGATGGGTTCCAGAGTGGGGGACAGCAGCCTACCCTGATCCTATTGTGGATCACAAAGAAGCTTCAAAACGAGCGGTCGCGGTATATAGCTTAGCCGTAAAATAGTGTAGGGGCTACGTGCGGCTTAATTGGTTTCCGGTAACTTCTTTTCTAAACGTTCGATTTTTGCGGTAAGTTCCTTGAGTAGTTTTAAATGGGCGACCTGGGAATCGAATAATTCTTTTATTTGATCCTCCAGAAGAACATCTACCTTTTGGTGCAGGCTTCGTATCTCCAGCTCCGCTTTGAGGTTTACCAGATAATCATTTTCGCTCCGTTGTCTATCTTTTTCCTCTTGACGATTTTGGCTCATCATAATGATAGGCGCTTGTAGCGCTGCCACACAGGAGAGTACGAGATTCATGAGAATAAAAGGGTAGGGGTCGAATTGTTCATTCTTTGCGACAACCGTGTTGTAGAGTATCCATAACATCAATATGACCGTGAACAAAATAATAAACTTCCAGCTACCGCCAAAACGAGCAACCTTATCCGATATGGCTTGCCCCCGCGACAACATTTCTTTTGGGGGATGGAGTAGGTTGTTTACGATGAGTTGTTCTTCCTCCAATGTTTTTTTTACTATATCATGAAGTTTCCGAATATGATCGTCACTTTGTTCAATCATTGCAATAATCTCTTTGTTGCTTATTTGTTCTTCTTTCATGATGAATAGGCTGCTGAGTTAAAGATATAAACTAAGGTTTAAAGATACAAGAAGAACTTCTGCCTGGAGAAAAAAGGAGGCGCCATTTTTTGATGGCGCCTCCTAATCTAACTTATTTTGGAAGTAGTGACGTTAATAACCTGGATTCTGTACCAAATTAGGCTCTGTAGAAAGACTGCTTTCATGGAATGGCCATAAGTATTGATGTGGTTGGAACCTACGATCTTCCACTTTTAGTACTTCTTTTTTATCACCTACGAGTCGCGCATGGCCCAGTAAAGGTTGGTTTAATACCTGCTCAGCAAGTCTCCAGCGTAAGATGTCGTCGTAGCGTAAGCCTTCGCCGGCAAACTCAGTACGTCTTTCGTTGCGTATAAGATCTATCCATTCCGTTTGTGTTTTGGACACCAATGTTACGTCAGCAGTGGTCATATCCAGTCCCGCACGTTTACGCACTTGGTTGATGCAACTTTTTGCCAAATCATCCACATCGTTAAGCATAATCTTTGCTTCCGCATAGGTTAACAATACTTCCGCGTAACGAGCAAGGCCAAAGTGCATATTTCCTCCAGTCCTGAAAGCATCCGCTTCGTCCACAAACTTTTTAAACCAATAACCTGTGCGGCTGCTGCGGAGGTTCTGGTAATAGAAGATTGCCTTCGGGTCGTAGATATCAATTTTTTCCTTATTGAAGAGGTCGCCATGCCCGAAAATACTTGCAGCTAAACGCGGATCTCTATTCAATTTCGGGTTTAACTCATATTGTTCTTTCGTATGCAAGGGGCATTTATCAATCGGTCTTCCCTGTAGTGTCCAATAACTGTCGACAAGCGCTTTTGAAGGGACAACGTAAGACTGACCTTTGCCTGTCCGGTATTGGGGAGCAAGGTGTTCAAAAGAGGCTGTCGCCGTATTGTTGTGACTCTCCATGTCAAATTTGATGATAAATTCTTTATTTGTTTTATCTGCTTTGTAGTTAAACAAGTCTTCATATTTGGTGTGGAGTTGAAATTTCCCGGAATCCATAACCTCTTTTGCCAAGCGGGCAGCTAGGTCATAACGACCATGTTGGAGCGCGTAACGCATGACCAATGTCTTAAAGGAATATTTGTTAAACATGTATACATTGGTGGTGCCTTCCTCCTCTGGTAGGCGGTTGGCGACATCTTCACACATGTCGAAAAGCTTATTTAGCACTTCTTCTTTTTTTGTTACAGGAGGCGTTGCTTCCTCGAGGGTAACAGGAACTAATACGAATGGAATGTCTCCCCAGTAAGTGGTAATACGGAAGTAATGCCAAATACGTAGCCCTTCGAGAATAGCTTTGTATTTTTGACGTATGGCCTCATTTTCCACATATGGAGTCTCGATATTTGCCAGATACGTGTTGATGCGTCCAACATGTTTGTTAAATAATGTCCAATAGTATTCCGAGGCACGGGCATTACTAGTGAAGTTTCCATTCGCTATAATCATGTGGTGATCCGTCTCAATACGGGCATAGGCGTTATCGCTGCGACCTTCACTCATGTAAAAGAGTAATCTTCGTTCCGTAGGTCCCATAAAGGCATCCAGATAACTACTGTACACGACTCTTCGTAAATCTTCCTCCGTGTTGAAGAATTCTTCAAAAGAAGTTGCGGTTGGATCTCGTTTATCTAAGAATTTTTCACAGCTCGAAAAAAGGGTTGCTGCTGCGACAAGGGGTAATATATATCTTTTCATTTGCTTATTTCTCAATTAATAAATACTTGTGCTGATACCAAAACTATATGTCGCCATTCGTGGATAGTTACCATTACCATCATTGGTTGATGGGCTATCTACATCGATACGCTCCGGATCTAAACCTTCCCATTTTGTGAAAGTAAATACATCTTGTGCATTGGCATATATGCGGAAGTTCTTGAAGCTTTTTCCAATCTTAGGAAAGGTGTATCCCAACTGAAGTGACTTGACGCGGAAGAAGGCCGCGTTGCTAAGCCAAACATCACTTAAAAGTGTATTTGTAGTTGGACCTGTCCACAGACGAGGAAAGCGACTGTTGGGATTCTCTGCAGACCAATAATCATTAGCATACTCTACCCGAGGAGCCCCCAGATTGTTGCTGTTTCCATCCACAAAAACCGGATAAGCTTCTTGACCAATCAGACGTCCTGTACGTTTCCCAATACCTTGACCTAAACCAAAGAAATCCCAATTTTTATACTTTAATGTAATGTTTATTGCGTAATTCATGTGTGGTAGAGGATCAGCGAGATAAGTCCGGTCCTGATCGTTGATAATGCCGTCACCATTACGGTCTACATAGCGTATATCTCCTGGCAATGTGTTTGGTAGCTTTGCTTGTGTAGCATCTATTTCAGCTTGGTTTTGGAAGTACCCATTGGTTTCAAAACCATAGTAGTTGTTAATAGGAATTCCTTTGTACCAAATACGGTTGTTATTGCCTTTAAAAATTAAGCTATCTGTGACGTTGTGTCCAGCTTTGAGCATCCTATTTTTATTATCAAAGAGCATTCCCCCTACGGTATAGGAGAAGTCTCCTTTTTTGTCGGACCACGAAGCCGAAAGTTCCCACCCTTTGTTTTCCACTTCACCAATGTTTACGGCCGATATAAGTGTGTTGGAACCCGTCAGTGGGGGCACTGCAAATTGATCGTAAATTAAGTCATACGAGTTTTTGTTATAAACTTCTGCTGTTACTGTCAAGCGATCGCGGAGTGCTGTAATATCAACCCCCACATTCCATTGTTTTTGCTTCTCCCAAGAGAATTTTGGGTTGGGAACACGCATGGTCCAACCCCAGGTGTTTACCGACTCCTCCCATAGATAGGGGTCTACATTTTCATTTCCAATAAGACCGTACGATCCACGGAATTTAAGGTTGGTGATGACCTTGCTGTCTCGTAGACCGCTAAAGAAAGATTCGTT
The DNA here is from genome assembly GCF_900177625.1 of Sphingobacterium psychroaquaticum. Lineage (GTDB taxonomy): Bacteria > Bacteroidota > Bacteroidia > Sphingobacteriales > Sphingobacteriaceae > Sphingobacterium > Sphingobacterium psychroaquaticum. The sequence continues at coordinate 344,147 of NZ_FXAU01000003.1, forward strand.
ATGTGCGTTCCAGGCTACAGCTCCTGAAGGGAAGAAGCCCCAACGGTGTCCGGGCGCAAATTTTGAACTCCCGTCAGAACGTCCGGTTAACTCCAGGATATATCGGTTATCGAAAGAGTAATTTAGTTTCCCGAAGAAAGAAGCTTTACTGATTTCTTTATAATCTGTGTAGGTAAGGTTCATTACCTCTGTTCCTAAAGTAAGATATACCTTATCACGACTGTCCCGAAGATCTTTATTGTAATTCAATAATCCGCGTGCGGTGAGCTGACTTTCACTAACCCCTTGACTGGCTTCTACATTGTTTGTCCAGATGGTGACTGGCGCATTGTTTTCGTCAAAGAATTTATAGGTCTGGCGTTCTTGTTTATTCGCCGATTTATTAATCATGTAGGATACGTTTCCTTCGATATTCAAATTCTTATTGATATTGTATTTTGGACGAAGATTAATAGTGCTCCGATCGTACATGCTATTTTTTGTTCCTCCATGCTGAATAGCAGCCACTGGATTCATGTTGTTGTGCAAGATATAGGGCTCTGGGCGGTCAATATCATAGAATATAGACTGTGTAGGGTTCATGCGCCAGGCAATTTTATACAAACCATGACCATCATCGTTCGCAAGAAGTCTGTTTACTTGTAAGCGATGTGCGTAAAAGTCGGCCATAAGCACAAATTTGTCCGCAATATTGATGTTGGTATTAAAACGAGCCGAGAATTTTTGTGATCCTTCAATTTTGTTGAGCCCGTTTTCCTTAATATGGCCCAACATGAGGTTGAAGGTACCTACACCACCGCCACCGGATACGCTCGCGTTGTTATTTAGCGCTGTCGAGGTGCGTTCCATAATCTCATCGACCCAATTCACATCTTTCTTTTGCCCACTTTCGAAAGCTGAAATTTCTTCTGCGCTATATACAGGAGGTTGTCCTTGCTGCTGTAATGTTGTATTTCGAAGCTTCATAAACTCGGCACCCCCTACAAACTTGGGTAGATCAATTGGTTTGTTGACTGCAAACCAATTGTTGGTACTGACTTTAAACTGACCCGTCTGTCCGCGCTCTGTTTCAATAATAATTACACCGTTTGCTCCACGAGAACCATACATTGCGGTAGATGCAGCATCTTTCAGTACTGTTACACTCTTAACTTGGTTGGGATCGATATCATGGATGCTTTGTTCCATACCATCGACAATAACCAAAGGGTCGGCAGCACCTAAAGTGCTGATTCCTCGGATAGAGATAGTTCCTGGTACACTTCCGGGTAAGCTGTTGCCACGCATCATGGTTACCCCGGGCATCGTTCCAGAGAAGGCGTCTTGCATTTTGAAGATAGGGCGATTTTTAATCTTATCCATATCCAATTGGGCCACCGAGGAGGCGACGTGCTTTTTGTTTACTTCGGAGAAACCTACAACAACAATTTCATCAAGACCAATATCATCAGAATTTAATGTTACGTTTAGTTCTGTTTTGTTTTCGATATTGATTTCGGTTTGATGATAGCCTACGCCGCTGAAGATCAATGTTGCTCTGTTTCCTTGTGGTAGTTGGATTTGGTATTCCCCTCTGTCATTGGTAGTTGTGCCGATGTTGGTCCCTTTAATTAGAATACTGATGGAAGACAAAAGATTGCCTTTTGAGTCTCTAACGATGCCTTTTGTAGTTTGCTGGGCATACAGTTGTGTGACCGCTGCCATAGTAAAAATGGCAGCAATAACTGGTTTTCTCATAGTTTATAATTACGTGTTTAAATTAGTTTTTGACTGGTATTTGGTTTTTAAAAGTATTCTTTATTTTATAAATACGCAAATATAAGTTGTAATTTGTTTTCGTAATGTTATTAAATCTTTAATTTAAAAACTATTAACCTTGTTTTTGCGTTCTTGTATTTCGTTTTGTTTCATTTATGTTTGTTTAGACAAATAAAATTAAGATTTGCCTATGGTGAGCTCATTGTATAGTGTTCGGGTGTTAATAAGCTTTAGGTTTTGAGATGACGGTAGAAATTTGAGATATTTTAATGCTCTTTCCAATCTTAAAAGCTCTTTCTGCACGTTATCGTGTAAAGAAAACTATCGGTAGGAATGATGTATAGCGTACTATGATGCCTGCGGCAGTTTAGCGAAGGAGAGGAGGAGTGGGGGAGGTTTGGTAGCGACGCTACATCATTCGTGTTGGAATGATGTATAAAAGAGCGCTGATGTTTGTATTTTTGGGGGAGGAAGTGAGGTTCGCGCCGTATGGCGCGAACTCCTTATCTTTCAATATCCTTAAGGCTTGCCATTTTTTTGTATTCTAAGAAGCCTTTGATGTCTTCAAAATGTTCACGAACACGTTTGTTGCCAAACTCAAAAACTTTTTTCGCCAGGCCGTCCAAGAAATCACGGTCGTGTGAAACCAGAATCAATGTACCATCAAAGTCTTGTAATGCATCTTTGATAATATCTTTTGTCTTCATATCCAAGTGGTTGGTTGGCTCATCGAGAATCAAAACGTTCACCGGCTCCAGCAAGAGCTTAATCATAGCTAACCGCGTCTTTTCACCACCCGATAATACTTTTACTTTTTTCGTTGTGTCATCACCGCTGAACATAAACGCGCCAAGTAGGTCTTTGATCTTAACGCGTACATCGCCGACGGCAATTTGATCTATGGTTTCGAATACGGTTAATTCCTCGTCCAATAACGCGGCTTGATTTTGTGCGAAATAACCAATTTTTGCATTATGACCTACTTTAAGAGAGCCTTCAAAGTCGATTTCGCCCATTATAGCCTTGATCATCGTAGACTTTCCTTCACCATTTTTTCCAACGAAAGCGACTTTCTCTCCGCGTTCGATCACCATTGCGGCTTTTTCGAACACCAGGTGATCTCCATATGCCTTCGTAAGATCTTCTACAATCAGTGGATACTGTCCTGAACGTGGAGATGGTGGAAATTTTAAACGAAGTGCAGAGGTGTCGACCTCATCGATTTCTATAATCTCTAGTTTCTCGAGCATTTTCACCCGCGACTGCACCTGTAGCGTTTTGGAGTAAGTACCTCTGAATCTATCGATAAACTCTTGATTGTCGGCGATAAAACGCTGTTGCTCTTCGTACGCTTTTAGTTGGTGCTGACGTCGCTCTTTGCGCAATTCTAGGTAGTGACTGTATTTAGCTTTATAGTCGTAAATGCGACCCATCGTTACCTCAATAGTACGGTTGGTAATATTATCCACAAAGGCACGGTCATGGGAAATAACGATTACTGCTTTTGCAGAATTGACCAAGAAATCCTCTAACCATTGAATACTTTCGATATCCATGTGGTTGGTAGGCTCATCCAATAAAATTAAATCAGGTTTTTTCAGAAGGATTTTTGCTAATTCAATACGCATGCGCCATCCACCGGAAAATTCGGAGGTCTGACGGCTAAAATCGGCACGCTCAAAACCTAAACCTTTTAATACTTTTTCTACCTCTGCATCGTAGTTGGTGTCTTCGATAGAATAGAACTTTTCACTCAATTCTGAAACACGCTCGATTAACTTCATGTAATCATCGGTTTCGTAGTCGGTTCTGATATTTAACTGTTCGTTCAATTCTTCCAACTCATCCCGCATTTTATATACTTCATCAAATGCTTTAGATGTCTCCTCAAAGACAGTCATGCCATCCGTGGTAAGTAAGTGCTGAGGCAAGTAGGCGATTACAGCATCTTTGGGTCCTGATATATTACCTGTTGTTGGCTTTCCAGCCCCCGCAATAATCTTTAATAGTGTGGATTTTCCTGCACCATTTTTACCCATAAGGGCTATTTTATCATTTTCATTGATCGAGAATGATACATCACTGAAAAGTGTCGTTCCACCAAAAGAAACGGAGATGTTGTTTACGTTGACCATTTTTATTCTTAAAAGCCTGTGCTGGCTGATTTATAGCGGCTACTTCTTTGTTTTTGAAACAGTCGGCTTTTGTTAGCGTGGCGTGCATAACGTTAGGCAAACGGCTTTTGTCAATACAAACTATGTAGCTAAGCGTATTTGGGCGCAAAGTTACGATTAAAAAAGATTTTTAACAGATAGATTTTTATGATGGTCATAAGATGCTGAAATAATACAAATGCATCGATTTCAAAGGTCTTTAATTTTGCGAAAGGTTTAAAAAATGTTAAATGATATTTTTTTAAGTCTTTCGGCATTGCTTTTGAATTAAAATAATAGATATTTAATCATCTATAAATTCTTAAGCCTATGAAAAAGATAAGAGTTACAACGGAGGATGGTTCAGAATTAAAAATCAATAAATCTGATATCAGAGTTTCAAAGTGTTCCCCGAGACAATACCCATTTGCATTGGTTGGCGTATCGTTAAAAGACGGGAAGATCATACTTGAAAAGCGATCAGATAATTTATAGAAAACCATCACATTATAATAATTCTCACCTTTGATCGTCTCGAATACAAAGGTGAGAATTTTACCTTCTATTTTGCGATTTGAATCTTTTCACCATTATAGGTATTACCTATTTATGTATATCTTTATTATTAAGAACAAATCGATACAAATGTCCGCAGAAAATACAAGATCAGGCAACAGGTATACTTTGGAACATATGGTGCCTTCGCAGTGGGAGCTTTATAAAAGTATCCGGCTTGAAGCCCTCCAGACCAACCCGGAAGTGTTTGGAAGTAACTACGCGAAAGAAGTGCTGTATACACAAGAAAATTGGGTTTCTTTTTTAGCAGATTCGACGCGCGCTATTTTTGGCTTATGGAGGCAAGGTGAGATCGTCGGTTTGACGGCTGTGGCACTTCATCGAGATGATCCAACCAAAGCGATTCTGTATTCGACATTTATCAAAGAGGAGCACCGTGCAAGAGGCTTGTCACGGCTTTTCTATGAAGCTAGAATTGAGTGGGCCAGATCCCAGGGATGTGCCGCGGTGGTGGTGTCTCATCGACAAGGTAATGACGCTTCCATGGCGGCTAATCAGCGGTATGGATTTATTTATACACACACGGAACAAACGCAATGGCCCGATGGGACTGTCGATGATGAACTGATGTATATTCTGGAATTGTAGAAAACACCTGCCTTGGCAGGTGTTTTTATTTATTGTTTTTTAAAAACAAAATGATGCGTAGGTTGGTTAATTTGAAAAGATAATAAGTACATACCTCCTGTGTTATATTATGAGTAAAAAAGAACAACCTTACCTGGGGCTCCATGACGATGAGGTCATCGAATCTCGCGCAAAGCACGGCTCCAACCAATTGAAGTCTACGACAAGGTGGCACTTTTTACATACTATTTTGGGCTTGTTAAAGGAGCCTATGATCATCCTTCTATTGGTAACCTGCAGTATATATTTGCTTAACCGATCGTATGATGATGCAATTTTTATGGCATTTGCGATTTTATTTATGGTGGCGATAGAGATTTTTCAAAACATGCGAACGAAGGTCGCCATGGAAAATCTGAAGGATTTGTCGCAGCCTAAGACTCTGGTATATCGTAATGGGGAAAGGTTTTATATACAGAGCGAGGAATTGGTTGTGGGTGATGTGATGGTGGTGGAAGAAGGGGGCGCAATTCCTGCTGATGCTTTGGTTTTGGATTTCCATGATTTTTCGGTTAATGAGGCTGTTTTAACGGGGGAGTCTCTTTCTGTTTTTAAAAATACCTCCGGTGAGAACAAAATCTTTAAAGGTACTTTAGTGGCGACGGGTACAGCGACAGCAAGAGTTACAGCGGTGGGAGATTTTACTGCGATCGGCAAAATAGGAACTTCAATTACGGCAATTGAAGTGGAGAAAACGCCATTAGAGGTGCAGATAAACAACTTTGTTGGTAAGATGGTGCTAGTTGGCGCGTTGGTATTTGGAACGGTGTTGTTAATTAATTATCTCGAGTCGCGGTCTTTTGTGGACAGCCTATTGAAATCGTTGACATTGGCTATGAGTATCCTACCGGAAGAGATACCTGTTGCTTTCACCTCTTTTATGGCGTTGGGGGCCTGGCGTCTTATGAAGGTAGATGTGGTTGTTAAGAATATGAAAACAGTGGAGACATTGGGTAGCGCCACGGTAATTTGTGCAGATAAAACAGGAACTCTTACACAGAACAAGATGCAGTTGTCCGCCACTTATTCCGCTGTTGAAAAGGAGATTTTTTACTATGAGGGTAAGGCTGATGCTCATGGGGCAGAGGTGGTCGCCGTTGCGATGTGGGCGAGCGAATCTATGCCTTTCGATGGAATGGAAAAGGCGCTGCATAAAGCTTATTTGGAGCAGCAGGAGACCGATCAACGGGATACTTATACCTTGGTAGAGGATTACCCGCTCAGCGGGCAACCGCCCATGATGACGCATGTATACAAGAAGCCCGATGGTCGCTTTTTGGCAGCCTCTAAGGGGGCTCCGGAAGCAATTATTGCGGCTTGTAAAATGAGTAATGCTGAGGTTGCTGTGGTTACTAAAGTAATGGATGAGCTGACGTCAAATGGATATCGATTACTGGGGGTCGCATGTACAGAATTGGATACTGCCGATTTCCCACCAGACCAATGGGGGTTTGATTTTGCCTTTGTAGGTTTAGTTGCATTTTATGACCCGCCCAAAGCGAATATTCGAGAAGTGCTTAGCGATTTCCGTAAAGCAGGTATTGAAGTTAAAGTTATCACGGGTGATAATCTGTTGACTACAAGAGCGATTGCGCAGCAGGTCGGGCTTGTACAAGTTGAAAATGGTTTGATCGGGGCGCAAATACAGGAAATGACGGATGAGGAACTGTCTAAGCAGTTGTCCAACACGGCTGTTTTTGCGCGCATGTTTCCGGAAGGGAAGTTGCGGATTATTAATCTGTTGAAAAAACAAGGACATATTGTGTCTATGGTAGGAGATGGTGTTAATGATGGCCCTGCTCTGCGTGCAGCGCATATTGGCATTGCGATGGGACATAAAGGAACTGATATTGCGAAACAGGCTGCCTCATTGATATTAGTGGAAGATGATCTTTCTCGAATGGTCGACGCAATAGCGATGGGAAGGCGGATATACTCGAATTTGAAGAAAGCCATTCAGTATATAATCTCTATTCATATTCCTATTATACTTACGGTTTTACTTCCGTTGATATTGGGGTGGGTATATCCCCATATTTTTACGCCCATGCATATTATTTTCTTGGAGTTGATTATGGGGCCAACGTGCTCTATTGTTTTCGAGAATGAACCGTTAGAAAAAAATGCGATGAATGAACCTCCTCGTTCCTATGTTCGTACTTTTCTGAAAGGAAAGGAGCTTATGGTGAGTGTCGTGCAGGGGCTGGTGATTACCCTTGGTATTTTAATAACGTATCAATGGGGTGTTTCGAGAGGTGCGTCGGAGAGTGAGGTGCGGAGTATGGTTTTCCTTACATTGATTAATGCGAATATCTTTTTAACCTTGGTCAATCGCTCGTTTTTTTATTCGATTTGGTATACATTACGCTATAAAAATAATTTGGTGCCTCTTGTTATCAGTGCAACTGTACTTTTGGTAATGTCCTTATTTTTGATTCCTTTTTTTACAAGCTTCTTTGGTTTTACGAGTCTCTCTATGGAAAAATGGTTTTTTAGTTTAGTTGTAGGTGCGCTTTCTGTATTGTGGTTTGAGGGGGTTAAGTGGTATGGGCGAGGAAAGAGGAAGTAATCGTCCGTACCATCAAACATAAGAAAAGTGAAAGGTATTTGCAATAAATAAAAACACCTGCTTCAGCAGGTGTTTTTATTTATTGTTGACTCAGAAAATCACGCACGAATGCATCGTCGTTCAGTTCCGGATATTCCCGATACATACGGTCTATCTCTTCGCTTTGTCCCGGAGAAAGAACCTCTTTGGGGTTGAGGCACCAGATACCCTCCATTAAGCCTTGTCTGTAAAGTACTTCATGAATCCCTGGTATGCAACCATGGAAGTCGTGTGATGGATCGAAAAATGCCGCATTGCTCTCCGTTACGGCTATTGCTTTGCTCAGCAAAGCATCTGCTGTGGCATTAGTTGGGTTCTGCTTGTATGCCTTCGTTTCGGCAAGTAACGAAACAGCTTTCTGTGTCCACACCGCCCAATGTCCCAAAAGACCACCTTTGAAGTCAACAGCGATAGTACGGCCGTTAACAGGAAAACGATAGGTTGTCATCAAATCATTGACGATATTATCATCATTACCGGTATACATCGCAATTTTATCGTGTCGCCCCGAGTTGGCAACAGCACGCATAACATCGATTGTTTGATAACGGTTAAAAGAAGCACATTTAATCGCGACGACATTTTCAATTTTTGCAAATTCGAGCCAGAACTCGTAGCTAAAAATACGTCCACCTACCGAAGGCTGGAGGTAAAACCCAAATACGGGCAGGATGGCAGCAACAGCACGTGTACGTTCAAGGATTTCCTCTTCTGTCCAACCTTGAAGTCCGCCCATACTCAATAATCCAATATCATAACCGTAACGTACGGCTATTTCCGCCTCACGGGTAGCCTGTTCCGTTGGGCCGCAGATGCCTGCCACCTTAACAAAAGGACGGTCAAGGTTGGCTTGTTCAATTTCTTCGCTCGCCCATTTTAGAACCGTTTCAAAAAGGTTGACCTCTGGATCACGGATTTCAAACTGCGTGGAGTGTACCGCTATTGCAATGCCTCCTGCGCCGCTTGCCATGTAGTAGCGCGTCAATAATCGTTGATATTGCTCGTTTATCTTTCGGTCCGCATTTAGTGCTAGCGGATGCGCCGGAATAACTGTGCCTTCCCAAAGGTGAGCGCTAAGTTCTTTTGTTAGTGTTTTCATTAGAATTTTCCCTTTCTTTCTTGAAAGTGTGTGTCTTTGTTCCAAAGTTGTCCACCCTCCAGAAGCCATTTTGCTGTGATGTCTATCGCTTCGCGAATTGTCGTGTTTGGATATCCAAATAAACGGTGGCATTCCGATGCGTTATTTAGCAGAGCTGTACCCGCCGCTTGGTTCACAAAAGTTGCGGTTGTGCCAAAATGTTCCGCAAAGCGTTCCGCAATCCAGCGTGTCGACAAAGTCTCCGGACCGGTAACATTTAACATCTTCGCCGGCGACTCACAGTGCAGTAAAGCGCGCAAAGCAATTTCGTTCGCATCTCCTTGCCAAATCACGTTTACGTTTTCACTCGTCAGATCGATTGGACGCCCTTCGCGCACGGCCTTTGCAATCTCTACCAATACACCATAACGAAAGTCTACAGCGTAGTTCAAGCGGTAGATCAATGTCGGAGTATTATTCTTTTTTGAGAAATATTCAAAGATACGTTCCCGTCCAAGGCATGATTGTGCATATTCGCCAACAGGTTCCGGTGTTGTTTCTTCCGATACACAACCGTCTGTCACAGGAACAAAAGGAAGGACATTTCCAGAAGAAAAAGCAACAATATTAGCTTGCTTAAAGTGGGAGGCAACAAGACCAGGGAGGTACGCATTCATGGCCCAAGTAAAGTCTTCGTTCCCTGTTGTTCCGAATTTATGTCCAGCTAAGTAAATGATGTTCGGAACCTGCGGCAGTTGCTTCAGTTCCTCTTCATTTAATAAGTCGCATGCTATAGTTTCAATTCCGATCTCTTCAAGCTCTTGTTGCAGCGCTTTATCGGAAAAGCGAGATACCCCGATTATTCGCTTGGAGATACCTGCTGCGGCTAATGCACGAACAGCAAGTTTAGCCATGCTCGGTCCCATTTTACCACCGATACCTAAAAGCATGATATCGCCTTGTATTTTTTTGATATCCTCAATCAGGCGCTGCGAAGGAGCGAGGATTTCTGCTTCAAGTTGTTCTAAAGTTTTGTTTTGCATAGTTTGTAAATTATTTGATTAGACTTTGCGCGCTATGGTAGGCCAGAACCACCAAAACCATAAGCCCAAGAACAGCCCATATGTTTGTTAATGTTTTGTTTTTAAAATCCCCCATGATCTCTTTATCGTTAGCGATAAGCAACATGATAATGCCAATAAAGGGTACCAGGAAAATAGTGATACTCTGTGCGAAGACAATCAATTCTAGAGGTAGTTTCCCAAACACTAGCGCGATGATCGAACCGAAAATCATGACCAAGGAGATGAATAGCTTCACCATGCGGTTGTTTAGGTTATTGCCATAACCAAATGTATCCCCCAGGAGCGATCCTCCCAATACGGCGTTCCCAATGAGGGAGGAGAATGAGGCTCCAAAAAGACCGATGAAGAAAAGGTGTGAGGCATAACTACCTAATAATGGCTCCAGTGCTTTTCCCATCTCTGCTGCCGAGCTCAGTTTAATCCCTAAAGGGTGCAAAGTATTAGCTGCACAAACCATGACAGCAGCACTCATGATACCTAAAATTGTGATACCAACACGACTACCCAGTAACTGCCGACTAGCATCCAATGGCGCTCCAGAAGCCTTCCGGCGAGCTTGTACCAGGTAGCTTTGATAAAAAGCACCAACAATCGAAAAGCAAGAGGCTGTAAAAGCAATAATTAAACCGAGGGAGCCTTCTGGAATAGTAGGAATAAAACCTTTCGAGAAATCGACTAGCGGTGTTTGGATCATTACTGCTGTAGATAGAAAAGCAAAAAGCATCAGGATAATCAGACCAAGCATCAACTTTTCTAGTATAACATAAAAAGACTTAAAGAATAAGAGAAGAATTCCAATGACATTGAACACGATAATCCATATTTTCGGATTCGTTCCAGTTGCTTCTGAAATGGATATGGAAACACCAGTTGCATTTCCTGATTGGAAGGATGTCGCTACAAGAAATATCCCCAGTCCAATAATAATGGACACACTTTTACCAAATTTTTGGTTGATCAGGGATAGCAAGGATTCTTCTCGTGCCAAGCCAATCCGAGCTCCCATATTGGTGAACACCATCATAAAGAAAACGGCGACGACGATAATCCATAAAAGGGCAAATCCGTAGTCGGTACCCATCTTCGACGTGATCGTCATTTTACTGGGCCCAAAAACCAAGGCAGCGGTAATAATTCCGGGACCCAAAATCGAGAGCCAGTTTTTAAGAAACGATGTTTTATTCTTATTTTCCATAAGGCATTATCGTATAGAGGTTAGTGATTTTAATGATATTGGAGGAGCGCTATTGTCAAAATTTTGACGAATGTAATCTGCGATAGCGATAACTTCTTCGTCTTTTAGGAATGCAAAGTTGGGCATCGCGCCTTCGTAGCGTACTCCATTGATCGGTTTGTCCTGTAAACCATGAAGAAGCACATGAAGTAATGGCTTTTCGTCTCCGATGACAAGTGCCGATTTAGACAATGTTGGAAAGGTCTTATCTAATCCTTTACCGTCACTTTTGTGACAGGAGGCACAGTAAGATTCGTAGAGCGCTTTGCCGTCCTTTATCTGTGCTAATACTTGTGCTTTCTCAGGGCGTATCACCGGGCCGTTAACTTGGTCCGTGACACGTAGACGATAAATTGCGTCATCTTCTGGTTTTGGAAAACCCTTTTGTGGATTCCAGTCTCGGTTGCTGGAACAAAAGTATACATCGCCGTTAGGAAGCGTCAGGACAGATCGTAAACGGCCAAGTTGATCTTTAAATAAAACTTGTTCGTCGATGATCTTGCCTCCGTCGGCGGATAGTTTAAGGATGCGTAACGACTGATTCTTTAACGTGGCAAGAATCAAACTGTTGTTCCATTCAGGAATCATGGTTGATCCATAGTAGGCCATACCAGAAGGTGCGATAACCGGAGTCCATGATTTTATAGGTTCTTGAATAGGAAGGATCGCTGCTGTTGCTTTCTCCTTTTCGGTATCAATCATGCCTTCAATGAGGGGCCAGCCGTAGTTTTTTAAAGGTTTTATGAGATTTACTTCATCTTCGATGGCATCGCCATGTTCAGAGGTATATAATATTCCGGATGGACTATGGCATAATCCCTGCATGTTCCGGAAACCCCAAGCATAGACATAACTGTTTTTTATTGGATTATCGTCCGGAATACTTCCATCCAGTTCCAAACGCAGGATTTTTCCATTTAGGGACGTACTATCCTGTGCAAAGGTGTCGCTGGCGGCATCACCCGTCGCCCAATAAACTTTTTTGTCCGTCGATACAATTACCCGCGAGCCGTTGTGCCCCGTGTTACCAGGGATCTGCAGTAATAGTTTGGGCTCCGATAAGGTGCCCTTTGTACTATAGTTATACCGAAAAAGGTTAGAATAAATAGTACTGTCTTTCTTACTGGTGTAGGATAGGTAGAGGTACGCTTGTTCATTTTTAGGTTGATAGAGCGCCATGCCTAAGAGGCCTAGTGTTCGTTGATGGTATACATCTTCGATACTATCTATTAGTGTAACTGTTTTGTCCGTGAGGTTCAGTCGACGAATTGTACCACCAATTTCAGAAAATATGATCGCATTATTGAGTTGATCAAATTGTAGATCCCAAGGTACGTGCAAGTTCGTTGCCTCTCGGGTTAGTGAAAGGATACTCTTGTCAAGTTGCACAGCACTGATAATAGGCTGTTCCTTTTCTCTCTGTTGCAAACAGGAAGATAGAAACGGTAGTATAGCGGCAAAGCAAATATAAATCTTGCGCTTCATCATGCGAGGGTTTACCTGGTTATACATAAACTCAATTAGGTTGAATCAAAACTAAGTGATTTAAAATTAATATACAAAAAATACTTAAAAATGTATACAATATTTTTTGCTTGAAATACGCTAAATTGGTTTAACGACTGTTTGGGTGGAATTTTTGGAGTATAACTTTTGAAAAATCACCAACAAGGGAAATAAAAAAAGTAAAAAAATATTTGTTTGTATACATAATATATCTATTATTGTATTCATTATGATATAGGTGTTTCGAAAATATCGCCAATCGTTAACCGCGTTGGCCTGTCGTAACCCAAAAGAAACTAGATAATTATAAATCATTTAATTAATCATTTTAACCTGAGTAACAATGAAACTAAAGCAGTTTAAAATCAGGGATGCTGTAAATTGGAAATACCTATTAGTGGGTGTTCCGTTTATTTCATTTAGTGCGATGGCCGATACGGGGCATGGATCATTCCATACTTCCGCTTCTGTGTTTTCCATGGCTCATGCGCACAGCAAAGTCAGTGTTTTCCAGCAACAACTTGTCGGTCAAGTTTTGGATGGCAACGGTCAGCCCTTGGCCGGCGTGGAAGTGCGCAATCTGAAGCGTAATGCAGTAACCGTAACGGATCAGGAAGGTCGATTTCGGTTGGAAGGCGCGGAGTCAGATCCGTTGCGATTTCGACTGATCGGTTTTAAAACCAAAGAAGTAGCCGGAAAAGATGTGCGATCTGTCATTTTAGAAACGAGTGAAAGTACGTTGGATGAAGTCGTTGTGGTGGGGTACGGTAAGCAAAAGAAAGAAAATCTGACGGGTTCAGTATCTAGTGTTAAGTTTGATGAGTCGACTGTAAGTCGACCAAATATGAACTTGGCTTCAGCTTTAGTGGGTCGAGCGTCAGGATTGAATATTGCGCAAACTTCCGGAACGCCGGGAGCGGAAGGTTTCGATTTGTTGATACGTGGAAAGGGAACGATGAATGATGCGTCACCCTTGGTGGTCATCGATGGGGTACCCGGTGCGTTGAATGATGTGAATCCAAATGATGTTGAAAGTATTTCTGTTTTGAAAGACGCTTCTTCAGCAGCTATTTATGGTTCTCGTGCCGCAAACGGGGTGATTTTGGTGACAACAAAGCGTGGTTCAGGAGATAAGTTTACTGTAACCTATAACGGGTATTACGGTAGACAGCGAGCGGCTAAAAATCTGGACTTTATTACGGATATGGCTACGCATATGGAGATGGTTAATGAGTCGGAGGGACGTGCGAAGTACGATCCAAAGCTTATTGAAACCTGGCGTACAGAGTCTGCTGCCGGTAACCCGCTTTATCCGAATACGGATTGGTATAAAGAGATGTTAAATAATTCCCCATTGACCGAACATACTTTGTCCGTGCGTGGCGGAGGTGCGAAAGGTAATTTTGCAATGTCTTTGGGCATCTTGGATAATCCGGGGATAATTGATAACTCAGGATATAAAAAGTATGATTTCCGGATTAATGCTGATACGAAGATAAAAGACTTTTTGACTTTAGGAGGAAATGTGTTCGGTTCTTGGTCGAATCGTCAACCATTGGATGTCAATAGTTTCTTCTCCACCATTCGGAATACAACTCCGGGGGTGGTGCCGCAGTATGAAGACGGTCGTTATGGCGGAGAAATGTTTCCTGGTTTACCACAGGGATCTAACCCGCGCGCTTACGTGGATAATATACGGGGCGATTACGAACGCCAAAAATTAGGCCTTAAGTTTTTCAGTGTTGTAAATTTCATGAAAAACTTGGAATGGGAAACTAGTTTTGGCTTTAACTTTAACAATAACCGAAACTGGGAGTATGTGCGCCCTTATTCCTTATGGAATCTACAAACCAATTTCGAATATCAGAAAAAACCTAGTGTAAACAGTTTGTTTAATGGAAGCATTCGAAACTACACGACCGTTGTAAATACACTCTTGCGCTATCGGGAAACTATTGCACAAGATCACCATCTGGCTTTGTTAGCGGGTTTTGATCAGCAATATAATCGGATGGATAAGTTCGATGCTAAAAAGAATGATATTTTAGGGGACGATGCGATCTATATCATGGATGCAGGGGCAAATCTAGAATCAATTACCGGTTCAGGCACAGATGATGCTTTACAGTCATTTTTCGGACGGGTTAATTACGATTATAAAGGTAAATATCTTTTTGAAGCAAATGCGCGTTATGATGGATCTTCACGTTTTGCGAAAGAGAATAGATGGGGATTCTTTCCTTCCTTCTCTGCAGGATGGCGTATAACTGAAGAGTCTTTCGCACAGCCTTTGAAGACTGTCTTTGATGAAATTAAATTACGTGGTTCTTGGGGACGTTTAGGAAATAACCGTATCGGTGATTATACCTATCAGGTAGTTTATGGTTCCTATCTATATCCTTTCGGTGGACAATTAAAGCAGGGGGTAGCTCCTAAAGATATTGCTAACAGCAAGATCAAATGGGAAACAACAACAATTTCTAACATTGGTTTAGATTTAGGTTTGTTGAATAATAGATTGACTTTCAGTGCGGAATATTTCAATAGAAATACGACAGACATCTTGACGAAAATTCCAATCCCAATGGTATTGGGTAACTTCTCGCCACCTTGGCAGAATATTGCGGAGATGCGTAATAGGGGTTTTGATTTTCAAGCGGGATACATGGGTAAGATAGGGAGCGACTGGTCGTACGGTGTTAATGGAAACATCTCGTTTATTGATAACAAAGTGATTAAGTTTAATGGTAATAAATCCATTAATGAAAGCTATATCACCATGGAAGGCAAGCCGTTTAATAGTTTTTATATGTTAGAGTTTGATCGCATTTTGCAGAGTCAAGAGGAGATCGATCAACTGAAGGCAGATGGTTATACATTTGGAACCTATGTCGGCGGAGAGCCTAAGCCAGGGGATATGCTTTATAAGGATACGAACGGCGATAAGGTGTTCAATGACCAAGATCGCGTGGTGAAGGATTATTCCGCTATGCCGAAAGTTACCTACGGACTTCAGGTGAATGTAGGTTATAAAGGTTTTGACTTAAATGTTGTTGGACATGGGGTTTCAGGGGTGCGCCAATACTGGGGCAATGATGGATTCAATACGTTTAATATCAATGAGGGATTTTTACAGAGTACAACGATCTTAAATCGGTGGACACCAGAAAATAAATCAACAGAATATCCGCGTTTACGTACCTCTGGCAGTGCTTTGAATACCGTTTATAGCGATTACTGGTTGCACAATACATCTTTCTTTAGAATCAAGTCGATTCAATTGGGCTATGCATTGCCACAACATACTTCACAACGGTTTAAAGTGGATAGATTACGGGTATTTGCGAACGTAGAAAACTACTTCACATTTACGAAGTTTAAAGGCTACAATCCAGAGAATGCGAGTGTCGCATATCCTTTAATGAAACAATGGGTAGTCGGTTTAAATGTTACATTTTAAAAGGAAAAGCCATGATTAAGAAATTTTACAAAATAGTAGTGGCCTTACTTGTGGTCACAGGTTTGAACTCTTGTAGCGACTTCCTGGATAGAAATTCGTTGGTGGGTTTATCAGAAGATAGTTTTTGGAAATCCGAGCAGGATGCTATAATGGGTGTAAACACGCTCTATAGCGCAAACAAAGAATTTACGAACAGTATTGTTATCTATGGTATGATGGATGATTTTACGGATATATCATACCAATCCTTTGCGACGGGACTAACAACGGGTGTTTTTCCGACCAACGCAGGTTTTTATTTGACTTCTTGGGGGATTTTTTTCAAAGGCGTTTATCGTGCTAACACAGCATTGAAAAATTTACCAGGAATCTCGATGAATGAAGCGATTAAGAACCGAAGCATTGGTGAGGCTAAATTTTTTAGAAGTTATTTCTACTTTAAACTGTGGGATTATTTCGGTGGTGTTCCGTTGTATGATACTCCGATGAATGTGGATGAATCTTACAAACCACGGAACACGGAAAAAGAAGTGTACGAGTTCATCGTTAAGGATATGACGGAGGCTTATGCGGTTTTGCCTGAAACGTATGATGCTTCCAACAAGGGGCGGGTAACAAAATGGGCGGCCTTAGCTATGCGCGGAAAGGCACACTTGTGGGCGAAAGAGTATGCAAAAGCGGCAGCCGATTTTAAAGAGTTGATGGAGAAAAGCGATCGTAAACTTCTGGCGGATTTTCATACCTTATTCCGCGTAGCGGGAAATAACAACAGTGAGGTTATTTTTGATGTGCAGTATATAGCGGAACAGGGACACGGTATTGCTACAGATCGTAATTATGGTAACGCGCGTGGTGCTACCACAGGATCACAACGTACACGTCCGACACCAAAGCTGGTTAATACCTTTGAGATGAAAGACGGTACTCCGTTCGATTTTAAAAATTATAAAAATGCCAAAGGAGGTGAATTTAATCCGAATAGTGTAGAAGATTGGAAAGATGAAGCTTCGGTTCGCAAATTATTTGAAAACCGGGATCCACGCCTTCAACAATCGATCGTTTTACCGTGGTCAACCTTTGTGGGTAAAGGCGGCGCAACATTTTTGTACCGATTCCCTGTTGTTACGAGTGATGCCTCGGCATATGTGCCAGTATGGACGAATGGTAGCTATGCTTGGCGTAAGTTTGTAGAAACGGGATCTGTCTACGTGTTGCAGGATAATATGCCACAGAATTTCCCATTAGTTCGTTTGGCCGATGTGATGTTGATGTACGCAGAGGCTAAGAATGAGGAGCTGGGAGCGCCAGATCAAAGTGTTTTTGATGCAGTCAATGCGGTGCGCAAGCGTGCCGGTATGCCGAATGTTTCGGGTCTAAATAAAGATCAGATGCGTGAAAAAATCCGTCAGGAGCGTATGGTAGAGCTGTGTGGTGAAGGGCAACGCTATTCTGATATCAGAAGATGGAAGATTGCAAAAGATGTGGTTGATAAGGTGTGGATGACAGATTTTAATGGAACACAAATCAGACAGCGTGGGTTCCCGGATCATTATTATTTATGGCCGATTCCGCAGGCTGAAAGAGATTTGAATACAGCTTTGACGCAAAATCCAGGTTGGGAGTAATATACTCCCAACCCTTTTGTAACGTGTAGATTTTTTATATTTTTCTTGGTAATTTAATTCGATGTTGCGTAGATATTTAGGTTTAGTTTATTTGTTTTTTTTGATATCCGTTTCCCAGGGGCAAACTACGGAAGTCTCCATTGTTCCGCGTGAACAATGGAAGGTGAATAAGAAAACGGCGGTTCTGGAGAAAGGAAAGGAGTATTCCGGGGTGGGGTTGGTTTTGAAACATTCCGTCGAAGAGGGTTATCCTAAGCGCGTGTCCGATGTGGAAATTGTGCTTCAGGTACCCAAAAAGGGACGTTATGTTTTGGAGACGGTAGCGGCACCACGTGTGTTGGAGCAGCTCAAGAAGGAAGATGCAACGGGGCGCTTGACGCGCGTAGCTTATTTTCAATTGGGAGCACAACGAATAACAAAACGAATAGTCTACGACAATGCAAAAGGAGGTAAACAAGAACTGGGAAAATTTGAGTTTTCAGGACCTAGTGAGCGTCTAAAAGTATGGCTTCCTAATAACCTGGCTTTACAGGAGGTTCGTCTTGTTCCCTATGTCGCTCCCGTGGCGCCAGAAGCCGCTGAGGTGTATAAACCAAAAGTGCTGCCAAGCTTGGCTAGACCTCGATTGTGGGTGAATAAAGAAACCTTGCCTATCGTGCGCGGGCGCTTGTTGTCGGTAGAAAATAAGGAGGCTTGGGATCAGGTCAAAGTGGTCGCGTTGACACCTTATTCGTTTGCATTCAGTGCGGATCAGGAGATGTTTTATGATGAAAAGCTAGAACAGGTCATCGAGCAAAAAGCATTCTACTATTTAATGACACAAGATGAAAAGGTAGGTCGTGAAGCGGTGGATTTGATGGTGAAGTATATGTCAGTGCTCGAGTTTGGAAATGTAAGCTACGGTGATATCACACGCGAACTTGGACGTGCAATTTATACCGGTGCGTTGGTGTATGACTGGTGCTATGGGCTGATCGATGATGCAACGAAAACTGCAATGCGCGGAGATTTTACACGTTTGGTGCATGATATGGAAATTGGTTGGCCTCCTTTTTATGGATTAGAGAGTATTATCAATGGGCATGGTAATGAGGCGCAAATCTGTCGAGATATGTTGTCTTGGAGTTTAGCGGTGTACGATGAAGACCCTGAGCCTTACAAGTACGTTTCTTATACCATATTGGAGCAACTCGTTCCTATGCGGAAGTTCGAATACCAGTCGCCTAGGCACAATCAAGGTGTAGACTACGGTGGTTATCGTTTTGGTTGGGAGATGCACGCTGTGTGGCTGTATTATCGTATGCTGGGATATTCTGTTTTTGATGATAACATCAAGAATATGTCGGATTATTGGTTGTATATGCGGACGCCAGATGGGAAGATGCTGCGCGATGGCGATATGTTTAATGTGAAGTATTCGGGGAGCGATGAGTTCTATTGGAAGAACCCGCAAACGATGCTGTTGTGTTATGCTTTTTCGGGGAATAGACTCATTAAAGGTGAGTTTAAAAAGCAAGGTGGTTTACCTAATAATCCAGTATTGTATCTGTTGTTAAATGATCCGGAGCTAAAAGCTGATTATGATCTTAATCAGTTGCCGTTGACCAAAGATTTTGGTCCAATACTTGGCGGAATGGTTGCGCGTACCGGTTGGAGCGAAGATCGGGAGAGTGGGGATGTGATTGCCGAGATAAAAGGGGGCGGTTACCACTTCGGGAACCATCAGCATGCCGATGCGGGTGCTTTGCAGATTTACCATCACGGTATTCAGGTCGGCGATTTAGGACTTTATCTTTCCTATGGATCTCCGTATGATTTCAATTTCAATAAACGTTCGGCTTCGCATAGTATGATGCTGCTGCGGGATCCTGCGGAGCCTTTGCTTTTCCGCACAAAAACAAACGATGGAGGAACCCGTTTCAGTCAACGTTTTCCGAAAACGCCTGAAGAAGTGCTATCCGATGCATGGTTCCATACCGGAGAGATACGGGCAACAGCAGTAGGGAAAGATAAGCTAAAACCGAGTTATAGTTTCTTCAATGCGGACTTAACAGCAGCGTACACAGCAAAAGTCCGTTCTTATGTTAAAAGTTTCCTCTTTGTGAACCTGGAGCGTAAGGATGTTCCAGCCTTGATTATTCTTTCGGATGAGTTAACAAGTAATAATGCTGATTTTGAACCTTTCTGGCAGATCAATACCTTAGAAAAGCCAACCGTCGTTCCTGCTGGTTTTCAATTAACAAGTGAGTTTAAGGGAAAGAAGGGGACCACATATGTTGATATGTTAAAGCCAAAAGCAGGGGATCGTGAAGCGTTATTGTGGAGTGGAGACTCTTCGGCATTTGTTTTTGGAGATCTGTATCAGGTGAAATCTCCTTGGCCGGAAGCAAAAGGTACTCGTATTATGGTGCGTCCCACGAAAAAAGAAACAACAGCAAGCTATTTGAGTATTTTTCAAATGGCAGAGGGCGAAACGCCGAAGCTGCCAGTTGTTTTTGAGGAGAAAGAGAACTATTATCTTTTTAAGGTAGCGGATAAAGTTATAGTAATGGCAAAGGCACATGTTTTCTTGCGGGAGTCGGTGCAGCTCGAAGTGCCAACTGATCAGACGTATGAGGTTATCATAGTCGGTCTACAGGAAGGTTTTTGGAATGTGAGAAATACCGCAAAAAATAGTAACTTTAACTTAAATGTGCTAAAAAGTAATCATACAACCAGTTGGAAATCTAGCGGAGGAACATTTCTATTAACGCCCGAACGGGTATATGGTGCCCAAGAAGGGAAATCTGAAACATTCTAAGTGACGATTGTTTTTCTAAATGATTTTGTATTCTTATTTTTGCATTAAATTGTATACAATATGAAAGAAGATTCGCTAGCCAATAAGGTCTACTCGGAGGTACGTAAGAAAATTTTGTCCAGTCAACTCGTTGGAGGGGCGCGTTTAGTAGAGAGCGTTTGGGCGGATAAGTTGGCGGTGAGTAGGGTTGCTGTGCGGGAGGCTTTTATGCGTTTGGCCGGAGAGAGTTTAGTAGAGTTTGGTGAGAAAGGTGGGTGTTTTGTGAAGAAGATGACCGCCGAGGATGTGAAGGATATTCGGGAGTTACGCGAGTTATTGGAGGTTGGTGCCTTGAAAATTTTATTTGCGAAGAAAGATAAAGAGGTAATCCGGGATCTGGAGTTGATCTGTAACGATTTTTCGGAGATGGTAAGTAAGGGGTATTATGGCGGGGCGTGTGAGGCTGACGTGCGTTTTCATGAACGCATTATTGAAGGGACCGAAAATGCACGATTAATTGCAATCTATAAGAATAGTAATATTCCGCTTTTTCATATGAAGCTCGGTGCTATTATGGGGCAGATGGAGGATTATAAAGATACAGAAGAAGAACACAAAAGCTTGGTTCAGGCTTTAAAAGCCGATGATTGGGAAAAAGCCTATGATACGTTGGTTAACCATTTAGATCGAGGTGAGCATGAAGCGCTAGAGTTGATTTAGTAAAACCGAAAACCTTAGGGGGCCTGTTTATAACAGGCCTTTTTTTGTGGTTGGAATTTGTAGTAATGTTCCTTTTTCAGCCTCTGTGATGATTAAGCCTGTTTCTCCGAAAGGGGCTATCGCACAGTTTGTTGGGTTTCTTCCCAAGGTGCTGATTGTGGTTACTGCTGTTCCGTCAGGTTTGTAAACGTCAATTTTAGCGGAGCCATAAAGTGCGATGTAGATATGATCAGTTGTGTCTATAGCAATACCGTCAGGTCCTACGTTTCCGCCAACGTAACATAGTTTAATGGCGTTTTCAATCTTTTTTGAAAGTATGTTCCATTGCATTTTCCATAACCACTGGGTTCCCGTTTCCGCCACAAATAGGGTGTTGCCGTCTGTGCCAAAGGCTAACCCATTGGGGTAGTACAGTCCGTTGTATATTTTTATGATTTGTCTTTCAGGGGTGAGGCAGCATATGTATCCCGTGCCATCTTCCAATTTGTCTCCAGGGCATGTGAAAAGTAAATTCCCAACACGGTCAAAGCAAAGGTCATTTGGCATTTTTAAGGGGACGCCTTCGATTTCGTCAATAACAGTTTGTGTCTCTTTTGTAAGCGGATCATACTGTCGAATACTGTTTTGTTTGGAATCGCAAAACCAAATAACTCCCTCTTTATCTATTGCAATTCCGTTAGGGTGTCCGTCGACAAATATGCGTTCTGTTACTTTATTGTTGTAATAAATCAGGTTTCCAGCTTCCTTTTCGACCAGCCAAATCGCACCCTTTTTATCGTATGCAGGGCCTTCTGGGAAATTTAAACCTTCAATTAGTGTTTGCATAATAATTATTTAAAATTTATTTTTAAATGTATACAAAAATATCATAAATTAGTATACATAAAACGTTGGTGTATTTATTTCTCTTTTTAAGGAGGTATACCAGCAAAAAGAGAACCCAATTGTAAAATAATAATAGCAAAAGTTTAGAATAAGCATGCAAGTAAATGAAAAATCAACCGCTATACTGCGGGAAAATTCAAAGTGGATACCAGGAGGTGTGGTATCACTAAATCGTAAATCAGATCCAAATATCTGTTTTGTGAAAGGTTCTGGGAGTAAGGTTGTCGATATTGACGGAAATAGTTTCATCGATTATCAAGCGGGTTTTGCGGCTTCTTTTTTAGGGCATAATGATCCTGATGTCAATGCTGCAGTATTACAAACCTTGCAGGAAGAACAGGTGTTGATGGGAGCTGGACCTACTCTTTTGGAAGGGGAGTTTGCAAAATTGTTCTGCGAATCGGTTCCGAATGCAGAAAGTATACAGATTACAACAACTGGATCTGAAGCGACATATCATGCGATTCGTATTGCTCGTGCGGTGACCTCTCGTGATCATATTATTGTCATGCAAGGTGGATACAATGGTTGGCACAATGATGTTGCTTGTAATGTAATCAGTCAGAAGGCTGATATTGGCGCCTATACTTCTCCTGGTGAATATCCTTTTGATTCTTTGAGTGCAGGCGTGCCGAAAAATCATAGTGATTTGGTTCATGTTGTTAATTTTAACGATCTGGAGAGTGTGCGTTATGTGGTTGAAAAATATGAAGTCGCGTGTATCTTATTGGAGCCAATCTTGCAGAATGTAGGTATTGTAAAACCAGAACCAGGTTACCTGGAAGGGCTTCGCGCTTTAGCCGATGAGCTTGGGTTTTTACTGATTTTCGATGAAGTCAAAACCGGCTTTAGGCATGCTCTTGGTGGTTACCAGTCGTTATGTGGTGTACAACCAGACTTGTCGACTTTTGGTAAGGCTGTTGCGAATGGTTATCCACTTGGGGTAATCGCTGGTAAGAAAAAATACATGGATTATTTTGTTGATCCTGACCGTAAGAAACGCGTTATGATTGCGGGTACATTCAATGCTTTTCCGTTGACAACCGCTGCAGCAATTGCTACATTAAAGAAACTTTCTAGCCCTGAACATCAGGTTTATACACATGTAGAGCGTTTAGGGGCACTTTTAGAAGCAGGGTATAACGAAATATTTCCTAAATTAGGTGTACCATTTTATGTGGCGAGACAGGGGTCTGCTTTTTGTACCTATTTCATGGATCATGCACCTGTTAATTTCCATGATATCTTAGATAATCACGACTTTGATTTGGATCTACGCTATCGGAAGCAATTAATTAAAGAAGGGATTTTTAATTTCCCGGCAGCGATTAAACAAGGAAGTATCTCCTTTGCGCACACGGAAGAAGATATCCATAAAACATTGGAAGCAACAGTGAATGCGATCAATAAATTATAGCCTACTATGAAAATTACTGCTATTGAAACCTTTGTGTGCCATGCGCGCATGAGAAACTGGATCTTTGTGAAGGTGGTGACGGACCAGCCAGGATTATGGGGTTGGGGAGAAGCTACTTTGGAATGGCATACCCAAAGTGTCGTAGGTGCGATCAAGGACATCTCACAACTATTGATCGGCGAAGATCCGCGTCGCATTGAGCACTTGTGGCAGATGATGTACCGTCAGCACTTCTGGCATGGAAACGGTGTCGTACGGGGTACGGCCATCAGTGGTATCGATATCGCCCTGTGGGATATATTAGGAAAGATACATAATGTTCCGTGTCACGAGTTATGGGGAGGTCGCGTGCGCGATTATATCCGCCTATATTGTCACCTTGGTGGTGGACGTATGGAGGATTTTTATGAAACTGCACCCGATGATGCGAAACGTTTTGGCGATCTGGCACTGGAAGCGGTAGCGGAAGGCTTTACGGCATTTAAATCGATGGCCGTTCCGGAGACGATGTCTTTGGAAGGACTTCGTCCGATAAAATATGCGGAAGCCTGTGTACGAGCGATGCGTGAGGCCGTGGGTGATGATATTGATATTATGGTGGATTGTCATGCTCGTCCTAGTCCTCGTATGGGATTGCAGTTTGCAAAAGCATTGGAACCATACGGACTCTACTTTTTCGAAGAACCTTGCTGGCCGGAGGTAATGGATGATATTGCGCTGATCCAGCGTTCGGTAACCACACCGATTGCATCAGGTGAACGTTTAATTGGTGTTCACGCCTTTCGAGATATGTTAGAAAAGAGAGCGGTAAGCGTTATTCAGCCTGATATTACGCATTGTGGCGGTTTGACGGAAGCCCGGAAGATTGCGGCTTTAGCGGATGCATATCGTGTTTCTATGGCGCCACATAATCCGCAGGGGCCAGTGAGTACGGCCGCCTCTATCGAATTGGGGTTTGCCACACCTTCGTACATTATCTGTGAGAGTGTACATAAAGATGTCGAATGGCGCCAAGATGTGGTCTCCGAAGGGTTTACTGTTCAGGAAAAGGGAAGAATCGTTTTACCGAACAATAGACCTGGGTTAGGGATCGAAATTAATGAGGAAGAAGTCAAGAAACATCCATTTCAACAAGAAATCTTACAACGTACATTTTATAAAGATGGTAGCGTAGGGGATTGGTAAAACCGGTAAACCGTTTATGATACAAGAATTTAAAGATAAAGTCGTTGTTATCAGCGGAGGTTTGGGCGATATCGGAAGAGCTATTGCCCAAGCTTTTCTTGCTGCAGAAGCCATTGTTTGTATCGGGGATAAATCGAGCATGGCAGAGGCTATCGAAAGGTGGCCTTTTTTGGGGGAAGCGACTAGTAGAGTGAGTTACCATACCGTGGACGTTGCAGACCCACTCTCGGTAGAGACATGGATTACAGACTGCCGTAAGCTATATGGTGGGATATCTATATGCATCGCCAATGCTGCACGGGTGACATTGAAAAAATATAGCGAGATCTCGAACAGCGAGTGGAAGGATGAAATGGGCGTAAATCTTGATGGCGCCTTTTTTGTTGCTAACACATGCGCTCGTGCTTTTGTTACAGATAAAATTCCGGGAAATATTGTGTTCCTAGGAAGTTGGGCAGCGCATGCTGTGCATGAAAATTTACCTGCTTATAGTGTTTCGAAGGCCGCTGTTCGGATGCTTTGTCAAACCATGGCGCTGGAGTATGCTGCACAGGGCATTCGGGTGAATGAGATTGCTCCGGGTTACGTGAATGCGGGTTTAAGCAAAGTGGTATGGTCTAAAGATCCTCGGTTGCAAACCGAGGCAGCGGC
The DNA here is from genome assembly GCF_900177625.1 of Sphingobacterium psychroaquaticum. Classification (GTDB taxonomy): domain Bacteria; phylum Bacteroidota; class Bacteroidia; order Sphingobacteriales; family Sphingobacteriaceae; genus Sphingobacterium; species Sphingobacterium psychroaquaticum. Next base: position 369,494 of record NZ_FXAU01000003.1, read on the forward strand.
AGTAGTACCATTGGGGACGATTTTGGAAAGCGAAGAAATTGCCGACCAGGTGCTATGGATGTGTTCCAGTGCATGTCGTCAAATGACTGGTGCTTCTATTGTGTTGGACGGTGGTTTATCCTTAATCAGGCCCTAAGATGAAAGAGCAAAAGGAACAGTTGAAAGACCGAGCGACAAACTTACATGCAAAATTTGGTCTTGCTTCACGTGTTATTACACCACCATTAGGGATCTACTCTCGTAATTGGGGGGCGGCTAAATTTGATCAAGCGACCGGTATACACCAAGACTTGATGATGCAATGTTTATACACCCAAAGCGAGGGCGGAAAACCTGTCGTTTTGATTACTGCAGATCTGGGGTGGTGGAAAAATGCAGCCGATGAGCAAACTCTACGTTTTTCTTTACTGTCGTATTTTCAGTGGGATGAATCGCAACTTATTTTCGCGCTTTCACATACACATGCTGGCCCTAGTATTTGTTCGACGGATGAAGGACAACCGGGAGGATCGTTGATTAAACCGTATTTGCTTTTCCTCGAGGAGCAGGCTAAAGCTTGTGTGGAAGAGGCGCGTGAAAACCTTTTTGAAGGGTTACTAACCTGGGGGTATGGCGTTTGTGATTTGGCGACAAATCGTGATCTGAAAGTTGGCGATGACTATCTAATCGGTTATAACCCAGCAGAAGCGGCTGATCAGACCTTGTTGGTTGGACAATTACATGATTTAACCCATCAAAGACGTGCTATTATCTGTAATTATGCTTGCCATCCGACCAGCTTTGCCCATGAAAATGAATTGATATCGCCAGATTTTGTGGGGGAACTTCGGGAAACGGTCACAGGCTCCCTCCAGGTTCCTTGTTTCTTTTTGCAAGGTGCTTCGGGAGATCTTGCTCCGAAAAAACAGTATGTAAAAGATCCTAAATTAGTAGAGGCCAATGGCAAACAATTGGGGTACGCTGTATTGGCGACAGTAGCGCAGATGGAACATCCCACGCAACGCTGGGTATTTGAAAAGGCGTTGGTTTCAGGGGCTCCGCTTGCTTGCTGGCGTTTTGAAGAGGAGGTACCCCATAATACGGTTGACCAAAAGATACAGCATGTTGAAGTTCCTTACAAAACGATGGACCATGCAGAAACCATCTTGGCCGAGTATGAAGCTTGTACCGATCGTGTCTTAAAAGATAGACTATGGCGTAAGTATAACACGCGTATGTCCATTGGTGATCGGCAAACGGCGACGATACCGGTATGGCTTTGGAAAATGGGAAATGCAATTGTTGTGGCGCAGGCCAATGAAGCTTATTCGATGTATCAACAGGCTGTCCGTGCCGCATTTCCTGCGTATTGTATCGCTTTTGTCAATATCGCGAATGGATATGTGGGGTATCTTGCTCCGCAAGAGCTGTATGGTAAAGATATCTATGCCGTATGGCAGAGCCCATATGAAAAAGGAAGTCTCGAGATATTAATTGAAGAAACTAAGGCCGCTATACATAAACTTATAACCAATGAAACTTGAATGGATTGACATCACCATATTTGTTGTCTATATTGTAGGAATTGTATTGCTCGGGCTCTACGCGTCCCGACAGAGTTCCAAATCGAAACGAGACTACTTCTTAGCGGGTGATAAATTACCGTGGTGGATGATTGGCGGAAGTATAATTGCTGCCAACATTAGTAGCCACCACTTAGTGGGTGCCATGGGAGCGGCTTATAGCCGTGGCTTTGTTGCCATCACCTTGGAGTGGGGAGCCATATTGATTGGCTTTAACGCGTTGTTATGGATTTTCTTGCCTTTTTATATTCGTAACGGCTTTTATACCGTCCCTGAATATTTAGAAAAACGTTACGGAAATGGAACACGGACGCTCTACGCGGTCTTAATCCTTTTTACGTATGTATTTGTTGAAATTGGAGCCGTCTTGTATTTAGGCGGACTTTCGCTCCATGCGCTGTTTGGAATTCCGATTCTCTATAGTATTTTCGGAATGGCGGTATTAACCGGTTTATATACCGTTTTGGGAGGTTTAAAAGCAGTAATATGGACCGAAATGGTACAATTGGTGATTTTGGTCTTAGGCGGAATTGTTCTCACCTTTGCTACCATTGATGCTGCAGGCGGTTTTCAGGCCGTTGTAGATTCTTCTACGGATTGGAAGATGTTCTATCCAGCTTCGGATCCGGATTTTCCTTGGACGATGTACCTCGGTGGTTTACTTTGTATTAGTATTTTTTATTGCGCGACAAACCAGTTTATTGTACAGCGCGTTTTAGCGGCTAAGAATGAGTGGCATGGTAGAATGGGCGTTATATTTGGTGATTACCTGAAATTTTTTGTACCACTGATTATTACGATTCCTGCCTTGGTAGCGCCTAAATTTTTGCCGCATTTGGATCAACCTGATTTACTTTTCGCGACATTGGTGGAGACATTACTCCCTAAAGGTTTGGTCGGGTTAGTAATGGCTGGATTGATATCGGCTATTATGTCGCATATCTCGGGCGCTATAAATTCCTGTACAACCATCCTAACAGTCGATGTTTACAGCCAATATATTAATAAGAAAGCGACCGATGTAGAAGCTATTCGTTTTGGAAAGAGAGCTGGCGTAGCCATCATTATTTTAGGGATTATGAGTGCGGTTGTGTTGATTAGTCATGCCGATAAGCCTGTGTTTCTCTATTTAATGAACCTGTACGGGCTTTTTACGCCAGGAATTGCCACGATGTTCCTCATGGGGGTATTTTGGAAACGCACGACTTCGCAAGGGGCACTCGCTGCGGGGTTATTAACGATACCACTTTCCTTGATCTTGGAGTTTGCTCTACCGGAAATGCCTTTCTTTAACCGTACTGGGATTGTCTTTTGGGCCTGTATGTTGGTCTGTGTGATTGTGAGTCTATGTACGCCGGCCGTACCTGCTGATCGATTGGAGAATCTGATCTTGACAAAGGATAATTTTAGAAGATCTGCCAGCGATAAGGCGAAATACAGTGGTTTTAAAAACCCGACTTTGTGGTGGGCGCTTATTACCGCGATGGTACTCTATTTTTATATTCGTTATTTTTAGAAGTGATAACGGAAAAGGAAGAGTTTATAATTTTTAGTTAAGTAATGAACATAATGGGGAATACCATGGACCAGCGTGTAAAAGAAATATTCGATACGGTCGTGAAGCACCGTAGACATCTGCATCAAAATCCGGAACTATCGTTTCAGGAGTATCAAACGAGCGTCTATATCCAAGAGGAACTAACGAAGTTGGGCATTCCTTTTCAAGTCGTTATGGAAACAGGCGTTGTTGCTGTTTTAGAAGGGCGTAAGGAGACTTCCGATGCGATTGTAGTTTTGCGAGCTGATATTGATGCTTTGCCAATATTTGAAAAAAATGAAGTGTCCTACAAATCCAATAACGACGGAATAATGCACGCTTGTGGACATGATTTTCACACCGCAAACCTGTTGGGTGCTGCGACGCTATTGGTTAATATGTTGGACACTTTTTCGGGGAAGATAATTCTTCTTTTTCAACCGGCAGAAGAGCGTATTCCTGGGGGAGCTAAACAGATTGTTGAATCGAGGGTGCTGGAATCATTTGAGGGGACGATTAAGGCCGTTTTGGGGCTTCATGTTAGTCCCCGCTTACCGCTAGGCACCATTGGTATCAAGCCGGGTCGGTTCATGGCATCCAGTGATGAGTTTTATATCCGAATTAAAGGGAAAGGGGGGCATGCTGCCGAACCACATCGTGCAGTTGATCCCGTTATGATTGGTGTACAGCTGTTAAATGCACTGCAACAAATCGTCAGTCGGAAGGCTGATCCAAGTATCCCTTCTGTCCTCACTTTTGGCCGATTTATTGGTGATGGGGCGGCAAATGTGATACCACAAGAGGTGCTGTTGGAAGGTACTTTTCGAACAATGGATGAGCCATGGCGTAAAGAAGCATTGCATCATATCGAAACATTGATTGCCAATTTGCCGGTCGCATTAGGTGCGGAGGTTACGTGCGAAGTGAGACATGGGTATCCTGTTTTACAAAATGATCCCCACTTGGCGCAGGAGCTTACGCGAGTGTTACGCAATCATTTAGATCAGATACATGTCGTAGACCCTGGAATCTGGATGGCGGCGGAAGATTTTGCTTATTACTCGCATCAATACCCTTCGTTGTTTCTTTTATTGGGAACCAGTAATACGAATGCCTCTACACAATACGGCTTACATAACGCACAATTTGATCTGGATGAAAATGCATTTCATGTTGGCATTCCCGTGTTGATACAATCCGTGTTACATCTGTTAAACACATCGAATGGATAGAAAGGGCTTTATGTTATCCTTGGCAGGACTTGGGGTGGGGTATTCGTTGTCCGCCACATCTTTAGTACCCGAGAGTAAAAGGTCAAAACGAATTGGCATTATTGGACTGGACACCACGCATGCTATCGCTTTTACAAAGGCTATAAATGAAGCTGTCGCTGGGAGCACGTATAGCAATTTTCGTGTTACTACCGCTTTTCCGTATGGAAGCCGCACTATTCCACTTAGTATAGATCGTATTCCGAAGTTTACACAAGAAATCCAAAAGTACGGTGTCAAAATGGTGGAAAGCATCGCACAACTAATCAGAGAGGTAGACTATGTGATGCTCGAAACGAATGACGGCAATCTTCATCTAGAACAGGCATTGACTGTTATTCGTGCGCGAAAACCGTTGTTTATTGACAAGCCTATCGCTAATTCGTATGCTGATGCTCTTCAAATCATGGAGACGGCAAAGGCATACCAGTGTCCTGTATTTTCAACCAGCTCCCTGCGCTATATCGGTGGCTTAGCGGACATGGATAAATCGAAGGTACGAGGGGCAGATATCTATACGCCAGCAACCACGGAACCGTCGCATAAAGACTTGTTTTGGTATGGAATACACGGTGTAGAGATGCTATTTGCACTGATGGGGAAGGACTGTCTTTCCGTTCAAACTATCAACGGTGCCGATGCGGATGTATATGTCGGCAGTTGGGCGGACGGTCGGGTGGCTACATTGCGCGGTATTCGGAAGGGGAAGGATGATTTTGGCGGAACTGTTTTCCTCTCGGATGAGATTTTTACACTTGGTAAGTTTGTTGGATATGCCCCGCTGTTGGATCGCATACTTTCGTTTTTCGAAACGGGTATTAGCCCGGTGGATGCTGAGGAAACATTAGCCATCGCTTCATTTATTGATGCCGCTTATGCCAGTAAGCTCCAAGGAGGGGTGTCCATTAAGCTCGTACAAAGGTAGTCGTGGAGGTCTACAGTGAAGTTTCGATTTTTCTAAATTTCATAATTTCTCTTTTTTTTCTTTAATTGCCATCCAATATCAATCTACACATGGATACTAGTCAAGAAGAAATAAAGCAGTTTGAGGGCTTTAGATTTGGGGATGAGGCAAACTACGAACTTCTCTTTCATCGCTATTATCAACCCTTATGTCTCTTTGCGCTTCAATTTAAGATCAAGAAAGTAGAGGCGGAAGAGATTGTTCAAGATGTACTGCTCCAGCTATGGAATAAAAAAAATGACTTTCAGGATGTAGAAAAGATGCGTGCTTTTCTCTATGTAAGCACACGTAACGCCACCTTTAATCTTTTGGATAAAAACAAACGTCTGCTCAAAAACCGTGAACTTTTCTTGACCGATGCTGAAGCTGAGGCACATACTATCCCTCTGACAGCGGAGCAACACCAAATGATCGTATACGCCGAGATGGTTAAGTCCTTGCATGATGGTATTATGCAATTGCCGGAGCAATGCGCAAAGATTATGCTGATGTTGTATATAGACGGCTTAACGGTTGCCGAAATTACCGAAGAATTGCAGATTGCAGGAAGTACCGTTTATGCGCAGAAGCGAAAGGGTATAAGCCTGCTTAAGACATACCTCAATCCAGAAGACTATGTCCTTATTTCTCTCCTAATAACTGGTTTTTTTAAAAATTATTAACCTGTTAATCAGTTTCTTGTAAAGTTTATTGGTTAACGCGTAGTAATTTCTTACCGCAGTTCTGTTTGTATCCATTAACTGACTGCCAGAAAAAGATTATGAAGATTGTACCGCGTAAAATAGCTGCCTTGATTGCGGCTGCGAAAATAGATAGCCTTAGCCCTGAAGAAGCGCTAATGCTACAGGAATGGCGTGAGTTGACTCGTCAGAATGAGGATATCTACCAGGCGATAATCCGTCGGGAGGATATTCGGGCAGATGTAACGCTACTCGGTGAGATCGATACCATTGCAGCACTGGACGCAGTCCGCAAACGGATGGAAATCGAAAAACAGGCACCAAAAGTAATACGGTTAGATCGTCGTTTACTCGCCATCGCATCATGCATCTTGGCTATTTCCATTCTTGCTGTACTCTGGTGGGCACGTCATAATACCGATAGGACCTCGATTATACAACCCGGAACGAGTAAAGCATATATCACCGTGAATGGACAGGAGAATATTGCTTTGAATGAATCGAAAGGAGAAATTATCTTCCTGGATAGCATGCAATATGCGGATGGATCTACTGTTTTGGTAAATACAGACGCGTCTAAGGCTATGGATGATACCGTGCAAATAACGGTTCCTTATGGAGGGGAATATAAGATTGTATTATCTGATGGTACAAAAGTAATGCTCAATGCGGGATCATCTCTACGGTTTCCTAAACGCTTTACAAAAGCGCCGCGTGAAGTTCAGCTTTTTGGAGAAGCCTATTTTAATGTCGCGAAAGTACTGGATGCAAAATCAGAGCGATTGCCTTTTTTCGTACAAACAAAACATCAAAAAATTCAAGTGCTGGGAACGCAGTTTAACGTTTCTGCGTATGCGAGCGATAATGAAACGGCAACCACACTTGTCGAGGGGCGTGTTTCAGTATGCACCCAAAGCGCACAGGAACAGTGCGTCATCCTGGAGCCTGGATATCGAGCCACCACCAATAGTAAGCAGGAAATATATACGCAAAAGGTCGATGTGTTTAGCACAATCGCGTGGACTAAAAATGAGTTTGTTTTTGCGGGAGAACCTTTATCATCGGTTATGGAAAAAGTCGCCCGTTGGTATGATCTCGAATACACCTTTAAAGAACCTAGGCTGAAAAAAGAAAAGATAGAAGGAATCTTACCGCGATACGCGTCCGCCAAGGAGTTATTTGATCTCCTGCAGGAGTCTGGGTTGGTTCGTTTTACTGTGGAAGGAAAAAAAGTGACGATATACTAATATTTAATACAGAAAGGAGGAAAATAAGGAGAGAAATTTAGCGGCTTGCGTTACCGGTGAATAACGCACTACTAACACCATTATTAAAATAAATAAATACCTAACTAATGTACAAGATTTTTACGAGAAAGGGGATGCCTACATCCCTCTTGGGTACTTCTGTTCCACTAACCGACGATAAGGAGACCACAAATGTAAAGAGTAAGATGTTTACAAAAAATGTGAAACGTTTTTCTTTAGCGTATGCCATGATGCTGTTGGGGGTGATGGGCGGATACGCTTCCTCACATGCGCAACGGATCAATATAAAAGAGAAGAATATCTCTTTTAGAAAAATTTTACAAGAAATAAATAGACAAGCGGGTTATCATTATCTATGGACCGCTAAAAATATAAATCCAGAGACGCAGATCTCGGCCGCCTATACGAATCTTTCTGTACAGGATGTCCTGGAAGATATCCAACGCAAGAATCCGGTGATTTTTGAGGTTGCCGATAATGTGATCCGAGTGAAACAACGACCTGCATTAAAGGCGATCAACGCAAATGTAAATGTAGAAGAAAACATGCCAGTTGTGGTGGTTGAAGAGCAGCGTCCTATTCGCGGAAAGGTGGTTAACGAGCAAGGCCAACCGATGGTTGGCGTTACGGTGACCGTTCAAGGAAAGAAATTGGGCGCATTGACGGATGCTGATGGTGCTTTCTCCATACTTGGTGTGGAAGAGGGGGCGACTCTTTTGATCTCCTATGTAGGTTATACCAGTCAAAACGTAAAAGCAAGTTACAATGGTGCGAATATTACCCTTATTCCGGACGACCGCGTGGTTGATGGCGGTACGGTTCGCGTGAACACGGGATATCAAAGTCTAGCGCGGGAACGGATGACGGGGGCGTTTAGCTATATCAGTGGAGAGCAATTGGAAAGCAAGCTTGCAACGGGATTGAAAAATGCACTAGAAGGACAAGCTGCAGGGGTTGTAATTGATAAGTCCGGTAATATTGAAATCCGCGGTATATCGACTTTTAATGCACAAAAGACCCCTTTAGTAGTCGTTGATGGCTATCCAATTGAAGGATCGATTGATGACATTAACCCGATGAATATATCGAGTATTGTTGTACTGAAGGACGGTGTGGCTGCTTCTATTTACGGGTCACGTGCCGCCAATGGGGTAATCGTAGTGACCACGAAAACAGGTAGAAGTAGTAAACCGAAAGTAAGCTATTCTGGATTTGTAAATATCGTGCAACGTCCGGATCTGAAGTACCTGAACCGTGCATCGAGCTCGGACTATATTGATGCAGAAATTGACCTGTTTAACTTAAACCCAAATGGTCCTTCGACGTTAAGTACCGGAAATATGAGCCGTGTTACGTACTTGCTGATGCAGGTTCGCGAAAAGAAGATTACCGAAGCAGAAGCTATGGCGGAAATCGATGGTCTGCGTAAAATTGACGGGATGAAGCAGATTGAAGATGCTTTCTTCCGGAAGAAAATCACCCATCAACATAACCTCGGTATTTTAGGTGGTTCGGAGGAGTATAACTATAATATCGCCGTTAACTACCAAAATACGAGAGAGAATTTGATCAATAACGATGGTAAACGGATTATTTTCGATTTGAAAAACGAGTGGAAGCCCTTTTCATTCTTAACGGCTGGTGCATCTGCTAATTTTACGGTAGACAATGGTTCTTCCAGTTGGATGTTGGTTAATACAAGCACAGGGCCTTCCTACGTTGGGAATCATTTTTCGACTTTAACAGCGTACGGTAGTGCCTCTCTTTTGAGACCTTATACGAACCTTTGGGACGAGAATGGCGATCCAGCCGATATCTGGGGGATAAGCCAGTATAAGGTGAATACCTACAAAAATACGCCGGGTATGAAACAATGGGGATACCACCCAATGCAGGATATCAACGATAACAATTATAGTAGAAAGTCGTTCTCATCGCGTCTTACAGGTTTCGTTAGAGCACAGATTATCGATGGGCTTACCGCCGAATTTGGTGGTAACTGGGTACGTGGTAACACCCATGTAAAAGGTGTACAAGGGGCAGATGCTTATGCCGTACGTATTGCGTACAATGATGCAACATCCAAAGCAAACAAAGCCAACCATTATTTTCCGGATGGAGCCGTTATCAACGAAAACAGAGATATGAACGAGTCGTGGACATTACGTTCACAGGTTAACTATAATAAGAACTTCTTAGGGGATAAACACCGTGTGAATGCGTTGGTTGGAAATGAGATCCGTAAAATTACTGCGGACAACAATCAGCTCGCTACGCGCTTAGGATATAACCCAACGGCAGGCTCTTTTATTCCAGTGAACTTAAAGGATTACCTTGGAGGGATCTATAGTTCGGACATGTTATTTGCATCTTCCTTCCAAGGGATGACAAATGGGGAGTTTCGCTATGCGGATAACCGCTTCGTATCTTGGTATGCTAATGGATCTTACGAATATGATAACCGTTTTATCGTTAGTGGATCGATGCGTTTGGACTTAACGAACTTCTTTGGAACGGATAAAGAGTATCGCTACAAACCGCTTTGGTCGCTTGGTGCTACGTATAAACTGAGCAATGAAAAATTCTGGAACAGTGATGTGGTTAACAAATTGTTCTTACGTGGTTCGTATGGTATAAACGGAAATATTTCTTTGAATAATGGTCCGTTCTTGATTCTTAGCGTGGGAACTTTCTCGCAAACGACGGGCGGTGTTTCTTATGGTGTTTCCTCGCCACCAAACAATCAGCTGCGCTGGGAGAAAACCAAAATATCAAATGTGGGGATAGATTTTGGTTTATTCAACAATGCGGTGGAAGGTACATTGGATTATTACAACAAGAAAAGTTCCGATTTATTGGCAGCTGATGCTATTGATCCTACATTGGGCTACACATCACTGGTTAAGAACGTAGGTGAGATGAGTAACCATGGTTTCGAATTAAGTCTGAATATGCGTGTGGTGAATACCAATAATTTTAGATGGACGGTATCTCCGAATATTGCATACAACTTCAATAAGGTAAACCATTACAATGTGACACGTGCTTATCCTTCAAGCTATACGACATCACAAGGGATCTTAGCGGCCGGCTATCCTGCAGCTAGTATTTGGGGATACCGTTATGCAGGCTTAAATGATAAAGGACAAACACAAATCTATGGTAAAAACAACGATGTGAAGTTGATCGGAAATGCATTGATCGAGGATGTTTCGTATCAAGGAACATTCCGTCCGAAATGGGACCTTGCCTTAACGAATAGATTAAAGTATAACGATTGGAGTCTTTCCTTTATGTTTATTGCGAAGCTTGGACATAAATATAGAAAAGATGGTTTCTTAGGTTCTAATTTCCAAAACAGACACGTCGGTGAACGCTGGAAGAAACCGGGAGATGAAGCGCATGCTATCTATCCGGCACTACAATCATGGAATATGGATATGTTCACTTTCCCATATACGGATATTTTATTGGGGAATGCCAGCTATGCTAAACTTCGTGACGTAACCTTGTCCTATGATTTAAGCAAATGGACTAAATCGTTGAAGATAGCGAATGCACAACTGTATGTACAGGGACGTAATTTGTTCAGAATAACAGGTAAAGGTGTAGACATCGATCCAGAGACGGCAGAAGTAAACTTAACTTCAGGAACGGGAGCGGCCACCGAACAGGGGTACACATTATTGCCTTTGCCGCGTGAGTTCTTTATTGGATTACGTATAGGCCTTTAATCATTAATCAATAGCATTTAATATGAAAAAGATATTTTATTCCATACTGGTTTCAGGAGCGCTTGTAAGCAGTTCTTGCACGAAGTTTTTGGATGTGAAACCGGTCGGGCAATTGATACCTACAAAAGTGGAAGATTTAGAGAATCTACTAAATAATACGCGTACGATTGACTACCACTTTATCGATAATAACAGAGGTTCATTTTATGCCTTTCTAGGGGATAACCTTCAGATCAGTGTCAACCAAGAAAAGTATTTGTACCTGAGTACGCATCCCAATGTGGATCGCTATGCGGCCTATACTTTTTATCATCCTTATTCAGATCCTACTAAACCTCAATATGCTTGGGAGTGGGGGATTTATCGCGCAACAGCGATTTTCAATACGGTTATCGATGAGGTGACGAATTTAAAAGCGGAGGGTTCCGATTTGGGTAAAATTATTTCTGGTCAGGCCAAAGCGGGACGGGCTTGGTCGTATATGGTAGGCGGACTAGCTTACGGACCGATGTATGATCCAGGTGCTGCGAATGATAAGAAGGTTTTACCATATCGGAAGGCGAGTTCACCGATTGTGGCAAACCCGGATTTAGCAACGACAAAGGAGATTATGGATTTGGTGGAGCAAGATTTGATGGAAGCGCGTACAGCTCCGGATAATGTGGGGAATCCATCACGCGCCAGCTTGGCAGCTGTTCATGGTCTTCTTGCTCAGTTTTATATGTTCAAAAGGGATTGGGCTAAAATGTCCGAGAATGCGGAGTTGGCTTGGACCAAAGTTTTAGCGAACAAAGGGTCGGTAGATAATGCAATTTATGATTATAACAAATTCTATTACAAACCAGATCCCAATGCTTCTCCTTCACCGGGTACGGATGTCGAAGTCGGATTAGAGCTAATTGGGCAGGATAATTTTATTCGTCAGACGGACAACCGTGAGCAGCTGTTCTACCGCATGACGCCGTCAAGTTCTGGACATTATCCGTCGGATGAATTCTTATCAATTTTCGATAAAACGAACGACCTTCGCTATAAATTGTTTGCCTTAAAATCGTTAGGCTATTCTATAACGGTTGGAGGTGTTAAGTATGATGATGGTATTAAAGTATATTACTATAGAGATGCGAAAATGGTCGATAACCAAGGGCTTACCAATCCAGAGCTCTTGTTGATGAAAGCAGAAGCAAATGCGCGCTTGAATAAGCTCTCGGTTGCATTGGCAGATTTAAATTTGCTTCGTAAATACCGCTATGCGGGAACGAATAAAAATTTGCCAAACGGTGCTTCTTTAAGCCAAGATCAACTCTTGGAAGAGATCCTAAAGGAACGTCGTCGCGAGTTGCCACTTGGTACATACCAACGGACAATGGATGTTAAACGCTTGGCGCTAGATACCGGTAAGCCGTGGGCAAAAACAAAAATCGACCATGTTGTAGGCGGTAAAACGTACTCGGCGGAGGTTAATTCGAAGTTTTATACGTTAGAGATAAACAACCCTACGATTAATCTTAATCCGCAATGGGGCTTGCAGCCAAATAATACAACTTATTTACCAATAAAAAACTAATTTTAATCCGGATAGTCCTTCCCATCGGGGTGGGGTATCCGGATTTCTTAACCATCTAGAAAAATGAAAAAATCACTCTTAAGTACGCTGTTCTTACTACCGATGTGTGTATGGGCGCAGCAAGAAAATTTTAAAATTGAAGGTGCACTTAAAAAAGCACCAAAGAATGCGAAAGTGTTCTTGTCTTACCGCACGCCTGATAGTAATGTTACTGACTCTGTTGAGTTGAAAGGCGGTAAATTTGCGTTCAACGGTAATGTGGCTGGCCCTACATTAATGACGGTACGCGTACAACGTGTCGGAGATAAACCGAGCGCGAACGGTGGCGGTGATAGCTATAGTTTATATGTGCATACGGGCTTAAACAAATTGGCAGCTAATGATTCAATCAAAAATGCTTCTTTCTCCGGCCCTCAAGTAGGCTTGGATTATGTGGGCTATGCGAAGAAATTGGAAAAGGTTACTGCGGCAACTCGGGCGGCGGAGAACATGTGGTATGATGCGACCGATGAACAACGTAAGGATCCTAAATTAATGGAACGTGTGCGCGCTGCAATGAAGCCGTTAGGGGAGCAGAAGTTGGCGTTGCAAAAGGAATATCTTGCAGCAAACCCAAATTCTATTGCAAGTTTGATGGCCCTTCAGGATATCGCAGGTTATCAGATGGATTTAGACGTTGTTGAACCTGCTTTTAAGGCACTTTCTGCCGCGGTACAAAATTCAGCTCCAGGGGAAGCGATGAAGAAACGTATCGCCACCGCAAAGGTTACTGCAATTGGCGCTATAGCTCCTGACTTTACGCAGAATGATCCAAACGATAAGCCGGTGAAATTGTCTGATTTTCGTGGTAAATATGTGCTTTTAGATTTCTGGGCATCTTGGTGTGGTCCTTGTCGTGCTGAAAATCCACATGTAGTCGAAGCATACCATAAATTTAAAGGAAAGAATTTTACGGTGCTTGGTGTTTCTCTTGATAATCCAGGTAAGAAAGATAATTGGTTAAAGGCGGTAGCGGATGATAAATTGGAGTGGACACAAGTGAGTGATCTACAGGGATGGAAAAATGCTGCTTCTACGTTGTATGGGGTGCGCGGAATACCACAAAATTACTTGATCGGTCCTGATGGAAAAATTTTAGCAACAAACCTTCGTGGCGCAGGACTAGAGAAGAAACTTATTGAATTGTTAGGCGAATAAGGCAAAGCTGCTGAATATAACATTAAAAAAATGTCCCGTTAGCTCCCCGCTAGCGGGATTTTTTGTTTGAATAGATGATACCGGATTGCCCCTGTGTCTAAGCCTGTGGACAGTTTGAATAACCATCAATCCATATCAAATGTAAGGTGTGAAGTTTTGTCCGATTTATGTGAAAAAACTATTTTATATTCGCTTGATGATCAATAAGACAATGGCGATTGAGATAAAGAATAGGTAGAGAATATTTATCCTGTTCCTCAGTCGTTTATAAGATATTTAGTATGAAGAAAATAATATCATTATGGTTGGTGTGTATGCCAATTCTAGGGTTTGCTCAACTAGAGATCGTTTTTAAGAATAAAGTAGATTCGGTTTTTGATAAAAATAAAGATGCCATAGGAATCATTGTTCATGTGGAGGCACCGAAACGAGGTATTTCGTGGAGCTATGCGATAGGGGTGTCGAATATCAAAACAAATGAACCACTACAGGATCAGCAACCTGTTTTGGTCGCCAGTAATACTAAGCCATACGTTGCGGCAGCAATACTTAGAATGGTCGAAAAACAAATGATACGGATTGATCAACCTATTCGCACGTTGCTATCGGAAAAAACACGTGAATTGTTCGAAAATGGGGGGTATGATTTGAATAAGATAACGGTGAAAAACTTGTTATCACAGACCTCTGGCATTGTAGACTATGTCAATGAAGCATATTTCGATTTTGTGAATCGAAATCCTACCTATAAATGGAAAAGAGAAGAGCAAATGGAAAGATCGGTTGGTTTGGGAAGTCCCGAACCAGCAGGCGAAAAATTTAGCTATGGAGATATTAATTACTTGCTTTTAACTGAAATTATTGAGCAGAAAACGCATCAACCATTTTATAAAGCGATTCGAAATCTGTTAAAGTTTAATGCATTGAATCTGACAAAGACATGGTTCGTTGACTTAGAAAATTTTCCTAAGAATACTCTTTCACTTGCGCATCAATATGCGCGTAAATATGGTTGGGATTCTTTCGATATAGATCCGTCTTGGGATTTGTATGGAGGTGGAGGTATTGCTGCAACAGCCAAAGAGTGTGCTTTGTTTTTTCAGTATTTGTTCGACGGGAAAATCATAAAAGATAAAAGGATTCTGGAAGCTATGCATACCCATGTTTTACCGCCAGAACAATCCAGATATTGCTTAGGACTCTATCATTTTGATATGGGATTTAATGCGTATTACCATGGCGGTTGGTGGGGGACAGATGTGATTTATTCTCCGCAATCTGATGCAACGATTACTGTTTTTACCTTGCAAAAGGATTTTCAACATATCATTAATCCATTTATCGGAAAAGAGTTCCAAAAGTTATTGATCGATTAATAAATCGACATTCAGTAAGTCATCTAGTAAAGGTTAGTAATCGATTAGTCTATGTTGAGGCAGATTGTTTGAAATGTTTTCGGATTTTTTGCCTTTTTTGGATAAAAAATGCGTTCTTTATGATGTAAAACAAAAGTATAAAACCGATACCATTAATTATGGAAAGCACAATAAAAGCAATTTCAAATATTGTCTGGAGCGACTTTTTCATTTATCTCTGTCTATTTACAGGCCTTTATTTTTCCATTAGGACAGGTTTCTTGCAAGTGCGTTATGTTCGGGAGATGTTGCGTTTGCTTTTTGTAAAACGGGAATCGGATAAGGGAATTTCTTCCTTTCAGGCTTTTGCTTTAGCAATTTCGGGGCGTGTCGGAACAGGGAATATTGTTGGTGTTGCTACCGCTATTTATATGGGTGGACCAGGTGCTGTCTTCTGGATGTGGGCTATAGCTTTTCTTGGATCAGCATCTGCTTTTGTTGAAGCGACGTTAGGACAGTTGTATAAGCAGGTGATTGATGGTGAATATCGAGGCGGACCGGCTTATTACATTGAAAAAGGACTTGGTGTAAAGTGGTACGCCGTACTATTTGCCGTTGTGACCATCGTAAGTACAGGACTTCTCTTGCCAGGGGTGCAGAGTAATGCGATCAATGGCACGATTTCTAATGCCTTCGATTACCAGAACAGTATTGTTCCCTTTCTTGGAATCGAATTTCCTTTAAGTATCGTTGGGTTAGCAATTATCGTACTTTTGGCGGTTATTATTATTGGTGGTGTAAAGCGATTGGGACAAGCATCAGAGTTTATCGTTCCTTTTATGGCGGGAGCGTATATTCTGATGGCTATTGTTATTATAGGTTTGAATTTTTCAGAAATTCCAGCTGTTTTCAAGCTTATTTTTTCGTCGGCTTTTAGCCTGGATGCTTCCTTTGGTGGCATTGTTGGGATGGCTATTGCTTGGGGAGTGAAAAGAGGGATCTATTCAAACGAGGCAGGACAAGGCACAGCACCACATGCGGCCGCGGCAGCGGATGTCAGACATCCCGCGCAACAAGGATTGGTGCAAGCTTTTTCAGTTTACGTAGACACACTGTTTGTTTGTACCGCGACGGCGTTAATGATCCTTTTCACAAATATGTTCAATACGGCAGAAACCTTTGATAAAAGTGGTAAGGCACAAACGTATATTGTAAATAATGTTCCCAATATAGAAGCCGATGGATTTACCCAGGCTGCCATCGCCTCACATTTTCCTGCTATCGGGCATCAATTTGTTGCAGTAGCTTTGTTTTTCTTTGCTTTTACGACTATCATGGCTTACTATTATTATGCGGAAACTAATGTGACATATATATTTAAAGGTCGTTTCCTCAAGCCCGTTATTTGGTTGCTTCGTATCAGTTTTTTAGGAGCGACTTACCTCGGGACAGTTAAAACAGCCAACCAAGCTTGGGATCTCGGCGATATTGGAGTAGGATTAATGGCATGGGTCAACCTCATTGCGATTTTATTATTGAGTAAAACGGCAATGAAGGTATGGAAAGACTATAAAAACAAACGAAAAGCAGGCATAAAGGATCCGACTTTTAGTGCAAAAGAAATTGGTATAAAGAATGCCGATTTTTGGGATTAACATACGGTTGTAAACCGTAATATTTAACCTAAATCTGAACAAGTCATTGTAGAAAATGTTGGTGGTACGAATACCGTAAGGTCATCAAGTTCTCTATTGATATTTGTTGTAAGTGCACCACAGTCTTTTTTGTGGTGCGAAATCTTTCATTAACAACCTCTAATAACCTTTTTTTTATTCATTTGGTTTCTAATACTTTCGTTTTGTTTTTTTTGCGCAATCGATTGTGTTTTATTTTTTCTTTTCTATCTATAATTATTTCTTTATAATTGATTAAATAACCTTTTAATCATCAGCCAAAATTTAAGAAAAATACTGAATTAGTTCTCGTATTGTGCTCAATGTTAAGTTGATGTTACATTGTGCCGCGCGTTAATGTTCATTTTATCTGTTTAATATTTATTAACACAAGGATAATATTAACCCAATTTTATAAACTCTTTCTTTGCCGAACAAAGAAATTAACTAAATCTACATGAAAAGGAATTATGCATTGCTGCCTGTTTTCATAGGCCTATCGCTTTATCCTTGGTCAAACGCCAGTGCGCGGCTATTAGACCTGGATCCGAATTATCACGCTACTGTTTATGTGCAGGGAAAGCTTCGGGGTGTCGTTCGTAATGAGGACGGACAGTCGATGTCTGGTGTTTCTGTGTTAAACCTCCAGACCAAAGAAACGGTGCAAACAGATGATAATGGGATATTTGAAATTATTGCTGCCGTAGGGGTTGATATCCGTGTATCTATGGTCGGCTATAAGAGTCAAGTAATCAAAGCAGATGGGAACCGGAAAGAAATAACCTTACAGCGGTCGGACGAATCATTGGATGAGGTTGTGGTTGTTGGTTATGGACGCCAAAAGAAAGTAAATCTAACGGGGGCGGTGACGCAGATCGATTCCAAGATTCTGGACAACCGACCGGTAGCTAATGCCGCGCAAGCCTTGCAAGGAGCGGTTCCTAACCTTAACATTACATTTACCAATGGCCGTCCGGGGGGTGAGGGAAATATTAATATACGTGGGTTTGCTTCTATTAATTCAGCAAATGCTTCTCCATTGGTCCTGATCGATGGTGTGCCGGGAAACATAAATACCATCAATCCACGCGATATTGAATCGATATCGGTCTTGAAAGACGCATCAGCCGCCGCTATATATGGAGCACGAGGTGCTTTTGGGGTAATGTTGGTAACCACTAAGAAAGGAAAAGAAGGGAAGATGAATATCAACTATAGTAATAACTTTAGTTGGGCAGGGTTAACGGTTAGCACGGACTTTATGACATCCGGCTATGATGCGGCAAGATTAAACGATGAGGCGTTTATGCGCCATACCGGCAATAGCTATACGGGGTATACAGCTGAGGATTATGCCGAATTGCTGAAGCGCAAAACAGATCCATCCCTACCGTCGGTCGTGATACAGCATCGTAATGGTAAGGATCAATATGTGTACTATGGAAATACAGATTGGTGGAATGAGATGTATCGGAAGAATCAAGCTGGGATGGAGCATAACCTGAACTTTTCGGGAGGTAATGAAAAGATCGATTATTATATTTCAGGCCGTTTGTATGAAAAGGGGGGATTGATGAAGCTCAATCAAGATCAGTTCGATGCATACAATGTCCGCTCGCGAATCAATGCACAGGTAACGTCTTGGTTGAAAGTGAGCAGTAATTCGCAGTTGAATTATCAAAATTACACCTTCCCGGGATGGGCAACAAATCCGGACAACAATAACAACTTTATCTCCACCACGGTACACGCCTTACCATCCTATGTGCCGGTGAATCCGGACGGTACAGCAACCTACAGAACAGAGTTGAATAACTACAATATTGGAGATGGTATTTATGCCGATCTTTTGTACGGCAAATCAAAAGGTGGGCAAAAGAAATATGAATTTATCAATATGTTTGAGGCCGTGGCCCAACTGCATAAAGATTTAAGTGTAACCGCCAATTATACATTCACCTATAATCCGATCCAGTCGTTTACGCGACGTGTTGCAGCCCCTTGGTCTGTGTTTCCGGGCGTGATCAATACGTTGGGGAACGATACCTTCACAGAAATAATCGAGAATAAGCCCAAGCATTCACTGAACTTATTTGCGAACTACAATACGCAGCTGGGAGATCATCATCTGGGCGCTACAATAGGGTTTAACAGAGAGCAGACGGGGTATAAGCGTATCGGTGGAACGCACAATAATCTATTATCTGAAGATCTAAACGATTTCGCCTTAGGAACCGGGCAGATGCAGTTGCTTGGCGGGGCGAATACCTGGGCACTTCAAGGTTATTTTGGACGTGTGAATTATGATTATAAAGGGAAGTATCTGATTGAGGTGAATGGTCGCTATGACGGGACCTCTAAATTTCCGGTAGGGCAACGCTATGGTTTCTTTCCTTCGTTCTCCGCCGGTTGGCGTGTGTCGGAAGAGCCTTTTATGGCGTCGATCAAACCGATCGTAAATGAGGCTAAATTTCGGATGTCTTATGGGGCGTTGGGGAATGCAGTCGAAGCGGATCCCTACGGCTATATACAGCAGCTAAATACAGGTCTTTCTAATTATATTACTAAAGGTACTAAAACACAATATCTAAGTGCACCGACCCCAATTTCGGCGGACCTTACCTGGGAGCGTACCAGTACCTTAAACTATGGTGTTGATTTGGAGTTTGCAAACCGACGCTTAACGACTTCATTCGATTACTTTATTCGCGAAACTTTGGATATGCTGATTGCAGGTAAGACGCTTCCAGCGGTATTTGGTGCCGCATCGCCGAAGACGAATGCTGGCGATTTGAAGAATAAGGGATGGGAATTGTCACTTGCATGGCGCGATCAATTTATGGTGGCCAATAAACCTTTTGGGTACAATATTGGTATCGGCCTATCTGACTCTAAAGCGAAGATTACCCGTTTTGATAATAAAGAGATGTTGTTGAGTAACTATTACGTGGGGCAAACGTTAGGGGAGATTTGGGGGTACAAAACAGATGGTTTCTTCCTGTCTAATGAGGAGGCAGCCAACTGGAAAATAAACCAAGACTATGTGGATAATGTGCGTTTAAGTGCTTCAGGAGATTGGACTAAACTACAAGCCGGCGATCTCAAGTTTGTGGATATCGGGGGCGGACCGGATGGAGCGCCAGATGGTAAGGTGAACAACGGTAGAAATACATTGACGAATCCGGGGGATCAAATGATAATCGGAAATAGTAGAGCGCGTTACACATTTGGCTTTAACCTGGGTGCAAACTGGCAAGGATTTGATGTGTCTGCATTTTTTCAAGGGATAGGAAGACAGCATTGGTGGCCTGGTGCGAATGCAGATAAATTCTGGGGTCCTTATTCTCGTCCGTATTATTCTTTTGTACCGAAAGATTTTGAAGCAGATGTGTGGACGCCTGAAAATACAGATGCTTATTATCCTTTATTGCGCGGCTATATCGCATTGAATGATAGAGGTTCATTGAACGTTAAGAGCGATCGTTATCTTCAGGACCTGGCTTATATCCGATTGAAAAACCTAACGGTTGGGTATAGCATTCCGCAGAAATTGCTGCAACGGGTGAAACTCGGTAATGCGCGTATTTATGTCTCTGGAGAAAATCTATGGACAGCGACGAAATTACGCTCCAAATATATCGATCCGGAGCAGGCTGCGCAGGAAACCAATGGGCGTTCGTATCCCATTTCAAAATCATTTTCTTTTGGTTTGGACTTAACATTCTAAGACATGAAAAAATTATTCTTTTTATATATTACTATTGGGCTTTGTTTGCAAGGTTGCGACAAAAACTATTTGGATCGTGATCCAGAATCTACCATTTCTCCTGAAGCTTCTTTTAAGACCGTTAAAGATCTGGAGTTGTTTACAAAATCTTTTTACGAGGTATTGCCATCAGCAGAAGGCGTATACAACGAGTCGGTGGATAACATTGTTAAAAACACACTTGATGATGAGTTAACAGGTAAAAGACAGGTTCCTGTAAATGGTGGCGGTTGGACCTGGACGAACCTCCGTAATATTAATTTCTTTTTAGGGAATGCTACAAACACGCTATCGGCTGCCACAGCGGCTCCCTATATTGCCGAAGCACGCTTTTTTAGAGCCTATTTCTACTTTGATAAATTAAAGCGATTTGGTGATGTTCCTTGGTATAACACGGTGTTAAACCCAGACGATGAAGAGCTCTTGAAGAAAAAGAGAGATCCGCGCACGCTTATCGTGGATTCTATTATGCAAGATTTAGATTTTGCGATCAAAAATCTAGAGACGAAGGCTTCGGACGAAAAAGTAACGAAATGGACTGCATTGGCTTTAAAATCTCGTATAGCCTTATTTGAAGGAACCTTTCGCAAATATCATACGAACCTAACGCTGCCGAATGCGAAAGAATTGTTGGAAAAAGCTGCTGAGGCAGCTAAGCAGGTGATCGATGGAAAGCAATATAGTATTTATATGGGAGCTGGCGATAATTCTTATGGGGCACTGTTTTATTCGGTGAATAGTTTGCCGCAAGAGATTATTTTAGCCCGTAAATTCTCAGATGCTTTGCAGATTTGGCATAATGTAAATTATTATACGATTACGGCCTCTTATGGTAAACCTGGATTGGATAAGCATTTTGTGAATTCTTACCTAATGAAGGATGGGTCTCGTTTTACCGACAAAGCGAACTACCAAACGATGACTTTCCTTCAGGAGATAAAAGATCGTGATCCACGCTTAAGTCAAACGATCCGTACACCGGGCTACAAACGTATTGGTGGTGCCGCAACATTAGCGCCGAATTTTGGTAATTCTGTGACGGGCTATCAGTTGATAAAATATGTCGGCGATCCGAAGTACGATAACTTTAATCGGTCTGAGAACGACATGCCAGTATTTCGATATGCCGAAGTGTTGTTAAACTATGCGGAAGCAAGGGCAGAGCTGGGTGAATTAACGCAGGAGGATATCAATATTTCCATAAAACCCCTTCGTGATCGCGCTGGCATGCCTAATATGGATCTCGCTGCGGCGAAAGCTTCAGTGGATGCTTTTATGGCCAATGATTATCCCTTGGTAACCGGGGCTTTTCAAGGGCCGATCTTGGAAATTAGGCGAGAGCGAAGGATTGAGTTAGTGATGGAATCTTTCCGCTGGGATGATATCTTACGCTGGAAGGCTGGTAAATTGGTAACCAAACAGTTCAAGGGTATGTATTTTCCGGGTATTGGTAAGTATGATCTTGATGGTGACGGTAAGGATGATGTTTGGATATATGAAGATACGAAGCCTACAGCGACTGGCATACAGTTATTGAAACTGGGATCCGAAATTCTACTTGAAGAAGGGAAAAAAGGAAATGTAGTCGTGAACTCACATATTAAAAAGGCTTTTGATGAAAGTAAAGATTATCTCTATCCAATACCGATAGATCAGCTTGAATTGAATCCTAACTTGGAACAGAATCCAAACTGGAAGTAATCAATAGATAATGAGATAGGTATTTTCCATGTTCATCCTGCGGAAATACCTATCTTTATTATGTTAAACCTAAATCTTTTTATTGTGTTAAAAAAATACTACTCCTTACTGCTTTTGTGCAGTGTTTTGACGTTACTGTTTATCACAGCAGTAAACGGACAAACGCAAAGTCCAATAACGATAACGCACCAACCCTATATACAGGGACTTACTGGAACCTCCGTATCGGTCATATGGACAACAAACCGGCCTGCAATAGCATGGGTTGAATTGGCGCCTGATGATTCATCGCATTTCTACCGGGTAGAGCGTCCGCGCTTCTTCGCAACGAATTATGGCTTTAAAAATGTTGGCACCGTGCATCAGGTTAATCTTGAAGGACTAACACCTGGTACAACATACCGCTATCGGGTGTATAGTACGGAGGTCTTAAAACATGTTGGCGTGAATGTGGATTATGGCAGAACAGTTGCTACAGGGGTCTATCAAAAAGCTCCGCTTCAGTTTAAGACATTAGGCAATAGTGCATCCACTAAGTTTGCGGTGATCAATGATATACATGGGCGTAATGAGGTGATGCAGACGCTGTTGGATCAATCTAATCTTCCAGCGATGGATTTCATTGTTTTTAACGGTGATATGGCTAATAGTCTATTGAGCGAGGACCAGATGTTTCAAGATTTTATGGATACGGCTATAAAGCGTTTTGCGAGTGAAAAACCGATGTATTATGCACGGGGTAACCATGAAACGAGAGGCCCTTTTGCGGTTTCCTATCCTGCATATTTCCCCACCCCGACAGGCAAATTGTATTATCAATTTCGTCAGGGTGATGCTGCCTTCATTGTATTGGACTGCGGTGAGGATAAGCCTGATTCCGATATGGAGTATAGCGGTATTGTGGATATGGATAATTATCGGACCCAACAAGCAAAGTGGCTTGCTAAGGCCGTTGAAGATCCTGCGTTTATCTCTGCCCGTTATAAAGTGGTAATTTGTCATATGCCTCCCTTTGGAGGATGGCATGGTGAGCTGGAGATTCTGGAAAAGTTTGTTCCGATATTAAATAAGGCAGGCGTTCAGATTATGCTTTCCGGACACCTCCATAAACACATAATCCAAAAAGCTAATAATCAGGTACATTTCCCCATCATTGTAAATTCAAATAATAATTTGATACAGGTAGATTTGAACCCAAGTAGAGGTTTATTTAAAGTATTGGATCAACAAGGGAAAACAGTCGACGAGGTATTGGTAAAGCCTTAATTGTTAAGCAAGGCCAGAACAAGTTGTGGCAAAAATCATAATAAATGCAATTACGGCAAGTAATATAAAGGTCGTTAATGGTGTTCTTTTCATGTTAAGGTGTTAATTATGCTGCTTAACACTACCTTAACAAAATGTGTGCCTAAGTAGTGGTTCGATTTTAGATTTTCTTTCTTTGGGTAGAAAGAAAATCTAAAATCGAACCCTATTATTGCCTGAAAAGCGGTGACATATTAACTCAACTGTTCCATTAATTTATCAAACTCTTCACGGAGTGTCGCTAGTTGTTCTTCCAATGTTTGGACACGTTCTTCTAGCGCTTGCACTTTGGATCCAGACTGATTGTCGGATACGGGGTTGCTCAGGTCGTAGTCCTCTTCATTCACATCGCCTAGTAAATGTACATATCGGCTTTCCTTTTGTCCGGGACGCTTTGGCAATAACTTAACATAAGGTGGCTCTTGTTCGTTTAGTCTATTTAACACTTCTTGAACCTCTTCAATACTTTCAAAATCAAACAATCGACCTGCGTTTGAGTTTATTTCACCAGCCGTAAGCGGCCCACGTAAGATCAGTAAGCATAATACGGCTAGGTCCTGTGGTATGAGTGGAAACTGGATGGCCAGGTTGTGCTTATATTTAGTAACGCGACTACCTCCGCCAACAACAGTGGATACGAGGCCTCTTTTACGCAAACTATCCAATGTCTGAATAACGGTTCCCTCATCGTAAGAGACAACAGGTTTGCGCGATGTTTTTTGATTACAAGCCGTCTGTAGACTGTTCAATGTCATCGGATAATACTCTGGTGTCGTCTTTGACTTTTCTAACAATGAGCCTAACACACGAAGTTCTTCAGCGTTTAAAATAGGTAGGTTGTTATTCTCTTCCATTGTCTAATTGATTTGATGTGAACCGAAGATAGGAAAAATAAACACTTTTCAAAATTCGGACACAGCAAGAGAAAGGATTTAGTACCTTCGTTCTTATAAAAGAATTTTGTGTTACATATTGCCCATCACCCCGCCTATATACATCCAGTACGTGAAGGACATCGTTTTCCGATGTTAAAGTATGAGCTGATACCTGCCCAATTACTGCGCGAAGGTGTCGTGTCTCAGGCTGATTTTTTTGAACCATCTTTGGCTACAAAAGAAGTTCTTTATATGGCGCATGATCAGTCGTATATTGATGATTTACTGGATTTGAAGCTGAGCGAAAAGATGATTCGCCGTATTGGTTTTCCCTTGACTCAAGCTCTGGTAGATCGTGAACGATACTTGGTTGACGGAACCGTGAAAGGAAGCCTCTATGCTTTGGAGCATGGTATCGCTTTTAATACGGCGGGAGGTACCCATCATGCGGGACGGGATTTTGGAGAAGGGTTTTGTTTGGTCAATGATCAAGCGGTAGCAGCATGCTTTTTAAGGGAGCGGAAGCTAGCCGCCCGGGTCTTGATCATCGATCTCGATGTACATCAGGGAAACGGTACAGCGCATATTTTTGCTGGCAGCTCATCCGTATTTACCTTTAGCATGCATGCGGATAAAAATTATCCCTTTATCAAAGAACGTTCCTTTCGCGATGTCCCTTTGGAAGATGGTATTGATGACGCATCCTATTTGTCTTTATTGGAAACACACCTTTTTGAACTTTTTGAGGAAATCCGTCCGGATTTTGTGTTTTATCAGTCTGGGGTCGATGTCCTCGCAACCGATAAACTTGGTAAGCTTAAGCTGACCACGGAAGGTTGCCAGCGCAGGGATGCTCTTGTTTTTTCCTATGCAAAAAACTATAAAACTCCTATTCAGGTAAGTATGGGAGGGGGGTATTCCATTGATATCAAGGATATTGTTAATGCGCATGTCGCGACCTTTAAAGCCGCGATTGCTTGTTACAACCTATAGTAAAGGAAAGATTAGACGGGATTTTCTACCTTTTTTGAGTATTTTGCCTGTATCATTATTTAAATAATAGAATAAGAATTATATGTTTTTTCACCAAGATGCTACTTTTGAGTCGTTGTCCATTCACCGTGTTGGAAACAAAGCCCAAGATGAGTTTTATGTGTTGTCGGATAATCCGGTAGATCTATCTGAAGATGAGGTATTACCTGATTTACTGATGCAATATTTTATGAAGCCTTTCAGTAAAGCAAATGAGGTGTATCGTTTTTATCATCCCAATGACGACCTGCAACTGAATGAAGTCTATTACTTTGTTAAACAGTATTTTGAGGATAAAATGTCTTTCCATGATATGTCGGAACAGCTTGCAAAGCATTTGTATGAAGTTTCTGACCACCCGAAGATTAAAGCCGGTGAAGTATATGTTGTAGCCCTAAAAAATGTGCAAATGGAAGGTGAGGACCATCGTGCTATTGGTTTCTTTAAATCTGAAAATAAGGAAGCTTACTTAAAGGTTTATCCGAATACAGGTGGTTTTCAAGTCGATTACGAGCAGGAAGCAATCAATATAAACAAACTAGATAAAGGTGTTGTTATCGTGAATGTCGATCAAGAGGAGGGGTATAAGGTATTAGTCGTAGACCAAACGAACCAATCCGAAGCGGTCTATTGGAAAGATGATTTTTTAAAAATAAGACCTAGAAACGA
Organism: Sphingobacterium psychroaquaticum; assembly: GCF_900177625.1. Classification (GTDB taxonomy): domain Bacteria; phylum Bacteroidota; class Bacteroidia; order Sphingobacteriales; family Sphingobacteriaceae; genus Sphingobacterium; species Sphingobacterium psychroaquaticum. Next base: position 395,650 of record NZ_FXAU01000003.1, read on the forward strand.
TAATTTTCAGCAGACCGGTAATTTGATGAAGGTTTATAAAAACTTCGTGACCGAGAAACTTGATGAAGTGTTTGAGTTAGAGAAAGCAGATAAGATTGATCTGTTAAATCGGTCCATGGATTATTTTAAGACGAAGGAGACCTTTGATGAAGCTGAATTTGAAGAAGAAGTAATCGCTAACCCACAGGCGGCTTCCTTGTTTAAAGAATATAAGCAATCTTTTGCTGATGAATTTGACAGTCCGTTTCAAGCGAATTTTGAAATTGCCAATCCAGCGGTCAAAAAGATGGCTTCTTCGTATAAATCAGTCATCAAATTGGATAAGAACTTTCATATTTATGTCCATGGAAAGCGGGAGTACTTGGAGACAGGCTTCGATGAAGACAAGGGTATGAACTACTACAAGTTGTATTTTGAAAACGAGAGTCAGTAGAAAACAAAATCATAAATCATATTCCAATTCGCTTTACTGGGGGATTGGGATATGCTTTCTATTGCTCATCGGTTGTGAGTTGGCCAAGCACTATCCATCCTGGATCGAGAAATATTACAGTCAAGGCTTTTACAGCTATTTCAGTTATGTACCCAAAGTACTCTTTGGATGGCTGCCCTTTAGTTTCGGAGATCTTTTTTATGTTGCGGTAGTTGTTTTTATAGTGCTACTGTGTTTACAATTGCTCCGAGAAGTGTGGCGTCGTCATTTTAAAGCTGCTTGGCATTATCTCTTAAAGCTCACCCTAACTGTTCTCAGTTTATATCTTTTCTTTTACTTCAGCTGGGGCCTGAATTACTACCGAATCCCCATGGTGCATCATCTCGATCTACAAGTTGATGCCTTGAAAAAAAGTGATTATCTATTTGTGTTGGATAAATATATAGATCGCTGTAATTCATTGCGTAATGATATTGTGCCGGAACAATTAGATAAGGATAAAGCAAAAATGGAGTTACAGGCTTTAATGCAGCAAGACACGGACTTGAGCCCTATACTATCACATACACAGGTACAGGCGAAGTCTCCTTTATCAAGTACGCTCGTATCATATTTCACTGTGACAGGATATTTTAATCCTTTTACCCATGAGGTGCAGGTGAATGAAAAAATGCCTATTGTTTCCTATCCATTTACAGTGGTACACGAACTCGGTCATCAAATGGGTATTGGTTTTGAGGATGAATGTAATTTTGCGGCTTTCTTAAAATTAGTGGATCACCCTGAACCCTGGTATCGCTATGCGGCGGCGTATGAAACTGTGCAGTATTTACTGCGGAATCTGCGCGCCGAGGATGAAGCACTGTTCAAGATCTATTACAAAAAGCTATCGCCCTTGGTGCTAGCTGATATAGCGACAGAGCGCGCATTCTGGAAAAAATACAGCGGTTGGGTTGAAGGGCTGACCAGTTATCTCTATAGCGGGTACCTGCAACACAACAACCAGCCGGAAGGGATAGAACGTTATTCTATGATGAGCCGAATGGTTGTTGCATGGGAGGTTCAGCAAAAAGCTAAAAAAACTTTAAACATTCATTTGTGGACGAACGACCTTGATTAGAAAAACGTAGGCTAGCAAGGCTCCAATCGTTGCCATCCCTACACCAATTAAGGAGGGATAGTTATAGGCATAGCCAAGTGATATCGGAATAGCCCCTAGATACGCTCCTAAGGTATTCCCGATATTAAAGCTAGCTTGTCCCGCTGATGCGGCAAATGTTTCGGCCCCTTTTGCGTTATTGATGAGCATCATCTGAAGGGGAGAACCAATCGTAAAAGAAATCATCCCCGTAACAAAAGCCATAGGGTATGCTAATTCTTGGATATGTGCGGTGAAGAAGACGACCACCAAACAAATGGCCATCGCGGAAAAGCTTGTTATGGCGGCTTTTGATGGAGATATGGTGTCCGCAAGTTTACCACCAATAATATTTCCAAAGAACATACCCAGACCGATTAAGATCATAATAAAAGGAACCCGATCCGGATCAAGTCCTGATACATGTGTCACCAGTGGAGCAATATACGAGATCCAGGCAAAAAGACCGCCGGTACCAATAGCGATTACTCCCACCATAAGCCAAGCATCCCACCGTGTGAAGTAACGTATCTGCTTGAGGATATTGTTGTTTTTATTGGCTTCGAACTTAGGCATCCACACATAAATAGCCAGAAAGGTCAACAAGCCGAGTAAACTAATGACAGCATAGGTAATACGCCAGGAGTAATGGTGGCCGATATATGTCCCAAGGGGTACCCCTGCAAGATTGGCGATGGTCATGCCTGTAAACATCATCGATATGGCTTGTGCTTCCTTTCCGGGTTTCGCTAATCGTGCTGCCACAACAGATCCGACACCAAAAAATGCGCCATGCGGTAAACCAGAAATAAAACGCGTTATAAACAAGAGCGCTTTACTCGGGGCAAATGCGAAGAATCCGTTAAACACAAAAAATAAAAGCATCAAAAAGAGCAATACTTTTTTAGGTGATTGTTTGGAAGTAAGAGCAACGAGGGTGGGAGCTCCCACGACGACGCCTAATGCATATAAAGCAATCAGATTACTGGCGGTAGGAATGTCGACATCAATATCTTTAGCAATATCGGGAAGAATTCCCATCATCGTGAACTCGGTCATGCCAATGGCCAAGCCGCCAAATGCTAATGCAATAAGTGCTTTGTTCATGGAGTAAGTTGATAAGAGGCCAAAGGTAGCCTTTCTGCGGGAGATAAAAAAAGGTGAATCTTAGATTCACCTTTTTTTCTTTATGCGTAAACGCTTTCTTTCTTAAATTTCGTAACCAATAAGGTATACACAATCGCTCTATACTTATTTCGGTTGGAACGACCTACCTGATCAATAACCTCGTCAATTGCTTTATCCAGATCTGCTCCATCACTCAATCCTAATTTTTTGATTAAGAAGTTGTTTTTAACACGTGCAATCTCTTCTGGGTCTGTCGCCGCGATGGTTTCCGAATCTTCATTGTAAATAGAAGGACCTAGACCTTTGGTAACTGCAGCCAGTAATTTCTCATCAATAGATAAGCCTAATTTTTTTGCTTCAGCAGCGTATTCTGCTACTTTTTCATCTAATTTACTCATAAATTTAATTTTAAGATATACAATGATTGTCCTTAAAGTTACAGATGATTTTTCTTAAAAGAAAGCTTTTTTCTTAGTTTTTTTGTCACCTAAAGGAGGCCTGCTCTTTTTAGTAATGGCTCTACGCGAGGCTCTTGCCCGCGGAACCTTTTATAAAGAATCATCGGATGTTCTGTCCCTCCTTTTGAAAGGATATTGTCTTTAAATTTATCAGCTATTTCCCTGTTGAAGATGCCATGCTGTTGAAAGTAATCAAATGCATCGGCATCCAAAACTTCAGCCCATTTGTAGCTATAGTAACCCGAAGCATAGCCACCATTGAAAATATGAGAAAAGGACGGGCTCATCGCATTTTCTTGAACATCAGGGTATAGCTTTGTAGAAGCAAAATGTTGGTTTTCGAACGCTTTTATTTGCGAGATCGTAGAGGGATCCTGACCATGCCATCCCATATCCAGCAAACCGAAGCTCAATTGTCGCATAGTTGCCATGCCTTCCTGGAAGGAGGCCGATTCTTTTATTTTAGTGATCAGCTCCATCGGGATGGATTCTTGGCTTTCGTAATGTTTGGCAAAGAGGGCTAAACATTCTTGTTCATAACACCAGTTTTCCATAATCTGACTAGGCAGTTCTACAAAATCCCAGAAGACCGATGTTCCCGATAAATTAGGGTACGTAGTATTAGCTAACATACCATGCAAGGCATGTCCGAACTCATGGAAGAGCGTTGTTACTTCATTAAATGTGAGTAAAGAAGGTCGGGTCGCTGTCGGTTTTGTGAAATTACAAACGATCGAAACGTGCGGACGTTCCTCTTTGCCATCCAACTTATATTGCGGCTTGAAGGAAGTCATCCACGCACCATTTCGTTTTCCTTTTCGAGGGAAGAAGTCTGCGTAAAAAATAGCGGTCAATGAACCATCTTCATTACGTACTTCAAAGGTTTGTACATCGGGATGGTATTTGTCGATGTTGTCCACTTCCGTGAATTTCAGCCCGAATAACTTGTCCGCAACCTGGAAAGCGCCAGAAAGAACATATTCTAAGTTGAAGTAAGGTTTTAATTTCTCATCATCTAGATCAAATTTTTGTTGTTTTAATTTCTCCGAATAATATGCACCGTCCCATTTTTCAAGAGCGGTAATACCATCTTTATCGCGCGCGAACTGTTGCAGCTCATCAAATTCCCGCAGGGCAGCTGGTTTCGCCTTTACAAGCAGGTCTTCTAGAAATTCATTGACTTTATTTGCCGATTGTGCCATACGCTCTTCTAAAACGAAGTCTGCATGCGTGTTGTATCCTAAGAGTTGTGCGCGTTGGAAACGCAAATTAACAATCTTTAGTACATGTGCCTCATTATTGTACTCATTGGCTTGAAAGGCTTTGCTGCCCGCCGCAATTGTTATTTCTTTTCGTAGATCGCGATTATCCGCATAGGTTACAAAAGGGATATAACTCGGGTAATCTAATGTAAAAATCCAACCTTCTTTTTCCAGGCTTTCTGCGAGCCCTTGTGCGGCTTCAACGGTACCGGCAGGTAATCCTTGTAGGTCTTCTTCTTTTGTTATATGTAATTGATAAGCATTTGTTTCGGCCAGTACATTTTCACCAAACTTTAACTTGACAACCGCTAATTCAGCATCGATCTTACGCAATTTCTCTTTATCATCATCACCGAGTAAAGCTCCATTCCTGGTGAAATCTTTGTACGACTTTTCTAGCAGTGTTTCTTGCTCAGGAGTTAATGTTAAGTTTTCTCTGTTTTCGTAGACTTGTTTTATTCGATTGAACAAGTCTTGGTTCAGTGTGATGTCGTTCGCCAGCTCAGCCAATTGTGGCGCCACCTCTTGAGCGATACGGTCCATCTCGTCATTCGTTTCCGCCGAATGTAAGTTGAAAAAGATCGTAGAGATACGATCTAATTGCATGCCCGAAAAGGCCATGGCTTCGATCGTATTTTCAAAGGATGCAGGTTCGGTATTGTTAACGATACGATTTACTTCTGCTCGCGTTAGAGCAAGTGCTTGCTCAAAAGCAGGTAGGTAGTCGCTCGTTTTTATCTGAGAAAAGGGTGCTGTATCATGCACCGTCTTAAATACGCTGTTTAATATACTCATGAGGTAAAGTTAGGGTATTTTGGCAATACCCAAAAAAGGTAAATAGTAATTTGAAATGCCGCTTAGTTTAAGTCCGGGCTCTGTGGGAAATTAGCCACATGCGCATACTTGGGGCCTAAGCTGATGAGTGCTTCTTTCCAAAGGTCTTCGCCATCGGTCAGAAAAAGAATGTCGCTGGGGAATTTATTATGTACGGCCCAGCTGTTTTCTTCTATTTCTTGCGCGAGTTGGTCATTGCCCCAGCCCGCGTAGCCAATAAAGAATTTTACTTCGTCCACGGTTAACATGTTGGCATTGAGTAAAAATGTTACCTGGTTGAAATCCCCTCCAAAATAAATATTGTCGATCAGATGGGTGCCACCAGGAATTTTGTCTGGTATATGATGCAGAAAAAATAATGATTCAATCTCTACAGGGCCACCGATGTAAATTGGGATCGTGTCGTTCTCTATGTTGGGTACAACATCCTGGAGAAGTAAACTCGAGCGGTGGTTCAAGATAAAACCCATGCTGCCGGTTTCGGTATTATGCTCGCAAAGTAAAATAACAGACCGCTTAAAATTACTGTCTAGCATGAAAGGCTCAGACAACAACAAGCTACCTTTTTTGGGGTTAAATGCGCTAAACATATCTTATTTTTTTAAAGCCTTAAAACTATCATCAAGTTAAAACAAATTGCTTCATTTAACAACTTTTTTTTCTGACTCCAAAAAAATGAGCTTTACCCTATTTAATCTATCTGTTTTTATGCGTCGTTTTCCATGCCTTTTAGTTAAGTTTGTATACAGTATAAAACACGATTTATATGTCCATTATCCATAAAGATATAGCCGCGATCCGTGAAGATTATAGTAAATATAGTCTGGATGAAAAGGATACGTTGGCGAAACCGATTGAACAATTTAAGAAGTGGTTCGAAGAGGCCGTTAATGCGGAGGTAATTGAAGCCAATGCGATGGTATTGGCCACTAACAGTACCGATGGATACCCATCTTCTCGGGTCGTATTGCTAAAAGATATCAAGCCCGAAGGGTTTAGTTTTTTTACAAATTATAAAAGTAAGAAGGGGATATCCATGTTAGGGAATAACAAAGTGAGTCTCTTATTCTTTTGGCCGGAGTTGCAAAGGCAGGTGCGGATTGAGGGATTGGTACGTCAATTACCACAAGAGGATTCGGACGAATATTTTGCGTCACGTCCTAAGATGAGTAAAATCGGTGCTATTGCATCGCCCCAGAGTCATGTAATTAAGGATCGGTCGGTTTTGGAAGAGCGTGTAGCTGAGCTGGAAGCGATTTATCAAACGGAAGACGCGGTCCCGCGACCTGAACATTGGGGCGGTTATCTTGTAGAGCCTGTTTATGTGGAGTTTTGGCAAGGACGCAGTAGCCGGTTACATGATCGTGTCGTGTATGAACGTGATGCAGAACTGCAGTGGACACGATTTAGAATAGCACCTTAAAAATATGATGGATAAAGTAATAGAGTTAATTACTGCGCATGTTGGGGATGCTGCTATTGTCGCTGTGGAACGAAATGGGTTGCAGCCCGCTATTCAGGTGTCGCCCTTCTTTTTGCGGTCTATTGCCAAGTTGTTGCGCGACTCAGAAGGATTTTATTTTGATTTCCTGGCGAATATATCTGCGGTAGATCATTATCCTGAGAATCGCTTCAGTGTCGTTTATCATATCACATCTATTCCCTATCAGACTCAACTGGTACTCAAAGTTGATGTGGAGAATGAGCGAACAATGGATAAGTTGCCGGAAGTACCTTCGGTTTCCAAGGTGTGGCGCACAGCGGACTGGCACGAACGAGAGGCTTTTGACTTGATGGGGGTTTTCTTTACCGATCATCCCGATCTGCGTCGTATCCTATTACCGGATGACTGGGTAGGATTTCCTTTACGCAAGGACTATCAGGATCCTGAAACATATCACGGTATTTCAATTAAATAATACAGCATGTCTATTTATACCAGTGGATTAGATAAATACAAAGAGAAGATCGCCTCCATCTCCTCGCAAGAGATGGTGATAAACATGGGACCACAACATCCCTCGACACATGGCGTACTACGCCTGGAGCTTATCACAGATGGAGAGATCGTTAAAGATATTATTCCTCATCTGGGCTACCTGCATCGTTGCTTTGATAAACATGCAGAGTCCATGAACTATACGAAAAGCATTCCATTTACAGACCGATTAGATTATTTGGCCTCTATGAATAATAGCCATGCTTTTGTGATGGGAGTAGAGCGCATGCTGGGGATAGAAGGAGCGATTCCGAAACGGATCGAATACATCCGTGTCTTGGTTTGTGAATTAAACAGAATTGCTTCTCATTTAATTGCTATTGGAACTTACGGGATTGATATTGGAGCTTTCACCCCTTTTATGTGGTGTTTCCGTGACCGCGAACATATCATGAATATGCTGGAGTGGGCTTCAGGCTCGCGCATGTTGTATAATTACATTTGGATCGGTGGTCTTTTCTATGATCTGCCTGTAGGCTTCGAGGAACGTTGCAAGGAGTTTATTGATTACTTTAAACCGAAATTGGTTGAACTCGATGAGCTGTTGTCGAACAACCAAATTTTTATATCCCGAACTGCTAATATAGGAGCGTTGCCAGCCGATGTAGCGATCAATTATGGCTGTAGCGGTCCGATGCTACGTGCATCAGGTATAAAGTGGGATCTTCGTCGTGTTGACGGATACTCCGTGTATCCTGAGTTAGAATTTGATATTCCCGTCGGAAAAGGAGAGATGGGGGTATTGGGAGATTGCTGGGATCGCTATAAGGTACGCGTTGACGAGGTAAGAGAATCAGTGAAGATTATTGAACAGTGTTTAGCTAGGCTGGCGTCTGACTTTCACAGGACACCAGATTTTGACCCACGGGCCATGGTACCTAAAAAGGTCAATTTAAAATCACAAGATTATTACGTAAGAGCAGAGAATCCTAAAGGAGAGCTGGGTTTTTATTTTGTAACGCAAGAGAAAACGGATATTCCAAAGCGTGTAAAATCCAGAGGGCCAAGCTTTAATAATCTTTCCGTGCTGCCGGAGCTCGGGCGGGGACAGCTTATTGCGGACTTGATAGCCATATTGGGGTCCATCGATATTGTGCTTGGAGAAGTGGATAGATAGGCATAAAGATGCATAAAAACGCAAAAAAGTCTTGCAGTGTATAGGGTAAAAATGTATATTTGCAGTCTCATAATTTAAGTTTATAATTGGTTAATAGGAAAGCTCGCAATCGCCCGATTGCGGGCTTTTTCTCTTTTAAAAATGTTTTTTTTCGTAAGTTTGTTTATCAAACAAGAACAAAAACATGCCATCAATTCTTATTAAATCAGCACAATTAGTTAACGAAGGAAAAGTCTTTACTGCGGATGTCTACGTGAATCATGGACGCATCGAAATGATTGCCGAAGAGATTAACCATCCCGCCGATCAAGTGATCGATGCGAAAGGGTTACATTTGTTACCTGGACTTATTGATGATCAGGTTCATTTCAGAGAACCTGGACTTACACATAAAGGCGATATTTGGCACGAGAGTAGAGCGGCCGTTGCTGGTGGTACGACCTCTTTTATGGAGATGCCCAATACCGTTCCCAATACGTTAACGCAGAAATTGTTGCAGGATAAGTTTGATATTGCGGCAGATACCTCTTTGGCGAACTATTCCTTCTTTATGGGGGCTGCCAATGATAATATTGATGAGGTGCTTAAAACAAATCCACGTGACGTTTGTGGTATCAAGATTTTTATGGGATCCTCTACCGGTAATATGTTGGTAGATAACGAAGCGACTCTCGAGAAAATATTTGCACAAGCACCGACATTAATTGCGGTACATTGTGAAGATGAAGAAACGGTACAGCGGAACTTGGCTGCATTTAAAGAGAAGTATGGCGAGGAGAACCTTGATGCGACCATGCACCCTTTGATTCGTTCGGAGGAAGCTTGTTATCTGTCCTCTTCAAAAGCCGTTGCATTAGCCAAAAAGCACGGTGCCCGCCTGCATGTATTGCACATTTCCACGGCAAAAGAGACACAGTTGTTTGATCATACTATTCCTTTAGCGGAGAAGAAAATTACAGCCGAAGCGTGTGTGCATCACTTGTGGTTCTCGGATAAGGATTACGTGACGAAGGGAAATCTTATTAAATGGAATCCAGCTGTGAAGACAGAGGCTGATAGAGATGGTATTTTGAAAGCACTTTTAGACGGACATATCGATGTGATCGCAACAGATCACGCACCCCATACGGCGGATGAAAAAGCACAACCATACCTCCAAGCTCCATCAGGCGGACCTTTGGTTCAACATGCTTTACAAGCGCTGCTAGACTTAGTGAAAGCAGGGAAGCTTACTTTGGAACAGTTGGTTCAAAAGTCGGCGCATAACACGGCGACCCTTTTTCAGATTGAAAGCAGAGGGTACCTACGTGAAGGCTATTGGGCAGATTTAGTTTTAGTTGATCTAAATCAACCTTATACTGTAGAAAAGAGCAATATATTGTCTAAGTGTGGGTGGTCTCCTTTCGAGGGGCATACTTTTTCGTCTACCATTGTGCATACATTAGTTTCCGGAAATGTGGCGTATAGCGATGGAAAGATCGTAGAGGTTGGAACAGGGCATCGCTTGTTATTTAACCGCTAATCTAATGGATAAGCGGGATTTTCTCAAAACACTTGGGTTCGGTGTAGCGGCCTATGCGACAACAGCATCTACGAGAACATTAGCTGCTGAGGTTCGCATGGATTCGGATCCTAAAATACGACGTGCAAGGGCGCTCGAAAAAGGCGACACTATTGGTTTGATAACACCAGCAGGCGCATTGACAGACGAAGAGCCAATTACACAGACTAAGGAAGTTTTTCAGGCACTTGGCTTTAAGGTCAAAGAAGGTGCGCATATTCGTGCACGCTATGGCAATTTAGCAGGAACCGATGAACAGCGAATCGCTGATATTCACCAGATGTTTGCTGATCCGGAAGTACAAGGGATTGTGTGCGTGCGTGGAGGCAATGGGGCTTCGCGTTTGCTGGATCGTATTGATTATAATCTAATCGCGAGAAATCCTAAAGTATTACTTGGTTATAGCGATGTAACGGCTTTAATTATGGCCTTTTATGCGAAAACTGGGCTGGTCTCCTTTCATGGTGCTGTGGGTTCAAGCACATGGACCAATAAGTTGGCAAAAGCGTTTGACGAACAGTTTATTCAAAATAAATTGCAGCGATATGAAAATCCACTGGATAAAGGAGATAGTCTGATTCCTTACAATGATCGGATAACAACTATTCGACCCGGAATCGTGGAGGGACGTTTGATGGGTGGAAATATGACGTTGATTTCAGGTTTATGTGGTTCTGAATTTTTACCTGATTTTAAGGGCGCTATCCTTTTTCTGGAAGAGGTAGATGAAAATATAGATCGCGTAGATCGTATGTTCTGTCAATTGAAGAACGCTGGCGTACTCGGTCAAATAAAAGGCTTTATTTTTGGTAATTGCACCGGGTGTAAGCCAGCTTCTGGATATGGTTCTTTATCTTTTCAGGATCTGTTCCATGATTATATCAAACCTTTGGGAATACCGGCATATACGGGAGCACGTATCGGACATATAAGCAATCAGTTTATTCTTCCGGTTGGTGTGCGTGCCCGGATGGATGCCGATAAAGGAACGATTGAACTATTGGAACAAGCCTTGCTCTAACATAAGGTATGAAAAGGATATTTTTTACATTAACACTACTTGCAAGCTTGAGCGCCTGCTCCAATGAGTTTCGCTCGAAAGAAGATTATGCAAACGCTATGGTTTTAGATACAACACAGTTTAATACAGCATTTACGACATACCGAGAGAAAGCCTTGTTTCATCGTCGCTTTAAGCATAGTGATGTTGATTCGTTGATTCAGCAGCATAAGCAAAAGGGTATTATCGCTGCGGAGGAGATTGGTAAATCGGTGGAACAGCGTGCTATTTATAAACTGCAATATGGCGCGGGTAAGAAGAAGGTGATGCTTTGGTCACAGATGCATGGCGATGAGCCGACAGCTACCATGGCATTGTTTGATCTTTTTAATTTTTTGGAAGGGAAGGATGACGGTTTTGATACTGTACGGTCTTTATTGAAGGAGAATTTAACATTACACTTTATTCCGATGCTGAATCCGGATGGAGCGGAACGTTATATGCGTCGAAACGCGCAGTTTATTGATATGAATAGGGATGCACGTGATGGACAGACGGTAGAAGGCGCCTTGTTGCGAAAAATGGCGCAGGAAATTAAACCGCGTTATGCCTTTAATCTGCACGATCAGAATATCTATTATAATGTTCCTGAGACGAAAAATCCGGTTACCATTTCGTTACTAGCCCCGGCCTATAACTACGAACGGGATATCAATGATATTCGGCAGGGAGCGATGCAACTTATTGTCGGTATGAATAAGATACTGCAAGCCTATATTCCGGATGCGGTGGCAAAATATGATGATACACATACGCCACGGGGGTTTGGGGATAACTTTCAAGGGTGGGGAGCAAGTACCGTCTTGATTGAGTCCGGGGGTAAGAAAGGAGATCCCGAAAAGCAAGAAATCAGAAAATTGAATTTCATCATTATTTTGAATGCGTTAATAGAGATTGCGCAAGGAACCTACCAACAATATGATTACAAAGCGTATGAGGCGATTCCATTCAATGCATCGCAGATGCACGATGTAGTGATCCGTAATGTGGATCTCGGTAATGATACCGTTCCATTAAAAACAGATATCGCGATCCGACGTGGTGAGGTAACTGTAGGGCGCGATTATTTTGTTCGTGGACGTGTAGAGGATATCGGGGACTTAGATGAATCATATGGCTACGATGAGTTCGATGCAAAAGGACTGGAATTGGTGCAAGGAAAAACATGGTCGCGTGAGATTGATTCCGTAAGTGTCTTGTCCTTCGATGATGCTTGGAATCTGCTTAAGGAAGGTTATATGGCAGTAAAGGTTAAAGATATTAGCGATGGACGGTTGCATAATTTGCCCCTCGTATTGTTTACACAGCAACGTTTTACGGCAGCGCCAAATTTGGTGTTGAGTGGGCCCACCAATTTCTTTTTAGGAAAAGGGGCGAAGCTCAAATATGCTGTCGTCAATGGCTATTTGATAAATCTGGAAGAGAAGCCGAAGTCGGATTTCTTTAAGAACAGAGTGAACTAAAAAAGAAAGGCGGATTATTTAATCCGCCTTTCTTTTTTATTAGATGCCCATTTCTTTTAAGATGAATTTGGCATTATCTATCTTATCGGCAATCCATAATACATAACGGATGTCTACGCCAATTGACCGACTGTAGTGTTCGTTCCAGGCAAAGTCATTGATAGTAGCATCGTAAGAGCGGTCAAAATTAACCCCAATCAGCTCTCCGTTAGCGTTCATGATCGGTGACCCTGAGTTGCCTCCTGTTGTATCCATGTTATAAAGGATATTGACTGGGACATCATTTAATTCTTTCTTCGCATAGGCACCAAAGTTTTTCGCTAACCATGCATTTTTGATGGTTTCAGGATATTCAAATTCCGGAAGGCCTGAATTTCCCTTCTCGATCAAGCCTTGTACTGTGGTGAAGGGTTTCATAATCGTGGCATCAGCTGGACTGTAGCCTTTGATATTACCGAAGGTTAACCGCAATGTTGAGTTGGCGTCTGGGATAAAGCTTTTTGCTTGATAAATCTCTTTTACCGCCACATAGTCGCCCATTAATCGGTTTAACACCCCTTCACGTCGCTTTTGTTCCGTGTTAAAGGTATCCATCTCTTCACCAAGTGTGCTTTGTATGCTTAACAGTTCGTCGTTATAGCTCTTTAAAGAGGTAAAGTCTTTTAGTACTGTATTGTATAATGATTCTTTACTGTTCAATTTCGATTTTTGTAAGGCATCGATTACATAATTACCCGCATCTTCTTTGTTAAAAAAACCTTTTTTAGTGAAATAAGCGATACGGTTTTCATCTTGTAATTGATAAGCATCTTGGAACATACGTTGAGCGATGGCTTGATCTACCTGTGCATTATAGCTTTCATAGAATCCATCCAACTGTCTTTTAACTTGTTCGATGTTGAGGTTGAAAACCTCCTCTTGTGCCTTTAGGCCGTTCTGCTTGAAGACTACATTTTTAAAACCATTGATTGTATTAGCAACGCGCAAGAGTGTGGTGCTACTGTAAAGGTTGTTGAACCATAGCTCTTTATTTGCGACCTGAAATACCGTTTTATAATGGTTGTCAATATCTGACATTAAAGTACCATACTTCGCCTTCAGTTCGGGTTTGCTGGCTATAAATTGAGCTAGCGCTTGGTCTTCTTGTTGCTTTCCGGCAACTAAACTCAGGTTGTGAAGGCCTTTGAGTTTCCCTCGGTAGTTCTTCATTACATTGGCATTGCGTTTAATACGGGTTGCCAAAGCAAGCTCTGTCGCTACATTATCCTTGCCTGCTTTATACATTTCCTGGTTTTGAAAGTCGTAAAGCTCCGATGTATAGGGTAGTAAGAACTTTTGTTGATAATCCATGTACTGCGCAGGACGGTGACGGAACGTACGTCCCGGGTATCCGAGGATAAATACAAAATCATTTTCATTAACCCCTTGTGGATTTATTTTTAAATGCTTCTTGGGTTTATACGGGACATTCTCTTTTGCGTATTTTGCCGAAGCCCCTTTGGGAGATACGTAAGCACGAAGGAAAGAGAAGTCACCGGTATGACGCGGCCATACCCAGTTATCAGTTTCTCCACCAAATTCTCCAATGTCTTGTCTTGGAATATAGACCAAACGAACATCTTCAATGGTTTTGTATCGGAATAGAACATAGCTCTTTCCGATGAACATTTCCGAAACTTCTGCTTTGATCGTTGGGTCTTCTGCTTCCGCTTGTTTTGCGAGTTCTACTCTTTTTTTGTTGATGAGGTTGATGCGTTCACTGGGATCGCTGATATTCGCTACGGCATCAAGGATATCTTTGGACACATCACTGTATGAATCTGTGATTCGAATCGTTAGACCTTTCGCCTCTATTTCCTGTTCCAGATTATTTGCGACAAAGCCGTTCTTTAGGTAGTTGAATTCTGGAGAACTGGCAAGTTGCACGGCACTGAAAGCACAGTGGTGATTGGTGATAATAAGTCCATTCGGAGAAACGAAAGAACCTGTACAGCCACTAACCTGTACCAAAGCATCTACGAGACCTACTTGTCCCGGATTGTAAATATCTTTTTCAGAAATCTTTAATCCTGCTTTTTTAAGACCAGCCCGGCTTAGCTCACTCAAAGGGAACATTCCCTCGTCGGGCACCGAAGCAGAAAAATTAAAAGCACCAATTCCTAACAACATCGCGCACAGGAGACTGTGTTTAGATTTTAGTTTTATCATAATCAACCATTTTTACTTTACCCAAAGGTAATAAAACATTTCCTTCTCGGAGAACGGCTTTATCATAGAATTTGGGGAATAAATGGCTATCTTTGTATAGTTAAAATTTATAAGATGACGCTTGTTCAATTAGAATATATTATAGCTGTCGATACCTATCGTAGTTTTGTGGCGGCTGCGGAGCATTGTTTTGTGACGCAACCAACCTTAAGTATGCAGGTTCAAAAGTTGGAAGAATCCATTGGTGCAAAGATTTTTGATCGAAGTCGTCAGCCTGTTATCCCGACTGAAATTGGTGTAAAAATTATTAAACAGGCCCGTGTGATTCTAAATGAGAGTCAAAAAATTGAAGAATTGTTGCAAGAGGAGAAGGGGGAGGTATCTGGCGAATTGCGGATTGGCGTCATTCCCACCGTAGCCCCTTATTTGTTGCCGGATGTATTGACGACGTTCTTGAAAAAATACCCAAAACTAGAATTACAGATTTGGGAGTATACAACGGAACGAATCTTGCAGGAAATGAAGGTAGGACGTTTGGACTGTGGGATTTTATCGACCCCTTTACATGATGGCGGAGTAGAAGAAATACCGTTGTATTATGAGACTTTCGTGGCCTATGTTTCTGAAAAGAGTAGTTTGTTCAAGAAGAAGATGGTTACCACAGATGAAGTGGCCGACGAGCGGCTGTGGCTTCTCAATGAAGGGCATTGTATGCGGGGACAGGTGTTGAACCTTTGTCACTATAAGCATAACCAAGCGGGCAGCGGTACTTTTGCTTACAATACTGGAAGTGTGGAAACATTGAAACGAATGGTGGATATTAATGGAGGTTTAACAATTTTACCGGAGATGAGTATTTTGGGGTATGATGAAGATCAGCTCAATCAGGTGCGTTATTTTAAATCCCCAGAACCGGTACGGGAAATCAGCCTTGTAACGCCGCAGAACTTTGTGAAGAAGCAAGCGATCAATGCGCTTAAAATGGAAATATTAGCCGTAGTACCTGAGCGTTTTAAAACCAAGAAAAAGAAAGAAGTGATGGGCTTTGAACTGTGATTAATGTATGAGAATTAAAGAATCGTTTCGTAAAAAATTAGAACAGGTAAATCGATGGCGGATGCAGAAAATTTCTAATCGAAATTTTATGATCATTCTGGCATTTGCCGTTGGTATTATTGGAGGATTAGCGGCAGCCCTTTTAAAGGGGCTGACCCATTTTATAGCGTCTACACTTCAAGACGATATTGAATGGCACTATAAGTATTCATTCTACTTAGTTTTTCCATTAATCGGTATTCTTTTAAGTGTTCTGTATGTCCGCAAGTTCTTGAAAGGTAAAAAATTTGAACACGGGATAACGCCAATCATTTATTCGATCTCTCGAAAATCTAGTCGTATCGAATTGCATAATGTATATTCTCAGATTATTACCAGTGCGATGACCGTCGGTTTCGGTGGGTCGTCCGGTTTGGAAGCTCCAATTGCCTACAGTGGCGCTGCTATTGGTTCTAATACAGGACGATTCTTTGGTTTACAGTATAAAGAGATTACCATGCTCTTAGCATGTGGAGCGGCAGCTGGTATATCGGGTGCTTTTAATAGTCCAATTGCTGGAATGATTTTCGCTATTGAGATTTTATTGCCTGAATTTTCTATTCCTGCCTTTATTCCTTTATTGATTTCAGCGGCTTTGGCATCTGTAGTCTCCCGATTATTGTATAGTGAACCACTCTTCCATACCGCTAGTACCGAATGGGAAGTAGAAGCCTTGTTTTTCTATTTGCTTCTAGCTGTAGTCGTTGGTCTCTATAGTGTTTACTTTGCGAAGATTAGTACGATTGTCAAGGGCTGGTTTACAAAGATTACCAATCCTTATAATAAAGTTTGGGTCAGCGGCATATCCTTAGGGGTACTTATTCTACTATTTCCTACGCTTTATGGAGAAGGTTATTTAACGATACAGCAAATTTTAGATGGACAATTTGATGCTATTGTCAAGAATAGTCTTTTTTCTGATTATAAAGATATGGCCTGGGTGGTCGTTTGTTATACGGTTCTCACCTTGTTTGCAAAATCTTTTGCCGCACTCTTTACCTTAAATGGAGGCGGAAACGGCGGCGTGTTTGGACCAAGTTTGGTGATGGGCGGATTGATTGGTTTTGCGTTTGCTTATGGCATGAATCAGACGGAGCTTATACAGCTTAATGTGCCAAACTTTGTCATGGCTGGAATGGCCGGGGCGCTGGCGGGTGTGATGCATGCCCCTTTGACGGGGCTTTTCCTGATTGCCGAAATAACGGGCGGTTATACGTTAATGGTGCCATTGATGTTGGTAACATCAATTTCCTATCTAATCAACAGGTCCGTTTTGAAGCACTCCATCTATACGAAGGTCTTGGCCGAGTCAGGGGATTTACTGTCTTATGAAGATAAGGATAGAACAGTTTTAAGTATGATGAAATTGCGGTATGTCGTAGAGCGTAATTTTGTGAAGTTATATCCGTGGGAGACACCTATTGATCGGAAGTCCGATATTATACACTCTAAGCGTAATATATTTCCAATTATTGATCAGGAAGGCGTGTTGTTGGGAATTATTTATAGTGAGCGACTTTTCGAACTCTTATTAGGGGAAGAGGAGGGAGCCGATAAGACATTTGATAAGCTGGTTCAGAAACCTAATGATATTATTCGGGAGTCTGAAAATATGGAAGTTGTCATGGCGAAAATGAATCGAGATGATGTTTGGATTCTGCCGGTTGTCGATGCAGACAATAGGTACCTAGGTTTTGTTTCTAAGGCGAGTGTCTTTAATAAATACAGGGCACTGCTGGTTCGGCAAGGACACTATTTAGAATAATATGTTAAGCGAAAGGAGTCATACTCCTTTCGCTTAACTGGATAACTATCCGCGCATTGCCATGATCTTGGCAACGTATTTGCCAATAATATCGAATTCAATATTTACGGTGTCACCAATCTCGACGGTACCTAAGTTGGTATGTTCTAATGTAAATGGAATAATAGCGACAGAGAACCGATTTTCTTGCGAATTGACAACGGTTAGACTTATTCCGTTGACAGCAACAGAGCCTTTTTCTACGGTTATGTTATCAAGACGTGGCGTATATTCAAACGTAAACAACCAACTACCATCCTGATCTTCCTTGGAGATGCAGGTGGCGACTTGATCCACGTGTCCCTGAACAATATGTCCGTCGAATCGACCATTAGCAACAGTGCATCGCTCGATATTTACGACATCTCCCACGCTTAGTTGCTTTAAGTTCGACTTTTGAAGGGTTTCCTCAATAGCTGTTACTTTATGTGTATCGTGGTCAATCGCGACAACAGTTAAGCATACTCCATTGTGAGATACACTTTGGTCGATACGAAGCTCTGGAGATATATGAGATTGGATAAAATAATGAATATTACTCTGTTCTTTTTCAATTTTTACGACCTTTCCTAAGGTCTCGATAATGCCTGTAAACATAGTTTTTGTTCCTTTAAACAAAGGTACAGATATGGGGTCGAAAAAAAAATCGAAAAAAGATTTTGAATAGTGTGAATTATACACTATCTTTGTGGTATCATAATTTAGGTTTATAATTGGTTATAAAGGTTTTCATTCTCCCCGTTTGAAAACCTTTTTTTTATGCCTGATTATCAGTTGTTTAGCCTTAAAATCAAGTATTTAGCGTTTTTTTTGTCTTCAAATGTTTTCAAATTGTAGAATATATATTATACCTTTGTGATAGGTTTAGGTTGATTACCTCTTAACAAAGAGGTTATATTAAAAGCCTGAGAGGTCGCCCGATCATCTCAGGCTTTGTTTTTTTGCCTACTTTTCCACCTTTTTTTTTCGAAAAAATCTCTGCTTGTTACAATAGGTTTATTCGTTCTAACGTAAAGTTGAAGTCCGTCGTGTTGGTGCTAGCCTTCAGCTCGTGGTCTTTCATTTTAAGAAGCCGAGCTAAAAGCTTGTCTGCGATATGCAGGCTCGAGCTAGCGATGGCAGGGGCGGATTAACACTTCGACAAGCTCCGGGGGCCAAAGCTCTGGATGATCCATAAAAAAAGACACAAGCAATTGTGTCTTTTTTTATTCATTTAGTCTTGTATTTATACCTGACGACCAGGATATACCTCAAGGGCTTTTTCTAGACAAATTAATGCATTTTTCAGGTCACTCTGATTTAATACATATGCCATACGTACTTCGTTTAATCCAGCGCCTTCTGTACTGTAAAAGCCTGTGGCAGGAGCCATCATAACGGTTTGATTATCATGACTGAAATCCTCAAGCATCCACTGGCAGAACTTGTCTGCATTGTCGATCGGTAATTTTGCGACCACATAAAAAGCACCTCCTGGATTTGGACAGTACACACCTTCGATGGCGTTTAGTCCGCTAACAAGTGTATCGCGACGGGCGGTATATTCTTCAGATACAGCGGTAAAATAAGCATCTGGGGTGTCAACGGCTGCCTCTGCGGCTATTTGTCCTTCCAATGACGGACTCAAGCGTGCTTGTGCAAATTTAAGGACGGTTTGGTACAGTGCTTTATTCTTAGTGATCAAACATCCGATACGGGCGCCACATGCCGAATAACGTTTCGATACCGTATCGAACACGACAACATGATCCTCCAAACCTTCTAAGTGCATCGGCGAAATAAACTCTCTGCCATCGTAGCAGAACTCACGGTAAGCTTCGTCCGAGAACAGGTATAGGTCGTGTTTAAGACACAGTTCCTTCAGGGCTTCAAGCTCTTGGCGTGAATACAAATAACCTGTTGGATTATTTGGGTTGCAGATGGCGATGGCTTTTGTTTTCTCTGTTATTACCTTTTCGAATTCCGAGATCGAGGGTAAAGCAAAACCATTGTCGATATACGACATGATAGGTTTTACAACAACATCTGATGAGCACGCAAAACCATTATAGTTTGCGTAAAACGGCTCTGGAATAATAACTTCTTCACCCGGATTAAGGCAAGATTGCATGGCAAATATAATGGCTTCCGATCCACCATTGGTGACAAGGATATCGGTAGGCTCAATATTGTAGTTTAGTTTGTTGTAGTATTGCGCTAGTTTGTTTCTGTAAGAAGCTGTTCCTTCTGAAGGCGTATACGCCCAAACTTTAAAAGGTACACTTTTTAACGCATTTAGCATGATCTCCGGCGTTTCAATATCCGGTTGACCAATGTTTAAATGATATATTTTTTTTCCATCCTGTTTTGCTTTATCAGCAAAGGGAGTCAGCTTTCGGATTGGAGAAGCAGGCATGTCTATGCCCTTTTGTGAAATCTGTGGCATTATGGTTCTGAATTTTTTGTTTTGAATACGCAAAAGTACTAAAAAGAATGTATTGTTCGCTTTTCTTTGCACAGAAGCAGGGTAATGTTGGTCTTAGTGGATTTCTATTGACTTTTATTCCTAAAAACAAGAATAAAGAAAAAGAGCCATCTCATGAATGAGACGGCTCTTTTTCTTTATTAATTTCTTGTGAAATATTATTCTACAGTACCTTTAACCGTTAAGGTCTTGATTGGAGTCTTTGTGTTAGACTTTACCGTAAACTGTTTGGTGAAAGGTCCTTTAGCCGCTGCATTATATGTTACTGTAATGGTACCAGCATCACCAGGTTTAATCGGTGTACGCGTAAATTCGGCCACTGAACATCCACAAGAAGGTTTTACTTCTGTGATGATGATCGGAGCATCTCCGTTGTTCGAGAATTTAAAATCGTAAGACGCAGGTTTATTTTGTGCAATAGAACCAAAGTCATGTGTTTCTTTTTCAAATCTAAATTCACCGATAGCTACGGCCATTGAAGTGAAACCGATAATAGCTACTAAAACAGTTAATATTCCTAAAGCTTTTTTCATTTTATCTCTACGTTTAGTTATTAAACAACTATCAAATTATAAGCCAAAATTAAGTATAACCTTTTTGTTTCGTTCATAAGCGAACAAATTACACAAAAATATTACATAAAGGTTTATATAATACCCTCTTTTAATAAGTCTTGTATGTGTACTATTCCGTTGTATATCTGATTGTTAGTGACAAGTAGCTGTGATATGTTGTTTTGACGCATTTTGTGCAATGCTTCCACAGCTAATTCAGATTGATCTATTGTTTTTGGCGATTTTGCCATAATGTCTTGCGCTGACAGGGCTGTGAAATTATCATATTTCTCGAGCATCCGACGGATGTCACCATCTGTAATGATACCCAGGATTTTAGTGCCTTCTATGACAGCAGTCGCACCCAGCCTAAATTTGGTAATCGTTATGATGGTATCCCGAATTGGGGTATCCGGTGTTACCTGAGGTGCGCCATTGCCTTCCGACAAATCACCGACACGCAAGTACAATTGTTTTCCAAGTGCTCCTCCCGGGTGGTATTTTGCAAAATCGCGATCCGAAAACTGTCTACAGGTCTGTAAAGAAACAGCAAGGGCGTCCCCCATAGCCAACTGCGCTGTGGTGCTCGTGGTTGGAGCTAAGTTATTTGGGCATGCTTCACGCTCTACCGTGGTGTCTAAGACAAAGTCTGCTTGTTGGGCCAGATATGATTCCAGATTACCCACAATCGCAACCAGTGTATTGTTCGTTTGTTTTAGGAAAGGAATAAGGACTTTGATTTCTGGTGTATTTCCACTTTTAGAGATCGCAATAATAAGATCATTCGCTTGGATAATACCTAAATCACCGTGTATAGCATCTGCGGCATGCATAAAAATAGCAGGCGTTCCAGTCGAGTTGAACGTCGCTACGATTTTTTGTGCAATGATTGCACTTTTGCCCATTCCTGTAACAATAACGCGACCATTAAGCGTAAGAATCTTATTGACAACGGTTACGAAATCGGCGTTAATGTGGTTCGTTAAATTTTGGACAGCGCGGGCTTCAAGTTCAATCGCTTCGATGGCTGTCTTTTTTATATCGATGTTGTGTATCACGGAAAAAATATCTATTTTTATATTAAATATAACTGCAAAAGTAAGTTATTTAAAACTCAAAAGAGTCACAGGTCTATCTAATTTTTGTTCTACAGTCGATGGAAATTGAAAAGTCACTATTTGACAATCTGCAAGAATTTTTTGGCTTCGATACCTTCAAAGGGGATCAGGAAGCTATTATAACAAACCTTCTCAATAAAAAGGACACGTTCGTTATAATGCCTACAGGAGGCGGAAAATCTATTTGTTACCAGTTGCCAGCACTGATGAGTGAGGGGACTGCCATTGTTATCTCTCCATTGATTGCCTTAATGAAGAATCAGGTGGATCAACTTCGTGCCTTTGGAGGAACGGATAGTATTGCACATTTTTTAAATTCGTCTCTGAATAAGGGCGATATTACGCGGGTGAAGCAAGATGTTAGTTCCGGCAAAACGAAGTTGCTTTATGTCGCACCGGAGTCCTTAGCCAAGGAGGAAAACGTACAATTTTTAAGACAGATTAAAGTTTCCTTTGTTGCCGTAGATGAGGCACATTGTATTTCAGAATGGGGGCACGACTTTAGACCGGAATACCGTAAAATCAGACAGGTGATTAACGGTATTGGGGAAGGTATTCCTATTATTGCGCTTACGGCGACTGCGACCCCTAAAGTACAGTCGGATATTCGTAAGAACTTGCAGATGAATGACGCCGTCTTATTTAAGTCGTCATTTAATCGATCGAATCTCTATTATGAGGTGCGAACCAAAAAGAACGTTATAAAAGAAATTGTCAAGTTCATTAAAAGTAATTCGGGTAAAACCGGTATTATATATTGCCTGAGCCGAAAAAAGGTAGAGGAGATCGCAGAGGTTCTAAATATTAATGGAATCAGAGCTTTACCGTACCATGCCGGTCTTGATGCAAAGACGAGAGCCGATACACAGGACAAATTCTTAATGGAAGATGTGGATGTGATCGTGGCTACGATTGCTTTCGGAATGGGGATTGATAAACCGGATGTACGGTACGTTATCCACCATGATATTCCGAAGTCTATGGAAGGTTACTACCAAGAGACAGGACGCGCGGGGCGTGATGGAGGAGAGGGATACTGTTTGGCGTTTTACTCGGAGAAGGATGTGGAGAAGCTGACCAAGTTTATGAAAGATAAACCCGTTTCTGAGCGAGAAATTGGTACGCAGATACTTAAAGAAGTAATTGATTACTCGGAATCATCGGTTTGTCGACGTAAACAAATATTGCACTATTTTGGGGAGCGTTTCGATGAGATGGGCTGCAACAATATGTGTGATAATTGTCGAGCACAGAAAACATATTTTGACGGCGAACAATCGTTGTTAGAGGTGTTAAATTTCATTAAGAATGAAGGGGGTAAGTTTGATGATCACCACATTATTAATGTTTTGATCGGTCAGAATAACCAACCGATATCGGCTTATAAACATGATCAGCATCCTTTATTTGGAAAAGGAAAAGAGAATGGTGTAAACTATTGGAATTCATTAATCCGCCAAGCGGAGTTAAATGATTTCGTGAAGAAGGATATTGATCACTATGGTCTTTTGCAACTCACCGAGGGTGGAAAAAAATATATCAATAATCCATACCCTTTAAAATTCATTCTGAATCGGCCTATGGAAAAGGCGGAAGATGACGGTGGTGATGAGGTTGTTCAAGGGAGTAGCGCTTTAGATGCTGAACTTCTGAAGATGTTAAAGGAGCTTCGTAAGAAAATCGCAAAACAAAAATCATTACCTCCTTTTGTTATTTTTCAGGATCCATCGCTGGATGAGATGTGCATGCTTTATCCTATTACCTTGGAGGAGTTAAAACAAGTTCAAGGAGTTGGTGCTGGAAAAGCGGTGAAGTTTGGGGCACCCTTTGTAGAACTGATTAAAGCCTACGTCGAAGAAAAAGACATCGATCGTCCACAGGATCTGATTGTAAAGAGCACGGCAAACAAGTCCGCATTAAAAGTCTCTATTATTCAGAATATAGATCGTAAAATCGGATTAGAAGATATTGCATCGTCTAAAGGAATCAGTTACGAGGATATGTTGAAAGAGGTGGAGTCTATTGTAAACTCAGGAACTAAGCTTAACCTATCGTACTTTGTTGATGAAATGATTGATCAGGATCGTCAGGATGAGGTTTATGATTATTTTAAAACTGCGGAAGTAGATTCAATAGAAGAGGCATTAAATGTGCTTGGCGAGGCCGACTATTCTTTCGAGGATATTCAGCTGATGCGAATCAAGTTTATGTCAGAGTTAGGAAATTAATTAATAATATATATGATTCAGAATTATTTACCGGGAATTAAGAATGGCGATTCAAAGCAATTCTTTTTAATGGCTGGTCCGTGTGCAATCGAAGGCGAGGAAATAGCGTTACGTATTGCTGAGCGTATTGTCACCATTACGGATAAATACAATATACCGTATATCTTTAAAGGATCTTACCGCAAAGCAAATCGTTCACGCGTAGATTCGTTTACAGGTATTGGAGATGAGAAAGCACTTAAAGTCTTGGAAAAAGTCGGGAAAACTTTTGGTGTCCCAACCGTGACGGATATTCATGAAAGTCATGAGGCTGCTATGGCCGCTGCTTACGTAGACGTACTACAGATTCCTGCATTTCTGTGCCGTCAGACGGAACTGCTTGTCGCTGCTGCAGAGACAGGTAAAGTTGTCAATATTAAGAAAGGACAGTTTTTATCTGCTGGTTCGATGCAATTTGCGGTGGACAAAGTAAAGGATTCGGGGAATGATAAAGTGTTTTTGACGGATCGTGGAAACACTTTTGGTTATCAAGATTTGATTGTAGATTTTCGTGGAATTCCTGAAATGCGTGGTTTTGAGGTTCCTACTATAATGGATTGCACACATTCCTTACAACAACCGAATCAAACTTCCGGTGTAACAGGAGGGAAGCCAGCGTTGATTGAAACGATTGCAAAAGCGGCAATTGCCGTAGGCGCAGATGGTTTATTCATAGAGACACATCCAGACCCTGCTAATGCAAAATCTGATGGCGCTAATATGCTTCATCTGGATCTATTAGATGGTTTATTAGAAAAGCTAGTACGTGTACGCGAAGCTATTTTATAATAGCGCGCTATCAGGTGCGTAGCGCAAAGGATCCCTTACACTAAAAAATGTAAGGGATTTTTTTATTTTTTTCCGATTCTGAAATTCTTTTTCTGATTATGAACTTGCGTTTTTTTGAAATAGCCCTATATTTGCCTATCTATTTAAAATAAGTCTAAATAAAAAGAATATGAATTTTGTTAAGCGCATTTTACTACTATCCTTAATCGTACTTGGCGGCAACCAAGTCGTTAACGCCCATGCGGTGTGGCTGGAGAGCAACACTACGGGAATTAAAAATCAATCGCAGTCCGTACGTGTTTATTATGGCGAATACGAAACCGGTGAAAATGAAGCGACCAAAGATTGGTATTCCGATTTAAGGGAGCTGACTGTTTCTATTGTGCATCCCGATGGTTCGGTTTCCACACTTCCTTTAACCGATAAAGGAGACTTTTTAGAAGGTGCCTTTGTACCAACTAGTGATGGACACTACGCTATATTCACGAGCCATGCAACGAAAGATCTTGGAGGAGATACACGCTACGAGTTTGTAAGCCAGGCAACGGTCCAAGTTGGAAACGTGGCTGTGGCGGGAAAATGTCCCTTAGTTTATCAGCTACAAGTAGCGCCGAAAACTTATAAGCAGAACGATACCGTTCGCATTCAGTTGACAGAGAACGGCGCTCCACTGTCTAAGAAGGATGTTTCTGTGATGTCTCCAAGTGGATGGAGTAAAACGTACAAAAGCGATGCAGAGGGTTTTATTTCGATTCCTACGTTATGGTCTGGTCGCTATGTCGTAGAGTTTGGAAATATGATGCAGCAAGAAGGGGACTGGCATGGAAAGACGTATAAAAAGAATTGGCAAGGATTAACGACGAGTTTCATAGTTCAATAATAGGGTTTTACCCAAAAAAGGCGTCGCTCTGAACGGCAATTCTTTGCGACGCCCAGGTTAGCCTAACGGCAATTAGGCTAACCCATTTACTACGTTAAGCGCGTAGTGTTATCCATAATGTGTTACAATTAAAGATGAGCCAAAATAACAAAATTTTACTAACATTTTGCATGCTCCTATGTGTTTTAGGAGGTCATGCTCAACAACCATCAAATTTTTACAAAGGACTCGTTCGCTCGAACGGTCAACCGGTTCCCGATGCTAGTGTGAAAATTGATAAAAAAACTATTCGGGCAGATGAAAATGGTGCTTTTACCTTTTCTGGCGTAAGTGGTTCTTCTGTTGATGTTTCTGTTTCAGCCCTCGGTTTTCAACATTTGCGACAAGCCCTGACGCTGGGAAAGGCGGGCGAGGTGTATACGTTTTCGATGCAAGGTCGGGAGACGGCGATTGATGAAGTTTCGGTGCTGGGCTTTACGCCTGTGAAAGAAGTAAATCGTCAAGCATACAATGTAACCGCTATCGATGCGACCAAACTTTATAATACGACGATGAACATCGCTAATGCGTTGGATCGCGTAGCTGGTGTTCGGGTTCGGGAATCGGGCGGTGTGGGTTCGAACTTCAACTTGTCGTTAAACGGTTTTTCAGGTAATCATGTCCGTTATTTTATTGATGGGATACCGATGGATAATATGGGGTCTTCTTTTCAGATCAATAATATTCCCATCAATCTAGCCGAACGTGTAGAAGTCTACAAAGGCGTTGTTCCTATTTGGTTGGGCTCTGATGCCTTAGGTGGAGCTATTAATATTGTAACCTCTATGAAGCCCCGTAATTTTGTAGACGCCTCTTATTCATACGGTTCCTTTAATACACATCGTACTGTCGTGAATCTTGGTACCACAAGCAAAAGTGGATTTACTTTTTTACTGAATGCTTATCAAAATTTTTCAGACAATGATTACAAGGTTACACTCTCTGTAGCAGATATAAACACAGGGGCTTATTCGGAAAATATTAAGCTACGTCGTTTTCATGATCAATACCATAACGAAGCTGTTGTTGCGCAGGTAGGCGTGGTTAACAAACCTTATGCGGACCGTCTTCTTGTCGGTTTTACAGCCGGTAAGAACTATAAGGAAATCCAAGCTGACGCTCGTATGAAAGTAGCCTACGGCGGGATACATCGTCGCGGAACGACTTTAATGCCGACATTGAAATACCAGAAAATGAATCTGATCGATGGCCTAGACGTAACGGTAAATGCGAATTATAATTTCGGGACAGAGAAGAACATTGATACATTGGATCGTCGTTTTGGCTGGTTTGGTGAAAGTAAACCTAATCCAGGTGGAGAGCGAAGTAAGCAGCTCTATGTTTATAAGAATAATGAAGGGATAGCAACGTTGGCCGCTAATTATAAAGTAACGGAAAAGCAGTCCATTGCCCTGAGTAGTACAGCAACCACCTTCAAGCGTGAAGGCGAAAATGAATTGAATCCGCAAGCCAACAACTACGAAGTAACCAAGCGGACATTCAAAAACATGATGGGGCTGGGGTATAGCTATGATGTTAAAGATGTGTGGAGTGCGACATTGTTTGGAAAGTATATTTTCCAGAGTAATAAGGATGGCGATCGGCCTACCATGAATATGAACCGCTTTGGTTACGGTTTGGCAACGACTTATTTCCTCGATCCGGAATTCCAGTTGAAAGCATCCTATGAATTGACCAATCGCATGGCTACAGCTTATGAACTGTTTGGTGATGTGGAGAATCAAGATGCGAATCCTGATTTAAAACCGGAAAGAAGCCATAATATAAACCTGGGTGCCTATTATGGCTGGAAGATCAATGAGGATCATCGTTTCCGTATCGGTGGAAATCTTATCTACCGTTATGCGTTTGACTTTATTTTCACGCGTCTTAACAATAATCAATCGAAGTTGATTGCAGACAACCGGGAGGGCGTCAGCACCCGAGGGGCAGATATGGAATTCAATTATTCGTATAAAAACTTCCTGACCCTAGGTGGTTCTTTAACCTACCAGTATTTACAGAATAAGCAAGAGATAGAACCTGGGTACACAGGAGTTAGCCCATTGTTTAATGCGCAGATGCCTAATATTCCGTATTTGTTCGGTAATACAGATCTGGGTTTGGTTTTTCGTGATTTCGGAAAAAAAGGCAATGTGCTTAATGTGAATTATAACTTGTTATATGTCCATCGCTTTTGGCTGTATTGGCCAACGATGGGCGGCACAAGTGCAGATGACAAAAAAAGGGAAGTGCCGGGGCAGCTAGCCCACGATCTCCGGATTGGATATAGCTTGAACAACGGTCGTTACAATATTGGTGCAGAAATACGCAACATAGCAGATGCACAACTCTACGATAATTTTGGCTTACAGAAGCCGGGACGCTCTTTTGCAGTGAATCTACGGTATTATTTTCAACAGGTTAAATAATAAAACATACATCTAAATACAAATACATGAAAAATACAAAATGGGCGAGTTTAGCACTTGCCGCGTCAGTCTCTGTGAGTGCATACTCTTGCAAAAGTGATAGTCCTGATCTACCTACAAACAAAGGGAATTATGTGCTCGCAGTTACTCCAATTGCTTCAACTGGTGTTGCTGATTATTTGGTAACAGTTGATAATCTGGAATCCGGATCAACTACAATTTTAGGAAATGGTGTCGAGCAAGATGGTACTTATCGGTATTACGTGACACATAACAATAAGTTCTTCAGCATGCTTTATGGACAAGGAAACCCGGGGGCTGTTACAACATATAGTGTACAAGAAGGAAAACTAAAAAAGCTGTCTGATTTTCAGTCGGAAACGGTGCAGGCATTTGCTCCGGTAAACGAAGATATTTTGATGCTGAAGATCCCACGCAGTAATACCAATCCACTGGCTAACTACTATAAAGTGAATACCAATAGCTTGTTGATTTCTGGAGAAGGTACTTTAGATGTTCAGAAAGTAGCCGGCAATGGTGAATCTGCATTTTTCACTTGGATAAAGCAGGTTGGAAGTAAGGTGTATGCTCCGTATATGTCTATCCAAGCTTGTTGTAATGCCGCATTTGAAACGGCATACCCAGATAGTGCCTGGGTTGCTGTTTACTCGTATCCGGATATGAAATTGGAAAAAGTTATAAAAGATAACCGAATGAGTTTTGTGGGACGTTACTTTACGGATGGATTAGGTGTAGATGAAAAAGGAGATGTATATGCATTTTCGTCAAGTATCGGAACAAAGAATAAGGTAATTACATCTACAAAACCATCTGCAATTCTAAAGATCGCCTCAGGAAGCACAGAGTTTGATAAGAACTATTATTTCAATGTGGAAGCTGTTAGTGCGGGGAAAAATATTACAGATTGGATTTACGTTGGACAAGGCAAGTTTGTTGTTTTAATGACAACAAAAGAAGAAAAAGGCGCCTATGAGTCAGGGAAGCATATTGGTATTGTAGATGTATACAATAAGACTTTTAAAGATGTTACCGGGATGCCTGATTTAGATTTGATCAAGGACATTACAACGAATAATTATTCTGCAAAAGACGGTTCGGCCTATATCGGTGTTGCCATGAAAGATGCAACAAGCTTTGTGTATAGAATTAATGCGAGTACAGCAACTGCGACACAAGGACTCCGCGTCGAAGGAGGTTCGATTACAGCTGTTACACGGGTCGATTAACCGCCTGTTTTAACGCCTACGTCTAAATTACAAAAGGTCCTTCGTTTGATACTGTGTGTGTTGTACGGTATCTAACGAAGGGCACTTTTTCATTACAACAATTAACAATTATGACAACATTAATATGTTTACTCTTTTTTACAGCCTTTCTGGTTTGGATGTGTACATCTAAAAAAGTGAACTGGAAAAACAAAGGGAAGTTATTTGACCAACTGGCACAGAAACCCCAACGAACAAAGTATATCGCTACGCTGATCTTATGTGTTGCTTTTTCGCTTTGCGTCGTAACGTTAGGTTTTGGGGCTGGGATCTTTGCGGGTATTGTTATCTTAATGGCAATGGGAAGTCTGGTGGTTTTATTATTTCCATTCCAGTATTTGAATGTAAGGTGGTTAGGCGTGTTATTTCTCCTTTGTTTTCTTATTGAACTATCTTTTTAAGTGATATGCCAGCTAATAAAAAATACTTAACCAAATCTCCATGGGTACGTCTTTCTCGTATCCTTGCCGGAACTGCGGGAGGTTATGCCGTAATGGTGAGCTTTCACTATTGCCTAACGTATGTTTTTCCGCAAGAAGATGTTATAGCAACAGCTTTCTTTACCGGGTATATATTATGGGCTTTCTTGCTTCTATGGGCTTTTCTGGAAACCAAGGTTTGGCGATTGTATGCCACTTACCTCGGATTGACGCTTCTATTTGCATTACCCTATCTTTTTAAACTAACCTAATAAAATGAATCAAAGACGGTATAATATATATTTTCATACCCATACAATTAGCGGAATTATTATTGCCGCTTTACTGTATGTTATTTTTTTTGCAGGGTCTTTTTCCTTTTTTAGGGATGATATCTCAGCCTGGCAAAAAGGGAAGTCCGTAGCAAACCAAAAACTTGACGCCGATTATAACTACTTGTTGGATTCTCTTGGGGAAAAATACAATACGAAGGGACGAAATTTTGACTTCTATGTGTTGCGACAGGGGCATGGCACGTATGTCAATATGAGTACATCGCAAGACACAACGATTAGCAAACCAAAACCTAAAGAGGAACGAAAGGGACGTCGTAGAGGACGGGATAAGGACGGTGATTCAGCTTACTTCTTACACTATTTTACAGATAAAAGCCAAAGTTCTTATGATGAAGGCTATGATATGGGCGAATTTTTGTATCGCTTACATTTTCTTGCTCAAGTCAACTATATTCCGATTCGGATCGGTACGCCGTTTGGTTATTTGCTCGCAGGTATCGTGTCATTTTTGTTTTTATTTGCATTGATCACCGGATTATTTTTGCATTGGGATAAGATAAAGAGTAATTTCTTCATCTTCCGGCCCTGGAGCAAATGGAAAACAGTATGGACCGATATGCATACGGCGCTTGGCGTTATCGGTTTTCCATTTCAGTTTGTTTTTGCCGTTACCGGCGTTATACTGATTGTCAACTTTGTGCTCATTTCACCTTTTAGTAAGCTATTGTATGAAGGGGATCAAGATAAATTGTATCGAGACTTGCAATACACGAGAGGAGCAGAGGTTGCCTATACGTATAACCCGATGCAAAAGGATTTCGACCTCAATGCTTTTGTAGCGTCATGGCAGCAAAAATGGGGGAAAAGTCAGGTTACACGTGTATATATACGGAACTATATGGATGAAAGTATGGAAGTCATTTTGGAGTCTACACCTTTCAGCCAAACGAGTTTTGCAGGGTCTGGGTATACACGTGTGCAGATTGCTACGGGGAAGATTGTGGAAGAAAAGTCCCCTTATACCGATGGAAATCATATCGACCGTGTTAAAAGTTTAATCTATCACCTTCATTTCGGCGATTTTGGCGGAAAGCCTTTGCGCATTGTATTCTTTGTATTAGGTTTAATGGGATGTGTCGTTATTATCTCTGGAATCATGATTTGGTTGGTAGCCCGAGATAAAGTCAATGTGCCAGCGTACAAACGAAAGTTTAACTTTTGGGCGGCTAATTTCTTTCTGTCGATGTGTTTGGCTATGTTACCCGTTACCGCCTTTACTTTTATCGTGGTAAAAGTACTTCCAACGGTGAATATGACGGTCATTTTTTCGGCTTACTTTTACAGTTGGTTGGTGCTGACCATCTATCTGATGCTTTGGCGAAACCTCACTGTTGTGAACAAGCATGTTCTTTTACTATCTGCGATATTGTGCTTCGCCGTACCTGTAGCGAACGGGATCGTAACGAATTTATGGTTCTGGAACGCCATAACAGTGCGCGCTTTTGATATTCTATTTATCGATATGCTATTCTTGGTGCTCAGCGTTTGTAGTGTTCTGGGCTTTATTAAAGTGAGAAAAGATGGTAAGGAGTTTAAGATTTTGAAAACGCAAAAAAGTTAAAAAAATAGAAACCTTTGCTACCGGGCGATAGCAAAGGTTTCAAACCAATTATTAACCTAAATTATGAATTAAACTATTCGCAATATCTATGCCATAAAACATCTGATCTTTGATTTTTATTAATTTATTGTAAAATATTTTAATCTTGTGTTTTGTTTTTATAAAACGCTTACTTTTTTACGGATCATTTCCTTCTTTACATTTTCATGTAAGAATGACCTTAAAATATTGCTTATCTTGCTTCCCTATTTTAGGAAATAATTATTTCGTATTCATGAGATGTGAACGGTATGACTACCCTGTAAAAATATGGATTCAACGATCTTTGGTGTTTGCGCTAACCACTACCGCATTGATAGCTTTGGCTACATATACGGCGGGATTGATGAGTATGAACGCTGTTTATCAGATTTCATTTACCTTCTTGATTATTCTGATTGTTGCTTTATGTAACTTGTTTATCCACGTGGAGAATAGGGTAGAGGATCCTATTAAGTCGCCTTTTCACGTTAAGCTGGCTAGTTTTACGACTTCTGTATTTGTGATCTTTTGTTTCGATCTACTCGAAGATGCTTTAAATGTAAAAGATCCCAAAATACGTGACCTGATTTTAGAAAGCCCTTGGCGGAATTATTTTATAATTAGTATTCAAGCCTGTTTGCTGAATTTTATTGTATTACTGTGGCTTTACTTTTTGATGTCAGATCACTTTAAAGCGCAGCATCAACTGGAGCGCAGTCGGTTGGAAAAATCAACAGAAGAAGCGATAAACAAAATGTTACGCCAACAAATACAGCCGCACTTTTTGTTTAATGCATTGGCGACGTTGAAGTCATTGATTCGGAAAGACTCGGACTTGGCCGAAGATTACCTGGTGCGTTTGTCCGATTTTTTACGGATTACTATAGCGGCAACGAAAACAGAAGAGTTGACCTCCGTACAACAAGAGATTAAGTTGTGTGAAGATTACCTAGATATGCAGAAGATGCGGTTCGGCGAAGCTTTGAATTACCAGATCGAAATTCCTGAATCTGTGCTTGAAAAACGGCTTCCTTTCTTTTCTATTCAACCGCTGGTCGACAATGCTTTAAAGCACAATGCCTTTACCATTGATGAACCTCTTTGCATTGAAATTAGGGAGACCGATGATTGGTTGATTGTCAGTAACCGTAAGAACGTGAAAAAGATTGCCGTAGAATCCAATGGAAGTGGCCTTCGGAATTTAATGGATCGTTATGGTAATTACTTGCTTCAAGGGGTTGTTATCGAAGACACCTCGAATCGATTTAATGTGAAAATAAAATTGCTATAGTATGAATGTCGTTATTATTGAAGACGAAATGCTTGCTGCGGAAGATCTTTCACAAACCTTGCAGCGTGTTGCGCCAGAGGTGTCTATCTTGGCACATCTTAACTCCGTGAAGGAAGCTATAGACTACTTTAAGGAAGCCCAAGACGTAGACTTGATCTTTTCAGATATACAATTAGGGGATGGGATTAGCTTTGAAGTATTTGATCAGGTAGAGGTTCTGGTACCCATTGTTTTTTGTACTGCCTATGATGATTACCTTTTAGATGCTTTTAAGACCAATGGTATTGATTATATTTTAAAACCAATCTCGGATACGGCTATTCGGGGAACGATGAATAAGTATTTCAGTTTACAGAAAGTCTTGGTAAAGGAAATGGGAAACCAAGGGGGCGGTATATCTCCCGTGTACCAGCATCTTATTGATCAGGTTAAACCCAAACCTTCTTCCATCCTTGTCCATCAGCAAGATCGTATTATCCCATTGAATCTGGATGATATAGCGCTGTGCTACATTGAACATGAGAATGTGTTTATCAAAACATTTAAAGGAAAGGATTTTCTGGTTATAAAGACGCTCGATGAGCTTGAAAAACAATTAGGTGCTGATTTTTACCGTGCAAATCGGCAACATCTTCTTTCGCGTCATGTTTTGCGACATGCAAGCTATACGTTAGCACGTAAATTGGCCTTAGACTTGATTGTTGAGCACCGTGAACGCATTTATGTAAGCCGTGAAAAGTCATCTTCTTTTCTGCGTTGGTTAGAGCGTGGCGTCGGGTACGATTAATGTTCCAAATCGATTCGGATGTAGTGCAGTTTTTCGGGATCGCTGCGCGGATGATGAATTGTTCGGTTCACCCTTCATTTTGTCCGTTTCACACCTAAAAGCTTTTGCATTTATAACGCTATTCTTCAACTTTATAGGACATTAAAAAGTTTGTAAATATAGTCGTTATGTTTGTTTCCATTTTTAAAACTACTGCGAGTAACAAGAAGGATAAACTCTCTATTTTTGAAGTACTCCGGAATTTAGGTGTCCGTTTATCGGTGACCCTTGACTTAAGCGATGAAGACCGTGTATTACGGGTGGAGTCGAAGAAAAATATCACAGGAACTATTATAGAGGCGCTGAACAGTAATAAGTTTTACTGTGAGGAGCTTGGAACCTTTTTATATGGGTATCCTGTAAAAGCATAAAAGAGGGCAAAATTGCCCTCTTTTATGCTTTTACTTGTTAAAGTAAGCTCGTATTTCTAATTCGTCATTTTTCATCTGTTCCTTCATCGCATCCAATGACTCAAACCAACGATCATGTCGGATAAATTTTAGAAATTTCACCCGTATTGTCTTGGTATAGATATCGTCTTCAAAGTCCAATAAGTTGATTTCGATTTTCCTATTCATGCCATCCACTGTTGGTCTTGTACCAATATAAGCCATACCTCGCGCCACACGCTCAGGCTCCGGATGTATATAATCGCCACTACCGATAGTGGGTACATGTGGGTATATTTCGGCTTCTACAGCATAAATACCGTATGCAGGAATCAATTTATGAGATTCATGGATATTGAGGTTTGCGGTCGGGAAGCCGATCTCGCGCCCAATCTGGTCACCCCGAACAACAGTTCCTGTCAGTTCAAAAGGATACCCTAGATACTTATTGGCCGTTTCAATATCCCCTTTAATGAGAGACTCTCTGATTCGTGTCGATGAAACAGCGACATCTTCAATGTCTTGCTCCGGGATCTGATCTACACGGTAATCGTAAATACTGGAATAATGTTTCAAATCTTTCATCGAACCTTTTCGGTCTTTTCCGAAATGATGATCGTAACCAATTACGATTTGTTTCGTGCCCAATTTACCGACTAATACATTACTGATATACTCTTCGGGAGTTTGATTGGAAAAATCCCGTGTAAATGGGGTAACAATCAAATGATCTATCTTAGCTAAGGCTAGGTGATGTGCTTTTTCTTCAATATCATTAATCAGCCGTAAACTGTCGTCATCCGGATTGATAATGAGACGTGGGTGCGGAAAAAAGGTAAGCAATACTGTTTCACCATTGTTTTCCTCTGCACATTCTCTTAATTTAGATAAGATCTTCTGGTGGCCTATATGTACTCCATCAAATGTGCCTATCGTTACGACTGCATTCGATAGGGGAGTAAATTCATCTAAGCTTCTATATATCTTCATTCCTTTTTAATAGGATAAGTAATTATTGTTGATTGTCCACCTTTTGCTTCCTAATCTCTTCAATAAGAGTTTCCAGCTTCCAGGCCTTATCGACATGAAAGTCTCCACTCTTTGTCCGGCGCAAAGCACTGAGGTGTGCACCGATGCCTAATACTTTGCCAAAATCGCTGGCAATAGATCGGATATAGGTGCCTTTTGAACAACTGATGCGAAAGTAAACATTTGGTCCTTCAATTTTCTCGATTTCGAAGGAATTGACAATAACTTTACGTGTCTTTAATTCAACTTCCTCTCCACGCCTTGCTTTTTCATAAAGGCGTTCACCCTGCACTTTGATAGCAGAGTGGGCTGGGGGATACTGCTCAATTTCACCTTCAAAAGACTTCGCCGCCTTTAACAAATCGGCTTCGGTGATATGATCGTATGCGAAAGTTTGATCTATTTCAGTCTCTAAATCAAAGGAAGGGGTTGTTGCACCGATAGTAATACAGCCTGTGTATTCCTTATCTTCCGCCTGAAAAGAGTCTATTTTCTTGGTTAACTTACCGGTACATATAATTAATAGCCCGGTTGCTAAAGGGTCTAAGGTTCCTGCATGGCCAACCTTAAGCTTGAGCGGCTTCATGGTATTGCGAAGTTTACCTACCACATCAAAACTTGTCCATTCCAAAGGTTTATCTACCAGTAGTAATTCACCTTCCGCAAACTGAAATGGAGAAGAATTTGTCTCTTCTAAATTTGTCATTTATATAATCTGCAGACTATGTCCGCTCAATAATAATCCAATAATCACTAATCCAACCACAATTCGATACCAACCAAAGGCTTTGAATCCATATTTGGTCAACACGTCAATAAATGTCTTAATTGCAACGATTGCCACAATAAAACCAACAATATTTCCAACGATCAAAAGGTTGATCTCCTCGCCAGTAAACGTGTGTCCTTCTTTAAAAAATTTGTAAAGCTTCACGACTGAAGCACCTAACATCATAGGGATGGCTAAGAAAAAAGAAAATTCTGCAGCGGCCTTACGCGTCAGGTTTTGCGTCATTCCCCCGACAATCGTACTCGCCGAGCGCGATGTACCTGGGATAAGCGCTAAACATTGGTATAAACCAATGATGAATGACTGTTTATACGAAATGTGGTCTGAGTTTTCGATCGTAGGTTTGTTGAACCATTTATCAACGAAAAGAAGGATAATCCCGCCAACGACCAGCATAACCGCAACCATTAATGGGCTTTCTAATAAAGAGTCAATGAAGTCGTTCAAGATTAAACCCAATATCGATGCTGGAATTGCTGCTACAACAAGCTTGTAGTAGAAATCCATGGATTTAAAAAAGCGCTTAAAGTATAGTACTAAGACGGACAGGATCGTGCCTAGCTGTATCACGATCGTAAATAATTTTACAAAAGGAGAGGGTTCCATCCCCATAAGTGCTGTACCAATAATCATGTGTCCCGTAGAGGAGACAGGTAGAAACTCAGTAAGCCCTTCAATGATTGCTAAAACAATCGCTTGAAAATAGGTCATTATTCTTGAATGTTTTTCTTTTTAGGTTTATACAAAATAGCCACAAATCCCAACGCAAAACCAAGAACAACAACAAGCGGAGCTAATGTTATTTTAGTGAAGCTGTAAATATCCTCTGTTCCCATCATTAATATGAAACCTAGGGCAACAACAGCAATACTTGCAATAAAAAGTTGATAATTTACTTTTTCAAAAGCGAAATTCACTTTTGAGGAATCGGATTTTACCGATGAATTTTTTTGTTTTTTTTCAGACATATCTAAAATGGATATTAACGATATAAGCTGTGTGATTTAGCTCGCAGGTATTTGGTTACAGCAAAATAAGTACTGAAACCAGAAATTAAAACGCCCAAGATAACAACGACCAAGAAGATCGCTCCAAATTCGTACCAGTTACGTAGGAACACCAAATCTGGAATTTGTTTTTGTGCAAATTGCAGGGTGAAAATCAATAATAGGATCGCAATCAACGCCCCTAGCAAGCCGTGAAATATACCGTAGAAGATATAAGGCTTACGGATGAAGTTTTTAGTTGCACCAATCAATTGCATGCTCTTGATCAAGAAACGCTGTGAATAGATGGCTAGACGAATGGTGTTGTTGATCAAAGCAACTGCAATAACAAGTAATACAATTGTAAATGCCAATACAACCATACTGATAATGCGTATGTTCTTGTTTACCATGTCAATCAGAGATTCTTGGTATATAATCTCTTTAACACGGCTGTTTTTTGATGCTTTTTGAATAAACGTTTGGATACTGTCGGTATTGGCATATTGTTCCTTCATGTATACATCAATCGACGGCAATAGGGGGTTGTGTCCTAGGTATTCGACAAAGTCTTCCCCTAAGTCTTCTTTTAAGTTTTTTGCAGCTAATTCTTTACTGATATATTCTGTGCGTAAAACATAGGGGTCTTTTTCGAGGTCCTTCTGCATCGCAAGGACATCACCTTCATTCACATTTTCGTTAACAATAATATTCAGGACAATATTCTCCTTCACATATTTTGAGAGATTCTTTGCGTGAACAAGAATTAATCCTAAAAGTCCCGTCATTAACAATACCAATGCGATACTGATAACTGTTGAGACGTAAACAGACTTCGTTTTTTTTCTTGGTGAACTTTCTTCGTGAGCCGACATACGCTAATGTAAAATGTTATTTGTTGCGAAAGTAAATAATAATGTGCATTTAAGAAACATATTTCGTGGAATAAGTACCGCGAAATATTAAACCTTCCTAAGGCATTTAACATCTAATATCTGTAAATATTGTTTAAAATGAAACTTTTATGTCTATTTTGACGTAAAATAGCTATTTTCGCATCTCTTTGAGATTAGCAGAACAGGTCAATTATGGAATACAATCATCAATCTTTAGAAAAGAAATGGCAACATTTCTGGGCAGATAATGGAACGTTTAAACCGTCGGAGTCGACTGATAAGCCGAAGTATTACGTGTTGGATATGTTTCCGTATCCGTCAGGAGCGGGGCTACACGTAGGACATCCGCTGGGTTATATCGCATCAGATATTTTCGCACGGTATAAACGACTGAAGGGGTTTAATGTGTTACATCCGATGGGGTATGATTCTTTTGGACTGCCTGCTGAACAGTATGCGATACAAACAGGACAACATCCTGCGATTACCACGGATGCGAATATCAATCGCTATCGTGAGCAGATGGATAATATCGGGTTTTCGTATGATTGGTCGCGTGAGATCAGAACTTCCAATGCAGATTACTACAAGTGGACGCAGTGGATTTTTATGCAGCTTTTTGATGCTTGGTATAACAAAGATAGTGATAAAGCGGAATCCATAAATACATTAATTGAGAAGTTCGAAACTTCTGGTTCTTTGGGTATTAAAGCTGTTTCCGATGAGGATGTAAATGAGTTTACGGCAGCAGAATGGGG
Source organism: Sphingobacterium psychroaquaticum (assembly GCF_900177625.1). Classification (GTDB taxonomy): domain Bacteria; phylum Bacteroidota; class Bacteroidia; order Sphingobacteriales; family Sphingobacteriaceae; genus Sphingobacterium; species Sphingobacterium psychroaquaticum. The sequence continues at coordinate 434,361 of NZ_FXAU01000003.1, forward strand.
GGCTTACTCGGAGGAGGAGCAACAACGTGAGCTTTTAAAATATCGGTTGGCTTACCTACGTGAAAGTACAGTGAACTGGTGCGCGGCGCTAGGCACTGTATTGGCGAATGATGAGGTAATCAACGGTCTTTCAGAACGAGGTGGTTATCCGGTAGAACAGAAAAAGATGATGCAATGGTCTATGCGCATTACTGCGTATGCAGACCGTTTGTTGCGTGGTCTTGATACGATTGATTGGCCGGAGCCTTTGGTCGAGATGCAACGCAACTGGATTGGAAAATCAGTGGGGGCATCCGTAAAGTTTCCAGTCCCTCAAATTAATACAGATATTGAAGTTTTTACGACGCGTGTAGATACCATTTTCGGCGTGTCTTTCGTGGTGTTGGCGCCAGAGCATGATCTTGTTTCGACTTTAACTACGGAAGCACAGAGGGCTGAAATAGAAGCTTATATTGATAAAACATCAAAGAAATCAGAACTTGATCGGATGGCGGATACCAAAACGGTATCGGGCGCTTTCACGGGTTCATTTGCGAAACACCCAATTACAGGGGAAGATGTACAGATCTGGATTGCCGATTATGTGCTAGCTGGATACGGTACAGGAGCTGTCATGGCGGTACCTTCTGGTGATCAGCGTGATTATGTTTTTGCGAAGCATTTTAATTTACCGATCGTACCCATTTCTGATACCCAGCAATTGGATGAGGCGGCGGATGCAAACAAAGATGGTAAATATATCAATTCAGGCTTTATTAATGGAATGACATATGAGGAGGCAGTGCCTGCTTTAGTCGCAAAACTGGAAGAGTTGAAGTTGGGTAAAGCGAAGGTTAACTTCCGTATGCGAGACGCTATTTTTGGTCGTCAGCGTTACTGGGGAGAACCTGTGCCTGTATATTTTAAGAACGGTTTACCGTACTTGATTAATGAAGCAGAGTTGCCATTACTTTTGCCTGAAGTAGATAAGTACTTGCCTACCGAAAGTGGTGAACCACCGTTAGGGCGTGCAACAGATTGGAAATATCAAGACCAATACGAGTATGAGTTAAGCACCATGCCAGGCTGGGCAGGTTCTTCGTGGTATTGGTTCCGTTACATGGATCCTCAAAATGCGGATGCTTTTGCGTCAAAGGAGTCTGTGGAGTATTGGAAATCTGTAGATTTATATATTGGTGGTTCTGAGCATGCTACAGGTCACTTGTTATATTCACGCTTTTGGAACAAAGCGTTAAAAGATTTAGGCTTCCACAACGAAGAAGAACCGTTCAAGAAATTGATTAATCAAGGAATGATTCAGGGACGTTCTAGTTTTGTATACCGTGTGTTGGATGAGGAAGGAAGAGGAACGAACCAGTTTGTATCCCTTGGATTAAAAGATTCGTACAAAACGATTGCATTGCATGTGGATGTGAATATTGTACATAACGATGTGTTGGATACGGAGAAATTTAAAGCTTCACGACCAGACTATGCACTTGCTGAATTTGTCTTAGAAAACGGTAAATACATCTGTGGAACTGAGGTCGAGAAGATGTCGAAGTCGAAGTTCAATGTTGTGAACCCAGATGATATCATTAGTGCGTATGGCGCGGATACACTACGTCTTTATGAAATGTTCTTAGGTCCATTAGAACAAGCTAAGCCATGGAATACAAATGGTATTGAAGGCGTTTATAAATTTTTACGTAAGGTTTGGCGGTTGTTCCATGATGCAGAAGGAAACTTCCACGTGTCAGATGAAGAGCCGACTAAAGCAGAGTTTAAGGCCGTGCATAAAATTATTAAAAAGGTAGAGGATGATGTGGAACGTTTCTCGTTCAATACCTCTGTTTCTGCTTTTATGATCTGTGTGAACGAACTGACAGACCTCAAGAGTGATAAGCGTAAAGTGCTGGAAGATCTTTTGATTGTTCTACAACCTTATGCGCCACATATTACCGAGGAGCTATGGTCGTTATTGGGACATAAAGCGGGTAGTATCTCTTATGCTGCTTATCCTGTCTTTAACCCTGCATACCTTGTTGAATCAGAGTTTGCATATCCGGTATCAGTGAATGGAAAAATGAAAATGAACCTTTCACTAGCTCTTGATTTGGATCAGAAAACTGTAGAAGAGACAGTATTAGCAAACGCAGATGTACAACGCTATTTGGACGGAAAGGCCGTTAAGAAACTGATCTTTGTAAAAGGTAAGATTATTAATATTGTGGTGTAATTACCCCTTATTATATGTTAAAGAGGATTTGGGTTATGCCTAAGTCCTCTTTTTTTTTATCATGATATATAGTGATAATTTAAAATATCACTATATTTGATAATAATGTTAGTTATTATCTTATTTCATGATAATATGTAATAACGGCTTTATGGATATTAATCGCCAGGCGATAGTAGTATTTTGGGGTAAAATAATTAAGTTTGAGTAAGGTATTTGATTATGATAGCAATATTAACAGGAGATGTTATTGGGTCAAGAACTGTTGATTCAAAAATTTGGTTGTCTTTATTAGAGGAGTCTTTACGTGTATATTCCTTTAAGTTTGATATTTTTCGAGGAGATAGTTTTCAGGCTGAAGTATCTTTGAAAGATACTTTTGTGGCGGCTTTTTATATCAAGGCGGCTTTGATGACCGTTCAATTAGATGCTCGTATCGGGATTGGTATTGGGAATAAAGACGTTAATGCTTCACATGTCAAGCATAGTTTTGGTTCGGGTTTATTATTTTCAGGAGAGGCTTTTGACGCCCTTAAAAAAGATACCTTACGCATAAAATCATCCAATCCATCGTATGATGACATGTGCAATGTGATGATGGGGCTATCAACAAGTTTGGCTTCTCGCTGGACAATTAATATGGCAGAAACGGTGATGGTATCGTTGCAGTACCCCGAGATAAACCAACAAGAATTGTCAAAAAAACTAAACCGAAAATACCAGAGTCAAGTGAGTGCAGAGTTACAGAGAGCTGCATTTCACGATGTGAAAAAGGCAATTGATTATTGTACAAATGAGTTACTGAAGATATGATCGTTTTTTTTCTAAAGCTTTTTTTAGCGCATATAATGGGAGATTTTCTATTTCAACCCCGTGGTTGGGTAGAAAAGAGAAAGTATAACGTAGGTTATCTGTTACTCCATATAGCAGTGCATACTGTACTGCTAGCCATACTTTTTATAAAGGAACTTTCGGTGCATTGGCAAGCTTTGTTATTTGTAATATGTTCCCATTTGGTGATTGATAGCTTTAAAATATGGATGGAACGGACATTGAATCTTAAACCATTGAGCGCCTTCCTGATTGACCAATTCTTACATATGTTGGTACTCGCGGGACTTACCATCTTTGTTTTTGGCTTTCCGTCCGACTGGATCCCACAATTACTTTCGGTCAAGACAATGCTCTATGTCATTGCTTTTTTACTGACAACTTGTGTAAGTCCTATTTTGCTGAATGTCTTTTTTAGTCGGTGGAAGCAAGAAAAGGAGATGCAAACAAAAGAAGTAAACTCGCTTGTTGATGCTGGAATGCTTATCGGTATTATGGAGCGGTTACTTATTGTATTTTTTATTCAGATCAGTTTCTTATCGGGGGTTGGTTTTTTGCTTGCCGCAAAATCAATTTTTAGGTTTGGTGATCTTGCTAATGCAAAAGATACCAAATTTACGGAGTATGTCTTGCTTGGTACGCTAGCCAGCTTTATGTTGGCAATCGTTATTGGCTATGGCTTATTGTTGAGTTTAAAACACTTGACTTAGCGGTGTTGTTTATTTCCCTAATAACGTTAAGAGATCTTCTTTACTTAAATCATTCTGCGCTGTCTTATCGCTTTTAATCAGGTCTTGTGCTAACATTCGTTTGCGCTGTTGCAAACGCATCATTTTTTCTTCGATGCTGTCCTGACAGATTAGGCGTATCGCCATGACGGGTTTGTTTTGTCCAATACGGTGCACGCGGTCAATTGCCTGATTCTCAACAGCAGGATTCCACCACGGATCGACCAGGTAAACATAGTCTGCCTCAGTTAGGTTTAATCCGACACCTCCCGCTTTCAAGCTGATTAGGAATACACGTACCGCATCGTTAGATTTGAAATTATTTACTTTTGTTCCGCGATCGTTACTTTGTCCCGTAAGATACTCAAAGCCTATATTGCGAGTCTGTAATGCTTCTTTAATAATGTCAAGCATTTCTACAAACTGGGAGAAGATCAGGATTTTATGCTCTGTTACTTTGTTTTCAATTTCTGATAGGAGAACTTCTACCTTAGCGGCATGCTCTCCTGTGTGACCTTCCTTTAGTAAGCGTGGAGAATTGCAGATTTGCCGCAATTTTGTCAGACCCGCTAGTACATGGATCCGTTGCTCCCGTACCTCTTGTTCGTCTCTTTCAGCCACAAAGGAACGGAGTTCCTCTTCTAATTCATTGTAAAGAGCGCGTTGTTGTTCTTCCATCTCGCAATAAAGTACGATTTCGGTCTTTTCCGGTAATTCTTTAGCTACTTGCTTTTTGGTGCGACGTAATACAAATGGAGCTATTTTTTCGAAAAGTTCTTTTGCTCTTTTATTATCGCCAAAACGATCGATAGGAATAGCGTACGTATTTTTAAAATAGAGCTTGCTCCCTAGTAATCCAGGACAGCAAAAAGACATTTGCCCGTAAATATCAAAGGTATTGTTCTCGATCGGTGTTCCTGTCATAACAATACGATTACGCGCATCAAGAAGCCGCAATGCTTTGTAGCGTTCTGCATTGGGATTTTTAATAGCCTGCGACTCATCAACGAATATATAATCGAAAGATGCTTTTTTCCAATGGTCAATATCCGAAAGGATAGTTCCATAGCTGGTTAATATAACGTCGTGTTCTTTGCCTGATAATAGGTTTTTGTTGCGTTTTTCTCCGTGGTAAGTCAGACTTTTTAGATCAGGTGCAAATTTGCGTATTTCTTCCTGCCAGTTGAATAGTAAAGACGTTGGAACAACAATGAGGTGCGTTCGTGCACCGTTTCTTTCTCGTAGGTATAAAATAAAAGCAATAATTTGAAGGGTTTTTCCAAGCCCCATATCGTCGGCTAAGCAGCCACCAAAATTGCGATTATCTAGAAAAGCCAACCAATTAAGTCCTTCTTGTTGGTAAGTCCGTAAGGTGGCTTTAAGGCCTAGGGGAGTTGGTACATTGGGTCTTTTCTTGGCTTTTGAAAAATCCTTTTGTAAAAGCGTGAGTTCATTGCGTGCTTCGTTTAGAAACACATCCTTTTCAAAAAGCGTAGCTAAATCAGAAAAACCGATTTTCGGGATCTTAAATAGTTCCTTGTCCACTTCAAAGATTCGAAAGTACTGTTCAATTTTTTGTAGCCATTCATCCGGTAACATCCCGTGCGAACCATCGCCAAGCTCTACAAACTTACGTTTGTGTCGGATAGCCTTCATCAATTGTCGCATGGAAGCTTTTTGTTTTCCAAATTTTACGCGAAGATCGGCATTGAACCAATCCTCTCCACTAAGTATTTGAATATCAATTTTGGCTCGATTCGGATTTAGATTATTATTTTCTATGCTATCGAATCCCAAAATAGTAATACCTTCATGTTGCCAATCCTCAAACGCATTCAAGAACCAATCGTCTTCGAAAAATTTATCTTTATGGAGGTAGAAATATGTAATCTCTTTTCGTTGCTCTTCAAAATCGGGATGTTGTTTGAGCACTGTCTTTAAGAGTTTTGCTTCGGCATCCAAATGACGTGCCACATGGACTGTATTACCATTAGCATCTGTCTGGTACAGCTCTTTTCTCGAATATACAGGAACCTCTAAGCGACTATACTTCATAACAGGGGTGATGCCGATAAAGTTTCCTTCTTGCTCTAAATAAATAATCGGCTGTGGAGCTGTTTGTTCCCTAGTTTTTTCTGCAGCAGTTGTCGCGGCTATAATGTAGCTGTAATGTACCTGTACATAGTGCTCTAATGGTGCCAATATATTGGTCGAAAACTCCTCATACTTGGATGGATGGATAAGTAGTTTTTCGTGATTACTTTTAAAGAACTTGATTACACGTAATACTGCGGCATTAGGCAGTAAGTGAAAGGTGTCATTATAGAAAATAAAGCAACCATATCGAATAGCTACCTCTGTAAACGAGATATGCTCGTCAGCAAGCACTAATTCTCCTGTAACTTCATAAAAGGGCTCTTTTTGAAAAACGGATAGCTTTATGTATGCATTCGCATCAATAAGTTTTATTGGAACTAATGTGCGTGCTGTTATTTTTTCTGAAATGTTCCGATTGTGGTGATATACCTCCAGTTGCAACGGGTTGGCAACTAGAGATCGTAGAAGATTGTAATCCATTTCTTCGTCTGTTTCACCATATTGGTTTTGAAGTGTCGCTATCGCCGTGAAAAATTTAACTTCCTGATGGTTGTTGCTTTTCCATATATGGGTAGATACGTCTAATGGATTAATCGGATTCTTCAATGTGCCATTTTGAGTTCGCTCGGCGGACATTACCTGGCAATACAGTTGGTTATAGTAGCGGTGTCGCCCAATTACAAGGATCGATTGCGGGGTAGAGGAGGCTTGACGTTCCTCCTTCGGTGCAAGCAATGTTTGCTTGAATAGAGGGTAATCTATTGGAAGCAATTCTTTGATGCTTGGACTGATTATGATTTGTCCTGTTTCCCATGTTAAGGAGAAAAATGCATCCAAGTTTGACTCTTGATCGAGACCATATTTTTTAGCACTTGGCAGCATCAATCGATGCCGGGTGGCATGATCGAAGAACGGACGATATAGCGTACTTTCCATAACACAGAAAAGCGCTTGTGCTGCATGCTCGCAAAGCTTATTGCCATCGTGCGCGCAAGTGCAAGAAACCACAATACCGTCGGTATCCTGAACAATTGTTACCGAAGGGATAGAGTCTGATGTAGCATTAGATAGAGGTTGTTTAACCGTGTTGCCGCGACTGAAAATACCTCGATCGATTGTTAAATCTGTCGCTGTAAAATACTGGTACTCTTTTGTGTTGAGAAACAGGGCCGATTGAACATGGACCAGCAAAGCATAACGGTTTATGTTTGCAAAGTTCATGTTTTTCAGCTCGTAGCTGCCTAAATTGTTTCTCATTTATATTCTTTCCCTGTCTTTTGCAAACATAGATAAATCTCGTGTATATGCTATTATCTCTGTTAAAAAAGAGGAGTCTTGTGGGTGTTGTGCTCTTATGATATTTTGCTTCTTTCTGAAGAAAGCCTATCTTTGTATGCGAAATGAAATTCTTGAACAGCATATTACGCCTTCCATTTTTCAGCACTTATTATCGTTCGGTATGTGCTCGGACTGGCTATGCCTATGTTTTTGAACAAGAATATCGAAATTGACATTTTGAATTAAAAATATACAGCATATCCAAAGCCCGGGCAGTCATGTCCGGGCTTTTTTTGTGCCCTAAAAACCGGGGCAGCAAAACTCTGAATTAGTTTTAGAACTATTTGGTCTCTTGGCTAGATCCGTTGTACAGGCATTGAATGCGCCAGAAGCGAGGAGTCGTTGTGGTGGTAAATGAAATAGAAACAAATAATATAACATGAAAATGAATGCATTAGAAAGGTTACAGGAAAATGTAGAGATTATGCTCCCACAACAAGGTTTGGAGCTAAAACTAAAAGAGAATCGTCCGCTCACGATTAAACTGGGGTTTGATCCCACTGCGCCTGATTTACATTTGGGACATGCCGTGGTGCTCAAAAAGCTGAAGCAATTTCAAGATTTGGGTCATCAGGTTGTGATTTTAGTAGGGAGCTTTACCGCACGTATTGGCGATCCCACGGGGAAAAACAAAAGTCGCAAACCCCTTAATACCGAAGAGGTGACCTACAATGCTGAGACTTATATCAACCAATTATCGAAAGTGATTGATGTCGCTCAAGCGAAAATCGTCTTTAACTCCGATTGGTTAGATACATTATCCTTTTCGGATGTTATTCAACTACTATCAAAGGTTACGGTGGCCCAGTTGATGCATCGGCACGATTTCAATAAGCGTTTTACCGAGAACACACCTATTGCGATGCATGAGTTGGTGTACCCGGTTTTACAAGGTTATGATTCGGTGCAGATAAACGCTGATATTGAAATGGGCGGAACGGATCAGTTATTTAACTGCACGATGGGACGACAGCTTCAGGAGGTAATGGGAGTGGACGGACAGGTCGTGATGTGTATGCCGTTATTGAAAGGGCTTGACGGAAAGGAGAAGATGAGCAAATCCTTAAACAATATTATCGGGTTAACAGACGAGCCGAATGATATGTATGGTAAGATGATGTCTGTCCCTGATACCCTGTTGGAAGAATATTTGGATCTAACTACGGATTTCTCCGAGGCAGAGAAGCAAGGTATTAAACAGCAGTTGACTGATGGTGTAAATCCGATGCTCGTCAAGCAGATGATCGCAGAAAACATCATTAAGCAGTACCATAGTTTGGATGCAGCTACAACCGCAGCTGATTTTTTTAGGACACAGTTTCAGAATAAACAATTCGAGTCGAAAAGCTTTTTGTCAACGGCATGGCGTGATTTAACAGTCAATGCTACTGCGATTGCGCTGGTTGATCTCTGCGTGCAGCTGAAGCCCTCATTGAGCAAATCCGCCATCCGTCGACTGATCCAAGAAGGAGCTGTCCAACTGGATGGGGTTAAAATGGGTGATGCAGATTTCCTCATTCCTGTCGGTAAAGAGGTGCGGGTGAAAATGGGGAAACGCGATTTTTTCGAATTAGTAGGATAGGGCTTATGTTTTTAAACGAGTTAATGGCTGACGACCATTGGCTCGTTTGTATAAACCTTGCTTAACCAGTCGAATAATGGTTCCTGTATATAGCTTTTCTTTAGTTTGTTTTTGTCAACGCGAAGCATAATGTCCTCGAACGGTCTGGAAACAACGGCGTCGTCGCGATTTGAAAATATGCTGACAATGAGGTCGCGCGTAACGTCGATATACATGATATTATTGAAACCGGTGGATTCACCGGAGTGAAAGCAATAGAGGTTGCCAAGTTTGTCTTGGTAGTAGAAGAGCCCCATGCTATATCGAATTTGTCCTATCACTCGTATGCTGTTTTTCAGAAACCATGGTTTGAAAGAAGCATCGGATAGGTAGGTCTTACCAATATGTCGTGCCCATTGGTGGAAATCGTTGCTGGAAAAATAAACGCCCCCATCACCTTTGGTGGCACTGGTTATACTCTGATCGGCAAAATGAAAGACGCTTCCTTCGGGGTGATAACCGTACGCACGATCAGGAATGGATGCGTTAGCTTGATATATTAATGCATCCGTTAAGCCGATAGGTGTAAATATATGGTTTTTAACAAATTGGGGGTAAGGCAATCCAGAGACCTGTTCTATGATAAGGGCAAGGAGACAGTATCCCGTGTTACTGTATCGAAACTTCGTTCCAGGCGTAAAGTACAGGGAGTCGGTTGTTTCGAGATAAGGTAAAATATCGGCATCTAGTATTTGTTCACGCTGTGTCGATGGTAAAAGGTTCTCATAATCCAAGATACCGGAGCTATGCTGGAGCAATTGCGCGATGGTAATTTGCTGCACACGAGAAGGTAGCTTTGGGAAGTATTTACCAATGGTTTGATTTAATGTTATTTTTCTTGTTTCGATGAGCTTATAGAGGCTAAAGGCCGTTACGTGCTTACTGATTGATGCCATCCGAAAGTGACTTTTGGCTTCGATTGCTGTCTGATTATCTAAAGCCGTAACCCCGCGTTGTTCGCTATAGATCGCTGTTCCTTTTTCTGTTGCAAGAGCGGAAAGTCCGGGTCCCTCTTTTTGAATAAGTGACTCGATTACAAGATCAACTTCCAACGGTTTAAACGGGCGTTGTGCGCTTAGCTTTTGCATCCAGAAACAGCAGATAAGGAGTAAAAAACTATTTTGCTTCATCTTTGATGATCTGTAATTTAAATGGAATTTTTTCTACGGGGTAATCTAACTTGTCGGTAGCGACGCCACTGATCTTAAGCAGTACGTCAAAACCTTCATACACCTCTCCGAATACGGTGTAGTCTCCGTCTAAACGTGGAAGACCTCCATTTTTGAGGTATTCTGCGCGCTGCTCTGCTGTAAATTCGTGGTTTTTCTTCCGACTAAGTTCGTTGAGCTCTTGTTCGGTAACGGGTTTACCGACCACAAAGTAGATTTGGTTTAAGAAAGAGGATTTTGACGGGTTGTTGTCACGGCCGGCACCTAGTACCCCCATCTTATGAAAAGCCCGTGCATCAAATTCGGGCGCTAAGCGAGGCTTTCCTTGCGCCGGATCAGCTGCTTCACGCTTCTCAATATCAATATCATGCTCACCACCTTGAACCACAAAATTCTTGATGACACGATTGAATAGCGCGTCTTTATATACATCCGTTTTTATCGCGTTGAGTATGAGGTCTCGGTGCTGGGGTGTGTAATCATACAGTTGAACTTTAAAAACGCCATAATGCGTCTCAAAGGATAAGCGGTATGTTTGCGCCTGGAGACCAATTGTACAGATAAATAGCGTTAGTAAGAGCAATATTTTCTTCATGTCGGGTTTTGTTAAAACACTGTTTGAAGAGCTAAATTACTCTTTTTTTGCCACTAATTGTTACCTACATTGCGATATTCATTGGGCGTCATACCTACTCGATTTTTAAACAATCGGCTAAAATGTTGCGGGTACTTAAAACCTAATTCATACGCAATTTCGTTTATGGTCTTGTCGCCGGATTGAATTTTGGTCTTTGCGATATCGATGGTTTTGTTTTGAATATAATCCTGAGCCGATTTACCTGTTTCCTTTTTTATTAGGTCGCCAAAATAATTAGCGGACAAATGCAGCTCATCAGCGAAGTAGGCTACCGTTGGCAAGCCAATGGTGTACGGGTTTTCAGAATTAAAGTATGTATTTAAGTGCTGTTCGAATTTTTCTAAAATTCCTTTGTTTGCGTTTTCCCGTGTGATGAATTGACGATCATAGAAGCGTTCACAATAGTTTAAGAAAAGCTCGATGTTGGATGCGATAAGCTTCTTGCTGTGTTTATCGATGGAATGACTCAGCTCATATTCGATTTTAGCAAAGCAATCGAAGACGATTTTTCGTTCTTCGGCAGACAGATGAAGCGCTTCGTTTGTGTTATAGCTAAAAAAATGGTAATCATCCATGAGGTTGGCTAGCGCAGTACCTTTAATCAGGTCCGGATGGAAAACTAGGCCGTATCCCTTTGGTTGGTACAGGTCAACTTTGTTTTCAACATCAATCACTTGCCCAGGAGAAATAAAGACTAAGGTGCCTTCTTCATAGTCATAGTAGTTACATCCGTACTTAAGGTCACCACACTTAATATCTTTAACAAAAATACAATATAGACCAAAGGTCATACGAGATCCCGTGCGTTCATGCGCTTTTGAAAAGTCGATAACGCTCACTAATGGGTTCAATGTCTCGTGATTATTGAAAACATTGTATTGATGAATCGTATCGAATGTATATGCTTTTTCCATTTCCGCTTTCCTTTGTTTAATACAAACTTAAACATTCTTTGATTATCAAACTATTACTGTAGAACGTATCCGTAAAGATGGTAGTAAAATCAGTAATTTGTATACCAATATGCAGGGAACGAATTAAGAACTTTGTTTATGTAGTAGTTGTTTAACGAAACGAATCTTTAACGAACATAAAAGGAATGAAAGTATTGAAATATTTTAGTGCATGTGCATGGAGTTTGACTAGTTGTGTTATGCTGCATGCGCAGGAACAACAAAACACGATCGTGTTGGCTCAGCAAGGAAGTTTTGCGGTTGGAGGTCGTGTGCTTCAGGCGGAGGGAACATTCGATTTAAGTGATGCCATGAATCCCCAAGGACAAACTTTTCATGGTGACCATGCTTATGTTTTTTATCAAATGCCGAAGCAGGCACATCGTTTACCCTTAGTTTTCCTACATGGCGCCGGTCAATCGAAGAAAACCTGGGAGTCGACTCCCGACGGACGTGAGGGTTTTCAGAATATTTTTCTGAAGCGTGGTTTTGGGGTTTACCTTTTGGATCAACCCCGACGTGGAGCTGCCGGCAAGAGTATGGTTGGTACGACGATCACGCCAATTGCGGATGAACAGTTTTGGTTTACACAATTTAGAATTGGTAATTATCCGGACTTTTTCCCTAATGTTCAGTTCCCTAAAGATAAAGATGCATTGATACAGTTCTTCCGTCAGATGACGCCAAACACAGGTAGTTTTGATGGCGTTGTTGTTACCGATGCACTATCGGAACTTTTTACGAAAGTTGGTGACGGCATTTTGGTTACACACTCTCAAGGCGGAGGACCTGGTTGGTCTACGGCGATGAGGAATGAACATGTCAAAGCGATTGTGGCATACGAACCCTACAGTGGCTTTGTTTTTCCTGAAGGTGAAGCGCCCGCACCAATAGCCTCTACAGGGCTGTTTGGAGCATTAAAAGGGGGAGAGGTTCCTAAGGCTGATTTTTTGAAGCTTACAAAGATTCCAATTGTTATATATTATGGCGATAATATCGCATCTACATCGAGCGCCGTTTGGAATATGGACCATTGGCGATCGGGATTAGAGATGGCAAAGTTATGGGCGGCAACTATCAATAAATATGGTGGCGATGCAACGGTGGTTCATTTACCTGAAGTAGGGATAAAGGGGAATACGCATTTTCCATTTTCGGACTTAAATAATAAGGAGGTAGCGGATCATTTGTGGGAATGGTTGAATCGGAAAGGTTTGGTGCAAGATGTGGCTGTTGGAGATATGGCTGATCTCGAAAAGCAACAGGTGATAAAACTTTCTAAACAAAAGTGGCAATGGATGGCCGATAAGAATACGGCGCTGTTGGACCATCTGTTTGATGCGGCGTCAGTTTTTGTCCACATGGGAGGATCATGGGGTAAGGAGCAGGAGTTGCAGGTTATTAAAAGTGGTGGTATTTGGTATAAAAAAGCGGATGTGCATGAGGTATCGGTGCATATTATGGATCAAACAGCTGTCGTGTTAAATCGTATTGATCTGTTGGCTGTTGTTGGGGGGAATGAGGTGACAAATCCATTTATAGTAACTGAGGTATACGTGAAAAAAGGCACAGAATGGAAGCTCGGCTCTTTGTCTTTCACGAAGGTGTCTGTGCCTGTGCGTAGTAACCCATAGTTTGTAAATTGTAATTCTTGTGATATGAGTAAAATATATGGAATATTGATGGCGCCTTTGTTTGTAATGGGGTGCAGTGAAAAATCAACAACAATGCAGAATGAGGTCGAGTTAATCTTTCCTAAAGGGGATAAGATCACCAATGATAATTTTACAGGCGCTGTTTACCTGCATAATATGGTAGTCGCGGATAGTAGTAACCAGAATGCGGTTGGTTCGGTTACCTTTGAACCGGGCGCACGGACGAAGTGGCATTCGCATCCTGCCGGACAGATTATTATCGCAATTGATGGTGTAGGTTACTACCAAGAGGAAGGACAGCCTAAAGTCATTGTACGTAAGGGGGAGGTCGTTAAATGTCCGGCCGATATTCCACATTGGCATGGGGCTAGTGCAGACGAGAAGTTTGTGCAAGTTGCGATTACAGGACGTGAGAAAGGCGAAACTGTTTGGTTGCATGCAGTGACAGATGAGGAGTACCATAAATAGGAACGTGTATCCTCTTTAGAGCCTGGAGAGTCTGTTAATTTTTGTTAATCCGTGATTTGGGTTATTCTTTCCGTAATCCGGGTAGTTTTATTGCAATGCTACTGACGATCTTTGTATCAATAAGTTAAACCGATAGGAATAGCACCTATCATAAAAATTTAATGATGATGAGAAAGTGTGTATATATGTTAGTGATTTCTTTGGGTTTAGTGGCTGTTGTGGGGTTCACCACAAGGCAGTTGGCTTGCAAGAAGTGTACAAAATCGAGTATTGAAGCAGGACTTCAGCAGGAGCAGATTGGTTCGGATAAAATTATAGGGTTGGGCTTACTTCAAGTTCTCACGGCTGACACTTTAACAAGTGATCTTCATGTTGCAAATATTCAGCTTGAGGAAGGAAGTTATTTGCATTGGCAAACGATGCCTGGTGGTCGGGTAATTATCGTGACGGAAGGTGAAGGGTTTTATCAGTCGAAAGGAAAGGATGTTGTTCGAATTAAGAAGGGCGATACGATTGAAACATTCCCGGGATTATATCACTGGGTGGGTGCAACGCCGGAATCGGGATTGGAATTCATTAGCGTAACTTCTAAGAAATCTGATGCATTGATCAAGTGGCATGAAACAGTCACAGAGAAGGAGTACCGTGCAGCTATAGATCTCGCTGAAGCATCCTAATGTTGGCGTGTTTTTTAGCGTGAAAGTCGTATTCATTTTTTGGATACGACTTTTTGTTTAGTCCTTAGCTACCGCTTGTGGTATACTTCTGCAAAAGGTACGCGATAGCGTTCCCCCCATATTCCTTCATTGCCCTTGCGTACTCCGCATGAGATAATCATATTAATTTCTGCCCCTCGTGGTAATTGCAATAGTTTTTTTACACGACCGCTATCAAAACCTTCTAAGGGGCAAGTGTCTAGCCCTTCGTTAGCCATGGCAATCATAAAGGTTTGCGCAGCGAGTGCGCAGGTCTTATGTACAACGACCCGCACGTCAGCTTCAGTCACTTGACGAACAATAGGGCGGAAGAGGCTTATTGTCGTTAACAGGATATTGCGAAAGAAACCGAGTATGCCAAAAAAGCGACTGTAGAGCGTTGGCATTAACTTACCATAATAGATTTCACGGTCTTTGATGCGGCGGTGTTGTCGTTCGGGCGGACTGTTTCGCGCTATATTGCCGCGCTCAAATTCGAGTACGGCATGGGCTCGTCTGCGGTGTAGATCCTGACGGGTAACGAAGACGACGAGTTCGGGCGCAGTTGAAATTGCTTTTTGATCAAGACAGGGTTTAATGAACTTTTCGAGCAGATCGGGATCTGTAATGTGGTAAAACTCCCACAATTGCATGTTGGAGCTGTTGGGCGCGAGTGTTGCGAGCTCAAGGCAATGCTTAACTTTTTGCGTATCGATACCTTTTTCTTTGTCGTAAACGCGTACGGATCGCCGATGATGGAGTGCTTCTTCTAAAGTCATATAGGTTTAACCTTTTTACGGGCTTTTTGTTATTTACTTATTCTTCTTCGTGTTTTTTATATGCTGTTTGTAAAAGGTAGAACTAGCGAGTACGACTGACGTTTCTATTTGCCGAAACGGGATATTCCAGTACTTGCGCAACAACTGTTCCTTTTCGGTGTATGATACTTGCTGGAAGCCATTTTTGAGGTAAAAGTTTATGGCCCAAGAAGCATCGGCCCAGGTTCCAATTAAAATTGGATTTTGGGTAAGGGTAGACAAGTGTTTTAATAAAGTACCTCCAATTCCTTGGTTACGCACTACAGTTCGGATATAAGCGTGACGAATTAAAGTTACATCACCTCTGTGCTGAATGCCCATCACGCCGAGAATGCGACCGTCCTGATGGTAGCACCAAAATTCGACTCCTTCCAAGATTTGTTCATGGAGCTCCTTTTCTGTCATGTAGGGATCTTTCCATCTGTCCGCGGGGATAATGCCTTTATATGCTACGGAAGCATCGTTTATGATCTCGTAAATATCCTTAAAATCGGATGGCTGACTTTTTAGTATCATTGTTATAAACCTTTAATCGTCTACTTTTTGCTTGACTTTGAGGAACAAAAGTACAGCGCTGAAATAGTATTGTTTTTTACATATGTTGAGAATAATTTTATTTTCGGAGCCGCCGTATCCTGCTAAGCTGTGTCGGGGTGATGCCGAGATGGCAAGCAATGTCTTGTAGAGCAACATGTTTCTCAATGGCAGGGTGACTTTTTAGTAGCTTCTCATAGCGTACCTGTGCTTCTTCCATGACGATGGATATTTCCCTTTCTTCTTTTGCAATGATCCAGTTTTTCTCAAGATAATGAATATAAAATAGTTTGAGGTCATCCACCTGAAAAAGGAGCTCTCTGAACGGTCTATAGGGTAAGCTGAGTAGTGTACAATCGGTTACTGCCTTTATGGTGAACTTGGAAGGTTCATGTAAGATACAGGAAACAGTTGATGCAATAAAATCATTGTTCGTTGCGATATTTTTTGTGTATTTCTTTCCGCGATCATCCGTGATATATGCGATAACATATCCGGTGTGTAGAAAACAAAACTGACGTGCCACAAAGCCTTGCTGTACCAAGACTTCATTTTTCTTTACGTGGATTACTGTAGCTAAGGCTAAAAGCTTCTCCAAGGAACACTCTGAAATTGGAGAATATGAGGCTATCTTTTCCCTAAATTTTTGTTGCAAGGTTTCGTACATAACAATAAATAAGGCAATCTACGTATTTATTCACTTCTCTTATTCGATAAAGCGAATAGCGATTGTTTTTCTATACGAGATGCCTAATTTAGTCTACTGCTTTTTTGGTTGATGCTCTTGCTCGCGTCTCTTTTCTTGCTTCGGTTACAACTGTTCTATAAGTTGTTGCATATCTATTCTGTTCATATAGTTGGTGTCAACAAACCGGTATGTAATAGTGCCATTTGGGTCTAACACGAAAATAGCAGGGGTGGGTAGTTCATTCGTGTTGTTCTTGTTGTATTCTGATAGGTCAATTCCTAAATTACGATATGCTGGAATTACGAAGTCTTGAAGCTCAAATGAGATGCCCAGCTGCTTAGCTAAAGCATTGTTTTTGTCTGTCACTAGCTCAAAGTCTAGATGGTGATTATTCTTTAATTCTTCATTATAATAAGAGGTTTGTGGGGAGATGGCCACCAGTGTTGCATTTCTATCGGTGATTTGTTTTAGATTGTCTTGTAGCGTTTTCAATTCGATATTGCAATAGGGACACCAGCTGCCTCGGAAAAAAGCAATAATTACTTTCCCTCTTTTTAGCAGCTCTTTTAACGATACGTTTTTGTCATTTGTATTTGGCAAGCTGAAGTCAGGAAACTTTTCTCCTGTTTTGATCGCATGGTCTTCAATGCTTAGTGTTTTCAAGTCTGCAATGGATTTTGCGAATACTTCTAAGATTTCTCTCGGAAGTTGCTGTGCCAAGTTTTCATTTAATTCCTCAATCTGTTGGGCGATTTTTTTCATATTTTGAATACTTTTTTGCAAAGTTTTAAAAGTAAACTCAGAATCACAATACCGCATATAATTGTCCCTATGGGATAAAAAAGTCAATTTTACGAAAAGGTAGGAGGGAGCGATAAAAGAAGTTATTTGTCTCTCGATATTTCTTGCTGGTACGGTTCGTGGGAAAGGATTGTTCCGATTGCGAGGTATATAAGTGGGGGAAATAGTAATTAATTATTAGATTGTGGATAGAACCCGAGTGTACTCATCCCTCTCAAACGCAAAAAATCCCTCATCTTTCGATGAAGGATTTTTCTGCGGAGAGTGAGGGATTGGTTCAGCCCCACAAACCCCAAATACAGCCCTGAACCTCCTTCGGATCGAACCCGAGGGTACTCATCCCTTAACACTATTGCATAAAAAAAGTCCAATCTTGTGGATTGAACTTCTCTTTATTTTTCTGCGGAGAGTGAGGGATTCGAACCCCCGGACCTGTGACAGTCAACAGTTTTCAAGACTGCCGCATTCGACCACTCTGCCAACTCTCCGCCACAAAAGTAGAAATTCTGAGCTGATCTGCAAAACATATTTGTGCATCGAGGCATTAGGCTTTGAAAATGAGGAAGATTAATTTTTAAAAGGCTTAAATATTTCTTTTAAAACCGCCATTAAACAGCATTTAACCTAGTAAATTGTTCGTGAAACGCATTTTTATTCCGGTTTGAAAGTTGTTAATTGTCTTAAAAATTTCCTTTAAAGTGGCTTTTTCTATTTTTGTCAGACTACTTATTCGGATATAGTTGTCTGCTTCGCTTTTTTCCACCATAATCTGATTTGCCTGATTTCGTAGACGCAGCGCCATCAGGTAGTAATAGGATTGATGTAATTCATCATATTGTGCTTGCTTAAACACTTCAAGCTTCACTAACGCCTGAAGTCGCTCGCCTGTATTTTCTTGATAGATACGATTTTTAAGTGCATAGACACGGACCAGGTCGACAATTGGGGTCATCGCTTTCTTGATATTGAATACTGCTTCCTTACCAATAGTTTGTGTTTTGATCGTATTAAAGAATGTTAAAGGGGGCTCATACTGCAAAGCATTCTTGGCAATGTAAGCGAAAAAGCGATCGTTTGGCTTCTGTAGCTCCTCATTGAGGAAAATTTTAAGATCATCGATTATGCCTTGGTCTCCATAGAGAAGGCGACAATCAAAGAAGGTCGAAAACTTAATGGCGTTTTCAGGAACTGTTTCTTCGATCCATTGCTTATAGTTCCTTTTCCAGTGGGAGAGAGAATGTGTCCAATCGGGGTTGCTGGCCATATAACCACCTGTGCAATAAACGAAACCAATATCGTTTAGGTAATCAGAAACCTTGGTCGCAAAATCAAGGAAATACGCTCGGACGGTTTCCCGCTGTTCATTGGCTTTGTCTTCATAGATAATGGCATTATCTTGGTCTGTCTTTAAAGTCTGCTCTTTGCGACCCTCACTACCCGTCACCATATAGACAAATTTGGCCGGTGGGGGGCCGACTTCTTGGATCACCTTTTCGATCACCTTAACGGCAATAGTATCAGCGATGGTCGTAATGACCTGATTGGTTATTTCGGCGTGTACGCCGCGCCCCAGGAGCTGGTTGATGATTTCGGGGACATACTGCCATTTTTGACGTAATTCGTCAATTGTCTCTGCTAATTTTACGGATTGAATAAAGACCAACGGAGATTGACCTTGTTCACTCAAAAGTCGATTACGACTTAAAAAACCAACGTAATCACCGTTTTTTTCAACCAAGAGATAGCGTGTTTTTGTACGAAACATCATAAGGACAGCTTCATAAAGATAGGCCTGATGGGATATGCTAACGATTGGATTGTCCATTACCTCTGCGATAGGAGTTTGTGGATTCATTTGAGCTGCGATTACTTTATCACGCAGGGTGATGTCGGTTGCGTAACCAATAATATGTCCTTCTGTATCCTTTATAAAGAGGCAGCTGACCCTCTTTTGTGCCATAAGCTGCGCTGCTTCAAAAATTGGAGTATTCAGCGGGCAGGCTACAATATCTTTATAAATGATGCCGTCTATTCGACGAGAGTATAGTTGTTCGGCTGCGATGTAGCTGGCCTCAAAGGATGCCGGTGCTTTTACGAAGTGGGAAAATTCATCATTTAACATGCGCGCACCGTAATCGGAGGTGTAGAATTGAAAAAAATCCTCATTCGAATTACACAATTCAAGAAACTCTTTGCTTGGCAATTTATAAACGACAGTTCCTTTTTTTGCCATAACTGATTTCAAGGCCTTTGTTCGATTGAGCAATACCGAGATTCCTCCGAAACAATACGCCTCGCTATGACGTTCTATCATCCGTCGATTTTCGGAACCGTCAAAAAAGAAAGTTTCATATTCTCCTTTACTGATGATGTCGACTCCTGCCATGTCTGTTACACCTTGCCGATAGGCAAGTGTATCTTTACTGTAGGTAACTTTTGTAAGTGCTTCTGCTAAACTATATAGTAAACTGTCGGGTAAACGGTCATAAGGTTTGGTTTTTCGGAGAAGATCAACTAATGAATGCATAAATTGAAGATTAAGGAATAACTTTGTCAACCGACTTAAAGGTGAATTTTTTGTTGAATTTTTCGTTTTGCTCTACGATATGTCGTTCTGTTATGGTGTGGTTGTTGTACAGGTGAAGGTAGCATCTTGCAGCAGCTTCAGCATCATAAATAGCATTGTGTAACCCCGTAGCAGCGCTCGAAAAGAGATGTGTATAAAGTTGGTCTAAACGAAGATAATCGGATTGTCGACGGATCGCGTATATCGCGCTTTTGAGCATAGTACAAAAAAATAGAGACTCAAGAAAGGGATTTTTTAACTTGCATTGTGTATATGCCGCTACAAGAACTTGGATATCAAGTTCCACAAAATGCCCAATAATTAAAGGATTGAACTTTTTTAAATCATGAGCGAATTTTCGAAGAATATCTTTTCGACGTTTCCCATTTTTCTTTAAGAAATCAAGGGTAATGCCATGTATTTTCTCAGATTCTGGAGAGATGGCAATATCGGATTCGTAAATGTAATAATTGCAGCGCTTAACTTCTTCCTGCTGTGGATTAACAACGATCCATGCGAGTTGAATGACCTGTGGCCAGTTGGTCGTGTCATTATATGGACGATCCCAACGAAGAGGAAGTCCCGTTGTTTCGGTATCTATAAAGAGTAGGTTTTGTTCCAAGAGGTTAAATGTATAATTACGAAACTAAAACTAGTAAAATTTATATACATCTACTATGTTTGGCCGTCAAAAAAGCTAAAGGACGGAAGCAAGTTTCTTGAGCCCTTCTTCAAGCTCATCATTCGTTAGCGCCGCAAAACCTAAACGAAAACCATAAGTCACACCATCTGAACCATATTGCTTCATTCCCGCAATTTTTACGCCTTTATCTATCAGTTGACGACTGAGTCGTGTCCAATCAATTTGTTTTTTTGGTACGATCCAAAAGGCTAATCCACCTTCGGGAACTTGATAGGTTATTTTATCACGTAGATAGGTTTCTAATAATCGTACGGTATAATCTCTCTTTTCTTTATAATGTGATGTGGCCTTTTTGATATGGCGTTTTAACGTGCCATCTTTCATTAACTGAAGTATGGCTTGCTCCATAATACTGTCACTCTGTACATCAATTAGTTTGCGAAGCGCAATGATTTTGGACATTAAAGCCGTATCGTTGGTTGCTAAATAACCGGTGCGCAAAGCGGGGGCAACGACTTTACTTAAAGTTCCAATGTAGATGTAGTTCCTCAAATTAGAATCACTAGCGAGGGGCATGATCGGTCTATAACCATAATGAAATTCATTGTCATAGTCATCTTCAATTATAGTAAAACTATAACTATTGGATAACTTTACTAGCGCTAAGCGACGTTGTAAACTCAACGGTACAGTGGTGGGATATTGACGATGCGGAGTGGTGTAGACCGCTTTGATCTTTGTGCCATTTTTCAGAAGTGTTGCGAGCTTATCTACCTGTAGTCCTTTTTCGTCGACAGGTATCGGTATTAGCGTAACACCAACGTGAGCCAAAGTATGCCATGCAGGACTGTATCCCGGATCTTCCACAACGACACAGTCTCCTTTTTTGAACATACATTGTGCAGCTAAGTAAATTGCCATTTGACTGCCACGTGTAACGCATAGCATTTCTTCTTTTAGATGCATGCCCCGCTGATGGTTCAGCATTTGTGTTAACGCCGACCTAAATTCGGGATCGCCTTGCGCATTTCCGTAACGCAACATTTGCCATTTTCCTTGACGCGTAAAAATCTGGCGGTAAGCACGAGCTAACTCTGCGCTCGGGGCTATCTTGCTGTCTGGGTTCCCATCATCAAAAATAAGGTAAGGAATTGTCTCTTTTCTATCTTCCGCTGGTGTAGAGTGAGGAGCCCGCGGTATCGTAGTAGGTTTCTCCTTCATGGAGATATCGGCAATAAAGGTGCCTTTACGTTCCTCGCTACGCAGCCAGCCTTCGTAATGTAATACATTGAGTGCCTCTACAATCGTGTTCCGGTTTACAGACAATAATTGCGATAGTGGACGGCTACCAGGTAAAGGGTCGCCAGCTTTAAGGCGACCAGATTGTATGGCCGCAACAATGGCATCGGCAATCTGAAGGTATAAAGCTTTGCTCGATTGAGGTTCTAAGGTGATTTCTAATTTCCAAGGTCGTAACATCTGGACTGCTTTATTGTTGTTTATTTGTGTTGCAAAGATAGTCCAATGAGGGTAGAATAGTGGTGGCAGTTCTTATTTTTAGTCATACGTGTGTAAGGTCGAGGCGAGAAGTGATGTTTAAGATACATTCTGGTACGATAAGAGCGGACTGGATCAGCTATTTTTTTTACAAACTGTACCAGCATGCATGGGGTGATAATAGCTTAAATCCATTACATTTGAATAAATTTTATAATGGACTTTAATAAACAACCTACGCTGACGGGAAATAAAGTTGTGCTTGAACCGCTGCTTGCGGACGACTTTGAATCTTTATATGCTGTCGCTTCAGACCCGCTGATATGGGAACAACATCCCAATAAAGACAGGTGGCAAGCGTCTGTTTTTCGTAACTTCTTTACTGGAGCACTAGCGAGTAATGGGGCTTTCAAAGTGCTGGATAAGGATAGTGGCGCGGTGTTGGGAAGTAGTCGGTTTTATAATTACGATGAAGAAACGGATAGTATATTTATTGGGTATACGTTTTATGGTTTAAAATCATGGGGTAAAGGTATAAATCAGGAAGTTAAAACGCTGATGTTAAACTATGCATTTAGGTTTGTGTCCGCTGTGTATTTCCATGTTGGTGCAGAGAACAAGCGTTCGCAAATCGCTATGGAGAGACTTTCTGCAAAAAAGATTAAAGAGGAAGTTGTTGCCTATTTCGGTGAGGCTTCACGGCTTAATTTTGTATATCAGATCGAAAAAGAGGACTGGGAAAATAAACCGCTGTAAAAGAGAGAGAGAATGAATATTGCAGATTTTTTAATTAGTGACAAGAGTGAAATCCCTTTAGCGGATGTGGTGTTAAGTGCTGAAAACAGGAATGCAATAACACAATTGATTAAGGAAAATCAATATGTAGCAGAATTGCAGCAATACGGGCTTCCTGTAAACAATAAGGTGTTACTATACGGGAGTTCAGGCTGTGGTAAAACGACAACAGCGAAAGCAATCGCTCATGCTTTGGGTAAGCCTTTGTTTATTTTGAATTTAAGCCAGATTGTTTCGGCTCGAATAGGTGAGACCTCCCAGAATTTAAAAGCTGTTTTCGACAAAGCGGCACGAGATCGCGCCATTTTATTTCTAGATGAATTTGATCAGATCGGGAAAGCGCGTGGGAGTGATGATAAAGATGTTGGGGAAATGAGGCGCCTGGTAAATACACTGATACAGCTTATAGATTATTTCCCAGAAAAAGCTTTATTAATCTGTGCGACCAATCACGTAGAAATTATCGATCACGCCTTACTGCGACGGTTTCAGGTTAAAATTACTTACAGCATGCCTGGTGAGGTTGAATTGGACCAATATTATGACGACTTGTTGCAGACTTTTCCGCAGGATATGCAGTCTATCGATCGGACGTATAATATATCTTATGCAGAGGCGAAGGATAAGGCATTTACGCAGCTGAAAAGGAAACTTATTGATCGTTTAGATAACGTTTCTGAACTGATTGGTTAATAATCTAGTAATGGTTTATATTTTGTGATGAAATCGGGAGTGTTTTGTTTACGGATCAAAACAAGTGTACGGGAATACTTGTTATGGTAAGTAGGTGCATTAGCAGAAGTTAACGCACGTTTTACTAAATAAAAGAATCATGAATAAAACAATAGGCATAATTGCAGGTAGCTTACGAAAAGAATCATTCTCAAAGAAAGTTGCCAATTTACTCCTTGAGATGGCACCTAAAGGCTTTTCGTTTAAGATTATTTCGATAGCTGATTTAGATATGTACAACCAAGATTTTGATGACCATGACAGGGTTCCTGAGTCTTTTATTGTGTTTCGTTCGGCTATACGTGGAGTGGATGGGGTTATCTTTGTGACACCGGAGTATAATCGGTCGGTGCCAGCCGTGCTAAAAAATGCCGTCGATGTCGGTTCCCGACCCTATGGTAAAAGTGTATGGGATGGCAAACCAGCAGCCGTATTTAGTAATGCTCCAGGTAATCTTTCTGGTTTTGGTGCAAATCATCATTTAAGGCAAAGTTTGGTCTTTCTCAATATGCCAACCATGCAACAACCAGAAGTGTATTTAGCCAATATACATCAGTGTATAGACCAAGCCGGTAATATTACAGATAAACGTGTGGTGGACTATTTGAAGGGAGCTGTGGATGCTTACATCACTTGGTTTAAAGAAATTGTAGCGTAATTAAAAGGGGTTGATCTAAATGACGCAACCCCTCTTCTTTATCTATTTAACGTGTATCCCACGGTCCATTCAATAAAATCTGCTTTACCTTTATGGGCCTTAATAGACACACCGGCATTTAAGTTTTTATAGACGTAATAGCGCGCTCCAGCTCGAAGAAAAATTCGTTGAATTTCTCCATTAAACTCTTGTTTGTGTACGTAATAGCCGACGTTACCATTAAGAACGAGGTCGTTATTGAGCACATGCACGAGGTAGAAGGATGGCCCACCTGATAGTTTTGCACTCAGTTTCCCTTTTTCATCGCCAGCTATATCATCGTTATTGCCAGACGCAGAGTAAAACACGTCGAAACCTCCTCCCATACGCCATTTGTGAGAAACATGCTTACTCACATAGGTACTAAAAGTAGATTTAAAAAAGCGACGATCATGGTCTCGCTCGATCTGCTTCCAGCCAACGCCATAGTTTAGGTGTATATATAATTTATCTGTGTACGCTTTTATATCATGCTTATCGGGTAGAACGGAGCCGCCTCCAGGTTGGTAGGTCAGGGAAGCCGTTAATGGAAATAGGTTCACTCCTTTATTCGGTAGCTTTAATGCACCATTAGAAAAATGGTGGAAGGCCAAACCTACTCCTGTGCGCCATTCCGGTGTGAGTTTATACTGTGCCCGAATGCCTAGATCGATATAAACATTGTTTTTAGCTCCGATAACAAGGTTCAAGGGGTTTGTTTCCTCATCATACGGTCTAAAATTACCTGATATTCCCAGCCCTATGCGGTAATCGAACTCCCATTTTTTATTATGAAGGTTTCCAAATGGCGTTTGTACAAAACCATAAATGGCATAAGGACTACCCAATATTTCAGTGTTGAAAGTACTACTATAAAAACCAATCCCGTAAATGGGGTTGTTATAGAGTTTAAAGTATTGATCATCCGACTTTTGAATCTTCCAACCCACTTTCAGGTTTACACCATTATAGTACGCGCTCTGAAAGGTCGTATTTTTGACCTCTTTTGAGGCGAGGATACCCCCATTTTCTACTTCAATTTCGATGATCAAAGGGTTTCGGACAGGGGTGTTCCGTATTGTGCTGTCCACTTGTGCGGTAGCCTGTTGTAAAAAAATAAAGGTTGTACAAATACTAAATAGTAATTTTTTCGACGTAAAGATGTAATATTCCATAAATTTGGCCACAAAAATACCAAAATTTTAAGAGAGTGTCTGTCTTCATAGTGCATGATTTTAGTCACATTCTCTATTGCATAACAACAAAAACCTCCGGTATGTTTAATTTTTTGATGATTGCATTTTGTTTACTTGCCGGTTACTTGGTAAGGCGCTTTAAATTAGTGCCATCGGATAGCTATAAAGCCATTAATATATGGGTAATTTATATTGGATTACCAGCTACAGCATTTAAGTATCTGCCTACTTTAGCATGGGACAATACCTTGTTGGTTGCGGTGGTTGCGCCGATGCTCATTCTTTTGGGCTCTGTGATGTTTGTCAAGGTTTTGGGGCGTTTTTTGCGCTTGTCTAAACGGACCGCGCACACGCTCATGCTTGTCTCTGGATTGAGTAACACCTCCTTTGTCGGCTTTCCGCTTGTAGCGAGCTATTTCGGCGAGGATCAGGTACGTTGGGCGATTATCTGTGATCAAGTTACTTTTATGCTTCTTTCTACTGTAGGTATTGTTATTGCACTACGGGGCGGACTAGGTCCAAGAGGGGCGATTTCTTTTCGGCCTATAGCGAAACGCGTTTTTTCTTTCCCTCCCTTGATCGGCTGTTTACTCGCACTCTCTATACCTCGCTTCATAAATATAGACACGCTGTCGCCCTTCTTCCATCAATTGGCATCGACGGTTTCTCCATTGGCACTTTTTTCTATTGGCATGCAAATGAGCTTTACATTTTATCGATCCGAAGTGGTAACCATGTCTTTATCGTTATGCTATAAGCTTCTTTTAGGGCCAGCACTCCTTGTTCTTCTTTTTTATTTACTAGATCTAAAAGGAGATGTCGTACGTATTACCGCGTTTGAAATGGCTATGCCCAGTTTGGTGGCCACGAGTATGGTATTGCAAGAATTTAAACTGAATGTTAAGCTCGGAAATGCTATTATTGGGGTCAGTATCATTTTAGGCTTATTGACCACTTGGGGCTTTTTTGTACTTACGCAAACGTTTTTGTAACTAATTTATTGCAAAACTATCTTAGTGTACTTTTAACATTATAATTTCTATATTTAACCACAATTTATAAAGTCTAGATTAATGAGTATAAACTTAGTAAAAAAGGGGAGTTTGGCTTTTGCCTTGTTAGCGACCTCTTTTTTGGCTACCGGCCAGCAGAAACATGCACGTTATGTACAGAAATTAACGGGTACAGATTTAGAGTTCTCCATGGAAGCGATTCCGGGTGGAGAGTTTGCTATGGGAAGTGCGAAATCGGCAAAACAAGATGAAAAACCTGTTCATAAAGTTAAAATCAGCCCCTTCTGGATGAGTACCTTTGAGGTTACTTGGAACTTATACGAACCTTTTGTCTATAAGGATCTCGAAGTAACGAAAACAACAGATGGAAAAGTAAGTGATAAGGTCGATGCAGTGACACGACCGACTAAACCGTATCTGGATATGACTTTCGGTATGGGAAAAGAGGGGCACCCGGCTTTAGCGATGACTCACTATAATGCTATTCAGTTTTGTAAGTGGCTTTATGTGCGTACCGGAGTATTCTATCGTCTTCCAACGGAAGCGGAATGGGAATATGCTTGTCGTGCTGGATCAACTTCGGAATACTATTTCGGTGAAGATGCTACGAAGTTAAACGATTATGCTTGGTTTTCAGAAAATAGTAACGGTCAAACATCAGTTGTAGGTAAGAAAAAACCAAATGCCTGGGGTTTATATGATATGCTCGGGAACGTTGCCGAATGGACTTTTGATCAGTACAAAGAGGATTTCTATAAACAATTTGAAGGTAAAGTAGCAGATAACCCTGTTTCAGTACCAACCTCGCTTTACCCGCATAGTGTGCGTGGTGGGTCTTTTGAGAGCAAGCCCGCAGACCTTAGATCGGCTTCGCGTTTGGCGTCTGATCCTTTTTGGAAACAATTGGATCCACAGATCCCTAAATCTAATTGGTGGTTTCCTGAAGCCCCATTTGTAGGACTCCGTTTAGTCCGTCCGGCAAAAGCGCCTTCACACGAGGAAATTATGGCTTATTATGATAAAGCACCGATTAAAGATTTTTAGTAAACTATCTAAACCTAACATAAGTACAATGGAAAGCTTAAAAAGAAGAGAATTTATTAAGGCCAGTTCGGCCGTAGCTGGCGCGACAGTGCTGGCGGCATCGCCCGTAAGCAGTGTTTTTGCAGCTGGTTCTGACGTAATCAAGATTGCATTAATTGGTTGTGGCGGTCGTGGTACAGGGGCAACTTTTGATGCTTTTGCTTCCGGGCAAAATATCAAGTTGGTAGCTATGGCTGATGCTTTTAAAGATAATCTAGATTCAACGTATAACACATTAAAAGAAAAATTTGGAGATAAAGTTGATGTTCCAGATAGCCGTAAGTATGTAGGCTTTGATGGTTATAAAGAAGCTATTAAAGATGCGGATGTGGTGTTGTTAACGACGCCTCCGGGTTTCCGCCCTCAACATTTTGAAGAAGCGGTGAAGCAAGGAAAACACGTCTTCATGGAGAAGGCTGTGGCGGTAGATATCCCGGGTGTACGTCGTGTATTGGCTGCTGCGGAAATCGCGAAGTCGAAAAAGTTAAATGTTGTAGTTGGCTTGCAACGTCGTTACCAGACAAACTATAGAGAGGGAATCAAACGCATTCATGATGGTGCTATTGGGGATGTGGTTTCTGGACAAGTATATTGGAATAGTGGCGGTGTGTGGGTGCGCCCGCGTAAACCGGGACAAACGGAGATGGAATACCAAATGCGTAACTGGTATTATTTCAACTGGTTATGTGGGGATCATATCGTGGAACAGCACGTCCATAATATTGATATCGCAAACTGGGTTAAAGGTAAATATCCGGTTTCAATCCAGGGAACGGGTAGTCGTGCGCACAGAACGGCGAAGGAATACGGCGAGATTTATGATAACTTCGCAATTGAGCTTACCTACGATGATGGTTCAGTAGTTTATAGTCAATGTCGTCACTTCGAAGGGATTTCGAATCGTGTTGATGAAACATTCCAAGGTACAAAAGGACGTGTATATCTATCGGCTGGTAATCAAGCGGTATTATGGGATGCCAAAGGAAACGAAATTTACAGACATGACCCGAAAGGAAATCCTAATGCGTATCAACAAGAGCATAAGGAGCTTTTTGAAGCGATTGCTAAAGGAGAATATAAGTTCAACGATGCAGAGTATGGTGCATACAGTACATTAACTGGTGTTATTGGACGCATTGCATGTTATACAGGTAAAGTAATTAAGTGGGATAAAGCGTTGGAGTCTACTGTCGACTTAATGCCGACAACATACGCATGGGATGCGATGCCAAAGATTTTACCTAATGCAGCGGGAGAGTACCCAGTTCCAATGCCAGGCAAAAATACGGAACTTTATATCTAGGCTTTGATAAGACTATTTTTGATATATAGTTTTTTGTGTTTAGGTTGTTGTGCTTTTGCGCAACAACCTAAATACCTTTTGGAGGGTAGGGCTCAAGGAACGACTTATAGGATTATTTATCAACATCCTACAGCGGTTGTCCAGAAACAAGATATCGATAGTATATTACACGCTATCGATTTATCGATGTCTATATACAAAAAAGAGTCTTTGATTTCTTCCTTTAATAAGGCAACGACCCGCGAGATAGAAATGGATGGGATGATGCGTGATGTTGTGTGTCGCTCGTTCGATATAAATAAGCAATCTAAAGGGATGTTTGATCTTACCGTAAAGCCATTAGTCTCCTTGTGGGGTTTTGGGCCTGAACGTATTCGCCAATGGCCGACACAAGGGCAGATTGATAGTGTGATGGAATTTGTTGGGATGGATAAATTAAAGGTCAAAGGAAAGCGATTGCTGAAAAAGAGGAACGAAGTATCGATTGATGTGAATGGTATTGCACAAGGATATTCCGTAGATGTATTAGCTCGTTTTCTGGATAAACAACATGTAACGAGTTATATGGTGGAGTTGGGCGGAGAGATCAAAACCAAAGGTCGGAAAGAAGGGGGAGAGACCTATAAAGTAGCAATAGAGCGACCGGAGGGGGATGTAGAATCATCGTTTGTGTTGAGTCTTTTTAATAAAGCTGTAACGACCTCTGGAAATTATCGAAAGGCATTTGATGTGGACGGGAAAAAGGTTCACCATCATATCAATCCATATGACGGCTATCCACTTCAAAATAATATTGCGAGTGTTACCGTGATCGCGGAGACAGCGATGGATGCCGATGCATATGACAACGTATTTATGGCACTCCCTGTTGCAGAAGGATTGAAGTTAGCTAATTCCATTAGAAACCTCGAGTTATATATCATCTATAAGGAAGGTGATCTCTTTCGGGAGGCATTTTCGACCGGTTTTAAAAAATATATTCAAGAGTAACCAAGTTTATAAACAAATATGAAACGATCAGATTTTATTAAAAATGGGGCCGCATTGTTGGGAAGTACAGTTTTGTTAAATAACCAGACTATGGCAAATGAGCAATTGACAAAAAATGCAACAAATGCGACGTTTAAACTAGATTATGCACCACATCAAGGCATGTTTTCTGCAACAGCAGGAAAAAATTTCTTAGATGAGATTAAGTATATGTATGACCTAGGCTTTCGTAGCATTGAAGATAACGGTATGCCGGGGCGTTCGGTAGAAGACCAAACAAAGGTTGGCGAACTGCTCGCGAAATTAGGTATGCGTATGGGCGTCTTTGTTGTTCCTAAAGGAGGAAATGGTGCGAATACATTGGCTGCAGGAAAGAAAGAGCATGTTGATATTTTTCTAAATGGTATTCGTCAGTCAATCGAAATAGCGAAGCGTGTCAATGCGAAGTGGATTACTGTTGTGCCGGGGGATTATCAACGTAACCTTCCTATCGGTGTACAGACAGCTAATGTTATTGAAGGATTAAAGCGCGGTGCTGAACTCTTAGAACCACATGGTGTTACCATGGTTTTGGAGCCTTTAAGTGATACGCCGGATCTCTTTTTGCGTTATACCGATCAAACGTACGAAATATGTAAGGCGGTGGGAAGTCCATCATGTAAGATCCTTTACGATGCATACCACCAACAAAAGAATGAAGGTAATCTTATTAATCTAATGAATTTGTGTTGGAGCGAGATTGCGTATGTACAGGTCGGTGATAATCCGGGTCGTCGAGAACCAACGACAGGAGAAATCAATTATAAAAATGTCTTTAAGTGGTTAAAAGAGAAAGGGTACACCGGTATTGTAGGTATGGAGCACGGTATGTCTAAATCAGGTGTAGAAGGAGAAAAGGCTTTGGTTGCAGCGTATCGTGAAGTGGATAACTTTTAAACGCAAACCAATTTAGGAAACAAAAATTTTTTTATTTAGTGAGAAGTAGATATATTTATCTCTTATAAACCTATAATCTAATGTCAGTATCAATAAGATTCAAACTATCATTTATGATGTTTCTCGAATTTTTTATTTGGGGAGCATGGTTCGTAACATTGGGAACGTTCCTGATTCAAAATTTGAAAGCTTCTCAGTACGAGATTGCTAATGTGTTTTCAACACAGTCTTTGGGAGCTATTATAGCGCCTTTTATCATTGGAATGATTGCTGATAGATACTTCAATGCAGAACGTATCTTAGGTATTTTGCATATAGTTGGAGCTTTTTTAATGTTCCAAATGTATAATACCAGTGATGTGACCGTCTTTTATCCGTATGTGTTGAGCTACATGATTCTTTTTATGCCAACGTTATCTCTGGTAAACTCGGTATCTTTCCGTCAGCTTACGAACCCTGAAAAACAGTTCTCAAGTATTCGTGTATGGGGAACAATAGGTTGGATCATTGCCGGATTAACGATTAGTTTCCTAGGCTGGGATTCTGCTGAAGGAGCTGCTGTAGGCGCATTGAAAAACACTTTTTTGATGGCATCTATCGCATCCTTGATTTTAGGATTATTTTCGTTTATCCTTC
The DNA here is from genome assembly GCF_900177625.1 of Sphingobacterium psychroaquaticum. Taxonomy (GTDB): domain Bacteria; phylum Bacteroidota; class Bacteroidia; order Sphingobacteriales; family Sphingobacteriaceae; genus Sphingobacterium; species Sphingobacterium psychroaquaticum. The sequence continues at coordinate 465,678 of NZ_FXAU01000003.1, forward strand.
CTAAAACACCTCCGGTGAAGGTTACTGCAGATGAGAAGCCATCTTTTGCTTCTATGATAGGTCTGGATGCCATTAAGCTGTTGAAGGACAAAAACTACCTTATTTTCTTTGTTTCTTCGATTCTAATCTGTATTCCGCTTGCTTTCTATTACCAAAATGCAAATTCGTTTTTAGTGGAAATTGGCTTGACGAATGCAACAGGAAAGATGGCGATAGGTCAGGTGTCTGAAGCGGTTTTCTTGCTCCTTCTTCCTGTTTTATTTGTACGTTTTGGTTTCAAGAAAACGATTATGATTGGTATGTTGGCCTGGGTAGTACGCTATTTATTATTTGCGTACGGAAATGCTAGTGACTTATCTTTCATGCTTATTTTAGGTATTGCTTTACACGGTATCTGTTATGATTTCTTTTTTGTATCAGGACAGATTTATACGGATAGCAAAGCTGGTGTTAAATACAAAAGTGCAGCACAAGGACTTATTACGTTAGCAACCTACGGTATCGGACAACTGATCGGTTTCTGGGTAGCCGGGTATATCGGTGAGAAGTATCAAGATATTAAAGCAACAGATGTAGCAGCCTTCTGGCAACAGACATGGATTGTACCTGCGGGTATTGCTTTTGTTGTATTGATTATTTTCTTGGTTTTGTTTAAAGACGAGAAAGTAGAAACAAAAAGTGTAAACGATTAAAACAAACTAAACTAATATAGAAGAGATATGGCAGATAATGTTTATGATGCAATTGTTATTGGATCTGGAATAAGTGGGGGGTGGGCAGCCAAAGAGCTGACTGAGAAAGGGCTAAAAACAATTATGTTAGAGCGTGGTCGCAATGTTGAACACGTAAAAGATTACCACGCAAATAAAAACACGTGGGAGTACGAGCACCGTGGTGGTCGTACCAAACAAATGGAGGCTGATTATCCCGTACTTAAGCGGGACTATCCATTGAATGAGAAAAACCTTGATTTTTGGGTGAATGAAAAAGAAAGCCCATATACCGAGACAAAACGTTTCGACTGGTTTCGTGGATACCATGTTGGTGGTAGATCCTTAATGTGGGGCCGTCAGAGCTACCGTTTTTCGGATTTAGATTTTGAAGCAAATGCTAAAGATGGACACGGTACGGATTGGCCTATTCGCTACGCGGATATGGCACCTTGGTATAGCTACGCGGAAAAATGGGCTGGTATTTCTGGTAACAGAGATGGGCTAGCTGTATTGCCTGATGGTGATTTTCTACCTGCGATGGATTTCAACGTGGTAGAAAAAGATCTAGCTGCCCGCTTGAAACAAGAGTATGGAGGTAAACGTCACTTTATCATGGGGCGGACAGCAAATATTACAAAACCACACCACGGCCGTATTAACTGTCAGTATCAAAATCAATGTTGGTTAGGTTGTAACTTCGGTGGATATTTCAGTACACAATCTTCGACATTGCCTCCTGCAGTGGCTACTGGAAACTTGACACTTCGTCCGTTTTCTATCGTGACGAAAATTATCTATGATAAGGATACACAAAAGGCAAAAGGAGTAGAGATTGTTGATGCAGAAACAAATAAGACCTATGAGTTCTTTGCAAAAGTAATTTTTGTTTGTGCTTCTGCCTTTAACTCCACATGGGTATTGATGAACTCAGCAACTGATGTTTGGGAAGGTGGACTGGGAAGTAGTTCAGGTGAGCTGGGCCACAACGCAATGGATCACCATTTCCGCTTAGGGGCTGGAGGCCGTGTGGAAGGTTACGAAGATAAATATATCTTTGGACGTCGTCCAACAGGTTTATATGTGCCACGTTTTGTAAATGTTGAAGGAGATACCAAGAAACGAGATTATGTTCGCGGTTTTGGTTATCAAGGGGCAGCAAGTCGTGGACGCTGGCAAGGTGAGGTCGCTGAAATGAGTGTTGGAGGCGACTGGAAGGACGCCATGCTTGAGGCAGGTGATTGGTCTATTGGTTTTACCGCTTTCGGTGAGATTTTACCTTATCACGAAAACCGTATCTTCTTGGATAAAGACAAAAAAGATAAATGGGGCTTGCCTGTGTTATCCATGGATATGGAAATCAAGGATAACGAAAAGAAAATGCGCGTCGATATGACGGCAGAGATGAAAGAGATGTTAGAGAAGATTGGTGTGAAGGATGTGTATACGTTTGAAAATGAATATGGTTTCGGACAAGGTATCCACGAGATGGGAACGGCACGTATGGGAACGGATCCGAAAAATTCGGTATTAAATAAACATAACCAGGTTTGGGATGCAAAGAATGTTTTTGTGACCGATGGTGCTGCGATGGCATCGGGAGCTTGTGTAAACCCGTCCCTTACCTATATGGCTATGACGGCACGTGCAGTAAACTTTGCCGTTGAAGAACTTAAAAAAGGTAACCTTTAATAACCAGCTATAATTATGAAAGAAACAGATAACTCCAGAAGAAGTTTTATTAAGCATGCAGCGTTGGCTGCCGCCGGTTTCATGATTGTTCCGCGCCATGTATTGGGTGGTCCGGGGTTTGTTGCGCCAAGTGACAAACTTATGATTGCTGGCATTGGTGTGGGGGGTAAAGGACAAAGTGATATTGCCTCTTTCCATAAGAGCGGAAAAGCTGAAATTGCTTTTCTCTGTGATGTAGACGACCGTAGAGCAGCGGGATCCGTAAAATCTTTCCCGAAAGCGAAGTACTATCGCGATTATCGTGAAATGTTGGATAAAGAGCATAAGCATATCGACGCTGTGTCGGTATCTTCTCCGGATCATAACCACGCTATCCAAGCACTTGCGGCGATGCAATTAGGTAAGCATGTTTATGTACAGAAACCTTTGACTCACGATGTGTGGGAGGCTCGCGTGTTAACGGAAGCTGCAAAAAAATACAAGGTAGTAACGCAAATGGGGAATCAAGGGGCGTCCAATGATGGCCCTCGTGAGATAAAGGAATGGTATGAAGCGGGTTTGATTGGTGATGTACATACGGTTTATTGTTGGACAGACCGTCCGGTATGGCCTTCAGGTATTCCATGGCCGAAACAAACGGCCGAGGTGCCAAAAGAACTGGATTGGGATTTGTGGTTGGGAACAGCTCCGAACAAAGATTATATCGAGAAATTAGTGCCTTTTAACTGGCGTGGATGGTGGGATTATGGTACAGGAGCATTAGGAGATATGGGTTGTCACTTACTGGAAGTACCATTTAGTACGTTAGGCCTGAAGTATCTACAGGACGTGCAAGCAAGTGTAGGAACGGTGTATGCAGATGAGTTCAAACGTGCTTATTATCCGGAAAGCTGTCCGCCATCGAGCCACGTAACAATGACATTTCCTAAGACGCCAAAAACACAAGGACAAGTAACACTTCATTGGATGGATGGTGGTATTCAGCCTGCAAGACCGGATGAGTTAGAACCAAATGAAGTGTTTGGCGATGGTGGAAATGGTATTTTGTTAATTGGTACGAAGGGCAAGATTCTTGCGGATACCTACGGCGATAATGCACGTCTGTTACCTACGAGCCGTAAAGCAAATGTCGCACAGAAATATGCACGCGTAGAAGGCAAAGCAAATGGACATTATGGACAGTGGGTGGAAGCTGCGATCGCTGGTTATGGTAAAAAAGAGGTGAGTGCGCCTTTTGAAATATCTGGACCGTTGACGGAGGCTCTATTAATGGCTAATTTAGCTATTCGCGGTGCTGATTTACGTATCGATGGTAAGTATCCTGGACGAAATCTTAAATTGTTATGGGATAATAACCAGATGAAAGTGACTAACTTTGATATAGTCAACCAATTTGTGAAACGCCAGTACCGTAGTGGCTGGGAGGTTAATTATACGATTTAAAAGTATTTAAAATGAATAGAAGAGAAGCAATTCAACGTGTCGCCATGCTTGTTGGTGGTTCGGTAATCGGTGCAAACTTGTTTCTAGAAGGATGTACACGATCGGCATCTAAAGATGTAGCGGCGTTGTTTGATAAGACAAATACAGACTTATTGGGAGATCTAGCAGAGGCTATTTTACCTAAAACGTCGACTCCTGGAGCGAAAGAAGCAGGTGTTGGTGAATTTATACCAGTGATGATTCGCGATTGTTATACGCCACAAGATCAGAAAGCTTTCTTAGAAGGTTTTGCCGGTTTGGATGAACGCGCGAAGAAAGAGTTTGGAAAGAAATTTCAAGAATTATCGAAAGATGAAAAACTGAAATTTGTGAATGCTTACGATAAAGAAGCGAAAGAGTTTCAAAAGACACGTGGTGAGAAACAAGATGCACTTTATGCTGAGGCTGAAAAAGCTGGAAAGAAAAAAGAAGATGTTGAGCAATTGCCAAATCACTTTTTCCAGATGTTTAAGCAACTTACCCTTACGGGCTTCTTTACTTCCGAAGTTGGTATGACACAAGCTTTACGGTATGTAAAGATTCCTGGTAGATACGATGGTAATTTCCCGTATAAAAAAGGTGATCGTGCTTTCGCATAAGCTTTACATGATGTAAATATTAAAAAGGAGGCCTAGAGGCCTCCTTTTTTAATGAAATCTATCGCTCTATTTCCATTAGAAAAACGGTTCGATCTTCCTTTGTAATGCCAAAATTTATTATGCTATCACTTATATGTTGTCTGATTTGAACAGCTTGTCCCAAACGCAATTCTTTAATATAATTGACATTGATCGCGTGAAATGGTTTCTCCAGTACCATCTCGCTATCTAGTGTGTCTAAGCACCAGTCCGTGTATTTTACATTATTTACGTGGTTTACAATATCTAAATCCGATAGCTTAGTTTCATAGGCGAAACTGTGGTCGTAATGTGTGGTGGCGTCAATACGTTTGTAGGGGAGACGTGTAGCTGTTTTTTCTTTTAGGACAATGTCTGGATCGATCTCCTTGTTCAGCTGTTCGGATTTTCGCTCTTTGGTGTTAAAGACGGCCCAAAAGCTTGTTACACCAATCATCTTTTTTCCGTTTACCGATACTTCGAATTCACGTGTGGATCGGTTACCCTGAAAATCATGTATCCATGTCTGCACCTCTATTTTACTTAAAAAGCGGGGTAATTTTTCGATTTCAAATCTGATTCGACTGAGTACCCAGGATTGGTGTGCTTTTGCCATTTCTAAGTAACCAAAGCCCAACTCTTCTGCATGATCGGCAGCCGTAAGTTGAAGCATGTTGCTTAAAGCACTATATTTTAGTAGTCCATTGGCGTAACAGTGTGTGAAGTCGAGCGTAAATGATTTCGTATATATTGCTTGTTGCATAGTTTCTATCTTAAAGATTATGGTTCTCTATTTATTTTGTTTGATACAGGACATTCTGATTCTATTCTGTGAATATAACAGTATTGTAAATAATTTGTTGTTATCTATGAAAATTCAGTAACTAAATTTATATTTAACTATCGATGATTCGAGATATAATATTTGAACGTCAACTTAAATTTACGCACTATGATAGGACAGATTATTGAGAAGGAGCATATCCAGGATTTTAAAATTATTCCAGCAGATGTAGATCGGTCATTGGTACTGCATGACATCCTTACCGCAGCACAACGTCTTGGAAATGAGTTTAAGTCAAAAACGACGATTGTCTTCCAGACGGAAGATGGACCAAAAAGGGTAGAGACCACAGTTTGGTCATTAACAGAAAACTACGTACAGATTAAAAATGGCGTATTGATTCCCTTAAAGGCAATAATTGAAGTGTCACTATAGAGAATTTTAGTATTAATGTGAAGGTAGGAATAGAAATATTTCTACCTTTTTTTGTGAGATCGAGGTCTACTTTTCCTTTTTTTAAGGATTTTCTGTTACAAATTAGGCTACAAAATACCTAGCCTACGTTAAATAAAACGTAGGTGCCGTGTTTTTTTTCCAAAAAAGCGAGAAATATCGGTTCGTACCGTTAACTTCGCTTAAATTTGAGAAATAGCCTTTTGATAGAGTGCCATACCAAACCAAAAATGCTTTCACTTGTTACGTCACTCGCCAAAGAAGGGGGCAAGAGCTCGTATACGCTAACGCCAAAATAATCGGCTATTTTGTACACTTGATCGACCTTAACCTTGGTTTCGTTTCGTTCGATTTTCGAATAAGCAGCTTGCGACATATCGAGCATAAAGGCTACCGCCTCTTGCGAAATTCTCAAACTTTCTCTTTTCTGTCTGATGTAAATACCAATTTCTGCCTGTGCCATTTGTAATAAAGTAACTTAGTCGGATAATACAAAGCTAAGAATATTACCTGAAGTTATAAAATATATGAGTAATAATACTATAAGTTTTACTATACAACTTTTAGTTGTACCCCTAGTTTGCTATTATATCGTTTTTTGTGGTGTACTATTAAAGATAAAACATCATGGAAAAGAAATTTGAAAACGTAGAATTAACAGCATTGACAATCGAAGAGCAAACGCAGATCAATGGTGGTGGCGAAGTAAGAGAAAATGAAAAACAAAAAAATCTAGTTGATTTTATTTGGTCATTGGTTACAGGTTAAATAAAAAGCGATAATACTTCCTTAAAGGAATTTGGACGTACAATAAACGCTAGAAGGCCGCCGAATAAAAAGGCGTACAGGTGAAGATAGACGTTTTGACTGGTTGTTTTACGAACGCGAGTTAGTAGAAACAGTATAAGAAGTAGGGAGAGCCAGTTGAAGAAAAAATTGCCTACGAATGGAAGTACAAAGCTGCTTACAGTTTCTGTAGGAAAAAAAAGACCTGAAAATCCATAAAGTCCAAATGATAAACCTGATGCACCCATGGTCGTAAAAAGAAAGTTTTCTTTTTTACGAAGGGTTTGAAGAATATTTGGAATGGTAATTAACACGATATAAATTATCGGGCTTAGACATATTGATACATTCTTGCCATAAATTTGTTTTACACATTCATAGGCATCATACGTCAGTATGTAAATAGCTAATAAATTAAACAACAAATGCCACCAATTACGATGCACGAATGCAGAGGTTAACAGTGTATGCCAACGTTTACCTCTGCAAACTTCGTAAGGATGCAGTACAAGCTTGTAAAAATAGGGTTTGTAGTAGAAGCCAATTATACTACTTACAAAGATTAAAGGTACGATTATGTACGTCCAAGGCGATTCTTGGAAAGTCGGTAGAACATCAAATATTGACATGCCTATTTATTGTTGTTTTTCATCGAATTAAGATAAGTTGAAGTTTTTAAAAAACCAACCTCTAGTATCTATAGGCTGTTTTTTTGTCTTCATACTTAATCAATTTAACCCTTGTTTTTTAGTTTTTGTTTTTCAAAAAATCACAAAAGGTGAAAATGAGACAAGGGGATCATATTTCATTATTGTAATCGGTATTACAGTAATAACGCTCCTTTTATATTTATCGCTACACGGCAAGAAAAATAAAAATTAATTCATCCAGAATTCACCGGACTACACTCGATTTTTACTACTTTTAAGGCTTTTCACGTAAACAAATTAACCTTCTCCATGAGAGCGTCAACGCTATATATATGTTTATTGTTATTGGTGGTTGCAGTCTTTGTATCGTTACCGCTTATAAAGGTACCCATTACAACAGCTGCGCGCGGCAGTATACGAGCAGCAGATGAAAATACGGCCGTTATCTCTTTAGTAGCGGGGCGAGTCGTAAAGAGTAATTTAAGCCGTAATAATCAACTTGTACAACAAGGGGATACGCTGCTTGTCGTTACCACAGAAGGTCTTCAGAACAAACAAAGCAATCAAAATCAATTATTGGGAGAAATAAAAGCACAAGTTTCAGACCTAAACCATTTGTTGGCTGGTAGGTATAATCAGATAAGTACGGGACAGTATCGGCAGGAGCTATATGCTATGCAAGGTAAAATGGCAGAAGTTGAGACGCAACTTAATCTTTCCGAACGAGAGCGGGACCGTAATAAACAGCTTTTTGAGCGAAGGGTGATCTCGCAAGCCGAATATGACAAAAGTCATTATGCGTATGAGCAAATCCGTAAACAATTCCAATCAATCCCTATACAACAAGCTGCTATTTGGCAGGGAAAGAAACAAGAACTTGAGCAACGGCTTACAACGATGCAGGGAGATATACAAGACCTCTCCATAGAAAGCCAGAACTATGTCGTGACGGCGGCGGCAACAGGGCGTCTAACTAATTTTAAAGGGTTACAGGCGGGTGGTCAGGTTGTTCAAGGTCAGCATTTAGGCGATCTATCGCCGGATCATGATTTAATTGCCGAATGTTTGGTCTTACCCAAGGATATTGGTTTTATTCACCCTGGACAAGCAGTGCGCTTGCAAATGGATACCTATAATTACAATCAGTGGGGGATGGTGGAGGCCGTTGTACTAGATATTGACCCCAACGTTTCAGTAGCCGATCAGGCGGAACCTTTCTTCAAGGTTCGTTGTCAGCTGAAACAGGATGTATTGACCCTGCGTAATGGCTATCAAGCAAAAATTGGTAAAGGAAATAGTTTTGTAGCGCGTTTTTACCTATTAGATCGTACGCTGTGGCAACTTCTGTTTGATCGCGTGGACGATTGGTTTAATCCTGCACTTGGTAATACATCAAGCAATAAATAACTCTTAAGCTAACGAACGGAATGGGCAAAAGAAATTATGCAAAGGTAAAGCAACATGACGTACGCGATTGTGGAGCCGCTTGTTTATCGTCAGTAGCCGCTTTCTATGGCCTACAGATGCCTATCGCTAAAATTAGGCAGTTATGCCATACAGACACGCGTGGAACAAATGTATTGGGAATGATCCAAGGATTAACCGCGATGGGGTTTGTGGCAAAAGGGGTAAAAGGAGGGATTACAGCTTTGAAAAGTATACCTTTACCTGCCATAGCGCACGTCGAGTTTAAAGAGAATGTTCCTCATTATATTGTTCTTTACAACGTAGATAAACGTCAGGTGACCTATATGGATCCGGCTACCGGAAAAATAGAAAAGCTATCGATAGAAAATTTTGATAAAGCATGGTCCGGGGCCCTGATATTGATGGAACCCAATGTATACTTTGAACAAAGGAACGAAAAGACACAGGTTTATCAACGCTTTTGGAACCTGATAAAACCACACCGATCGGTCGCTTTTCAAGCACTAATCGGTGCCATATTCTATACATTGCTCGGGCTTTCGACTTCTATTTACATGGAAAAGGTAACCGATTATGTTTTGGTGGATGGCAATTTGAGATTGTTAAATCTACTCTCTGTGATTATGATCGTTATTTTACTTTTCCAACTGTTTATAGGAGGAATGAAAAGCGTGATGGTATTGCAAACGGGGCAGCAGATTGATCGGTATTTGATTTTGGGGTATTATAAACACTTACTGAGTCTTCCTCAACGTTTTTTCGATACCATGAAGGTTGGAGAGATCATTTCTCGTGTAAATGACGCGGTAAAGATACGGGCATTCATCAACGATGCAGCAATCCAGATTGTGGTAAATATCTTTATTGTCTTTTTTTCCTTTGCTTTAATGTTTTCCTATTACTGGAAGCTAGCTTTGATAATTGCGCTGGTCATACCACTTTACTTTTTAGTGTATTGGGTAACGAACAAACTCAATAAAAAGGTAGAAAGACGAATGATGGAAGAAGGAGCTGAATTGGAGTCCCATCTTGTGGAGTCTCTGCACGCGGTGCGCACAATTAAACAATTTGGTATCGAGCAATTTGCGAATGATAAGACCGATAGTAAATTTTCCTTACTCTTAAAGACCATATACAGGTCCGTGATGAATAGTTTGTTCTCGACATCGTCTTCTGATTTTTTATCTCGTATTTTCACGATAGTTTTGATTTGGGTAGGCGCACGGTATGTTATAGATCGTATTATTACGCCGGGTGAGTTGCTTTCTTTTTATGCATTGATCGGATATTTTACAGGGCCTGTCACTCAGCTCATTGGGATGAATAAGACCGTTCAAAATGCGATGATAGCTTCGGATCGTTTGTTTGAGATTATGGATCTGGAGCGGGAAGAATCAACAAACAAACTAGATCTTACGCCCGAAGGGATGGGCGATATCGTATTTAACCAAGTTTCTTTTAGTTACGGCTCCCGTATTGAAATTTTTAAAGCGTTTTCTTGTACGTTTGAAAAGGGGAAAACAACAGCGATTGTCGGAGAAAGTGGCTCAGGAAAGACCACAATCTCCGCTTTAATCCAAAATCTCTATCCCCTCAATAGTGGAAAAATAACTATTGGTGATTATGATATCAATTACCTTTCTAATTACTCGTTGCGTAAGCTGGTTTCGGTCGTCCCCCAGCAAATTGATTTATTTTCTGGAAATATTATAGATAACATCGCTTTAGGCGAAGATTTTCCAAATCTACAGCGTATCATCGACATCACCAAAAAATTGGGAATCCTTCCGTTTATTGAAAAGCTACCAAGTGGTTTTCAGACCTACTTAGGGGAGAACGGAGCTTTGCTTTCCGGTGGGCAGAAGCAGCGCATCGCAATTGCAAGAGCTCTATATCGAAATCCTGAAGTACTCATATTGGATGAAGCGACCTCTTCGCTTGATTCTGCATCGGAGGAGGTTATACAACAAACGCTCCAGTCCTTTAGAGATGCGGGCAAAACAATGATCGTTATTGCACATCGGTTGAGCACCGTTGCTCACGCAGATTGCATCATGGTTCTTGATGCGGGCAAGATTGCAGAGCAGGGGACACACAGCGAGTTAATGAAGTATGATTCTTTGTACAAAAAAATGTGGGAGAAGCAGCTGGTAAACCTTGGTGGGTAGGTCGTTATTTCAATTTTTTTTCAAAAAAATGAAAATATAACCTGTAGTTGTGGTGAGAGTTCTGCCGGCTTCGCATCTTTGTAATGTTGAAAGCGCGTATTATAGAAACGCAAGTGTCGAAAAGGTTTGGATCTTAGTGCGTAGATGTAAACATACTCGGCTATCTAGAAGCGATTTCTTTCAAATATGATGTGATTTATTTTTATGGGTAAAAATAATTTACTTTTAAGGAGGTGTCCGTTCAACACCTCCTTTTTTATGACCATTACTGATCAGAGCAAAACGCACACAAAATCAACTAGACTTTGACACTTTTTACTTAATCTTCGCCTTACCGGATTTTTTTCTGCTATATTTTTTGATGTTTTTCTCTTTTACATACTCCAAAGCACCTTCTTTACAGTACGCTGTTAAGTAAACAGAGAATTTGTTACTGTCTTTTTTGTCGATTTCCAACTCTCTTAATACGTCGGAAACACGTTTTGGTGTGTCAAAAAAGTTTGAATATACCAGTTCATCTAGTTTACGGGCTGTCTCATTGCGGTACCCGGCCCCAGGAGGGGCTTCAAAAGGTGGTGTGAGAACAAGATCTTTTACGAAAATATCACGTGGTTGGATACCTAATGCCTGACAAATCAACAAAAAATTGCTCAGCGATGTACCTCGACCCTTTTCAACGGAAAAAATGGTCGTGATGGTTAAGCCGGTCATGGTGGCGACATCGCCTTGTGAGAACGAACGTTCTTCACGATGTTTTTTGAGAAGCTTACCAATACGAAGGAGCGTTTCTTTGTTGTAGTTTGACACAAAGCAAATAAATAGTTTTTTTGCGCAAAAATAGTAAAGGAAAATAATAATATATTAATGTGCAATTAATGTTGTGTTTTATTTTATTTTTATTTGTCTATATGTTTCTAATTGCCTATATTTGAATTAGTGGGCTATCAGAAAGTAACCAAATAATGTGCGTCTGCTATACAATGTCTTTTTACCTACGTTCAATATAATACAGTATTGTAAGCTTGAATGATAACCGATAGGGCGTAGGGGTACAATATAAACAGTGTGGTTAAACAGCTATATATAGGTAGCATATTAAGCTCTTTGATTTATGGGATGAGTATACGAAGTGATGGAAAGAAATTACCCATGAAAGTTAGATTTATCATTGCGGTACGTGTTATAGTTCCGCTTTGGTAAGTCTTCGTATCCGAAGTCCAAGCGTATTTTAAAATACACAAGCAATACAGGACGTCCGCTGGGGGTCTTTGCTGACAATCTGTATTGTCTTGTGTTATACATGAAGGGAGTTCCTTTTTTTTGTAGTTTTTGATTTACGACTTACCCAAGCCCGGTTTCCATAAAAATCCGTCAAGAGCCCCGGGCTCGGCGTAAGTCAATTTGGTTCATATGTACCGCTAAGAGGTCGTAATGTAACCTGTAGAGCCTGTTTCAGCAATGGAACAGGCTTTTTTATAGTCGCATTGACCATTCCATCTAGGGAGAATCGCTATGATGGGGATGTATGTGCATGTAAAAGAGTGTGGGCAAAACCATAACAACCACTGCCTATGTCAAAGAGTGTTAATTTTTTCTTCGATCTATCATTTATCAGTAGTTTCGTCTATCCTAATTGGTTTTATATTAAACAGTTGTTTCTTAATTTTTTATGGTCTTTAAGTTTGTTTTTAGTAGCCTAGTGCTCTACATCTTTTGTCTATCGGTTCAGGCACAGATTTCATTTGTAGATGCCGTGCATAAACAAGGGATTCCAGCACTGAACGTGTACCATAAGAATGGTACTCTTATTGGCTTTACGGATAAGGATGGTATTTTTAATTTTTTAGAGGGCGCCAAAGAATCTATTCCAAAGCCGTGGGAGGTTGTTGTGCAACATGTTTCTTACGAGCGGGCAAGTTTCACGCTCTTAGAAAACCAAAAGACACAAATCCTTGAACTAATACCACGTACAAATACTATTGCTGAAATTGTGGTGGATCGTAAGCACCGGGATGTGGTCGTGCTAAGGGGGTATTACAGAGCGTTGGAGACCTTTAATTTACAACATAAGTATTACTCGGATGGCATTATAGTGTATTATATCCCACTTACAAAAGGAAAAATGAAGTACCAATTGATAGATTATCGCGTATATCGAGATTCATCCGTTGTTCGGGATTACGACAAAAAGATGTCTGGCTTTTTTCAGATTCAGCGCGTCCCAAGCCTTTCTACTAAGGGGCTACGGGAACGGTTAGAAAAGTTGAACTTCCGAGAGGAATCCAACACTGGGATAACTAAGATCTTAAAAAACGATGTTGAGGTTGGAAATATTAGGCCTAGTTCGGATGGAGAGACGATGCAATATTTTAGAGACGGCGTGCTTCCTGATTCCATTCGTCACACTAAAATATTTCGCCTAGAAGCAAAGATTAAAAACGCGGTTAATCTGGAAACTTTTGTCAAACGTCCATTGGCGGCGAGCAGTCCGGCCGACTTACAAAATATATATCAAAATGTAGTTGGCAGTATTAAGCGAAAAAACGAATATGGACATATTCCATATGAAGGTCTAGCGGAATTCTATGTGATGGAACGATCTTTTTTAACGGCGGAAGAATACAAAAAAATAGAGAAACAATTGGAACGTAATATTTATAAGACGCCAATGAAGAGCCAATTTAAGCGTAAGTTTTGGGAAGATTTGAAGGCTCATCAAATTCCTGATGTCAGTGAGGCATTGGGTCTACATTTGGGAACTAAACTGAAGCTTATCGAATAAAATAAAAATTGAATCTGTGATTACAAGGAGCTTAAGCTCCTTGTAATGCATCATAGGTAATCCGATAGGATTCCAGTTTCTTGTCTATATCAAAAATATAGTTTGTTGTGATTATCTCATCCACGCCATACTGCGCAACAAAGCCGGATACTTGCTCCCGAATAGCTTCTTTATCTCCTACGAAGGTGCAGGAAACCATACTTTGTACCGCTTTTTCTATTTCTGGAATTCCATGGTAAATCACCTGATCTGTCGGCGGTGAAAGTGGTCTGCGAAGGTTGGTTACTATACCCGCAAAAAGGTTAAACAAAGAGGTTGCCAAAAAGGCCGCCTCTTCCGTCGTTTGGGCAGCAACAATATTAACGCAGACCATGAAATACGGCTTATCCAGATAGGGTGAAGGCTTAAAATTTGCTTTATATATTTCTGCCGCTTGGCCTAGCATGGCCGGTGCAAAATGTGCGGCGAAGGCGTAGGGAAGACCGAGTTCCGCAGCAAGGTAGGCAGAATCGGTACTTGAACCCAATATGTAAAGGGGAACATGTAGCCCCTCTCCCGGAAAGGCACGTACTTTTTCCGTAGGGTTTTCATTTTCAAAATAATGTTGTAGCGCTTGGATATCATCCTTAAAATAAAAGGAGGTGTTGAGATTATTCCGACGAAGTGCCATTGCTGTCAACTGATCTGTTCCCGGAGCACGTCCAAGACCCAAATCTATCCGTCCAGGATATAAGGTTTCTAAGGTGCCAAATTGTTCTGCAATAACTAACGGCGCATGGTTCGGTAGCATAATTCCTCCAGAACCGACACGGATTTTATGTGTCTGACTGGCAACATGCCCGATAAGTAAAGAAGTCGCTGAGCTGGCGATATACTCCATATTATGGTGTTCAGCGAACCAGATGCGTTCGTAACCTAATTGTTCTATATATTGAGCCGACTGTACCGATCTATCAATCGCTTCTTTGGTATTAGACCCCTTACTGATGGTGGCTAAATCCAATGCGGAAAGTTTGAGTGTGTTCATACGTTAAAAGTACGAGGTTATGTGTAAATCAATGTAAGGCTTTTGTCAATTACGGGAGTGCGATAAAAACATGACGTATGGGAGACGAATCATGCGAGTCAGACCGTTTAACATTAAAGTTTGATTAGAGTTTTTCTTGTGCTCACGATAAACGAATGAATTTGGCTATTTTTGTACAAATTAGGTTGCTATGCAGATTCTTGTAGTTGAAGACGATAAGCGTATTAGTACTTTTTTGGTTAAAGGATTAGAAGAATGTGGTTATCTCGTGACGCTTTGTAAAAGTGCAGAAGAGGTAATAGAGAAAAACTATATCCAAATGGATTGGGATCTGATTATTTTGGATGTCATGTTACCAGGAATGGATGGTATACAATTGGTGCAAACTTTGCGTTACAAAAAGCTTTACACCCCTATATTGATGTTAAGTGCGCTCAATGCGGTACAGGATAAAGTGTCGGCGCTCGATTATGGGGCCGATGATTACCTAACGAAGCCTTTTCACTTTGATGAGCTACTTTCAAGGATTAAGGCACTAACGCGCCGGCAACAATATCAGCAGCAAGAGCAACCTAAATCTACTTTTACTTTTGGAAGTCTCCAGGTTGACTTAGAACAATATAAGGTAACTCTAAGTGGTTCTAATGTGGACCTCTCTCCTCGAGAGTATAAATTACTGATGTATCTCATTGAAAATAGAAATAAGACCGTAAGTCGTATTCAGATCTTAAATGCTGTCTGGGGAATTACCTTTGAAAATCATACCAATGTTGTGGATGTATATATATCGTATTTACGAAATAAGATCGAGAGCGAGAGCGAAAAATACATCTTTACCGTGAAAGGCGTCGGGTATATATTTAAAGCATAGTTATGAAATTAAGACACAGACTATCGTTATACGCTGTATTGGTTTTTACTGTCGTTATGCTGGTCGTTGCGTTCCTGATCTACTTTTCTTATTACGCACAGATGGTGCAGAAAGAGCACAAGTCATTGGAAAACAAATCCTTGTTGGCCGCTATCTATTATTTAGAGCAAGACGAACTCCCCGTGCTAGAGCATACGCATATTAAAAACCAATTGAACAAAGCCATATCTCGAAAGAATATCGTAGTATTCGATAGCTTGGGGCATAAATTTAATGGTGATATGACACTGGACGGTGAAATTCCAAAGGATTTTATAAAGCTTGTTGAGCAGCAGAAAAATGCTTTTTTTGATTCGCCTGATTTTTTCTATAATGGTATCTTTTATGAAGATAACCAAGGTGATTTTGTCGTGATTACCCGAGAGCCGCGGGAAGAGTTTAATGGACAGATGGCCTCGCTGATGAAGGTGCTTTGGATTGCTTTTTTTATCGGTTTACTGATCATCTTTCTCTCTTCACAATATTTGGGGTATATCGCATATCAGCCCATCATAAATATTGTAAAGCAGATCAAAGAACGGGATAGTAAAAATTTTAATGAGCCGCTGAAATTAGCGCGGTCGTATGCGGAGATTGAAGATCTAGTGACCACGTACAATCATTTTGTCGATCGTATTGCGCAAACATTCACCATTCAAAAAAACTTTATCGATTATGTCTCCCATGAACTACGTACACCGATTACCGCTCTGCTCGGAACATTAGAGGTAACAAGTAGTAGACCTCGCTCTATCGAGGTTCACGAGGAAGCTATACGCCAATTGAAGCAATATACAAGTGATCTTCAGGAAACCTTGGACCAGATGATGTTGCTCTCCGGGGCAAAAACAAGTTTCGAGTTTAGAGAGGTTCGTGTAGATGAGATTGTTTGGCAAGTGATCGAGAATATGATCCTATACCATCAAGCGCAAGTAGAAGTAGAAATCCTGGTCAAAGATAATGCGTTGCTCATGACGGAAGGTAATGATAAGCTTCTGGAGTTGGCGATAAACAATATCTTGGAAAATGCAGTCAAGTATTCCGATAACAAGCCTATTAAAGTGACTTTGAGCGAATGTGACGGACGGTTGATCGTGTCCGTTTTAGATCAAGGGATTGGTATTCCGCAGGATGATCTACACCATATAAAAGATAATTTTTTCAGGGCTCAAAATACGAAAGGGATTCAGGGTAAAGGCATCGGTTTATCCATGGCGAATATCATTTTTTCGCTGCATAACATACAATTACAGATCCACTCAGGGAAGGACGGTACACGCGTCGATTTGTTATTCTAATCAAATTCTAATCTATCTTAGAAATCCCCTTAATCTACTGCGCTTAGTTTTGTCGCAAAAGATGAATATAAGGTGAGAAGAATTTATTTAACAGCCATGTTGTTATTCTTTATTAGCTTTTTACAAGCGCAAGAATATACAATTTCAGATCTAGAAGCTAATTTTTTAGCGAACAATTATGAGCTTATTGCACAGAAATTCAATATCCAACGTGCGGATGCCGAGATGGTGCAGGAGCGCGTATGGCCCAATCCGACGTTCAGTATTAGCGAGGTAAATATTTGGAAAAATAATACCGCGGAGGTGCTCCCTCATCTGTTCGGAAATTATGGTAAACATCAACAGATTGCCTTCGAACTAGAACAAATGATCGAAACGGCCGGAAAGCGAAAGAAAAGGGTCGCGCTCCGGAAGTTGGAAAAGGAAAGTGAAATTTTAGATTATGAGGATCTCATCCGGGAGCTCAAGAAAGATCTACGGCAAACATTCAATACGCTGGGGCAACAGGAACGCGAATCGCAGCAGCTACAAGGGATATACGAAGGTTTTCAACGTTTGTATCAGCAATACAGTAACCAAGCCACAAGTAATAATGTTTCGAAGGCAGATGTGTACCGTATACAAGCTGAGTTGATAGCGCTCCAAAAGGAAGTTATTGCCCTCGATGCGGAAAAGAGAGAATCGTTACAGAAACTTATTGTATTGACTCAGATACCAGATTTAACAATTTCAAAATTGGTATTGCCGACTGTTACCGTGGGATTATCATTACGCGTTTCGACACAGACAAACCTGACTGATGTTGGTGAAAATACGACCTTAAAAAAACAATCTAATGAGTTGGCGAAAGCGAACCAAGAGTTTGCCATAGAAAAGAGTAATCGCGTGCCGGATCTAACTTTTCAGATGAATTATGATCGGGGCGGAAATATTATGCAGGACTTTATTGGTCTCGGTGTGAGCTTTGATATACCCGTATTTAACCGAAATAAAAGTAAGATAAAGGCCGTATCCTATCAAATAGAACACGAGACGAAAAAGCTACAATCTATTCAGTTTGATGTAGAGCAATCGGCGTTACGTTTGCATCAACAACTCATCCAGTATGAAGAAGCCCTGGCACGATGGGATGAATACAAGTTCGAAGATTATAAAACCATTGTAGATAGCTACAGGCGTAATCTGCAAGACGGTAAGGTATCCTTGGTTACCTATGTCGACTTTATGCGGTCATTCCGAGAGTCACAACAGGTATACCTAGAACTGGTATCGGACTACATGAATTCGTATGAGGAGTTACAATATATATTAGGAAAAGACTTTCAATAAATGATGAAGAGACACTATACATTATTCGCCTTGGGCGTGGCCATTTTGGCTTCTTGCGGATCAAAAGGAGAAAAGACAGAAGAAAAAGAAATAGCGACACCTACCTTTTGTCTCAGTGCTGAGCTAAAGAAATCTACGACAATATCCGAGATGAACGAAGTTCCTATTACGGAGCAATTAACCTTATCAGGTAAAATTGAATATAATGAGAATGATTTGGTTGCGTACCGGAGTTTGCTAGAGGGCGTGGTAGAGCAAGTACGCTTTGAGCTCGGTGATTTTGTAAACAAAGGACAGGTCTTGGCAACGATTAAGTCACTTGAGATTCAAGATTTGTATCGTCAACAGCAATATCAACAGAATCAAATAAGCTTGCTTCAACAGCAAAAGCTATCAAAAGAATCGCTATTACGTGATGGTTTAATTTCAGCGCCTGAATTATTAGAGACGACACACGAGTTAGAAGGAGCAAAGATTGAACTTAAACGAATTGAAGAATCTTTAACATTGTTTAAGGCGGCAGGTAACGGACTTTTTCACATTGTAGCCCCAAAGAAAGGGTATATTATTCAGAAGTCTATAAGTTCAGGGCAAGCTATTACAAAGGAAGATGATCCATTATTCTCCATTTCTAATTTGAAAGAGGTTTGGGCCATGGTAAATATTTATGCCAGCAACTTACGGTTTGTGCATACAGGGGATCAGGTAAAGATACGAACTATAGCTTATCCAGATCAGCTATACAACGGGCGGATCGACAAGATATATAATGTGTTTGATGATAATGAGCATGTATTGAAGGCGCGTGTTGTACTTGAAAATCAAAAATTAAATCTCGTACCGGGCCTTAGTGCGGATATTATTATCGATAAAAAGAATAATTTGGGCATGGGCATTCCTATCCCGAGGAAAGCGATAGTTTTTAGTAACAACAAGGAGTATGTCTTAGTTTATACCGACGATTGTCACATTGAAACGAGGCAAATTGCTCCCGTAGCAAGCAATGAGGAATATGTGTTTGTGCGAGAAACGGTGTTGCCGAAAGACAAGATCGTGACGTCAAACGCGCTGTTGATCTATGAACATCTAAATCAATAGGTTATTATGAAGAAATTTGTACAGAATATCGTGACATTCTCGTTGCGTAATACCACTTTCGTTTTATTTGGTGTATTTATATTACTCTTTTCGGGAATATATGCGCTGTTTCATACGCCAATTGAGGCTTTTCCCGATGTTACAAATACCAGAGCGCGTATTATTACCCAATGGTCGGGACGAAGTGCCGAGGAGATGGAAAAACTGGTTACGCTTCCTATTTCTAAGGAGATGAACAGTATCCCGCGTAAATCAAATATTCGTTCGATTTCGTTGTTCGGTCTTTCTGTCGTGACCGTGCAGTTTGAAGATGGGGTGAATGATTTTTATGCACAGCAATATGTTTCCAATAAACTTGGTGGTGTCGACTTGCCAGAGGGGGCTAATGCAGATATTGAACCACCATCGGGTGCGACGGGCGAGATTTTTCGTTACATCATTAAGAGTGATCTTCCCCTAAAGGAAATCACGGCCATGCAAGATTGGGTGATTGAGCGGGAGTTGTTAGGCGTTCCGGGGGTTGCAGATGTGGTAAGTTTTGGTGGAGAACAAAAGATTTATGAAATACGAATTAACCCAACAGAATTAAAGAATTTTGACCTATCACCGTTGGATGTTTTCGAAGCCGTTTCTAAGTCTAATATTAATGTAGGAGGGGATGTTATTGAGCAAGGTGATCAAGCGTACGTCGTACGGGGGGTCGGACTGCTGGATAAGTTGGAAGATATCGAAAATATAACGGTGGCCCTTAACGGATCGACACCGATCTTAATAAAAAATGTGGCCGAAGTCAAGGTCTCGCACAAGCCGAGACTAGGGCAGGTGAGTTACAACGATATGGATGATGTGTTGGAAGGTATTGTAATTATGTTACGTGGGCAGAATCCGTCCGAAGTGATTGCAAATTTAAAAGCAAAGGTGGAGGAGTTAAACACACGGGTTCTTCCGGACAATGTCAAGATTGAAGCGATTGTGGATCGTACCGAGCTTGTCAACACCACGGTACGAACTGTTTCAAAGAATCTTGTGGAAGGAATTCTTCTGGTTTCCCTGATTGTTTTTATCTTCTTATACAACTGGAAATCAACCTTGATTGTGGCTTCGGTTATTCCACTATCCTTCCTCTTTGCAATTATTATGTTGCGCATTCAGGGATTGCCCGCCAATTTAATTTCTATGGGATCTCTGGATTTTGGCTTATTGCTCGAAGGAACCCTCGTGATTGTCGAGACGGTCTTTGTGGCCATGGCGACATTGTCGCACCGAGTCGGACCTGAACGGTTTGCAAAGATGTCGAAACTGGGAACGATTAAAAAGAGCGCAGGAAGCGTCGCTTCCTATATCTTCTTTGCGCTTCTCATTCTCATTGTTGCTTTATTGCCGATTTTCTCTTTCCAAAAGGTGGAAGGGAAGATGTTTACGCCCTTGGCATTTACATTGGGCTATGCTCTTTTGGGGTCCCTGTTATTAAGTTTGACTTACGTGCCCGCTATGTGTAAATTGCTGTTTACCAAAAATATGGAAGAGCGAGAAAACTTTGTAACACGCTTCTTTAACCGTTCTATTTACGGTTTATATCGTATTTCTTTTCGATTTAAGAGAGCATCGATCACCGTTTTTATCTTGTTGTTTGGGCTCTGTGTATTTAAATTTATGCATTATGGTTCTGAGTTTCTTCCAAAGCTGAATGAAGGTGCTATTTATATACGAGCAACATTGCCCAACAGTATTAGCTTAAAAGAGTCTACGCGATTAGCCAAGGAGATGAAAGGCATCATGGAGAAAGATATGCCTGAAATAGATTTTATCTTCACACAAACAGGAAGACCGAACGATGGAACAGATCCTACAGGTTTCTTTAATATTGAGTTTAATGTTCAACTTAAGGATGAAAAGACTTGGGATCGTAAGATCAGTAAGGATGAGATCATTCAGGAAATGCGGAGCCGATTGAATCATTACCCCGGGATCAATTTTGGATTTAGTCAGCCGATACAAGATAATGTGGAAGAGTATGTCGCTGGGGTAAAGAGCTCTTTAGTTATTAAGATTTTTGGGGATGATTTATTTGACCTTGAAAAGTACGCTAATAAAGTTGCCGCATCGATCAATAAAGTGGAGGGGGTTACAGATATTAACGTGTATAAGAATATTGGTCTTCCAGAACTGCGTATCCAGTTGCATGATAGCAAAATGGCTAAGTATGGGGTGAGTACAGCGGATGTTCAAGCCGTAATTGCCATGACTATTGGGGGACAAGCGGCCACTAAGTTTTACGAAGGTGATCGACAGTTTGATGTGGTGCTCCGATTTGAGGAACAATATCGAGATACGCCAGAAAAGATCGGTAATATTTTAATCACAACGAGCAACGGACAAAATATCCCGCTCCAGGAAATCGCAACAATCGGCTATCAGACTGGTCCCGCATTTATCTATAGAGAGGGTAATAGCCGGTATATTGGTATTGGTTTTAGTATTGAGGGGCGAGATTTGGGAAGTACAATCCAAGAAGCTAAGTCAGTCGTTGCGCGTGAAGTAAAACTCCCGCGAGAGAATCATATGGAATGGGCAGGTGAGTTTGAGAGTAAGGAGCGCGCCACAAAACAGCTTGCAATGGTCGTTCCGATATCATTGGTGCTGATTTTACTGTTGTTGTATTTTAATTTTGGAAATCTGAAGGATACTGCAATTTCTTCGTTGACACTTGCTTTTGCCTTTATTGGTGGGTTTATCTCCCTTTGGACCACGGGGACTATTTTTGGCATATCTGCCGGTATTGGTTTTATCATTTTGTTTGGTGTTGCCACGATCGATGGAATTGTGTTGATCGGGGTTATTCGGGATAATCTTAAGGAGCGAATGCGGCTGTTAGATGCTATTGATCTTGGTGTGAAGAGTAGGATACGTCCTGTTGTGATGATTGCATTAATGGGATCCATGGGATTACTGCCTGCGGCTATGTCGACGAGTATGGGGTCTGAAATCCAAAAACCTTTGGCGATTATGATTGTAGGTGGATTAATTATTTGTTTGATTCTTTCTTTTACGGTCGTGCCGATTGTGTTCTACCTGGCAAACCGCAAAAGTCACGATTGATGACATTAGGACGACGGATGAATAATTTGAAAATGAAATTTTTCCTACAATAATGCTTACCTTTGCGCCATGAAGAAAAAGGATAGCAAGATAATGAAAGAGCCTACGTTTGAACGTCCTGTAGAACGTCATTTTTATTATTTGGATCAGAATTTTGCTGTAGGTAGTAAAATTGGTTATGCGATTTCTCTTGTTCTTTTGTTTTTTGGTGTGATGGGGTTGGTCTGGATGATCCCATTTCCACAATTTAATTTCTTAGTTCGTATGAATATGCATACTTTTTTGAACTGGGGTTCGTTCTATATTGCGGTAGTCATCTATCTCTATCTGCGGTTGGCACCCACGTTATCGTATGCGATGTTATTTACGATCGGTATTATGAGTTTTTTTGTGGTGCAATTGGAATATCTGGAACGCGATGGCGGGCCTGCAGTGTGGTTAGTATGTGCTTTGTTGGCATTGATTGGCCTCGGTGGTTTGTTTGCCATCACGCGAAAAGAAAAAAAAGCAGTCTACGGACGGGATCTATGGCATTTGATATGTATTGGTCCGATTTGGTTATGGTCAAAAGTGTTTGACAAACTGAAAATTAAGTACTAGAAACCCATTAAAATAAGTATAATTTATCTATCCCTCGGCTTTCCATAGTCGAGGGATTTTTTTTAGTTCAATACCTCAAATAACCACTTAATAGTTCCTGCTTGCTTAGAAATGAATAATATCTGTCTTAAACGGATAATTTCGGTTAAGGGGTGGGGAATATGTGTTAAAACGAATCGTATTTAACTTGCTACTTTTGGTATAGCTAAGTTGTGATAGGTATTATATCCAGAACCCTTACTTACATTTTGACTTATATTTTTAACCTATCTTTGCAACAAGGGTGCGGAGATAGGTTTCTTTATTCATACACGATGTTTAAAATAATTTATAGAGCGATTTCAACGGTTGTGGTGCTAATCGGTGCAACCTGTGCTGTATACGCACAAAAATACCCAATCGATACGTTGCAGTATCAGGGGACCGATAAGAAGGTGGTAAACTTGGTTATTTTGGCGGATGGCTACACGCAACAGGAGATGGGGGCTTTTCATGAAGATGCCAAACGGTTTACAGACTATTTTTTTAAGACGGAGCCTTTTCGTCAGTACACCAATTTCTTTAATGTGTTTGCTATAAATACGCCCTCGAAGGAATCGGGAGCGGCCCACGCTGGAACGGCAGATGATTGTCCAAAGGTTGAACATGGGCACAAAGACTTGCCGGCGCGGTTTAATGATTTTCCGAAACGTATCGCTGTTCCAGAAGCACAGCCGAATACTATTTTTGGTAGCAGCTTTGACAACTATGGCTTGCACCGACTTGTAATTCCGCAGAAAAATGATGTCATAGAAAAGGTCTTAGCGGATAATATACCCAATCATACGCAGGTTGTTATATTGGTTAATTCTCCATTTTATGGAGGCTCTGGTGGGAAGTACGCAACGGCCACAGTGAATGCCTCCAGTAACGACATCGCGGTACACGAGATCGGCCATTCTTTTGCGATTTTAGCTGATGAGTACTGGGCAGGGAATCAATATGCGATAGAAGGACCTAATAGAACACAATCGGCCGACCCTAAGCATGTGCCTTGGAGGCACTGGTTAGGTATTAACGGGGTGGGAATCTATGCTTATGGTGGAAATAATTCGCCTGCCAAGTGGTTCCGTCCACATGAGTTTTGTAAAATGCAGTATCTGGTTGCCCCCTTCTGCAGTGTCTGTCAAGAAGTATTTGTAGAAACAATTCATCAAAAAGCCGATCCGATAGCTGGAACGAAGCCTGCTTTAGATACGCAAGTTGATGCTGCTTCAGTGGGGTTGTTTGCCTTAAAATTGTTGAAGCCCTCTCCAAATACGTTACGCGTGAAATGGTTTTTGAACGACATACAGATCGCAAGCGATTTAGATTCTATTTATCTGAACCCGGGTCAGTTTGATGTTGGAAATAATGTGCTACGTGCAGAGGTTCGCGATACGACAACTTTAGTGCGTACACCAAGTAAGCAAATTTATAGCTATGAGGTGAAGTGGAATATTAATGCCAATATGGAATATGCTATGCGTTTACCTGCGTCGACTTGGGGCGATACCTTGGAAACATGCTATGCCGGTTATCAGGCGCTGAGCATGAAACAGCCAGAAGCCGGAGTGCAGTATAATTGGTACGATAGTGTTGAGGGTAAAACGCCCTTTGCAGTAGGTACGAATCTGGTGAGCCCGAAATTAACGAAATCTACAGTCTATTTTGTAGAGAGCGTTTGGAAGGGTAAAAAATCAGATCGTGTGCCAATTAGTGTGGAGGTGTTGCCGCAAATCCAAGCGCCTAAGAACTATAAGGTTGAGAAACAAAAGGATGGAAAAACTGTTACTATAACATTGTTGGAAAAGGCGGACACACGGTATAGCTTCTTATGGAAGAAGATGGATGGAACAGTTTTGTATGAATGGGATGAGTTCAGCGATGAATACGTACGCAGTGGGAAATTTAACAACGTGATGCGGTTAAAGATCGGGGATGGAGAAAAGCACATATCGGTGCAGAAAGTCGATAATGAGATGACCTGTGTGAGTGCACCTTTGATTATTGAAATTAAGTAATATTATAACGTATTTTTCGTTATTTAAGAAGGATTTAATATTTGCTTGGGCAAAATACGTATATTGTTAACTAGTATGTGTTAACATATTTTGCCCGACAAAGTCGAACTTTATATCAAAAAAATATAAGCTATGTTGAAAGGATTTTTTAATGTTCCTGTGCCGACAAACGAACCTGTTTATTCGTATGCACCTGGAACTAAAGAAAGAGAATTGCTACAAGCAGCTATTGCTGAAGCACGAGCGCAAGAGGTGGATGTACCGATGTATATTGGTGGTAAAGAAATCCGCACGGATAAGTTAGGTAAGTTAACGCCTCCACATGACCATAAGCATGTATTGGGCCAATATCACCAAGGCTCGAAAAGCCATGTAACAGACGCAATTAATGCGGCGTTAGCAGCTAAGGCTGATTGGGAAAACCTACCATGGGAGCAACGTGCTGCTATTTTCTTAAAAGCAGCTGAATTAGCTTCTTCGAAATATCGCTATAAATTAAACGCGGCGACTATGTTGGGTCAGTCTAAAAACCCATATCAAGCAGAAATTGACTCGGCATGTGAATTTACTGATTTCTTGCGCTTTAATGTCGCATATATGACAGAGATCTATGCACAACAGCCACCAGCAAATAGTAAAGGTGTGTGGAATAGGGTAGAACAACGTCCGCTAGAAGGATTTGTTTTTGCACTTACGCCATTCAACTTTACGGCCATAGCAGGTAACTTACCTTCTTGTGTTGCTATGATGGGGAATGTTGTTGTTTGGAAACCTTCTAATACGCAGATTTATTCCGCAAATGTATTGATGCAAATCTTTAAAGAAGCAGGTCTTCCGGATGGCGTTATCAACTTGATCTACGTCTCGGGCCCTGATGCAGGTGATGTAATTTTCAAACACCCTGATTTCGCAGGTATTCACTTTACAGGATCTACAGGTGTATTCCAGGATATCTGGAAAACAATCGGACAAAATATTCATCAGTATAAAACCTATCCACGTATCGTTGGAGAAACAGGTGGTAAGGATTTTATCCTAGCACACCCTTCAGCAGATATCAATGTGTTGAATACAGCGCTAGTGAGAGGTGCTTTTGAATACCAAGGACAAAAGTGTTCGGCAGCTTCTAGAGCTTATGTACCGGCTTCATTGTGGAATGAGTTGAAAGGATTGATGGAGAAAGATATTAAATCCTTTAAGATCGGTGGTACAGAAGACTTCAGTAATTTTATTAATGCTGTTATCGATGAGAAAGCATTTGATAAAATCACGAGCTACATTGATAAAGCGAAGTCTTCAAAGGATGCTGAAGTGGTTATTGGCGGTGAATATGACAAGTCAACTGGATACTTTATCCATCCCACTGTAATCTTAGCTAAAACCCCTGATTACGAAACATTGTCGGAGGAATTGTTTGGCCCTGTTTTGACAATTTATGTATATGATGATAACAAGTGGGAGGAGACCTTGAAGCTCGTTGATCAAACATCGATCTATGCTTTAACAGGTTCTATTATCTCGCAAGATCGTTATGCAATTGACCAGGCAACAAATGCGTTACGCAATGCGGCGGGTAACTTCTACATCAATGATAAGTGTACAGGTGCCGTTGTAGGTCAACAGCCTTTCGGTGGCGCTCGTGGTTCAGGAACTAATGATAAAGCGGGGTCGATGATCAATTTATTACGTTGGGTTTCTCCACGTACGATCAAAGAAACGTTTAATCCTGATACAGATTATAGATATCCTTTCTTAGGTTAATAACCTGTTTAAAGGTTGCTTAGGCACTTTGTATAAAGGGACTAAGCAACCTTTTTTGATAAACCTTTCCTTGCTGTTCTGCACATATTTGGCTAGTATCATTTGTACATGAAAAATCAAGAAACGCGGAAACCGATAGAATTTACGGTCCCTGCACATGGTGATGGCGCTTTTTACACGATGGAAGATATCGGGACTGATTTTTATGGTTATTACCATAGACATCGGGAGTTTCAAGTAAGCTATATTGTAAAAGGTAAAGGGTCGTTGATGCTTGGAAATTTGATTAGACCCTGTGATGAAGACGAACTTTTCCTGATCAAGCCGAATGAGCCTCATCTTTTTTTTAAAGATGAAAGTCTGGCCGATAACAGTACGGTTCATATCGTTCATTTGTTTTTCTCCCTCGAGAAGCTCCGTTCTTTCTTTGATATGACGGAATTACATGCGGTAAAGAATTTATTCTATAATTTGGATACAAGTAAGTCGTTACCTGCCTCTTATGCGCATGCAATCAAAGAGCTTTTTGTGAGTTTAAATGCAGAAGAAGGAGTTTCTAAGCTGTTGAAGGTTATTCAAGTTTTTCGTTTTTTACTGGCTCAAGAGAAGCATTATGTTTCCATTTATTCTGGCCTTAATAAGGTTGATTTTCAAGACTCAGATGGACTTCGCATAAATGCTGTTATTAAGCATGCTTTAGATAATTATAAACGAAATGTAACCGTGGAGGAGGTGTCTTCTTTGATCCATATGACACCCACTGCTTTCTGTAAGTTCTTTAAGAAACATACAAAGAAAACATTCGTTGGATTCTTAAATGAAATTCGGATAGAAAAGGCGTGTCAGGTGTTGGTGAACAAACGGACGGAAAATATCTCAGAGGCTGCTTATCAATGTGGTTTTAATACAGCAGTTCATTTTAATCGCGTTTTTCGAAGCATAATGGGAATATCGCCGAGCCAGTTTATTTTAGCACATACCGTGCACGAATAAAAGTGAAGAAGTTAAGGGGGTAAGAAGTGTAAGCAGGTTTTTCAACTTGTGCTTTTATTGTAATATGGGACACAAGCTACAAGCTCGCGCCAGCGGAGGCTTGTAGGAGGTGGGGGACTGTAAGGGTAGCCCCTAAGATTACTTAAAACTAGGAACTACCCATTAATATCTATCGCACTACCAACCGTCAGATACAAAATATAGCTGCGCTGAGTCCTCCGAGGTTTGTGTCTCTACAGCAAACTACAAACTATAAACTACAAACTACCAATTACCAATTACCAACTACTTCTTGTCACTTCCCGAACGTTTCAGGATCATGATTGCTTCGTATTGTTTACCGTCAAAATGTGGCGTATCAATAGTCAGTGCAGTTGGGTAGGGTTTTTGTTTATCGAAGAAATACACCTTTGTCATACTGCCATAATCATTTGTGGGAAACAAATCTGCGCAGGCTTCAAAATCTGCCTGTCCAATATCGCCGACTGCGACAGCATAAATTCGGATAATACCACCCTTGTTTTGTTCATTACGTACAAAAGCGACTTCCTCAAACTTGCCAGGTAGATCTTTGATGGAAGGCTGGTTAAAAGCTTCCCAGATACCATATCCGAGGATGGCTACCAAACCAATAACAATCCACCAATACCGTTTTTTCTTTGTCATCTACGCTGTTATACTAATTCCTAATAGTTTGTAAAACTCTTTTAATATAGCTTGGTGTCCAGGCCATGCCGGCGAGGTTACCAAGTTTCCATCAACGATAGCTTGATCTGCTGGGATATTCTTCCATGTTCCGCCTGCCAGTTCGATATCTGGACCAACGGCTACGTAAGCGGTTAAGGTACGCCCTCCCAATACACGTGCTGTTGTGAGGACTTGTATTCCGTGGCAAATTGCAGCAACGGGTTTATTCGTCTCGAAAAAGTGTTGTGTAAATTCGATTACCTTTTTGTTTAAACGGATATACTCCGCTGAACGGCCGCCTGCAATATATAAACCATCGTAATCCGCGGGATTTACACTATCGAAATCTTTATTGATTCCGAAATTATGTCCACGCAGTTCTTTATACGTTTGGTCTCCTGTAAAATCGTGTACCGCAGTGGGTACGACATCTCCTTTTTTACGATCCGGCGCAATAGCATCGACCTCGATACCTATTGATCCCATTGCTTGGAATGGTACCATTGCTTCGTAATCTTCAACATAGTCACCAACTATTAATAAAACTCTCTTAGCCATAATATATATTTTTTAGTTTATGTTTCTTTTATCTAGAGTATCTATACACAGGCATATACAACCAGCACACAATTGAAATAAATATTGCGCGTGATTGCTGCTCTAACACCGTTACTCAGCAGACTCTGCAGCTAACATCCGTTTTGTTTTTCGAACTTTTGCTTCTAGCTGACTACGGAGGAGCACATCTGTAACACCTTTGCCATCTTCGAAGTTTTTGTTGAATTCAGGTAAGCTAAAGGTTTCCAATACTGTCGCGCCATCATAGGGCATGCGCGCTGTTGCGATATCCAAAACCGATTGTCCGCCGCGCCGACCTTGACTGGTCGCCATGATAAATACTTTTTTGTCTTTATATGGTAATCGATTGGGGATGCGCGAAACCCAGTCGATCAAGTTTTTGTACGCCGCATTATAATTACCGTTATTCTCAGCAAAAGAGATTAAAAGAAAGTCTGCTTCATCAATTTTTGCAGCAAAATCGTAGGCCAGTTGAGGAATACCACTCTCTTTTTCTCGATCTTTCGAGAAAATTGCCATCTCGTAATCGTTAAGATCTAAAATTTCAATCACATCGTCTGGTTCCTTGTAGTATTTACTGACACTTGTTACCAGCCTTTTATTGATAGAGTTTGAGCTGTTGCTCCCTGCAAACGCTAATATTTTCATACGTTAAATTTAGACATTTTTTTTATCTTGTGTGGTCAAAATAAACACACATTATGCCTAATAAAAATCTAAACCTAACCTTTTTTTGTTTGCTAGTCTGCTTATCTGTTTTCTCACAAAAGAAAAACGAACTTGTGTGGCGGACTCCCGAATTTGTGCAAGGACAAACCACCACAGAAGCTACTGCGAAGTATGGCCGTTTACCGGATAATTTACAAGCGGAAGTGCGTCCTCCAGTGTGGTATTTAGGTACGAATAGTGCTGGTTTGCATATTGACTTTACAACCGATGCTGATTCTATTGTTGTGCGCTACAAGGTAAAGGGAGCACTCAATATGCCACATATGCCGTCCACCGGAGTAAGTGGAGTTGATCTTTATATGTTGGATCGCAAGAAAGGAGGGTGGCTGTGGTCTGCTGGAAACTATTCGTTTAAGGATACAATCAGCTATACTTTTCGAAGCATAGGGTCTGATTTAGACCGTCTTTATCAGCTTTATCTACCCCTATACAATACGGTGGAGTGGATGGAGATCGGTGTACCCGAAGGGCGTATTTTTAAAGAAGTGCAAAGTAATAAAAAGCCCATTATTATATATGGTACATCCATTGCACAAGGCGCTTGTGCTTCTCGCCCGGGTTTAGGGTGGACAAATATTTTAGCTCGTAATTTACAGTCTCCCGTGGTTAACCTCGCTTTTTCGGGGAATGGTCGTTTGGAAGATCCTATTTTGGAGCTTATAGCAAAGGCAGATCCGAGTATAATTGTATTAGATTGTCTTCCAAATTTAGGTGTTATTCCGGAGCGATCTGAAGCACAGTTAGATAGTTTGGTGTATCATGCCTTCAGCTACCTACGAAAGCATCATCCGCATACACCGATCGTGCTTACGGAGCATAGCTCCGGCTTTAATAGTTCTATATTGAACCATGAGCTTAATGCGAGATTTGAACAAACCAGTCGTGTTGGACAACAGGTTTTTCGTCGCCTGAAGCGAGATGGTTTTAAGAATATTTACTTGCTTAGCAACAGAGAAATTGGTTTGGATATTAATTCTACAGTCGATTATGTGCATCCCAATGATATTGGGATGATGAAGATCGCCGATGCTTACACCAAGCTTCTTCGTAAATTATTGTAGAAAGATCCTATAAAAAAGACCCCTCCAAGAAATAGGAGGGGTCTAGATATAATAGGTGGTTAGTAGTCTATCTTAAAATTAGCGTAAGAACAATAGTTCACGTAATTTCGGTAATGGCCATTTTGCGTCGTCGATAATCTTCTCTAATTTATTAACGTGGTAGCGAATCTCATCAAAATAAGGTTTCACCACTTCATCGTAGCTGATAGAGCGTTCACGAATATCATCAATATTGTTCGCCGTTTTACGCGCTTGTCTCATTGCTTCCGCTTGTTCCAAGATAATGTTCGTATGTTTCGAGATACGTTCGACTAAGTTTAGCTGTGAGCTGTAAGCTTCTTTTGCCAATCCTAAATCTTTCAGACCTTTAACGTTCGAAATTAACTCATTTTGATATACAAAACATGCTGGGGCAATTTGGCTCGTCACAACTTCACCGATAATACGCGCCTCAATTTGTAGTTTTTTATAAAAATTCTCTAATAAAATTTCATGGCGTGCTTCTGATTCACGCTTGTTATAGATACCTAAACGTTCGAAAAGCGCAATTGTTTCGTCCTTAACATAAATATCTAATGCTTTTGGCGTTGATTTGATGTTTGAAAGACCACGAGTTTCCGCTTCTTTCGCCCATTCATCGCTGTAACCATTTCCTTCAAAACGAATTGCTTTAGACTCTTTGATGTATTTACGGATAACATTCAATAAAGCAAGATCTTTCTTCGTGCCTTTTTTGATCTGTTTATCTACTTCATTTTTAAACTCAATCAGCTGAGCCGCTACGATTGCATTTAAGATCGTCATTGGTTGTGCTGAGTTTGCAGAAGAACCTACGGCACGGAACTCAAACTTATTGCCTGTGAAAGCAAAAGGAGAAGTGCGGTTACGATCTGTGTTATCTAGTTTTAATTCCGGTATTTTAGGAATACCATGCCAAAGGTTGGCATCATTTTTTACTTTTTTAGCTACGCGAGCAGACTCTACCTCGTCTAAGATTTCATCCAGTTGAGAACCTAAGAAAATAGAGATAATTGCCGGAGGTGCTTCGTTGGCACCAAGACGGTGATCGTTACTATGGCTCGCTATTGACGCGCGTAAAAGATCTGCATATTCAAAAACAGCTTTGATTGTGTTCACAAAGAAGGTTAAGAACATCAAATTGTTTTTAGGCGTTTTTCCTGGAGATAGTAAGTTAACGCCTGTGTTGGTAATTAATGACCAGTTGTTGTGCTTGCCTGATCCATTAACGCCACTATAAGGCTTCTCGTGTAACAATACTTTGAAGTGATGACGGATTGCAATCTGCTCCATTAAGTTCATCAACAATTGATTGTGATCGATGGCTAAGTTCATTTCCTCATACATCGGTGCACATTCAAATTGTGAAGGAGCAACTTCATTGTGACGTGTCTTTAATGGAATACCTAGTTTTAGGGCCTCATTTTCCAAATCAACCATATAAGCAAGAACACGCTCCGGAATAGCGCCGAAGTAATGATCTTCTAATTGTTGCCCTTTTGCAGACATGTGGCCGAATAGAGTACGACCTGTAAACTGTAAATCTGGACGTGCATTGTATAAAGAAAGGTCAACCAAGAAATACTCTTGTTCGATACCAAGCGATGCATTTACCTTCGTGATTGACTTATCAAAATATTGTGCAACCTCTGTTGCAGCCTTATCGATTGCAGCAGTAGCTTTTAATAAAGGAGCTTTATAGTCTAACGATTCACCCGTATAAGAAACGAATACCGTTGGTATGCAAAGCGTTTTACCTGCAACTGTTTCGAAGATAAAAGCAGGAGAGGACGGATCCCAAGCTGTATAACCTCTAGCTTCGAATGTATTACGAATACCACCATTAGGGAAAGAAGAAGCATCAGGTTCTTGTTGTACCAAAGAATCACCAGAAAACTTTTCGATAGCCTCACCATTGTCATCCGGTTCGAAGAAAGCATCGTGCTTTTCAGCTGTTGTTCCTGTTAGTGGTTGAAACCAGTGCGTATAGTGCGTTGCACCATTTGCAATAGACCATATTTTCATTGCTTGTGCGATATGCTCTGCAATCTCTCTGGAGATTTGGCTTCCTGTTTCTATGCGCTGAACGAGTTCTTTATAGGTGCTTTTCGAAAGATAATCTTTCATCTTAGCAATTGTAAATACATTCTTAGCGTAAATAGCGGTTGCTTTTAAGGTCTCTACTTTTTCTGCTTCATCCAACAGTCTTGATCCTGCTGATTCGGTTGCTTTAAATCTTAAACTTGACATTTTTCTTGGTAAACTAAGTTTTGTTATACAGTTTATGGGTGTTTTGTTTTGTAAAATTACATTAATTTTTAAAAAATCAATAACAAAATGTAAAAATAAAGGGATTGTGATGTTTAAAATGTAAAAAGGCTTATTGTTTTGTAACAATAAGCCTTTTTTGATAATATTTTTTTAATTTTTCTATTGAAAACCCCAGTCTATTCCTTTTTCTATTGCAGGAACTCCAGTTGTTATCCATTTTGGAGCTGCTTTTCCTTTTAGATAATGGTCGAAAAACTGAGCTTGTCTAATCTGGATATCTTTTCTATTCTGTCTTTTCATTAAATTATGCTCATCATTGTTATAATTTAACATCCAAACAGGTTTTTCCAGTCGACGTAAGGCCGTAAACATTTCAATTCCTTGGTACCATGGCACAGCACCATCATTGTCGTTATGCATAATAACGACCGGTGTCGTTACACGGTCCATATAAAATAGAGGTGAATTCTCCAGGTACAGGTCTTTTGCCTCCCAAAGCGTTTTCCCGATACGTGATTGTGTGCGTTCGTATTGGAATTGACGGGAAAGCCCCGTCTGCCAACGTATGCCACCGTAGGCTGATGTCATGTTTACTACAGGAGCACCAGTCCATGCTGCAGCATACATATTGGTTCGGGTAATCAGGTGAGCAACCTGATAGCCACCCCAACTTTGACCTTGAATTGCCATTTTTGTCGAGTCAACCCATGAGTTTTGTGCTAAAAAGCGCATGCCTGAATTAATGTACTCTTCGGCAGATTTACCTGGGTGCCCAATTTCATAACTGATGTTTGGTGCAAAAACAAGATACTCGTTACTTACGAAGTAAGGGATATTCAATCGTGAAGGTGTTGGTGCCGGTGCTTGGTACGTATATAATCCATCCGTTAACTTTTCGTAAAAATAAGCGATAATCGGATACTTTTTATTCGGATCAAAATTCTCTGGTTTATACAAAATCCCTTCGGCAGCATAGCCATGAGGGGTGGTCCATTGCACTAATTCCGCTGTTCCCCAATTGTAATCATCCTGTTGCGGATTTATTGTGGTAAAACGTTCTTGTTTCTTGAAATTATCGGTTACATATAAATCTGGTGAAGAATTATAGTTTTCTTTTGTAAAAGCGATAGTTTTTCCGTCCTCTGAGGCATTAAAAGCTTTAAAAGTATAAGATTCACTTGTTAATTCTGTCGGTTTTCGAGTTTTTGCCGCATTTATCACAGAAATACCATTGTATTTGTTGTTTTCATTAAAACTTGTGATATATATATCCTTCTTGCTTGGGATAAATGTGGTACGATAACGAGGATTATCGTTCTTGGTTAGATCAATATAACGATATACTGTTTTAGAAGCACGTCCTTCGCCATTAGTAAGTAATTGTTTATCCTTACCATTTAGCGCGAAACGCCAAATATCATAGCGGTCATATATGTAAATATGGTTGCCGTCTTCAGACCATCCCATGGTACCATATGGACTTGCGTAGGTTGGTGAGTCATTTTCTTCATCAACAAAACTAACGGGAATACCGTCGTTAAGTACAATACTTTTTTCGGTACTTATAGCGTAGCTGTGCCAATTTCCTTTTTCGCGGTCAAAGTAAACGACATGTGTGCCATTTGGGTTAAGGAAAGCTTGGCCAGCAAAATTTTTAAGGATAATTTTTTTGCTTCCATTAACTGTTGAGACAAGGTATAAATCACTTAGGGTGCTGGCTTCCCATTGGGATGCAATGCGATTACCAAAATCACTGCTTGCCAACATCCACTCATTCGTACCTGTTTCAGAGATACTAGAGCGGTTAAATTTATCGTCGACTAACGCGAGTAAGCGGTTCCCACTTTGTAGCGAAATAACGGCCGGATAGTTTTTCGTCTGATCGTTTTTGAGGTTTACGAGCTGCTGCGGCTGTAAGTAGTCATCTTTCCAGTGCCAGATATCTACCTGCGCATGTTCGAAGTCGACCAAAGTGGTGTCTTTTACAGCAGGAATAGGGGCGAGGCCGAAGTATAAGCGTTGACCATCAGCGCTAAAATTAAGCTTTCCATCACCACTCACATACCAATTTTGAGGAACACCAGATGTACTTTGTTGGGCCAGTACACGAGCGCTATCTTGTGTCGGCGTGTAATAGTATAGCTTAAAATCTTTTAACAAAGCTTTTTCCGGAGATTTATCCGCCAAGAAAGTTAGTTGCGTGCTTTGATCATCAAAAGTTAACTCTTTATATGTACCCTTGCCGTTACTTATTTTCTTAAGCTCTTTACTTGTTAGGTTGTATAGATAGAGACCATGGTCATTTGAAACGGTATCTTTTGCTTCATTTTTTTTGGTAAAAGCGATGAAGTTTTCATTGGGACTCCACGTATATTGATCCGCTTTTAGGAAATTTAAGGTATCTCCGGTAGCCAAGTTCCGTACCACAAGAGCGGGTAATGTTTTTGGCTTTGCAGCTTTTTCCTTTTTGGTGGTATCAACGGGTGCTTCTATCTTAATATCCGTTAGGTAGGCGACAAAATCATTCTTTTGCCAAGCCATCTTAAAGGACTTTACGTCTGGAGTTTTCCAGGTCTCTTTTGTACTTGTATTATATATAAAGAGCGAATCTTTTGGCATATCATCCGCCTTTTTCTTTTTTATTTTTGCCTGTCTTGTTTCTTGGAATAAAGGCTTAATACTACCGACATAATAGCTTTCATTCTTTGCTAGTTTTACATTGGTAGCACGAGGTACACGGACCAGAATATTATTGTCTTTTGTTTTTACTTCAAAAATACCATCTCCCTCCTGTGGGTTGATAAGGAAGCTGATGAATCGTCCCGATTTGCTCACTTCAACATTACTGATACTTTTCCAGCTATCATACACACTGTGATCCAGCGGTTTCTTCTGTGCATAGCTTACACTGACGGTAAGCAAGGATATGCCCAGAACGGCTTTTTGTAGATTCATAGATTAAAAAATTTCGAATTTGAACGTAAAATATATAAAAATGCGTAGATTCAACCTAGTGTTTTAACATTTTTACACGTTGTACTCTATGTAATTGTCGTTATGAAATCAAACAGTATTATTATTGCCGTTATTGCAGGTCTATCTGTAATTATATTTGGATGGGTATTGGGTAATGCCTATAAGTTCAAATACAAAGTTAATAACACCGTTAATGTGACGGGGAATGCGAAGAAGGATTTTGAAGCCGATATCGTAAAATGGTCTGCTTCCTATAGTCGTAAATCAATGGATCTAACGCAAGCTTCAGAACAGCTGAAGCAAGATCGAGATTTAGTTAGACAGTTTTTGGAAAAGCAAGGAATCAATCCGAAAGAGATCTTATTTAATGCCGTCAATATTAATAAAGAATTTTCTTACCACTCCGATGGAAGTGGCAATAGCTACAATACATTTACAGGCTATAGTCTGCTACAGAATGTCAGTGTAGAGTCTAAGGATTTAGATAAAGTTGATAACGCTTCGCGCGAAATATCGACGCTTATCTCGCAAGGACTAGAGCTGAGTTCGAATTCACCGAGCTATTATTATTCCAAGCTCGAAGATTTGAAGCTGGAACTAATTTCACAAGCTTCTGCAAATGCAAAACAACGTGCTGTCAATATTGCAAAAGAAGCGGGTTCCTCCTTAGGGGATTTGATCAAAGCCGATTTAGGTATTTTTCAGATCACCGGACAGAATGATAATGAGGAATATTCGTATGGAGGAGCGTTTAATACCTCTTCGCGAAGTAAGACCGCTAATATTACAGTGAAGTCCAGCTATGGTGCGAACTAAGATTTAAAACTATGTAAGAGCATTCCTGCGATTATTATCGCTAGTCCAATGAGCGATACTGGTGTCGGGAATGCTGCATGTAAAATAACCACTTCACCAACAAGAGCGAAGATTACTTCAGTCGACTGCGTTGCTTCTACAGCCGCGAGACTTTTATGTTCTTGACGGACGAGTTCGGTTGCTTTAAAGAACAACCAGGTTGCAATGACACCAGAAAAAAGAGCAACAATAAAAGTTTGACTTAACAAGGAAACGGTGGGGGCTGGTTGTGTAAAGTAGCCATAGACGCTCCATAATAGCCAAAAAGGCAAGCTGGCCAATGTCATCCCAAATAGTCGTTGCATCGTTGTTAATCGACCCTGCGTTAGCTGCATCATTTTTCGGTTGCCTAGAGGGTATGCAAAAGCAGCCAGTAAAACCGGGACTACGCTACTCAGAAATAGATCAAAAGAAAGTGCTTTTGCTTCCGGTAATTGCAAGAGAACAACGCCAGAAATAATGAGTAAAGAAAAGAGCCAAGTCTTTAGTGAAATGCGCTCTCCACGCTGTAGGAACGGTGTTAAACAGATGCCTGCAATGATTGTTAGCTGCCAGGTTCCAGCAACTAACCAGGCGGGAGCATAAGAGGCTGCATAGATAATCCCAGCGTAGAAAATGCCAAAGCCAATACTGCTCCATAGCAACCATTGCCCCATATTTTCACGCATGACAACCCAAAGGCTGTGGAGTTCTTTCCGGCCTAGAATAATAGGAAAAAGAAGGAGTGCCATCCAGTAGTATCGGAATGCTGCCGCCCATATCCAAGAGCCTCCGGCGTCGGACATTGATTTGTTTAAGACGAAGGTCACCGCAAAAAATAAGGCTGATAAGAGGCCAATTAGAATAGCTTTTTTCTTCATTTTCCCAAAGCTGGCGAACTAAAGTAGTCCTTTTGATTCTTCCATTTCAAAGACCGAATCTATTTTCCAGTTTGCTTTGTCTTTGGATGCTTTAACCGCAAGCTGATCACAGCGTTCATTGAGTGGATGCCCTGCATGCCCTTTTACCCAAACTAGCTTGACGTGGTGATGTTTATATAGATTCATGAGGCGTAACCATAGATCTTTGTTTTTTTTGCCTTGAAATCCTTTTTGCATCCATCCGTACACCCATTTTTTGTCGATCGCATCAATCACATACTTGGAGTCTGAAAAAATGGTCACCTGTTGGTGTATATTTTTTAAGGCTTCAAGTCCAATGATAACCGCAAGAAGCTCCATTCGGTTATTGGTAGTCTTCCGAAAACCACCCGAAAATTCCTTCTCTATCAACTTGCCTTGAAATGCAGGGTTAGATCCTTGATAAATGGTTCTTAGTATTGTTCCATAGCCACCAGGACCAGGATTGCCGCTGGACGCTCCATCCGTATATAATTCTATCATTGTGTTCCAAACTTAGATAAATTTGCTTTTACTCACAACAGAATTAACTTGTTTGTCCGTTTAGATGTTGTCCTTCACGTAGTTCTAGTTCGTTATATTGCCGGCGAAGTTATCCTGTAGTGAGTTTGGCAATGATTAAGGAGATTGTCATGATTTTAATACGTTCTAACTGTTGTTGCTTCCTAAATATATGTATATCTTAATGGCAGATTAATCGATTTAGTTACTTATGAAAATATTGAAAAAAGTAAGTTTGGCAATGCTTCTTCTAACGGTTGGGGGATCCGGTTTTGCGCAGGATAAAGTACAGGCGCCGAAAAAGGAGGAACCGAAGATGGAATGGTTTGATGATGCTAAGCTTGGGATTTTTATTCACTGGGGAATTTACGCTGTAGAAGGGATTTCGGAATCATGGGCGTTTTTTAATAATTATATTAGTCATGATAATTATATGAAGCAGCTGGAAGGATTCACAGCCTCTCGGTACAAACCATTAGAATGGGTCAACCTTATCAAAGAGTCCGGTGCAAAGTATGCCGTTATTACGTCAAAGCACCATGACGGTGTTTCGCTGTGGGATTCAAAGGCGGATCAAGCAACGACCACGGTAAAGCATAGCGCTGCGCGGAAAGATGTACTCAGCCCTTTTGTAGGAGCTTTGAAAGGAGCAGGCTTGAAAACGGGCATTTATTTTTCACTCCCAGATTGGAGTCATCCATATTATGATGTAAACACAAGAACCAGAAAACGATATCTGCTTAAAGATGAACCACAGCGCTGGAACAATTTTGTAAACTATTACCAGAAGCAGTTAACGGAGATATCTGAAAATTACAACCCAGACCTTATCTGGTTTGATGGCGATTGGGAGCATAGTTCCGCGGAGTGGCAAGCACCGCAAACACTAGCTTTATTACGGAAGTACAATCCAAATATTATTATCAATTCACGTTTGAATCACCATGGCGATTATGATACGCCAGAACAAGGTGTACCGGTGGTAAAGCCGGAAAGCCGTTATTGGGAGTTGTGTTATACGATGAATGATTCCTGGGGTTACCAACCTTTTGATACACATTATAAAACACCGAATATGATTGTCCGCACGTTAGCGGATTGTATAGCTATGGGAGGGAACCTGTTGTTAGATATCGGCCCGAAAGCAGATGGAACTATTCCGGAAGAGCAAGTTGCCATTTTAAAGGAATTAAAACGATGGACAGGTAAACATGGGGAGGCAATTTATGGGACAAGAACGGGATTAGATCAACGATTTGGTCGGCATAAGACCGCCTTTTCGAAATCAGGAAAGACCCTTTATGTTTACTTAGATGCGAAATCATCCGATATTTCTTTCCTAGGGTTACAATCGAAACCTAAAGAAATCCGTGTGGTAGGGCAGCCTAAATCTTCTAGACCTTTGGCTTTTACATACAATGGATATGACCTTACAGTAGATCTTTTGACGGCAGCTTTTGATGAGGCGGTGACCGTAGTTGCCATCGATTTTGCGGAAAAGCCAGTTTTTGATTTGAATAGAACGGTAGGAAAACCATCGTTGCCCGGAATTTTAAGCCAGTCTGATGCACGTCAAGCTATTCAGGATGTAGTACGGTGGAGTGATTTCGGTGCTAATTTATTAGAGGGAGCAATCACGGAGGATGGTCAACTATTGCGTAAAGATTTAGTCTTTAACTCGCCCGAGGTTAAGGACTGGGTAATGAAGCATGCAGAAATTTTGCATGATGCATCAGCGGGGATACCTGGTGGACATTATACGGGATATTCTGCCTTATCTAAAGATAAGCAGAGGCTTTATCTTTTTGTAGACGGTGTACCAACCGGCCCCATTGCTTTAAAAGGAGTTAAAAATACCATTGCACGGATTCGTATTGTTGGAGAGGGCTCCATGTTATCACATCAAATCTTTAATAAGCTGTATTGGAGTGCGATACCAGGTATTATCTATATCGATGTGCCAAAAGAACGGTTGGATAAGAAAATGACGGTAATTGCTGTTCTCTTGGATAAACCTATTGAATTATATCGTGAGAAAGTAGGGGCAATCGAAAGTAATCTGTAATTTATTCTAATTTAAGCGCCCAATAAAAATATCCCCACTTCTAGGGATATTTTTATTGGGCGCTTTGCGTTATCTTTAATCCGTGGATCGATTCCCTGTAATTTTATAAAAGGATACAATATGTTTAAATATAGTATAATATTTTTTTTACTCACTTGCAGTTCGGTCATGCTTTTCGCGCAAGAGGATGGAGTAACGAGTTCACAAAATTGGAACGAAATGATACAAGTAAATTCAAATTTAAAAGAAACAAATACAATAAGGATCTTTGATAATCCAAAAAAAGTATATCAATTAGAACTGAA
Organism: Sphingobacterium psychroaquaticum; assembly: GCF_900177625.1. GTDB lineage: Bacteria > Bacteroidota > Bacteroidia > Sphingobacteriales > Sphingobacteriaceae > Sphingobacterium > Sphingobacterium psychroaquaticum. The sequence continues at coordinate 506,333 of NZ_FXAU01000003.1, forward strand.
AGATAATAAGCCATATAATGGCTATGAAATTAGCGACGAAAAACTCTTAGGTGAATTGAATTATGTCAATTTTTACCAAAATGGAGCATTGGTTGCAAAATATGCTATTGACTATCTTCGAGCCGATGGAACATCTATTCCTGTTGAATATACATTAAAAACAACCTATCAAGATAACAACGTAATAAGTGGACCGGTATATCGCGAACTGCCTCAAAATTTAGTTTTGATAGAGCAATATCAAGAAGGAAAGCAAGTAGGTTTTTTTCTGGATTTATTTGCTATGCATTATTTTAATAGATTGAGCTTTCAGCTGAAAGGGGATATGTTGTCCATTACTAATTTACAGACAGAAAATGAGGTTAGGGTTTATAAAAAGAATGAGATCTTAGAGGCTGAATACTACGTTCGTAAAAAATTAATAGCAAAATCAAAAAGAAGCGTAGAGAAAAAAGATCAGATTGTACCCTATGCGTCCAAAGTTTACTATGTAGAGGGGCAGGCATTAAAAGAGTTTATTTGCGTGATACATACATCTGCTGATTTAGAGGAAGTAGAGGACGATTTCTTACCATTATTGTTTACACAGTTTTCATTCGAATTTAATGGGGATCTTGTGGATGTTTTGAAAATCTGCAATTTATTTTTTAGCGATGCAGAGAATTTAAAGAAAACGGATTTGGGTCGAATATTTGATTCTTATATCGTTCCATATAAAAGAGAAAACTATCTTGCCATGGTGAATTATGATGCGAAAGGTCAGCCCTACGAAGGTCAAGTGATTAGTTCTTTAACATCAGGCGGGTACGAGGTTCTAACCTATGAGAATGGAGCATTAAAAGATAAAAGTGTAATCAGCAACTTGACTGTACTTAAAACGGAAGAATAGATAAAATTAGGACGCTTCAATAAATTTTTAAGACAACTTAAATAGTGGATAATAAAGAAATTTGGATAACGGATAACACGCTTTTTTACAGAGAAAGGGGAGGTATGGAAACGGCAAATATTGGTGCCCTCCGATATGCTTATGCACAGGTCTTAGGGGGTGTTCCTTACTTATTTCTTTTTGCTGATCATCAACATTACATCTCGACAGAGCTGCTAGGCTTTGAGGACGTATATCGTGAACTTTCCAAACTTTTTCCTTTGGATAACCAAGCTTTTCTGCGGGTATGCAAAGAAAAAAAAGAGGATGAAAAAGTGAAAATATGGGCAAAAAAGGAATCTCAAAACTATCAGATATTACGTGAATACGATAATAACACTGATCTAGGTTATGAAGTCTATACAGAACCTAAGAGAACAATAACTTGGGACACAACGTATGAAGAGCTAGAGGCATCTGGTTTGGTAGAAGGTTATTTTAGTGATTATGGCACTAAATATTTACGATTCAAACATCCCGTGCGAATCGAAGGGGTATTGATCAATCAATTAGAATTGTATGTTGATAATGTGCTTCCCAATCGTCCAATCATGGAATATTTCGTTGATCTTTATGATGAGACCAATACGGATAAGAGTTACAAAGAACTTCGTGAACTCTGGATAGATGAGGGAGTCGATATCGATCAATATGGTTATGAAAGGAGTGACCAATGTTATCTACGGTTCGAGTTTACGGATGGTATAGATGCTTTAATTTGCTATACCTACGACGAAGAGTCGGGATATGATGATGGAAGTACCTCACTTCATTTCTACAATGTTCGGGAATATCCCTCCTTTTTAGAAAACAAAGCGTATGAAGATGTGATGGAAATTTCTGATTTTATGTCGTTTTGCAAGCCACTGGATATTAGCATTAGTCATATGGATAATGATGGCATTAAACATATTCCACCAAAAGCAAAGGCACTTTTAAATGCTAAAAGTGGCATTTGGGTGGATCAACTGAATCAAAAGGTGGGATTTGTAGGTGTGGATACGGCCTTAGTTTTAGATAGTAGACAAATTGCACACTTTGAATTTCAAAATGTACTTCCAGCGAAGGGAGGTGGATATGCTGACTTTACGGTCCACCTCACGACGGGAAACTATCTATACATCTTTACGGAAGACACCTATTACTTCGATCAATTTGCTGCCCGGCTACGTCAACTGACAAGAAAAAAAGTTATAATTCCTGAAGCGTATTATAACTGTTAAAGGGGCATCTATATTTATTGTGTATCATTAAAAAAGTTCAGCTCTTACTTGGATTTTTATGTATGCCGTTTTTTGCTTTTTACCAGTTGTAGCTGCGGAGTTTAACGGGTAAACTTGTGCGTAAAACGTGTCATGGTTTATCCAAAAACCTTTTTTCTCATCGACGAACTTGAAATTAGTAAAGTTAACATATAATTGGTTGATCTGTTTTTTAGATTCAGGTAAATACTGAGCTACCAAAAAATCCGAACCCGTGTCATGGTTATTGCTGATAAAGGAAATCCTGTTGATGGAGGCAACAATGTGTGGATATCCTTCTGTAAATAAATCCATTGCGAACGCTTCTTCAGGATTGTAAAAGTTGTAATAAGAGCTATTGGAATGTTGATTGTCTTCCTTGAATATTTCTAACCCCAAGAAATTAGAATGTCCAATATATTGGTAAGATAATACGCCATCTTCAGTTACCAGGTTCTCGTATTGTTGAATCTTTTGCTCTTGTCCATTTTTGTCAGATATCCAATTATTCCCTTTCAGTTTCACATTTGGATTTTTGGTAAAAACCTCATCTATCTTTGATTTTAAGGCACTATTATATTCATCTGCCGTTACTTCTTCCACAGTCCCATACTGAGCGTAAGACTTGTTGTTAAAATCAGTTTTATCCATATATGTACTGCTCCTGATCTCCAACAGGTTCACCCCCTTCAGGGTCAAATCGAACGAAGCTGTAAACTCCGACTTCAATACAAAGGCCTCAATACTGTTTGATATGTTGTTTTCGATACTAAAATGGATCGAATAGAAATCTTCAAATTCTTCAAAACCATAGTAATTATCAAGTTTACCATACGCGATTTTCATAGAAGCACTATCCTTGTTTGGTGCTGTAAAGAAACGAACAGAATCTAGTTTGGTGAATAATTGAAAAGGGACCTCTTGCACATTATCGACACCTTTTATTTTTTTGAAATCCCCGAATGTTATCGTTTTTTTATTGGATTCGGTTTCTATTCTATTCGTTTGATCGGTCTTGATTTGTGAGTTGCATGACACAGAAAGAACTAGAAAACAGGACATAAAAAAGAAGTATACGTTTTTCATTTCTTCACGACTAAATTTATTGCGTATTATTTGGAGCGAAGATATAAGTATTCGAAGTAGCCACCAACTAAATACCTCATATAATAGATAAATGGCTGAAAACAGGGATATATGGGAATACCTCTTTTAAAAATATTATTTGATATTTTGGTGTTTTGTAAAAGCTTAGTAACCAGGTGAAACTCTTTTTTAATTAAAATTTAAAAATAAAAAATCCCTATTCTTTGAATTTTCTAAAAAAAATAAACATCTTCGCTATCATTCAATAACCAATTGACTTTATTGTCTACACAACTTTATGAAAGGTAAATTAGGGTATCGCTTATTATGGGAGAGAATTAGAAACGGCGACGAAAGCGCTTTTTTTGATCTCTATAGTGCCTTATATAAAGAATTGGTGAATTTTGGTATTCGTACGTGCGGGGACGTAGATGTTGCGGGTGAAGCGACCGATCAGGTTTTTGTGACCATTTGGGAAAAGCGCGAAAATTTGGATCGTGTCGAGAATGTACAGTCATACCTGATGACATTCCTAAAACGTAAAATGTTGCGACTGCTCGAGAAGCAACATAAAATAAATACGGCTTTGCAAAGTGTGAAAGCGGAGGATGATTGGATTGAGATGCCCTATGAAGAGTTTATTATTCGGGTACAGACGAATGAAATTATACAGCTTCGACTCAAAGAAGCGTTAGAAAAACTTTCGTTCCGCCAAAAACAACTCGTTCACCTTAAATTTTTTGAAGGAATGGGGTACGAACAAATTGCGGAAGCAACAAACATGACCGTAAAAACCGCGTACAACACCTTATATGATGCGCTAAAAGTTTTACGCGAAGAATTAAAAGAATTTTAATTGATTGATTTTTAGTTGATTGTAAATTTTTTATCTTTTTCTTTAGGCAATCGGTGCTATTCTGGGCACTATAGATTAAAAGCCTAAGAAATGAACCACAACGAATACAGGGATGTAGAAGATTTCTTGATAGATAATACGTTTCAAGCGTATTGTGCAGAAGAGAATGAGCAATGCATAAGCTATTGGGAAAAATACATTGCTACGCATCCTGAACAAGCAGAAACTATAGCGCGTGCAAAACGCCTTTTCCATATACTTGCCGGTCATAAAAAACCTGTGAATAAGCAGCTCGAAGCGATGAAGCAAACTATTGCAGAGCAAGAGTCTGCTCCACGTACTTTTCGTCCTAATTTCATGAATATCCTTAAAGTTGCGGCTGTTTTAGTCGCCTTAGGCTTTGGATATTTATGGTTTAGTCGCGCACCTCTTACAGAGCAACCGATACGTGAGATGTCAGCTAATGTTACGCGTTACGAAACGAAACTGGGAGAAAAGAAAATGTTCGAACTAAAGGATGGTACGAAGGTTACGTTGAACTCAGGAAGTAGACTGGAAGTTGAAGGTGCTTTTAATCAGGAGGACCGTCATGTAAATTTAATAGGAGAAGCATTTTTTGAAGTAGCCAAGAATAAAGATAAACCTTTCGTTCTCCATACCAATGATTTTGATATTCGTGTGTTGGGAACAACTTTTAATGTGAAATCATATCCAGAAGAGATGCGTTCCGAAGCGCTTTTGGTCGAAGGTTTGATTGAGATGAAAAGTAAAGGCGAGAATGAAAATTCTATCATTGTAAAACCGAATCAAAAAGTAACGATATATAGACAAGTTACAGCCGTTAAACCGAAGGCCGATGTGATTAAAAAAACGGTGCCGAAGGCTGCTGTAAAGGAAATCGCGATTCAGGATGTTGCAGAGAAAGTAGGGGAAGATTTAGTTGCGGACATTGCTTGGAAAGAGAACAGATTGGTCTTGGTGGATCAAGACTTTAGCTCCCTAAAACCAACATTGGAGCGTTGGTATGATGTCGATATTACGATTGAAGGTGCTGCGCTTCAGGATTATAGGTTTACCGCCACCTTTAGCAGAGAAAATATTGAGCAGGTGCTCATCGCATTACAAAAAGTTCAACCCTTTAAATATGAAATACATGGAAGAAAAATAACTATTAAAGAGAAATAAAGAAGGATGATGCGCTAACACCATCCTTACTATCGGATAAATAAAACCGGCAGTTGACGTCTTGCAAGTAGTAAGCTGCCAAGTTATAAACTTTAACCAACCACTAAAATATGATTAAAAATGGCTTAATGCAAGTGCATTCGTATTATCGTGTGCACTATAGATTCATTATCCGGATGAAACTAACCTTAATTATTACTGTCTTTGCTGTTGTCAATACGATGGCAAATGCGTACTCTCAGCAAAAAGTGTCTTTGGATGTCCAAAAGACGAAGTTGAGTAGGATTCTTAAATTAATTGAAGAGAAAAGTGATTATTACTTTGTCTATAGCGCAACCAACGCTAATTTGAACAAGGAATTGTCTTTAAATGTCGAAAATGCGAAAGTCGTAGACCTTTTGCCTCGTCTGTTTAATAAAACTGGACTTCAATATTCGGTATCAGAGGAAGGACTTGTTGTTGTTACTGAAAAACAGCAGGCTCAGGTGCGTGGTGTTGTCGTCGACGAGAAGGGTAACGGTTTAGCGGGGGCTACAGTGCGTGTAAAGGGATCGCAAATTGCGCGCGCGACCGATTTAAACGGACGGTTTAGTATTGACGCCACTTCGGCAAACACCTTGGTAATCTCTTTTGCTGGCTATGGCACACAAGAGGTTGCAGCAGGCTCTGCTGAAATGAAAATTGTGTTGCATCAAGATCTTCGTATGTTGAATGAGGTTGTTGTGACAGCGTTGGGGGTTGCCAAAGAAAAGCGTTCATTAGGGTATTCGGTGACTCAGGTTCAAGGAGAATCTTTGACGCAAGCGCGAGAGAATAACGTGATTAATTCCTTGGTGGGTAAGGTTGCAGGACTCGATATTTCTAGTACTGCTGGTGGAGCTGGGTCTGCATCTAATGTTACGATTCGTGGCGTTTCCAGTTTGAATCAAACAAATCAACCTTTGTATGTTATTAATGGTGTACCTATGGAAAGTAGACCTGTCGGTATTGGAAATCTTAATTCGAGAGGGAATAAAGGAAGCCAGTGGGATAACGCTCCTGATTTGGGGGATGCTATCGGCAACCTAAATCCCGATGATATCGAGAGTATTTCGGTACTAAAAGGTGCTGCAGCTTCCGCTTTATATGGCTATCGTGCGAAGGCGGGGGTAATCCTTATTACTACAAAAACTGGAAAAGGAAGTTCGATTGATTTCAGTAGTAATTTTGTGGGTGAGCGTATTATCGACCAAACCGACTGGCAAACGACATATGGACAAGGAACTCAAGGACAAAAACCAACTAGTGCGGCGGCGGCGGCTTTAGTGGGAGCGTCAAGCTGGGGGGGCAAGTTGGATGGTTCCGACGTTGTTCAGTTTGATGGTACTATGCGTCCTTACTCTTATCAGAAAGGAAACCTAGGTCGTTTTTATCGTACTGGTAGTACTTGGACAAATACTATTGCTTTGAATAAATCTTTCGAGGGGGGAACTATTCGTTTATCAGCTAGTGATGTAAGTAATAGGTCTGTCGTGCCGAATTCAGGTCTAGATCGTCAGTCTTTTTCTTTGGTGGGAACTTTTGAACCATTTAAACGCTTCACTATTGATGCACGTATTAATCAGATTTTAGAAGGTGTGAAAAATCGTCCTATGGTATCGGATGGGGCAGGAAATGCAAACTATAATGTTATGTTTCTTCCAACCAGTATTAATGTAAATGATTTGAAACCTTGGAAGGATGAAAAAGGTTTCGAAAATAAGTATAATACAGGAAATACCTATAATACAAACCCGTGGTTTGCGGCGTATGAGTTCCAAAATAATACAAAACGTGATCGTAACATTTCGTCAATCACTGCGCGTTATACATTAGAAAATGGACTTTTCTTCCAGGGACGCGCTGGTCGTGATGGTTATTCGGATCAATACAAACATGTCGTGCCTTCAGGAACTGGCTATTATGAAAAAGGAAAAATTTCCGAGCAACAAACAACCTTTGAAGATATCAATGTGGATGTTCTTCTAGGTAAAACCTTCAATGCAGGGGACTACTCCATCACGCCAAATCTAGGTGCTAGCTATCGTCACACCACGAGTTCGGTAACAACGAATAATGGTGTTGATTTTGCTGTTTTTGGTGTTTATAATCTCTTAAATGCAGAGAATAAGTCTGTGGATATTGGCCACAGAGAAGAGGAAACTCAATCTACTTATGGAACATTAGAGTTTGCTTATAAGGATATATTCTATTTGACCGGAAGTGTACGTTCGGATTGGTTTTCGACGTTAGCAACACCTGGAGTTGACAATAAACTCAATGTTGTATATCCATCGGTAAGCGGCTCCTTTGTGTTTTCTGAATATGTGAAACCATCTTGGTTAAATTTTGGTAAACTCCGTGCAGGATATGCAAAAGTAGGACAAGCAACAGATCCCTATCAAACAGTTTTAATGTATAATTTCAGAAGTGAAAATCTAGATGGTAAACAGTTGGGAATTATTGATAATAAGCGTATTCCGAATACCTCTTTGAAGGCATCGTCTGCTTCAGAGTTGGAATTTGGTACGGAATTGAGATTGCTTAATGACCGATTAAGTTTAGATGTTACGTGGTACAACAAAAAGTCAAAAGATGAAATTAGTTTTATAACCACGCCATCATCTAGTGGGTATGAAGCAGCAGTACTTAATGCTGGCGAAATTCAAAACAAAGGGGTAGAGATGCTCTTGTCGGCGACGATTATAAAGAAAGATAATTTTCGTTGGATTTCGTCAGTGAACGGTAGTTACAATGATAATAAAGTTTTGTCTTTGGCCGAAGGCATGGACAGACAGCTTATTGCAACCTCTAGAGCTGAGTTTGGGTCATTAATGATGGTGAAAGGAATGCCTGTTAACCAGGTGATGGCTTTTGACTATAAGTATGATGCTAATGGGGAAATTGTTTATAAGTCAGACGGCACCCCGGAACGTGGAGAATTAATGCCATATGGCTCTTCAATAAATAAATGGTTTGCCGGTTGGAATAATGAGTTTATGTATAAAAACTTCAATTTATCATTTTTAATTGATGGCAAATGGGGTGGGAAAATGTTTTCTGCAACTGATTATTATGGTTTCATTAATGGTTTACATAAGGAAACCCTTGAAAAAAGAGAAGAGTTAGGGACATTAGCTCCAACTTATTATCGTGCAGTAGCAGACAATGTATCTAAACGCTTTGTAAATAGTACAGACTTTATCAAACTTAGACAAGTTATTTTAGGATATAAATTCCCTGCAAACATGTTTAACAATAGAGTGAAGTCGCTAGGCGTAAGTTTGGTTGCAAGAAATCTCCTTGTGTTAAAAAGAAAAACCAACAATGTCGATCCAGAATCAAGCTACAACGCCACATTTCCTGGATTGGAGTTAGGTGGTGTTCCTGCTGTGCGGACTTTTGGTGCTAACCTAAGTGTTAAATTCTAATGATTGTAACCATGAAAAATATTAAAAGATTCTTTATTCCATCTTTATGTGCAGTAGCATTACTTAGTATAACAGGCTGTACGAAAGATTTTGTTGATATCAATACAAACCCAGCGACCTATGGCTCTACAAATTTTGATGCCAACTATACGTTAAGTAGTGCTCAATTAAACTATACCGGTAGTATAGATTTTGCTTATGATACATGGCGCGCTAATCTTATTTATTCCTCAGGGATGATTCAAGGAATGTCAACGGTTGTTAGTTATTGGGCCGGTGATAAATATATGTTGAATGAGGGGTATACAGCAGCATATTGGGGAACTTCAGCGGTGGGAGCGTATATTGAACAAGTACGTTTTATCGTTGATGTGATTGAATTTACTAAAGATAAACCAGAAGCTTCCAATCTATATAATGTGGCACGAATATGGAAAGCAGTTATTTTCTCTCGCCTATCTGATATTTATGGTGATGTCCCTTATTCGGAGGCAGGATTGGGGTACTATAAAAAAATCTATACTCCGAAATATGACAAGCAGCAAGATATCTATAACGATATGCTGAAGGAGTTGGATGAAGCATCTCAATCTTTTAAAGATGGTGGTGATTTTGTAAAAGGGGATATCATTTATGGAGGAGATTTGAACAAATGGAAACGTTTTGCAAATTCCTTTATGTTACGTTTAGCTATGCGCTTAGTTAAAGTTGATGAGGCAAAAGCTAAAGAATATGCGGCGAAAGCGGTGGGAAAAACTTTTACTTCGAACAGTGATAATGCACTAGTGAAGCATTCACGCGCAGGAGCTCGGGTTACACAAAATCGAAATAGTCAGGTCCTGTTAGGTGATGGAGGGTCAGAGGCATATTACACAAAATGGTCTAAAACATTTATTGATTTTCTAAAGGCACATAAGGATCCACGACTAGGGAAAATTACGGTAACTAACCTATATTTAAAAGAAAGTGATAAAGATGAAGCCGGTCAAAATCCAAACTTTAGTATGGATCCTGCTGTTCAGAAGGGAATGCCGAATGGGAAGGACTTAGGTTCAAATCCGATATTTAACGTTAAAAGCGATCCAAATTGGACGACTTTTAGCGATTATTCATCTCCTCATCCTGTTATGATTGCTAGGGAGGCCCCAACATTTATTTTGACATATGGTGCTACGGAGCTTTTATTGGCAGAGGCAGCAGTCCGTTGGGGAATAGGAGGTAGTGCGGAGGATCATTATAAGAACGGTGTAAAGGCTGCCATAACAAATGTGGGTCAGTACTCGGAAAAAATCGCAATATCTGACGCGACGGCAGATGCTTGTCTTGCAGCAAATCCGTTTAAGCCTGCTGAGGCTTTAAAACAAATAAATACACAGTATTGGGGGCATACCGTAAGTCAATTAGATTTTATTGAAACATGGTCTAATTGGAAACGGACAGGTTATCCGGAGTTAGTAATGATTAATTATCCTGGAAATGCTACAGGGGGAACAATTCCGCGTCGTTTCCCGTATCCAGTTTCTGAGGTGTCGGAAAATGGCGTCCATTACAAAGAGGCAGCGGCAGCTGTTCCTGGCGGCGATAAGCTGACAGGACGTGTATGGTGGGATAAATAAATATTACCCATATAATAATTTATTGGCTCAGCGGGTTTTATTTCTGCTGGGCCAGTTTTTATATCTTTGCTATTATTAACCTAAAATAAATCGCATGCGAATTCTATTTACTCTTGCCGTAGTTTCATGTGTTGCTTGTCAACCAAGCGAACCCGCTGTTAACCAGAACACGCTAACGGGTAGCTATCGTCTTTTAGAAAGTACGACCATCAAAGGAAAGGATACTCTCTTTAATAAGGTTGATACCACAAAGACGGAGATGATCAAGATGTTCAATGAAAGCCATTTCTCGTTTACGAATCACGATCGGTCGAAAGGTGTGGACAGTACCGCTTTATTTGTTAGTGGAGCTGGTCGTTATTTTCGAGATGGAGATAAGTATACGGAGTTATTGGATTTCTGTAGCTACCGACCATGGGAGGGTAAGCAGTTCGAGTTTACTTTGGAGATTAAAGGTGATACACTGGTACAGCACGGTGTAGAGGAAATACCAGAGTTGGGTGTTAAACAACATATAACTGAAAAGTACATTAAATTAAGGTAATGTACTTTTCAATGTATGATTACACGTTTTTTTGCGCGTAGATGAGAATCCGTTTAAAGGCATAGAACGCAGGAAGCTGCGGATATGCCTCTTTTATTTTTTGCATAAAAGCTGCTGTAAAGAGCGGCTTTTGTTGTTCTGTTAGTCGTTCCAGATAGGGGATAAGAGCCGACCCGCTGATGAAATTAAATAACTCCTGATGACTATTGGCAATAATAGGATACACCTTTTGCGACAACTGTATATCAACCATGTTACCATCAAATAACATTTGTGCATATGCATCGAGTGTTAGGACGGAGGATTGCCTATTCCAGCCAGAAAGCCACGATTTGTAAGGAGCCTCATCCGCTAATTCTCGCAGCAGGATGTTTAACATATTTTCATTCTGTAAAGGCATCTGCACGGCAAATTGACCGCCCGGTTTTATGCGGTCAAGGAGAGCCGGGAACAATTCTTCATGCTTATCAGCCCATTGCAATGCCGCATTGCTAAATATTAAATCCCATTGTTGCTGACTGTGTGCTGTTTCTTCTATGGTTGCCTCTTTAAAAAGAACCCGATCACCGACGTATCCGGAAGACTTCTGGAGCATTTCGGGAGAGGAGTCAACCCCTATAAAAGAGAGGTTGGGAAAACGGTTTGCTAAGATAGCCGTTTGCTCACCTGTACCGCAACCGATATCGATGGCCGTACCTTTTGTATCTTCTTTTAGAAGTGAAGCGAGGTCATAGAACGGTTTATAGCGTATATCTTTAAATTGATTGTAAATTTCAGGATTCCAAGCCATAAGTTGTATTTTATATAGAAATACAAAATACAACTTATCCTTGTTTTGCACAAGCCTGGTAAAATTTTCCTTGAAAGCTATTGGTCAGATTAATCTTATTGATCTGCTAACCATGGTATATTACTGCAGGTTAAATATATCTGCGTTAGGCTTTTGCTTTCTTTCTTCTATTAACGATAAGATACGTGATGTAAAGAATAACAAGCCAGATAGGGATCAATTCAACCGATATTTGAAGACCGGTAAACCACATCATAACCAATACACCCACCAAAAAAAGTAAACTCAGATAGTTACTTATCGGGTAGAATAGGGTAGGGAACTTCGGCTTTTCTCCACGCGCAATGATACTTCTTTTGAAAAATATATGTGTTAAACATATCATGATCCAATTGATGACCAAGGAAGATACAACAAGGCTCATTAGTACGCCCAGTGCCTTTTCAGGCATTATTTTATTGATTAGGATACAAACGGCAACCAACGCTGCTGATACCAGTATCGCATTAACGGGGGAATGATTTTTGTTTAAACGCTTTAAAAACTTCGGTGCATTACCTTGTTCAGCCAAACCGAACAACATACGGGAATTACTATACACCGAACTATTGTATACGGACAAAGCTGCTGTAAGAACGATTAAATTGAGGACATTAGCAATAATATTTGTGAAATAATAAGTATTGCCGAACAACTCAAATTGCATACCCTTTAAGCTGGCGAAAACTTCGACAAAAGGACTTGTATCTGGAGTTATCTGACGCCAAGGCATCAAGGAAAACAAAATGACCAAAGAGCCAATATAGAAAATCAGGATTCTCCATAATACCTGATTCGTTGCTTTTGGAATATTCTTTTCTGGGTTTTCAGCCTCAGCCGCCGTAATGCCCACAAGCTCCAAGCCACCGAAAGAAAACATAATCATAACTAATGCCGCCAGTAGTCCTTGATAACTTCCGCCATCACCCATAGAAAGCCACCCTTTCGGGAAGAAACCTCCATCATTTACTAAATTAGAGATAGTTGCTTGTTCGCCTCCTTTTCCTGTTATCAAAAGGTAAGTCCCGAAGATAATCATGGCAATAATGGCAACTACTTTGATGATGGAAAACCAAAACTCCGTTTCTCCATAAACTTTAACGGAAGCAAGATTTACCACATTGATAACAATAAAGAAGAAAAGACTGGAAACCCACAATGGTATTTCAGGCCACCAGAATTGAACATAATAACCAATAGCAGTAAGCTCCGCCATACTCACAAGGAGATAAAGTACCCAGTAATTCCAACCTGAAGCGTACCCTGCAAAGGATCCCCAGTATTTATTAGCAAAGAAGCTGAAACTTCCCGAGACAGGTTCTTGCACCACCATCTCACCCAATTGTCGCATAATAAAGAAAGCAACGATTCCCGCGATGGCATAGCCTAATATTACAGAAGGGCCTGCTAAAACAGCTGCCTGTCCGACTCCCAAAAATAAACCGGTTCCTATCGCGCCACCAAGGGCAATTAATTGAATATGTCTATTGCTTAAGCCACGCTTAAGTTTTGTGTTTTCTGAAGAATTTTCCAATTTTTAATTTAGATTATTGTCTGTTATTTATACTGTTTTCGGCAAAGCCAACGAGCTCATCCCAATAGGTTCCAAGACGGCGGGTATAGATCATAAGCTGATAATCATTGCCGGTTTGAAAGTGTGTGCCCGAAAAGAAATCGGTCTGTATTTTGCCGGATTCATCTTCTAACACATACTCGTAATCATAGAGCCCTTGCTTGAGCTTCAATGTAATCTGCCATAGCTTATCCTCCACATTATATGTTAATTGGTTTTCTACGGAACGTTGGTAATCATTGAATCCACCTACAATATAGACCTTTCCTTTGAAGTCTCTTTTGTTTTTTAACGAAAAGGTCACGTGTGCATAATCACCTTCTGTATTCTGATCCTCTAAATCCCGGTTACGGATGAAGAAACGACCATTTTCATCAAATGTCGCGGCATAGGTTTGGTCATATTTATCTTCATCGGTTAAGACTTTTACTTCAGCCAGAGAGTCTATTTTTATTTTTTGAACGCCTTCAGCAGCTAAACGGAAACTCCGTAGGTCCACGAAACGAAATTCGTTGTTTCCCTTGAAATCTAATGTTTCTGCGTTGCTATATTTGATTTCATTTCCAGAGAAGAAACTAGGCGTCTGAAGCACCATTTGATAGTCATCCCGCTGGTTTTGTTTGACCAATAGTGTTAAGTCTCGCTGCGGGTTATTTATAGTCAAACCTGTTTTAAGTGTAACATTAAGTTTCTGGTTTTTTAATCTATTGGCGACCTGTAGGGGCGATTGTATATTGCTGCTTATATTAACCAGATTATTTAACACATAGAAGCGACGTGTTAAAATCAATCGCTCCTTATCTGCATCTTCATACACCTTAAGAAGGTAGTTTCCTGCTAATTTCGGCTTAAGATACTGCGACGGGAAGGAGAGTGAATAATTTGTATAGGGTTGCAAAGTTCCTTTCGATGCGGTGAATTGTTCTAGTCGGTCCTCGTTAAATCCATCTACGTAATCAAGCACGGAGGCACGACTTGGTGTCCAGTCCTGATTGCAATGTTCAATGCTGAAATAAAAGTTTCGTATGTCGGCACGTAAATCGTCGAAGGATAACAATAGTAAATCGTTGCTGCCCAAAACATAGATGGGAAGTTTATTCTCCTTGCCTGTTGGGTAGAACTGTACCGTCTTAATAGAAGGTAGGTACGCCTTGTTGCTATACACGAGCTCCTGTCGGGGAGACCGTTCGAATTCCTTCTTTTCCTTTTTCTTTTTTTGAGCTAGAACGGCTGTCGTGCTGCATACAAGAAAGAAAAGAAAGGCCTGTTTTAGCACCTGATGTATCTTCATATTGTAAAAATAAAAAAACCGCTGATAAAGCAGCGGTTTTTATGATATTTCTATTTTGCTATTAGCTTTCCGATACTTTTTGCTAGGTTTTTATCCACGGTAATGTATCCTGGGTAATAAATGTTTTTGCCAGCCAACTTAAAGGAAGGCTTGATCTTTAAAACGAGAAAACCTTCACCCTTTCTCGTGAAAATCTCATTCAGCACATTGTCGATGCCATTTTCTTTGGCGGTATCAAAAATGTTGGCTTTGAATGTTAACGGAACGATAGTACTCTGTCCTTGTGCTAAATTGATGTTTTCATCTACGGTACCTTCAAAAAGAGGCTTTCCTTGGATCTCTATTAGATACTTAAAGGAGTTGATTACTGTTTTTGCACTATTGGGGTTTGACACTTTCATGTTAACACGTGCCTCCAATGGTAGATCTTTTGTTAGCATAGCCATTGCTACAGCTGGTAACGAGGATAGGTTAACACTTCCTCCGTTCATGAAGGACTCCATGCCTTTCCCTGCTAAACGGACATTCTGAACGGATTCTACGTCGTAGTCGCACTTCGCTAAGTTTGCTACTTGATCTTTGTTGATTGAACAGCTGCTGATTATCAAAGCAGTAACTGATAACACGATTAATTTTAATTTCATTGTTATGTGATTATTTCTTTTTTCCGCCAAAACCATATAGGACGCCAAGTGTAAAAACAGCATTACCTGCTTTCAGGTATTCATTGCTCATTACATTGATATTAAATCCGTTGGTGTACTGGAGTTGAAAGCTTTTGTTAAGCTCCATTCGTGTAAAAAACAATGGTTCAATAAACAAAGCTTCCTCTTTTGTTGCCGTTATATCATTAATTGTAAAATCGGTCATAGCTATCCGACTTACACGGATGGCTGTGCCATAGCTCAATGCTCTTTTCTTTCCAAAAAGATTTAACTTATCTTTCTTTGTCGAGGAATAGTTTACCTGCAAGAAGATTTTGTCGAAATCCATTTTGCGTACGTCGACGGGTTCCATCCCCGTCATGCTTGCCCTTCGATCTTCATCGTGCGATTTACCAATCCCATATCCTGCATAAACTTCCAATACCTGTCTTTTGTTTTTACCGACCTTGGTAAAATAGCCAATTCCGCCTTCTACTAGCTGTTGTTTAAACAAATCATTGCTGTGTATACTGTTGCCATTTTCGATAAAAGAACCATTAGCAATGAAAGCGAGGTTTTTTGCAAATGCAACACCTGCATTTCCACTTATATTACCTTTTATATTACTATGTGCCGCGACGTAAACCTCTCCACGCTCTTTAAACATAGGCGTGGCGGGAACGTTGGGCATATAGATCGAACTACAGCTACTAAAGCAAGCAAGTACGGCTAAACAGGCTAAGGGGTAGAAGTATTTTAAATGCATATCGAATCAATAATTACAGTCCAATGTTAATTATTGTGCCAACATTTCGTTTTAAAAGCTATAGAGCCACTTTTAGCATAGTTTAACAACTTGTTTTAACCTGTTGTTGTTTTGCTTTAATGTATTGTTAAATGATTCCGGCTTTAATCAACTCCTGCTCCATCTCCTGTTGAAGCTTTTGGGCTTCCTCTCGTGCTTTTTCTGCAAAGTCTTTTCCCTTGGAGGCATAAATAATTCCACGTGTACTATTCACTAATAGACCACAGTCTTTATTCATTCCATATTGACAGACGTCTTGTAGAGAGCCACCTTGTGCGCCAACTCCAGGTACCAAAAGGAAGTGCTCTGGGGCATGTTCACGTATCTTTAAGAATGCTTCTCCGCGGGTAGCGCCTACAACATACATGATATTTTCTGGACTCCCCCACGTATTTACCTTATCGATAACATACTCGAAGAGTTGCGTATTCTCCTTATTTTCAAAGTTCTGGAAGTCTTTGCTTCCTTGATTTGAAGTTAGGGCCAAGACAATCGCCCACTTGTTCTCAAATTCAAGAAAAGGCGTTACGGAGTCGTTCCCCATATATGGAGCAATGGTGATCGAATCAAAACCTAAACCAGATACTTTTTCATCAAAAAAAGCTGTCGCATACATCTTAGATGTATTTCCAATATCGCCACGCTTAGCATCAGCAATGCTAAAGCAGTCTTTTGGTAATGCTTCCCATGTCTTTTGAAGTGATTGCCACCCTTTAATGCCGTAGCTCTCATAGAAAGCTATATTAGGCTTGTACGCAACACATAAATCTTCGGTTGCATCGATGATGGCTTTGTTGAACGTATAGATCGGATCTTCTTCCGCTAAAAGGTGTTCCGGAATTTTGGTAATATCCGTATCTAAGCCGACACATAAAAAGCTCTTCTTCGCTTTTATTTGCGCAACTAATTCACTTCTGGTCATTCTTCTACTTATTAATCAGTTCGGTAATAAAATTATATACTTCTTTGCGCGAATAGTCGGCCATCCCTTCGTGGTGTGCCGCGATATTGCCTGCTTTATCCAGGATAACGGTGGTTGGAATAGATTGACCAAGCCAATTTGCCGGTATTTCGGTTGCCGGATAGTAAATCGGTAGGTCAAGTTTTCCTTCCTTTAGAAAAGCATGTGCACCTTCTTTATTCTGCTCAATTTCGACCAGCATAAATACAACCTGATCGTTACCCGCAAATTTTTCTTTTAACTGCTGGATAGAAGGCATCTCTGCTTTACACGGCGGACACCAGGTTGCCCAAAAGTTCAAAAACACAACTTTTCCTTTTAAATCGGAGATATGGGTGATTTTATCGTTATCGTCCGTAAAAGAAACCTCCGGTTGGTTACTGGCGGGCTTGTTCTCCGTTGATGTAGCTTCTGCTTTAGGTGTTTCTAAATTCGGTTTAAACAAACCTATTTTCATTAAACCTTGTTGGATCCACATCCGACTGGTGGGAACAACGAGAGCAATAATTAAAACGCCAAACAATACATTGCTGGCTATTTTCCATACTTTCTTTTTATCGGCCATACTGCTTTTTTTAGGTGTCGTACTTCTCTAATTGTTTGAGCAAGGTAGCAAAATCTTTAGGATATGGGGCTTCAAAATCGTAACTCTTACCTTCGATTTTAAAGCTTACAGCCTTAGCATGCAGCGCAAAACGTTTCATGATAGGAAGTTCTTCTTCATCTTTGGATAGCGTAAAGCCACGCTTCTTGATTTGCGATAGATAGACCGGCTTACCACGATACATCTCGTCGCCTACGATCGCAGCATGCTGCGTTGCCAGGTGGATACGTATCTGGTGCATGCGTCCTGTGATCGGTTTACACTCCACTAGCGTGTAATGTTTGAAGTACTGTAAGGAATTAAAGATGGTCTCAGCCTGTTTTCCATTAGCACGGTCGATCGAAACATTCTTGTTCCCTTGGTTTAGGATAGGTAGATCAACGAGCAGGTTATCAAAGGTATGTGTGCCACCAATAATCGCATGATACACCTTGTTTACACGGCGACGTTCGAACTCGATGGATACCAAACGGTAGGTTTCCGGATTTTTAGCAATCAGCAATAAACCCGATGTATCTTTATCCAATCGGTGACAAACTTGTGCGTCTGGGTGATATTTCTTGGCTAAACGAAGAATATTGACCTCTCCACCATTGCGGTCATCCAAGGATGCGACGAAGGGTGGTTTATTGATAACTATTAGATTATCATCTTCAAAAATGATGAGATCCTGAAATTTTGGAAATTTAAATAAGCGAGTTTCTTTCTCTTGCATCCGACAAAAATACAAAAAAGTGAGGAAGTAATCGTTTACGAAGCTCTTAAAACTTGTAAGTATAGCCAATCCGTGCAACTTGTGTTTCAGAAATCCTTTGCATTGAGAAAAACATGTACTTTTCCTTGTTAACTCTATTCTGGTATTTAGCCTTAAATTATTTGGGGAAAGAAGGTAATGGTAAATTGGTGACGTTTTTGGCTATAGGTATAGCTTAGCTGCCAGTGGTTATATTGACATATTTCGTAAGCAATAGCAAGGCCTAATCCGGCTCCTTGCCGATTGTCATGTTGCTTTGCAAAGCGCTTGAACAGTTGTTTGTCATCGAGCGCTTGTGTGCCGCCATTTGAAACCGATAAGGTTGTTTCATTGAGAATGATAACAATCGTACTGGACGGTTGGGCATGTCGGATGGCATTTATTAACAGATTCTGTATAAGGATTTCGAACAGGTAGCTATCACCTTTGATCGCAGGAATACCCTGGATGTCAAATTGAATCTGTAGCACTTTTCCTTCGATGAAATCCTGGAACATATCGATTGTCTCTTCTACGATAGGTCCTGGGTCAATTGGTTTCTTCGTTTGAAATTGCTCGTTCTCAATCTTTGTTAACAGGAGTAAGTTCTTATTAAGTCGGGCAGCACGTGATAAGGAGTATTGCATATCTTCGACTAAGGTATACTGTTCTTCGGTAAGCTGCTTGTCTTGCAAAAAGAGATCGAGCTTTTGTTTAAGAATAGCTAAAGGAGTTTGTAACTCATGGGATGCATTTTCGGTAAACTCTTTCTGCGATTGATAGGTCCTTAGGCTTTGCGATATCAATTTTTCAAGTGCGACATGGAGTTCGTGAAACTCCTTGATATCTGTTTTTTCAAACGTGAGTTGTTTTTGGTTGTTGAGCTGAAAGTCTTTCAAGCGATCTAAGGTGCGGTGGAAGG
Source organism: Sphingobacterium psychroaquaticum (assembly GCF_900177625.1). Classification (GTDB taxonomy): domain Bacteria; phylum Bacteroidota; class Bacteroidia; order Sphingobacteriales; family Sphingobacteriaceae; genus Sphingobacterium; species Sphingobacterium psychroaquaticum. Next base: position 525,600 of record NZ_FXAU01000003.1, read on the forward strand.
GCTTCCAGATTTGCTTGGACAGCCGTTTGTTCATTAACCAAAAACCGAGCACTAAGACAATGAAGAATAGAAGGGTCACGACCGCGATGTAACCAACGGTCTCTTCGGTTTCTTCGACATTGGTTTCTACGGTTAGTGCAAAATGTTGATCATTGATTTGTATGGTCGTGATGTATCCACGGAAGCGATTGACTTTATCGCCTCCAAATTTTTCGTAATACGGATTTTGGCGATATATGGAGTACGTACTGTCTTTGGCCAATGGCTTTTCAATATAGTCGATATGTGTGCCGGGCTGTATCTCATTCCAAAAATCGATGCTTTCTTTGAGCTTTTCGGTGTTTATTTTCTGTTCATTGAATTCGATCTCTACGCGTTGCGCTATTAATTGGTTGTTTTCATCCAACTCATTGATCCAGATCCAGTCTACCAGGAAGAAGTAAACAGGAATACTGGCCGCCAAGACAATGAAAGCATAGATGGTGAAGGGGGTAAGGGTTTTTGTCAATAGATTTTTCATGCTTCCCACTTGTAGCCACTTCCGTAGATTGTTTTTAAGAAAGATGGCGTTCCCGCCTCCGCTAGTTTTTTCTTCAGGTTTTTTACATGGGCATACACAAAATCATAATTGTCTAGCATATCGGCAAAATCTCCTGATAAGTGTTCGGCGAGTGTGTTCTTGGAAATCACTTTATGTTTATTGCCGAAGAAAAATAATAGCAGGTCAAATTCTTTTTTCGTCAATGTGATAGGCGTATCGTTATAGCGCACCGTTTTGGCAAGCAAATCTATGTGTAGACCATCCTGATGTACAATATTGGTGTTTTGGAATTGCTTTCGACGGATTATGGAGAATATACGTGCCGCTAGCTCTGGCAGGTGAAAAGGTTTGGTGAGGTAATCGTCCGCTCCAATATGAAGGCCTTCGATACGATCATCGAGTGCATCTTTAGCCGAGATGATAATGATGCCTTCGTCGCGGGGCTCTTTCTTTAACTCCTGCAAGAGTTGCATCCCTGAACCATCAGGTAGCATGATGTCAAGCAAGATACAATCGTATGTATGATAACTGATTTTATCTATTGCTTCTGCATAATTGTAGGCTACTTCACAACGATAACTTTCGTTTGATAAGTAACGTACCATGCTGTCCGCTAGGTGAATCTCGTCTTCTACGATTAAGATCTTCATCATCCGAATGTACGAAATCAATTTTGAAGTAATTTATTGTTTGGCCCCATTTATTAAAGCTTTTTCACAAAGCCTAAACCATATTGATGACCGCTGATTACAGGGTAGAATAATAACTTATTTGATTTTTCTGTTTGATGGAGTAAACGCGAAACTTTCGGATATAACCAATAGGTGAGTTCGGTCGAAGCGATTCCAAAACCAGCACCAGCGACGACATCACTGACCCAGTGTCGGTTGTTTACCACGCGATAAGCGCCCGTGAAAATGGCAAAAGGATAGCCGGATAAGCTCAACCAAATATTGGTTTCTTTGTATTCTTCGAATAGAAATTGGGCGGAAGCAAAAGCCGTTGTTGTATGTCCGGATGGCCATGATAGGTTATTGCTGCCGTCAGGACGAGGTTCTTGAACAATTAGCTTTAAAGGAATGGAGATGGCGGCTGCCATAGCTTGGCTGCCTAAGAAAAGAAGGCTGCGATCTCGAAAGTTGTGCTTCCCCGGGATTCCGGCCAGGTTGTATGCATAAACCATGGCGGCTGGCATATATTGAGTGTAGTTATCCCACTTTGTGCCAGAAACTTGATGTTCAAATAGCTCATCCTGTGTGGATGTATTTAGCTTCTTTAGCCCGGGGATCTTTAGTCCCGCAATTCCATAGCCAACCAAAACAGCCGGTGCAACAATGCGTGGCCACGTAAAATGAAAGTCAGACAAGGTGTCTTGTTTAGGCATGATCGTGATACTGGGCTGTAAGGAATCGATCTGGATGGGAGATGCAGAAGTGGGGATGGTGTGGGCACTGACGGCGTGAAGATGTAGAAGGATGGTGCTAATCATCCAAAATGAAACAGACCTCATGGTGTTAATCCTATTTTAATGGTACGTTGACTTGTGTAATTTGAGACAAACGTAAAACGCAATTCTGAATAAATTCTGAAGAATGAAAATCCTTCAACTCCTGGCATGGAATCGCCATTATTGTTTTGCAGAGCCAACCAAATTTATCTATGTTTGTTAATTCTAAAAATATGAAGCGATGTCAGTAAATAAAGTTATAAAGCGCATTACAACGAGTACAATTCAGGCGATGAAAGCCCAAGGTGAGAAAGTTACTATGTTAACAGCTTACGATTATTCGATGGCTAGAGCATTGGATGAAGCGGGGATTGATGTGTTGTTGATTGGAGATTCTGCAGCGAATGTTTTTGCAGGTTATGAGACAACATTACCTATCACGTTGGATAATATGATTTATCACGCGAGCGCGGTTGCACGCGGAGCGAAGCGCGCTTTAGTATTGGCGGATTTACCGTTTGGCGAATATCAAGGGACAGCGGAGGATGCTTTTAAGGCAGCGGTACGTATGATGAAGGAATCAGGCGTACATGCGTTGAAATTAGAAGGGGGAATAGAAATAAAAGAGAATATTAAGAAGATTGTGGATGCTGGTATTCCAGTTTGTGGACATTTAGGCCTTACACCACAATCAATCAATAAATTTGGAACTTTTGGTGTGCGTGCGCAAGATCAAGCGGAAGCGGACAAATTGAAATCGGACGCCTTGATGTTACAGGAAATTGGTTGTTTTGCCATTGTATTGGAAAAAATTCCGGCCGCATTGGCGAAAGAAGTAAGTGATATGTTGGATATTCCTACGGTAGGTATAGGTGCTGGAAATGGTTGTGATGGACAGGTTCTTGTCGTCAACGACATGTTGGGCTTTACCAAGGATTTTAAACCGAAGTTCTTACGCCAGTATATGCAGATGTATGACGGTGTGGTGGAAGCTGCAACGCAGTACGCCGCTGATGTAAAAGCAGGAAGCTACCCGAACGAATCTGAACAGTACTAAATCTTTGTATGAAGTTTCTTTGGATTATTATCCTAGTCGGGATTTTGGTGTATTTTATTGCGCGTCGTTTTTTTATGGGCGGACCAACGACGGCTGTCGTAAGGGCAACTGCAAAGAATGGATACCGTCTCGTCGACACAAATGCACAGGTTATCAGTCAGGTTACTAAAAATACAATGACGACAGTGGGCATCGGTCTAATTCTTTTTCTTGTTGTTCTTTTACTGGGGCTTAAGATTAAGATTATATGGATTGCTTTGCCTTTAACCTTGTATCTGATGGGGCAGTTCTTTGTCTATACGAACCACATTAAAGCAACGAAAGATCAACGTGTTTTCTTTGACCCAACAACTAATGACGTATTAGTAGATCGCCTAAAAGAAGATGCACTCCGGTTTAATTTACTGCGTGATGTGATCGAAGTCACTGAAGTGAAGTCAGTACAAAAGAATAAAGGTGTCTTGTTTGGTTATTATAGGCTAAGGTTGCAGCGGGATGTGGTGGTGGTTCCTTACTTGATTGAACTAAATCCGAATCCGAATAATAAAGCTTTTTTTGAAGTGCTGAATGCTACGTATAAGATTCAGGTCGAAACGAAGTTGTTTCCAATTGTGTAGTTCTTTGTAAAGAAGTGATGAGTGGGACACGAACTATTTATAGGGTAGGGCACGAGCCACAGGCTCGCGCCAGCGAAGAGAGAAAGTCGTCATTGCTGGTGCGAGTCTGCCTGCGGTAGGCAGGCTTTCAGCTCGTGTTCTACCAAGCTTTTCCAAAAATGCCTTAAAAGCGAATCTTCCGTATTGCCCAAGTCAAGGTATCTACAATTAACCAAGCATTACGCAACGTGGGAAGACCCACGATCACCTTCAGCGTTTCTTGCGCCATCATCAACCCTAAAATACCAGGTGTTGTCCCCATAACTCCATTCAGATCGCAACTTGGAACGTCATCAGGGTGAGGTGGCTCTGGAAAGATAGCGCGTAAATCTTTACTGCCCTGGTAATTGAACACCGCCATTTGGAGTTCGAAGTTTAATATACTACCATAAACCAAAGGTTTTTGTTGCGATAAGCAGGCATCATTAATGAGATACCGTGTTTCGAAATTATCACAACCATCTACTACTATATCGTATTCCGATATATAATCGTTTACGGTTACTGCCGTAGCACGTTCCGGAATCGGGATGTAGTGCACCGCACTATTTAAGGAACGTAGTCGTAAAGATGCGCTTTCTACTTTATAGCTGCCTATACTTTGCTCACTGTGGACCACCTGCCGGTGCAGATTGTGTATTTCTACACAATCAAAATCCATGCATGCAATCGTTCCTACCCCCGCTGCCGTGAGGTAAAGTAAAATAGGAGATCCCAATCCACCAGCACCGATAACTAAAACCTTGGCCGAACAGATCTTCTTTTGCCCTTCAAGACCAATAGCTGGTAAGGAGATTTGTTTTTTATAACGTAATATTTCTTCTCTAGTCATGTTGATGTATACTGCATTAACCAATATATTCTGCTTGCCAATCTTTCCATACCGGCTGGTAACCCATTGCCTTAATTTTGTGAACGACCTCGCTTACCGGACGTTCATCGGATATTTCAAATTGCTCTAGTGATTCTGGCTCGACGACGTAACCTCCAGGGTTCGTTTTTGAACCCGCACTCATACTGGTGATTCCCAATGGAATTACATGATCTCGGAAATAGGCATGCTCCCGGGTGGATAGCGATATCTCCAGGTCGGGATTCCAAAGACGATACGCACATATTAATTGAAGTAAGTCTCGATCCTGCATGATGAAGTTTGGTGTTATTACTCCTTCAGCTGGTCTAAGACGCGGAAAAGAGACCGAATATTTGGTCTTCCAATAGCGCTGTTGTAAGTACGAGATATGTAGTGCGGTAAAAAAGCTGTCTACACGCCAATCTTCGAGACCTAATAATACGCCGAGTCCAATTTTGTGTATTCCTGCTTGTCCGATGCGATCGGGTGTATCCAAGCGATATTTGAAATTCGATTTCTTTCCTTTTGGATGATATGCGCGATATACCTCTTGATGATAAGTTTCTTGGTATACAAGTACAGTGTTAACCTTTGATTCATGTAAACGCTTGTAATCTGCTGTTTCTAAAGGTTGAAATTCAATTGATATATGAGCACATAGATCTTCTATTTGTTTTATGGCATCTATAAAATAGTCCGTATGTACCGTGTTATTTGCCTCGCCTGAGACCAGCAAAATATGCTGGTAGCCCATTGCCTTAAGTGCTTGCGCCTCTAAGCGAATTTCTCCCTGGCTCAAGGTACGACGACGAATTTTATTATCCATACTGAAACCACAATACGTACATATGTTGTGGCATTCATTACTCAAGTAAAGCGGTGCATATAATTGGATATTCTTGCCGAATCGTTGTTGCGTTATACGTTGGGACTGCACCGCCATTTCCTCGAGATAAGGCTGAGCCGCAGGGGAAATAAGGACTAAGAAATCATGAACTGTTTTCTTTTTACGTAGCAGGCTGGTACGTACATCTATATCTGTTGTCCGGTAGATCTTCTCTTTAATATCCTCCCAACTATACTGTTCAAATAGATCAACAAATGTGTTAGTCATTGCCGGGGTATGCTGTCGTTAAAAAATCGGTGAGCGGACTACTTTTTGACGCATGCATCGCAACCGGAGCAAGTTGCGCCTCGTATGCGAGACGTCCAGCTTTAACAGCCATCGCGAAAGCCGATGCCATAGCGACAGGATCGCTTGCTGCGGCTATAGCGGTATTGACCAGTACTGCATCGGCACCTATCTCCATCGCTTTGGCGGCATCTGACGGTGCGCCGATGCCGGCATCAACGATAACAGGCACTTGACTTTGTTCAATAATAATCTCTAAAAACTCAAGTGTTCTCAATCCCTGGTTGCTTCCTATTGGTGAGCCTAACGGCATTACAGCTGCGGTGCCGGCATCTTCTAAACGTTTGCATAAAACCGGATCGGCGTGAATATAGGGGAGGACGACAAACCCTAGCTTTGCCAGCGACTCACAAGCGGCAAGTGTTTCAATGGGGTCAGGCATTAAATATTTTGGATCAGGGTGTATTTCAAGCTTGATCCAGTTGGTTTCCATAGCATCTTGTGCCAGCTGCGCAGCAAGGACAGCTTCTTTTGCAGTGCGGGCTCCCGATGTATTGGGAAGTAAGTTTATATGTGTGTGCCGTAAATGTTGAAGCAGGTCATCAGTTTCGGTTTCTAGGTCGATGCGTTTGAGAGCAACGGTAACCAATTCACTTTGTGAAGCTAGGATAGCAGATTCCATCTGTTGTGGGGAACCGAACTTACCTGTTCCGACAAATAGTCGACTCGCAAATGATTTATGATGTATATGTAAGTTGTTCATGGAGTAGCGATTGTAGATGTTGAATAAAGTTTTTGTTGGATAGGTTGTTATGCACAAGACCCGATACTGCAATGCCGTGCAAACCTATGTTTCGCAAGGTTATAATATCTGCTGCATCGACACTGCCTATGGCGTAGATAGGGGGAATGGGGCTCGTTTGCAATTGATCAAAAATGGCTCTGTATCCTTCAAAGCCTAATAGTGGACTGAGGTTCTCCTTCGTATTTGTAAAGCGTAAAGGTCCTAAGCCAATGTAATCACAGCCCTCATGGATACGTTGATGGATATCTTCCAGTGTATTCGCGGTTCCGCCGATTATTTTTTTAGGGCCTAGTGCGGCACGTGCAACTTGTATACTGGTGTCTTGGAGTCCGAGATGAACACCATCTGCATCAATACTTTTACAAATCGTGATGTTGTCATTGATAATCAACTTGAAGTCGTAGGTGCTTTGGAGTTTTTTAACGCGTTCTGCCAGTTGCAAGAAATCGACCTCTCCCAGAGTTTTACAACGAAGTTGAACCCAATCAATGCCGAGATCCACCACGGCCTTTATCTGTTCAAATTGTGCCGCTTGGGTATTCCCAGCGGAGATGTATTGTAGTTTACTGTACATAATGGTTTCCTAGTAATGTGTGATTCGATGCTAAAAAATCTGCCGTATATCCTTTTGCCCTTCCGCAAGCTTCGCCGACATCGTACCCCTGCGCTATGTATGCAGCTATTGCTGCTGATAGTACACAGCCGGAACCATGTTTTGGATAGGTTAGAAGTGTTGTATGTGGTGGATATTTCCAGACCTTCGACCTGTAAAAGAGTTGATCTAATCCAGGGGCGGTAGGATGGTGCCCGCCTTTAAGCAATAATGCACATGATTTGGCGATGCGTTTACAACCCGATTCGATATCTTCACCACGAGCTAGAAAAGCCGTAATTTCATGATAGTTGGGGGTAATAAGATCTAGATCTACTAGAACCTTTTCAGAAAGACTATCCTTTTGGAAGAAGTTTGCTCCGGTAGTAGCACGCAATATGGGGTCCCATATTATAAATGTATTTGGAAGATGCGTACGTACATTCTGGATTATGGCCTCCAATTGGAACATATCTTTTACTACACCTATTTTTACGGCTTCGATCGGATATTGCCTGCACATGGTGTCAATTGCGGTAGCAATTTGCTGCATAGGCATCCAGTCGAGTTTGTGAAACTGATGTTCAGTCTGTAGCGTATTGCAGGTCAGTATTCCTAAACCATAAACGCCGATCTGTTCACAGGTTTTAATATCCGCGAGTATTCCAGCACCCGCGGAAGGGTCAAAACCCGCAATATTTAGTACGAATGGATAATCTTGTAACATGTTTGGGCTTCTTTAATAGTATCACTCGCGTACCATAAGGCGCCGCAGAGTGCAAAGTCATCAAATGTCGAGTTTTTAAGTGCTGTCAATCGCTCTGCATTAATCCCACCGAGGCCAATCAACTTTGTCGTATGATTGCTCCTTTTATCTTCCCAGATAATCGGTCGACCCATTCCGTACCCAGGTTTTGAAAAACTAGGGTACAATGGGCTGATAAAGGCCGCATCAAAAGACGATGAAAGTGCAAGGTATTCTTCCCAACTATGGGTTGATGTGCTCCACCTTACCGTCGATATAGTTCCACTATGTCGTTTGTTCGTAAACATCGAAATCCCATTATCTCGCATGGCCGCGGGGAAGTGAAGATGACGGACTCCCAGGTCAATGCTTATTTCGTGGTGTTGATGCATGACAAGTCGAAGTCGTTCATCCGGCGTAAACTGCATGATGTATGTCGCCATTTCTTTCTCAGAATGGAATGGTTTTCGAATATGAACGAGCAACTCGGGGAGCTCTAAGAGTATCCGCAACATCTGGATTTCATCATTCGTATTTTCGGGTAAGGTGAGAATACGCATGATTAACTATATATTTCTTTTCCTTGATTGATGAACTCCATTGATTTCTCATCCATACCAGCCTGTACTGTATCGCGGATTTCCTGCGTTATTTTCATAGAACAGAATTTAGGACCGCACATAGAACAAAAATGAGCCACCTTAGCCGCATCGGCTGGTAAGGTTTCGTCATGGAAGGAGCGTGCTGTATCGGGATCTAGAGATAAGTTAAACTGATCCTCCCACCGAAACTCAAAACGCGCCTTGCTCAATGCGTTATCGCGATATTGTGCCCCAGGGTGCCCTTTAGCGAGATCTGCGGCGTGTGCGGCGAGTTTGTAAGTAATAACGCCATCTTTTACATCTTTTTTGTTCGGAAGGCCGAGATGTTCCTTTGGTGTAACGTAGCAGAGCATAGCGCAGCCATACCAACCGATCATGGCTGCTCCTATAGCAGAAGTAATATGATCATACCCTGGTGCAATATCGGTTGTTAAGGGACCTAAAGTATAGAAAGGAGCTTCTGCACAAGTTTCCAGTTGTTTCTCCATGTTTTCTTTGATCAACTGCATAGGTACGTGTCCCGGGCCCTCAATCATAACCTGTACATCATGCTTCCAAGCTATTTTGGTAAGTTCGCCCAAGGTTTCTAACTCAGCAAATTGTGCTGCGTCATTGGCATCGGCGATAGCCCCCGGACGCAGGCCGTCACCTAAAGAGAAGGCAACATCATACTGCTTCATAATCGCACATATATCTTCAAAATGTGTATAGAGAAAGTTCTCTTTATGGTGGAATAGACACCATTTAGCCATGATAGAACCACCGCGGGAAACGATTCCGGTCACACGTTTAGCGGTCAAATGGATGTAACGCAATAATACGCCAGCATGGATTGTAAAATAGGAAACCCCTTGCTCGGCTTGTTCAATTAACGTATCACGGAATATTTCCCAAGTAAGATCTTCAGCCACACCTTTTACTTTCTCAAGGGCTTGGTAAATTGGTACGGTTCCAATAGGTACTGGCGAATTTCGGATTATCCATTCACGTGTTTCATGGATGTGTTTTCCTGTGGATAGATCCATAATGGTGTCTGCACCCCAACGGCATGCCCAAACAGCTTTTTCGACTTCTTCCTCAATACTAGAGGTGACGGCGCTGTTGCCAATGTTTGCATTTATTTTTACCAAGAAATTTCGACCAATAATCATGGGTTCACTTTCTGGGTGGTTGATATTGTTTGGTATAATTGCGCGTCCTGCAGCAATCTCATCGCGCACAAACTCTGGGGTTATTTTATCTGTGACGGGACGTGCTCCAAAGCGTTCGCCAGGATGTTGTTGCTCCATACCTGGGGTTGCTTTATTTAGTTGTTCAATACGTTGGTTCTCGCGAATAGCAACGTATTCCATTTCAGCAGTAATAATACCACGCTTTGCGTAATGTAGCTGCGTAATATTTTGTCCGGGCTTGGCTCTTTTAGGCTGATGCTGGTAGTCGAAACGTAGGTCAGCTAAAGCGGTATCATGCAGACGTTGCAACCCGTATTCCGACGTAATGGAGGGGAGTACTTCGACATCTTTTCGATCGTGGATCCATTGCTCGCGGATACGATCGATTCCTTTGCGTACATCGACCGTTTTATCTGCATCGGTAAAGGGGCCTGAAGTATCGTAGATTGTAATAGACGGGTTTTCCTCGATCTGACCGTTGGTTAGTTTTGTTGGGCTTAGCGTTATCTCACGCATAGCGACCGAAATTGGATAAAGTGTTCCGGGGATGTATACTTTGCGTGAATTTGGGAAAGGCTGTGTAGAAATGGTTTGTTCGTTCATGGTTGTTAGGGTTTAACCGCCTTGCGTGGCTGTGATGATTAAAATATCTGCTTGATCGGTGATGATGGTTTTGCTCCATTGGGGACGTGGTATGACTTGATCGTTCAGAGCCACGGCAATGCCCTTGACTTTTAAGTCAGGAACATATGTCTCCAATAACGCCAATAGATGAGGCGGATAGGGGAGCGTTAAGGAATGTTTTTGATTGTTGATCGTTACTTGCATAAGCTAAAGTTTACATGTTCATGAATACTTTAGGAATGCATCTAACAAGAGCTCGGTATATAGCTCTCTAAACAGAAATTGTCATCCTACTTTTCCCTACGCTAGTATGAACTAGATCAGGTTCCAAGGGTAAAATCTCAGCCTGCTTATCGCAGACACCCCTAAAGTATCTGCAGCAAGTATAAAGGATATATTTTAAAAATAAAAATTATTTGGTATTTATCCGCGTTCAGACCTCCATAAATTCATGGGGATAGTGCACCATTCCCGCTACATTTTTCAATGCATCCGTGGTGAGCTCTAATGCCATGAATACATCGTCAGGGACCTCAAAAGGCGCTTTTATACCGAAGGTTGATGCCGGTTTAAAACCGAATTTTGGGTAGTATTTTTCGTGGCCCAATACGATGATAGAATGATAACCTAATTGCTTGGCCTTTTCAATTGCATGCTGGACGAGCTGCGATCCGATTCCTTTTTTTTGGAGAAACGGTGCTACTGCCATTGGTGCCAAAGAGAGACTTTCAACCTCATTTCCGGTGGCATCCACGATTTTGTTCGTGGTCAGGAGAATATGTCCTACAATCTCATTGTTCATGAGGGCGACCAATGAAAGTTCTGGAATAAAATGTGTTGCATTTTCACGCAGTTTGTTTACCAATTGCGCTTCATTGGGTTGTCCGAACGCAGCGGTGTTTACTGTTTGTATAGTAAGTATATCATTTGGAGATTCTGGACGGATTTTTACTTCACGCATAACTTTCGTTTTGAGAACGTCATAAAGGTAATAAAAAAAACACCTTAAGCGGGGAGCTCAAGGTGTTTTACTACTAACCAATTATTAACCTAAATTATGAAATTATACCCTTATAACGGAGGTACCTTCACTTATAGTACAATAGCTGTTTCGCTTTAACTTTTTTTAACATTTTGTTGTTATTCGAATTAAATGATCACTTTTCAGGTGATTTCAAATAAATCCAAAACATTCTGGCTTATTGTATTGTTATAGTTAGTAAAATTAATTATTTGTTTATTCTCAATCCTTTTTTTCATATAGGCTGTACCAATCGATTTTGGTACAGCTTTTTTTTAACCCTTAACTTTCCGACGTCTTTCTTTTTCGCGCATAATTAATCCGAGTTCACGCCCTGTTTGACCACCTACAGAGGTGTTTTCTTGAGCTCTGCGGAATAGATAAGGCATAACCGCTTTTACAGGACCATATGGCATATATTTCGCGACATTAAAACCTGCTGCTGCAAGGTTGAATGAAAGGTTATCTGACATCCCCAGCAATTGTGCAAAGAAAATATGATCATTTTTTGGAGATAAACCACGTGATACTAACTCTTCTGCTAATAAACGAGAGCTTTCTTCGTTGTGGGTTCCGGCCATAAAGCCAATTCTATTGACGTGATCCAAGCAAAAAGTTACCGCTTCGTTATAGTCTGCATCAGCTGATTGCTTGGTCGGCTGTATAGGAGATGGATAGTTGTTTTCACCCGCACGTTGACGTTCTATTTCCATATAAGCGCCGCGAACAAGTTTAGCACCTAAGTAGAAATTTTGAGTCTGCGCATAGGCGAAATCAGCTTTTAGGGAGGCTAATTTATCGCTACGGTATAGCTGGTATGTATTGTAAACGATGGCAGCTTCTTTATTGTATTTTTCCATCATTTCCCGTGCTAAGTCATCGATTGTATCTTGAATCCAAGAATGTTCAGCATCGACTAATACTTTAATTTTGGCGTCGTAACAGGCCTTGCATATTTGATCTATGCGTTGGTGTACTTTTTCGAACTCAGCCTGTTCTGCTGCTGTTAGTGTTTCTTTGGCATCGATTTTTGCAAAAAGGTCAAATCGGCCCAAGCCTGTTGGTTTGAAAACACAAAAGGAAATTAAGCTGTTTTTTTTAGCATATGCTACGGTTCGTAATATTTCTGCACAGGTTTCATCAAAACTTGCTTCTGACTCTTCCCCTTCAACAGAATAGTCTAAGATTGTGGTTACGTTTCCAGCACCAAGCTCAGTAATTGCACGGGCACATCCCTCAATTGACTCACCGCCACAAAACTGTTTGTAAATCGTATTTCTAATGATCCCTTGGATTGGAAGACCTATTTTCAAGGCAAAATTGGTTAAAGGTGTGCCAATTTTGATTAAGGAATTACTAGCAACCATCTTGAATAACCAGTACGCCTTCTCTAAATCGTTGTCACTTTTGTTACGGAATGCAACCTCCGTATTGTTAAAATCCAGTTTCATTTGGCTATTTTCAATCATATACTGCGGTAAAAAAAAATTAATACTCAAAAGTAAGTAATTATTTTGATTAGCCTTATATTTACGAACCCTCGGAGAAGAGGTCTAAATATGCAAACATTTACATTAAAAGGAGATTTTATCCAGTTAATACAGCTGTTAAAGGTGATGAACTGGGTAGAGCATGGTGCCATGGCACAATGGGTCGTGGAAGAAGGCTTGGTTCGTTACAACGGTGAGATCGATTATCGTAAACGCTTAAAAGTACGGGTAGGAGATATCGTTTCGTTTGACGGACAAGAAGTAAAAATAATATAGCAAATAAAGATGAATAACAATATAACGAGTTTAGGTTACACGGTTTTTTTTGAGAAAGAACTGGAATCTTTACAGGAATTTATAAATAAAGGAAACTATTCCCAGATTTTAATCTTAGTCGATCGTAATACTAATGATCACTGTTTACCAGTTTTACAGGCGGCATTGCCTGAATTAGTCGATTACGATATTATTGAGGTAGACCCAGGGGAAGAAAATAAAAATATAGATTTCTGTATTGGTGTATGGAATACTATGCTCGATTTTGGTGCGGACCGTAAGGCATTGATGCTTAATCTTGGAGGGGGTGTTGTGACCGATATGGGCGGATTTGCGGCCTCGACATTTAAGCGTGGAATTGACTTTGTACAGATTCCTACGACGTTATTATCGCAGGTAGATGCTTCAGTTGGTGGAAAAACAGGGATAGATCTAGGTAACCTTAAGAACATAATAGGAACATTCACGCAGCCCAAAGCTGTTTTTATTAGTTCGGCTTTTCTTCAGACGTTGGATGCGAGGCAGATGCGTTCAGGATTTGCAGAGGTGATTAAGCATGGCTTAATTTTCGATAAAGATCTTTTTGAACAGTGTAAAACATTGGATTACGAAGAGGATGAACTAGATGCGATTGTACACCGATCGGTTGCCATTAAAAACGAAGTAATAACGCAGGATCCAACAGAAAAGGGGCTGCGTAAGATTTTGAATTTTGGGCATACTATTGGGCATGCGATTGAAGGTCATTCTTTAGTTACTGATAGTAACCCATTATTACATGGTGAAGCTATTGCTATCGGGATGATTTGTGAGGCTTACATTTCGCATAAAGTAAACGGCTTGTCGATTGAAGCTTTAGGAGAGATTGTTTCTCTATTTACAAGCCGATATGAACGTTATGAATTCGATGCTTCTATTTATGCTACATTGATTGATTTAATGCGAAATGATAAGAAGAACGAACAACAAAAGCTCGGATTTGCTCTTTTGAGTGCTATAGGTACTTGTGATTACGATCGTTTTGTAGAGGAGGATCTTATTAAAGAAAGTCTAGATTTTTACTTGGCAAGTGCTGTATTGTAGTTGGTAGATAGTAGATAGTAGATAGTAGATAGTAGTGGGGAGACAATCGTTGATAGAGAATACTGGGGAGTTAGTAGAGCCACAAGATTTTGTGGCTGATTGCTAGTAAAGTTGCAAACCCAGAATGGCTCAGCGCAACTAAATTTTGTTGCTGATTGTTAGTCAGAGAGAGCAATTGGTGCTCTCTACGCCGTTTCGTACGAGACTACGAGGAGGAATTTACATATAATGCTAGTCGTTTGTGGCAAATCATCGGCCGCTGTCGCGCGGCTTTCTCTGCTGGCGCGAGCTTATAGCTCGTGTCCCAAGTTGTATAAGCTCGAGTTGAAAACTCGAGCTAGCAAAAGGAAATTTTATAAATATTAACCTAAACCTAAACCTAAACCTAAACCTAAACCAAATACCAATGATCAGAAATATATGTATGGCTCTTCTCTTGCTTTGCGGGTTTCACAACAGTAGCGCACAACAGAAAGTGCTTATTTTTAGCAAAACAGCTGGTTTCAGGCATCAAAGTATACCCAAAGGGGCAGCCACGTTGCGGGATTTGTTGAACATTGAATCTATTCAGAGTGTGCATAGTGAAGACGCCAATTATATCAGTACGGACAGCTTAAAGCAGTTTGGCGCAGTGATTTTTTTGAGTACAACAGGTTCTATTTTAAATACAGCGCAAAAGGAAGCTTTACAAGGATTTATACGTTCAGGAAAAGGCTTTGTGGGAATTCATGCGGCATCGGATACGGAATATGAATGGCCTTGGTACGGTCAACTCGTTGGCGGCTATTTTAAAAGTCATCCGGCCGTTCAAGAGGCTAAACTTGAGGTGGTTAATGCGAAGCATTTATCAACGAAAAGTTTACCTAAAACATGGATCCATCGGGACGAATGGTATGATTACAAAGATGTACAACCAGGTTTACATATTTTGATGACTATAGATGAACAAAGTTATAAAGGGGGGCAAATGGGAAAATTTCATCCAGTAGCCTGGTTTCATGAATTTGAGGGCGGAAGATCTTTTTATACAGGTTTGGGACATACCGAAGAGTCTTATGACGTACCTAATTTTCAGAAACACCTAGTCGGGGGGATCCGTTATGCGTTAGGACTTAAGAAAGACGGTTCGCGTAGATAACAATCAACGTTTCATCCATCTGAGTTGTGAAAAAAAGATAAAGTGAACCACCATCTTTAATTTTTAATTTCTTGCGTATATCTTCCACCTTAAGGGGGAAATTTTTGGCGATAACGTTACCTTTTAGTGCTGTTTTAGTCTTTTTGAATACTGAAAACAGCTCCACTTGATTAACTGCAAATGTCTTTCCTAAAAAATTTTCAACAATCGTGTCACTCGTATATAGATGACTATGCGGGTGTAATTTTGAAAGGTTAAACTGTTTTGCAATTATTTTGAAAGCGCCTGCTTTATTAATGGCAACATCCGGCTCGTAAAGATACTTTTCAGGTTGATGAAAATTTGTAACTGTCTCTCTTTCTTCTTCTAGCGTAAAGGAGAAAGTGCGGGACGATTCATTTTTATCGAGAAGGGTTGCATGGATAACAGGAGTGCCTATATATTCTTTATCCTGAATGAATATAAGTTCTTTACAGTCGTTATCTATACTTATGATATATACATCCCGTACATTTTTAAGAGACTTGAGAGCTAAAGAGATATCGAGCAAAGGGGCAAGCTTACTGATGATTATTGGTGCCTTCTCAAAAAATAAATCCTGTAAGATCACCATGTTTGGTTCACAATCCTCCAGACGAAAAACTTTCTGTTGTTTAACGCGCCGAGAGGGATCGATGTAAATGTAATCAATAGATTGTACCTGATCTCTCAGGTATGCGACACCATCCCCCTGATGAAAGTCGATGTTCTGTGTTCCTAAAGTATGAAAATTGTGCCGTACAATAGTCGATAGCTCCTCGTTTAATTCACAGTGCGTTACGTGCTTACACCTTTGGGCAAAATAGTAACTATCTATGCCAAAGCCGCCCGTCAAATCGATTAGGGTTTTGCCCTCTTCTAGGAGGCTCGCCTTAAAATGAGCCGTCTCCGAAGATGAACTTTGCTCCAGATTTAATTTATCTGGATAGTAGAGCGAGGCTTTATCTACCCATGACGGCACCTTGCGATAAGCACGTTGCAATCCGTCCACTTGGCGGGCAATTTCAGCAGACGAAACCGAAGCAAAAGGACTTTTCGCTAAAGCAAGCTTTGCGGGGTCCGATTTTCGTTCCGACTGGATATAGGCCTGAACCTCTGCAGATAGGATTGCTAGGTTCATTTATAGGTTTTTAACCAATAATTGACACGTATAGCTGTCTTTCAGTTCGCGGATAATCTTTTTATTTACGAGCACACGATCAATCGTCTCTTGATTGAAGTAACGAATAGTAATCAGTTCCAACCCACGTTCTGCATTTACTTTATAACGTAGCTCCAGCTCTTGAAGCAATGTTTCTACATTTTTACCCGTATCGTCGATGCTCACCGAAAAACTAATCGCACTATTATGCATCATATTAATTTTTATCCGATGCTTGTGGAATAGATTAAAGATATGGCTAAGATTGTCTTCCAATATAAAGGAGAAATCACGCGGTTGGATATTAATAAATACTTGATTAACCTTGAAAATAAATGAAGGGATAGGCAGACCTTGATTCAGTTTACGAATGCAAGTACCGACGGCCGTAGGATTAATAAACGAACGCACATTTAATGCGATGTTTTTATTTTGGAGTGGCTTAATGGTTTTCGGGTGAATAACCGTTGCTCCATAATATGTCAATTCGATTGCGTCCGTATACGACAGCTCTGGGATTAATTCAGTACGGTCGAACCATTTTGGATCTGCATTTAATACCCCTGGTACGTCTTTCCATATCGTTATGTCGGTTGCATTTAAGCAGGAAGCAAAAATTGCGGCAGAGTAATCTGATCCTTCACGTCCTAGTGTTGTCGTGAAGTTTTCAGATGTAGATCCAATAAAACCTTGACTGATGACAACATAATCCTTTAGGATAGGAGGTAGGTCACGACTGATCTTTTCTTCGGTTTTTTCCCAATCAACTTTTGCTTCTCTATAGGTGTTGTCGGTGAAGATATAATCACGTGCATCTACCCATTTAACAGGCAGTCCAATATGTGCTGCGTATGCCGCAAGAATTTTCGAAGAAACAATCTCACCTGTGGAGACAATCTGATCAAACAGGTAATCGTATGAGTCTTGGGGCTCTTCCTCCAAGATCCATTCGATCTCGACGAAGCAATTGGCTACTTCATTAAAAACGGGATGGGTCACGTCGTCAAACAGTTGCGTCAACATATCATGGTGACTTGCTTTTACCTGCTCTAACAGATCAAATGCACGCCCCGTTTTCTCCACGAAGTTACGTGTTACTTCTTCCAGTTTATCGGTACTTTTTCCTGTTGCGGATACAACAACTAAAAGCTGATCTTTTTTATGGTTTGCAATGATAGAGGCGACATTCTTTACATTCTCTGCATCTTTTACCGATGCCCCGCCAAATTTGAATACTTGCATTTATGTACGAATTATTTTTTAGGAAGAAGGCTGTCAATCAGTTGATTTCCGACTTCGGTCATTAGGCCTTTAAGTTCTTTGTATGGGACAATTATCGTTGTAGATCCCTCAGAGTATGCTTTTATTTCATAGATATTATAGTGAAATAATAATCCTTCTCTGGTCAACCCGTAGTTGTCTGCCAAGGTGAATTGATTGTTGTCGAAAAAATATCCTGAACCAAAAGAATCTGTCTCTTTCAGGTTTTCTTTCTTTCTAAAGTGTTTTTCGGCAATCTCTTTCAATCGTGTCGTATCTTGCACCAAATCGGTAAGGGCAAGACGTTTTTTATTCGCGATATCGTAATTGAACCACAGCTCTACTTCCATGCCATGTGCACCTCCGGTATAGTCGGTCAAGGCATTGGCTACGGTTAGGAAGCGTCCTGTGTTTAAAACGACACGTGCTTGTTGATCCTTAAACCACGCATGGAACTCCTTGTTTCCACTGTGTAATTCATCTTCAGCATACTCGTTAAAGCTGGATAAAAAGCTTTCCGATACCTGTTCTACAGAGTCTTCGCCATCGACAAATAAAGCGCCTTTTACAAGCTCATTTACTTCTTCGCTAAAGACAGGATAAGTTGCGGAGAAAGAAGTCGTATCCAACGTAGATTCGGTGCCAGCGAAGTAGGGACTAAAGTCCACAAACTTCTTGATCGTGTATGACAAGGAGTCCTTTGGAAAAATAGCTTCCGGAGAGGTGGCACCTTCGGCGACCTTATTAACCTTTCCTTCTGGCCCACACGCCCACAACCCCGTTGTTGCGAGCAATAAACATAGATATAATTTGTTGCGATACATTAATCAGCAAACGTTAAAGATACATTCATCCATTCTTTATCAAACTCCGTTTCGTATTTTTTATAGAAGTTAATAGCAGGATCATTCCAAGTAGAGACCTGCCAAGTCATTCCACTATAATTCATTTCTTTGGCGTAGGCGATTGTAGCATCCAGTAAAAGTTTGCCGACTCCGTTTCCACGTTCCGATTTGGTTACGATAAGATCTTCCAGATACAAACTGCGTCCTTTCCAGGTAGAGTAGCGTATGTAGTGTAAGGCCATACCAACTATTTTATTGTTGCGTTCCGCCACAAAAGCGCCCCATACGGGGTAAGTGCCGAATCCGCTTGCCACAAATTCTTCCATCGTCACGGAAACACCTTCCGGTTCCCTTTGGTAGGTGGCTAATTCTTGTATCAATTCCATCATGGCCGGACAGTCGGCCTCTTTAGCTTTTCGTATTGTTATCATCTTTCAGTTTATAGTGTTTGACAACGCGCTTTCCAAACACCGTACTCCCTAGCCGAACCATATTGCTTCCCTTCTCAATCGCCAAGTGGTAGTCTGATGACATACCCATAGAAAGAATGCTAAAAAAATCTTCCTTTCGGAAGTAACTTGCTTTTACACCATCAAAGAGCATTTTCAACTCATAGAATTCTTCTTTGATC
Organism: Sphingobacterium psychroaquaticum; assembly: GCF_900177625.1. GTDB lineage: Bacteria > Bacteroidota > Bacteroidia > Sphingobacteriales > Sphingobacteriaceae > Sphingobacterium > Sphingobacterium psychroaquaticum. The sequence goes on from NZ_FXAU01000003.1 coordinate 544,750, forward strand.
ACCTTTTGGTTCTCGGTGTTTGTCGCAATTCCCATTAATCCACAAATGCGGATATTTTGTAGTTCTACTAATTCTTCACTACGCAAAAGCTCTATAAGTTCCGCATGATCGAAACCGAATTTTGCCTCCTCATCGGCAATATGAACTTGCAGTAAACAATCAATTATACGGTCGTGTTGCTTTGCACGTTTATTAATCTCCTGTAATACCTTTAAAGAATCTACTGAGTGAATCATCGTAACAAATTCGGCGATATATTTCACCTTATTGGTCTGTAAGTGGCCGATTAAGTGCCACGCGATATCTTTAGGTAGATGTTCTTGTTTTTCAACGAGTTCTTGCACCTGGTTTTCTCCAAAAATGCGTTGGCCCGCTTGATAGGCTTCCATAATCTCCTCGTTAGATTTAGTTTTGGAAACAGCAATAAGGGTTACACCGATCGGTTTGAGCTCCGCTTGTAGAGACTCTATGTTTGTAGCAATACTCATTTTAGTATAAAATCAAAGTTCAAAAACTTAAAAAGCGGTTATTCAGATGCCTTTTTGTAAATTTGTACAAACTTACGAAATGCAACGCTTATTACTCATTATATTCGCATCGTTTTTTTTGGGAATTTCCTGTAAAAAATCCGTTCCAGAGGGGATTATGTCACGTAGTGAGATGACCGATATGATGGTGGAAATACACTTAATAGATGGTTATCTCAATGGACTAAATGTGGATAGTGCGCGTAAAGTTATTGATGGTCTTTATGGTCAAGTTTTTGAGAAGCATGGCATAGATTCCAGCCTTTTCAAAAAAAATATAGCGTACTATCTAGGTGACCCCGATGTTGCAAAGACGCTGTATGACGAAGTTAACAAAAATTTAACAAAATACGAAGCCGGGTACAGAACAGAGGACTCGATCCGCAATGTATTTGTGATGGATAGTATGCGTACAGTGCAACGTTTTACTAAGCTGAAGGATGAGGGCGAAAAGATGATCTTGAAGGGTAAGGAGTTTGGCGAAGTGTATACCTATAAAAGCGCTGCTACTCGTTTTATGGAAGAGGCAGGATTGACGTTAAATGTATATGGGGAGCAGATACCGTTGCAGGTAGCTCCACCAGTGCGTCCTAAACCACTCGAAGCATTACCCGTCGGTACGTCTGGACAAGAGGTTCGTGTTGTTGCCCCGGTGAATGCGGATTCTACTCTTAAGGCTGCTGAGCTCGAGTCGAACGGACCAGCACAATAATTGATTTTATTTTTATGATTTTCCCTCAAAACGCAATAGATAAATTAGGTTTTACTGAAATAAAAAATCTTATTACCGCAAAATGCCTGAGTGAACCAGGTAAGGAGATGGTCGCGAAGATTCAACCGCAAGTAAAACTTGATCAAATAGATAGGTTCTTGCGTCAAACACAAGAGTTTAAGGATTTACTCTTGAACGACGCCCCACTTCCAGTGGACCATTTGTATCCTATAAAACCATTGGCCGATAAAGCGCGGGTCGAAGGAGCTTTCTTAGGTGAGGACGAATTCTATCGTATTCTTTTATCCTTACGCACGGTGTTTGCAATCATTCGCTATTTTAACGACCGTGAGGGGCAGTATTCACACTTAACGTTATTATTTGAACACCTTCCAATAGAAACAAAGATCGTTCGCCAGATTGAACAAGTGATCGATGACCGTGGGCGGATGAAAGATAATGCATCTCGTGATCTATTGAATTTGACGCAACAGATTCTCAAGAGTGAACAGGAAGCACGCAAGCGTATTGATCAAGTATTTAAGCAAGCTCAGCATAATGGATGGACGGCGGATGGTAACTTAACTATCCGTGATGGTCGTTTGGTGATCCCGATTCTTGCTGAGAATAAGCGCAAGGTGAAAGGCTTGATTCATGATGAGTCCGCTACAGGGCAAACGGCTTATATTGAGCCTGAGGAAGTATTTCACCTCAATAATAAGGTGCGGGATTTGGAGTTTGAACGTCGCCGTGAGGTTATTCGGATATTGACCGAATTAACGACAGAACTGCGTCCGCATATCCCGTTGTTAATGTCGTATCACGGCCTATTGAGCAAGCTGGATTTTGTACGTGCGAAAGCCCTGTTTGCGATCGATATTGAGGCGGAGATGCCGGAATTGTCTAAGGAGGCGGAAGTAAGTCTGGTCAACGCTAGGCATCCACTGTTGTTGCTAGGCGCCAAAAAGGAGCAAGGAGAGACGGTTGTTCCCCTAAATATAAAAATTGATGCCGTAGATCGGGTTATTCTGGTTTCGGGACCCAACGCTGGTGGTAAATCGGTCTGTATGAAGACAGTGGGTTTATTACAAATGATGGTACAGGCAGGCGTGTTAATTCCTGCTGAATCAACTTCGAAAGTAGGTGTCTTTAAGCAGATCTTTGCCGATATCGGGGATGATCAATCCATCGAGAGTGACTTGAGTACATATAGTGCACACCTCTCTAAGATGAAGCATTTTACCACTTTTGCGGATGGGCGAACATTGGTTTTGATTGATGAATTTGGGACAGGAACGGACCCTTTATTTGGTGGACCAATTGCAGAGGCAGTTCTCGAGGCATTGCACAAGAAAAATATTCGAGGTGTTATTACCACGCATTATTCCAATTTGAAGGTCTTTGCAAGTAATACACCGGGTTTGGAAAACGCATCTATGCTTTTCGATAATGTTGCGATGCGCCCTTTATATATTTTGCAGGTTGGAAAGCCGGGTAGTTCCTATGCATTTGAAATTGCGCAAAAAATAGGACTTAGTAGGGAAATACTAAATTCAGCGAAACAGAAGATTGGTAAGCAGCAAAAGAAGGTTGATACATTGTTGGTCGATTTAGAGCGTGATAAACGTGTGGTGCACGATACAAAGGTGGCAGTAACAAAACGAGAACGGGAATTGCAAAGTTTGCAAGCCGAAGTCTCGGAGTTACAAACCCACTTGGAAGAAAACCAACGTCAGATTTTACGTGAGGCAAAGGAAAAGGCAAAACAGATTTTGAAAGATGCCAATAAATTGGTGGAGAATACGATTTCGGAGATCAAATCTGTACAAGCGGATAGAGACAAAACGAAAGCTATTCGCCGTAATTTACACGAGGCTATCGATAATCATACCGATAAACTCGTGGTGACGCAAAGTCCGAAGCTGGTAAATACGGTCGATGAAACGATTGAGGTAGGAGATTGGGTCCGCGTTTTGGACGCAGGGACTGAAGGACAGGTGATGGAGGTGTCGAGAGGAAATAACCTTATTATTGCATTGGGAGATCTTCGGACTGTAGTAAAGAAAAATAAGGTAGAGAAATTACATGGCAAAGAGAAGTCGAAAGTTGTTCGCCGAAATCGGGGAACCTCCACCCAGTCGGCTGCCGATTTTCAGCCTGAAGTAGATGTGCGGGGAATGCGTACAGAAGATGCTTTACGACAAATAGAGCTGGTTCTTGACCGAGCCGTTATGATTGGTTATCCAAGTTTAAAAATTGTGCATGGTAAAGGCGATGGTATTCTTCGTAAATTCGTTCGTGAGTACCTACGTAAATATAGTCACGTATCACATTTTGAGGATGAGCACGCAGATCGGGGCGGTGATGGTATAACACATGCATATATTAACTAGTTAACTTTTATTATATTTATGATCTCGTTTGACTTCGATTTCGAAAGCCAGATTTTACCGATCTTAATTTCTATTGTTTGTGGTGCTGTCGTTGGTTTTGAGCGGGAGTTTAAGAATAAATCAGCTGGATTTCGAACCTTGATATTGATTTGTTTTGGTTCGACTATTTTTACTTTGCTTTCACGAATGGGACACCTTTCGGATGATCGGATAGCAGCAAATATTGTGACCGGTATTGGTTTCCTGGGGGCAGGCGTAATCTATCACGGTAAGTTTTCGGTACAGGGATTGACCACTGCGGCTGTCATCTGGACAATGGCTGCTATTGGGATGATGATTGGCTTTGGTCATTATGGTTTAGCATTAGTTCTGACAGGTAGCATGGTCGTCATCCTATCGTTGTTCCAAAAAATGGAACTCCTTTTAGCGAATGTGTACTTTATACGGAATATCCGTGTTACCTTTCAGGATATCCAAATGTCTAATTTACGCGAGTTTGAAGTGTTTATGCAGGAACATCAGATTAAGCTGAACCGAAAAGGAATGGAAAAGGAGGGAGAGCATTTGACGGTTTTATATGAGGTAACGGGAACGCGAAAAAATATAAGGCGTGCGAACGAGAAGATTGTAAGCTTAGATTATGTATATGCCTTTACGAGTATCTAAAATAAAAAAGCCGCATTAAACAATGCGGCTTTTTTTATTAGTATTTGTTGTTATTTTTTGCGGTACATCTCTTCACGTTGCGCTTTCACAGCATCTGAATTGATATACTCATCGTAAGTCATCAACTTATCAATAATACCATTTGGTGTTAGTTCGATCACACGGTTAGCAACCGTTTCAGTTAACTCGTGGTCACGTGATGTAAATAACATCGATCCACGGAAATCTTTCATGCCATTGTTCAATGCTGTGATCGATTCTAGATCTAAGTGGTTGGTTGGTTCGTCAAAGATTAAGAAGTTGGCACCTTGTAGCATCATTTTGGAGAACATACAACGCATTTTCTCTCCTCCTGATAAAACAGATACTTTCTTCATTACCTCTTCGCCGGAGAACAACATCTTACCTAAGAATCCGCGAATAAATTGCTCGTCCGCCTCAGGTTTATTGGTGTAATTACGCAACCAATCAACCAAGTTGTCATTTACACCCTCGAAGTATTCTGCGTTTTCGATTGGCATATCTGTCGGGGTAATCGTTACACCCCATTTGAATTCACCGCCGAAATCTTGATCTCTACCACTTAATATTTCGTAAAATGCTGTGGTTATAAGGGAGTTTTCAGCAAGGACGGTAATTTTATCCCCTTTATTGATCATAAAGGTAATATCCTTGAAGTATGTTTCTCCGTTGATCACCTTGCTGAGTCCTTCTACATGTAGAATTTGATCTCCAGGTTCCCGGTCCATCTGGTTGAACATGATGGCTGGGTATTTACGACTAGAGGGCTTGATCTCGTCAATGTTGATTTTATCAAGGGCTTTCTTACGAGAAGTAGCTTGTTTGGATTTGGAAGCGTTGGCCGAGAAACGACGGATAAACTCCTGCAACTCTTTAACCTTATCTTCCATCTTCTTGTTCTGATCTGAACGTTGTTTTAACGCTAATTGAGACGACTCGTACCAGAATGAGTAGTTACCCGTATAAATCGTCATTTTGCTGAAGTCGATATCGACGATGTGCGTACACACATGGTCTAAGAAGTGACGGTCGTGGGAAACAACCAATACAATAGCTTCGTAGCTTGCCAGGAAATCCTCTAACCAAGCGATTGTGTTAATATCCAAATCGTTGGTTGGCTCATCGAGAATAAGGACATCAGGTTTTCCGAAAAGTGCTTGTGCCAATAACACACGAACTTTTTCATTACCGTCTAATTCTTTCAGGAGCTTATAATGTTGTTCCTCACGGATACCCAAGTTGCTTAAAAGGGTAGCTGCGTTGCTCTCCGCATTCCAGCCATCCATTTCTGCAAATAAACTTTCTAATTCGCCAGCGCGCTCACCATCAGCATCCGAGAAATCTTCCTTCATGTAGATGGCGTCTTTCTCTTTCATTACTTTGTATAGCTCCTGGTTACCAATCATTACGGTCTCCAAAACAGAGAATTCGTCAAATTCGTAGTGATTTTGCTTAAGAACCGACATCCGCTCGCCAGGAGTGAACGCTACCGATCCTGTCGATGGGTCTACTTCGCCAGAAATAATCTTTAAAAAAGTAGATTTCCCAGCTCCATTGGCACCGATAATACCATAACAGTTGCCAGACGTGAATTTAAGATTTACATCTTCGAATAGCACACGTTTACCAAAACGAAGCGATAGGTTGGATACATTAATCATTAAAACTTATATATTTTATGTAAAAAACAATGCAAAACTCTGATTTTAAACATGTTGCGATGCTATTATTGTTAGCTTATTGAAATTAGAATGCTAAAAAATACAGCATTATTTGCTACTTTTGTTGCTGAAAACTTTACAAATATTTCACAGCAATATTTACAATCAATATGGCTTCAATTTCAGCGACAATTTTAAAGCATCATAAAAAGCAAAACGGACTATGGAATGTTAAAATTAGAATTTCACAAAAAGGAAAGTCCGTTTACGTTGATACCTCAATTGTTGCAAAGAGAGAAGATCTGGATACAAAGTTACGATTAAAAAAGGTATTTATTGACAAGTATCTAAGTGTGGAGCTGAATCGTTTACGTGAGTCTTTGAATTTACTGGGTATTCGAGCTGACAGCATGAGTGCAGAACAGATAAGAAAGATATTAACGCAGAATGGCGAAGTAATGGAAGTTTTCTCATTTTTTGAAGATTACTGTGCCAAATACAAGGGGAGCTTGAGTACAATTATTAGACGGCGATCATCGATAGCTAGGTTACAAGAATTTGTGGGAAATTCAGAATTATCTCCACTTGATATTAAAACGAAGTTTTTAACTGACTTTCAGGATTTTCTTAAAAAACCATTGAGGAAGGATACGGTAGGTAGAGGAGGGAGGTCTAACAGAACTATCGTTAATATTATTGGGGATGTACAAAAGATATTCAATCTTATGCGTGATCGGTATAATGATGAAGACAGTGGAGAAATTAGAATTCCCAATGATCCTTTCAGAAAATTTATTAGAGTCGTACCCAAGAAGTCAATAAATAAGAATTTATCTATCGATCAGTTAAAGTCAATACGAGATTTGGAGCTTACAGTGGAGACCGATGTAATATCAAGAGATCTATTTATGCTATCATTCTACCTTTGCGGCATCAATTCGGTGGATTTGATGCACAATTTAACGAGTTCGAATATAGATAGATTAAACTACAATAGGAGTAAGACCTCAGGTAGGCGTTCAGATGAAGCTTTTATATCTATTAAGATTCCCAATGAAGCTAGAGACTTAATTGTAAGATATGCCGGATATTTACAAAGGCGATATAAGTCTGTGAAGTCCTTGAATAACAGGTTGAGTGATTCTTTTAACGAAATGGGAAAGTTGCTGCAAATTGAAAATTTAACCTTTTATTCTGCTAGGCATTCATTTGCTACTTTGGCACGAAACGAATGTCGATTTAGCAAAGATGATGTAGCTGCTGCATTAAATCACTCTTCAAGTACAATAACGGATATCTATATCGCAAAGGACTGGTCAATTATTGATGACGTCCAGGAGGGGGTGCTAAGTTTGCTTAGGTAAGCCTTAGCTAAAAAAGGAAGTGCTATTTTGCATTTCCTTTTACATGGCGTTGTCCGGTAAGGATGTAATTAATATCCATGTTGTGTGTTTTTGCCATGTATATTAAGATTTCAACGCTAGGGTACCTGTGACCGTTTTCAATTCGGGAAATCTGGACAAATGTGGTAGGCACTCCTTCTTCAAGATCTGTTTGAAGAATACCATTCGATTTTCTAAATTCACGAAACCGTAATCCTATTTGCTTTTTCTCAATTTCTTCAATTTCTTGGCTCATATCTTATTTTTTTTTCAAAGTTAGATCAACTAAATACCGGTGACAATAGTAAAAAAATAGGATTTTACTTAAATCTTTTTCCAACTTGTGGCTTAAACGGGTTTAAGTCTTTTTCAATAGTCAGTTCGGTCATAGTGTTTTTTCTTTTTATAAATAGTGTTGTTTGTTAATTGAAACATATTGTTACCTAGCCATAAGTAAGGTGATATTTTAAAAATTTGCTTAGTGTCAGATTCAAAGTATATATTCCTAATTACAGATAGGTGTAAGATTTTATAAATGTGTTCAGTTACTTCTTCGACTAGGTCACGATTTTCATCCTGATAGTTAATATTTAGCAAATAATCGTCGATTGTAGATAAGGAAGTTGACTGATTATAATTCATAGAATTGAGTTCTATAACCTTAAGCCTTATCTTAGTAGGCTTATACTTAAAGTGTATTCCTCCATCAATTATCCCCTCATATTGCCCAAGCTCTGCTTCCAAATACTTTTTCACAATAGTCATTACCTTTATTTCCAACGGAGAAGTTTTCCAGACTTTGCCCATGTCTATTGCAACTCCCGTTTAACGACATTAAAAATCTGAACCAAATCATCAATTTGGATATCAAAGTCCGGGTATCGGTCCTTGTCTGGGTTTAACGATCGTAAAGTTAAAGTTCCTGTCTCTAAGCATTGCTTAGTAATTTGTTTGGCGACAATGCCTTCTGTTTTATGCACCAAAATCCAATTAGGCCACTGGTGATTGTGGAGCTTGCTGGACCATAACTCTCTTTTAACTTCCCTACCAGTTGCAATTGTGCCGTGAGGCATCGCTTCCTTAATATCTCCATTATCCATGCTGTCTCCCGAAATTTCGAAAGCCATATACTTACCCCTTACAAATCTATCTACAGTAATATAATGTTTAGGCAACTCTTCTATATATTCCTTGTCTGCGTATCCTGTTAAATAACCTGCTTGTGCATATACAGGCACAAGATCAACCCCCATTCTGTACCTACCTGGCGATATTTCGGTAAACTTATTGTCTCCGTCCTCTTCGTAGATAGTAACATCACCCAAGTCCCGTGCATTTTGATTAATCCTTTTTACAGGAGATTTATTGTCAGATGAACCAAATATCTCTTCCTCTGTTGTGTTAAGTTTTGTAACTATATTGGTTACAACCTCTCGAGTGAGATTGTCCGTCCTAAAGTATTGGTAAACAGTATTCCTAGCAACACCTAATTTTTTTGCTGCTTCGATTACCGATACACCATTTTTAGAAAGATAGGTTTTAATTTTTTCTCCCTGATATACAGACATATACAAATTATTGTAATATTACAACTTGCACAATGTAATTGTAGTAATTACATTTGTACCATACGAACAAACAAAGTTAATAAATAAGTTAATAAACCTTATCCCAACAGAGTACCATATATGAAAAAGATAATCGCCGGTTTAATTGATGATGGGGCCGAGTTCATTAAGAACGAAGGAAAGCTCTATTGTGTACATGCGAGGAAAACCCATGAGTGGCCGAATTTCCCGGAAAAGGTAGTTTCTCTAATTGAGGAAGATATGTTGAAATATCCAGAGGCATTGAAGGCACTTTCTGAATGGGAGAATCTCTTGCCAGAGGATCACTTGTATAGATACATCGTGTGTCGTTTCGGAGGGATTGATGATGAGCCTGATATAAGTTCAGAAGGTAAGATTTCCCACAAGGAATATTTTGAGTGTGGTCTACGTGGGAAGTGCCGGTTTGAAGGGAAATTGTGCTGTTCTATTAAGGCGGATTACGGAGTGCTTACTAAGATGGAGTTAGAGGTTCTAAAACACAGTTCTCTCTCTTATAAGGAAATAGCCGACCGATTATTTATATCCGTTGAAACTGTCTCTACACACATGCAAAACCTTCGGTCAAAAACGGGATTGAAGAACTCGACACAGCTCGCTATTTATGCAATGCAGAAAGGAGTGATAAATGAAAATAATTAAGATAAAGCCATCCCCAACAGTCGTTAGTCACATATTGAAGATGAAGCCAGGGGAAGTTCTTCGGTTCGATCTATCACATAGAAAGCAAGTAGTTGAAACTGCAGGAAGAAAGATGAAGGATGTTGAACCTAACTATCGTTTCCCAACTATTACCAACAGAGAAGGTGGATTCATTGAAATAAGAAAGGAGCCTAAATGATGTCTGTATTTGATTACGAATTGCGGAATATGCTCACAAAGGCCGCAGAGCTTGGGGCAACTAAAGCCCTTACTGAGACTGGTGCAGTAAAACCATATCTGAATAAGTCTGAAGCATACCGGATGTATGGAAGGGGGGTAGTTGATGGATGGATAAAGGATGGACTACTTACCCCTCGAGGTGACACTTATAAAAGTTGGCGAATTGATCGTGTGGAGATTCAAGCTTTAGCCGCTTCAAGAACAGTCGCTGAGTACATAAATAGCCAATACTTTAAAAATAAGGGTGCCGAAATAAAGACTAAGAAGTAGTTATGCTAACAGAAAAAAAACTAAAAGCGCTCGGTTTTGAGCGGTTTGAATGGTCAGAAGATGGTATTGTGATTTGTGACCACAAGTTAAAAAAGGGTGGAGTTACAATTGAAATCACAAACCTTACTACCGTAGAAATTACAACGCAAGGGCAGTATGTGCCGCTTCCCCTAGACTCGGAAGAAAAGCTGGAACAGTTAATAAATCTTTTATCATGAATAATATAGTGCAATTATTTTCTTATCAAGGTAACGAGGTTACTTTTAGAAATGAACAAGGAATAGCGTACGTTAATGCTAATAATATGGCTAAGCCATTTAAAGGTAAAGAGCCAAAACATTGGTTTGAAAACAAAGAAACACATGAATTTCTACATGCATTAGCTTTTGCAAGAGGTTATAAACCGATGGGGAAAATTCCGACTTCGTTAAATACCAGTGAGTTAGCGAGAGTATATCCTTCTTTACTAATCGTTGTAAAAGGTGGATTACAACAGCAGGGGACTTGGATGCATGAAGATGTTGCATTGGAGTATGCTCAATGGTTATCAGTAGACTTCAAACTATGGTGCAACGATCGAATTAAAGAACTTCTAAAAGTCGGTATGACTACAACTCATTCTATTTCTGAGCTTGTTGATAATCCTGATATGATTATTGAGATGGCAACTAAGTTAAAGGCAATGCGGGCTGAAAATGAAGCAAAACAGCTTGAAATTGATAGAGCCAATCAAACCATATTAACGCAAGCTCCAAAAGTTAGATATGTGGATGAAGTTTTGTTGACGGATAATCTGATAACTGCAACCACGATAGCCAAAGAACTAGGTTTTTCTGCAGTCACTTTAAATAATAAACTGAAAGACCTTAAAATTCAATATAAGCAAAACGGTCATTTCGTTCTCTACTCTCAGTACCAGGATAAAGGTTTTACTAAAACAAAGACGCACACTTTCCTTGATAGTAGTGGCGTTCAGCAAGTGTCAATACAAACCTATTGGACTCAAAAAGGCAGAGCTTTTATTCATGGCAAGTTAAATCCAGAATTTCAAAAACACGATAATTAAACTTTAAAATAATAAGACAATGAATATCCTAATCAAAACCCTAACAATGATCAACTTCAAAGGCGTAAAGAACTTTACTGTTGATTTCAATTTTATCACGAACATCTATGGTGCCAATGCATCTGGAAAGACAACCATCTTCGATGCTTTCACCTGGTTGTTATTCGGAAAGGATTCAACCGATCGCAAAGATTTCAATGTAAAACCCTTAGACCCTAGCGGAACAACGAGAGACCGTACAGAAAATGAGGTTTCCGCTGTACTCGAGGTAGATGGCCAAGACATAACAATTCGCCACATACAAAAGGAAAAGTGGACCAAGAAAAGAGGCGAGGAGGTTGCGGAGTTTACCGGTAACGAACATTTATACTTTTGGAACGATGTGCCGGTAAACGCGGGTGAATTTCAAGCAAAGGTGAACGATTTACTTCCGGAGAATGTATTCAAGCTTATAACAAATCCGCTTTATTTCAACTCTCAGAAATGGCAGGACCAGCGCTCGGTGTTGTCGGAGCTCGCTGGGGAAATTACTGATAGCTTCCTTACCGGGAAATATCCCGAGCTGCAGGAGTTGCTGAACGCACTGGATGGAAAGACCTTGAAAGAGTTTAAGGCTAAGGTTTCCTCGGATAAGAAAAACCTTAAGGATCAGCTTGCTGAAATTCCCGGACGAATTGACGAGGCCGAGCGCGGCAAGCCGGAGCCGGTAAACGAAGCTGAAGTAAATGCCCGTATTGCAGAATTACAAGCGGAATATGATGGATTGGAACAGGCAATTGTTGATAAAAACGCGGCAAACGAAAAGGAAAATTCTCGTATTCAAGCTGTCCAAAAAGATATCCATGATTTAAAATTGGAGATCCAAAACATCGAAGCAGCGCATCGTTCTGCTTATACTTCGGATGTAAATGCGGCTAACTCGGGTGTGAATGAAGATAAGGCGAAGCTTAACAATTTGGATTCCCAATTGCGTTTGCAGGAAAATCAATTAAAGCAATTGGAGCAGTCTCATGCCGATCAACTTGCACGAATTGAACACGATAAACAGGATATCAACGATCGTTTAGTGAGTTTAAGAACGCTTTTCATTTCTGTAAATGGACGTGAACTAAATCCAAATGATAAGGTGTGCAAGGAGTGTGGTCGCGAACACGAGGCTCATAATATTGCCGAGTTACAAACAAAGTTCAATGAGATCAAACGCAAAGAACTTGAGGGTTTAAATATTCAAGGTGCAGGCTTGAAAAAGGACCTTGAAAAGCGCAAGTCGGATATCGTGCAAGCTAAAGAGCAATTCGAGATTACCAAATCGGCCATCATTACCTCTCTGAAAAATCTGAAAGCATCACTTGAGGAGGTTCAAACTAAAGTTGAATTAGCAAAAAATAAAACTGTTGTAGTTAAGACTTACGAGGATCGCGTAATGGAAGACGATGCGATTGTCACTAAAATGAATAAAATCACGGAGCTCCAAGAACAACTTGAGACTACTCCGGTAGATTACGGTGATTTGCGTATCAAAAAGGCAACTGTAAATGCTGACTTAGATACCGAAAAACGTAAACTGAATACGTCTGAAACTATTGCAAAGGCTGATAAGCGTATTCAGGAGCTTAAGGACCAGGAGAAAACTATGTCACAACAGCTTGCGTCCCTTGAAAAACAAGAGTTCGCGGCTGAGAAATACGAAAAAGCCAAGTCCGAAGAATTGGAGAATCGTGTTAACGGCATGTTCAAGTTCGCGAAATTCAAATTGTTCAAACCGCTAATTAACGGCGGAGAGGAACCGACTTGCCAAACAACGTACAATGGCGTGCCGTTTTCAGACCTTAACACTGCTGGTAAAATCTTAGTTGGTATCGATATCATTTCAACATTATCAGCACACTATGGTGTTATCGCTCCGATTTGGTTAGATAATAGAGAGTCTATTACGGTAATTCCAGACACAGCTTCTCAAGTGATAAATTTAATTGTGTCTTCCGGTGATGAAAAACTAAGAGTAGCGTAGTATGGAAGTTTGGACAGATATTAATGGATATGAAGGGTATTACCAAGTGAGTAATGTGGGTAATGTTAAAAGTATTGAAAGAGTAGTTACAGAAAAAGGAGGTAAGAAAAAATCACTTGTCAGCACTATGTTAAAATGCGCTAAGTATAAAAACGGATATCATTTTGTTGTCTTATGCAAAAATTCTGTTAGAAAGCAGTTTAGCTTACATCGTCTTGTCGCATTACATTTTATTCCAAATAGTAATATGAAATTAGAAGTTAACCATATCGATGAGGACAAGTCAAATAATTCAGCTTCCAATCTTGAGTGGATATCTCATAAAGATAACATAAACCACGGAACTGCAATATCACGTAGAGTTAAAAACTCTGATTTCAGAGGTGAAAAAAATCCTATGTATGGGAGGTTCGGAGCTGCAAATCCTAGATCAAAACCAATTTACAGGATAGACGATTGCGGTCGAATAATATCTAGACATGAGAGCTCCAACGAGGCCGCAAGGGAATTTAACCTAAATCCATCTTCTATCATTGGCGTATTAAATGGTCGAATTGGTAAAACAAAGGGATTCAAATTTAGAAGAGCCTAATGGCTAAAAAGCCAGCAACGACATACCCAATAATCACGTCGGTGTCATGCTCGGGTTGCAAATACATGCACCCGGGCGAACATCCGGTCTTAATGTGGTGTGCCAAAATCAAAATGCCGCGTGTTGCGGATGAACCAAAGCAGTGTATTTATAAAAACTTAAAATAAAAATCAATATGTCAAATCAACAATCAGCAGTAGCACTCCAGCAAGAAGAAAAGAATATTACTACATCGGTGTTAGCAAAAGTAAACTCATTCCAACAGTCTGGTGAGCTACGAATTCCTAAAGACTACAGTCCAGAAAATGCTTTAAAAAGCGCGATGTTAATTCTTCAAGAAACAAAGGACCGGAATAGCAATCCCGTTTTGCAATCGTGCTCAAAAGAGAGTATTGCTAATGCGCTTTTAAAAATGGTGGTATGGGGATTGTCCCCTCTAAAAAAACAAGGAGATTTTATTGCTTATGGGCAAACTTTGGAATTTACTCCAGAGTACACCGGAAACTTAGTTCTAGCTAAAAGATATGGCGGGTTAGTTAGTCATAACCAAAGAGCAATTTTCAAAGGTGATGAGTTCGAATTTGAGACTGATTTAGAATTTCCCTACCGTACTCGTATTCTAAAGCATAAGCAGTCTTTGGAAAATATTGGCGGTGAAGTTGTTGGGGCATATTTCGCCTACGAGTTAGCGGATGGCACCAAGGATGTTGAGATTATGAATATCACACAAATTAGATTGGCGTGGGGGCAAGGTGGATCTAAAGGTAACAGCGTTGCTCATAAGAACTTTACTGACCAAATGGCGATTAAAACAGTTATTAACCGCGGGTGTAAGTTGCTTATTCGTGGGTCAGATGATAGCATTTTGTTTGACAAGGATGACGATAAGCCATTCGATGAAACTGCAAGTAAGGTTCAGACTGAAATTAAAAAGAATGCCAATAAGCAAGCATTATCTTTCGAGGATGCAGAAGTTGTTGAAACCAAAGAACTGAATCCAGCATCTGTAAAAGCTACAGTGCCGCCAGTTCAACCGGCTGTTGATATTCCAGCGCCAAGCGCGATCCAACCGAACAGCAATCCAAGTGACGACCAAGTTGAGATGAGTTTCTAATGCGTCTACACATCATCAACAGCAATAGTGATGGTAACTGCTACCTTTTCACCGACAATGAGGGAAACACTCTTATTGTCGAGTGTGGGGTGCGTTTCGAAAAGATTAAACAAGCCTTGAATTTTGATTTAAGCAGGGTAGTAGGAAGTTTGGTTACACATGAGCACGGTGACCACTGCAAAGGCGCAAAGGATGCTGTAAAAGCAGGGATTGACGTCTATGCGACAGTGGGAACGATCAAAGGATTGAAGTTCGAAAGCCATCGTTTAATCGCGATACCAAAAGGTAAAGCTTTCAATCTAGGTCCATTCTCTGTAATAGCTTTTGATACGCATCACGACGTAAATGAACCTTGCGGCTTCCTTATTAAGCATGAGGAAATGGGAACCACGCTTTTCTTAACCGATACTATTTACTGCGATTTTTCATTCTGTGGCTTAAACAACATCTTAATCGAGGCGAACTATAGCCAAGACATTATCGATGAAAAGCTTTCTGGAAACAGGTTTCTACGTAACCGCGTAATTCAATCCCACATGAGTATTGAAACATGTATTGAAACACTTAAAGCAAACGATTTACGGGCAGTTAATAATATCGTGCTTATCCACTTGTCCGATAGGAACTCGGACGCTAAGGTTTTTAAACAACGTATTGAGGACGCAACTTTAAAAACTGTCAGCATTGCTACTGCAGGGCTGACTCTTGAAAACTTTGATTTACTTCCGTTCTAAATTTAGAACGGAAGTGAATCATCACTATGAAAGATAAAATTTCCAGAATAATTAAAGTGCTTTTTCAATGCCTCTTTGGTTTTTGTCAATAGTATTTGGTTTTCATTTAATAACTTGTTAATATTTTTATCTTCAGTCATGCCTATTTCTAGTGTTCTTTTATATTTCGCTAAATATGGATATTGGATTTTATTTTCTTCATTTAATTTATATTTACTTGCCTTATTAATGTATTCCGAAATTTCGAAAAAAAAATCTTCATATATCATTTGTTTTTTATCATAAGAATATAAAACGTCTTTATAAAAAAAAGATATCTGCTCTTTGTAAAACTTTATATTTGATAGATGCAATCTATTGTATTCTTTAATTATTTCTTCAAAATAGTCAGATTTAACAAAACGGATTCTAAAGAACTGTTCTTCTCTCTTAATAATATATCTCGAAAGAAATTGTTCCGTCTGAATTGAGTTTTGTGTTATTTTACTATTAGATTCAATATTGAAATTAATCAAATCAGAGTCTACAATTGAGATTAGATTGAATTGATAAACACATTTTTCTTTTTTTCGCCCCGCAAGTAGTCCCATTTCATAAGATTGGGCTTTCATTAGAGATTGAATTGAAGAAAAAATAGCTTTGTCATTTTGCGGTTTTCCTGTAGTTTTATTTAATTCTTGGAACGCAAATACTTCTAAATCGGGTAGTTTCATTAAGTTATGTGTTTTTTGGTCTTCATGAAACTTATAGTAGTTTTCATTAAAATTTTTTTGTCCTTTTTGATAGAGAATAGGTTTATGATTGGACCAAATTGTGTTTGGCCAATAGTTATGATTTGGATCACTAGTTTTTCCTGGTCTAGAAATTAATCCCCAAATATTATTTTCACTTTTTTTGCAGCTAATAAGAAGTACGGTATAAACTAAAATCTCTTTTTCCTTCTCAACTTTATACCCTAGAATATCCATCTCTCTAGGTGCATCAGCAATATCATCTTCATAGTATTTACTGTTTATTATATTCCACTTTTCTTTTTTTAGTATTTGTATAATTTCATTTTCTAAGATAAACCCCGTAGTTTTTATACCGTCTATATATTTATTGTCCATAAGAAATAAATTAATCAATCTTGAAAATATAGAATATTTTATATTTATTAAAATTATTGTTTAAGACTTAGTTAGTATTTGCCTTATCTTAGGGCAATTTTAATTTCAAGTATAGGAATGAAAAAAAAATTGATTTTATTGATGGCTTGTTCATGTCTTGTTGGTTGTGTTGAGAAAAAGTCAAAAGGTATAAGTGAATATGAAAATACAGAAGATAATATTTCGCTTAAATCTGAATCTATTGCTAATAAGGAACAAACTATAAATGATAATTCAGATGAATTACGGCTGTTTAATGTTATTAAAAGAGATTTTAAGGATAATCAATTTCTCGATGTGCAATCTAGAGCAGAAGATTTTTACAAAAAATACAAATTGTCAGATAAATTGGATTCAGTTGAGCATATGTATGAAAAATCTATGGATAAGTTAGAGGCTCAAGAAATGAAAGAGTATGGTAGCTTAGCATTTACAAGATATAAATTGCATGAAAACCCCATTTTAAATCCTAATCCGAAAATGAGTGCTCCTGCTGATCAATTTCTAAATAGATTTACGGGTAGAGGAAGTGATTTTGCTAAGCTTGTGAAGAATCAATTGCAAGAGCCCGATGGTTTTGAGTATATTGAAACTAAGTATATGAATAAAAATAGTGGATACATTGCATTAGTAATGCGTTTTAAAGCTAAGAATGGGCTAGGTTTAGTGGTTGAACGTGAAGCGCTAGGTAAATTTGATAAGATCACAGAAACATTTACTGATATTAAAATTAGAGATTAATATTTATAATATCTTGCATATTTCAAAAATATTTATCAACTTTGGATTAGCGAACATAACAAAGCGTGTAAGAAGCTTTCCAAAATAGACTTACAAAAAAATATTTATCAATACCAAGGTATTGAACTATAAGATCAACCCTGTTGATGTGGTTACAATTCTAAGTAGTTTCTACTTGCTTTGTTATGTTTCGCGACCCACACGGCAGGGCTTTTTGTTGCCGATAAGTTGTATAAAATGCGAAACATAACAACAACCCCAATTAAGCCAATCCAGGCGCCCTCTATTGCTTCAAAAATTGAAGAGCTAGAACAATCCATCAAATCACTAAAAGCGGTCATAGAGACGCTTTGCGAGCTTCCTGATTACTTAGTAGCGGAAGAGTATAACGCAGAGGTTTTCGATACTATCTGCGAACTACAAACTGTTATTTTTTTCCTTAAAAAATCTCAACTTTCTAAAGCAGCGTAACCATGGTTCATACTGCAAGTAATTTTGGTAACATCAACGAGGTTGAAGTTATCCGGGAAGACCTACGTCATGTTTTTGCTAAAGCGAGTATTTATGATGCCGAGTATGGATTTGAAGTATCAATGTTTATTTCCATTATAGGGAGGCAAATCGATGCTTTGTACGACCTTATTGAGCTGGTCGATAATGAAGCTATCCAGGACAAAATGATTGATATTGTAGGGGAGGTTGAGCTTTTGTTAAAGACTTTATCAAGGAAAATTAGCAAAGAGGTGTTTTCGAGTATTAGCGATGCGATTTACACGGCAAAAACATATTTGTTAAAATAACAAACATAACCATTTGGTTAAATTGTGAATTTAGTTTAGCTTTGAATTACTTAATTGCATCATCTCACATACATGCAATGTATAAAGACATTTTAGCCCTTGATAGGATGAACCGGTTGTGAGATGCTGGGGATTCCTGCCAAGGGCTTTTTTAATCAAAAAACTTAATAATCATGTATAGAGAAATAATAATTAATGAAATCTTAAAAGGCGGTTTGCACATATTTACTGGTGAAAATGTAGAAAATCCAAAAATTATTAGGAACGAAGATTCCTCTGCCATCATTACAAGTATGCTTACTGAACCTAGATGTGTATTAGCTTCTAATGTAGTAATTGTAGGAGACACTTTAGATCAGTCTCATATTGATACAGCTATCAGAAGCAAGTTAAATATAGAAATAGAGATAGAAGCAATGAAAAAAATTAATAGAAATATTGAAAGATCAATGGTTCAAACAACAATAGTATTACACGAACAAAACAGACATCATATAAAACAATTAAATCTAAACCTTTTTAATGATCGTAGTATATATTTTAATTTTTTTAAATGCGATGTTAAATTCTCACGGTAAAAAAAAAGGTAAAGGAGGTAATAATGTCTAGTGCGCAAGGATGGATAAAGCTCCATAGAAGCCTTTTAGAATGGGAATGGTATAAAGACCTTAACACACGTTCTTTATTCCTACATCTTCTTATTAGGGCTAATTTTAAGGATAATAAATTTCAAGGAAATACGATAAAAAGAGGTCAATTATTGACTGGAATTAACGTTTTATCGCTCGAAACTTCTCTTTCAGTTCAACAACTACGTACATCGTTAAAAAAACTAAAATCAACAAACGAAATAACAATCGAAACTAGTACTAAAAACAGCATTATTACTATAGTAAACTATGATTTTTACCAAAATTCAGATGAATAGCAACTTGAATATTAAATATGGAAGGATGGATTAAGTTACATAGGAAAATCCAAGGGCATTGGCTTTTTTCTGAAAAGAGGGTGTTTTCTAAGTATGAGGCTTGGATTGATATTCTAGTTAATGTCAATCATAGTTCTTCTAAAATTGTAATAGGAAATTCATTGATTATTTGTAACAGAGGGCAGAGTTTACTGTCTTTAGATAGTTGGGGTAAGCGTTGGAATTGGAACAAATCTGCTGTTAGAAGATTCTTGATTCTTCTTGAGGATGACGGCATGATTAAAACTGAAAATGTTTTAAAGACGACACGCTTAACTGTTTGTAATTATGATGATTATCAAGATGCAAGAAACGCAAATGAAACGGACTTGAAACAGGAAGGAAACGCAAATGAAACAGACTTGAAACAGGAAGGAAACGCAAATGAAACGCGTTCGACACCAAACAAGAATGAAAAGAATCTTAAGAATGAAAAGAATGAAGAAGAATGTAAAGAAGAATCTATACAGTTTGTTAGTGCCGAAAATGAATTTTCGTCCACGCAAACAAAAAATAGTATTGAATCTAGATTGGAAATATTTCGTTTAAAAATTGAACCATTCAAAGAAAATTATTCTAGTGATACGCTCAATGACTTTTGGAGGTATTGGACAGAAAAAAATTCTGACGGAAAAAAAATGCGATTTGAAATGGAAAAGGTGTTTGACGTATCGCGAAGATTAATTACTTGGTCAAAAAATGAAAACAAAAATTTTAATGGAAAAGCAAAATCAAATTTCAGCAGTCAATCAAGACAAGAAAGAATTGACGAAGTTCGTGAGTTCAGGATCGCTAATCAGCAAGCTATTGCCGAACGACTATCGAAGTATACAACAGGTGATCCGAAGTAATTTACCGTCAATTGCTAAAATTAGAAAAGAAGATCCTGAAATTGCTACTATGGTAGTAGCTGAATTTATAACTGATCTTGTAGAGTTTCTGAATGTAGGAAAGATTATGAACGCTTCACAAGTATCTCAAACAGCATTGTACACGCTTCAGTATTTTCCACATTTCAATTTAGCTGATCTTAAGCTTTTTTTTGATAAAATGAAGTTGGGTCATTTTGGTAGTTTTTACGATAGGATGGATGGCCAGTTGATATTAGAGAAGATGGAAGTTTACAATCAAGATCGAATGACTGAATTTGAACAAATTAGACTTCAACAAGACAGGGAGATTGTAAAAAATAATCCAATAGGAAATGGATATCATCCATTAGTTATTGACGCTATCAAAAAAGCTGTAGGAGACAAAAAACCATTTTCACCGGAAGCTATAGAGCCAAGAACTCAAACAAAAGCTGAAATATTTCAGAAAATGGCACTGAAGCAATTTGATAATCTTTTTGCTAAGTATGGTATTAATATCGGCATTAGAGCCTTGAAAATTGGAAAATCAATATTTGCGATTGAGGATTTTATTGAAAGAAAAGTTAACAACAAAATTAATTTTATCAAAGATAAATGACATGTCAAATGATGTTCTTTTTTGAATTAAAACTTAATCGTTTGGTTAAGTTGAATTTTGTTTATAGCTTTGCTTTCATGGAAAAATTCATTTTAAAATTGGCCCAGCAACGTAATCCCGAGGTTCCCTTTGCGGATTATCGGGCGGAATTGACGGCTCAAAAGATGGACGATTCCGCACTGAAAACTCTATTCGACAAGATTCAGCCTAGTCAGAAAAAGCATAATTCGGAGATTCAGTTTACCGCTTGCGTGCTACTTCTGTTCTCGCCAAAGTCGATTCTTTTGAGTGAGAAAGTTGAAAACGGCGTATGCCTGGCTATCAAAAATAGTCTTGGAGTGAACCAGCAGAGCGCATCTTATCGCATCAAGGTGGCTCGTGAGGTTTATCAGGTTGATAGGGTGTTTAAACATCTAGTTGATGGATTTGTAAAGGAGGTGAAGGATGAGTGAGGAGCAAACTAAGAGGTTAACCGTTAAGCAACAGTTGTTTATCGATTATTACCTAATGCATTTTAACGCCACCAAAGCGGCTATTCAAGCAGGTTACAGCGAAAAGACAGCTTATTCAATTGGTAGTGAATTATTGAAAAAACCTGAGATAAAAGCGCTTATAGACGCGCGACTCAAGGACTCACGAATGAATGCTGATCAGGTCATGAAGTTGATGACTGACATTGCTGGATCCAATATTAATGACTATTTCAAAGTTATAGAAATTGAACGGCCTAAAACTGTAAAAAAACCTCTTCAAGAATTGATTGACAGAAAGAAGGAATCTCTTTTAAGGCAGCATATATTTGCCGAGAGAAAAGGTTTTATTGAAGAGGATATGGATAAATTCTTGGAAAGTTTAGAGCCTCAAGAGGATGAAATAATGCGATTAGAGATTCGTCTCGAGCGTGAGCCTGATGCCATTTTTGAAGATATGGAACTTGAAATTGTTCAAGAGGTCCGTCTTGACTTGGTTAAGCTTGCATCTGACAAAGAATCGGGTAAAATCAAATCTTTTGAAATGAAAGAGTTTGGTCCCAAAGTAGAACTTTATCCTGTTGATGGAATGCTTGATAAACTTGCTCGTGTAAATGGAATGTATACTGATACTTTGGTGGTTGATGATAAAAATAAAATTGATCCAAACGACCTAAGCGATGACGCTATTCGCGAATTAATGAAGCTGGCTAAAAAGCAATAATGAATGAAGTCGACTTGATATTATCAAACCTTGATGTGAGAGATCTTCAAGGAATATCCTTCAAACGAGGGATATTTGATTTTATTGTCGAAACGCCAAAGGGAAGGCACGAAAAACAGGAACAAGCCCTTCAAATCCTAACGGATAATGTAACGGAAGAGTTTTTGTATGGTGGTGCTGCAGGAGGCGCGAAATCATGGACCGGTTGCTGCTGGCTAATGTTTCAATGCATTAACTTCCCTGGTACACGTTGGTTTATCGGCCGTGAGGAGCTTAAGCGTATCACTGAATCAACCCTAATAACCTTTTTCAAAGTCGCATCGGCTTATGGGATCCGTAACGGAATTGACTTCAAGTACAACGGACAAAAGAACTTTATCCAGTTCAAAAATGGCAGTCGTATCGATTTGTTAGAGCTTAAGTTTTTACCTCGTGACCCTGCTTATGAAAGATTTGGTTCTACAGAGTATACCGGTGGATGGATAGAGGAAGGTGGAGAGATTGATTTTGGTGCCTATGACGTATTGAAAACCCGTATTGGCCGTCAGTATAACGAAAAGTACAATCTTATCGGTAAGCTTTTCATTACCTGCAACCCTAAGAAGAACTGGATGTACACAACATTCTATCTTCCAAATAAGCAGGGTAAGCTTCCAGAGTTAATGAAGTACCTGGCGGCCTTTGTTCAGGACAATCCGCACATCGATAACGGTTATGTTGAAAGGTTACGACGGACTAAGGATAAAGCGAAGAAAGAACGTCTTTTAAACGGCAATTGGGAGTATGATGATGATCCAAATGCAATGTGTAAGTACGATGATTTGCTTGCTATGTTCTCAAATATTCATTTGTGGGACCGATACAACAATTTAACTGTAAAACCAAAATGGTACATAACTGCCGATGTTGCTCGATTTGGTTCTGATAAGGCTAGGATAGGTGTTTGGTGGGGATGGATTCTTATGGAGCATCATTCATTTGATAAATCATCAACAACGGATATTCAAGCATGCATTAATGCAATGCGCTCAAAGTATGGCATCCCTGCGCACCAATGTATTGCTGATGAGGATGGCGTAGGTGGTGGTGTAGTCGATTTATGTGGTATTCTAGGGTTCGTTAATAATGCCAAACCTATCGTAACAGATGAAGCCCGGGAGAATGAAACTAGGATGTACGGAGATAGTAGAGGTGAGTTGCCACCAGACAAAGAGAATTACCAAAATCTACAAACACAATGTGCCTATTTGCTTGCTGATGATATTTCAGGGCACAACATTTTCCTTAAGTGTATAGAGTCGGAATCTGATAAACAGGAGATTAACGAGGAGTTCTCTTGGCTAAAAACCTATAAAGTTGATGACGAAAGAAAACTTAGGATCCTTCCAAAAGAAGAGGTTAAAAAGCAAATAGGTAGATCGCCGGATTGGCGAGATTTGATTTTAATGAGAAAATACTTCGATTTAGTTTCTGTACAAGAAGAAATCGACGATTCAATTTTTGATTTATTCTAACCCCCTAACCGCTAAACAAAAAACTAATGGTAAAAGAAAAAGACGAAACAAAGAAAGAAGTGCAGCTGCCAACTCCAGCACTGCCAGCTATTGTTGAAGCGGTTGGGGCTACTGTGGCACCTACCTATGCAACAGCAAAACAGGAGTACGATGTTACGCAGCACGATGTATTTAATGAGGGTGAAGGGTATAGACCTAAAAAGAAGGTTCGAAGTTTAAGAAAAGACTCTGAGGGCAATCCAATTCTAGATAAGGCTAACAAAAAGATTTATGATACCAAGCGTATCGAGGTAAACCGGATCGGAGTGCCTTTACAAGAGCTTATCGTTAAGCGTCGTGTGTCGTTTATGAATGTATCTAAAATCCAATTAGAAGCTAATCCACAAAATGATCAGGAGAATAGACTTTACCAGATGGTGAAGAAAATCCGTGATGATAACAAGATTTCTTTCATAGAAAAGGAAGTGGCTCGGCGTATGCTTAGTGAATTGCAGGTTGCAAAGCTTTGGTTTTCGGAACCTGTTGAAACGGGCTACTGGGGAGACATCGCGCCAAAAGCAAAGTTTAAAATGCGTTGTAAGGTGTTATCTCCAGATTTGGGAGACACCCTTTTGCCAGTGTTCGACGATTACGGCAAGATGATCTATTTTGGCCGTATTTATCAAGCTTCACGCAGCTTTAATGATATTGTTTCGGATCCTGATTTTACCGGTCTAACTACCGATAAAGACCAGCGATTTGATATCTACTCGGCTACAAATATCTATAAGTTCCGCAAGTCAAGAGCCGGCGAAACAATCATTTCCACACCTAGCAACAACGGTTGGATTGTTGATTCTGTAATAACGCATTCTTATGGAAAGATTCCCGTAACGTACTATTCAAAGCCTTTGCCCCCCTGGGCTTCCGTGCAATCCGCTATTGCGAGGATTGAAACTTTGATCTCCAATGCGGGAGACACGAACGACTATCACGCGTCACCGGTGTTTGCTATGTTCGGAAATGTTGGTGCTAAAATGCTGGAAAAAGGAGAACAAGGTAAATCACTTCAGATTACCGGCGATAAAGCTGACGCTAAGTATGTGACTTGGGACCAGGCAACAGATGCGATCAAAATGGAGCTTGACACCCTTATGAACTATGTTTTCACATGTACACAAACGCCACAGATGGCTATGGAAGATTTGAAAGGCCTTGGTGCTCTTAGCGGCGTTGCTTTCGATCGCGTTTTTATGGACGCCCACCTTGCCGCCCGCGATGAGATTGACGGAGAGTATGGAATGAGCACCCAGCGAGATATTAATTTGCAGATTGCTTTTTGTGGAGCTATAGACACAAGTCTGCTCCCAGCTATTAAATCGCTGGCAATCGGTTTTGATATTCCGCTTTACCGGATTAACGACGATGCGGAAACCGTCGGTTTACTTCAAAAGGCTGCGGGTGGTGCAAAGGTAATCTCCCAGAAAACGGCTATTGAGTATTCGCCCCTTACCAAAAACTCGGAGGAAGAACTTAAGCAGATTCAGGAGGAGGAAGCTGAGCAAGTTAAGGATGAAGATACTGTAACTAAAGGCTTGCCTAAAAGTTAGATACATGAAAAATTCATAGGGTTACCGACATTGATGTCGGTAACCATGCAATTTTACTTCAAATACCCATTAAGTAAGAGACTCATTAATTGCATACACTATTTTTTTAGATATGCCTTCAAGACCAGGATACACTGAATCATATGAGAAACCAAGTTTATAGAGGTCTTTTTTAATTTGTCTAAAATGTTGAAAAGGAATTATTATTTTTTTGAGAAAGTTTTCCTTAGATGGATGTTTTGTTAAGCCATTAATTTCACATCCAAAAAGTGTGAAACATGAGCTTTGCCTTTTCATGCGTTCATCAATATAAAATGGCTTAAGAGCGATGGGGTATTGTATTTTTTCATCATTTGCATGCAGCATATCCATGTCAAAATAGTTAAACACCTCCTGTTGGATATCAATTGATGCATACAGTTTAAGTTCTTCAGTATTGTTGTGATTAACAATCTTTGTTGTTTCTGAATTTAAAATAAATGGGTCTAAGATCCATATTAATGCATTGTTTTTACTGTTTGTATCCTCAACTGCAAAAAATAAAGATATTAATGAATTTTCTGTCCAATCTAACAATCTCGTATGTGATCCATAATGCTGCATAATGAATGTAGTACCAAGGTCATTGTTTACAATATCAAATTCTTTTAGATACTGATACGCTTCATTTTTGAAAATACCCCTAATGCTTGCATCTTTTTTGTGAAAGTCACTAGCGTCATTAGGATTCTGTATATATTCCCTATACAAGTTAGGAGTTAGGCACGTATCCTCATACTTAGAATTTTCAGCTCTAAACCACAAGTAATGACTGTAAGCGTGAGTACCAAAATCTATTGATTTAACTTTATCTATGTATTGTGTTATTGATTCAATTATTTCTGTATTCATATAATATGTCTAGTACGGTATTACTAAAATAGTAAAACTAGATATATCTTTCTGTAATCCCCCAAATTACAAAATCACCTTTTAAAAACTACTTATCCATACGGTTAATTTTGTGTTTAAAATAGTTAACCGAGGATAGCACGGAATCGCTTTCCGGATTAGACTCCTTTAAACATAAACACATGTCATTAAAAGCAAAAATCATTTCCAAATTGAAAGAGAAAGCAACCGCATTGGGTGTCAATCTTTCAAATGTTCGAATCAACGGACTAGCGGACAAGTTAGATGGTATTATCACTAACGAGGACGATATCGACGGTGAAATCGACAAACTAGATCAAGTATTAAGTTTCAAAGAATTGGCGGCGCTGGACGATACTAAGCGTAATGCGGACAACAATGCCGCTGAAGCAGAAACGGCAAAGGCTGAAAAAGCTAAAAAAGAAGCAGAGGAAAAAGCAGCGGCTGAAGGCGGAAGCG
The DNA here is from genome assembly GCF_900177625.1 of Sphingobacterium psychroaquaticum. GTDB lineage: Bacteria > Bacteroidota > Bacteroidia > Sphingobacteriales > Sphingobacteriaceae > Sphingobacterium > Sphingobacterium psychroaquaticum. The sequence goes on from NZ_FXAU01000003.1 coordinate 571,182, forward strand.
GTGGTGGTTCTGGAGATGAAATGCCTGCTTGGTTTAAGGCTCATGTTGAAAGCCAAAATAAGGTGATCGAAACCTTAACAACAACTGTTGTTAATCTTCAAAACGGCAATACAGCCCAATCACGACGCCAACAACTTGAAGCCAAATTGAAGGACGCTCCTGAGCGATTCAAAGCGCAAACACTTCGAAATTTCGACCGATTAAAATTAGATAGTGAAGATGACTTTGCTAACTATCTGGCCGAAGTGGAGCAAGACGTTGCTGAGGAAGTTCAGGCTGCAAGTGATGCTGGTCTTGGAATTGATTCCCCTGTTCGGGGTGCTGGTGGTGGCAAATTGAAGGATGACGAGGTGTCGCCTGCAATGAGAGAAATTGTTGAACAGCGCAAAGTGGAGGCAGCAGCCAAAGCTGGCGCATAAAAATCTTTTTAAATGGGATTAACTGGAGTAAAAAGAACGGGCACCCAAGGCTTTCAAAAAGTAGTTTTTGAAAACGTTGTTGATACCCTTCCAGGAGGATTGATTCTCGATGTTAAAAAAGCGGATTATCCAAATGGATATGTACCTGAGGGTACTTTGGTGGGGCGAGATCCTGCAACAGGAATAGGCAAGGTGTTGACTGCTGTTGACGGGGCCATTAAGCCAATTGGTTTGACTCATCGAGCCTCAGAGGTATCTGACGGCGGCAATACGTTTGCAAATGGTGTAGTAATTAGCGGTACTGCTCGTATTAAAGCGTTACCATCGGTATTGCAGACTATTGCTGCTGATTTAGCTAAGGCCTTACCGCGTATCACCTTGGTGTAATTAACAGAATTTAAAACAAAACATAAAGTCATATAAATGATAAATGTACAAGAACTAGTGCCGGAATTCCGCAGAGCAGATGCGCAAGCTTATGTTGAGACGTATCCGTTTGAAACGCTTCAGTATCAGGCTGCATTCCCTTTGCAATTCCAGCCTACATTGAAATGGTCAGCTGTAGAGGCTCAATTTGGTGCTAAAGTAATGGCGTCAGTGGTTGACTTCAATAGCCGTGCACCTCGTTTTGGTCGCAATTTACCGACTAAAATTGAGGGTGATATGCCTAAGTTGGAGATTGCTCGCGATAAAGTTGAAACGGATTTCAATACACTTCGTGAATTGGAAGATGCTGTTCGCCGTCTGCCTTCTGGTCCAACACGTAGAGAGGCCGCGCAGCGCGTACTTGATTGGCATTACGAGGATCAAGTGTTTGTGCGTAACGGTGTTGAAGCGCGTAACGAATGGTTAGCTAAACGTATCGCATCTACTGGTAAATACAAACTTACACAGGTAAACAACGAGCAAGGCATCCAATCAATTGTTGATGTCGATTTCGCGATTCCTGCTGCAAATAATGTAAATGCTTCTGTAGACTGGAATAGTCCGACAGCTGACATTATAGGGGATATCAAAAAAATCAAGCGAATGGCCAAACTTGCAAACCTTCCTGAACCAAGATTCATGTGGTGTGAGCAAGAAACTATCGAGCAAGTTGCACAAAACCCAGGTGTTCAAAAGTTCACAGCTACTTATGTTGCTAATGCGTTAGGATTACAACAGGAACCTGGTATTGAAGAAATCAACCGTGCTTTACGTGCAAAAGGTCTTCCTGTTTTCAAAGTTTGGGAATCGGTAATGGTTCAAGAATCGAAAAATGGTAATCAGACCGTTGTAACCGGTTGGGAAAAAGGTGTTGTTACCTTCTCTGTTACTGAACAGTTAGGTAATACACAGCATACAACCTCAGCAGATGAGTATGTTGCAGCAGGGGTGGCTCAAAAAACCAAATCGGGCATCGTGTTAATCAAAACTTGGGGAGTAGAAGACCCTATTACTGTTATTACCAAAGGTACAGCTTACTGTACTCCAACCTTGAATAACAGCAAGTCTATTTTCTTACTTAAAACTATCCTACCAGGTGGCTAACGAAAACAAAAACGAGAAAGCCGGAGCTACAACACCGGCAACTCCTTCTACAGTAGAAGGGACTCAATCCACTGATCAGGCGCAATTAGATTTAGCGCCGAATACTTCAAATGATGAGGTCGAAAAGCTAAAAGCTGAATTGGTTGCTAAAGATTCAGAAATCGAATCTTTAAAAGCGGAACATAAAGCTTTCAAGGAAAAGTTAAAGCCTGAAATTGAAAAGATCCAATCGGAAAACGAAAAGCTAAAAGCTGAATTGGTTGCTAAAGATTCAGAAATCGAATCTTTAAAAGCGGAACATAAAGCTTTCAAGGAAAAGTTAAAGCCTGAAATTGAAAAGATCCAATCGGAAAACGAAAAGCTAAAAGCTGAATTGGCTAAAACCGGTAAACAGTCGAAAGCATCGAAATCAGGGGCAGCAAAGTTTGTCGTGGTTAGTGCGTTTCGGGGCAACCAAAAGGGTGAAGGTATTTTCGAAATCGATTCGGATGTATCCCACTTCGACGCCGATCGTTTAAAAGACCTTGTATCTCGCGAATTGGTTAAGGAGGTAAAGTAATATGACCAATAGAGAAGCGCTGTTAAGCGATATTAGTATCCGCGTAAAGCCTAACTCAGTGACGAAGGTTTTGATTGACCAAGGTGTCAATCCTGATGGCGAATACTTGCCACAAGACGAACAATGTAGGCGCGGGGTAGACCTTGCCTTAGCAGCGCTAATCTTGGTTTTATCGCTTTCCCCGGAATCCGTTAAGGAGTTGGATTACCAGCTTACCTCTCGCAGCATTGAGGGTCTTCTTAAAATTCGCAAAGGGATTTTGAAAAGATGGGGTGTTGAGGACGAAATGGATGATTCCGCAACGATAACAAGTATTTCTGACCTATGGTAGTACCAGAGCAATATCCCGATAGAATGGTGTTTGAAAACCAGCACGGAGAGCTAGTTGAGCTTGAATGCAGATTTAGACCATCAAAGGGCAATACGTTTGTCCAGATGAAAGATGGAACCGATGTGCAAGTTTCTTTTGACATTGCGTTTCCAGATGGTACACCGTCTATTTTATTGGGAACCGTCTTTAATGCGATTAACGAAAGAGGGGAGATCTTTATTTACCAGCAACAACTCCTTTCCTTTCATGTTGGAGCGTTTCACTGTTTGGGGAGGTGTTAAAATTTAAAGACTATGAATATAGGTTTACAAATTACAACGGACATGAACGCCTTGATGAAGGAGGTGGAAAAGGAGATCGAGAAGGAGACTATCAAACATTTGTCTGCTGTGTTAGAGCGTAGCGTTGAACTTGTACGCAACAAAATTTCTGAAGGTGGTGACGCCTACCAGGATCATACTGGGAATCTTAGAAGCTCTACCGGCTTTATAATTACCAAGGATGGTAAGGTGGTCCACAAGAGTTTTAAAGAGAGTCCAGTAGGAACTGACAAGCAAACAGGTCTCAGTGAGGGATTAAAATCAGCTTTGAGTGAGCTTCGTCCTTCACAGGGATATGCAGTTGTTTTGGTTTCAGGAATGGAGTATGCGAGTTGGGTTCAATCAAAAGGTTTTGATGTTTTAAGAGGTGCTTACATGGGACTTGACCAAATCTTACAGCAAGCATTTAATGAAATCGGCACAATTGAATAGGAATGGCAGATATGAATCTCAAGACAGCCATCGGGGCTATGGAAGATATTGTTGAGGTATTAGAGTTATCTGATACTGTGATTAACACCTCTTTGACAGGAGAGATTAGGCTAATGAACCAACGTCTTAATTCCGACAAAGAGGATATCGTTTTAAATACCATAGTGACGAATGCTGAACAGGTGACGGAAGGTGTTTTTAACATAAATATCCATGTACCAAATCTGAAGAATCAAAGTTCAGGAACACCGACTTCCCGTGATAACACTCAGCCAAACATTGCAAGAATGGAGGAAATAGGCCGATATGTGATGAATGTTGTAGATGGTTTTCGCGGGGCTGACTTCTTTTTGAATCTTGATTCTACCGGCGAGGTGATACCCAATGGCAACAAATGGTATTACAATATAGTAGTTCGCTATTTCTATTTACGTAAGGATAAAAATTAACTGAATAATTAACGGCCGTATGGTCATAATTTTAAAAATACTATGGCAGCAGTAACAGGTGTCGAAAGTTTGGAGTTCGCCCCAATAGGTGTGAACGGAGCCATCCCAACAACAGGTTGGGTAAAATTAAGAGATATTGAAGATGGAGGTATTACACTTAATATCCCCGAATTAGCAACTATTGATGTTCGAGTTGAAGATGTTGATGGTATTCGTTTTGTTTTAAAAGGAGACGAAGAGCCAGCTGCAATTTCTGGAGCATCGCTCGATATTTCCATCAGCAATGCAAATTTGCTTTTTAATGGGGTTGCTGGGGCTACAGGGGTCGAATTTAGTGCCAAAAATCGCCAAATTCACAATTTAGCAATCAGATTAACCTCGAAGCCATTTGAAGGTAAGAAAATGGTTTGGGTTGCTCCTTCAGCGGCAATATCTGCAGGTTTTAAAAACAATGTTGCTAGAGCAGGATTCTTAGCATTGAGCTTTACAGGAAAAACCACTACACCTTTAGATGGGACTGGTAGTCCAGTATCACCTTGGGGTTACAAGTTTGTAGACGTGACCCTTCCAGAAGGATAACAATTATTATTTCAATAGCCCGAAAGCCGAAGGTTAGGCGGTGAGTAGGGCTTACTTTCCTAACCATATGACAAATAAAGTACAAAAAGAGATAGTCTCAACTATCACTGGTGAGCGCTCGTTTCTAAAGAGAGTGAAAGTTCAGTATAAAACACGTTGGCAAAAATGCTTAAGTGCTATTTTTATTCTTCCCAAACACAAAGATATTTACACCGCTGATCTGTGGCCTGCTACGGTGTACAGATTGCTCGGCACACTAATCGACATAAAGGCCGAAAGAACGACGGACGATCGCGAGGTGTTTGAAATGCTGAAAGGCAATATCCCGCTCTTTATTGAGTTTTTGGCCGTTGGCATACACAATGCAGAGTCGGAGCCTCCGCAATGGCTGTATGAAGCCCTTAACTACCAATTTTCAAATTCTGAATTGTACGATGCTGTTTTGGAAGTCTACCGGAGGTTAGACGTCGAAACTTTTTTCGGCATTACGGGATCAATACGAGAAATCAGGGATCTAAACCTTACCCTGGATCCCACAGTCCCTGGGCATTCGTAGGTAATATCTGTAAGTATTACAGTTGGGATGAAAAGTCAGTAAAATGGGGTGTGTCATGGAGAAATCTCCTAATGTATAATGCTGTAATTCCCGATATGGATTCGGGTGAAGGTGGTTCTGTTGGAGATAGTTCAGGTTCAAAATCAGTTGGCGGTTCAATTTCCCTTTTTGATATAGGGAAAAGGATATCAGAAGGGAAAGGGGTTTAATATGAAAGGTTGGGGCACGGCATTAATCAAAGACATTAAGTCACGCGGCTACGTGGAGGTTAATGGCGTGCTATATCCGCCTAATTCTATTCAAGCCTTATCTATAGCCACAAAACCAAAGAAGCGCACCAAAGTGCTTAAAACAGGTGGCATCGACGATACCAGAAACATCAAAAACAAAGAGAAATACAATGATCCTTTTATTCAGTTCGTAAAGCAGGAATTAGGTATTGAGTTATGGCCTGAGTTTTATTTTTGTACTGATCGTCTGTTTCGCATAGATTATGCGATACCGGAGTTTAAGATAGCGATTGAACAGGAGGGAGGTATTTTCATGAAAGGCAATAGTGGTCATTCTTCCGGCACCGGCATTGCACGTGATATGGAAAAGAATAACCTTCTTGTCTCAATGGGATGGAGATTGATTAGACGGCAGCCCAGTGAAATGTTAACTATTGAAACAATAAGCCTGCTAAAACAGATACTATCTTAAAATGTTTGCCTTTGCTTTTTCGTACTCATTTATAAAATAGTTTTTGTGATGTTTAATTCAGTTGTTAGGTAAATGTAACTTAACTGAAATAATTCGGCTGTATACGGGAAACCGTAAGGTTTAAGAGTTACCGATGTTATCTTTAGTTAATCAATAATAAATTATTTTTCTATGAATTTTAAAAAGACAGCAGCTGCTTACAAACTGCAGCCTTACACAGGGACCATTACGATCGGCAAAAAGAGCTACAACTTCAAGAACAACTCCGACGTTTTTAAAATGCTTTACGATGATAAAAACGTAAAAGAGATAAAGTATGGTGGGCGTACTTTCAAAACAACATCGGATGCTAGTTTTGAATTTACTGAAGTTGTGTTTCAAGGTGTATTCTCTAGAAGAGAAGGCAATGTTACATATTATTGGATTAACATCTATGACATTTACGCATTGAATGAAGGATCAATTGCAGATGTGAAACCACTTGTATATGAATATGAATCAACTGATGGCGATTTACCTCATTTTGAAGAGCTAGTATCCGTACATGAAGCGTTGGATGCATCGAATTATGTTACTGACTATGTAATTTTAGATGATAAAATTGTTCCCAAATCGGAATCTTTGATTGAATCTACGGGGAAAGTTAGAACGGTTTCAGTTACGAAGGTGAGCTGTAATGTAAATGATGAGTTCTATAATGTAATTGGATCTACAAAAGACCCTTTGCCAGGAGAAGAAACGAGCTGGGTCGCTACCTGGGAAGCTGAATACCAAGCGGCGACAGGTTGTGAGGCAAATGGCAGTTCGCAACATGCGGTCCGCAAGGATCTGGTCGGTGGTCACGTGACATTTAATAGTAGTCCGGCAAGTTGGTTGGTTCCTCCTGGAGGCCAATGTTATTTGACACCAATTTGTAGGTCTCACAATGCTGACAGAAATAATACTAACCCCGCCAAAACACCAATGAAGTCAGTTCATACACAGGAGTTTTTGCATTTGGTTAAATACTTCTACAAAGTTTGATAGAATAAAAATCCAGCAATCAATTAGCCTTGGAGAATAAACAAGGTTAATTGGTTTTTGATAAGCGAATCAGTATACTTTTCTGAAAGTAAGGTTTTCCCTCAATAAGATCGGGACTTTTTCACTTTAGCAGCAGTTAAATCCTCGATCCTCTGCTTTGCAAAGAGGTGTTTTCTAATATTAGCGATGCTATTTACACAGCAAAAACATATTTGTTAAAATAATCTAAACCGCGAAGCTTAAAAAAATTCGCGGTTTTTTGTTACCTATTGTTTATATTTCAAAATTAGTTTAACTCATATTTTGAAATAAAATTATTTATTTGATTTTCAGTTTTTTGATATAAATCGGAATTATGAAAATCCGGATTTCTATAAATATAATTAATCAACATACCATTTTCTACAATTCTTGCATTATATGCCCTTATTTCATCTGAAGTTTGTTTAACATCTTTGCACTTATCTTTAATTTCTTTAATTTTTATTTTTTTCTCGTTTAAAACAATTGTTTTTATAAATTTCAAAACAACATCTTCCAATATTAAGTGTCCTTGTGCGAACAAATAACAATTGTCCGGGAGCAAACCTTTACTTTCTAAATAAACTTTAAATTTATCAATTTTATCTTTATGTTCTTTAAATTCTATTAGTAGAGGATTTAAATAATCTTTAACTCTATCAGACAAGCAAGTGAATGAGGAATGAAAATGATTATCGAAATCATCAAATATTTTAATATTACAAATATTAGTAAAATCCTTCCTCGAAAACCTTTCTGCCATTCCTATTGAATAAAGATATATATTCCATACTAATATATCATAAATCAATAAGGAGTATCGGTTTATAATGGAAGCGATATCAATTTTTAAATTTGTTTTATTAAGGCAAGAAAAACAAAACTGCTGTAGGCTCTCATGAAAACAATAAAGATTTTCAATTGAATATGAAAATGTTTGAAAAACAAAATCCGATGTATTTATTATTACTGAATCTTCGTTTGCCTCAGGAATTAAATAATCATAATCACTATCAACACAAACTATCAAATTAGGCCCTAAACTATTTTTAAAGTTTTTGAAAATATTTCCTTTACCTTTCTCATAGTGAGTTTTGTTGGGCAAACTTATATCAAAGACAACATTTTTTAAATTGAATCTATCTAAAATTTTATTCCAATGGGTAATATCGTAATCCGATTCCACATAAACTTTTATAGTTTTTGGATTATTCTTGGGGTTTAGAGCATTAAAAGCTTGAATTAAATCCGAATTAATTTTACTAGCTAATCCCTTCAACATACCTTAATATCTGCTATATTTACCACTTTATCAAACCAACCTTCCATTATCATTGCGGGCGAATGCGTTGCAATTATTAGTTGTGCATTGGGATTAAGCGTACTAATAATATTTATCAACTGTTTCTGCCAATCAAAATGTAAGGAAATTTCAGGTTCATCCATGAATATAATACTGCTCTTTTTATCTTGAAGTAGTACAGTTAATAAAATTAAAAGCAGCTGCTTCTCGCCAGAAGAAAGTTGATAAATAGTTATGGGATTGTTAGATTTTAAGAGCGTGAAGGACAATTCGTTTTTATCTTCATCTATTTTTTTTCCTGCTTCTCTAAAAAAGTCATTAATATATTCTTTGAATAATTCTATTTGGGAATAGGCATTTTTAATTGTATTCTTCACCTTTTTTGGGTTAGTCGCATAGCTACCTTGAACCTTCTTTGCTAGATTGAGTTGATAACTTAAATATTTTTTTTGTAATAGATAAAGCTCCTTATCTAATTCAGTTTCGACATCCTCGTCATAACTTTCGTCATCAAAAATGATAGCATTGTCAAAAGTGCTTATTATATCAATTTTGGTATTTAATCTAAAATCCTTTAAGTATGAAGAATCTTTTGTAATATTAAAACTAACTGATTTGATATTTTCTCCGTCCGTTTCTAACATCTTTCTTTTCTCATTATTAAGAGCGTCAAGCAACGTTTCATACTTAAAGTCTAAATCATCTAGGGGTTCTCCTAGTTTTGCGGAAGCCTCAATATCTGAAATATTCTTGGTGAAAAATTTATAGTGAAAAAATTGTGTGTCAGAAATATATATTTTTACTTCTTCAACAATTTTTTTTAATATCTCAGTTCTATTTAACATTAAGGATGATACAACATCCATAACTGTTGATTTTCCACTACCATTTATTCCCGACAATATGTTTATATCATTGTTTAGATCCCAAATGATATTTTCACTTTTATCTTTCCAGAGACCATTAATTACAACCCTTTTAATCCTATTCACTTTTTGAATTATTTAATAAATTTCGTTTCTAAATTGAAAAGAACAGGTGAATATACAAATATTTTAGTAACATATAATGTTCTATAAAAACCGTGCGGAAACGGGGAGGATCCCCACGGTAATAAACCAATTATTAACCTAAATTATGAAATGCTAAAAAATGGCAGCTTACCTGCCAGCATAGAGTTTAACCCCTGACGTTAACCTATTCTCTCAAGTCGATTAACACCTCCTGTGTTGTGGAGCGAACTGGAATCGAACCAGTGTTTTCATACCCTGCTACAAGTACGACGTCCTACCACTAGACGATCACCCCAAATGCTCGTCTTTCCGAGTTGTCATTGCGTTAAAACTTTGTGAACTCCGCAATCTCGGATTGGTTACCGAAGTATATAGTGGCAATGCGCACTGTGAACAGAGCCGGATTCGAACCGACATTTCCTAAATCGATGAATTTCACATCTTGGGTTTTTAAGCCATGCGGATATAACGCCATCTGTTCAACTAAGCAAGTGGGGTGTTATTGTATTTTAACGTGTATTACCTCAGGTGTTCGGGGCGATGTAATAGAGTCCAGAGCATCGATTTATCCTACTTGCACAGAAAAATAGATAATTCCGCCACCTTGCTATTTTTTAGTAAACAACACCTCCGGGCAATCAGGACTCTTAGTACCCTTGTTTCAGAATTTTGAAACCCTTCTTGCTTATACTTAGCTCAACCCAGCTCGTGGGTAGTGTTGTTTAATAGGCGGGACCGTTCATCCCCGCCTTTGTATTTTCCCAACCGACTACGTGTCGTTCGCTTCTCGCTATTGGGTTGTTTTTTATTCAAAGAACTATCGTACTGCAATTATATAAATAATATTAAAGTTAACCAAATGGTTAATTAATTTTTTGTAATTATTTATATTACAAAATGCTTCGATTTATTTAAAAATAGTCTTCAAGTACCTTTGAAGCTATATGGCAGAGGTTAAATTTAAGTTTGTAGGCGATGATTCGGAGCTAAGAAAAAAGCTTGCTAACATCGCTAAGATGCAGTCTGAAATGTCTGAAAAATTTAGCGCAAACCTAGCAAAGACTTTACAGGAGGGAAATTCTGGTCACTTCAAGAGGATGGCAAAAGAGGCTAGTGATACGGCTCGTGAGGTAGAAGCTATAAATAAAGCAGGTGCAGATAGGACGATGGTCAATGCGACCCTTGGAAACATTGAAGCTTTAAGACAAGCTCGTATTGAGCTATCCAAGCAATTAAAGTCACAAAGTGATCTTAGTAATCAATACACCCAAGGTAAAATCGATCTTCAGACTTTCAGGTTTGAGCAGGCGAAACTAAACGCAGAACGTAAAGAACAAGCTCGAATTGATCGTGAGTTAAAGAAAAACCTATCTGAGAATAGTGAGTACGGAAAGCTTGCAAAGGCTCTGAATACCGTTCGAAAAGAAGCTAAGGAGGTGCAGGCTGAAATGTTCCGTATGGAGCGTCAGGGGCACGCTAATACCCTTGGGTATGAAGCTTTACGTAAGAAGGCAGAGGGGCTAACTAAGCAAACACAGTATTTAGACCAAGGGATTAAAAAAATTGATGCTTCCTTGGGGCAGCATCAGCGCAATGTCGGTAACTACGGCAGCGCGATTGAAGTTCTTGGGCCACAATTCGATTCTATAAACGAGAAGCTTGCACTTTTCGGAACATCCATTGATGATTTAGCCGGCAAGCCTGGTGCTATCAAAGAGTTGGGAGCATCCTTTGTTTCCGTAGGAAAAGGTATACTATCTTTTTTGCTTTCGCCCATAGGTTTGGCAATAACTGCCCTCACAGGGCTATTTATGTTGTTTAAAGGGAATAAGCAAACGGTTATTGACTTTAACAACGGAATGCTGAACGTTTCCAAGACAACGGGAATGTCTGGTGATGCGTTGAAAGTCTTATCTGATGATGTAATTCAACTATCTAGAAGCCTAAAGACTGTTAGTACCAATAAATTAACTGAATACGCATCTATAGCCGGTCAATTGGGTGTAAAGGGTAGAAGTGACATTCTTGCCTTTACCGATGCACTCGCGCAGCTCGAAACCGCCTCAGACATATCGGGAGAGGAAGGTGGGAAAGAAATTGCTAGGCTCCTTACGTTAGTTGATGGCGGTGTTCAAAATGTTCGTGATTTCGGGGATGAGATCGTAAACCTTGGTAATAATTTCGCCGCATCCGAAAAAGAAATTCTTAGCAATGCAGAGTCAATTTCGCAAAACGTTGGTCTCTATCGCATGGGGCGTCAGGATGTATTGGCCTATGCTACGGCCACAAAAGCTCTGGGGGTTGAAGCCGAGGTGGTTGGTTCTACATTTCAAAAAACGTTAGGATCCTTTGAAAAATCAATCCGGTCAGGGAAAGGATTATCCGATATACTTAAAGTTGTTGGCGGTAGTGCCGCAGATTTACAGGCAAGGTTTAAAACTGATGCTAGTGGTGTATTCCAGGATTATATCAAAGGTTTAAATGCAATCCATAAAGCCGGTGGTAGTGTTAACGCACAGATGGAGCGCAACGGCATAACTGATATTCGCCAACGTCGTGTTATCGGTACCCTGGCGGCAGGCTATGATACACTAGCCCGGGCAATGGGAACTGCAAAGGATGCCACAGGTGCTATGCAGGAGGAATTTGATACGGCAGCAGGTAAATTGGTTAATCAGTCGCAGAGAATAGGCATTGCGTGGGACAATCTTGTTTTAAGCGTTGAAGATGGAACAGGGGTAATTGGTAAATCTTCTGTTGCGATTGTGGGCTTTTTTGCTGATATAATTGACAGCGCAGCGACTGCAGAGGGCAGGCTTAATAAGCTGTTCTCATCCAAATTTTTTAGCGAAGAGTTCTGGCTACGTGTAAGTTCTTTATCTACTGCGCCAATTGAATATTTTTTGGGAACCAATGCATCAGGCGAAGAGGCAGATAAAGTAAAGCTTGATTATGATCGCATGACAAGTAGGAGGTCGAAGCATTACAATCAAAATTTAGACTTCGGGAAAAGCACCTATAAATATTTTGAGAGAAAAGAGAAGGGGTTAGTAAATGATGGAAAACCAGGAGCAGTGAATTCAGCTGTAAGTGAAGAAGAAGAATCAGAGAAAGATAAATTAAATCGTGAAAAGGCTGCAGAAGCTGCCAATCGAAAAGCTGAAAAAGCTGCTGAAGACCGCCGGCAATCACAGGAGCGCCAACGAGCTTTGCAATTGAGTATCGATCAAATCAGTGATCAGGTCACGAGAAACAATCTGTCCCGAGACGATCAAGAGCTCGCTTCGATAAAGGATAAGTATGCGAAGATCCGCGAGGAGGTAAGGAAGTTTTATGATGATCCAAAAAATAAAGGTCAGAAAGTCGATACCGGTAAGCTGCCTGGTTTGGAAAGGTTCGAGACCGAGGAAGCTGAGAGGAGAATACTAAACCGGGCAACACTTGCTGAAATCGAAGATAGAAAGGCGCTATACGAGCAGTTTGAACAATATAAGCTTGATATAGGTCTAGAAAAGGCTCAGGAGCTTATGAAAGGTCAGATTGATACCTCTAAGAGCTACTTACAGTTTCTTGAAGAAGAGCTTGGGAAAGCGACACTTATCGATCCTACAATAATGACTGCCGCTCAAAAGGAACTTTTTGAAGCTGTCGCCAAAGTGGGACGGGACGCTAGTCTGGAAGCTAAAAAACGAGAGGAACGAGAACAGGTGGATCTTCTTAAGTTAATGGAAACTTACGGACAGAAACGAAGTAAGCTGATTTCTGATTTTGAAAAGAACAGAAAGCGAATTGTTGACACCGCCAGTGCTGAAGAGTTAAGGGTATTCGACAGCAAACATGTCGAGGAACTAAATTCACTAGATGATGCCAATATTCAGAAACTTGATTCATATAAAAGGCTTTTTGAGGGAATTGAAAAGCTGTCTGATTCGCAAGCTCGAGCCATCGTAAACAATGCAAAGGCGTTGCTTTCCGGCGGCTTTGACATGTCGCCGGAGTTGCGGAAACAGATTACTGAAGCGCTAAAAACAGCTGATAAATCCATTTCTGAAAGATTGCACGAAAGAACCTCAAAGGTTGCGGAAGAATTTAGCCGAATGGCTGGATTCATAGGGGATGCCAACAAAGAGCTGGCAGATATGCTTGGACTGCTTTCGAATGTGCTCCGCGCGTCTGTAGATATTGGATCAGGATTCGGCGATTTAACAAAGGCACTAGATAACTACAAGAAAAATAAATCTGAAGGGGGAGGTGGGCTTCTAGGGGATTTGGCGGCAATTGCCGGTGTTGCTGGTCCTGTAGGGCGAATAGTTGGAGCGGTTGCTGGTGTCGTAACCGGGCTATTTACAATTGGGAAGCGAACCAAAGAGATGAATCGCCAGGCTCGTGCTGAAGTTCAGAATTTTTATGATGCTGCGATACGCGGTGAACTTGATTATCAGGCCCTCTTAAGACGTCGTGAACTGGATACAGCAGCTAGGGGTGAAAATAGTTACAGAGCAATTGTTGCACAATTAGAAGTGCTAAAAAAACAATCTCCCGAGATTGAAAAGGCTTATAACAAGATTTTTTCTGCACTTCAAGGACAAGAGTTTGTTGATGGTCAAGGCTACAAGCACGGTACTTGGTTGCGTAAAGCAAAGACATGGGATATCATGGCCTCCTTGGGCGGTTCGGATTATGCTGAGCTCGAAAAACTATACACCCAAGGCAAGCTAAAGGATAAGGCAAAAGCAGATTTCGAGGCTTTAAAATCTTTGAAACAGGAACTTGATGGATTGGGGTTGAGTATTGAAGATTTACAGAATGACCTTAATCAACTTCTTACAGGGACTTCCTCCTCCAGTCTCGCTTCCGGCCTATCTGATCTTTTTGCTAGCGGAAAACGCGCTGCAAAAGATTTTGGAGATAGCTTCGAGGAGATTATGAAAAATGCTTTAAAAGCCAGTTTTCAGGCGAAGTTTCTAGAGGATGCAATGGCGCCTTTTTATGAAGAATTAGCCAAAATGATGGAGGGGGGCGATCTTTCCGTTGAACAAATTGATAAGCTTAGGCAGAAGTATACAGCAATTGGAGAGGAGAACGCCAAAAAATGGGAGGAACTAGAAAAGATTACAGGTATAGATATAAGCGGCAAGGAAAAACAAGGAGAATTATCTAAGGGAATTGCGGGGATAACCGAGTCGACAGCAAATCGGCTTGAAGCTGAATTTGGAGGCTTACGTTTGGCTCAGCTGGAGCTTTTGCAGGTTGCAAAAGGACAAGGTGTTACGCTCGGTCAACAACTATATGTAGCTACAAGTCAGCTTTCCGAGCTGGTCGCGATCCAAAACAATACATACAGGACTGCTAACAACACAGATCGTTTAGCTTCTATTGAGGGAGCACTTATATCGATGAACAGTAAAATGTCTAGTAACGACGCTGCTAGGAGGGGGGCAGGATTATAATGAGTGCTTATAGAATTAATGGAGTAGACCCCGAGACGCAATATAAAATGACCATTGAAAAAGGGTTCAATGCTTCTGTTCGGGTGATGCCAGAGCTAAAAGATAATGGCCTTTCAATTGATTGGGCTGATGATAATGGAGTTGACAGGTACCACGGCATCAGAAAATTTACAAGTAAAACATATCAGATTCAATGCGTGATTATTGGAACTTCTGCTGAGGATCTCTTACCCCGGTACAATGCATTAGAAACATTCCTGTTAACAACAGGCATATTTGAAATGGATGATCTTAATGGCAATCGCCGTTACAAAGTTTTTTATAACAGAATGACCTCTCTTTCTACCGGGCCTACCTGGGCGCGATTTACATTAGAGCTAATAGATGATTTTCCAACCGATAAATTTCCAATTGTATGATTTACGAGATTAAGAGAGGCGCAACGGTAGTTTGGAGTGGAAAGGCATCTGGCAAGCAGTATAAGCGTATTATGCAGGAGGATCGTGTTGAGATTAGCCTTAATACAACTGCTGCGCTAGTTTTGAAAAAAGGCGATACGATTGTTGTGTACGGACAGACGTATAAAATCAACCGCCCGGAAAATATTTCTAAGGTAAACACACAAATTGGCTATAAGTACAGTGTAGAGTTCGAAGCGGAGTATTACGATCTCGGCAAATGGACCTTGTACTCTTTGGATAGAAACAATCAATTGACTGAGCCTAGTGTTTTTGTGATGGGTAATGCCGCCACGATATTAGACCTGGTGGTCAGAAATGCTAATAGAGCAAACATTGGTTGGTCACTTGGAATTATTGAAGATACGGACGTTATTCAGTGGACCTATTCGGGAGCTAAATTGCTAACCGTGTTACAGGATGTGGCTGATCAGACAAACCTAGAGTTTTGGGTTGATGGAAAGGTTGTTAATCTGACCCGTCGCCAGCCGGATACTGGCGTCTCCTTGGAATACGGAAAGGGAAAGGGATTATACGAGCTACATCGCATTAGGCGTGAAAAACCAATTGTGACCCACCTTACGGTTCTTGGGGGAAGTAGGAATATCCCTAACAATTATGGGTTTCGCAACATTCAACCAAGCGGAGGTAATCCACTAGTTAATCCAGGCTATAGTGCTGGAATGGATCGGGTGGAATCCGTTCTAGGATTTGATAATGTATATCCGCGGTTAATCGCCAAGGTGACTAGTGTCCAAGGAATCAATACCATTAGATCGACCGATTTAGATTTTGATTTATCTGCAAACCTTTTGGATACGGGGGCATCTGCTCAAATCGCGTTCACAAGTGGGCAACTTGCGGGATTTGTCTTTACCATAAATGCTTCAGGATACGATCATACTTACCGTCAAATCACGTTTAATAGGATTGAAAATGATACGGCTTACCCGGGCGGAGTTCCAAGTCCCGTAATAAAGCCCGCTATTGGGGATAGCTTTGTATTGCTCAATATCAGCATGCCTCCCTCGTATGTTTATACAGCTGAAATCAGGGTGAAAGAGCTAGCCGACCAATACTTCTTAGAGGAGGGTGTAGAGCAGTATGATTGGACTGGGAAGATCACTCCTAAATTTGTTATTGAAAACAATCTAGTGATAGTGCTGGGAGGAGTTATCACGCTAATAGCTAGCGATATTGGGTTTAACGATAAAATTCGTATAGCTTCCTTTGAAAGAGATTTACAGCAAGAATACCTCTATGACTTTACTTTATCGAATGTAATTACTATTAATTCAATAGTTCGTGAGGCGAATTACACCGACAGAATATCCGGTTTCTTTAACTCGACGACTTCTGGCGGTCAAGGTGGTGCGCTGCAAGATCTCTATGATGTAACCAAAGTTGGAAAGGTCACTCCTTTAGACATGACTACCCGCGGCACCCACAACACCCACTTACTGGGAGCCCCTAGTAATCCCCCTCCTGTAGGAGAAATGAAAGCTGATCTTTGGTACCTAAGTGTTAACGAAAATGCGGGTTCCGGCGAAACTCCTATCGGTCTAGACTTTTACATTAAGCAGGCTAAAGATGCTAATCTATTGGATATCCAACCTGGGCAGTACATAAAGTATGATGGTACCAAGTTCGTGCCGGGCAATCTGCCGGATTTGTCTGGGCTTGCATCTGAAAGCTGGGTTCTTGCGCAGGACTACGCTCCTAAGAGTTGGGTTAATTCGCAAGGATTTTTAAAAGTAGAGAGCGATACGTTGCAGAGTGTAACAGATAGGGGGAACATTACAAATAATTTCATAAAAATTGGAGGTGTTTCTAATATTGTTGATGGTAATGGTTTAGAATTGTTCTTTTCAAGTGGTCAAAGTGCTATAAATAGTTATGGAAGGGGTACGAGTAATGCATATCTACCTTTAAATATAGGTGCTGAATACGTTAATTTTAGCCAAGGGGGTATACTTGTTAACGGTAATGTTTCAGCTACAGGTGGCAACTCTACACAATGGAACAATGCATATACTCATTCTCAATCCATAGGCAACCCCCATTCTACGCAATTCGCGCAACTGCTAAATAAGCCTACTACATTATCTGGTTACGGGATATCGGACTCATATACTAAAGTAGAATCAGATGCTAGATTTAAGCCTATTGGGTATATACCAAGTTGGAACGAGATAACAGGCAAGCCATTGATTGATGTTAACCCATCAGCTAATAGTATAGCTCAAAGAGACGCGAATGGATACCTACATGCTCATTACATAAGTCTACAACAGACGAAAAGCGGCTTGAATACTGTCCCAATTAATGGGCTTCTAGGATTTAACACTGTAAATGGAGATTATTACGCATATCAGTTCTCCCTACAAGCCGTCAACCAATTCCTAGGTATGCCAGCGAATGGGGATACGCTACAGAGCGTTACTAACCGAGGAAGTTTTACAACAAGTTTTGTAAAGTTCGGAGGTGTTTCTAATGTTGTTGATGGTGACGGTTTAGAATTGTTTTTCTCTGCTGGCAACAGTGTTATTAACAGCTACGGAAGGGGTACTAGTAATGCATATCTCCCTTTAGATATAGGTGCATCTGTACTAACATTAAGTGCGCCTTTAGTGTCTGCGGTTGGTAAAGTAACAGCTCCTGTAATGCAGCCTGGGGATTTAATTCTACCTGAGAATGGACCAACAAATCCCGAACCGGGAGTAGTGCACTTTTATTTTACAACAATTTAAAAATGGCAGCACCAGAAAGTTTATACACCCATAAAGGCGTTGCCCAAAAAACGGGCGAGACGGATAGGATTGTGAAATTCACTTCGTCATCGGATAGCGGCGCGGTAAATAAATCTAGATTTTACCTAGATGGCTTTGTCAATACCATGCAAAATGGTGTACGCAAATGGGCTGGTTACTGTTATGTGGGTAGTGAAAATTACTACATGCATAATATAGCCCGACACGGATGGATGCGGGGGTATAAAGATGGACAACAGATAGTTGTTTTTTGGGATGCAGGACTGAACACATTGGGGGATGTTAGTGGAAGACCTAATCTAGTAGATTCTAGTATTGCATCATTCACTGTAAAGGGATTGTTCAAATCTGCCTATTATATTGACTCTAATGTAATGATAGAATATCAAGAATGGAACTCATTGAACCAGTCCTGGGGTGCTTGGTTCCCAGTTGATAATTTTAAATTCTTGGCTCAAAACAATGGTTTTATTGATCTTCCTTTTACTATGCAGATCGAGGAGGCTTCAGAGAATATACTAAACAATGGTCTTAGATTTAAAATGGTTAACAGTAATCCAGAAGGTATTAAGGAAAGTGAAGTAAGTGTTCCATTATTCCCGTCTGGCGTCCCTATAAACTTTGTTTCACCATCAAGAACGTTGTACATGAATACCCTTGTTTTGATTCCTCAAACAGATTTGCAAGAGGGGCGAGCTACTAGATTATTTACAGACCAAGGTATAACAAATCCGTATAGCCATGATGGCACAAATCTATATTTAGAGGATGGTGTAAATTATAAAAAATGGATAACGTACGGGATGACTATATATGGGTATAACGGTGTATTAACTATTGATGAATGGACTAGACCGCCATCGGTAACATCGTTTTCCTACAAAGGATTTGCATCAACTCAGATTGACGCAGAAATGCAGGTTATGAACAACTCTGGAACAAATGTAGGTACACTATACTTTAACGAAGTTGCAGGAACTGCACATAAATCTTATACAGTTGTTGGGAGTAATATTGTCTTTGGGGAAAAGGCAAATCAAGGATATTATGCAGAGGGGACGCCATATCCACAAGCAATAATATCTCAAGTTTATTATGTAAATGCTAGTGGAGTATATCAAGAGGAAAATCCAATAAATGGTTAGATATGAGAGCAATTGATTTAGTAATAATAATTTCAGTAATAGTTCTATGGATAGGAATCTATGTCGTTAGTAAAAAAAGTTGGGACAGATTCAAAGATAAATGATTGGAGACAAAATGAGCAAAATTATAACAGCAACGCACCCTAGTAACGAGGTTACAGGGCTTGCACAGAGAAAGAAATTAATAAATGTTGGATTTAACCCTGAAACCGGATACCTCGGCCTTACATTCTCTGTAGAGTCTCTCGACCCTAAGGGGAACCCAATTCGAGAAATACAGGGAAAACAGGACACGATCAATTTTCACGAACAACCCTTGTCTACGCCAACTGGAACATACAGTACGGTGATGCCTGATGATGTGAAGGCAATTTTTGACGAGTTGGTAGAGAAAATAGAGCCGATTTTCATAGCGTACGGCAACGAAGGAGAGGAGGTGCAAGATGAAGCTTAACAAGGGTGATGTTTTAGGTGTATTGAACTTGATGAACATGTTCAACGTAACCAACCGGGGAGCTATGAAGCGTTTGGATGGTATCGAAGAAATTCTTCTTCCTCACGTACAGAGTGGGGTGAATGCAGATGATATCGGTACCGAGACGGAGTTAGAGGATACGCAGTTGCAGCACTTTACTGAAGCGGAATTTGATTCTCTGGTTGATGGTGTAAGTCTACAGCGCGGAATCCGTAAAAGATTGGAGTATTTATTTGTGATAAAGGAGGGGGAAGCATGAAAACAGGTGTAAATGGATTGACATTAATAAAGAAGTTTGAAGGGTTCTTCTCCAAGCCTTACAAGGATCCAATTGGCATCCCTACGATCGGCTACGGGGTGATTAAATACCCGGATGGGAAAAAGGTAACGATGCAAGATCCGGCGTTGACGGAAAAACAAGCCAGCGATATGCTCGCACAGCTGCTCGCACAAACTTACGAGAAAGACGTTACACGGCTAGTTAAAAAACCGTTGACACAAAACCAATTCGATGCATTGGTATCGTTTACATACAATCTTGGGGGCGCGAATCTGGGTAAGTCCACTTTACTAAAAAAAGTGAACGTTAATCCGAATGATCCATCCATTGCGGCCGAGTTCGTTAAATGGAACTTGGCAGGAGGAAAGGTCTTTGCTGGGCTTACACGGAGAAGAAAGGAAGAAGCTGAACTATATTTTATGAAGTAGTATGAATGAATTTCTACAAGAACATGTGTTACCCAACTTATGGGGCGGTGGGGTTGCTGTAATATCCGCAGTGTGGTTCTGGTACCGGAGCAAGCCCAAGGAGAAGATAGAAAACGACGGGGGTATCGTTGATAACGCTAAGAAGGTGCTGGAGATGTCGGAGGATATTGCTGAAAGATTGGAAAAGCAATTGCTTGCGGCTGACGAAGTAATACTTCAGTACAAGGAGAAGCTCCGCATTGCACTTGAAAACGAAAACACCTGTCAAAAGGCACTAAAGGCGATGCGACAAGAATACGAAAAATTCAAGAATCTATTTGAGGAGCAACGCGTCGAGCTGGAAGCATTGAAGGACGAATGTAGATTGTTAAGGATAACATTAGAGAAAAATGGCAAGAGTGATATTATACCTAATGATTTGCGGGCTAATTAGCTCCTGCGGATTATTCAAACGCACAGAAAAGGCCACCTTTACCAGTAAGGCTGGTTATAGTATCGAGCGAAAGGATGAGGTGAAGGGCGAAGTACATTCTACCTTGTCCACTTTGGAAGCACGGGAAACCGATCGACAGTCGTATAGTGATGGAGAACACGAGATTACAGCCGATGAGGTGCACGTTGATGCTGCGGGGAATGTTTCCGCAAAAGGAGGTGTGAGCTATAAGGGTAAGATAAAAGCAGGGCAAACTGGGAAAGAAAAGGAGACCTTTGCCAATACTTCCACCGTTGATAGCAACGTAACATCGACCATATCAGAAAATGCTAGTAATAGAGAGGTTGTAAAAACCACTGAAAATAAAGCGGAGCCATCCGGGCAAGGAATTATCTATGGTGCAATAGCAGTATTGATCGTAGTCTTAGGTGTAATGTACTATTTGGGAATTAAACGTAAAAAATAGGAGGTAAAAAATGTATAAAATTGAAACAAACGAGGGGAGCATTAACGTGCTTGTAAACGACAGGGTAGAGCGGACAATCCCTAAAGGGCAACAGACAGCCACGGAGCAGGCAGAAGTCGTACAGCTTGCGGCGCTGGGTACTGCTATCAGCTTTAATCTACCAGTCAGTACGACGGTAGACGGGGTTGCTTCGGCAACATTAGGCGAGCTGGCTAATAAGATAAGTTCTTTTAAACGCGGTGGGGGTGGCGGCGGAGGGGCCACAGTTGACTTCGTAAATCAGAGGGCACCATTATTGGGTAACGGGATGTTTATGGTAGGTTCTGCTGAAGGTAACGTCGGAAGAAGGCCACGTCCAAGCGACAATGGTTTGACGGCAGTAAGTAACGTATCCGTTAAAGCTTCGGGTTCTGATACTTATGAAATGGTTGCATTTACAGCAGCTGCAACAAATTTCTCGCTAGCTTATCGGGGTAGTGGTGGCACATTCGCGGTTAGCGATGCTAGTGCAGTAGGAAATCCGGTTACGTTGGGACAGTACCAAGGCATAACTAATAACGCATTAACCTCGACGGAGACTAACGCTACTCTTAACGCAATGTATCCATCCATTGCCATAAATTCAGAGGTAAGGAGTATTACAAACAAAATTAAATATATAAAAAAATCAGCTACACAATGGGAACCAGTACCAATGAACGTAATGCCATAATAGAGGTAGAAACAATTACCCCCATAATAGATACGGACGGATATCCTAAGACACACCTGTACTATGATTCAAGAGAAGGAAACAAGTTCTATCGAGGCATGGAACCTGTCGAAATTGGAACGGAACAAATAGAAGGTGAGGACGGAGAGGTTGTCATTGTGCCTGTGCATGAAGATAGTCCGATCCTTGTTGCCGTTATTGAGGAGAGCAACATTGTAGGGATAGTGGAATTGTAGGAACAGAAAAGTGGACTAGGTATTTTTACAGCTTTATACTACAATGTTTTATTTTATCAACAGTTATAGATAGTTATGTAATTTTTGTTAGGATTATTTTAGTAATTTCATGGTTAATAAAAACTAATTAACCATGACTAGAACTCCTGATGAAATTGTAAAAAAAGAATTAAGGAAAGAGTCTAAATTTATATGCTCTTTGCCGGATTGTTATTCACCTTTTCTAGAATACCATCATTTTGATCCTCCTTGGCATATTGAAAATCATCATAATCCATCAGGTATGATTTCCTTATGCCCTCAACATCATAGAGAAGCAGACGCTGGCGTGTGGACTAATGAACAATTAAGGAAAATGAAGAATGACAATATTAATAATGAGGATTTATCAATTGTTGAAGGTAAATTGAATTATTTAAGAAATAAATTTCTATTAAAAGCGGGTGGGAATTATTATTACAATAATACGCTGTATGATGTTGTATTAAAAGGGCGTCCCTTGATATGGTTTAACATAAATGATGAAGGGCTAAAAATGTTGAATGTAGAATTGTTTAATAGTCAAGGTGATGTCTATTTTAAAATAGTTGATAATTCGTGGGATGTTAATAATAATGTGAAGGATGTTATTTGTCCGCCATCGGGGAAAAAGCTGAGGGTAAATTTTGATAACGGAGATTATTTCAAATTAGAGTTTAAGGAAATTGACACTTTGGAGAAATTAAATTATGAAATATCCAATTTGTATATAAATGAAATGAGGCAAGAAATTCCATTTACAATTTTGAAATGCTCTTTGAAATTAAAGGAGTTTAACTTAAACTTTCAAGAGCATAAATCTTTTGCAAGTGGAATTATGTTATCAAATTGTTTCATGTTGGATTGCAGAGTGGGTGTCGCATTATAGGCACTATCACCTCCCTTAATTTTGCAATAAGAGGGGGAGGTGATAATTTTCATAAATGCTATTAATTAGTGGCTTTTACTTTAAAAATCTACTCATGTAGTCTTCCTCACAGGCTGTAACAATGGTTTTGGATAGATCCTGTTGCATTGATCCATAAGCCAAGTAAAATGGTTCGTCCTTAATCTTTCGGAAGAAGTACATTGTTGGTTGATTGTTGGAGTACACGATATACTCAACTTCATCCCCGAATTTATGCTTTATCTCAAACTCAACTGAACGAGGTTTACTGTTGTATGTAAACTCTAAAGTATAGTAGGTAGTTCCTTCTCGCTTTGGGATTACCATAACACATTCCTTTACTCTTTTGTTACTGCCTCATGGAACCTAACTAAGCGAATATAAGCGGGGCACTTCACTATATCCTTTGTCCAGGCTTCGGCCATTTGGAATGATGTGTTCAAAAACAATCCCACATTGGTAACCAACTGGTCTGGTCCTATTCTCACTTCACTTGGAAATTCCTTGCCTAGCAATTCTTTCTTTAACTCTTCTAACGACATTCGACAAATGTATAACATTAAATGTTAAATTTTACATTTTACTAAAATTATTAGTAATATTTGCATCATGGAACCAGCATGGATGAACAAAGAAAGAGATATGCCGTATGGGGTGGATGTTCTCGTACGTACAGCAAAGCAAAATAAATGCTTGATATTTTGCGTAAGTAATCGATGCTTTTATACGCCGCAGGAAATGCTGGATAGTTGGGAAAGTATTTTCCCTATGCGAGCTGAAATAAACGTTTTTGAGCGATTCAAACTAAAAACTCCTAGCCAAGCACTGGATATTTGCAGCAAGTGGCAGCACAAGGTACAGGAGATTATGGACTCGACAATAAGTAAAATTAGGGAGATTGAAGATATCAAATAGGATCCTGGATATCCGGCCGGTTGGTGTCTTCACCACGGGCGCCAGTAACCCGAAATACCTTGTGGCTACCTAGGTCGCCATTGTACGGCTTAATTAAGTTCTGTATTTCCTCTTTTCCTTCCGCAAATAACCAGGCGTCTCGGTGATCGGCCGGGATAATTAACGGCATTCGTTTCTTTTCGTTGTGTATTTCTTCCAGTAGTGCATTGGCCGGTGTTGTAATAATGGAAAAGGTAGGGTAGGTTTCCCCCGTGTCCTGGTCTGTAAAATTTGTATACACAACGCCCAACGTAAAGATTTCCCTTTCCGGTGTATAGATGTAGTAGTTGTCCGTTTCCTTTTGCCCATTCACCCTATGCGGCTCGTAGAACCCATCTACGTACAACAGTCCACGGGTTTTACCAATAGCGTGTTTGTAACTAGCTTTTTCAAAGATACTTTCACCCTCTGCATTCAAAGTATTAGCATATTTTGCTGCATCAGTTTCAGTTTTAACCCAAAATGGGATAAGCTTCCACCTTGCCGAAACAATTGCTTCACTGTCGTTGTTTAAGGTTACCGGAAGGAAGGGACGCGCAAATCCGGAAACGTGGTAAATCTGTTCGCTATTATATCCGATTTGCATCGTAGGAAACTGTTTCTTTAATTCCCCTTTTCCAGGGTTTGCGGTGTGGTAGCACATAATACTAGAGTTGGTTTTAACGAATAACAGTAAAACATGCAATTTGTTCAGTTATCGCATAAAGTTTTGAAGCAGCTTAAGGAAAAGGGGTATAATATCCTTACCTCCAACAATTCTGTGTCGGATGATAATCCTGTGTGGTATCCTGAAAAGGTGCCGGATGTGTGGGATTATCTTATAGGATTGGATGTACGGAGAATATCGGTAATAAAGGAACCTAATATACTCGTGATCCAGGACGCATTGGATAACATTTGCGAGGAGGATTTGAGGGGAGTGGTACTGGTTTAAGAATAGTATGTAGATTACTTAACATATTCCCTGACAAAATATCCAAAGTAAAACCAGTCCTTATCACTTAAGGAGCTATTAGGTATAAACTCAATACTTGTTTCAGTGATAATAACTTCACATTTGGCAGCGAAAGCGTTCGAATATAAATTACTTTCGATAGCCTCCTTTATTACATTAATGATTTCTGCCTTACCTGAAATTTTCATGTTGCAAATATCCTGATATTACTTTTTGTTTCATTACGGAAACCCGTACTAAATATTGCTTTTATTTAAGTTAATTTAAAAAATGAAAAGCAGATTTTCGTTCTATTGCATTATCTCAGGTAAAATGAAATTTTAATAATCTACTATTGACCAAAAGCATAAATTATGAAAAATAACTTGTATAAATTTACCAATGAAGAGCTTAAACATATCAACGATCTATCATGTGAGATTAAAAATGCCATGAATAATAGTGATAAGGGGCAAATTGTTAAGATTTTAACGAGAATACAGATTGATGATGACAAAATTCAAAAAGTTCTTTTGAAAATTGATGCATAGATTTGTTTGAACAATACGGAAAACCGTAATACTTTTATTAACCGATAAGCTTTCATTATTGTTAGATTTGTGTCATGGTTGATAAGGTCATTATTTTCGAACTA
The DNA here is from genome assembly GCF_900177625.1 of Sphingobacterium psychroaquaticum. Taxonomy (GTDB): domain Bacteria; phylum Bacteroidota; class Bacteroidia; order Sphingobacteriales; family Sphingobacteriaceae; genus Sphingobacterium; species Sphingobacterium psychroaquaticum. Next base: position 596,741 of record NZ_FXAU01000003.1, read on the forward strand.
AATGATTTCAAATTCTTTATAAAGCATAAAGCTAAAACTACTGGAGAGCTTCGCAGTAGCTTTAGACAATACGCCTTGTTGGTAAAAAAGTATTGGCCATGTGATATGGATGATGATCAATTTTTGTTAAAGAGATTAGATTCTGCTCTTACCAAACTTGATTCATTCGATAATACCCCCTTAAATAAATACAATGATGACTCATTTGTCCTAAAAGATGAGGTTGTCGAAGTGGTTAACAGTATTAATTGTTCGTTATTCAATTATTATTTTCAGAACTTAAGTAATCCGGTATAGTAGATAAGTTATTTTTTTGTTCCTATTTGACTTTAATTTTATTTTTATAAAATTTGTTAAATGAAAGGGCAAATATTTACGTTCGTGTTTTATACAAATGATATAAACAATCCTGTGTTGTATGGTACACCATCTGAATTAATTGATCTTTTACCTCCTAAATTTCATTTCGTAAAAAATGAAGTTTTCGAAATAAACGCAATTAGATACAGAGTAACCAACACTTCTATTTGGAAAACTGTTGGTGCCGAGGTTAAAAGAGGGATGAATATTCAGTGTGAAATTGTGGAATAAATTTCTATACTGGAATTAATTTGAAATTCATATATTTGCTTTTATGGTAATTATTAAGCTATAATGGCTATGAAACTAACACTGATATTAACAGCAGATGGTTTAAAATTTCATGATTATAAATCTGAAACAAAGACAACTAAATATTCCCAACAGCACCCTTTTACATTTGTTGGCACGTCATCAATGAGTCGAACGATTACACTATTGAAGAAGTCTAAATAAATGTTCTAAGACACAATTGTGCAGGTTTAAAGTATTTTAAAGGATCTTGTAAATGTAGCTTTTTACATTTATAGTAATGTATTGAGACTAATCCTACAATCCGTATGTTACAATTTTCTGCCCTGTTTCTTTTTCACAAAATTCGCAATTGTATTTTTTATCAGATTTTTTAATATAACTAGAGATTAGATCTATAAAATCGTATCCTTTAATTTCTATGGTAAATCTATTATTAAATCCACATTCATAGCAATTGGTCATATAATAATATGTTTTAATAGTATTCATTATAGGATTTTTAGGACAATAATTGACTAAAAATATGCATACCTTGAATTTTAATCAAGTGTTGACTGCAAATTTAAGGAATTAGAGTCTGATGTATAACTGCTATAGGTATTACCGATAGTAGGTCATAAAAGGTATATGTTAGTAATAAAAAAAGCCCTAACTCTAATCTGTTAGGACTTTTAATTATGAGATTAATGAATTTACTTGATTATTTGTCCAAATCTTTCAGCCAGGACTTTACTTCTTCACGTGTTTTCCCAGTTTTTTCTTGTAGTCTACCATAGAGTTCATCCTCTTTTCCTTCAATGTACAGTAAATCATCATCGGTTAAGTCAGCATATTTTTGCTTTACCTTTCCTTTAAGGATGTTCCATTTTCCTTTTAAATCTAATGTATCCATATCAATTCTATTTTAGTTTTATATATATTATAACGCATAATGAAACGATAATGTTTTCTTTTAACAGAAATTTAACTTGCTAGATTGGTGGATGTGCGGGGGATATCCGTAATGCATTAGCCCAACATCCTTGTTATTCAGGACGCGTTGGACAACATTCTCGAGGAGGATTTGAGGGGAGTGGTACTGGTGTAGCGTCATGTTGAGTCATGAAGTGTATGTTTACGGTTTCCCGTTTTTTTTAATGTAATGCATAGATGATATTAGGGTCAACTAACTTTTAAAGAAAAATATTACATTCGGCCAACCAATATGTTCGCCCAACCAAAATGAAAAACTTATGAATTTAAAGATCCCTGTTTACGTTTTTTTTGTTACCCTATTGTTTTTTAGCTGTTCCAAGGATACGATTGTAGTAAAAGATTCTTTTAGTATTAAAGAGGCTAAAACTTTCTACAACGCCGACCTTCACAACAAGGGAAAGAATGCCCTATTTGAGAGGTTTAATTTGGTTGTAGACTGGAGTAACTATGTCCAGGCATCAGACAGCAGCTTGACTGTTTATGCACGTCAGGAACCGCTGGACGGCTCTATGCGCATTGTAGGGCATTTTGAGTTGTCTTTTTCTAAAGACTATAAAGGTAAAACTTCTGGAATGATTAAATATGTACTTCCTGAACTCTATAATGGTGCAGGAGGTTATATTGCATATAATTTTCAAGGAACGCTTGTTCCACCCAGAGGCAACATTCTTAATAGGACTAAAGAAGTGGCATTGATGACAAAAGATACCCAGTCTTACTATAGACAGGTTCTTTTTGCTGTTAAGAAAATATGTCCTGCAAAACTATATTTTGATAAAAATACATGTATGTGTGTAGATGCAGGTTTAATATCTGGTTTAGATGTTACACCTGCATATTGGTTAGTTCAGTATGCCGATTCGGGTATGCCAGAGTATTTTCCTGCCCCACTGGACGGGACAGGAGGCATGAATCCTGATATTATCGCTTTCCCAGATTATAATTGGACAGGCGATCCTTTTTTTGATCCCCATACGGTTGCAAATCCCGATTATAATCCAGGCGGTGGTGGTTCTGGAGGTGGCGGTAGTGGTTCTGGTGGTAGTGGTGAAGGAGGTGAAGGCGAAGGAGGTGATGGTTCCGGAGGGAGTAGTTCTTCAAACGCTTCCAATCATATGGCGGTAGCACCTGTAAGCTCTATTGATCTTAACCAAAGGCTTAATTGTTTTAATTCGGTACCTACAAACTCTGCAACATCTTATAAAGTTACCATCCATGTACATTCGGCTGTACAAGAGTATCCCCTTTCAGAGTTTAATGTTGTCAAGGGAGGTCCTGGTCATGCATATATAACATTAGAAAAAACTAACGGTACACATCATCAGCAGTTGTCCTTTGGCTTCTATCCACAAGAAGATACATGGGTAACACCAACAAAAAACGCTGTGGCAAGCGGGATTGGTGAAGAGTCAAGTGATCCTGAAAGAAGAAGCGATATAAGAATGACAAAATCTATCAATAACTTAGAATTTACAGCAGCGGTTGTCAATGCTTCAAACAATAGCACAAAGACTTATGATCTAAATGATTATAATTGTACAGATTTTGCAATCGATGTTTTCAATGCATCGCAGAGTGGGGTGGGAAAACTTAATGTTTTAAATAGCAGTATTGGTTTTACTACTCCGGTAGGTTTATATAAGGCATTAGATAATCTTAGAATTGGTGGGAACGCAAATGTTTCAAATGTAAGTACAAAAGCGCCAGTTAGTACTAACTGTAATTAGGGAAATTATGAAAAGAATATTGAAATGGTTGCTTGGGATTTTAGTAGCGATGATAATAATTACTAATTTACCCATACTTAATAAGAATTTCATGCTTACGTTTGATGGTAAAGGACATTTTAAGTACTCCAATTCAAATGCATCGTTTACGTATCTTGAGAGTTTATCGTTTAAAAACGGATTCTTAACAGATTGGTCAATAAATCGATTTATAGAAGAAATGCAACCAAGCATTGAAAATCAGGAAGTTTATCGACTATATAAAATCAATCCGCTCTGTTTTTGGCGATGGCATTATTATATTTTCATTAGTAGACACTATAAGTACAAATCATGGGAAGAGATTGAGCCGAACCGTGTCCCTTATGACTCGGTAAATATGTGGCAGGATTTTTAGATGTAATTATTTGAATTCGGGATAATTTTAAAGTGGTCGAAATTGACCACTTTAAAATTCATTCTTTTTCAAGTTTATATTTAATATCTGTATTGTGCACACGGGATGAGTAGTTAAGCCATATTGCTACGACTCAGGTCGGTGATTTGTCTACGTTATTTTTATGTTTTGGCCACATATTGTAACCTATTTGCGGATTATTAGACTTATATTTTCTAATAAGTTCCACCTCAATACGGTTAACTTCATTTGTGTCATTTGAGAATGTTTCCCAAATTATTTCCTTACGTATTGTAAAATCCATCATTTGTTCATCTGTAAAATCTGCTGAAATATACTCACTATTGGCACTGCCAAAATAATTAAGAGTATTGGTTAGGTCTTTGCCAATATAAATTTTACCATTTGGATAAGTAATTTTATAGATAACTTTTCTTTGCATGTAGGTAAATATAGCGTTTTGAAGTACAAATAACTTTTGCCAATTTTTTTGATAATATATTATGTCTAAATATGTAACACAAAGAATGTACTGCAGGATGGGTATGAGGCCCAGCCGCTGTTGTTTTGTTAGTTTCATTACTTATCTTTATTAAATGAAGTGTCTATTTACGATCTTTTTTGCAATATGGTCATTCAGTTCCTTCTCTCAGTTTAGAAGTACAGAGTGGGGAATGACTTTGAATCAAGTTTTAGAATCTGAAAAAATTGAAGAGTATAAGTTTGATGGAACTTTTCTTACAATTAGTGATATTGTTGATGGAATGATTTGTGAGATAACGTTTAGGTTTGATAATGGTAAACTTAGAGGTGGTCTCTATTCATTTAGCCCATCCTCTAAGCAAAAGACATACGATTTAGTTTGGGAACAGGTTAAGAAGCCTTTAATATCCAAATATGGTAATCCAATTGTTTTTGAAAATAATCGAAACCTAATTTGGAACCTATCGGAATTCCGCTTAAATGCCCTTTTTATAGAAGTTGACAAAGCAAAACTTGTTTATGTTACTTATGATGACCCTGAAAATTATCCAAATTAAATTCGATTCCCTATACATCGAGAGGTTTTAAAGGCTACTTAACAAACAATTTATTAACTACTCTCATGTACTGCTTTCCTCGGTCGGCTCGCTTGGATCGGGCTAGATAGTAACAATAGGCGCGACCGTTTTTGGTTCGCATCTGTTGTAGGGCAGTTTCTAATTTTAAAAATGCTTTCATGTTTTACTAATTAAAATATCGAATGATTTCCCTACCTGCCCATATTCCGATTTCTCTAGGCACACCATTACCGATATACATATAGTTCTTCTTAATCGCGCTGCCATCTTTATTGGTAGGGAAAACAAAATCATCTGGGACGCCTTGTAACCTTGCGTACTCTCGAACAGTAAACGGACGAATACCCATCGGGAACCGAGAATCCTTTACAACGCGCGTACCTTGATCTTTGGAATAATGGGCTACGCAGCAAGGTGCGAAAGAATTTCTGTCGTTTGGATCAACAATGATAGGCCTGTCCCTATACTTCCCATTAAATCTTGAATAAAAGTTTGGTGGTATATCAAGTTCGGGATCTTTCTCCATGATATCTTTTAAGGTTGTAATCCTTGCGTCTTTCGGAGACCTAAAGTTGAATTCTTTCTTTGTTCCGATTATAATAACTCTCTTTCTGTCTTGCGGCAACCAATTGAGCGCATTTACTGGACAAAATACCTTAACGTAGTATTGAGGTAATTTCGTCATAGCTTCCATAACAATCGGGAACTTGCGCATTCCTGGAACATTTTCCAATATGAAGACCTCCGGAGACTCTATCGCTACATGTCTAAAGAAATGTAAGTATAGGTCGTCTCCATTTCGAACTTGGTGTATATCTCCTATATCGGAATATTTTGTACATGGATAGGTTCCGATCACAACATCAGACGCTGTTTGTCTTGAAACCCTCATTTCTTTAATATCGGCCGTGACTATTTTATGATTAAAGTAGTGTGGGTTCATATTCATTATTTTTGTAGCGCCTTTGTCAATGTCGAGAGATTGAATTAGATCCAGTCCACCTTCCTGTAAGCCTATTTCAAAAATTCCGATTCCCGAAAAATATCCTTTTGCTGTAGGTTTGTACATAATTTCTCAATCAATTTGCGCCCTCACAATCCTAAGTAAGGAAATGAGGGCAAGGGTTAATATTATCATTGTTTACTGTGTTATTCTTGTTTATCACCAGATTCCGTGTTAATCTTCGACTGCATGGTTACCGGGATACCTTCCTTACCGAGGTACCCGCGGTAATCTGCATACCACTTGGATACTGTCTCTCGACTACATCCAATAAAGCGAGCAACATCTACGAAGGATACTCCCGAGGTAACAGATTCTATAGCTTGGGCACGTATATGGATGGGGTAGTGGTAGGCGCTCATTAGGCGGACTTTCTTTTATTTATGCTTTCCGGAAGCGGAAAACCTTTGATTCTGGCGATTTGCTGATTAAACATTGCCCATACGTTTTCGTCTCTAAATTTGAAGTGACCAGTCCCTTTTTTGAATAGCTTAACTTCGAAGAAGCCCCAGTCGAACCATTCGCCCCAAGTAGCTTTCTTTTCGCGTATTTGGTACTCTAATCGACGATTTGATTCCCATGATTGACCATTTAGGAAGCATAAAGCCTTGTCAAGATCGTCAAGCTTTTCACATTGCCTATAATTAGTATCCATTCCTCCCCATCTTGACTCCGGAGCTATGTAAGGGTTAATAAACTTTTTATTAACCAAGTAGTGGCTGTTCGTTTTCCAGCCCTCAACGTTCCAACGATTTTCGCTGTAATGCTGAGTAAGATTGTCGAATACTTCCAATAATGCTTTGTCCATACGCTGTCCAGTAGTTTGAATAATCACATCAAGCATTGTGTAGATGTTCTTCATGGTAAACTTCATAGATTTTTGCTGCTCGATAAACTTGTTAATATCCTCTGTCAACCCACGAGTCGAGTATTTTTGCAAATTCATCTTATTTATAATCCAGGTCCAAGATTTCTTTTGCAGTTCTTTGGCAAACTGATCGCGAGTTGTTGGGACTTCTTTTTGTGAACAAGTGAATACAAGATCACGAATACCTAATCCATCGGTTAAAGAGTTCATTTGGACAGCTGTATCTAAAACGCTATCATACAACTTCACTGCATTCACGTAACGTTGCACTACCTCACGAATGGCGTTATATGACATGATGCCGTTTTCTTGACGTTCGTAGTCATCCTCTTCATCTGTGAAGAAATCCTCAAATCCACTATTTACAGATGCTGGCTTTGTTAAGCGTACCAAACCTATATCTATACCTGTTACACGCTCTGCATTACTGAATAGATCACCTACATTTTCAAAGTATCCGTAATTCTCTATTGTAGCTAAAAGCTGTTTCCTTGATTTACTGAATGGATTTGCAAGTGTTTGCCAATTGCACAAGGCAACAATTTGGCATCCGTCTGGAGCTATATCGAAAGCATGTAAAATGTGTTTCTCGTCGGCGCTAAATGGCGGATTCATTGCGATAAAATCGATATGGCTAATCATATCGCTAGTGACAGTTAAAAAATCATTTGCAATCAATCTTGCCTTGTTTGCCGAAATTGTCGCAAGTTCTGGATTGATTTCACAGCAAATAACATTTGCGCCACATGAAATAGCATAGTCGATTATATCCCCCTTGCCGGCGCTAGGCTCTAGCAGGGTTTTACCAGATAATTCATACGGAGTAAGCATATAGCTTATTAATGTTGCTGGTGTTGGATAAAAATCTTGATTAAACATCACTACCTCCTTTCTCGTGTATGTTTCCAATTACCTCACACCATTTATCTTCAGATTCGAATGGCGCTACTTCGCCGTTAGGATACTCCCATGCGAAAGCAGCATCTTCCGTAACCCATATCACAATGCCTTTATCTTGGTTGACGTCTCCTAGGTAAATATCCTTGCCGTTATTGTCGGTTTTTCCTGTAAACTGGCCTACAGTTTCGGGGATAACTTCGTGACAATCGTAAGTAATGCCATTATCATTAACTTTCTGTATGCATGGTTTTAACCCTTCTTTAAATGAAGATCGGCTAGTTGTCATAAAAAGGAACCCTTCAGCCCACCCTTTACCGTCAGCCCGCAGACCTCTGTATTTTGCGTTAATCATTTGTGACCTCCTTTACCTCTACTTTAACTATTGTGTGTCCGTGCTTTTTAATCTTTGGCCATGGCTTTGAAAAAAAACTTTCTACCCAACTTATAACCTCTCTCCTTGTACATCTTATAGATGCACAAGCTATAACTCCATCGGCCCATTTAAATGCCTGTAAGATTTCGGGCTTCTTTTGTTTAGGCATTTTTGACCTCCTTCCCAACCTTAACCAACCCCGCAGATTCTTTCAGGCCATATTCTTTACCGCATACGTTGCAGTTCTGCACACTTAGCCTTATACCGGTTCCGGTTTCTCTTTTATTTAGGACAACCACCCCATTGGGGCAGCTGTCACAGTGGTAGTTTGTGTTTTGCATTTGTATTAGTTTTTATAAAACTCCGATGTCAAATCGGCAATGGAGGTAAATATGGTTCCGTTGAGTTCCGCCTGCCCGCAATCAAGTATTTGGCCCACCTTATTCTTGTAACTTTCGCGTTGTCTCTTGTGAATTCTCCTTGCGCAAAGTTTCCTCTTGAAAGAGTAGGGGATGGGCATCAACATGTGTTACCTCCGTAAAGAATTTCTCTCGCATCTTGTAGCGCCTTATTGGTGCCGATCGTGATCGGATAAATGCTATCAATTATTATATCTCCGATAAATCTGGGCTCGGGTGTAATAAATCCAGAACTTGTTGCAAGTTGGTTCTTCGGTATGGATCTCTCATTTTCTTTGTTTTGTTGAACAATTGACTTCATCCATTCACTGTACCCATTTGGATCCTGGGGATTCCAATCTAAGGGCATAATTGATTTTTGAATTAACAGTTTTTTGCTGCTCATAATTTTGCCTTTAATACAAAAGCCTGATCGGGTTTAGAGTAGTGCAGACTCCTCACCCAATCAGGCTTCAAATTTCTTTAGGTACAATGTTAAGCTTCTGCACTTCTTAACCGTTGCCGATTCAAAGGTGAGAAAAAAACAAAACATAACCAAATGGTTAAGTTTTGTTTTTTGGAATTACTCTTGTAAGTAATTGTGTTACAAATAAATAATTTACAAATAATTTACAGAGGGTGTTTGTTTAAGGGGTTATTGTGCTGATGTGCAGTTGATTGTGTAATTTCTATGATTGGTTGGATACATTAATCATAGCCGCAAAGATACGGTTTATTCTTGGATTTTAGGCTATAGATGGCTGTTCACTTTTATTGTTTAAGGATACCTTAAAAATATAAACCCCTGCGTCAACAAGGGTTTATATTTTTCTTAAAAGAGCACTCTGCGGAGTACGATACTCAACGATTTTAAGCCATAATAACAAGTACAAATCCAATAAGAGCGGGAAGTCCTTGTTTGTAAAATATACCCTTGTCTGCAGTGATTGCGCCGAAAATTGCAGCAATAATAATACAGCCGAGAAAGAACAAGATTTTTAACGTTTGATGAAGAATTTCTTAAGTCGCCAAAAGGAAAGGATATTATTATAGGAATATAGGAGTCGAATCGACCTGTCGGGATCTTTCTGGGGGACGATATTATGCTTTTTTTTGAATATTCTAGAAGAGGTTAAAATCTCTTAATTGTGTAGGTTTTAGGTTTATTAGACAGATTTCTTAATAAACAAAATCCAATATAACTAGGCTTGGTGATATCACTACTAGGAGAGGGGATAAAGCTTGTTATCCCCGTATGTCTAATCTGTACAAATTTACCTGTACTATTCCAAACGCTGTTGTCTACTCCGTATCAAGCTACTGTAGTTTGTTTTTCGTTTACATAAGATGTGCATAAACAAGAGAAATATTAAGATTGAAAAACTTTATTTAGTAGCTATTTAGAGTTTAAACGATCTATAATTGGGGCATATGTCTCTGGTCTATAGTAATCGGAGAACATAGTGTTCTTGAATAGTCTTTCTGTTTCATCAAAGTAAAATTTATCCGGTGACATACCTGTGATTTTAGACAAGCCGTTTATTAGATATTGTACATCATAGTTTTTGCCATTTACAGTTATCTGTTGATTTTTAGATGGAAATTCAGGTGATTCCTCCTTCTTTTCACACGAGCTAAGACCTAGTCCCAGCAACATGAATAATAGCAATATATTTCTCATAATTAATTATCTGTAAGATAGTCAATTATGATAGTAATTTTTTTACGGGTTTCCGTAAAGTAAAAAGCCACTAACTAGTGGCTTTTATGTAAAGTGCTTGCCTTGATATGGAAGGTCTAGAGTATTTCTCCCGGATCTGGAATATCTCCACCGCCTGGAGCAACCCATCTATTTGCATTAATTATTTTACTTCCGCATTCTCCAACATAATTCAATGTGATTGATAAATTATTATCGGCTGTATGTGGATTTTGATCGGTTCTAACTGTAATTACATTAGAATTTTGCCCACTTATAATCGTTCCGCCTATAACACTCCAATTGAAGGAATTTAGATTAAAACCACTATCAACATAAAATTGATAAATTGTACTTGGTTGTAACGTAATTCCATTAGCGCTATCCTTTATATCACCTGAGCTCGGGTTACCAACATATATTGTCTGACTGACGTTATTCTGACCATTATCTGCTACTAGAACTATTTTTCCTGATCCATTGCCAATTTTTGAAACTTTATACTGTCCTCCGCCAAGATCCGTTAAAGTAGCTGTGTTATTTGCACCTTCTAGTGTAACTGTCGTGGCATTGGCAACTGTATATATTTCTTCTGAACAGATTGATGTAGGGCCATTAATTGTGGGAAGAGGTCCTGGTTCGAAACGGACATGTAGTATACTATAATTATTACTTCCAGGCGCTCCGTACATCTCTGTCCATCCATCATTGTAATCAGGGAATGGATACTGGTCTTTATAATATCTATATTTTAGTTTAAGGCGATCGGTTCCATTATCAGCTAACTGATTAGACTGGATAGAGCAGTTGATGAATTTTGTATTGGTTGCATCACCTGATATAATGTCACTTGATGTGAATTTTAATGTATCGCTAATATCGGTGATTCCCAAGCTACTTTCTAAGTATACAACTGCCTCAATTTTAATAGGTCGTGTGAAATTTACAGGTTGAAAAAAAAACATGCCGGTCTGAAAGGTTGTTGTCCCTGTACGTTTAATTTGTACAAATTTACCTGTGCTATTCCAAACGCTGTTGTCTACTCCGTATGAAGCCACTGTAATTAATTGACCATTTACATAGGAGATACATAAAAACACGAAAAAAGTTAAGATTGAAATAAATTTCATTTACGTAGTTATTTAGAGTTTAACGATCTACAATTGATGCATATGTCTCTGGTCTATAGTAATCGGAGAACATTGTGTTCCTGAATACTCCTTCGGTTTCATCAAAGTAAAACTTATCCGGTGAGATACCTGTGATTTTAGACAAACCGTTTATTAGATATTGTACATCATAGTTTTTGCCATTAACAGTTATCTGTTGAGTTTTTGGCGGAAGTTCAGGTGATTCCTCTTTCTTTTCACACGAGCTAAGACCTAGTCCTAGCAACATGAATAATAGTAATATATTTCTCATAATTAATTATCTGTAAGATAGTTAATTATGATAGTGTTTTTTTTACGGGTTTCCGTAAAGTAAAAAGCCACTAACTAGTGGCTTTTATTTAAAAATCTAATCTTGTAATAATCCTTACAAGCTCCAGCGACGGTATCGGTTAATGTATTGTCCATACCCGTATAAGCAAAAAAAAGACTGCCCGTAGTCCTCTGGGGTAGTAATGATTTGAAAGGGTATTTTAGTTGGAGAGGAAAACGTACTCAAATTATAGAATTCTTTGAACACTATTCATAATGAAAATTTGACGTTTTTTTTTTGGTGCCATTTCAACTAACATGTAACTACGATACTCAGCGATTTTAAGCCATAATAACAAGTACAAATCCAATAAGAGCGGGAAGTCCTTGTTTGTAAAATATACCCTTGTCTGCAGTGATGGCACCGAAAATTGCAGCAATAATAACACAGCCGAGAAAGAACAAGGCAATATTCTGTTGCCACACACCATCCATAATAAATAAAGACCAAATAAGGCCTGCGGCTAGAAAACCATTATAAAGGCCTTGGTTTGCTGCTAGTCCTTTTGTCTCCTTAAATAGGTGTTCCGGTAATGATTTAAATGTTTTTTTTCCGGCCGTTTCCCAGGCGAACATCTCTATCCATAGGATGTATAAGTGTTCGAGCGCAACGACGCTAATCACTATTTTTGCTATAATTCCGAGCGTTCCTTCCATAAGTTTATTTATGCTTTACAACAAATTTACAAACAATCTTGTTTGTAAAGACTAAAATAAAGGTCTGAACGTAAGTAGGGCACTTATCCCTTGTTTACAGCTTCATGGAACCTAACTAAGCGGATATAGGCCGGACATTTATCGATTTCTTTTGTCCAAGCTTCGGCTATTTGAAATGATGTTTTTAAAAACAAATCTACATTGGTAACCACTTGGTCCGGATTTATACGTACTTCTGAAGGGTATTCCTGCCCTAATAACACACTTTTTAACTCACTTATTGACATACGGCAAATGTACTATTTAATTTAGTGATTTTGAGCTGTAATCAAAGGGACATGCTTTTGTTACCTTTGATTTTCTCGTTTTATGTCTACATTTAACCTTTCTATAACCATTGTAGTACCAAATGTTAGAGATTAATTTCAGAATAAAGGTCTTTTATGTCGTAGCTAAAGAGCTAAGTTTTACGAAAGCTGCGCGCGAATTGTTTATCAGTCAGCCCGCTGTTTCAAAGCATATCCAAGAGCTTGAAACCAGTATCGGACAAGCCCTCTTTTTACGTAAAGGAAAAGGATTAGTGCTTACGGAGGCCGGACATACCTTGTTGGATAGTGCGAAAGTTATCATGAAAGAATACGCCTTAGCTGATTATCGCCTAGGGCTTCTTCGCGATCAAGTTGTTGGCCAGCTGATTGTGGGCGCCAGTACCACACTTGCACAGTATATCATGCCTAAACTAATCGCTGGTTTTGTTAAAGAGTATCCAGATGTGCGTATTAAGTTGTTCAACGGGAATACGGCAGATGTTGACCGCTGGTTAAATGATAAGCGTATTGGGATAGGCTTTGTCGAAGGATTGCCTGAGGATAGCTCGCTGAAGTATAGTAAGCTATGGGACGATAGCTTGGTGCCGGTAGCCCGGCCGGATCATCCTATTTTTAAGGATGCGACGATTAAGCTTGATGATCTTCGCCGGCAAGAATTTATTTTTAGAGAACAAGGTTCGGGTACGAATGACATCGTTTTTCAACGGTTTAAACAATTCGGAATAGAGATAAAGGAACTCTTAAACCGAGTACAAATGTCGAGTTCAGAATCCATTAAACGCTACGTAGAATTAAGTGATTGTATCGGTATTATGTCTATTCATGCGGTTAAGGATGAGTTGGAACGTAAGGATTTACGATTGGTTGAGGTGGAGGGTTTCTCTATTCACCGCCATTTGTACATGGTACATTTGCATGGAGAAGTTTCTGGCTTGCCCAAACTTTTTATGCGCTACGTGGAGAAAAATAAGTCCGCCTGTGATAACTATATGTTATAGGTCATAACTTTTTATCGTTTTACAATCTGTAGACCGCGGTGTATGTTTGCGGTATGGAAAAAGAACGGTTTAACAACGAAAAGCTGAGCAAGGAAGTAACGAAACTTGCTTGCCAATCCCGCATTATTGGTTTTACCTTTATGCTTGTCGTGGTCCTCATTTTAATACAGATGTTAGGATTATTGCCCGCTGGGTTCTCTGGGCAGCCAATCACCGATTCGGTTCATGTATTTGCTGAAGGTTCTTTTTTACAACATGTAGAAAACTTTGAAATGGATCCTTTTCCTGATACTGAGGAAGGAAAGCTCGCTGCCTATGGTGAGAAGTTGATTACCCAGACAGCTACTTATCTAGGGCCTGAAAACAAATTAGGAGCGATATATTCCGGCAATAATTTAGCGTGTGCTAGTTGCCACCTTAATGGAGGTACGAAAGCGTTTGCCGCACCGTATGTAGGGTTGACCGCTGTTTTTCCGATGTATAGCGGTCGTGAGGGTAAAGTTGCAACTTTGGAAGATCGTATCAATGGATGCTTTGAGCGAAGTATGAATGGGAATAAGTTGCCAACAGATAGTAAGGAAATGGTGGCTATTATCAGTTACATGAAGCATTTAAGTAAAGATGTTAAAGTTGGTCAACGTATAAAAGGACAGGGGTTTGTTACGCTGGATATGCCCGATCGTAAAGCGGATCTAAAGCATGGTCAGGTGATTTTTGAAAAGCAGTGTGTGAGTTGTCATCAAGGCGATGGGCAAGGCCAGCGTCGTGATGTAGCTGATATCAGTCAAGGATATGCTTATCCGCCACTGTGGGGATATGACTCATTCAATGATGGCGCTGGAATGGCTCGCATGCTCACCGCTGCCAAATTTATTAAGGGTAACATGCCTTTGGGGGCCTCTGCAGAAAATCCGATGTTAACCGATGCAGAAGCTTACGACGTCGCGGCATACATCAATTCTTTTGCACGACCTGTTAAAACACAAAAAGAGCTTGATTATCCGGATCTATCCAAAAAACCGAAGGATGCTGGATACCCGCCTTATGCGGATAAAATCGCGACAGAACAACACAAATACGGTCCCTTTAATTTCTAGAATTTACACTATTTAAAATTTTATAACGCGTATGAATATGAAAAAAATAATGCTAATTGCTGCCATTGTATCCGGAAGTTATGCCTTACAAGCACAAGAGGTATCCTTGGAGATGTTAACTAAAAATGCAGCATTTGCGGGGGCGGTGGCAACGAAGTCTACCTACAAGGCGATTTACCAATTGGATAGTAATAACCCAGATGTCGTTAAGAAAGCATTTAGAAATATTCGGAATGTCTTGGGGGATCCTCGACTTAAAGGGAAATTGGAAATAGAGCTCATCACGTTTTCCGGAGGCACAGAGGTCATGTTAAAGACGTCCGTTTACGAGAAAGATATAAAGGATCTGATTGGTAAAGGTGTGCAGGTCTCACAATGTACAAATTCATTAGCTGAACGCAACTTGACGAAGGACCAGATTTATCCTTTTGTGGCTTTTGTGCCCAGCGGCAATGGAGAGTTAGTAATTCGTGCATCCGAAGGATGGGTTATTGTAAAACCATAAAATTGTATAACATGTATTATAGATTACTTCTTTATACGCTTCTAGGTCTTTTGGCCATAAGAGGAGCAAATGCGCAGGACCATCGTTTTGATCCGCCTTGGAATATTCCTCCTGCATCTGCTGTACATTTTACGGTGCCGGGAATTGATAATGTGCCTGATTTGTACGGTGATATTGTCGATCCTCAGCTCGTTGTTTTCTTTGCTGGAAATCAATTTATGTGTATTGATGATTTGCTTGCGGCTTTTAAGAAAGAGCATCCACAATACGAACGTATTTTTGTTGAAACCTTGCCTCCAGGGATTCTAGCAAAACAAATTGAAGGTGGTTCATTGACGATGGGAAATTTACGTATTACGCATAAGCCGGATGTTTATGCGGCAGGGAAAGGACGGATGGATAGTATGGCCAATCATTTCTCCCGTGTGGAAACATATGCTTATAATAAGTTAGCCATTATGGTACCGAAGGGAAATCCTAAAGCTATTAAGGATATTCGCGATCTCGGTCGTCATGATGTCCAAGTAGCGATGCCTAATCCGGCTTGGGAGGGTGTTGGAAAGCAGATTGTAAGTGTGTACAATAAGATTGGTGGGCCATCGCTCGCGGCGCGTATTATGACGGAAAAGGTAGAGAAGGGAAGCACCTATCTAACGAAAATACACCATAGAGAAAGTCCGATGCGTATTTTATATCGAGCTGCAGACGCCGCTCCGGTATGGTATTCAGAGGTTGTATATCAACAATTGTTGCAACACCCTGTGGATTACGTCGCAATTCCAGATGAGGATAATATTCGAGCGACATACCGTATTGGTGAACTTAAAAATGCGCCGCGCGCGCAAGCGGCTAAGGATTTTGTTGACTTCATGAAAAGTGAATCCGCAAAAGCAATATACCGTAAATATGGTTTTGAAGTATAACTGACCATCTTCTTTATAACTTTAGATCTGCTTTGATAATTGTCCAGTGGTCACCACATACTGGACAGTTATCAAAGTTTTTTTATCGGGTAGAATCTATCACGCATTTTCGCATTTGAATTTAAAGAAAATGAAAATGCGCAATTTGATTCTGATTATTTTATATGCACTGATAGGCTTGCTGGATAATTTTGCTTTTGGTAGAATAGCGGAAAGTTTGGAGAAAGATACATTATTGGTTCCGACCGTAGTTCGTCGGAATGTTTTGACGGACGAACGAATTTCCATTAAGCCGCATACTGATACTATAGGTGATGATGCGGAAATTTCTCGTTTTGCTATTCCTTCTGTTTTAATTGGTTATGGTTTAGTGACTCCGCTTATTCCCGGACTGAAAAATATTGATTACAGCACAAAACGTATGGTTAACCGTCATATTCATAGACGGATGCGCATCGATGATTTTATACAATACGCGCCTGCGGTTGGCGTGTATGCTCTAGAATTCGCTGGACTTACGCCAACACATAACTTGAAACAACGCACGTTGGTTATGGCAACTTCACATCTGCTGATGGGCGCTGTTGTACAGGGCATGAAGCATAGTTTTAAAGTGCAACGCCCCGATGGGTCTAACTATAAATCTTTCCCATCAGGACACACAGCAACAGCTTTTGTTGGTGCGCATATATTACATCGGGAATATAAAGATGAATGTCCATGGATCGGCGTTGCTGGATATGCGGTGGCAACCACAACAGGAATTTTTAGGGTGTTGAACAAAAAACACTGGGTGAGTGATGTCTTGACAGGGGCGGGGATTGGGATCTTGAGCACCGAAATGGGATATCTACTGCTACCCAAGGTGGAGAATTGGTTTCGTACGGCATCAATCGCTAAAGGTGTAAAGATTCAGCGCGTATCGTACGAAGACGGAGATGGCGTGCGCCTGACATACAAGTTTTAGGTTATTTGTTAAAGAGCTTGTCGTCTACTACGACTTGAAAGAACTCTTCGCGACGATGTTTGGATAAGGGAATTTCGTGGCCATTGATTAGGATTGTATTTCCGCGAATACGTTCGATTCGGGAAATATTGATCAAAAATGATTTGTGTGTCCGAAAGAAGATATCCTGTGGTAAAAGAAGTTCTGCTGCTGACATGGTTTGATGTACTGTTATTTTTCGATCTTGGAAATGAACGATAATATAGTTTTGCATAGATTCGATAAACAGGATTTCCGACCATTGTACCTGTATATACTCATTACCTTGTTTCAGGTATATTTCGCGATTCATATGATTGTTGGTCTTTGGCAGTGCTTGTTCGTGTTTTTGCATAAATAAAGCACGTGCCCTTTGGGCAGCCTGTACAAAGCGTGCTACCGAGATGGGTTTGAGGAGGTAATCTACAGCGTTTAATCGAAACCCATCGATGGCATGCTCCGAGTAAGCCGTTGTAAAGATTGTTAAGGGGGGATTTTTTAAGGTTTCTAAAAAGTCGACTCCCGATAGATCGGGCATGTTGATATCAAGGAACATGAGGTCTACCGCGTGCCGATTTATTATTTCCATCGCATCGATTGCAGTGTGACATGTACCGATTATTTCGATATAATCTAATTTTTCAGCGTAAAACTTTAGCCCCTCTATTGCCAATGGTTCATCGTCAACCAAGAGGCATTTCATTTTGGTTACAAGGTTGATGTCAACAGGTTGTTGCATATAGTTCGAGCGTTAGGTGACAAGAATAGATCTTTTCGGTTCTGGTGATTGTTAATGTATGTTTGTTGGGGTATACGAGCTCGAGTCTTTTCTGTATGAGGTGAAGACCCAATTTGGGACTGGTTTTGTCCTTATGTTCTTTTTCGGTTACTGAATTTTCGATTGTAAATTCTAAAATACCAGCTCTTTGTTCTAAAATTATTTTAATGAAACCCGCTCCATTGCTTATTCTGGCTACATGCTTAAAGGCATTCTCAATAAAAGTAATAAAGAGTAATGGCGGAACTTGTTGCTGTTCATCTTCAACCATCCAATGGCTCTCTACGGATAATGTATGTTGCCAACGTAATTTCTCAACCTCGATATAGTTTTGCATAAAAGCAATTTCTTCTTGAAGTCTGACTGTATCTTTCTCGACTTTCTCCAGTTGATAGCGAAGAATATCGGCATATTGTAGTAGTACTTCCGAGGCTACTTCGGTATCCTTTTGTATTAAAGTATGGATATGATTTAATACGTTGAACATAAAATGTGGATTCACTTGTGCTTGTAATGCGGACAATCGACTTTCTAGATGTGCTTTCTCTAATGCCATATGTTTTTCGTTCAGCGCATTGTGTTCAAAATAGAATTTCAATCCAGTAAATCCGATGTTAATCATGAGCGTGACAGGTGCCGTACTCATTAAAAGGCGCAAGAGAGGCTCGCGTTCGGCTGGATCTAGAGGGAATGTAATGATTCCAATCTCCTTTAACGTATGAAAGGTTTCCTGGCACCCCCATAAGATCAGTGCTTGAGCAAGAGATATAGCCAAAACCCGTAATGCAATTTTTGATAAATTGAATTGATTGATGACTTTCGGTAGTAGGTAATTACAGAGGAGGTACGTGGTACTTATAAAGGATAGAAGGATAACAATGGCATACAGACGTTTCTGTATCGTATATATGGTGTTGGTATCGTCAACAAACCAAATTAAGGAACCTAGGATAAACCAAAGAATAAAAAAAATACTGTTGAAGCTATTTATTTTTATGTCTCGCATGGCACGAATTTACAAGTTTGTCCTTAATTTTTTAATACGAGGTTTAGGGGAGGAAAGGGGGAATAAAAAAGGCTACCATCGTAGCCTTTTTTATATCGTACTTTTAATTTGTTTTATACGTTAAAACGGAAGTGCATGATATCTCCATCTTCAACAATATATGTTTTTCCCTCTACGGAAAGTTTTCCAGCCTCTTTAACTGCTGCTTCGGATCCATATTGAATAAAGTCTTCGTATTTGATAACCTCCGCACGGATAAACCCTTTTTCGAAATCTGTATGGATCACACCAGCTGCTTGCGGAGCGGTAAATCCTTTTTCAATGGTCCATGCACGAACCTCTTGTACTCCCGCAGTGAAATAAGTGGCTAAGTCCAATAGTGCATAGGCCGCACGGATAAGTTTGTACACACCCGACTCATCAAGACCTAAATCGTCAAGGAACATCTGGCGCTCCTCATAAGACTCCAATTGTGCTATCTCCGACTCAATCTGTGCTGAAATAATCAAGACTTCCGCCTTTTCGTCCTTCACCGCTTCTCTTACTCGTTCAACATAAGCATTACCTGTGTTTACAGATGCTTCGTCAACGTTACATACGTATAAAACAGGTTTTACAGTTAGTAATGCTAAATCTTCTATAAACTCAAAATCTTCTGTTTCAATGGCCGCCGTTCTAGCTGATTTTCCAGCTTCCAAGTGCTCTTTTACGATGGATAAGATTTCAAACGTGCGTTTCGCATCTTTATCCCCCCCAGTCTTCGCCATCTTCTCCACTTTTTGGATACGCTTAACAACAGTATCTAAGTCCTTTAGTTGAAGTTCTGTATCGATGATCTCTTTATCTCTGATCGGGTCTACTGAACCATCGACATGGATAACATTTCCGTCATCAAAACAACGCAAAACATGAATAATCGCATTGGTAGTACGGATATTTCCCAAAAACTGATTTCCTAAACCTTCGCCCTTTGAAGCGCCTTTTACTAAACCAGCGATGTCGACAATTTCAATAGTATTGGGTACGATACGTTGTGGGTTTACCAATTCCGCTAATTTATTTAGACGTTCGTCTGGAA
Organism: Sphingobacterium psychroaquaticum; assembly: GCF_900177625.1. Classification (GTDB taxonomy): domain Bacteria; phylum Bacteroidota; class Bacteroidia; order Sphingobacteriales; family Sphingobacteriaceae; genus Sphingobacterium; species Sphingobacterium psychroaquaticum. The sequence goes on from NZ_FXAU01000003.1 coordinate 616,594, forward strand.
CGGTGATAACACCTACATTGGGTTCAATCGTACAGAATGGAAAGTTTGCCGCTTGTGCTTTCGCATTGGACAAACAGTTGAATAAAGTTGATTTACCAACATTAGGTAAACCGACAATGCCGCATTGTAAAGCCATTAATTTGGAATTTTGTTAAAATCGCACAAAGATAATATAAAATCCTTATATATCGTTCTTCTAATGTGTTACAGTTTTTATGGTGTTTTTGTGGCTGAAATTTTACAAATTTTAACATTTTTGGAATTAATCCTTCGGCGCATTATTGGTGTCATACCACCAAAGATATCGCTATACGGCGCGCCTAATGTATAAGATGTCGGTACCGTCCTTTGAGGTCTAAACGTATCACAGAAACTAGGGTAATACCTTTGAAAAGCACATGAAAAATTAAATAGGGAGGGAACTATGAAGAAGTATTTTTACGCAGCGTTGGTAATGGGATTATTTACGGCTGTCACGCCGGCACAGGCGCAACTAAGTGTTAGTGTTAATATTGGGGCTCAACCACAGTGGGGGCCGGTTGGGTATGATTATGTTCGTTATTATTACATACCGGAAATTGATGTTTATTATGATGTTTCCAGTCGTAAGTACACATATTATCAAGGGAATAGATGGGTCACACGCTCTTCTTTGCCACGTGTATATGGACGTGTAGACTTGTATCGCACATATAAGGTTGTTATTAATGATCGGAATCCGTGGCATCATCACGGGCGTTATAAAAAGCAATACGGACATTATGCGCATAATCATTCACAACACGTACTAAGAGACTATCATAAAGACCATCGTAAATACGAAAAGTACGAGAAAAAGAGAGATAAGCACGAACGTAAGGCGTATGAAAAACACAGAAAGCATTACGACCGTGGACGACGAGATTAAAGAATAAAAAGTGGACTTGTAACGCGTTGAAACAGCGCTGTTGCAAGTCCCTTGTGATGTTGCTTCCTTTACATTTGTAGGTTAATAATTTTGCGTTTGCTGAAGTAATGTCCTACTTTTGCATAAGAATAAAAAAACAGTGTTATGTTAAAGGGGATGCGAGGTCAGACCATGGTGGGCGGCCTTTTATTAGCAGCGAATATATTTGTCGGTTGTCAAGGAAGTATGGATTCGAAGGCCGCACATAGCCCCCAAGATACCCTCGCTTTGGAAACGGAAGCAAAGCAAGATACCTTAGCGAAAGGAAAACTTGCGACGCGATTAAAAGATTCTGCAAAGCAGAAAGTTGATACCGTCGGTGTCATCAAAAAAGATTCTGTCATTCGACAGGCAAAGATGGAGCAGCGTCGTATAAAGGATTCTGTACGTCGAGAGCTCGACAAATTGCCCAAGCATATTTATTTTACCTTTGACGATGGTCCTTTACGTGGAAGTGCTGCTATTGACTCGATAGCCAAAGCTCGAAATATTAAGATCAATGTTTTTTTGGTAGGTAAGCATGCTAACATGTCGAAAGGATTGAAACGCGATTTTCAAAAGTATTATGACAACCCATTGGTGGAGTGTTATAACCACAGCTACACGCATGCGAATAACAAGTTTACCACTTTTTATAGTAATCCAGTAAGTGCTTTTGATGATTTTGCAAAGAATGAACAAGATTTGAAATTGCAGCACAAAATCATTCGTCTTCCTGGACGTAATATTTGGATTTATGATGATATCCGTCGTATAGATCTTCAAAGCGGTGCTAGTACGGCAGACATGTTGTATGGCAGTGGATATAAGATTTATGGATGGGATGTCGAGTGGAAGATTCATGGTTTAACAGGCAAACCTTTACAGTCTGTTACCGAAATCTATAATCGCTTGCGTAATTATATGAACAATAAAACATCGCAAGAACCCAATAATGTGGTGTTGCTTATGCATGACGATATGTTCCAAAATAAGAAGGGACAAGCTTTATTGTCATCACTTATTGATACAATACAAAAGTCAACAGACTATAAATTTGAGTTTATGCGGGATTTTCCTTTCCGCTACTAATTTCTCTATTTTAAGGTATTTACTTACAAAAGGCCGTAATTTTTAGCAATTGTTGCTAAAAATTACGGCCTTTAACGTATTCATTGTCAGCTAGATGTTTTAGTGTAAAAAATACAATAAGCTGTGAATCAGTTTTTTAATTGATTTATCTTGCTTAGCTTTGTCTTATATTTTTTACTAAAAAAGTGTTGGGTTTTCAATTGTGCGCTGTTTTACTCTCTTTTATTTTAGCTGTTCAGTATAGCATGATACCCCGTCTCTATCCATTTAATCCTTTATATTTCATTATTCATGTCGTTAAAAACATTAGGTCAGTTTATTATTGAAAAACAAAATGATTTTCCATATGCGAAAGGAGAGCTCTCGCGTCTCCTCCGTGATATAGGGATTGCGGCGAAGATTATTAACCGAGAAGTGAACAAAGCTGGACTGGCTGATATCCTTGGTGAATACGGCGCTGAAAATATTCAAGGTGAAGCGCAAAAGAAGTTGGATGTCTATGCCGATGAGCAGTTTATTGAAGCGCTGACCAAAGGAGGAGAGTGTTGTTATGTAGCTAGCGAAGAGCATGAAGGGGGAATTGACCTCTCTAGACATAGCGTTTCCAAAAATGGAAAGTACATTGTATGTATCGATCCGCTAGATGGTTCTTCGAATATCGATTTAAATGTATCGGTCGGATCTATCTTTTCTATATATAGACGCAAGCATACCGATCGTCCTATCACGATGGACGAGGTGCTGCAATATGGTAGTGAGCAGGTTGCCGCGGGATATGTGATCTACGGCTCGTCAACCATGCTGGTCTATAGCACAGGGAAAGGAGTAAATGGCTTTACATTGGACCCTTCAATCGGAGAATTCTGTTTGTCTCATCCCGAAATGCAAATCCCTCTCGATGGAAAGACCTATTCAGTGAATGAAGGTAACTACCTTAAGTTTCCGCAGTATATCAAAGATTACATAAAGTATTGTCAAATGGAGGATAGTGAAACCAATAGACCCTATACGTCACGATACATAGGCTCTATGGTGGCAGACTTGCATCGTACATTGATTATCGGAGGGATATTCCTATATCCAGAGACGCAGAGTTATCCGCAAGGGAAGCTACGTCTTTTATACGAGTGCAACCCACTTGCTTTTATTATCGAGCAGGCTGGGGGCAAGGCTGTTTCTGGTGTAGAACGAATTCTGGAAATTAAACCAACGCACTTACATCAGCGAACATCCATTGTAATTGGTAGTAAACATATGGTGGAGAAGGTGGAGGAATTTTATGCGGGACATGAAGAGCAGGTAACATTACCGTCCCTCCGAAAGGTTTAAAATAGAGCGTTTTGTCACTAGAGAGGCGTACGACGATAAGACAATAGTAATGGACTGGGATTACAATTTCGTTTTCGTCGTACGCCATTTTACATAGAGGAATGCTGCGGCTGGCAATGCTAAAAGTTGAAATATAAACAAAAGGAGGGAAGGAATACCTTCGGGTTTGTTTGCATTCGCAGGTGTCAAAATCATAGCGCCTAATGGACCGTTGGAAAATAATATAATATGGCATAGATTCCATCCGAGATGCAAAGCAATTGGTAGCCAGAGTGTCCCTGTCTTTGCATAAGCAAAGGCTAGAACCCAGCCTATTAGTCCGGTGCTAATAAAAACAAGAAGCATCTGCATGGGGAATCCTAGAACGCCATAGGAGAACCAATGGTACAGTCCGAACATCATAGCAGAAATAAAACAACCTTTACGCCAACCCATATATTCAATAACTAAAAATAAGAGCACTCCCCGGAAAAGAAGTTCTTCGAATAGTACAGATTTTACTACCCATAGGATTCCGTTCCCGACTGCAATAGTGTCTAGCTCTGGATTCCATAGCCATGTGTTTTTAGCTATACCTGCTTTTAGTAGATGGTAGAAAGTGCATAAAAGAATCGATAAACAAAACCCGATTAAAAAGTCTCGTGATCGGGCTTGATTCGGTTTTAAGCCTAAAATAGTAAGACTCTTACGCTTCAGAATCCATAAAAGTAACGCGGAAAGAATAAGAATGATGCAAAGCCCAAGCATATTTAATTCTATTTCAAATAAAAATACCACTATAAATGTAATTATTTATTTTTCGGATCTTGTTTTTTGACTTAACTCGATATAATGCTGTCTTATTTGGGCGTTCCTCTATTAGATTCTTTAAGATATTTGTGTGAATAGAGATTTCATCTCTACACTTTATAAAAATTTAGGTTGTTTAATTAGTTGTTGTATTTAGAAGGTGTTTTACTGTTGTGAGACACCTTTGAAAAGAATTTCTTAAAAAAGCGATAGGTTACGGTTTCCCGTAAGGATATTGTTTAATGAATGGTTATTTTTGATAATGTGGGTCTGCCTGTATGAAGAAGTATTATATAAATATTAATGCATATGTTAACGGAGATTACGAAGTGCATAGTGAACATTGTGTTTTGCTTCCAACGGAAGTGAACAGAGCATATTTGGGAAATTTTTCTTCAGGTCAAAAAGCAACGGAACACGCTCGAGAGCTTTATCGACTAGCGATCGGTTGCCGCTTGTGTGTTCGATAGTTCCTGCCTAAGGTGACAATTTTGGTTATAAGTTAACACAATTATATTCTTGTAAGGGATTACTGCAACAGTAATCCCTTTGTTCTTTTAAAGAAATACGCTTTTATCCACCTGGTTTTATATTGAATTTCGATTTATTGTGTAGGGGCATAGGATGGGCATCACTATTTGAAGGTTGCTGTTTGTTGTTGCCAGCTTTACCAAGCTCCCAGCTAAAGCTAAACTTATAGACACGCAAGTCTGTACGGAAGTTCATCGTAGAATGTTGGTTCGGGTCGCCTAGAATTTCTGCTTTAAAGATGCCATTGTAAAAAAAAGATCACTCATCGAAAGTTTGAATGTTAGCTTCTCATTCCATAGTTTTTTGTTAACACCTAGGCTTACTTCAGCCCCTTTGCTTGCTATAGAAGAATGTTGGAGGAGAAACTTCCAATTTTGATTTTCGGTGTATTTACGCTGGAAGCGGAGACATGCGTCTCAATTATTGCTTTTGTTAGTCAATATATTTTCTTGCCTGAACTGTGTGGTATGCTGTGAATCCCCTTCCATAAATGTGCACGTTACTCCATTTGTAGGTGTACTTATACTTTTTTGCACATAGGTATGGTAGCGAAACCTAGCGCTAGAGGTGAAAATTGTAATTACAGCCAAAAAAGTGGTTAAAGCGTATTAAAGTCACCGTGAACCGTTTTAACGTTGACGGTTAATATGATCTCTTTTTCTATGGTATACACTGTGTTGTCATGCTATACATGTACTTAAATTTGGGGTATCCGTAATGTTTGAGAATATTATTTGTTTATTATATTATATTGTTTATTTATATTTTGTTTTGACGATCAAAAAGTGCTACATTGCGAAAAGACTATTAAACCAAGTTATTTAAAATTTTGTTTATGAGAAATTATAGCTTTTTTGTACATACCGATTATATCCAAGTTTGCTCGTAGGTGCGAGACGAACAATAGATCACAGTAGAAGGGCAGTCCATATTACATTGATATCGGTGATTATCAGTGGTATGTATGATTTCCCACAGACTTCTAGAAATTTTGATTACCTGGCGATCGTATTAAAGTATTCGCTGGGTTTATTGTGCCTCAGACAGTGTAATGAATAATAATAAAACAGAAATTATAATAATAAAATGCATATGAATACGTGGACATCCCGGAATGGACGGATAGTTTCCTATCTTCTTCTTCAGTTTTTTCTTTTACTCCACATTGGAGGGTCATTTGTTCATGGCCAAACACGCATGACAAAGATTAAAGACGGTACGGTAGCTAATACCGATTTTGAACCATTTAGAGGAGCACTATTAGAGCTTGAAAGTACAAATAAAGGACTATTGGTGTCTCGTTTGACGACCGCGCAGCGGGATGCCATTCCGTTAGTAGATCGCTCGAATGGCATGCTTATTTACAATATCAGTACTGACTGTTTTAACTACTGGGCAGCCAATACAGAAAATTGGTTAAGTATTTGTTGAACTCCTCCTCCCGCTGTAATGCGTATATCAAATTGTGATCAGGTTAAAGTCGGTGGTACTTTAACACAAGGGATTGGGTTGGATGCCAATAATTACTTGGAAGTTCCTGTAACGGTAAATCAGGCCGGAACATACGAGGTTGCAGCCTCTACGGAAAATGGTTATTATTTTATGGTAAGTGGCACTTTTCCAAATGCAGGGAACTACACGTTGTATCTTCCCGGGATGGGTACTCCACGAACGGGATACGTTGAAGGGGATCCTGGCGATGTGCTCACCATAAAGATTAATGGCGTCGAGGTGACCAATTGTAGCCCCACTGTGTTTGTGCGTCGTGCAAATGTCGATTATTCCCTTATTTGTGGACAGATAAATGTCGTGGGCGACTACATGATGGGAGTTCCACTGGATGAAGGGAATAAGGTTCGTGTTTTAGTGAATGTGATCGTTCCAGGTTATTGGAGCATCTGGACTCCTACAATAAATGGCTACTCTTTTGCTGGAAATGGCACATTCAACGAAACCGGTGAACAGTGGGTTGAGCTGCAAGGCACGGGAACACCGGTAACGGGGGAACCTAGTCCAAATATGTTTACGCTAGCGGATAATGCCGAAAATAGCGTGACCTGTGACCCTTTCCCAGTTCCGATCACACCTGTTTCTTTCGTTATTGACTGTGATGCCGTTGAGGTAGGTGGCTCATATATGCATGACGTACAGTTGGGAGCAACGAATACGCTCAATGTAAAAGTACAAGTTACTTCTACCGGATATACCACATTGGAAACGAATACAGTGAATGGTTTCAAGTTCAGTTCAGGTTCTATTCTATTGCATAAGCTAGGGGAACAGGTGATTCCACTTATAGGCTCAGGAACCCCTCAGGAAGGTATTGATACTCCGTTTGAAATAAAGGCTACTCCGGGTGGTGCCGTTGCAAGCTGTAATGTTACTGTTCCAGTTAAACCGCAACCTGTGGCGTTTACGATGACTTGTGCCTCTATTGGAGTTGAGGGACGTTATCGACCAAAATTACCGATGACCGATGAGAATAAGATGACTATAAATGTTAGACCTGAGTACTTAGGCGAATGGAAGATTGAGACCAATTGGCTGAACGGTGTTCAATTTACGGGCAGCGGAACATTTACACAACCCGGAGAGCAACAAGTAGTGCTGCAGGCTAGCGGTACACCAATCAGTGGTGGACAGTTTAACTATACACTTACCTCGAATAGTGCTTCTGGAAGTACCACCTGTACGTATCGTGTTACGTACGTTTACCGGACGATGAATATACTCGGGATAGGGCGTGGAGTATACCAGCCGGGAACCTCCAGCGCCAGTAATTCCTCGCGGGCCATTTTGGCAAACTCAAATAGTTTTGGACCGAATGGTACGGTTAAAGTGCAACGTCTAAATATCTTTAATGCAAGTGAAAGCGAAGGAGCAACGCTAAGAAATGCCATAAACTCCAATAATATTGACATCATTGTTATAGGCTATAATTATACCCCAGGGGAGGAGTCTCGTTCTATTTTGGAAGATTTCGTCAAAAACAAAAAAGGGGTGCTGATTCATTCACAAGAAAATTCGTCCAGTGGAACAGCGGATCTTATAAACCGGATTTCTGGAGGTAATGTCTCTGTTTCAGGGTCTGGCTCGGTTTATTTTAATCCCACATTAAACGTCGATGACCCCGTATTGAATGGACCTTTCGGCGATTTGCGCTTAAAAGGTACGGGCTCGGATGTAAATAACTCTTATTACGTGACCAATATACCCTCCTCGATGATCGCTCTAGGCGTTAATGAGCGCGACCGTAGTCGGGTACACATCATGAGGCATCGTACTTTGGGGTATCTGTACGTCGGAGATTCGGGATGGACTGCCGGAAACTCGTCTAGTGGTTCTTCAACAATATACCCAGCGAGAATTACCTCGACAGGGTTGCCACAAACAAAGCCCTATTCTGGAGGAAATACGGTATACAATAGTTTTGTTTATGCAAATGCCATCGCTTGGGCTATTCAATATGCGGAAGAACATATTGTTTCGGATTACCAAGTGCGGTAAAATAAGGTAATGCTGTTTATAGGTGCGTATTTTTACAGTAGTACCTTTAAACAGTATTATTTACCTGCTTTGAAAAAATAAAACATTTTAAAGATCTTTACGTTTTTCGCTTTATATGATGATAGAAAATGCAGTAGTACCCGCAGATGTCCCTAGATTGTTCGCAGCAGCTTGGAACGAACGTAGAGCCGATAAGATTGCTGATCTTTTTGTTCCTGATGCAGATTTTATTAATGTAGTAGGTATTTGGTGGGAGAATAAAGTAGATATACAGAAGGCTCATGAGTATGGTTTAACTGCTATCTTTGGTGAATCACACCTAACTCTAGGCAAAGTAAAAGTGAAAATGTTAAGTTCCGAAATCGCTGTGGTACATGCACGGTTCCGCTTGGCAGGACAGCGTGGACATGGACAGTCGGCCGGTTTACGGCAAAATTTGTTTTTGTTTGTTATACAACGTCTTCAGGACAGATGGTTAGCTGTTTCTGCGCAAAATACCGACATAGTCATTGGCGCAGAAACCAATATAAGACGTGCAGACGGGACTTTAGTCCCCGCTGATTATCGCCCTTTAAAAGAAAACCAGACAGATATCCCTTCCTATAAAGTCCCCGAAACAGATTAATTTTTTTGTAGTTTTTATGTAATAGAGATATTATCTGATTTTTTTTTCTCTTTTTATTGATTTACAATGTCTCATTTTCCTATTTTTCTACTTTTCCTTTATTTAAGTGAAAATTGATCTTTTTTTATTGTAAAACAATATTTTTGAGTGCGGACATTCGTTTTTTTTCGTTTTTAATATTGCGAAAAAAATTTAGTTATAAATCCAAGAGAAAAAAAAATATCCATACTTTTTTTGCGAAGATCACTAAGGAAGAGGTCCCTTTTTTGTCCCGCTATTCATGGCTTTTATTTTCTTAAAAAAATCCACTATTCTTATTTTGAAATAAATTTTCTTAAAGGTGTTTTTATAACTGCGATTTTAGAAAATAGTCGTATATTTGTTTAGCAACATAAAAGGATAAATTTATGCCTCTGATTCGTTTCATTTTAGGTTTGTATATACTAGGAACAAGTTCGGATTAAGAACCATTCTTATTTTTTTATTGCATTGAGAAATTACGCTTTCGTTAAGGTTTGTGTTATTTTGCTTCCAGTTTATTCTTTGATGTGTTTTTGTCCTAAAACACCATATTTACGCTAAATTCTTTGTTTCAAAAAACCTATTAATTCTTTGTTTTTCAGGTTGTTATTTGTTTTTGCGCTTTTTACAACTTTAATAAGTGTACTTGTCCACCCTATATGTCCGTTGTTTTGTCTCCGAGACATTTTCATTAAGCAATAAAATCATTTCCAAACTTTGGTTAAGTCATTCGGCTCACTGCCGGATACCTACAAAACCAATGTATGCTGTGAAGAGGCATAACCAGTTGAGCTATTGAAGAACTCTAATTCAGTGGCTCAAGTCTCCATCAGCCAGTATTTATGAAATTATTGAAAGGAGGACATATGTTAGTACTCATCAACGGCTGTAAACTACAGGCTACAGACACAACCAATAGGTTACTTAGGACTACGATTATTTTTTTAGGTTTTATTCTCTTTTTCTTCACCAGCGCACGTGGGCAGGTTGTTGGTTCTTTTGAGGAGTTCACAAGCAACACACAGGACGAACGTAGTAAAGATATATTGCAGTTGTATCAACAGATCGACCCCGTAGCGACTATTGACCCGCGAGGGCAGTTTGTTGATAACTTGCCGAATTTCATTTCCAAAGTCCTTAAAGTTGATGGTCGTCAGCAACAGATGATCGCCACGGTTTATCCAAAGTTATCGGCTGTTCGACTCCTCGTTGTTAAGGCAGCATCTAGGAATCAATTGCCAAAAGACCTGTTTGACAAGATGCCAAGCTTAGTCTATGTCGTGGTGGAGTATGATCCAGACGAGGTGACATTATCTGCAAATGATCTTAAGAATCAATTCAATAGTGAGGATTTGGAAGATAGAGTCTTGTTGGTAAGAAAAATCGGTAAGGATAAATAGGTTTTACTTTCTAAAGGGCAAAAATTATGAAAACTTTTATATATCAAGCAAAAGAAAGTAAAAGCAAGAATCTTGTCAATTACTTCTTACTCTTTATCTTGTTGCTGTTCAGTATATCTGGAGTGGCGCAGGTTCGAAAAGCATTTACACCTCGTACCTCGGTCGAAGCGGGTAATAAAACCATTTATAATCTAAAGGGTGACTTTACCATGTTGGGAAACCTCAGCTTACGGCTTCAGACTTATGGGGACAATACCACGAATGGTGGTAACATGATGGTTTATGCCGATGTTGATACGGATCCCAGTACGGTAAACTCCTCTTCGGCGAGTTTAGTTCTATCGACTGAAAACGGTTCAGATCCGAATTGTTCGGAGATTGTATTCGCCGGGTTATATTGGAGTGGCCGCGTTTCTGGAGGTAATACGACCTCTGTGACCACCTCTCAGCCCGTTACAAATAACTTGACAAATCAAAACGCGACATGGTCTCATAACTCGGTGACCTATACCAATGCCGCTTTGTCGATTGCTCGTTTGGGAGGCAACAACGATCGTTATCCCGAATACACCTTTGTCGTAGGTACAGAAACACATGTAATTCGTATCAATAATAATTCAGCTAGTGGCAATACACTACGGGGGACGGTCAGTATTAATGGAGGTTCATTTCAGTCGCTTCCTGGATCCTACAATTCATCGACTGGCATTTTTACGCCGACTGGCACCTACACCATTACTTCAGGCGGAACTTCTGTTACGATCAATAGTATCCGGCGGAATATCAGCGCAAGCGGTAGTACTGGCGACTATCAAACGAGCCCTACAAACTCTGCATCAGTTACATTGAATGGAACGTTTATAACAACCCAAAATGTAACAACAACACTGGATAAGACTAAAGTAAAGATTAAAGGGCCAGGGGCTCCCACTTATACCGACTTAACCGCAAATGCTTCTGACATACAATATCCTGGCGATAATAATATGTATGCTGCATACAAGGATGTAACAAGCTATGTTAAACAATATGGCATCGGTAGTTATACCGTAGCAAACGTGTCGTCAACCGAAGGTGAAGGTGATGGTGTCGGATATTATGGCGGTTGGGGAATGGTTGTTGTTTATGGTAACTCCAAGATGAAGTGGCGCGATATAACGGTATTCGATGGTTACGCTTATGTCGTCAACGGAGTTGCGACTCATGAATTACCGATTAGCGGCTTTCATGCTACTCAGGCCGGAGATGTCAAAGTTAAACTTGGGGTGATGGCAGGTGAAGGGGATCGAAATTATGATGGAGATTTCTTAAATATCCGGAATGCGGCGAACACAGCCTGGGTACCCCTACAGCATGTTGGCAACCCGCCAAGTGGAGGTACCCCTAACTTTTTCAATTCGTCGGTGCAAACCGGAGGAAACGCACGAAATCCTAACCTATTAAATAATTCAGGTTTGGATATTGCGATGTTTGAGATTCCGAATGCGACGAAACAGATCATACAGAATAATGCAACCAGTACCACCTTGCAATATGGTAGTACATTGGATACTTATATTATTTACAATATCGTATTTGGTGTGGATGCCTATGTTCCAGAGGTAGAGCCTTTAAATACAATTGTAAGTGTCAATGGATCTCCATCAAGTGGTACACCAACTGTTCAACCTGGAGATATTATAGAGTATAAACTTCAAATTAAAAATAGGGGAACTGAGGGGGTTAGTAATGCGAAGGTTACCATTCCTGTTCCTTATACCGCTTCTTTTGTAAGTGGTAGTTTGGTGGGAACACCGGGTCCAGGTGTCACACCTGCAGCTGCACCTGCATTTGATCCACTTAATGGTGCATTAGGTTCCATTGTGTGGAACATTGGTAGTTTACCACTACCTGCCAATCCAGAGACCGTATTAGCAACATTAACGTACAAGTTTAAGGTTACCGAAGATTGTTTCTTGTTAGCAAATCCAAACTGTACACCTACTGTTGCAGTGGATGGATTAGTGACGGGAGTTGGTGCCGTAACAGGGACAACATTAGGAGGCAGCGGGGAATTTATTTCCGGCTTCCAGTCTGAAGGTGCTTGTCAAGGCGAACCTATTCGCGACCCAATCGCGGTACAGATCAACGTGGGTAATCACTGTCAAAATTATCAATATCAGATATTAGACTTTGTTTTTTGTGAAGCTACTAGTAACGCGGTAATATTGGCGCAAGTAAGGAGTGCTTTTCCGGCAGGAACGCGTTTTTACAGTAATGCGAATGGTACCGGAACGGAGTATAATGAGTCGACGCCATTTCCATTGAATGATCCAAATCTTGTATTCTATGCAAAACCAGCAGGAGCGGAAGGTTGTTACTACGAGTTTAAAATTAAAGTAACAGATATTACAGACCTTCCAACGGTGAGTAGCACTCCGATAGTGTATTGTGTGGGTGAAACTGCGGTACCATTGACTGCCACTGCGACTGTTGCTGGGTATAATTTGTATTATTACACGGCGATTGACGGAAATGGTAAACCGGTGGGTTCAGCGCTGAATGCGATTACACCGCCGACGAGCACAGCAGGCACTTTCACTTACTATGTAACACAAGGTACAGCAATTTGTCAGAGTGACCCTGTTGCCATTACGGTTCAGGTTTTAGCTACGCCTACTATAACAACAGATCTTCAAAACGTAACTCTCTGTCAAAATACAAATGGCAGCATGACTGTGGTGGTTGGAAATACGCTTCCGGCTTTCACCTATACGTGGGAAATGGAAGTTGGTGGTGTTTGGCAAGCAATTAATAATACGGCCTTAACGTCTAATGGTGCGACTTTAAATATTACGAATGCGCCACTATCCCTTAACGGAACTAAGGTTCGTGTAACTATTGCGAATGGTAGATGTGCAATAACCTCCGCGGTGGGTACAATTACAGTTAATAAATTAACTACTGTTACGACTTCCCCAGTGGGTGCTACCTACTGTAAGGATGCAGTTGCTAC
>NZ_FXAU01000011.1 GCF_900177625.1 Sphingobacterium psychroaquaticum
GAATGATAAGTGTCACAAAGCTGATAAGCCCAACGTGGCTATTCGCATACCACGTCATCTCGACTTTGGAGAGATCCATAAACTATCTCGGTAAATTAATTCTTTGCCCATATGAGCTAGCTATGACGCTAAGGGCCAAATAATAGCGTACTAAAGGTGGGCGACCGCAAGGGGAGTCCCTACGTATGGCTTATAGATGTTTCGACAGACAGGACTGTCGCAGGATCGTCGAAGGGGTAGTTCATCGACCTAACTACGAACAACCACAGTCGTTTATATGCCACGTACAGAAAACAGCAAAAAATATCGCAAATCCCTTGATTTCAATTGATGCTTACTAAAATAATGCGATATTTGCAGTAATATTATGAGCATGTTAAACTATCTTAAAGAAAGTACTTTTAGAGCGAACGAAGTGTTTTTGCGGGCAATGTCAATCCTGCGTAAACATTATATCTCGATTGCAGGGCTTTGCTTTCTACTGTTTGTTACCAACAACCTTTCATCCTTTTTGGCGATGTACCTTAAGGAGAGTGCCGCTTCTGGGGTTAAAGTATTGCTGTTGTTTGTCTTCTTGACTCTTTTTTTTAGTTTGCAATTAATGTTGATCAAGCGTGCCCTCAATTTGGTATCTTACAAAAAGAAACTAGGTTTTATGGGGTATATACCAACCACCAAGCAATTCGTGTCTTTTATTGTCGGTTTGTTAACGGCTATTCTTATCTCGGTTATTGTTGCTTGTCTGGTTTATGTCCTTTGTTTTCCCTTGCTTTATATGGGGATATCGATGGATCGTGTAATGTTTGAGATCCATCCTGTAATTACCGGGATTATTTCAGTTTATATTATTCTGCGCACTATGTTCTTTCCTTTCTTTATTTTGGACAAGAACTTTAGTGTTTTTAAATCCTATCGCTTTAGTTTGGCGGTGACGCGCGGAAATGTGTTCCGGCTGGTCTTGGTTTTGCTGTTGGTATCTTCGACATTCTTACTGCAATTGGGATCGGAATATTTAGAGTACAACCTACTTGCACGAGCATTTAGTATCATCAACTCTTTTATCGTGATTCCGTCGGTGAGTTTGGTCCTGTCTATCGTGTATAGCGATATGATGAGCGAATATAAAGGTGAGGGTGATCCAGAGTTTCTGAAAAATATAATTTAGACCATTTTGAATAAAAGAAATATTGCCATTCTAGGGGCAACTGGTAGTATTGGGACGCAGGCGTTGGATGTGGTGCGGGCATTCCCAGAACTACTCGAGGTATCGGTGTTGACAGGGGCACGAAATGTAGCATTGTTGATTGAACAAGCGCTTGAGTTTAGACCTAAAGCGGTTGTTATTACCGATGAATCAGCTTACAAGACATTAAAAGAGGCATTAGCGGGGACAAACATACGTGTCTTATCCGGCGTGGATGCTTTGGTCGAGGTGGTTACCGATCCGGAGATCGATGTGTTACTGAATGCTATTGTTGGGGCGGCAGGTCTAAAGCCTACCGTTGTTGCGATTGAGCATGGGAAAGATATTGCGTTGGCCAATAAGGAAACCTTAGTGGTTGCTGGAGAGTTGGTGATGGGCTTGGCTGAAAAGCATCAGGTGAAGATGCTTCCTGTAGATTCCGAACATTCCGCTATTTTCCAATGCTTGGTTGGGGAGGAACAGAATCCAATAGAAAAAATATACCTGACTGCTTCAGGAGGTCCTTTCCGGGGGAAAGGACGTCTTGACTTAATGGAGGTCACCAAAGCGCAGGCTTTGTTGCACCCGAATTGGGTGATGGGGGCAAAGATTACGATCGATTCGGCATCTTTAATGAATAAAGGTTTAGAGGTGATTGAAGCAAAGTGGTTGTTTGATCTGGAGGTCGATCAGATTGATGTTATCGTACATCCGCAGTCTATTGTGCACTCCATTGTACAGTTTCAAGACGGTTCTATGAAAGCACAAATGGGTGTGCCTGATATGAAGCTTCCGATCCAGAATGCATTGACGTATCCTTTGCGAATGCAGAATTCCTTTGAGCGGTTTGATTTCTTAAAATATCCTACGTTGACTTTTGAGCCAGCTGATCAGGAAACTTTTCGCAATCTGGAACTTGCCTACAGTGTCCTTCGTGCTGGAGGTGATCGTGCTTGCGTGCTTAATGCAGCTAATGAGATTGCCGTAGAAGCCTTTCTGAATGATCAAATCTCATTCTTGGGGATGAGCGATCTGATTGAAGCGACATTGTGTCAGCAAAAGATGGTAAAACAACCAACTTTAAATGACTATATTGCCATTGATCAGCAAACCAGACTTGTGGCACGAGATTTAATAGATAAGATATAATTAGGCAGAAAACGGTGTCGTTTTCTTGTTTTGTAAATTTTTACGATTGATTTATAGATTTTAATGGGAACATTAGTAATGATAGGACAAGTTGTTTTAGGCTTGTCAATTTTGATTATCCTGCATGAATTAGGACATTTTCTTGCGGCTAGAGCATTCGGAATCAAGGTGGAGAAATTCTATCTTTTCTTTGATGCTTGGGGAGTGAAACTCTTTAAGTTTAACTACCGGGGCTGCGAGTATGGTATTGGATGGTTGCCATTGGGGGGCTATGTGAAGATTGCCGGGATGATTGATGAGTCGATGGATACGGAGCAACTGAAAGAAGAACCAAAACCGTGGGAATTCCGTTCGAAACCAGCTTGGCAGCGCTTGATCGTCATGCTGGGAGGTATTATCGTGAACGTATTGGTTGGTATTGTTGTTTTCTGGATGTTGACTTTTAAATATGGTGAGTCTGATATCGATAACAGTAAATTAAAATATGGTGTTGTACCGGGTATTATCGGTAAGAACATCGGTATTGAAGCAGGGGATAAGATCCTTGCCGTTAATGGTAAGCCCGCGGTTCACTTTTTGCGTGACGTTTTAAGTACAGATGTACTTATGGGGGATGCGGTATTGACGGTAGAGCGACAAGGGCAACAGAAACAGATTACCGTTCCTCCGACAATCTTGAATGAGGTAGCAGAGCACAAAAGGAATGAATTTGTACAACCTCGTACAAAGATTGATAGTGTAGCTGACGTGGTCAAGGATTCGGAAGCAGAGCGGATGCAACTTAAAGCTGGAGACCGTATTTTGCGTGTTAATGGGCAGCCGATTGTGTTTTTTGATGAGTTTAAAGATGCCATGGAACGGGGTAAGAATAAGAGCGTAAACCTTGTGGTGTTGCGTCAAGGCCAGGAAACGACATTAACAGGAACAATTGATTCTACTGCGACCTTAGGTTTTACCATGGCACAGGAAGAGCTTCCGGTTACCGCCAATGAATTTGGTTTGATGGAATCATTACCGATTGGTGCGAAAAAAGCATTCTCCGTGGTGACCGATAATATCAAAGGCTTTAGCAAGATTTTTAAAGGCGAAGTTCGTGCGGATAAAGCACTTTCTGGACCTGTTGGTATTGCGAAGATGTTTGGCGAGAAAGTAGACTGGTTCAAGTTTTGGAACTTGGTGGGAATGCTTTCTATGGCTTTAGCTTTTATGAATTTACTGCCTATCCCAGCGTTGGACGGTGGACATGTGATTTTCCTTCTGGTAGAGATGATACAAGGAAAGCCGTTGAGCGATAACTTCCTCGAAAAGGCACAAATGGTCGGCTTCTTTATCTTAATCGCTTTAATGCTGTTCACCCTAGGAAACGATATTATTAAGTGGTAATATTTCACTAGATTTTATCGATAAGGGATCGTATTTAGTGCTTAAAAAAACAAAAGAATGAAAGACGGAAAGACACGTGCGAATATAAAACCAGGAATGTTGGTCAATATAGTATTGAAAAAAGACCAACGTAGTGGGACATTAACGGAGGGCATTGTGAAAGATTTATTGACCTCGGCTCCAGTTCACCATCGTGGTATTAAGGTACGCCTTACAGATGGACAAATTGGTCGGGTACAAGAAATTATAGAAGAAGATTAATATAAAAAGGGGCGAATTTTTCGCCCCTTTTTATTTATAGTAAGTTAATATCTTTTTGTGCTAAGCTGCTTCGCTGACCATCATCCCAAATGCTCACTTGAACTTCGCCAATATGTGCTTTTTTCAGCATAAACATACATACCCTGGATTGTCCAATGCCGCCACCGATAGATTGCGGTAGCTCCTCATTGATTAACATGGAATGAAAGGATAGCTTTGTGCGGTCAAGACTTTGGCGTATTTCCAATTGCTGCAAAAGCGCTTTTTTGTCTACGCGTATACCCATGGAGGATAACTCAAAAGCCGTGTCGAGGATGGGGTTCCATACCAAGATATCACCATTTAATCCTTTATAACCTTCACTATTATCGGTACTCCAGTCGTCATAATCTGCCGCTCGTCCATCATGTGGTGCGCCGTGGCTCAATTCGCCACCTATGCCGTATATAAAGACAGCTCCGTATTCTTTAGCAATGGCATTCTCACGTTGTTTTGGTGTGAAATCCGGATAACGATTTAGCAGTTGCTCCGAAGAGATAAAAAGAATCTCTTTGGGTAATATTGCTTCTTTTGCGGGGTAGCGCTGAGCCACCTCTTGTTCGGTTTCGTAAAGTGCCGTGTAGATTTTGAGAACGGTATCCTTTAGGTAATCGAAGGTGCGATCCTGCGCGGTGATATGCTTCTCCCAATCCCATTGATCGACATAGATGGAGTGGATGGGTGTATAATCCTCATCCGGGCGCAGTGCGCGCATATCTGTCAAAATTCCTTCGTCTACTTCAATTTCTAATTCCTTTAACCGCACTCTCTTCCACTTCGCCAATGAATGCACCACCACAGCCCGTTGTTCATTAAGCGATTTTATCGGAAAGCTCACCGGGCGTTCGATGCCATTGAGGTCGTCATTGATGCCAGTGCCATCTAAAACAACCAAAGGTGAAGAAACAGGAATAAGGTTTAAAGCCTCAATTAATTTGCGTGAAAAAGTCTCCTTAACAAACGTGATCGCTTGTTCAGTTTTTAGTAAGTTACGTCCCATAAAATATTTATACCCTCAAAATATCATAATCCAGATTTGTGGGTGTTGTTGATATTTTCTTAAAATTTATAAACAAAAGTAATCATTTTATTAATCAAACAACTTTTTTGTGTAAAAATTCGTGAAAAAATAAACAAACGATTGCCTGTGTAAAATAAAGAAGAAATCGGGGAGGAGAAAGATGTTTTTTGCGAAGAATCAACAAAAAAGAGCCTTTGGAAAAGGCTCTTTTACAAATATTGTCATAGAGGTCTTATACAGAGAAACTTTCGCCACATGCGCATGTTCTGCTGGCGTTAGGGTTATGGAATTCAAACCCTTTTCCTGTTAATCCATCTGAATAATCCAGCTCTGTACCTGCGAGGTAAAGATATGATTTGATGTCCAAACAGATTTTTACACCTTTATCTTCACAGAACTGATCTCCTTTTTTTTCTTCGTTATCGAAATCTAGCTTGTAAGACAAACCAGAACAACCTCCGCTTTCTACGGCTACACGTACGAAATAGTTTTGATCATAGTTCTCTTCGCGCATGATCTGATCGATGCGTTCTTTTGCTTTATCTGTAATAGTAACCATAATACTTGCCTTCAATTTATTACACAAAGAACGGGATTCTTTTTATGAAATGCAATGCGGATAGGTAGGGGAAATGTCAAAAAAGAGAGCGGGCATACTTGTATGCCCGCTCTCTTTTTTTATGTTTTTTATTGAATTGGCTCTGGAGCTTCTTCGTTGAAAAGAGGTAAATCTTTGATAATAGCATACCAAGAGATAATCTTCTTGATATCTGAAGAGTATACACGTGATTCGTCATGACCAGGAGCAACTTCGCGGAAGAACGTACGTAAGCTATTACCATCGGCTTTAACGTCTGGAATTGTTCCACCATTTTCTTTGATATTGTTTAATACATCTAAAAGACGGATTTCTTCCTCTTCACCATAAATGGTGATGTCTTCTAAAGTTGCCATTTTCGTTGTCGATAGGTTGACAACGCTTTTTATTTTTTTATCGTCTAATGATTCTAAGATAAAACCACCTTTATTCTGACCGATCAATTTAAATAGTCCTGGTTTGCCAGTTACGGATACTAAGGCTCTTAAGTTCATGAGTGTCTTTTTATTATAATAGTGGCGCATGGAATACGCCACGAATTTAGTTGTAATTGCTTTCTAGAATGAACTAGTCTTCGATAACTTCGATTGTTAAGATACGGTCGCCTTGGCGGATATCATCAACAAGATCTACATTTTCTACTACCTTACCGAAGCAAGTGTGGTTTCTGTCCAAGTGTGCCGTGTTGTTACGACTGTGGCACACGAAAAACTGAGAACCTCCAGTATTGCGACCAGCATGTGCCATAGAAAGAACACCGCGATCGTGGTATTGGTTTTCGCCTGTTAATTCACAATCAATTTTGTAACCTGGGCCACCTGTTCCAGGCATGCCTGTTGCTCCTTCACGCGTGTTCGGGCATCCTCCTTGGATCACAAAATCAGGGATAACACGGTGGAAAGTTAATCCATCATAGTATCCGGATTTAGCTAGTTTTATAAAGTTAGCAACGGTATTTGGAGCGTCCTCTGTGTAGAACTGAACAGTCATGTCGCCCTTTTCTGTTTTGATAATTGCTTTGCTCATCGTATTCAATTTTTGTATTAAACGGCAAAGATAAAGTTTATAATCGAAAAGTCGGTTTTGTAAAGCTGAAGAATTGTTAAATAATTAATTTATAAGCTGTTGCTTTTGTGGTTTGTGTCGTTTTATGTATTTTGTGGATACCGAGATAAAAGTGGGAAGGATATGGATAAGTTAGTTATTAGGGAATGGGCTGAAGCAGATCGCCCACGGGAGAAGATGATCGATCAGGGACGTCGCGCATTGACAAATGCAGAGTTGTTGGCTATTTTAGTAGGTTCGGGGTCCCGTGGAGAGACCGCTGTGGAATTGTGCCGGCGCGTGTTGGCCGATGCAAATAACGACTTGGGAAGACTTTCCAAGTTAGAAATTGCCGAATTGCAACACTACAAAGGTATCGGCGAAGCAAAGGCGATTGCTATTGTTGCTGCATTAGAGTTGGGGCGCCGACGGAAAGAAGAGGTGCAGGCGGAGCAGCCGGTTTTGAACAGCAGTAAAAAGGTCTATGATTACTTCAGGTCATACCTGCAGGATTTATCGCATGAGGAGTTTTGGGTGCTTTATTTGAGTCCGGGTTGTAAGGTGCTGGATAAACATCTAATTGGTCGAGGAGGGCATGATTTTACACCGGTGGATGTACGTGTCATCTTACGGTATGCATTAACCTGCAAAGCCCACGCGATTATTTTGATGCATAACCATCCCTCCGGGACGTTGAAGGCCAGTCCGCCTGACAAATTGTTGACGGCAAAGGTGGTACGTGCAGCAGATATGTTGGATATCAAGGTAAATGATCATATTATCTTTACGGATACTACTTATTTTAGCTTTCGAGATGAAGGTCTGCTTTAATTGAATACCTTATCACAATCTCGACATAAATAACTTTTCTTGGTGTAGATCGGGTAGGTCATCGTTATAAAAGATAGTACCGTCGCTAGTATTCCCCGTGTTCCTTCATTGTTTTTAATGTTATTAAAGATATTGGTTGACCCACATTCGGGGCATCGTATCGCCACATCTTGGTCTGTTAATAAAGGGGTGTTATCTATTTCCTGTAGGACGAGACGTGCGCGGTCTAAATCTGCGGCTGCGACCATGAGTTTTATGCCCCCAACAGCAATATTTAACAGTGGGTTCAACCCGACAATATTTTCGTCGAGTATGTAGCATGCAATATCCTCACTTTCTAATTTACTTTTTAGTAAATGTGCGTCAATAGGGTTGTCGAATGTTTTTAATATTTCCATAATACTGGTTCGAGGGCACTGGCTCTTTAATAATACGACCAATATACCTTTTTTTAAGAAATTTTTTCGAAGAATGTTCTGTTATATATCAGAATAATGTATGATCATAAGGGTGATTCCTTAGTTATTGAATTTTTATTGCGTTTTAATTAAGTTTTTGTGAATAATAATTTCTTTAATATATAGTGTTAGGGGTTTAATTTGTGTTTTTTTGATTTCACTACTTTATTGTTGTTAATCGTTAATATTATTAATTAAATGATATTATTTACTTTGGTGTTATTTGTTGGTTAAAAATATTGCTAATAGGTTTTTGCAAACATATTGATTTTTAGGTTTTTAATAAATTTTTTTAAAAACTTGTTATTTCGCAATAAGTTTGTAATTTTATTTCGTGGTTAATTTGTTTTTAAAACATAATGTTTCGCAACATTTTTTTAAAGCAATTTAACTATAGCCTATGAAAAGAAATTATAACTTAACAAATGGTAGGACCCATACTACCAGATGTTAAAAGAAAGGAGCTTACTTATGAAATTTCAGACCGATTTGAAAGTCTCGTCGAATTCTATTTGGCATTTACTTTTTTTGCTTGTGTTTTTTTTAGCATCGGTACCGATTGTCGGTATAGGGCAAACTAAGGTTGTCGCGAATAATGTAAGCCATAAGAGTGGTAATGAAAAGATGACTTCTTTGCTGGGGTGTTTTGGACCTTGTTTTGTCGCCACAGTAGAGACGCCTGAGAATGCCACGTTGGATGACAATACAAGCGCTAAGCTATTGGCTTCGCCTGGTATTGCTGTAGGCTTGGCTTCGTATATCGGTGAAATCGAATTACAGTTCCCTAATTCAATTCCCGCTAACCAGTGGACGTATGTGCGAATAGGTACGACCGATCCAGGTTTACTTAACGTACTGTTGGGGGGATCTTTGGGTAATGCCTTAGGCACTGTTGCTGGGGGGCTCCTTTTTGGTAAACAAGAAATTGAAATTGACGCACGAACAAGTTCGGGTTCGGTTTTGTCGCGAAAGAGTACGGATGGTTTTAATACGGATCGGGTCCGTCTTGTACGCGATAATAATGGAAATAGTTTTATCGCCATAAAACCGGCATCAAGTTATGATCGCGTGCGTATCACCAACAGATCAACATCGGCCGTAGGCGCTGGTACGGAATTTACATTAGAGGTATTTTCTGCTGTTTCTTTTCAGAATGATGGTGGGTATTGTGGAAGACCAAGTTATACTTCTTTTGATGGCGGAGCGGGCCTATCTTTATCCCTTCTAGATTTGCAGGACCAACATCTTGAGCGAGCGATTGATGGGGATGAGTTAACGTATTCGTTATTGAAATCTTCGTCAGCAGCATCGATCAATGTTGGGAAATCGTTCTCACAGTTTTTTTACTTTCCATCAAAATCGCCGGCAGGACATAGTGTTAATGTTAAACTAGCACTTGGTTCTGGGGGTGTTGTTAATACCGATCTGTTGGGCGGAATTGAAGTTGTATTTTGGGATGGAACGACACAAGTATATAAACGATCGTTGCAAAGTAGCTTATTGAATAATACCAGCGTGTTGGCTCTTTTGGGATCCGGTGGTGCAGCTACCCTTACTTTTGGACCAGGGAAAGCCTTTGATCGTGTGGAGGTTCGGTTGAACTCGTCGGCCGGCCTCAGTGTTTTGGGAAGTGGTGTTCGAATTTTCGATGTGCAGCGTTATAGTGGAGCGGCAGGATGTGTTAATCCGCTGATCGGTGCGCCACCAAGCCCTACAGAAAGTCCATTTGATGCACCTTCATGTGCAAGCTCGTTGGTTGATTTTGAGAATGTCGATTTTGCGCAACAGGCCGTGGATAGTAATAATGAAACCTTTGCTACCCTCCATGCGGATGCGGGCAGTTTGCTTGTCGGTGGAGCCACAACCGGCTTTGTTGAGATGGATTTGGGGCGTACACTGTTAGCTAATCAAACAACCTATGTTCGGATCAATTACGATAAAGATGTGTTAGATCGGTTGCTGGGCGGAAGCCTTGGTAAGCTGGCTGCCGATTTGGCGAACAATCTCCTGTTGGGTAATCAATATTTTGAGGTGGAAGCCAAAAATGGGACGACTTCCGTGTTAAAGGAGTTGAGCTCTAATGCTTTTGCGGGTACGGCTGATGGGGTCGTAACATTAGTTCAAGATAAAGTGGGACGTTATTATATTGCGATTACGCCGAATAAGAGCTATAACCGTGTGCGTATCAGTAATCATGTGGTCGCCTTATTGCCAACCGGTAAGAAGGCGTCTTTGGACGTGTATAATGCTTGTTTTGAATTGGGTGAGGATAGTTGCTTTCCAGCCAACTTTACATCGTATAAAGGGGGAGGTTTAGGAATTAGTGTTGGAAATATTTCACAGGTGGGCGTTGTGGATAGTTACCGGGCGATTAGTGATAACTCGTCAGATTATTCGACTATAAATTTAGGTATTGCGGGAGTTGCTGCTAATGTATTCCAGACTATATATTTTAACCAAGGTTCGAAACCTAATGATTATGTGAAAATTCGCCTTGCAGTTGAACCGTCCTCTCTTTTGAGTTTGGATGTATTAGGTCGGTACAAGATTCGCTTCTATAATGGTCAAACACAGGTGGGACCAGACTATGTTCTGCAACAGGGTTTATTGAATAATATTGATCTCCTTACTTTGTTTAAATCTGGGGGGCTCGTGGATCTTCAATTTACGCCAACCGGTACTTTTGATCGGGTAGATATTGGCGCTGAATCCTTGGCCTCTGTGAATGTCGCGACAGAGCCGCTCCGGGTTTATAGCGTCAAACGCTTTGGTATTGACTGTCCGGAAACAATTGGGGAAAGTCCTTTTGTAACACCTATATGTGCCGATAAATTGGTTAGTGCCACGAATGCTGATGGGGTCAGTAATCTCTTTGATGCAGATTTCGATAGCTATGCCACACTGAAGTCTGGTGCTGGCACACTATTAGGCCTGGGGAATAAGTATGAAGGGTATGTTGAATTAGGGTATGGTGCGACGGTTGCGGCCGGAACAACTTCATATATCCGTGTTGATTTTGACCCTGGTGTATTAAAAGCGCTGGTAAGTGGTAGCCTCGGGAATGTGGTGAGTGGCGTTTTGAATAATCTGGTGCTAGGGAATCATTTTTTCGAAGTTGATGTGAAGATGAACACGTACAACGGTCAAGGAGCCGTTGTATCAAGTACTTCCCTGGCAAACGGCTCGAGTGCACAAGCTAGTGCTGGTGGCAATGCCATTATTCGGGTCGTACAGGATAAACTTGGTCGCTATTATATCGCAGTCACGCCAGCTCAAGCGTACAATGCGGTGCGAATCACAGATAAGACCAATAGCGCGTTGGGACTTTTAGCACAACCGAATACGATGAACGTATATGGTATGTGTCATGAATCCAGCACAGACCCATGTTTATCTCCTTTTGCGACTTCGTATGAACATTCGGGAATAAGTTTGGGGGTAAACGATCTTGGGGGCGCTGGTGTAGCTAATCCGCATTACGCCATCAATGAGGTGAATACAACGGATTATGCAGAGATCAGTAATGGTACTTTAGCCGTTGGTGCTTCGACGAAACAATGGATTTTCTTTAACTCATTGTCGACCAGTGATGATGTGGTAAATATCAAATTTAAAACAAGTGGTGGCGCTGTAGACATTGATCTTCTTGGAGGTTTGGAAATCAAAGCTTACCGAGGTAATGTCGAGGTTGCTCAGTTGAATTGGCAAAATGGTATCATAAATGGTATTAACATCCTGCAGTTATTGAGTACAAACCAGATGGTGGAAGTGCCATTTGCTCCGGGTGTAGTTTATGATCGGATTTCGGTAGGCGTTAAGACACTTGTACAAGGATCTGTATTTCCACCGGTTCATTTGTATGGTGTGACGCGTTGTTTTGCTAAGGCTGTCCCTTCCTTTGTGGCATGGAAATCCTTTTTGGTGAACAACGATGTAGCACTTAAGACCGTGAAAGGCGGCGAAGATATTGACTATACAATACATGTACGTAATACAGGATTATTAGCATTAAATGATTTAACCATTACAGATGCCATACCGGCGCACACGACTTTTGTCTCAGCTGGTAACGGAGGAACTGTTGCAGGTGGTGTGTTAACTTTCGCAAATGTAAATGTACCTGTTGGGGGGACGGCAACCGTGAGTTTCAGGGTGAAAGTAAACACGGAGTTAACAGGAGTTCCATCCATATACAATGTTGCTTTAGTGAAGAAGGATGTCGCGGATCCCGGAACGTCAACATTGCCACCTTCACCAACGGATCCAAACAATCCTGATAATTCTGGAGGAACTGGAACAACTATTCCTGTTCTCGCAGTACCAACCATATCGACATGGAAAGCTGCTGCTGCAACACTTAGTGGAGCGGGAGTAACCAGTGTTTCGGGAGGCGAAGATATTACTTATACTATATATATTAAAAATACAGGGAACCAGAACTTGACGGGAGTGGTGGTCTCTGATGTACTTCCTACGGGAACCACCCATAAAAGTGGTGGTGCTTTGGCTGGAGGAACGGTTACGTTCAGTGGACTTGATATTCTCGTCGGGGAAACGAAACAAGTCACTTTCACCGTAACGGTTAAAAATAATCTTACAGGATTGACGCAGATTGCGAATGTGGCATCGGTTAATGCTGGTGGCACCCCTGTTTCTACAGCTCCAGCGGATCCCGCAGCTCCTGCAACGGGGCCTGCTCCAGGTTCGCAACCTGGGGAACCTACCGTCGTGCCAGTGACCGATAAGCATAATATGGTTATCTGGAAGGCATTTGTGATCAGTAATGATCCGCAGAAAACAACTGTTCGAGGGGGCGAAGAAGTTGAGTATACCGTGTATGTTCGTAATACCGGAAATAAGGATTTGACAAATATCGTAATAACGGATCCATTACCTCCTGGTGTTACCTTGATTTCGGGAAGCACCAATGTGACGATTCCAACATTAGCTGTAGGAGCAACTTCACAAGGTTACACTTTTAAAGTAAAGGTTGCCTCTGATTTGACTGGAATCACGCAGATTCGAAATGTGGCAACAGCGCAGAGCACGGAAATCAATACACCAGTAGAAAGCTATCCTCCGCTTGTCAACGATCCAACACAACCAAATACAGGTGGTGGAACGGGAACGGTTATCCCGGTTCAGGCCGTTCATAGCGTGCAGTTTACTAAATCGGGGCTTAATCAGTCTGGTGTAAAAACAGCTGCAATTGGGAATACTATTACCTATACATTGACCGTGGTTAATAACGGCAATAAAGACCTGACAAATGTGGTGTTGACCGATCCGCTTAGTGCGCATGTTAAACTCATTGAAATAGATGGGGTGGTCACCAATGGAGGGACCGTGACTCATAATATTCCACTCCTAAAGGTTGGCGAGACACATCAGGTGGAGTTAACATTTAAAGTGGAAGTATTGACGATTCCAGATAATGATGAGCCTTTGGTGAACACGGCGACAGCAACATTTAAGGATATTAATGGGGGGGATGATACCGTATCGGCGGTAGAAAGTTTACCAACTACTTGTGTAACACTGACGGCTGCAAACATTACCCTTACAAATAATCTTGACTGGTGTGCAGGATTGCCTGTGCAACTGACGGCTTCCTTTGCAAGCGCTGGTGGCATTACCCTATTGCCTCCGGGTGCTGACTTTATTTGGCGATTGAATAGCCCTACGGGACAGGTTGTACACACGGGAGCAAGCTATATGCCGACTATCACCAGTACAACCACCTATTATGTTTCAATTGAAGGTGAAGGCGCTTGTTTCCAGGCTCCTGCAAAAACGGTGACTGTTCAGATTATTGAAGCACCAACTGTACCGACTATTAATACGCCGGCTGCGGTTTGTGAAGGTACCAGTATTACATTGACTGCTGTAGGAACTGGTACTACCTATAAATGGTATAAGGGAACTACTGAACTGACAACAGAAACGACCAATACCTTGACGTTGAGTGGTAACCTTGGTGATGCAGGTCTATATTCTGTGAAAGCAGTAAATAATACAGGTTGTGAAAGTGGTGCTTCGGCTTCGGTATCTGTGATAATAAATGCTAGACCGGCAAAACCTACAATAAGTTCTTTGCCTGCAGGTGCGGTATGTTCGGGAACACCGGTAACCTTGACGGCTAGTGCTAGCGTTGGAACTTATCAATGGTATAAAGGTGGGACAGCAATTGCTAACGCCAACCAGGCGACATATGTAACAACAGAGGGTGGCGTTTACACCGTTACTGTGACGGACCTTCTAACGGGGTGCGCAAGTGATCCATCCGACGGAGCTACGGTTACCGTGAATGTTGCTCCGCAGATTACATTTGTAGGTGGAGTGTCTTCGATTACGGGAATTGTAAATACACCGATCACTTTGCCATCTGTTGTTGCTGAGGGGGGAGTCACGTATCAGTGGTACAATAATCTCGGGAATCCGTCTACCACGGGTGCTGCTGGCCCTACAGCTACCTTCGCAACGCCAGGAGTTTATGCGTATACGGTGGTTGCAACGAACACAAGTACAGGTTGTACAAGTTCCGCTACGGTATTGATAAATGTGTATACGGCAGACAGCTGTCCGCCGCAACTTGTACGTGTATATGCAAACACGGAAAGTTCGGACTCCTTTCTTACAGGTGGGGTTACAAATGGAGGATTGGCTGTTGATGGAAATGTAAAGACTCATTCGACTATCACGACAGGGTTAGGGGTCTTGGGAATTGGTACAACATGGCAAAATTTACAATTTGCAGATGTGGTTCAAAAAGGAACACCGGTAACCATTAAACTAGGGAAGGAGTATTCGGGGTTAGCTGTGGCTGGTGGCCTATCTATCGTAGGAACTAAAAGAAATGGACTCGGAACACCAATCGATATCGGTGTGCTTAGGCCAGTAGCGGGAGGATTGGTTGACCTATTGGCGGCTGATAATGTGTTTGAATATACGTTTGTACCGGCTAATGTGTCGGGGCAACCTGAGGATTATGATGGTATTCGCATCGTACAAGGTGCTCTTCTTAGTGTGGCACAAAATGCGAAAGTATATGCCGCATATTACACCGTTCCTGGAACGGTAGATTGTGCTCCAATTGATAATGTTACCAACCCTGATATTCAAGATTTACTACATGGTGTTCGTGATATTGGCCTTGGTGTTTTAAGTGCAACGGCGACTGTGAAAGATGCATGGAAAGCTGTGGATAATGATCCGGATAGTTTTGCTGAAATCTGGAATGGTGTATCTGTTGCAAAGCAAACGTTTTTGACAGCAGTCTTCAAGTCTCGTAGCATGGCAACTGATTCGGTACGCATTGTAACACGCGTTCCGGGTAATCAGGTATTGAGCCTACAGTTACTAAAGGGATACCGCATTCAACGGTACTTAGGCGCTGCGAAAGTAGGTGCTGCGCTCGATGAAACAAGTAGTATCTTAGATTTAAAGCTTCTAGGAGCGATGGGAGATGGTAGTCAAATGGTGTCGCTTATGATTCCTCCAATAGCGGATCCTTTTGATCGCGTGGAAATCAGTTATGAAAACCTATTGGGGGTTCTGGGTGAATTTACGAATGTGTATGACATCGGCATCATGCCTACCGTAACTGTGGGTACACAACCCGGTGCAACGGTAGAGGTATGTCAAGGGGCACAGATTACGATTACCGAACAAGATGAATGTACACGTTACGCCGTGTATGACGAAGCGGGTAATCCATTGGCATCGTCTATAGATAAATTAAATTTCACGGTTCCAGCAAATACAACAGTAGGTATTCATACGTATTATGTGCAGGCAATTAGACAAGGATGTGCCGTTGGTCCAAGACAACCGATCAACGTTCAGGTTAATGAATTGCCACGGGTGGAGAATCAGCCGCAAAGTGTTACGGTACATGCTGGGGCCACGGCTAGTTTCTCGGTTACGTTAGTGAATAAAACACAAGTGGTTACTTATCAATGGCAAACCTCTATAGATGGTACGTCATGGACTGATATCGCAAATGCTACTGCTGCAACCTATAGTGTAAATGTTCCCGCCAATGTAGCTGCGGTAGGACCTTATGGTCAATACCGTGTTTTAATAGCCTCTGATAAAGGATGTACAGTGGAGTCTGCTGCTGCGTTATTGACGGTAACGCGAGAATATGGTTTTGACAATGATGCCATTCAAAAAAATGGACAAAATAATAATGAACATGCCGTAGCGGGTAAACCGTATACGTATACCGTTCAAGTCGAGAATAAAGGGCCTTCAACGATCTTAACAGGCACATCTATTTATTTCCGTGACTTGTTGAGTGCTGGACAGACGTTAACGGAAGTGGAATACAATGGTAGTACAGTTGTACCTGGTGCTAACGGCTTGTTTAGTCTTACGATGGCAAATGAGGTTGCCGTGGGTGCTACGTTTAATTTTATCGTTAAGGTTGGTGTAGCCGCGGACGCACCGAATACCATTAAGAATACCGTGCAGATCTGGCAGGATAATCCAGGAACAAATATCAATACGCTTCCACCTGCAGACGGCACGGCTACCACGCCAGATATCCCAGTGGACCGAGACTACGGATGGGGCGATCCTGATGCCGTTAAGAAAGCGGGCAATGCGGCTACGGCGACAGCGGGCACGGGATTCGGCTATACGGTTACCTTGACGAACAAGGGTACCTCTACGATCTTGCCGAGCACGGTTCTTTACCTACAGGATGTACTGAGCGCCGGCCAGACCATGGGCACGGTAAGCTCGAGCAACGGCACGGTGGGCGCGATCGGTTCGAACGGTGCGTTCAACCTGACGGTTGCGAACAGCGTTGCACCGAACCAGAGCATCACGCTGACGGTTAATGCTACCGTTGCT
>NZ_FXAU01000007.1:0-62383 GCF_900177625.1 Sphingobacterium psychroaquaticum
ACCATAAACTACGATCTAACAACTATCTCCGACTATGATCCAACAACTATCAACTACGAACTACCCCAACTACAGACGATCAATTAGCAACGTCAATTACTCTTCTTCGTAAAACTCTAATAGACTCGCGATGTAAGTTTCCTCCCAACCGGCTGTGATATCATCAAAGGCCTCATCTGGAATGTTCGTATGGTTTATTTCGAACGATGTACCTTTTTTATGCTCATGAAGTTTCAATGTAACTATAGATAGTTCCTCTTGATCGCCGAAATACCATTGTTGTACGATTTTTTTATATGGTTCTAGTGTTATAAAGCGTCCCTCTATTCCTCCGTCCCATAACGAGAATTCACCCCCTTCTTGCGGGTCTATCGATACAACATCACCAGTCCATAAACGAGCTGTTATTTCGGTAGTCAATGCTTTATAAATGTCCTCCGGTGGAGCAGGAATAATACAATATTTTTTAAAATCTTTCATTTTTTTGTTTTGCTATTTCTGGATTATGGTAAATTTACGGAGAATTATAGATATAGCATGGGTAATTTTCTACCAAACGAACTAATAGAGCGTTTAAGGAGCCGTACAGACTTCGATAGTGAGGCTTTTGCTGAAATACATGAACGGGGAGACAAAGTGACCTCTGTGCGCTTAAATCCTGCAAAACCGGCTAAGCTTGATTTAGCCCTCTCAGAAACTATTCCTTGGTGTAAGGAAGGATATTATTTAACGGACAGGCCTGTTTTTACCTTGGATCCCTTGTATCATGCAGGAACGTACTATGTGCAAGAGGCCTCTTCCATGTTTGTTTCATATATAATACGAGCGCTTGGATTGGATCACAAAGAAGATGTCCGGGCATTAGATCTATGTGCCGCGCCAGGAGGTAAATCTACCCTGTTGAATAGTGTCTTGAACAACTCCTCATTATTGATCTCCAATGAAGTTATAAAAAGTAGAGCACTGATTTTGGTTGACAACCTGGTTCGCTGGGGAAACCCGAATGTTGTGGTAACAAATAACGATCCATCTGCTTTTAGCCGTTTACCTGGTTACTTTGATGTAATGGTTGTGGATGCTCCATGTTCTGGTTCTGGAATGTTCCGGAAAGATCCGGGAGCGATTGATGAATGGTCTTTAGCAAATGTTAAACTTTGTAGTGATCGTCAGAGACGTATTTTAGCTGATGCACAAGCCTGTTTGAAGACCGATGGCTATTTAATCTATTCCACATGTTCGTATTCGGAAGAAGAGAATGAAGATATAGTGGATTGGCTTATCACTACGCACGGATTCGAATCTATCTCGGTTGATATTGAAGATTCCTGGGGAATTACTAAAACCAGGAGTCGAGGAAAACAGGGCGAGGGATATCGTTTTTATCCACACCAAGTGAAAGGAGAAGGTTTCTTTTTATCGGTGTTACGGAAAAAGACTTCTGAGGAAACTTTTTCACGGAGAAAGATAAAGAAGGAGAAAAGTGACGTCCCAAAGGGATCTATTGATAAATGGGTTAAGGATCCTTCTTTATTTTATACATTTATGCAAGGCGATAATATTCATATCGTTCCGAAGGAAATGGAGGAAGACCTTGCTATTATACGCAGTGTACTTTATCTCAAAAATGCAGGAACTAATGTTGGGAAATGGTCTGGCAGAGAATTGATTCCGGCACATGATCTAGCGCTAAGTAACCATATTAATATGGGGATTGAAGCGCAAGAGGTTGACCTGGATAGTGCATTAAACTTTTTGCGGAAGGAAACGATTGATATTGATTTGTTTTCAAATACTAAAAACGGTTGGTGTCTTGTACGCTATCGAGGTATTAACTTGGGCTGGGTGAAAGTGCTTTCAAATCGGATAAATAATTATTATCCGAAGGAAATTCGGATTATGAATTTATAGATTGTTGGTGCTCCACAATAATAGTGGCTAGGTCACTCGCTACTTCTGTCTTATCCTTTAGCGGAAAGGTTGAAGTATGTCCCGATTTGCTAATTATCGTTACTTTATTTGTATCGTGTGCGAAACCAGCGCCCTCATCCTCCATTGTATTGAGAACAATAAAGTCTAAGTTTTTACGTGAAAGCTTGCTTTTTGCGTTTTCTATGGCATTGTTTGTTTCCAAAGCAAAGCCCACTAATGTTTGTTTAACACTCTTTTTTTGTCCTAATGTAGCCAGGATATCTGTTGTCTTCGTTAAGTCGATCTGAAAACTGTTTTCTTTTTTCTTGATCTTTTGCGTTGCAACTTCCACAGGTGTATAGTCAGCTACAGCAGCGCTCATAACGATAATGTCGGCGAGCTCAAAATACGCATTACAAGCGTTAAGCATATCGCTGGCAGAGGTTACATCTACTCTAGTAACACCTTTTGGAGTCTCTAGAGCTGTTGGGCCACTTACTAAAACAACATCAGCGCCTAGAGCAGAAAGCGTATTGGCGATTGCATAGCCCATTTTCCCACTCGAGTGATTGCCGATAAAACGAACCGGGTCGATCGCTTCATAGGTTGGGCCTGCGGACACCAGGGCTTTTTTACCCTTTAAAGGAAGTACTTCATTAAAAAGCTGTTGAATTTTTTCTACGATTTCTTCCGGCTCGGCCAGGCGCCCCTGACCAATTAAGCCACTGGCGAGCTCACCATCGGTCGGTTCTATCAAGATGTTTCCGTCGCGCTGTAGGAACTCGATGTTACGCTGTGTCGCTGGGTGCTTCCACATATCTAAATCCATGGCAGGAGCAAACATTACTGGGCACCTTGCAGAAAGGTATGTCGCGAGCAAAAGATTATCACAAATACCGTTTGCCATTTTGCTTAAGGTGTTGGCCGAAGCAGGAGCAACGAGTAGCAGGTCTGCTTGCAAGCCAAGCGCTACATGATTGTGCCATTGACCCGATTGTGAATCGAAATAAGCAGAAAGGACCGGATTTTTTGATAAAGTCGCTAGGGTAAGCGGGGTAATGAAGTTCTGTGCATCAGGGGTCATTATTACCTGCACCTGGGCATTCTCTTTAACCAATAGGCGAATCAGAGATGCAATTTTGTATGCGGCAATACTGCCGCATACACCAATTACAATATTTTTGCCCTGTAAAGACATCTGTCTCGTTTATTCTTGCTCTTTAGATGGGTTTCTAAAGTAAATTTTGTCATTAAGAAACTCGTCAACAGCGATCAACGATGACTTAGGCATACGCTCGTAGTGTTTAGAAATTTCAATTTGTTCACGGTTTTCAAATACCTCTTCCAAATTGTCATTGTTACTTGCAAACTCAGCAAGCTTACCATTTAGTTCTTCTTTGATGTCAACAGCAATTTGATTTGCACGCTTTGAAATCACAACAATAGACTCGTAAATATTCTCAGTCCCTTTGTCCAATTGTCTTAAATCACGTGTTACTGTTGAATTTGGAACAGAAGTGTTTTTATTTTGACTCATTTTAAAATGTATTATGAATTTCTAATTTATTCTTTTGCTGAAGCTTTTTCTTTCGCTTCTGCCTCTTCTTTGGTGATACCCAATTCTCGTTGCTGATCTTCGCGTATCTTATTAATTTCGTTCATGCGTTTTACGACATAAGCGATTTGTTTTTCTGCACTCGACCTAAGATCGTCAGCTTCTTTTTTGTATTTGCTATTCGGATAGTGCTCTACAAAAGACTGGTAATAGTCAATCGCTTCATTATATCTCACTTCTTGACGGAAAGGCATACTGTTTTGTGCAAACAAATATTGAGCCTTAACGATTAAAAATTCGATCTCCTCTGCATATTTCGTGTCCGGATATTCGCGAAGCATGTTTTCAAAAGCGATAACAGCGGCGCGGTAATCATCCGGCTGTCCCATATCGAAATACAATTTCGCATTAGCAAAAGCCTTTTGCTCTAGTTTGTCGCGAAGCCCTTGTATTAAATCTCCCGCTTCCTTTGCCTTTGCTCCGTCCGGATATAAGTTGATAAACAACTGCAATTCGTCGATAGCTTTTCTCGTGTTCTCCTGGTCTAACGATGAGCGAGGAGAGTCCAAGTAAAAGCAGTAAGCAGACATGAAACGACATTCTTCTGCGCGGGGACTATTTGGATACGTGCTCGCAAAGTTCTTGAAGGAGAAACGTGCCGAAGTATAATCTCGAAGACGGTAGTTCGTATAAGCCGTATAATAATATAGATCTTCCGCTTCGGATTGCCCTCTATATTTTATCATAAGGTCATCAAAAAGAACCAAAGCTTTGGTATATTTTTTCTTCTCGTACAACTTGACGGCTTCTTGATACTTCATTGCAATATTATTGCTTGCACGAAGTTTCTCAAACTTGCTCTTGCAGCTTGAAACAGAAACAACAATGGCAACGCCTGCCAATAACGATACTATACGTCTATTTAAAAACATTTTACAAAGATACGTGAAATTCAAATAAGATTCAATTAATTTTTAGAGGGGAAAGATACAGGTATTATAAACCTAAACCTACTCGTTTGGAGTGCTTTAACATTCTTTAACCCTGTTTAAGGGAGGTGTGTCAATGGAATGTTGAAATTGCGCCCTATTGTTTAGGTCAAACCGCATTTTTTTAATAAATTGATTATCTTTACAAAGAATTTATTTTATATAGAAAAATGACATTACACGAGCGAGTAGAACAAGCATTGGATACGATTCGTCCCTATTTAGAGACGGATGGTGGTAACGTAAGTATTGAGGAAATTACTCCAGATAATGTAGTTCGGTTAAAATTGCTGGGAACATGTGCGAGTTGTTCGATGAGCATAATGACTTTCAAGGCGGGATTAGAGCAAGCGATTAAGAAAGCAGTGCCAGAGATTACAGGTGTTGAAGCGATCAACTTAACAGACATGAACGATCCCAACGCGATTACACCAGGGCAAATCTAGTAAGGTTAACACAATTTAACAGCCTTCTTTATAGGAGATTGTATAATTTTGGAGCATGACAGGACGATTAGTTATTCTCTTCATGGTGGTTTTCTTTTTAAGTGCTATTCATGCGCAAGGACAAGAAAAGAAAATTTTGCAGTTCAGTGGACTTATAAGTTCAGTTGGAGGAGAACTCCCTGTTCCTTTTGTAACGGTTACTAACGTCAGCTACAATAACCAGGCGCATGCTGCGAACAATGAAGGTTTCTTTTCTTTTGTTGCTCATGCTGGTGATACGATTCGTTTTACATCTGTTGGTTTTGATCCATTAGAATATGTAATTCCGTTTACAAACTCAGATAAATATACAGCAAGAATTAGTATGAAAAGTCTCGTTATTGAACTTCCTGCTGTCATGCCTTACCCCTGGGCAAGTATCGAAGAGTTTAATATTGCTTTCTTAGCGTTGAATGTAAATGACGACGATGCTTCTCGTATAAAAAGAAACCTTTCTCCAGAAGCGCTTGCCGCTCTTGCCGCTACAGTTCCGCGTAGCGCAGAAGAAATTCAAACATTTAACTCCATGCAGCGTCATATTAATATGACGAATAAAAACATCAATCAACGCTATGCAAACCCGTTATTGAGTCCTTTTGCATGGGGATCGTTCATCAACTCTATCGTTAAAGGAGACTACAGTAGAAAGCGCTTGCAGTATTAGTCCTGATAGCCTCGTTTTCCTATACCCTATATTTTCGTGTCGTTTTTGATTTCGCGCACGCTCAAATGAGCCGCGAGATAAGAGACAAATGTTGCGACCACCATAACGGTAATAAATACAATGACAAAGTCCATAGTTCGAATGTCCACGGGGTAGACATCCATAATCGCATTCGCGCCTTCTCCAGTCGTAATAAAACCATATTTTTCTTGAAACAAGCAAAAGAGTAAACCCAAGGCAATACCTATTACTCCCCCAAGAAATGCGATCATGACGCCTTCGTAAAAGAAGATCCGCTGTATGAGGCTTTTGTTTGCGCCGAGGCTTTGTAAAACCAGCATATCTTCTTTTTTGTCGATAACGAGCATGGTAAGAGAACCAATAATATTGAAGATGGCAATAATGCAAATAATGGTAAGGATAAAGAAAACGATCCATTTCTCGGAACGGACAGTTTTGTATAATAACGGGTTTTGTTGCTCTCGATCCTTCACCTTAAATGTGTCGCCAAGTGCCGTCTGTATCTCTTTCTTTAAGCCTTGTACCGTAGAGGAGTCTTTTGTGTAGATCTCTATAGCCGACACATTTTTGTGCTCATTGAGTAGGTCTCGGGCAAAGGGAAGCGGTGTGATAATAAGATTATCGTACCCTTGTTGATATTGTAGTACGCCACGAGGCGAAATGCTTCTGATATTGATCTCATCCATAGGGTTAACACTACTGCCCGCCTGGACACCTTTGCGCGGAGAGAAAAGCTGTATGGTATTGTCAATCCCTTCTATCGGGACACGAAGGTTGGATTGAATCTGAGCACCTATTATGGCATACGGAATGCTATCCGGATAAATATCAAAGTCGCCGGCATAGAGCATGTTTTCATGGTCAACAGCCAATAAGCTTGCCGGTTCGACCCCCTTTACCTGTGCTATGAATTGATGGTTATCATACTGGATCAGTATTTTGTCTTCAAGGACCTCCGTATAACTTTGAATCTTATTATTTTTGCGCAGATCGTCGAAAAAAGGCTGTTTGGTCGAAAAAACTTTCCCTTCCGCAGGCTCAATACGTAACTCTGGCGCAAAAGTACTGTAGAGCGATAAGATGAGCTTCTCCATCCCATTGTAAAAGGAGAGTACGATAACCAAGGCTGCGCTACTAACAAGTACTCCAATAACACTGATGGAGGAAATGATATTAATAGCATTGACTGATTTTTTAGAAAACAGGTAGCGTATGGCAAAGAAAAAAGGAAGCTTCATATCGTTTGTTTAACCTCTAACAAAAGGGTTTGTTTCTTTTTCGTATCCTACTGTTGTTGTTGGGCCATGACCAGGGTACACGACCGTGTTGTCAGGAAGTGTATAAACTTCTTTTTTTATACTATCCAGAAGTAGTTGATGGTTTCCTCCTGGTAAATCAGTCCTTCCAATACTGTTTCTGAACAATACGTCGCCACCAATTAAAAAACCATAATCCGCAGAATAGAAACATAAGTGAGCGGGGGAGTGCCCCGGAACAAATAATGTTTTTAAAATATGGCTACCGATGGTAATTTCAGATCCTTCTTGCAGAAATGCTTCTGGAATGGGAGAAACTTCATAACGGATACCATACATCGGCGCATAGTTTTGTACGGCAACTAAAGTGGGCACCTCGCCCTCATGGAGTTGTGGCATTAGTCCATATTGTTCAAAAATAAAACGATTTCCTAGAACATGGTCTACATGACAATGGGTATTTACGAGCGCAACAGGTGTTAACTTTTGATCGGTGATAAACTGAGTAAGCTCTTGTTCTTCCTGCGTAGAAGATGTCCCCGGATCAAATATAGCGCAGTTGCCGATTTCGTCATACACGATATACGTGTTTTCTTGAAACGGATTAAACGTAAATGTTTGTATTTTTAACATATATCAAAGATACTGAGATAAATTTAAACTTAAGGATTCACGTACCTCGACGCTTACTTCCATGTAATGGTATTTACCATGCGCTCTATATCCGCTTGTATAAATTCGAGCACGGGAGCAATGGAGTCCATATTAGGTTTCTCATTGAAGTAAAGAGCCGCGCGGAGATAATGCGTTGTGCTATCAGATACAAAAAACTGTAAGTTTGAAGCCGTATTACCTTTAATGTAGTACGTTAAGCCATATACTGCATCTTCAGGCCGATTGATCCTACGTTGGTCAATAGCGGATGCTTTGGCGGTATGTTTAAAAGCAAAGGTGCGTGCATCTTCTGTTAAGGCACTAAATGGTGCCTGTGGTGAGATCTTAAAGTAGCTGATGTGTAAACGCGCATTATAAGCGGGGAAGTCGAGGTTTTTCCAGCACGGTTGTGCGCCAGCAGAACGGTCATCACGCAGGACACTGTAGGACGGAATGTCCATAGTAAAAGGACAGCCTGTTTTAGCCTCTTGATAGGTTTTCTCGGGAAAGCTGATTCGAAAGAAGCCTCTAGGTTTCGGACTATAGTCTGATGTATTGGTGCAGCTTATAATCGTTCCCAAAATTATGACGAAGAAAATAATAGAGGTTTTAATCTTTTGCATTCCAGATCTCCCAATTACGCTCCGCCTGTAGTAGTAACATTTCGTATCCATTTTTTATCATCGCTCCATTTTCTTTGCCACGACGTAAGAATAATGTTTCTTCAGGATTGTAGATTAAATCATACAATAGATGTTGTTTACCAATAAACTCATAGGGAATATCAGGCGCTTCATCTATATTCGGAAACGTGCCTAAAGGCGAACAGTTTATAATTATTGGATGAGAATCCATAATCTCCTTATTAAGTTCAGAATAGGTAATATCTCCATTTGTATGGGATCTACTTACTATTTTATAAGATATTCCAAGCTTTTTCAAGCTGTAAAAGACAGCTTTTGCCGCACCACCGTTTCCAAGCACGAGTGCTCGTGTGTGGTGCAGGGCCAATAGGGGGCGAATTGAATTTTCAAAGCCGTATGCATCGGTGTTATATCCTTTTAGGTGAACGGTCCCATCATTATACTTTATTGTAATGCAGTTTACTGCATCCATTTCTTGCGCCTCTTCAGAGAGCTCATTTAGAAATGAAACAACGGACTGCTTATATGGAATGGTAACATTAAAACCATAAAAGGAGCTGTCGTTTGCGAAAAGATCAGGGAAGTTACCAATATCAACGATAGGGTATAAATCGTAATCTATGTCTTTGATATGTTCTTTCGCAAACTTTTCGGTATAATATTTTTTAGAGAAGGAATGCCCTAAAGGATATCCTATCAAACCTAATTTTTTCATTTATTTTTCTTCTGTATATTTTTTGATAATATCCACGATCACCTGGTTTCCTTGTAATTGTGGTAAATAGTCAAACAAGATATAGAATTTTTCGGGGTTTGTTGCCAATCCAAGTTCTAGAAAGTTGAGCGCGTCGTTATATTGTCCATTCGCAAACAGATAAGCGACAATTCTGTAATAGAGTTCCGAAGCCTCCGGATTGGTTCGGATAGCGTCTGCCATAACATCAATCGCCTCTGTATACTTTTTTTGCTCAAAATATATGGATGAATAATCCAACCAAGCTTCAATATCAGTAGGATTTAATTCTACGACTTTTTGATATGCTTTTTCAGACTCTTCAAACTGATTTAGTTTATAGCGCGCATCAGCAATAGCAAACCAATAGTCGGGGTTTGTATCATCTAAATCCAGCGCTTTTTTATAGAAGTGTAAAGACTCGAAAAAACGATCCTCGAAGTCCAGTGTAACCCCAATCCCAAACCAGCCGTCTGCTAAATTTGGATCTAATTTTACGGCCTTTCTGTAATGTGCGCGAGCATCGTCCATCTGTTCCAGCTTTTCAAAACACTCGCCAATTGCACAGTAAACATCGGCCGAGGGAGTTTCATACTCAAAACTCTCTTTATAAACGTCTATTGCTTCTTTGTATTTTTGCAAGCTTACTAGGGCATTGCCCTTATTAAAGTAAGCGGGAACAAAAGACTCGTTGATTAGAATTGCATAATCATATGCGTCTATAGCTTCTTCGAATTGCTCGAGCTTGTCGTATACAATACCCAGGTTAAACCAAGCTGCATACGAGTAAGGTTCATTATCGATATAGTTTTTATAGAACGCAATAGATTCTTCGGTACGATCTAAAACTTCATAGCAAAACGATAGTGCGTTAAGGGCATCATCGTTTTCCATATTCTGTTCCAGAGATTTTTTTAAGTAGATAATTGCGGTCTCATAATCTCCTTTAAGCTGATACAACTCACTGAGTTGGTAATAAGCTTCGGGAGCATCATCTTCGAGTGCTATGGCTTGAAGAAAGAGCGATTCAGAAGCATCGAGGTCACCCGTTGCTAGGTATACTGTTCCTTTTAGGAGTAGAATGTCAACGCTATTAGGTTCGAGTATTTCTGCTTTGGACAATTCTTCTAAGGCCCGGTCATATTGTTGTATTCGGGCGAAAAGATGTGCTTTTTTTAGCAAGAAAACGGCTTCATAAGGATGCTGACTAGTCGCATAATCGGCGACTTGGAGTGCCTTGACGGGGTCGTTTTTATCGATGTAATATTCGATAATCCCTTCGAAAGCTTTGGCGTCAAAAAAATACTGATCCTGATTGCGGATCATTTCTTCGTAACGATCTACCGATAGTTTTTGTTCTTCTGGCGAACCATATTCGAATTCTTCTTCCATTACCCCTCCTTGTTATATTATTTTAGAGCAACCATGATAAGTCTACTCTAGAAGAAAATTAAAAAGAAAATGTGATACTTAGTCACAATTCTTTTCCACATGTTAACATACGACAGCACAAAGATACGTTAAAATATTGATTATAAGCAGAAAGGCCTGTTTGCAGAGCAAACAGGCCTTTCAAATCTTTATAATGTATACTTACGTATAATTATTTTTTGATTTCAACACGACGGTTTTGGATACGTCCTTCCTCAGTAGCGTTAGAAGCAACTGGGTTAGCCTCACCGTAACCATTAGCTGATACGCTTGATGCAGTTACTCCAGCGTTAACTAAGTATTGTTTTACTGCATTAGCGCGGTCTTTAGAAAGGTTCAAGTTATAAGCTTCAGAACCTTCTGAAGAAGCGTAACCATCTAATTTAACAGATGATTTGTTGTCACGCAATTCTTTCGCTAATTTATCTAAAGTTGAGTATGAAGAAGTTTTCAATACTGAACTATCGAATTCGAATTGGATAGGAGAATAGTACGCACCAGTAGTAGCGTTATTTCCTTGTTGAACTTGTTGCTCAGGGAATTTGATTGGACAACCAGCACCATCTACTGCAGTACCTGCAGGTGTACCTGGACATTTGTCAAATTTATCAGAAACACCGTCACCATCAGAGTCTTTGCTTAATGCATCAACAGTTCCTTCTAAAGAAGATACACGTTGTTTTAAAGCTTCAACTTCGTTTTTCAAAGATGGATCTCTCAATTCATCGTACAATGTAGCAACTGGGTTAGCAAAAGTTAAGTTCGCTTTGTCGCGTGAACCTAAAGTGAATTCTAAACCACCGTATACATTAGAGAATTTACCTTTGTAGTCTGCTCTAGCTGGACCGTACAATAAGTTATCATCAGTGAAGTTCATCGTGTAACCTAAGTTCAAGGCAACAACTTCAGATAATTTGAATTTAACACCAACACCTACAGGGATGAAAGCTGTTAAACGGTTGTCTCTATCTCCAACTGACTCACGGTCACCGAAGATTTCTTCACCCCATTTACCTTTGTTGTTGTAAACTTCAGTACCTGTGAAATCATTGTTTAAGAATTGTACAGGGTTGTGAGCCATAACACCCAAACCTACTTTAGCGTAGAAGTTAACAGCGTTTTCTCTTCTTAAGAAGTCAACAGTACCTAATTGGAAAACTCCGTTTAAGCTACCTGCCCAGTTAACAGAAGTTTCAACAGATTTTGCGCCTAATCCATTTTCAGCAACAGGACCAGAAGTATTGTGGTTGTAAGATTTGATACGACCACGGTTACCTTCTAATTCTAAACCGAATAGGTGAGAGAATTGTTTGCGGATAGTCAAACCATAGTACTCACCAACTTTGTTTTGGAAGTAACCAACCTTTTGACCAAATGCATTTGATCCACCAACAAGTGCGTTAGGCGTAGTAATACCACCTTGAACACCGATAGACCAAGTTCTGTATTGTGATCTACCACCAAATACAGTTGGAGTTTGAGCTTGAGCAGTCTCAGCGAAACCTAAAGCGGCCACTAAAGAAGCTGCAACAGCTGTTTTTTTAATTGTAGAATAGTTCATACTCTTGTTTTTAAGGTTATTAAAATTTTTAATTGTTTTCACGTTTTACAATGTATTTAACAAAACTTAACAATAACGATGCCAAAAAGTAATTTTGGCCAGTAAGTTTATATAAACATCCAAATTTGTTGATTGCCAACAAATTTGGATGCGTAAAAGTATATATATTCTTTAAGATGACCAAATT
This sequence comes from Sphingobacterium psychroaquaticum, assembly GCF_900177625.1. Classification (GTDB taxonomy): domain Bacteria; phylum Bacteroidota; class Bacteroidia; order Sphingobacteriales; family Sphingobacteriaceae; genus Sphingobacterium; species Sphingobacterium psychroaquaticum. The sequence goes on from NZ_FXAU01000007.1 coordinate 12,089, forward strand.
TTTGGTCAATAATTTAACGTTTATCGTGGTAAACCTTTGTTATTGTAGTTAAAACACCACGCTTAAAGAATGTAGTGGATTATTGCTAGAGTTAAGCCGCCTAAGACCGCACTAACAGGAATGGTCAGGATCCACGCCCATAATAAACTTATGGTTACGCCCCAACGTACGGCAGACACGCGCTTAACGACGCCGACTCCAATAATCGAACCTGTGATAGTGTGTGTGGTGGATGCTGGAATTCCGAAGTGTTCCGTGATACCTAATGTTACAGCACCCGCCGCTTCAGCTGCGACACCTTCTAAAGGCGTTACTTTGGTGATCTTCGTACCCATTGTTTTTACAATTTTCCATCCACCACTCATTGTTCCCGCAGCAATAGCAGCGTAACAGGATAATGGAACCCATGCAGGCATCGCCTCGAAATTAGGAATTATTTGTTCTGCAATCAAAGCAGTCGCAATAATACCCATTACTTTTTGGGCGTCGTTACCACCATGCGCAAAACTTAATGCTGCAGATGAAATGAGCTGACAGATTTTGAACCATTTCTCGGCAACGGCAGGGCGCGATTTCTTGGCGATGTTCATAATGATCAACGTAATGATGATCGCCATAAGCATACCTAGGATTGGTGCAAGAACAATAAAGGATACTGTTTTTAAAATGGCGCTTTGGTTTACAGCAGTAATAGGGTTAGCGCCCATGATCCATGCGTAGGCCATTCCTGAACCCGCAAAACCACCAATTAAGGTATGAGAAGAGCTGGACGGGATACCGTAGTACCATGTAAATAAATTCCAGGAAATTGCGGCAACTAAACCAGCAAAGATTACTTCCAGTGTAATATATTCGTCGATAACGGTTTTGGCAATGGTATTGGCCACTTTATGGTCTGTAAAGTAAAAATAAGCTGCAAAGTTGAATATTGCAGCCCATAGGACAGCCATAAATGGGGTAAGTACTTTTGTTGAGACAATGGTTGCAATAGAGTTGGCTGCATCGTGGAAACCATTGATGTAGTCAAAAGCAATTGCAAGTATTACAACAACAATTAATAATGTTGAAATTACCATGATTTTTTATGCTTTCTGAATGCTTAGATTATGCATTCTTAATTAAAATACTTTCTAATACGTTCGCCACGTCTTCACATTTATCTGTCGCATCTTCCATCGCTGAAAGTACTTCTTTGTTTTTGATAAGTGTAATTGCGTCTTTCTCGTATTCGAATAGTTCACCAACAGCTTTGTCAAAGATGTAATCGGCTTTGTTTTCAACACTATTAATGCGCACACAAGAGTCCGTGATGTTACGGATGTTTTTCAGATCTTTTAACTCATTAATGGCCGTTGCAACATGCTCAGTCGCCTCAACGATTAGATCAGTGATCTCTTTCATTGGCTGTGTAATCGTAATTACTTTGTATAGCTCGATACGGTTTGAAGCACCTTGAATAAAGTCTGCTACATCATCTAGAGAGCTTGCTAACGCGTGAATATCCTCTCTGTCGAATGGTGTAATAAAGTTCTTACCCAGCTCTAGGTGAATCTGATGTGTAATGTTGTCGCCCTTGTGTTCAAGGTCTTCTAGCTTTTTATTTATTTCGGCGCGTTTTGCTAAATCAGTGGAGTAAACTGTTTCTTGTAGCAGTTTGGCCATTTCAATAAGGTTGGCACCTGCTTGTTCAAACAAAGGGAAAAATTTCTTGTCCTTTGGAACGAAATACTGAAAAATACTATTTAAAGCCATAATTATGAATTTTGTGCAAAATTATAAATGGAATGTTAAGTTAATGTTAAGTTTACAATCTATTATGTCAGAACAAAATAATTTAATGCGCTGAGGCACGTGCCAATGTGAACCCAAACGTGGTTCCAATGCCTTCTGTGCTGCGTACGTTCACATTTTGTTGATGTGCTTCCACAATGTGTTTTACTATAGATAAACCCAGTCCTGACCCACCAATATCTCGGGATCGACTCTTGTCGGTACGGAAAAAGCGCTCGAAAACACGTGGAAGATTTTTTTCTTCAATGCCGTAACCATCATCCGTTACCTCTACCAGTATCTGATCAAACAACGAAAAGGTTGAAATTGTTGTCTTCCCAGACTGTTTTCCATATTTTATAGAGTTGTCAATTAGGTTGACCAGAACCTGTTGTATTCGTTTTCGGTCTGCTTTTACAAAAAGAGGTTGAGTACTTTTTCCTTTGAATACGAGCTTTATATTGCTTTTTTCGGCCTTACTTTCTAGATCCTCAATACACTCTTTAATCAAGGCGTGGATGTCGAAGCGTTCGATAATAAGACTCACCGTGCCAGTCTCTAGTTTCGAAATCTCATCCAAGTCATGGATGAGGTAGCCTAATCGGTCAATATTTCGAGAGGCCTTATCTAAAAAATTCTTTGCTAAATCAGGGTCTTCATCTATTAAACCATCCTGGAGGGTCTCTATATAGCCCTGCGTTGCAAAAAGTGGCGTTTTAAACTCGTGAGAAATGTTAGATAAAAATTCTTTCCGAAATTGTGCTTGCTCTTGAAGGGTGTGGATTTCGGATGCTTTTTGCTTCGCCCAGTCACGAACTTCGCGCTCAGCGTCCGCGATCGGATCATCAGAGATGTGATCGCCAAGGGCGTCTTTTAAGTCTTTTCCCAGTTTCAGGTTGTGAATAAGCTTGTACACGTTCTTGATACGATTATTTACATAACGCTCAAATAGATTTTGTAATACAATGAAGCAAATCGTCGTGGAAAGAGCAAACAACAACAGCGGAATCATCAGGGTTTGGCGATGCAAAAAATCGGTAAGAGCCAAGGCAATACCTACCGTAGCTGAAATCAGGAAAGTAATGGTTCTAAAATTCATGTTTTATTCGAACGAATACCTCATTAAAAAAGGCTTCGATATCGAAGCCTAATTTACACATAGTTATGTTAATTTTTTATTAAATTCTTGCGATAATGGTTTTTCCGCCCACCACTTTATCATCAATATTTACGTCTACTTGGGTGCCGATAGGTAAAAACAAGTCAACACGGGAACCAAATTTTATAAAACCAAACTCATCCCCTTGCTTTACTTGATCATTTTCTTTTACGTACCATACAATACGGCGAGCTAAAGCGCCTGCAATCTGACGGAATAGAACTTCCACCCCAGCTTGATTTTGTACAACGACTGTCGTTCGTTCGTTATCCGTAGATGATTTTGGGTGCCAGGCAACCAAAAATTTTCCAGGGTGATATTTGAAATAGTTTACGACTCCGCTAATTGGATTACGATTTACATGGACATTGGTAGGCGACATGAAAATCGAAACCTGTAGACGTTTATCTTTGAAATACTCCGTCTCTTGGGTTTCCTCAATAACCACAACTTTTCCATCCGCAGGGCATAGAACAACGCCTTCATTTGGAATAATGTGTTTAATCGGGCTGCGAAAGAACTGAACGATTACGATAAATAGAAATGCCGAAATAGCATATAAAAACCACTTTAGATACGTTGGAGCATCGTAATAGTTTGCTACTGCGTTTATTACGAAGATAAATAAAATAACTAAAGCGAGACTGGTATACCCTTCTTTGTGAAATTTCATGATTAATATTTTTGCAAACTTATATAATTTTAGATAAAATTCATCTATTAGCGTTCGATTTACGCTGTATTGGGTTTTTATCTATTCTGCAGAAGCTTGTTTTTCTCTCTTGATGGATATGCTGTGAAAATTTAATTTGCCAGAGGTCGTTAACATCATTTTACCCGATATGGTCAATTTATCTTCGATTGGAGCTCCATTTGCATCTAATGACGGAAAATAGAAAGGGATTCTCTTCAATACCTGTTCTAAATACTGATTCAATTTACTGTCCTTTAATTCTTTTTCCACTTTTAACATCTGAGGAATTCCTTCTTTATCCAAACGTATTGTATACGTAAAATCGTCGGACTCTGCTTGTGGAGTTGGGATCGAATTGAAAGCTTCTTCGAGCTTCGCCGATAGATAGGCATTAAAACCACTGAAGTCATCAAAATTACACTGCTTATATGTAAGGGATTCAGCTATAGGGAAATACTCTGTAGGTACCCATGTAATCGGTGAGGTATAGTCATCATCAAGAAATAGATTATAAGCGGAAGTCAGGCGTCCGTTACTATCGTATGTCTCTTCGGTAAAGAGCGTTCTACGGTTTTTTTCATCCATCACATTGGTTATCCAATATCCTGTGGGAAGACCATTTTTGAGCTTTCCGCGTCGTTCATAGAAAGGATAACCGTATTCATTGTAAAAGTCGAAGGGCATCTTAAATTCATAATTGCCATTACCTTGCTCTACACGTTGGCGTCCTAATGAATCCCAAAAAGAAACGATACGATATTTTCCGTTACTATAGTTTAACGTTAACATAGGCTTACCGTCGGGGTAGTAATAGTTGGCATCACCTATTGGAAAATTATCCTTGAAGGTCATTTCCCATTTCAATTGTCCATTCGGATGGTACGCTTTAAAATTCCCTTCTTTTATTCCCTCGATATAAGTTCCGGTTAATACTAATCGACCATTTGGATCAAAATCCTTGAATTCTCCATGAAAAACATTTTTTGAAACGATAAATTGTGATAAACGCTCAATAGACTTGAAAGGACAGTTTTTATCGACTAAATAATAATGCTTATCAAAATGAAAACGAACGAGTCCATTAGATGCATTTTCAAAAAACACCTCTTTTTTAGCTTCCTGCTGCGCAGTAGCTGAAAGCGCAAAAAAAAGAAAAATATAAAAAATGTATGACTTCATGTTGTATTTAATGAGCTTCTAACCAATTACTACCTAGTCCTACTTCAACTTCGATGGGTACTTGTAGCTTGATCGCATTCTTCATGCGATCAATGATGATCGTCTTAAAACGGTCCGCTTCCTCTTGTGGAACATCAAAAACAAGTTCATCATGAACCTGCATGATCATTTTCCCTTTTAGGGAGCTATTGATAATATCGTCTTGGATATCGATCATCGCAATTTTTATTAAATCTGCTGCAGAGCCTTGAATGGGCGCATTGATCGCATTTCGTTCCGCAAAGCCACGTACCGTCATATTTGCCGAATTAATGTCTCTTAAATAACGGCGACGCTTTAAAATTGTTTCAACGTAACCCTTCTCCTTAGCCGATTCTATTGTACTTGTCATATACTGACGGATGCCGGTATATTGACTAAAATATTGGTCGATAATATCGGATGCGTCTTTTCTGGAGATTCCTAGGTTCTGTGAAAGACCGAAAGCTGATTGACCGTAGATAATTCCAAAATTCACGGCTTTCGCATTTCGACGTTGGTCAGATGTTACTTCCTCTAGCGGAACACCATAAACACGTGCGGCTGTGGCACGGTGAATATCGTGTCCTGCAGCAAAGGCTTCCAGCATATTTTTATCCTGACTAAGCTCTGCAATTAAACGCAGCTCGATCTGCGAGTAGTCGGCAGATAATAGAACATTTCCGGTAGACCGAGGAATAAACGCTTTTCGCACTTCGCGTCCTTTTTCCGTTCGAATGGGAATGTTCTGTAAGTTCGGATTTGTGGAACTCAACCTTCCTGTGGCTGCGACCGCTTGGTTATAGGATGTATGAATCAGTCCAGTTTCTTTGTTTATTAAACCTGGGAGTGCGTCAACATAGGTCGACTTTAACTTTTGTAACTGACGGAAATCAAGGATATCTTGTACAATGTCAGATTTATTGGCTAAGGCCAAAAGCACATCCTCTCCGGTTTTATATTGGCCCGTTTTTGTTTTCTTTGCTTTCGGGTCTAACTGTAATTTGTCGAAAAGAACTTCCCCCAGTTGTTTCGGTGAAGCAATATTGAATGTAACACCCGTTTTCTCATAGATGGTTTGTTCCAATCGTTTGACGTCCTCTTCTAAGCTTTTGGAGAAGACTTTTAGGGTGTCGACATCGATCTTCACACCATTTCTCTCTATATCAGCCAATACATACACGAGTGGAAATTCGACCTTTTCCGCGAGTTCCAGTGTTTGCGTTTCAATCAGTAAAGGCTTAAATATTTCGTGGAGCTGCCACGTGATATCGGCATCTTCTGCCGCATACTCCGTTACTTTGGTAATTTCAACATCACGCATGGTCAGCTGATTTTTACCGCGTGGTCCAATCAATTCTGTGATGGAGACGGGGGTATATCCTAAGTAGATTTCTGCCAGGACATCCATCCCGTGTCTTGTGTCAGGATCAATGAGGTAATGCGCGATCATGGTGTCGAACAAAGGTCCTTGAACACGCACACCATAGCGCGATAGCAATAGAATATCATATTTAATATTCTGGCCGATTTTCTCTATCGTAGCATTTTCAAGCACAGGCTTAAAGAGAGACACAATGTTTTCAGCTTCTTCACGGTCACTCGGTGTTGGTACATAATATGCTTTGCCCTTTTCCCATGAAAAAGATAAACCGACAATCTCCGCTTCTAGTGCCTCTACAGATGTCGATTCGGTATCGAAACAAAAGCTTTGAAGGGTAGCCAACTTCTCGGCCAGCTTTTGTTGATCTTCGGCCGTGTTTACCAATATATAGTTGTGCGGGGTATTGTTTATGTTTAAGCTTGGAACAACTGGAACGACGGGATCCGGGGAACTGTCGGTTGACGAGGCTGCGCTCGCAAAAAGATCCATCTGGCCCGAGGTAGGTGCGCTTGCACTTTCCACAATGTTAAAGTCATCCCCAAAGACACGTTTGCCCAGTGTTCGAAATTCCAGGTCCGCAAAGAGCGGCTCCAAGCGTTCTCGGTCTGGTTTCTCCAACTCAAGAGCTTTTTCGTCCAATTCAATGGGAACGTCCAACTGGATCGTTGCTAGTTTTTTAGAGATACGACCTTGCTCGGCGTAGTTCTCAACATTTTCTTTGAGCTTGCCTTTAAGCTGGTGTGAATTTTCGATTATACCTTCAACGGAATGATATTCTTGGATTAGTTTTTTTGCCGTTTTCTCACCGATTCCAGGAATACCAGGGATATTGTCAACAGCGTCACCCCAAAGGCCTAAAATATCAATTACTTGCGAAACCTCGGTGATCTCCCATTTTTCTAAGATCTCTGGAACACCAAGCGTTTCGGCGCCGTTACCCATACGCGCCGGTTTGTAAATAAAAATATGATCAGACACCAATTGACCAAAATCCTTGTCAGGGGTCATACAATACACATCAAACCCTTCCTTTTCCGCTTTTTTCGCAAGGGTTCCGATAATGTCATCGGCCTCATACCCGTCCATCGTTATGATAGGAATATTAAATCCTTCAATTAGTCTAAAGATATAAGGGATAGAAGCCGATAGGTCTTCTGGCATTTTTTCGCGATGCGCTTTATATTCCGGGAATTCTAGGTGACGATTCGTTGGTGCGGACGTATCAAAAACGACAGCGATATGTGTGGGCTTTTGTTTGTTTAATAGCTCCAGCAACGTATTGGTAAAACCCATGATCGCCCCAGTGTTTAAACCGTAGGAGGTTAAACGAGGAACTTTACTTAAAGCGAAATAGGCTCTATAGATGAGCGCCATTCCATCAAGGAGAAATAGTTTTTTCACTGACATGTTTTTTTATCGTCCATCACAAAGTTAATAAAATCGGTAAACCCAAGTACCATTAACCCATAATCGGCTTAAAAATTGTTTTCTTTGTTGAGGCATTTCACTATTCATCATTTTATGCAAGAGAACAGATTAGGGTATATTAGCTATTTACGGGTTTTAGCAACCTGTTGTGTGCTTATTATTCATGCTTCCACGGGTTATTTGAATGTTTTCGATCCGAAAGGTTTTGATTGGAACTACGCGAACCTTCTTCATAGCTTTACGCGGTTCAGTGTGCCTTTGTTTGTCATGATCTCAGGAGCGCTTCTTCTGCCGAAACAGGAGGCTCTTTCCTCTTTTTATCAAAAGCGCGTCACGCGGGTTCTCTGGCCCTTCTTGTTCTGGTTGGTTGTTTACCTTGTTTATTATTTTTATCGGTACACAAATTTTGAAGTGCTTCCTTTTTCTCGTGTGCTTGAAGTGTCGTTAGACAAACTCCTGCATGGTTCTAGTGCACATCTGTGGTACCTGTATATGATTATTGGACTTTATCTCACTATTCCGTTCTTGCAGCACCTCGTTCGTGCCCTTGGCGATAAAGAGATGCTTGTTTTCTTGGGGATTTGGTTTTTATCGCTTATTTTTTTGAATAAGCGGCTGGTGACGTATACACCCGATTTTGATTTGACTTTTTTTTCGGGTTATGTCGGCTACCTTATTTTAGGCTATTGGTTGTCGCGGATCTCTCGAAATAGAGGGCTGTGGTTATGGGCACTTGTCTTTGTGGCGTTAGCAGGGATCACCACATGGGGAACATTTTTGTTGAGCCAAAAAGCAGGGCGGTATGACACCTTGCTTTACGGCTATCTTTTTCCGAATAATGCACTCATGGCGGTCTGTGCTTTTTTAATTTTTAAAGAAGGACTAAGCAACAGCACAGTGCCTGGTTGGGTCAAGGTAATCGATAAGTATAGTTTTGGCGTGTATTTAAGTCATATAATTATTCTTAATTATGTGCATCCCAAAATTGACCTGCCAACCCTTTGGAAGGTTCCTTTAGTTACATTCGTGACGCTCTTGTTAAGTCTATTGTTGACGTATCTGATTCGGAAGATTCCTTTTGGGAAGTATGTTAGCGGATAATCTGTTTATGTACGACCCGCTTCGCAAAAAGGAGATGGGCCATTAGCGCCAATACACCAAAAGAAAAGCCGACAAAACACACTCCTTCCCATCCAGCGGCCTCCCAGGCGAGTGCGGCGAAGTATGTTCCCAGAGAACCACCAATAAAGTAACTGACCATATACACCGTATTTAGTCGACTTGTAGCATTCGTAGGTATAGAGAAGTAATCTGCCTGGTTCATAATATGGGAACTTTGTAGACCAAGATCAATCAAGATGACACCCATGATAAGTCCGATGTATGTATACCGGCCAAAGTAGGTGAAGAGCCAACTAACGAGAAGAATAACCAAAGCTGCTTGTATCAGTTGGTTGATAGAAAATCGTTTTTGAAACCGTCCGACAAAAGCCGCAGATAGAGCGCCAACAGCACCAAAGAGACCAAAGCTGCCCACGACGGAAGCGCCAGCAAAAAATGGCGGACCTTCCAAATGAAAAACGAGTGTTGTGAAAAGTGCAGACATGGCGCCGAAGCCCATTGCGCCTCGAAAGGATGCTAACTGTAACCTGGGTTCTGTTTTTGCAAGCTGCCAAACAGATTTCATTAGCGAGCCATAAGAACCAATAAAATTTGGTTGTAAGTTCGGTAAGAAGCGATAAACAATGAACCAGGTAACGATCATTGCGATGGCGGCAATTTCAAACATGGCACGCCAACCAAAGTATTCACCTATAATACCACCGACAAAGCGAGAGAGAAGGATGCCAAGTAACAAACCAGACATGACAATACCAATATTAGCAGCTTTTTTTTCGGGGGTAGACAACTCGGCAGCAATAGGCACAAAAAGTTGCGGTATAACCGAAGTAACACCAATAAAAAAACTGGCAATAAAAAGCATCCAGATTTGTGTAGCAAAAGCCATCATAATTAAGGCTAGCACAACAAAAATCAGGTCAATCAAGATAAGTCTTTTGCGCAAGACCTTGTCTCCGAGTGGGATAATGAATAATAGACCACAAGCATAACCCAACTGTGTTAATACAGAAACCTTACTTACAGCGGCTTCCTGGACGTTGAAATCTTCCGCAATTAATGCCAGTAAAGGCTGGTTATAATAATTGTTGGCAACCACGAGTCCCGAAAGGACGGGCATAAGAAGCAACAAAGGACGGGTGATTGTGGGGTGGCTTGTCTCAATCTGCATGATTTGAAATTTGTACGAAAGTAGTGATAAAGAAAAAGACTCGCAATTAAAGCAAGTCTTTCCTCTTTATAGCGTATAGCCACTATTATTATTTCTTATGTAGCGTATATAGGTCTGCATGTTCACCTGTAATTTCTTTTCCTTCCATATCAAGCTGGATCAGTTTGTTCTCTCCAACTTTGTACTGTGTTTTGTTCTCTTTTCCTTGCAGTTGAATGGTGGATCCGTGATTAATCCACGCAAAGTTCCCTTTTTCTTCGAATTTATTCTTCCGTTCAAGGTACTCGCTTTGGAGTACAAATGTACCGTCATTATTCAGTTGTAAAGAGGTTTTAATACCCGGACAGTCAGCGCAAGGGATCGTCGCCTCATAGGTTCCGGCCCAGTCTAATGAATTTTGAGACGTGTGTACCGTATCCACCGCGGTTGTCGATGAAGTCGTTGTATCTACTGAAGATATACTTTCCGTTGTTTCTACCTTTTGTTGCGAAGGGTTGTTACAGGCCGAGAAGGCCACTGCGGTCAAAGCAAAATAAATAAGTTTTTTCATGGTCCAAAGTTTAAGGATTCCCAGCAATTAATAGACCAAACTCAGGTGGAAGAAATAAATATGATGGAGATGATGTGATTTCGCAGAAATGAATGGGCGAAATTTTTACTTTATGTTGGCCGGTAGTTAAATAAAAAAGGGAGATGCTTTCACATCTCCCTTTATATATGACCTAGAATGGTAAATCGTCGTCGTCAGCACCTGAAGCAGAAATATCAACAGGAGGCATATCAGCATATCCAGGAGCAGGCGCTGCAGCTGCAGTACCAGCAAGCTTGGTAACGCGCCATGCAACCAAAGAGTTAAAGTAAGTGGTTATACCATCTTTGTTTGTCCAAGGTCTTCCACGTAAGTTGAAAGAAACCTCAATGTCTTCACCGACAGAAAGGTTGTCAAATATATTTACGCGATCTTGCGTTGCTTCAAAACGAATATACTCTACGAATTGCGGGTTTTCGGCAAATGCAACGATTAAATCTCTTTTTTTGAAAGATTCAGTAACCTGTTGTGTTGCACCGATTTCGTGTACTTTTCCTCTAATTTCCATATCAATACTATTAAACTGTAAAATTAAGCATTTTTTGCTAAGCAGAATAAGTAACTTTGCAAAAATATGATGGAAGTTTTCAACACCCCGAATAAAGTTATTGTAACCTGCAATAGGCGCTTGTCTCCTTATCTTGAGCAGGAAGTTAGAGATTTAGGCTTTACCCCCGTTCGTGTATTCAATACCGGATTGGAACTGAAAGCATCTGTAAATGAATGCGTTCGATTGAATTTGCACCTGCGTGTCGCAAGTCAGGTTTTGTACGAGATCAAGTCTTTTCGCGCAAGTAATCCAGAGGAACTATATCGTAATTTGGTGGAGATTCCTTGGGAAGAATTGATCCCGTTCGATAGTTATTTTTCGGTCACATCAACCGTACACAACGAAACGATCACCACACCGTTGTTCGCGAATGTTAAAGTGAAAGATGCGGTGGTGGATCGTATAAAAGATAAAAAGGGAATGCGTCCGAACTCAGGGCCAGATTTTCACCGGTGTGTGATACATCTACACTGGATGGAGGATCGGGCCGAGATCTTTTTGGATACATCAGGTGAAACCTTGGCTAAACACGGGTATCGTAAACACCCAGGAAAGGCTCCTATGCTAGAGGCTTTAGCGACATCAACCATTATGGCAACCCAGTGGGATGGAAAAAGCCCTTTCGTGAATCCGATGTGTGGTTCTGGAACCTTAGCGATTGAAGCAGCTTTGATTGCACAGAAGCGTATGCCAGGACTTCAGCGGATGAACTATTCTTTTATGCACTTTATAGGTTATGATGAAGAGGTGTTTTTTGAGGAACGGAGAAAACTAAAAGATGTAACCGATAAAAATAATCTACCCAAAATTATTGCTTCCGATATTTCGGAGGAAGCGATAGAAATCGCAAAGATGAATGCTAGAACCGCAGGGGTAGAGCATGTTATTGAATTTGAGGTGTGCGATTTTGCGAAGACAACAGTACCAGAAGGTGCCGGGGTAATTATGTTCAATCCAGAGTATGGCGAACGTCTGGGGGTACATAGCAAGCTCGAGGAAACCTACAAGCGAGTGGGAGATTTCTTGAAGCAAGAGTGTAAAGGATACCGCGGATATGTATTTACGGGAAATCCGGATCTGGCGAAGAAAATAGGCTTGCGTGCATCACGTAGATTTGAATTTTTTAACGGAAAATTAGATTGTCGTTTATTGCAATACGAACTATACGACGGTTCTAAAGAAAAATAACATGTCGGAGTCAGAGATTATCGAAAAAACGGCGCTCTTTGTTCAAGACCAATTAAAAGGTGCAGAGTCGGGCCATGATTGGTGGCATATCCAACGGGTGTGGAAGAATACGAAGCTGATTTTGGAATCAGAAACTGCCGACATTTTGGTGTGCGAGCTGACAGCTTTGCTGCATGATATTGCAGATAGTAAATTTCATGGAGGCGATGAAACCATAGGTCCACGTATTGCAGGCGACTTTCTGCGGACTTTGCCTATGGAGGAAGCCAGGATTCAACATGTTCAAGATATTATTCTTAATATGTCTTACAAGGCATCCCTTGGAACGGTATTATTCCATTCCAAGGAACTTGAAATAGTTCAAGATGCAGATCGATTGGACGCGATTGGTGCCATAGGTATCGCACGTGCGTTTACATATGGCGGATTCAAGAACAGAGAAATTTATAACCCCAATATTCCATTTCAGGAGAACCAAAGTAAAGAAGAATATAAAAATACCACCGCTCCGACAATCAATCATTTTTATGAAAAGCTGCTTCTGCTTAAGGATAAAATGAATACGGATACCGGGAAAAAGATTGCGGCAGGAAGGCACCAATATATGGAGGCCTTTTTGCAACAATTTTATGGGGAATGGAACGGAGAGTGCTAACTTAATACTGCCTTAATTTGAAATCGCTATATTCGTCTTACTAAATCTAAGAAATATACCGATGAAAAAAACAACCCTGTTATTAACAGTGCTTTCTGCCATGAGCATCACCGCTTTTGCGCAAACCAATATGATTGCCCACCGTGGAGCGTGGAAGAACACACATGCGCCACAAAACTCTTTACAGGCGTTAAACGATGCCGTAAAACAGAACGCTTGGGGATCTGAATTTGATGTGCACCTGACCAAGGATGATGTACTTGTTGTCAACCACGACAACGATTATTACGGAATTGATATTGCGACAGCTACATACGACGAACTTTTGGCGAAGAAACATCCAAATGGAGAGTCGATCCCCACAGCGGAGGCTTATCTAAAAGAAGGGCTTAAGCAAAAGGGAACCAAATTGATTTATGAGTTGAAAACAAATAAATTAGGTAAAGAGCGGACACTGAAAGCGGCCGAACTCTCGGTTGCATTGGTTCATAAACTAAAAGCCGAAAAGCAAGTGGAATATATCGCATTTAGTTATGATGCGTGTTTAAAAATAAAAGAGAAAAATAAGAAGGCAAAAGTTCATTATTTAACAGGAGATAAGTCGCCTCAACAGTTAAAGGAGGTTGGTCTAGATGGTTTAGATTATCATTTTGCGGTTTATAAGAAAAATCCAAATTGGATTCAAGAAGCAAAAAGTCTAAAGCTCAAAACTAATGTTTGGACCGTCAATACGGAAGCTGATATGAATTATTTCATCAACGAAAAGGTTGATTATATTACCACCGATGAGCCAGAGTTGCTAAATAAGATTTTGAAAAAATAATAGAATGAAAAAGATTGCTTTGTGGGGCGTATTATTGTTCTTCTGTATGGGAACGGCGCTGGGACAGGAGATGAATGTTGCTTCCTATAATATTAGATTAAAGACAACCGCTGATGTCGGTAACCTGTGGGACGACCGTAAGGATGCGTTAACTGACCTGATAAAATATCATGAATTTGAAATTTTTGGTGTACAAGAGGCTTTCATAGAACAGCTTCAAGATATGGAGGTGCGGTTGCCGAATTTCGGCTATGTGGGAGTCGGGCGCGATGATGGCGCACAAAAGGGAGAACATTCAGCTGTTTTTTACAATAAAAAGCGATTTACTGTTATCAAAAGTGGTACGTTCTGGTTGTCTGCAACGGATACAGAAAAACCAAATAAAGGCTGGGATGCTGCTTTACCTCGGGTTTGTACCTGGGGTGTTTTTAAGGACAAGAAAAGCGGCAAACAGTTTATTTTTATGAACACCCACTTTGATCATATCGGAAAAGAGGCGAGAAGAGAAAGTGCTAAGTTAATTATGATGAAAGCAAAAGAGCTGGCCAAAGGTCTTCCCTTGATCTTAACGGGCGATTTTAATGTAAATGAAAATGATGAAGCATATTTCACACTGGCAAATTCGGGCTTTGTGCAAGACGTTTATACCTTGTCTCCGCTTGTTTATGCACCCAATTCTTCTTTTAATGGATGGGGAAAAAGCCTGAAAAAAGCAGAGCGGATTGATCATATTTTTATAACAAAACCATTCAAAGTATTGAAATACGGAATTCTTACAGATACCTACATGAGTAAGTTCCCATCGGATCATTTTCCTGTGGCGGTAACGCTAAGATGGTAACTGTTGGTTAATTCTAGCGTCGAAAAGCACCCTTTTCGATTTTATCTATTACCTTTGTTGTTCGATAATAAAGGGAAAACAGGGCGTCTGAATATCCTTTAGATGCCCTGTTTTTTTAGAACATATCGACATACTAAAATAATACCCAATGAGTTTAATAAATTCGATCAAAGACTTTACTGTGGCGGAACGCTTTATGCGTTACGTGCAGGTAGATACCGAATCTGACCCATCATCAACAAGTTTTCCGTCGACGGAAAAACAAAAAGACCTAAGTCGGCTTTTAGTTCAAGAATTGTTGGATATGGGCGTTAGTGATGCGCACCTAGATGAGCACGGCTATGTCTATGCCACAATACCAAGTAATACTGAAAAGGACGTTCCTGTTATTTGTTTCTGTTCACATGTAGATACCTCTCCTGATTGTTCGGGAAATGGGGTTAAACCACTGGTGCATGCGAATTATCAAGGACAGGACATCATACTCCCGGACGATAATTCTGTTGTTATTCGTTTTGCAGAACATCCCGATTTAAAAAATCAAATTGGTCATGATGTTATCACGGCAAGTGGTACCACCCTGCTAGGGGCTGATGATAAAGCGGGCGTAGCAGAGATTATGGATGCCGCACGCCTCTTAATGAGCAACCCAGAAATTAAGCACGGTGAGATTAAGATTCTATTTACACCAGACGAAGAAATTGGTCAGGGCGTAAATCACGTCGATCTGAAAAAACTGGGTGCTGATTTTGGTTACACAATGGATGGAGAGAAGGCAGGGACAATTGAGGACGAGACCTTCTCGGCAGATGCTGTACGAATTAAGATCCAAGGGATTTCTGTGCATCCAGGTTTTGCTAAAGGAAAGATGCAGAGTGCATTAAAAGTTGCGGCCCAAATTGTGTCTAGCTTACCAAAGGATAGGCTATCACCAGAGACGACAGCTAAAAAGGAGGGTTTTGTGCACCCGAATGGTATCAGCGGAGGTGTGGATATGGCGGAACTAGATTTTATCGTTCGTGACCACAATACATCGAATCTTGAAGCGCATGAGCTAGAATTACGTACGATTGTAGATGAGGTTGTTAAACAGTTCCCTGGCGTAACCTATACGTTTACTGTGCAAGAGCAGTATCGCAATATGAAGGAAGTTTTAGATCAGCACCCTGAAATTATGGATGTGGGACTAGAAGCGATAAAAAGAGTAGGCTTAACACCGGAGCGAAGAAGTATTCGTGGTGGTACCGACGGTTCGCGTCTTTCATTTATGGGGCTACCTTGTCCGAATGTTTTTGCGGGCGGCCATGCTTTTCATGGGAAGATGGAGTGGGTAAGTCGTCAAGATATGGAAAAAGCGGTCCTCACAATTCTACACATTGTGAATGTTTGGGAAGAACGGGGTTAGTATAATGTTTGTAAACAAAGAACTACATTTTGTTCCCTCAAAATGATTAGTTTTGTTTGTAAGAAATTATTAATCAATAGATATGAAAAAGTTAGTTAGTTTAATTGCGTTTTGTTTTTGCAGTGTACTCCTTTTTGCACAAGGAAATGTGGATGTAAAAGGTAAAGTAACAGACGAAAACGGTAAAGCGATTGCCAATGTAGAAGTTGTGGTAAAAAACACAACACAAACGGTAAAGACAAATGACCAGGGAGAATATACCGTATCGCTTCCAGAAGGAAAGTATGTGTTCAAATTTACAAGACTTTCTTACGGAACAAAAACGGTGCTCGCACAAGTTGTTTCAAATACCGAGTTGGATGTCGCTTTAGAGAAAATTCACAACTCGAAAACATCACGCCGATAACACAATATATGTCAAACGAAGTATTAAAAGCAATTCAGTACAGAAGAACGGTAAACCAGAACAGTTTTACCGATAAAGAGATAACAAAAGAAGATATCCTTACAATTTTGGAAGCGGCCAATGCCGCGCCAACCCACAAACGTACGCAGCCGTGGCGCTTTGTTGTGTTCCAAAAAGAAGGTTTAGTCAGACTTGGAGCAGAATTGAGTCGCATCTATAAAGCAGTGACTCCTGCAGAGAAGTACACCGAGGCTACCGAACAAAACATGGGAAAGAAAGCGACACAATCTAATGTGGCTATTGCAATCGTGGTTAACTACACGGGCGAGCTTCCCGAGTGGGAGGAACTTGCAGCAACAGCGTGTGCCGTACAAAACTTGTGGTTGGCAGCACATTCTATTGGTTTGGGGGGCTACTGGGCGACACCGGGACTAATCAATCATTTAGGAGGTTTCTTGAATTTAGAAGAAAATCAAAAATGTATTGGGCTTTTTTACCTTGGACACCACGAGAGTGAACCACGCGAGCCGGCTCGCTCTCCTATCGCAGATAAAATTCGCTGGGAGCTATAAGAATAAAAAAAGCGCATGTTAAAATTTAACATGCGCTTTTTTTATTCTGGAAATATAATTTTTATACGACCCGCACTGCCGGTCCACTTAGGACCTTTGGCAAACAGCTCTTTAACTTCTTTCGAAATCGGATGATCGTTATCAACATCCGTCTGTATATCGTATGCCGTTCCTGAAGAGTTAACTTTAAAGGAAACAATTAACTCTTTTGTAGGATTGTTACCAGAGTAGTTCGTTGATAAGTAGTTGTCAAAAGACTCCCATCCATCAATTGGCTGTGCATTAAAACCAACAACAGGTTTACTTACCACTTTTTGTAACGCGCTATCCATCAGTTCCACTTCTGTGATGTTGGACTGATCTCTATTGGGAAAATAACGTATCAGAAGAAGTGTGGAAACAGCTATAAACAGAACAGCAGCGACCAAACCGATTGCTAATCGCTGCCAGTTAAAGTAATGTCGATCCTTCAAAAAGGCATGTGCAGCAACACGCTTTTCCAAGCGTTGCTGTAGGAGACTTAGAGAACGAGCATCCACGCCTTTTTGCAGTCGGTAACCATCAATAGCGTCCTGAAGAAAAGGATCTTGCAACGCTTCCTGTTCGAGGGCGTGCATGTCATCTCCGCTCATCAAGCCATTCACATAATTGTGTATTCGAGATAGTTGATAATTATTTTCCATTTTTCTTCTGCTCCATGCAAATTTTTAAATTTCGCTTACCATTCTGGATATAGCTCTTTACTTGATTATAGTCAAAGCCCGTCGTCTCCATGATCTCTTTATAGCACTTTTGTTCCAGATAAAATAACCGTAAACAGGTTTCTTGACCGGGCTGTAGTTGTTGCAGACAGATGCTCATCGCGTCAAAATCGGCTTCTACCCACTTGTGATCCCCGTCATCACGGAGCTTTTGCTCACTCTCAAACAAATGTTCTTCAATATCGACAAAGCTTGTACCCTTTCCTTTGCGCAACTGCATCAGGCAGTAGTTTTTCGCATACACGTATAGCCAACTTTTAAAATTGTCTACCTCGTGTTGACGCAATTTTTGAATGAGCTCTTCAAATATTTGCATAACAGCGTCTTGTGATTTTTCCTTGTCTTGCAAATACTTGAAACAGACCCCGTAGAGTAACGACATATAAGGCGTATACAGCTTTCCCAAGACGGCGAGATCCCCCGTTTGTTTATAGTGTAAAAGCAACTCCTTTTCGTTCATCAGCGGTCTACTTTGTATTGTGATGCTTGAAGATACAAAATTCCATAAAGGATTGTTAAAATTATGTAGTATGCCCCCTTTTTTATTATCTTTCCTTAGAATCGAGGCTTTAACTTTTTTTTCCGATTTTTGTAGTACGATGGATATATATCAAGCACAAATTCTATAGATATGCGGGGGTTGGTTACTAAGTCAACTGGTAGTTGGTATCAGGTATTGGCCGATGAAGGAGAACGGGTAGAGTGTCGTATTAAAGGAAAATTCAGAACAAAGGGAATAAAGACAACGAATCCAATTGCTGTGGGGGACTGGGTGGTGTTTGAGATGGAGCCCGGACAGGAGACGGGGGTCATCACGCATTTGGAGCCTCGAAAAAATTATATTATACGGAAATCGGTCAATCTTTCTAAGCAGACGCAGATTATTGGAGCGAATCTAGATCAAGCAATATTGGTTGTAACTTTGGCCTCCCCGTCGACGTCTCTCGGTTTTATCGATCGGTTCCTTGTAACGGCAGAAGCTTATAGTATCCCTGCGATTTTGGTTTTCAATAAATTAGATCTCTTTTCTGAGGAGGGATTAGAAATTCTACAAGAATATAAAGCTATATATGAAAATATCGGTTACGCATGTTATGAAGTTTCCGCACAGGAAGGGACAAATATGGAGGTTCTTCGGGCAATTTTGAAAGATAAAATTACACTGGTATCAGGCCATTCTGGGGTGGGGAAATCAACACTAATCAATGCTATTGAGCCTTCGGTCCAACTGAAAACAGGTGAAATATCAGATTGGTCAGATAAAGGGAAACATACAACAACATTCGCCGAAATGATTGACCTTTCTTTTGGAGGAAAACTGATCGACACACCAGGAATTAGAGAGCTTGGCGTCGTAGACATCGAAAAGGAAGAGCTATCTCATTTTTTTCCAGAAATGCGTGCGCGTTTAAACACATGCCGGTTTAACAACTGCCAGCATATAAGTGAACCCGGATGTATGGTTTTAGAGGCGGTGGAGTTGGGCGAAATAGAGCCATCTCGATACGATAGTTATTTAAGTATTTATAATAAACAAGATAGTAGAGGGTAACACACACACTAAAAAGTGTAGGTGCCTAAAAGAAGAGGTTTTGCAAACATAAGGGAAGGATACTTGTTTATTGTAAAAGGATAAAAAACAAGCGGCTTATGAAGAATATTTGGAAGTGGATTCTTGGCGTTATTGTACTACTTTTTATAGGGGTTCTTTGTGGCGGCTGGTATCTATCCCGAAATTGGAAACCGCTAGCAGAAGAGAAGTTAGCTGCGTTTGTAAAGGAAGCAAGTAAAGGACTTTATACCGTGCGGTATGATGCGCTTGATATTAATCCGACTATAGGTAATATCTCTTTCAAAAACCTAAAGCTCAAAGCTGATACTGCAGTCTATCGATTGCTGGAAGGGCAGCAAAAAGCGAGTAATAATATGTTCGATATCGAGATGAAATCGTTATATATTAAACGCTTTTCACTGTGGGACCTGATCCGAAACAGGAAACTTTCCATTAGCTCCATTGAATTGGAAGATGTGGTGCTTCATCTCACGAATAAGTATCACCAATACAACGATACCATCCCAAATACGGCAAAAAAGGACTTCGGAGAGAGTCTTAAAAAAGTGCTGTCGCAAGTTTCGGTCAATCGGATGGCCGTGGATAAAATTTCTGTTCGATATACAACACTTTCAGAGCAAGGAAAAAAAATAAGCGAGATTAAACATCATGATATCGCGATTCAAGTGGGCGATTTTTTACTTGATAGCGTATCGGCTCTAGATACGACAAGGCTCTTCTATACGCGTAAAATAGTTGTGGCTATCCCCGCATTTAGCCACCGTTTTTCTAACAATCCGTATAAAGGTAGCTTCGAAAAACTAGTCCTAAATACGGAGGAAAAATCAGTTGTGCTGACTAAGGGACGCTATGAACCGACAGTGACACCTGCGGCTTATTATCGTATGAAAGGGGAGAATAAAGCATTAACGTATTTGCGCGTAGATAGTTTAAGGTTGGATGATTTTGATTTTCATCGTCTTTTAGACGAACGCGCATTGGTATCTAAGAAGGTGTTGCTACGGAAGGGGTATGCTAAATTCTATGGAGATAAACGCTTTCCCAAAAAACCAGAAAATCAGATCGGTCAGGCTCCGCATCAAAAAATTATGAGATTACCGGTGAAGCTTATCTTGGATACGGTCGTCGTGCAGCATATGGATGTGGTATATACCGAGATGGGAGATCGCTATCAGCGAGAGGGAACAATCGATTTTATTAGTTCAAGTGGTCACTTGACTAATGTTACAAATGATACATTAACGCTACAGAAGCATCCCTATATGCGAGCCGATCTGAAAACTAAGGTTATGAATAGTGGAGCTCTGCATGTGATATTTAGTTTTGATATGTTGAGCCGAGCTGGAGCTTACAGCTATAAAGGAGAGGTTGGTCGCATGCAGGCGCCACCTTTTAATCGAATTCTTCACCCTTTGCTCAACTTTGATATTGCGACTGGAAATATTAAACGAATTAGCTTTAATATGCAAGGAACCGATCGCAAAACAACGGGTACCTTTTATTTTGACTACGACCAGATGAAGGTTCGATTACCTGATATCCCGCGGAAAAACGGGAAGAAGACATCGGGAAAGATTGTTTCTTGGGTTGTGAATCAGCTGCTGATCAACGATAGTAATCCGGATGCCAATGAGGTCTATCACGTCGGTAAAGTTGATTATGTTCGTGTCGCAGACCATACGTTCTTTAAAAATATCTGGAAGAGTCTGCTTGAGGGTATAAAGCAAACAGCGGGAATTAGCAAAGAACGAGAAGATAAGCTTTTAGGGCAAGCAGAATCAACGGTAAAAGCGGTTGCTGAGACTAAAAAAATTATGGAAGGAACGAAAAAAGTATTGGGAGAGACAAAGAAGGTGGGGCAGAAGACAGGAACATTTTTCAAAGGGTTGTTCAAGAAGAAACCTAAAGAAGCAGAGGAGGAATAACCGTGGGCATGGTGTATGTCGTCCGATTATTTTAAGTTTGTAGCTAATGGAACGTTTTATTGAATTATTACGGTATTTAGTAAAGTATAAAAACAACCGCATAGATCAGATGATGTTCTATCTTAGCCTGTTTTGTATCTGCGTTGTTATTATACATATTGGATATACAACAGATGCTGAAGTCGCTGCGGTAACGGAACGAACGATCTTAGTGATGTTCTACAGTCTGTTTGCCTTAACCTCATTACGTACCTTGGCGACCTTTTTTGTGGAGCGGAAGCTTAGTATTTCTCAAATATCAGGGTTGATACTAATTGCTTATTTTATGTTGATTGCTGTTGCTAGACTTCGCCCAGAGGCTTATTTTGCGAAGCAGGAATGGGTGTATCTTGGAATTGCGATCTTATTTCTGTCTGAATTATCTCGAAATAGTCTTTTCTTTGATAATTTCTACTTCAACCCTACGATCTTGTTTGTTATCAGTTTCATTGCATTGATTTTGCTTGGAACGGTACTGCTTATGTTACCGAGAACAACGATTGTAACGCCCTTAAATTTTATTGACGCCTTGTTTATGGCAACCAGCGCGGTGTGTATTACGGGGTTGTCGGTCACGGATATCTCAACGAATTTCTCCACTTTCGGGCAAGCTGTGGTTATGATTCTTATACAGGTCGGTGGATTGGGGATTATGACATTTACCGGTTTTTTTGGCTACTTTTTCTCGGGCGGATTTTCGTACAAAAACCAACTTATGTTTGGTGAAATTCTTGGCGAGAATAAACTCAATGATGTAATCTCTACCTTACTGACTATTATCTTTATAACACTTCTTTTCGAGTTTATCGGTGGCGTCATGATTTTTTCTTCCTTGGATACAGAGCAGTTTGATTCCTTGGGGGATCGGATCTTCTTCTCGGCTTTTCATGCCATATCTGCGTTCTGTAATGCCGGCTTTTCGATTCTTCCTGATGGAATAAACAATATAGGCTATCGCTTTAATTATGCCTTTCAGCTTTGTTTGTCTAGTCTTTTTATTTTGGGTGGGTTAGGTTTTGGAACAGTATATAATTTTTATACGTTTGCCCGACACAAAATAAAGGGGCTTGTCAGGCGCCTCATTTTACGGAAACCGCATGCACATAAGCCACAGGTTTTTACATTCAATTCTCGATTTGTATTGCTATGCAATGCTATTGTGGTGGCTGTGGCGACTATAGCTTATTTTCTATTGGAACGCGGGAGCACATTGGGCGATGATAGTACGATAGCTGGAGAGTGGGTGACATCCTTTTTTATGGCAAATTCTTCGCGATCAGCGGGCTTCAATAGTGTGGATGTTAATTTCGTAACCGCACCGACGCTTATTATGATTGTTTTGCTCATGTGGATCGGTTCTTCCCCAGGTTCGACAGGAGGCGGGGTAAAGGTAACCACTGTTGCTGTTGCCTTGCTGAACATCTTCTCCTTAGCGCGAGGCAAAGAATCTATTGAAATTCATAAACGACGCATCGCAGCAGAGTCTGTAAATAAGGCTTTTGCCATTATTTTACTTTCGGTTCTGGCTATCGGAGTAAGTTTTATTTTGCTGAATTTTACGGATGATGAAAAGCCTATGAAAAGTCTATTGTTTGAAGTGGTTTCCGCCTATACAACGTGCGGTTTAAGTCTAGGCGTTACGCCCTCTTTATCACCTTTAGGTAAGGTTATTGTTATTTCGACGATGTTTGTGGGTCGCGTGGGAATGTTAACCCTGCTGGTGGCTTTTATTAAGAATACACGGAACAAGAGTTATATTTATCCAACAGAGAAAATATTATTTTAGCGTATGAAGTATATCATATTAGGGCTGGGCCATTTTGGGAAATCACTTGCGGTACATCTGACAGAGCTGGGCCATGAAGTTATTGCCGTAGATAAGAATTTGACTATCGTCGAGCAACTAAAAGATAAGATTACCTATACGGTGTGTATGGATACCACGGATCGCGAAGCGGTAACATCCTTGCCTTTGAGTGACTGCGATGCGGCAATTGTCGCTATTGGCGAAGATGAAGGGGCATCCTTACTGACGACCGCGTTACTAAAGCAGCTGAACGTGAAACGTATAATTGGACGAGTAGTGTCTGATTTACAAAAAACGGTGCTTCAAGCGATGCAGATTGAGGAGCATGTGATGCCAGAAGAGGAGGCTGCTGAACGATTAGCGATGCGACTGGACAATGTGGATATTGTGGATTCTTTTAAGGTATCTGATCGTTATTCGATCATTGAAACGCGGGTGCCCAGTAAGTATATTGGGATGACACTTCGCGAAGCGGATTTGACAAATCGATATAAAATTATTGTACTCACCACGGTGAAGTCCTTTGAACAGCAGGTAAAAGGCAAGCTGATTCAGCGGAAGGAAGCGTCGGGAATTGCGGGGTCAGAGACGGTGCTTGAGGAAGGTGACCTTTTGGTGCTTTTTGGCGAGCTCGCCGATATCAAGAAGTTGATCCAGAAGGTGGAATAGGTTTATCGAGAGAATTAACTGTTTCGTCGAGGTTTAATGCTTGCTTGACGAATTTGTTGGTGAAAATCAGTTGATTATCTGTATTATTGTGTCTATTGGAGCATTTGCTCTTGGACGGGAGGTGCGGTGTTGGCTTAAATTACGTAGCATTATTTATTAGTAAATCTTTCGGAAAACCAAGGCGCTCTCCATACGTCGAACCGAAAGACTTCTGTATCGCAGTCTATTCAGCATCATGTTTTTCGGTTTGTAATACCATATACAAATACGAAAATATGAGGAGAAAAACCACCGTTATCTATAATGCCATTATTCTTGCTATTGCAATATTATTAGCGTCTCTTCCATTAGTAGAGGTTCCTATATCTGTTTCTGCTCGTGGAACAATTCGGGCAAGTCAGGAGGATGTTCCTTTAGTTTCGCTAGTTGGAGGCCGTGTTGTGCAATCGGGATTGCAGACCACGAATCAACTTGTGAAGGAAGGGGATACTTTGTTGGTTTTAACAGCAGAGGGGTTAGAAAATAGAATAACCCATCAGAGTCGATTAAGAAACGATTATGACGATCAACTGCATGACCTTCGTCAGCTTGTAACGGTTACTACCCCAAAACTGAAAACAGGGATTTATCAAGAAGAGTGGGCTGCGCTACAACAGAAAGTCGCAGAGCTAAAGACAAAAGTAGATTTGGCTCAGCGGGAGCTAGATAGAAATACGATTTTGCAGGAAAGGGCGGTTATCTCGGTTGCAGAGCATGAGAAAACCGTATTTCGGTTTGCGGAACTAAAAGACCAAATCAATAGCTTGCGTACACAACAATTCGCAATGTGGCAAGTGAAAAAGCAGGAACTTGAGCAAAAGAAGATAGCCTTGCTGTCTGATTTGCAGGCCGGTGTACTTGAAAAGGAAAATCTTGTTGTCAAGGCTCCTTCGGCAGGTCGGGTTACAAACATGAAGGGTATTTATCCAGGAAACTATGTGGTGCAAGGACAGCACCTTGGGGATATCTCCCCGGAAGAATCGTTAATCGCAGAATGTATGGTGCCTCCTTCCGCAATTGGATTTATAAAAGTCGGCCAGTTGGTTAAACTTCAGGTCGATGCATATAATTACAATCAGTGGGGACTGGCAAGTGGTTTGGTAGTGGATATTGACAATAATGTAGTTCTTAACCAACAGACGGGAGAGGTGTTTTTTAGGGTTCGGTGCGTATTGGATGATAATACTTTGAGCTTGAAAAATGGCTATCAAGCAACGATCGGAAAGGGAAGTACCTATACGGCTCGTTTTTATTTATTGGATCGTACACTGTGGCAGCTTTTGTTCGACCGGTTGGACGATTGGTTTAATCCTGCATTACAGGAAAAAGGAGAATAAAGGAATGAAAGTTTTTATCTATATCGAACGTATAAATTGGCTAGACGAGCTGATACAACAGCGGCGAACGGGCACGCCCAAAGAGTTGGCCCGTAGGTTTGGCATTTCATGCTCGCGGTTGTATCGGATAATAGACTATATGAAAGGAATGGGAGCGCCAATTGCGTATGACAGAAAACTGAGGACGTACTACTATACATCGTTGTATTCGATCCAAATCAAGATTGAAGTGCAAGAACTGAATGATGCAGAATCCGAGAAAATTTTAGGAGGGAGTTGTTTTTTGAGTAAAGGACGTTCACTGCTTTTTTTGTGTGCTGAACGAAAGTAGTTTAGCAATACCACATCAACAGAAGTGAAGGAGGGATAAAACAATGAAAACGTTACATATTCTATACAGCATAATTGTTTTTATAAATCTTATTCAATTTGCTTTAGTAGTAAAAAAGAGATGTAAGAGAAGGAAAACGACCTAGAGGCTTGTGGTTAATGAAAAGATGAAATGAAAAAACAGATCCGGATTAAGCAACATGACATCCGTGACTGCGGAGCAGCGTGTCTCGCTTCCGTTGCTTCTCATTATGGCCTAGATATTCCAATTGCCAAAATTCGACAATATTGTCATACGGATACTAGAGGTACAAATGTATTAGGTTTGGTAAAGGGGCTGGAGGCAATAGGTTTTAATGCAAAAGGCGTAAAAGGTGGTTTAGACGCTATTCCCCAGATACCTTTGCCAGCGATAGCTCATGTTATTATCAAAGAAGTTTTACATCATTATGTCGTGATTTATAAGGTGCATAAGGATGCGCTAACGGTTATGGATCCTGGAACAGGCAAGATGGAAAAGTATGCTTTTGATGTTTTTCAGAAGATATGGAGTGGAGTACTCGTCTTATTGGAACCAAACGAGTATTTCGAAAAGGGGAATGAAGTCACTAGTCCTTATGCACGGTTTTGGCAATTGATTAAACCTCATCGGTCTGTTGCGCTTCAAGCGCTCGTTGGAGCAATTGTATATACTGTTTTGGGACTTTCCACCTCGATTTATATGCAAAAGGTGACCGACTACGTCTTGATCGATGGTAATTTAAGGTTGCTCAACCTATTGTCTATTGGAATGATTGTGATTTTGCTATTTCAATTGTTTATCGGGACGGTAAAAAGTGTACTTGTTCTGCAAACGGGGCAGCGTATCGATAAGCATCTTATTTTTGGTTATTACAAACACTTGTTAACACTACCTCAGCAGTTTTTTGATACTATGCGTGTTGGAGAGATCTTATCGCGAGTTAATGATGCGGTTAAGATTCGAACATTTATTAATGATGCTGCAATACAGATCGTAGTGAATGTTTTTATTGTGATTTTCTCTTTTGCTTTAATGTTTACTTATTACTGGAAGTTAGCGCTTGTGGTTGCCCTAGTAATACCTTTTTATATGGGTGTTTATTGGTTGAGCAATCGCTTAAACAAAAAAGTGGAAAGACGGTTGATGGAAGAAAGTGCAGAGCTAGAGTCTCATTTGGTGGAATCGCTGAATGCGGTGCGAACAATCAAACAGTTTGGTATCGAACCTTATGCGAATAATAAGACTGACAATAGATTTACGACGGTGTTAAAATCTATTTATACTTCTGTTCTTAACGCGTTATTTTCTGGAACTTCATCCGAATTCCTGTCGCGGATATTTACCATTGTACTGATTTGGGCGGGATCCAGATATGTTATTGAACGTATTATAACCCCGGGAGAATTACTGTCGTTCTATGCGCTTATCGGATATTTTACAGCGCCGGTATCGCAGCTTATCGGAATGAATAAGACAGTTCAAAATGCCCTTATTGCTGCCGACCGTCTTTTCGAGATTATGGATCTCGATCGGGAGGAAACGACAGATAAACTGGATTTAGGGAGAGAACAGGTGGGAGATATCGTATTTACTGATGTCTCCTTTAGTTACGGCTCTCGCGCAGATGTGTTTGTCGGTTTAAATTGCCACTTTGAAAAAGGAAAAACAACGGCCATTGTTGGCGAAAGTGGATCTGGAAAAAGTACAATTGCGGCTTTGATCCAAAATCTATATCCCCTAAAGGAAGGTCAAGTGTTGATTGGCGACTATGACATAGAGTATATTTCAAATCAATCATTGCGTTGCCTGATTTCTGTTGTTCCGCAAAGTATTGATCTCTTTTCGGAAAATGTAATTGATAACATCGCTCTAGGAGAGGACTTTCCTGATATACAACGTATCGTGGATCTTACCCGAGCGCTCGGAATTCTGCCTTTTGTTGAGAAGCTCCCCAATGGCTTTCAAACCTATCTTGGTGAAAACGGAGCTCTTTTATCGGGCGGGCAAAAACAGCGGATAGCGATTGCACGAGCGTTATATAGATTGCCTGAAATCTTAATTCTTGATGAGGCAACGTCTGCATTGGATACCGAATCAGAATTGGTAATTCAAAAAGCGCTTTCGGAACTTAGGCAAAAGGGTAAAACATTAATTGTAATTGCACACCGATTAAGTACCGTCGCAAATGCGGACAGAATTATTGTACTTAAGAATGGGCAGATGATAGAGGAAGGCACGCACAACGAATTGTTAAAGAGAGATAGCTCCGAATATCAGGAGATGTGGAAGAGGCAAGCTCGCCAGCTCGAGGATTAATATGTGAAAATGAAAATAAGCATATAAAAACAGTTTACTGCTTTTTTTGTGTGCTGAACGATAGTAGTTTAGCAATAGTTGATCAACAGAAGTGAAGGTGGAATCCGAAAAACCGGAATAGAGTAGGAGTTGAATTTAAAAAATAGTAGTTATGAAAAAAATTAATGTTTCGAATATTGACCTTAAAGGGTTGGACGTTAGAGAAATGAGTGATGTCAATGGCGGAGGCTTTGGTCCTTTTGGCTTTGGGTTTAGAGTTTTCATGAAGCCTGCCTTTCTCGTTTCAGAGCATTGGGCATAAGTGTGTATTAAGAAGAGATAAAGCAATGAAAACGCTACATATTCTATATAGCATAATCGTTTTTATAAATCTTATTCAATTTATTTTAATGGTAAAAAAGAGATGTAAGAAAAGGAAAACGATCTAGTGCTTGTTATAGTATAATAAAAGTTAAAAAGATATGAATGCTTAAAAAAATAATACTCAATCTCTTTCGGATAAAGAGATGATTGAAATCGAAGGAGGATTTTTGCCTATAGTAGCCGTTGTTGGGATTTGGGCATTTCAAGGAGCGGTAATAGGAGGAGCAATTGCGGCTTATGGATCGATTAGGGCCGCAGAAATGTCAGCAAGGTAAATAATTGACAAGCTTTAGTTTTTAAAAACTAAAGCTTGTTCTTTTTGGACTAAAAGAACAAACAGAGGGCAAAATGAAAAAAACTTATTTCTGGATCTTGTTACTGTTTTTGAGTGTCTTTTTTGATGGGTGGAGTACCTATTTGGTGACTGGAGGTAATATTCATGCTGGGAATGAGCTGCATTATATTGCGCAGGTCTTTAACGGGAGCTTTGGCTCACTTGTATGGCTGTTACTGGTTGAGTTTGTGTTGCTGTCGATGTTCTATTGGTATAGCCAGAAGATGCCCAATGGACCTGTCTTGGAGGAAAAAACCTACAGAGTCCTCTCGCACAGGTCTGGGACTAAGATGTACGCAATTGCGAATATTAAAATAGCATTGAAAAAAGTTGCTCCTTTTGTTATAGGTGTTTTTAGTATGACGCACCTCGCGGCCGCATTTAATAATGTGATGGTATACATATACAACAACCATCACGGTAAAAAGGGTGTTTTAGAAAGAGCTTCTACTTCTTATGTAGAGTTCCTTTATCTTGGTAGTCGATTATATCTATTCTATGTGTTCGTCCTGTTTGCTAGTTTGGCATTGGCATCTGCCTTAATTATTAAGGCGAGATGGAACGGTTCCTCTTCAACGGGAAAATCCTCTACAAAAAAATAGATAACCGTAAGAAAAAAAATGAGATAATTAAACTTCGTAAATTACTCAAAACGAACAAAAATGAAAGACTTAACAAAAAATAAAGAACGAAAAAGAACCACGAAATTAATTGCTATGGGCATTTTCATAGGGGTGTTATTGTCCCAAGACGTAGGAAAGCTTAAAGAAGCGTTTATTGAAGGCGTTAAAGCCGGCCAAGCATCGGGAGCCGCGAAATAGAAAAATCCCAAGCCCCGGCCAATTCCTTTCTTTCCAAATAGTCGTGCTTTTCTTTCAAGAGAAAGGCACACCGGCCATTTCCTTAAACCCACCGATTTTATGCTGATAAATTCAAATCATTTGTATATTTTTGGTGCTTAACTTAATAATCCTTTTATAGTATTTCATGAAAAAGTGGTTTAAGGAAAACTCGACACATTTTATCATCATCGCGATCTTTATTGTGTTGGTGTTCTTCTACTTCTCGCCAATTTTTGGTGGGAAAACATTAATGCAGCATGACGTGATGCAGGCCGAAGGGAGTCAGAAAGAACTCTTCGACTATAAAGCGCTTGATGGACATGCCCCGCTATGGACTAATTCCATGTTTGGCGGTATGCCGACCTACCAGATTTGGTATGCGCATGCGACCAATGTCACGACCTATATTGGTAAAGCACTAAAAACGGTATTTCCGGTGCCCACTGATATTGTGCTCCTTTATCTTCTGGGCGGATACTTCTTGTTTTCGGTATTGCGCTTAAAGCCATGGCTTGCTGCGGTCGGTGCGATAGCATTGGCATTTACATCGTACAACTTCATTTATATCGAAGCGGGCCATTTGAACAAAGCATATGCCATTGCATACCTGCCACCAATTATTGGTGCGGTTTTACTTTGTTATAGAGGAAATCGACTGTGGGGAGCTACACTCTTAGCGTTATTCATGGCGTTGGAGATACGGACAAACCACATCCAGATGACCTACTATCTATTCATCGCATTATTGGTGTTTGTACTGTTTGAACTATATCATGCTATTCGCGATAAGAAACTAAAGCAGTTTGCGCAGGCCTCAGCCATCCAGATTGGAGCCGTTCTATTAGCGGTCCTAGTAAATGCTTCTGTTCTGTTTCCAACATATGAGTACAGTAAACTTACGACACGCGGTAAGGCGAATATTGTAAAGGTGGAAGACGGAGGAAAAAGCGGTGGATTGGATAAGGAATATGCGTACGACTGGAGCCAGGGAGTAGGAGAAAATATTACATTTTTGATTCCGAACGCCTATGGTGGTATGACTGGCGGAGTGTTGGATGAAAAGTCTGACGTAGTAAAGTTCTTTACCAGCAAAGGTTTTCCAGAAGGACAGGCGCTTCAGATTGCCCAAAGCCTACCAACCTATTGGGGTGAAAAGAGAATGACCTCAGGCCCATGGTATTTCGGTGCCGCGGTGATCTTCTTGTTTGTATTGGGACTGATCATTGTGAAAGACCGCATTAAGTGGTGGATCTTGGCCGCAACGGTGCTTATTATTTTCTTGGCATTCGGACGTCATTTCCCACTTATATCGGATATATTCTTCGATTATTTCCCGATGTATAATAAGTTCCGGGCAGTCGAATCAACGCTTGTTATTGCAGCCATTTTAATTCCGGTGTTAGCGATGCTGGCCGTCAACGAATTGCTGACAAAAGGGGATCAGATCGAAAAACTTGATAAGAAGGTTCTGTACACTTTTATTGGTGTTGGTGGTTTATGTTTAGTGGTGGCTTTGATGCCTAGTTTATTCTTAGACTTTAAAACGTCGACACATAGAGATTTTGTTGCCCATTTAGCCCAGCAATTAGGTGATCAAGGTGCCGCCAATGAATTGGCGAATGCCTTAGTGAAAGACCGGACATCGTTGGCTACAAAAGATGCTTACCGCTCTTTATTTATTGTAGCACTAACATTTGGTCTAGTTTGGTTCTATATCAAGAAGAAACTTAATGTAACGGCTTTTATTGCTATCCTTGGTGTGGTGATTTTGGCGGACTTATGGTCCGTTGATAAACGCTACCTAAACAATGATTCGTTTGTGGATGACCGCGCAGCGAAATCGCATGTGGTTGAACGTGAGGTCGACCAACTTATTCGTTTGGATAAAGATCCTAGCTATAGAGTACTTGATCTAACAACGAATCCGTTCTCTGACGCACGTGCTTCTTATTTCCATAAGAGTCTTGGGGGGTACCATGCGGCAAAGCTGATGCGCTTTCAAGAAATCTTAGAACACCAGTTTAATGGTGCCATCAACGAAGACGTTTTGGATATGTTCAACGTACGTTATTTGATTACGCAAAATCAACAAAATGGGGCAGAGCAAATTCAACGTCGTAGCACAGCAGCAGGAAACGCCTGGTTTGTCAATAAGGTAACATTTGTAAAAGATAATGCACAGGAGATGCAAGCGATTAGCAGCTTTGATCCAACGAAGGAAGCTTTTGTGCACGAAGAATTCAAGGATAAGCTTAATGCTTCCCGTTTAGGACAGCCGGCAAATGCAGAAATTAAGCTTGTTTCCTACCATCCAGATACATTGAAATATGAATCTACTTCTCCGAACGATGCTTTTGCTGTGTTCTCCGAAGTATATTATGATAAAGGATGGAAAGCATATATTGATGGGAAAGAAGTGCCGATTATTCGCGCCGATTATATTCTGCGTGCATTACAAATTCCAGGAGGAAACCATAAGATCGAGTTTATATTCGCACCAGCGTCTATGCGCATCAGTAGTATGATATCGCTTATTGCGTCGATTGTATTGGTGTTAGGGCTCGCTGGAACCGTGTATTTCTCCTCTCGGAAAAATAAGGCACCAGCCAAGAAATAAACGGCTTAAGATAGCCTATGATGGCACGAGGTATAAGCTCGTGCCAGTCGAAAACCTTTAAAATAACTTAAGCTGCGGCTCTGTTATTTTAAAGGTTTTTCTATGATGTATACACGAACCATACGCCAACACCGCATTGCGATGTTTTATTGTAGGGTATCCTTTATTGGACAACCAATCATATTGCGGGAAATCCTGCGCTATACCGTCCATGTACTCATCGCGGTATGTCTTAGCAAGTATCGAGGCTGCGGCGATGGAAAGATATTTACCATCCCCTTTTACGATACAGGTGTGTGGCACTTGCTGGTAGGTTTTAAAGCGATTTCCGTCTACAATGATAAAATCTGCCTTCGTTGACAGTTGATCCAAAGCACGGTGCATGGCCAGGTAGGATGCATTAAGAATGTTAATCTGGTCGATTTCTGCGGCGGATACGCTCGCTACAGCAAAAGCTAAGGCTTCTTGTTCAATAATCGGGCGTAGCGCCATGCGCTTTTTCTCGGAAAGCTGTTTCGAATCATTCAGTAATGGATTGGAATAATCTGATGGAAATATAACAGCCGCCGCATAGACCGGCCCGGCGAGGCAACCGCGACCCGCCTCGTCACAGCCCGCTTCAATAAGCTCTTTTTGGAAAGTAGATAATAACATGAAGCAAAGATAGTCATTCGTCTTTCCATGTAACAACTCTGTGATGGCAATTGATTTACACTAATTTACATTAGTAATTTCTTTCTTTGTATTGAATAACAAAAAACAATCTCGCTACACGAGGGTTTTTCTGTTGATATGTTTGCGATGAAAAGAAATATTTTAGGTATTGTACTATTGTTTTTAGGTTTATGTGGGTTTGCACAAAAGAAAGAGGCAGTAGATTTTCATGTGAATAAAAGCATTATCGTTGATGGAGACTTGTCGGAATGGGCTACCTGGGCTGATGTGGGCAACCAAGGAAAATGGTTCTATCAAATTGCACACGATGCACAAAACATATTTGTCGCTGTCCGTGTAAAAGACCCAACACTACAAAATCTGGTTGCTAGAAATGGTGTTATCCTCAATTTTATGGCTGATCACAAGAAAAAAAAGGACCGTATTTTTGTATATCCTTTTCCAGATAGAGAGGTTAAGCGAGCCATGTTACAGGTAGATTTTGATCCAGCAAAGGATTATAAGAGCGACTTGATTAGCCGGACTCGTGGATACTATGTGTCGGGCTTTCCTACGATTATTGACGGCTTATTGTCGTTACAAAATAATTATGGGCTGAAGGCAGAAGCGCGGATACAGGATAGTGTTTTGTGTTATGAAGCAATTATTCCCAAGAGCTTGGTAACCATTGTCGATCATAAAATGGTGCTGAAAATATCTATTAATGATGAAAGAACTGCTTTTCCGACAACAGCGAATAATAATAACCGATCCGGTAGCAGCTCGCTACATAGAGTGAACTCTTCGCGCATGACAGGGAAGTCAAAAACGAAGATCACGATGGAAGTCGTGCTGCAAGGAACGTTGGTAGAATAAATATAATGAGAAGAGATAATATGATACATGTGTTTAGGGCTATAGGAGTAACAGTAGCTTGTTTACTCTTGATGAGTGGAGCCTTGTTTGCCCAAACGGGAAAAGTCGTGCAAGGTATGTTGCGCGATACGGAATCGAGAACAGTCGCCGGAGCATCGGTACAGCTTATTGCTGGTAAAGACACAATGGGAACAAGCTCGTCCGGAGCAGGGATATATACGTTCAATAATGTGCGCGCTGAAGCATTTAAAATCAAAGTAAGTAGCCTTGGTTTTGAACCGTTTGAAAAAGAATTTACCTTTCCGAAAGGACAGGAGAAAATGATTATTCCTTCTTTCGAATTAACCGGAATTCCAAACATGTTGGAAGAGATTGTCGTTGGAGGAGTTATCAGTGTGCAGGTCAAAGGAGATACAATTGAGTACGGTACCAAAGACTTAAAGCTGCGAGAAGGTGCTGTTGCGGAGGATGCGCTAAAAAAACTGCAAGGTGTGGAGGTCGATAAAGATGGTAATGTAACCGCTCAAGGAGAGTCAGTAACGCGTGTTCGGATCAACGGAAAGGATTTCTTTGGTGGAGATGTAAAAACGGCAACACAAAACCTACCTGCAAATATTATTCAGAAGTTACAAATCGTCGATGATTATGGGGATATGGCTAACCTTACTGGGAACAAAAGTGGAAGCTCGGAGAAGGTCTTGAATATCCAAATAGATCCACAATATAATAAAGGTTATATGACGACGCTGCGCGCTGGATACGGAACCGAAGACCGTTATCAAACAACGGGAATGTGGATGGGGTTGAATAATAATACGCAAGTTTCTGTTTTGGGTAACTTGAACAATATGAATGCCCAGCTTTTTGACTTTAACAGCATGGGCGGTGGTGCCCGTCGACGCCAAGGCGGTGGCGGTGGACGCGGCGGAGGTATGTTTGGAGCAACTTCCGGTTTGACCAATACGGGATCTATTGGACTGAATGTACGCCATGATTTCTCGGAGAAGCTTAAAGTATACGGGAGTTATTCCTATGGCCGCGATGATAATACAACACTAACGAGTTCGAGACAAGAGAATCTTGGTTTAAACCAGATCAACAGCTCTAGTTCTGATAATAATGCGATCAAGGCAAGCCATCGCTTTGAGAGTAATATCGAGTGGAATATTACAGATAAGGATTACTTAAAGATATCTCCACAAATTGGTTTTGATAACAACGATGGCCGGATCTATGATAATACCAGCATCTATTTTGGAGATGTGTTAAACAACATTCAAAATCTAAATACATCGTCTAAAACATCTACTCCGCGATATAACGTGAGTGGTTTATATAACCGTAAGCTAAACGATAAAGGAAGAAACTTTTTCTTGAACTTTAACTATGATAATGCTGCAACGGAGAGTGACTACAATCGTATTTTGGAAAATCTAGTTGCAAGCGAAAGTAATCCTAATGCGTCAATGGATTCAATCTATGAACAGACGATACAGGCAATGATGAATAAGAGCTGGAACGCAGGAGGGACGTTATCCTACACCGAACCGTTGAGTAAAAACGGGCGGATGGAAATTACCTATGATTTGAATAAGAATAAATACGACAATTCGAATACCCAAAAAGGATATGACCGACTAGGGAATATTATAGATAATCCTTTGCTCAACTATAGCTACGATTATGATTATTCTTTTACCACGCATCGCGTCGGAGCAAGTTATATTCATAGTGATGATAAATTAACTTACTCTTTAGGAGCCTCGGTGCAACCTTCTGTCTTAAATGGTATGGCCTATAGTCTATCAGAGTCTGCGGTTATCGATCGTAAGAACTTTAATATTGTCCCAATTGCGCGGTTCGAATATAAATTCTCTAGACAGAAAAATATATCTGTAAACTATTCAGGGCAAGCAACAGAACCCGGTGTAAGCCAGATTCTTCCCTTCGAAGTTAGTACGAATCGTACCAATACAACAATTGGTAATCCGGACTTAGATCCTGAATTTAGACATCAAATGCAGGTTCGTTATCGTAGCGGTGATTTCCAGAAAGGGAATACATTTTTCGCCATGTTAAATGCAAATCTTACGACAGATAAAATTGTGAACTTTCGTAAATCGTACCGCGATGAATCTGCTGCTAAATTAGGTGTGTTGCAGGAAATCCGTTATCTAAATGCCGGTGAGAATGTATACGGTATAAATTCATTTTACCATTATGGAAAGTCATTAAAAGAGAAAACATACAACCTGATGTTGATGGGGTCTGTTAATTATAATAAGAATGTTTCCTTTATCTCTAATGAACGAGAAGCACTTTCTGGTGATAAAAACATTGCGAACAATTGGGTCTTTATGCAGGGCGTTATGTTTCGATATAATCCGTCAGAAAACTTGGAGATCAATCCAGGTGTTCGTTATTCGTATAACTATACAAAAAATACCTTTTCAAGCAACAGTAACAGAAGTGTCTCTTCGTGGACACCTAATTTGATTGGATCGGTGAACATAACACCGACTACGATTTTTGGAGCTGATTTGTCAAAAACATTTAATCAAGGGTACGGTGTAAATGCAAATCCATTTGTAATCAATACCTATATCGAGCAGCGATTCCTTGCTGGACAGCGAGCAACGGTTCGTTTACAAGGTTTTGACTTGCTTAATGAGCAAACAAATATTTCTAGAACGATATCTGATAACTTTATCACAGATAGCCAAACGAACCGTTTAGGACGTTATTTTATGTTGATTTTCACGTTTAAACTACAAAAGTTCTCTGGCGTGAATCCATTCCAGGAAGAGTCTGGACACGGCGGTATGCGTAGACCAAGAATGTAATAGCAAAAAGAGATAGTATAATTAAAACAGCCGTAACAAATTGATAGTTACGGCTGTTTTTTTATGACGGAGAATTCTATTCCTGACGATTAACAGATATATCGCTCTAAGGATTCGTGAATAATTGTGTAACTTTGCAAGTTGAAAAAATCAAATCACATCGATATGGAATATGAAGTTATCCGTTTGGATAATGGTATTCGTGTGGTGCTACACCGACAGGCGTCACCTATCACCCACACCTGTTTGGTTGTCAA
The DNA here is from genome assembly GCF_900177625.1 of Sphingobacterium psychroaquaticum. GTDB lineage: Bacteria > Bacteroidota > Bacteroidia > Sphingobacteriales > Sphingobacteriaceae > Sphingobacterium > Sphingobacterium psychroaquaticum. Next base: position 48,644 of record NZ_FXAU01000007.1, read on the forward strand.
TGCAGGAGCCAGGGATGAACAGGCCGGTAAATATGGCATGGCACACTTTATTGAACACCTGCTCTTTAAGCAAACAGAAAGAAGATCAACACAGCAGATCTTAAACTATATTGAAGCGGTTGGTGGTGACCTCAATGCCTACACCACCAAGGAATATACCTGTATACATGCTTCTCTTTTAAACCCACATCTCCATAAAGCACTCGATCTATTCGAAGATATTATCTTTCATTCCACTTTCCCAGAGGAAGAAATGGAAAAAGAAAAAGGCGTTATTGTAGACGAGATGGCTTCGTACCTCGATAGTCCCGAAGAATCCATCATAGACGATTATGAAGATCTTGTATTCAAAAACTCTGGATTAGGGCACAATATCCTTGGATTGGAGGAAGACCTACTTGCTTTTGATCGTCCTGACGTGCAAAAGTTTTTACAAGAAAACTATAATACACACGAAATCGTAGTCGGAATCACAGGAGACTATGATTTGAAGACCGTCGAGCGAATGGTGCGTCGTTATTTTGAACCAGTACCCGAAAATAACAGTCCGAAACTACGAGCGCAGGTTGGTCGTACAATTGCCCAGCACATCGAGATCGAAAAACCGATCAACCAAGTACATTATATGCTAGGAGCGCAGGCATATAGCATTCGGGATGATCGAAAAACAGGTTTGTTACTGCTTAATAATTTATTGGGTGGTATGGGGATGAGCTCGATCCTTAACCTATCAATTCGGGAGAAATATGGAATAGCCTATACCATTGAGTCTAACTACACCATGTTTTCTGATACAGGGTTGTTTACCATTTATCTGGGAACAGATGTGGAAAAAGTAAAGCGTGCAAAGCGACTTGTTTTTAAAGAGTTGGACAAGCTGAAGGATAAAGGGCTAACGGAGATTCAGCTCAAGAAAGCAAAAAATAAATTTAAAGGACAGATTGCGCTAGCAGAAGAAAATCGAATGAGCATGATTATTGCGGTGGCCAAAAATATTATGGACTACGATCGTATTATTTCACTGGACGAAGTATTTGCTAAAATTGATGCGGTTTCGGCACGTGAGTTTCACGATATCGCCATCGATATCTTTGATGAGGCAAAGCTCTCTTCTCTGGCTTTTGTTCCCGAATAACCGACCGCTTATTCCCGACAATACTTGCATAGAAAATCAACTTTATCTATGTTTGTGTTTTAACTATGACATTATCAATGAAAACAGCTTATGTTTTTCCAGGTCAAGGGGCGCAATTCGTAGGAATGGGCCAAGACCTTTACAATTTGAACGAAGAAACCAAAGCCTTATTCGAAAAGGCAAATGATATTTTGGGTTTCCGTATTACGGATATTATGTTTTCGGGAACGGATGAAGAGTTGAAACAAACCAATGTTACGCAACCGGCCATTTTTTTGCATTCCGTAATTCTAGCTAAAGCTCTGGGAGCAAGCTTTCAACCTTCTATGGTTGCGGGACACTCATTAGGCGAGTTTTCAGCCCTTGTAGCAGCAGGAGCACTGTCTTTTGAGGATGGACTACGTTTGGTGGCACAACGCGCAAATGCGATGCAGAAAGCCTGTGAAGCGCAACCCTCGACAATGGCTGCTATCTTAGGATTGGATGATGAAACGGTAGAACGCATCTGTGCGGAAGTTGAAGAAGTTGTTGTACCAGCAAACTACAATTGCCCGGGTCAGTTGGTTATCTCAGGATCGATCGAAGGCGTAGACAAAGCTTGTGTTTTATTGACAGAGGCAGGCGCTAAGCGTGCTCTTAAGCTAAACGTTGGTGGTGCATTTCACTCTCCTTTAATGGAGCCAGCAAAAGTAGAGCTGCAAGCCGCAATTGAGGCGACAGAAATCAAAACGCCTGTTTGTCCGATTTATCAGAATGTGGATGCAAAGCCATATACTGATCCGGCACAGATTAAAGAAAACTTAATTGCGCAATTAACTGGTGCGGTGCGTTGGACACAGACTGTTCAAAATATATTAGCTGACGGAGCAGAGGCATTCGTTGAGGTTGGTCCAGGAAATGTATTACAAGGACTAGTCAAGAAAGTTGACCGTACGGTACAGACCTCGGCAGCGACAGTAGAAGCATAATAGCTATACAAGCATAAAAAAAGAGGCCCAGGCCTCTTTTTTTATGCTTCAACTTCCGTTTTTGGTGGAAAGTTCTTGTGTTTTCTTTTACTGATTTTATCCTGGTTGACAGGTTGTGGTACTTTCACATAATAGCCCGTACCATCGTACTCGCGGTTGTTTGGTTGCTCCATACAATCGGTCGAACAACAGCCTTTCATTTCCCATCCACAGGCATCACATTGCGTGAAATGCTCATTACACAAGGCATTCGCACAGTTGATCATCTTTGATGTCGTAACGCCACAGTTCTTACACGTGGAAACGATAGAAGGATTTACCGCATTCACATCTACCGTAACGCGGTTGTCGAATACATAACACTGTCCTTCAAAATCTTCTCCGCCAGCTTCTTTGCCGTACTTAATAATTCCACCGTGCAACTGGTATACATCTTCAAAACCTTCTTTTAACAAGAGAGCAGATGCCTTTTCACATTTGATCCCACCTGTACAGTAGGTCAAGATTTTCTTGTCCTTATATTGCTCCAGCTCTTTTATTTTCTCTGGAAATTCACGGAAGTTTTCGATATCCAATGTAATCGCATTCTTAAAACGACCAACATTGTGCTCGTAGTTCGAACGTACATCCAGAATAACCACATCCTCTTGATCCTTCATCGCCAAGAAATCCTTAGGCTCTAAGTGTATACCGGTCTGCTTATTCGGGTCGATCTCCTTTGGATCACGAAGACCAGAGTGTACAATTTCCGGCTTATAGCGGCAGTGCATCTTAATAAAAGAAAGCTCTTCTACATCGTCGATCTTAAACTCCGTCTTGTTAAAGCGTCCATCTGCATAGACAGCATCCATATAGGCTTTACACGCTTCTGGAGTGCCCGAGATTGTGCCGTTAAGCCCTTCGTCCGCCACAATAATACGGCCGACAAGATTAAGCGATTGACATAATTCTAAGTGTTCTGCGGCAAATTGCTCCGCATTTTCGATAGGACTGTAGCAATAGTACAGTAATGTTTGATATTGACTCATATGCATTGATACCGCTGCAAACGGCGTTTAATGTGTTGTTAAATATAAATTACGGGGCAAAGTTAAGGAAAAAAATCAACCCAAGATTGACCAAGGTCACTTTTTCAAGATCTTCTGAAGAATTGGAGCGATCATTTGAAACAAAAAACGGACATACAAAAGCATGTCCGTTTAAATATTTTTAGTCGGTTCTGATTAACGTACTTGAGTAAATTCCCAAGTGTTATCGAAGATAAATGAACCATTTACACCTGTGCTGATATATCCTTTTCCATTAAGGGTGAAAGATACTGCTTTTTCACGTGCGTCAGCAGGAAGATTCTGGTGTTTATCTGTCCATGAATCTGAAGCCGGATCATATTTCCATACTGTATTCGTGATACTTGATCCACTTCTTCCGCTTACTACATAACCGTTGTTGCCAATTACGAAAGCACCAGCATTGTATTTTCTTACATCATACGTGTAGCTCGCGTCACTTCTGTTAAGATCAGCTAAAGGCTTCCAGTTTGTTCCATCAAAAGAATAGAAATCTTCTGGCAAGTTTGCGCTGTTCGCATAACCACCACCTACATAAGCTTTGTCGCCGATTACAAAAGTAAATGCGAATGCTTTCTTGTATTTAAATGGTGAAGGGATTTCTGTCCATACGTCTGTTGCTGGATCGTACTTGTAAAAATCACTAAATTTATTGTCTGTTTTAGTAGAACCTAAACCAACGTAAGCAAATTTACCTAAGGTAAAAGCTACGGCTCCATAGCGTGCTTTGCCTGGAAAATCTGCGATCTTAGTCCATTTATCTGTTTTAGGGTCGAATTTGTAGAAATCATTTAAATCATCTGTTCCAGTTGATCCTGTACCTACATAACCAATGCCATCAATCGAAAAACCAACGGCCATTTGACGTGCTGTACCTGTAAAGTCAGCGATATCACTCCATGTGGTGCCATTGAAAGATGAACCATCATTGACAACACCTTCATTTCTTACATATCCCCCAACAACATAGGCAACATTATTAATCGTGAAAGATGCTGCTCCATTTCTAGGGTCATTCTTGAACACTGTTGATCTCACCCACTCCGTTGGACCGTCGTCAGTTGTTTCATCGTCATCGCTTTTGCTACAAGAGTTGAATGAGGTAAGGGCAATAGCGCATACTAAAATCAACGATAGCCAATTTTTCTTATTCATAAATTATTTAAATTTAGTGTACAATATATTCAATTTAATTTTTGGTTTGGCCTGTTCTGTCGCAATTACTGCAGTATTAAACGTGCTGAACAAACCTGGTGTTACTGTGCTAAGATACAAAGTCTTGTCATCGTATGTACTCGTCGATTTCAAGGTTTTTAAATAGGAGATCAAATTGAACGTGTATGTTCCGTTTCTTCCTGTTTGATTGCCGGCCTTAAATCCAGCTTGTTGGATTCCTGAGCCGTATGCGGCGGTGATGTAACTCACCGGAATCCCGTCATGATCCGCAACGAAAAGCATTAAGCTTCCAGGAATTGGATACATGGTGTTCATGCTCGGAGTTGATGTCTCAATAACCAATTCGGCCTTGTTGACCGAAACAGTCTCATCTAGAATAAAATCCTTTAACGAAGGGAATGACAATTTCGCGACAACACCTGCCCCTGATTGTACAAACGTAACACCTCCTGTGGCCGATGTCTTCACCTCTTTATTTGTTAAAGAAAGAGATTCAAAGGCTGTCCCTGTCCTGTCATAAGAGATATTGTTGTATTGAAAATCGCGTTGTGTAATAACTAATACTTTGGCGCCCGTCTTTTTAAAACCATCGGTGCCGGTATAGCTGTAATTAATTTTAAACTGTAGCGTGTCGCTTAGTGCGATTACAGCACTGTTGTTTTTATCTGGAACAAGCGCTAATCCATTGAAATACTCTTGGAAGTTTTCATTCGAAGCAACTTTGATATCGTTCGCTTGGATCATATCAAAAATTTCTTTTCCGATACCGCTGTTCAACTTGATGTCTAAGGAATCTATTGCCCGAATATGAGGGGTAAAAGATAATGCTCCTAGTTCGCTTGTTTCATATGTAAACTTGCGCTTTGAAAAAATAGATGGCCCCGTTACATAAATGGGAATCGCTGTATTCTGAATACCTCCTGTTAAGGTCGTTGTTTCTAGAGGCTCCGAAATTTTGTGTACAGAGAATTTCTGAACTTTCGTCGTATCACCATAATAATAACGCGATGTGCTTGGCTTAAGAACGAGGTTTAATGAATCGAATACTGCAGTCGTCGGAATGTCATTGGTGAAGCTGGTAAAGCCTAAGCGGAAGTAAGAGGTGGATTGCACCGAACCAAGATTTGGTATAACCGCTTTCCCGACTAAAATCGCACCTGTTGCCGACGAAGGCATATTATCAAGCTGAACGGTCGAGGTATGTACCGTAAAAGAATCAACTGCAGATACACCAACATTGCTCGTTGCCGAGTTGTCCAACATAACACTCATATCCTTATCACATGCACTTGCTACGATCAGCGTAAATATGGGCAGGGCAAATTTGTTTAGCGTTCTCTTTAAAAATTGATTCATATATCTTGTTTGACTGGCAAAAATAATTAAATAGAACTGTTAATCAGTGTTATATTTTGTTAAAAGTGCCTAATTCTTTATGCGTTGCAAATCTACTAATTTAAATTTGTATTAATAATGTTAAAAAAGTTTAAAATACTGCTGTTAATCATCGCCCTAACGGCAAGTGGGATCGTGTTGGTGCTTGGCATCTGGCTGTACGGAAGTTATAAAAATAGGCAGGAGCTATTCTTGGGAACAGCCGAGAGATCCTTGTTTAATGTATTGCAAAACTACTACCAAAACGAAGTCTCTGCTGCCTGGAAAAAGGAGCAAATGGAGCCGCTTGAAAAGAACAAACGCTATGACGCTTTGATGGGACTATTGAAGTCGGTATACCCCGATATCGACTTGACAAAATTCCGCTCAGCACTGGACACTTCGGAGCTCCGGCGCATGCATATGCGGCGAGTCAAGCAGGTCGGACGAGGGAAGGATGCGCCTGATCAGTTGTTGCCTCTATACTTGTTGGAAAAGATGAACTTCAATGACCAACTTCTGGATACATTAGAAACACGGTTGGTGAAAGCATTCGCACGGAATAAGATCGAGGCAAAATTTGTTCTTCGCTTGGAGGAAATCAAACAAGATGAATTTGATCAGTACTATGGACGAAAAGCGCGGAAGGACAAACTTATGACCCGACCAATTTTGGTTAATCCGGCGGAGGATCAATTTCTGGTCGCTAAGTTTCAAGCTCCTTGGGGGTATTATATTTCCAAAATGTGGGTGCAGGTTTTGTTTTCTATTCTTTTATTGATTGCATTGCTGGGGACCTTTATATATTTATTGAAAACGATAAAAAAGCAAAACGAGTTAGCGCTTTTGCGGCGATCATTTATCAACAATATGACGCATGAACTGAAAACGCCCGTTGCAACCGTTATGGCAGCAATTGAGGCTATTCAACATTTCGGAGCAAAAGATGATAAGGTCAAAATGGAAAAATACCTGGAAATCTCCAAGCATGAATTAGAACATTTACATGAAATGATTGAACGGGTATTGGAGCTGAATGTGGATGAAACAAATGGCGTAGTGCTTTCCTTGAGCCGGTTTGATATACGGCGTGTTGTAGAGGGGGCATTGCAAGCATTGCAGGTGTCTTCGAAGAAAGAAGTTCATATTTCAAGGGATCTTCCCGACGAACCGCTTTTTATCGTAGGCGACGAGTCTCATTTGCGTAATGTGGTTGCAAACTTGTTGGATAATGCTGTAAAATATTCAGAAGAACCAGTCTTGCTCCATATACGCCTGAAGGAAGATCCAGAACGCGTGCAACTCTCGATTTCAGACAAAGGGAAGGGGATAGATCCGGTTCATCAAAAACAAATATTCGATATGTTTTACCGGGTTCCAGAAGGAAATTTACATGCCGTAAAAGGTTTTGGATTAGGTCTGGCATATGTCAAACAGGTCGTAAGCCGTCACGGTGGGGAAATCATCGTTCGTAGTGCGTTGGGAGAAGGAAGTACATTTACTGTTTCTTTGCCGATGAAGGAAGTCCTATTAAAGAAAGAAAACCATGGTTGATATTTTATATGTAGAGGACGAGGCCAGTTTAGGGATGATTGTCTCGGATAGTTTAGAGTCCCATGGCTTCTTGGTGAGGCATAAAGAGAATGGGCGTGATGCGTTGGCCGCCTTCCAACATAAAAAACCTGATATTGTTGTGCTTGACGTGATGATGCCGCTTATGGATGGATTCACGGTAGCAGAGGAAATTAGAAGAGTTGATACAACGGTGCCTATTTTATTCTTGACAGCGTTGACGCAAACAGAGGATGTTGTGAAAGGCTTTCATTTGGGGGCAAACGATTATGTGCGAAAGCCATTTAAGATTGAAGAGTTGGTCGTGCGCATTGAAGCGCTAACGCGACGAACGGCACAATTGGCGGTCGCAAAATTTTGCTATATCGGGGCGTATATTTTAGATACACAGAAGTCTACGCTATCTCACGGCGAGAAACAAGAAAAGTTGTCGTTTCGTGAAGCCGAATTATTAAGACGCCTGTTTGAACATAAGGATCGAGTTGTTCCACGTGAAGAAATTATTAAAGCCTATTGGAACGATGACACCTATTTCACCGGAAGAAGTTTAGATGTCTTTATTAGTCGGATCCGAAAATACCTGGCTGCTGATGAGCGAATCAAGATAACCAATATCAGAGGGGTTGGTTATATGCTAACCATTGATTAACTTGGGTTTGTTCACTAAAAAGGATAACTATGAAAGCGTTAATCATTGTCGATATGCAGTATGATTTTTTGCCTGGCGGCAACCTTGCCGTGGCGGAGGGGGATCAAATAATTCCGGTCATAAATAGCATTCAGCAGCAATATGATGTTGTTGTTGCTACGCAGGATTGGCATCCGCTCCATCATATCAGCTTTGCGTCACAGCACCCAGGGAAGAAGGTCGGGGATGTTATAGAAAAAGATGGAAAAGAACAAGCGCTATGGCCAGACCATTGCGTACAAGGGACCCGTGGAGCTGCACTTTCGGAGGCGCTCGATAACCAGCCGATTGCTGCTGTTTTTAGAAAAGGAATGGACCCAAAGATCGATAGCTATTCAGGTTTTTTTGATAATGGACAAGAGAAAAGTACAGGCCTTTCTGGTTATTTAAAAAACCTGAATATCGATGAAGTTCATGTGTGTGGATTGGCGGCGGACTATTGTGTGTACTTTACGGCTCTTGATAGCCTATCCGAAGGATTTAATACGGTGATCTTAGAAGATGCAACGCGAGCAATTGATGCTGCCGGCTTTGAAATCAAGAAGGAGATATTCACCCGGTTGGGGGGAGAGGTTCAAAAAACAAGCCCCTTTAAGTAAATAAAGAGGCTTGTAGGTATTTGATTGTAAAATGGATTCTACGGTTATATAAGTCCTTTTTGACTTAACAATTCTGCAATTTGTACAGCATTTGTCGCCGCGCCCTTGCGTAAGTTGTCTGCAACAACCCATAAATTTAAGGTTTTGTCCTGAGATTCATCACGACGGATACGTCCGACTAAAACCTCATCTTTACCATGGGCATCCTTCGGCATCGGATATTTTAAATTTGCGGGATCATCCACCACGATAACACCTTCTTCCGCGGCTAAAAGTTGACGAACTTCATTCAAATCAAAGTCGTTCTCAAACTCTATGTTAACCGACTCAGAGTGGCCTCCCATGACAGGGATACGGACTGTTGTGGCGGTAACACGGATGGAATCATCACCCATAATTTTATTGGTTTCTTTGATCATTTTCATCTCTTCCTTCGTGTATCCATTGTCTTGGAAAACATCGATATGCGGGATAACATTAAGGTCGATCTGGTATGGATATGCTTTTTCCCCGTCGATACCGGCACGCTCATTCATTAATTGATCAACAGCTTTTACGCCTGTACCAGTAACCGATTGATAGGTCGATACAACAACACGCTTGATTTTATATTTTTCGTGAAGTGGTTTTAATACCACAACCATTTGTATGGTCGAACAGTTTGGATTGGCTATGATCTTGTCTGCCGCAGTAAGGACATTTCCATTTACTTCCGGAACGACAAGCTTCTTTGTTGGATCCATTCGCCATGCCGACGAATTATCAACAACAGTAATGCCTGCTTCTGCGTATAAAGGCGCATATGCAGTCGAAGTTTCACCACCAGCCGAAAACAAAGCAACATTAGGTTTTAATGCAATAGCCTCAGATGGTGTGACAACCTTATATTTCTTTCCCTTGAACTCAATTTCCTTACCCTTGCTCTTCTCAGATGCTACAGGAATTAATTCTGTTACCGGGAAATTACGCTCCGCTAAAACGGTTAAGATTTCCGACCCCACTAGGCCAGTTGCCCCTACTACTGCGACTTTCATACTTAATTAGTTTGTTTTATGTGACTGATTGATAAATAATTTGTTTACATTTATTTATAAGGAACCAAACATACGAAATAAGCCGATTCTTTTCTAATAAATAGAAAATTTATTAATGATTTCGCCTTAAATTTAAATTTTTGCCAAAACAAACGCGGTTTGTTGAAAAAAATTCAATGCATTCTCCTTTTTACTTTCGCTTTTTTATCTGGATACAAGACGGCGTGGGCACAGATTGTCCTGACCGAGATACGAACGAACACAATTGGGGCTGACCTTCCTCCATATCCATACATTGAAATCTATAATAATGGTAACGCCTCGCTGAACTTAACGGGGTACAAACTACATATTGATTCGGCCTGTTATCTCTTCCCTAATCGCCGTCTCGCTCCAAAGCAGTTCATGCTCTTGGTTCCAGAGGGAACAGAAGCTGAATTTCGTCACTTTGGGAATGTTGTGTCTTTGCTCGGGTGGCAATCACTGTCCCATAAAGGAGCCGTGGTGCAGCTGCTCGATCAGACCGGTATGATGATCGATAAGGTTGCTTACAGCGATCGTTGGTATGAAGGGGAACAAGTAAATAAGGCACCTAGTTTGGAGCGTATAAATCCAGGATATAAATGCAATGTACAGCCTAATTGGAAGGAGTCGTCTGCGCCTTTAGGAGGTACTCCAGGTTTCCGTAATAGTGTTTGGAACGAGTCTTATGTGCCGGCATTGTTGCCACAGGTAGAAATTCGTGATCCTCTCACGTTATGGTTAACTGTTGGGCTGCCGTTGCATCTTGCAGAAAACCTGTCGGGCGCGAGCTTTAGTTTTGTTGATGATCTAAATACGGTGAAGGAGGTTGTGCAGGAGGACGAAGGTATCCGTCTTCTATTAGAAAAATCTTTGGAGGAAGATTTGGTTTACGAGCTGAACATGACAGCATTATATTTTTGTGCTATTTCTTATCATACAAAGTTGGTTATTTTGAGATCTTCGGATGTTATGGAGCAAGATATTGTCATTAATGAGGTACTTTTCAACCCAAAGGACAATGGTGCTGCTTTTGTTGAGATCTATAACCGATCAGGGAAACCGATTGACCTTTCTACCTGCCTTTTGGGAGGATATCCAATTTCTTTGGAAAGGCATTTGTTGCTTTCAGGCGAATTTCGGGTTTTGACCACCTCGTTCGAGAACGTTGCACGCTATTATCCGGCAGCAGTACACGATGTTTTTATAGAAATGTTACGTTTACCACGAATGGCAAATGCCGACGGAGAAGTGGTGCTAAAAACAACACGTAAAACAATCGACAGTTTAGTTTACACCCGTGAAATGCATCAGCCCTTTTTGAGAAATGTTAAAGGAATATCGTTGGAACGTCGGGGGTATGATTTGGCCACGAATGCCCCGGGAAGCTTCACTTCGGCAGCAGTTTTGGCAGGTGGTGCGACCCCAGGGTATGAAAATTCGAGCTTTGTGGAAAAAAAAGAAGAAAAAAATAATCTTTTTTTGCGCAGCCAAACGATGTCTCCAAATGGAGATGGTGTAGAAGATTTTTTAACGGTAGTTTATGATTTTTCTATTGTAGATCCGATGCTTAACGTGACGATATTTGATGATAAAGGAAGGATAGTCAACCGATTGATTCGTAATAAAAGTGCAGGTCAGCGGGGAGAAATACGATGGGATGGAAAAGACGATAACGGGCAGGATGTGAAGGGAGGTTTTTATATTTGTCATGCGGAGTTGTATGGCTCTTTAGGTCATTTTCAGTCGTTTAAATTAACTTTTGTGCTGATACGAAGGTGAAGCAGCTATTGACAGAAGAGTAAAAAATGAACTATCTTTGGGGCAATGAAAGAGCGTATTATTATGATTGGTGCAAATGGTCAAATCGGATCTGAATTGGCTGTTGCACTCCGCCAGAAATTTGGCAATGAGAATGTCATCACTTCTGATATAAGACCCCCGGCAGAATTGAAGTCCGGAGAGATTTTTGAGACCATCAATGTCTTGGATAAAGATGCAGTGAAGGCATTATTAGTGAAATATAAACCGACACAAATATATTTATTGGCCGCGATGCTATCAGCTACAGGCGAGCAATATCCGATGAAAGCATGGGATTTAAATATGAATGGTTTGCTGAATGTGCTTGACCTCGCGTTAGAGTTGGGAATTAAGAAAATCTTTTGGCCGAGTTCGATCGCTGTTTTTGGTCCAAATTCACCAAAGCAACACACCGAGCAATATTGTGTCATGGATCCCAATAGCATTTATGGTATTAGTAAGTTGGCCGGGGAGCGCTTATGTGAATATTATCACCAAAAGTATGGCTTGGATATCCGTAGTGTTCGTTATCCAGGGATAATTTCTTGGAAGACAGCACCAGGAGGAGGTACAACGGACTATGCCGTACATATTTTCTTTGAAGCACTGCGCCAAGGGAAATACGCAAGTTTCTTGTCTGAAAACACGGAGCTGCCTATGTTATATATGGATGATGCCGTACGCGGAACAATTGAATTGATGGATGCACCAGCGGAGCAGCTATCGATCCGTTCAAGCTATAACTTAGCGGGTATATCCTTCACGCCGGCAATGATAGCAGAAGAAATTAAAAAAATTCTTCCTAATTTTGAGATGTCTTATGTCGAGAATGATCCTCGTCAAGCGATCGCCGACTCTTGGCCGGCGAGTATCGATGACGCCTATGCCCGTAAAGACTGGGGGTGGCAACCAACGTTTGATTTAGAGGCCATGACAAAAGACATGATTGAAAACCTCAAAACAAACATATAACAATGGGTAGAGCCTTTGAATTCAGAAAAGAAAGAAAATTTAAGCGCTGGGCCAAAATGGCCGTACAGTTTACGCGTCTTGGAAAAGAAATTGCGATTTCAGTAAAAGAAGGCGGACCACACCCCGAGAATAACGCACGCTTGCGGACGGCAATTCAGAATGCAAAAGCGGTTAATATGCCGAAAGACCGTGTCGAAGCGGCCATAAAACGTGCTTCTGAGAAAGATGCCAAAGGATATGAAGAGTACGTATATGAGGGTTACGGCCCACACGGTGTACCGGTACTTATCGAGACAGCAACTGACAACACGAATAGGACGGTAGCAAATATCAGAAGCTATTTCACAAAATCGGGCGGCTCCCTAGGAAAGACAGGGTCGTTAGACTTTATCTTTCAACGGAAGTCTATCTTTCGTTTCGCAGCAGCTGAAGACCTGGATATGGAAGAGCTGGAGCTGGAGTTAATCGATGGAGGTTTGGAAGAACTGTACTTGGAATCCGATGAGGAGGGTAAAGATATTGTGGTCGTGCAAACGTCATTTGAAGACTTTGGTAATATGCAAAGTTTACTCGAGGAGAAGGGTATAGAAGTTGCATCGGCTAAGTTGGAGCGTATTGCGTTGTCACATACCTCGTTAACAGAAGAACAGGCTGCCGATGTTTTGAAGCTCATTGATAAAATTGAAGAAGATGATGATGTACAGGCTGTATATCACAATATGGAGTAAAACTCTGTTCTAAGAATAAAAAAAGAGGGCATTGCCCTCTTTTTTTATTAATATTTGCTACTTTTAGTGTTTGTGGGTGTGGTGTTTCTTGTATATAAGACTCCAGGGCCGGAAGATTTACTTTGTTACGCATGATGACATTTGAAGAGTTTTTTGTTAAGAAGAAGATTGATTTATCTCTGCTACAGCAAAGAGACGAAACGTTATACGCTGAATTTCAAAGTCACTATGCGCAGATGGGCGAGAAGAGTTTCGACCATTCAAAGAAATTTTGGTTCAACAGGTTGCGCAAAGATTTTCTTTTAGTCGATACCGTTCCAAAGGAAGTAAAGCCAACAATAGTGGTGCAAGAGCAGCCTGTCGCAGCTGTGAAGGGTGCTGATGCGGAGGTTTCTGTGCCAACTAAAGCTGTTGGATTTAAACCGCGCTTTAAGGCCGCAACTACTAAAACGGTTGAGTCTGCTCCAGTAGAAGAACCGTCTAAAGAAGAGAATTCTGCAGTAGAGGCAAAGCCTACGACGAGTGCGCCGGCAGGGTTCAAACCTCGTTTTAAGGCTGGTGTTACGAAGGCTGCAGAAACAGATACATCGAATTCCTCGGTTG
>NZ_FXAU01000007.1:62728-304619 GCF_900177625.1 Sphingobacterium psychroaquaticum
TCGCAGAGCCAGTTAAGGAAGATAATCCTGCAGTAGAGGCAAAGCCTACGACGACGAGTGCCCCAACAGGGTTCAAGCCGCGTTTTAAGGCCGGTATTACCAAAAATAAACCATCAGATGCGGGTTCATCTGAAAACATATAAAATTATAACCTAATTAATGTAAACATGTTAAAGGAAGAAAGACAAGCCTATATTATTCACCAAATAAATCTACACAACAAAGTGTTATCTTCAGACTTAAGTGTTCAGCTTAACGTTTCTGAGGATACTATTCGTAGAGATTTGAATGAGCTTGCGGAGAACGGGCAGGTGCTTAAAGTATACGGAGGAGCACTATCAAAATCATTTCAATTTCCGTTTCAAGACGGAAATGTATATGCAAAGGAGTCTAAGAAAGAGATTGCTAAAAAGGCTATTTCATTAATCCAAAATGGAATGACGGTTTTGGTTGGTGGTGGGACAACCATGATCGAGTTAGCACGTTTGATTCCCAATGATGTACAGTGTACTTTTTTTACTATTAGCCCGCTTGTTGCCTTAGAATTAGCTGAAAAAGATAATATCGATGTTATATTAGTTGGGGGCAAATTGTCTAGAAATACCAATATTGTCACTGGTGCGCAGGTTATTAATGAGTTGTCTGAAATCCGCGTCGACCTATGTCTACTGGGAACAAATAGTTTGTCCGTAGACGAAGGAATTACCGACTCGGATTGGGAGGTGGTACAAATTAAGCGCGCGATGATCAAAGCTTCACAAAAGGTCGTTATTCTTAGTATCGCCGAGAAATTGAATTCTAACCAAAAAATGCGAGTTGCCCCGTTACGAGACGTCTCTTACTTAGTTACCGATCTAGATCCGGATAATCACAAATTGAAGGAGTTTGCGAAATCGTTGACGGTATTATAAGCTCGAGAATTATTGCTTTTAAGAATTCTGTAAGGATTACGTGTGTATGAGGATTCCGTCATTGCCTGGTTTTACGCCAGAAGCGTTCGACAAATATTTTAAAAATACGGGCTGGTTAATGCTAGCCCGTGTTGGTTCTTTGTTTATAAAAATGTTGGTAACAGCTTTGCTGTTACCCAACTATCTAGGGCCGGAGCTTACTGCAGCCTTAAACTATCCACTGATCATTCTTTTTACAGGTATTTGTACCCTCGGAACGGATGCGCTCGTTACCCGGCAGTTATTGCAACATCCGGAAAAGGAAAATGAGCTATTAGGTTCTGCGTTACGATTGCGGTTGGTCGGCGGACTGGTTGCTATCCCCTTGATTTATTTGACATATTACGGGATAAGTCACTTTGGGACAAATGCACCTGCTGCCTCTTTTAAGCAAATTGTAATGATGTCGCTTATCTGTTTAGTGCAGGCAACACAGATTATAGATAGTTATTTTCAATCGAAGACACAAGGCAAATACATTATGTATGTGCAAGTGACAGCAAATATCCTGTCTGCCTTGTTAAAACTAGGGCTGGTCCTCCTGAAAGCGCCTATCGCTGCATTCATTGTCATGTTGGTGATCGATGTTCTCCTGTTACAAGTAGGTTATATTCGGTATTACCGCAAGCAAGGTAAGTCTATTTTCAATTGGAAATACAACCCGGCTATAGCGCGACAATTGTTGCTGTTGGGGTGGCCTCTGGCTTTCTCTGCTATTTTCGTCAGTCTCTATATGAAAGTAGGACAGATCATGCTTGATATGATAAAGGGAAATAGTGTGTCTGGTATATATAGTGTTGTTTCACAACATACGGAAAGTTGGTTTTTCATTGCAACGGCAATTTGTACGGCGGTATTTCCTGCGATTATGAATTTTCGTAAGAACGAACCTACGCTCTACCAGAAGCGGATGACCAATTTGTATGATCTTATGGTGGTCGTCAGCGTGACTATTGCGCTCGCTATTACTTTTGTTGCACCATTTTTGTATGCAACGTTTCTAAAGCCAGAGTACTTGGCTGGAGCACAGGCGCTACAAGTGAATGCTTGGGCTGGTGTGTTTGCCTTTTTAGGAACGGCTAGTGGGCAGTATCTTATTGCCGAAGGCTTAACACGGATCAGTCTCTTGCGGACCCTCTTTGGCGCTATAACCATCATAATTTTGAACCTGTTGTTGATTCCTAAATACGGGATGGTTGGGGCAGCAGCAGCAAATGTTTTGGCACAAGCGGTATCAACGTTTTCGCTGCTTGTTTTTGCGAAAACCAGGGCGCAAGGATTTATCTTACTACGGTCTTTATTTTTTCTTAATATTTTATCGAAAATCGTTGATAGACATTCAAAATAAATCGCTAGTTTAGACCAAAACCATAATTATGAAACAAGAAGGTTCATACACGTCATTATTAAACACAAGGGTCTTACGAGGGCTGTTGTCACTCGGTGGAAAGGGATATTTTGTGCAGCGCGGCTGGCTTCAGTCGTATAAGCATAAACAAGCTTTATCGCCTACAGGCGAACCTATTCCTTGGCTGACGTACTCTTTTTTGGACTTTATTGAAGGGCGGTTGAACAAAGAGCTGTCACTATTTGAGTATGGTGCTGGAAATTCTACTTTTTTTTTCGCTAAACAAGTTAAAACCGTTCGGTCGATTGAAAATAATGAAGAATGGTACGCTAAGATAAAAGGTAACCTACCAACAAATGTTGATATTTCTTTCGTCCCGCTTGGAGATAAAGCGTATCAAGAGGCTATTCTTCATGAAAATAGTGATTTTGACATTGTATTAGTGGACGGTAGAGAGCGTGTTGCATGTCTAAAGAATGCAATGCAAAAGCTGAGCAATAAGGGGGTTATTATCTTAGATGATGCGGAACGGGAGAAGTACAAAGAAGCTTTCGAATATATGAAAGCAAAAGGATTCAGACATATACCTTTTTCTGGCATAGCTATTGGTGCTATCCATGATAAATCCACGGTTGTTTTTTACCGGGATCAAAACTGTTTAGGAATATAGATGCGCGAATTAGCTCCCATTGTTTTATTTGTTTATAATAGACCGAAGCACACACGGCAGACATTGGTGGCTTTGGAAAAAAATCTACTGGCTTCAGAATCCGTTCTTTATATAGTATCGGATGGCCCTAAAAATGCAGATGCGATTGAACTTGTTAATCAAGTACGTGCTATTATCCGTGAACCATGGGAGTTCAAACATATTCATATCATAGAGCGCACAAAAAATATTGGACTTGCAGAGAATGTGATTGATGGGGTAACGAAAGTGGTGAATGAGCATGGACGTATTATCGTGTTAGAAGACGACCTTGTCACTTCGCCCTATGCGTTGACTTTCTTTAATGATGCCTTGGATTGTTATGTGGAGGAAGAACGGGTGATGCAGATTAGTGGTTATATGTACCCGGTACAACACCCAAAGCGATTACCAAAATCCTTTTTCTTTCGTGTGGCCAATAGTTGGGGCTGGGCGACCTGGAAACGAAGCTGGGATAAATTTAACCCGGATATTGATGTCCTAACAAAAGATTTTAAGCGGAAGGATATCCGCCGCTTTAGTATTGATGGTAAAGAGAACTTCTGGAAGCAAGTAAAGGATTTTAAAGCAGGAAAGATTAATTCGTGGGCTATTCGTTGGTATCTTTCCGTTTTTAATCAAAATGGGCTGGTTTTGTATCCGCGAAGCTCCATGACCCAAAATATTGGTACCGATGGATCCGGAACGCATTCCGATGTAGATAATGTATACCGTGTTGAACTGGCTACTACTAAGATAAAGTATTTCCCAACAGAAATTGAAGAGCACAAAAAGGCGTATGAATCGATAAAATATTTTTATGCGCATCGAAAAGGTAATTTGCTTGAACGTGCTGTTCGTTTTTTAATGAAAAAATTCTCTAAAAAATAAAACGTGCTGACACCCAAGATTTCGATTATTACTATTGTGTATAATAATGTCAGAGACATTGAATACACCATTCGTTCTGTAATGAAGCAGACCTATCCTAATATAGAATATATTGTGGTAGATGGTCTTTCTACGGACGGCACATTGGAGGTTATTGAGCAGTATCGGGAAGAGATTTCAGTACTAGTCTCCGAAAAAGATAAGGGGATTTATGATGCGATGAACAAGGGACTGGCCTTAGCGACAGGAGATTACGTCTTGTTTTTAAACTCCGGCGATGAATTGTATGAAGATATGACCTTAGAGAAAGTGTTTTCGAGTGCGGAGAATGCTGATATCTACTATGGGGAAACCAAATTGGTGGATGAGGATCGTAATATATTGGGAGATAGGCGTCATAAGGCGCCAAAGAAATTTGATTGGAAATCGTTTAAATATGGCATGAATGTCTGTCATCAGGCCATTTATATAAAACGGAGTATTGCCGAGCCTTACGATATGCAGTATCGCTTGAGTGCCGATATAGATTGGATTATCCGTGCAGCACAAAAGGCAGATAAGATTGTTAATGTCAATCAGTATGTAGCGAAGTATCTTGTCGGAGGCATGTCCCAGCAACGGCACCGGGAGAGCCTTAAAGAACGGTATGATATTTTTAAGAAATACTACGGTACAGTGCCGAATATAATAAACCATGGGGTTATTGCGGCACGGTTACTTTTACACCGATTAAAAAATGGCAAAACAAGAGACTAACAACGGCATGCTCAACCCGGATATTTTGGTAGAATTGGCCAACACAAAAATGCCTTTTGGCAAGTATCAAGGTTGGTTGTTATGTAATTTGCCTGAGCCATACCTGGTTTGGTTCCACCAAAAGGGATTCCCTGCCGGAAAGCTAGGTGTACAGCTTGCAACCCTCTACGAAATAAAACTCAATGGCTTAGAATATTTGCTTAAGCCATTGATAAAAAAGTAGCGAACAAAAAGTATTATCCAAACAATACTAACGCCACCAATAATGTCACAATCACATTAAATGTTTGTGCAATAAGAAAGGCGTACAAGGGCTTTTTGTTGTTGTGTACAAATAAGTCCTTGAAATTTGTTTCTAGCCCAATGGATGTAAAAGCAAGGGTAAACCAAAGACCTTGAACACTTTTAAGCCCATCTTTTACGGTGTCAATCTTTTCGGGAGATATTACGAATGAAAATAGAAGAGAGGCAAATATAAAGCCGAGGACAAATTTTGGAAAGCGATCCCAGATAACTTTAAGGGTCGGCTTCTCTGCATTTTCGGCACTCTTAGATTTGGAATATGTCCAATAGATACTGATCGCAAATGCTGCAATTCCTAATAATACGTTTTGGGAGAATTTAACAATAGTACTGATTTTTAAAGCTTCATCGCCAACAAGGGAGCCTGAAGCGACAACGGCCCCTGTGGTGTCGATACTACCGCCGAGCCAGGCGCCGGTCACCTCTTGGGATAGACCCATCCAGTTGGCCATGTATGGCATAAAAATCATCATCGGAATAGCGGTGATTAATACCAAAGAGATGACATAAGACAGCTTTTTCGAATCACCTTTTATTGCGCCAGAGGTCGCTATGGCTGCCGAGACACCGCAGATTGAAACTGCGCTTGAGAGCATCATTGACATCTCTTCATCGATCTTAAGCTTTTTACAAAGCCAAAACGCAAAATACCATACCGAGATAACAACCACCAAGGCTTGAATAAGGCCCAATGAACCCGCCTTTAGAATGTCCCCAAAAATAACGGTGGTTCCGAGGAGAACTAAGCCTATTTTTACATAGAGCTCTGTGGACAAAGCTTCTTTAAACCAGTTTGGTAGTTTGAAAAAATTACTGATAGCAAGGCCGATGGCTAAACTGAAAATAACGGCCTCTAGGTTATATTCTTTGACAACATTGTTTCCTGCGATAACCAAAGCAATAAGCGTGACGACAAAAACGATCGGAAAAACAGTTAACAGGTGCTTAACGGGTTTGCCTAATAGAAAGGCACCCAAAATGGCAATACCATAAACCAATAAAAACTGCCCACCTATTTTAAGTAAATTGTCTGCGCCAAGGATTTTTGTGCTTAGTACTTCGATTGTTTCCCATGAAAACGAAGGTTTAGGAATGTTAACACCTAATAAAGCCAAAAATATAATGGCTAATCCTAGAATTACAACAACCCAATCTTCCGTGAAGGTAATTTTCTTTGATGTGGACATAATAATGTTTAAGTTGATCAGCTTCCTGATAAAATTGTCGTGAAAGTACACAATTTATAGGAATTACCACCCTTTCGACATTGTTATATCTCAGCATCAAAGAATTGTTACCATCATTTCATAGAAGGATTATTTCCAGCTATATCGTAATGTCACGCCATAGGTACGAGGGTCGCCGACAATGCCAGCGTATTGCCCGTAGCTTCCTGGTGCAGCAAGTAGTTGTTCGTAGTAATCTTTGTTGGTTAAATTGCGGCTCCATACCAAGACCGAGACACCATTGTTTGCACGGAAGCCTACACGTGCGTTAATCAAGCTATATGCGTCGATATTAAGATATTCGGAAGGGGAGGGGCTCGATGAAAATTTGGAGCGGAAGAAAAGATCGGCCGCTAAGAAGAAGTTCCCGGACAGACCAAGTAGGTTTCCTTCTGTGTTTACTTCTCCGCCGAAGGAACCGGACCACTTTGATATACCAGGAAGTGCGCCTCCAGAGATATCTTTGAAGGCCTCTGGTCCTCCGACTTCTTCGAGTGGAACCGGTGCATTGGTAAACTTCACATACTTTCCGTCGGTATAAGCTAAGGCGGTATTAAAGCGGAGGTGCTGCCCAATTCTGACACTTCCATCAAGCTCGATACCTTTTACGCGTACTTTCTCGGCATTCGCTAGGTAGCCCCTGTTTACCCCTGGGTCTGGGGTTTGTACTTGCGTTTGGTAGTCTTTGATGTCCGTTTGGTAGAAGGTAATGTTTAGGATCGAGTTCTTAGTCGGATTAGATTTTAAACCAAATTCTTTATGGTTTACGGCTTCCGGTTTTACGCGTGCTAAATCCAACAGGACTTCGCCATTAGCTGTCGGTAAACCACCAACATTGATGCCGACCGGTTTATAGCTAATTGCATAAGTGGCATAACCATTGAGCTGACTGTTGACTTTATATTGTATCGAAAGCTGTCCGGAGATATTATCCGCGGAGGCATCTGTATTAAAAGACTGATTGCTATAGATACTGTTTTTAAGTGCGAGTAACGCGGGGTCCGTTGTCTCGAGTCCACCGTAGCGCTGACGATCATAATCGGCTTTTTTCTTGTCGTAGTTATACCGTAATCCTGGAAGTAGATGTAATTTCGGTGTGATCGCCCAGTCTATTTGTGTGTAGGCTGCTAAGCTCGTACTGCGAATGCCATAGGTTGTTTTTATACCAAAATTATCGAAAAGGCCCGGCGTTTTCCATAAGGCACTGGTGGATGATTGTGCGAAGCGCCATAAAGCAGAGCCTCCTTCCTCGGTATGCACGGGATCGGTGTTAAGGTCTTGCCATAGACCAAACAAACCAACTACGCCGCTGACAGACTCGCTGATCTTTCCGGAGTATCGAAACTCTTGCGACCATTGGTTATGTTTAGAATTGCCGGCAGATATGGTGAAAACAGGAAGACCAATATAGTCACGGTCGTTTAACGGAACCCAGTCCCAATAGCGCCAGGCCGACGTTGAAGTTAAGGTGCCGTTACCTATTTTTACATCGGCGGTAAGCGAAACGCCTCCGAGTTCATTGTCGGCTTTGGATTGTGTATCGAGATCGATTTTGCGTTCGAATGCACTTTGATAAGGTAGGGTATAGCCTAAATCGTCAATTATCGCATTAAATTGCCTATATGCCGCTCGTTTTGTGGTGACAACGCCGGCAACCCCCCAACCGTAACCATCTGGGCGTTGGGTTGTTTTGTCGGCCGCTAGAACGATCTTCACATCATCAGTTGGGGTGTAAAGAAGTTGTCCTCGCAGACCAAGATTATTGGTGTTGTTGATGTTTCGGTTAGTGTGTACATTGAAGAGCGTTCCATCTCGCTGTGTGCCTGAAAATGAGATACGTGCCGCAAGTTTGCTGGACAAAGGACCAGTGATGGATGTTTTGGCTTGTACATAGCCGTAGTTCCCGTAACTGGCTTCAAACGTTGCTTCTGGCTTAAACTGTGGTAAACGTGATGTTATATTGAAAGCACCTGAAGTTGTGTTCTTACCAAATAGTGTGCCTTGGGGACCACGAAGCACCTCTATTTGTTCAATATCTATAAAATCTAATGCGGTGGCGGCAGGACGCGCTAGATAAACGCCATCAAGATAGAAACCAACACCGGGATCAATACCGTCGTTGGTTAAGCCATAAGTGGAACCCAAACCGCGAATATTAAGTGTCGTGTTGCGGGCGTTGGATGCATAGAGTTGAACGGTAGGAATGAGCTCTTTTAATCGGTTTACATTAAATGCCCCTGCTTCTTCGAGTGTTGTACCGCGGATTAAAGAGATGGGAATGGGGACTTCTTGTATTTGTTCTTTCCGACGACGGGAGGTTACGGTTACTTGTTCTAGAGAGGCTAAACTGGGGGTTAATTCAATCTGGGTTGGCGAGGTCTCTATCACTAGACGACGCGTTTGGTAACCCACTCTGCTTACGATTAAGGTGAAAGGGAGTTTTTGTCCGGTCACAAATTGGAAAAAGCCTTGCCTATCTGTTTTGACTTGGTGCGTTACGGCATCCAGCTGTACGGTGACACCTTCTAGTGGTTCTTTGGTCTCGGCATCAATAATAGTTCCTGTTAAGGACGCATTAATAATGGGTTTTGTTTCGACCTGTGCGCGAGCGGTTTCTATATAGCCTATCGAGAGGCCGGCAAATAGCAAGGCTACTTGAAAAAGTTCTTTTTTCATAAATATGTATATATGTTGTTTGGATATTGTGGTTAGGTAGAGGGTGTCTTTAGCAACACATTCGCATTCGGGAAGTCGAGTAGGTAGAAGAGGTACTAAGCCGTCGTTGTCGAAGTCGGTTTGTTGTTTGGGTGTAGTAAGATGGTTCCATGTTGTATGAATAATTATGTCCGTATTCAAATTGTCGTTGTCAATGCCTCTTGATAACGAGTGTTTTGCGAAAATATAAATAATATTTATATAATCTATCTTTTTAGTAGACTATTTTTTCAAGAACACAAAAAAGGCTCTCAAAACTAAATTTTGAGAGCCTCATTAAACAAAACTATGTAACCTTAAAAATTGTATTTATTATCGTCGATCATCTTTTTAGCAATACGTTGTCTCGCGTCTTTAACATTAAACGGTTCTGCTTTTGTAAAGCGACGTAAACCAACTAACATCATTTTCAACTCATCGCCTTCACCGAACGAATACAATGCTTCTTTAGCCGCAACATATACTTTATCTATCGTGCTATACAGATATACTCGAGCCATATCTACCGGGTAGCTTGCTGCATCTGCACCTTGGGTGTGATGAATTTTTTCGGCACGCAGTAATACTGATTCAGCAACGTAGATATAACCTATCACATCTGCAATATTCATTAATATTTCCTCTTCTTTAGATAGAGACATCATAAGTTTCTGTACGGCTGCACCTGCCACAAGAAGTCCCGCTTTTTTTAGGTTGGCCAATATTTTCTTTTCTGCGGCAAAAGGAGTCTCATCTTCTTCCGCAAAGTCAGGAATAGACATCAGCTCATTGGCTACCGCTGTTGCTGGACCCATGAGGTCAAGCTCGCCTTTCATGGCGCGTTTTAAAAGCATGTCTACAACAAGAAGACGGTTGACTTCGTTGGTGCCCTCAAAGATCCGGTTGATTCGTGAATCGCGATAAGCTCTTTCCATTGGAGCTTCTGCTGAATAGCCCATACCACCGTAAATCTGTACGCCTTCATCGACCACATAATCCAACATTTCGGATCCCCATACCTTGATGATGGCACATTCGATCGCAAATTGTTCCACGGATTTAAGCTTTGCATCCGCCTCGCTCATACCGCCAGCGACCAACGATTCAAAGGCATCGTCTATATTTTGTCCAGCCCGATAAGCGGCCGATTCATTGGCATAAAGGCGAGTCGCCATTTCTGCCAGCTTATAACGAATAGCACCAAATTTAGAAATCGGTAGGTTAAACTGAACCCGTTCGTTCGCGTATTTTACAGCTTGTGAAGCCACCATACGAGCCGATCCTATCGTTGCGGCACCCAGTTTAATACGGCCGATATTTAAGATGTTTACAGCGATTTTAAAACCATTCTCACGCGTGGATAGCATATTTTCAACCGGAACCGCACAGTCATTAAAAAAGATCTGGCGGGTAGAAGAACCTTTGATGCCCAGCTTATGCTCCTCTGGATTCATTGTGATTCCTCCAAAGTCTTTCTCTACAATAAATGCAGTTAGGTTTTTATCGTCGTCAATTTTAGCAAATACAATAAAGATATCGGCAAACCCACCATTAGTAATCCACATCTTTTGACCGTTGATCAAGTAATGTGTGCCTTCTGGATTTAGCTTCGCTGCGGTACGTCCCGAGTTTGCATCCGACCCCGCATTTGGCTCCGTTAAACAATAAGCAGCCTTCCACTCGCCGGTAGCGAGCTTGGGGATATATTTGGTTTTTTGCTCGGCATTACCGTAGTACAAAATGGGTAAAGTTCCAATTCCTGTATGTGCTGATAGGGCGACGGCAAAAGAGAAGCCTCCCCCAACAGCTTCTGCAACAAGCATGGAAGTGTTGAAGTTTTTGCCAAAACCACCGTATTCTTCTGGAATAGATACGCCTAGCATACCCAATTCGCCCGCTTTATCCATCAGACTTTGCATCAAACCTTCCTCTTGTGCGTCTATACGATCGAGGTTGTCCAAGACTTCCGCTTCGAGAAAGTCCAGGCAGGTTTGGCGTATCATCTTTGCCTCTTCATCAAACTCTTCAGGAATAAAGATGTCTGTATATGCTGTTTCGCGAATTACAAATTCTCCGCCTTTGATTGTTTTTTTATTTGCTTCCATGTTATTTTCAGTTTATAAATTAATCTAACATTTCGAATATTCCCGCAGCTCCCTGTCCGGTTCCTACGCACATTGTTACCATTCCGTATTTCTCTTTTCGTCGCTGAAGATCATTCAACAATTGAACCGTTAGCTTGGCTCCAGTACAACCGAGTGGGTGTCCCAAGGCTATAGCGCCACCGTTAATATTTACTTTGGATTCATCCAGGCCGAGTTCTCGAATGACGGCAAGAGATTGGGAAGCAAATGCTTCGTTGAGTTCGATCAAGCTGAGATCTTCCTTTTTTAGATTAGCTTGCTTTAGCGCTTTTGGAATAGCATAGATTGGACCTATGCCCATAATCCTTGGAGGGACACCTGCTGCGGCATAACTGACTAGCCGGGCAATAGGTTTAACGCCAAGTTCTTTAAGTTTGGTCTCTGAAACGACTAATACAAAAGCCGCGCCATCCGATGTTTGTGAAGAATTTCCGGCTGTTACACAGCCATCAGCAGCGAACACAGGGCGTAATTTGGCTAAAGCATCAGTAGTTGTGTCCGCGCGCGGACCCTCATCACGGTCTACCGTATACGTCCGTTGTGCGATTTTTCCATCTTTGACGTAGTTCTCGGTAACGGTAATCGGCACGATACCCGCATTTAAATAGCCATTCTTCTGTGCCTCGATTGCTTTTTGGTGTGAGCGTAAGGCAAAGGCGTCCTGATCGGCACGTGAAACATTGTACTCTTTTGCTACAGCTTCAGCGGTAAGGCCCATTCCCCAGTACCAATCTGGATTTTCTTTTGCCACCACGGGGTTTGGTACAATTTTCCATCCCCCGAAAGGCATGCCTGACATAACCTCCACCCCTCCGGCAATAATACAATCGGCCATACCGGCTTTTATTTTAGCAACAGCTGTTGCAATAGTTTCTAGTCCAGATGCACAGTAACGGTTTACAGTTACTCCTGGGACTTTATCTGTATTTAAACCCATCAGAGAAATCAAACGACCTACGTTAAGTCCTTGTTCAGCCTCTGGCATGGCATTTCCGACAATCACGTCGTCTATTTCTTCAACATTAAGATTAGGGACACTCGCCACGAGCTGCTTTATGACGTCAGCGGCTAAATCGTCTGCACGCATAAATCGGAAAGCTCCACGTGGGGCTTTGCCTACTGCTGTGCGATATCCTGCTATGATGTATGCTTCCATGTTTTGTTATTTTTTTAGTTTTAGACACAAAATTTAGCTACACTGAGCCCTTCGGGATTTGTGTCTCTACAATCTACTCCCTGCCATCTACTCTCTAATTGCGCAATGGTTTTCCCTTCGTGAGCATAAATTGAATTCGCTCTACGGTTTTGCGCTCAGCGCAAAGCTCTAAGAAGGCTTTCCGTTCCATATCAAGTAAGTATTGTTCTGATACTTCTGTTGGTGCAGATAAGTTGCCGCCACACATCACCCATCCTAATTTTTCGGAAATCTTTTTATCGTGGTCAGAGATGTAGTTTCCTGCACGCATAGACGATGCCCCCACATAAACAATACCTAGACCTTGATTACCCAATACTTTAATGTTGTTACGTGGTGCTGGCTGTACATAACCCGCATTCGCAAGTTCAAGTGCTTTTGCCTTAGCATCCGCAAGCAGGCGTTTCCGATTCATTGTAATCGCATATTTACCGGCTTCCAGGTAACCTAGCTCAGCCGCTTCAACAGCTGAAGTTGACACCTTCGCTTGACCTACCGTAAGGAACCGCTCGCGTAAAGTGTTCTGCGTAATCTGGTCCGCTCTAAACTCATCGGAAGCGCGTAATGCAAACTCCTTTGTCCCTCCTCCGCCAGGGATTACACCAACACCGAACTCTACAAGGCCCATATAAGTTTCTGCATGAAGCTGTACAAAATCAGCATGCATGGAGAACTCACAGCCACCACCTAATGTCATCTGGAATGGGGCAACGACAACAGGGATAGAAGAGTAACGGATACGCATGGAAGTATTTTGGAACATACGAACCGACATGTTTAATTCATCATAATCCTGCTCTACTGCCATCATAAAGATCATCCCGATGTTTGCACCGGCGGAGAAGTTCTTGCCTTCATTGGTGATTACCAGCCCCCGGTATTCCTTTTCTGCGATGTCAATCGCTTTATTTATGCCTTGAATAACATCACCGCCAATTGTGTTCATCTTCGTATGAAATTCACAATTGATGATGCCGTCGCCCAAGTCAGTAATCGTGACCCCGGTATTTTTCCATATCGTTTTGCTCTCCCGGATATGATCTAATACAATCAGATCTTCTGTGCCTGGGATTGGGAGGTATGATTTTGTTTTGATATCGTAGTAGTTGCGCACGCCGTCGATCACTTTATAAAAGGATTCGACCCCTGCGTCCAGCATCTCTTGTACCCAAGTTGCTACCGTACCTGTTTGTCCGGGAAGGCGCTTTTCTTCGGTTTTTATTTTTTCTATTGTTTCACGTACGCCTAGTGCATCCCACACTTCGAAGGGGCCTATTTCCCAACCAAAACCAGCGCGCATTGCGTCGTCAATTCGATAAAAATCATCGGTTATCTCTGGTACGCGGTGCGACACATATTCAAACAAAGGATAATGCATGGCGCGAAAAAACTGCCCTGCTGTGTCCGTTCCTTTTTCATAAACCTTCATCCGCTTGCGGATATCTTCGACAGGTTTCGTTGCTTCAAGGGTGGCGGATTTGACTTTTGTTTGCTCTTTATATTCAAGCGTCTTTAGGTCTAAGGAAAGAATGGCCGAATTGCCTTGTTCATCCTTGACTTTTTTGTAGAACCCTTGTTTTGATTTCTCTCCAAGCCATTTGTTTTCTACCATTTTTGTCAGATAGGCCGGGAGTTGAAATGCCCCTTTTGCTTCATCATTCGGTGCATTTTGTGTCAGACCGTTAGCGACGTTTACCAGCGTGTCTAGCCCGACAACATCAGCTGTTCGGAATGTTGCCGACTTAGGGTGTCCCATTGCTGGTCCCGTATATTTGTCGACTTCTTCAACCGTTAGGCCCATCTGCTCTACGAGGTGGGCAACCGCTAACATAGAGTATACACCGACACGGTTTCCGATAAATGCAGGCGTGTCTTTACATAGTACGACTGTTTTTCCCAACATTTTGTCACCAAAATGAACCAAAAAGTCAACAACCTCTGGTTTGGTGGCTGGCGTTGGGATTATTTCGAGAAGCTCTAAGTAACGGGGCGGATTGAAAAAGTGTGTGCCGCAGAAATGCGCTTTAAAATCATCCGAACGACCTTCTGTCATCAAGTGAATAGGGATACCCGAGGTGTTGGATGTAATTAAGGTCCCCGGTTTACGGTATTGTTCAACCTGTTCGAAAACAGATTTTTTAATGTCTAAGCGTTCGACAACCACTTCGATAACCCAATCATATTGAGCAATATCTTTCATGTTATCGTCAAAATTCCCGGTTTTTACGCGTGAAATATAGCTTTTGCTATAAATAGGGGAAGGGTTTGTTTTTAAAGCTGTTTCAAGCGAGCTGTTTACAATGCGGTTGCGTACAGCAGGGTGTTCTAAGGTTAAGCCCTTGGCTTCCTCTGCTGGCAATAGCTCACGCGGAACGATATCTAAAAGTAGCACCTCCACACCGATGTTGGCAAAGTGACAAGCGATCCGAGAGCCCATTACACCCGAGCCAAGGACAGCAACTTTTCTAATATTTCTGTTTGTATGCATACTATTTATCATTTAATCATGCTGGAGACGCGCTGTTTTGGTTTATAACAATATTTCTTTGTTCGAACAGATTGCCTGCCAAGCGATTTATTAATTTATATTATCAAATAGCTTCTTCTACTTTTGGAGCGTATGTTGCTGCTAGCTCGTTGATCCGTTGTAAAGATTTGATGAGCTGAGCTTTTTCTTTTTCTGTTAAATGAGACTCCAGATGCTCATTGAACTCCCGAACCACATCTTTAGCAATTTTTCGCTTTTCTTTTCCTAATGCTGTAAGGTATACTTTTACCGAACGTTTGTCGGAAGCATTTACCTCGCGATAAATAAAACCTAGTGATTCTAAATTACTTAACACTCTAGATAGGGAAGTTGTTTTGACACCCGTAGAATTAGCGATTTGTGAAACAGAGGTCCCGTCTTTGTGAATGTTTATCAAAATGTAACCTGCCGCCTGGGTGAACCCGTATTGACTGGCAATGACATTATACTTATTGGCGACGTTCTGCCAGCTCGTCTTTAAAAAGTAGTCTATAGTATTATCTTGGCTCATAATCTGATTTTAATTTGCTATGCAAGCATAACAAATCTACGAGATTGTATTTTAGAAAACAAGGCTTTTGAATAAAAAAGATAAAATATGGGCGAAAACAGAACGGCTGTAGAAAGAAGGGAGTATTTTATCGCTTTTTTTTGAATGTTGAAAACTTTAATTGCTGTATTACTGTTGTTTATATTGGTTTTTTGTGGCATTACAAACATCATTTAGGTTTATGCCATTATTATTCTGTTACCTTTGTATACAAATTTACAAAAACTATGGCATTAGTAAACATTCCGAGATTGGACCTTCTACAATATACAGAAGGTACCGCCGAGCAACGTCACCAATTTGCACAAGATATTGGAAAAGCATTTAACGAGACGGGGTTTGTAACGATCGCTAACCATGGCTTAAGCCAAGATTTAATCGATGAGCTGTATGCCGTAGTAAAGGCTTTTTTTGATCAAGAAGAGGAAACTAAACGAAAGTATGAGTTTCCTGAGCTTGCCGGACAACGCGGCTATACGGCCAAGGGTAGAGAGAAGGCGAAAGATGCTAATACGCCCGATCTGAAGGAGTTTTGGCAGCGCGGTCAAACGATTGTTGGCGAGACGTATAGTAAAGCCGATTTTCCAGATAATCCATTGGTAGAAGAATTACCTCGATTTAATGCAGTAACAGCGGAGGTGTATAAAAAATTGGAGGATGCAGGACGAAACCTGCTTAAAGCTATTGCTACTTATTTGGCATTGGAAGAGGATTATTTTGAACAATATGTAATTAATGGCAACTCGATTTTACGGGCTATTCATTATTTTCCAATAGAAAATCCTGATGCAATTTCACCGGATGCGGTACGCGCTGGGGCCCATGAAGATATTAACTTAATCACGTTACTGATTGGGGCTAGTGCAGATGGTTTAGAAGTGATGACGAAAGAGGGAGATTGGTTTCCAATCAAGGCAAAAGGCGAAGATATTGTCGTTAATGTGGGTGATATGTTGCAGCGATTGACTAATAATAAGTTGAAGTCTACAACGCACCGTGTGGTAAATCCGCCACGTGAATTGATGAAGACCTCTCGTTATTCTGTGCCGTTTTTCTTGCACCCGAAAGCAGCAATGAGCCTGGCGAGTTTGCCTTCTACAGTATCAGAAACGTATCCGAAATTGTATGAAGATTATACTGCTGGACAGTATCTCGATGAACGTTTACGTGAAATTGGTCTTAAGATGTAATTACATCGTAAGCTTCTACTTAAAAGCCGGGGTGTGTTATCGCATTTCGGCTTTTTAGATTCTATTTTATCGGTATTGTTCTTATTTTGATAATACTATTCTTCTGCATGAGGGAATCTCTTCTTCTTTCTGCAAGATCAAGCAATTCTGTTCCTGGCATTTTAACACTACCTTTTCCAGAAAGTGTTTTTATTTGCGTATTAAACTCATAGAGCGTATTAGGTTTTGCAACGGGAATTTCGATCATCGTTTGTTGAGGTGTCGTTTTATTGCTTGGACTTGCGAAAACTTTATAACGCGCTTTTTCTTCTATTTTATCGCCGCTAGTAACGGAGACTTTCTCCAATGATTTTTTATCGGAATTCGTCTTTTGCGGGGTGTCGCAAGGACTATTTTCTTGTGCTATAACGCCAGCAAGAGCACAGAATGTCCCAAGTGCCGTCAATAAAAAATTTTTCATAATATCTGAGTTTATGGCAGTTAGACTGCCATAAACTTAAATGGTTTAATATTAAAATTTCACGCCAACACCAACGTTAAGAAAGATGTTATGTAGACCGAAGCTGATACTTTCAAAACCTGTCTTCATAATGTTGTTAAAGCCGTAGTCTAATTGTCCTAAAGCAAAAATACGCTTGGAAATTCCGTAACGTGTACCCGCGCTAAAACCTACATCAATAGGGCGCACACTGTTCTTAAAGTCATAGTCTGCGTTATCAATATCTACTTGGTCTCCAACAGGCGTGCCTTCGCGCATATAGCCATTATAAGCAGATCCAAAGAATTTACGTTTTACCGCAAAGGAGATGTATGGGCCAAGCTCCATCCGCCAACGATGTGATAGCTGATATGTGGCCTGGATTGGGATGCTGATATATAAATTCTGCACATTCGTGGTTATATCACCCGTATAGTATCCCGTGATATTAGCCGTCGGATCTTCATTGGCATTGAACGTTGTTTTATAGCCTTTTACTGTGGCATCGGTGTTCATGCCTTTTCCTTCAAAAACGACTCCTAATGATACGCCCCATTTCGGAGTAATCGGATATTGAGCACCCGCCCCGATGAAGTATGGATTTGCGGGCGAATAGCTTCGGATTTTTCGAATCTCAACCGGCATCGATAGGGGAGCAGCACCACCAACCTTGGAGCCGGCGATTACTTTGAATTCAATTTTAGATAAAATACTGTCTATTGAAGTTGCATGGCCCAAGTTGTAGCATAAAAGAGCTAGAAGGACGATGACGTATGGTTTTATGTTGTTCTTTCTCATTGTTGGGTAATAATCTTTATATCGTCAACGGTCAGTTTGCTGCCTACAGCTCCCAAAAATTGATCGCCATATTTGGAAGAGGACATCACAATGGCAAGGTTGTAATCCATGTTAAATACGAGCCGCTCATTGAAGGCTGCTTTATATTGGAAAGGTACTCGGAAGTGCACAAAGCCTGTTCCTTCTGTCTTGCTTCCATTTTCTAAACGGGCAATAGCTACAATGCTTTTATGTGTTAGAATATCGCCACCATTTAGGTAGGTTCTGCCTTTTTCTGTCGCGGCAAGCTCTTCCCGGTTGTACAGGACGGCATATATGTCGCAAGAGTCTGCCATGTTAACCTCTTTCATGTTTTTGTCCGTAACCTTTGGCCCAGGGCTGTATTTATAGTAGCCTTCTAAGGCGAGCGGAATTCTATTGTATGGTAAGCCAAAACGGGTAGCGTTCAGTGGGTCCAATAATGCAGAATTGGTGTTGAATGAACCGATAAACAGATTTCCTGCAGCAATAGGTTTTCCAAACATAGCACCCAGAGCTCCCGTTAACTTCGTCTCTAGTAACGCGGCCGAAGTGCCACTTCTTTTATCTGTTGTTGTGAATGTTGTAGGGTATTGTTCCGGATTGTTAAGCCCTGTTTGACTGATAGCAAATCCACCATTTCCTGATGCCCAGTTGTCGAATGTTTTACCGTTCACAACATCTACAAAAATAGTGTAGTGTTTGGCGGCATCAATGATGTAATTGTCAAATGCAAATTCATTGGGTATCGTGCTCTCCGAAAGCTCAATGACTTGCACCGTGTATTGTTTGTTAAACTGACCATCTTGAGAGGTTACTGTATAGGTGATGGGCGCAGAGAAATCTTGCTCGCTACCTGCTGCAGGGCTGACTTTAGCTCCTTCTGTCGTTTTAAAATCAAATTTGAATTTAGTTACATCATAGATGTTCGGAGAAACATAAAGTACAATGGTGTTGTTTCCAATGATGGGTGTCATGGGGGTTGTGGAAGGATCGATAACCACCTGGGTGATGTCTGCCTCCATATTCTGTGCTTCATCCTTGATACAGCTGCTGAGAAACAGTACCGTTAGTAGGATTAAAAAAAAGGGTCGTAGTTTTAGCATACGTATTTGTGTTTTATGAGGCCATTAGAATTATGCCTAAATGTTTGTGGTGCGAATATCGCGCCATTTTTTGGATTTTTTGTCTTTTGAATGATAAGAAATTAGGTTTTTTGTTTTGGCTTTTGTGATAAATCCTTTGGGTCAGGGATTTTGTTGTTGTTTATAATTCGTAGGTTAGTGCTTCTTTGTTATTAGAAGGCCGTTTTTCGGACAGAACTAAACGCTCTATATTGAGTTAAATGAAGCTAAGCGTTTATTCTGAGGCTGTTAAAATGTGTTAAAACAAGTTTGTATACAAAGAGCATGGTTATTTTTGTAAAAAATGAAGAAGCGTAGTATAACACTGATCATATGGTTGATGTCCATTGCCCTTTTGGGGGTGATGGCTATGCAATATTATTTTGTACGTGAATCGTACAAGCAAAAGGGCCAGCTGTTCGATGAGGCCGTGAAAGCATCGTTGACTGCAGTGGCAGGCAAAATAGAGAAGCGTGAGATTTTTGAGTTTGCGCAAGAGCAGGAGCGATTGAGCCAGCAGAAATATAAGGCGGATCAAGAAAAGAGACAGCGAAAAGAAGAATTGTTAGCCGATCAGCTAAAGATTCAGGATAAAATTAAAAAACTTCAGATACAGCAGTTCGATTACCAACAACAGTATAAGGAGTTTGAAGACAACCTAAAAGGGCAGTATCCAAATGCCATCGCGGTAAATAATGCCTTTTATGAGACCTATATCAAGAGAAAGAGGTACCAGGACCTGATTGATTTCAACGTCGTGGAGAAGTATATTGGAGAGGGGTATTTTGATACCGGTATCGAACTTACTGCGAAGAAGCAGATTCCGTTAATTCCGGCAAAGGATGACAGTACACGATTCATCATCCCGTATGTGCGCAATGGGCAGGTCGTGGCTATCCAAACGGCAACGTTAATGCCGAAGACCAATGCGAAAGTTGCCTTTGAGTTACATGCATTAGAGCAACAGCTTGGATCGTTGAACGAGCGACAGTTTGCGGGAGCGGAAAATCTTTTTGATACCTTAGCAATTATTGGAGGGAAAAGCCGAGATATTTTAAAAGATGTAGAATTTGGAATGGAATTGGCGAAACGCCCATTCCGGGAAAGAATAAATATTGAGTTTCTGAAGAACGAGTTAGAGATAGAACTGGCAAAAAGAGATATTCATGCGCCATTTAATATTGAAGTTCGTGATAACCAGCTTGCGATAATTTACGAAACGGTGCACAGTAAATATCCGAAGAACGATAAACGAAATGCCCGTTATAGCACCAAGCTGTTTGAGAACGATTTGGGGAGCTCACCCGGTTTGTTTTCGGTATATTTCCCCAATAAGTCATCTGTTATCCGGGATACCATGAGTTATCTCATGGTGCCGATGGTTGCGTTATTAGGTTTGTTGATTGGTGCGTTTGCTTATACATTGAGCATTATTTTCCGACAGAAGAAGATATCGGAAATGAAAACCGATTTTATGAATAACATGACGCATGAGTTCAAGACGCCAGTAGCAACTATTATGATTGCAAGTGAGTCATTGCGGGATCCGGAGATTGCTTCGGATGAAAGACGGGTAAACCGGTTGGCGAATATCATTTACGAAGAGAATGTTCGCTTGGGGAATCATATAGAACGGGTGCTTAATATTGCCCGGTTGGAGAAGGAAAACCTGAAAATTGAATCGGTTAATGTGCATGTTAACTCGGTGGTTGAAGGCGTGTTGGATAGTATGAACCTGCAATTGCAAAAGGCGGGTGGTACCTTGCAAACGGAGATGTTGGCAACCGATGACCTCGTGATAGGTGATGAATTGCATCTGTCCAATGTATTTTTTAACTTAGTTGACAACGCTATAAAATACAGTAGTGATAAACCTGAAATTACTGTCAGAACTGAAAATGTGAAGAATAGCATTGTGATAACCGTTGCCGATAAAGGGATGGGTATGACAAAGGACCAGAAAGAAAAGATTTTTGACCAGTTTTACCGTATCCCGACAGGGAATGTGCATAATGTGAAAGGATTTGGTTTGGGGCTTAGTTATGTCAACGACATCGTAAAACGATTGAACGGTAAAATACAGGTAAAGAGTGAAAAAGAGAAAGGCACGGTGTTTGAACTTTCTTTTCCGTTGAAAAACGAGAAACTTGATTATTAAACTTACATAGCTTCATTATATGCAAAAGATATTATTAGCTGAAGATGACCCGAATTTAGGCGAACTTTTAAAAGACTATTTAGAGTTAAAAGGAAAGTTCGACGTGACATTATGCCAAGATGGGGAAGAAGCATTGAACGCTTTCCGAAAAGATACGTTTGACCTCTGCATTTTGGATGTTATGATGCCTAAAAAAGATGGATTTACCTTAGGCAAGGATATTCGTAAGGTAGACAAAACTGTTCCTATAATCTATGCGACAGCAAAAGGGATGATGGAGGATAAAACACAGGCCTTCGAGCTTGGAGGAGATGATTATATCACCAAACCTTTTCGCGTAGAGGAGTTGTTACTTCGTATTAATGCGTTGTTGAAGCGATCAGCGAAAGATACCGATGAGCAAGTCGTGGATAAGTTTGAAATAGGTAATTATTTCTTCGATTACACCAGTCAGATTATTTCATATAAAGGTCAGCAGCAAAAGTTGTCTACCAAAGAAGCTGAACTGTTACGGCTGTTGTGTTTGAATAAAAATGATGTCTTGACACGAGAAGAAGCACTGGTTAAGATCTGGCATGATGATAATTATTTTACGGGACGGAGTATGGATGTATTTCTAAGTAAACTCCGTAAATACCTGAAGGAAGATCCTAGTGTAGAGATTGTAAATGTGCACGGGAAAGGGTATAAGCTTTTGGTAAGTTAAAGAATTTATCTCTATAAAGGAGGTACTGGCGTGAGCTTGTAGCGCGTGTCCGTTACTAAAAAAACACGAGTTGAAAACCGGCCTACCG
The DNA here is from genome assembly GCF_900177625.1 of Sphingobacterium psychroaquaticum. Taxonomy (GTDB): domain Bacteria; phylum Bacteroidota; class Bacteroidia; order Sphingobacteriales; family Sphingobacteriaceae; genus Sphingobacterium; species Sphingobacterium psychroaquaticum. The sequence continues at coordinate 84,561 of NZ_FXAU01000007.1, forward strand.
CGGGCAAGCTAGCAAGGGCGTTAAGGAATTTATTAGGGGGCAATCGCCCCCTAATTTTATTATTTTATTTCAACAATCGTCGGGCAGTGGTCAGAGTGTACAGCGAGCGGACGAATGCTACTCGCGACGATACGATCCCGAAGCGGTTCCGAAACCATGTTGTAGTCAATCCGCCAGCCTAGATTTTTAGCCCTAGCTCCGGCCCTATAACTCCACCAGGTATACTGATGAGGGTCTGGGTTTAAGTGTCGAAAAGAATCTATAAAACCAGAATTGATAAAATTTTCCATCCATTCACGCTCAGCTGGCAAGAAACCAGAACTGTTCGCATTAGATTTGGGGTTATGGATGTCAATCGGTCGATGACAAATATTATAATCTCCCGAGACCACCAGATTTGGTTTTTCTAAACGAAGCTTTTCACTGTAGACCTGGAAATCATCTAAAAACTGATATTTGAAATCTTGACGTACATCACCTGTCGTTCCTGAAGGAAAATAAGCACTGATAACCGAGATATCATCGAAATCAGCCCGTATTATCCGTCCTTCAAAATCATAGTCTTCATGGCCGCAGCCATATTCGATATGCTTCGGGGTGATTTTGGTAAAGATAGCCGTTCCGCTATACCCTTTCTTTTGGGCAGGATACCAGTAATGTTCGTAGCCCATCTCTTCGAGTAGCGTTATTTCAGGAACTTGATCGGGGGGTGCTTTGATCTCTTGGAGGCAAACTACATCTGGGTTTTCTTCTTTTAGCCAACCCAGCCAATCTTTCTTTAGTGCCGCACGTATGCCATTCACGTTGTACGATACAATCTTCATAGATTAATAATACTTAGAGGAAAACATGTCTCCTAACTTGGTGAAAAATCCTGTTTTAGGTTTTAGGCCTGCTGCCTCACGCTCGAGATTTAGTGCTTCACGACGAGTTAAAAGTTTCATCGACATATGTACATCCTCTACAGGACGATCTTTGCTGTCGGTTTTCACCACTGCAATCGCATCAACCGTAGGGATACCACGAAGCAATTCGCCAAAAACGGTGTAATTACCATCTAAATGTGGTGTGCCGCCAATCGTTGTATAGGCAGCTCGTTGCGCGGCAGAGAATTTCTTGCCTTGCATCCGAAGTGTCTCGAGTGAATCCAACCCAGCTTCGGTGAACTTCTTGCCCTGAACCAAGTAAAATTGAGATGCAGAAGATTCTTTTGCAGGGTTGTTGTCGCGCGCAGCACCAATTGTTCCTTTCTTATGGAACAGTCCTTCCTGGATTTCTGACATGATTTTATATTCCGGGCCACCATTGCCAAGTTCTTGCTTTGGAGCAGCATTGCGGGAGTCCGGATCCCCACCTTGTACCATGAAGTTATTGATAACACGGTGGAACAACAAATTGTCGTAATACCCTGTTTTTACCAACTTCACGAAGTTGTCTCGGTGTTTTGGTGTCTCATTATACAGTTTTAGTAAACATTCTCCCTTGTCTGTTTTGATCAGTACATAGTGGTTTAGAGGGGTCTTTGCAAAAAGCGCTGTGCATATAAAGAAGCTACATGCCAATAGCACCAAAGACTTCAGATTTTTGTTCTTTTTCATCATGAGTTAAGCAAATGTATAGATGCCGTCAAAATAATCAATGATCAATGATTTCATGATCATTTCTTGTTCTAAGAGCGTATAGTTCGGGATTGGTTTTGCGAGCTCCCAGTGTGGCCAACCCTCTTCGTCGAGACCTTTGAGTTCATAAAAACCCATTGCACTGAAAAGACGACAAGTTGCAATGTGCATAAGTTCCTCTTTTTGACGTTTAGAGAAGGTCTGTGGTCCTTTTCCAAGCTCTTGTACGCCAATTAAGAACAACATTACTTTGATGTCGGGCGTTTCTGTATCGAAGTCCTGCGAAACCGCCTTTTGCAGTTCGGACCATTTTTTATTTATTTCTGATGCTTTCATATTTATCTATAAAAGCAAACTTACTAAAATCGAACAACAATTTCTTCGCACCGGTCTGCAATAAGCCGATAAACGGGTTCAAAAAGGTTATCATCGTAGTATGGGTCAGGAACCTCTCCCTCCGTTAAGAATAGTTGCACCTTCGCCTTGTCAGCTACATTTCTCGCTTGAGCTAATACGTCGCGAAGATTATTGCGATCCATCACTAAGATTTGATCAAACTGATCAAAAAGATGAGGTTCAAACCATTGGGCACGTTGTGTGGAGATGTCGATGCCATATTTTTGGGCTACCGCTATAGACCGTCGATCCGGAGCTTGGCCGATATGCCAGTCGCCGGTGCCTGCAGAGTCTACTTCCCAAGGAAGACCCTTCTGCGTCGCATAGTGTTGTAATACGCCATGCGCCAAAGGCGAACGGCAAATGTTGCCTAGACAAACCATGAGTATCTTCATGAAGGCGAAGATACTAGGAAAGTGGCGCATTCACATTCAAAAAAAATATTTAAATTGCAACATGGGATTTGCCACAAAAAAAACCAAGCGTTGGGAATTACAGCAGCTCACATGGACTTTTGTCTCTATCGTGATGTTTATTCCATTGCCCGTGCACTTATTTCTGTTTGTGATGTTAGCACAAGCAAAGAAGAGTAAGATTAAGTCTTGGTATGCGACCGCTATCGCTTTTATGTTATTGGAATTCGCATTGTTCGCCTCCTTTATATATTTTGTTGGGGCTATGTCTCAAGGGTTATTGTTGACATTTGGTGGATATGTGTCCGCTTATATTGTTGGAAATGGCTTGCTTCTAAATCGCGCTAAGCCTTATTTGCAGCGGCTGGAGTTGGCTGAAATCCATCCTTTGCGCTGGATCCCTACAGCATCCTCTAGTGGGAAGCTCGAGTTAACAGAAGCTACGCTGGATACGCCGCAGGTTTTTATCGAACGCATGTTGTATTGGCGACGAGAAATTACAAATGTATCGATGCAGCGGGATATTGATAAGATTATTCACCTCTTTCAGCTCCTGGAGAGTAAAGATAAGATTGAAGCAGATAAGTTTTTGGTGCGACATTCGACCGTTGTCAGTGTATTGATGAAATACGATGAGATTGAAAATTCGAAGTTGAAAAACGCTGTGACGACAGATTCGAAACGAAAATTAGAAGAGGTTCTTGCGCAAGCTGCTGTTGCTATTGAGCAAGAAGTTACCAATCAGTTTAAAGCAGGGATTTTAGATGTCTCGGCAGAAACGGATGTATATATTCAAACATTAAAAAATAGAAACCTTTTAAAAGATTAAACTATGGCCAATTTGGAACTGACGGAGTTTGAAGATAATCAAGATAAAAAGAATAACCTTGCTGTAAATTTTACGGATGAGGAGAAATCCATTATCCAGCAGCATAAGGATAAAATAGACCTGACTTCAGCCACCAATGTTATTCAGTTTGGTGTAGGGAGTCAATCCAAGGTGAGTAATTTTTCGAATGAGATATTAAAGCAGGTTCGGACGAAAGATATGGGCGGGGCAGAAGATATTCTTTTGGGGCTGCGCTCTGATGTGAAGGCATTTGATGCGAACCTCAATAAGAAACCGCTTATTCCGTTTTTCGACAATATGAAAAAGAAATTGCAGCGTATGCGTACGGAATATCAATCAGTAGAAAAGAATATACATCAGATTGAGCTGAAGCTGGAAGGGCATTACAAAAGTCTCGCAAAAGATGTCAATATCTTTGATAAACTGTTTGTCGAAAATCAAAATTATTTTAAAGAATTGTCGCTCTACATTGCGGCAGGCGAAGAAAAATTAAAAGAGGCACATGAGCAAACATTGCCTCAAATGAAGCGGGAAGCGGAGGAGTCTGGTGATCAGCACAAGATTCAAGCGTACAAAGATATGGAACAACATGTGGTTCGTTTTGAACGGAAAGTGCATGACTTGAAGCTTACGCGTATGGTGGTGTTGCAAACGGCTCCGCAAATTCGATTGGTGCAAAACAATAGTTCGGCATTGATGGAAAAAATACAGTCCTCTTTGGTGAATACCATTCCGCTCTGGAAAAATCAAATGGTGTTGACACTCGGCATTGCACATTCGCAACGTGCGTTAGAAGCACAAAAGGCAGTGACCGATGCAACGAATGAGTTATTGCGTCGGAACTCGGAAATGCTGAAAGAATCCACGATCAACGTGGCGAAGGAAACCGAACGCGGTATTGTGGATATTGAAACCATCAAAAAAGCAAACCAAGATATTGTTTCTACCATTGAGCAAGTGTTACAGATTCAGCGCGACGGTCGGGAGAAGCGGAAAGTCGTAGAGCAAGAGCTGTTGCAGGCGGAAAATGAGCTGAAAGATAATTTATTGAAATCTTCTAGTGAAGGTAATAAGTTGATAAACTAATTGTTCGATCCGATGGGAAATAAGATTGCTTTGGTTAATGGACAGATTTACAATGGAGACGATAGTTTTATCGGACAGGCCTTGTTAATCAATGGGGAAGTGATTCAGGGAATTTTTCCAAAGCATGCTATTCCTGCCGACTATAGACAGATTGATGTCCAACAGGGGGTGATTTGTCCAGGACTCATTGATTTACAGATTTATGGGACGGGTGAAGATCTGTTCTCCGCTGAGTTGACGTCGGAGTCTCTTTTAAGCATCGATCAACAGTTGTTGAAGCAGGGCTGCACTTCCTACCTTCTAACCTTAGCGACCAATACATTAGCGGTCTTTAAAGAAGCTATTGCGGTGTATCGTACGTCAGGTTCTCCGATGGCATTGGGGTTGCATTTGGAAGGTCCTTTTTTGAATGTGCTTAAACGAGGGGCGCACCCTGCGGAATTAATTGTGGAGGCAAATGTGACAGATATAAATGATCTGTTGGCAGAAGCTGGAGATGCGGTAAAGATGATGACGGTGGCACCGGAGCTTTTATCCGATGCTTGTTTGACATTACTGTTAGAAAAGGGCGTACTGTTGAGTGCAGGACATAGTGCTGCTACATTTGATGAAGCGATACGCGGGTTTGATCAGGGAATAAAAGCGACCACACATTTATGGAATGCAATGTCGGGGCTGCATCACCGAGAAGTGGGGCTTCCCGGTGCAGCTTTTGCGCATATGGATGTGATGGCGTCTGTTATTGTAGATGGTATTCATGTTGATTTTGAAGCCGTGCGCTTAAGTAAGCAGCTGTTGGGACGTCGGTTATTTCTTATTACCGATGCTGTAGGTGCCTGTGAAAAAGGGATCTATCAGCACATAAAACAAAAGGATCATTTCACATTACCGAACGGTACACTAAGTGGAAGCGCGCTGACGATGCTTCAAGCAATTCGTAATTGTGTGGAAAAAGTCCATATTCCTATGGATGAAGCAATCCGGATGGCTACCCAATATCCAGCCGAGTTAATTGGTCGGTCAGATATTGGGAATCTAAATGTGGGGTCGTTGGCTAACATCTTAGTTTTTAATGCCGACTATGAAGTTCAATCTGTTTATTTAGAGGGGGAGTTAGTTGATTAGTTGGTCGCCTGTAGTTCACCGTTGTCGCTGCTAGGTGCTTTATTTATGGTGATGGCCTCTTTATTAGTGCAGATACGCGTGTTTATAACAAGTAGAGGCAGGTTTCCTGATATACGCAGTATCGTTAAATCATGATTCTGTTGTCATTCAATACACAAATCCCCGTCACGTTTTGTACGAGTGGTGCCATCCAACGGGGAAAAAACTTATCTTTGCGTTATATGATATTAAAACCGATAAAAACGGCAGCTTTAGCTGCTTTGATATTTTCGACCGTATTATCTTCATGCGGATCTCGGAATAAAGGAAAGAAGGAAAGAAGCAACGTTTTAACAACAACTGAAGCCGCTGTTGAGCGTCCTGCAAATACTTCTACCGGAGTTCTAGTACAACCAGGGGTTGCTGTCCCAGCAGAAAAACGTCCTGTTGTAGAAGAAAACTATCGTGTTACCTTGCCGACTGTTCAGCGTGAATTTAGAGGTGCTTGGGTCGCTACAGTGGCGAACATAAACTGGCCGACTAAAAATAATTTTAATACAGAATCTCAAAAGCGGGAAGCGATCGCTTTGTTGGATTTTCTGAAGGAGAACAATTTTAATGCAGTTATCTTTCAGGTAAGACCGTCCGGAGATGCTTTATATAAAAGTGAGCATGAACCTTGGTCCTACTTCCTTACGGGAGAGATCGGTAAACAACCTACTCCATACTACGATCCATTGGAGTTCTGGGTGGACGAGGCGCATAAAAGAGGGTTAGAGCTGCATGTTTGGTTAAATCCTTACCGTGCTCACCATTCGGCTGGAGGAGCCGTGACCAGCGAATCGATGGTGCGCAAAACCCCAGATATGGTGGTTCGGTTGAAGAACGGAATGTACTGGTTTGATCCAGCAAATCCTAAAACACAAGATCATGCTGCTAAAGTGGTTTTAGATATTGTAAAACGCTATAATATTGACGGTGTACACTTTGATGACTACTTTTATCCGTACGCGAGTTATAATGGTGGAGGTGATTTTCCGGACAATGCTTCATGGTCTGTTTACAAAAGTAATGGCGGTAGCTTGTCGCGCGGAGACTGGAGACGCGATAATGTAAATAAGTTTATTGAACGCGTATATAAAGAGATCAAGGCAGAGAAGAACTATGTTAAATTTGGTTTGAGTCCTTTTGGTATATGGAAACCGGGCTATCCAGCAGGCATAACGGGGTCTTCGCAATACGATGAGTTGTATGCGGATGCTAAGTTATGGCTCAATAAGGGTTGGATTGACTATTTTACGCCACAGTTGTATTGGCCCATTGAGCCACAACGGCAGAGTTTTACTGCGCTGTTAAAGTGGTGGGAGTCGGAGAATACGTATAAGCGTCATCTTTGGCCGGGCTTAAATACCGTGGAAGTTCGTGCATCAAATAAACCACAAGAGATTGTGAACCAGATTGAGGCGACACGTGAGATTGTTCCGAATAGTGTGGGTGCCGTGCATTGGAGTATTGCTGGCTTGACAAAGAGTTCGGCGATGGTGGAGACATTAAAATCAGGCCCATATCGTGAGAAAGCATTAGTGCCCCGTTCGCCATGGTTAAATGCAAATCCTCTATTGGCTCCGACATTGCTCTTGACTAACGAAACGAGTAGTGTTTTTGCGAAATGGTTACATAAGCAGCCAGAGCAAGTCTTCCAATGGGTTGCTTACGCCCAGTATGGCGGCGAATGGCATTATGAGATTTTAGATAAATTAGAAACTGAAAAGGGATTTCCAAAGGTGAAAGACGGCAAAAAATTACAAGCTATTGCTATTAAGGCGATTGATCGCTTGAGCAATGAGAGTGAATATGTTGCCAAGAAGGTTTTTTAATTTTAGGTTAAAAACAACGGATATATTACAAAGCTACCTAAATTTTTTAGGTAGCTTTGTTTTTATGGGACTTCGGGTTAGTTTGTTTTGTTGCGTTTTATTGATGAATCTTGTGGTACTGGGACAGGATCGTCCAGTTATCGTACAACGCCCCATTACATGGAATGCGGAGAGGGAAACCCTTTCGATAGCTTATCTGACAGATCGTCATGGCCTTGATAGTAGGCGAGCGGAAATTACGCCTAAGATTATTGTCGTGCATTGGACAGATGTCCTTTCTGTTGATAAGACGTTTAAGACCTTTGATCCTGTGCAACTTCCTGCGCGCCCAAACCTTCAGAAAGCGAGTATGCTGAATGTTTCTTCCCAGTTCCTAATTGGGCGGGATGGTACAATTTTCCAACTGCTTCCCGAGACTACTTTTGCCCGACATACGATTGGTCTGAACTATTGTGCGATTGGCATTGAGAATGTCGGATCGGCGAGACGCCCGCTTACGGAGGAACAACTTAGTGCTAATACAGCGCTTATCAAATATCTGATGGCGAAGTATCCAATCAACTATGTAATCGGACACCATGAATACCAATCTTTTAAGCCTACTTCCTGGTGGAAAGAAACAGATCCTACTTATATAACACACAAAGATGATCCTGGTGCGTCGTTTATGATGCGGTTGCGTAAAGCATTGGGACTACATGAGCAACTGAGTTTACGTTGATGCCGTTCTACTGTGTGTTAAAAGAACCCCAGTACTGTGAATCTGAAAATTCTCCTGTCAAAGAATTCCGAAAACCAAAGTATACATGAATAGGTGTTTTGTCCGGGTGCTGCAAAAACGAATGACGCCAGGTATAGCTTTGTTCGCTCAGGTTTGGGCCACTGCTTAAGAGATCGTGTTTTCGTATACCGTCGTATAGGAAAGCCACGAGATGCAGGTGTGTGCCCGTGCTCTTCATGCTGGGCCAGGAGAAGACTAAGCTATGGTCTTGTGCAACTTCAACTGTTGCTTGTACTGGGGTAGGGAGCTTTCCTCTAAAGACTAATACCTTTTCTGGGTTCACGAAAGGTACAGTGTTCTCATCGTAATCTAAGCTGTGTTTAAAGGTGTAAGATTGTGCTTGTTGGAAAGCGCCAATTCGACTGCCTGGCGGAGCTAGGTTTTGATAACCAAATTTGATTGCTCTGCGTATAGGAGATAAGTACTTGGATACGGCCTTCATGCGTGCTCTATTGATGATTTCTAAGGGGGATGCTTTGCGCTTGCTTACGACGGGCATGGCGCGTATAATGTGTTGCCCATTGAGTTCGTAACCAACAATGCCTCCTAGTTTACCTGAGAAACTCCAAATCATACTGTTTTTTAAAATAGCCATAGACGTTTGTTTATAATGAAGTTGGCAATGGGTTGCCTGTAGAGGTACTGGTAAGTTAACAAAAATAGGGGGTAAACAGAAGGGAAAGCTGATCTAATTAATGGGTTTTTATAGATTTACCTCTATGAACCCTCTATGAACCCTCTGTTAAACCTTGGTTTTTCCTTGGGAAACCCTCTAGTTTTATTACTTGACTAGTAGAGGATTTGTGGTTGAAGGAGCATCTTAGGGGCTAGTAGCGGAGAACCGTAGAATTTATTCTCTCTCTATATGTGCCACTGGATTAAGCATGTTTATGCGCGTTTGCACGGGGTGATTTTTTATTTTCAGGATAAATCTTTTATTGTTCGCTTTATTTCTCGTTTTTTAACAAAAAATAACGCAATCTCTTGCATCATACGCTAGAATGTGCTACACTTGTACCGTCGTTTGTTGTCTATGCACGTATAGTAATCAATTGACCATTATGATAATCCATAAAAACTAAACAATATGAATAAAGCTCTACTTTTGACAGTGGCTTTAGGATTTACACTTCATGGAGCCCAGGCAGGCTTCGGGACGAATATCCCAAATTCGAGAAGTGCGAAATTTCCTGAGCCGCGTGTTGTCATTCAAAATCAAATTTCTGGAGTGGTTCGTGATGGAAATGGCCCCGTGTCAGGTATTTCGGTCGCTGTTGTAGGAACCAATTTAGGAACGCAAACTGACCAAAGTGGCCGGTTTTCGATTTCTGCTCCTACAGGAAGTACACTTCGTTTTTCTGCTATTGGGTATCAGTCAAAAGATGTGCTTGCTACATCAAATCAAGTTCAAGTCATATTAGAGCGTAGTGATGCTGCAATTGACGAGGTTGTGGTAACTGCTATGGGGATCAAAAAAGAGAAAAAAGCTCTTGGTTATGCTGTGCAGGATATTAAGGCCGATGAGTTGATGAAGAACAAAAATCCGAATATGATTAATTCGCTCAATGGCAAGATCGCAGGGTTGAATATTACAAATTCTGGAGGTTCTCCAGGCGCATCCGCGTCAATTGTAATTCGAGGAGGCACATCGTTAGAGCGGGATAATCAGCCTCTTTTCGTAATAGACGGTATGCCGATGGATAACTCTACTGGAGTGGGGGATATGTCACAATTTGATGGTAACACAAATATTTCAACAACGAATGGTAACCGCGCAATGGATATCAATCCGGATGATATTGAGTCCATCTCTGTGCTAAAAGGACCAACCGCTGCTGCATTGTATGGAATCCGGGCTGCTGCAGGTGCTATTGTTATTACAACAAAAAAAGGTAAAGATGGTGTGGCCTCAATAGGTGTTTCTTCAAGAGTAGGAACCAATACGGTAAATAAACTTCCTGAACTTCAAAAGCGTTATAAGCAAGGAACCAATCTCGATGGTGCAGGAGTAGACCCTGTTACCTATTTATCATGGGGGGATCAATTTGCTCCGGGAGAGGTCATCTATAATAATTTGGAAGACTTTTTCAAAACTGGCGTAACGTATGATAATAGTTTTAACGTTAGTGGGGGAAATGCAAAAGGAAACTTCTATCTCTCAGGAGCTAATGTTAGTCAGTCTGGTATAGTGCCTACAACAGATTACAATAGAACAAACTTCCGTTTTAATGGAGAGCAAAAAGTTGGTATCTTAACTTTTGGGGCTAATGCGGCCTATTCCGAAAGTAAAACAACGAAGACATTAACGGGGACGGGGTTATGGGGTTCTGGCGGTAACGGATATATGGAGTCTATAATTGCTTGGCCTCAGAGTGCCAACATGAAAGACTGGAGAAATCCTGATGGTTCGCAAAAGCTTTTAGTTTCTGTGGGTAATGATCAAGAAGAAATATTATTAGGGGCTATTGATAATCCTTACTGGACTGTAAATATGAATCCTCAAAATGATAAAACAAATCGTTTTTTAGGAACATTTTATACGAATGCAAAATTGACAGACTGGTTGGATTTTACTTATCGATTAGGTGTCGATAATTATACCTCAACGTATACGTCTAAAATATCGGCAGGGTCTGCTGTAATTAGAGATTATCAAAAAGGAATGTTGTCGCAAAATATTAGACAATATAATTTTTTAACAAATAATTTTTTACTGAACTCCCATAAGGTTTTTGCGGATGTTTGGGATGTTAATCTTTTGTTAGGGGCTTCTTCTGAAGATATTAGCTCAAAATCAAGCGCAACGAAGGCTCAGAATTTTGTTGTTCCGGGTTTTTATTCGTTTAACAACGCTAAACAGGAAGATAAATTCTTGTCCGATAATGTGAATAATATCAGACGCTTTGGTGTTTTTGGTGATTTAAAGGTTGGCTATAAGAATATGGCTTTTGTGGGGATGACATTAAGAAATGACTGGTCGTCAACTCTGCCGAAGAAAAATAGATCATTCATGTATCCTTCATACAGTGCGAGCTTTATTTTTACCGAATTGTTTGAAAAGAACAATATACTTACATATGGTAAGCTTCGGGGGTCATGGGCTGAAGTTGGTAAGGATGCTCCTGCGTATCAAACTAATTCTTATTTGGATCCAGTTGAGTTAACCATTGGAGGAGGGTATAAAAACTCTTGGACATTAGGGAATCCCAATCTTGTCCCAGAGAAGACACAGTCTTTTGAGGTTGGGACGGACCTTAAGTTCTTTAAGAATAAGTTAGGCTTAGAGTTTACATACTACAATAATAAATCAGTAGATCAGATTTTATCACCACGCGTAGATAATGCTACAGGAGGTATTTTTCAATATGTAAATGCGGGTGTCCTGCAAAATAAAGGTGTCGAACTTACTTTGACGACTTCTCCGATTAAAAGAGATAATTTTTCTTGGGATGTTATGTTGAATTTATCACATAACAAAGGAAAGGTGAAGGAGCTGCCGGGAGGGATAGCTATTCTATATGTCACAGATGTTCAGGTTGCAGATGGGAAAGCTGCTTCTTATAATGATGGTGACTTCATGGCGATTAGTGGAAAAGACTGGACACGCAATGACGAGGGAAAATACATTCTTAATTGGACGACAGGATTACCGACTACAAATTCTAATTCAACAGTTCATGTCGGGAATAGAGAGCCAAAGTTGATTGGTGGTTTGAACAATAGTTTCACGTATAAGGATTGGAATTTGTCGTTCTTGTTGGACTTTAGAAAAGGCGGGGATGTTTTTAATGGTACTGAAGTTCTATTGACACAATATGGATTAAGTAAACAGACCGAAAATCGGGGAGGAACAATTTCTATGACAGGTGTAGCTCTTAATCCGGCTACCAATCAGTATGAAGATGTAACACGGGAAGTTGTAGCTAACCAAGACTTTTACACGCGTTACTACATTAATCAAACTAGTAACTTTATCGAGAAAGTTAATTGGTTGCGCTTAAGGTCGGTAGATTTGTCCTATAACTTACCAAAAAGTTTTCTAGCCCGTACAAAAGTGATCAAAGGGGCATCTCTAAATGTGAATGCAACGAACCTTTTCTTGATCACAAATTATTCTGGAATGGATCCTGAGACGAGTGCGGCAGGTGCGGGTGTGATTGGTTCTGGTTCTGTCGGTGTTGATTATGCGGGAGTGCCAAATACACGGGGGTTTACTTTTGGTGTTAATTTAAAATTCTAAACAGAGATGAAAAAAATATTATCAATTATAACTATTGCGGGAGCACTTTTAATGTCTTCTTGTGATAAATGGCTTGATATTAACGATAATCCGAACAATCCAAATACAAAGGTTCCTACAGTAGATTTAAGATTGCCGTCAATTATAGCACGCTTTGCTGAAGCTTATGAGAGTGGTGGGACCAGGGCTGCGTTGATAGCGCAACAAGTCTCGGGGACAACAGCTAATAACTGGAACCTATCTAGGTGGAATATTACTGCGGCAGCGGTTAACTGGCCCTACCAACCGTGGTATATTTATACCGCTGTAAACATACCGGATTTGATTGAGAAGGGGCAAGAGTCTGAGGCTTATCATTATATGGGAGCTGGAAAGATTGTGTGGGCTTGGGGGTTCGGCATGTTCTCTGATTTATATGGAATGCTACCTTATGATGAAGCATTTGTTGGGGGGAATATGGTTCCAAAGTATGATCAGGGAGATCTTGTTTATGAAAGGTGTATAAAAGAGTTAGACGAGGCGATAGCCTTTTTGCAAAGAACTCAAGGAACATCTGCTCCGGCGCTATCAAAAGGAGATTATCTTTTTGGCGGTGACACGAGCAAATGGATTAAATTAGCTTACGGATTAAAAGCTCGGATGCTTAACCATCAATCAAAAACGGATAAGTATAATGCGCAAGAGATCTTGAGTTTGTTAGAAAAAGCACCAAAAACAGCAAATGAAAGTGCTTTGTATCAGTACCAGGATAGATCGACTTCGGCAAGTTCTTCAACTGAATCATTACAGTACCAAAATAATGCAAGTAATAGAGTGACAAAATTGTATATTGATTACATTTTGAATAATTATTTGGGCGCTCCTACGGGAGGTAATGATTTAGAGGATCCTCGTGCTAATTATTTAATACCAAGGTTTGTTGCAACGAACATGCGTACGCCGGGTGTTAATATGCAAGAGATTCCAGATGCTGGTTTTGCTTCAAGCATAGCAAATTATGCGGCATTACGACCAACGCCTAATGTCTCGACAGGCTCCGTGTATGCAAAAACAGATGCAAAAGGTCTTTTACTGACCAGCTCCGAGATGCACTTTATTAAAGCTGAAGTTCTTTTGGGGCAAGGGGATAAGAGTGGAGCATTAAAGGCATACAAGGATGGTATTAAGGATCATATGGAAGTTTTAGGCATTCCTATTGCATCAATCAATGCTTTCTTAGCAAGTTCGTCCGTTGTTCAGGATTTTAATTTGCTTACAATTAGTCATATAATGATTCAGAAGTATATTGCACTCTCTTATTCTCCAGAAGTTTTTAACGATGTTAGGAGATTAGAGTATTGTACGGATGCTAGCGGGAAGTATAATGAATCAACAGGTGTTTATAAAGGATTAAAAAGACCGAAGGCGGTATTTTCTCTTGCCTTTCCTTCTGATGACATGTGGCCAAGAAGGTTTGCTGTTGCTTCTTATGGAATTAGTTATAATTATGCGCAAGTTATTGCTGCGGACCCTGATGCTTCAGAGGCTGTGTATACCGCAAAAAGAATTTGGTGGGATAAGAAAAATTAATTTTTAGTTGATAAAAAAGAGGGCTTTGGCCCTCTTTTTTTGTTTCTACCCCAAATAAGCGACTTGTTGCTCCCGGGGAGTAAAGTTTATGAGCTAATCGGCATATGTTTCCATTAGCGTAGGTTCTTGATTAAAAAACATTGTTTCTATTCTTGTTTTCTTCTTCTTGCTTGTTTATGCCATTTCTGTATGTTTTGTTTTTGTAAAAAACATGTTTTAACGACATTTTAAGCAGTTTATTCTTTTTTCTTTAGTATATTTTGCATTTTATTGCAAGAATCAGAAAAATAACGTAGATTAGTCTCACTAATTAATTAACGTTTTAACAAACTACTAACTTAGATTAACTAAAGAAAAAGAGTGTAGATACTCTCTGGGAGGTGAAAAGACCTTGGAGACTACTAATCAATGACTATTATTTAATCACTTATTAACATCTAAACAATGAGAAAGTCTTTACTGCTTTCTGTTGCTTTAGGAATTAGCTGTCAAATAAACGCACGGGATATTTCGGGCTGTTTGATGTTGGCTGATCCTTGGGTGGCAGTTCCCTATGGGGATTCTGAAGAGCAAAACCTGATTCGAGGACTCGTTCGAGACGCCGATGGCCCCATGGGTGGGGTTACTGTTAGTGTGGTCGGGAAGTCTGTGAGTGTTCAAACTGATCAAAACGGAAATTATTCCATTCGAGCCTCCGTTGGAGACAAGTTACGTTTTACGGCAATTGGTTTTATGCAAAAAGAAGTTGTTATTACAGCCGAGGTTGCAAATGTTGTCCTTGAAAAAGACGATAAGGCTATTGATGAGATTGTGGTAACAGCAATGGGTATTGAGCGTTCAGCAAAATCTCTTGGTTATTCTACACCTAAAGTTGCGGGTGATGAGGTCTCTGATACACAACGAGAAGCTTTTTTTAATGGTCTGCAGGGACGAGTGCCGGGATTGTCCATTAATAGTACGAGTGGGATGCCCGGGGCCTCCGCGCAGATTGTGTTACGGGGGTTTGCTTCTATATCAGGCGATAATAGTGCATTGATTGTGGTGGATGGAGTGCCTATTAATAATTCGACGGTCAACGAAAATGATTTGGCGATGAATGGCCCCAATCGGGATCTAGATTATTCGAATAGGGCAATGGATCTTAACCCAGAAGATATTGAATCATATGTTATTATGAAAGGTCCTGAGGCCACGGCATTATATGGAAGCCAAGGTGCGGGTGGAGCGATTTTGATTACAACGAAGAAAGCTAAAGCAGGTAGTTTTGGCGTAAGTTATAATTACTCGAACCGTATTGAATCAGTCAATAAGTTTCCGGAAAGACAGTATGTGTACATGCAGGGGTTAAACGGAGCATATGACGGCACTTCATCGTACGCCTTAGGTCCCAAGTATAAGGATGATATGGTTCTCCATACAGATAATATTGACAATTTTTTTAGAAAGGGTTATAATCAAAAACATAATATGACCTTTTCGGGAGGGAGTGATAATCTATCCTATCGTTGGTCAAACGAGTACAATGACAATACAGGGATGGTTCCCAACACACGTTACACGCGTGTTTCATCGCGATTAAATGCAACGGCTAAATTCTCTGAGAAGTTTGATCTAAATACCTCGTTTAACTATGTGTATTCAGATAACGATAAAGCACGAAAGGGAGCGACGGGTTATTTAATGACCTTAATGCGCTTTAATCCTTTGTATGATGTTCGTGACTGGATTGATGTTAAGAAAAATCGTGTTCTAAACACCAAGGATATTTATAATGAACTGGATAATCCTTTTTGGGATACATATCGAAACCCATCAAATGATGAGGTGAACAGGACTATGGCTTCTACAAACTTTGCTTATAAACCATTTTCTTGGATAAGGTTTAAAGGAACTTTAGGGTTGGATTATTCGAATACAAGAGGGATCAGTGTATTGCATCCTCAATCCTATTCGGGTTCGGGAACAGCCACTGCTCCTACAGGAGGAAGGTTTAGTTCCTATCAGAATAATACGAGAATACTTTACGGGAATTTCAACGCATCAGCAAATACTCAGATAGGAAAAGACTTCTCCGTGAGTGGAAGTTTAGGGTTTGAGATTCGTGATTTAAGTTCGATTACAGATTCCCAGTATGGGACTAACTTTTTTGATCCGGATTTTTACAATATCAATAATACCTATGCCTCAACGCGTTTGTCAAAAAATGCATATAACGATTATCGATCACTGGGGTATTTCGGACAGGCTGTTTTTGGATATAAAGAGTTGTTGTATCTGACACTGTCAGGACGACTTGATGGAAGCTCTAGATTAATGCCTAACGATCCATTCTTCGCCTACCCATCAGCATCCTTGGCGTTCAATTTTACGGATCTGAATATATTTAAAAATGATGAAACGTGGTTGAAAGATGGAAAACTGCGTCTTTCTGTGGGAAAAACAGGGAAAGGTCCAGGTAGATCGTATTTTACGAGGTCCAATTACGAACCGCAATATTCGACGGGTGGCGGGTATGCCTATGGGTTTAATGGCGGAAACCCGTTATTGCATGCAGAGATGACAAAAGAATTCGAAACGGGGATCGAGTTTTCTCTTTTCAATAAATTCGTAACATTTGATATTGCTTATTTTTCGCGTCTGAGTGATGGTCAGATTATTTTGCCACGCTTGAGTTATGGTTCTGGTTTTGTACTGAAGATGATGAATGGTGGAGAAGTAAAGAACTATGGAACGGAGATTCAAGCTATATTTAATCCGATAAAGAAAAAAGATTTTAATTGGAACATCACGTTCAATTATACCCAGTACAAAGGAAAAGTACTTTCTCTAGCTGATGAACTGCCTGAGCTCTATGATTCTGATACCTGGGTCTTGGGAGGCGTGCGTTCTGCGGTGCTTCCAGGCTATAGTATTGGGGCACTTAGTGGAACACGGTTTTTGAGAAATGACAATGGTGACGTAATTATTAACCCATCTACGGGTTTGCCAGTGGCAGGAACAGATCGGTATTATCCTATTGCGGATCGACTCCCCAAATTTACTTTGGGGACAATAAATAAGTTCAATTATAAGGATCTGTATCTTACTTTTTTATGGGACTGGCGTTACGGAGGAGATGTATTGAACGGTCTTGATTATACGTTGTTCACCTTAGGGATGTCTACCAAAACGTTGAATAGGGAAGAGCCTCGTGTAATTAAAGGGGTTTTACAGGATGGTTTGGAAAATACCGCGAATCCAACCGCGAACCATATCGCAGTTACTCCTTATAGTGCCTCTACGTATTACTATACTAATATTGAACCGGAAATGTTTGTTGAGAGAAATGTGTATACGTTCCGTTTGCGTGATGTCACATTAAGCTATAAGCTACCTAAAACAGCGACTCGATTCTTAGGACAAAAATCCTCTTTGAGTGTGTTTTTCACGGCAACAGACCTGCTTATGTTTACCAACTATACGGGATTAGATCCAGAGTCGAATTTAAATACACCGGGCTTAGGGGGGATTGGTGGATATGGTATCGACTTTGGGAATATGGGTAAGCCGAAGGGGTACAATTTTGGTTTGAGTTTAAAACTGTAATTCGGAAAATTATGAAAAGGAATATATTATTGGCCCTTCTTGCATTATCAACAATGCTAGTAGGATGCCGGAAGTTTTTAGATATCAATGAAAATCCATCGTTGCCGCAAAATGTAAAAGCAGAGCTATTGCTTGCTCCTATTATTTTTCAGATGGGAAATGGTGTTGCGCAAGATTTGCCGATGGTGAATAAGTTTAATCAAACAGTCTTTGGTTCATCTGCCGATGATGCTTCCAGAGTGTGGGAGCGGCACGGGTACAGGTCGCAGTCCGATGTTGGTGGTGTTATGTGGCGAATGGTTTATTTCAATCATGGACGAAACCTTGCGTTGATGGTCAAAGATGCGATCGAAAACGAAAAATATGAATATGCAGCGATTGGGTATGCTGTCAAGGCTTGGGGGTACCAAATGTTGACAGATTACCACGGTCCTGTTATTTTAGACGAAGCCTTACGTGATCAGCTATCCTTCACCTATCAGGATCAAAAAGAGGTGTATGCTAAAGTGCGGTTATGGTGTGATTCTGCTTTGTTTTTTCTAGATCAGAAAAGCCCTTTAGATTATTCAGGTAGTTTGAGTTCAGAAAAGGGAGACAATCTTTTTAGGGGCAATATGGAGCGTTGGCGTAAATTTATTTATGCTATTAAGGCGACGCAGTATATTCATTTGATCAATAAGCCAGATTTTGCTTCAAAGTATGCGGATTCAGTCGTGTATTTTGTGGATAAATCATTCTCATCCAATGCAGATGATGCAAATATTAAGTTTGCTGGAGATAAGAAAGAGACATCTAGTGTTGCGGGTCCTATGCAAGCGAACTTTACGAGTACCTATTACAGTCGTGCAGGTCAACCCATTGTTAATTATTTGGGCGGAGGGCTTCGCGGCACAGCTGCTACCCCGGTGAGGCCGTCTGTCGACCCTCGATTGGTCCTTATGTTAAACCCGACTACTGTCGACAGTACGTATACGGGAGGGGTACCAAATGTTGCGAATGGCACTGTTCCGCATATTATGGGGAAAATTATCGACAACGTGTATGAAGGTCGGTTTATCTTTCGTGATAAAGTGGATTTTCCACTTATGACATATGCCCAATTGCAGCTGATTAAAGCTGAAGCATTGTTTATCAAGGGGGATAAAGATGGTGCCTATGACGCCTATTTAAAAGCTATTCGATCGCATATGACATTTGTGAATAAGTATGCAAGTGCAAATGAAGCGCAAATAAAAGAGGTTGAGATTGTAAATTATTTGAAGAGCTCAGAGATTCCACAAGTGTCAGCCGATTTAACATTAGCGGATATTATGGGACAAAAGTATATTGTCCAATGGGGTTGGGGTGGTATGGAGCAATGGTGTGATCTTCGGAAGTATAAATATGATGTAAATGTGTTTAAACAATTTCAACCATTAAGTGGAGCGTCATTGCAGTATCGTGAATATTGTTACCGGGTAAGACCACGTTACAATTCTGAATATGCTTGGAATGCGACGGAATTGGATAAATGGGGGGCATTGGATCCTACTTATGTCATTAAGCCGACCTGGTCTATGACTGCTGATAACTAATACTAATAAATAGTTCGTTATGAAATTTTTAATGAAATTATGTATAGCAGGTGTAGCGGCTATGGGCTTTTACTCCTGCGATAAACCAATTCAAGATTTTGGAGAAGTGGATTTTATGTCGGCAAACGACGTAATTGTTAAGATTAATATGGCATCCGTTTATCCGGACGATCGATATATGTACGTGAAGTTTAACGATAGCCGAATAACTTCACTAATTCGTGCGCGTGAGCCCTTTCCAGGGGGAGGGTATAATACGCGTGGTGACTCTAGGCCAGATTTT
Source organism: Sphingobacterium psychroaquaticum (assembly GCF_900177625.1). Lineage (GTDB taxonomy): Bacteria > Bacteroidota > Bacteroidia > Sphingobacteriales > Sphingobacteriaceae > Sphingobacterium > Sphingobacterium psychroaquaticum. Next base: position 103,938 of record NZ_FXAU01000007.1, read on the forward strand.
TTGAAGTATACAGCAGGAACTGTAAATGTGAAAGTTGCTTTACCTCATAAGGTCGATCGAGGACTTGACTCCCTGATTCTATACGAATCTAATTTGACCTTTGAGGCGGGAAAGAGATATACTTTGCATATAGCAGATACAGCTGCTTCTACTAAACTGATTTTGAATGAGGAAGATCTGTCGCGTCCGGATTCGACGTTTGCGAGGTACCGCTTTACAAATCTAATGCCGAATGTGCCGGCGATAGATTTGTACTATGGAGCTGTAGCGGGTACGGCGGAACCGACACAAGACTCTTTGGTTGCCAAGAATATTAAATACTTGGAGACAAGTGATTATTTTCAATTGAATCGAATAACAAGTAGAACCTGGAAGATTCGTCCTGCAGGCGCGCCTGTTACGAATGCTTCGGTGCTTGCTTCTTATTCCAATGCCGGAGCGTTACTTGATCGAAGAGCGTATACTATTTATGCTTTAGGTTATCAGGGGTTTACTACGACGATTATGCGTCCTTATGTTTCATTTTTCTTAGTGAGATAGATATGAATATAACAAATATTAAAAAGCACCTGAAGCTCGGAGTTTCTTTATGTGCATGGTTGCTGTTGTTTTCGTGTAAACAACGAGATGATTATCCTGTGTTTGAGGATCCAAAGATCGTTGAGGTAGAGAAGGACACCATTCCTCCAGATAATACGAAGGAGGCTTTAACGCAAAAGATAATCGATGGTACAGATGTGATAAAAACGTTTCAGATGGACTCTATGACTGTTTTAGCGCCTGGTGTAAATCGTATGCATGTACGATTCAAGAATAAACTTGATCAAGCTATGAGTATGCAGGTGTTGGAGCTTGATTTGACACAGCCAAAAATTAGTGTGTTTGCACTAAGTCCTTTTGATGACAACTTGTTTACAACCCAGGTGTTGAGCGATATGGCGAAGTATAATGAGGGACGCACTGGAGGCCGTATCATTGCAGCTATTAATGGAGATGTGGCAACAAGTGGGGCTCCAACAGGATCTTTTATCCGATTAGGGCGACAAATTAAGACTTCTACCACAACAGCTACAGCAAATACTCGCCCTTTCATTGCTGTTAAAAATGATGAAACAGTAGTGATCGGCAACAGACCCAATACCACAGTTACTCTAGATCCGTATAATCTTAATGATTTTAAGCATTTGGTTTCCGGAGGTACTTGGTTGGTGTATAAAGGCGGATTAATTACAAGTACGGTTACAACGGTGCAAGCAAATACGGCTATTGGAATTACAGCGGATAAAAAAATCTATGCGGTACTGGTGGATGGTGTGAACAATGCCTTCTCAGTTGGTATCACCTTCAATGATCTTGGTAAGATTATGAAAACGCTTGGTTGTTCCCACGCTTTTTCTACCAGCGTAGGTACAAGTGCTGTTATGGTACAACGAGATAAGGGTATTGATAATGAAGTGGCATGGAGAGTTGTTAATAAACCAGCCACAGCGGCAGGAGGGGCAAACGTGAATGGTATCGGGTTTGTCGTAAAGGATTAATTGCGATAATAGCAGTCTGCTTTTCTCGATTTAATCGTCTTTTGTAAGGTTTAACGGTAGGTCAAAGTGATTTTGATCTACCGTTTTTCATTTTCTTTTTTTCGATATTCTCCATATGTCATTTTTCTTGTTTATGTTTGTTGTAAATTAAAAACCGCACAAATATGAACAAATGCTTCAGTCTGCTTACGGTGCTTGCTCTTTTGCTCTCATCGTGTACAGCACAGAATAAGAAAGAAAAAAACACAAATTCCGACAGTATTGCTGCGGTTAGCCAATCTCAAATAACACCTGCCGCAGATCAATTATCTCAATACCTTCCCATATTAAAAGGAAAGAAAGTAGGTCTCATGGGAAACCAAACCTCTGTTGTTGGTAAGAATAATGAACATCTTGTAGACGTCTTATTGCGTGAAAAAGTAAACTTGCAATTTGGATTTGCTCCGGAGCACGGTTTCCGGGGTAATGTAGAACGTGGTGAAAAGGTGAGCAATGATGTCGATACAAAAACAGGTTTGCCTTTATACACCTTGTATGGTGGTAATGAAAAGCAAGACTCTATTGTGAAGTCCATCGATGTCATGATTTTTGACTTGCAGGATGTCGGCGCACGTTTCTATACCTATATTACATCGTTGCATCGTGTCATGGAGCTGTGTGCTAAACACAATAAAGAACTGATTGTATTGGATCGACCAAATCCATGTGGTGATCAGGTGGACGGTCCTGTACGGAAAGACGATAAATTTAAATCAAACGTTTCTTTTCATAAAATCGCGATGATTCATGGTTTAACTGTGGGTGAGCTCGCAAAAATGATCAATGGAGAAAAATGGTTGGAGCAAGGTAAACAATGTAAGCTGACGGTTGTGCCGGTAGCAAATTGGGATCACACGAAAATGTATGATTTACCTGTTATTCCATCCCCAAGCTTACCGAATCATTTATCGGTTCGTTTGTATTCTTCTTTGTGCTTGTTTGAAGGAACGGAAATTTCTGTTGGACGAGGTACGGACTGGCCTTTTCAAGTGGTTGGTTACGACAATCCTATTTATGGCGATTTCAAATATACACCGGGAGAAAAATCAGGTATGGTAAAGCATGTCGAAGGAAAAGGGCAGACGATGTATGGTTACGATTTGAGAGGGATTGATGCAGATAAACAAAAGTTCACGTTGAAGTATGTCTTAGATTTTTACAACAAGATGCCCGATAAAACCAAATTCTTTACACGTGCAGAATTCTTCGATAAACTTGCGGGAACAGACGAATTAAGAAAACAGATTCTGGCGGGTAAATCGGAAAAGGAAATCCGTAAAAGCTGGGAGAAAGATTTAAAAGAGTACAAAGAGATGCGTAAGAAGTATCTCCTTTATGCAGACTTCAACTAGAAGAAATCGAAAATATATTAAAAACACGCCTTTGTGCGTGTTTTTTTTTGTTTCCATAAGAAAACGTTAAAAAACGCATAAATATTTTGATTTTAACAATTCTTAACTATATTAGTGTCGGTTTATGAATGTTTTTGTGTTTTTCGTAACAAAAACGCAGATATAAAAACCAAATTATGGTACAAATCATTTATTATTTAACAAACTAACAATGAGAAAATCTTTACTATTTTCTGTTGCTTTGGGAGTTTTTCTATCCACAGACTATAATGCAGTTACGGCGGCTGGATATTTTAATTCTTCTGCGGCGACATCTTATTCGTCCAGCAGAGCACTGCAAAGTACGGTGCAAGGGACAGTAAATGGGGCGGATGGGCCGTTGGCAGGTATTACAGTGAGTGTCGTAGGAAGTTCAACTTCGACAATGACTGATGCAAACGGAAAATATTCCGTGAACGCGCCGATAGGTGCTGTTCTACGCTTTAGTTCAATTGGTTACAAATCAAAAGATGTTACCGTTTCTTCGAATACTGTTAATGTGAGTCTAGAGGTTGATAATTCTTCTTTAGAATCTGTGGTAGTCGTCGGATACGGTCAGCAAAAGAAAGCACACCTAACAGGAGCGGTGTCTACTGTTGATGTGGAAAAAACATTAGGTAGTCGGCCAATTCCTGACTTTGCGCGAGGTTTACAGGGAACAATTCCTGGATTGACAATTCAAGTTCCCTCAGGTGAGGTTGGCTCTAATCCTGTTATGAAGATTCGTGGTCAAATAGCATCGCAGCAAGGCTCCAGTAATCCTTTGGTTTTGGTTGATAATGTTGAGGTTCCGAATGTTCAGGTTGTTAATCCGGATGATATAGAAAGTGTTACAGTTCTTAAGGATGCTGCTTCAGCTTCTATTTATGGGGCTAAAGCAGCGTTTGGTGTAATCTTGATTACAACAAAAAAAGGCGCAAAGACTGATCGTACGAATGTAACATATTCGGGCAATTATTCTTTGCAAACACCTTTTAAGGATATCGATATTGCTGGTATAGATGGGTTACAGTATACATTGGATGCGCACGACAATATGAAACAAAGTGGACCGGCGGGGGGCTTTTGGCGCTTAAACTGGGATAGCTTTGAGAAGATTAAGGAATGGCAACAAAAATATGGAGGAACGGTTAAGAACAGCGATCCTGTTGTATACGGGCGAGATTGGTTTTTTGATGGTGTAGATAAATATGGTTATCGTATTTATGATGCGGCTGATGCCATGATTAAGAATAATGCCTTCTCACACTTGCACAATCTCGGATTGAGTGGAAAAAGAAATGATACGCATTATAATTTTTCTGTCGGCTATTTAGGTCAAGAGGGGATGATGAAACCTGCTGCTCATGATGATTATAGAAGGTTGACCTCTAATTTGAATGTTTCGACGAAGGCAACTGATTTCTTGACTCTTCGTGGAGGGGCAATGTATTCTGATGGAACGAAGAGGTACCCTAACGCTATAAATACGTCTCCGAATACTATAGCCTCTAACGGATTTGCGTCAGATCCATGGTTGTATTTGTACAGATGGAGTTCTTTGTTTCCGATTGGTGTGCAAGAAAATGGAGTCTATATGCGCGACCCTGCGACCGATGCGACGCTTGCGCATACTGCAACGAAGCGAGATCGTTACATAAATCTTAATCTGGGAACGACAATTGATTTTACTAAGAATTGGGACTTGAAGGCAGACTATGCGTACACTTCGGAATTCAATTCCTTGGATAAATCACAACCAACGATTACAGGAGCAGAGCCATGGTATAGTCCGGTTGTATGGAATGATGAAACAGGACAACGTATTTGGGTTGATGAAAGTGGGAACCGGACAGAGCCTGGTGTAGGGATGGCAGGATATAAGTTTCCTTTGGTGAATTATGCTACTAAAGGAAATTCTTACGTGTATCGATCTGCATTCGAGTCACAGAAACATACTTTCAATGCTTTTACGACTTATCGATATAATGTAAATGATGACCACGAGTTTAAGTTTATGTTAGGTACGAATGTGGTTAGTGACAAATGGATTAGAAACGAATCTTTCAGAAAAGAGTTGCTTAAAAACGATAATCCGCAATTTAATTTTGCCACTGGAGCTCAAGAGTCTGCCGGAGATCAGGACTGGAGTTCTCAGTTTGGTGTATTTGGACGTTTGAACTACGCGTATAAGGGTAAATATTTATTAGAAGGAAACTTACGTTATGATGGAACTTCTTTGTTTCCAGAGCATTTGCGTTGGAAATGGTATCCTTCTGTGTCTGCAGGATGGATTGTGACAAGTGAGTCCTTTATGGAGCCAATTGCCAATACTTTGAGCTTCTTAAAGCTTAGAGGTTCTTATGGTATAATTGGTGATCAGTCGGTATCTAACGGTCTTTATTGGGCAAAAATGGCTATAACACAGAATAACTGGTTGTCGTCGGAGAATGCTAAGTATTTCCAGTTAGGGACGCCTAATGCAATCTCGGCTGGCCTTGGCTGGCAAAATATTGAACACTTAAACTTAGGGGCAGATGTTCGCTTATTTAATAATAAGTTGGGCTTTGTGTTTGAGTGGTATCAGCGTTCTACTAAAGATATGATTATCGGAGGGGATGCACTTCCCGCAACCTTCGGGGCGTCTGCGCCATTGGGTAACTACGGTAACCTTCGTACAAGAGGCTGGGAGATTGCTGCGGATTTTAGTCATAGTTTTGATAATGGACTACGTCTTAACTTTAATGCAAATCTTGCGGATGCGGTCACTATGATCACAAAGGCTGCGGATTGGAGAACTCCTTTTGAAAACAGAAATATTCATAATACATGGGTAACTGGTAAGCGTTATGGTGATGTTTACGGATATGTAACAGATCGTTTGTATCAAAAAGATGATTTCGTTTATGATAGTGATGGAAAGTTTGCTCAAACAACAATTATCTATGACGGAAATGCGAAAAGAACAAATATGCTTTCAGGGGATAACCCTGTTTATCAAACGTTCTTCGAGGACGGAAATCAGATTCTTCTTATGTCCCCAGGGGATGTGAAGTTTGTCGATGTAAATGGAGATGGATTCATTACGCCGGGGAAAAATACTTTTGGCGACATGGGTGACCAGGTTGTTATTGGTAATAGTACACCGAGATACGATTTTGGATTCAGGGTTGGTGCTGAATATAAGAACTTTGATCTATCTGTTTTTGTGCAAGGAATTGGTGAGCGAAAAATTTGGGGAGATGGTCAACTGGCTATTCCAGGATACTATTCAAAAGAAGGAGGAATGCCGCAGGTATTTGCTTCAGATTATTGGCGAGCAGATCGTACCGATGCATTTTATCCTAGAGCTTGGAATTATAACGGTTCTAATAATGGATTTGTAATGCGTCCACAAACCAGATACATGTTGGATATGGCTTATGTGAAGATTAAGAATATCACTTTTGGATATACTGTTCCCGATAATTTGTTGAAAAGGATGCATTTGTCAAAAGCAAGAATATACGTTTCACTCGAAAACATGTTTACGTTTGACAAGCTAAGAGGGTTGCCAATTGATCCGGAAACGATCTCTGGTAATTCTATGCTGTTAACAAACGGGAATTATAATTTGGGACGTACGGGAACAGGGACACCAACGTTCAAGTCCGCTTCCATGGGTATTCAAATCGGTTTATAATAAATAGGATAATTATGAAACTTAATAAACTAACATATATAGTTGCGGGGTTATGTCTTTCTTTGACAAGTTGTGATAAGTTTTTGGATAAACCTCCTTTAACGACAGAGCAAGACGAAACGGCTTGGACAACAGAAGATAACGTGCGCTTATACGCCAATAAGTTTTTGCCTACTTTCTTTGTGGGATATAATGTCGGTACAACGGCTACTGGTGCAGCCTTAACGGGCTTTAGATTTAGTGATGATGTTTTGGCCTTGGGTAATCAAGAGAATTTTACACGTTCGGTACCAAACAGTTCTATTTGGGATTATACGTCTATCCGATCGTTGAACATTATGATTGATCGGATTGAGAGCCGTATGGGAGGTGTTTTGTCGACAGAAGCCAAAGCGCATTGGTTGGGGATTGCTCGTTTTTATAGAGGGTGGCGTTATTCACAAGTCGTAGCCTCTTTTGGAGATATTCCTTACTATAACCAAGTGTTAAGTGATACTGATTTTGATGCTTTATTTAAACCTCGTACACCGAGAAATGAAGTAATGGATGCGGTATATGAGGACTTAAAATTTGCGCTTGAGAATGTTCGATTGGCTGATGGGGAACAAAATGTAAACCGTTATATCGTTGCTGGAATTATTTCGAGAGTAGCTTTGCATGAAGCGACATGGCAAAAGTACTACTATAACAATGGCGATCAAGCGAAGAAGTTTTTGGAATTAGCTGTTACCGCAGGAGATATGGTTATTAATAGCGGTAGGTATGATATTGTAACGGAGTATAGAACATTGTTTAGCTCGGAAGACTTGAAGGGAAATAAGGATTGCTTGCTTTATAGAATATACAATGAAGCTGGTGGTGTACAACATGCTGTTGCCACAAATTCTAACTTGCGTGAATCTACTAACAATGGCCCAACTACAGATCTGATGAAAGCTTTTATCTGTAATGATGGCAAGGTTTGGCAAAACTCTGCAGTAGAAAACTCTACCGCATTTGATTTGGATAATATGATTAAAACCAGAGATCCACGGTTTGAGGCGACATTTCACCGTAAGCCATTGCCAGCTAACCGAGCGTCCCTGGTATATATCGCAAAATTCTTGCCGCGTGATGTTGAGGCTATTCATGAGAATCTGAACAGCGCTCCGGTAACTGCGTTTACAGCTAACCGTAATACAACAGACTATCCTGTGCTTCGTTATGCTGAAGTTTTATTAAACTGGATCGAGGCTAAAGCTGAGCTAGCAACCATGGGGGGGGCAGCTGTTTCTCAGGCTGATCTTGATAAGAGTGTGAATAAAATCCGGTTAAGACCCATCGCGGCTGAGGCTGTGGCAAGAGGAGTGAAGCAGACGGCTGCTTTACAACTAGGTAGTCTTCCATCTGATCCAGAGCGTGATATTACCGTAAGTCCATTGTTGTGGGAAATTAGACGTGAGCGACGTATGGAATTTACATTTGAATTCTCACGAATTGCAGATTTAGAGCGTTGGGGTAAATTAGAATATATGGACACGAAACTAAATCCAGATCTACTTTCGGGTGGTTGGGTGAATTTTCAAGCACAGTTGCCAAATTTAATTAATGCTGATTTGGGTGTGGTTTCAACTACAGGAACTTACCTACAATACAATGGTTCAAATGCTGCGGCTATGAGAGGATTCTTTAGGCATAAGAGTAATAACGATCGTCTGCCATTTGTAGGACAGGTGAATATTAATCCATACCTAACTCCTGTTGGTAGAAATCAAATGGATGAGTATGTTGCGAAAGGATATGTCTTAAAGCAGACTGAAGGGTGGCCACAAAATTAAGTTGGGATATTTAATACAATGTTATGAAGAATTTAATATTTAAAACGGGAAAGCTATTTTTAGCCATGCTTTTGGGTGTTTTCACACTGTTTTTGAATGCATGTAAGGATGACTTTCCTCAGAACGTGCCCTCTGATAAATTTACAGATCTTAAAGAAATAAAAATCGTAAATGCGGGTGCTAATGGCAATACTGTTGTGCAAGGTGTTATCGATGAGGATAAGAAGACAATATCTTTTCCGAGGATTGATCCCGCAACAGATTTCACGAAGGTAAAATTTGAAGCGACTCTTGCTTCAGGTGCAACTTTGGATAAAGAGGTGTATAGCTTTCCTTTTAACGAAGGAGAATCGGAAAAAACGATTGTTTTGAAAGTCGTAAATAATCCTCGATTCAAAGAGTATTTTACAACAATTCGTTTACTAATCCCTGTTTTTGGGGCAGATGTTTCTAAGCGAGTTATATACGACTATACGAATAACGAGTTGGGAAATCCGATCTATGAGAGCTTTGTGTCAGCCTTGACAAGAGGGTCTGGCTTTGATGGTGAGCATGTTTTAGTTGTTACGCGTCACGGTGCTGGATCCCATTTGTTAAAAGTGAGTGATTTAAAAAACAATACGATAAAGAAAATTCCATTGAATTTGACAGGTGTTACGCAAGGAACTTTTATAGTAAACGTGGGTAATATTGTAAATGGACACACGTACATCGCTAATCTTTCAGGAAATACGGCGGCTAGTCCACTAAAGATTTATCACTGGACCGATCCAACACAGGAGCCAGAGATCATTGCGAATATCAATGTGAGTACTATTATTGGAGCAGGTGTACGTCATGGCGATAATTTTTCTATTACCTTGGATGAAGCAGGAAATGGATATATCTTTTTGGGTGATAACGCGGGAACGAAAGTGCTACGTTTAACTGTTACCAACTATAAGACAATTGGTAGCCCATTAGTGATTACATCAGCAGTAAATGTCGGTTCATGGAGCTCATATAATAGGGTAGGAAATACAGATAATTACTTATTCACTGGACATGACGCCCCAATTATGGTGGTTAGTGGTACTGGTTCGGTTGCGCATACCCTTTCTAGAACAGCTATTCCTATTAGAAGTTCTGATGCACGTGTTGTAAACTTTAATGGAGAGCGTTATTTGCTTACAACGACAGCTGCTCGAACAGGGTCGGAAGCGACAGTACTTGCTTTGTATGATATTACTAAAGGGGGGAACATTGTTGACGCACTAACAGCTTTTGAGCAAGGTGAGAGAAAGCCTCTCTTTGAGCACTCTTTCCTAGGTCCGGTAAATACATCTCCATCAACTCAAACGGGATGGCACGTTGTTAAGGATAGTGAAGGGAAAGACCAAACTCTTGTGCTCTATTCGGGAGCCAGTGATGCTGGGTTTGTTATCATTGATCTTCCTAAAAAGACATTAGAAGACTAAAAAAAAGATTAAAATAGCGAGCCTTGTTGTGAAAGGGGCTCGCTATTTTTCTGAACTTATTATTTGAACAAGATGAAGAAAATCGTATCAAAATTAGCACTTTTCGTGGCTGCTTGCTTGGTTTTTAATAGCTGTAGCAAGAGTGGTGGCGGAGGTGGGACTCCTACTCCGGAGCCTGAACCTCCTGTTGGCGATGGATTGATTTTCCCCAAAAAAGAAATGAGAGCAGTGTGGATGACTACTGCTTGGGGGATAGATTGGCCAATGGGCGATTATAGCCAAGCCTCCCAAAAGCAAAAATATATTCAGTATCTGGATAAATTTAAAGCAATGAAAGTAAATACCATTTTCTTTCAGGTGCGTGCGATGGGCGATGCATACTATAGCTCTGCTTATGAGCCCTGGGCAACATCGATTACGAATACGCGAGGAAAGGATCCTGGCTACGATGTGTTGAAGTTTATGATTGATGAGGCACATGCGCGCGGTATCGAGTTTCATGCGTGGATGAATCCTTATCGCATAGCTACACGAGCAAATACTGGATCTACGTATCCGAATTTGCACAGTTCGATTAATGCCAGCTGGGTGGTAAGCCACGAAAAGATACAGATTTATAATCCTGCAAGACCTGAAGTGCGTCAGCGTATTTCGGATATCGTAAAGGAGCTCATCACCAAGTATGATGTGGATGGTGTACATTTGGATGATTATTTCTATCCAGATCCATCCTCTGCGGGAACTATGGTTTCCGATCAGGATGACTATAAAACATATGGAGCTGGGTTTACGAACATTGAAAATTGGAGAAGAGATAACGTTGATAAAGCTATAAAAGGAATCTATGAGACTATTGTAGCAACGAAACCCGCCGTTGTTTTTTCCATTTCACCTGCAGCGAGCAAAGATTACAATTTTAAAACATTATATGCTGATGTCGCCAAATGGTGCCAGCAAGGCTGGGTAGATGTGTTGATCCCGCAACTTTATCAAGAAATTGGGAACAAGTCTAACGATTTTCAAGTAAATCTTGCAAGTTGGTCACAAAGTGCTAATAAAGCCGCTGTGGTTATCGGGCACGGTTTTTATAAGTTTGGGGATGCGACACAACCATCTGCGTTCCAGACCACGCTTGAGTTGGAGAGTCAGCTGAATATGGCGAAGCGAAATGCGAAGGTGGTAGGTAGTGCAATGTACAGTGCTAAGTATATTACCGACAATAAGATTGGTATTACTGATAAGTTGACTTCATTGTATAGTAAACCTGCTGTTATGCCATTCGTAGGTCGAGCAATCGCAGCAGCGCCAATAAAACCGACGAATGTTCGTGTCGAAGGTGGTCAATTAAAATGGGCAACCTCTGGCAACGTGAAGTCGGTGGTGTACTACTTTAGCGATCTTAAGAAAGAAGGCGAAGTGGTTGCTGTGACGAGTGAACAATCTGTCGCGATAGATAAGACAGGACACTATTGTGTGACAACGATTAACGTTGACAACCAAGAAAGTGCTGCGTCAGCAACGGTTCAAAAATAATGACCGACTTGTGGTATTGAACATGGGGAAGATAATCTTTGACAGAGTTTCTTCCCCATGTTGCTTTATATAATAATTAATTCTTTCGACAATGTTTTTGAGATATTCTTTTCTTTTTCTACTTTTTACGGCGTTTTCGCTCTCGCTCTCCGCGCAGCAAACCTTTAAGTTTGCGCAGGTAACCGATACCCACGTTGGCGGAGCAACTGGAGCTGATGACCTGCGGCGAACCGTCAAAGACCTAAACACACAAAAAGATATCGACTTCGTGATCCTCTCAGGCGACGTCACCGAATTCGGTTCCGATCTCGAACTCGCATTGGCCAAGCAGATCTTGGATAGTCTAAAATTACCCTTATACGTAATTCCTGGAAATCACGATAGCAACTGGTCTGAGAGTGGCGCCAATTCTTTCCGCAAAGTATTCGGTAGCGAGATGTTTTTCTTTAAGCATAAAGGCTACCAATTTATGGGAACCACTTCGGGCCCGAATATGCGGATGAGCCCCGGACAGATTCCACGTGAAAACCTCGTTTGGATGGATTCTGTCTTCCAAGCCAACCCCGATAAAGAAACACCCCTTATATATATAAACCACTATCCACAAGATTCCTCACTAAACAATTGGTACGAAGCGATCGATCGTTTAAAAGGACGCAATGTACAACTTGCGCTTTGCGGACATGGGCATGCCAACAAGCTCTACAATTGGGAAGGAATTCCAGGCGTGATGGGGCGCTCCAACCTTCGAGCAAAAGACTCGATCGGCGGATACAACATTATCACGATAGGCAACGGTATGGCACACTATGAGGTACGCAGACCACTCGCTATAACCGAGGCCAGCTGGTTGGAAGTGCCGCTTATCAATCACCGGTTCGACCTACAGAAAGTAAGCTACAAGCGTCCTGATTTCTCCGTAAACCAACGCTACAATAATAAAGTACAGGTTGCCTGGACCTTTCAAGACAATAGTGACCTGGGAGCCGGTTTTGCGAAATACGGAAACCTATTGATTACCGGAAATACCACCGGAGCGGTTTATGCCCTCGATGTACAAACTGGAAAGAAAATATGGACCTATAAAACAGGCGGGAAAGTATATGCCACACCGGCTGTGTGGAAGACCACTGTTGTGGTAGGCTCTTCCGATGGAAACATCTATGGCTTGGACGCAAAAACAGGTAAACTTAATTGGAAATTGCAAACTGCAAAAGCTGTTTTGGGAAGCACAACGATCGACAGCGATGGGATCGCCTTTATTGGCGCTTCAGACGGACAGTTTAGAGCGATCGATGTGAAGACAGGCAAACTGCGCTGGTCTTTCGATAAGCTAAAAGGCTTCGTTTCGACGAAACCAACTTTGTATAAAGAAAAGGTGATTTTTGGTGATTGGGGCAACGGTTTCTATGCGTTGGATCGTAAATCTGGGCAGCTGTTATGGGAGTGGAATAACGGACATGCAAATCGGATGTTTTCGGCGGCGGCCTGCTACCCGGTGGTCAGCAACAACCGCGTGTTTCTTGTCGCACCAGACCGTTTTATGACCTGTCTCGATGTGGAAACAGGAGAGGTGATTTGGCGCGAAAAGAAAGACCCTATCCGTGTTCGTGAGTCAATGGGCTTGTCGAAGGACGGTCAATATGTATACGTTAAAACCATGGACGGAAACCTACTGGGTGTATCCACTAAAGCGGATAGTATGGAGGTCGCTTGGAAATCAGCTTTACAGCTTCCTTATGAGCTTACGCCATCCGCTATTGAAACCAATGGTAAGCAGGTTTTTGTGCCGAGTCACTCGGGATTGGTTTCTGGTATTAATGCTAAAAGTGGAGCGGTCTCCTGGCAATATAAATTATCAAATGCGATGATAAACCCTATATTTGTTTTAGATGCTAACCATGTAGTTGTCTCAACAATGGATGGGGTGATTGCAAAAATTCATCTGTTATCCAATGAATAAGATGAGACTTTGTGCCCTATTTCTTCTCGTGCTGACGAGCTTATCAGGCGTAGCGCAGGATACCTGGATTCGGGTTAATCAATTGGGGTATAAATCTGCGGGGAAAAAGGTTGCCGTGTGGGCAAGTAAGACCGATAAGAAGGTTTCCTCGTTTACGCTGAAAGATAAAAAGACAAACAAAGTTGTCTATAAGGGTAAATCCTCGAAAGCCTTTGGGGCATACGGCCCTTTCGTGCAGTCTTATCGGTTAGACTTCTCTGCTTTCCTGAAACCGGGACGGTATATCGTAGAGGTTGATGGTGTGGCGTCTCCTGAAATACGAATCGGGGAAGATGTCTATAATGGTACGGCTGATTTTACGCTACGCTATATGCGCCAGCAACGTACGCTTTTCAATCCTTTTCTGAAGGATAGTTGCCATACGCACGACGGGTTTACGCTCTACGGTGCATCGGCAGGGCTGAAAGATAGTACGCAGATTGATGTCGGTGGCGGCTGGCATGATGCGTCCGACTACTTGCAATATGCGACAACATCTGCCAATGCGACGTATCACCTTTTGGCGGCGTATCGAGATTTTCCTAATGTGTTTACCGATTATAAACAAGCGAATGGCTTGGATGGATCCAATGGGATTAAGGATGTGTTGGACGAGGCGAAGTGGGGACTGGATTGGTTGGTCAAGATGCACCCGCAGCCGCACATCATGTTCAATCAAATTGCTGACGATAGAGACCATGCGTCCATGCGGATGCCGGGGGAAGATCCTTTCTACGGACGGGGTTACGAAAGACCGGTTTATTTTATTGACGGAAAGCCGCAACAGCGGGGCAAGTTCCTGAACAATACAACGGGTACGAGTTCTACAGCTGCGAAGTTTGTGAGTGCCTTTAATCTAGGGGCTCAACTTTTTGCGTCGAAGAATGTGGATTACAGTCAATTACTTCAGCAAAAGGCGGAAACAGCTTTCTCCTTTGCGCATCAGAAATTAGGGGTTACGCAGACGGTGTCTGTCAAGTCGCCTTATATTTATGCGGAAGATAATTGGGTGGATGATATGGAGCTTGCCTACGCCACGATGTATGGTCGCAATAAGGATCAAAAATATGTGGATGGCGCCTTGAAGTATGCACGAGAAGAATCTATTACGCCCTGGTTAGTGAAAGATACCGCAAATCATTACCAATATTATCCCTTCATTAATCTCGGTCACTACGAGTTGGCGAAGCAGCTTGATGGAGCGAAACGGGAAGAGATTATTGCGTATTATAAAGAAGGGATTGAACAGGTATGGGGACGTGCGCAACAAAATGCATTCTATAGGGGCGTGCCTTTTATTTGGTGCAGTAACAACCTGACGGTTTCTTTTGCAATTCAATGTGTATGGTACGCAGAGCTCACAAAAGATAAACAATACGAAGAGTTGATGCAAGCTAATATCGATTGGTTGTTCGGTGTAAATCCATGGGGAACGAGTATGGTTTATGGTTTACCAGCTTGGGGCGATACGCCCGTAGATCCACATTCCGCTTTTACACACCTGCATAATTATCCCATCGATGGAGGTTTAGTTGATGGTCCTGTATATACCAGTATTTTCAATAACCTCATCGGCATCCGTCTGAATGAGGAGGATGAGTATAAAAATTTTCAGAGTGACCTCGTGGTGTATCATGATGATTATGGCGATTACAGTAGTAATGAGCCAACGATGGATGGCACGGCATCACTGATTTACTTGTTGGCATCCCAAGAGCAGCAGGAGACACGGAAGAAGGACCGCTATGGCGTATTGGTGCAAGGCGATACCACGGCGAGAAAAGTGAGTCTCGTTTTCACAGGACACGATTTAAATGATGGGAAAGATGTTATTGCTGAGGTATTGCGAAAGAATAAAGTGGAAGCTAGTTTTTTCTTTACAGGCGATTTTCTGCGAAATCCAGAAAACCAGCTTTTCTTGAATGCTATTAAAAGCAAGCATTATATCGGTCCGCATTCCGATAAACACTTGCTGTATGCACCTTGGGAGAAGCGCGATAGTACGATTATCTCACGTGAAAATTTTTTGAAAGATTTAGAAGATAATTATCGAGCTTTGCAAGCTGTAGGGATTAAGAAGGACAATGCGCTCTTCTTTATGCCTGCTTACGAGTGGTATAATGATGATGTTGTCCGCTGGGCTAGCACTTTGGGGCTATATACCGTGAACTATACACCAGGACTGCGCACTGCTGCGGATTATACATTTCCGGGAATGGGAAATAAGTATATGAGTTCGGAAGCAATTTTAGAACAATTATATAACCGAGCCGACCTTAAAAACCTAAATGGTCACATAATTTTGGTTCATCTAGGCGTTGATGAAAGACGTGCAGACAAGCTGTATAATCGCTTGCCTGAGCTGATAAATGGCCTTAAAAAACGAGGGTATTCCTTCGTGAAAATAAATGAGTTATTGGCGCAATAAAATGCTGCGTGTTTGTGCATGTTTTTGATTAAAATTTGCATATTTGTATAATAGAAGTTTTTATTTGTGATATGATAAGAGTAACTGAAAAGGAGTCGAATTACCAGGATTTAGATAAAATGTCTGTCAAAGAACTTTTGACAAACATTAATCAAGAGGATAAAACAGTTCCCAATGCTGTAGAGCAAGCTATACCACAGCTGGAGCGTTTGGTTGAGGTGACCGTAGAGAAGATGAAAAAGGGCGGTCGGCTATTTTACATTGGTGCGGGAACGAGTGGACGTCTTGGAATTCTTGATGCATCAGAATGCCCACCTACTTTTGGTGTTCCTTTTGATTGGGTTATTGGATTAATTGCTGGAGGGGATACGGCGATCCGTAAAGCGGTTGAGTTTGCTGAAGATGATATGGAGCAAGCTTGGAAAGATCTGGAAGAGTTTGGGGTGCATGAAAATGATGTAATCGTTGGTATCGCAGCTTCTGGAACAACGCCGTATGTAATTGGTGGGTTAGAGCGCGCTAATCAAGAAGGCTTGGCAACGGGATGTATCGTATGTAATGATGGTTCTCCAATTGCAGCTGTTGCACAATATCCGGTAGAGGTGGTTGTGGGGCCTGAATTTGTGACGGGGTCTACACGGATGAAATCAGGGACTGCACAGAAATTGGTGCTGAATATGTTAAGCACGTCTGTAATGATTCAATTAGGGCGAGTGAAAGGTAATAAGATGGTGGATATGCAGCTGTCCAATATTAAATTGGTAGCACGTGGTGTGCGTATGGTGATGGATGAAACAGGGGCAGATGAAGAAACAGCATCAGCATTATTGGAAGAGTTCGGTAACGTACGGAAAGCTATTGAGAACTATCAGCATAATAAATAGTCAATATAAACTAATCTAAATATATGTCTCCATTTATATTATTGACATTTCTAGTGGTCTACTTCGGGGTATTACTAGCGGTGTCTTATTTTACATCTAAAGGTACGTCGGATAACTCGACCTTCTTCGTCGCAAACAGAAACTCAAAGTGGTATATGGTTGCTTTCGGAATGATTGGAACAGCGCTTTCCGGGGTGACATTTATCTCCGTACCGGGTGCGGTTGGTGTTTCCAATTTCAGCTATTTCCAGTTTGTACTGGGTAATGCATTAGGTTTTCTCGTGATTGCTTATGTGTTATTGCCGTTGTATTATCGTATGAATCTAACCTCTATCTATACATATTTAGAGGAACGTCTGGGGCATAAAAGCTATAAAACAGGAGCGATGATTTTTTTGGTATCACGTACCATTGGATCGGCGTTCAGACTTTATTTGGTCACTATTATCCTTCAGAAATTTATTTTTGACGCTTGGAATGTTCCGTTTGGTGTAACTGTAGCGGGATGTTTGCTATTGATCTGGATGTATACCAATAAGGGTGGGTTGAAAACCATTATTATTACGGATACGTTACAAACGTTCTGTTTGTTGTTCGCCGTGATTCTATCCATTTATTTTATGGCGGACGGCCTTGGTGTTTCGGTTCTCGAAGCTTTTGAAAAGGTGAAAGATAGTACCTATTCACAGATTGTCGTATGGGAAAATTTGCTTGGGGATAAGAATCATTTTTGGAAACATGTCATTGGTGGAGCTTTTGTAACTATAGCGATGACGGGACTTGACCAAGATTTAATGCAGAAGAACTTAAGTATGAAGACGATCGGTGAGGCGCAGAAAAACATGCTGACTTTTACCAGTATCTTCGTCGTGATTAACTTGTTCTTCTTAGCGGTAGGTGCCTTGTTGTATATTTTTGTTGCGGAGAAAGGAATTGATATTTCTGCATTACGCACACCAGATTACCTTTACCCAGAGATTGCATTGAACCATTTATCGGTATCTGCGGGAATTATCTTTATGATGGGATTAACGGCTGCAACTTTTGCAACGACAGACTCGGCATTAACGGCATTGACAACATCGTACTGTGTTGACTTCTTGAATTTTAATAAAAAGGAAGACCCGAATGATCCTGCTTTGGTTAAACAACGTAATATCGTGCATTTTGCATTTTCAGTGATCATGTTAGTGGTTATTTTGATATTTCGTTTATTGAATAACGACTCTGTTGTAACAGCTATTTTCACGGCGGCTAGTTATACCTATGGTCCACTTCTTGGGTTATTTGCTTTTGGTATCTTGACGAAATATAAGGTGAATGATAACTTGGTGCCTTACTTCTGTATCTTGTCACCAATCATCTTGTTCCTTTTAAATACGTATGTCATTGTACCACATACCAGCTATCGTATTGGGTTTGAGTTGATCGTTTATAACGCATTGATCACAATCTTGATGTTGTGGTTTACCTCGCCGGGCAAATTGGATAAAGACGCGAAAGCAGCGAGTTTGTAAGCTCAGTTCGCTTAATTATACAAAACCTTCATTACGTCAGTGCGGTTAACGAGCTGATGCAATGAAGGTTTTTTTTTGTAAGTTTGAGTAAACAGATTTTTCTACAGATGTATCATTTAATTGAAGAGACCCTAGAATTTATTCGTCGTAAGGTAGGCGATTTTACGCCAGAATTTGGTATCGTCCTCGGGACAGGCTTAGGTAAGTTAGTTGACGAGATTGAGGTGGAGCATCAGCTGATGTACTCCAATATTCCCAATTTCCCAATTTCTACCGTGGAGTTTCATACAGGGAAGTTGATTTTTGGTTTACTTAATGGCCGGCGTGTGGTGGCCATGCAAGGGCGTCTACATTACTATGAGGGCTATAGTATGCAGGAAATCACGTTTCCTATTCGTGTGATGAAAGGTTTAGGAATCCAGAAGCTTTTTGTGTCGAATGCGTCTGGTTCGCTAAACTCCAGTATATTAAAGGGAGATATCGGTATCATTGAGGATCATATCAATCTGCTGCCGGATAATCCGCTGCGGGGTCCAAATGACGATGACTTTGGTCCGCGTTTTCCGGATATGAGCCAACCGTATAATCGGAAAATGATTGAGCAGGCGAGTGATATTGCGATGGAGCTGGATGTACGCGCACATAAAGTGGTGTATGTGGCGGCGCCAGGGCCGAATTTGGAAACAAAAGCAGAGTATCGTTATATGCAAATTATTGGAGGTGATATTGTGGGGATGAGTACGGTTCCGGAGGTAATTGTTGCCAATCATATGAGCCTGCCTGTATTTGCGATTTCGGTCATCACAGATGAGGGTTTCCATAACGACTTGCAGCCTGTATCCTTGGCGGAGATTGTTGCTGTTGCAGCTGCTGCGGAACCGAAGATGACAAAGATTCTAAAAGAATTGATAGCCTTGCAATAAATGTGATTTTTAGACGTACTTTTGTTGTTATTTACGTGAATATATAGGCATTGATGAACAGGTATCTTAGACTGCTGTCCCTTTTTTTTGTTTTTAGTATATATAGTCTATCCTATGTTTCGGCGCAGGTAGAAGAAGAGTTTAGCAGCGCGCTGGATTCGGCGCGGGCTAAGGAGGATAATAAGAAGGATTCTGTTGTTTTTACAGCTAAATATGTGCGTTATGCTACGCTCCCTATGTTAAAACAATTTACGCATACGGTGCAGATTGATACATCGCATATTAATTTTCAGTACTACAACAAGCAGAATTTACCGTGGAATCCGAGTATTAACCTTGGGGCATATGGTCTTGCTACGCGAGACCTTCTTTTTAATCCAAACAAGAGTATTGGTTTCCAGTCGGGCTTTCATGCCTTGGAGCGAAATCTATTATTGAGTGATAGCATTCAGTATTTTCGTGCACGGGCTCGTTATTCGGAGTTGTATGCGGTCGGTTTCTTTTTCGATGATCAGGTGTTTCGTGCGCGATTAGCGCAGAATATTAATCCGCGATGGAATATTGGTGCGGAGTATCATGCAACGAATACGGATGGGTACTATACCAACCAGGATTATAATGAGCGTAAGGCGGCTATTTTTTCTTGGTATGAGTCGGCGAGCCACCGCTATAATATGCTGGTGAATGCGACTTTTAACAACTTAAACAGTCCGGAAAACGGCGCTGTGGTGGAGGAGAATATTTTTAATAATTCGGAAAACAGTTCCAACCTTAGTTATCTAACACGATTACGTGGACGGAATGCAACGAGGCCACATAATAAATGGAGAGATAATGGGGTATTCCTCCGTCAATCTTACTATTTTGGGCGCTTGGACACCGTTAATGTGGGTACACCGCTGATGGAGGTGCATCCAACGAATGCGGTGGCGCACAACTCGTCTATTCGGATGCGCAACTATACGTTCTTTAAAAATGAGGAAGATTTGGAGGGGGCTTTCCCTTTTGGAGACGCGGTGCTGGTAAATGATACGACAAAGATTACGACCGTAACGAATGAGTTTACCTATAGTTTTTATTTGCGTCCCAGAGGAGCCATGAAGAATGAAGCGAAGATAAACTTGGGCTTTCAGAATGATTTGATCTGGTATGCGGATAGTTTGACTTCTGATTTTTATCAGAATAGTATGGTCAAGGGGGAGATTGGGTACAAGTTTAGTGACCGCGTAAATGTTTTGGGGACGGTCAATCAGATTGTGGTAGGTCGGAATGCGGGCGACTTTCTCTATGAAGCTACGGCAGATGTCTTGTTGAGTGAGAATGCAGGAAAGATCAGTCTTGGGGCGTATTCGCAGAATAAGTCCCCGGAGATGGCATTTGACCGTATGAATTATACATATCATCAGTGGGCGAATAATTTTGAGAAAACGAAAACGCAGAATCTTTCTTTTGCATATCTCAATAAGAAGCTGGGTTTTTCGGGTAAAGTGGAGTATTTCCTGATTGACAATTATCTTTACTTTAAGGAGGTTGATAACCCGGATAACGATGAGCTATTGGTTCGTCAAGTAGAACCGGCGCAATATGGTAATCTTAACTTGTTGAAGGTGTCGGTGGGGCAGAATTTTAAATTCGGTCGTTTTCATTTAGACAATATGGTGGTGTACCAAAAGTCGAATGCCGAAGATGTACTGGCGGTTCCGGAGCTGTATACATGGCATAGTTTCTACTATGCAAACGTATTATATAAGGTGGCTGATTTTCGAATTGGTGTCGATGCGCGCTTTAATACGCCTTTCCGCTCACCATCCTATGCTATTAATATAGGGCAGTTCTATAATGATAATGCGCGGATTGAATATTCGACGTATCCAATCATGGATGCATGGGTTACAGCGAATATTAGACGTGTTAATTTGTTCCTTGCTTATAATTTTATGAACCAAATGATATATCCGAAGGGATATTACACGGTTCGTAGGTATCCGATGAACGATGCAAACTTCCGGTTTGGGGTTTCCTGGAAATTTTATGACTAAGGTTAGTAAATTTAATTTATTGTCTGTTAGTCGATTGCTGATTTAGGGTAAAAAAAAAGCATAAATATTTTTGAAGATTAGATTTTAGGCTTATATTTGCACACGCAATAAGCAAAAAGGCATGGAGAATTAGCTCAGCTGGTTCAGAGCATCTGCCTTACAAGCAGAGGGTCACTGGTTCGAATCCAGTATTCTCCACAACAAAAAAGGAGGCTTAGCTCAGCTGGTTCAGAGCATCTGCCTTACAAGCAGAGGGTCACTGGTTCGAATCCAGTAGCCTCCACAGAAAGCATCAAGAAATTGGTGCTTTTTTTATGAAAAATGGTTATCTTTAGAAGGCGTATGAAAATGCGACGACAAAGATCAAAATAGGGGAGTTTAGCTCAGCTGGTTTAGAGCACTACCTCGACAAGGTAGGGGTCACTGGTTCGAACCCAGTAATTCCCACATTTTTTAGCGCGTAAGCTACATGTAGAGACACAAGATATTGTGTCTTTTTTTTTGCCCAACCACTAAATAGGATACGCCGTTTCATTTTTTGTTTCCGATAAGACAAAGTAGGTTTGTACCGTATTTACATGCGGTAGTACCGCTAGTTTATGGCGTAGGAACATGTGGTACCCTTCCATGTCTTTTGTGGCAATACGCAGCATAAAATCGTAGGATCCGGCCATTTGATAGCATTCCATCACTTCAGGGAACTTTGCTACTTCACGTTCAAACTCGTTGAGCACCTCTGCGGTATGTGCCTTTAGGAACACCTGCGAAAAAGAGATCAAGCCAATGCCAACTTTCTTTCGATCTAGAATTGCTACAGTCCGTTGAATGTAGCCGTTCGCTTTTAATTTTTTTACCCTTTCGTGCACAGCTGCAATAGATTTGCTGAGATGGTAAGACAATTCTTTATTGCTTAACGATGCATCCTTCTGTAGAAGGCGGAGAAGTTTGATGTCTGTGTTATCCAGTTCCATAATAAGTTTTCTTGTCGCGAATCAAATTTATATAATTTTATTGTATGTATTATTGTTTAATATCATTATTTCAATAAAATTTATGGAAATTATATGTTGTTGTTGAATATTATCTTGTAATATTCAATTTTTGTGTGTTAATATAGTATTGTTATGCAAGAGATGATAAGTGAGTGTTTGTCACCTAAATTAGATTCAAAGTTTAAGCATTTATGGTGTTTGGTTGGTAACACGCCAATGTTGGAGTTACAGTATACCTATAAAGGTAAGCCTGGCCAGATTTATGTAAAATGTGAGAATTACAATCTTACCGGAAGTATTAAAGATCGTATGGCCTTGTATATTTTATACAAAGCATATATGAATTGTGCAATCCGTCCAACAGATGTTATTGTAGAAGCAACAAGTGGTAACACAGGGATTGCATTCTCTGCTATTGGTAAGGCATTGGGGCATGGCGTGAAGATCATTATGCCGAACTGGTTAAGTAAAGAGCGTATCGACATTATTAAAAGTATGGGCGCCGACATTCAATTGGTCTCTAAAGAAGAGGGCGGTTTCTTGGGTAGTATCCGTATGAGTGAAGAGCAAGCGGCTAAAGGTGGAGTCTTCCTTCCTCGTCAGTTCGAGAATCAATACAATGCGGAAGCGCATGAGTTGACAACAGGTAAAGAAATTATACAGCAGTTAGATAGTATCGGTAAAGTAGCTGATGCTTTCGTTGCAGGTGTTGGAACAGGTGGTACAGTAATGGGCGTTGGAAACAGCTTGAAAAAAGTAAACCCATTTGTTAAGGTGCACCCATTAGAGCCGGCTGAAAGTCCAACATTGACTACCGGTTATAAAGTAGGATCGCACCGTATCCAAGGTATCTCCGATGAATTTATTCCGGCGATCGTCAAATTGAACGATTTAGACCCTGTTATCCAGGCTTCAGATGGCGATTCCATCATTATGGCGCAGAAATTGGCACAACAACTTGGTTTGGCCGTTGGTATCTCTTCAGGAGCGAATGTTATTGGAGCGATTAAGCTGAAAGAAGAGTTAGGCGATGACGCGACAGTGGTAACACTATTATGCGATGACAATAAGAAATACTTAAGTACAGATTTAGTAAAAGAAGAGCCTGTTAAAGACGGATTCATCTCTACAGACGTATCTTTTGAAGGATTTCATCCGATTAGCCGTTTAGCTAGTCCGTTAGTTTAATAGACATATATAACCTAAAGTATATGAAAAGTCTTTTTAAAATTATACTGTTTGTGTGCCTGATGGCTCCGGCAGTTTTGTTTGCGCAAGAGGCAGATAGTTTGGTGTCGTTAGAAGGTGTTGAGTTTACGGAAGAATCAGTCTCTCCAGATACGTTGGCACAAGTTCCTGCGGATCTCGTGTTTAGTGAGAGCGCGCCTGATACAGTATCCAAAGACAGTACAGCTGCTACCAGTGGTGAGATTGCTCCTGCGGGCGGAGGAGAAGAGAAACAGTCCATGTGGGGTATTTTTATTGCGGGCTTATTGGGCGGTTTTGCGGCCTTTATTATGCCGTGTATCTTCCCTATGGTACCATTAACGGTCAGTTTCTTCACCAAAAAGAGTGGTTCACGTGCAAAAGCGATATCGCAAGCGTTACTATATGGCTTGTTTATTATTGTGATTTACGTAGCCTTGGGGATGTTAATCACCATTGTGTTCGGTTCCGATGCGCTTAACGCTTTGTCTACGAACGGTGTCTTTAACTTTATCTTTTTCTTGATATTAGTCATTTTTGCGGCGTCGTTTTTCGGTGCATTTGAAATGACCTTACCAAGTTCTTTCGTCAATAAAATTGATGCGAAATCAGATAAAGGAGGCCTCTTAGGTTTGTTCTTTATGGCCTTCAGTTTGGCGTTGGTTTCATTCTCTTGTACTGGACCAATTATTGGTACACTACTGGTAGAAGCTGCTTCAAAAGGAGAGCGCTTAGGTCCTGCAATCGGGATGTTAGGCTTCTCTATTGCGTTGGCTATTCCGTTTGTAATTTTTGCAGTATTCCCTTCTATGATGAAGGCGATGCCTAAGTCGGGCGGTTGGTTAAACAGTGTGAAAGTTGTCCTTGGTTTCTTGGAGTTAGCATTAGCTTTGAAGTTTCTTTCCAATGTGGATTTGGCTTACCACTGGAACTGGTTGGATAGAGAGGTGTTTTTGGCGTTGTGGATCGTTATCTTTGGTCTGATGGGGCTTTACCTTATCGGAAAGATCAGCTTCTCGCACGATAGTCCTTTGGCTTATATGTCTGTTCCACGCACATTCTTCGCGATTGTAGTTTTTGCTTTTGTAATGTATATGATTCCAGGCATGTGGGGTGCACCATTGAAATCTATTTCTGCATTTCTCCCTCCATCTGCGACGCAGGATTTTGATCTTTCGGTAGCGAATCTGGGTGCAGCACCGGCGGCATCACATGGTACAGGTAAAACGAAGAAATACCATGAAATATTCCACGAGCGTGGTACACCAAAAGGTTTTGATCCTTATTATGATTATGAAGAAGGATTAGCTGCTGCCAAAGAATTGAACAAACCCGTGTTGATCGATTTTACAGGTTGGAATTGTGTGAACTGCCGTAAGATGGAAGCGAACGTATGGACGGATCCAAAGGTTGCGTCGCTTCTACGTGATGAGTTTGTGATGATCGAACTCTTCGTGGATGACAGAACAGAATTGAAACCTGAGGAGCAGTATGTTTCGACTTATTCAGGTAAAAAGATTAATACGATAGGTAAAAAGAATAGTGATTTTCAGGCATCTACATTCAATAGCAATTCACAGCCGTTGTATGCGATCGTAGGTACCGATGGAAAGCTACTTCTTCCGCCTAGTGGCGCAGATTATGATGTAACGAGTTATGCGGCTTACCTGCTGCGAGGGATTGAAGCCTTCAAGAGCAAGTAAACCGTAGTTAAATACGAGTTAATTTTTGTTTAATAGTTTATTGTAAAGTTAAACGGCGACCGCCCTGGTCGCCGTTTCTTATTTAAGGAGTTCTTGAATGTCCTCTTTGCTTAGTGACTTGATAAAGCTTTCCTCCGTTGTGATCAGTGCACTTGATAGCGCTTTCTTTCGCCCTTGTAAGGCCAATATTTTCTCTTCTACGGTATCTTTACTGATGAATTTATAGATAAATACGTTTTTCTTTTGTCCGATACGATGGGAGCGGTCTATGGCTTGCTGCTCTACGGCGGGGTTCCACCATGGGTCTAGGATGAATACGTAATCTGCCTCTGTGAGGTTCAATCCGACTCCACCGGCTTTGATCGAAATCAAAAAGACTTGTACGGCTTCATTTTCTTTAAACACAGAAACGGCCTCTTGTCGATCTTTTGTGCTACCGTCCAGATACGCATAAGCAACCTTCTGTTTATCGAAGTGCTGCTTAAAGAGCTGTAGTTGCTTGACGAACTGAGAAAACACCAATACCTTGTGTCCCTCTGCCATAATGGAAGATAACATTTCTGTCACAGCATCAAATTTGCCCGAAGATATATCGGCGTTCTCGTCCAGCATCCGTGGATGATTGGCTAACTGACGCAGCTTGGTAAGCCCTTGCAGAAGTAAAATTTGGTTGCCTTTTCCATTTTGTTGGAGGGCATTGTCGAGCAAGGCATTGCGGTATTCCGATTTTACACTTTCATACTGTTCCGCTTGCTCTTCGTTCATCTGGCAGTATATCGTCTGTTCCGTTTTTGGTGGAAGCTCCTTGGCGACTTGGTCTTTGGTACGGCGTAAGATAAAAGGCTTTATTATAGCTTGTAGACGCGCTGCCTTTTCTTCGTCTTTCTTCTTCTCGATAGGAAGTACAAATTCTTTTTGAAAGAAGCTGTATGAGCCCAATAATCCCGGGTTTGTGAAATGCATCTGCGACCAGATGTCACCTACAGAGTTTTCGATAGGCGTTCCACTGAGCGCGAGTTTATGTTTACTCTTCAGCGTCTTTATGGCTTTAAAGGACTTCGATGTCGGGTTTTTGATATGCTGACTTTCGTCCAGAATGATATAGTTGAAGAAGAATTTGGCGAGTAACTGCTCATCACTGCGTGCGATTCCATAGGTGGTGATGACGAGGTCAAAATGTGAAAATCCAAACGGATCTTTTAACCTGTTGGAGCCGGTATGGAGCAAGACACGTAATGCCGGTGCAAATTTTTCGGCTTCCTTTTGCCAATTATATATTAAGGAAGTGGGCAGAATTAATAAAGATGTTTTCGATTGTTCACTATCCCTGAGTTCTTCGCGTTGTTTCTGTAGCAAGGCTAGGGTTTGTACCGTCTTTCCAAGTCCCATATCATCGGCCAGGCAACCTCCAAATTTGTAACGTTGCAAAAAATGAAACCAGTTGTATCCTGCTTTTTGGTAGGGGCGTAGTTCTCCATTGAAATGTTCAGGAACGGGCTGGTCATCGATTTCATCAAATTCCATGAGTTTCTCCAGTTTTCGATGGAAAGTGACCTGCGTGTGTTCTGAGATTTCGTGGAGTAAGCCGATATGGGTCTTGCTGAAGGTCAGGGAATCACGCTTTGTTGCAAAATGAAATAGATGTTCATATTGTGCGAACCACTCTTCAGGAATGATAGCGATCTCGCCATTAGGCAGGGTAAACTCTCTTATTCTGTTCAGGATATTGTCGCGAAGCTCAATGAAAGGGATTTCGTATGGCCCAAAATAAGCCATTGCCTTTACATCGAACCAATCGTTTTCTTCTTGAATTTCTATTTCAAGGGATGTTTTCCCAATAAAGATAGTTTTGTCTCCTTTCTCTTGCGTCACAGAAAAACCTTTTTCCTGGAGCAACTCTTGATATTGATTCAGCCAAGTGATAACCGAGCTATCATCAGCGGTGACATAGGAACCAAATAGCGCATCTTTCTTGTGTAAGCCGATGCTTTCTAGAAAGGTGGTTTGCTTTTTCTCCCAGGCTAACGACCGCTTAATGCGATGAAATGTATAGGTGTCTGTCTCCTCATGGTGCTGTAGTCGTACGGTTGTCGGCTGTTCGCCTCCCGAGGAAAACTCATACGGGCCATAGGCGAAAGATAGTTGTATGAAAGAATCGCCTGAGGTGACATAAAAAAGCTTGATAATGGGGCGTGCGTCTTCCTTGTGGGTTTTGATTTCAAAGCCTTCCGCATAAACATGATACTTCTCGATCAATCCGACCACGAAGGTTTCGAAGTAACGCTTCTCGGTTGCACGAGGAACGGCGATATAGCGCTTATTTAAGAAAGGGCTGAGTTTTTTGCCGTCTATATCCTGATCAAAATGAAACAGTGTGTTTTCGAGGAGCAGCCATGCCTGTTTGTTGATGATGACCTGGGCACCTTTGTACATGAAATCCAATCGATTTCCTTTGTATTTGAGCGTTGGGAAATATCGGGTTTCGATGTCATCCCGGCGGAAATGAAACAAGATGAACATTGGTTCATCTGCGATGCGGAGCTCTTGATCTGCCGGATAACCGTCCTTACTCATTAAGAATAGAGGTTTGTTTCCGATTTTTTCGAGCGCTAGAATCATATTCTGCTCAATTTTTGGGCGGAGGTGTTCTAGGATTTTCTTGTCAAATATTTTTCCAAAGAAATCGACTGGGCGAATAGCTTTTTTATGGTGTCGTTTGATGATGTTCGTCTGTTCGATTTCATCTAATAATTTGATGATTTGATAGTCGGTTTCATCAAGGGCAGACGCGAAGTCACCAATCGTATTCGTGAAGATGCGCTTGTAGCTAAGCGAGTAAGAACCATTCGGATTAAGTTGAACAACATGAGGCTCAATAAGAAACCCGAGATAGGGGTGTTCTCCTAACGAATAGACTAACTTGAATGGCAATTTACTGTCGACTTGTTGCATGGAAATAATAGCTTCCTTCTTTCCTGAAAAAGGTACCAATATACACAATAAATACCTAAAAGGTCGACTTATAAAGGTGAAAAGCTATATTTTGCCGTCGAAAACAAAATTTGCAGGTCCTTTAAGTCGTACGTTCGTGAAGTTGTTGTTATCGCGGTAGAAGGCGATGTAAAGCTGGCCACCCAAAACACGAATAGGAATCTCCTGTTGGCCTGTTTTGTTTTCAGCTATTGCCATTGCCATTGCGGCTGCGGTAGCGCCGGTGCCACACGCCAATGTTTCATCTTCTACGCCTCGTTCGAAAGTTCGTACAAAATAACCATTTGCTTCTTTTTCAATGAAGTTCACATTGATCCCTTCTTGTTTGTATGTGTCGTTGTTGCGGATGCTGTACCCCGCTTCGTAGACATTTAGTTCCTGGAGATTGTCTACTTGCTTTATGAAGTGCGGGGATCCTGTGTTTAGGACGTATGCCTCGCCGTCTCGCGTCACTTCGTGGACATCGATCATCCCTAGATTTACTTGATCTCCTTCAATTGAAGCGTGGTGCGGTCCGTCTACTGCCAAAAAGGCAGTTTCCTTGTCAATAATGCCAAGGTCTCGTGCAAACGCAACAATGCAACGACCTCCATTTCCACACATGGTGCCTTCGTTGCCATCCGCATTGTAGTAAACCATTTCAAAATCAAAATTTTCTGTATATTGTAGGAGCATCAGGCCGTCGGCACCAATGCCAAACCTACGGTCGCACAGTTGATTGACCAAAGTTGTGTTTTCTCGATTAAAAGCGGCATTCCGATTGTCTACTAAAATAAAATCGTTTCCAGCACCTTGGTATTTTGAGAATTTGATTTTTGCATCCATGAACGTGAAAATTTGATGTAAAATTAATATTCTTGTTACAATTGTGAGAATGATTGTTAAAACTTGTTAAAAATAGTCCTAAAGAGCTTGTTGTTAACATTTTTTAACTGACAAATGATGTTATGCCATGCCTAATGGTATTACATTTGAATAGACTCTTCATACAAGAGTAAAACAATTTAAGATAATAATAGCAATTACGAATATGAAAAAAATAGGAATAAGTTTATTGACAGCTTTCGTCGGTGGAGCTGTTGCTATTGGGGGGTATAAGGTCTTCGAAAATAGGCAGATGAATAAAATGTCGTTCGAAGAACAGCAAAAGGTATTTTACGCCAATAATCCAGGTGCGGAAGTTATGGCCTCTACTGGAAATCCGGATTTTACACAAGCTGCAGCAGCGGTATCTCCAGGTGTTGTCCATATTAAAGTGACGATGACCGCGCGTGGTTCCCAGCGTGGCGGGGGAGGCAGTGGATCACCATTTGATATGTTTGAAGAATTTTTCGGTATGCCACAGCAACGTCGCGCAGAACCTCGGCAAGCACAAGCTTCTGGGTCGGGCGTGTTGATCTCGCAGGATGGATACATTGTAACAAATAATCACGTGGTAGAAGATGCAGACAAGATTGAGGTGCAGCTGACAGATAAGCGGACGTTTGAAGCTAAGGTGATTGGTCGTGATCCTGATTTTGATTTGGCGTTGTTAAAAGTTAGTGGGTCGAACCTTCCGTTTGTGCGTTTTGGTAACTCCGATAATGTACAGATAGGCGAATGGGTGTTAGCGGTTGGTTACCCGTTGAGTCTGCAGTCTACAGTAACAGCCGGGATCGTTAGTGCGAAGGGACGACAGATTGGTATCCTTGGGGAGCAGAACCAGCGTTCTCCGTATGGCTATGGTCAGTCGCAAGAGCCGATTGTGAATACAGCGATTGAGTCTTTCATCCAGACGGATGCCGTAATAAATAAAGGAAATAGTGGAGGAGCCCTTGTTAATGCACGTGGTGAGCTGATTGGTATCAATGCGGCGATTGCGTCGCCAACTGGAGTTTATGCAGGTTATGGCTTTGCGATTCCAGTGAACTTGGTGAAGAAAATCATGGATGACTTTAAAGAGTTTGGTGCGGTGCAGCGTGGTTATATAGGTGTTACTTTCAATGAGATTAATGAGGCGGTACGTAAAGAGTATAATATTGATGATGTAAATGGCTTATTTGTTCAGGATGTGGTGAAAGATGGAGCTGCAGCAAGTGCAGGCTTGAAGAAAGGTGACGTGATCACGAAGATAGAAGGTAATGTTATTTACTCGTCATCCGATCTACAGGAGCGTGTAGCACGTTTGCGTCCGGGCGATAAGGTTAAGATTGCTTACAAACGAGAAGGTAAGGAGCGTGAAGCGACTATTACGTTGAAAGCGCAAGAAGCAAAGAAATCAGCGGCTGAAGAAGCGAATAGTAAGAGTGCAACGGAGATTTTCAATAAACTAGGTGCGAGCTTTACACCTGCATCAGATGCACAGAAGAAGAAATTCGGGGTGAGTTCGGGGGTTGTTATTACGCAAGTGCACCGTGGTGGTATGTTTGAGTACTTTGGTGTGGAAAAGGGATTAATCGTGACACATGTGAACGGTAAGCCGGTGAACAATGTGGACGAGGTGGAGAGTGCGTTGGGAAGCACCAAACGAAATATTGTACGTATCAAAGGTACGTCAGAAGAAGGAACTGTTGAGTTTAACTTCCCGATAGAATATTAATATTCGTGTTAGCACGAAAGATCTTGATTTAGATATATTGTTGATTTGAAAAGGTGGGCCAACGTTGGTCCACCTTTTTTATGCTATAATATGTTCCCTCTCTCATGTTAACCCTCCGTTACCACACTATTTCGTCATGTCGACTTTGGAGACATCTCAGTCGTATAATGCACCTTATTTCTAAAACGTGCTTGGCCATAGTTTATAGATTCCTCCTCGTCCCTCGTTCGGAATGACGATGTGTAAACGTCTTCACTACTTCCTACCAACAAACAACTACTATCTGCCATCTAATCTATACTGTTGATAGATATCTCCTGTCGTGGATATGACGATTAATTCTTCTCATTACTTCCTGCTCTCTACTTCCTGCTAACGACCATCTACTAACCATTTCCTGTCAACTACGAACAACGAACTACTCCCTACCAACTAATAAAAAACCTCAGCCAACATACAGCGGGCACTGCCGCCGCCGCAGGTTTCTATTGTGTCTAGGGGAGCATGTATAATGCCTCCATATTTCCTAAGAATGTCAAGCTGTGCCGATGTGAAGCTGTTGTAAGCGGCGCTGCTCATCACAATGCGTGGTTCTCCATCAGTAGATTTTACCTCGAGGATGTTGCCTGCAAAATTATACATTTGTTCTTCGCTGATGTCGATAATCTCTTTGTTGGTACGCTTAAGCTGTGCGATAACTTCTTCTCGTTGCGCGAGATTATCTATGCTACTTAGGCATATTACAGCATAGTGTGTTCCTACCGATAACATCACATTGGTATGGTAGATAGGGAGTCGGGAGCCATTGACGGATTGGTTTGCCTGAAAAATGCAGGGGGTGTAGCTCAAATCGGCGCAGAAGTTGCGGATAGGGAGCTCGTCAGCACGATACGACATCGAGCAATAAGCAATCTGTTGTACGCGATCTAAAATTAGGCAACCCGTGCCCTCCAGAAATATGTTCTCGTTTTCGTAATGGGTGTAGTCAATCAGTTGGTTGATCTCGTACCCGTTATTGCGCAAGAAGGAAATGTAATCGAGCTTCCGCTCGAGGCGTCTGTTTTCGGCAAACATGGGATACAATACGGCTGTCCCTTGGTGCAAGGAGATGCAATTGTTCGGGAATACGCTATCGGGCGTATCCCAGGTGCCCGTATCTTGTATGACCAAGGTTTTTATTCCGGCAAGATTTAACTGCTCGACAAATGCGTCAAATTCTTTTTGCGCGGAGCTTGTCGGGGCGGCAACAGATATGTCCGTCTGAAAGTAGTTGTTTACGGCTGTTTGTTCATTTTTTCGAAAGGCAAAAGGGCGAACCAAGAGTAAGGTGTCTGTTGTTTGTGTCATAAAATTAATCACGATAAAGAGGTAATGTAGAACAGCGGAGCAAGCCTTCTTGTTTGCCGATTTCGTGGTATGGGATTTCTTCTACATGGAAGCCGTTTTCGCGCAACCAATGATTCAGGCGGTCAAATCGACGTTCTGTGACGACCACGTTTTCCGAAATGGAAAAAACATTGCTAAACATGTTGTACATTTCCTCGGCCGTGATGTGGAACAGGTTTTCTAATCCGAAAAGAGTCACCAATTGGTTGTAGTGTTCGGGGTTTCGAAATCCACCTTTGTAGATAATGGCTTTGTCCTTGCCGACTGGTTGAAAACAACAATCGAGATGCAGTGCATTTTTTCTGGCGTCGGTCATTGATTTTATGAGGTCAAAGCCTAGAACCATTTTCGTAGGAAATATTTCCGCAAGGAAACCGACGCCTTGTATATTCGTTCGCGCGGTGTTTATCTGTGCATAATCACTACCGGTGTACGTGCCTACAAAGATATAGTCGTTCCAGAGAATCACATCTCCTCCTTCGATGTGTACGGTGGAAGGTGCTTCTATGATGTCATTCGGATCTATTTTGTCAACAAGAAATTTAATAGCCTGCCATTCATCTGCACGTTCGGGAAGAATATTGGCTTTGATAAATTTGTTCTCAATAACGAACCCAATGTCACGCGTAAATATTTGGTTGAGATCGGGGATGACTTTTGGTCGATGTACGGTGACACCGTAACGCTCCAAGACATGTTGGAAGGCTGTCATCTCATAAACCATATCGGATTCGGCCGGATAGGTACCTGCTAGGATGTGCTCCAATGATTTTGGATCATATGCTTCTTCAACGGTCGGAATCGGTCCATTGTCATGCGCTGTACCCAAAATAACAGAACGCAACCGACCGGTCTCATTTTTTACTTGAATTTTTAACATAGCCTGTCTATAATGTGGTTGCTTAAAGATATAGAATATTATTGTTCCTTCGTGTAGAAAGCCCGAATTATGTTGTAAAATATGACGGCGATATTGTATATAAATTTCATAGGGCACCGTCTTTGAGAAACAGCTCAATAAATGATAATTTCTTAATCTTTAAGAAATGTTAGCTTCATCTTTTTTTATTTCTTTTGATTAAGAGCTTGATATTAGATGCTTACAATTCAAAAAAGAATTATGAAAAGAAACGTTGAACTTGTTGTTATCTCGGATGTGCATTTAGGAACGTATGGTTGTCGAGCAGAAGAGCTCTTACGGTACTTGGGGTCGATCAACCCGAAAATGCTCGTGCTTAATGGGGATATCATCGATATCTGGCAGTTTCGAAAAAGCTATTTTCCGGAATCGCACCTACGGGTGTTAAAATATATCCTCGATTTGGCGTATCAAGGCTGTGAGGTGATCTATATTACTGGAAACCACGATGAGATGTTGCGTAAGTTTGGTAAGATGGAGTTTGGACAAATCACGTTGACGAATCGCTTGCTACTGAATCTCAATGGTAAACAAACATGGATTTTTCATGGTGATGTTTTTGATGCTTCTGTCCAACATGCCAAGTGGTTAGCCAAGCTTGGTGGTTGGGGTTATGATCGGTTGATTCAGTTGAATAATGTGGTAAACTGGATGCTGCAAAAGATCGGTCGGGAAAAGTATTCGCTTTCTAAGCGTATTAAAAATTCGGTTAAGAAGGCGGTGAAGTTTGTTGGTGATTTTGAGGAGACGGCATCTCATTTGGCGATTGAAAATGGCTACGATTACGTAATCTGCGGACATATCCATCAGCCACAGATGCGTCGATTCGAAACCAAGAAAGGAAGTTGTATGTATATGAATTCAGGGGATTGGATCGAAAATTTATCTGCATTGGAATATCACGATCGTGCGTGGACCATGTTTTACTATGAAAAAGAGAAAAGTAAGCTGCAGCATAGCGGTGTCGAAGAGGCTCGTTTTCGAATTAGTTTAGAGGAATTGTTGCGTAGTATTGTGAATGGGACGATTTAATCATTTCGTTCCATATACTTCCAAATTCCTGCCATCAACTCCCTAATCTTTACTTCACAATTTACCTATTTTTTGTATCTTAGCAACCTTAGCTTGTGGCGAGCTATACCCTTTAAAAAGGCGATTTTTAACATGATTTAAGGATTTACGTGCGGGAAGGCATGTTAATTAGTGTTATTTTTGATCGGATTCTAGTCGCAAGTGGTAAGAATTATAAAGGATTTCAATCTCATGGGAAAAATTATAGCAATTGCTAATCAAAAAGGTGGTGTAGGGAAAACGACAACTTCCATCAATCTCGCAGCTAGTTTGGCTGTCTTGGAACACAAGACATTATTAGTAGATGCAGATCCGCAGGCAAATTCCACGTCGGGTATTGGTTTTGATCCACGAGCAATTAAGGCGAGTGTTTATGAGTGCCTCGTGAATGACTTGGATCCTCGTGATGCTATACAGGCAACAGATACCCCAAACTTAGATTTGCTGCCGGCGCATATTGATTTAGTTGGTGCGGAGATCGAAATGATCAATATGCACGAGCGTGAATACAAGATGATGAAAATGTTGGAGCAGATTAAAGATGATTATGATTTTATCATTATTGACTGTTCTCCTTCATTAGGCTTGATTACTATTAATGCGTTAACAGCATCTGATTCGGTGATCATTCCGGTACAGTGTGAGTATTTTGCACTAGAAGGTTTAGGTAAGCTTTTAAATACAATTAAGATTGTGCAAACACGTCTTAACACAAGTTTAGAGATTGAAGGAATCTTATTGACGATGTATGATGTGCGTTTACGCTTGTCAAATCAAGTGGTCGAAGAGGTTCGTACCCATTTCAGCGAGTTGGTATTCGATACCATCATTCAACGGAATACCCGTTTGAGTGAAGCGCCAAGTTTTGGTATTTCGGTGATTATGCACGATGCCTCTTGTAAGGGGTCTATCAATTACTTAAACTTAGCAAGAGAGATTTTGCAGAAAAATGGTTTAGTTACAGAAGAAACGCAAACAGCAACAGTATAATATGGCACTACAAAGAAAGACAGGATTAGGGAAAGGACTGGGCGCTTTATTGCAGAGTGAGGATATTCAGGTTTCGAGAAGTGGGAGTGATGGTGCTGCAGATATTAAGGAAACAGGAATTAGTGCTGCGGGCAGCATAAATTTTATTCGTGTAGATCAGGTGGCTGTCAATCCTTTTCAGCCGCGTACAGATTTTGATGAGCAGGCATTGCTTGAGCTTGCAGAGTCTATCAAAGTACAAGGATTGATTCAGCCGATTACGGTTCGTCAGGTAAATAAAAACGAATATCAGTTAATTAGTGGTGAGCGTCGTTTGCGTGCATCCAAATTAGCAGGTATTACCGAGATTCCAGCTTATGTTCGTACGGCCAATGACCAGCAGATGCTGGAGATGGCCCTGATCGAAAATATTCAACGGGAGAACTTAAACGCTATTGAGGTGGCTTTGAGTTTTCAACGGATGATCGAGGAATGTAATTTGAAACAGGAAGAGCTTGGTGAACGTGTGAGTAAAAATCGCTCTACAGTGACCAACTACTTGCGTTTGCTGAAATTGCCGCCTGTTATTCAGGCTGGAATACGGGATGGTGAAGTTTCTATGGGACATGCTCGTGCATTGATTAATGTGGGTGAGGTGGATAAGCAGTTGTACGTGTATCAAGAGATTATCGATAAAGGATTGTCTGTACGTATGACCGAGATTTTGGTGCGTAACATACAGCAACAATCGAAACCGAAGAAACACGAAGTAGGTAAGCAGCTTGATTTTCAATATCAGAAGATAGAAGATGATTTAGCGTCTCGCTTTTCGACTCGTGTGCGTTTGAATTTAAAGAATGCACGTGGCAAGGGAGCGATAGAAATACCATTTGAGAGTGAGGATGATTTAAGCCGTATTCTGGAATTATTAGATTGGTAATGCGCCATATAATTGCAACTTTTTTAGTGCTGTTCGCTGCGCTTACCGCAGTTGGACAAGAGGTAGGGCCGGTTCGTGTCGATAGTTTGGGTAAGAAAGAAGCGTTGCAGGATTCGACCGCTGGGGTTGGAGCTGCTCAAGATTCGGTGAAGAAGGAGACACGTAAAGAACGGAAAGCGAGGGAGAAGGCTGAAAAAGAGCATGAGAAATACTATTATAACGGTATAAAGAAGGATTCGGCGCGTTTGGAGATCGAACATTTGTCACGTATTGCGTGGCGCCGTTCGTTGATGGTTCCCGGTTGGGGGCAGTATACCAACAAGGGGCTATGGTGGGTTAAGGTGCCGGTGATTTATGGTGGTTTTGTTGGCGCTTATTTGGTGTTTGACTATTGGCAATGGTACTATAAGTTGTTTTTAAATGAGCTTGATTATCGTATTGCTAATAATGGGCAACCTGATCCGGATGGTCAATTGCAGAATTGGCGGGATACGAATAGTTTGATTCAACAAAAGGATTATGCACGTCGGAATAGAGATTTAACCATTTTGGTTACCGCAGGATGGTGGGGCCTAAATGTGATTGAGGCTTATGCGGACTCGATGCTTAAAAATAGATGGAATATCGGTCGGGATATGAAAATGAAAGTGACACCTACCGTACTGCCGACAACTGGTGGAGATAACGTAGCACTGAACGGTTTTGGCGTTGTGCCGGGCCTGAAGTTAACAATGACTCTGAATTAAAAAACAACCCAATTATATTATGAAGATTGTACTATTAGGCTATGGAAAAATGGGCCAGCAAATAGAGAAATTTGCGCTGAAACGCGGTCATGAAATTTCGTTGATCGTGGATAAAGACAATCGAGAAAGTTTAACAGCGGCTGATCTGGCGGATGCAGATATCGCTATCGATTTTAGTGAACCTGCCGCAGCCCTTAGTAATATAAGTTTGTGCTTTGAAGCAGACCTCCCTGTTGTGGTGGGCACTACAGGTTGGTACGATCATTTGGAGGAAGTGAAAAGCATCTGCATTGAAGCGGATCAATCTCTTCTTTATGGGTCTAACTTTA
Organism: Sphingobacterium psychroaquaticum; assembly: GCF_900177625.1. GTDB lineage: Bacteria > Bacteroidota > Bacteroidia > Sphingobacteriales > Sphingobacteriaceae > Sphingobacterium > Sphingobacterium psychroaquaticum. The sequence continues at coordinate 140,997 of NZ_FXAU01000007.1, forward strand.
GTATTGGCGTGAACATATTTTTTCATGTAAATAAGCTTTTAGCAAAGGCGATTAACCCGTATAAACAGTATGATGTGCAGGTGGAGGAAATTCATCATATCCATAAATTAGATGCCCCAAGCGGGACTGCAATTACGATCGCAGAGGGTATTTTGGGTGAAACGGATCACAAGAATAAGTGGATAAATGATGTGGTAGGCGAAGGAGATGAGTTGATCGCTAAGCCGGAGGAACTGTTGATCGAGAGTTTACGTATTGAAGAGGTACCGGGAACGCATACCGTACTTTATAGTTCGGAGGTCGATCAGATAGAATTTAAGCATACGGCGCATAATCGAGCTGGTTTTGCCTTGGGGGCAGTGGTTGCTGCGGAGTGGTTGTTTGGTAAGAAAGGTTTTTATCAAGTGACGGAAATGTTTGATTTTAATCAGGCATAATCCGTACCTTGTTGAGTATAAAAAAGACATTTGTATATGTGGTATATAATTTTTGCGCTATTGATTGCTCTATCCATTTACGGATTGTGGCTGTTATTTAAGAAAGCAGGAAAACAAGGATGGGAGGCCATCGTGCCTTTTTATCGGGAGTATGTAATGGCGCAATTGACTGCGCGTCCGACTTGGTGGGTATTCCTTTTATTGGTACCTATCGTCAATATTTTTATTTTTTATGGGTTGTACCTGGATTTTCTTAAATGTTTTGGTAAGAGAAGATTCTGGGAAACAGCTGTTGCTGTTTTGTTTCCGTTCATCTTTTTACCGCTATGGGGTAGAGATCCACAGGTGAAGTATTTGGGACAGTCGCATACTGAAGAATTTAAAAAGAAATATCCCTATCATAAAAGTGTTGCACGGGAATGGGCCGATGCCATTATTTTCGCAACCGTTGCTGCTTCTTTAATTCGTGGTTTCTTGATTGAAGCCTATATGATTCCGACGGGATCGATGGAGCGTAGCTTATTGATCGGTGATTTTCTTTTTGTGAGTAAATTGAATTATGGACCGCGGGTGCCCATGACGCCGTTGGCGTTTCCTTTTGCGCATCATACGATGCCGCTAACAGGAGGAAAGGCTTATTCTGAGTTAATTAAATTAGATTATAAGCGATTGCCTGGTTTTCAGGAAATAAAACGAAACGACGTTGTGGTCTTTAACTTTCCAGCTGGAGATACCGTAATTTTAGAATACCAAGATCAGACATATGCCGATGTGGTACGCAGTATTGGTAAAGAGGCGGTTGACCGTCAGTTTACGGTAGTTACTCGTCCTATTGATAAGCGTGAGAACTACATTAAGCGTTGCGTAGGCTTACCTGGTGATAAAATTGAAATGGAAGGGGCAAAGTTGATTGTAAATGGCAAGCCAGGCTTTGTGCCACCAGAAATGCAGATGGACTACTTTGTGTATACTGATGAATCAGGCTTAAGCCAGGAAAAGATATTGGAATTACGCTTAGAAACTCGCCCAACGAATCAACCGAACGTTTTTCAGATGTTTATGACAGAAGACGAAGCAGCGATTGTGAAGGGGTGGAGTAATGTCAAAGCGGTTGAGATAGGGATTTTGCCGAAGGGTGAAGCGACGGGAGACACCTATCCACATGATCCACATTACGCGAATTGGAACTTTGATAATTTTGGTCCCATTACCATTCCTGCAAAAGGTTGGATGGTTGCTTTGGACTCGCTGACCGTGCCGATGTATGTGCGTGCGATCCGGGATTATGAAGGAAATAAATTTGAAAAGAGAGCGGATGGTTATTATGTGAATGGGCAGAAGGCAACAAGCTATACCTTTAAACAAAACTATTACTGGATGATGGGAGATAATAGACACAACTCACTAGACTCTCGGGCTTGGGGTTTTGTCCCAGAAGATCATATCGTTGGTAAGGCGTTGTTTACCTGGTTAAGTTATGATGAACAAGGGTCGTTCCTGTCAAAAATACGTTGGAATAGAATCTTTAAAGGGATAAAATAAAAAAAGAGGAGCTTTATAAGAAGCTCCTCTTTTTTTATGCTCTTAGCGCAGCTAAGTAGCGTTTTATAGTTTCTTCTAGGCCTAAGTAGAGCGCGTCCGCGATAAGGGCATGTCCGATGCTGACTTCCAATAATCCGGGGATGTGTTCATTAAAATATTTTAGGTTGTTGAGGTCTAGATCGTGTCCTGCATTTAGACCAAGACCGACCTCTTGCGCTTTCTTGGCGGCTTGAAAGTAAGGGGAAATAGCTTTCTCGCTATCGAACCCAAAGGATGCTGCATAGGCTTCTGTATACAGTTCTATTCGGTCGGTGCCTGTCTCTGCTGCTGCTTCTACCATATCGATATCGGGATCGACAAAAATAGAGACACGAATGCCTTGATCCTTGAAGAGCTTAACCATGTCTTTTAGGTAATCGCGGTGCTGGACGGTATCCCAACCGTGGTTAGATGTGATCTGTCCTAAGGCATCAGGAACTAAGGTAACCTGTGTTGGTTTGTTCGCTACTACCAGGTCGATAAATTTTTGCTCCTGGCAATTTCCTTCTATATTGAATTCGGTGGCAATCTCTGCTTTTAGATCATACACATCTTGATAACGGATATGGCGTTCGTCAGGACGTGGATGTACCGTAATCCCTTCGGCACCGAAGCGTTCGCACGCGAGCGCAGCAGCGACTACGTTGGGAACATTACCGCCTCTTGAGTTGCGTAGAGTCGCAATCTTGTTAATATTAACGGATAGTTTTGTCATAATGATCTTTCTTGTTCTATGCAAAGGTATTTATTTTTTTGTGTTAATAATTTTCCTAAATTGCATAACATACACATGGGAGGCTTCGATCTAGATATTCTGAGTGGGTTTCGATTGTTAGATATTATCGACATTCTACTGGTTGCCATTATCATCTATTACGTATATAGTTTGATAAAGGGTACTATTGCGGTTAATATTTTGATTGGTGTGATGCTTTTCTACGGTGTTTATCTGGTGGTTAAGCAGATGGAGATGCGGCTGTTAACCGAAATATTTGGCGGCTTTATCTCGGTCGGTTCAATTGCACTTATAGTTGTCTTTCAACAAGAAATACGACGATTCCTTATTCATATCGGAAAAAATATATCCCTTCGGCGAAAGAAGTTTTTTTGGTCGTTCTTGGGCAATAAAAAAACAACACAGGTTGATAACTCAGAACATCTAAAACCTATTGTGGAGGCGTGCCGTAGTATGTCTAAATCGCGGACAGGAGCTTTGTTGGTGTTTTCTCGTTACTTTGATGAAGAATATTATCAGTCCAGTGGAGAGTATATTGATGCGCCTGTTTCTAAACGCTTGTTAGAAACGATTTTCTTTAAAAATAGCCCGTTACACGATGGTGCTGTTGTAATTGTCGATTTTCGTATAATGACGGCAAGCAGTGTGCTTCCGTTATCGGATAGTGAGGATCTGCCACCACAATTTGGACTTCGTCATCGCGCTGCTATTGGAGTGACAGAGGTTTCGGAGGCGATAGCCGTTATTGTTTCGGAAGAAACGGGTGAGATCTCTTTGGCGAAGGATGGAAATGTGAATATGAATCTTTCTCCAGAGGAGTTGGAGAAAATTCTTAGGGAAGAATTATAGTTTCTTGTATTTAATTCGATATCTTAATCCTTCTATCGAATTTTGTTTACCACTTCTTTTTATTGTTCGAATGTTTACGTAAATTTAATGCAGTATAAACCTTAAATTTTTGGCTATGCATTTCGATGAGCAAAAACCATTAGATATTGTGTTGAACGATTTGTTTGATCATTACCGTGATCATGTCGTTGATGTATCGAAAATTACAAACAGTTTACTGGAGAAGAACGTTATTGCCTCGCAAGCGGATATTGTAAACGATCACATCGCTTTTCGTACGTTAGGTGTTCCGCACTTGGGCATTCAGTCGTTTGAGAAGATATTCCTGGAATATGGCTATACCCGAAAGGATTATTATTATTTTGAAGGGAAGAAGTTGAATGCGTACTGGTATGCTCCACCCTCGACGGATTATCCGCGTATTTTTGTTTCGGAATTGGTTGTTTCTGCGTTGAGTGAAGAGGCTCAAGCTATTGTTCATAGGTATACCGATAAGATAACGAGTGACCCGGTGGACGCACTAAACCTGAAAGATGGGCAGCAGGCTGCGAATTTCTTGCAGAAGCCGTTGTGGGAGTTACCGACTTCGGTCGAGTATCAACGCTTGTTGGAGGAGAGCGAGTATGCGGCGTGGGTTATCTTCAATCGGTATTACTTGAATCATTATACCATCAGTATCCACGAGCTACCGGATGGTTATAACACGATAGAGGAGTTCAATGCTTTTCTGGAGGGTATTGGGATCGCGCTAAATACTTCGGGCGGAAAGATCAAGACAAGTGGAGATGGGTTGTTGCGGCAGAGCAGCACGGTGTCCGCTTTATATGACGCAACGTTTTCGGATGGTAAAACATTGAAGATCGCAGGGAGTTATGTGGAGTTTGCTGAACGGGGGGTATTACCTGCTTTTGCTGATGTGCCGCGTGAGGAGCTGCGGGCGAAGCATCGCCGGGATGGCTTTGAAACGGATAATGCGGATAAGATTTTTGAAAGTACATATACGTCGCAGATCGGGAAGTAACCTTTTCGTCATTCCGAATGAGGTTACGAGTAGGAATCTCTAAATAAACAGATATAGTGTTTAGATGTCTCCTGTCGTCGGCATGACGGAGTAAGGGGAAACGGATAACGGTGTAAAGTGAACTGGATAACGGTGCAGAGAAAAGAGTATCACGGGACAAAGAAAAGAGCATGACGGTGTAACCTTTTTCGTCATTCCGAGCGTGGTTAGGAGGAGGAATCCACGGAAAACACTTTGGAGTTCAATATTATTAAGATAACATGGATGAATTACTGCTGAAGCAACTGGCAGCGATCTTAGAGGGGGAGTTGTACTGGGATCAGAAGATGCGTATTCTATATGCTACTGATGCTTCGGCTTATCGGGAGTTGCCGCTGGCGGTGGCGATCCCTAGATCGGTTACGGATTTAAGCAATTTAATCGCTTTTGCGGCGGAACATGGCACATCCTTGATTCCACGTGCTGCTGGAACCTCTTTAGCGGGGCAGGTGGTTGGGCATGGCATTGTCGTGGATATTTCACGCCATTTTACGGATATCTTGGAGCTGAATGCCGCTGAGAAATGGGTGCGTGTGCAGCCGGGAGTTATTCGGGATGAGCTGAATACATTCCTTCAGCCGCATGGTCTGTATTTCGGTCCTGAAACATCAACGGCTAACCGTGCTATGATTGGTGGCATGGTTGGTAATAATTCTTGCGGATCAAATTCATTGATCTATCGAAGCACCCGAGAACATTGTCTGGAGATCGATGCATTGTTAAGCGATGGGTCAGCCGTTACATTTAAAGCATTGTCCTTTGATGCATTTTGTGAGAAATGTGAACAGCAGGATTTGGAGGGGATGCTTTACCGGGAAATACGTTCGATGCTTGGTGATTACCAGAATCAAGAGCATATACGTCGGGAGTTTCCAAAGCCCACGATTGATCGTAGAAATACGGGATATGCGCTTGATATGCTCCTTGATAGCGATCCGTTCATGGCGGGTGCAGAACCTTTTAACTTTTGTAAGTTACTTTGTGGATCGGAAGGAACGCTGGCTTTTATTACCTCCATTAAATTAAATCTTGTTGACCGGCCTGTCAAGCCTTCTGGTTTGTTGTGTATCCATTTTGCAGATGTTGCGGAGGCATTAGAAGCGAATCTCATTGCGCTTAAACATAAACCATTGGTCTCTGAACTGATGGACCATTATATTCTGGAATGCACCAAAAATAATATACAGCAGGCACGGAACAGCTTTTTTGTGGAAGGTGATCCGGGTGCTATTTTGGTGGTGGAGTATGACGGTGATGATATCGCGGATATCAAGCGTAAGGTTGCACTGGTGGAGGCTGACATGCGTGCAGGGGGGCTTGGTTATTCTTTTCCGCTGGTGTTGGGATCAGATAAAAAGCGTGTTTGGGATTTACGAAAAGCAGGGCTTGGCTTACTAAGCAATACGCCAGGGGATAATAAACCGGTGGCTGTTATTGAAGATACGGCGGTTGATGTGCGCGATCTACCAGCTTATATTGCCGAGTTTAATAAAATCCTTGCGGAGCAAGGTCTTTACTCGGTACATTATGCCCATGCGGCCACAGGAGAGTTGCATTTAAGACCTATTATCAACCTAAAAACAAAAGAAGGGAATGCACAGTTCCGGTTGGTTGCTACGCAAATTGCACAGCTCGTGAAGCGGTACGGTGGTTCCTTGAGTGGGGAGCATGGTGACGGACGCTTACGGGGTGAATTTATTGCGCTGATGTTGGGCGAACACAACTATAAGCTATTAAAAGATATTAAGAGAACATGGGATCCAAAGGGAATCTTTAATCCTGGAAAAATTGTCGATACGGCACCGATGAATAGTTCGCTACGGTATGATCCGGAGAAACCGGCCAAAGCGATAAAATCCGTTTTTCGGTATAACGGACAAAGTATTTTGCAACACGCAGAGCAATGTAATGGCTCGGGTGACTGTCGGAAAACGGAGCTTTCCGGAGGTACAATGTGTCCGTCGTATATGGCAACGCGGAATGAGCAGGATACGACGCGTGCCCGCGCCAATATGTTACGGGAGATGCTTACTACCTCGACGGAGCGCAACCCGTTTGACCATGAGGAGATCAAAGAGGTGATGGACTTATGCTTGAGCTGTAAGGGATGTAAATCGGAATGCCCGTCCAGCGTCGATATGGCTAAGTTGAAAGCTGATTTTCTACAGGCTTACTACGATAGTAACGGTGTCCCTTTTCGCTCGTGGATGATCGGCCATGTGGATCAGATGACAAAGTTAGTGTCCCACTTCCCGAAGCTATATAACTGGGCTGTTGGAAATAGTTGGACGAGTGGGGTTATGAAACGAATACTTGGTTTCGCTTCGGAGCGTTCGATTCCTACTGTTGGAGAAGTGTCATTGCGTAAATGGTTTACCGATCGAGCTCAGTTAAATTCCCGAGATAAACCAAACCGTCAGGTCTACTTTTTTTTCGATGAGTTTACGAATTACAATGATGTAGAGGTTGGAAAAAAGGCTATCCTTTTACTGGAACGCTTGGGGTATCAGGTGTTGAATGTGCCACACGCTTTTAGTGGTAGAGGGTTGCTGTCAAAAGGTTTTTTGCGCGAGGCAAGAAAGTTGGCGAAGGCGAATGTTCGTCGGTTTGCGAAATTGCTGAACGAGGAGGTTTGCCTGGTTGCTGTAGAACCATCCACGATACTTACCTTTCGGGATGAGTACGTGGATCTGGTGCAGGAGGATTTAATCGAGGAGGCGAAGTATACAGCAAAGTATGCGTTGACCATCGAGGAGTTCCTGTTGCGTGAGAAGCGCGCTGGCCGGATAGGTCCGGAGCAGTTTACAAACCAAGAGAAAGAGGTTCTTTTGCATACGCACTGCCAACAGAAGGCTTGGGGCTTGCAGCCGACCGTTGCGGAGGTTTTAGCTGTGCCAAGTGGCTATTCTGTTAAAAATATTCCATCTGGCTGTTGTGGTATGGCGGGGTCTTTTGGGTACGAAGAAGAGCACTATAAAATATCTCAGGACATAGGTGAACTGGTATTGTTCCCTGCAATTCGAGCGAAGGCAGAAGGTGTTGTGGTGGCTGCGCCGGGTGCATCGTGTCGCCATCAGATTCAGGATGGCGTACAGGAGCGTGCTTATCACCCTGTCGAGATTTTATATGACGCACTGAAGACGTAAAAAAGGAGCTCTACATCATGTAGAGCTCCTTTTTTAGGATTCGTTTATCAACGATTATTTTTTCGCTTCTGCGATCACTTGTCCATTTAGCTTCACGTATTCCTCGTTGTTTCCAGCTTTTGCCATCTCTACACCTTCAGTTGCTGTTTTGATAGCGCCGGCTTTGTCACCAGATTTTAACAAGATGCGTGCTCTCCAATATTTGATGTGTGGCGCCTTTGTGTTGCCTTTATCTGCTTCGTTTGCCCATTCAACGGCTTTCTTGATATCGAGGTCGTTGTTGAAATAGTATTGTGCTGCTTGGAAGTATGGTTTTTTATCTCCTTTCATTGCCTCCTCAATAGAAGCCATAATCTCTTTGGATTGATCAACGGCAATATGGAATGATACTTTTGCATTTTCCCATGCTAAGCTTAGATCTGCCCCCTTAGGCGTAACATTTTCAAAAGCCATGGTAAAGGTCTCTACTTTACCATTTACTTTTTGTGCTTTTGCTGTGAAACGCACAAAGTCCTCCGCTTTGTTGTATTGGTATGCGCCCCATTGTTTTTCGTTCTTTGTTAGGATAATGGTCCAATCTCCTTTGGTCGGGATGGAAAATATTCCGTATGTACCAGCAGGCACTTTATTTCCGGCAATCGTTACCTCTTCTTCAAACGTGATCGATGGAATGTTGTTTGCTCCCGTACGCCATACTTCGTCGTAAGGAACCAATCCGCCAAAGATTACGCGGTTGTTCACATTAGGACGTTGGTAGACTAGCGTTACGTTTTTAATACCTACGCCTTGCTCAATTTTTGTAGTGCTACTTGCTTGTGGAAGTTTTACTTGCGCATCGACGGTTTGTACCGAAACGAACACAGCAGCGGCACTTAGAAGAGATAAGAATGTCTTTTTCATATTCTGTTTAGTGTTTTATGTGTTTAAAAATACCCAAAAAAGGGGAATATACAAGGTTGATAAATACATGTTTATGTAAAAAAGGAGAAACCCAAAAACCATATTAAGCAAGTTTTTAGATTTCTCCTTTTCCTCGATCGAAACTTCGAGATGGATTCTTATCCGTTTTTCTGACCTACTTTGTGACCTGCACTAGCGAAGTATAGGATATATAAGTAAGCTGGAACCATGGCATATAAAAATGCATGTTGGAAATCGATATGTAATGTATCTTTCAGGTAACCATAGATTAACGGCCAGATTGCACCTCCGGCGATACCCATAATCATGATACCAGATCCTACTTTTGTAAAGCGCCCCAATCCTTTAATTCCCAGCGGGAAGATAGCGGGCCACATTAACGCGTTGGCTACCCCCAATAACGCCACGAAGATGTACGATGTCATACCTGTTGTGAAGACAGAAATAACGGTGAATGTAATACCGATAATGGTACATAGGCGAAGTGCTGCCTGTTGTGAGATGTATTTTGGAATCGTAGCAATACCGATGAAATATCCGAGTAACATACAACCTAATGTAAAGGCTGTACCGTATTTAACAAAGAATGGTGGTAAAGACAATAGTTTTCCATAGGTTCCGATAATGTCTCCTGCCATTACTTCTACAGCAACACAAAAGAAGATCGCCAATGTGCCTAAGAATAAGTGAGGGAAATCAAATACGCTGTTTTTCTTTTTCGAACCTGCTGCTGTTTCTAGTGTTTCTTCTTCCTTGTTGACATCCACTTCTGGCATTTTCACTACATATACAATCACCGCTAGAAGAGCAACGCCAATAGCAACACCAATGTATGGACCATGAAGTCGGGCAGCAAGATCTGTTAGGAGTGCATCGTGTTCAGGGCCGCTGTGTAATTCCTGTACTTTGTGCGAGATGGTGTCATAGTCTTTTAGTAAGATACTACCAAGGACGATCGGTACAATAATACCGGCCCCTTTGTTGAAAATTCCTACGATAGAGATCCGTTGTGCAGCACTTTCTATTGGACCGATAATGCTAAGGTACGGGTTGATAGCTGTTTGCAAAAGCGCCATTCCGGAAGCCTGTACAAAGATTGCTAACAAAAATAAACCATAGCTCAACTGTGAGGCAGCCGGTAAAATGATTAAGGCGCCAAGGACAATCAGTAGAAGGCTAAGAATAAGTCCGTTTTTAAATCCTACTTTGCCCAAGATCCAGGAACTAGGTAGTGCCAAGAAAAAATAAGCAATATAAGAAGCAAATAAAATAAAGAATGCCTGTAGGTCGGTCTCCAGGTTGAAGGCTAATCTCACAAAGGGTATCAATGCCCCGTTTGCCCAAGTGACATAGCCTAAAATAAAGAATAAAGCACAGCAGATTAACATCGGTACCAATGCTGTCTTTTTTTGCGTATCTATACCATTCATCGATAAAAAAAGTTTACGTTAATGTGGTTGATTTTTTGTGTATGGAACATTCCATATTACAAGACTAATAAAATATATTGAAATACGGAAGCATAATCAAAAAGACAAACGGTTGCGCATGAAAAAAACGCTTTAAAGAGTCTAAATTATTAATCGTTCAATAAACGGAATAAATGACTTTTGTTTTCTTTAGGATTAGGGTGTGAAGTGGGGCTTATACCACTAAAAACATCGAAGAGACTACGTGGGGCATAGTCTCTTCGAAACCTAAACCGTATCATGAAACCAAGCTATAGGGTTTCATATAGTACTACAATTAGGATCACGTATTGTTTTGTTGCTTTTTTGTTAAAAGCTGTTAAAAATAGGATACTTATTTACGCGGTGCGTTAAGCGAGGGGCAACTTATCTATTACCGCTATTGTTAAGCGAGATACGCAAATTAAGTCCTCGTTTTCGTTCTTTATTTTGATATCCCAGACATGGCTTTTTTTTCCAATATGTAAGGGCGTGCAGTAGGCATGGATTATACCTTCACGAACAGATTTAAGATGATTGGCATTGATTTCCATACCCACAGCTGCGTATTTGTCTGGGTCTACCACGAGGGCGGAAGCGACACTTCCTACTGATTCGGCAAGAACTACTGATGCGCCACCATGAAGGATGCCATAGGGTTGCCGCACTTTATCGGATATTGGCATACTTACCACCAGGCTATCTTCTGTTATCGTGGTTGCCTTAATTTCAAGATAACCGGTCATAAACTTTGCGAAGATATGATTGATCTCTTCGAGGGTATATGTTCTAAACCAGATGTTCGATGTTTTCATTGTTTAAATACCTTTCTTTAAGGATGATTCTGTGGTGTGTAAGGTGGCCCGCAATCACGTACAGAAAGGCTTTCACGGTAACTAAGCGACCTGATGCCATTCCTTTTCGTTCTAGTTCACTTTCGTTGAGGGTTTCAAAGAAGAGTAGGTTGGCCTTACGGAGGTACATGAACTCTTCGCTGATGCTATCAAAGGAGCGTTCGTTGTGACGGGCATTTTGTACAAACTCATCTTGTTCAAAAGCTTCCAGTTCGGTCATATCGTTCCGCGAAAAGCGCAAAGCGCGATATACCATTACCCGTTCCGTATCCAAGATATGACAGAGCACTTCTTTAATGGTCCATTTATCTTCGGCATATGCATAATCCCCCATGTCTTCAGGTATGCTGCGGATAAACTCGGTAAATGAATCTAGCTGCTCCTGTAGTACAGCAAGGACATCGCCAACCACATGTTCAACATAGTTGTTGTAAATGGCTGGATATTCGTCAGACTTCAGTGGGTTCATATTTTAAATTGCTTTTAAGTATAATTCTAAATGTAGTTCCTTTTCCTATTTCGGATTCTTTTACAAAAATATGTCCTTGGTGGTATTCCACCATTCGTTTGGTTAAACTAAGTCCCAATCCCCATCCGCGCTTTCGTGTGGTGAAGCCGGGTTGGAATATGGTGTCAAAATTTGACTTTGGTATTCCTTTTCCTGTATCACTAATGTCTATAAAAATTTCCTCTTTTGCAATGTTATCAATGATGTTGACGGTTATTTTTCCTTCTGACTCAATCGCATTGACCGCATTTTTAAGAAGGTTTTCAATAATCCAATCGAACAATTGGATGTTGATTTTGGCCTCTAAGCTTTGGTCTCCGGTCAGTTCAAATTGAATTTTCTCGCTTGTCCTGACTTTAAAGTAATTGATGTAGTCTTGAATAACAGGGTATACAACATGGCTAGTTAGCGAAGGGATAGAACCAATTTTTGAGAAGCGATCAGCTACAATTTCGAGACGCTTGACATCACGTTCCATTTCGTTAAGAATGCTGTCGTCTTGTGCTTCATATTTGGTGCGAACCAGCTCAAGCCAGCCCATGAGGGAGGAGATCGGTGTGCCTAACTGATGTGCTGCTTCTTTGGCCATACCTACCCAAACCAAGTTTTGTTCTGATTTTTTGATGGAGTTGAATACGGTATATGCAATAATTAGAAATATAGCAATCAATGATAGCTGTACGTACGGAAAGATACGGAGCTGGCGGAGGGCGTCTGAATCGCGGTAGTAGACAAGCCACTCTTCACCAGTTTCCAAATGTAGAGAAATCGGGTCATGGTTTTCTTGCATAGCTTCCAGTTGTTTCTGAAAGTAAACTGGATCGTACTGTAACCCTCGATGTGCGCTATCTGTTTGATTTTTTACATTGGTTTTTGTCTCATCCAAATCACGCCAGAAGATGATGTTGTGCGCACTATCTGTGATGATTGCTGGCGTAGAGAGACTGTCGCGCACGGCGTAGACGAAACTAATAAATTCATCGTCTACATCGGGCATGCTGATGATGCTCTTGGTGCTCATTGCCCAAACTTCAGCTTTCGTTCTTTCTGAACGGGATAGGCTTTTTACAAGATGGTTGGTGTAAAATAAAGACGCAGCAGCTATACATGCGGCGAAAAGGAACAAAAGAACCTTCCAGCGTTGTTTATTATTGTATTGATATAGATGTTCCTTGTTTACCATTGCACCTGCAAATTACTTTTTTTTTCTCACATGTGTGCGATTGCTGAAAAGGGACAAAATGAAAAAGGGGCATTCGCCCCTTTTAGCTATTTCAGTAAAGCCCTGAAGTTGGCTGCACTTTGTTTTACATCGGTTACACTGTTTTCCCAATTGTATTCATATTCTGCGGAAAGCATACCTTTGAATTTTTGTCTTTTCAATTCAGCAATTACTTCTTTGATTGGCAGCTTACCTGTTCCCCAATGCACATCGTGGGCTTTTTTATCACCAAACTCATTCAGATCCTTAAAATGAGAGTGGATAACTCTGCCTTCTAGTTGTTTTAAACAAGTGATAGGGTCAAGACCAGAACGCATCCAATGGCCTACATCGGCGGCGGCTCCCATGTTTTTACTTCTGCCTTTTAGGGCGTTTAGTACGACCTCAGGTTTCCAGTAGTGGGAAGGATCAGGGTGGTTATGCAAAGCTGCTTTTACATTGTATTTATCGCATAAAGCGGATACGATATCGAGGTGTGATTCCTGCGGCTCGCAGGTGATTACCTGGATGCCCATTTCTTTGGCAAAGGCGAATATTTTTTCCCATTCTTCAGCATCTTTTCCGCCGACAACGCCGAATGCATGTAGGGTAATTCCATTATCTTTCAATAATTTTTTTACCAATTGACGACCTTCGGCGGATAGGGTGTAGCCAAATTTTTCGGTGCTTCCAGCTCCTATTGTCTGTCCGGGAAAGGCTTCTACAAAGCGCAGGTCGCAGCTTTTTATTTTCTCTAGCGCTTCGGCAAAAGTGAATAAACGGAAGGTGTAGGCTTGTGCGCCGAGTTTCCATCCTAATTTCTCTTCTGGGTGTTTAGCAGAACGTTGAGCGGTTACAGTAAAGGTAAAAAAAAGGCAAAAAGCCCATAGCAGCGTGCTTGCAATAGATTTTAGTTTCATGTGTCTTTAAGGTTTAAGTAAAGGCTAATATAGGAAAAAAAGGTGAGGAGTGAAGGAGTTAAGGGGTGAGAGAGGTAAAGGACACGAGCCGAAGGCTCGCGCCAGCGTAAGTGGTCCGCATGTAGTGCGGCAAGAATGAAACCAGTATGAGCTTATGCGCTAGTTTGAGCTTGAAGGAAGGTGGTAGAAAGTTAAGGATGGCTACAAAAAGAGCCACAAAAAAGCTACAAACCCCGAAGGGCTCAGCGTAGCTAAATCTTGTGGCTCTACTATTGTATAATGCGTAATAACTATTCGAAGTGTGGAAGAGCGTTTGCAATACGTGCATTAACCTCTTTTTTGCCGAGTAATTGCGTGATCTGGAATACATCCGGACCAAATTTACCACCGACCAACATGATACGGAATGGCATCATCAATTCACCGATCTTCATGCCGGAGGTTGCGATTTTTTCTTTGAATAGGGGCTCCAATGTTGCGGCCTCCCACGATTCGACTGTATTAAAATCGGTGATTAAACTTTGGAAAAATGCTGTTTTGTCTGCATTCCATTTTGGTTTAACAGCATCGGTATCAAACTGTGTCGGGCGTTGGAAGAAGAAAGAAGCTTGTTCCCAGAAATCTTCGACAAACGTCATTCGTTCCTTAACCAATGTCAGTACTTGATTTACGTATGTTTCGTCCTCTCCTGTTACCTGGTGTACGGCCAGGATAGGCAGCACACGAGCCAAGATAATAGGCTGGTCAATTTTTTTGATCCACTCGTGGTTGAACCATTTTGCTTTTTCGAAATCAAATTTTGCTCCGGCTTTATTGATGCGCTCTACACTGAATTTTTCGATCAATTCATCCATCGTGAAAAGCTCTTGCTCGGTTCCATCGTTCCAACCCAAGACGCCTAACATGTTGACAAATGCTTCCGATAAGAAGCCCATCTCGCGGAATCCTTTGGTCAGGTCGCCTGTTTTAGGGTCGTTCCAATTCATGGCATAAACCGGGAAGCCCAATCTGTCACCATCGCGTTTGCTCAGTTTACCGTTGCCATCTGGTTTAAGGATTAGCGGTAAGTGTGCCCAGTTAGGCATTTCTGTTTTCCAACCTAGGTATTCCCATAATAAGATATGTACGGGCGCTGATGGAAGCCATTCTTCACCGCGGAAAATATGAGATATTTCCATCGCACGGTCATCTACAACCACCGCGAGGTGATACGTTGGCATGCCATCTGCTTTAAGCAATACTTTGTCGTCGACAAGATTGGTTTCAAAAGAAACCCAACCTCTAATCATATCTTCAAAGGCAACGGTTTCATCCGTAGGAACTTTGATTCGTATGGTATGTGGATGTCCTTCGGCCAATATTTTTTGCGTTTCTTCTGCCGGAAGGCTTAGGGAATTACGCAATTGCATTCTATTTTCATGCGAATAGCGGAAATTCGGTTGTAGCTGACGCTGTTCGTCGAGCTCTGCGGCCGTGTCGAATGCATAGTAAGCATATCCGCTTTCTATCAGTTGTTCTGCATATTGTCTGTACGAAGGTTTACGCTCACTCTGGCGGTACGGGCCAAAAGCTCCCGGCTTGTTCGGACTTTCGTCTGGTGTGAGGCCACACCAATCTAAACATTCTGTGATATATTCTTCCGCACCAGGAACAAAACGCGTTTGGTCGGTGTCTTCTATTCTGAGGATAAACTCTCCTTTGTGGTGTCGCGCAAAAAGATAATTGAACAATGCTGTGCGTACACCGCCAAGGTGTAAACCGCCTGTAGGACTTGGGGCAAAACGTACCCTAACTTTTCTTTCCGAATTCATAACGACAAAATTACGTATTTTTAAATTATTCTCTTTTCGATATTGGCGGAGGTCTTATTTTTTACGCATGATTTATGTATTTGTGACGTTGTGCTGGTCTTGAAAGCGTTACAGATGTGGTCGTTATAGTCCAGTTTTTATTTTTCTATTGCCTTTCTAAGTGTCTGCAAACGTTTGTTTTGTGTAATGATAAAGAACACAACTTTTGTTGCGTGTTTATTCCCTTATAAAGTCGTATCTTTGTGCTCTCAAAAGAGTATGAGAATTGTGGCTTCTAATGCGTGTGTACTACTTGTTAGAGCTATGTTTGTCAAAAAGTTAAGCGTAAAAATGAGCAACGTATTTTATCAAGAAAAATTTGAAGATCGCCATAATGGACCTCGTTCCACAGAAGCGCAAGAAATGTTATCCTTTTTAGGGGTACAATCATTGGATGAGCTGATCGAGCAGACTGTTCCGAGTCAGATTCGATTAAAAAAATCAATGTCTTTACCTAAGGCATTGAGTGAGAAGGCTTATTTAGCTAAGGTGAAGCAGATTGCAGACAAGAACAAAGTTTTTAAATCGTATATCGGTCAAGGATATTACGACGTTACTGTTCCTGGTGTTATCCAACGTAATGTTTTGGAGAATCCAGGATGGTACACCCAGTACACGCCATACCAAGCGGAAATTGCGCAGGGTCGTTTGCAGGCGTTGTTAAATTTCCAAACGGCTGTTTCTGACTTAACAGGTTTAGAGATTGTTAATGCTTCGTTATTAGATGAGGCAACGGCAGCGGCGGAAGCTATGTTTATGTTGTACAATGCACGTAAAAACAAGGATGCTAATACGTTCTTAGTTACACCAAATATTTTCCCACAGACACTTGATGTGTTGCAAACACGTGCTGTACCTTTCGGGGTGGAAATCCGTGTTGCAGATATTGATGCTGCAAATTTAACGGATGATGTATTTGCCTCCTTTATCCAATATCCGGCAGCGGATGGTACGGTTTCGGACTACAAGGCATTTACTACGGCAGCAGAAGCTAAAGGTATCACAACGTGTGTGGCAGCAGATTTACTTTCATTAGCTTTATTAACGCCTCCGGGAGAATGGGGTGCTGATGTTGTTGTAGGTAACTCCCAGCGTTTTGGTGTGCCAATGGGATTTGGTGGGCCGCATGCTGCTTTCTTTGCAACGAAAGATGCTTACAAACGTAATATTCCGGGACGTATTATCGGGGTTACTTCGGATGCGAGTGGGAATTATGCCTTGCGTATGGCTTTACAGACGCGCGAGCAGCATATCCGTCGTGATAAAGCTTCATCTAATATCTGTACTGCGCAAGCATTATTAGCGATTATGGCGTCATTCTACGCGGTGTACCATGGTCCGCAAGGGGTTAAAGATATCGCGATGCGTATCAACGACCTTGCTAAATTATTGGATAAAGGGCTTCAGGCTTTAGGTTACGAACAAACAAATACTTCTTATTTTGATACATTGCGTATTAAAGTAGGCGAATATATCGGTGGTGTTAAAAGCGAGGCATTAAACCACGAATTGAACTTCTTCTACCACGAGGATGTAGTGGGTATCTCTATTGATGAAACGACTTCTTTTGAAGATATCCAAACGATCGTTAAGGTTTTTGCTAAGGTAAAAGGTAAAAATGTAAGCGATGTGGATTTGGAAGGATTGGTCGATTCTTTAGGGGATTCGATCCCTGCGGAATTGGTTCGTCAGTCGTCGTACTTGACACACCCAATCTTTAATAGCTATCATTCTGAAAGTGAAATGTTACGCTATATCAAATCGTTGGAGTCTAAGGATTTGTCTCTTTGTCACTCGATGATTCCATTGGGTTCGTGTACGATGAAGTTGAATGCAACTACAGAGATGGTTCCATTGACTTGGGCGCACTTCGGTGGTTTGCATCCTTTTGCTCCTGTTGATCAGACTTCAGGTTACATGCAGTTAATCAACGAGCTGAACGATTGGTTGTCGGAGATTACTGGATTTGCAAAAATGTCATTCCAGCCAAACTCGGGTGCACAGGGTGAATATGCGGGTCTAATGGTGATTCGTGCATACCACGAAAGCCGTGGTGATAACCACCGTGACATTTGTTTGATTCCTGCTTCGGCACACGGTACAAATCCTGCATCAGCATCGATGGCTGGCTTGAAGGTTGTTGTTGTGAAATGTGATGAGTTTGGAAATATTGATGTAGCGGATCTAAAAGCAAAAGCTGCGGAGCATGCTGCAAACTTGAACTCTTTGATGGTTACTTATCCATCGACACATGGTGTATTTGAGGAGTCTATTATTGAAATCTGTGAGGCTATCCATGCAAATGGCGGTCAGGTGTATATGGATGGCGCGAATATGAATGCGCAGGTTGGTCTGACCAGCCCGGGCTTTATTGGTGCTGACGTTTGTCACTTGAACTTGCACAAGACTTTCTGTATTCCACATGGTGGTGGTGGTCCTGGTATGGGTCCAATTGGTGTGGCAGCGCACTTAGTGCCTTTCTTGCCGAACCATGAAGTAGTAAGCGTATCGGGTGATCAGGGTATTTCTGCCGTTTCTGCAGCACCTTTCGGATCGGCTTCTATTTTGACTATCTCTTACGCATATATCGCGATGATGGGTGCAGACGGCTTAACAAATGCAACGAAAACTGCGATCTTAAATGCGAACTATATCAAAGCACGTCTAGAGCATCATTATCCGGTATTGTATGCTGGTGCAAATGGTCGTTGTGCGCATGAGATGATCCTTGATTGTCGCGGCTTTAAGAATGTAGGTATTGAGGTTGCTGATATTGCGAAACGTTTGATGGACTACGGTTTCCATGCGCCAACGGTATCTTTCCCTGTGGCTGGTACGTTGATGGTAGAGCCTACAGAGTCGGAGTCTAAGGCGGAGTTGGATCGTTTCTGCGAAGCGATGATTGGTATCCGTCAGGAAATCGCAGCGGTAGAAGCTGGTGAGGCTGATCAAAAGGAAAATGTGTTGAAGCATGCGCCGCATACGGCGGATGTGGTGACGGCAGATGACTGGAACAGACCTTATGGTCGCCAGACTGCGGCCTATCCGCTTCCTCACTTAAAAGTAAATAAATTCTGGCCTTCGGTGGGTCGTGTGAACGACTCGCAAGGGGATAGAACATTGATTTGTTCTTGTCCGTCGATCGAAGAGTATGCGGAAGCATAAGCTGGCCGATTAGATATTTTAAAACTCCCTGAAGCATTTGTTTCAGGGAGTTTTTTTATTTTAGTGGTTTATGATTGCATACTAAACCTAAATGGATATCATGAATATATCTTTAAAATTATTTTGCGCGATGGTGTTGCTGTGGACTTCTGCAACAAAGGCATTGCAGGCGCAGCCCGCACATAGCTTTACATTTGGCGAGGGATTGTCGTTCGATGATTTATTAGCGGGTAAGCACAAGGGGAGTGCGTTGCGGTGGATTGATGTGAATACATCGGATACGAGTTGGTACAAGGAAAAGGATAAGTTGGTCGGTAAAGGGTGGCCGATTGGTGTGGTACGCTCGGAGAAGATGTATCAGAACTTTATTCTGGAGGTGGAATGGCGTCATATGGAAAAGGGAGGGAATTCGGGTATTTTTGTGTGGTGCGACGCACAGCCGGAAGCGCATAACAGGTTACCTAGCGGGGTAGAGGTGCAGATGTTGGAGCTGGATTGGGTGAATCAACATAAGGTGAATGGGCAGGAACCGCCTATTGCGTATGTGCATGGTGAGCTTTTTGGGGCAGGGAAAACGACGACTACGCCTGATAATCCGCGAGGCGTACGCAGTAAGTCTATTGAGAACCGCTGTTTGGGTGTTGGGGAATGGAATCGGTATCGGGTGGTTTGTGTGGATGGTACGATTAAGTTGTCTGTTAATGGGAAGTTTGTGAATGGTATCCGCGAATCGTCGAAGCGTAAAGGTTACTTATGTTTGGAGTCTGAAGGGGCTAAGATAGAATTTCGTAACTTAAAGGTGATTTCGCTGGGGGAGGGGTATATCCTCCCGGAACAGGTTGTTGATGTTTTGTAACGAGTTTGTTTGCGGTAGTTTTTGTAAACATGCTGAAGTCTGCAATAAAGCTTGTACTTTTGAGAAAACGATTATGATGAAAAGACTATATTATGTATTGCCCGCTGCGGCTATGTTATTCCTTTCTGCTTGTGGTGGTGGAAAATATGCTGCAACGGAAAAGGTGTATAAGAAGAAAGCGAAAGAATTTTCAGGGGTTTATAAGGAGGCACCTGTAACGGGACAATTAGAAAAAATTGCGACTCCGGATAAGGAATGGATCGCATCCATCAATTTCGGTATTCGTAAGCCTAATTATGTGATGATCCATCATACAGCACAGGATTCTCTCGGTCAAACGGTGAAAACTTTTCACAGTGTAAAGGCAGGTGTTAGTTCGCATTATGTGATTGGTAGAAATGGTAAAGTTGTACAGATGGTGAACGATCTGTATCGTGGGCATCATGCAGGGGCTGGCCGTTGGGGTAATGATACGGATTTGAATTCTTCGTCGATTGGTATTGAATTGGATAATAACGGAACTACGGATCCATGGCCGGCGGCGCAGGTGGATGCGTTGGTTGCTCTTCTGCAATATTTAAAGGATACGTATAAAATTCCACAAGCTAATTTTATTGGACATATGGATTATGCGCCGACACGGAAGAATGATCCGTCACGCTTTCCTTGGAAGGTGTTAGCGGATAAAGGGTTTGGGTATTGGTATGATGATTATTTAGAAGCTCCTCCGGTAGGTTTTGATCCGAGGTTGGCGTTGCGCGTTATTGGTTATGATGTGAAGAATCTGGATGCCGCTATTAAGGCGTTTAAAATTCACTACATCCAGAAGAATACGAATACGGCAACGTTGGAGGAGCAGGATCTGAAGATTTTGTATTCGATTTTTAAGAAGTATTTGTAAGAGGGCGGGGGCTCCTCAAGCCGGAGTGGCTCTTCTTTTTTTCCCTAAAAAAGAAGCAAAAAATTCGTCGCTAGGAATTTTTGCAGGGATGGCCTGTGCATGGGCAAGTTTGTACAGATTGCAAATATTCCTCAGGCGACATAAGGCGGTTAAGGGGAGTCCGAAGCGATAACAAGCAGAAGCTTTTCAAAACGGCCTAGCGTTCCGACTGCGTCTGTGAATGCCAGACAGAGCGTCAAAAATCATCCTTGTTTGAACGGAGTGAGTTTTGGATGATTTAGCTTTGAATGGCATGAGGTAGCATAAGGAATGCAGCCTTGATTTTTTGATTACTTTTTTATCAAGAAAAAAGTAAAGATCTACATCGGAATGAACTTACTACTCCTCAAGCCGGAGTGGCTCTTCTTTTTTTCTTTAAAAAAGAAGCAAAAAATTCGTCGCTAGGAATTTTTGCAGGGATGGGCGGTGCTTTGGCAAGTTTCTACAGGTTGCAAATATTCCTCAGGCGACATCAGGCGGTTAAGGGAGGGGGAGAAGCTTGCTTTGCATAGGTAGGTATCCTAGGCATCTACTCTTTTTCACCTCATGCTGGCGCGAGCCTTTGGCTCGTGTCTCCTTAAACAGCAAATACTGATAAGTCCGAGCTTCAAGCTCGAACCAGCACAGGAAGGCTCCAACTAGCGCATAAGTCCATGCGGCTTTCATTCTTGCCGCACTCTATGCTGACGCGAGTCTGCCTGCGGTAGGCTTGTCGCTCGGCGTCATGCTGTAGGGGCTACTCTCGTGGTCGCCTTTTTTCAATATATACTATACCGTTTTTACAAACTTTTCGTCGTAGTTTTCGATATCTACGATGTAGCTGTTCTGAATCAAGAAGTCGAACAAGTGTTGTGCTTCATCGGATACAGGCATATTTTTCGTAGTGATAATGGTATTCGTTTTGCGATCTAAATATGGATAGGCGTAAAGCTTAACGTCCTTACTGAACATGCCTGAAATATAAGATAACAACTCGTTTGTATATTGCTCTTTATTGTAGTTGTCCGAGTTGAAGATATTCTTCAAGTTGGATACGTTGGTTGCAATACCGATATGTTGCGGTTTAAAACTTTTTATGAATTCGGCCAGGTGGTTGTTTCGGCGAAAGTTGGACACCATGATGTTGTTGCCTGTTGAGCACAGGTATTCTGCTCGTTGCGCAAAATAGTTTAAATCGTCGTCTGTAATAGGTTGCTCTTCGTCTAGGATATTTCCCATTAAAACCTCAATTAGAACAACGGTATTTTCCGGTAACGCACCTGTATTCTTACGAAACTGATCTACCGCTAAGTTAAAGAGGTCGAAGTTAGGGTTCGATTTTTGGCGATACTTGGTTCTAAGAATAATAATGTTCTTTTTGTATAAATAATCCTTAATCTGGGCCGCTTTTCCATCGGGTCTAAATATGGCTGCTTTAGCAAACCCTTTTGCGATCAGGTAAAGATTCAGCAAGCGCTCATTGGCGCTTTCGAAGACAGGCCCTGATACTTTAACAAGGTCAATTTCTACGGAGCCAACAGATAAGTTGTCGACCAGTGATTCGATCATTACTTGTGGATTTTCGGCGTAATAATAAGCCGCGAAAATTAAGTTAACACCTAAGATTCCTAGCACTTTAGATTGTAGTCGAGAGTCGCTGTCAAGAAGTCTGACGTGAATGACAATTTCATTGATCGGTCCGTCTACTTCATGCTGAAAACGTATTCCAATCCAACCATGAGGCTCATTGGTTTTGGTAAAGTTCAGTGTGGTGACGGTATCGGCGAAGGCAAAGAATTTCTTAGAGTCATATTTTTCGGTGTGCAACCGTTCGGTAAGCAAGTTGAACTCGTGTTCCAGCATCTTGGTTAGTCTGGTACGGCTCACATAGCGGCCGGACTCTTCTTCGCCGTAGATGGCATCGCTGAATGCCATATCGTAGGCAGAGATAGATTTTGCGATTGTTCCAGAGGCAGCTCCAGCTTCAAAAAAGTTGCGTGCAACTTCCTGTCCGGCCCCAATCTCGGCAAAGGTTCCGTAGATATCGGGGTTTAAATTAATCTTAAGTGCTTTTCTCTTTGTTTCAAAAATTTCTCTTGCCATACGGCAAAGGTACAAAAAACAGTAGTAAAATTCGGGTTTGGGTACTTTTTAGGGAATAAAGTTGGGAGCTACAGCGCACCCAACTTTATTAATGCATAAAACAAAGCCGAGGTATGTAAGGCTTGTCCAATTTTATTATCTAGCACAAATTGCTTGGCTTCATCTATTGTCATTTCTAACACTTCGATATCCTCAGAACTATCTAGCTCTTGTTCCTGAACTTTACGTCCATTTTTGAGGAGGTACGTAGAAGTGATATTTCCACTCGTCGCAGGGTTCGCATAGAGTTCTGCAATCTTTTCGATGGTGTCAAAGGCGTAGCCTGTTTCCTCTAACATCTCACGTCGTGCCGCATCTGCGGGATCTTCCCCTGCTTCCACCACGCCTGCTGGAAGTTCAATAAGAACCTGTTCGGCTCCATGACGGTATTGCTTTACGAAGAGAATTGTGCCCTTTTCGGTAATCCCTATCATGTTGACCCAGCTCGGGTACTCCATTACGTAATATTCTTCTTTGATATTGCCATTCGGCATACGTAGTTTATCCACACGCAGGGTTGCCCATGGGCGTTGTACGAGGTACTTTGAGTCTAGAACTTGCCACTTCTCCATGGAAAATTATTTTACGATATCAGCCATTATATTTTTCACCTTTTCCTCCAATTTCGCCGAAACAACGTCGTAATCTGCTTTGTCTTTTAGTTGTTCCTTAACCGAACAATAGAATTTTATTTTCGGCTCCGTACCGGAAGGACGGGCAGAGATAACATCGCCGTCAACCGTGATAAACTGCAATACATCCGATTTAGGGAGGTCAATAGGTGTGATAGCACTTGTCGCCAGTATGTGACTTTGTTTTCTTTCGTAATCACGGATTTCTTTGACCGCAATTCCGCCTAACTGCTTTGGTGGGTTTTCGCGTAATGTTTGCATCATCTGTTGAATCTCTTCTGCACCAGCTTTTCCTTTTTTCGTCAACGAGATAAGCTTTTCTTGGTAGAAGCCATGTTCTACATAGATATCTTGCAATACTTCGAACAACGATTTACCTTGTGCACAGTAGAAAGCGGTCATCTCCGCCATAAAAGCACAAGCATTAACGGCATCTTTATCTCGAACGAGGTCGCCCACTAAAAAGCCATAGCTCTCTTCACCACCTACAAGATAATTTTCGGTGCGTTCACGCGCGGTCATCACTTCTCCGATAAATTTAAACCCCGTTAGCGTTTCATAGCTTTTAACCCCAAAGGCTGCGGAGATATCGGTCATCAGGTTGGACGTTACGATCGTTTTTACGATGTAGTCGTTATCTTTTAGCTCATTCTTTGCTTTTTTAGAAGAGAGTACATAGTGAATCAGGAGGCTCCCGATTTGATTCCCGTTTAGTAGTTGGAAATCACCATTCGTATTTTTTACAGCAAGGCCAACGCGGTCGGCATCTGGATCTGTTGCCATCACGATATCTGCATCCAAACGTTGCCCTTCTTGCATTGCCATGCTCATGGCATCTTCTTCTTCGGGATTCGGGTAGACTACGGTTGGGAAGTTTCCATTCGGTTCAGCCTGCGCTTCAACAATAGTTATATTTTCGAATCCCCATGCTTGGAGCATTTTCGGGACAATCGTGATCCCTGTGCCGTGAATCGGTGAATATACAATCTTAAGGTCTTTTTGTTGCGCTACTAAAGCAGGATTGATGCTCAATGCTTTATTTGCATTGATGTATAGGTCGTCAAAATCTTCCTTTACAAGCTGTATGTAGTTTTCGTCGCGTGTAAACTTAATCGCGCTCACGGATTCAATCGCATTCACTTCTTCGATTACTTGCTTATCATGTGGGGCGACGAGCTGACCGCCGTCATTCCAGTAGGCTTTATAACCGTTGTATTCTTTCGGGTTATGCGATGCCGTAAGCATAACTCCGCCTTGGCAACCGAAATGACGTACCGCATACGATAATACGGGCGTTGGCCGAAGCTCCTCAAAGAGATACACCAAAATTCCATTGGCAGAGAATACATCTGCTACAAGATGTCCCAGTGTTTGGGAATTGTTTCGGCTGTCGTAAGATACTGCCACTTTAAGGACGGTATTTGGAAACTGTTTCTTTAAGTAATTAGCAAGCCCTTGTGTGGCTTTACCAATGGTATATTTATTGATTCTATTGGATCCAACGCCCATAATACCACGAAGACCGCCAGTTCCAAATTCCAATTCTTTATAGAAGGAGTCAATTAGTTCAGTTTCTTCGTTGTTATCGATAAGTTGTTGCACTAGTGCGGTGGTCTTGCTATCATATTCTGGACTCAACCACTGTTGGATACGGGCTTGTGTAGCCTGATCAATATTACTCATAATGTTTAATTTTGCTCGCTTAAACATAGTTAAAAAAGCTTTTACAAACAATAGGAGCACGAAGAAAGCGTGAAAATATTAGGCGTCACACCAGCCATAGGCTCTATCCAAGACTGTTACATACCATGTGCCATTGTATTTTTTTATATGAAAAATGAGATTGTCTCCGCCAGTTAATACTACACGGTAGCTATCTTTTTCTATCGCTTTGATTTGTTGAGTTTCTTGTGCGGTAACCGGTTCAAATTCTTTCTTGAAATCTAAGATTTGAGAGAGCTCGCGGGGTGTGGTGGTGCTATCACAGAAGAAACCCTGTTTGGTCCATTTATCTTTCGAACAGTCGAATTCTGGAAGTTTTTGAAAGGATAATACGTAGTTGTTTTCAAAGGTCCCGTAGAAAAAGTGTTCCGGTACAGGTTTCTTAAAGTCTAAGCTTTTGACATGTTCATAGGTGTCGGCTACACCGGGTCTAAAAATAATATAGAGACCGAGATCCGGATGAATCAGTGCATTTGCTTTTTCATTATCCTGACTGAGATAGGCGCGCGTAAAGCGTGTGATTACTTCTTCAGCAGAGAGACTGTCCTGCGTTGGCGTCACCGCTACTGTTGTTGTGGTATCTTTAGTTTCCTCGGTTTTCTTTTGGGAACGCCCGCAGGAAGCGATAATGAGAAGGAGGATTGTCCCAAGGAATAAGCTGTTTGTTTTCATTTGGTCTATTGTCGTAAGCTCTTGTTATTTTTTGTTAGCCTTATTGCTGGTGCGTATATTTTCTTCGATTGTGTCCCACATAGTCGAAGGGATCGCTTCCAGTCCGCTAAATTCACCTGCACCCTGTAACCATTCCCCGCCGTCGATTGTCACAATTTCACCATTGATGAATTGTGCGTAGTCTGAAATAAGGAATGCCGCTAAGTTAGCAAGTTCTTGGTGATCGCCAACACGCTTTAAAGGAACTCTGTTCTTAAAATCAAATTTTTCCATGAGATCGCCAGGTAGGAGTCTTTCCCATGCCCCTTTTGTTGGGAAAGGGCCAGGAGCAATTGCATTGTGACGGATGCCATATTTTCCCCATTCTACGGCGAGTGATTTGGTGAGGGTGGCGACGCCTGCTTTGGCAACGGCCGAAGGCACGACAAAGCCTGAGCCTGTAAAAGCGTAGGTCGTGACGATATTCAAGACCGAAGCCCGTTGTTTTTTGGCGATCCAATTCTTGCCGAAAGCCAGTGTGCAGTTGACGGTGCCCTTGAGGACAATATCAATGATGGTAGAGAAAGCATTGGCAGACAGACGTTCCGTTGGTGAGATAAAATTACCGGCGGCATTGTTTACCAAGATATCTACTTGTCCAAACTTCTCTTCGGCGGCTTGTAACATTTTTTGTATATCGTCTTCATTACGGACGTCACAAGCAACGGGTAATACCGGATTTCCAGTTTGTTTTGATATTTCGGCAGCGGTTCCCGTTAAGACATCGAGTTTCCGGCTGCTGATAACCAGGTTTGCACCCAGTGATGAGAAGTATGTTGACATGGCCTTGCCTAATCCGGTTCCGCCCCCGGTAACGACAATGGTCTTACCCTGTAGGGAATCTGTATGTAATGCTCCTTTTACCATGGTTATGCTTTCTTTTTGGTGAGATTTTCAATGATTGTTTTTAGAATCGCTCTGGTGCTTGGTCGCCACCATTGTTCCAGTACTTGTTGGATGGCGATCTCTTTGTCTTGGAGCATCTTTTCGAGCAGCTCTTTGCGCAGATTAAGCTTGGTTGTTCCCCATGCATTTTTATCGTATTGCATGGCTGCTTTCGCCTTTCTTGTTGCGGCCGTGTTCACCCGATCTGCGGGAACGAGCTCATCAATAAGATGGCTGTCCAGTGCTTCTTTTGGAGTGCGTAATTTTCCCTCTAGGAGGCTACGATATGCAGTTGCTTGCCCAAGCCAGAAGCTATATAACGCGAAAATGCTCGAGGGCACGGTGATACCTACTGGAATTTCATTCAGTCCGATGATATACTCTCCCTCCGCCATGACGCGGTAATCGCAACAGATGGCGAGAACACATCCGCCTGCGGGGCTATGTCCGGTAATAGAAGCAACGGCAGGCTTTGGGAATGATGTGAGGCTATATATCAGATCCATAAAAGCCTCCCAAAACTTTTTCATTGTTGCCTCATCGTAACTGTACAACGTAATGAGATCAAGGCCCGAGGAGAAAAAACCTTCTTTTCCGTGGATAATGATCGCTTCTATGGCGGGGTTGTCCTTTGCTCGTTCTATTTCTTGTTGCAACTCTTGTACCATTTCGAGATGTAGCGCATTGGATTTACCTCGATCGAGTGCAATAAAAGCGATGTGTTCATTGTTATTAGTCTTTACAAACTCTCCCATAATTCAATAGCTATATAGTTGTTTAAAGTAATATACGAAAAAAAGAAGTATTGTGAGGCAATTACTTGTATAAATGGAAATTAGAACGTGTTCTTCTTTTTTTGTTTATAGGATTAAGTATGCGCGGAAACCTCTTGCTGCATAGTAGGAGTCGGCACCGTTGTGGTACGTGAATACATGTTTGTATCGGCGGTCGCAAAATAGCGCACCGCCATGTTTACGGATGGCTTCTGGCGTTTCGATCCAGCTGGATGTTTTCAGGTCGAACTCACCGTGTTCTTGTAGTTTTTTGTATTGTGCTTCATTCAGGATGGTGACACCCATCTGTTGCGCCATGTGGATAGCGGAATCGGCTGGTTTATGGAGCTTACGCGCCTCTAGCGCTTCGTGATCGTAACAAACACTTCGTCGCCCTTTTGGACTTTCTGCGGCGCAGTCGACATACGTGATTTCGTTATTGTTCAAGAGAACCACATCGGGCTCTCCCTGGGTTTCTTCCATTTGCTGTATTGACCATAGTTTGTCTGTTTGTTTATTAAGCTTCTCCAAGACGGTATCCCAGCGCATGTCTGGGTGTCGTTTTGTGTTTTTTTCAAAACGCGTCTTTAATAGGGATAGAAGATCTTCTGTTTGTTGCGCGGTTAATTGTGTTTTTAATGCGGTCATATTGGTGATTCGAGCTATTGTATGTAACTAAATATGCTATATCGTTTTTCAATCGGTTACGTAAAAATAACAAATTTTAGCTTTTGTTTTAAGCTCGATTTTCAAAAGATGAATGGAAGAGGAATAACGATTTTTAATCTTCTTTAGATCACACATGGACCAGTCCTGTTATGTTTGTGGCTTTGATAAGAGATTAGGTAGAGGTCTTGTGCGTGTGAAAATGTAAAATTATCTTGAACATCAATAAAGGATCTCTATAAAGCTTTTTTTTGAGACTTGCGATTAATAAACAGTTAGCTTCATCCGGAAGCTCTTTACAAGATGTTGTTTAACTTAATGTACTGCAAGAGCATAATGGTTTTGCCATCTTTTATTTCTCCTGTCCCGATCATGGCGATAGCTTCCTCGATTGATAACTCTAGAACTTCAATATTTTCCTCTTCTTGCGCTACGCCTCCGCCGTCGGTTACTTTCATTTCTTTGGCGTACTCCGCAATAAAGAAATGCAGAATCTCGGTTACCGAACCGGGGGACATGTAGGCCTCAAAAACTTTCTCTACCGCTGCAATTTTGTATCCTGTCTCTTCTTCGGTTTCTCGCCTGATGCAGTCTTCGGGATTGTCGTAATCCAAGAGGCCGGCGCAGGTTTCTATTAGCATGCCTGTTTCGTTTCCATTTACATAGGTGGGCAATCTAAATTGCCGGGTAAGGATGACGGTGCGTTGCTCCTTGTTGTATAATAAGATCGTGGCACCATTTCCTCTGTCGTAAGCTTCGCGGCTTTGTTGTGCTTTGGTGCCGTCGGATTTGGTGTATTTATAGGTTACTTTTCGTAAGATATACCAGTTGTCTGAAAGGACTTCCGTTTCTAGGATTTTAATGTTTGTTATCATATGCCGTTTATGAGTGGTAAACTTAACAAATTTCATTTAGGAAGGTAGCGTTTGTTTTTATTCAACCTACCTCTGTAGGAGATAATTGATTGAGTTTGTGCAAAAATGTTTGATATATATGAGCTTATTTGTTGTTTTGACAATAGATTAGGGAAGCGTCTTGTGTGAAAATATAAAATCATCTTGAACATCAATAAATTATCTCTAAAAAGCTTTTTTTACGATTTGTGGTTAATAAACGGTTGTCATTGGTTAATATATAGTTAGTTTCGGCGGAAGGCGGTTGATAACTTAGTTGTTGTATAAACACTATAAACTAACACTTCTGAAACTAAACTTATGAACAAGAAAAGTATCGCATTACTCGCGATGAGCGTTCTCGTGAGCTCAGCGCTGTATGCACAGACCGTTTTGAAGGGAAAGGTCGTCGATCAGGACGGAAAACCTATTCCCGGAGTTTCAATTTCACTTAAGGATGGCACCGGAACCCAAACAGGGCCTGATGGTGAATTTACGATTAGCTACAAACAAGCTGGCGCTTTAAGTATTTCTGCTATTGGTTACGGAAGAAAAGAGGTTAACCTCTCGAGGCAAACTTCCTTAGAAGTTGTCTTGAGTTCCGATGACCGTATTATGGATGAGGTTATTGTTACGGCGATGGGTATTACGCGGGAGAAAAAATCTTTAGGCTATGCCGTGCAAGAGGTAAAGTCAAAAGAATTGACCGATGCGGGGCAACTTAGTTTGACCGGTGCGCTTTCTGGTAAGGTGGCGGGTGTTCAGGTGAATCAATTTGGCGGCGCGGTGGGGTCATCGGCACGGATTTCCATTCGCGGTAATAGTTCGTTAAACCCTGATCAACAACCGTTAATTGTTGTTGATGGTGTACCAATGAATAATACAGCTCAACGGACAGGAGATAATACGTATAACGGTGTGGATTATGGATCTGGCCTGAACGATATCAACCCGGAGGATATTGAAAGTATTGTGGTGCTTAAGGGGGGATCTGCGGCTTTATATGGGATGCGCGCTGGTAAGGGTGTTATCATGATTACCACGAAGTCTGGAAAGCGTGCAAAAGAAGGTGTTTTATTATCGTATGACGGGAATTTTTCGATCGATCAGGCATCCACTATTCCTAAGTATCAGAATTTATATGGACAAGGAAATCGCGGAGATGAGTATCATTTTGGTGAAAATGGGAGTGGGATGAGCTATCAGGATTATGCCGCAAAAAACTCCTTTAACTACGTGGATGGTGCTGGAGGTGGGGTCAATGACGGTTTTGATGAGTCCTGGGGTCCACGGTTGGATATCGGCCTTACTTTACCTCAATTTAACAGCCCTGTGGTAAATGGTGTACGACAGGCTACGCCCTGGATCTCGCATCCGAATAATGTGAAGGATTTCTTCCAATTGGGATATTCGCAAAATCACAATATTTCTTTAGCAGCCAATTCGGAACGATCCTCTACACGGGCGTCATTATCATTCCGTAATCAGAAAGGTACGGTGCCAAATACCGACCAACGGAAGTACACGGCACAAGTGAATAATATGTATAAGATTAGTGATAAGTGGAGTTACGATATCATGTCTAATTATACACGAACACAAAGTGATAACTTGATATCCCAGGGTTATGATGCTTCTAACCCGATGAATAGCTTTATCTGGTTTGGTCGCCAAGTGGATATGAAGGACCTGAAGAACAATTGGGATCAGCGTGATGAACAAGGTAACTATACATACTACAATTGGAACTCCAGTTATCATATGAACCCTTTTTATACAATGAATAATTCCTTAAACACGTTGAATTCGAATCGTATTTTTGGAAAATCATCGCTTTACTATCAACCGTATGAATTTTTGAAATTTGAAGGACGTGTGGGGATGGATTACTACCATACAGAAATATTTGAGCGTAATTATCATAATTATGATCATCCGGATGGTAGTTTTCGACAAATTAAGCGAAGCAATACAGAGTTTAATGCAGATTTCTTGGCAACTTTTAATAAGCAGTACGGGGACTTTAATGTCTTGACTACTTTGGGCGCAAATTACAATGACAGTAGGTATGAAACAAACACATTAGGTGCAGATGGATTAACTGTTTTGGGCGTATATACCATTACCAATAAAATGGGGGATGCTGTCACACATATGGGACACTCAAATAAGCGCTCCAATTCCGTATTTGGGCAGGCGTCTCTTGGATGGAAAGATCAATTGTATTTGGACTTAACAGGGCGTAATGACTGGTCTTCGACGGTTGATGATCCATTTTTCTATCCTTCTGCAAGCCTAAGCTGGATTCCAACATCTTCCTTTGCCAACCTGAAAGGTGATGTGCTGTCTTTTTGGAAGCTTCGCCTTAATTTAGCGAAAATTGGTAATGCAACAGACCCATACCGAAATGGGAACTATTACTTTGCACAGACGAATGCTTATTCAGGTTTGGCACAGATGTACAAGAGTATGACGTATGCTATTCCTGGGTTGAAGCCAGAGACCATCAAAACTTGGGAGGTCGGTACCGAACTTGGATTCTTGAATGATCGCATTCATGCTGACTTTACCTACTACTATAAAACGGCATTCAATCAGATTTTACCCGTTGCAACGTCTAATGTTGTTGGTTTTAGCAGTATGGTGTTGAATGCCGGTGAAATTGAAAGTAAAGGGGTCGAGTTGCAGTTACGGGGAGATATCCTGAAGCAGGAAAATGGGTTGAACTGGACCACAACGATAAACTTTGCAAAAGATCGGAATAAGATCCTAGAATTGTATCCGGCGTTAGATTTAAAGACGCATCAGTTGGGATGGACTTGGGGGGTAGCTAATACGGCGACAGCAGGTGAAGCTTGGGGTGCCTTGAGGAGTACGGGATATGATCGTGTGGAAGACGGAGAGTTTAAGGGAGCGATTAAGGTAAATGAGAGTGGATTAGTCATGTCCAAGCCAAATCAGATTATTGGAAATACAACACCAAACTACTTGGCTAGTATGCGCAATGATTTTAGAATCAAAGATTTTAGTTTTGGTTTTATGCTCGATTTTAGGAAGGGAGGTGATATTTGGTCACAAACAATGAATCATGGGTATGTAACAGGGGTGGCTGAGATCACTGCAGCAGATGGTATTCGTGAACGCGCTATTGTTGCCGGTAAAGATGTGATGAGCCATGAACGTTTTGTAATGTCGGACGGAAATGGTGGCTGGAAAACCAATACAATAGAAACAAGTGCACAGGATTGGTATGAGTCAGGTGGAATTGCCGAGTCCTATATCTTCGATGGTTCTTTCTTGAAGCTTAGAGAAGCTTATCTAACTTATACTATTCCTGCACACATATATGGCAGACTGAAAGGAATTAAGCGGGCTAATGTGTCATTGATCGGTTCTAATTTAGCATTGTTGTGGGTTGATAAATCTAATACAATGCGTTTAGATCCAGAAACGGGCGGTGTAGGTAGTGATAGTAGGGGTGTTGGTTTTGAGCAAGCAACAGTTCCTACCTCAAGAAGCTTTGGATTTAAATTAGGATTTTCATTTTAATGTAAATAAGGGACTACATGAATAATGTTGTCCTGATCAAGATAAGAAACTATGAAAAGTTTATGGATAAAATTAGGTATACCTGCTTTAGCATCGACGATGTTCTTCGCAAGTTGTACGAAAGATTTTGCAGAAATTAATACTAATCCGGATGCATTAGTAAGTGTACCACCGAATAATATGTTAGTTAATATTCTCCGTAATACAGCGGAGTCCTATGGAGGTGATGTGGATGGTTATGGAACCTTTGCCGGATATATTGTAAAAATACAGTATATGGATTTTATGGCTGGGCTTATTCCCACCAATAACACATATGGTAATAGGTGGTATAATTGTTATTATAACCATACCCAGATTAAAGATCTGCTGGCAAAAACAGAACCGAATGCTGCCGGGTTTAAAAATGTGCGGACAATCAGCCGTGTTTGGCAAAACTATATGTGGTTTTTATTAACGGAGGGCTGGCGGGATGTCCCTTACTCGGAAGCCTTGAAAGGGATGCCGACGGATGGAAGTATTTTTTTAGCGAAGTATGATAAGCAGGAGGATATTTATCCCGCGGTGATGGCGGAATTGAAGGTTATTGCGGATGAGATGGCTGCTGGTTATGGAACAGATGATGTTGGGGATTTCGATATTATCTATAAAGGGGATATGAAGATGTGGCAAAAGTTCTGTAACTCTTTGCGATTGCGTATGGCGATGCGTATATCGGGTGTTTCGGCCAGTCTAGCGAAGACTACGATCGAAGAGATTGCCGGTGATCCTGTAAAGTATCCTTTAATCGAAAGCAATGCGGAGAACTGTTACGTTCATTTCCCTGGAGCTTTGCCTTACCTGGAACCCTGGTATAACGCCGGTATTCAAGGAAAGCGGATTGACAACTGGGGGTTATCGGATATCTTTATTGATCACATGATGGCGACTAAAGATCCGCGGATTGCGGCTATTGCACAGAAAACCAATGATAATACCTATCGTGGCTATCCTAATGGTGAAAAATCGGGACCTCCTTCATTGCGGTCTATTTCTTGGATCGGCGAGAAGTATATGAGTGACGCTGGCGGTTTTGTGCCTTTCTATAAATCGTGTGAAACGTATTACATATTGGCCGAAGCCGCGCTTTTAGGCTATAACGTAGGTACTACCGCTGCGGACGCCTATAAGAAAGCGGTGACCTTGTCTATGGAGGAACATGATGTGGCACAAGCAGATATCGATACTTATTTAGCAGGAGCGGGAGCTTGGGATGGTACGAAAGAGCGTATTTGGTGGGATACGTGGGTGGCACTCTTTAAAGAGAATGCTGAAGCATGGAGTTTATACCGTAGAACAGGTATTCCTTCCACAAACTATCCGTCGCTAAACTCTATTTATGGAACAGCACATAATGACCAACCATGGCGCGCTCCATATCCAAATAGTGAGTACCAAAATAATAAAGTAAATGTAGAGGCTGCAGCAAGCAAAGTGAAAGACTTTGTTTGGGGTGAACAGATGTGGTGGGATAAACGTACGGGAAAATACTAACTTCATATGTTTGTTTTAAGCAGCGGGATGACTTCGGTTGTTCCGCTGTCTTTTTTTGCCGTGAATTCTAGTAGATATATTTTACATACAGTATGGGGCTTATGTTTCGTGTGAAGAAAATGTAAATATTCCCTTTTATCCCTATAAAAAGCTATTTTAGGGTTTTTATCCAAAGGGTTTGGTAAACCTTTTCGGAAAAAATGTATTTATATCACTATAATATTTACTTCAGAAACTCTTTGATTATGCTTTTACGACATTTATGTGCGGTCTTTATGAGCGCGGTTGGATTTTTTCCAACCATGGCACAGCAGAAGTCTGTTTTATTAGAAAATGTGCGGATTTTAGATCATGCATCGCAGACACTTACTGCGCCGCAGCATGTTTTGATTGCTAACAATGTGATTCAGACCATCAGTAAGACTCCTATTTCTGTAAATGGGCAGGATGTTGAACGAATTAATGGTGGTGGTAAAACGTTGATGCCGGGGTTGATTGATGTGCATGTGCATATGGTATTTGGCGCATTGACGATGCCACAGATGATGACTAATGATTTGTCGGATGAGTTCTTATTGGATAAAGTAGGAAAATCGGCACAGCAGATGTTGATGCGTGGCTTTACGAGCGTTCGGGATGTTGGAGGGCCTATTTTTCCACTAAAGGCGGCAATCGATAAAGGAAAGCTTCCTGGGCCGCGTATATGGCCTTCGGGTGCAACGATTAGTCAGACGGCGGGACATGGTGACTTCCGGACACCAAATGAACGCTCGCGACGGTTTTTTGGAGAAGTTTCACGGGCAGAGCGATATGGCGCAACTTTTATTGCTGATGGACGTGATGAGGTCCTGACCGCTGTTCGTGAAAACCTACGGTTTGGCGCGAGCCAGATCAAGCTGATGGCAGGGGGTGGTACCTCTTCGGCGTATGACCCAGTGGATGTCACGCAGTATACGTTAGACGAAATGAAGGCTGCGGTTGAAGCGGCAGAAGATTGGGGGACATATGTAACAGTACATGCCTATACCCCACGTGCCATTAGACGGGCTATAGAAGCGGGAGTACGGTGTATTGAGCACGGGCAACTTTTGGATGAGGAAACGTTAGCGCTTATTGCGCAGAAAGGTATTTGGCTTAGTTTACAGAATTTGGTGGATGATACGCCTGATATGGATCCCCAACGTCGTTTGAAGCGTAAGCCTGTAATTGAAGGACAGGAGAAGGTATGGCCTTTAGCGAAGAAACATGGGGTGAAATTGGCCTGGGGCACGGACTTCCTTTTCGAGCCTGAATTGAATGAACAACAGAATGCATTTATCTTGCGTATGCAGAAATGGTTTACGAATGCCGAAATATTAAAAATGATTACCCAGGATAATGCTGATGTTTTACAATTGGCAGGGTTACGTAGCCCATATCCTGGGAAACTAGGTGTAATCGAAGAGGGGGCAATGGCAGATTTACTTTTGGTGGATGGTAACCCGTTGCAGGATCTATCGGTGATTGCTAATCCGGACAAGAATTTCCTTTTAATTATGAAGGATGGGCAGATTTTTAAAAACAGCCTCAAGAAATAATAATTCCCTTAATAAATTGGGAAGTAGTTAAAATGAACCTTTAGTCCCCTTGGTCGAGAGATTGTTCTCTGTCAACGTACTAAAGCGAGATTAACTATCCCGCGGGAGAAGAATTTGGTCTACCAACGTGTTCGGTTTTAGTGTGGAGTATTAGTAGGAAGAAGATAATTTTGTAATTGCGTTTTTTTTTTAGTTTAGTAGCTTGTTGAGGTGATACGAAGGGAAAGCCCACATTTTTGGGGAGTGAAGTGTAGCTCAAATGTGCTTTTATGCTCATTCATTGTTTGAAAAAGGACAAGGTTACAAAACAGGTGATTTTCAGCTTTTCATAACATAAAAAAAGCGACTCTTTTGAAGTCGCTTTTTTCGTAGCCCGTAGGGGAGTTGAACGCTACTTATACTAATCTTTGAAACAATTTGTTTTCCACTTTACTGAGGTGGTGTCTAATAATGCAATTCTTTGTAAAACAGTTCGCCTAAATGGTAGAACAATTTATATATAAGAAACAATGAGACCATTGAAATTATAATAATTTTTCTATTCTTAATATAGAAATCTACTACGGAATTTTCCATTTCTTATCTTTGATGTGTGATGTTGTAAACAAATTCTCCTGCGGCATAACCAGCTCCATATGCTGCTCCGCCCACTAAAATTACGAGCTTAACAAGAGATTTTATGCCACCTTCCGTTTTCCTTGCTTCTGTGAAGTCTAATTCACTAACTAAGCCATTTTTTAATAAGTTCTCCATTTTATACTATTTTGCTGCATTTCTGTAACCATTATAAAAACCAACTCCAGCAGCAACAAATTTATTCCTACTCTATTTTGCCTTTTCGGAATTCTGCAATCCTTAAGTATAACACTAAAGTAGGTTTGCTCAGTGCACAAAAAAAGCATTGAAATAATCTTTGTGAAAGAAATGGCCGGGTATTGTGTTCTTTAACTCAAGTTTAGTGAGAATGGATCATTTACGATCCATCGATGAAAGATTTATATCTTGATTATTTTTCTAAGATGTTGAATACATCTTGTCGCTAGATGGGTTTGGGATCGTGTATATAATATATTCGGGTTGGCTCTAGTGATTTTCAGCTCTTCATAACATAAAAAAAAGCAACTCATTTGAGTTGCTTTTTTCGTAGCCCGTAGGGGAATCGAACCCCTGTTTCAAGAATGAAAATCTTGCGTCCTAACCCCTAGACGAACGGGCCAATTGCTTTTGGTGATGCAAATATAAGAGCAATATTTGTATCACCAAAATAAATTAAAGCAGTTTTTTGTAATCTATTGACATTGAAAAGATTATTTTTTAAATAAGATCAAAGCCGATATCTCTACGGAAATATTTACGCTCGTAGAAGATTCTTCCTGCATCTGCAGTCGCCTGTTGCAGTGCATCAAGCAAGTTATCTTGCAGCGTTGTTACTGCGATTACTCGACCTCCTGCTGTTACTACTTTCCCGTCCACCAATTTGGTGCCTGCGTGGAACACGATAGAGTCCTCTACATTTTCAATATTCAATATCTCCATCCCCGATTCGTAGGCGCCCGGGTATCCACCAGCAACCAACATTACGGTTACAGCCGTTTTTGTGCTCACAGTGAAAGAACGTGTATGCAAATCTCCTTGCGCGACCCCTTCAAATAGATCCAATAGGTCAGATTCGATACGAGGCAATACTGATTCTGTTTCAGGGTCACCCATGCGGACATTATATTCAATGACAAAAGGGTCTCCATCCACATTCATCAAACCGATAAAAATAAAGCCTTTATATGGGATATTATCCTTTTTTAAGCCATCGACAGTCGGTTTAATAACGCGTTCCTCTACTTTGCTTAAAAAGGTTTCATCTGCAAAAGGAACAGGAGAGATAGAACCCATTCCACCCGTATTCAGTCCTGTATCGCCCTCACCGATGCGTTTATAATCCTTCGCAGAAGGCAATACCTTGTAGGAATTTCCGTCGGTCAATACAAATACTGAAAGTTCAATGCCTTTCAAGAACTCTTCGATAACAACGACAGAACTTGCTTCACCAAATTTTGCATCATCAATCATTGCTTTAAGCTCCGCTTTGGCATCTTCCAAGGTTTCACAAATCAAAACACCTTTTCCCGCCGCCAATCCATCTGCTTTAAGAACGATAGGTAGCTTTTGCGTTTCCAAATATGCCAATCCATCTGCGAGGTTTGATTTGTCAAACGACTTATAGGCAGCCGTTGGGATATTATGACGTATCATAAACTCTTTAGAGAAGTCTTTTGATCCCTCCAACTGGGCACCTAAGCGCTCTGGTCCAATAACAGGGATATGTTTTAAGTCGTCACGTTCTAGGAAGAAATCATGAATACCTTTTACTAAAGGCTCTTCAGGACCAACGACCACCATATTAATGTTGTTGTCCAATACAAATTGTGCGATGCCTGTAAAGTCTGTTACTTTCAGGTCTACATTCTGTCCGTATTGATGCGTGCCAGCGTTGCCTGGGGCAATAAATAGTTTCGGCGATTTAGGACTTTTCGATAGTTTGTAAGCAAAGGCAGATTCACGTCCGCCCGAACCGATGATTAGGATGTTCATGGCAGCAAAGATACCGATGTAAATTAATAATCTATAGAAATTAAGTTATATGATGTTATTTTCTCTATTTGATTGTGATTAAAGGCTGTATAGCACGCGAGGGGGATCTGAAAAAATAATAATTAGGTAATACTTTAACGATTGTATTTGATAATATTTTTATCTAAGTTTAAATAAAAATTAACCTGCTATAATGAACTTAAAGAAACTACAGCTCCTTTGCTTGCTTTGTTTACCATTTACCATTTTTGCACAGGATGTTCAATCGCTTCTTGCTAAGATTAACAGCTATCATGACCATAGGCCGATAGAGAAGTTGTATGTGCATTTGGATAAGCATACTTACACGGCAGGTGAAACTATTTGGTTTAAACTATATGATGTTGTCGGGGTGGAAAACTTACTTTCTAATCTGAGCAATATAGCTTATGTAGACTTGATTGACCCGAAGGGGGATAAGATACAAAGTGTCAAAATTCCTGTTACCAGTGGTTTGGGTATCGGTGATATCAGCCTTCGGGACACCCTGATTGAAGGGACGTACCGCGTCCGCGGGTATACCAACTGGATGCGGAATGATAGTAGTATGTATTTTTTTGATCAGCCAGTAAATATTAGTAATGGACGTTCGGATAATGTGATTACAAGTTCTACTGTGGAGGGCAATCAATATATCATTCGGCTGGAAGACTTGAATAAAAAAGCACTAGAGAAAGTTACGGTTCGTTACTCGATGGAGAAGAACGGGAAGGTCGTAAAACGGGGGAAAGTAACTAGTGATGAGAACGGAGAAATTATACTTCCTTTCCAAGAAGAGCAATTTGGAGCACGACTGTCGATTTCCTTTGACAATGCGAACAAGAATAGTGTAGAGAAAATTTTTAAGCTTCCGGCGGGTATTGCACAAAAAAACAGTGTTCAGTTTTTTGCTGAGGGAGGAAATTTCTTGTTGGGCGGGTTGAATAATTTAGCGATTAAATCGCTGCGACCAGATGGTAAGGGGATAAAATCCAAGACATTGATCCTGACAGAGAAGAGCGATACGGCTGCCATGGTGGAAACGAATGAGCTCGGGATGGGGGCGTCTATGCTATACATCGATCATGAAGGGCCATTGCGGACAAAAACCACTTTTGACGATGGAACCATCGTGGAGAGTGAACTGCCAAAAGTGGTTGCCTCTGGATATAATATGGTGGTAAATAATGCTGGTGCAACTAAATTGTTTGCGCAGGTCAACTTAACGGAAGATAAACGGACCAATCAAGATATTTATTTCTTGGTGCAGTATTTAGGGCGTGTCTACTATGTTTCAAAGCAGAAGGCAAGTAAGAGGGAGATAGCGTTTGTCGCACAAAAGGCTGATTTACCTTCAGGCATATTAACGATTACTATTTTAGATCATA
Source organism: Sphingobacterium psychroaquaticum (assembly GCF_900177625.1). GTDB lineage: Bacteria > Bacteroidota > Bacteroidia > Sphingobacteriales > Sphingobacteriaceae > Sphingobacterium > Sphingobacterium psychroaquaticum. Next base: position 180,526 of record NZ_FXAU01000007.1, read on the forward strand.
ATATGGTCCCTGTGGTGGAGCGGCCAGTATTTTTATATAAAGAGGAGAGTCGCTTACCTTTATCCGGACAGACAGAGGGTAGTGTATACGGCGCACGTAAAAAAGTAACGGTGCAGCTGGAAACGGGGAAAGCAACGGATACCGTGCGGAATGCTGCGTTATCGGCATCTGTCGTTGATCTAAGTACGGTTGGTGGAATGCCAAATTTGATGGGTAATATATATAGCAGCTTATTTCTACAGGCTGATATTAAAGGGTATATCGAAAAGCCTGGTTTCTATTTCGATGGGGAAGTTAAGGTTAAAGATATAGATTATCTCTTATTGACGCAGGGATGGCGAAAAATCGATATACAAGGCTCTTTGGATACTGCAGCACCAGCCTTTGCACCTGAGAAGGGAATTACAATTGCGGGACAAACCCGTAAACTAGGACGTAAGGCTCCTTTTCCAAACGCGAAGGTAACGTTGGTGTCGACAAAGAATTTTATGGATTTTATTGATACAACCTCAAACGAGAATGGTGATTTTGTTTTCGATGAACTCTTCTTTCCGGATAGTGTGAAGTTTTTGGTTACAGCTAAAGATACCAAAGGCAAGAATAATATTGATATCGTTGTGCCAGGAGAAACGGCGCCAATCGTGGGAGCTAATCGTAATAGCCCCGATGAATTAAATAATGTTAACCAATTGTTGGCAGCGGACCTTACACGATCCAAGCAATATTTTGCGGGTTTAGAATCACAAGGATTGATGGAGAAAAGCATTGCGATCGAGTCTGTGACGGTGACTGCACGTGCGCCACGAAAAAAAGCTTCTGAAAACTCATCTAATCTGAATGGCCCAGGTAATGCTGATCAGGTGATCACCGCGGAGGAGTTGGAGACTTGCGCAACGCTAGAGATGTGTTTGCAAGGTCGGTTGATGGGCGTGATGTTTCAAAATGGAGTACCACATACCACTCGGGGTGGAGGCGAAATGCAAGTCGTGCTCGATGGAATGTATATTGAGGGGGATCAGTTATCGATGATTAACCCCGTGGATGTGCAAAGTGTAGAAGTTCTGCGGAATGCAAGCTATACGGCTATTTACGGAATGCATGGAGGGAACGGTTTGATAATCATCACCTCCAAGACGGGTAAGGATGCGATGCGTAACTATGTGCCTAAAGGTATTTTGACAGTTCAACCTAAAGGTCTTCACTTGAACAAGACATTTTACAAACCTGTATATGAGGTGGATTCAGATAAAAAGCTAAACCAGGATTTACGTAGTACAATCCATTGGGAACCAAATATTATTACGGATCAAGCGGGGAACGGGAAGTTTGATTTCTATACCGCCGACCGCCCAGGTAAGTACCTGATTACGGTCGAGGGAATAGATTTTATGGGAAGAATTGGTCGCAAGACGATAGAGATAGAGGTTAAATAAGCTAGTCTCTAAGTTTCTCGACGCGTGACGGCGTTTGCTCTCCCTTGATGATGCCCATTACACCAGTGGCAATAGCTTCAATGGTGGCGTTTATATTGTTCATGTTGAGCGTAGAGACTTCGTCTTTTACGGTATGATAATATTCGTCTTTGTCAATTTGCGAGGTAGAAAAGGTATGTGCGGGTACCCCCAGAGCTGCTAATACGGCGTTGTCGCTGCGGTAGAATAGATTCTGCTGCGGGTAAGGGTCTGGGTGAAAGGTGAAGGCGGTACCTTTTACTTGCTCTTGCATAAGTTGCGCCAGATTGGAGCTTTTGTATCCTGTAACATAGAGTGAGTTCGGACCAAACTTTGAATCTTTACCGATCATTTCAATGTTTATCATGGCGACAACTTTGTCGGGGTCAATATTGTTGGAGAAGTATTTTGAACCAAACATTCCTATTTCTTCGGCGGTGAACGCAACGAAAATTAAGGTTCGTTCGTTTTGATCTAGCTTCTGGAAATGTTTGGCCAAGCTAATCATAGCTGTCGTACCTGAGGCATCATCATCAGCTCCGTTGGCAATCGAATCTTGACCGACAGGTGTTACGATGCCCAGATGGTCGTAATGTCCGGAGAATACAACAAATTCGTCGGCCTTAGATTTTCCTGGAATTACAGCTGCGACATTAAATAAAGGCAAATCTTGTCTTTTTGTACTAGCTTGAATGTTAAAGGAATTGATGGCCGTTTGTTTCAGGATAAACACTTTGCTTGGACCTGCCGCTATGTCTTGGTCTTGCTTCGTTGTTACATTTTCGCGTGAAAAGATCGTTTTGAATCGTGCCAGCATATCGGCAAAAGACGGATCTACCCAGACGATGTTATTGTTCGGGTTATTGCGTACGATTTCTCGGAATCGCATAGAAAAATCTTCTCCTTTTTTTATTTCCAGCTGTTCAATATTGCTTTTTTCTGTCCATTGAATTTGGGGTGATGCACTAATGACAACAAATTCTTGTGCTTGGATATTATTATGGTTGACCTGTAGGACCTGTTCTCCGGGCGTTATTCGGGTGACGTGAAAAGTTTGACGGTAATTGTCTTCTGTATATGGTTTTAGGCCTGCTTGGCGAAACTCATTGGCAATAAAATCGGCTGCTTTATCAATGTCTTTCGTGAATGATGCGCGCCCGCGCATATCATCAGAAGCAAGTGTTTCAATAATACGTTTTACATCCGTGGGGTCTACACTTTGTGCAACACTTACTTGCGCCATACAGGCATATGCTGTGGCTAAGCAGGAGAGAAATGATAGTACTTGTTTTTTATTCATGATCTATACTGTATTATTTGAGCGGGTTACAATCTTGTTAAATGGTGGGACAAGTTACAAAAAACATCACTTATATAGCGGAGATGTTCGCGTTGTGGCATTGCATATAAATATAAAAATAGGTAAGTTTGGTAGACTTTATGTGGCGTTTGGTAGCCCTAGAGATAATAAAAACAACTATGAAAGAAGTTACAGTTCAAGAGTTAAAAGGCATGATCGATAGCAACGAAGATTTTCAATTAATCGACGTTCGTGAACCTTTTGAATACGAAGTATCACACATTAACGGATTAAATATCCCATTAGCAGGTATTGTTATTGAGGCGGATAAGATTGCAAAAGATAAACCTGTTATTATTCAGTGTCGTTCTGGGAAAAGAAGTGCGCAGGCGGTGATGTTGTTAGAGCAGCAAGGGTTTGATAACTTAGCGAATCTAAAAGGCGGAATATTGGCATGGAAGGAAGAGATCGATCCAGAAATGGATGTTTATTAGGATAAATTAGTCACCTAAAAGTGCGTTTCTAATCCCTGAAAAGAAAATGTGTAACTTTATCAAATGAAAGATTTGGTGCATCAAACAAGACAAGCTTTTTATTTTAGTCTTGGTTTTTACATATTGGCTATTGTTCTCAAGGTGCTGTATTTCTCCCTGGCAGATGTGTTGATAAGCATTGCTTTGCTACTATCGTTGTTATGGGTGGTTTTAGTTTTACGAGAGATCATGATGTCAACACAACTATCCACAACCGAGCGCATGCTCTTATGCATCTTTATCGTGTTTGGTAATGTGTTGGCTGGGGTTGCCTATTTCTTTTTTATCCGAGAACGCGTATTGGGAAAAAAGTAGAACAAGAGAGATGACTAAGTATTTTATTTTAAACGTTGTATTGAACTTTGCTATTGCCTTTTTAGTTTATAGTGCGGTCGTATCTTTTCAATCGGGAAATCAACTCGTATTATTTGCTGCTGTAGCCTTATTGGTTGTGTTAGTTTATTTGAAGGTGGTTTTGCTTAAGATTGTTAAAAAGAATGCAAAAGAAAAAGCAAGTTCCACGGGAAGCAAACCCGTTAAGAAAAAATAAAAAGGGAGCTTAAAGCTCCCTTTTTTAATGTTTTATTTTACGAAAGGTGGTTTTTTAACTACCGCTTTTACCGATTGGTTACGAATAGAAATAAAAATTTCTGTTCCCTCTTTGGTGAAAGCGTTGTCAACGTAACCCAAACCGATAGATTTTTTCAGTGTTGGCGACTGTGTACCTGAAGTAACACGGCCAATTTTATTGCCTTCTGCATCCACAATTTCGTAGTCATGACGTGGTATACCGCGGTCTATCATTTCGAAGCCTACGAGCTTTTGTGATACGCCTTTCTCTTTTTCTGCTTTTAGCGCTTCGCTGTTTACAAAATCTTTTGTGAATTTAGTAACCCAACCTAAGCCCGCTGCTAAAGGAGACGTGTTGTCATCAATATCGTTACCGTACAAGCAGAAGCCCATTTCTAAACGCAGTGTATCACGCGCTCCTAAACCGATTGGTTTGATACCATATGGCGCGCCTGCTTCGAAAATAGCGTCCCATACTTTTTGTGCATCTTCGTTCGCTACATAGATTTCGAATCCACCAGCTCCCGTATACCCTGTTGCAGAAATCAATACATTGTCTACACCTGCAAATGTTCCTTTTTGGAAGGTGTAGTATTCCATTGGAGCAAGCTCCAGTTCGGTCAACGACTGTAATGCATCTGCTGCCTTAGGGCCTTGAACAGCAAATAGGGAAGTGTTGTCCGAAATGTTTTTCATATCAACACCAAATGTGTTGAATTTGCTGATCCAGTTCCAGTCTTTTTCAATGTTGGAAGCATTGACCACCAAGAAATATGTTTGTTCGTCGATACGGTAAATTAAAAAATCGTCGATTACACCACCTGTCTCATTTGGGATATAGGCATATTGCACTTTTCCATCGTAGAGCTTAGACGCATCGTTCGAAGAGATTTTTTGGATTAGATCTAATGCTTTCTCTCCTTTAAGGATGAATTCTCCCATGTGGCTCACATCGAAAACGCCAACACCTTGACGGACGGTTTCGTGTTCGTCATTGATTCCAGAATACTGAACAGGCATGTTGAAGCCAGCAAAAGGTACCATTTTCGCACCAAGCTTGATATGGTGCTCGGTTAGTGCAGTGTTTTTACTCATGTCAATTATATAAATCTTATTTTTTCAAAAATAGTCAAAAAAAGACCATTTCAAGCCTCAATTATTATCAAATCTTTAATTCACGCAATCGATTTACCGTTGTATGCTAAGCTTATACACTTTTGTCTCGCCAGTATCGTCATCACTGTCTTCACAGAGCAGGAAACTGATGTGGTTAGGCGTACTTTCGTAATAGGTTAGACCTTCAAACTTATGATGATTACTTATTGTTTTTGTCCATACGACCGATTTGTCTTGTGGGTCCAGACAGCCTACTAGTGTACCTTTTACTTCGCCGTCCAGGTAATTGGAGGCGACATCTTCTGCCGCGGCCATAAAATAGATAAGCCCTTCGTGTAAAATTGCATCTGTAAACCCTGTTGCCACATTATTGATTTTCGGCAAAGTGATTGGATAGAACGCTGTGCCTTCGGTGAAGTCTGTGTTCACAATAAAGACTCCGTTTTGTTGCTGTGGGCCGTTACCTCGGTTGAAGAGCCACCAAGATCCGGCATAGGGGAGGGCTCCCTCAATATTGAAATCAGCCTGCTCAACCTGGAAATCCTTTTGCAACTGTTGGTATAATGGGGTTACGTTGAGAACAATGGCTTTCTCTGAAGAGAGGTCTGTTGTGGCAAGGGACGTTCGTTTCAGCGTGGATCCGGATCCAAATATATAGAATCGATTCTCTTTCTGGCTAATTGCTTCGAAATCCGCTTTGTCTTTTTTTGCAATATTCTCCATTACAGGAGCCTCTAGAAGCGGCCTCTTCTGTAAAGCATGGTCTGTTAGTGTGTAACTGTACAGGTAGTTGCTGTTGTCGGAGATAATATGGACCGTGTTGTTCGTGTATAGTAAACCCGAGGCCGCACCTATTCCTTTGATGGTGAGGAGTATTTCGAGGATGAGATCTTTCATGGTTCTATATTTAACAATTGAAGGACACGTTCGAATTCGGAATGCAAAGGTGCCTCAATGGTTATCGTCGATTGGTTCGAAGGGTGCACGAAGCTGAGCTCCTTGGCATGTAGCATCATGCTATCCATCTTGAAGGTCTCTTTCCAGAACTTGTTTTGCTTGTTGCAACCGTGTGGACGATCAGCAATGATAGGATGGAAAACATGTGCCAGATGACGACGGATCTGGTGAATGCGGCCCGTTATCGGTAGCGCTTCAACCAACGAATAGCGAGAAGTGGTATGTTTTCCTTGTGGTATCGGCAGCTCGGCGCGATGCAACGTCCGGAAATGTGTGAGTGCATCTTGTAACGTTCCATTTTCTTTTTTTAATGGATAATCGACTGAGAAAGTATCTTCCGTATATCCGCGTACAATAGCCCAATAGGTTTTATTTGTTTGACGTGTTGCAAAGAGGTTTTGGAGTTGTGAATCCATCTCTTTTGTAAGGGAAAAGAGTAACGCACCAGCCGTCTTTCGGTCCAGTCGATGGGCCGGGTAAACGGCTTGTCCAATTTGATCGCGCAGCAACTGTAATGCAAATTCGGAGGTGTCGGCAGCAATTGACGATCGGTGCACCAGTAGCCCATGGGGCTTGTTGATTGCGATAATCTCTAGGTCTTTATATAGAATATCAAGCATTATGATCCTTTGATGGCTGCTACAATCTGCTTTGCTTTTTCATCAATCTTTGGGCTTAACCAAATCTGTTTAAACGCACCTCCGCCAATAACTTGTTCTTGATTGTCCCACTGAATCTTGGTTAGTGAGAAGAGATAGTAGTTTTCTACTTTGATATGGTTTTCTAGAAATTGGTCAATAAGCGTATTGCCAAATAACTTCATGCCGAAATCGATGACTTCGTCGTTCTTTTTTCCGGCTTTTTGCTTTAGTAGCTGCGTTGCTTTGGCCTTAACTTCCGCTTCCATTTGTTCGGTGGTCGGATTGGTGAAAACAGCAACCAACATTAACGCAATGAGTGTTAATGCAAAAATTCTTGTCTTGCTCATACATGCAAAAATAGTAAAGGTTTTTAACGGAATGTGGTTCTGTTTAAAATAATGCGATTAGCCATTTACCTAATGACCAGAGAAGTATTATAATAAGTGTGCAGAGGAGGAGGAGAATAGCGAAAATACTAAAGAGGATGCCTTTCGCGCTCCCTTGGTGTTTGTTTTCATAGTAGTATTCTTCAAGAATACGAATGTTCTTTTGATTGGCTTTACTATAAAAATCGTAAATATTGCCTATAAAGGGGATAGCGCCTACTGTTGCATCGGTCATTGTATTTAACAACATTTTTGTCGCTGCTTTTGAACTGACGCCGTTCCGGAACATGATTAGTACAAGTAGAACGGAGATAGTGAAGGTAATAATTTGTCCTGCAATAGGAATAAAGTTTAGAATTGGGTCAATCCCAAATCTGAATTGACCAATTCTAAACTTACTATCCAAGAGTACGGTTACTTTTCGTACCCAGTAAAAATCTTCGGAGACCTTTGTGGGTGTGCTGGTCCGTTCTCTTCGCATTATGTTATAGAAGTTCGTAAACCCCGTCGATGTTGCATGTGAGCTTGATCGGACGGATGCTGATATCTAAATCTTGTGCATTGCCGCCGTCTGCCGCCATTGCCATTTCTGATTTTGCCATCGCATACATGCGAGGTTGCACATCGTTCCAACCAAAAGAGCTATTGTCGTTGATCATTAAGACTTTGCCGATTTTATCTCCTGTAGCTGAAGCAATAATTTCAGCATTCGCACGTGCGTCTTGCACAGCAGCCACTTTAAGCTCTTTTTCGATTTGACGTTTTTGGCTGTGATCGTACCCGTTGATTGAAGTGCTTTCCAGTCCTTTAGCATCGACTTTGTCTAGCATGCTGTTGATGCCATTTAAGTTGCTTATTTTCAGGCGAAATTGTTTCGCTTGTAAAAGCTCCGTGTTTTTCTTCTTCGTGTTGTTGTCGTAGTTATAGCTGTAGATGTTCTGGATTGTAAAATCTTCTTTCTTCACTCCAATTGCTAGCGCTGCATCATACAATTGTTTCTCAAGTGTTTCGATCGGCATTTTTTTCTTGGTGTTGCCATCAACGAAATATTCTTTTAAGGAAATAGACAGATAAATGATATCTGGAGTTACTTCACGTTCAGCATAGCCTCTAGTGGAAACTTTACGGCTGAATTCAGGGTTTGCAGTTTGTGCGTTCGCCATTGTCATTGTAAAAATTGCTGCGATTAAAATAAGTACTCTTTTCATGTTTGTTTTTAAATATAAGTGTATACTACAAAAATTCATCCATTTTTTGCTATCAAACGATAAAATGGACAGTCATGTTACAGCTCTTTTTAAAACGGCTGTTATTTTTTTCTGCATTACTATAGCTCATTGTTATAGCTTAATGCAATCGTTTTCAAAGCTAGGACTCGTCTGTATATGGAACGTTTAATTTTTTTTAAAATAAATCTAGTCAATGGGAAAAATAATTTATACCTTTAGAATATTACAAAAAACAATATTATTTAAAATGCAAGAAGGCGTAGTAAAATTCTTTAATGAGACCAAAGGTTTCGGTTTCATCATTCCTAACTCTGGCGAGAGCGAGATTTTTGTTCACGTTTCAGGATTGGTTGACAAAGTTCGTGAGAACGACCAGGTTTCTTACGAAGTAGAACAAGGCCGTAAAGGTCTTAATGCGGTAAATGTAAAACTTATCTAAGAATAGATTTATAATATATTTATTGTGAAAAAGCCAGACATATTAATATGTCTGGCTTTTTTGTTTCCGCATGGAACGAGATTTAATATAATGCTGCCTCTATCGACTTCCTGGGATTGGAGGGAAGTTACCAAAAGGGTTGCTTTCATTGCCTTTTGGGTCTGGACCGTATTGATTTTGTCCTCGATCTCCCTCTTTAATGAAAAGATAAATTAAATATATCCAACCTACAAAAGGGATAAACGCGACTAAAAGGAACCACCCAGATTTGTTGGTGTCGTGTAGCCGACGAACTGCAACAGCAATAGAGGGCAGTAGGACGGCTAGTGCATAAATGGAGGATAGTACGCCCGATTGGTAGGGAGATGTGTCTCCATAGGTAAGCCCGAATATGCGATCTACGAGGCTCAGCGCTCCGCTAATAATGATGTTAAATAGTACAAACATCCAATATTCTTTTCGACGTGCACGCCCATTAAAATTTGTGTAATTGTCTCTTACGACTTTGAGGAACCATTCCATAGTTATTTGGTTTTACGTGGATAATCTGTTGGTGTTCTTAAAAAAGACCAATAGATTAACAATTTTAGTGAGGAAGTGTTTTGTGGCTTACTGAAATATCTCCTCCAGGATATATAATGCATGCACTGTTCCGAAGTTCTCGGTATGTAGCTTGTAAAATTCAAGCAACTTTTCCAGCAGGAACTTACGGTCTTCTTTCTCCATTTTTAAGGAAGAAGATTGTTCGAAAGTCATTTGTAAGAGACGGTATAGGATCTCCGTGTGCGGTGCTTGTAAAACATGCGTATGGGCTGGTAGGTTTGTCGTGAATATGCCGTCCATAAGGTCAAAGTATGGGAGTTGTTTTCCGGAGGTTTGCAGCGGTAGGAAACCCAAGAAACGACTGAGCTTGATAAGAAATACGAGGTGGAAGTTTGCGAGGTTGTCTTCCGTTTGATCAAGCCAGTGGATCGATTGTTGTATATAATGAAAAAGAAATGGGTCAGGAGATTGTGATTTTAAAGCTTTATATAATACTTCATTGAGAAACAAGGCCAGCGAACTTTTTATAATGTCCAATGGTATCTGTTTTAGGATAGGGGCGTGTTGCGCTTCTTTGATATGTTGTAACCCGCCATTATCTTTGTGATAGACCACCATCTCGAGCGGGTGTAGGGGTTGAAACAGGTTTGCATGGATCTTGGCTTTCGGTTTCTTTGCTCCATTAATAATGTATGATTGCATACCGAATTGCTCTGTATATATATGTACTATAATGCTGTTTTCTGAATAGCTTGTTGTCTTTAGGGCAATTCCTTTTGTTTTATGGAGCATTTTATTGATCGTTGTCTTTTTTTTACAAAGGTACTAAAGGAGAAAGGATTTTTTTAAACCGTCTAATGGATTGCTTAATGCGGTATTAGAAGGGGATTAGTGCTTAAAGTAAGCGTTGTAAAGGACTGTTTTTTTAATTATTCTGTTTTCTCTCTTGTATTTACGGATATAAATATAGATATTTGCAAACTCTTTGTGAAAAGAGCAGAAAGAGAACAGACAACATTAAAAATCAAATATCATGTCAAGAATTTGTGATTTAACAGGCAAGGCGGCATTAAAAGGAAATAACGTTTCGCACTCAAACGTAAAGACTAAACGTAAATTTTATCCAAATTTACAAACTAAGCGTTTCTATATTCCAGAAGAAGATCGTTGGATTACACTAAAAGTATCTACTTCTGCAATTAAGACTATCAATAAAAACGGTATTACAGCAGTAATCAGTAAATTTATCCAAAAAGGATCTATTTAATAATTACCGTCTGTTATCTATAATATTCGCGAAATCTAACCTCCGTTGAGGTTGCAATAAAGTAAAACCATGGCTAAAAAAGGAAATAGAGTACAAGTAATTTTAGAGTGTACTGAGCACAAAGAAAGTGGTCTTCCGGGCATGTCTCGTTATATCACTACAAAGAACAAAAAGAATACAACAGAGCGTTTGGAGATGAAGAAATTCAATCCAGTATTGCGTAAAGTTACTGTTCATAAAGAGATTAAATAATTAACTCCGAGCCTTAAAGCTCAACTAAAAATATAATACAATGGCAAAGAAAGCAGTTGCATCGTTGCAAAAAGGGGGTGGTAAAGAGTTTACAAAAGTTGTTCTTACTACTAAATCTGCGAAAACTGGAGCTTATACTTTCAAAGAGAGTATGGTTCACAATGATAAAGTAAAAGAAGTTGTAGCAGCAGCTTCCAAATAAGCAACGTAGGAAATATTCCTTTTTTCTTAACGAAAGTTTTGGCAGATGGCCCGAAAGGAGCTTTCATAAAGTCATACATCGTTGAGAAGATTTTAAAGTTTTTCTTTAAAAATAAAGAAGCCGTTTTGGTAACATGCCGAAAGGGCTTTTTTTGTACCGCCTATGCTCTTGTATTGTATATACAGGTAAATTTATCTAAGTTTGAGTAGGTTTTTAAACAGAGTATAACAAATATCCATTTCACACGAAATAGTATGGGATTATTCGATTTTTTCAAAAAGAAGCAAGAAACACCAGAGGCTCAAGAAGCGCTGGATAAAGGTTTGGAGAAAACGAAAGAAGGTTTTTTTTCTAAAATTACAAAAGCTGTCGTCGGCAAATCTACGATCGATGATGAGGTCTTGGATAATTTAGAGGAAGTGCTGGTTATGTCGGATGTAGGCGTTACAACGACGTTGAAGATTGTCGATCGTATACAACAACGTGTAGCACGGGATAAGTATGTCGGTACGGATGATTTAAATCGTTTGCTGAAAGAGGAGATCCAGGATTTATTAGCTGAAAACAATAGCAACGATTTCGAACACTTTGAATACGGTAGCCATAAACCTTATGTGATTATGGTTGTGGGTGTTAATGGTGTTGGTAAGACGACAACAATCGGAAAACTTGCGCACCAGCTTAAGGAGGCTGGAAATAAAGTGGTTTTGGGTGCTGCTGATACATTTCGTGCGGCTGCTGTCGATCAGATTAAGCTGTGGGGCGATCGTGTTGGGGTACGTGTTGTGGCACAACCTATGGGCTCTGACCCCGCGTCTGTTGCTTTTGATACGGTCAAGTCAGCTGTCGCTAATGGTGATGATGTTGCTATTATTGATACGGCAGGACGACTTCATAACAAGGTGGGGCTGATGAATGAGCTGACAAAGATTAAGAATGTAATGCAAAAGGTTGTTCCTGGTGCACCACATGAAATTTTACTGGTGCTCGATGCCTCGACAGGTCAAAATGCGATTGAGCAAGCTACACAGTTTACACAGGCTACCGATGTTAATGCTCTTGCTTTAACGAAACTGGATGGTACGGCTAAAGGGGGAGTAGTGATTGGTATTTCGGATCAGTTTAAAATTCCTGTTAAATATATTGGTGTCGGTGAGAAAATTGGCGACTTGCAGTTGTTTAATAAAAAAGATTTTGTGGATAGCTTATTCAAAGGGTAATCTGATTGAGAATTCCCAGAAAAGTTAAAACAGGATGCCTGTCATATTTTCTACTGTGAAACTGGTGCGTCCTAAATATATACAATGAGAACAAAAAAGTCAACGGCTGCTCCGGTATTGAGTAAGCCAAGAGTGAATGTCGTAACACTAGGGTGTTCCAAAAACATACATGATAGCGAAGTCCTTATGGGACAGCTTAAAGGCAACCAAATTGAGGTTGTTCATGAGTCAAACAATATTCAATCCAATGATATTGTCGTAATTAATACCTGCGGATTTATTGATAATGCTAAGCAGGAATCTATTGATACCATCCTACAGTTTTCTGAATTAAAGGACCAAGGGAAAGTTAATAAGGTGATTGTAACGGGTTGTTTATCGGAACGTTATAAGCCGGAGCTGCAAAGTGAGATTCCCAATGTGGATGCTTATTTTGGCACGAACGATTTACCGGATCTATTGTCTACGATAGGGGCTGATTATAGACACGAGTTGTTGGGAGAACGTCTTTTGACAACACCATCACATTTTTCTTATTTTAAAATTGCGGAGGGGTGTAATAGGCCTTGTTCTTTTTGTGCGATTCCTTTGATGCGGGGTACACATGTGTCTAAATCTATAGATGATCTTGTGAAAGAAGCCAAGTTTTTGGCATCTAATGGTACAAAAGAACTGATTCTCATTGCGCAGGATTTGACGTATTACGGTTTAGATATTTATGGGAAACGTAATTTGTCGGACTTGTTGCGTCATTTATCTGATGTGGATGGAGTCGAATGGATTCGTCTACAATATGCCTATCCATCGGGTTTTCCTATGGATATTCTAGATGTGATGAACGAGCGTTCCAATATCTGTAATTACCTGGATATGCCTTTGCAGCATATTAGCGACAATATGTTAAAGTCGATGCGTCGTGGCACAACGAAGCAAAAGCAAGTAGACTTAGTGAATAAAATCAGGGATAAAGTGCCCGATATCGCTTTGCGTACGACGTTGATCTGTGGGTATCCGGGCGAGACGGAGCAAGATTTCCAAGAGATGCTGGACTGGGTGGAAGAGACTCGTTTCGATCGCCTAGGCTGTTTTACTTATTCTCACGAGGAAAAGACACATGCACACAGTTTAGAAGATGATGTTCCGGCGGAAGTGAAAGAAGCGCGTGTGGAAGCGATCATGGAAGTGCAACAAGGTATTTCGTACGAAATCAATCAAACCAAAGTTGGCCAACAGTTTAAAGTATTGGTGGACCGCGTCGATGGTGATTATTTTATCGGACGTACAGAGTATGATTCTCCAGAGGTGGATAACGAGGTCGTGCTTAATGCGAAAACTGACTATGCACGTATCGGAGACTTTGTGGAGGTAAAAGTAGACCGCGCTGAAGATTTTGACCTGTACGGTTCCATTGTAAAGTAGTAGCTTGTCATAGCCACGCTAAATTTTAATCTGTGGCGCTACCTTTTCGTAAAAATATGTAATTTGTAGGCTGAACAAAATGGGAGGGCATTCACACTGCTTTCGTCATGTTGTTCAGCCATTTTTATAGAAGAGGTAGATGAAAGCAACATACATCGATTATAGCGATACCGGTAGTTTCTCCAAAACACTATTGGCCTATCTGGCCAATGAAGAATCATTACAACCATTTTACGGCGAACAACCTAATTTAGCTGGCTTTAAAGCGCAGCTGGATAAGAAGAAGAAATTTCCTCACCGGAAGTTACTGGTCGATCAGCTACAGGGGCAATATGGTGATTTGCTTGCCTCTTCTCCAACGGTAGCGCAGAATATTGTACGCCTTAAGGACCCGAATACCTTTACTGTTACCACGGGTCATCAATTGAATATTTTTACTGGACCTCTCTATTTTATTTTTAAGATTGTGACGGCTATTCGTCTTGCAAAAGACTTGAAAGAGGCATACCCCGATTATGATTTCGTGCCTGTTTATTGGATGGCAACCGAAGATCACGATTTTGAAGAGATTAACCATACCCGGGTTTTTGGTAAGAAAATTATGTGGGATACGCCTAAGATTGCTGCGACCGGACGGATGTCCACCGGCGATATTGCCGGTACGGTGCGGGAATATTGCAATACGTTTGGTCTCTCTGGCAATGCGGATCTTCTAACTGCTATTGTGGAAGAGGCTTACTTATCGCATGATACGCTGGCGGATGCGACGCGCTCTATGGTGCATGCGTTGTTTAAAGAATATGGTTTAGTAATCGTTGATGCAGATAGCCCTATTTTGAAAGCTGTTTTTGCACCAATCATAGAACAGGATATTATGGCGGAACGTAGCTTTCATGCCATATCGGCTTCTTCGGAAGCGTTAGAAAATTTGGGTTATAAACCACAGGTTCATGGGCGTGAGATCAACTTTTTTTATTTAACAGATGAATTTAGGGAGCGTATTGTAAGGGCTGAAGATGGTCGTTTCGAGGTTCTGCATCAAAATATGTTTTTTACCGAAGAGTCATTGAAACAAGAAATTGCTGAACATCCGGAGAGATTTAGTCCGAATGTGGTGATGCGACCGATGTATCAGGAAGTTATTTTACCTAATTTGGCCTATATCGGGGGAGGGGCTGAGATTGTGTATTGGTTACAATTAAAGGCTAATTTCGATCAATATAACGTTCCGTTTCCAATCCTAATTCCTCGAAATTCAGCGATGATAACGGACGATACCGTAGCGGGAAAAATATTCCGTTTGGATCTAACTTTTAAGAGTGTGTTCAAGCCGGCTGAAATATTGAAGAACGAATACGTCCGTCGACATACGAAGCATCGATTAAACCTACGTGATGAGTGGATGGAGCTAAATGCAATTTTCGGAAAAATTAAATTACGCGCACATAAAATTGATCCGAGTCTAGGGCCAAGTACGGAAGCTGTTAAAGCTCGTCTAAAGAAGGCAATCAACAGCTTAGAAAAAAAACTGTTGCGGGCAGATAAGAAAAATCATGAAGAAGCATTGATTCAGATCGATAGGGTAAAGGATATCCTGTTTCCAGGAGGAGGATTGCAGGAACGTAGTGAAAATTTTGCGCCTTTGTATTTGAAGCAGGGCGAAGAGTTGATTAGCGAATTGGAGAAGCATTTTAGCCCTCTTGATTTTAAATTTACTATATTGTATTAATGAGCGATATCGATTTAAAGCAAAGTAATTTTTATAAGTATTATACGGAAAAGGGTGGTTTAACCGCAGACGATTTTTTAGCGCTGCAACCCTATTTCTCGTTTAAAACCGTGGCGCATAATACCTACCTTTTACGTGCGGGTGAGTTGAGCAGTTACGCCTTTTTTGTTGAGTCTGGCTTGTTGCAATCATTTTCATTGGACGAAAAGGGTGGGGAGCATATTTTGCAATTTGCGCCCGAAAACTGGATTTTATCGGATCGGGCGAGTCAGTATTTCAACAAGCTATCAGACTATTATATTAAAGCGATAGAGCACTCTGTTGTTGTTTATGTACAAGCTACATTTATGGAAAAGGCAGCTGCATTGAGTACTACTTTTTCGTGTTTTTTAGAAAATTCGTTACAGCGGAATATTTATATTCAGCAGAAGCGAATAAATTCATTATTGGCGATGTCCGCCAAAGAGCGCTATCTTTCCTTTATGGAGATGTACCCAGGCTTGCTTATGCGTGTCCCTCAGTGGATGATTGCCTCTTATCTTGGAATCACTCCAGAAAGCTTAAGCCGAGTGCGAAGAGAACTTTATTAAGGTCCATTAAGCGCTTTCTACTTTTTTCTTCTTTTCATTTTTATCTGTGGGCACAAATTGTATCTTTATAGCGTACCTGCGTTGATTATGAGGAAATTTGGAGCGACGGAGTTAGGCGTCTTGCTATTTATATACTGCTTCTGTGTCAATATGCCGATGGCTATTGGTCAGGGACGTATATTGGGGCGCGTTGTAGATGAGTTGACCGGTAAGGGTATCCCACAAGCCAGTATAAAAGTTGTGGGGACTTCTATAGGGACATCTTGCGACTCGCTCGGAAATTTTGTAGTTGCTGTAAATTCCGATAAAACAAATCATATTGAGGTATCCGCTATGGGTTATCGGACCTATAAAGGAGGTTACGTAGCATCGGAGACTGAGGTGATTATCAAGCTTCATCCGGATGAACGTGTCATTGATGCGATAGAAATATCTAGTAAACGAAAATACAATAATAAGAATCCTGCGGTTGAGTTGATCGAAGAAGTGATCAAGCATAAGCGAATTAATCGAATGGTACGTCAACCAAAGCACCGCTTTGAGCAGTATGACAAAATACGTTTTGGTATGGTTGATCCCTCTTCCAAGTACCTGAAAGGGTTAGGAAGTATGCGGTTTTTCTTCGAAAATATAGATACTGTTTCTATCCCTGGAAGTAAGCTTTTGGCCCTTTTTATGAAAGAACAAATCAGTGATGTCTACCAGACCAATGATCCTGTATCGAGTAAAAAGGTAGTGAAGTCTGTGAAGCAGACAAAGTATGATGAGCGACATATAAATAACCACAATATACAATCGTATCTTACTTACCTTTTTCAAGATGTCGATATTTATGCCGAAAATATATTCTTAATCAACAAGCTTTTCTTAAGTCCAATAGCGAATAATGCGCCAGTTTTCTACAAGTATTATATTGTAGACACCGTAGATGTGAATATGAAGCCATTTGTTGAGCTTCGGTTTGAACCGCGGAATAAAACGGATCTGTTACTTAGTGGTAGGCTTTGGGTGAGCCTAGATGGGCGTTATGCTGTAGGTAAAGCAAGGCTTAATACGAATAAGGAGGCTAACCTAAATTGGGTCAACCGAGTAGATATAGAGCAAGACTTTACGGTCAATGAGGAGCAGCAGATGTTCCTCGAGCGAAGCGATGTCCAGATTTTGTTTGGTACGGAAAAGAAAGAGGCCCTTTTTGGGCAGAAGATCACGATGAATTATGACTTTGATTTCAAGGCGACATTCAGTGATGCTGTTTTTTCGGGTGCGCCAATAGAAATTTTGCCTCAGGCTGATAGCAGTATTGCTATTTTGGAAGAAAGAAGGCCTATCCCGTTGAATAGTAGTGAGAGCCGAGTGTATACCGATGTTGATTCACTCAATGATAATAGGACGTTCAAAACGTTGGTTACTCTGGGCTATTTGGTGGGGCAAGGTTTTTATAATCTTGGACCGTTTGAACTAGGGCCTGTGGAGTATCTATATTCTTCAAATAATATTGAAGGCAACAGGATTCGGATTGGTGGACGGACGACAGGACTGTTTTCTGAGAAGCTTTATATTGAAGGGTACTTAGCATATGGACTGCGTGATCAGTCTTTTAAGTATTTTGTTAAGCCAACAATTGCACTGAATGGAAAGGCTGTTACTACTTTCCCGGCTCATTACCTTCAGTTTGGGGTGCAGCATGATATTTTTGATCCCGGTCGTAATTTAGGTTTTAAGAAAGGGGATAGTTTTTTTCAGTCCATCCGGAGTAATAAACCCACCAAATGGCTAGATACTTATGCATACGAAGCGAAGCATCTCATTGAATTTGGTAACCACCTGAGTATACAGTCTGGTTTTGTACATCATCGCCGTCACGCTATTGGTGATCTTAACTTTATTTCTTCTGGTGATCCTAGCGTAAACATTGAAGATGTCAATACCAATGAATTGGAGTTCGTACTGCGTTGGGCTCCTAATGAAAAATTCTATTATAGAAATTTAGTGCGTCGTACAATTATTGAAAAGCATCCTATTTTTAATGTACAATATAACAAAGGTCTACGTGGGTTTTGGGGAGCGGATTATAACTATGATGCATTGCGCGCTGCGGTGACCAAGCGCTTCTTTATGCGTCAGCTAGGATTTGTTGATGTTACGTTATCTGGAGGGAAAATTTGGGGTACCCTTCCGTATCCACTTTTGGAGATTCCTGATGTTTTTAAAAATGATGATCGGCATGTGATCGATTATTCGTTAATGCGTAATATGGAGTTTGTTGCGGATGAGTTTGTAAAACTCTCCATTGATCATCAGCTGGAAGGATTTATTTTGAATAAGATCCCTCTGGTGAAGCGATTGAAACTAAGGGAGCTTTGGGGGGTTAAGATGTTCCGCGGGCGATTAACTGATGGTAATAATCCTTATCTTAGTTCAGGCGTGGTGCACTTTGACACGGACAATGAGGGGAATAAGCTCACGCACGTTATGGGTAATCAACCGTATTGGGAAGGAAAAGTAGGAATCGATAATATCCTAAGGGTATTTCGGGTGGAGTATATCAGGCGATTGAATTATCTGGATTTACCAAATGTGAATAAGGATACGTATCGCGTCAGTGTTCATTTAAATTTTTGATGTTATGGGACAGTACGAAAATCTTTTGTTAACATTATCAGGGCAGACTGCCATCATTACAATTAATAGACCAACCAAGTTGAATGCATTGAATCGTGCAACATTGGGAGAATTGGCGGATTTGTTGGGAGCCTTGAAAACGAATCGAGAGGTATCGGGTATTATCTTGACTGGGGCTGGTGAGAAGGCTTTTGTCGCAGGTGCTGATATCGCTGAGTTTGTTGGGCATAGTGAAGAGGAAGGCCGAGCGATAGCTGCTTGGGGGCAGGAGCATGTGATGAATGTGATACATAATTTCCCCAAACCGGTTATTGGAGCGATTAATGGTTTTGCACTAGGTGGTGGTTTGGAAATCGCTTTGTCATGCCATATTCGTGTCGCCGTGGAAACCGCTAAGATGGGATTGCCGGAGGTGTCGCTAGGTGTGATTCCGGGATACGGAGGCACACAACGGTTGCCGGCATTGGTCGGGCGAGGAAAAGCGATGGAGATGATTTTGACGGGGGATATGATTGGCGCAAAAGAGGCTCTGACATGGGGGGTGGTTAATTATGTTGTGCCTGCTACAGATTTGCTACATACATGCGAGAGTTTACTGAACAAGATTTATACACGTTCAGGAACAGCGGTGGCGGCGGCCATTGAAGCAATTAATGCAAGTCAAACTGGTGTTAAAGGGTTTGATGTCGAAATTGACGCGTTTGGGAAGGCCTTTGGAACAGCAGATTTTAAAGAAGGCGTTTCGGCATTTTTGGAAAAAAGAACGCCTAACTTTACCGGAAACTTGTAAGAGATTGCGTAAAAAGGCTCCTTCTAGCTGTCATTCTGCGCCAGTTTAAGGACGCTGGAAGGGTAAAGCGCAATTTTCTTTTTAGTCCCTGTATTGTCTGTTTTTAATCGCTAACCACGTATGCGAGCATATACTCCTGAAACTGTTCGTAATATACCTGAAAAGAATGCGTTTTCTTGTCTTTGCGTAAGAGGAGCGTCATGACTCCTTGTGGTCTATATTGAAAGGGTAGGATCGTCATATCCTCTAGGAAAGAGACTCCTTTGTTACCTTGAAGCTTATACACCGCTTCTTTTGCGCACCAACAGGCATACATTTGGTCGATGTTTTCATTTTGGATGAAAGCCAGTTCGCGAGGTTTCATAAATTTTTCCTTTATCCGAACGATTTTCTCTTTAATAATTTCTAGATCGATCCCGCATGGTCCTTGTGTAGACATCAAGACCCCTGCAAAATCGTAGGAATGGGTGAGGGAAATATTATATGGATAGTCTGGTAAATATGGCTTTCCATGTTCATCGGAGGGACAGTTAATATATTCTTCTGTTTTCAAGAGGAAGCGGAGTAACACACGTGTAGCGAGCCAGTGCAATCTACGTTTGCCTTTGGTTAAGCTTTCCAGTTTTGCTTTTTCACGTTCATCAAGTTGCAGCTTTCCGAGTAACTCTTCTGCCGTTTCCTCGATACGCCACAGCGCAAATTTCGTTTCCGTATTTAATTCTCTTAGATAAACAAGACCCATATCCAAACATAATTATTTTTACTTCTTTTTACAAGGGTTTATTTAGTGCAGATTTCACTTTGCTTTTTTGCCCCATCTATGTAACTTGCAATGAATACACAATAGTTAGACGTTAGTTTTTATGATCACAAAAGAAACGATAGAGAAGGTATTGGATGCGGCTCGGATAGAGGAGGTTGTCGGAGATTTTGTAGATTTAAAAAAAAGAGGAACCTCGCTTATTGGGAATTGTCCGTTCCATAATGAAAAGACGCCTTCCTTCCATGTTTCCATGGCAAAAGGAATTTATAAGTGTTTTGGGTGTGGGGTTGGTGGTGATTCGTTGAAATTTGTGATGGAGCTCGAAAAGTATTCTTATCCCGAAGCTATACGCTATCTCGCGGATAAGTATAATATTGCGATTGAAGAAGTCGAGCGTTCTCCAGCGCAACTTGCTGCGCAGGATAAGCGTGAAAGCTTGTATGTGCTTAGCAGCTGGGCCGGGAAATTCTTTAAGGAACAGATGTGGACAACGGAGGTGGGGCAATCCATCGGTTTGTCATACTTTAAGGAGAGGGGGTATCGCGAAGATATCGTTAAGAAGTTTGAACTCGGTTACTCGCCCGATCAATGGACCGCCCTTTCGGATGCTGCTGCTGCGGCAGGTTTCCATAAAGATTATTTAAGCCTTATCGGACTGTCTATCGAAAGGGAAGACGGTAGTTTGTACGACCGTTTTCGAGGACGTGTAATCTTTCCTATTCATAACCTCACCGGTCGAGTTATTGGCTTTGGAGGACGAACGCTGAAAACAGAAAAATCTGTTCCGAAGTATGTAAACTCTCCTGAAAGTGATATCTACCATAAATCTGATGTACTTTACGGATTGAATTTCGCGAAGAAGGCCATCATGGATAAGGATAGCTGCTACTTGGTTGAAGGTTATGCTGATGTAATCTCGATGCATCAGGCGGGAGTTGAGAATGTGGTCTCTTCTTCAGGAACCTCTTTAACTACTGGGCAGATTAAGTTGATTGGTCGATTCACGCAGAATGTGGTTATTCTGTATGATGGTGATGCCGCCGGGATCAAGGCTTCTTTGCGGGGGACTGACATGCTATTGGAAGAGGGGTTAAATGTAAAGGTTCTTCTTTTTCCTGATGGAAATGACCCCGACTCTTACGTACAGTCTTTTGGTTCAACTGCTTTTAAGGAGTACATAGATACGAATCAACAGGATTTCATCTTTTATAAGACAAATATCTTATTGAAGGATGCGGGTGCGGATCCAATTAAAAGAGCAGAGGTTATTCGCGAGGTCGTACAGAGTATAGCACTGATTCCTGATGAGATCAAGGTGTCGGTGTTTATTAAGCAATGTTCGGCATTGTTGGATATGGAAGAGCGGGTGTTATTGACAGAGCTCAATAAGATGCGTTTGAATAAAGCGAAGGCCCAGGATAAAAAGGAAGCTGCCGCAAGTAGACCGGCCCCGATGCATCCGGAAATGGATGGGCCGCCTCTAGATTTTTTCTTGACCGATGAAGAGCGAGCACAAATTGGTATTGAACCAGCAACTGGAACGCAAGTTGCCACGTCAGAAATTTTGCAAGAGCGTGAAATCGTACGTATTCTGTTGAACTATGGTGCGGAGCTGGCCGTTTGGGAAGGCGATGGCGATGTGCCTATTGCTCCGTATCTTTTAAATGCGATCGACGATATTACTTTTGAGGATAAAGCCAGTGCGTTTATCGTGGAGGTTTTTCGGAAAAAGGCAGAGGATTTTGAGATCCCAGAAGCGAAATTTTTCTTTTCGCACGAAGATTCAACGGTGCAGGATTTGGCTATATCGTGTGTGTCAAGTCCCTACGAACTGAGCCCGAACTGGAATGACGATAAGCGTAAGATCTATGTGACTCGTGAGCATGAGCATTTAAAGGCTTTAACGACACAAGCTATTTATCGCATAAAAAAACGGAAGGTGGAAAGTGAGATGACCAAAATTCGAGAGGAATTAAAGCTCGATCAATCTGCGGAGGATCTGGAGATTCTATTGTCGAAGTATCAAAAGCTTAAAGAAGCAGAGAAGATGCTGGGGGCATACCTTGGGAATACGGTAGTCAAGTAAAGAAGCCCTATGGCAGAGCACTTGAAACGCGGACGAGAAGGGGAGGAAAAGGCACAGTTGTTTCTGGTGGGTTTGGATTATGAAATTATTGCTGTAAATTGGCGTTTTAAGCATTGGGAGGTTGATGTTATCGCGTGGGATGCTGATACACTGGTGTTTGTCGAAGTAAAAACCCGGAGTAATATGGATTATGGCGAACCGGCCTCTTTTGTGGATCGGAAGAAGCAGAGGAATCTAATTAAATTGGCTAATGCCTATCTGGGAAAAACGAATTATTCGGGTGAAATCCGCTTTGATATCGTTTCTGTTTATATGGATGGTAGTGGAAAGGTCGATTTAATTAAAGATGCTTTTTGGAGCAGCTGAGTTTCAGAGATTGGTAAGGATTGAAAATAATAGATTAGATAATTATGAAAATACGCAATATTGCCGGCTATTTGGCGGTCAGTGCTTTGGTTCTGTTTGGTTGTAAATCACAACAGGGTAAATTTGCCTTTTTAACTCCAGCTGCAGGAGATAATGTGACGCTCGGACAAAAGTTAGCGTTGCGGATGCAGTTTCCTGATACAACGATTGATTCCGTTGTGTATTCGGTTGATGGGCAGGTTATTGGGCGCAAGCAAGATACTTCTTCGATGGTGCTTGATACCGAGCAGATTGGCCTAGGAGCACGTAACTTGGTGGCGAAAGTGTATAAGGCTGGAAAGGAAGAGGTGGCATACAGCAATATTACTATCGTGCCGGAATCGGCCAAACAGTATGCTTTTGAGAAGGTGAAAGAATACCCGCACGACACGAAGGCCTTTACGCAAGGTTTAGAATTTGATGGTGGTTTTCTTTACGAATCTACTGGCGCAGGAGATGGTCTGATTTCTTCGATACGTAAAGTCGAATTGGAAACTGGGAAAGTTATCCAGAAGAAAGAGATAACGGGAGCGGATAGTAAGGGAGAGCCTTATTTTGGAGAAGGGATGACTATTGTGGGGGATCGGATTATCATGTTGACCTGGTTGAACAATATCGGTTATGTTTTTAATAAAAAAACTTTTGATCAGGTATCTACATTTACCTATGAGAATAGTAAGCAGGGATGGGGAATTTGTTATGATGGGGAATTGCTTATTAAATCTGATGGGTCGTCAAAGTTATATTTTTTAGATCCAACGACTTTTAAGGAAGTGAAGACCTTGTCTGTTTATGATAGTGAAGGTGCTGTGGATAGTATTAATGAATTGGAATATATCGACGGTAAGGTCTATGCGAATGTTTATGGTAAGGATGTGGTCATTATTATCGATCCGAAGACTGGTGCCGTGGAAGGGCAGATTAATTTTGTTGGCCTGTATACCAATCCCGCTCGCAAACCTAACGATCAAGAAATGAATGGTATTGCGTACGATCGTGTAGGCAAAAGATTATTCGTGACCGGAAAACAATGGGATAAATTGTTTGAGGTGAAAATTGCTGAACGATAATTTTCTCCTCTCTGCCGGAGAGGCATGTTACTTTTTATCGGAAAAGTAACCAAACCTTGTCGCTATGAATTTTGCTAGGGATGGTACGTGCATGGGCAAGTTTCTACCGACCGCAAATATTGCTCAGGCGACATCTGGGGGTTAAGGGGAGCTAGAGCTAGAAGTTTTACCAAGCCTTGTCGCTATGAATTTTTGCTAGGGATGGTTCGTGCAGGGGCAAGTTTCTACCGACCGCAAATATTCCTCAGTGGGCATCCTGTTGTTTAGGGGAGCTATAAGCTATGCCGTAAAGACGACATAATAGTGTCATTTCGAACGAGATACGAGGAGAAATCTATAAATGCTTCTTTAGAAAACAGTTCGTTGCTGAAGGTTCGTAGATGTTTGCCTTATTGTGGGCGGGGACAAGCCCAGCCCCCTAGGTAGGTGTATTAAAGCACTAAGATGCCTTGATGGTATCTTGATTTCAGCTACGGAACAATCGTTCCCTTCTCTATCGAGAACTCAATCTTGTCTGCTAAAGAAGTTTCCTGTCGTTGTTCTTGTTCGACGATACGATCGGGAAATAGGATCCCATACAGGTGATCCACTTCATGTTGAAAAATAACCGCTGTAAAACCCTCTACGATCTCTTCCACCGATTTTCCTTCTTTGTTGGTGTATTGAATCTTGATGCTATAGCTGCGCACGACATCTTGACGTAGATCCGGTATAGAAAGACATCCTTCCATTCCTTTTCGCAAGAGTTTTGAGCGCCAGATAATTTTTGGGTTTAAATAAACCTCAAAAGGTTGCTCCGCCTTATCGAAGCGCTGTACCCAGATAATATTTTTATTGATGCCAACTTGTGGAGCAGCAATCCCTACGCCAGCATGTTCAGGGTCTTGTACGGTAGCATACATGCGCGCCGTCAATGTTGCTAATAGAGGGTCATCATATTTAACGTCTTCAGATGTTGTACGTAAGATAATGGAGTCAGGCTCCACATTCGTCTGTAGGACATACATCTTATCAGAAGGGGCTGCATTGGAAATGATCTTTTTCTCTCGCTCTGTAAAGTTTTTGGCCATACTGTTATCTTGTTCTTTTTGATTTTTAGGACCTGTATATTTTTTCTCCCCCGCTTCAATATTTACTTGAAGGAAATTCTCCGCTGGTGGTTGTGGACATCGGTATCCACTGCTGTATGCACAATATGGGTTATATGCTTTATTGAAGTCTAGCATAACTTTTTCATGTTGGATATCTTGTTTTTTAAGATCAAGATAACGCCCGCTTTCGTATGTCGTTTCTCCTGTGCTTAAATCTAAGAAAGGAAGAAATAAATAGGTGGCGGCAGATTCACTCGGAAAAGATGTTGCATTTTCATAGGCGGTCAAGGTATGATCCTTTCCATCTATTCGAAAATGTAAATGCGCATACCGTCGAAATTCCTTACTTGTTCCATCAAGTGTAGGCATGCGAAAGGTCGGTTCATGGTCTAGATACTCCACACTGGCCTCTACTCGAAAGAGAGGTGTCGGCTTGAAGTAATGGACATGCGATACGACGTACTCGTCCGCGATGGGACCTTTGGCAGATTTTTTTAAATGCTGCGCCTGTTGTTCTCGGTAGACTTGGATTTCTTGATCGTATCCTTGTGCCTGTATTGCTAAACCAAATAATACAAAGACCAAGAAGAGATAAGTCGTTTTCATATCTTTATTTTAGTCTACCAAACTTACAGATTTTAATCAGTTAATTACTCATCTCCTTGAGTAAATGTAAGGCATACGTAATATTATTTACATTACTTATTGCTAACCGTAATTGTCCCTTCACTTCTTTCATGTTGCTTATCGCAGGATGTGCTTGCACAAAAGCTAGTACTTTTCCAAACTGATCAGATTCATAATAGCTTGATTTTGGATTGCTCACAAAATAGCCTTTAAGTGTATTTTTCTTGAAGGATATTTTTTCAAATCCAATCTCTTTACCATACCATTGCAGGCGGAGGGTATTAAATAACTCAAATACGGGTTGTGGTACGGGACCAAAACGGTCTTCGAGTTCTTTTTGAAAGGCAATTAGTTGCGTTTCGTTTTCTAGTTTTGCAATTTCGTTATACAGATTGTATCGTTCGCCGATATTGGTAACATAGGCGTCTGGAATCATAACCTCGAGGTCTGTGTCTATTTGTGTAAAAGTCACGTACTTTCGGTTTTTGTCCTCGGCGAATAGCTCACTAAATTCGTCATCCTTAAGCTCTTGAACAGCTTCGTCCAATATTTTATTGTACATTTCAAAACCAATCTCAGCAATAAAACCCGACTGTTCGGCACCCAGGAGGTTTCCGGAGCCTCGGATATCTAAGTCTCGCATTGCCACATTGAAACCTGATCCTAGTTCAGAAAACTCCTCCAGTGCGGATAGACGTTTATAGGCTTCGTTTGTCAAAGTCGAAAGTGGTGGACTTAAGAGGTAACAGAAAGCTTTTTTATTGGAACGTCCAACCCGACCACGCATCTGGTGAAGGTCGCTTAATCCAAACATATGTGCATGGTTAATGATAATTGTATTTGCGTTGGGGATATCGAGCCCTGCTTCAATAATGGTAGTGGCTACGAGTACATCAAACTCATGGTTGATAAATTTCAGCATAACATCTTCCAGGGCATCGCCCTCTAGCTGACCGTGTGCAATACCGACACGTGCTCCGGGAACGAGCTTTTGAATCATGCCGCCCAATTGTTTTAGATCGGCTACTCTGTTGTGAATAAAGAACACCTGTCCGTTACGGTCTAACTCAAAAGCGACGGCTTCTTGTATCAACGTCTCATTGAAAACGTGGAGTTCCGTTTGTACCGGCTGTCTATTAGGTGGAGGTGTGGATATGATGCTTAAGTCACGGGCGCCCATTAATGAAAAGTGGAGGGTGCGTGGGATTGGCGTTGCTGTCAAGGTTAGGGAATCGACATTTGCACGCATCACCTTTAGCTTTTCTTTGACGGCAACCCCAAATTTCTGTTCTTCATCGATAATCATTAAGCCCAAATCTTTGAACTTCACATCCTTGCTTACGAGTCGGTGTGTGCCAATGATAATATCGATCTTGCCTTCGGCAAGACGAGCCAAGGTGTCTTTGATCTGTTTGGTAGATTTAAATCGATTTATATAATCTATCGTTACAGGAAATTCCTTCAGCCGCTCACTAAAGGTTCGGAAATGTTGCAAGGCTAGAATGGTCGTAGGGACAAGGACTGCTACTTGTTTGTTGTCTGTTGCGGCTTTAAATGCCGCACGGATAGCAACTTCTGTTTTTCCGAAACCAACATCGCCACATACGAGCCTATCCATTGGATGAGGGGATTCCATATCACGTTTTACATCAGCTGTTGCCTTTTCTTGATCTGGTGTATCCTCATACAAGAAGGATGCCTCAAGCTCATTTTGTAAGTAGGTATCTGGACTAAAGGCGTTACCTGTTTGCGATTTCCGCTTTGCATAGAGCTTAATCAGATCACGTGCAATATCTTTAACTTTCCTTTTGGTCGTTTTCTTTAGTTTTTCCCAGGCGTCGGTTCCAAGCTTGTTCATTTTTGGAACAGTTCCTTCTTTTCCTGAGTATTTTGATATTCTGTTTAGGGAGTTGATATTGACATAAAGCAGGTCATTATCTGCATAGACTAACCGGATCATTTCCTGTGTCTTGCCATTTACTTCAACTTTCTCCAGTCCTGCATACTTACCGACACCATGGTCGATATGCGTGATATAGTCGCCGGGTTTAAGGTCCCGCAGTTCCTTTAGTGTAATAGCCTGAGAGCGCTCATATCCTTTTTTACGCTTGTATTTGTAGTAGCGATCAAAAATTTGGTGGTCTGTATAACAAGCGAGTTTTGTCTCGTCGTCTCTAAACCCTTCCCGTAGTCCTTTATGAATGGGCGTGAAGGTTACAGATTTATCAATATCCTCTAAAATACTATAAATTCGCTCAACCTGTTTGGTCGAGTCGGAAAAGATGAGGTTTTCAATCCCATGCTTTACATTCTCTTTGAAATTGTGGATCAAAAGGGTGAAATCCTTATTGAAAGATGGTTGCGGATGAATATCAAATTTGAGTGTTTCTTCCGCTTTATAGTAGAAGTGTTTTCCAAATTCTACATTTGGAAAATCAAACATGAGCTCGCCAAAACCACGATCTGTGGTGAAAGTGACCCGAGGATCCACCCAGTCTGCATGGACTAGAATATCTTTCTCCGGCAGTGCTTTCCAGAATTCAGATGCTTTTTTGTAACCATCCTTCATGATGTCGAGCGTAAATTGAACATCTTTAATCCATATTACGGCATCCCGATCTACGTATTCTAAGAGCGAGATATGATTATTGCTTAGGAACTTTGCTTGTACATTTGGTACGATGGTTACCGTATGGATTTTATTAACGGAGAGCTGTGTCTCCATGTCAAATGTGCGAATGCTCTCAATCTCGTCACCAAAAAACTCAACGCGGTAGGGTAGATCATTTGAAAAGGAAAAAATATCGACAATACCGCCTCTTATTGCAAATTGCCCCGGTTCATAAACGAAATCTACCCGCTCGAAATCATACTCATATAAAAATTCATTGATGAAATCGATGCTGAGCTTTGTATTTTGAGTAATTGCTAAGGTGTTTTTCTCTAGATCCTCCCGGTTTATTACTTTTTCAGCAATTGCTTCTGGATAAGTAACTACGATTTTAGGTAACTCTGAGATGTGGTTTAATGCGCTTAAGGTTTCCGCACGTTGTAGAACATGAGAGGCATCTGTTTGCGTAAATTCGTAAGCCTTACGAAAAGATGCTGGAAAGAAAAGTATCTGCTTATCGAGGATGCTTTCTAGATCACTCAAAAAATAGGATGCTTCTTCATGTGTAGGTAGAATGAAGATAAAGGGACGTTCCTGGACGGTATATGCGGCTGCGGCAACTATGGCATCCGATGCGCCAATCAGTCCTTTTAGTTGTATTTTAGGATTTTTCCCCTGAATGGCTTTAACCAATAATTTAACCTGCTCGCTTTGAGCATATTTCGTTAAGACGTCTTGAATACCCACGTAAAATGTATTGTTTGTGCAAAAATAAGAAATTAGTCCTAAGTACGAGGTATGAAGTCTGTAGAAGACTGCGTGTTTCATCCAAAGAAGCCACTGTGTATGGCGTTTGATTAAATACAGGGCTCATTGAATGAACGCATATAAATGTGTATTTTTGTAACGTTTTAAAGGAGTACTATGCGTATTATGGCTTTTGATTATGGCGTTAAGCGAATAGGTGTTGCGGTTACAGATCCGCTTCAACTTATTTCTAGTGCGCTCACAACGGTTCACCCGGATGATATCTGGCGTTTTTTAGCTGATTATCTAGAAGTGGAGGCGGTAGAAACCTTCGTGGTGGGGAAGCCCCTACAGATGGATGGCACTGCATCAGAATCGGCGCAACATGTCGTAGGCTTTGTCCGGAAACTGAAAAAAACATACCCAGCAATTCGCGTCGCGGAGGTTGATGAACGTTTTACGTCTAAAATGGCATCTTCTGTTATTGCGCAAAGTGGTAAAACAAAGAAAAAAAGGCAGGAGAAGGGTTTGGTTGATACTATTTCTGCGACCCTGATTTTACAAACGTATATGGAATCTAAATCAATGATGTAATGGCTTTAAGAGATATTTTATTTTTTAGTGAGGATATCACGTATGTGTTGAAAAATAAGCAGAAGGTTCGCGAATGGATTTTTGCGACCATCAAGGCCGAAGGTTTTCAGCGAATCGGCGAATTGAATTTTGTGTTTTGTTCTGATGCTTATTTATTAGAAATTAACAAAGAGTATTTAAATCACGATACCTATACAGATATTGTAACGTTCGATAGTTCCGAGAAAGAGGAAGAAATTAGTGGTGATATTTTTATCTCTGTAGAACGTACCGCAGAGAATGCGGCGAAATTCAATGTTTCCGAGACTGATGAATTGCATCGGGTGATTATTCATGGTGTTCTTCATCTATGTGGTTATCATGATAAGAAGGGAGAGGAGAAGGATTTGATGACGGCCAAAGAAAATGAATATCTTCAAAAACGAGCGTTTTAAGGGAGTTATTTACCCGTTATTTTGAACAAAAGGAAGGGAGGAGATTTTAGGAGGTTTCCTCCCTTCCTTTTTATCGAGTTTTTTGTAAAACATTGATTTAGAATATTGTCCCTTTTTTGTCCCCTTAAATGAGCCTCCTTTGTCCCCTATTTGTACCTCGATGTCCCCTTTGATTTTGTGAAATTTTTCTTCTTTTTGCGTCGTTGATTAATTTTTCATAACCTAAACGTTTTATCGTTGTAATTCTTAAAAAGTTAATTAAAAAATAACATTGCTTTACATTTTAAAAATATTACATTTGGTTAATATTTATTTGTACAGCATAAACGGTGATTAGTTTTTATAATTAGCGTTTACTTATGAAAAGAAAAGTAGCGAATAAGATTTGATACGAAGTGTCGCAATTAAAAAAAGACAGACTTATAAAAACATTATTCGTGATTTATTGTAGTATTAGATGTGCTAAGCCTATTTGCTTACTCTATGTGATAAGTAAAAGAGGTTGCTTTTTAGTGGTACAGAATCGATAGAAGCTTGATCTTTTTGGTATTAAAAATTGAATTTTGAAGGAGGGTAACGCCGAGCTCAATAGATTTTTGATGCAGCTGACATTTCTTTTGTCATAAAATATTTGTTTTAAAGTAAAATATATGTGTTATGTATAGGTATGTTCCTAATCGGATTATAGTGTGTTTGGTCATAATACTTTTTAGTATGGATTTGCTCTGCATTAATATTGCCTTGCAGTTTGCGCTTTCCGTTTCCACATATAATGGTTGGATTTCATTGTGGAATGGTATCCCTATTAGTCTACCGGTGGTGTCCACGCTATTTAGTTTAATTTGGTTTGTTGCAGCACAGTTTTTTCACTTATACCGTGAAGATGTTGTGGGACGTTTAGAGTCGATGTTTCGAGCAACACTACGTACAGCCTTAATTACCTTAGGTGCTGTGCTTATTTTCGCTATTTTCAATGGTCCTCTTTTGGCTTCTGTGAAGGCATTCGGGGTTTTGGTGTTGTTTCTAAGCATCTATCTCCTTGTGTCTCGTATGTTTATGACTTACGTTTATACAACATTGCCTAGACGTTTTAATTGGGTTAAGAAAGTGGCGGTTATTGGTGCGGGCAATCAGATTGCACCTGTTGCTTCGTTCTTTGATCAACAACAGCTTTTTTATCAGGTGGATACTATTCAGTATAAAGACGAAGATGCTGCAATGACCAAGGAAGAGACCTTACGCAAATTCAAGCAATATTTTGAAGCGGTTTCGAAAGATGGAATTCATGATGTTTTCTTGGTTACTTCTCCCGAAATGTATAAGTATAGTGAAGATTTGGTTTCCGCGGCGGATCATCAATGTGTTCATTTGAATTTTGTGCCTTCCATGGTAGCAAACATCACGTACAAAGAAGGTGCTCCGGCTGAAATTAATTTACCTGTGTTAAAGTCTCGAGGAGAGTCTATGTCGAATATAGAAAATAGACTCAAGAAGCGTTTTATGGACACGGTTATTAGTGGTTTCGTGATTGTGTTTGTCCTGAGTTGGTTGATTCCTATTATCGGGTTGATTATAAAAATTCAAAGCCCGGGGCCTATATTTTTTAAGCAGTTGCGTTCTGGACGAAATAATACGCCTTTTTACTGTTATAAGTTTCGCAGTATGGTGGTAAATAAGAGCTCCAATGATAAACAGGCCACTAAGAATGATTCCCGAATCACACCGATTGGTAAGTTTTTGCGTAAGAGTAACCTGGATGAGTTCCCACAATTTATTAATGTGTTCCTAGGGCAGATGTCAATTGTTGGGCCACGTCCTCATATGCTTTCGCATACGGAGCACTATGGTGCATTAATCAATCGGTATATGGTGCGTCATTTCGTTAAACCGGGGATAACAGGATGGGCGCAGGTAAGCGGTTATCGGGGCGAAACAAAAGATCCGATGCTTATGGCAAAAAGAGTAGAACATGATTTAGAATATATGCAAAACTGGTCAGCAATGTTGGACTTTAAGATTATTTGCTTGACAGCAATTAATATGATTCGGGGAGAGAAGAACGCTTATTAATCAGTAGCAAGATAAAACCAAAAACAATGAAAAGAATAAAAAACAACAACATCAGTTACCTTTTGACCTTTGTGTTGACCATCTTTTTTGGCGCACAAGAGGTTCTTGCGCAACAGGATGTTATTCGTACCGGTTACCCGCAAGCGATTGGAATCCATGGTGGGACATCAGGTATTGGAGCGCACTTTTACCAACCATTTAGTGCAAAATTTGGAGCACGTTTGGGCGTTAGTTTTATGCCTTTTAATACAGATATTAAAGGGACATATTCCGGTCGAAAAACGCATAGTGATATAAAGGCACAAGCGCATAATGCATCTCTTATTTTAGGATATACGCCATTTGCAGGCAAAGGCGGTTTCTTTAATTCTTTTGGCTTGCAGCTTGGTGGAGCTTATTTCTTTAAGCTAGATGGTGAATTTGATACACGCCTGAGTGATCCATATAAATATGGTGATATCCTCGTTGATCCTGTGCAGGTTGGTATTATACACACGGATGTAAAATGGAAAAAAACAATAAATCCGTATGCAGGAATTGGTTGGAGTAACATACGTTTGGATGACAGGTTCTCTGCAAGTCTAGACCTAGGCTGCTATTATTTGTCTAAACCAAAGGTTACCATTGAGGCCTCTGGATTGCTAGAAGAGAATGTTATGAATGCTCCACAGGTTGAGCATAACATTCGTAATTACCGCTATTTACCGCGCGTAGAATTTGGTGTTAGTTATAGGTTGAAATAGTTAATATGAATATTATGAAAATGAAGAGAATAGTCCACTATATATTAGCCTTGACGTTGCTAAGCGGTATTGTTTCTTGTGATAACCCGTTAAAAGATTTTAATTTGCTTATCAGCACGGAGGTGATTAAGCATTCCACTACGTTGGAAGTATTAGATACAAACGGACAACCCGTAAATGCAACAATAAAGCTCCTTGGAGGCGATACCCAAGATATATATAATATCAGTGGTTACAAAGATTTTAAATTAGTAAGTAACCTCGTGAATTTTGGTGTTGATCCAAAACGAGAACCTACAGCCGTGGAACCTATCCGCTTTCAAGTGGAAATTGCCGCGACCGGTTATATTACACAGGTTGTGGATGTCACTATTTCGGATGCTAATAATGGAATTATGCACATCCGTTTGGCGAAACCAGTTACTGTACCTGATGGAGCTGTTGTGGTAAACAAAACTTTTGGTATTGATGCTAGCGGAGCCTTGCCTACTGAATCGAAGATTGAAGTTGCTGGTGAAGAAGGGGTGAATATCGATATTACTATTCCTCAGGGAACACAGTTTATTGGCGCGGATGGTAAGGTTATTGTCGGTAAGGCTTTGACCGTAAGTGCGACTGGTTTTGATCCACAAGATCCAGATGCATTGGCACTTTTCCCTGGTGGAAGATACCAAGCGGATGGGGTGACCTTAGCGAACGGTAGTTCGGCTAGTGGAACGTTTAACCCAGCTGCCACGACGACCATAAATATGGTAATCGACGGTGTTCCTGTGCGTCAATTCAGTAAGCCTATAGCTATTGAGATGGAGATCAGTGAAGGTTTTACATTAGGTAATGGCGCTCCATTGACAGCTGGTACAATATTGTCGACTTTTTCAAATAGTGCGTATGATCCTACATGGACGCATGAACAAGATACACCCATAAAAAGTTCAGGAAGCGGTTACTCAGTGGCTTTTCAAGTGAGCCACTTAACCACCTTCCTTGCTGGAGAATTCAGGGAATCATGTGCACCTGTTAGTATAATTAATTTCTCTGCTGATTGGATCGAACAAGGATTCACTTATCCTGTAAATGTGGAGGCTGTTCAGAATGGGTTGGTTATCGCTTCTCGTACGTATTCTATTAGTAGTGATACCAAATCAATTGGAATGGATTATTTACCAGCGTCTGGTGTACAGATCGTGGTCCGTAGCACGGTTAATAATAGTATTATCGCACAGACTGCTTTAGCGGCATGTGGAAGTGCGACGAATATCACGATTCCAAATCCAAATCCAGTCGTGGAGCCGAAAGTTACCTTACAGCTATATGTGCGTTGTCCTGATAAAACGGATCCTATTACGTTACTGCCGACCTTCCAACTTTATTATAGAGTGGCTGGCACCGGTGCATTCCAATATCTTGGTGCGGTACACAATGGTTTCATTAGTACCTCATTATTGAAATCTGATGGTACGAAGTATGACTTTAGAGCTGTTTGGAAGGAACGTACCAAAACGGTGAATGCCAAAAGTGTACAGGCTGATAATAGCGGAACTGTGGGTATTAAACCTGGAGATATCCTGGGAGAAAAGGCGGGAGCTACAAATCTCGGTATCTTGATAGAAGAGTGTAACAAGCTTTAAGTTTAATAAAGAAAATCAAGTTTATACTTGTAATTGTAGGGGATGTGCCGACCGGTGGGTCCGGTCGGTGATCTCTCTACGAAAAGTAACTACACGAACATGTAACCCATTTTAAAAGATCTCTCTATAAAACAAATGCTTAATTACCTTGGGGGAGGACATTTGGTTTAGTTTTAACATAGAATAGAGAACAGATGTTTAGTTTTTTTGCGCGTAAAAAAAAGAGTACAGATTTAGGCTGGTTAAAGGTTGACATGCACTCCCATATTCTGCCAGGTATTGATGATGGATGTGTTTCGATAGATCAGAGTATACAGATCTTAGATCGATTGCAGGAATTGGGGTTATCTTCATTTTATTTTACCCCCCATGTGTTCGCAGAAATGTATCCAAATAACAAAGAGACAGTTTCAAATGCGTATAGAGCACTTTTACAGCATATTCCTTCTGGAATTGATAGCGCTTATGCTGCGGAGTATATGGTAGATTCCGTCTTTGAAAAGGACTTAATTGAGAATGATTCGGAGTTACTGCTGTTGCCCAATGAGCATATATTGATTGAGATGTCATATATGCAGGAAAGCTTATCGATTGAGGATGTTTTATTCAATCTGAAAGTTCAAGGATACAAACCTATTTTGGCACATCCTGAGCGGTATGTTTATTACCATGGCGATAGATCAAGACTCAAACGATTTAAAGAAATTGGTGTACTCTTTCAGGTTAACATCTTATCTCTGATAGGATATTATGGGAAACGAGAAAAGCACGCCGCCAAATGGTTAGCGGATCAAGGGTGGATAGATCTTTTGGGAACGGATGTGCACCATGAACGGCATGTAAATGCTATTGAGGTAGGTCTAGGTCATGAAGATCTTAGGAAAGTACTGGATAAGTGTGATATTAAAAATGAGGTGCTTTTCGCACAGCATAAAGTTTTGAACGTATAAAATTTCAGCAAATGACATAGAACAAACCTACAGCACGGAACACAATTACAATGAACAAGTATAATATTATAATGAAAAAAAAATTAATACAGGTAAGAACACTTGTTGTCTATGTTCTGCCTCTTATTCTTCTATTAGGGAGCTGCTCCGTTAAGAAGATCGTCTATTTCAATGATCTACCGATCGATTCGGCTCGTGTCGTAAAAGAAGCTGCTCGTTTTAATGAACCTATTATTCAGCCGGATGATATCCTGAGTATCATGATCCAAACGATTGATCCTGTAAGCTCAGCCGTGGCTAATCAAGCGATGGCAACACAGGCTGTCGGGGCAAGCTCTGCGACAAATACGGGAACCCAGGTTATTTCTGGTTTTTTGGTTGATAAAGAAGGTTATGTTCAGATGGCCTTGTTAGGAAAGGTCTTAGTGAAAGATCTTACAACTTATCAAGCTCGCGAACGGATTACCCAGATGGCGCAAAAATTTTACAAGGATCCTACGGTGCAAGTTCGTTTTGCAAATTATAAAATTACTGTTCTTGGCGAAGTTGCGCGACCAGCGACATATACGGTGCCCAATGAAAAGGTGACCATTCTCGATGCGTTGGGTTTAGCTGGAGACCTTACAATTTATGGTAAGCGAGAAAATGTACTTTTGGTGAGGGAGCATAATAATCAAAAAGAATTAGTTCGTCTAAACCTAAATTCCAGCGATTTATTCCAATCACCTTACTACTACCTTAAGCAAAATGACGTGGTGTATGTTGAGCCAGGAAAAGCTAAAGCGGCGGCTAATAATTCATCGCGGACGCAAACTTTTGCTCTCATAGGATCTTTAGTTTCCTTGTTGGTTGTAGCCTTTACTAGGCTTTAGAAGATATTTACATGAGATCTTTTCCCTACAATATGTTTGTTTATAGGTTCAATATAAGACAACATAATTGTTGTTTAGTCAATTAATAGTTATGAGTAATAGAAATTCAGATTGGGATGATGACATGGAGTTAACATCAAGAAAAAGCGATAATAAGGATTTAGTTCGTTTTTTCGGAAGGTTAATTAGTAATTGGTATTGGTTTGTCCTTTGCGGATTACTTGGCCTGCTCTGTTCCTTCATCTATTTAAGATACACCATACCCACATATAAAGTAACAGCTAAGATTTTAGTTTCAGATGATAAGAAGGGCGGGGGAATGTTGTCGGCATCAGCTTTAGGAGATTTATCGGGTCTTATGGGAGCAAAAAACTCCGTAGACAACGAGGTAGAAGTGCTAAGAACGGCTGATTTGATGCGAGAGATGGTGATCGCAGAAGAGGAATATGTAGTATATTTTAAATCGGGTACTGTTCATAGTATTCCAACGACGAGTATTCCTTTTAAAGTTAATCTTCTCTCTGACGTAGATAGTATTTCTTTAACTAAATCCTACACCCTAAAAGCAATGCCCAACAGCGTTATGGAGGTGTCAGATCGAGATACTACCTTTCAGGTAAAACTTGGTGCTCCATTTGTTATTGATGGGGTTGGGGTTTTAAAGTTAGAACGATCCGCTCTTGTTTCGAACAATAAATCAGATGAGTACGGCTTTTCGATCATGCCGATTCGTAAAGCAACTGACGGTTTAATTAAAGCTTTGACGGTAGAGGTTACGAATAAACTTGTTTCGACGATTGATCTAACATTAGATCATTCGCTACCCCGGCGAGGAGAGCAACTACTTGCCGTGTTTATTCAGAAATATATGGGGCGTAATTTACATGATAAGAATGTTATTGCAGATTCTACATTAGCCTTTATAAATACGCGACTATCAAAAATAACAGAAGAACTAGCAGGTGTTGAAGATCGAATATCCGGATATAAGCAGTCTACTAAGTTGGCGGATATTACTGAGCAGAGTAAAATATTGTTACAGGAATCTGCGGGTTACAATAAAAGTTTAGCTGAAGTTGAAGCACAACTAGCGATGCTTGATGCCTTATCTTCTTATTTACAAAGTTCTGCAAATCCTCGAGTGGTTCCTTCCTCTGTTCTTCCCCAAGATGTGGCGTTTAATGCGCTAGTCACGAAATATAACGAGTTGGTGTTACATCGCGAGAGACTTTTGCTAGCAAATACTGAAGATAA
This sequence comes from Sphingobacterium psychroaquaticum, assembly GCF_900177625.1. GTDB lineage: Bacteria > Bacteroidota > Bacteroidia > Sphingobacteriales > Sphingobacteriaceae > Sphingobacterium > Sphingobacterium psychroaquaticum. The sequence continues at coordinate 217,727 of NZ_FXAU01000007.1, forward strand.
TCCATTGGTGCAAAATGTAACAAGCCAAATTGCGGGTTTACGCCAAGATATGATCAACAATGTTGGTAGCACCCGAAGGAACTTAGATTTAACGAGGCAAAAAAATGTTCAAATGTCAGGAGCATTAACTTCCCAAATTCAACAAGTTCCAACAATTGAACGAGGGTATATTGATCTCGCCCGACTACAGCAAATAAAGCAGGCTCAATATATATTTCTACAGGAAAAGTGGGAAGAGACCGCAATTAGTCGGACGGCTAATGTGTCCAATGCAAAAGTTATAGATTCACCGAAGGCTGGAGATAAACCTGTCTCTCCGAAGAGGAAAGTTGTTTATTTTATTGGTTTGCTGCTAGGACTAATAGTTCCTTTATGCTTTATTTATGTGAGGGATCTTTTCAATCTTCGCGTTAGAGGAAAGGATGATTTGGATCGCTTAAGTCATTTACCAGTTCTCGGTATGGTGGCTCACTCTGACGAAAATAAATATGTTGTAGTAAGTAAAACATCGAGGTCACCCATAGCAGAACAGTTTCGAGCACTGCGAACAAACCTTGAGTTTGTTTTGCATGGAGGTAAAACAATTTTGTTTACTTCATCCATGTCTGGTGAGGGGAAGTCTTATGTAGCCTTGAATCTAGCAGTTTCATTAGCCTTGCTGGACAAGAAGGTTTTACTGATGGAATTAGATTTACGAAAACCTAGTATTACAAGTAAGTTAGGACTTCCTGCTGGTAAGGGCTTTTCACATTATATCATCCGAGAAGATATGCGCATTGAAGAAATTGTGATGCCTTCCGGTGTTCATGAAAATGTGAGTTTAATTCAAGCGGGTGTAATCCCTCCGAACCCAGCAGAGCTTTTAATTGCTCCGCGTGCTGAACAATTAATGAAGGAGTTAGCGCAGCGATATGATTATATCTTAATGGATGCACCTCCAGTTGGAATGGTTACCGATGCTCAACTTTTGGCACGGTATGCTGATACTTGTTTGTACCTCGTACGTCAGGATTTTACCTATAAAGAACAGTTGCGAATTCCTTCTGATCTACAGATGAAAAATAAGATTTCAAATGTACAGCTTATCATAAACGATGTGAAAGTAAATCGTGGGTATTATGGCGGTTATGGTTATGGCTACGGGTACGGTTATGGCTATGGGGATTATGGACAAGAAAACAATAAAGGGCGTTTTTCCATCTTGACAAAGCTGCGTCGGAAGAAAAGTTGATAGTTATGAGCGAGCAAAGAAATGACGGAAGTGCCAAAATTGTTAAAAACACATTGATTTTGTCCTCTCGTATTTTTGTCACATTGGGAATCTCACTGTATACTTCTCGTATCATGCTAGAGGTTTTAGGTGTAGTCGATTTTGGCATTTTTAATATTGTAGGTGGTATCGTAGTATTGTTTACTTTTCTAAATGCTGCTATGTCTGCAACGACACAGCGATTCTTCTCATTTAACATTGGTCGAAGAGACGAAAATCAGGTAAATCAAGTCTTTTCTTGTTCAATATTGATCCATATTGGAATTGCACTTATTGTATTTCTTTTAGCTGAAACCGTTGGTCTGTGGTTTGTAAACAATAAATTGAATCTACCATCAAATAGGATAGACACAATTAATTGGGTTTATCAGTTTTCTATTATTTCCTGCATGTTGACAGTCTTTCAGGTGCCTTTTACTGCATTAATAATTGCGTATGAGCGAATGAATATTTTTGCAATTTTAAGTGTGTTTGAGGCTCTACTACGACTTCTGTTTATTCTAATTATTAGTAAAGTAGAAGGAGATAAGTTAAAAATGCATGCATTGTCAATCTGTCTAATCACGGTACTAATTACCGCGATTTATTGGGGGTACACGCGACTGAAAATACGAGATGTGAGGTTAAAATTTCCTATCGAAAAACTTCAATTTAGAAAATTGGTGTCATATTCTGGGTGGAGCTTGTTTGGAAACCTAGCTTCAACAGCAAAGGGGCAAGGTATTAACGTTCTTCTCAATCTCGTTTTCGGTGTTACCGTAAATGCGTCTTACGCTATTATGATGCAGGTGCAGAATGCCATAAATTCATTTGTTAATAATTTTCAATTGGCGTTGAACCCGCAGATTGTGAAAAGCTTTGCTGTAAAAGATTTAAGTAGAACCTCTCAGCTCGTGTTTATTGGAATTAAAATTTCATTCTCGGTAATGCTCTGTTTGGTTGCTCCTATTTTACTTTATCTCGACGATATTCTAATTATTTGGTTAAAAACACCGCCTCATTATGCAGCCTTGTTTATTCGACTTTGTTTAATTAATATGCTTCTAGACTCCCTTTCTGGGCCATTAATGATTGGTATCCAGGCTTCTGATAAGATTAAAACTTACCAGATATGTGTGGGGTTGTTGATGCTTTTGAATTTACCTGTTTCGTATATTTTACTCAAACTATTTGAACTCCCTGAGATTACATTTTATGTAAGTATTTGCATTTCTTTTATTGCTCTCTTCTTAAGAGTGTATTTTTTTAAGAGAAATACGGGTATAAAAGTCGAAAGATTCTTTTTTGATATTTTACCACGATTGACCGCTGGCGTACTTGCAACGATTTGTTTTGTTAAAGTTCTGGGGAACTTTCTTCTTTCTTTTGAGAATATTTATATATGGGGGATCAATGTCGTGCTGTTAGATATTGCTATTGTTTTCATAATAATATTGGTTGTTCTAAATCCCTTGGAGCGCAAAACTGTATTTCAGTTTTTTAGATCAAAACTTCAATTTTCTATAAAATGATTCCTTTAAACATTATAGTTGAGAATGAACTTTGTACCGGATGTGGTGTCTGTGTGTCTGAATGTCAAAGTGCTAAGGCGAAGATGTCTTGGAGTAATACGGGTTTTTTAACGCCAAGTTTTGAACAAGAACCTTCCGATAAGGATAAGGCAGCTATGCTACTTGTTTGTCCATTTAACTCTTCTCCTGCTGAAGAAATAGAAGACGAAGAGAGGATTGCAGATATATTTCTTAGCGAAGCCCCAAATTATGACGGTAAAGTTGGACGCTTCTATAGCTCTTTTGTCGGTTACGCCAAAAATTTTAGAAATACTTCCTCTTCTGGTGGACTCGCGACGTTTATATTTCAACAACTATTGGAGCAAAAAATAGTGGATCATCTTTTTGTTGTCCAAGAGGTAGCGGGGACGTATCAGTATCAGCTAATAAGCAATGAAGTTGATGTATCTAATTTTTCTAAAACTAGATACATTCCGGTAACTATGGCGGACTTATTTTTGAAAATAAATGATTTAGATGGCAAGGTAGCCGTGTCTGGTGTCGCTTGTTTTATTAAAGCAATACGATTAAAGCAACATTACAATCCAGATCTCCGAGAAAAAATTCCTTTCCTCGTTGGAATAATTTGTGGAGGATTGAAAAGTCGATTCTTTACTGATTTTCTAGTTCAAAAAGCAGGAATCTATGGAGACTATAGTCGGCAGGATTATCGCATAAAGGATTTATCCAGTACGGCACTTGATTATTCATTTGGAGCCTTTGATCAACAGGGAAAGCACCATACTATAAAAATGAAGACCGTGGGTGATATGTGGGGGACGGGTTTATTTAAATCACATGCTTGTGATCTATGTACAGATGTCTTGACTGAACTTGCAGATATTTCTTTAGGGGACGCATGGTTAGACGGGTACCGTGAGGATGGGGCTGGAAACAGTGTGATTGTAACCCGCTCAGCTGTCGCCGAGGCTTTAATTAGAGAAGGTCTTCAAAAAGAACTCCTTCATCTTGACGAGGTTGATCATACCTTAATTGTTAAATCACAACAGGCTAGTTATCGTCACCGACAAGATGGTATTGCTTTTCGAGCTAAGGTATTTAAACGTTTTGGAAAACGGCTGCCTAAGTTGCGATTAATGAAGTCAAAAAAGATTTCCTTGAGTTACGCCATGGTGCAATTGCAGCGACTTGTTGTTCGTAGAAATAGTTTGAAGTTTTGGGAAGATTCTCCAAGCATCATTCGTTTTGATAAGAAAATGAAACCTTCATTGTTTGTCTTAAAGGTATTAACAAAAATTCATCATAAACTAAAGTAGAAACTGTTAGTCAGGATCATTGAAGAAGTAATAGCTGAAAAAAAATATGAAAATAGGTGTTTTAACATTGCCGTTTAATAATAACTACGGAGGAATACTGCAATCTTACGCACTACAAAGTGTGCTAAAAAAACGAGGGCATGACGTAAAGTTTATTAAAAGATTGCCGAATAAATATACCGATTCATTGATAAGCAAATTGAAATGGTTCTTAGGCTATAGCTATTGGAGAGATCTCAAGGATAATAAGCAGGTGAAAGAGTTCAGTATGTTTGAGAAGCAATTTATGTGTGCTACCGATTCCATCCGTATGGATAAAGAATTTAACAAACTGGATAAGGAAAATTTAGAATTGCTTTTAGTTGGGAGCGATCAGGTTTGGAGGGCAAATTATACACGTGATCGATTAACGAATTATTTTTTTGATTTCGCCTTCGATAAAGGAATTAAAAAAGCATCTTATGCAGCTTCTTTTGGAACGGATGTGTGGGAGGCTAATTCTTCTAAAGAGGATGTAAAGAAATTGCTAGATACTTTTTCTGGAATATCTGTTCGTGAAACAAGTGGTGTTGAAATTTGTAAAGAGGTGTTCGACGTGTCTGCTGAACATATATTGGATCCGACCTTTTTAATAGATGTCGAAGAATATCTTAGTTTGCCTTACGAACGACAAGGAGGTAACAATGATGTATTAGTTTACTTGTTAGATCCTACTGCAGAAAAATTTCAGATTACATCCGAAGTCGTGGCGAGTAACCGTGGAAATGCTGTTTACACAGGGTTTGGTCCTGAAGGGAAGAAAAAGTATATAGAAATAGGTGAATGGGTTAGATATTTTTCTACCTGTAAGTATGTAGTGACAGATTCTTTTCACGGGTGTGTGTTTGCTTTGATTTTTAAGAAGCCTTTTGTTGTTATTGGTAATTCAGGCAGAGGTTTAACGAGGTTCGATTCGTTATTGTCTAGTTTTCAATTGAGTGATAGACTTATCAAAGGTCACAACGACCTTCAAAATATCCAAATAGATTATGTTGTAAATGAGGCTTTAATTGATCAAGTTATTGCGGAAAGTCGTATTAATTCTGATTTGTTTTTGAAAAAACTTGGTGTTTAGTCTGAGGTAGATAATTATTCTTGGCTTAATAAATATATTGTGGTTAAAATTCTAATTTTATTTATAATTATTCTCGGTGTCTTGATAAAAAGGACGCAACTGCTGAGCCAAGGCAAGAACTATGACTATATTTTGGTTGCAGGGTATGTACTGACCATTCCTTTTAATATAACCAGTAATCTTTACGATTTTGTGAACTATCAAGATGCAAACTATAGAAAACAGTTTCTCGGTGCATTTGGAAGTGCAATCTCGATCGAGACGGCTATGGTATTTTTCTTTTTGTGTTTTATTTTAGGTTATCGAAGATTTGACAAAAAGATATTTAAAACATCTAATTTCTGGATTGTCGCATTTCTTGTCATTTGTGTGATTTCGATTGTGAATCCCAATAACCCAAACAAATGGGCAATTGTAGTTCCTTTTTCTATTTTTCTACAGTTTTTTCTCCTTCTAAAATTGTTTCTTTCCAATATGTCCAAGACTGATTTTTTCCGCGGACTCTTTTACGGACTTTTATTATCAACGATTGTTCAGTTCGTTTTGGCTATTGGCTATCCACTCCTCGGATTAGAATTTGTAACTACGCTTTTTAAAGGAGAGGAAGTGATTGATTATGCCAATAGAAGAGAGGGCTATGCGTCAGCAATAGGTACCTTTTCACATCCAGGCCATTTAGGTCTTTTCTCCAGTTTGTGTATGATATTCTTTTTTTCATGTTACCTGATGAAGTATCGGAGGAATGAAGCTTTACTTGGCTTGTTATGCGCTTCTTTTGCTTTGTTTTTTACATATTCCCGAACTTCATTTGTCGCGACATTAATTGGACTGAGTTTAATATACAGTATTTTCGTTAGTGGTGGACGTTTACTGACCTTTAAAAATGTACTCCTCTTTTCTGTTATTCTCTCTTGTGGTATGATTATTCTCTATTCAACGCCTTTAGGAGATCTCTTTTTCGCAAGTGATACAGATGAACAATTTGATAATCGTTTCAATCATTTTGTTATTGGAACTTTAATTTTTGAAAAGGCTCCCTTAATTGGTGTGGGTATTAATTCGCATATAAACTATATGTCAAATGTGCTCAATGTAAGTTCATTGTCATATATGCCTATTTTGGATTTTTATACAACAAATCCGATTCATAATATCCACGTCATTGTATTAGCCGAGATGGGGATTATTGGCCTTGTTTTATGGCTCATTTTCTTCTTTGGTAACATCTTTGTCCTTTCTCGATTAATGAATATTAAGCATAGAGGTGGACAGCTAGTTCGTTTGATTTTTTCAGGATTTTTATTTGTATTCTTTATTTATGGCTTTTCTGGTTGGGCGCCATTTTCTAAAGAAGTTATGCTCCTGATGTTGTGTGTAGGAAGTTTGGCGTTTATGGAGAGAGTGGATAAGAAAAGAGTTTAAAATGCGGTCAACTTTTGACAGCTAAATTATTGTGAAATGATGCTATATTGATCATGAAGAGAATTGTTTATTACACTCATGTGTATTTTTTAGATTGCGATTTACCTTTAATTAAGTCTTTACAGGATCGTGGGTACGATGTCTATTTATTTCTCGAGATTACAAGTTCTCGGCTCAATTCTACCTTGATTAATATTGATAAGATACATCCTGTAGATGGAATCTTTGATTATACAATTTATCCCCAGCTTGGGCGGTTTAAAGATTTTATTAATCTAGATAAAGTTTCCATTTTGAATCGTGTTAGTAAGGTGTATGGATGGAATAGTCTGAAACTGCGATGGAAATTTTTTCAAAAAATTAATAAGATATCACCGGAGGTTATTCATTTAACAGATTTTCTAGATAGTTATGATTGCCTGCTCTATTATTATAGGAATAAGATTGTTCAAGTTGTTCATGATCCATTTCCTCATGTTGGAGAAGCTGATTTTAGAAGGAATTTTTTTCGAAACATTGGTATTCGTACACTCAAGAAATTTGTTTTACTAAATGAGAGACAAAGGGATGATTTTCAGGGGAAGTATGGATTGGTTGATCAACAATTATCTACGAATAAACTAGGAGCTTATGATTGTCTATTGTTGTATGAATCAGATATCAAGTTTGACTTCTCCAAAGGGTATGTTCTTTTTTTTGGTAGGATATCAAAATATAAAGGAATTGATAAACTGCTGGAGGCCATGGCCATCGTTCATGAAAGCTTACCACACTTAAGGCTGGTAATTGCTGGAGGCGGAGATTTTCATTTTGATATTGAGGATTATAAAAAGCTAGAATATATTACGTTCCTAAATAGATATGTTACTATGTCTGAGTTGTATAGCCTTTTGAATGGTGCAAAGTTTGTCGTATGTCCTTATATAGAGGCTACCCAAAGTGGCGTGGTAATGACTTCATATACATTAAGAAAACCGGTTATCGTTACGGATGTAGGTGGGTTAGCAGAAATGGTTGAAGATGGTAAGACAGGATTGGTTGTAGAAGCTAATAGTGTTCAAAAATTATCAGAGGCCATATGCCTACTAGGGATAGATTCCAATTTAAATGAACAGATGTCAGCAAATATCACAAACCTTATTTCAGCGGGTGACCTGTCGTGGAGTAATATTGCTGCGAAGTATGTAGATTTTTATAATAAGTAAGGACTAAATATGAAAATACTGGAACTAATTGATTCGTTGGCACCTGGAGGAGGGGAAAGATTTGTCGTTGATCTAAGTAATGCACTAAGTTTACGGAATCAGGTTTCTCTAGTAAAATTTAGAGATAAACGGAATGCAGATTTTTATAACAAAGACGTTGAGTCTCGCGTAAAATTAATTTCTTACCCGGGCAAATTCGATCTATTTTCTAAAGTGAAGCAAATTTTTGAGGTCATAAGAATTATCAAAAAGGAACGACCGGATATTGTGCATGCCCATCTGATTGCATTTAACTATATCATTATTCCCGTGCTCATCTTTAACAATATCAAGTTCTATTATACGGTTCATAACGTAGCTGATCGGGATACTAATTCTTCTATAGACCTGTACCTCAAAAAATGGTTCTTCAAGAGAAAAGTTGGGGCGGTTACGATATCCGAATTATGTGAGAGATCTTTCATTAATCTTTTCGGCTTTAAAAGTAAAGGGGTAATAGAAAATGGGTGTAGAAATGTAACTGCAAGTGATCTGGCTGCTGAAACAGCTAGTGAGATTGCGAGGTATAAAAAAACATCAGCAACAAAAGTTTATGTCAATATTGCTCGCTTAATGGAGCAAAAGAATCATGAGCTTCTAATTCAGTCGTTTAATGAATTTGCTAAAGAAAACGATGCTGTATTACTCATTATTGGCGATTACGAAAATAACATGATTCTGAAAGAAAAGCTGGATCAACTAATTACAACAGATGCAGTATTTTTCTTAGGAACAAAAAATAATGTTGGCGATTACTTATTACTGACAGACTTTTTTTGTCTTTCCTCAAAATGGGAAGGTTTACCGATTAGCTTGCTAGAAGCTGGTATATGTGGCACTTTCCCTATTTGTACACCTGTGGGCGGAATTCCAGATGTTATTATTAATGAAGCGTGGGGAATCTTAACAAAAGATTTGACAGTGGCTTCCTATGTTGAAGCATTAGAAAGGAGTTTTAAATTAGACACAAATAGAGAAGAGGTTAGGCGTCGTTACACGGAGAGGTATTTGATGAGTATTTGTGCAGATAAATATGAACAGATATTTAAATAAGAGGCTATATGGAAGTTTTGTCAATAGTTACAAATATTAGTCGCTATGGTGGTGCTCAAAAAGTCATGATGGATATTCACCATGGTCTTAAAGGACAGTTGTCATCAAAAATTTTAAGCCTTCAGGCATTTGATACTGTACATCCTCAATATTTTTTGTCTGAAGCGGACTTTATACGTTTTGGGAATCCTCTGCAACTTAATAATAAAACAGTTTTAGTGCATGCGAGAAACTTGTTGCCTTTCCTTCTAGCAATGAAGAAGCTGTTTTTTTTAAATACTAGAATTATTTACGTTAGTCATAGTGTTTATACGACACATAAGAACCTGACATTTTTCCCTAAAGAAATCGTATCGATCTCGAATAAAGTTACAGAGAATCTTCAAAACTATTTTAAGGTTCCGATTATGGATATAAATCTTATTCATAATGGGATCAAGGATTGTCTCGAGACTAATGAATTTCAAGAACCATATCAAGGAGATAAAATACGTATCCTCTATCCTGGGCGTATAAATAATAGTAAAAGACAAGTTCAAATATTAAATGCACTACGAGGAGCTTTAGATAAACGAATTGAAATTCACTTTGCTGGGGTGGGTGAGGATTTTGAAACATTGCTCTCTAACTGTTGGGACGAGCAATTTCAGTGTTTAGGGTTTATTGAGGATATGGATAGGTTAATCATGTCGTACGACTATGTTATGCTTTATTCCTTACAAGAGGGATTGTCGTTGAGTTTGATTGAGGGTTTAATGCATGGAAAACCACTTCTAATGAATGACGTTGGAGGGAATTTAGAAATCGGTATACCGGGGGTTAATGCCTTCTTGTTAAACGATAGACTTGATTTGTTAGCCTTCACATTGAATGGTTTAGTGCATGTTTCTAAAGATGAATACATGAGGCTATCACATAATAGCAGAAGTCATTATCTAGAAAGGTTTCAGTATAAGGATATGATTTATAATTATTTGCAATTGTTGAATAATAGAGCTTGAGTGTAAGAAATCAGTAAAAGGCCTTTAGAATTATCTAAAAAAATAGAATAAAATAGTTTATATGAAAAGTAATGATATTTCAACGATTGATTTTTGTGACATAAAGTTGGTTTGTGCTACAAGGGACGAGTTTGCGAAATTTGCTATAGAGAAATCACGCGAATATAAGAGTATAATATCGTACTCGTTGAACGGAGAAAGCTTGGCTAAATATCACAATGATGCAAGTTTTCCTCCCTTGTTTCTCCATGCAGATTATGTCCACGCAGATGGCATGTCTATCGTTAAAGCTTCAAAGCTTTTATGTAAACCGAGCCTTCCGGAGCGAATCGCAACTACGGACTGGTTTCATGATGTAGCGAAGTTGTGTGAAGAAACAGGAGAAACACATTATTTTCTGGGAGGTAGTCAAGAGACGATAGAAAAGACGATTCAGAATGTTCAGCGTGCTTATCCTTTACTGAATATTGTTGGATATAGAAACGGATATTTTGATGAAAATCAGTTGAAGCAGGTTGTTGATGAAATAAACGAGTGTTCTCCTCATTTTGTATGGGTAGGTTTAGGGAGACCTAAACAAGAGAACGTTTCGGCTCTGCTGAAGAGAGATACTAAAGTTGGTGTGATTAAAACTTGTGGTGGTTTATTTGATTTTCTCGCAGGAAGTAATCGACGAGCTCCGATGCTATTGCAAAAAATTGGGATGGAGTGGGCTTTTCGTCTTTCTCTGGAGCCTAGGCGACTCTTTAAAAGATATTTTGTAACGAACTACCAGTCTTTAATCATTTTTATGAAATATTATGTTCAAAATAAACAGACAAAGTGATTGAAAATAATATCTCGTAATTAATTACTTATGAGAGATGGGAAAAAATAAAAAATGCTTGATTTAATTTGTTTATGGAAGATGTGAGAGTTTTTTCTGCTGGGGATAATTTGCAACGATTTGGTGGAGCCCAGAAGGTTATGGTGGACGTGCACAATGGTATAAAGAAACGGTATCAAGCAAAAGTTTTGGGACGGTGCAGTTTTGAAGAGATAGATGAGAATTATGGTATTAAAAGAGGAGAGTATCACAAATTGGTGAATCCGCTTTCCTTGAAGAATGCGGTGGTTTTGATACATGCTCGTAAACTTGCAACCTATTATCATATTTTGAATAAATTATTCTTCTTGAATCTAAGGTTAATCTATGTCTCTCATAACATATATGAGAACTTAAAATGTGTTACCTTTCTTCCTAAGAATATAGTTTCAATTTCTGATAAAGTCACAAAAAACTTAGTAGAGTATTTTAATATCCCAAAGGATAATATAACAAAGATTCACAATGGGATTAGAGATAAAGCAAGTATGCAACGAGCTGTAAAAATAGATAGCTCTTTTATACAGATTCTTTATCCTGCTCGTATTAATGACGTCAAACGCCAAGTAGAGGTTGTTAAGTTTCTAAAAGGTAAATTAAAGAAAAATGTTTGTATCACATTTGCGGGAGCAGGGCCCAAAGAATGCGAATTACGAAGTTTAATAACCGGTGATTCTAACTTTCATTTCTTGGGCTTTGTGAAAAATATGGAACCTGTTATTTCGGACAGCGATTACATCATGCTGTTCTCGAAGAAGGAGGGACTGCCAATTTCTCTTATGGAAGGTGTTCGAGATGGTAAGCCTTTGATTATAAATGATGTTGGGGGTAATTTAGAGATAGGAAAACCCGATGAAAATGCTTTTGTGGCTAATAATTGGGAGGACTTATTATCTGTTGTTAACAACTTGCCTTTTAGGTTCGAACCTGAGTACCTCCGTCGAAGTGAAATGAGTTTAGAACTATTTGAGCGAAATTTTAAATATGAAGATATGATCCACAAGTACTGCACATTAATTAACAATGTTGCATGTGGGGGAAGAAATGTGAAACAGGATTAACACACAAAAAGAAAATTCCAATGGAAGTTAAAAAAATAGCCTGCATAGGAGCGGGTTACGTTGGCGGGCCAACGATGTCAGTTATTGCACAAAAGAATCCCGATTTGCAGGTAACTGTCGTAGATCTCAATGCGGAGCGTATAGCGGCTTGGAATAATCAGGATGTTTCTAAACTTCCTATTTATGAGCCCGGTTTAGGAGCTGTTGTGGAGGAGGCAAGAGGAAGAAACCTTTTCTTTTCTACAGATGTAGAAAGAGCTATTGTGGAAGCTGATATGATTTTTATATCTGTCAATACACCCACGAAAACGTATGGAAAAGGAAAAGGACAGGCCGCTGATTTAAAGTTTATTGAACTTTGTGCAAGGCAGATTGCTGCGATTTCTACGACAGACAAGATTGTTGTAGAGAAGTCTACGCTACCTGTTCGTACTGCAGAGACACTGAAGAGCATTCTGGATAATACGGGTAATGGCGTGAATTTCCATATTCTGTCTAACCCCGAGTTCTTAGCAGAGGGGACCGCTATCGCAGATTTGCACGCCCCAGATCGCGTGTTGATTGGAGGCGAAAATACAGAAGCAATTAATGCCTTAGTTCAAGTATATGCTTCTTGGGTACCAAGAGAGCGGATCTTGACAACAAATCTTTGGTCATCAGAATTGTCTAAGCTTGTAGCTAATGCTTTCTTAGCACAGCGTGTATCTTCGATAAATGCGATTTCTGAATTATGTGAAGTGACGGGGGCGAATGTGGATGAGGTTGCTCATGCCATTGGTCAGGACTCTCGTATTGGGTCTAAATTTTTGAAAGCATCCGTTGGATTCGGTGGTTCTTGTTTTCAAAAAGATATTTTGAATTTAGTATATATAGCGCGTTCTTATCACCTGCATAAAGTGGCTGATTATTGGGAACAAGTGGTACTTTTGAACGACCATCAGAAAACTAGATTTGCGGAGAAAATTATAAATACGATGTATAATACTGTTAATGGCAAGCAGATCGCATTTTTAGGATGGGCATTTAAAAAAGATACAAATGATACACGCGAATCGGCGGCTATTTACGTTGCTGATCATTTGTTAGATGAACAAGCAAATATTATTGTTTACGATCCACAAGTAACCGCTGAACAGATTTATAAAGACCTGGATGGCTTGGGCTCACGACCACCAGCGCAAAATCGAGCATTGTTGACTGTGGTTTCGGACCCTTACCAGGCATTAAGTGGCGTGCACGCAGTGGCGGTTTTGACAGAATGGGATGAGTTCAAGACCTATGACTGGTCCTTAATTAAGCAAAATATGAAAAGACCAGCATTTGTTTTTGATGGTAGAAAACTGTTACATGGTGCTACATTGCAAACATTGGGTTTTACATATTACGCAATTGGTGAATAGATAAAACGAAGGAAGTTAATTATTTCAGAACAAGTATGATGAGTACACGGAAAATTTTGGTTACTGGTGCAGCGGGCTTTATTGGTTTTCACCTTTGTAAACGATTAATTGATCAAGGAATCAATGTCGTAGGTTTGGATAATATCAATGATTACTATGAAGTAGGTTTGAAATATGACCGCTTAGAGGAATTAGGAATTGAAAGAATGAAGAGTGAACAATGGGAACAAACCTCCGTATCGTTGCAATACCCTAATTTTTCATTTATCCGAATGAATCTAGAGGACCGAGAGAACCTACCTTTACTGTTTGAAAAACATCAGTTTGACGCGGTTATTAATTTGGCTGCACAAGCAGGGGTTCGTTATAGCTTGGAAAATCCAATGGCATATATTGACAGTAACATTGTGGGTTTTGTAAATATTCTGGAATGTTGTCGTCATCATAAGGTTGATAATTTAGTATATGCATCGAGTTCTTCCGTCTACGGTGAGAACGAGGTTGTTCCTTTTTCTGAGTCGGATAGAGTAGATAATCCAGTTAGTTTATATGCAGCGACAAAGAAAGCAAATGAATTAATGGCACATACTTACAGCCATTTATATAGGTTTTCTACGACCGGTTTACGTTTTTTTACAGTATACGGGCCTTGGGGAAGACCAGATATGGCGCCTATGTTGTTTAGCCGAGCGATTTTGGAGGGCGATCCTATTAAGGTTTTTAATCAAGGAGACATGAGTCGCGATTTTACCTATATTGACGATATCGTTGCGGGTATCGTGATCGCTTTAGAGAATCCAAAAAAGGAAAATGATTACTACCAGATTTTAAATATAGGAAATGGCTCGCCTGTAAATCTTTTAGAATTTGTTGAAACCTTAGAAATAGCACTAGAAAGAGAGGCAGAAAAAGTGATGTTGCCGATGCAGCCTGGCGACGTTCCTCGCACGTGGGCTAATGTTGATAAATTAAGTGGATTGGGTTATCAATCAACGACAGATATTAGAAAAGGTGTAGGAGAGTTTGTTTCTTGGTATAAGAATTATTACAAATAAAATAGTTGATGCTGAATTGATTATGGGTCAGCATCAACTATTATCCCCTTCTTAAAATTGTCGGCGGATATACACTAAGGCGCCAGCTCCGTTATCAAGAAGTTTACCGTGATCAATAGCTATTTTTGTCCCGACCTTCGTGTTTTTATAGAGAAATTTCTCTCCTTGTAAAAGGAATGACATCTGATTTACGGGTGTAAAAATACCTGAGGTAGGAGGTCGATGAATTTCTCCCAATGATCCTCCCCATTCACTCGTGCTAAAAGTGCCATAATGCTTGGCGTATGTTATCTTACTAATTATGGTCGTATTGTACACTAAAAATGAGGCCCCGATATGTCCGGCAACAACCCGGTTACTAATGAAATAATCTCGGGGATAACTAATCTGACCTGCCCGAGCAGCATGTGAGGGAACAATCAGTGGATTACCCAAGCCGACCTGTTTATAGGACCAACCTTCCGTATAGTAGTAATTATTATAATAATCTTCATCGCCAGATTTTGTTGGTTTAGACCATGGATAACCCGCTTGATCTTTCGAGTAGAAGAACTCAACAAGGAACTTGTGCCAGTCTACATTTTTTTGTGTTTTTCGGTAATTATTGTTTGTTAACGTGATGCCGTTTAAGCCGTCTTTGATGTTTGCGAGGTTAGCTAAGGCTCCTACATCGTAAAAATTTTGTCTGTAAGCCATCAAGCTAATGCTACCTAAATTGTATGAAGCCCCAAGGTCAATAGATCCTTGATGATTCCCAATTTTAGAACGAGGAATACCCGAACCTCGCCCACCATAAGCCTTTCCAATAGTGACATACGTTAGCGTTTGTAAGAAATTTAGGTCATACAAACTTCCGTATACTTTTTCTTCGCTTCCCCATTGAGCTTGATGATTGAGCCCTCCATATAGTGCGAGTTTCCAGGTGGACTTGCCTATTCTACCGTATAATGATTTTTGATGTAAAAGGGTGTGTAGTTGATTATCTGTCGGACGTTTCTTGAAAAGAGAAGGGTCAACCGGATGCTTGCCCATATATCCATTTGCGAAATTTCCTTTAATAGAGAAAAGGCCCCCGAACCACGGTATACGGTAATACTCTGGAATGCTAATTTCGAACTTAGGTACCCCAAGTGCATTCCCGGAAACGGCAAAATTTCCGGAGGTCAGCAAGGTGTCACCATTCAATCCCATTACATCCTTGCTACGACCAAGCTTGGCTTCAAACATAGCAAACCGTACCCGTACATGCGCATCAATGACCTGCGCTTGAGTTTCCTTGCCGAGGTTTACGCGTCCCTCTAACCCGTAGCCCCAATCCCAGTTTGAATTTCCATTTGCCCGCCTTCCTTGCCACTCACCAGGATGTTTGTAATTTCTAAAGCCGCGAAGGATCATACTTCCAGACCCACCTTCGGCCGGTACAGATCCATATTGATTGGAACGCATCCAAAAGGGAACGGCCTTAGAGCCGGCAAAACCACCTTGAAGCTCAATGGCTAATCCTTTGTGAGAGACGCTGTCTTCTTGCTGTGCAAAAAGTAAGGAGGGAGCTAATAGTAGGTGAAAAACTATTAACCAGGGGTTAAATCTAATCATCGCCTAAAGATAGTGAATTCGCTCAAATAGTTGATGTGCAGATCAATGAAAAATATCTAATTCTTCGAAAGAAATTCAAAAAGAAGAGTGCGGCGGACGAATTCCTAAAGTTATCTCAACGTAACATTTCAATCGAAAAGCATCTTTTCCTACAAATATTTTTATCAACATAACTTTCATGTTCCATTTTTCAGTATTTTTAACGCCATCAACCACTTGTAGAAAATATTGGGGTCTCCAAAGTGGGAGAAGAACGCGCTTTTAGAAAAGGATAATAAATGCATTTTAATAAATTAACATATATGTTTAAGAATTTTGTCTTTGGCCTTGCTTTGATTTCGATTATTGCGTGTGGGTCAAAACCACGGGTCAGTTTAGATGAGGAGAATTTGGGGCTTAAACCATCGGCGCAACACGAAGTGATTGCGAGTGAAGTTGCCAACCTACTGGAGAATCATAGCTATAAGAAGGTTCCAATGACGGACTCACTTTCGGCTATTGTCTTTGATAATTTGTTGAAATCGATGGATCAGGGGCGGAACTATCTCCTGCAATCAGATGTTGACCAGTTCCAAAAATATAAAAATACCGTGAGCCAAGATTTCCGTAAAGGTGATCTGTCTGCGCCATTCTTTATGTTCAATGTATATTCCGATCGCTATTTGCAGTGTATGGAGTATGCGTTAACACAAGTGGATGTGAAGCATGATTTTACGGTTAATGAGAATTATGTCGCATATCGGGAGAAGCTACCTTATTTTAAAACGGATAAGGAACTGAAAGATCAGTGGCGTAAACGCGTGAAGTATGACCTTTTGAATCTTCGTTTAACAACGACTGATAAAGATTCGGTGGACATGGAGAAGCATAAAGAGACGTTACGTAAGCGATATAAAAACTTGATTTCTCAAGCTAAGAAAACAAATTCTAATGATGCTTTTCAGTTGATTATGACAGCGTTAACGGATGCGGTAGACCCACATACGACATATTATAACCCTTCCTTTGCGCAAGCATTTAATGAGGGAATGTCGAATACATTTGAAGGTATCGGCGCGCGTTTGCAGATGGAGAACGAGATGGTAACGATAAAAGAAGTTATCGCTGGAGGTCCCGCCTTTAAGGACAAGAGCTTAAATGTGGACGACAGAATTATTGCAGTAGCGCAAGGAGATGGCGAGTTTGATGATATCATCGGATGGCGCTTGGATGCTGCTGTGGCAAAAATCAAAGGTCCAAAAGGAACCGTGGTTCGATTAAAGATTATTCCGGCCGGGCAGGAGCTTACTGCGCAACCGAAAATTGTTTCGTTGAACCGCGAAAAGATTGTGGTTGAAGAGGAGTCTGCATTGAAAGAAATTAAAATGATCAAAGGAGAAGATGGGAAAACCTACAAAATTGGTTTAATCAAACTTCCTAAGTTTTATATTGATTTTGCTGCCTTGCGCGCGCGTGATCCTAACTACAAAAGTACGACACGAGATGTGCGTCTGATTTTAGATACGTTGAAGCAAGAGAAAGTGGATGCGGTGGTACTCGACTTACGTCAAAATGGCGGAGGGTCTTTGCAAGAGGCGATCGAGCTTACTGGATTATTTATTGATAAAGGACCTGTTGTGCAGGTACGTGATACGCGTAACCGAGTACAGGTTGATAGCGATGAAGAACCTGGTGTGGCATGGGACGGTCCGTTTGGCGTTATGATAAACAGATTTTCGGCTTCGGCTTCTGAAATCTTCGCGGGCGCGATTCAGGATTATGGTCGAGGTATCGTTTTGGGTTCACAGTCTTACGGTAAGGGTACCGTGCAGTCGGCTATCGAAATGTCGCGCTTTATTAGTGCGACGAATAAACTTTTGTTAAAAGCAAAAGGAGAAGATAAAGATCCAGATACCCCGAACGGTGCTCCGGAATATGGACAAATCAATATCACGATGGGTAAATTCTACCGTGTTACAGGAAGTAGTACACAACATAAGGGGGTATCCCCGGATGTGTCTTTCCCAACGCAATATACGGCGGAGAAATTTGGAGAGAGTTCGGAACCATCTGCTTTACCATGGGATCAAATTAAGCCAACAAATTACAAACGGGTGGCTGATTTGACTGCGGTAACACAAAAGCTTAATGCGGTACACGAAACCCGAATGAAGAAATCCCCAGAGTACAAATACTTGTTAGAAGATATTGAAGAATTCAAGAAACTGGACAATGTGGAGGAGATTAGTCTGAATCAAGTCGAACTACAGAAAGAGAGAGATCGTGTTCGTGCGAAAAATAGAGCACGTATCAACAAAGGGTTGGAGTTGAGAGGATTGCCTTTGTGGAAGGAAGGGCAGCCACAACCAAAAGTAGATTTTGACTTTGTGTTAGATGAAAGCTTAAATGTAATGGCTGATTTTATTCGGTTGGGTAAGTAGAGACACAAGAATTATCTGCGGTAAGCCTTGGGGGCTGTGTCTAAAGATAGCAGTAAAGGACTTTAGGTCTAATAGTAAAAAAATGATATTATCAGATAAGCGAATTTTAGAAGAGATAGACAATGGTTCAATTGTCATTGAACCATTTGATCGGAAGTGTTTGGGTACAAATTCCTATGACGTGCACTTAGGTAAATATTTGGCGACCTATAAAGATGCTGTATTAGATGCCAAAAAGCATAATGAGATTGAGCATTTTGAGATTCCAGCCGATGGTTTTGTGTTGGAGCCTGGAAAATTGTACCTGGGTGTTACGTTAGAGTATACAGAGACACATGGGCATGTTCCTTTCTTAGAGGGGAAGTCGAGTACAGGGCGTTTAGGGATTGATATCCACGCTACAGCAGGAAAAGGAGATGTTGGTTTTTGTAATACATGGACCTTAGAAATTTCTGTGGCGCAGCCTGTACGAGTTTATACCGGTATGCCTATCGGACAGCTAATTTATTTCGTAGTGGAAGGTGAAATTGAAACGCTGTACAATAGTAAAGGAAATGCAAAATATAACAATAAGACCATTAGACCGGTCGAAAGCATGATGTGGAAGAATGCTTTTTAAAACAAAAGGGAGAACAATTGTTCTCCCTTTTGTTTTATAGAGTGCTTTGGTTAGCCTCCAAATTCCATAAGGTAGGCTTTAAGGAAGTCATCTAAATCGCCATCTAAAACCGCTTGCGTATTAGAGGTCTCTACATTGGTACGTAAATCCTTTATTAGTTTGTATGGGTGCAATACATAGTTGCGAATCTGTGAACCCCATTCAATCTTTTTCTTAGACCCTTCAATAGCAGCAGTAGCTTCTTGTCTTTTACGCATCTCTATTTCATAAAGTTGTGACTTCAGTAATCGAAGTGCATTTTCTTTGTTTTGGAGCTGTGATCGTGTTTCCTGGTTTTTAATAATAATACCTGTTGGTTTGTGGTGTAAGCGCACGGCAGTTTCCACCTTATTAACATTTTGTCCACCTGCACCGCCCGAGCGGAAAGTGTCCCACTCTATCTCTGAGTCTTTAACATCAATCTCAATATTATCATCTACTAAAGGGTACACATACACCGAGGCAAAGGAAGTATGTCGCTTGGCATTAGAGTCGAAAGGGGAGATCCGTACTAAACGGTGCACGCCATTTTCTCCTTTTAAATAACCGTAGGCAAAATTTCCTGAAAACTGTAGCGTTACTGTTTTTATTCCAGCAACATCACCCTCTTGGTAATCTTGTTCAGTGACCTTACATCCATGTTTCTCTCCCCACATAATGTACATCCGCATCAACATAGCTGCCCAATCACAGGATTCGGTGCCGCCAGCACCAGCTGTAATCTGCAGGATGGCATCTAATTGATCTTCCTCCGCACTGAGCATATTTTTAAACTCGAGTTCTTCAATCTGACTTAACGCTAAATTGTGTTGCTCTTCGAGTTCTTTTTCTGTCGCATCTCCACTTTGGAAAAACTCGTACAGTACAATGGTGTCTTCAATCGTACTGTTTACCTCATCGAACTGGTCCGTCCATACTTTTTTATTCTTGATCGCATGTAAGACTTTTTCGGCTTCTTTTGGAGCGTCCCAAAAAGTCGGTTCCAGTGTGATGGCTGTTTCTTTGGCTATTTCTTCTTTTTTGGCATCGATGTCAAAGATGCCTCCTCAGGGATGTTACACGATCCCTCAAGTCTTGAATGTGTTCTTTGGTCATGATTCAAAAGTAGCGGTAAATAGGCGAAAAAACAAACCTTTCTCCTGCACCTAAAAACTCGATTTTTACACCGTTTTTCTCGGTAAAATTAATTAAGTTTGGTTTAATAAAAGAAATAGAGATGTTGCCCAGAATAGATTTTACAACGACCCAAGCCTACCGATATTTAACGGACCATTTTATCAACGTTAATGTGTATAGTATCAAGGATTTTTTTGCACAAGATCCAGAACGTTACAATAAGTTTTCCGTCCTTTTTAATGATATTTTATTGGATTATTCAAAGAATAGAATAACCGATGAGACACTCGCACTGTTGATGCAGTTAGCACGGGAGTGCGAATTGGAACAAGCAATTGATGCGATGTTTAAGGGAGAAAAGATTAATGAGACGGAAGGACGTGAGGTGCTACATACCGCATTACGTAATCTTTCGTCTACACCTGTGGAAGTTGATGGGACTGATGTAATGCCGCAAGTACGGGCGGTTTTGGCACGTATGAAAAATTTTAGTGCCCGTGTAATTGGTGGTGACTGGAAAGGCTTTACAGGAAAAGAAATTACCGATGTTGTAAATATTGGCATTGGAGGTTCCGATTTAGGGCCAGTCATGGTGACAGAGGCTTTAAAAGCATACCGCACGCGATTGAATGTCCACTTTGTGTCGAATGTGGATGGCACACATATTGCCGAAACACTTAAGCCTTTAAATCCAGAAACAACACTTTTCTTGGTGGCTTCCAAAACATTCACTACACAGGAGACAATGGCGAACGCAGAGTCGGCAAAGGCCTGGTTTTTGAAAGCAGGAGCTGCGGCGGGGGATGTTGCTAAACACTTTGCGGCTTTAAGCACGAATGAAAAAGGTGTAGCAGCTTTCGGGATCGATACCGCTAATATGTTTGAGTTTTGGGATTGGGTTGGCGGACGTTATTCGTTATGGTCGGCCATCGGTCTTTCTATTGCTTTGGCCATTGGATTTGATAATTTTGAAAAATTATTAGCTGGCGCCCACGCCGCGGATAATCACTTTAAGACGGCGAGCTTTGAAGATAATATCCCTGTGATCTTAGCTATGTTGGGGGTTTGGTATAACAATTTCTTTGATGCGGAAAGTCACGCTATCCTACCATATGACCAGTATTTACATCGTTTTGCGGCGTATTTCCAACAGGGAGATATGGAGAGCAATGGTAAATATGTAGATCGGAATGGTAATCGTGTTGATTATGAAACAGGTCCCATAATTTGGGGTGAACCTGGCACGAATGGTCAACATGCTTTTTATCAATTGATCCATCAAGGGACGAAGCTAATCCCTTGCGATTTTATTGCACCTGCAGTTTCACATAATCCGATTGGAAACCATCATCAACTTTTGCTTTCTAATTTCTTTGCGCAAACGGAAGCCTTAATGAACGGTAAATCCGAAGGTGAAGTGATTGCTGAGCTCACGGAGCAAGGAAAGTCGGAACCTGAAATTGAGCGGTTAAAGAATTTTAAAGTGTTTGAAGGAAATAGACCGACAAATTCTTTTTTGGTGAAAAAGGTGACACCAGAGACATTAGGCACATTGATTGCTTTCTATGAACACAAGATTTTTGTGCAAGGCATTATTTGGAATGTCTTTAGTTTTGATCAATGGGGAGTAGAATTGGGTAAGCAGTTGGCCAATAAGATTCTTCCTGAGCTGAAAGCTGAAGGAGAAGTGGAAAGTCATGATAGTTCGACCAACGGATTGATCAATCAGTACAAGGCCTGGCGTTAAATGAAATAGTTGGATATTTGGCAAGTTTGTTGCCGTAATCTGATATGAGCGCTGAGCGCGATGACGAGAAGTAATTAAAATCGTTACCTTTGATGTTGATGAGTATGACCTTTACAGCGATAGATTTTGAATTGGCAACAGCAGATTATACAAGTGTATGTGCCGTAGGTATAGTGAAGGTAGAGAATAGTCAGATTGTGGATGAATTCTACGGTCTGGTCCAACCTCCTGGGAATAAATATATGTGGCAGACCACACGTGTTCATGGTATAAAATCTAAGGATACGAAGGATGCACCCACTTTTGCGGAAATTTTTCCGAAGATAGAGCCCTATCTAAAACAACAAAAAATGGTGGCGCACAATGAGAAATTTGATCGCGAGGTTTTGATGAAGACAATGACGCGATTTGAGCTGCCTTATAAATCCCTGCAATTGCCTAAAATGTGGGAGTGTACGAGTAAAATTTATAGTGCGAAAGGGTTTAAAAAGACGAAATTAAGTATTTGCTGTGCGATTATGGGGATTGAGTTACATCACCATGATGCGCTATCGGATGCACGAGCGTGTGCACAGTTGTACATCAGGCGTGATCAAGTTACCAGCGAATTGATAATGAAACATTTTCCAAATACGGAAATAGAAATAAAAGAGCATAAAGCAATATGAGTAATGTTATTAATGTGATCCTATCCGGTGGAGTTGGATCTCGATTGTGGCCATTGTCCCGAAAGTCTAAGCCGAAACAATATCTCCCATTTTTTCAAAATAAGTCTTTGTTTGGATTAACGATAGAACGAAACGAGAAGGTATGTAACCATGTATTGCTCGTTGGTTCTGTTCAGAACATAGATTTGGCTAAAGAAGAGCTTAGTAAGGTTTCACATGATATTATTGTAGAGGCGGTGCCACGGAATACAGCCGCGGCTATTGCGTTTGCTGCTTTATCCACGGATCCGGATGATATTCTTGTGGTTACACCTTCAGATCACTTGATTGAGGGAGAGGAACAGTATCTACAAGCACTTAAGCGTGGTATTGAGTTCGCAAAGGAAGGATTCTTAGTGACATTTGGAATAAACCCAACTCGTCCAGAGACAGGTTATGGATATATTGAGGCAGCTGGAACCGATGTATTGTCGTTTCGTGAGAAACCAAACTATGAGACAGCAAAAGACTTTATCAAGCAAGGTAATTTCTTTTGGAACTCGGGTATTTTTTGCTTCAAAGCAAGTACTTACCTGCAAGAACTAGAACGCTTTGATCCAAAGTTGTATACGGCCGCGAAAGCAGCTTTCGACGGGGCTAAGGATGGGGTGTTGGATGAAGAGCTTTCCATGCGTATTCCGTCTAAAAGTGTTGATTATGCTATTATGGAACGGAGTGATAGTATTAAGGTAGTTCCTTCGTTTTTCCAGTGGTCCGACATGGGGTCTTTCGACTCGCTATATGACTACCTAATCACTAAAGGACATCCAAAGGATGAAGCAGGAAATGTGGTGATTGGTGGTTCGAAGCATACCGTTTTCCTTGGTCTTAAAAATTGTATTGTGGTCAATACGGATGATGCTGTCTTAATTATGGATAAAGCGCATGCGCAAGATGTAAAGCATGTGTACGAGACATTAGAGAAAGAAGGATCGACATTAGTTTAGTAAGCAAGGTAGGGAAGCATGGATAAGAAAATTGCCGTAATTGGTCAAGGGTATGTTGGGCTTCCTTTAGCATTGGCTTTTGCTGCTCACCACCCTGTGGTGGGATTTGATATTGATGCCGTGCGCGTCGCGGAGTTGAATCAAGGATATGATCGTACGTTGGAAGCGGAGACGTCTTTGATTCAACAGATGCTTGACAAGAGTGAGCGAGGAGAGGGGGGATACCGTGCGAGCACACTGACCGAAGATATTGAAGATGCTTCGGTGTATATTGTCACAGTTCCTACGCCTATTGATGAGTTTAATGCGCCCGATTTACGGTTCTTATTGACTGCGTCTGAGATTATAGGTCGTGTGTTGAAATCCGGAGATATCGTGATTTATGAATCGACCGTGTATCCTGGATGCACAGAAGAGGATTGTGTGCCGGTGTTGGAGCGTGTGTCGGGATTGGTGTATAATGAAGATTTCTTTGTGGGTTACTCGCCTGAGCGTATTAATCCGGGAGATAAGACGAGGACCTTGCAAAATGTTGTTAAGGTTACTTCTGGAAGTACGTCTGCGGTTGCCGAGGAGATTGATGCATTATATCGCAGAATTATTACGGCAGGTACCTTTAAAGCTTCCTCGATTAAGGTTGCCGAAGCGGCAAAAGCGATTGAAAATGCGCAGCGCGATGTTAACATCTCGTTTGTCAATGAGTTAGCGTTGATTTTTGATCGGGTGGGGATAGATACGCATGAAGTTCTGGAAGCCGCGGGCACAAAATATAATTTCTTAAAGTATAAACCTGGTTTAGTCGGAGGACACTGTATCTCGGTCGATCCGTATTATTTGGCACATAAAGCTTCACAGTTGGGTTATCATCCCGAAGTAATTTTGTCGGGTAGGCGCGTGAACGATCGGATGGCGGAATTTGTAGCTTCCAAGGTGGTTAAATTGATGCTCAATAAGGAAATCGCTGTTAAAGGAGCAGATGTTTTGATACTAGGGATGACCTTTAAAGAGAATTGTCCAGATATCCGAAATACCAAGGTAATGGATATTTACGATGAGTTAAAGCAATATGGTGCGGTCCCACATATATTCGACCCTTGGGTAAATGTAGTGGAAGTACAGCAAGATTTCGGTGTTTCTATTTTAAAGAAACTTGATGACCGAGCTGTTTCCGCTTATGACGCTGTTATCTTAGCTGTGGCACACCAAGATTTTCTGGATATAAACATGAGCGAACTTCGTAAGCCTCAGTCTGTTTTATTTGACTGTAAGGCTGTGCTTGATCGGACGCAAGTAGATGCGAGGCTATAGCGCTTGTTTAAGACAGGTTTTGCTAGCGTGAAAAACTAGCTGAACACTTCGCGGTTTCTTCGACTTTACAAGAAACGAGCTCCACGCCAAGGCCTTCTAATTGTTGTGGTCCTATTTTCTCGACCATATATTGAGCAATGTTTTCTGCTGTAGGGTTGAAAGGAACAATGACAAGACTTTCACTTGCAACCAATTTTAGCTGCTCCAATAGTTCATCCTTCTCCCAAATTAGGAATTTGTGATCAAAATTATCCTCTAACCACATACAAAGTTGAGATTTGATAACAGAGAAGTCTATAACGCGACCTATCTCATCCAATGCCGTTGAGGCTATGGTGAAGTGTATGCGGTAATTATGCCCGTGTAAAAAACGACATTTCCCTTCGTGTCCAACAACACGATGTCCACACGAAATATCGTGGTATCTCTCTGCAATTATCATAGCACAAAGGTAGGAATAGAAAGGCTTTTAGAGAAGCCTTTCCGAAAATCTATCTATTTTATCAATGGATAGCTGCTGCATAATTTGATACAAATGGGTTTTGAACATGTTGATCGTGTGCTCACCTCCATGGTCACCGAGTGCACCCACCCCATACATAAAAGGTCTACCCATAAAGTTAAAGGCCGACCCAACAGCATGCGCACGGGCTAAATCTACCCCCGAACGAATTCCTCCGTCCATCATAATCTTGATCTTATCTTTATATGCTGGATTATTTGCGAGGCGGATCAATGAATTGATCGACGATTCGGCCGCATCGAGTTGCCGGCCACCGTGATTGGAAACAATTACACCATCCGCACCTAATTGTATGGCCTCTTGCATATCTTCATCGGTCGCAATGCCCTTTAATACGAGCGGTCCTTTCCAGCGTTCACGAATGGCTTTAATTTTTTCAAATGTAACTTTACCCGTAAAGGTCTTGTTCATAAATTGGCCCAACTGGCTGAGGTCGAGGCCAGCCTCCATATATGGTTTTAATGTAGCGAAGGAGGGGATACCTTGTTGTAAAGTTTTTATTCCCCATGTCGGGCGGATCATGGCTTGAAAAATGTTAGCGATATTCATTTTTGGAGGCATAGATAATCCACTTTTAATTTCTCTATAACGCAGTCCAAAAGCGGGAACGTCGACCAACACAACTAATACAGGACATTCTACGGCCTGTAGGCGGTTTAAGATATCGTCGCGAAGGTGATCCTCGGTTGGATGATAAAGCTGAAACCAAGCAGATCCTTCGGAGACCTCGGCAATCCGTTCAATACTGGATGTGGATACGGTGCTTAAGATATATGGGATTTTTTCCTTAGCGGCTGCTTTAGCTAAGATTTCCGGCGCATTAGGCCACATTAATCCTTGAAGGCCAATAGGTGATATGCCAAAAGGAGCGCTGTATTTTTTGCCGAACAATTCTGTTGAGAGGTCTATGTTACCATTTTCCGCAAGGTAGCGTGGTTTGAGGTATATATGGTCAAAATCGCTCTCATTGCGTTGTAGATTGAATTCTTCGTTGGCTCCGCCTTCAAGGTAGTCAAAAGCGAATTTTGGAATACGTGTTTTGGCTTTCTTACGTAAATCAGCAACAGATGGGTATGCCGAATTGTACGGAAAGGTAAGTTTGGTACTCATGTGGTTTATGTTAATTATTTAGTGTAGAAAGATACATACTTTTCAGGGAATAGCTGTCCTGCGCTGTACAGTTAAATAAAATAAGGCTGTACCCGATTTGGATACAGCCTTATTTATACGGTTACGTATGCACGACTAAAGGCCGAAAGCTTCTTTAACCTTGTCTACAAAGTCAAGTTTCTCCCAAGTAAATAGGTTTACTTCGACTTCCTTGATTTCGCCTGTTGTACTTTCAAAGGTCTTTGTTACGGTTTTTGGAGTACGTCCCATATGACCATAAGCCGCAGTTTCAGAATAGATTGGGTTACGTAAACCTAAGCGTGTTTCAATCCCGTAAGGCGTCATGTCAAATAGTTCGGTGATCTTGGTTGCAATTTCTCCGTCGTTTAGATTTACTTTGCTCGTGCCGTAGGTATTAACATAGATACCCATTGGATCTTTAACACCTATAGCATAAGATATCTGTACTAAAATTTCATCAGCTACACCGGCCGCCACTAAATTTTTTGCGATATGACGTGTTGCATAAGCCGCTGAACGATCTACTTTCGAAGGATCCTTGCCAGAGAATGCACCACCACCATGTGCTCCTTTTCCACCGTAGGTATCAACGATGATCTTACGTCCCGTTAGGCCTGTGTCGCCATGCGGGCCACCGATAACGAATTTTCCCGTCGGGTTCACGTGAAACGTGATATCATCGTTAAAGAGTGCTTGCAACTCTGGAGACAGTTGTGCTTTTACGCGGGGAATTAGGATATGTTTAATATCGTCTGTAATCTTTGCCAGCATGGTTGCTTCTTCAGCAAAATCATCGTGTTGGGTAGAGATTACAATTGTGTCGATTCGCTGCGGTTTGTGATCGTCACTATATTCCAACGTTACTTGCGATTTCGCATCGGGTCTTAAATAAGGAATTTCCTTGTTTTCACGACGAAGAGCCGCTAGTTCATACAATAAACGGTGAGCAAGATCTAAGGCGAGTGGCATATAGTTCTCCGTTTCATTACTTGCGTAACCAAACATGATTCCTTGGTCGCCGGCACCTTGTTCTTGTTTCGTTTTACGATCTACCCCTTGGTTGATATCCGCAGATTGCTCATGGATAGCCGACAATACGCCACAAGAGTTTGCTTCAAACATATACTCGGATTTGGTATAACCAATTTTTTCGATCACCGAGCGAGCGATTTTTTGAACATCCAGGTAAATCTTAGATTTTACCTCGCCAGCAAGGACCACTTGTCCTGTGGTAACCAAAGTCTCGACAGCAACGCGTGCATCCTCATCCCATGCGAGAAAATTATCAATTAAAGCGTCAGAGATTTGATCTGCAACTTTATCGGGGTGTCCTTCGGACACAGATTCTGAAGTAAATAAATATGCCATTTTGCGTTTTTATTATCGATATTACGCCAGTCGGAGAGGGGCCAAGTAGAAGTGGAAAAACATTTAATTTTCGGTTTTAGCACTTTTTTACCGTGGTTGCAATCTCCTTGAGGCATAGGTAAATATGCCGTGCGCAAATCAGTCCACTTTTTTGTCGAGCAAAAATACTACTCTTTCCTCATTTTTAAAAGTATTTAACGATAAAGTGGAGTAGTAAAAGGATTTGTCTATCTTTATCTCCGTAAGAGCTGATATATATATATGCGTAAGCGAATCCTATTTGTTATTAACCCAATTTCTGGCGGAAAGAAGAAAACAGCATTTAATAAACAGGTGTTGGAGGTGCTCGATTTAAAAAAATTCGACCCTACGTTCAAGATCACGAATCACCCAAATCATGCGTATGAACTGGGTAAACAAGCGATAAAGGAAGGTTATGATGCTGTAGTCGCTGTCGGGGGAGATGGTACGATCAATGAATTGGGTTCTGCTATTCTAGGGACAGATATGCCGCTCGGTATTATCCCTGAAGGATCGGGCAATGGATTGGCCTTATATCTGGGTATTCCGCTGAACGAGTCCGCTGCCTTGCGGCGAATCAATAGATTTGAAACGGTAGAGGTGGACACGGGAGAGATTAACGGGAGAAACTTCTTCAATATAGCCGGTATAGGTTTTGATGCCTTTGTGAGTGATCATTTTGCGACGGAGAATATTCGAGGGCCTATCGGCTACCTTCGTTCTTCCTTAAACGTGTTTAGTAAATTCAAACCCAGCGTGTACCGATTGGAAATCGATGGCAAAGCATATGAACGGGAGGCCTTTATGATCAGTGTTGCAAATTCACCGCAATATGGTAACAATGCATATATCGCACCGCAGGCTTCTATAAATGACGGTATTTTGGATGTTTGTATCGTTCATAAGTTTCCTTTGTATTTATTACCTAAGATGGTCTTTCATTTGTTTACGAAAAGTGCCGATCAATCGGATTATGTGGAAATCATTCCAGGGAAAAATATTCGAATCATCCGTGATGATCGGGGACCTGTGCATGTGGATGGCGAGCCGGTCGACATGGGCGATACGCTCGATATTTCAATTCAGCATAAATCACTAAAAATAATTTGTTAAGTTAAGATGGCAAAGCAGAAAAAACAACGCTTCGAGGGAATTGTCTATTCAACAGCGGATGATTTCTCCTACACAGAGGCCGAAAGCGCCGAGGAATTAGAGACTTTACCGAATGGAAAGCAGAAGCTGAAGGTCTTTTTGGATCGTAAGGCAAGGAAGGGTAAAGTTGTTACAATAGTGGATGGCTTTATTGGCGCCGATGAAGATTTGCAAGCGCTTGCAAAGGTATTAAAACAGCGATGTGGTGTCGGGGGAGCTGCGAAAGATGGTGAAATTTTGATACAGGGAGATTTTAAGCAAAAGGTTTATGATATTCTTATCGCAGAAGGATTTTCAGTAAAAATGGCTGGCGGATAGTTGTTTAAGGAACTTTTTATTTTTTTTGGTTTTATCTTTCACCCTTTTCTACCTCTTAAGCTTGCTGAAGCGAATTTATGTTTAAACAGACTGTTTGCACTTTGTTTTAGTGAGTGAATACTTACTTAATTTTTGCAAGTAACAATTTTTTAATTTGCATAAACCAAAAAAAATAGTTTTCATTGTAAAATATATCGCACTAAACCGCAATATATCGAAAGGTGACAACTACCGGAACGGAACGGAAACCGCTGATGGGTTCGCTGGTATTTGGATGTTTGGGAAAGACATAAATAAATGTAAAGAAAATTTTATTTTTAATACAAAACAGTATATTTGTTTTGCGCGAAAGCAAGGCAAGTGCCTTTAAATTGCATTAATTGAATTAAACATTAATATTAAACAACAGTAAAAATCTAAAAATTAGTAAAATGGCAAACGCACCAAAAACTACTACTCCTGCTAAAAATGAAAGCGGAAATTCAGGTAATTTATTTGCGAGTTTAGCAATTATCATTTGTTTCATCATCGGTTACCTTGTATGGAAATTTGTAATGGGAGCTCCATCTAACTTTATCGATAACAACCCTGTTAACCAACCGCTTCCAGGTAACTACCTAGGTATGGTTTACCACGCTGGTGTAGTTGTACCTATCTTGATCGGTTTATTCCTTATGGTATGGGTATTCGCTATCGAGCGTTTTATCGTTATCAACAGAGCATCAGGAACAGGTAACGTGGGTAACTTCGTAAGAAAAATCCAAACATTAATCAATGGTGGAAACATCGATTCAGCTATCGCTGAGTGTGACAAACAAAAAGGTTCAGTAGCTAACGTAGTTAAAGCTGGTCTTTTAAAATACAAAGACGTTTCTGGTAACACAGGTTTAGATTCAGAAAAATCTGTTTTGGCTATCCAGAAAGAAATTGAAGAAACAACAGCATTAGAAATGCCAATGTTAGAGAAAAACATGAACGTTCTAGCAACATTAGTTTCTATCGGTACATTGACAGGTCTATTAGGTACAGTAACAGGTATGATCAAGGCCTTCTCGGCATTGGCAACTGGTGGTGCGCCGGATTCAGCGAAATTAGCAAACGGTATCTCTGAGGCCTTGATCAACACGGCTACAGGTATCGCGACATCTACATTCGCTATCGTATTGTATAATATCTTGACTGCTAAAATTGACAACTTAACTTATTCTATCGATGAGGCTGGTTTCTCAATCGTACAAACGTACGCTGCAAACCACAAATAAGACGATTTGAAAAAAATCGAATTTCTTTTATGGAATTTGATCTTTTCAATCATCATGTATCAAAGAATAGGAATTGTTAATTAAAAGAAGTAAAGAAAATGGGTAAAGCAAAAGTAAAAAGAGCCAGTACATCCATCGACATGACGGCGATGTGTGACGTATCGTTCTTGCTTCTTACTTTCTTCGTTTTGACCGCTACAGCGCGTCAACCTGAGGTTTTGCCAGTAGACGTTCCAGCATCTTCAACGCCAGATAAACTACCAGACGATAATGTTTCTATTATCTCTGTAGGTAAAGGCGGCAAAGTGTTTTTCAGTATTAAAAATCCTACAGTACGTGAGGAGACTTTGAAAAGCATGTCTGCAAAGTATGATATTGCGTTCTCGGACAAAGACTACGAAGAGTTTAAGAAAATGGACGAATTTGGCGTTCCGTTGAAAAATATGCGCCAGTTGCTTTCTCTTGGTAACGATCAACGTAAAGAAAATATCCAACCTGGAATTCCAGTGGATAGTACGGAGACGAATTCAAATGAGTTGTATCAGTGGGTACAGCAGGCTCGTTTGGCTACGATCAAGTACAACAGAGACCGTGAAGGAGAGAAGGATTTCGTGGATCCAGGACCGATGAAGGTCGCTATTAAAGCGGATGCAAACGAAAAATATCCAACGATTAATTTAATTATCGAAACTCTTCGTAACCAGAAGCAAAACAAGTTTAGTTTTGTAACAGGCTTGAGAAACGAAAGTAAGTAGATTAAAAATTTAAAAAATGGCAGAATTAAATCAAGATAGTGGGAAAGGTGGAAAAGGCGGGAAAGTAAGAGCCAAGAAAAACGGTGGTAAGGTCGATTTGACCGCCATGGTAGACTTAGCATTCTTATTGATTACCTTCTTCATGCTTACTACGTCATTAAATAAGCCTCAAGCGATGGATGTGGCGATGCCTGACAAGAACAAAATTGATGCGAACGACAATTTAGAAATTGCCGATACGCGCTCAATTACGCTTCTATTAGGTTCGGACAATAAAATTTCTTGGTATTACGGACAGTTGGCAAAACCTATTTATCAACCTGCAACGGTAGAATATGGTAAAGATGGTATTCGTCAAGTGCTTCTTAAAATGCAAAAAGAAGTTCCAGCTCGCAGTGGCGGCAAAGATTTGATCGTTGTAATCAGACCAAGCGAAAAATCAGTACAAAGAAATCTTGTTGATATCTTAGACGAGATGAAAATTGTAGATGTAAAACGCTATATGATTTCAAAAATCAATAATGACGAAATTGAAGTGTTAAAACGCGAAGGTCTTTTCAACGACTAATCGCACTATAAAGAAATTATATGTTTGGTTCTAAATTAGATATATTCAAAAAAGAATGGCTTGATGTCGTTTTTGCGAATAGAAACAAAGAATATGGTGCCTACGACCTACGCAAATTTGCGCCGAAGGCTACTAATATCGGTTTGTTCGCTATCACGGCTTCGGTTCTTGTTTTGAGTGCTCCAAAAGTCTTTAATATTAAGATTTTTCCAGACAAGCCTGTTGAAGAAGCTCCTATGATTACGGAAGTTACTTTAGAGGATTTGGAAATTCCGGAGCCTGAAAAAGAAGAAGAAGAGCCTCTTCCACCAGAAGAAGAACAACCA
Source organism: Sphingobacterium psychroaquaticum (assembly GCF_900177625.1). Lineage (GTDB taxonomy): Bacteria > Bacteroidota > Bacteroidia > Sphingobacteriales > Sphingobacteriaceae > Sphingobacterium > Sphingobacterium psychroaquaticum. The sequence goes on from NZ_FXAU01000007.1 coordinate 249,962, forward strand.
CAACGTATTGCTCAGGAGCCACCTGCTGAAGATCTAGTAAGATTCCCAGAACCGAAGGTTGTGCCGCAGCAGCAAGTAAAAGAAGAGGTTGTGACGCAGGAAGAAATCAAAAAGGAAAACAAAACTCCAGCACGTATTACATTAAAAGGTACGAAAGGTGCTTCAGGTGTACCAACTGGGGAGTTTGGTCCTAAAAAAGTAGAAGGTGCAATCACAGGTTCTGCCGAAGGTAAGCCTGATGGTAACCCAGATATTGATAAAGTGTTTACAGCCGTAGAGGTTAACCCAGATCCACAAGGAGGTATTAATGCATTCCGTAAGTGGGTTCAAGAAAGTTATTCGTATCCGCAAGGTGCAATTGATGCTGGGGTGAAAGGTCAAATCGTTGTTTCTTTCGTTGTTGAAAGAGATGGTAGTTTGACTGACATGAAAGTTGTAAAAGACCTTTCTTATGGAACAGGACAAGCATTGATTAACGTGCTGAAAAAAGCGAAGAAATGGAAACCAGGTATTCAAAATGGTCGTCCGGTTCGTGTACAGTATCAGTTACCGATGACCTTAGATCTTCAACAATAAGATGAGTGGTTTTAACAGAAACACAAAAAAATTTAGTCAGAAATCGCCATCACAGCGATTTCTGTCTATTTTAGGCCTAGCGATGTTTGCCTTTTATTTCATCCTAGGTGTACTGGTGATTTTTTGGAATAATTTTCCCATTGCGATTGATCCGGCATACAAGAATATTTTTGGCGTTTTGCTTATCGTTTATTCTTTTATGCGTTTTGCGCGCTTGTGGCAGAATAATTTTTTTCGCTAGTTCAGTATTGAATTTTTAACGATGGTTTATATGAAAAGATATATCTACGGAGGAATGGCTGCTTTGTTGTTAATGACGACAGTGGGATGCTTTAATACAAAAAATGAAGGGCAATCCAATGTCGACAGTACGGCAGCTCCTAAAGGTGGTTCAAAAGAGGATATTTTAGTAGGGACATTAAATGTCGTGGTAGATGCTTCTATATTCCCATTGATGAGAGAGCAAGAGGAGGTTTTTCTTGCAGCTTATCCCAATGCAAAATTGAACATCATAGTTAAACCAGAAGTTCTTGCTGTTAAAGAGTTGTTAGCTGATAAGGCAACGGTCGCTGTATTGGCCCGTGAGTTGAATGAAAAGGAAAATGAGTATTTTGCTAATCGTTCGATTAAACCACGCGTTTTTCCAGTATGGTCTGATGCCGTTGTGTTTGTTGGTAATACTAAATCGGCTGATACAAGCGTTACTATTCCAGTTGTACTCGATATGATGAAGGGACAGAATGCGAACAATAAGAAATTGATCTTTGATAATTTGAATTCCAGTAGTTTTAGGCAATTACAGGAATTAGGGAAGATAGAAAAAGTTGCTTCCAATTTTGTCGAAGGTGTGGGCGATGCGCGCGGGGTGCTTAACACTGTTATGAACAATAGCGATCGTATCGGTGTCATTAGTTATAATGAATATTTAGATTTGGAATCATCGTTTTCAAATAATATTCGTATCTTGAGCGTGAAGAATACGATTGGTGAAAAGGCAGATAATATGTATTATAAGCCTAACCAATCCACTATTGCAGCAGAACAATACCCATTAAGACGTACTTTTTATGTCTTGAACTATCAACCTAACATGGGATTGGGGATTGGATTTTCTGCTTTTTTAACGGGTGATCGTGGACAGCGAATCGTGCTGAAGTCGGGGCTAGTACCTGCATCCATGCCGGGTAGAGAAATCATTATTAGGGACAATATTTAATTAGGATTCTGCCTATATATTGCAGAGTGAGTGATATCGATAATTTTACTTTTTTAAAGTATCTTTATCTAAGTTTGAAAATAAAAAAGAACACAGATAAATTATGACAAACAGCAAATTAGTTTTAAGTTTATTATTAGCTGGAACAGTTGGTTCTGTAAGTGCGCAAAGCTTAAAAGATGCAAAAGCGGCCATGACTGCTGAGCAGTATGATAAGGCAAAAGGTATGTTGCAAAACTTAGTTGAGAAAAAGGCTAAGGATGGAGAGAACTACTTTTATTTAGGGAAGATCCACTTAATCAATGATAAAGTTGATTCTGCTGCAATTGTATTTAATCAAGGTCTTACAAATGCACCTAAGGAGCAATTGAATAATGTTGGTTTAGGTATTGTTGATCTAATGGGGGGCAATCAAAGTGCAGCTGAAAGTAAGTTTGCTTCTGCAGTTTCTGGACTAGGTAAAAAGGATTACCTTCCTTTATTGTATATCGGTGAAGCATATATCGATGCGCCAAAGCCTGATTACACAAAAGCGATTGAATATTTAACACAAGCGAAAAGTAAGAACGAAAAAGATCCACAGGTCTTTATCGCTTTAGGTGACGCTTATGCGGGCTTAGGTGAAAGTAGTCAAGCTTTCGTGAACTACCGCGATGCAGAGTATATGGATCCGAGCTTGCTTACTCCAAAAATTGGACAAGCTATTATTTCGAGAAGAGCGCAGGCTTATGATGTTGTATTGGAGCAATTAACTGCTTTAGCAAGTGAGAATCCAAACTACGCACCGATCTTCCGTGAGTTGGCAGAGACGTACTATCTTTCTTCTTTGAAAGCACCGGAAGAGAAATATCGTGAAATCAACACCCAAGCGGTAGAAAACTACAAAAAATATTTATCGTTAACAGGTGACCAGTCTGTGGAAGCAAAAACACGTTATGCCGATTTCTTGGTATACTCTGGTAACTACGATGAGTTGAAGAAAGTATCCCAAGAGTTAGCTAATGCGCCGGGGGTGGATTCAAAAGTATTCCGTTACCTAGGTTATACTGCATACTTGCAAGATAAGGATTATGCGAAAGCAGCGGAATATATGAATACGTTGTTCTCTCGCGTAAAACCTGAACGTTTGATCCCTCGTGATTACTTGATGGCTGGTTTAGCAAACCTTACAGCAGGAGATGAAGCAAAAGGCTTGTCTTTGTTGAAAGAAGCAATGGCTAAACAGACAGAAGACGATAACTTAGAAGCAGAAATTGCAGAAACAGCATTTGCCAAATACCAAGACGGTGAAGTTGATGCGGCCGTTAAAATCTTCAGAATTCCGGCATCGATGCCAACTTCTGATTACTACTATGATGCGAACTTCTATTTAGGTTCAGCACTTTATGGTAACGGTTCAAAACTTGTTTCTCCAGGCGAAGGTGAAGAGGTTACGCCAGAACTAGGTAAAGAAAAACTAGAGAAAGCTAGACCAATCTTAGAAGAAGCTGTAAAAGCATTAGGTATTGTTGCAGCTGCTAATAAAGAAGATATCGTGAAAAAGTATAGTGTAAATGCATTGTACTATAAAGGATTAGCTGAACTTGCTCTAGATAATGTAATGTATGATCCAGAGAAAGCACAAGGTTTGTTTGTTGATACATTTACAAAACTTTTGGCTGCTGTTAAAGCTTCCACTATCACTGATGCTGAAAAGATCCCTTACTTAGTTGATGCAAACAACTACCTTGGATATTTCAGCTACTTGAAAGGTAATAATGCTAAAGCTAAGACGTACTTCGAAGAGACGTTGAAGGTTAGTCCAGATGATGAGTTCGCAGGACAATTCGCAGGGCAATTATAAGATTTTTCTTATTCTATAAAAAGGGCTGATTTTTCAGCCCTTTTTTTGTTGTTATTTAGACCGTATATAAGTAGTTTTTGGTGGGGTAACCTGGGTAAATCCATCTTGTAGATGATGCGCCACCAGCTGGTGTGTTGACGGTATAAATTCTAACAAAATGCGTTAAATTTCTTTGATTTACAGCCCTTTTGTATTGGTATTGAAAGAAAATTTAATTAAGTTTGTTACTGAGAAAAGATAATAAACTAACATTATGGAAAGTGTAGACCTAACAAGCACACCAGTTGATTATATTCCAATTTTGATACAATTGGGTGTCGCGGTAGCGTTTGGTGTTTTAACAATCATTGGGACGCATATGATCGGCCCTAAAGTTCGAACAGCAAACAAGCTTGGTGCTTTCGAGTCGGGTGTTGAAGTCATTGGTAATGCCAGACAGCCGTTTTCCGTTAAATATTTCTTGGTTGCTATCTTGTTCGTCATTTTTGATGTGGAGGTGATATTCATGTATCCGTGGGCTGTTAATTTCCGCGAGTTTGGTGTAAATGGATTGATAGAGATGTTCGTTTTCATGGGACTGCTTCTATTGGGGTTCATTTATGTGATCAAGAAGAAGGCGTTGGACTGGGATTAGTTCCTGTTTTGCCTGCCTGTTCCTTATAAAGGAAGCATCAATATAAACTTTAAATAATAAACCAAAAAAATAGTCATGAGTAAAGTAGTGACATTAGCAGAAGCACCTCCAGGAGTGGAAGGCGCAGGTTTCTTCGCAACGAGTTTGGATAAAGCCATTGGTTTGGCGCGGGCGAACTCTTTGTGGCCTTTGCCTTTTGCGACTTCGTGTTGTGGGATTGAGTTCATGGCGACCATGGGCTCCACATATGATTTAGCTCGTTTTGGTGCGGAGCGACCAAGTTTTTCCCCTCGACAGGCTGATATGTTGTTGGTGATGGGGACTATTGCGAAAAAGATGGCTCCTGTACTGAAGCAGGTATATATTCAAATGGCTGAGCCTCGATGGGTAATTGCCGTAGGTGCGTGCGCTTCAAGTGGGGGGATTTTCGACACATATTCAGTTTTGCAAGGGATTGATGAAATTATACCGGTGGACGTATACGTTCCCGGCTGTCCGCCTCGACCTGAAGCTATTTTAGATGGCGTCCTGAAATTACAGGAGATTGTTAAGAATGAGTCGTTGAACCGGAGGAATACGCCGGAGTACAAGGCTCTATTGGAAAAGTACGGTATAGCAACAAACAATGGATAATAATAGTGTATTAGACAACTTACGTGTTGCATTTGGTGAGTCCATCTCTTTGATTGGTGAGCCACATGGATTATTGACGGTGGAAACTAGTGCGGCGTCCCTTATTGCTTTGTTGAGTCATTTGAAGGAGGATAGTACGCTAGGTTTTAATTATCTAACCGATATTACTGCTGTACATTATCCATTGCAAATAGGGCGGGAGTACTGTGTGGTTTATCATCTGCACAATATGTATGAGAACCTTCGAATTCGTGTTAAGGTATTTCTAGATAAAGATCATATCCATATTCCGACGGCCACGGTCCTTTGGAACGGAGCCAATTGGATGGAACGCGAGACATACGATTTTTACGGTGTTGTATTCGATGGCCATCCTGACCTTCGTCGTATCTTAAATATGGATGACCTTGATGTTTTTCCAATGCGAAAAGAATATCCTTTAGAAGATCCAAACCGAGTAGATAAAAAGGATTTTTATTTTGGACGCTAAAAACCGAAATGTAATGAGTAAGACTATAACCAAAATAACACCCAATAAACCTGTTTTCATAGATAATGATCCGCAAGATGCGCTGGTAACTTTAAATATCGGACCAACTCACCCTGCGACCCATGGTGTATTCCAAAATGTGGTGCAGATTGATGGTGAGCGTATTGTTAGTGGAGTTTCTACTATCGGTTATATTCACAGGGCTTTCGAAAAGATTGCAGAACATCGTCCGTTTTATCAGATTACCCCCTTAACTGACCGCTTAAACTACTGTTCGTCTCCAATTAATAATATGGGGTGGCACATGACCGTCGAGAAGTTATTAGAAATAGAGATTCCAAAGCGTGTTCAGTATATGCGTGTAATCGTCATGGAACTCGCTCGTATAGCAGATCATATTATCTGTAATGGGATCCTGGGCGTCGATACAGGAGCCTTTTCGGGCTTTCTCTATGTGATGCAAGAGCGGGAGTTTATCTATGAAATCTTCGAAGAGATTTGTGGTGCGCGCTTAACGACTAATATTGGTAGGATAGGTGGGTTTGAGCGTGATTTCAACGCGATAGCTTTTCAAAAAATTGAAGCCTTCCTAGAGCGATTCCCTCCAGTATTGAAAGAGTTTGAAGAGCTTTTCGTTCGGAACAGAATTTTCATTGAGCGTACGTCAGGCGTAGCAGCGGTAACACCGGAAGAGGCACTGAGCTATAGTTGGTCTGGACCAATTTTGCGAGCAACAGGAGTTGATTACGATGTTCGCGTGGTTTCACCGTATTGTTCGTACGAAGAATTTGACTTTGATGTTCCTGTTGGCACAACAGGAGATGTGTATGATCGGTTTATGGTACGAAATGCTGAAATGTGGCAATCGTTACGTATTATCGAGCAGGCGCTCCGAAAAATAGAGAAAGAACCAGTCGGTGTATTTCACGCCGATGTTCCTGCTTTTTATCTTCCTCCGAAGGAGCAGGTGTATACGAATATGGAAGCATTGATCTATCACTTTAAGATTGTGATGGGGGAGTGGGAGACTCCACAGTCGGAAGTATACCATTCCGTGGAGGGAGCGAATGGTGAATTAGGTTTTTACCTGATCCACGATGGAGGTCGATCGCCTTACCGCTTACATTTCCGTAGACCATCGTTCGTCAATTATCAGATGTTTGCCCCGATGAGTAGTGGGATGTTGCTTTCTGATGCGATTATCAACATGAGTAGTTTAAACGTTATTGCAGGAGAATTAGATGCTTAGTGTAAAAGAAAATATGATTGTGACATTTTCTGCGGACATGCTGGCGCAGTTTGCTGAAATTGTCGCGCGCTATCCGGAGAAGAGACAGAAATCGGCCTTACTGCCGATTTTACATATTGTACAGGCGGAATACGGTTGGTTAAGTGTCGACGCGATGGATAAAGTTGCGGCATATTTAGCGATACAGCCCATTGAGGTGTATGAGGTTGCAACGTTTTACACGATGTACTTTTTGGAGCCTAAAGGGAAGTATGTACTCGAAATCTGTCGCACAGGGCCTTGTTGCTTGGTGGGTGCAGAACGCATCATCAAGCATGTTGAAAATAGACTTGGTGTTAAAGAAGGGGAGGTTACGGAGGATGGTCTGTTTTCATGGCGCGGGGTTGAGTGCATGGCGGCTTGTGGTTTTGGCCCCGTACTTCAAATTGGCCCAGATTACACATTTTATGAAAATTTAACGGAGGATGGCGTCGACCAGCTTCTTGAGCAATTAAAAGAGAAAGCACAACAGATTTAATATGGCACGTAAACTATTGTTGACACATATTGATGTTCCCGGAATTGAGGGCTTTGAGGTTTATCGCCAGCAGGGGGGATATCGTGCGGTGGAGAAAGCCGTCAAGACTATGACGCCTGATGATGTGGTCGAGGAAGTGAAAAAATCTGGTTTACGTGGACGTGGTGGAGCAGGTTTCCCGACGGGAATGAAATGGAGCTTTTTGGCTAAACCGGAAGGTGTTGCACGTTATTTGGTTTGTAATGCCGATGAGTCTGAACCGGGCACATTTAAAGATAGGTATCTGATGACTAAGATTCCGCATGCGCTCATTGAAGGAATGATTGTGTCGAGTTATGCTTTAGGGGCAAATACATCATATATCTATGTACGTGGAGAGATGATGCCACAGATACGTATTCTCGAAAAGGCTATCGCTGAAGCAAAAGCTGCGGGTTTTTTAGGTAAAAATATTTTAGGTAAAGGCTACGATCTGGAGATTTATGTGCAACCTGGTGGTGGTGCTTATATCTGTGGAGAAGAGACCGCTTTATTGGAATCCTTGGAAGGGAAGCGTGGTAATCCGCGGATTAAACCTCCTTTTCCTGCTGTGGCGGGTTTGTATGGCTGCCCTACGGTTGTAAACAATGTGGAGTCTATTGCTGCTACCGTTCCCATCATTAATGATGGCGGAGAGGAGTATGCTAAGATTGGAATAGAGCGAAGTACAGGAACTAAACTTATTTCGGCTTCGGGCAATTTAGTTAAACCTGGGGTTTATGAAATAGAATTGGGACTTCCCGTCGAAGAGTTTATATACTCCGATGAGTACTGTGGTGGTATAGCCAATGGTAAACGTTTGAAAGCAGTGGTGGCCGGCGGTTCTTCAGTGCCGATTTTACCCGCTAATTTGGTGTTTAAGACAGCGAATGGTGAAAATCGTTTGATGACGTATGAGTCATTGGCGGATGGCGGTTTTCAAACGGGAACCATGATGGGTTCGGGTGGTTTTATTGCCTATGATGAAGATCAATGTATTGTCCGTAATACGTGGAATTTTACGCGTTTTTATCACCATGAGAGCTGTGGACAGTGTTCTCCATGTCGTGAAGGCACGGGATGGATGGAAAAAGTGCTACATAATATAGAGAGTGGAAAAGGATCCATGGAAGAGATTGATTTGTTGTGGGATATTCAGCGTAAGATCGAAGGAAATACAATCTGTCCGCTGGGGGATGCTGCAGCATGGCCTGTGGCTGCTGCAATTCGCCATTTCAGAGATGAATTTGAGTGGCATATCACACATCCTGAGGAGGCACAAAAGCGGAATTTTGGCTTAGCACATTATGCGGAGCCTCGCCAACCTGTGGTATAAGCGGTAACCGTTGACGGTGTGATGATCATCTTAGAGAAGACAAGAAGGTGACCAGTAAAATGAATGGCTTTTTTTAAAGAAATAGAAAATGGCAGAAGAAAAATTTAGGGTAACGATAGATGGAATTCCGGTGGATGTAACGCCGGGAACAACAATACTTAATGCAGCACGAGAGATTGGAGGAGATATTGTGCCACCAGCTATGTGCTACTATTCCAAATTAGAGGGGAGTGGAGGAAAATGCCGCACCTGCTTGGTAAAAGTATCGAAGGGGTCAGAAAAGGATCCTCGCCCTATGCCTAAGTTGGTTGCTTCTTGTCGTACCACGGTGATGGATGGTATGGAAGTACAAAACATTACGTCCCCCGAAGTTGTCGAAGCGCGCAAGGGTGTTGTTGAGATGTTATTGATAAACCACCCATTGGATTGTCCTATCTGTGATCAGGCTGGAGAGTGTAAGCTACAAGATTTAAGCTATGAGCACGGCGCGGAGCAAACGCGGTATAAGTTTCCGAGGCGGACATTTGAACGGATCGATATCGGGGATAAAATACAACTGCACATGAACCGGTGTATCCTTTGCTACCGCTGTGTGTATGTTGCTAATCAGCTTACAGATCAACGTGAACACGGTATCATCAGCCGGGGCGACCACGCAGAAATATCGACCTTCATTGAAAAGGCTTTGGATAACGATTTTATAGGAAATGTGATTGACGTTTGCCCGGTTGGAGCACTGACTGATAAAACATTCCGGTTTAAGAATCGTGTTTGGTTTACGAAGCCTGTAGATGCACATCGCGACTGTCCGACCTGTTCGGGCAAAGTGACGCTCTGGTACAAAGGAGCAGATGTATTGCGTGTGACCGGCCGTAAGGATGCGTACAACGAGGTCGAAGATTTTATCTGTAATACCTGTCGTTTTGACACGAAGCAAACGCAGGATTGGATTTTGGAAGAACCGACGAAAATTGATAAAGATTCGGTGATTACCGCAAACCATTATAACTCTTTTAATCCTCCTGCAGTTATTGAACAGGATCTTGTGCTGCAAGCAGCAAATGAAGAGCAATTGGAGCGAACAGAACGATTGAAATAAATAAAAGCATAAAGAATGGAAACTGTTGTTATCGTAGAGAAATTAATCCTTGTTGTTGTGGTTTTTACCATATCCCTTGTGATTGCGATGTACTCAACGCTTGCCGAGCGTAAAATTGCCGGCTTTATGCAGGACCGATATGGACCAGATCGTGCAGGGCTATGGGGGATTCTTCAGCCGTTGTGTGATGGAGGGAAATTTTTCTTTAAGGAAGAAATTATTCCTGCGGGAGCCCATAAAACATTGTTTATTCTCGGGCCAACGCTTGCTATTATTACAGCGTGTATCAGCTCTGCTGTCATTCCATGGGGCGGCACTCTTATTATTGGAGGGCGCGAAGTTTCTCTTCAGGTTGCCGATATAAATGTTGGGGTCTTGTATATTTTTGGCGTTGTAGCATTAGGTGTGTATGGTATTATGCTTGGCGGTTGGGCTTCGAATAATAAATTCTCTTTAATGGGGGCTATCCGTGCTGCCTCACAAAGTATCAGTTACGAAATAGGAATGGGGTTATCGATTATTGCTTTATTGATGGTAACCGGAACCCTTTCTATGAGCGAGATTGTGGCGCAACAATCTGGGTTTGTAAACTGGAATATTTGGGTGCAACCACTCGGTTTTTTGATTTTTATGACCTGTGCATTTGCTGAATGTAACCGTGTACCATTTGATTTACCTGAATGTGAAACTGAACTTATTGGTGGATACCATACCGAATATTCATCGATGAAATTGGGACTGTACATGTTTTCGGAATACATTAATATGTTTGTCTCGTCGGCCCTGATGGCAGCATTGTATTTTGGAGGCTACAATTTCCCATTTATGAACGAGTTGGGCTTGTCGCACAATTGGATTACTATTATAGGTGTACTGGTGTTTTTCCTTAAGATATTTGGGTTTATCTTTTTCTTTATGTGGGTGCGGTGGACATTGCCACGCTTCCGCTACGACCAATTGATGAATCTGGGGTGGAAAATGTTGATTCCTTTAGCCATTGCTAATATTGTCCTTACCGGGATTATTACTGTTGTAAAGGATATGTACTTTGCATAAAGGCAGAGATTGTTTCTTCGACAATAGCAGGTAGGTTACAAGGAAGGTAAATATAGGGACACAGGATGTTGTCTTTTAAAAAAATATAGAGATATAATATACTGTATCTCCAAAAGAAACAGATATGCAAGCATTATCGAATAGAAAAAAAGTTATTGAGCAGAAACCGATGAATTTCTGGGAGAGGATCTATCTTCCGGCGATTGCAAAGGGGCTTGGAATTACATTAAAGCACTTCTTTAAAAAGATTCCTACGGTGAAGTATCCGGAGGAGACACGTCCTTATTCGAAGAATTTTAGAGGGCAACATTCTCTAAAACGCGATGAGGAAGGTAGAGAGCGTTGTACAGCATGCGGACTTTGTGCTTTATCTTGCCCCGCTGAAGCGATAACGATGACCTCGGCGGAGCGCAAAAAAGGCGAAGAACACTTATACCGGGAGGAAAAATATGCATCGGTATATGAGATAAACATGTTGCGTTGCATTTTCTGCGGCCTATGCGAGGAGGCATGTCCCAAAGAAGCGATTTATTTGGACGGTCCACACGTTACAGCGGAATATTTGCGCAAAGACTTTATCTACGGAAAAGATAAGTTGGTAGAAGCTACTTTTGATATTAAGAAATTAAACCAAGAAAAATCTGTTTAGCATGACCGTATTTTATTTAGTTGCTTTTCTGGCTATTTTTTTCGCTTTGATGACCATTTTTACCAAGAATCCGGTACATAGTGTACTATACCTGGTAATAACCTTCTTTACCCTTACTATTCATTATATTTTATTAAATGCCCAGTTTTTGGCCGTTGTAAACTTTATTGTATACATGGGGGCCATTATGGTTCTTTTCCTATTTGTGTTAATGTTGTTGAATCTCAACAAGGAAAGCGAGCCAATGAAGTCGAATTTCGTAAAGATTATGGGTGCGATCGCTGGCATGTGTCTTATTGCAACTCTTCTGGGAGCATTTCGTGTAATAGAACCGAATAATCAGATGGTTGTTGGAAATGAAGAAGTTGGTTTAGTGAAGAATTTAGGGAAAGTATTGTTTAAGGAGTTTTTGTTGCCTTTTGAAATTTCATCTATTCTGTTGCTTACAGCGATGGTGGGGGCCGTATTATTAGCTAAAAAAGACGTTAAGAAAGTATAATGGAAAATATCGTTCAAAACATACAGGGCGTTCCACTGAACCACTACATTATCTTTTGTAGTATTATTTTCGCCATTGGCGTTATTGGTGTCCTGATTCGTCGTAATGTTATTATTATTATGATGTCCATTGAGCTTATGCTCAATGCGGTGAATTTACTGCTTGCCGCTTTTTCGGCTTACCGAGGAGATGCCAGTGGGCAAGTTTTTGTGTTTTTTGTCATGGCGTTGGCAGCCGCTGAGGTAGCGGTCGGGTTGGCTATCATTATTATGGTGTATCGAAATACCAAGTCGGTAGATATAGAAACGTTGAGTAAGCTGCGTTGGTAGGGTAGCGATTTTAGTAGGAATTAAAAGATTATTAGTACGATTTTTATGACAGAATTACTTTGGTTGATACCACTAATCCCATTTCTAGGCTTTGTTTTAAACGGCTTGGGAAGGAATCTATTTCCAAAGGCCATATATGGTATTATTGGTACAGGAGCGGTATTCATAGCTTTTATATTAAGTGCATTTTTATTTCAGGAAATATGGAGTCTCCAAAAAGCGGGACAATCTGCGGCGATAACCCAGCATTTATTTGATTGGTTTTCAGTAGGCAACTTTAAGGTTTCTTTGTCCTTTTTGGTTGATCCTTTGAGTGCAGCTATGTTGCTTATCATTACAGGGATTGGTTTCCTGATCCATTTATACTCCTACAGCTATATGCATGAAGACAAAGGGCTGGGTAAGTTTTTTGCTTATTTGAACCTCTTTGTATTTTTCATGCTTTTATTGGTAATGGGATCCAACTACTTGGTCATGTTTATTGGTTGGGAAGGTGTTGGTTTATGTTCCTACTTATTGATTGGTTTTTGGTTTACGAACTCTTCTTATGCTTCAGCAGCGAAAAAGGCTTTCGTCATGAACCGAATTGGAGATTTGGGCTTTTTGATTGCTATGTTTTTTATCCTTGAACATTTCGGGACATTAGAATATAGTGCTGTATTTTCACAAGCGGCAAGTCTTTCTATTGGCGATAGTACCATTGTGATTATTACTTTATTGTTGTTTGTAGCTGCTACGGGTAAATCTGCGCAGATTCCACTTTTTACATGGTTGCCCGACGCTATGGCAGGACCAACGCCTGTTTCGGCATTGATCCATGCGGCAACGATGGTAACGGCAGGTATTTATATGGTGGTGCGTTCGAATGTATTATTTATGTTGTCTCCGTTGACGATGGAGATTATGGCCATCATTGGGCTTGCAACAGCGTTGATTGCAGCCTTTATAGCGCTTACACAAAATGATATTAAAAAGGTATTGGCCTATTCCACAGTATCACAGCTGGGCTATATGTTTTTGGCACTGGGTGTTGGTGCTTTCACGGGGGCATTCTTTCATGTATTGACTCACGCCTTCTTTAAAGCTCTTTTATTCTTAGGCGCTGGGTCAGTTATTCATGCGATGGGTAATGAACAGGACATGCGTAAAATGGGAGGACTGCGAAAAGCCTTACCTATTACCTTTTTTACGATGTGTCTCGGTACAATTGCCATTAGTGGAATTCCGCCCTTCGCAGGTTTTTTCTCTAAAGATGAGATACTAGCGCATGCTTTTCAGCATAATGTGGTGCTTTGGGGAGTTGGACTGTTGACCGCTATTTGTACGGCTTTCTATATGTTTAGGTTGTTATTTATGACATTCTTTGGTTCCTTCCGGGGAACTGCGGATCAAAAAGCACATCTGCATGAATCTCCATGGCAAATGACATTTCCACTCATTATTCTTGCGTTCTTATCGGTTGTAGGTGGCTGGATTAACCTTCCTGAAGCTGTTGGCGGCAGCCATGCCTTAGCCAATTTCTTGGCACCAATATATAAAGGGAGCCGTTTAGCTGATTTCGATTTGGCATTGAGTCATCAAACGGAATATCTCCTGATGGGAGTTTCGGCTATCGTTGCGATTGTTATGGCTATTGTCGCCTATACCATGTACGGCAAGATGGATGGAAAACCAATGACGGAGAAAAATGAAGGTTTCTTGTACAGACTATCATACAATAAACTGTATGTCGACGAACTTTATGATGCTATTATTGTAAGACCATTGCAATCGTTATCTACATTCTTACATACGTATGTGGAGAAATTAGGTATTGATGGTTTCGTCAATGGTATTGCTTCTTTCTTCGTAGGATCAGGCAAAGGAATTAGACAACTGCAGAGTGGCTATGTGGGTTTCTATATTTTGATGATGGTGTTTGGCGTTATTGCCATCCTTATTTACGGTATGGTAAGAATTTAGGGTAATAACTTCCTGTTTTTGACTTTTAATATTGATTTTTAATGGATAACCTTTTTATACTTTTATTCGTACCACTGGTGTCAGCTCTGATCTTGTTTTTTATACAAGATAATAAGACCGCTAAAGGCGCGGCCTTGGTGCTCTCTCTTATTCAGTTAGGTTTGACTATACCGTTCCTTATGAGCTTCAACGCAGCAGGAGGAATGCAGTTTGAACAAAGTTTTAGCTGGATTTCAGCATTAGGCATAAATTTCCATTTGGGTCTAGATGGAATTAGCCTACCTATGGTCATGCTTACTAACGGTCTGATACCGTTAATTATCTTATCCACTTTTGACAAGCAGTTTAGGGGAAACTTTTACGGTTTGGTTTCTTTTATGCAAACTGGTTTATTATTAGTGTTCCTGGCATTAGATGCATTTACGTTTTACGTGGGGTGGGAGGTTGCGTTAATTCCGATTTATTTTATTTGTGCGTTATGGGGTGAGGGAGATCGTATACGGGTCAATCTTAAATTTTTTATTTACACATTCTTTGGTAGTTTGTTGATGTTGGTCGCTATCATCTACCTTTATAATCAGGTACCGACCAAAAATTTTGAATGGGCTTCGTTTGTTGCGCTTGATTTGAGTGAGTCGACACAGCGTTGGATTTTTTGGGCCTTCTTTATTGCCTTTGCGATCAAGATTCCGATTTTCCCATTTCATACATGGCAACCAGATACCTATACGAATGCACCGACAGCAGGTACCATGTTGTTGGCTGGAATTATGTTGAAGATGGGCGTTTATGGTATTATACGTTGGTTGCTGCCCGTTGTTCCATTCGCGGTGCTTAGTTACAGTAATGTAGTAATGATTTTATGCGTGATCGGGGTTGTGTATGCATCAATTATTGCTTTCAAACAAAACGATGCCAAGCGTTTAATCGCATATTCTTCTATTGCACACGTTGGTTTGATTACTGCCGGTGTGATATCGTGGGAGGCCGATGGTCTTCAGGGAGCGATTATACAGATGGTTAATCACGGTTTTAGCGTGGTAGCCTTGTTCTTTATCGTGGATATGATCGAAAAGAGAGCGGGTACTCGTAAGTTAAATGAGTTAGGCGGCTTGGCCTCAGAGATGCCTCAGTTAGCCACATTCTTTCTCATTATTGTTATGGGGGCAATAGGTCTGCCACTAACGAATGGTTTCATCGGTGAATTTTTGCTCTTAAAGGGTGTTTACGGTTTTGGTGTGTGGTACGCGGCAATTGCTGGGCTTACCTTGATTTTTGGTGCTGTTTATATGTTACGCCTTTATCAAAAGACGATGTTAGGTCCATTGTCAGACCGGTTTCAGCAGGTATGGGGATTGGAGAATCACGAGTTGATCGTGTTGGTTGCTGTGGTAACAGTTACCCTCTTTTTAGGTGTTATTCCGAACGCTATTTTGGACCTTTCGGAAGCATCAGTAGTGAGCTTATTGAATCAAATTAAATTTTAAAAGTAGCGATATTAATATATTATGGGAGCGATTATTACATTGAGTGTCTTGGGAATTTTAGTGTTGTATTTGGGGCTCTATAAAGCCAAAAATGCATTGCTTCCGGTAACACTATTGGGGCTACTCGTTGCATTTGGATTTACAGTGGCAGATTGGAATAAAGATGCCACGCCCTTATTTAACGGTATGGTCTATTTCGATAAGTTCGCTTTAGCATTTTCTATGCTTTGTATTTTCATAACAGCGCTTATCTTATTGCTTTCTAAGGAATATTTCCGAAATATCAGTGAACATGTTGCAGAGTATTACTGCTTGTTGGTGTTTTCATTAACAGGAGCTTTAATTGTGACGGCATATCATAATTTTGCAATGTTGTTTATCGGGATCGAGATCATGTCGGTCGCTTTATACATCTTAGTGGGTATTCGGAAGTATGATAAGGCATCGAATGAGGCTGCCCTTAAATATTTTCTAATGGGGGCTTTTTCGACAGGTTTTCTGTTGTTTGGGATTGCATTGTTATACGGTGCCTCCGGAACATTCGATTTGGAAGGTTTACGCAATTATGTGTTAACAGCCGGAGAGATTTCGCCTCTTTTTTATGCTGGTGTATTGTTGATGTTGTGTGGCTTATGTTTTAAAATTGGTGCAGCACCGTTCCACTTTTGGACACCAGATGTTTACGACGGTGCTCCAATACTGATTACTGCCTTTATGAGCACGGTGGTTAAGGTTGCCTCTTTTGTTGGCTTTTTACGTTTGTTCAGTATGGTTTTTGTACCGGTCAGTGATTTATGGACTCCCGTGTTGTTGACCGTGGTTATCATAACTTTGTTTATTGGAAATATTACGGCTCTTATGCAATCTAGCTTCAAGCGTATGATGGCCTATTCTAGTATATCTCATGCAGGTTATATGTTGTTTGCGCTCGTTTCTATTAGTGTGACTTCGGCTGCGAGTATGTTTACATATGCTTTTGCTTATTCACTGGCATCGGTCATTGCTTTTGCTATATTGATCTTAGTGAAAAGAGAAACGGGGTCGGATCAGTTTGAGTCGTTCAATGGTTTGGGTAAGCGCAAGCCGGGATTGGCATTAGCCATGACAGTTGCTATGCTATCCTTGGCGGGGATTCCATTGACTGCCGGATTTATTGGTAAATTTATGATGTTCAACCAAGTGATGGGAGGCTATAATATTGTGCTTCTTTTGCTTGCGGTAGTGAATGCTGCGATAGGTGTTTATTATTACTTACACGTTGTGGTGAATATGTATTTTAAAGATGCAGATGGTGAGATGCAGATACAAATACCAACTAGTTATAAAGTGGTTTTAACCCTTGCGGTTGCTTTGACCATTTTAATTGGTGTTTATCCGGACTGCGTTATCGGGTTGTTATAAGATATGTTTGATACTATTGATTGATAGGTTTTTATCAATCAATAGTTATATTTTTCTTTCCACTTTCCTTTTAAGGATTCACGTAATTTATTTTCGGCACTATTGTTCCCCGGATCATATAAGGTTGTACCACTGAGCTTTTCAGGAAAAAACTCTTGTGTTACAAAATTCCCTGGATAGGCATGTGCATACTTGTATTTGGCCCCGTAGTCTAGGTCTTTCATCAGCTTTGTTGGGGCATTACGCAAATGCAATGGCACTGGTACATTGCCGGTTTGCTTAACGAGTTGTTGCGCCTTATTGATGGCTTCATAGGAGGCATTACTTTTTGCGGAACTGGCTAAGTACGTTACTGTTTGGGATAGGATAATTCGAGACTCTGGCCACCCAATAACATTGACGGCCTGAAAACAATTATTGGCGAGAAGTAAAGCATTTGGATTTGCATTGCCAATATCTTCGGATGCCAGGATCAAAAGTCGACGTGCGATGAAAGAAGGGTCTTCACCGCCTTCAATCATGCGAGCTAACCAATATACAGCTGCGTTAGGGTCGCTTCCTCGAATAGATTTGATAAAAGCAGAGATAATATCGTAGTGCTGCTCTCCAGTTTTATCATATAAAGCCATATTTTGTTGCACTTGCTTCAAAACAAAAGCATTTGTTATTGCTTCTTTCTGCGCATGTGCAGCATGGTGGACTAACTCAAACACGTTGAGTAGTTTCCGGGCATCGCCTCCTGATAAACGAAAGAGGGCCTCGTATTCTTCAATGATGACCGGATGTTCTTGTAAATAAGGATCTTTTGTGATCGCTTGGCTCAAAATTGTCTTGAGCTCGTCTTCTGTTAAGTGTTCTAAGACATAAACCTGACAGCGCGATAAAAGGGCCGATATTACCTCAAAAGAAGGATTTTCTGTTGTTGCCCCGATCAAGGTCACAAGACCACGTTCGACGGCGCCTAACAATGAGTCCTGCTGTGATTTCGAGAAGCGATGGATCTCATCAATAAATAGTATAGGTTGTTCTTGATTGAAGTTACGTAGTTTTTCGGCTTTTTCGATTACTTCACGAATATCTTTAACACCGGACTGTATGGCACTTAATGAAAAGAACGGACGTTTTAGTTCTCCAGCAATTAAAAAGGCAAGGCTAGTTTTACCAACTCCCGGTGGCCCCCAAAAAATCATAGATGGTATATTCTGTTGCTGAAGGGCGTTCCATAGAACAGATCCTTCTCCAATAATATGTTGTTGACCAATGTAGTCCCCGATGTTTTTGGGGCGCATACGTTCTGCTAAAGGGATGGGTGTTGCCATAGTAACACGAAAATACTAAAAAAATTAGATATTTCTTGCATTTAATTGTTAGGGCTGGAAGTTCATTTTTAAACCTTTACGGGGAATGTATGTCCCATAGTATCGATTCTTCTGCAAAGAGCTTTGCGGCGGATTAGTTGTATTTAAAATCAATTTTGGGTAAGTTTGAGAAAATCAGAACATAAAATTTATGCAATTTAAAAATACTGATGTATATAAATATCTTTTTGGGGAGCGCGTTATATTTCTCCAAAAAACGTTTACTATGTTCTTGGTTTGTTTAGTGTTGGCTGGACAAGGCGAGGTGAAGGGACAAGAAGATCCATCGGGAGCGATCAAAAAATATGATAAGAGTTTTGCAGGAATTGGGCCTCAGGTTTATTTTTTGCCTCCTACGCGCTCACCCGAAGAGGATTTAGTGAACTCGTATCGGGAGAAGGTTCCTTTTCAAGATAGTATTGCACGAGCATTGGATTTTCAGCGCTTGGTGGAAGAGTTTAAGCCAACAAGTAATGCAACAAGCATTCAATCGTTGTTCGTGACAATGCCTGTAACAAAGGCTGATTGGTTCCATCTAATCGAAAAGGAGACAGATGAGGGAAATTATGCCGTTGCCTACGGTTTACTTCATGCTTATGCCGATCAGGCACTTCGAGGCAAGGATATTAAAGAAACGCTAGGACTCCTAAATAAAGCATTGGAACAAGCGCAAAAGGGGAATAATGCACTTGATATTTCTACGATACAGTACAATCTATCGAATGTCTATTTTTATAACAAAGACGTTCTTAATGCTGGGCGCTTTCAAGAGGAGCGTTACAAAAATGCTGTGCAACAAAAGAGTGGTATTGAGCAAGCGGCATCCTTAATAAAGATTGCACTTATCCAAGCTTACGATAAAGACTATCGTTCAGCGGAGGACAATATAATCCGGAAGGCAATTCCACTTTTAAATAAAGCTAAGGCTTATGATCAAAAGGTCGGCGCATGGGTGTCTTTGGCGCGGATCTATCAATGGCAGAATAAACATACGGAGGCACAATGGTTTCTCATCCAAGCGCGTGACTTAGCGAAAAGTAAGGATATTTCCGATGATTTAGCCGAGATAGAATATTTGTTAGCTTATTCTAAATTGGCGCAAAAGAATTACGGCGTTGCACAGCAGGAGCTTGTAAATGCGGATAAGCTGGCGAAATTAGAGAAGAATAAGGTGTTACAGCTTGCTATTGTGGATCGATTGGGGCAAGTTTATCTAGATAGTAGAGACTTGAAAAAAGCCGCATCTTTGTTGCAGGATTATCAGACGCTAAAAGCCGAAATATTTAATAATAAATAGATTGAAATATTGATTTATACTATTTAATCGAATTTGTCGTTATTATAGTATAAGAGTAATTTTTCAAAGAGTACGATCAAGTTGATTGAGGAAAAAACCTAAGATTCTCCATCTTAGGTTTTTTTCTGTAGCGATTTGTATAAAGGCCTCGTTCTCTACATCGCACCTTACGTACCTTTGTTTTTCTGTAGCTATAAATCTACAATTAATGTAATGTTTTTGCTAACAGTGCTGAAAATCAATGTAAAGTGTTATTTTTGACTGTCCACTCTTATAGGTACAACGGTGGACACCAATAAGTACTGTTAACTAACTATTTATCTTTCGAAACAGAGCTTCTTCAGGTTGGCCATTTGCTACTTTTGTAGTGTTATGGAGGGTTTGAACTTGTGTTAAGGAAATCAAAATAGGTTTTAAATATTTCGCAGTTAATATTTTGATTGTGGATTAGCAGATATGAAAATCAACTTGAACGGAAAAAAGGCATCATATAGTGAGGAAGTGCTACGCTCTTTTGAGTTTTTTGCATTTTTCTTTGTTGTTATTCAGTTTGTACACTTGGTGTCACTGGTCTTTGGATTTACTTTTCCATTTTCGTTTTTGTATGGCCCGATTTTGTATGCGATGGCCATGACCCTGCAGAAGGGAAAATACTTCTCTATTAAAATATTTGCCCTTCATTTGGTGCCTTTCTTGTTTTTTCAGTCGTGGTACACTTTGTCCTCACTTTTACCCGGACCACTCTTTTATCAATGGTGCTTCCCAGTAGCCTTAATATCTAGCTTTGGGTATTCCATACTGGTATTTGTTAAGATGAAAAACCGTTTTCGAAGGGTTAATGATGACCAGATTTTATTGGTTAAACAATTAGCAGGTTTGGGTATCGGTATTTCGTCTTTTGTTTCCTTTATTTATTGGCAACAATTGGCCAGCATGGAGTTTGATACTAAACCGATGGTTGCTGTTACCTTTGCGATGCTTTTCTGCATATTGCTTTTGGTGCATTTTATTTATCAGCAAAGGAAGATACGAAGGGATATGGGAGCGCAAGAGAATATAAGAGATACTTCTACAGGATTTGCGGCAGAGCAAAAGGCCAGATTTACGACGATCATAGGTCGGGTTATGGACCACGATCAACTATATCTAAATCCCAATCTAACCTTAGGTGAATTGTCCAAAGAGACAACAATTTCAAAGAGTGATTTATCGGAGTTTATAAATATCTGCGAAAATAGTACATATTATGAGTGGTTGGCAAAATACAGGATACAATATGCTTTAAATTTACTGGAGAGTACGGTTGATCAATTGAAGATGGAAGCCGTAGCTACTGAAAGCGGTTTTAATTCTAAAACTGTTTTTTACCGCTATTTCAAGCAGTATGTTGGTGTCTCACCGTCCGAGTATCGGTCTAAGTTAGTGAATGGCTAATGTTGATTTCCTTTTTTCTATATATATCTATTTTCATATTTGCAGCCTTAGGGATTCATTTAATCACTGTACAGCCTAAAAAATCTATAATGGATAGTGTTTTGATGGCTTTTTTGTCGATAGTCTTGGTACAAGTTATTCATGCGGCAATCTTTCGAGATTTACTGGAAGGCTACAAATACGTCGATCGTGGAGCGCCTTTTGGTTTAGTCTACGGTCCTTTATTATTTTTTGGTTATCGCGCTTCTTTTGGTAAAAGCCTGCAACGAAAAGAAATCTTAGTTCATTTATTACCGCTAATTATTGCTACCGGTGTATATGTGTTTTTTTTGATCTCCAGAGCGTTTCGAGAAGAATATGCACACATATATTACATTACCCTGTTTAGTGTTATTGGAATTTCTTGGGTTTTGTATCCTATTTTTCTGGCGTTTAAACGACCTGCTAGTGTTAGTGCTGCGACAGGAATCTATCGATATGCCATGATTATTCTCGTGACTTTAGCTTCTTTCCTCTTGCCTTTGCTTATTGGACGCTTGAATACGAATGCACCGCCAAGTGCACCAATCTCTAATACCGTTGTGTTTATCGGTATGCTGGCAGCGGTGGTAATTGTTTATTTTTACTTGCTAGAACAGATGCGAATCGTTCCCGTAACAAAGGAAATGCCGCAAGTGATAGAAGAGAGACTAGTGGAAGAAAAATTGCAAGCCAGCACCTTACGTGAAATTCCTACACCGTATTTTGAGAAAATAAAAAACTACCTCTCTAAAGAACGATATTTAAATCCTGATTTTAAATTGGATAATATGTCGAAAGATTTGGGAATCCCCAAAAATATTATCTCGCAGTATTTTAATCAAGTATATAAAGATGGTTTTGTTCGTACCGTGAACTCATGGCGTATTGCATATGCTTGTCAGTTGCTTCTAAAAGAAGATGTAGAGTTTAATATTGAGGATTTAGCATTCAAGTGTGGGTTTAGTTCTCGGGCTTCTTTTTATCGAAATTTTAACCAGGAAAAGGCATGTACGCCGCTGGAATATAGGGAACAATATTTATCTGTAAAGGTATAGGGATGGGGCTACGATATTTGTTACTTGTGTTTTTTATATGTACCAAAGTATCGTATGGACAAGAGCGGAATGATTTTGAGCGTCGATATAACGATGTTTATAGTGAGATTATAGCTTCAAATGTTGGAGAGGCTACACGTATTACCGACTCCTTGTTGGCACATGCGCAGAATGATGAACAACGAATAAAAGCATTGATGTTGTTGGCCAACATTAAGCATAGTGTGGGCGATATTAGCGTTGCTTTGAGACATGTTATGAAAGCCCAGGTTATTGCAGAACTGGATGGTTTTATTGAGTGGGAAGCTCGAACAGCAGGTTTTTTAGCGACCACATTTCGTAATGTTGGATTACTCTCGGAGTCCAAAAAAAATCTTTTCAAAGCAGAGGTCGCGAATGAACGTCAGAAAGGAAGTCCGCGGTATGCTTTGACACGAATTAATATTCTTCAGGAACGTGCTTTTCACGAAATGGAAGCCGGTAAATTTCCACGAGCGGTTGCCGTCTTAGAATCGGCAAAAGAGTTTATTGCAACGGATACTACACTATCCTCCAGAGCCATTCTGGTGAAAGCAACGAATGATCAGTTACTTGCTGTTTGTGAGATGGAAATAGGCAACCTTGATGAAGCTGATTCCTTATTGGCTTTGTCATATCAAGCATTACAGGGGCAAGAAAGTAATCTGATACCTTATATTTACAGAGCGCAGGCTGAAATTGCCTTACGGCGCGGTGATCGGATCCATGCGCTGGAATTATTGGATTTAGCTGCTCCTTACATCAAATCTTCTGATCGCGAGGAGCTCAAAGTATTGCTCTATGAGAGTTATGCAAAGGCGTATGCAGGTTCCGACGACACGAAATCTAGCTATTATCGTGATCTTGGGCAGAAAATAACAGCGCAACAAGCTACTTTAACACGTAAGATTGCGAACGAATTATTGGATAATGCACATAATCAAAGGCGTAAAGACCAACAGCGCAATTATGTTCTATGGGGGGCTATCTTTTTTCTTGCTCTTGTTTGTGTTGTGCTTTTTTTGCGGATGTTGATAGGGAGGGCGAACCAGAAAGAGTCTGGTATGAAAGGTATTAAGCCGTTAATGTCGACTATAAATCATTCGTCAGTTTCAATTACTGAAGAGAGTGGGCCACATATTGCTGAAGAAACAGAAAAGAGGCTTTTGGCGGCCTTAGAAGCAGCAGAGGCGGAACGATTCTATTTGGATCCCAATATGTCTCTCTCCAAAGCTGCCATGCGCTTAGAAACCAATCAACGTTATGTCTCCTATATGTTAAAGACATATCGAAAGAAAGACTTTAACGGTTATTTGCAGTCTTCTCGCATTAACTATATCTGTAAACAACTCAAGGAAGATTCGTCTTTACTAGATTGTAAGATTAGTTATGTGGCCAGTTTGTGCGGCTTCGCCTCTCACAGTAAATTTTCTATTGCCTTTAAGGCCGAGACAGGCATACTTCCTTCGACTTATATACAACAACTACGGAAAAAGGATAATTAAGTTTTTATGCAGCTTCGCTGCAGCTCTATTTCTTTTATGCGCATTTTTCAGCGCTTGTTGCTAATTGAGATATATTTATGACAAAAAAAAGGTTTTCAAACGGGGAGAATGAAAACCTTAATAACCAATTATAAACCTAAATTATGATGATACAAATATCGGGATTGTTTTTGTCAATAGCAAAAACGTTTTAGTTTTCTGTAGTGTTTTTACGACACGCTGTAGTTATTTACCATTCTTAAAATTGATTATCTTTGTTGCAACTAAAGTACTATGTCATTCGAAGTAAAAAAAATCTGTTGTATTGGTGCCGGCTATGTCGGAGGTCCAACGATGTCTGTTGTGGCGCATCAATGTCCCGATATTGAGGTTACTATTGTTGATGTGAATTCAGACCGGATCGCAGCGTGGAATAATCCTGATTTAAGCCAGTTGCCGGTTTATGAACCGGGGCTTGACATTATTGTCGAGGAGGCTCGAGGACGTAACCTGTTTTTCTCTACGGATGTTTCCAGAGCAATAGCTGAGGCGGATATGATTTTCATTTCTGTGAATACCCCTACGAAAAACTATGGAAAGGGAAAGGGAATGGCTGCTGATCTTAAGTTTATTGAACTCTGTGCGAGACAGATTGCTGAAGTTGCTACTTCAGATAAAATTGTAGTGGAGAAATCTACATTACCTGTTCGTACAGCTGCAGCATTAAAAAGTATTTTAGACAACACGGGCAATGGGGTTAATTTTCATATTTTATCGAACCCAGAGTTTCTTGCAGAGGGAACAGCAATTACAGATCTATTGTCCCCGGATAGAGTGCTGATTGGGGGCGAAAATGCAGATGCGATAGAAGCGTTAGTAAACATTTATGCACGATGGGTTGATCGCGCGAAAATCTTAACCACCAATTTATGGTCATCAGAGCTTTCTAAGTTGACCGCTAATGCGTTCTTGGCGCAACGTGTTTCCTCGATCAACGCCATTTCGGAACTTTGTGAGAAAACGGGCGCAAATGTGGATGAAGTAGCGAAAGCAATAGGAATGGATTCACGGATAGGCCCTAAATTTCTAAAAGCATCTGTTGGTTTTGGTGGTTCGTGTTTCCAGAAAGATATCTTGAATCTTGTCTATATCGCACGATCCTATAATCTACACGAAGTGGCTGATTATTGGGATCAGGTGATTATCATGAATGAGCACCAAAAGAGGCGTTTTGCGGACAATATTATTCAGACGTTATATAATACCGTTTCAGGTAAGAAAATCGCTGTTCTGGGATGGGCTTTTAAGAAGGATACTAATGATACGCGTGAATCCGCTTCGATTTATGTCTCTGACTATTTAATGAATGAGCAGGCGCAAATTGCGGTTTACGACCCGAAGGTCGTGACAGAGCGTATTTATGCAGATCTCGATTACCTTAATACACGTTCTGTAGATGAAAACCGAGCGCAATTGGAGGTGTGGAAAGATCCATATGAAGCTTGTAAAGATGCACATGCTATAGCCATTTTAACGGAGTGGGATGAATTTAAGGATTATGATTGGGAACGGATCAAAGAAAATATGAAACGTCCATCTTTTGTATTCGACGGTCGGAAATTATTGGATCGCCAAAAGTTGGAGTCACTTGGCTTTACCTATTATGCCATCGGTGAGTAAGGGTAGAAAAATTGTGATGTAAATATTGTTTTGTAGATGTAATGTCAGATGATTTATAATCAAAGGATTGTTACATACAACATAGAGAAAGGTTAAATATTTTTGAGAAAATACTTAACCTTTTTCTATGTTGATTCGTCAGATACTTTTACTTGTTTTCTTTTTATTGATGTTTAGTGCTCTCTACGGCCAAAGCTTGCAGGGGTGGCTGATTTATTTTGGCAACACACAGTTAGGAAGTAGCCGTTTCAGCATTCATCATGAAGTTCAATTGAGAGATTATGAGGTTATAGGCGATCATCAGCAGTCATTGTTTCGTACGGGACTTCAGTATAAGCTTTCCTCTGCCGCCAATGTAACGATGGGGTATGCCGGTGTATATACAGAATTAGAGGGGGCTCCAAATAAGCCCTATTGGGAAAACCGTATTTATCAAGAAGCCATAATAAGACAGCATATAGCTAATGTTCGATTAAGACATCGATTTCGTTTTGAAGAACGCTTTGTTCAGGGACAAGATTTTCGAACCCGGGCTCGCTACTGTCTGTTTTTAGATATACCCATTCATGATAAAACAATGATGAAGGGGGCTTTTTATGGTGCGTTATACGAAGAGATTTTCATTCAGCCATTTCACAAAAACCTCTCTACTTTCGATCGTAATAGACTGTATGGTGGTGTCGGGTACAAAGTGAGTGATAATTTGGGCGTACAATTGGGATATATGATGCAGCATGTGGGAAAAAATAAGGGAACGAATCATGTATTATTATCGTTTCATCATCAACTGCGTTATTAAAAGAAAAAGGAGAAATAATTATTTCTCCTTTTATCTTATGTATAGTTTGTTTGTTTCTTAGAATCTTTCGAATTGCGAGAAGAAAAAGTTTCCTTCGATTGCTGCGTTCTCGTCGGAGTCTGAACCATGGATCGCGTTTGCATCGATTGATTTAGCGTATTTATTACGGATAGTACCTTCTGCAGCATCAGCTGGGTTAGTTGCACCGATCAAAGTACGGAAATCTTCTACTGCGTTATCTTTTTCTAAGATAGCAGCTACGATAGGACCAGAAGTCATGAAAGATACCAACTCTCCGTAAAAAGGACGTTCTTTGTGTACCGCGTAAAAGTTTCCTGCTGTTTCGTTGCTTAGTTGGATGTATTTCATCGCTACGATTTTAAATCCACCAGCAATAATGTCATTTAAGATTGCTCCGATATGGCCGTTCGCTACTGCATCAGGCTTAATCATTGTAAAAGTTCTGTTAGTTGCCATTTTAATCAAATTTTTTGCAAAGGTATGAAAACTATATAGTAAAAATGAAACCCTTGATCGTTAATTTACTTTAATACGAGGGGGCACATATCCATTAAACGAGTGGTTTTTCTCCCTTGATCAGTTCGAAAACTGTGATTTCAGGAAGTATACCAACACGGCCTGGATAGCCTAGAAAACCATAGCCTACGTTGACGTATAAACGTTGGTCCTTTTCTTCGTATAGACCGGCCCACTCTTTATATATATATTTAGCCGGGCTCCATTGAAAATGTTCTCCTCGTACACCAAACTGCATGCCGTGTGTATGGCCTGCAAACATCACATCGACATCTGTGTCTAGCACCTGTGCTCGCCAATGTGAGGGATCGTGTGATAACAATAATTTTACGGCTGATTCGTCTGTTCCGTTCAGGGCTTTATTCAAATCTCCTTTTTTAGGGAAGCGCCCTGTTCCCCAGTTTTGCACGCCAACGATAGATATCTCTTCATTGTTAAGCTTCAAAGATCTATTCTCATCCATCAATAAATCCCATCCCATTACTTTGTGGGTTTGGATTACATCTTGTAGGTTCTTGCGTTTCTGTGCTGAATCTTCTTGTCCAAAGTAATAGTCCCCATAATCGTGGTTTCCTAAAACAGAGTAAACTCCTAAATCTGATTTTACTTTAGTAAAGATATCTTGATAGTCACGCATTTCGGAGGCAACATTATTAACAAGGTCTCCTGTAAAGAAGGTGACATCTGGTTTTTCATTCAGAAGCATTTCTACACCACCTAGAACAGCTTTCTTATTGTAGAAAGAACCAGAGTGTACATCCGATATTTGTGCTATGCGCATGCCGTGAAAAGAAGCTGGAAGGTTTGGAAGGTAGAGCTTCTGCCGTCTGATTTGATAATCATAACCACCTGAAATAACACCCCAGGCCAAAGGAAAAACGGGCAGGGAGGCGACCAAGATACCTGATTTGGTTAGGAACTCAGAACGCGTAATACCGTGTGTTGGTTTTTCAGGTAAGGGTTCCGATAGATCCTCAATACGATCCGCTAAATTTTCACTTTTACGTGGTGAAAAAAGACGTGATATCCAGACTCCTCCGCGACGGATATCGTCCGCCAAAAGGATAAGGATAAAAATAAATTTGCTTGTCGCAGTCATAAAAAATGCGACAAGAATCACGGAACGGTACATTAATGGGATATTTAGCTTTGCGGCAATCAGTAATCCAATTAATAAGCCGATAGAATATCCCCACCAAAGTATAGTGAACCACTTTTTCTTGACTACTTTTATTTTCGTTGCACGAAGAGCAAAAAAGATGTAGAAATCAAAAACAAGCAGTAAAAATGCGTTAATTAGTAACATGTCATTTTATTTTTATTGTTGAGAAGTGCTTTCATAGACTTCATCAAAATCAAGTTTTATGTCACAACGGGCTTCCTCATTAGTTTGTTCCTGTTGCGAGTCTTTTTAATACATTTATCCATTGTGGGTCGTCGTTTAAACTTTCCACCATGGCAACCTCTTCTCCTCCTAGCTCTTTGAATTCATTTGCATATTCGACTTGAATTTCATCGATTGTCTCAATACAGTCGGCGACAAAAGCGGGACTGAATACGAGTATTTTCTTTACCCCTTTTTCTGCGAGATGGTGCAATGCATCGGAGGTATAGGGTTGGATCCAAGGGGTTTTCCCAAGGCGTGATTGGAAACAAACACTATATTTTTCGTTGGGGATGTTGAGCTTGCTGACAATCGCGCGCGTTGTTGCATAACATTGTGATAGGTAGCAGTGTGATTTTTTTTCACTCTTGCAGGAATCACATCCCGATTCCGGACAACTTAGCTTTCCCGAGGGGTCAACTTTACCTAGCTGACGTACGGGTAAACCATGATAACTGAATAATACATGATCAAATTGTGCGATGTCATATTTTTGACTATGATTCGCAAATACGGTCGCCATCTCTTCGTCGTCACAGTAGTTGCTAACGAAACTTACGCTTGGAAGATATTGCCATGAACGCATGAGTTCCATAACGCGATCAATAACGGATCCTGTTGTTGCAGAGGCATACTGCGGGAATAGGGGAATCACACGGATAGAATCTAATAACATACCCTCCATTTTTTGGAGAGCTTGTTCCAAGGAGGGGTTCTGATATCGCATTGCCAGTTCGACATGATAATCATCACCAAGCTCTGCTTGCAACAAATCGCGTTGAAGCTGGCTGTAATACATTAACGGTGAACCTGTCTGCGGGTCCCAGATTGTACTGTATGTAGCTGCCGATTGAGCGGCGCGTTTAGGAACTATCGCACCCTTTACCAATAAGGTGCGTCCCAGGTAAGGGATGTCTAGTACACGAGGGTCCATTAAAAATTCTGTTAAATATTTATGGACGTCACTTGTTTTTGGCGAATCAGGTGTACCCAATTGAACCAATAACACTCCCTTGGTTGCTCTATTACTCATTAACGCAAAAATAATTAAAATTTATAGGAAGATCCTTTATGTGATAGAAAATGAAAATAACATGACCGGATTAGAGCTTTTCAAGCGCTTCTTTTACATCTTTCATTAACCACATAGGAGTGGATGTTGCGCCGCATATTCCTACGGTGTTATCTTGTTGAAAGTTTGCTGCTTGGAGCTCTGCTGGATCAGAAACAAAATAACTGTTCGGGTTGGCGTCTTTACATACATCGTATAGGACCTTTCCATTGGATGATTTTTTGCCGGATACGAAGACAATTTTGTCATATTGACGGGCGAATTCACCCAGATCTTCGTAACGGTTGGAAACTTGACGACAGATGGTGTCGTTGGCCTTTACATCGTATCCCCGTTTTAAAAGTTCGGCTTTTATGGCGTAGAATTTATCAACGCTTTTCGTGGTTTGACTGTATAAAGTGAACGATGAAGGCAGCACTACATTGTTTAGCTCGTCAATATCTTGAAAGACAAGCGCTTCATTGTTTGTTTGACCTTGCAAACCAATTACCTCGGCATGTCCGTGTTTACCGAAAATCAAAATTTTCTCCTCATTGTCGTGTGAAGTTTTTATTCGGTTTTGGAGTTTTAACACAACAGGACAAGAGGCATCAATCAACGTAATGTTATTTTCAAGCGCTGTGCGGTACGTCTGTGGCGCTTCTCCATGCGCACGAATCAGTACTTTTTCATTACTTAGGTGTGCTAAATCGTCATGCCCTATTATACGCAAGCCCTTGGCTTTTAGGCGGGCAACTTCTTCGTCATTATGTACAATATCGCCTAAGCAATAGAGATAACCTTCTTCTTCAAGAATCTCTTCTGCCATATCAATAGCATATACAACGCCAAAACAAAAGCCTGAATCTTTGTCGATTGTTACTTGCAGATTTTTACCCATACAACAAAGTTACTAAAATCCATTGGTATACAATCTACCTGTAGGGGGATTGAAATATAGGCATAAAAATGAGCCTTCTAAAAGAAGGCCCTTTTGCCTGTAACAGGCTATTTTATTAATGAAAATTGGACAAGATTAATAATATGTGTAACGTCTTACACCTGCAATATGACGTGCTAGACGCATAACTTGATGGGTATATCCATATTCGTTATCATACCAGATGTACAAAATAGCATGAGAACCATCCGTTGATACAATTGTTGCCGGAGCGTCCACCACCGAAGCTGCGGTTGTGCCAATGATATCGGAAGATACCAGTTCGCCATTGCTCGAGTAGGCAATCTGTTCAACCAGCTTCCCATGTAGGGCTGCTTCGCGTAATAAACCGTTGATTGCTTCAGTTGTTGTATTCGATTTTAATTCCAGGCTCAGGATTGCCAGTGAACCGTTAGGTACGGGGACACGGATTGCATTCGAGGTGAGTATTCCTGCCAGTGGAGGTAATACTTTCGCTACAGCCGAGCCGGCACCTGTTTCCGTAATGACCATATTTAAAGCCGCCGCACGTCCTCGGCGGGATTTGTTGTGCATGTTATCCACCAAGTTTTGGTCGTTGGTGTAAGAGTGTATCGTCTCAATATGTCCGCGTGTAATACCTATTTTTTCTTCGATAACGGCTAATATCGGGGATATCGCATTTGTCGTACAGGATGCTGCAGAAAAAATGGAGGCTTCTTTGGTGTTGATAACGTGCTCATTGACACCATAAACAATGTTGGGAACACCTTTCCCGGGAGCTGTTAATAAAACTTGAGCGGCTCCTTTAGATTGTAGGTGTCTAGCGAGCTCTTTGTCATCCCGGAACGCCCCTGTGTTGTCAATGACAAGCGCATCTCGGATGCCATATTTTGTATAGTCTATTTCCTCTGGATTCTTAGCCGAAATGATATGCACGGTCGATCCGTTTATAATCAATGCGCCCTGTGTTGTATCGATTTCAATATTAGCTTCAAAATCACCGTGAATAGAGTCGTGTCGAAGTAGATTAGCTCTCTTCTCTAATGTTTTAGCATCGATGCTGTCGCGTGTTACAATGGCGCGCAAGCGGAGTTGTTTGCCACCACCTACTTTACTAATTAACTCTCGTGCTAAAAGACGTCCAATACGACCGAATCCGTACAAAACGATATCGCGAGGCTGGAAGGGCACTTGTTCATTGGCTTCCTTCATCTTTTTGTCGAGAAAAGATAAGATTTCTTCATCATGGAGCTGTAAATCGCGAACTTCTAAGGCTAGTGTTCCAATATCAATGCGGGACGGTGCGATTTCCAGCTGTTGGATTGCCTGTGCAATTTTGAGGGTTTCCTCAATATGGAGTTCAGGATTTGAAAGATGGCTTGTTTTTTTATGTAAATTCAGAATAAGGCTCACACGACGATCCACCAACTGGTTACGAAATAAAACAAGTTCGATAGAGTCATTAAACCATAGGTTGCTGACAATTTCTATCAGCTTCACACAAGCGTTTTGTTTGTTTTTGTAGCTTTTGATTTCTTCCTCAAAAGAAGACGGCTGTACCATAACGTTATTATAAGAGATTATGGCACAAACTTATAAATTAATACATCGACTTCTCTTAATTTTTGTGAGATTTACAAATATGAGTTGGTAAATCGGTTTGCTATTGATGATATGTTAAAATTGCTAATCTTATTTTGCGTTTTTATTAATATGCTTACTTGTACGAAACTCCTCTAGACATTTATTATTTGAAAGAGCAGCTATCCAGGTGGTCATTTACCATGCCAACAGCCTGCATATAAGCATAGCAAATAGTCGTTCCGAAAAATTTAACCCCTCTTTTTTTTAGATCTTTGGCAATGGCGTCTGATTCTGGGGGGTGGGTTGGAGCCAATGCTAAATCAACGATACTGTTTACCATCGGTTTTTGATTGGGCATAAAACTATACAGGTAGTTGTAAAAGCTTCCAAATTCTGCTTGGATTTTCATGAATATCTGTGCATTTCCTACGGTAGCTTGGATTTTTCCGCGATGACGAATGATACTTTCGTCTATAACAAGCTTTTCAATAGCTTGAGGGGTGAATTCAGCAACCTTTCGGTAGTCAAAATTTGCGAATGCTTTTCGATATCCTTCGCGTCGTTTGAGGATGGTTATCCAACTTAATCCTGCTTGCGCTGATTCCAGAACCAAGAACTCGAAGAGCGTTTGTTCATCCGTCACGACCTTGCCCCATTCCTCATCGTGATATCGTACATACAACTCGTCGGTTCCGCACCACGAGCATCGGGTTAAATTGGATTCTGCCATGTTTTTATGTGTTAAAACTAGATTTTTTACTTCTTACTATCTTAATTAATAGTAGCCAGCAGTTGGCGATAAATCGCTGTCTTGGACGTCTAAATTTAATATTGCACAAGAGAGCAATTTTATCTAAGTTTACGGCAAAGTAAGGATTTTTTGGCTTAATGTATTGGTTTCGATATTTTCTTTTAACACTTTTTTTTAGTGCATTAGCGCTGTGCTCTATAGCTCAACAGGATACGCTTGTGCGGGATTCTGTTAGCCCTCAAGAGGTACCCATAGATACCGTATCGGTTGCTCAAATAGATACATTTAATTATGTTTTTCCTCCAAAAGATAGACCTAATCAATTGTTGGAAATGTTTCTTGACGATATTAAAACCAATAGCTTATCGTTGGAAAAGACGCTGACCCGTATGGGAGAGGTAAAACCACGTGAAGTGTTGGCGCAGGGTATTCTAAAGAATTATCGCCCTACTTGGATACTGGTAACGGCATTTTTGCTTTTTTTAGCTATCGGCATTGTGCGATTGGTTTTTATGACCGATTTTATGCTTATTGTGGATGCCTATTACAATGAACGGGTGCTGCAGCAAATGAGTAAAGAAGATAATGTGTTGACATCTTGGCCATACATTTTTTTATATCTCATTTTTAGTTTAGCGCTTGGTTTGTTCATTCTGCTCCTTGAGTCTACTTTTACCAATACGGGGATACTTAATTTTGAAAACTATTTGCGTGTCTCTTTGGTCGTGGGGGTGCTTTTTGTGGTAAAAATCTTGTTGGTAAGATTTGTTTCTCTTGTTTTTGAGGTGGATAAATTGGCCCGTGAATATGTTACAGTTTTATATCTAGTATACTTTAATAGTATGCTTTTTCTGATGCCGTTTTTGTTGGTGCTGGTCTTTGTGCCGGTCGCCTATTTTAAGATTGCGTTAATTTTATTTGCGGTCATAGCTTCTATTCTATTCGTTTATAGGTTTTTAAGGACTTTTTTCAGACTCTTTGGTAATCTTAGGTTTTCAGTTTTTTATTTAATTCTTTATCTTTGTGCACTCGAAGTGGCGCCGATTCTAATATTGGTGAAGTTATTGAGCAGATAAAAAGTTGAATATGCAAGTAGATGTAGCAAGAGCCAATAAGGTAAAAAGTATTTTAGTTACCTTGCCAAAACCTGAAAATGATAAGTCTCCATATTTCGCCTTGGCAGAAAAGTACAACCTCAAGTTAGACTTTAGGGGGTTTATTCATGTTGAAGGTGTATCTGCAAAAGATGTGCGCAAAGAAAAAATTAATTTCGCAGATTATTCGGCAGTAATTTTTACGAGCAAAAATGCAGTAGATCATTTCTTTCGCGTATGCGAAGAGATGCGTTACGAAGTTTCTTCTGAAATGAAGTACTTCTGTATTTCGGAAACTATCGCCCTTTATCTTCAAAAATATATTCAGTACCGTAAACGTAAGATTTTCTTCGGGAAACAAACGGCTAAGGATTTGGAAGAGGTGCTGAAAAAACACAGCAAAGAGAAGTTTCTTTTCCCATGTTCGGATGTTGCAAATGAGGAAACACAAAAGTGGCTGCAAGATAATGGTTATAATTTTACGCCAGCAGTACTGTTCCGTACAGTAATTAGTGATATAAAAGATCTGGAAAAGGTGTTCTATGACGTTATCGTATTTTTTAGTCCGTCTAGTGTACAATCTTTGTATGAAAACTTTCCTGATTTTAAACAAAATAACACACGGGTGGCTGCTTTTGGCGCAAGTACGCAACAAGAGTTGTTAAAGCATGACCTCATTTTAGATATTCCTGCGCCAACGCCGGAGGCCCCAAGTATGACGATGGCTGTTGAACAATACATTAAACAGGTCAATAAATAAAAATATAAAGCAGCGTTTCGCTGCTTTTTTTATTTGTTCCATTTTGTGAAGAGGGAATTCGAGTTGTTTTTTTACTAACTAAGAAAATTTTTTGCCAGAATTTTTGCGCCTATAAGCTCTTTTTTTCTTGCATAACAAAAACCTAGTGGCCTTTTTATTGTTTTACGTTTGTTAAAACTTGTTAAAATGTAAATTACAATTTACATTTTCAGAGTTTTTTGCACGGGTATTGCTTGTGAATATGTTAATGCTCTTAAAATTTACTAAGTTTAGGCCGCGAAGAATTATTGCATTCAAGAGTTTCTTTTTATCTTTAGGAGATTTTTGTAACTTATAAAAGACATTACACTTATATATGAAATTTAATCAATACCAGTTTTTTGTTCTATTGTTTTTGTTTTTTGCTGCTTTTACAGGCTGTAAAGGACCAACGAACTCGGGTGAATTGGTTGGGGTTCGCTTGAACAAGCTGAAAGCCAACAAAACACCTTACGGGATGGTATTGATTCCCGGCGGAACATTCATCATGGGGCAGTCTGATGAGGACATTACTTACGCACAGACGGCGCAGAATCGACAGGTCACTATTGCACCCTTTTATATGGATGATACGGAGATCTCTAATAGCGAGTATCGTCAGTTTGTACATTGGGTACGTGATTCTATCTTAATCTATAATTTCTTGGGTGACGACAGTTATTTTGTCGATATGGGAAATGGGGAGCGTCACATTGATTGGAAGAAAGTGAATAGCAATTCACCATGGAAAGGGAAAGATGAAAATGCACGGGAGCGGTTGAACAGTATGTTCTATCAAGGTGAGGATCGTATTTTTGGAAAAAATGAATTAGATGTTCGTTTGCTGAAGTATCACTACGAATGGTTTGATTTACGCTCTGCTATTGCTGCCAAGAATGATAAATCGAAATCTCGTTCTGACTTTATCATGCGGGATACAATGTTGATTTATCCGGACACGACGGTTTGGTTGAGCGATTTTAGTTATGCGCAAAACGAACCGATGGTAGAGGGCTATTTCTCGCATCCGTCTTTTGACGATTACCCGGTAGTAGGGGTCACTTGGCGCCAAGCTCAAGCCTTCAATACATGGCGTACACGCTTATTCAATAACGCCGCTGCAGGAAATAAGCAGGTTGATCGGATGCCTTATCAATTACCTTCTGAAGCAGAATGGGAGTATGCTGCACGCGGAGGTAAAGTTGGCATGCAGTTCCCATGGGGTGGGCCTACGGCTCGTAATGCGAAAGGTTGTTTAATGGCCAACTTTAAACCGGGTCGCGGTAACTATATTGATGATGGTGCCGCTTATACGGCTCCAGTGTACTCGTATTGGCCGAATGATTTTGGTTTATATAATATGGCTGGAAACGTGGCTGAATGGACACAATCGAGCTTTAATGAGTCGGCAAATACGTTTGTTCACGATATGAATCCTACCTATACGTACCATGCTAAAGCGTCAGATCACGAAACGATGAAGCGTAAAGTAGTACGGGGTGGTTCTTGGAAAGATGTGGGAGCTTTTCTTCAAAATGGCGCACGTCAATATGAATATCAAGATAGTGCTAAATCTTATATTGGGTTTAGATCGGTGACACGTTATACAGGAGTTTCAGTACGATAATCATTCACAGTATTTATTTATAATTTAAAAATGGCTAAGAAAAGAAAATTCAAATTAGGGATTAACACCTTAATCAACTGGGGGGCTTCAGTTGTTATCGTTGGATTGATGTTCAAAATTTTGCATTTCAAAGGTGGTGAGTGGATGATCGGGATTGGTTTAGCAGTAGAGGCGGTGCTGTTCTTCGTGATGGGCTTTTTGCAATCGGAACCAGAACCGGACTGGACGCGTGTTTATCCGGAGTTAGATGAAAATTATAATGGAGAGTTGCCGACCCGTAGCGCACATGTAGCGCAGGTGGCTCAGCCTGTTGCGATAGGCAATACTGCGGCTTTAGATAAGTTATTGCAGGATGCAAAGATTGATGAGAACTTGATTGGTAATCTAGGAGACGGGCTACGTTCTTTTGGTGATAAGGTTGCCTCTATTTCTAAGGTAGCAGATACTGCCGCTGCAACGAATCAATTTGCAGATAAATTGAATGCGGCTTCTTCAGGAGCTTCGCAGTTAAGTAGTGCGTTTGAGCGTGCCGCAGCAGATTTACAAACATTTAATGAATCTTCTGCTGATATGCATCAATTTAAAGAACAGGTAAGTACATTTAATAAGAACTTAACTTCTCTAAATGCGATTTATGGTAATATGTTGTCTGCAATGAGTACCAACCGTTCTTAAATAGAAAAACTACACGATGGCAGGTAAGAGAGAAACCCCTAGGCAGCGGATGATTGGAATCCTTTATTTAGTGCTACTTGGTTTAGTGGCATTGAATGTTAGTGATTCTATTCTCGATGCTTTTAAAAATTTAGGCAATAGTTTAAGTACTTCTACGCAAAATACGCAGGCTGGTATCGACAACATGTTCTTGGCTTTCCGAGAAACCAAGTTGAAAGAGAATCCAGATCGTGCACAGCCGATTTTAAATAAAGCGGAACAAGCGCAAGCTACTGTTTTGAAATTGACAAATAAATTGAAAGAGCTGAATACTTTACTGACCAGTGAAGGAGGTGGCTTAGATGAGGAGACAGGTGATGTGAAATATCGTAGTTCAACGGATATCTCCGCACGACTTATGATTAATGAAAAGCGTGCTAAAGAGCTTCGGGATATGATTGTATCTACGAAAGCGGAGTTGTTGAAGTTAACGAATAATGAAATTAGTATAAGTCTGGATGCCGAAGACCCAGCTCCAAGGGCAGGTATCCGTAAGACATGGGAAGAAGCAAGCTTCGGAGATGGTATTCCATTGACGGCGGCTATTACGGCATTAGAAAAAATAAGTGCCGATGCGAAGAATGCGGAATCAGCTGCTGTTAAGCATATTTTTGGTAAAATGGACCAAGCTGTGGTAAACTTGGATAAGTTTGCGGCTGTTGCTGTTGCTCCTACATCATATCTGATCCAAGGCCAACCCTATACAGCGAAGGTTTTTTTAACGGCTTATGATTCTAAATCGAGCCCGCAGATCTCGGTTGGTGGTAGTAGTTTGCCGGTGACCGAAGGTCAAGGTCTGTATCAGGTAAATACAAGCAGTCCTGGTGTTTTTACATGGCAAGGTACAGTACGTGTGCAACAAACAGATGGTAGTGTAAAAACATACCAAACGGAGCCGATGACCTATCAAGTATCTAAACCTTCGGCCGTGGTATCTCCGGATGCAATGAATGTATTGTATATCGGTGTTGATAATCCGATATCGGTTTCGGCGCCAGGTATCCCCGCAGAAAATTTGGTGGTTACAGGTTCGGGCGTTTCGATCAGTAAATCGGGAAATCGCTATGTGGCACGTGTAAGCAATACAGGCGAAGCAACGGTGAATGTTGCTGCGAAAGTAGATGGCAAGACTCAAAATATTGGCAGTTCGAAGTTTCGTGTGAAACGTATTCCTAAACCGACGGCACGTGTTGCTGGAAAAACAGGTGGACGGATATCGTCAGCGCAGTTACGTGGACAGAATGTGGTGTCTGCATCCCTAGAGAATTTCGAATTTGATGCGCGCTTCAATATCAGTAAGTTCAATATTTACATTGCAAAACCACGTGTTGATCCTATCGGTCCGTACCAAACATCAGGTGCATCTTTTTCGGCACAGATGAAAACAGGGCTGGGGGCAATAACACCAGGTTCGGTGGTTATGATTTACGATATTGTAGGGGTAGGGCCGGATGGAGTGGCACAAAACTTGGATCCAATAACGTTCCAGGTCACGAATTAGTAGAAATTGATAGAATTAGGTGAAATGAAAAAGTATTTATTTTCTGCATTAGCGATAGCATGTTCAGCTGCTGCCTTTGCACAGCAGGAAAACTTGTCTAATAGTACAAAACCTATTCATGCGGAGGAACCGCCTGTCGACGGTTATTTTGTACAATCTGATATCGAAAACCGTAAGGTTATCCCTTATGCGACTATTCGACAAACAGATGTGGCTTACAAAAAAAGAGTGTGGCGGGAGATTGATTTAAGAGAGAAAATGAATAAAGCATTTGCTTCACCTAAATCTCGTTTAATCGATATTATCATTGATGCGGTGATGAAAGGCGAGTTGCGTGCATATGATCCGACACCTACTGAAAATGATCCAAACGGCGATAGTTTTAAAAATGTTCTACCACCGGATCAGGTCATGGCTCGTTTTGGAGGTGATAGTGTTTTGGTGGAAGAATTCAACGAAAATAATGAAGTTATCGCTTCGCACTATGAAGCACGGGCTTTTAGTGGTGAGAATGTGATTAAGTTTCGAATTAAAGAAGATTGGATCTTTGATAAACAGCGATCGGTCTTTGAGCCAAGGATTGTAGGTATTGCGCCCTTGATCACACCTCAGATTCCAGGAATGGATAGTAATGTGGGTATGGTGCCGGCTGAAACAGGCGGAGGGGCTGCTAACTTTGATCCTTTTGATCCTTTTGCGGTTCAGCCAGAACAAAATCAGGCGGCTAATGCGCCAAGTAATGTTCCGGTTCCTACGGTGAATACAGGGCTGTTTAATCCACAGGTGGATCCGACACCTGCTTTTTGGATTT
Source organism: Sphingobacterium psychroaquaticum (assembly GCF_900177625.1). Classification (GTDB taxonomy): domain Bacteria; phylum Bacteroidota; class Bacteroidia; order Sphingobacteriales; family Sphingobacteriaceae; genus Sphingobacterium; species Sphingobacterium psychroaquaticum. The sequence continues at coordinate 288,856 of NZ_FXAU01000007.1, forward strand.
ATTTTCCAGAGGCACGTCATATTCTGGTGAATAAGGAGGTTGTAAATCGCAGTAACGATGCAACAGGCTTAAGCTACGATGATATTTTTGTGAAGCGCATGTTCGCAAGTTATATTGTTAAAGAGTCGAATCCAGAAGATTTACGGATCAAAGATTATATTGCCGATGGTAAAGAGCGTTTATACGAATCTGAACGGATCAAGAAATCATTGATGGATTACGAACAAGATTTGTGGTCTTACTAAGGTAAAAATATGACGTTTGTCATATTGAAATTCGAATATTTCTATTAATTTGTGCTTGTCTTTATTTGCATTTAATAAGACAGAAGTGGGATTAATAGAAATATTTTTTTTTAAGTTTGTACGTAGTTGTAAAGCGAAGAACTTGTGAAATTAAAACCAGTAGATAGTATATCAGGGGTGTCTCCTAAAGACTTTATCAAGCAGTATCTTGATAATGGTCATCCGGTAATAATCAAGGACTTTATCAGCAAAGATAGCCCTTGTTGGAGTAAATGGAGTTATGACTATTTCAAGGAAATAGCCGGCGACGAGAAAGTGGATGTCTATGGACGTGAAGAAGAGTCGCAGAACCACGCGGCAAGCCCGCCTGTAGGACAGATGACTTTTGGAGAGTATTTGGATAAGATCAGTGCAGAGCCAACTGAACTAAGGTTGTTTTTGTTCAATCTCATGAAGTTGCGTCCAGAGTTAAAGAAAGACGTTATTTTCAATGATGTCACAGGAGGAAAGGTTTTGCAGTGGCTTCCTTATATGTTTTTTGGCGGGGAAGGATCCGCGACCCGAAATCACTTTGATATTGATATGTCTCATGTCTTTATCTCGCAGTTTCAGGGCGCTAAGCGTATCTGGTTGTTTCCGAACAATCAGTCTGATTTAATGTATAAACTACCTTACAATTTTCATAGCATTGCGAATTTGAAGACCAGCGATGTCGGGGATTATCCAGGATTGGAGTTTTTGGATGGTTACGAAGCTGTGATTAATCCGGGAGAGACATTGTATATGCCGGCCGGATGGTGGCATTATATTCAATATGAAACGGAAGGTTACTCTATTTCAGTGCGTGCTTTAGCAAATTCGGTAACAGAAAAGCTTAAAGGAGCAAGAAATCTCTTTATCACGCGACATTTTGACGATACCATGCGTAAAATATTTAATGAGAAGTGGTTTAATTATAAGATTGAGACCGCGAAAAAGAGAGCAAATCGTGCGATGAAGCGTAGGGGCGGACGATAACTTGATTTTAATGATAAAAAAGCGTCGGTTTTAAACCGACGCTTTTTTTATTCTTCTACCCAGAAGATATCAGAAGCAATGCGGTCGGCTAATAGTTTGCCTTGTAGAGTTAATCGGAGGAAATTTTCTGGCGTTCTTTCGATAGCACCTTGCTCAAGATAATCTCCGGACTCATGCAATAGGTGTTTTAAAAGATCCGGTCCAAAATCGCTTTCGACTTTCTTTAGATTGATGCCCCACATCGTGCGTAGGGAGGTCATTACATATTCGTTAAAGCGATCGGCAAAAGAGAGGATTTCCGTTTCAAGCGGTAATTCCTTTTTTTGTATGCCCGCCATATAAAGCGCATTATTTGCGATGTTCCAACTTCTAGAGGTGGCATTGAATGAGTGAGCCGATGGGCCTATCCCTAAATAGGGTTGTCCTTTCCAGTAGTTTGTGTTGTGCTTTGCATAATGATTAGACTTCGCGAAATTAGAGATTTCGTAATGCTCGTAACCATGTGCACGTAGTTCCTGCATGAGTATCTCAAACTGTGCTGCACTCTGTTCTTCGTTCATCGCAGGTGTCTTCCCTTTGCTGATCATATGGTTCAAGGCAGTTCGCTGTTCCACGGTCATGGCATAGGAAGAGATATGTGGAATCTGATTATCTGTTAGCTGTGCGATATTTGAGGTCCACTTTTCATCGGTAAGAAGTGGATAGCCATAGATTAAATCACAGGTGATGTTTTCAAATCCGGCATCTTGTACGCGCTTAATGGAAGCTTCGGCTTCCGATGCATTATGCGCGCGGTTCATCCAGCGAAGGTCTTCCTCGAAAAATGACTGGATACCTATCGAGAAACGGTTTACAGGAGTTGATCGTAGGTCTCGCACTTTTGTGACGGTAAGGTCGTCGGGGTTCGCCTCCAATGTGATTTCCGCATCGTGCGCGATATCAAAGTGCTTAGCAACGGTTCCGATGAGTTGTTCTATTTCCGATGCCTCTAGGATAGAAGGGGTGCCTCCGCCAAAGTAAATGGAATGGATAGTCTTCTCTTCTAGGTAGGCGGCTCGAAGCGTGATTTCTTGTTGCAAAGCGTCTAACATCTCCGCTTTGTACTTTAAGGAAGTGGAGAAGTGGAAGTCACAGTAATGACATGCCTGTTTGCAAAAAGGAATGTGGAAATAGATCATGGGTGCCTGTTTTAACAAGGCAAAGGTAAGAAATTAGTCGATCTCTACCTCTCAGAAAGTTCCATGTCGGATACCATTGAAAAGCATGGAAAACCAGAAAATCCTTAACAGGGATCCTAATTTACTTCCAGCTTTTTTGTTAAGCTCTCCAGGAACCTAAAGTTCAGATCTCGATGGATGACAAAGGCTGTGCACTGGACAATGTCTATACCGAAAAGTTCTGGGGGGCATTCAAAAGAGATAAAATCTATCTAAACCTGCCAAATGGAGGAATGGATCTTTACCAGAAAGTGAACGACTATGTTCAATTCTTTAACACGGTATGACACCACGATTCACTTAATGATGAAACTCCAGATAGTATATGTGTGGCAAAGAAAGCTTTGTAAAAGGCTGGTGCAATAAATTTAGCCGGTGCTGAATGAAATATTTCCCTCTTTTTCGAACACCCTCGATCCCTTTGGGGATGGGATTTGAAAAGGAAAAATATCAAGAAGTGCAATCAAAAATTGGATATTATATATTAAGTTTGAAAATATTTGTTTAACTAAACGGGAGTATCATAGTAAAATGATGGAAGAAATTTTAGATAGTTTACTTACTTTGTCTACAGAAAATGAGATTGTAGAGTTTAAAGAAGCTAATAATCGTTATGATAAAGATAAGTTAGGGAAATACTTTTCCGCCTTAGCAAATGAAGCTAATCTCCAAGGCAAAAGTAGAGCTTGGTTTGTGATGGGGGTAAAGGACGATAAATCAATTACGGGGACCTCAATTAATGACAGGGAGATCAATGAATACAAATTGGAGATGAGTAACTCTACTTCCCCTAAATGTAGTTTTGTAGAGGTTCATAGGATAATAAAGGATGGGAAAAATGTCTTATTATTTGAGATACCAGCATCACCAAAAGGACAGCCAATTGCTTGGAAGGGTCATTGGTATGGAAGAGATGGTGAGAGTTTAGGAGCTCTTAACCAAATAGAGCTAGATACAATTCGTTCACAATCAAAACAAGTAGACTGGAGCGCGTCAATAATTGAAAGCGCAACAATTGATGATTTATCTCCAGAAGCAATAGCTTTTGCTCGTATTCAATTTAAAGAGAAAAATTCTAGGCTTAGAGATGAAGTAGATACTTGGACAGATCAAGTTTTCTTAGATAAAGCAAAAATAACAATTAAGGGAAAAATAACCAATACAACTATTTTATTGTTGGGTAACCCTGAGTCAGAACATTTTATAAATCCTGCGACTTCTAGGATTACTTGGATATTAAAGGATAAAGATAATATTGAAAAGGACTATGAACATTTCTATAGTCCTTTTATTCTGACAGTTATAGATGTCAGTGCTAAGATTAGAAATCTAAAGTATCGTTATATTAAATCTGATTCCCTATTTCCTGAGGAGGTAGATCAATATGACCCATATATAATAAGAGAGGCATTGAACAATTGTATAGCACATCAAGATTATACCTTGGGGGGGAAAATTATAGTTGTAGAGAATGAGGATGGACTGCTATCATTTATAAATTCAGGAAAGTTTATACCCAATAGTGTTGAAGAGGTCGTAACCTCTGAATCACCTGAACCACGATATAGAAATACTTTTTTAGTAGGGGCAATGGTTAATTTGAATATGATTGATACTATTGGAAGCGGGATTAAGAGAATGTATAATATTCAAAGAAGAAAGTTCTTCCCTTTGCCTGAATATGATTTAAGAGAGGATAAGGTAAAAGTAACAATTTATGGAAAAGTTGTTGATTTGAATTATGCTCGAAAAGTTGCAGAAATGCCTAGTTTATCATTGGAAGATATAATTATTTTAGATAAAGTCGCAAAGCAAAAAAACATTTCAGATGAAGAAGCAAAAACATTAAAGAATAAAAAATTAATAGAGGGTCGTAAGCCTAGTTATCATATCTCATCAAAGGTAGCAGCAATTACTGGTGAAAAGGCTGATTATATGAAACAAAGGGGAATTGATGATGAATATTGTCAGAAGATGATTTTGGACTATTTAGATAAATTTTCTGTAGGAACAAAAAAAGATTTTGATAAATTATTGTTAGATAAGTTACCCGACGTTTTAAATGAGAAGCAAAAAAGGAATAAGGTTAAAAATAATTTACAAACCTTAAGAAGATTAGGCAAAATAGAACCTATAGATAATGTTTGGAAGCTGTCTAAATAGATTTTTTTTAGATGGTTCTAGACGAGAAAAGTGTTTGAATGTGCCTTTTCGGTTGTCTAAATGCGGTTTTTATAATAATATTTAGACAATCTTAGACATATGTCTAGACGCTTAATTATATAAACAGGGAGATGTCAAGAGCATTTTAGAAAGGTGGCATGGAGAAAGAAAACATAAATAACTCATAATATAAACAAGTAATTAATTTGGTCAGTGTGACCTACGCTCAGTCGTATCAGTTTTACGAAGTAGATGTTTTATAAAGAGTATTTAGTTCGATCTTTGGTGCATGAGCAAACCTTGTAAGGTAAAAGATCACAACATCCTAGATTTGTTAAAAAATCCTAAACTCGTGATCGCCTATTATTTAGATTCAGATTATTCGGTATTTTCAACCACAAGAAACAACCGAGAATGAACTTGAGATCCATTTGCCTTTCTCTTTTACTATGTTTATTCCTTGCTAGTCCTGCTGTAAAGTGCCAGACACGGGAAACACAAATCAATAACCTAGTTGCATTAGCAAAACTAGGAGGAGATATACGATACTTTTCGCCGACAGACGCCGTTCACCAAGCATTATTGCGTGTTGGGTGGGATCAAATTTTTGTTAACGCGACCCGAATCGCTTTACACACAAAGGACGAGCGAGCCTTCGCAGATTCATTAGTCTCCATCTTCAAGCCATTGGAACCCTCATTAATGTTAGCGTATAAACAAGAAATCTTAACGCAGGCGCCAAAAAGTGAGCAGGAAGGTCCTTTGGTTGTTGGGGTGCAGCATAAAGGAATGGAATTCTATAGTGGAAGTGGCTCCGGTTTTAAAAGTATTCGGACAAATAGGCGATCTCTAATGTCAGATGCATTTATGAGCGATTTCGATTTATTGAAGATCAAAATTCCAGAAGCCTACTATGGAAAAGTGTTTGAACTAAAAATCAATCACACAGTAGAAGATCCTGTTGATGTCTCGATAGCAAACCATACGGGAAAACAAATCATGCCGGAAAGGAAACTCTCTGGAAAGAATTTCTTTATTCTAAGAGATACCATAACACCAACGAATGCGGAGATGTATATAAAAGTATCGCTGGATGAGTTCAAAGGAGGGATTGGTTTGGATTCAGTTCTACAAATTGGCAACGAACCCATAGCCATTAAAACCTTTGACATGAATGTAGTGCGCGAGAAGCCAGCCTACAATATCTTTTTTAAAACAATAGATAAAGAGCTCTTCGCCGCTCAAAACAAAATTGGTGATACTTTATACTCTAATCTAACATCGGCTTTATCAGCCTCTTTTCCGCTCGCGGTTTACGGCAATGAAACGGAAACTTTCCCGAAGGCATCGTATGATAAGGCTGCCTATAGGTATAACAAAGGTGGCTTTGAGAAATTTCACAATGTAAGACTGTTAGATAACATGTCTGTGAAAGTATCGAATATCCTTTCCTTATGGAATGCGTTCCGATATGCATTTGTGTACAATCCATTGACGGATGCAGAAGAGGAGCATTTATTGAGGAAGACAATCAACGCCGTACTGGAAACAAAAAACCTTCAGGAATACTATGATGTGGTTTGGGGTATGTTGGCTGTGTATAAAGATGCGCATATCTTTTTCAATATGGAAGAGGTCGATAATCGCAACAATTACTCGATGCCTTTCAGTGTTATTGACCTGAACGATAAATATTATATTCGGAAAATTCATAATCCAGCTTTTGAAAGAAATGTCAATATTGGCGATGAAATCCTTGGTGTTGGTGCGGAAGATATTGAACAGTTAGTGAAGCGAAAGTCGATTGTCGGATCAGGATCGGCCGCAAATAAAAAAACAAGATTAATCTTTAGTATGCTTTATGGTGAAAAGGACTCAGCATCTATTTTACGATTGCGGGACCAGCGTAGCGGCAAAGTGAAGGAGCTTCATGTGAAGCGTGATTTTCAGCACGACGATATATATCTAACGGTATCGACGCTAAAAAACACAGCAAATAGGATGCTGGATGAGAATACGTATTATTTTAACTTGGCTCAATCAAAAGTGACGGATACATTGTTGCGATTTATTGAGGACCCGTCGAAGCATATCATATTTGAGATGAGGGGATACCTTAAGCACGATTTTTATAGTCAAAACATACTTAATAAGTTAATTACGGACACCGTTAAACATCAGATTTTTTATTCCTATGAAATTTTAAGTCCTAAGAATCGAAGCTTTAGACAGTCTACACAAATAGATGCTCCTGAAAACCAGAATAAGAAAGCTAAATTTTACTTTCTAACCGATCGAACAACACAAAGTGCACCGGAAACTTTTCTTGATATTGTTAAATTTTGGAAGATAGGTAAGATTATTGGACAGCCAACAGCTGGTGCAAATGGTAATATTAATTATCTTTATCTGCCTGGAGGCATGATGGTGACCTTTTCAGGGCTAAAAGTAATGAATTCCGACGGAAGTACTCATCATCTGCTAGGTGTGCAGCCGGATTATTTGACAGATTTTACACTCGAAGACATCATGGGCGGGCGTGATCCTTATATAGACACAGCTTTGAAGATTATAGCGGATGAGGGGTAGGTTAAAGCTCTTTCTTTCTCAGCCAAGCAAAAAGTGCTAGGTATACCTGCGTTCTAACTTCTTCTTTGGATAAAACTAAATCATGGATGCCATTTTCAATGGGAAGAATGGTGATATCACCCTTGAGCTTATTTGCATACCGTGCAATATCTCTGACATTAAGGACCAAATCACTACTTTGTGAGTGCTTGTCCCACTTTTTTGAAAAACTACTTTGTGCTCCATGCATAATGAGGGTGGGCACGGTCAAATGAACGCCCTGTTGAATGTATCGTTGTGCCTGATGCACCGCTCGGATGAAACTCGCGTCCGAATAGGTATAATCAAGAGGTTTCCAAGTTAGGTCGAAGTTCCATTCCCCTTTATGCTCTTGATGTAGGCTTTTTGCATACTGAGCGTTCATGCCATTTGGTATGGGTAAATTAGGAAACAGCGTAGCCAATGCACTGACCAGGGGAATACCGATCGTTTTTGTCAAAGACCCCACATTGAAATCATAGAAAGGACTGTTGCACCACAATCCTTTCACCAACGGATGATTGGGATGGCGTGCAGCAAAGTAGGTCAAGACTAGGCCGCCGGTAGAATGCCCACATAATATCACACTGTCATGCCCCTCTTGCTTCATGATAGCTAGAGATCTGTTAATCTCCTCATCGTACTCTTTGAGATTACGTACGCGGTAATATCCCTGATGTGACAGATGTGCACGGCCATATTTGCGGAGATCTAACGCATAGAAATGGTAACCATGCATATTGAATTGATCTGCCATCTCTGTTTGAAAAAAATAATCGATATAGCCATGAACATAAAGTACAGCTTTCTTGCTTTCTAGGGGTGCTTTCTTGCGTACGAGTACGGCATGAACACTTCCTTCGTAATCATCCGGTAAGTCAAGACGGGCTTGCTCATACGGGTATCCTAAGATGTCTTCCTGAAAAGCGTATGTCTCTGTCTCCATATTTTTGTTATTTATGTATTAAATTTACATATGTTTTTTTAAAATCTTTAGGATTTCTTTGCATTCTCAATACTTATTCATACCTTAGCCACGCTTATAGAGAAAGGCAGAGGGACTAGACCCGATGAAGCCTTAGCAACCTGTCGCTGTACAAGGTGCTACATTCTACTCCTTCGGGGGAAAGATAAGCCGAAGTCACCGTTCCTGTGTGGCCTTCTCTCCAAGCAATAGTTTTAGAAAGAAAAATTAACAAACAGAATTTATGTTATTAACAAACAATTTAGGTTACCCACGTGTGGGGGCTTTCCGCGAATTGAAAAAGGCCAATGAAGCTTATTGGGCGAAAAAGATCAGCGCGGAAGAATTATTGCAAGCTGGACTTAAAATCCGTGAAGGCAACTGGAAGACACAAAAGGATGCTGGGATCGATCTAATTCCTTCGAATGACTTCTCGTTTTACGATCAAGTATTAGACTTGTCTCTTACTGTAGGAGCAATTCCTGCTCGTTACAGCTCTTTGTTGAACAAAATTGATCGTCAGTATAATTTAGATTTATACTTTGCGATGGCACGTGGTTTCCAAGAAGGTGGGGTAGATGTGACGGCGATGGAAATGACGAAATGGTTCGATACTAACTACCACTATATCGTTCCTGAGTTTACGAAAAACCAAGAATTTAAACTGACTTCAGAGAAATTCTTAAATGAATATAATGAGGCTAAAGCGGCTGGTATTGAAACGAAACCAGTTATTATTGGCCCAATCACTTACCTTTTGTTAGGTAAAGAAAAAGAAACAGGATTTAACCGTATCGACCTTATCGATGGTTTATTGCCTGTTTATGAAGAAATCTTAACTAAATTGGCGGATGCAGGTGCACAATATGTGCAGATTGATGAGCCTTATTTGGCATTGGATATTGATGCAGATACAAAAGCGCTTTATGCACGTGTTTTCGATAAACTTGCAGCAGCTGCTAAAGGCATCAAATTAATCGTTGCAACTTATTTCGAAGCTCTTCGTGACAACGAGGAAGTAGCGGTGAACTTACCGGTTCATGCGTTACACCTTGACTTGGTTCGTGGAGAAAATCAATTAGATACAGTTCTTGCTAAAGTACCTGCTTCTTTGACACTTTCATTGGGTGTAGTAGAAGGTCGTAACATTTGGAAGAACGATTACGAGAAATCGTTAACACAAATCAAAAAAGCAGTTGATGCTTTGGGCGCCGATCGTGTTTGGGTTGCACCTTCATCTTCTTTATTACATGTTCCTTTTGATTTGGATAATGAAGATAATGAAGAGTCATTGCCTGCTGAAGTTAAGAACTGGTTAGCATTTGCAAAACAGAAATTAGCAGAGGTAAAAGACTTAGCAGTATTGGCTGATGGTGAGGTTGATGCAAAAACAGCAGAACGCTTTGAAGCGAATAAAGCAGCAGCGGAAAGCCGTCGTACTTCTCCTTTAATCCACAAGCCAGCGGTTAAAGAGCGTACAGCAAATATTACAGATGATGATGCAACACGTACTTCTGTGTTTGCAGATCGTAAAGCAGCGCAACAAGCTAAATTTAACTTGCCAGCTTTTGCGACAACAACAATCGGTTCTTTCCCACAGACGAAAGATGTTCGTAAATGGAGAGCTGATTTGAAAAAAGGTGCAATTACACAAGCTGAATACGATAAAGAAATTGCAGAGGAAACAGAAAGAACTATCCGTTTACAAGAAGAATTAGATATCGATGTATTGGTACACGGTGAGTTCGAGCGTAACGACATGGTGGAGTACTTCGGTGAGCAACTTGCTGGATATGCGTTCACGAAAAACGGATGGGTGCAATCATATGGTTCACGTTGTGTGAAACCACCGGTAATTTATGGTGATGTTTATCGTCCAGAAGATATGACTGTTCGTTGGTCTGCTTATGCACAATCATTGACAAACCGTCCAGTGAAAGGAATGTTGACAGGTCCGGTTACGATCTTGCAATGGTCTTTCGTGCGTAATGATCAACCACGTTCAACAACAACATACCAAATTGCACTTGCCATTTTGGATGAAGTACAGGCATTAGAAAAAGCAGGTATTAAAATCATACAAATTGACGAGCCGGCAATTCGTGAAGGGCTTCCTTTGCGTAAAGCAGATCAGAAAGATTATTTGAATTGGGCGGTGCGTGCTTTCCGTGTTTCTTCATCAAATGTGGATGATGATACACAGATTCACACCCACATGTGTTACTCCGAGTTCAATGATATTATTGAAGATATTGCGGCAATGGATGCTGATGTAATCACGATCGAAACTTCTCGTTCGCAGATGGAATTATTGGATGCGTTTGCTGCAGACTTTAAATATCCAAATGATATCGGACCTGGTGTTTACGATATTCACTCACCACGTGTACCGAGTACAGAGGAGATGGTGGAATTGTTGCGTAAAGCTAAAGCTGTTGTTCCTGCAGAGCAATTATGGGTAAATCCTGACTGTGGATTGAAAACACGTGCATGGCCAGAAACTAAAGCGGCGTTAGAGTCGATGGTTGAAGCCGCTAAAATTTTACGTGCTGAATAATTAGTAATACTTTAAAATAATAACACGTTATTGTGTTAGAGCTGGCTCCGGTGTAACTGGAGCCAGCTTTTTTTTAAACTTTTTTTTGGGATTTAGATAATAAGTTCTACATTCGTCTGCTCATCCTATCATCTGATGAATTTTGACTATGATAAAAAAGAAATCGTTGGCGCAAGAAGTAGCCGATATAATGCGGGAAAAGATTAAAGGAGGGGAGTTTCCTTTGGATGCACAATTGCCTACCGAGCCTGCTTTGATGGAGTTGTTTCAAGTGGGACGATCTTCTATCCGGGAAGCAATCAAGATACTTGTGAATTCCGGATTTCTTTTGGTGCACCAAGGGGTAGGGACATTTGTTGTTAATATCCATGGTAATGAACCGTTAGATTCCAAGTTTGAGAAAGCACAATTATCGGAGATTCTTGAAGTACGACAGTTATTGGAGATTCGAATCGTAGAGAAAGCGGCGGAAAACCGAACAGAAAAAGATCTTAAGATTATGCGAAGTAAATTGGCTGAACGTAAGCTTTACGCTGATTTAGGCGATATGGATCGATGTATTCATAAAGATATTGAGTTTCATCAGGCAATTGCTGAAGCTTCAGGTAATAGTATTCTAGCTGAATTGTATCGTGAATCTTCTGCGTATGTGCTGAAATCTTTTCTTAAGCAGTATAAAAACACGAAGCCGTTCGTGGACTCCCAAGATATTCATGCGTTGTTATTGCGGAACATTGAAAAGCAAGATGTGAAAGCGACGGGTAAAACATTGAAGAAAATTATTGGTATTATTTAAGTTATATAGTTTATGAAAATCACGGCACCGTCCTCCGGTCATCCTCTGGCGAGGAACACGGTTTATGGGATTTTGTTTGCGATAAGTATCGGTCACATGTTGAACGACTTGATGCAGTCTGTCATCCCTTCTGTCTATCCCATGCTTAAGGAGAGTTTTAATTTGTCCTTTACGCAAATCGGACTGATTACTTTAACCTTTCAATTGTCAGCCTCGCTATTACAACCGTTCGTAGGTCTTTATACGGATAAGCATCCTACACCAAGGTCATTGGCTGTAGGTATGAGTTTTACACTAATAGGTTTGGTGTTTTTATCGTATGCTAGCAGCTTTTATATGATTTTGGCTGCTGTTGCTCTGGTTGGAACAGGTTCTTCTATTTTTCACCCCGAAGCATCACGTGTAGCGCAGTTGGCCTCTGGAGGAAAGAAAGGACTGGCGCAATCAATTTTTCAAGTCGGTGGAAATGCAGGAAGTGCTATCGGCCCTTTAATGGCTGCTATTATTGTGATTCCAAACGGACAGGCGCATATTCGCTGGTTTGTCGCTTTTGCTATTGCCGGTATTATGTTACTTTCTTTTGTAGGTAGATGGTATAAAGAACAGATCCTATACAAAGTGAAGAATAATGCTGCGGTTTCAGCGGAAGTAGAAAAAGGAAATGGTTTAAGTAGAGGTAAAATTATTTCTTCGATTGTTATCCTGTTGGTGCTTATTTTTTCGAAGTACTTCTATATGGCCTCCATGACGAGTTATTTTACCTTTTATTTGATCGATAAGTTTGGTCTTTCTGTACAGCAATCTCAGGTTTATCTTTTTGCTTTTTTGGCTGCAGTAGCGATAGGTACAATTCTCGGCGGGCCCTTGGGTGATAAATACGGACGAAAAATGATTATATGGGTGTCTATTCTGGGAGCAGCACCGTTTACATTGTTACTTCCACATGTAGGCTTGTTTGCCACGGTGGTGCTTGCGGTGGTTATCGGAGTTATTATTTCGTCTGCTTTTTCTGCAATTCTTGTGTATGCGACAGACCTTGTTCCCGGCAAAGTGGGACTTATTGCAGGCCTGTTTTTTGGTTTTGCCTTTGGTATGGGCGGCGTGGGGTCCGCAGTATTGGGTTGGCTCGCGGATCATACGAGTATCGCGTATGTGTTTAGTGTGTGTGCATATCTACCATTGATTGGGATTGTCACGGGCTTCTTACCTGATGTGAGATCTCGAAAGAAATCTTAGCAATAGCGAATATTAGGTTAACCAGTAGCCGTTTTCTTGTTGTAAATCTTTTTTAGAGGAGATATCATGCAGGAGAACGGCTACATTTTTTAGTTGTTACGGTTTCCCGTAACGGGTCTTCGGGAAAACTTTTGTTATTTTGCAAAAACTGGTCGAGTTTTTGACATACTCTGCTTGTGATCGCATAAGGAACCATGAATTTTTATTTAATTAGAAGACGATTGAGGAGAGACAATCCGAGATGGGTTGTACTATTGATTGATGTTTTTATCGTCTTCAGTTGTTATTTGTTATCTACCTACGTCATCAATAGCTTTCGAGGCCGAGTGGACGATGCTTTAATGATAAAGCAGGCATTCCTCGTGACCGCTATTTATGCCCTTTCTTTTTTTGTTTTTAAGACATATCGTGGAATCATTCGACAAGCAGATATTAAGGATGCGCAAGGTATTATGTCGGCAACGATAGGAGCGGTCGTTGTTTTAATGTTAACTTCTTTTTGTTTACGTCGATCCGACTATCTGCCGTTATATCCTATATTTAATCTATCTTATTCGGTTGTCTTTATACACGGGGTGATGACCATCGTTTCTATGGTGGCCGCTCGAATGGTGTACCGTTCTATCTATGAACAGTTGTTTCAGCAAGGTAAAAATGTGGCGCCAGTGGTATTGATCGGGGCAGGGAATATGGGGACTATTACCTTGAATTTATTAAAAGCGGATAGTAAAAATAAATATAAAACAGTTTTGCTGGCGGATGATAATCCAAATCGTATCGGGAAGCGGGTAAATGGTTTCAATGTGGTTGATTTTCGGATACTGAACAGTCAGATGATGGAGTCGATGGGAATTGATAGTGTTATTATTGCTTTAGATGACAACAATAAAGAACGACTGAAAGGTATATCTGAACATATTGAGCAGTTGCCGGTAAAGCTTAAAATAATGCCCAATTCGGCGAAGTTGTTAAGTGGAGAGGTGGCGACGCGGCAGTTGCGTACCTTGAACATCGGTGATCTTTTAGGTAGAGAAGCTATCAAGTTAGATAACCCAGCAGTACAGGAGTCCCTAGCTGGTAAGGTGATCTTGATTACGGGAGCAGCAGGGTCGATAGGTTCTGAATTGGCCCGTCAGATTGCCTTCGTGAAGTTCGGTAAGTTAATTCTATTGGATCAGGCAGAGTCGGCGTTGTATGATTTACAGCAGGAGATTCGGCAGGTGGTATCACATAGTGTACGCTATGTTGTGGGCAATGTGCGCGATGTTGGTTTTATGGAAAATATCTTTGCGCACTATCGTCCCCATGTGGTGTTTCACGCTGCGGCCTATAAGCATGTCCCGTTGATGGAGCAAAATCCATATGAATCTATTCACACGAATGTATATGGTTCGAAGGTGGTTGCAGACCTATCCGCAAAATATAGTGCGGAGAAGTTTGTGATGGTTTCGACAGATAAGGCCGTAAATCCAACCAATGTGATGGGGGCAACGAAGCGTATTGCCGAGATCTATGTTTCGGCACTCAATAAACAGGTGAAGACGAACTACATTGTAACGCGATTTGGAAATGTATTAGGGTCAAATGGATCGGTTATACCGCTCTTCGAAAAGCAACTTAAAAAGGGTGGACCATTAACAGTAACCCATCCCGATATTACACGATATTTTATGACGATTCCTGAGGCTTGTCAATTAGTACAGGATGCTGCGGTGATGGGAAGTGGCGGAGAGATCTATGTGTTTGATATGGGCGAACCAGTGAAAATTATGGATCTTGCGAAAAGGATGATTCGTTTAAAAGGATACCGATACCCTGAAGATGTGTCTATTATGATTACCGGATTGCGACCAGGAGAAAAGACATATGAGGAATTGTTAGCAAATGATGAGAACACAGTAAAAACGCATCATGAAAAAATCATGATTGCTAAAGTGAATACTTTTGATGATGATCAACGTAAAGAAAAGATAGAAATGTTGTGTCTTTTAATCAAGGATTGTCAAAAACGTCAAGAGCCGATGACTTTAGTTTCTATGATGAAGGATATTGTACCGGAGTTTGTGTCAAAAAATTCTATTTTCGAGGAGCTCGATCCTCAAAAGGCAGTTTAGGTGTTGATAGATTGTAGTTGGTAGTTTGTAGAGGGTAGATTATAGTTGGTAGTTGATAGGGATTGGTCGTTTTTAGATTGTAGGGTGAGTTTTCGAATTCGCTGGCGCGAGCTTTTAGCTCGTGTCCAATCAAAAAGCCGAGCTACAAGTGCCTGCGGTAGGCAGGCTCGAACGAGCGAGGTGTGTCATTGCCATCAGGCAGTCTGCGATAAGCAGGTTTGTAACGCGCACATAACAAGTGGTCGTCATCCCGACGCTAGGAGGGAACCACGGACTATATCATTAAGAACGATCCAGATCTATTAATCAGACATAAAGATTAGACTTGCTGTGAATAAGATTGCCAATTCGCTGGCGCGAGCTTGTAGCTCGTGTCCCAATCAAAAAGCCGAGCTATAAATGCCTGCGGTAGGCAGGTTCGAACTAGCGAGGCGTGTCATTGACATGAGGCAGTCTGCGATAAGCAGGTTTGTAACGCGCGCATAACAAGTGGTCGTCATCCCGACGTTAGGAGGAATCCACGGACTATATCAATAAGAACTATCTAGATGCATTTAATTATACCTAAAGACTAGACTTGTTGCTGATAAGATTGCCACAGCTTCGTACCTCAGGTTCGCAAAGACGCCAAGGAGTGCCGCGTCGCCCCTGCGCGGAGGCACGACGCGACAACCATTATTACGGTCCTTTTAATGTTTCTCTAACCTTTTGTCCTTATTCTTTTCTGAATTCTCTCTTCCTTTAAAACTATTATCCATGAACGTCCCTCCATGTCCCCATGGCCCTTTCTACAAAACATAATCTATAAACAACGAGCTCTTAGCAATCCAAACATGAACTACTTTCTA
>NZ_FXAU01000004.1 GCF_900177625.1 Sphingobacterium psychroaquaticum
CAAAAATTCGGTAAAACCTCGCTCTATGTGCTCGGTAACCTCGTTTTTGACCTCTATTTCAAGTGTTCCTCCCTTGCGGAGTGGTGCAAAGGTAGAAAACTTTACCTATTCCTTCCAAGACTTTGTTGGGTCTTTTTTTGGGATGCTGCATAACGCGCTGTAAACGTGGTGGATATTTTTCGGTAGTTGGTAGATCGTAGTTGGTAGTTTGTAGAAAGTAGTTCGTAGATTATGGTTTGTAGAAAGTAGTTCATGTTTGGATTGCTAAGAGCTCGTTGTTTATAGATTATGTTTTGTAGAAAAGGGCATGGGGACATGGAGGGACACGAACCAGAGGTTCGCGCCAGCATCAATTAGTTTATCAGAGGACACTCGACAGGTCGTAGTTTGCAAATAAGGACAGGTCATAGAAAAGAATAAGTACATAAAGATTGAAGACAGTAAGAGCATGGTTGCTGTTCATTGTTTAGAGAAGGGCGATAAGGAGAAGGGCGTATAATCGCAGAAACATGGGCAACAAGTCGTCGGCAGTTGGTAGCTCCTGGAATGGTTCGTCTTTAGGAAAATAGGTCATACTCGATCTCCGGAGAGATCGACGGACCATACAGACTACCTGCCTAAGCGCTGAACTTCCTCCCCTTCCTCGCGATCACCGACAGGGTTGTTGGCTATCGGATTAACCGACTAATTCCTCTAAAACAAAGCTGTCTCAATTTTCTTCCCGACAAACCAACAGCGATATACAATGAACAACCAACGAACTATAATCAATGAACTTCTCCTGCCCTCAAACGTTTTCGTTAAAAAACACTGCTTAACATTTAAAAATCATCTGGTTTATTAATATCATTGTAATAGGCCAAAAAATGATTATAAACAATACCCTCGCAGAACACACATGAACAAGGCCTAACTTCTTTAGATAATGCAAAGATAAAGTCACAAAAAAAGCAATACCATAACAGTAAAGCTTTCTCATGTTCTCGAGCAACTATAAACCAAATTTGAATACTACAATGAAAAAAACATTACGAGCCACATCGCTTATCCTTGCAGGGTTATTTTCAGCAGGCATGCTTCCTTATAGCTTATCTGCACAAACGACTACAACAGATCAAAAAGGTTGGCATGCCCTTTTTGATGGCAGCACATTAAATGGCTGGAAAGCCGTTGGCGGAAAAGCACCGTACACGGTTGAAGATGGTGCAATTGTGGGACGCATGACAAAAAAGACCCCCAACTCATTCTTGATTACAGAAGCAGAATATGGCGATTTTATACTAGAGTTGGATGTAAAGCTTGAAGGGAGTCAGACCAATTCCGGTATACAGACACGGAGTCATTTCGACGCCGCAGCCAATAATGGACAAGGACGTGTATATGGTCGCCAGATGGAGATCGATCCGACCCCACGCGCTTGGACTGGTGGTGTCTACGATGAAGCACGTCGCGGATGGCTTTACCCTGTAGATCTCAACGAAAGTGCAAAAAGTCTATATAAAAGCAATGCATACAATCATTACCGCATCGAGGCTATTGGAGACGAATTAAAAACATGGGTGAATGGTGTCCCCGTTGCGTCTGTCATAGATACCATAGATAGAAAAGGCTTTATTGGGTTGCAAGTACATAGTATCCCTGAAGATCTAGACGGGCAGAAGGTGTATTTTAAAAACATCCGCATCCAAACAACAAACCTAAAGCCTAAATCGTCGACAAATAATATACATATTGTCAATCTACAGCCTAATCAGTTAAGTAAATCGGAGAAAAAGGATGGCTTCAAGTTGCTGTTTAACGGTCAAAATGCCAACGAATGGCGCAGTGTACGCTCCGATAAATTCCCTTCGCAAGGTTGGTCTGTGGGCAATGGTACGATTACTGTTCTAAAATCCGATGGCGGCGAATCTACCAACGGGGGCGATATCATCACAAAAGATAAATACGCAGCATTTGACCTATCCTTCGAATTCAAATTATCACCTGGAGCTAATAGTGGTGTTAAATATTTTGTTACGTTAAAAGAACAAACGAACGGTTCTGCTATCGGACTTGAATATCAAATATTAGACGATGAGAAGCACCCCGATGCTAAGCTTGGTCGGGAGGGCAACAGAACACTCGCTTCTTTATATGACTTAAAGACATCAAATAGAGAAGGGAGAGCACGTAGACCTATTGGAGAATGGAACAGAGGGCGTATTGTTGTCACGCCAGACAATCAAGTTACACACTACCTTAATGGTATAAAAATGTTAAGCTATCAACGCGGATCGCAAGAGTTCAAAGAGCTTGTTGCTAAAAGTAAATACAAAGACTGGGAGGCTTTTGGCGAAGCTAAAGAAGGACATATCCTCCTACAGGATCATGGCGACAATGTATCCTTCCGCAACATAAAAATTAAAAAGATCAAGTAATCAAAAAAGACGAAAAATGATCCACTCTTTATCACGTAGAAGCTTTATTAAAAAGACCACTATGGTCGGTGGTGCTTTAATTATGTCAAATAGCCTGCTTGGAAATATCAAGATGGCGTCCCCCAACGAGCGCATTAACTTGGTTTGTGTAGGTATTGGCAACCGAGCCGCTGAAATCATTAAAGATCTACATAAAACCGGCTTATGTAATGTCGTGGGGTTATGCGACGTCGATTTAGGGGCTAAACACACGTTGGATATCTTAAAGCTATTTCCGGATGCAAAAAAATTCCAAGATTTCAGACGTATGTTCGATGAGATGTCCAATGAATTTGATGCTGTCTCTATTGGCACCCCTGACTTTGCTCACTTTGCCGTAACCATGCAAGCAATCGACATGGGAAAACATGTATATGTCGAAAAACCAATGGCCAGTACTTTTTGGGAAGTTGAGCTGATGATGAACAAAGCAGCCAAACATCCTAATGTGGTGACTCAAATGGGAAATCAAGGCCATTCTGAGGCCAACTACTTCCAATTTAAAACATGGCAGGAAGCAGGTATTATTAAGGATGTTACCCGTATTGATGCCCACATGAATATGCCGCGTCGCTGGCATACATGGGACCCGAATATAACGCGTTTTCCACACGCAGAAACAATTCCTGACACCTTGGATTGGGACATCTGGCAAATGCAAACCTTAGGGCACGATTATAATAAAGACTTTGTAAATGGACAATGGCGTTGTTGGTTCGATTTTGGTATGGGGGCTCTAGGCGACTGGGGCGCTCACATTTTAGATACAGCACATGAGTTTTTAAATCTGGGATATCCAACTTCAGTAGAGGCCATTAAATTAGATGGTCATAACTCATTCTTTTTCCCTATGTCTTCGACATTAAAATTCCATTTTCCGAAACGTAGCAAGATGCCGGCACTAGACATTAACTGGTACGACGGGCTAGATAACCTCCCGCCTATTCCTACGGGTTATGGGGTATCTGGACTAGACCCAAATATTCCACCCCCAAGCACAGGTAAAATAGAGCCTGTAAAATTAAATCCAGGAAAAATCATCTATAGCAAGAACCTAACGTTTAAAGGTGGGTCTCACGGAAGTACTTTGCAAATTATACCTGCAGATAAAGCGAAAGAGATGGAGCGAAAACTACCGGAAGTACCAGCCTCTCCTTCCAATCACTTTGCTAATTTCCTCAAAGCTTGTAAAGGAGAAGAAAAAACACGCTCTTCATTTGATATAGCCGGACCACTCAGTCAGGTCTTCTGTTTAGGCGTTATCACACAGCGATTAAATAATAAAATTATCTTCGACCCGAAGAAAAAAGAAATAACCAACGATAGATTTGCAAACGCACTATTAATGGGTCCCCCTCCTGCAAAAGGATGGGAACAATATTACAAAGTCTAATACACGCTTGTCTTTTGCAGCGCCGAGGGTGCTGCAAAAGACAATTACGAAAACGCACTTAATCCCGTAATATCTTGTCCTGTGATTAACAAATGAATATCGTGCGTTCCTTCATACGTAATTACAGACTCCAGGTTCATCATATGTCGCATCAGTGGAAAATCCCCAACAATTCCCATCGCACCAAGCACTTGACGCCCTTCGCGTGCCACTTTCAAAGCCATCTCTACGTTGTTTCGTTTCGCCATGGAGATCTGTTGCGGCGTAGCTCTTCCTTCGTTTTTTAAAACTCCTAAACGCCACGACAACAACTGTGCTTTGGTTATCTCCGTCAACATTTCAGCCATCTTACGTTGTTGCAACTGAAATGCCGCGATCGGTTTACCGAACTGCTCTCGCTCCGTAGCATACTTTACTACCGTTTCATAACAGTCTAAAGCAGCTCCAATCACCCCCCATGAAATACCATATCGAGCCGAATTAAGGCACGATAACGGGCCTTTCATGCTAGCAACATCCGGCAAAATATCTGTTTGCCTTATATATACATTATCAAATACCAGCTCGCCTGTACGAGAAGCACGTAAAGACCATTTATTTCCGGTCTCTATACGCGTAAAACCCGCATATTCTCTCCGCACGATAACACCACGAACCTTACCTGCCTCATCGCGTGCCCACACGACCGCAACATCACATATAGGAGCATTCGTTATCCACATCTTAGCACCATTCAAACGGTAACCGTCACCATCTTTTGTTAATCGCGTTTCCATTTGTCCGGGATCCGAACCATGATTCGGCTCTGTTAGTCCAAAAGCACCAATTAAATCCCCCTTTGCAAGAGCCGGTAGCAATTCTTGTTTTTGCTGTTCCGAACCGTATGTGTATATTGGAAACATCACCAAAGACGATTGTACCGATGCGGCAGACCGTACAGCCGAATCGCCCGCTTCTAATTCCTGCATAATCAAACCATACGACATCTGATCTAACCCCGCTCCTCCATATGTAGCGGGAATATAAACTCCCAATGCTCCAATATCTCCTAGTTTTTTCATCAATCCGGGTATTTCGGTATGCCCCTGCGCGTGCTCCTCTATAGTCGGACGGATTTCACGTTGAACAAACTCGCGAACGGCCTGCCGAACCATCTTTTGCTCCGCACTCAATAAGTCATCAATGGCGTAATAATCGATATTGATATTTCTCATAAAATAGATCTATTCGTTACTGAACTAAAATTATAAAATATTTTACACTTAAAATTTTATTTATAAAAATAAAATTCACTATTTTTATGAAATCATAGAATAATATAAACCTACATATGATCAAGAAAGAATTAAAAGCGCTTGGGATCGATCTGCTTGTTAATGGAACATCAACGGGCACCAAATGGTTTGGTCAAGGCGAAAAAATTACTTCGTTTTCGCCTGTCGATGGTAAATCAATCGGACAGGTCTCTTCTTCCACACGAAAAGATTACGACAAAGTACTTCAAGCTGCCGAAAGCGCTAAAAAGGTCTGGGCTGATATCCCTGCCCCAAAGCGAGGAGAAATCGTCAGACAGTTTGGAGACAAATTGCGTGAACTAAAAGATGTTCTCGGAAAATTGGTTTCTTACGAAATGGGGAAATCTTACCAAGAAGGACTAGGAGAAGTACAGGAGATGATTGATATCTGCGATTTTGCAGTGGGACAATCGCGTCAATTGTATGGATTCACGATCCACTCAGAGCGCCCGTCACACCGGATGTACGAGCAATATCACCCACTCGGTATCGTCGGTATTATTTCAGCTTTTAACTTCCCTGTTGCTGTTTGGTCCTGGAACGCGGCGCTCGCTTTAATATGTGGCGATGTTATTATTTGGAAAGGTAGCGAAAAGACTCCTTTATGCGCTGTCGCCTGTCAAAAGATACTAGCAGATGTATTAAAGGCGAACAAACTCCCCGAAGGAATCTCTTCTCTTGTAACTGGGGATGCTGAAGTGGGCAAATGGCTTGCAGAAGATAAGCGTATCGCTTTGGTTTCAGCAACAGGATCTACCCGCATGGGCAAACAGGTTGCCGTTACAGTAGCTAATCGGTTAGGCCGATCTCTATTAGAGCTTGGAGGGAACAATGCCATTATTGTCACACCACAGGCCGATTTAAAAATGACAATCATAGGTGCTGTCTTTGGCGCAGTCGGCACAGCAGGTCAACGCTGCACCAGCACCAGAAGACTAATCATTCACAAAGACATCTATGAGCAGGTGAAAAAATCTTTGACCGACGCTTATAAACAGATTAAAATTGGAGATCCATTGAACACTAAAAATCATATGGGTCCTTTAATCGATACCGATGCCGTTCAAAACTATCTCGTTGCCATTGATAAAATAAAGGCCGAAGGTGGAACATTACTTGTCAAGGGTGGAGTTCTAAAAGGGAAAGGCTACGAAAGTGAGTGTTATGTACAACCTGTTATAGCCGAAGTCGAAAATAGCTATGAAATTGTTCAAACAGAGACATTCGCTCCTATATTATATCTCATCAAGTACGAAGGTGAAGTGGAAAATGCGATCGCTTTACAGAATCAAGTAGCGCAAGGTTTATCCTCAGCAATCATGACGACCAATTTACGTGAAGCCGAGCTATTTCTCAGCCAGAATGGTTCAGATTGTGGTATTGCCAATGTCAATATCGGCACCTCAGGTGCGGAGATTGGTGGGGCCTTTGGCGGCGAAAAAGAAACAGGAGGGGGACGAGAATCGGGATCGGATTCATGGAAAGCTTATATGCGCAGACAAACGAACACAATTAACTACAGCACAAGCCTTCCTCTTGCACAAGGCATTAAATTTGATTTATAATGAGAGAACTACATAAACAACTTTCAAAACATATCTTAGCCGATGGTCTGCCTATAGAGCTAGATCTTGAAAACTCACACGGTTCTTATATTAAGGATCGCAATGGAGATGAATACATTGATATGTTTAGCATGTTTGCCTCCTCACCTGTGGGCTACAATCATCCGCATATCGTCTCTCAACAGGATTTCCTTGGGAAGATGGCGATTAATAAACCTGCCATGTCAGATGCATATCCTTATCAATATGCAGACATTGTCAATACCTTTGAACGTGTTGCTATGCCGAAGGAACTTTCCTACTGCTTCTTCATCTCTGGAGGTACACTTGCCGTAGAGAACGCATTAAAAACCGCGTTCGATTGGAAAACAAGACTTAACCTTTCACGTGGAATACAAAAAGAAGCTTCACAGGTTATTCACTTTAAGCAAGCATTCCACGGCAGATCGGGCTACACCTTATCGTTGACCAACACCAAAGATCCCAGAAAGTACATGTATTTTCCAAAATTTGATTGGCCAAGGATTACCAACCCGAAGTTAACCTTCCCAATAACAGAGGATGCGATTAGCGAGACGATACAGGAAGAACGTTTAGCGATTAAACAGATTGAAGAGGCTTTACAGAAAGCACCTCATGAAGTTGCCTGTTTAATTATTGAGCCCATCCAGGCCGAAGGTGGCGACAATCATTTTCGCAAAGAATTTTTCAAAAAACTACGTCAGATCTGTGACGAACACGAGATTTTATTAATATTGGATGAGGTACAAACGGGGCTCGCTATGACCGGTAAAATGTGGGCTTTCCAGCACTATGATATTATTCCTGATGTAATCGCTTTTGGAAAAAAATCACAAGTTTGTGGAATCCTTGCCAATCGGGAAAAGCTGGACCAGGTCGAAAACCATGTTTTTAAAGAATCAAGCCGTATCAACTCCACGTTCGGCGGAAATTTCATCGACATGATTCGCTTTAAATTGATTCTGGAAATTATTGAAAAAGAAAAGCTCGTTGAGAAAGCTGAAAAAACTGGTGAATATCTGCTAGACAAAATAACAAAATTGACCCATACACATAAGCACTTAAGCAATGCTCGCGGACTAGGCTTACTGGTTGCATTTGATTTTGACACACCTGAGCAGCGTGATGCTTTTGTACATTCAGCATTTGAGAACAAGATGATTATTTTGGGTTGTGGCGAACGGAGTGTCCGTTTCAGACCACACCTCACTGCGACTATTGAAGATATAGACAAGGCTATTGCTGTGGTCGAAAAATCGTTATAAGAATATGCCCCGGTCACTTCTTAGTCCCGGGGCATATTACGATAAATGTTATTGTTTCGGTATATCTTCAATAACCCGAAAAGCTCCACTTTCATCGGCAATAAAAGTCATGGGCTGTTCTGGATTTTTTATAATTTCAAACAATGTAAATCCCCATGGTTTCCAAAAGTTCTCCAACACCTGCCCATAGGTTTTCGCTTGCCAATTATCAAAAATAGGTTTCAACGTCCAATCGTTTAGTGGCATAGGTTCTACAAAAACCTTTTGTGGTGTTTCCATAAATGTATATTCGGGCAAACGATTAAAGAGGTATGCGGTGTAGAAATACCGAGCACAGATTTCTTCAAACTGAATCGGGTGCAACACATGGTCCTTAACTTTCTCCAAAACTTCTTCATGATAAATCGCATTGGTACCATTGTCTTGCAGTGTAGCAATAATCGCAAAATCCTTCATTCGTAAAGAAAAAATCAACGTATTGATTTCATCTCTATAATTAAATGTATCAGCTGGATTATCTACCGGGAGCACAAGAATGGTAAATGGATTCTTGTGTTCAAATTCCATCGGTAGAATCAAGGATTGCAACATGGTATGCAGGTTACGAAACTTATGCACTAAAGCTTGTGAAAAGTTCATATCCCCCCCACTGATCAGGGCTTGCTTGACGCCGGCCTGTATTTCATTAAAGACAACACCATATAAGATACGTCCCACCCATTGAAACAGGAGTTCTTGCGGTAATTCCCGAACTCCATGATAGCCTTGCTCAATCGCTTGCTCAACCGCATCATCCATAATTCCAATCGCTTGAGCCGCATCCACACTACACGGCAGCTTCAGGCTTTTGTAGGTAACGATATTCTCATCCAACATTTTAAAAGGACTTTCCTCTAACCCAAAAGCACGCATCATCCATACCGGGAACACTTGTATTTGCTCGTCCGCAGAGACAAGCGCATCACCTGTTAAGAAACAGGTTTGATTATCGAATTTAAAATCTAAAAATGGATTGTAAAGTTTCCGTGCCATATAGGGGCAAAGGTATTTCTTTTACCCTACAATCGTGTATGACTAATGTCAATAAAGATTCTTTTAGCATTTCCGTAAATTTCCCCTAGCTTTGTATCGTCAAACCAAATACAATGGCTATTAAACGCGCTGCAACAAAGAAAAAACAAACGAGTAAAAGAACTACAGTAAGCTGGAAACGAAAAATCGGAATATGGATAGCGCGTATTACCATTGGTTTCTTTGGTTTTTCGCTTTTTTGGGTTTTACTGTTGATTTTCATGAATCCCCCCGTGACCTTTCTTCAGCTACAACGTGCGATAGAGCGCAAAGCAGCAGGCAAAGAATGGAAAATAGAGAAAGATTGGCTTCCATACGACGAGATGTCAGATAATCTAAAACGAGCAGCCATTGCCGGAGAGGACGCCACTTTCCTGAAGCACAATGGCTTCGATACCAAAGCTATTATGGAAGCCTTTGAAAAAAATCAAGAAGGCAAAAAATTAAGGGGCGGAAGTACGATTAGTCAACAAGTGGCTAAGAATGTATTTCTATGGCCTGAACGATCGTGGTTTCGTAAAGGATTAGAGACCTACTTCACCGTATTGATTGAAGTATGCTGGAGTAAAAAACGTATACTTGAAGTATATTTAAATGTTATAGAAATGGGGCAAGGGGTGTATGGTGCCGAGGCCGCGGCTCAGTATTACTACAGCAAATCAGCCAAGAGCTTAACAAAAAAAGAAGCCGCTTTAATCATTGCGATTCTACCAAGCCCACAAAAATGGGATGCGCGCCGCCCATCCTCGTATGTAAATAGGCGAGCAAACAGTATTGTGCGTTACATCAACTATTACGATATCCCAAAATAAACTTCACTAATCTTTGTAGATCCGTACGTCAATTTTACCCTCTTTGGTGATTGTCCCGCGATACATCCCTTCGGTGTTGAAAGGCATGGCAACTTGCCCATTATGATCTAGAACGATCATACCACCATCGCCCCCGAGTGCACCGATCTTTTCGATTACTGCTTTTGCTGCCGCTTCAGTACTTATAGCGGAACTATACGACAACTGCGCCGCCACATCGTAGGCAGCAACCGTACGAATATAAAATTCACCCCAGCCTGTACATGAAACAGCGACCTGCTTGTTTGCATAGTTTCCAGCCCCGATAATAGGTGAATCTCCAACACGACCATATTTCTTGTTCGTCATCCCTCCGGTCGACGTCCCCGCAGCTAGGTTTCCATAGCTATCCAATGCCACACAACCTACCGTACCAAATTTTTCATCATTAGGCTTTGCCAACTGCGTTTGTGGTGCCCCATGATCTAATTCTGTTTTTTCAGCGTCTCGTTTTAAAATGCGTTGCAAGGCATCCCATCGCGGTTGCGTCCAAAAATAAGATGGGTCAATGATTTCCACTCCTTTGGTCGTTGCAAACTCTTCGGCTCCACGGCCCACCATCATCACGTGTTCAGACTGTTCCATCACAGCTTTAGCGGCCATAATAGGGTTACGAATCGTCTGTACCCCGGCAACGGCACCTGCTAGCAAAGTTTTTCCATCCATGATCGATGCATCCAATTCATTTTCTCCTTTATGATTAAAAACAGCCCCCTTTCCTGCATTGAATAACGGAGAATCTTCCATTACCCGAATTGCAGCAGCCACAGCATCAACACTCGTTCCGCCTCCCTTAAGCACCTGATACCCTTCGTGTAGAGACTGTTCTAAAACAACGCGATAGGCCTGCTCTAGCGCATCACTCATATTCTTTTTCAAGATCGTTCCGGCACCACCGTGGATGGCCAATACGTAGGTAGGTTGTTTCATCTGCTGTGCCTGAAGGATATACGAACAACACCCCAAAAGTGCAAGTACAAAAATTCTCTTCACCATCTTACTCGTCGTCTAAAAGATCCGACTTTAAATCGTCAATCTCACGACGATCTTTCTTCGTGGGTCTTCCTGTTCCGCGGTCCCGCTTCAGCATAGGCGCATGAAATACCGACTTAAATGCGTAGGTTTCCTCTTCCGGTGTCTGGTCCTCGTAAAACTGAACAGCCGTTTTCGCGTCGACGCGACGTTCCAATAATCCGACTACACGAATAACCTTACGCTCTGGTCCTTTTTGAATCTGATAGACCTCCCCTACTTTAACAACATAGGATGCTTTCACATTCTGTCCATTCAGCTTCACCCGACCCGCTTTACATGCCTCAGTCGCCAAGCTCCGTGTTTTAAACAGTCTAATCGACCATAGATATTTATCGATTCTTAGTTTTTCCTTTTCTTCAGCCATACAGCAAATTTACTTTAATTTTCATAAGTTTGTAACTACATTAAAATACATACAAAATCAACATGGAACTAGAAAAACTTCAGAAACAGATAGAAGAAGCTTGGGAAGATAGAAACTTATTGACATACTCGGAATATACTGATGCTATCCGTTTCGTCATTCAACAATTGGATGAAGGAAAACTTCGTGTTGCGGAACCTATTGGATCACGTTGGCATGTAAACGATTGGATTAAGAAAGCCGTTATCCTTTACTTCCCTATTTGCGATATGAAAGAGATTGACAATGGTCCTTTCATTTATCATGACAAAATGAAGTTAAAAACCAATTACAAAGAAATTGGTGTGCGTGTTGTTCCTGGTGCATCTGCTCGCTATGGCGCGTACCTATCCAAAGGCGTAATTATGATGCCTTCCTATGTGAATATTGGTGCTTACGTGGATGAAGGCACGATGGTAGATACTTGGGCAACTGTAGGTTCATGTGCACAGATTGGTAAAAATGTACATTTAAGTGGTGGTGTTGGAATTGGTGGTGTGTTAGAACCCGTACAAGCGGCTCCAGTTATTATAGAAGATAATGTATTCGTTGGTTCACGCGTTATCGTCGTAGAAGGTATCCGTGTGGAAACTGAAGCTGTTTTGGGTGCAAACGTCGTGTTGACAGCCTCCACGAAAATTATCGATGTATCCGGTGATGAGCCTGTGGAATATAAAGGTTATGTACCAGCACGTTCCGTGGTTATCCCGGGATCTTACACAAAGAAATTTGCTGCAGGCGAATACCAAGTTCCTTGTGCGCTGATTATCGGTAAACGTAAAGAGTCAACAGACAAGAAAACATCATTGAATGATGCTTTACGTGATCATAGTGTAGCCGTATAAATTAAACGATGTATACATCTTTCGATAGAGAAGATTTAAATAAGGCCTTAGAAACGCTAAAAAGCGGAGGCCTTATTTTGTATCCCACCGATACCATTTGGGGCATTGGTTGTGACGCCACAAATGAAGAAGCTGTTGCCAAAATATTCGCCCTCAAGGGGCGTGATATCGGTAAAAGCATGATTGTTCTATTACACAATGACAATCAGCTGGCCTCTTATGTCAACGATATTCCCGAAGTAGCCTACGAATTGATCGAATACACGGAGAAGCCGCTAACGATCGTATATAGCAATGCCAAAAATCTGGCTGCAAATGCGATTGCAGAAGATGGATCTATCGGCATTCGAGTTGTCAAACATCCTTTTTGTGAGCAGCTGTTGCAGCGTTTTAAGAAGCCTATTATCTCGACCTCAGCCAACCTGAGTGGCGAACCTTCGCCTAAAAGTTTTGCGGACATTGATGACGCTGTAAAACAAGGCGTTGACTATATCGTCGAATACCAACAAGATGAGGAAGGTGACGGCAAATCTTCTACCGTCATGAAACTTGATCCTAGCGGAAAATTTGTATTTTTGAGAAAATAAATAGCTAAATAGTAAAGACGATGAAAAAGATAATCGGACTCTTGTTCTGTGTGTTGGTTTCGCTTCAACTGAGCCAGGCACAACAAAAAATAGAACCTGCAAAAGCGGGTGTACAATATGGCAAAAAAATTGATGCCAAAAATGCAATCTCCGTAAACAAACTGGAAAACAATCTTAAAAAATCGGAAACCTTCACTGGAAAAATTGAAGGTGAAGTGGTTGAAGTTTGTAAAAAGAAAGGTTGCTTCATGACACTTAAACGCGATAATGGCGAAACCATTATGGTGCGTTTCACAGATTACGGCTACTTTGTACCAGCAGATCTGATCGGTAAAAAAGTAGCAGTAGAAGGCCGTGCGAAAGTGAAAGAAACATCTGTAGAATGGTTGAAACACTACGCGGAAGATAAAGGTGCCTCAAAAGAGGAAATTGCTAAGATCACGAAGCCGAAAACGGATATCAATATCGTGGCTGATGGTGTATACGTTATCAAATAAGTAAGGATAATTCCACCATAGAAAAGGGCTTCCATACTTTGGGAGCCCTTTTCATTTGAAAGTCTAGGCCTCAAAAAAACACATTTCTCGGCTGTGTTTATTATCTTAGCTGTTAATGAATAGCTTAAAGACGCACAAAACACAATCGATCAACATCAAAGGGAAACTATTCACATTTGATCGCCCTTTAGTGATGGGAATCCTCAACATCACGCCAGACTCCTTCTACGATGGCGGGCAACATAATAACGTAGAGCAGGCCATGGTCAAAGCCAATGAGCTATTGATAAATGGTGCTGACATTATCGATATCGGAGCTTATTCCTCTCGACCTGGAGCACCACTCATCAGCGTGCAGGAAGAGCTTAACCGCGCCATACCTGTAATTGAAAAACTGCACAAGGCCTACCCTGACGCGATACTCTCTATTGACACCTTTCGAGCGGAGGTCGCTGAAGCAGCAATTACTGCCGGTGCTCATATCATTAATGATGTATCCGGCGGAACTATAGATCCCAATATGTTTGCTACCGTAGCACAGTTACAAGTGCCGTACATCTTGATGCACATGCGCGGTATTCCAGAAAACATGCAAGAGCTAACCACCTATGATGATATCGTAGAAGATGTAGCTACTTTTTTGGCAGAAAAAGTAAACCAGCTACGTGCCTTAGGTGTAAAAGATATTATCTTAGATCCAGGCTTTGGTTTTGCGAAAAATCTAGATCAAAACTATGAACTCCTTCATCGTTTGGAGGAACTACAATATCTAGGTCTTCCGATTTTAGGCGGATTGTCTCGAAAATCTATGATTTACAAAAAACTAAATATTACACCCAGCGAAGCATTGACAGGCACCATTGTCTTAAATACGATCTTACTAACAAAAGGCATCCACATTCTACGGGTTCATGACGTTGCTGAAGCAAAACAAACTATTGATCTACTATTTAACCCCATACTGTGAAGAAGATAAGTGACATTGTAACCATTGGATTTGCACTCTTCGCGATGTTTTTTGGTGCCGGAAACTTACTCCTTCCTCCATTTATTGGCTTACAGATCGGCACACATATTTGGATTACGATCTTGGCCTTTGCCTTGACCGGCATTTTACTTCCTTTTATGGGAATTATATCCGTCAATAATTCCGGCGATAACTTTAATGATCTAGGACGTCGTGTTCATCCACAACTCGCACCTATTCTTGGAAGCATCATCATGATATGTATCGGTCCTCTAATTGCGATTCCTCGAACAGCGGCCACGACCTTCGAAGTAGGCGTGCTCCCGTCCTTTCCGGATAGTAACCACATTTGGACATCGATTATCTTTTTTGCTGCCACCTGGCTTTTCGCCATCGTTCCTTCTAAGGTTGTCGATCTGGTCGGTAATTTCCTGACTCCTTTTTTACTTATCCTCTTAACAATCTTAGTGGTCAGCGGTATTATCCATCCTACAGCCGTTCCTACAGAACGTTCTGTATCAACGACAGAAGCATTTAGTTTTGGTTTTATGGAGGGATATCAAACATTGGATGTCCTCGCTTCCGTCGTTTTCGCAGGCATTATTATCGCTGCAACAAAAACCAAGGGATACGCGTCTACAAAAGAAAAAAGCAAAGTCGTGATTGCTGCGGGTGCGCTCGCTGCTTATTGTGTATATATGGGGGATTAATTTATCTCGGTTCCACTTCAGGCATAACGAATCTCGATATCAAGAGATCCGAATTACTTATCCATATTTCTAGAACCGTTTTAGGAGAATATGGCACCCTCGCCATTGCGCTTAGTATAGCCTTAGCCTGTCTGACAACCGCTATCGCTGTAACCGCTGCCGTTGGCACCTTTTTTAGTGAGCTCACCGGCGGAAGAATAAGCTACAAAATATTGGTCACCATTTGCTGTCTGATCTCTGCCGTATTATCGATTACCGGTGTAGACAACATTATTCAATTTGCGTACCCTCCTCTGGCCTTCGTATACCCTATTGTCATTACACTCGTCCTTTATATTGTAATTTTTGGACGTTTCATCACCTCCAAATTACCGTATGTCGGAGCACTTATTGCGACGACGCTTATTGCTTCGCTAGGGTTATTGAATATGTTCAATCTGCTCTCGCCACAGGTCTTGGTTCAACTAAATCGTATTCCGTATTTTGAATACGAATTGGGGTGGGTTGTGCCGTCTATTGTATTTTTTGTCTTGTTCTTCGTTATTGAAAAAATCAGGAGCTTACGCAATTAGTCTTTGCCAAACTTGCGAGTACTCCGAACCATAGATTCATAAAAAAGAGCGTTAAATCTTCTTCGATTTAACGCTCTTTTTATAGTAGCAGCCCGGTCATTGACTACCCTCGCGCTACCAACTACGATCTACTAACCACACACTACCGAACCGTACTACCCGGTTTTATCGTTGATGTCGGATTAACAAAATCAAGGCGTCCATCCGCATCTTCTGCCATTAGGATCATTCCCTGTGATGTAATACCTTTAATCTCCCGTGGTTCAAGGTTCACTAAAATAGAAACTTGCTTACCGACAATATCTTCTGGTGCAAAAAACTCAGCAATTCCAGAAACCACAGTACGTTGATCTATTCCCGTATCAATCTTCAACTTCAAAAGTTTTTTTGTTTTAGCGACTTTCTCTGCTTCGATAATTGTTCCTATGCGTACATCCATCTTCAAGAAATCATCATAGCTGATATTCGCTTTTGCTGGCTCCGCAGTAGACTGGCTCAACGCATTGTGCGCCTTCGCATCGGCTAACTTCTGTAACTGGAAATCAACTTGTTCATCTGTAATTTTCTCAAACAACAAAGCCGATTCGCCCAATGTGTGCCCGGTAGGGATGATATCTGGACGACCAGCATTTTCCCATTCCTGCTTTTCAAGGTTCAACATAGCAAACAAACGATCCGAAGATTTCGGTAAGAATGGCTGCGCTAAAACCGCTAAGTTAGCCACAATTTGCCCCGCCACATATAAAACGGTTTTCACACGCTCAGGATCCTCTTTAAAAACTTTCCAAGGTTCTTCATCCGCCAAATATTTATTCCCCAAACGTGCAGCATTCATAAAGTGCCCCAGTGCCTCACGGAATCTATACTGCCCAATTGAATTGCTAATCTCTACCGGAAAAGATTTTAACTCATCCAATACCGATTGATCTTGCGTCGTCAGTGCAGAGCCCATCAATAGATCTCCATCAAAATATTTCTGACTCAAAACCATAACACGATTCACAAAGTTGCCAAGAATAGCAACGAGCTCATTGTTTACGCGGGCCTGAAAATCCTTCCATGTAAACTCACTGTCCGAAGTCTCCGGTAAAATAGAGGTAAGCACATACCGTAACTCATCCTGCCTACCCGGGAACTCTTCCAAATACTCATGTAACCAAACGGCATGATTTCTGGAAGTCGATAGCTTTTCTCCTTCTAAATTCAAAAACTCATTAGCCGGTACGTTATCCGGAAGGATATACTCTCCGTGTGCGTGTAAGATCGCTGGGAAAATAATACAGTGAAAAACAATATTATCCTTGCCAATAAAATGAATCAACGTCGAGTCGTCAGCTTCATTTTCATGTTTTTTCCAATAGTCTTCCCAATTCTTATTATTATCTATCGCCCATTGTTTCGTCGCAGAAATATAACCAATTGGGGCATCCAACCATACATACAGTTTCTTTCCTGCAGCTTCTTCCAATGGTACGTCTACGCCCCAATCCAAATCACGCGTCATGGAACGCGGCTGTAAACCCGACTTAAGCCAGGATTGACATTGCCCGAATACATTAGACTTAAGCTCTCCCTTCTTTCCTTCAATGAGCCACTCTTCGAGCCAAGGTTGATATTTATCCAACGGCAAGTACCAATGCTTCGTTTCTTTAAGAATCGGCGTCTTTCCGCTAAGCGTAGATTTTGGATTAATGAGATCTGTCGGGTTTAAAGAGGTACCACACTTCTCACATTGGTCGCCATAAGCTCCTTCGTTGTGACAATGTGGACAAGTACCGACAATATAACGGTCCGCTAAAAATTGTTGATAATCCTCATCAAAGTATTGTTCAGAAAACTTCTCAATAAACTCACCTTTTTCATAAAGGTTCAAGAAAAATTCCTGCGATAATTCATGGTGAATTTTCTCCGATGTACGGTGATAAATATCAAAGTGAATACCAAACTCTTCGAAGCTTTCTTTGATTTGTTTATTATACTTATCAATGATCTGTTGTGGTGTAACACCTTCCTTTTTCGCTTTAATGGTGATCGCAGCTCCATGTTCGTCCGAACCACAAACAAAAACGATGTCCTTTTTATTCAAGCGCAAAAAACGCGCAAATATATCTCCCGGAATATATGCACCTGCAAGATGTCCGATATGGAGAGGTCCATTGGCATACGGCAAAGCCGATGTAATAGTAAAACGATTCTTCGATAAAATACTCAAGGTGTAGTAATTTTAAATGATACGTAAATGGCCTGATAAACAGAAAAGACTTACAGTCACAAGACAGGTTGGAGTCCCTTAGCTTCTGTTGAAAAAAGGCTCTTTAAAAAAAGATTTGTTTCTTTCGCAAAGATAACTCAATTTGCGGTTAAAATAAGCGTGTCGTATGAAAATACCTGAATTTCTTAAGAAAGGCGATAAAGTAGCCATTGTATGTCCTGCAAGTTACATTAAGGGCGATATCGACCTTGCCGTTACGGTATTAACGGAATGGGGATTAGAAGTGGAAGTGGGCGAAACAGTCACCTCACAGTTTCACCAATTTGCGGGTACCGATGCCCTTCGTGCTGCCGACCTACAGAAAGCGTTAGACGACCCGTCAATAAAAGCAGTATTTGCGGCTCGCGGCGGTTACGGAACCGTTCGCATTATCGATCATATCAATTTCAACCGTTTTAGAAAACATCCTAAATGGGTGATTGGCTTTAGCGATATTACGGTATTACATAGCCATATACACCACCGATTTAATATTCCTACTATTCACGGACAAATGCCAAAGTCATTTGAAGATAGCTCCAAAGATGCGCTAGAATCATTAAAGCGTGCCCTTTTCGGACAAAAAATGGATTTCACATATAGTCAAACCGATTATCCAAATAGGTCGGGCAACGGATCTGGTCAACTAATCGGAGGTAATCTAGCCATATTACAAAGTATTCTTAGCTCAAAATCAGATGGCAAATATGATGGTAAGGTATTGTTTATTGAAGATGTTGGTGAATCACATTATAACATCGATCGTATGTTGTGGACACTTAAGCGTGCAAAAAAATTAGACAAATTAGCAGGTTTAATTGTTGGAGGTTTCACCTCGCTCAAAGATAGTGACCCCGCATTTGGTCAACGATTTGAAGACATAATAATGGACAAAGTTAGGGCGTATGATTTCCCGGTAGCATTCGGTTACCCAGCGGGACACATCGAAAATAATCACAGTCTCATAATGGGGAAAAACATCAAACTACGGGTAAAAAACGAAGAAACTTCGTTAAAATACCTTGATTAGTTTGCATAAATTCTGTTTTTTCCATTTTAATATTTTCAACAATTCCTCAATAGCTCTATAACTATTGAGGTTTAATTTTTTTATACGCCCAAATATCATAACGATTAAACGTTTTTATTCAATTCTTTACGAAAAGTATCCGCGGTGACATTCCTCATGATATTCTCCATAACTTAGCATCAGTAAAAATAAATTATGATATGGTTATGGAAATGGGACAACCAAATCCACTAAGATCCACAGATAGTTTGGATACGCTAGCGGCAAAGGTTTATTTAAATGTGGACGCCGACACACTTGTCGAGCAGACGATTGAGCGCGGACAGGGAAAGATAAGTGACCAAGGGGCACTTTGCATTGAGACCGGTAAATTTACAGGACGTTCCCCAAAAGATCGGTTTATTGTTAAAGATGATTACACTAAAGATGTAATCGACTGGGGAGAAGTAAACATTCCAATATCGACTTCAGCTTTTGATAATCTTTTGGAGAAAATGCAAATTTTTCTTCAAGATAAAGAGGTATGGGTACGCAATTGCTACGCTGGGGCTGATTCTAATTACAGAATCAATGTTACGGTTATCAATACGCTACCATGGGCAAATTTATTTTGTCACCATCTATTTCTTCGACCAACGAATGAGGAGCTAGAAACTTACAAACAGGAGTGGACTATTGTACAAATTCCTGAATTTTTAGCCGATCCAGCAACAGATGGTACCCGCCAAGAAAATTTCTCGATCATCAACTTCACCAAAAAAATGATTTTGATCGGTGGCACGGCCTATACAGGAGAGATGAAAAAAGGTATCTTCTCGGTACTGAACTTCATCCTACCACATGAGCATCAAGTGTTACCAATGCATTGCTCGGCTAACGAAGGTGCTAAAGGGGATACCGCTTTATTCTTTGGCTTAAGCGGAACAGGAAAGACTACGTTATCGGCTGATGTTAATCGTATGTTAATCGGAGATGATGAACACGGATGGACAAACGATACGGTGTTTAATTTTGAAGGAGGTTGTTATGCTAAATGCATCGATTTGAGTGCGGAAAAAGAACCGCAAATATTCGCTGCAATAAAGCATCCTACTTTACTGGAAAATATTCAATTCTTTCCGGGAACAAATACAGTGAACTATGCGGATGCGAAGCTGACAGAAAACACACGCGCCGCCTACCCTATTGATCATATTGAAAATGCGAAGGAAGTATCTGTGGGAAATATTCCCAAGAACATATTTTTCTTAACATGTGATGCCTACGGCGTATTACCTCCAATCTCTAAGCTTACTAAGGCACAGGCGATGTACCACTTTATTTCGGGGTATACCGCTAAAGTAGCAGGGACAGAGATAGGTATCACAGAGCCACAAACAACATTCTCTGCTTGTTTTGGAAAAGTATTCTTACCGGCACACCCGACAACATACGCAGAATTACTGGGTAAAAAATTAGATCTACACGGTGATGTTAATGTATGGTTAGTAAATACGGGCTGGACAGCCGGAGCGTTCGGTACAGGTAATCGCATAAGCTTGAAATATACACGTGCAATGGTTCAAGCAGCTATTGAAGGTCAATTGGACAACGCAACTTTTCTACCGCATTCGGTTTTCGGTATACTAATGCCGACATCTTGCCCGAATGTACCAGATGAGATCTTGAACCCGAAAGATACATGGGCAGACAAAGATGCGTATGATAACCAAGCGAATAGACTCGCTCAATTGTTTATCAACAACTTTGAAGAATATAAAGCTAAGGCTAGTGCAGAAATCATCAGCGCTTCACCAAGAATACAAGAAGTAAAAATCTAATATAAAAAAAGCAGCGTAAAGCTGCTTTTTTTATATCTACAAATAAACCTTGGCATGCCAGCTATCTCGTAACGGCACTTCCCATTTAAGGTCTATATCATCCGCATGGGTAAGCATATTATTAAATACTATAGTATCCTCATTCAACGCACCACTTTTCACTAACTCCTCAAATACCGTACTAGGTACAACCCTAAGATTGCCATCCTGATGTTTATAGGCTATTTTCAAACGGTCGAAAAGTTGAATGGATAGTTCATTTTCGATTTTCTTAAGCAGGTGAACTGATTTGTCTACAGAACATCCAGTAACCATGGCTTGTTCTTCATCCACAATTAAGAAAATAAACAAATTATACCGTATCTCGAACGAGCCAAGTAATTGGTTGCCGTGTGCAGTCCATTGTTTTACGAAATCACCAAGAATCTCACTTACTTGAACACACTCCAAATCAGTTAATAACCGATCACTCTGATAAATCCATAATCTCTTCATAGCACAATAAATTAATGCGCGTAATAAGGTGATATCATTAAATAAACAACAACACCTGTTACAGCCACATACAACCACATCGGATACGTAATACGGGCCAATTTCTTATGCCGCTCATACGCTCCTGCAATTCCTCTTACAAAGGTAATAAGTACAAAAGGAATAATGATAATAGATAGGAGAATATGCGTAATCAGGATAAAGTAATATACATAACGTATCGCACCTTCTCCACCAAAAGGTGTAGAGTCTGAGGTCATGTGATAAGCGACATACATGACTAAAAACGCAATAGAACAAGCCATGCACAGCTTAATCAAGGTCTCATGTAACTTTACTTTACCTTTCTTTACAGCAGAAACGGCGGCAACCAATAAGATAGCTGTAATACCATTAATGGCTGCATAAATTGGAGGCAAAAAGGATAATGGTTCTACGTCATAACCAAGTTTACGAAGATTTACACCAAATAATGCCGCAACAGCAACAGGAATTACAATGGAAAGAGTTACAATCCATTTTTTATATTTCTTTTCAGCTTCAGTCATTGCCATACTATTTCTGCTTAATTTTTAACGGTCTATTTCTTACTTCTTCCACCACCTGTAGTTTAATTTCATCCTCCAGACGCTCTACTTCTCCTTTTTGACTAATATCATAAAAGCCTCTAATTCTACGCTTAGAATCGATCAGTACAAATTGATTACTAATCAGAAATTTTGAAGAGTCCGCTGGGTCAATCATAGCATCAATCAACATCTGCTTTTGCGCGTAATCGAAAATATCCACATTGGGTTGGAACACCACCTGCCAATTGCCCCGCTCAACATTCTTATAAGGCTTCACAAAGGAGCCTAAAGTAGATACAGATTCCTTCGGATCGACGGAAATAGAGTAAAAAGAAACAATAGGATTGGATTTAAAGCGATCTGATAATGCATTTACATGATTAAACATAAGCTTTGAAAAGGACTGATCTTTACTGTAGAAGAGATGTGCTACCGTCAAAACGGTGTCCACTTCAAAAAAAGCCTTATTATTACCCTTAACATCTTTGAAGGAGATGTTAGACAAGGTGTGGAAAATGGTATCAGGGTATTCTCTGCCCCAATTACGTTTCATTTCACCACTTAACCTTTTCTCTCCAAACACAGGAAGAGAAACATATTCGTTTGAACCGAGCCGGTTAACGGCTATATATAAAAAACCTGGCAATAGTAAAACCATTGCCAGGATAATTACTTTGGATCTACTTCTTTGAGTAGGCTTACTCATCGTATATCTCCTATTTTAAAAAATTACTTATTCGGGAAAATTGGGTGTGCTTGCATTGCTCCGTGAAGGAAGTCTCCTTCAATAAGCATTAATACAATGAAGTATAAAATAAATATGAAAACCACACTACAACAAACAATAAATCCTGATTTCTCAAATTTTAAGTGCATGAAGTAAGCAACAATATAGAATGCTTTTACTAGGGTAAGTACAATGTAGATAATATTGACTAACATACCTTTTTGTAAAATTCCCCAATGGTGCACAAATCCAAGAGCGATTAAGAATTCTAAAGCTGTTAATGCTAATAAAATAAAGAATACTCTCCAGATACCTTTTTTATCCATACCAGCATGGTCATCATGGTGGTCGTGTGCTGCAATATTTTCGTGATGATGTGACATTATCTCAATTAAAATAATTAAAAAACTTTGTTAAACGAAATCAGATTAAGTAGAAGAACGTAAATACGAACACCCATACTAAATCCACAAAGTGCCAGTACAAACCAACTTTTTCTACCATAAGGTATGTACCTCTACGCTCGAACGTATTGTTCAACGTCATACTCAAAATAATAATATTTAAAAGTACACCGATTGATACGTGAAAACCGTGGAAACCTGTAATTGTAAAGAACAAATTAGAGAACTGTAATGCTGCTGTATAGGAAATATCTTTCGTAAAATAAGGTGCTAACGCATCCACTATAGCATTACCTTCTAGACCTGTAGCAGGATTTCTTCCGAACCAAAAACCTTGGTGATGTAAGTGGCTCCACTCAATTGCTTGACAACCTAAGAACATCAAACCACCTAAGATGGTCCATAACATCCATTTTACAACTTCATCTTTTCTATTTCTATGTCCCGCATCCACGGCCAATACCATCGTTACAGAAGACATAATAAGGATAAATGTCATAATACCGACAAACACAAGTGGTTGTCCTGATTCGGCAATTCCTGGAATAGATTGGAAGATTTTATCCGCATCGATCCATGTAGGCTGCGCAAACTTCTGCGTACCGTAATAAATCAAGAATGCAGAGAAAGTAAATGCATCCGATACCAAGAAAAACCACATCATGATTTTTCCATACTCTAAGTTCCAAGGAGACTTACCACCATTCCAAGGGCCGTCTTTTACCTTATCTAATTGCGATACAGTTGTTGTACTCATTTTTTACTATTATTGATTCAAAAGTAAGAAAACATATATATAAATCCATAAAAGATCGAGAAAATGCCAAAAAATACTGGCCAAATCCATGCGGAAAAGATTATCGGCATGTGGGATAGGCTTCATTGCCCCCATCAAACATCTAATCAATACGATCAAACCCGCAATAATGTGTGCTAAATGCAATCCTGTAAAAATGTATATAAAGGATTGCGAAGCATTAGGGTTAACAAAGAAAATACCTTGTCCAGCCAAAACCGTCCAAGAATGTACCTGTAAACCAAAGAAAACCAAACCCAGTAACAACGTCAAGATTAAGAAATTCTTTTGTTGTCCCAGTCTTTGTTTTTTTGCTGCATTATGCGCCAAATACAAGGTCACACTGCTTAGCAAAATCGTTATCGTACTATAGATAAACGCATTGGGTAACAATGTTTTGATTCCCTTATCAACGCCACTAGCTGTATACACGATGAATCCGCTGGATAATGCAGCAAACATCATGAACATACCAATCATACCTAGCCAAAGGTTAAACTTTTTGGCTTTTCTTGACTGGATAACTTCCTCAACTACCTGTTCCGTATTTTCCATCTATTAAAAAGGAATAAAATCAAACAATAAAACTAACTGTGTCAAAGGCAAATAGAAAAAAGATGTAAACATTACTTTTCTAGCCGATGCATCAGTCATGGATTTAGCATGTTGAAATCCATAAAAAGCAAACATTATCCCACCTAACAACGAAACGGCTGTAAAAACCCATCCGCCAAAACCATAATACATGGGCAAGAAGCCAACCGGTATCATAAGTAAAGCAGAAATAGCAATCATCCAAGCCGATACACGATCTTTTTCGCGGGTCGGTAACAAACGAAAGCCGGCATTTCTATAGTCCTCATCTGCCACCCATGCAATGGCCCAGAAGTGCGGAAATTGCCATACAAACTGAATTGCAAATAAAACGAGCGGTGTGATAACAATTGCGGCTTCACTAACAGCAGCATATTCCAAGCCAAAGCCCGCCGATTTAAAGGCAGCATAATAACCAATTAATGGTGGCAACGCGCCCGGAAAAGCACCAACTAGAACCGCAATTGGCGATTTTTGCTTAAGTGGTGTATAAATAAAGGCATACAGGATAATGGAGAAAACGGATAAAAGCCCGGCGATAAAATTTAATCGCACCAGCAATAACGTTCCAAAGATCCCCATAAAGACACTCAGTACCAACGCCTGTCCTGTAGTCATACGACCAGAAGGAAGTGGACGATCGGCAGTACGTTTCATTAATTTATCCAAGTCGCGCTCAATGATCTCATTAAAACCATTTGCCGAACCAGTAATGAAGAAACCACCTATGGTAAGAATCAGCCAATTGATCCAAATAATATCTCCCTGCTGTTTGGCGCCTATCAGAAAAGCTATGGAAGCCGAAAAAACGACTGTTAAAGTTAATCTTAGCTTAACTAATTTCTTAAAATCAGACAAAAACTGCTTCATGTAAACTACGTTAATCTCTTTAATGTTCTACAATTACACTAATCCGGCAAAGTTCTACAACAAACAGCATATTATCGTTGTAATTTTGTCATTAATAGCATCAAATAATATTGCGCTCCGAATAGCAAACTCGCCACTACCAAGTGCGTTGTTTGCGCGAAAGCAGGAACATTAAATCGGGCCAAAACAATACCAGAAAGCATTTGTATACCAATTAATACAATAACTATCCAAGCATATTTGCTTTGCAATGTCAATGAACTAAACCTACTTCGAACAAGGAAGAAAAGAATAACTGTTAATCCCAGTGAAACATAGGCCAATACTCTATGTACAGAAAATGAATCGCCTAAATTTGCTACCCATTCTTGTCGCGCGATGAGCTGACTACTTAAGTGGTCAATCGTTTCTCTAACTTCTGTACCAAAAACAACCTGTACAACCATTAAAACTAATGAAACAAAGGCCAATGCTTTTATTCCTTTAACATGTTGGTTACTGAGAATTGTTTTATTTCTTAATGTTGTTGCTTGATAAAATGTATATATACTGATCGCTACGATTAACAGCGCTAACAACATATGTACTGTGATAATCCAAGGCATCAGATTCGTGGATACCACGATAGATCCTAACCAAGCCTGAAGCACCACAACAAAAACATTTAAAACGCTCCATACTACAATGGAGGGTTTTGTTTTTAAATAGGTAAAAGAGAATATCGCCGAAAAAAGCAGACAGAAACCAGCAGCAACACCAACCAAACGATTAACATACTCCGTCCAAGTCTTAGCCGCGTTGAATTCTTCATGCGCCAATATCGACTGGTCGTGTCTAATCTTATCAGCCATTTCTGGATGACCAAAAAACTCTACAATTTTTGCAAATCGTTGATTCTTTTTGGCTCGGCCATCAATATATTGCTGTTCGTATCCCTCTGGCAGTTGAGATACATCCGTCGGCGGTATAATGCGATTAAAGCATTTTGGCCAATCCGGGCATCCCATTCCGGAACCTGTGCTTCTTACAATTCCGCCTGCTGCTATGACTAGAAACAGCACGATAATTGTAATTCTATTTGTTAAGACAAATCTTTTTTCTGCACGCGGATACATATATCCTCTCTTTCTACTAAAATATAAAGAGAGGTAGGTAAAAACCTACCCTTCTACTTCTCTATTATTTTGCTTATTCCACTCATTCTGAATGCGTACCGCTTCTTCGTTACCTTCGAAGTCGTGCGCCTGATTTGAGCTCATAGTCTCAGAGAATGGTGTTGTTTGTGGAATAAAGTCTGTGTCATGCCCAGGCTTACTGTAGTCATATGGCCAACGGTATACTGTAGGGATCTCTCCTGGCCAGTTACCATGGATATGCTCTACTGGTGTAGTCCACTCTAATGTATTTGATTGCCAAGGGTTTTGTGACGCTTTCTTACCAGTCCAAATCGAAGCGAAGAAATTCCAAAGGAAAGCCACTTGACCTAAACCTGCAATAATCGCTGCCCAAGTAATTAACAAGTTAACAGATACCCATTTCTCCATGAAAGGGAATGCGGTAAACGCGTAGTAACGACGTGGAACGCCATCAATACCCATAAAGTGCATTGGGAAGAATACTAAATATGCACCAATAAATGTTAACCAGAAGTGCAAGTAACCTAATTTAGTATCCATCATACGACCGAACATCTTAGGGTACCAGTGGTACACACCACATAACATACCAAATATAGATGCTGATCCCATTACTAAGTGGAAGTGGGCTACAACGAAGTAAGTATCGTGCAAGTTGATATCTAATGCAGCGTTACCTAAGTACAATCCTGTTAAACCACCAGACACGAAGAAAGAAACCATACCGATTGCAAACATCATTGCTGGAGTAAAACGGATGTTACCTCTCCATAATGTCGCAATGTAGTTAAATGCTTTTACCGCTGAAGGTACAGCAATAATCAATGTTGTAATCATAAATACACCACCTAAGAACGGATTCATACCCGTAACGAACATGTGGTGACCCCATACGATAAAAGATAATACTGTAATACCCACCAACGAATAAACCATCGCATGGTAACCAAAGATTGGTTTACGTGAGTTAGT
This sequence comes from Sphingobacterium psychroaquaticum, assembly GCF_900177625.1. Lineage (GTDB taxonomy): Bacteria > Bacteroidota > Bacteroidia > Sphingobacteriales > Sphingobacteriaceae > Sphingobacterium > Sphingobacterium psychroaquaticum. The sequence continues at coordinate 27,198 of NZ_FXAU01000004.1, forward strand.
CGAGATAACCTCAGATGTAAGACCTAATGCAGGCATTACTACGATATATACCTCTGGGTGACCTAAGAACCAGAACAAGTGTTGGAACAAGATAGGTGAACCACCTTCATTTGGTAAAATTTGTCCTTGAACTACTAAATCAGAAAGGTAAAATGATGTTCCTACTGAACGGTCAAAGAACAATAAAACAACCGCAGATACAAGAACTGGGAATGAAAGTAAACCAACAATGGCAGTTAAGAAGAAAGACCAAATAGTCAATGGCATTCTCCAAAGATCCATACCTTTAGTACGCATGTTCAAAATTGTACTGATATAGTTTACACCACCTAATACCTGAGATGCGATAAACAACGTCATACTAACTAACCAAAGCGTCATCCCCAATCCAGAACCGGAGATTGCTGTCGGTACCGCGGAGAGCGGTGGATAGATTGTCCAACCAGCTGCTGCAGGACCACTTTCAACAAAGAAAGAAGCAACCATGATAACACAAGCAACAAAGAAGAACCAGTAAGATAACATGTTCATCAATGGCGATGCCATATCACGAGCACCAATTTGGTAAGGAATAAGAAGGTTACTAAATGTACCTGATAAACCCGCCGTTAATACGAAGAAAACCATCATGGTACCGTGGATAGTAACCAACGACAAAAAGAAGTCGGGTTTAATACGACCACCTTCGGCCCATTTACCTAAAAATATTTCTAAAATCGGGAATTCTTTATCCGGCCACGCGAGTTGGATACGGAATAGAATCGAAAGCACCATAGCGAAGACTGCCATCACAATACCTGTGATCAAAAATTGCTTCGCAATCATTTTGTGGTCTTGACTAAATATGTATTTAGTTAAGAATGTCTCATGATGGTGATCATGTGAATCATGATGCGCTGCGCCGTGCGATATAACTGTACTTGACATATTCGTTTAATAAATTCTTATCTCAAATTAATTTAATGAAGCAGTAGTAAGCTCCTTAGCTTCTGATGATTCTAAAGCGCTATACTCCTTTTGCAAATCTTCAGTAAAATACTTGTTCTGTTTGCTTAACCACTCTTTGTATTCCGCTTCCGTAACAACGATTACTTTCTTCTGCATGTTCCAGTGACCAGAACCACAGATCTTCGCACACAACATCACGTAATCATATTTTGGATCGTTCATACGCTCACGCATTTCTTCTGTTGTAACCGTAGGTGTAAACTGGAAATAGTTAGTCATACCCGGTACCGCATTGATTTGAACACGGAAATCAGGAATATAGAACGAGTGAATAATATCTTTAGATACGATATGGAAACGCACAGATTTATTAACCGGAATAACAATATCTGATGCCTGAATATCATCCCATGCCGATTTATCACTAAAATCGATACCATAAGAGTTTAATGGTGTAGTCAATTTGTAGTTACGTTTACCAATTTTGCCATCAGCACCTGGGTAACGTACTTGCCATTGAAACTGCTCCCCTAAAACCTCTACCTGTAACGCAGATTTTTGCAAATCTTCAGGAATGTTAGTGATAGATCTCCATGTGAAGAAACCGAACAATACTAATACCGTAAGAACAACAGCAGGTACAATCGTCCAGATACGTTCGATTGTATCGTTGTGCGGATAGAAGTAAGCCTTCTTATCTGCACGCATTCTGTAGATATAGGTAAACGACAATAATAAGATGTGAACAATTACCAATACAATTGTAATAATGATTGTAGTAATAATAAACATCGTATCAATACGCGCACCATGTTCCGTTACTGCGGGTCTCCATGACCATGCTCCCCATACGGCATACCCGTAATAGATGAAAGCTAAGAACAATATCAAAAAGATGAACAACAATACGGCTTGAAACGTATTATTTGCTAATGGATTGAACTTACCATTCATTTTACGCGTTAGATCGTAAATAGAAAGGACTTTTAAAACGACAGCTACAATCGTACAAACTACCAAAAACAATAAAATGTAGTAGGTTAAGTTTTTGTACGCTTGTGGATCAATCTGTTTTACTTCTTCTGGTGCCGCAGTTGTCGCTGCTACCGTAGCACCTGCTGCCGCAGCAACCGTTGTATCAGTAGCGGCAGCTGTGGTAGCCGCAGCAGTATCGGTTGCCGCCGCTGCTTCAGTCACAGCGACTACAGTAGTATCTTTAGCTACTGAATCTTGTTGCGTTGCAAAGCTAGGCGTAGCGAAAAATAATCCTACGGCTAGTAAGCATCCCAAAACGGCTTTAAATCTGTTATTTATGTTAAATTTCATTTCTTATTATGACGTTTAAACGTATTTTACAACGATTAGAAATTATAGTTGATGATGTAAACTTTCATCTAAGAATGGATGATTCTTAGGTGCTAATGGATGCTTGCTAAGTTTCGTCATGACCAAGAAAGTAAACAAACCAACAAAACCAATAGCTGTACCAATTTCCACAAAACCAAAACCACGGTGTGCTTCAACTGTTCCTGGCATAATCATGATATAATAATCTAACCAGTGACCGCAAAGTAACAAAATTGCCACGAACAACATCATTCCTTGTTTACGCTTTGCATCACGATCAACTAACAACAACAATGGTGCTAAGAAGTTGATGATAATACTTAACCAGAACCAAGGTTTGTATTCAGGCTCCCATCTTTTGTAAAAATAAACTGTTTCCTCTGGAATGTTAGAATACCAAATCAACATGAATTGTGCAAACCAAACATACGTCCAGAAAATAGAGAAACCAAACATAAGCTTACCTAAATCGTGTAAGTGGTTTTCATTAACCCATGATAGGTAACCTGCTTTTTTCACTAAAATAGTAATTACAACGATCGTAGCGATACCACTCACCCACATAGCGGCGAAGTTGTACCATCCGAACATAGTCGAGAACCAGTGTGCCTCTAGCGACATAATAGTATCAAACGACCAAATAGGTGTTGTAAAACCAAAGATAACTAAGAAAATCGCAGATAACTTAAAGCTCTGTTTGTACGAGTTCAAACCACCTTCTAAATCTTCTTTGTATGACAACTTCGCTAAAATTACTGCGAAGATGCTATACGTTCCCATAAAGATCACTTGACGGATCAAGAAACCTGGTACATTCAAGAACGTAGATTTTCCTGCTACTAATTTATCAAAATTAGGGCTGTTCGGATCTGTAAGTCCGTCAGCATGCCAATGGTGATATAAGTTGTGTGTAGTTAATCCTAATCCTACGATTAAAAGTAGAATTAAAGCCGCAATCGGCAATATACTTGCCATAGCTTGCGGAATACGAATCAAACCAGCAGACCAGCCTGATTGTGTAACCATCTGAAGCGCTACGAAGAAAGCTCCAGCTGCACATACACAAGTAAAATAATAACCCATCAATAATAGGTTAGCGTATGTACGTTCAACCATAATATGGTCACTTGACATGAGGCCTATAACAATTGCTATAACGCCTACGGCAATTCCAACAAGACTTAGTATCTTTCCGATACCAGCAAATTGAAATCTCTCGCTGAAATTATAATCGTGATGATGATTGTGAGTTCCCATTTATTATATTGATGTTAGATTATTTTTTTTGTAATTCATGAACATACATAACCACTTGCCAACGTTCTTCAGGTGACAATTGAGAAGCGTGTGAGCCCATGGTGTTATGTCCATAGTAAATAGTATGATAAATTTTACCATCTGTCAAGTCGCTCATCAAACCTCCACGTGAAGAGTTAGCTGCATCGGATTTCGCATACGATGGTGGCGGCGGGAAATTCTCCAACTGACGTTTTCCACGTGAATCCTCTACGCTTCTATCTTTTGTCAATGGACCATCACCTTTACCATCTTTACCATGACAAACCGCACAGTAAGTATGGAATAATGCATCGCCTTTAGCTAAGTTTTCTTTGGTTACAGCTAGTGGGCTTGTAAGCTCTCTACCCGCACGCTCATACTCTTCTAAAGAATTAGCGAACTCAAAACGCTCAAAACCGATTGGTGTCGTACCTGATGGCGGCAATTGCGCAGTGATATTATTTTTAAAATTATTGTTTGGCTGATCCGGGTTATAAGCGATCGGATCATACATATTTCTGGAGAATTCCCATCCTGTACTACGCTTTGTTCCATCTCCACAGCTAGAAACTACTGCCGCTAATGCGAAAGCAGCACATACAGATCCAAGAAAATTCTTCTTATTCATAGCTAACATATTTTCTTTCATTGTATTTAACTTCAACAGCTCCTGCTTCTTTCAACAACGATTCCACCAAGGCGTGATCTGCATTTTCTTTCGCATCAATTGCGATAATAAAACGATCGTCAGAAGCACGTAGATCCATTACACGTGGTGCACGTCCTGGGAACAAATGGTTACGGTAAAAGAATGTCGCAACCATACCTAAGGCACACAACAAGATCGTAACCTCAAATGTAACCGGAACAAAGTTTGGCAACGGCAATGATGGTTTACCACCAATATTCATCGGCCAATCGTGTGCCATTGTGAAATACAACAAGCTAAACCCTAAACATGTTCCTAATGCACCAAAAACAAATGCTGCAATAGGTAAACGAGATGGTTTAACACCTAGCTTCGCCTCGATACCGTGGATAGGCATTGGTGTAAAACAATCATATATGCTGATATTGTTTGCTTGCAATTTATCAATCCCATGCATCATTTCATCGGGATCAGCAAAACTACCTAATATATATTTTGTATTGCTCATTGCTATTATTTTTGTTTTAATGCGTTAATGTCTTCTTCTGATACCGTATCATACTTCTTCAACGAGTTCGCAAAGAACTCTACTTGCTCAGCAGGGAAAGCACCTTCTTGCGCCAATTTAGTTTTATGTTGTAAACTAGATGACTTCAATAATAATTTAACCTCTGCAATCGCAATACCTGGTAAGAAACGTAAGAACAATAAGAACAACGTAAAGAATAAACCAATAGATCCAATGAAGATACCTACGTCCACCCAAGTTGGGTAGAACATCGCCCATGACGATGGAAGGTAATCTCTATGTAAAGAGGTAACGATAATTACGAAACGTTCGAACCACATACCGATATTTACGATGATAGATAATACCCAAGAAATCGGAATACTTGTACGGATCTTTTTGAACCAGAACAACTGTGGTGAAATTACGTTACACGTCATCATTGCCCAGTAAGCCCAAGCATACGGACCAGCAATACGGTTTTCGAATGCATACATTTCGTATTCTGAACCAGAGTACCATGCGATGAAAAGCTCTGTTAAGTAAGCAACACCTACGATAGATCCTGTTACCATAATGATTTTGTTCATCGACTCAATGTGGAACATTGTGATGTAGTCCTCAAAGTTCATTACTTTACGTAAAATCAAAAGTAAGGTCTGTACCATCGCAAAACCAGAGAAGATCGCACCCGCAACGAAATATGGCGGGAAGATCGTGGTATGCCATCCTGGGATTACAGAAGTTGCAAAGTCCATGGATACAATCGTGTGTACAGAAAGTACAAGTGGTGTAGAGATACCAGCTAAAATCAAGGAAACGATCTCAAAACGCTGCCAGCTTTTAACCGAACCGTTCCATCCGAAAGATAAAACGCTGTATACCTTTTGTTTCAAACCAGTTGCACGGTCACGTACAGATGCGATATCTGGTAAAAGACCACAGTACCAGAACACTAATGATACAGTGAAGTATGTAGAGATCGCAAACGCATCCCATACAAGTGGAGAGTTAAAGTTTACCCACAAAGAACCGAATTGGTTTGGAAGTGGGAAGATCCAATACGCCAACCAAGGACGTCCCATGTGTGCTACAACATACGTAGCGGCACAGATAACGGCGAAGATCGTCATCGCCTCTGCGGAACGGTTGATGGAGTTACGCCAGTTTTGGCGGAAAAGTAATAATACGGCTGAAATCAACGTTCCGGCGTGACCGATACCTACCCACCATACGAAGTCGGTGATATCCCAAGCCCAGCCTACAGTTTTATTCAGACCCCAAGCGCCGATACCTGTCCAAAAAGTATATCCAACACTCACAACCCATAACATAGCGCCTAATACAGCAACGGTAAAACCGATCCACCAGGCCTTGTTAGGTTTATTTTCAACCGGAAGCAAGATATCATCAGTCACTTTTGCGTAAGTGATGTTCTTGCCGGTTACTAAAGGTTCTCTTAATATTGATTCGTTATGCGATGACATAGTTTTTTTATTTCAAATTAGAATAAAATTACGCTTCAAAAGTATTTCTAACTTTGGTCATGTAACCAATGTTCGGTTGAACATTAATTTCTTCCAAGACGTAGTAAACACGCTCGTTACGTAGTGCTTTTGAAACTTCTGATTCTGGATCGTTCACATCACCAAAGATGATTGCATTTGCGGAACAAGCTTCTTGACAAGCCATTTTCACATCGCCGTCTTTCAACTTGCGATTTTCCATCTTCGCGTGTAGTTTACCCGCTTGAATACGTTGAATACACATCGAACATTTTTCCATTACCCCACGTGAACGTGTTGTAACATCAGGGTTCAATACTAATTGTGTAAACTCGTTGTTCAAGTAATTGTCAAAACGTGAATCATTCCAGTAGTTAAACCAGTTGAAACGACGCACTTTATATGGACAGTTGTTCGCACAGTAACGTGTACCGAAACAACGGTTGTAAGCCATATGGTTAAGACCTTCTGAAGAGTGTACCGTCGCTAATACTGGACATACCGTCTCACAAGGAGCATGGTCACAGTGCTGACACAACATTGGTTGGTGAACAACCGTTACACTTTCGTAATCTAGATCTGTTGCTTTAGCAATTTCTTTCTCTTTTGTAAGCTTCGCATCGCCAGCTTCTAATGTATAGTAACGGTCGATACGTAACCAGTGCATCTCACGACGACGACGAACCTCATCACGACCTACTACTGGAATATTGTTTTCAACATTACAAGCAACGATACAAGAACCACAACCCGTACAAGCATTCAAATCGATTGCCATAACCCATTTGTGACCCGGCGACTCAAATTTATTCCATAAGTCATACGTCTTATGTGTATCAGAGAAACGACCAGATTCCGAGTTAGGATCTTTTAAATATTTAGCGAATGTCGTCTCACGGATAATGTTACGACCTTCAATAGTATGGTGTGTTTGTGTCTGTGCTAATTCATATGTAGCAGAAGCTTTTGTAACAGTGGCTTTCGCTTCAAACTGAACCGTTCCATTTGCTAAGCGAGCGAAAGGGAATGCATTCTTACCTACATCATTACCTGCTTTACCAACTTTAGTACGACCATAACCGACAGCAATAGAAACGGTGCCTAATGCTTGTCCTGGTTGCAATACAACTGGTAACTCTACCGCATAACCATTTGCTTCCACTTTAACTGTACTGTTTTCACCTAATCCTAATTGCTCAGCAAATTTAGGGTTGATCGCAGCATAGTTGTCCCAAGTTACTTTTGAAACTGGATCAGGAAGCTCTTGCAAGTACGCGTTGTTCGCATAGCGACCGTCACGCATTACTGTAGATTCGTATAACTTCAATTCAACCTCACCTGCAACAGCTTTGGCTGCCGAAGCAATTGCTGCCGCAACAGCATTTACATCTACATTAGCTGTATAGGATGATCCTGTCTCCGAACCTTTGTAAACAAAACCTGTTTGCAATAATTCTTTCCAAGACTTACCTGTTCCCGCTAAGATATTAGCTTCCCAATTCTGTTTAACAAAATCGTAGATGTTTGTGTTATCTCCAGCCCACACCAAGAAACTTTGCTCTGCTTGGCGTGTATTGAATACCGGGTTGATTGTTGGTTGAACGATGGTATAGTAACCCTCTTTTGCCGAAGCATCACCCCACGCTTCTAAGAACGTACATGTAGGAGCAATAGCTTTTAATTCAGAAGCTGTCTCGTCCGCACGATCCGAGAATGAAAGTGTAAACTCAACTTTAGAAAGTGCCGATTTAACATCAGCTGGTTTAAAGTAATCGTATACAGGGTTACTGTTTAAGAACAAAGCTACACCTACTTGACCAGCAGTTGCATTCGCTAAGAACTGCTGGAAAGCAGCATCAGAACCTTGGTATTTCTTCGCGAAATTATCTAAATCGATAATAGCTCCGTATGCACCTAAAGCAGTGTTGATTGCATTGGCTAACAATTGTACATTCACATCGTTAGAACCTGCCACAACAACGGCATTTCCTTTAGCATTCACCAATTCTTTGGATGCTAAAGCAATTGCTGTTTGTGCTTTTTTATTGCTTACTCCACCTGCTAATGATTGTCCTGTAATAGCGTTATACAAGGAAATTAAAACAGCACCTTCTTCTGATGGTTTGATGGCAATACGTACATCCGCATTTGAACCTGTCATGCTTAGACCTGATTCAAACTGAATGTGACGTGACATCTGACCGTTTTTCAACGATTTGTAGTCACGGTTTTTGATATAGTCTTGTGTATGCTCCTCTCCTTCTAACCAAGATCCTAAGAAATCGGCTGCAACAGAAACAACAACATTTGCATTTTTAAAGTGGTAAGATGGCACGACAGCTTTACCGAAGCTTGCTTTGTTTGCTTCAATAATACCGCTGTATGATACGGCATCTACCTGCACTAAAGATGCAGTAGGGTATTTCGTCGTAAATTTCACAATTGCCGCTAGCATAGAAGGGCTATTCACCGTACTTGCTACAACAGCAATTTGTTTTCCAGCTGCAGCTGCTTTATCTAAAGCAGCGATAACTGTACTGTCTAATTTCGACCATTCAACATCTTTACCACCTACTTGTGGGTTCTGAAGCTTGGACATGTCGTACAAGTCCAATACCGAAGCTGCCGTTGTTGAATCTGTACCTTGATTTAAACCTATAGAGTTCGGGTTAGCCGCCAATGAAATAGGGCGTCCCTCACGTGTACGAACTAATACACTTTGTCCATTGAATGACGAAGCATAATAATTCGGGATTCCAGGAGTTACTTCTTCTGGTTTAATTATATAAGGTACTGCTTTATGAACAGGTGTACGATTACACGCTGCCAACGTAACAGCTCCTAAACCGAAACCTAAAGCTTTCAAGAAGTCACGACGAGGTGTCTTCGTACTCAAGCCGGCTTCATTTAATACATCTTCTACAGGAATAGATTCGGCAAACTCACCCTTACTACTTTCAACGAAAGCAGGTGTTTGTTGCAATTCTTCCAAACCTTTCCAATATTTTTTATTGCTATCCATTTAAGCTGTATATAAGATTGCGTATTCCAAATTAATTATTAATAGTGACACTTACCACACTCCAGACCACCGATCATGGCTGCAGTCATCTTCTCACCTTTCTTCAATTTCTCGTGTGCTTCAATCAGTTGATCGTAGTAAGCATTATCTGAATTAACAGCGGTCTCACGGTGACAATCAACACACCATTTCATTGTTAATGGCGAGTATTGATAAACCTCTTCCATTGTTTCAATTGGTCCGTGACATGTTTGACACTCCACACCAGCTACAACAACGTGTTGCGAGTGATTGAAGTAAGCAAAGTCTGGCAAGTTGTGAATCCGAACCCATTGAATAGGTCTAGGATTGTTACCGTATGTACGTGTATCTGGATTATAATCCAATGCTTTGTAGATCTTTGCAATTTCCGGAGAAAGCTCACCGTCGTAATGATCTGAACCCGTAATCGTGTTGTGACAGTTCATACATACGTTAGCCGAAGGAATCGAAGCATTTTTCGATTTAAACGCACCACCGTGACAGTACTGACATTCAATTTGATTTACACCGGCGTGAATCTGGTGCGAGAACTTAATAGGCTGAACAGGTTTATATCCTGTATGAACACCTACATTCCACATCGTATTCCATCCAGCAACACCTAAGAGTGCAACCAACATTAACACAGCAAAACCAACAAGCTTTTTGTTTTTCAAGAAAGCCTTAGCAAATTTCGCTTTACCACTTTCTTTGTACTGCTCATTTCTAGCTTGTGCAGCCTCGATTGCGGCCTGATTGTTTGCAATAACTTTCTCCAACGTGCGAATAACGCGGTTCAACACCACAATTACTACGACCGCTAAAACAACGATTGCAAGTAAACCAACGATCATCAACAAATTCGCATCGTCAGATTTAGCAGCACCACCGTCAGCAGCAGTTCCTTCAGCAGGACCAGCAGCAGCTTTAGCTTCTTCGTCTTTTACGTAAGCAATAATGTTTTTGATTTGATCGTCAGACAAATCAGTAAAGGATGTCATTACTGATTTATTGTACTCTTCGAAAATCGCTTTTGCTGCTGGATCACCAGAAGCAATTAACGCTTGCGAGTTGTGGATCCATTTCACTAACCACTCCTCTGAATGTCGCTCTGCCATACCTGCCAAAGCTGGTCCAACCATCTTCTTAGTCACACTGTGACAACTTGTACACTTGGACTTAAAAAGCGCCTGTCCTTCTTTGACATCCTGCGCATGCGACATTGTAACGGCAAATAACAACATCAACCCAACTGATATTGTCTTTGCAAGTCTTCCCAAAACGGATGAGATATTTCTCATATTTAGCACTTTATACTATTTATTTATGATGTAATAACTTTTAAAATGTATCGCAGAGAGGGTCTAATCCCTCCAAACAATGCACAAAAGTATAACTATTTAAGCAATCACTGACAATTTAATGACGCAAAATATCAATTTAAAACGATTCTAAATAGTTGTCAAAGTTTTGTAATAAATGGCCCTGATCAACCATATTGCATAAACAACGAATTCCATCAAAACATCAAAACGAAGGTAATCTTATTGTTTTTGAAAAAAATTTACGTCCTATGGTTTGACGGTAAAACACACGAGGCTTGCTCCTTGCCCACAAATTAAAATGTTGACTTTTGACTAACAAATTCTTACCCACAGAATCGTATCTTCGTATTTATGAAAGGGAGCTTTTTCGTCATATTGCTTTTACTTTGGGGCTGTAGCTCCTGTCGGCAACCAGCCCGGTCTGCTCTCGTTCAACATACACATGATAAGCACCTACAGATGAGCGATAGCACAAAATACAATGACCTGACTCCAGAGGAGGAATATGTAATTTTACATAAAGGAACAGAAAGAGCGTTTACAGGCGCATTATTGAATAATAAATCGGAGGGCACCTATGTTTGTAAGCGATGCGACGCACCGCTCTACAACTCTAAGGATAAATTCGAATCACACTGTGGCTGGCCTAGTTTTGATGATGAAATTAAAGGCGCTGTAAAACGAGTTACAGATGCCGATGGTCGTCGTGTAGAAATCTTATGCGCAAAATGTGGCGCACACTTAGGACATGTATTTGAGGGGGAACGTTTCACCGACAAAAACACACGCCATTGCGTAAACTCCATCTCGATGAAGTTTGTACCCGCGGACACAAGTGCTAAATTATAAAAAGTGCGTTCATCAGTTAGATGGACGACTCCCGAACAATGAGTTTACACGGAATAACAATTTTTCGCGTTTCTTTTAATTTGCCTTCAATTTCGGCAATTAAAGTTTGAATCAACTCTAATGTCAAATGCTCTATATCTTGGGAGACTACACTGATTGATGGATCGTGCAATTTAAATAAGGTATGTTCATCAAAAGCTACCATTTTAGGCAAAGCAACGTTTTCTCCTTTTAAAGCCTTTAAACCTGCAATAGCCAAGTAATTGGTAGCAAATAGCACCGCGTCAAGATTATTGGATTGTACAAATTCGACAATTTGCGCTTTTGACTCTTCATCATCTGTTTCCATTTGTAGCTTTTTGATGAAAGACGGTGTTTGAAACTCATCCATCGCTTGCATGTAACCATCCAAGCGATCACGCATCTGTGTCTGATTCGAATAAAGTGATATCAATCCGATCCGTTTATTAGCTTGTTCCAATAAGTGTCGTGTAGCTTCATATGCACCTTTTTTATTATCCGACACCACATAGCTCGTATCAACCGTTGGGATAAAACGGTCAAACAATACTACGGGAATATTATTTTGCTTGATATTGGAAATCGTTTCTTCCAAACCTTCCGAAGGCGTAATAATAAAACCATCAACTTGACGATCCATAAAAAGCTGAATCAGTTCTTTCGCTTTGTTCTCGTCGTTATTCATACTACAGTAAATAATATGATAACCGGCACTGTAAGCTTGACGTTCAATATACTTCGCTACATTAGAGAAAAAGGGATTGGCAATATCTTCTACTAAAAGACCTAAGATCTTGGTCTGTCCTGTACGCAGACTCTTTGCAAGTTGGTTGGGCTTATACCCTACTTTCTCCACATATTCCAAAACACGCTTCGTCAAAGCATCACTAATACGCTTCTCCTTAGCTTTATCATTTAAAATAAACGAAACGGTAGTTACGGAAATACCTAAAGCCTTAGCGATATCACTAATCAACACTCTTTTCTTCATACAATTTTACTTGGATAGATTCAGTCTGACTAAACTACTAAAAAATTTTAGCAAAAGCGAACTAATATGCTAAAAATAATTCTGCTAAAAGGTTTTATAAGAACAAAAACATTTTTTTCGTATTATTACACCGAAACAATAAACATAAATCTATGATTCATAAAACAGCGTGGGGGACAGCCATGCTTCTGACGGCACTGAATATAGCAACCCCACTCCTATCCAGCGGGCAACAGCTCACCAAATATGTGGATCCACTGATTGGAACGGGCGGACATGGACACACGTATCCTGGATCTACACGACCTTTTGCATTAGTGCAACTCTCACCAGACAATGGAAAAGGTGGTTGGGACTGGGTTAGTGGATATCATATATCCTCAGATAGTATTGCCGGATTCAGCCATATGCATCTCAGCGGAACGGGAATTGGAGATTGGCTCGACATTGCATTGATGCCGATGCTTAAAATAAATGATAATCCAAAAGCAGATATCAAACAAAAATTTGATCGTAAAGACGAAAAAGCAAGCGCGGGTTACTACCGCGTACAGCTCGAGAATGGTATACAGGTAGAGCTAACGTCAACGGAGCGCGTAGGCTTCCATCGCTATACTTTCCCCAAAAACACACCTAAAGCAGTCGTCCAAATTGACCTTAAACATCAATACAATTGGGATAAACCGACAAACAGCTATTTAACCCGTATCAATGATTCCACACTCGTAGGTCTTCGCGAATCTTCGGGATGGGCCGGTAAACAACATATCTATTTTGCAATCCGAACATCTAAACCTATAGATAATTTTACCGCAGTATCAACGTCTCAGCAAGAAGTACAAACTTTACAAGCGCAGGGCGTCATCGGACAAATAGCATTCAACAATACAGAAAATCTATTGCTGAAAGTAGCTTTATCAACGACTAGTCATGATAAGGCACTCCTCGCATTATCTGAGATACCGTCATGGAATTTTGAAGACACACAGAAAAATTCGAATATAGCCTGGGAAAATGAGCTGGGTAAAATCAAAATTGAAAGCCGTGATGAACGACTAAAAACCATATTTTACTCCGCGCTTTATCATACAGCGGTAGCTCCCACGTTATATTCAGACGCTGATGGAGTCTATAAAAACTACAAAGGAGAAACACACCGCATGACCAATCAAGGACAAAGGTATACCTTCTTCTCTTTATGGGACACCTTTCGTGCGTTGAAACCACTTTTCACCATCACACAACCTGATCGACATACAGACTTTCTAAATAGCATGCTTGCATTCTATGATGAAAATGGCTTATTGCCTGTTTGGGATCTCAGCACTTTTGAGACCAACACGATGACAGGTTACCATGCGATTCCTGTACTAGCAGATGCCATCTTAAAAGACTGGCCAGGCGTAGACGCTGAACGGGCCTATGAAGCGATGCGTAAGAGTGCTTTTCAAACTATTCGCGAGGTGCCGGCATACAATGAGTACGGATATGTTCCACAAGATGTAAATGGAGGCAGTGTAACTAAGACATTAGAATATGCGTTCGATGATTACTGTATTTCATTGGTCGCTGAAAAACTGGGCAAAACAGCGGACTATACCTTGTTTACCAAACGAGCCAAAAATTACACCCATCTTTTTGACCCGACAACGGGCTTTATGCGCGCCAAATATAAGAATGGTCAATTTGTAGAACCTTTTGATCCATTTTATTCAGAACATGATTTCGATAAGAGCCAATACATTGAAGGCAACGCATGGCAACACGCATTCTTTGTCCCGCACGACATTCGCGGATTGGCCAAGCTATTTCCAAAGAAAAATGGCTTAAGTGCCATGTTAGATACCTTATTTACGGCACCATCCTATATGACCGGAGAAAACCAATCACCCGATGCAAGTGGTTTTATTGGCCAATATGCCCATGGTAATGAACCCAGCCATCACATCGCTTATATGTACAGTTATATCGGAGAGGCCTGGAAGACGCAAGAAAAAGTACGTATGATTGTCGATTCCATGTACCATGATCGCCCAGACGGCTATGCGGGCAATGAAGATGCTGGACAGATGAGTGCGTGGGCCGTATGGTCTATGATGGGATTGTACCCCGTATCCCCGGTCGGTGGCGAATATGTGTTTGGTAGCCCAACCCTCGATAAATCGACTATAGCCATGCCTAATGGCAAGCAATTTACAATTACCGCACGCAACAATGGCCCGAAGCAGGTATATATTAAATCGGCTAAGCTGAACGGAAAAGTATATAATAAAACATTTATTACGCATGCAGATATGTTAAAAGGCGGCGAACTTGTTTTTGAGATGTCAGACAAACCCAACAAAAAATTCGGAAGTAGCCGAGATATTTGGCCCACCTCCATGGAGAATTAAAAAAATAAAAGCGACGAAAAGTCGCTTTTATTTTTTGGGAATAGTTATTGATTAGTTCTAGTAAGGAGAATAAAAAATGACAGATTTCAACAACATTAACATTCAGGATTTAGGAGACGACCAGAACACGCCGCAAGATTTCTATGATACCTTCAGGGAAAAACTTAACGCTGTGGAACAATTTCCATCATTATACACCTTTAAATTTATTCTAAAGGCTGATTTAGAGAAAATAGAGCAAGTAAAGGCGATCTTCGAACATCCGAGTTCAAAATTTTCGGAAAAAGAATCCGCTGGAGGAAAATACAAATCCATTACGGTAGAAACTTTTGTAAACAACGCCGAGGATGTGATTAACTACTACAAAGAAGTATCAAAAATAGAATCAGTAATGATGCTATAAAACAAAAAAAACGCTGTCAAAATGACAGCGTTTTTTTTGTTTTATGATCGAATCAAGATTACGCTTGTGGCGCATCAGGAGTTCCTGCATTTTGATCTTGTTTCGGTTTATCTTCACGTGGAGGGCGTGGCAATAAAGCCTTACGAGAAAGCTTCATTTTTCCTTGCTTATCCACATCTAATAATTTCACCGTTACCATATCGCCTTCTTTCAACACGCCGTCCATTGTTTCAAGACGTTTCCAGTCGATTTCAGAAATATGTAATAAACCATCTTTACCAGGCATGATTTCTACGAAAGCACCAAATGCCATGATCGATTTAACTTTACCTTCATATACTTCACCAACCTCTGGTTTAGCAACGATAGCACGGATACGTGATACTGCAGCGTCGATCGACTCTTTGTTATCAGCAAACACCTGTACGATACCTTTACCATCCACCTCTTCGATAGAAATAGTTGAACCCGTTTCGCGTTGCATCTCTTGAATAATTTTACCACCAGGGCCAATTACAGCACCGATAAATTCTTTATCGATTGTCAAGGAGATAATACGAGGAGCGTGTGGTTTGTAGTCTTCACGTGGAACAGCAATAGTTTTCTGCATCTCACCTAAGATATGTAAACGTGCTTCACGCGCTTGGTCTAATGCTTGTGTAAGCACTTCCCATTTCAAACCGTTTATTTTTAAGTCCATCTGACAAGCAACAATACCTTTTTCAGTACCTGTTACTTTGAAGTCCATATCACCCAAGTGATCTTCATCACCTAAGATATCAGATAAAATCGCATATTTTCCAGTTTTCTCATCAGAGATCAATCCCATAGCAATACCTGAAACTGGTGCTTTTAATTTAACACCCGCATCTAATAATGCCAATGTACCTGCACAAACAGTTGCCATAGACGAAGAACCATTCGATTCCAAGATATCCGAAACAACACGGATTGTGTATGGATTTTCTGCGTCAGCAGGTAAAACTTGTTTCAATGAACGCATTGCCAAGTTACCATGCCCCACCTCACGACGACCTGGACCACGGTTTGGTCTTACCTCACCTGTAGAGAATGCCGGGAAGTTATAGTGCAAAATAAATTTGTTGTAGCCATTGATAAATGCGCCATCAATCATTTGCTCATCATCCTTAGCACCTAAGGTTACCGAAGTCAACGC
Source organism: Sphingobacterium psychroaquaticum (assembly GCF_900177625.1). Lineage (GTDB taxonomy): Bacteria > Bacteroidota > Bacteroidia > Sphingobacteriales > Sphingobacteriaceae > Sphingobacterium > Sphingobacterium psychroaquaticum. The sequence continues at coordinate 43,635 of NZ_FXAU01000004.1, forward strand.
TTGCGTTTCACCACGTGTAAATACTGCGGAACCGTGTGCCGCTGGTAAGTAATCTACTTCAGACCAAATCGGACGTACCGTACGTACATCACGACCATCTAAACGCATGCCTTCATCCAACACTAAGTTACGTACAGCATCATACTGCACATCATGGAAATATTTTTTGAACAAGAATGCTGTATCGTCATCGATTTCTTCCGGCATTGTCGCTCTGTAAGCTGCTGCAATTTCAGCAAAACGCTCCGAACGATCGTGCTTTGCCGATGCTGATTTAGCAACTGCATATACTTGATCGTATGTCGCTGCAAAAATTGAAGCTCTCAATTCTAGATCTTCCGGCTCGTGGTTAAACTCACGCTTAGTCTCTGAACCTACTAATTTTGCTAATTCAAGCTGTGCTGCAACTTGTTTTTTAATTGCTTCGTGTGCAAAAGCGATCGCTTCTACCATCTCCGCTTCAGAGATTTCTTTTGCTTCACCTTCCACCATGCCGATATCTTGTGCAGAACCGGCAACAATAAATTCTAGGGTTGCTTTTTCAAGCTCAGACAACTTCGGATTAATCACCAACTGACCGTCAATTTTCGCTACGCGAACTTCTGAAATTGGTCCGTTGAAAGGGATATCGGAAACAGCGATTGCTGCCGATGCTGCTAAACCAGCTAATGCATCAGGCATAATATCTTTATCCGCAGAGATCAAGCTGATTGCCACCTGCGTATCTGCGTGATAGTTTTCAGGGAATAAAGGACGTAATGCACGGTCTACCAAACGAGAGATCAAAACCTCGTAGTCAGACAATCTAGCCTCACGGCGTAAAAATCCACCAGGAATACGGCCTGTCGCCGCATATTTCTCTTGATAATCTACAGATAAAGGCAAGAAATCAACACCTGATTTTGCCTCTTTAGCAGATACAACTGTTGCTAATAGCATCGTATCGCCTTGTTTCAATACTACGGCTCCATCAGCTTGTTTCGCTAACTTACCTGTAGACAATTCGATTGGGGCTAAATTACCACCAAGATCAATTGTAACTTTTTTTTCGTTATAACTCATTGTTTCTTAATTGCGGTGCATGTTTCGTCTTTGTAATTAAATGCACCAAGTTTTATGACCTTTAAAATCACACAAAGGTAAATAAATTTATACGATAAACGGACATCAAAAAAAAAAGCCATTTACGAAAGTAAATGGCCTCTTTGTTAGTTTCCTAAAAGCTTATTTGATGATATCACGTAAACCTAATGCCTTAATAATAGCACGGTAACGGTTGATATCTTTTTTGTACAGGTAAGCTAATAATGAACGACGTTTACCTACTAACATTTGTAGAGAACGCTGTGTGTTAAAATCTTTTCTGTTTTTTTTCAAATGCTCTGTTAAGTGAGCAATTCTTTTAGTGAATAAAGCTACTTGTCCTTCAGCAGAACCAGTGTTTGCTGCTGCACCTGCAAATTCTGCGAAGATACCAGCTTTGTACTCTTTACTTAAATACATCTCTTGAATAATATTGAAGTGTTAAAAATAAATTAATTGCCTGCAAAGGTAGGTAAAATAGTACAGAGTACAAAGCACTAAGTATAGAGTACCAAGTAACGTGCATTCAATACTTAGTATTACATACTATAAACTCAATACTATACACTCATTACTACGGACTATACACTACCAACTAAGTACGACTACACTTTAACATAAATTCCTTTTTTATCTAGTGCATAACAGATAGCCCACATCACCGCTAAGAAACACAATGAATAGACAAAAGAACCAACCTCTGGTGGCCCCGGGATCTGCGCACATACATTGTTATAAAACCAAGTCAAAGCCGTCGTATACTTAGCTGTTCCATCTTCCGCCATACCATTCGGAATTCGAAACAACCCTAAGAAGCGAGGAAGCAGACCACTAAGCACGAAAATAAAAAGAGGATTTTTACCAAATACATCAAAAAACTTCGTCACGGCATTCTTGACTCCTTGAACCTCGATAAACCAAATCATACCTCCGATCGTCATGATCCCCAGTCCTGTCGTATATAAGACATAGGAACTGGTCCATATTTTCTTATTGATTGGAAAGCCTAACGACCACGTCCAGGCCAAAACCACCAAGATAAATCCTGTTACAAACAAACCAGAAAGCAGCTTGAAATGTGGCTCCGCAGAAGCCGGTACTTTTGTCCATAACCAATCCACCTGTCCCTGTTTTTTAATAAACACACCTGCTAAATATCCAAATACAACTTGTACTATTGCCGGTAGGGTACTCATCAAACCTTCGGGATCAAAAGGCACCCCTTCTCCTTTATACATGTGGGCAACACCTAAAATCTGTTTATCAATGGCAGTACCAAACCATCCTTCCAACGAGTAAGGATCGCTTCCACCCAGGAAAGCACAGAGTCCCCAGTATCCCAATAGCAACACCGCAGAAATATATATTAACCGTTTAGGCGAAAAATAATACGCCAATACTGATGCAAAGAAGTATGCAACTGCAATACGCTGAAGTACTCCGAATATCCGGATCCCTTTTTCTGGGTTCTCGGCATTCACCCATTCCTTAAAATGCAGGCTATCTCCGACCCATTGCACAAAAGGCCACCAGTTCAAAAACAGTCCAATAGCAAATATCAATATCGTACGTTTGACGACTTTCTTCCAAAACATGCTATCTCCCGCATCTTGTAATCGTGGAATAACAAATGACATCGCGTTTCCAACGGCAAAAAGGAAGAATGGAAACACCAAATCTGTGGGTGTACAACCGTGCCAAGGTGCATGTTTGAGTGGGGCAAACATATGCGCCCAAGTACCTGGATTATTGACCATAATCATCAAAGCGACCGTAGCGCCTCGAAATACATCCAGTGAATAATAACGTTGCTTCATACCATATATAGGTTAAATATATATCGAAACTATGAAAAATAACCAACATGTTGCAAGAAAACGCACAAATAATAACAAAACCGAACTTATTAAAAAAATTAAAAAGTATTTGGAAGTTACTGAAAATTAACACGATATTTACATTACTATAACTAATCATATTATCGTGGAAAACCTAAAATCATCGATATTAAAGTCGCTGTACTTTTCGAGTACACAATCGATTGCGGAAATGAGTGAGACAATTGGCAAGAGTGTTCCATTGATTACTAAGACAGTTAATGAACTTATTTCAGAGCAAAAGGTAGTTGTCAACGGATTACGGCCATCGACCGGTGGACGCCGGGCGACGAATTACATGTTAAATGTAGAAGCCCACGGCCTCATCATTGCTATCGCTATAGATCAATATTTTGTATACGTTACAAGCTTCAATATAATCAATAAGCGTATTACTGCCCGATTAGAGGCAGCCATTTCAGGACAAACTGATGGAGAGACCTACGAAACGATTATCGCACTTGTACGCAATACCCTATCTCAAATTGAAGACAAACAAATATTAGCCATCGGGATTACAATGCCAGGGTTTGTTGATACAGAAACAGGCGTAAATAACTCCTACAGTCCGTCCTCCCCACTACACAATTTGCGAGCAAATGTAGAAAACAGATTTACGATACCGACATTTCTAGAAAATGATTCCACTGCTATTGCTATTGCCGAAAAAGAGTTTGGCTTGGCAAAAAAAATAAGTGAAGCCTTGATTATCAACCTAAACTGGGGCGTAGGACTAGGCATGATAATTCAAAATCAACTCTTCAAAGGTCATAGCGGATTCGCGGGTGAGTTTAGTCACATCCCGCTCGCTAACGAAAACAAATTGTGCTCCTGTGGAAAAAAAGGCTGTCTTGAGGTGGAAGCGTCCCTATTTTGCGCCGTGGAAGAAATTAAAAATGCAATACAAACTGGGGAACGATCTGTTCTGGAGACCATGGACCTTGACATCAATAACCTTACATTCGACAAAATAGTAGAAGCATATAATAAAGGTGATCAGGTAACGATCAAATCCATACGCAAAATTGCGCATATGCTTGGCAAGGGAATATCCACACTGATTCACATTATGAATCCTGAAAAAATCATTATTAGTGGTCGTGGTGCGATATTTGGTGAAACCTTGCACCCGCAGATCCAATCTTCAATTCAAGAATACTGCATACCGAGATTATCTAAAAATACAACCATAGAAATATCGACAATTAAGAACATTCAATTATTGGCTTCAACTTGCTTCGCTGTACAGCAAATAGGTTGGATAACCAAACAAACACTAACCATCAATTAATAAACAAAAACAATGAGCAAGATTTACAAACATTGTTGCACCTTAACGCTGCTTATGCTGCTCAGCATTTCAACGTTATTTGCACAGCAATCTGTTACCGGGAGAGTAACAGACGCTAGCGTTCCTCTTTCGGGCGCAACCATCTCTGTAGTAGGAACTACAAGATCTACACAAACTGATGCAACCGGTAGCTTTACGCTACAAGTAGCCAAAGGAGAGAGATTACGCTTTACCATGATTGGATATGCTTCAAAAGAAGTCCTGGTAGGCGACACGAAGACAATTGATGTGCAACTATCGGCTAATGAGGGAACCATTGACGAAGTTATTGTGACAGCCATGGGTATCAAACGAGACGCTAAATCATTGGGTTACTCCGCACAAAAAGTAAGTGCTGATGAAATTATGAAAGCATCACCTCCAGACCTAACATCCGGTTTGATGGGAAAATCTGCCGGATTAAATATAACCAGCTCTAACGGTGTACAGGGTAATTCCCAACGGGTCGTTATTCGGGGTAACAATAGTATCCTTGGAAACAACCAGGCGCTCATTGTTGTGGACGGTATCCAAATAGATAATAGCCCTCTTGGTGGACAACAGTCCAGTGTTGGCAAAGAAAGTCTTGAGAACCAAAAAGATTGGGGTTCTTTTATGAACTCCCTAAATCCTGATGACATCCAAGAAGTTTCTGTACTGAAAGGTGCTACGGCAGCGGCTCTTTACGGTTCCCGTGGCGCAAACGGTGTTATCTTGATTACAACGAAAAAGGGTGAAAACAGAAAAGGCTTAGGAATTGACTATAACTTCAGCACGCTGTTTTCTGATCCATTTAGGTTTTCAGAGGTTCAAAATTCATACGGGATGGGATTAGCCCGCGACATGTGGAGTGCCAATAAAACCTTCCGTAAAACAGATACCGGAAAAGATCGTTTCCCTGACCCTTGGGTTGATCTTTATGCCGACATCCCTGGCGGATATCAAGCATATGAGTTATTTAGTTGGTTCGGTCGTGGTGTTTCATGGGGTCCTAAATTAGAAGGACAAGAGATTGTATGGTGGGATGGTGAGGTTCGAAAGTGGGAACCACAACCTGATAACAGAAAAGCATTCTATAGAACTGGAAACACCAGTACACATAATGCTTCTTTCAGCAAAAGTGGAGATTTTGGTAGCATCCGTTTTGGTTACACTAGATTAGACAATACAGCTATCTTAAAAAATAGCGATTACCAACAAAATAATTTCAGTTTAGGGTCTAATGTAAATATCTCAAAGAGACTTAAATCCGAAATTTCTGTGAGTTACAACGATTATAATAGAAAAAATGCGCCTGACCTCGGCCAAGACTTTAGTTGGGGTACCTTTTCTATTTATAATATGTCCCGAGAATATCGTCCTATAGAATTCGATATGTACAAAAATGAAGATGGAAGCAAAGCTAACCTGGTAGGTTTATCCGCTATTGGAGCATACCCGTATCAAAACAATTACAATCAGCATCTATTCTGGCATTTATTGGAACAAAACCAGTACATGAAACGAAACCAACTCTTAGGTACCGCTAAACTTACTGCGGAAGTAACAGACTGGTTGAACTTGACCGGACGTGCCTCTTTAGTAAATGCCAACACAACGGTGGAGAGTAAATACACACCTACCGATGCCGCAGGCCTCCAAGGACAGTATGGACTAGAAACAATTAAAAACCAAGATGTGAACCTAGAAGCTTTTGGTACCCTACATAAAGATAGACTTTTTGATAGCGATTTTTCAGGAAGCCTACTCCTAGGTGCTAGTTCACTTCGCAGTAGAATGCATAACGTTAGTGCATGGAATAGTGGTGAAAAAGATGCAACCTATGGTCAATCCAGTAATTATCCATGGATCGTTCCTAATAAATATTATTTAGCAAATACCTCTTACCAAGGACTTCAATCTCTGCCTATTGAAAATAGAGCCGATTACAACATCAATTCGGTCTTTGGTATCTTAGATCTTTCATATAAAAACTTCTTATTCCTTCAGGTTACAGGAAGAAATGACTGGTCATCAACCTTGCCGCTTAAGAATGCTTCCTATTTCTATCCTTCCACTAGCTTAAGTTTTGTCTTCACAGACGCTTTTCAAGGATTAAAAACGGATTGGTTTAATTTTGGTAAGTTGAAAGCGTCCTACGCCGGTAGTGCAAATGGTACCGATCCTTATCTTGCCTACTATACGTATAGTCCTTATATTATTTCTAATTACATCAATGGCCAAGAACCTTCTACTTTTGGAGGTATGCCTGTCAGAAGTTATAAGGATGAGCTTCCACCAGCAGACGAATTAAAACCGCAAAGAAATACATCACAAGAATTTGGTCTTGAACTTGGATTTTTTCAAAACAGACTGGGATTGGAGCTAACTTATTATTCTACGCGTAGCAAAGACCAAATATTATCCAGCTCATTGGCTGGTTCCTCGGGCGCAAAATCCGTAAAATTCAACACGGGAGAACTTAGCAATAAAGGTTTTGAGTTTATTGTTAAAGGATCGCCAATTCGCAATGAAAACTTTAATTGGGATATCGTATTGAACGGAGCACACAACAAAAATAAAGTAATATCATTAGCGGATGGCATCGACATATTCCCATTACAGGATCTATGGGGAAATAACGGCGTTAGAATGTATGTGAAAGCGGGCGAAGAATATGGAACAATATATGGATACGACTACACCTATGTAAACGGGAAGAAAGTGGTAGAGCCTATTCGTGAGAAGAGCGATCCGGTAAACGGTAAAGTTGTTGGCTCTCGTTACGTTACGACAAAAGATTTAGTGCCTATCGGAAATGCTATGCCTAAATTAACGGGAGGTTTAGCAAATACATTTCGTTATAAAAGAATGAGCCTTTATTTCTTGACTGATTTCAGAATAGGTGGTCAGATCTATTCTGCAGACTACGCTGCTTCGATGGCCAATGGTATGGCACCGGAAACACTCTACGAAAGAGATGGAAATGGACTTTCGTACACTTATCCTGACGGAACAACAGCAAATCATGGCGTGATACTAGACGGTGTCTATGCTGATGGAACACCAAACAAAGATGTCGTACATTATATCTATAAATATAGCGGTCAGTATGGGGCTTGGTCGAATGTACCAATGCCGCGCAGCAATGCAATATTCACAAATTCTTGGGCAAAATTACGGGAACTGACTTTCACCTATTCTGTTCCAGGTAAAGTGCTAGACAGAACAGGTTTTATTCAAAATCTCGATGTATCCCTTATTGGTCGTAACCTATTCTACATCTTCACCACCTTACCAAACAAATTAAATCCAGAAGCAATCAACGGTATTGGTAATGCACAAGGTATACAATGGGCGCAATACCCGGGCACAAGAGAATATGGACTATCGCTAAAAGTTAGATTTTAAAAATTGAACAAGATGAAAAGAAAACATTTAATCTATATAGGAATCCTTTGCTATAGCCTAGTTGGATGTACCAAAGATTTCGTAGAAATCAATACGCCCCCCAAAGATCCGGTAACCGCATCTAACGAGGAGCTATTGAATGGAATTATTAGCTCTCTACCGATGACGGCAGGGGAATATTCAGTTATTAATTCCTGGATTTATCCGATTACGCAACAAGGTGTAGTCGCCGGAAGTCATCATTACAACTTTGATAACGCTAGAGATGGACTGTGGGAAACATATTATCAAGCATTGGCGAGTTACAGGCTGTTGGAAACGCGTATAGCAACAGATCCGGTTCCGGCCTCTAAGAATAATCTTCATGCGATGATCAAAACGCTTATGGCGTACCGAACATTCAAAACGACGAATTACTTTGGTAATATTCCATACAGCAAAGCAGGTTTTGCGCCAGCAAAAGATCCGGCAGGTTACAAAGTTAGTTATGACAAACAAGAAGATATATACACGGCGATCTTAACGGACCTAAAATGGGCTGTAGACAATTTCAGTACAGCGGCGGGACAGTATTCTCCGGGTGCATATGATACATTCTTTAAAGGAGATATTACAAAATGGATTAAATTTGCAAATAGTCTTCGACTACAAGTGGCCATCACCATGCATCATAAAAATCCAACCTTGGCAGGGCCTCAAATCGTTGAATCTCTCGCGAAACCCTTGTTAGAAAAAGGAGATGATGTCGGACTATGGCCTGCACAAATTCCAGGACTTCAATTTCAGTGGCGCCAATGGTCTTTTGTACAAGACTGTAACTTAAGGCTTGGTAGTACCATGTGGAATTTACTCTCCGATAACAACAGTACAGATGGATCAGGTATTTTCGATCTCCGTGCAAGGCTCTTTTTTGAAACCAATGGTACAGATCTATGGGCTCCAATTCCCCAGAATCAAAACCCAATCGTCGAAATAGGTACACCCTATGATGTGAAGGTTAGAAATAATAGTGGCAATTGGAATAATAAAGGTGGAAACCATTACTCCGCATTTAATTTAAACTTTGCTAATGATATTGAATATATTCCTGAGCTGATTCTTACCGCAGCGCAAGTATATTTTCTGAAAGCAGAAGCTTATAATAGAGGCTTGGGCGTTACCACCAATCAAGCGACCGCTAAAGCGGAGTACGAAAAGGGAGTAGAGTCATCGCTAACGATGTGGAAAAAGGTTGCGTTCAATACATCAAAATGGGTACAGGACAAACCTACTGCAGAAAATTTGAGTACACAAGAATTGAACAATGTACTACAGAATACGAAAGTGGCTTACGTCGTTGGAGATCCAACCAACTCTTTGCTCAAGATTTATGCGCAAATGTGGATCGATCAATACAGACAACCTTTTGACAGCTGGACACTGTTGCGTCGTACCGGTGGAAAAACACCGATGGCAACCGTGAATGTATCAAACTACACCAATACATATGGTTCATTAAATCGCTTCCGATATCCGGATAATGAACAAAGCTATAACAATGAAAATTGGAAAGCAGAAACGGGAAGTTCAGATCTGAATAGCAAAAAAATATGGATTCAACCATAACGTTAATTAGAAACAAAGAAGAGGAGGCACAACAGGCCTCCTCTTTTGCGTTAATTACTCCCTTAACAAGCCTAAATTTAGATTTAAGGATAATTCTGTAATACCAAAAATGGAATCAATCCCTAAATACTTTTTAAAAATTTAATCTATATTTTAAAAAGAAATATAAAGTTTAAAATTATTTTAAAAAGAGTTTGCAGGTTAATACGTTAATATATAATTTAGTAACACTAAAATCACTTTTTAATAAAAAGAATAGGTGTATTTGGTAATACTAACGAATTAAGAGTAACAGATTATTAACGTGCTAAAACGATTGACTAATCACGATCTAGAAATGAATTATTTCTTTTTTTCTATAGCACCTAATAAGCTAAATCCATTTTTATAAGATTATTAACAATTATGTATTATGAAGAAAGGAATAGATAGAACAATATAAACCAAACTCCGCAACCCTTTCGGGTTATTTAAACAACAACAAAGCAGAAGTATTGACATCACAAATGGTACACTGAACAGATCTTTTCACGATTCATCAAATACCTAATGTTTAATCGCTTCATCACTAACAACTAAAACAAAAAAAATGAGAGAAATCTACAAAAAGTATTGTGTCATGATACTTTTATTCCTCGGTGGTCTTTCTGTTGCGTTTGCACAAGAATCGATTACAGGAAAAGTAACAGATGGTAACGGGCCATTAGCTGGCGTAACCGTCACTATATCGGGTACTACTCGTGGCACTTCAACCGATGCAGAGGGTAACTTTGACATCCAAGCAACAAGAGGGCAAAAATTAAAATTCACATTGATCGGCTATACACCACAAGAGTTTACTATTGATGGCAGCAAGATCAATGTTCTGATGACGACGGGAGCGAATGCCATCAACGAGATCGTTGTAACCGGTCTCGGAGAGTCTAGAGATAAAAGTAAACTTGGTTACGCTATGACTCAGGTCACTGGAGAAGATATTCGTAAAACTAATGCAGTGAATCCTATCGCGGCCTTACAGGGAATGGTCCCGGGTATGCAGGTGAATGTTGGTACGGGTGGACCACAGGCTACTCCTCGTTTCTTAATTCGTGGTGCCGGTTCTTTAAATTCATTCGGGAACACACCACTTATTGTCGTAGATGGACTAATTATGGATGACGAAGTCGTTCTACCAAATAGAGGTGGCGAACAAGACTTTGGTAATATTCTGAAAAACTTCAATCTTGATGATATCGAATCTATTTCGGTACTTAATGGAGGTTCCGTTACAGCATTATATGGTAGCCGTGCTAGTGGAGGTGTCATCATGATTACAACCAAAAAAGGATATTCACAACGTGGTATCGGTATTTCCTTAACGCATACACAAGGCTTTGAAGATCCGTATGCAACAGCTAAATTCCAAGATAAATATGGAACAGGAACAAGTCCATCTGCTGTTTATCCGAAAGGTCAAGATGGCATTGAAGATATCCCTGCAAACGTATTTGGTTATAGCTTCGGACCTGAATTTGATGGACGTCTAGTCCGTGATCCGGGAGGTCACATTATGAAGTTCCAACCTAATGCAGATGTCCTTAAACTATATGAAACAGGACAATACCGTAATTCCAACTTAGCATTATCTGGTGGAAATGAGCAAACGACTTTCCGTCTATCCTATTCCAATAGCGGTGCTAAAGGAACTTCGCCTAATAATAAATTTGACAGAAATAGTATTGCTTTACGTGCGACACATCGTATCCGCAACGCCCTCATCGTTGATGCTGGTGCAACTTATGTAGGTAGTGTCGGCCTTAACCCCAACAGAGCATTTGGTGATAATAGCATTATGTATGGACTAACATGGGGCATGCCTCGTGAATACGATATGATGCATTGGAAATCACAATATCTTGATGCCGTCAATGGGGGTACTAGTAACTTAGATCCTGCCGGAGTACAAGGTCTTTATTTTCGTTTATATGAAAACGAACAAAAACAAAAAGAGCAAAACTTCAGAGGTAATGTAAATGCAAAAATTAACTTTACTGACTGGCTTCAAATGGAGAATTTGTTCACGGTAAACCTTTTAACCACAGCTAATGACCAGCTTACACGTGGACAAGAAAGAAACTTCAACGGTGGTCGCTACTATACAAGCAATTCAAGAATTCTTCAAACAAGATACCACAGTAACTTAAATGTACGTAAAAACTTCAACGACTTCGAAGTAACCTTCTTAGCGGGAGCCGAGATCAACCGTACAGAAGGAAAGGGAATGGAAGCCAACACAAACGGTATGCGAATTCCAGATATCTTCCGTCTTTCTAACACAGCAGGTCCAATTGGTTACACAGAGAATAAACCTCGAATCAAACAGGGTTTTTCATTGCTTTTCCAAGGAGCAATGACGTATAAAAATACCCTGACATTGAATGTTTACGGTCGAAACGATTGGGATTCCTCCCTATTGTATCCTGATGGTCATGGTAAGTATTCCTACTTCTATCCAGGGATGGATGCCGCATGGACCTTCCACGAAGATCTAAACTTACCTTCTCTATTCACGTTTGCTAAAGCACGTTTTTCTTACAATATCGTAGGTAAAGGAACAAGTGTTTATAATGCAATGACGGGCTACTATCTACCGCGTGGTAACTACAACAGTTTAAGCAACGGGGAACTTACTCGTTACGGCTTTGATTCAAATAAACTTGGAAATGCAAATTTAGTTCCAGAAAGAAGCTCCACTTGGGAAACCGGCCTGGACTTAAAAATGTTTGAAAATCGCTTTGGTGTAAACTTCACATATTATCAAAAAAACACCAAAGATCAAATTATCGACCTTCCAGTATCGTATGAATCGGGCGTAAGCAGCGCATTGATTAACAGCGGAAATATCAGAAACCGTGGTATTGAAGCACGTATTTTTGGAACACCAATTAAAAAGGATAACTTCTCATGGGATGTTGCGTTCAACTATACCCGCAACAGAAGTAAAATCTTATCATTGGCACCGGGTGTTACCGTTTCTTCTTTAGAAGGTGACGATGGTATCCGTACAATTGCAGAAGTTGGTGGTGAATATGGCATTATGGTTGCAAATTATGGCTATGCTCGTTTCCAAGCTCGCGATGGTAGTGGTGCGCCAATTGACCATGTTAACAATGGTAAATATGTAATGGCAACAAATGGTACAGCTGGTTATTTCATTCGTTCAGGAAATTATGGCCAAGGACTAGAACGTGAAGTTAGAATCGGTTCTACCCAACCAAAATTCCTAGGAAGTATTGTTAATACTTTTAACTACAAAGCTTTTACACTAAGCTTTATGCTTGACTCTAAGTTTGGAGGTTTTGTATACTCTCCAACCTATAACTATGGTTCGCAAACCGGACAAATGGCAAACACACTTTGGGGAAGAAAAGGTGAAGAGGGAAGTGTAAAATACACGGATGCAAATGGTAATGAAGCTTGGGGGATTATTCCTGACGCTGTATTCGCGCAAGGATCTAAAGGAACCGGAGGTGTAGATATTGGTGGTATGACGTATCAAGAAGCTGTGGACAAAGGATACAGAACACCTGTAAGCGCTTACTCATACTACGCAAACTCCCACAGTTGGGCTAACGGTATTCGTGAAAGAGCTGCTTTCGAATCTTCTTGGATTATGCTAAGAGATGTCTCCGTAAGCTTTGATATTCCGAGAGAGACTGCCTCCAAACTTAAATTAAATAATCTTCGTTTAACCTTAACAGGAAGAAATCTAGGTTATCTATACAATAGTCTTCCTGATAGATTAAACCCTGAAGACCTGGTAAGTACTGGTGCCGGAGCAGCATTCCTTGGAGGTGGAACTCCTATGACAAGAAGCTTTGCCTTTACGATAAATACTAATTTTTAATTGACATAGTACAATCTTTATGAAAAGATATTATAGATATATAGCATACGCCCTGTTGGCATCCTCATTGGGGACATCCATGATAAGTTGCAGCAGAGAAGATTTTGCAGAATATAACACCGATCCGGATGCGGTAATGAATCCTGCAATCCAACCTTTGTTTACTCAAGCTTTAACTTCGGTTCACGATACAGATTTTGAAGCTTTTTACGACAACTACAACTTCCTAAGTCGCTGGTCACGCACTTTTCTACAACGAACAGGTAATAGCGTAACGCTAGGTGAAAACGCGGCAAATACAAACCAACGATATAGTAGGTTTTATACCGGAGTAGGTCCCTTGTTAGTGGATATACAAAAGATGGTAGATAAAATGCCTGAAGCTGAGAAAGCTAGACATATATACATCCGTACATTGCCGACTATTGTAAAGGTATACTTTGCCTGGTATGTTTCCGACACGAACGGTAGTATCCCGTACTCGGAGGCTTTTCAAGCACGTTATGGAGGTACGATGACTCCTAAATACGATACCCAAGACGAACTATTTGCAACATTTGACCGTGAACTAAAAGAGGCCGTTACAATCTTACAAACGAAACAACCCGTAGATCAAGTTTCATATGGAACGAGCGACATTTATTTCCAAGGTAATATTACCAAATGGATTAAAGCTGCAAACTCCCTACGCTTACAGATTGCATTACGCCTCTCTAAAAGGGATCCACAACGTATGGCAACTATCGTTAAAGAGGTTCTTGCGGACAAAGATGGCGTTATAAACAGTGCAGCTGAACAGTGGGTATTCTACCCTGGTGCACGATTCACTGAGGGAGGGAACTGGAATATCACAGGTAATGGCCGCGCTTTCGTTGGAGATCATGATGTCGTAAATTACATGTGGAAGAATAACGATCCTAGACTTCGCTTTTTCTTTGTAAAAAATATGTGGAGTGAGGAAAATTTTGCTGCAGCCAAAGCACAGGGTAAAATTCCGGCAACAGCGGTATTTGATCAACGTCGCTATTACGGTCAGTTCTCTAGCCCAGATTCGCAAAAAGATCCCGCAAAATCCCGTTTCTTTGCGCCAATTCAGATTAAAAATGGCGATGCAAACGTTACGCTAGACACCGTATCTCGAATTCAGGATCGCTTATTCCAACCAGAAAACAATGGTGGATCAGGTTTGGGTACTATGCCAATTATCACCTATGCTGATATCTGCTTCATCCGTGCCGAACTAGCTCAACGTGGTGTCACTAGCGAAAATGCAGAAGAATGGTATTACAAAGGTATCGAAGCTTCTTTAAGATTCTATGATGACGTGGCAAAAAGAGCCGTAATATACGATTACACTGCCCTTACCGATACAGAAATCGAAAACTTCAAGAAACAGCCTAGCATTGTTTATTCTTCGGCAAAAGGCCTCGAACAAATCGTTATGCAGTCTTACTTGAATTTCTTCCGAAACTTCAATGAAGCTTGGGCAATTGTAAAACGTACTGGCATGCCGAATAAAAATACGGCCATTGCTTTCGAAGATTGGTCTGTTGATAATGCTCCTATCGAAATGCCTAGACGTTACGTAATCAATTATCCACTTACAGGAGACTACAATTACAGCAATAAGCAAAAAGCTGTCGAAGACATGGTCAAAGATCCAGATTTTGGAGCACCGACTAATATATCCGGTCGCATTTGGTGGGATAAAAAATAAAACCTTTAAACATCGCAGCAATCTCGTAAAGGGGTTGCTGCTTTTGTTTATATAATAATCCTTTAAAAGTTTAAAGCACACATAATCTGTCTCTCATGAAGCGCATTACTTTCAATTTATTTCGAAAACACCTTACACGATTAGCCGTATATTCCTTTTCTATTATCAGTGTTGCATACGCACAACGTGTTCATCAATTCACCGAAGGTCTATATCTAGAAACACCATATTCCTACGGCCGCGAAGCGGTCTATTCCGATGAATTTCTTTGGGGATACTACAGTGCAAAAACAACCACACCCAAGGGGGGGGCACCCGGACTTGTTGGCACAAATGAAGCAAAATGGACGGCGATCCAAACAGATACCTCAGGGTTCTTTCGACCGCAACGATCCACTGCTGGAAATTTATCATCGCCCAATAATCCACCTGGACCAGGCCGCATTGCCACCGCTTCAGCCCCCACTAGGAATACACCACAGCAGTATCGTGGCCCAAGATCCACGTATCTGTATCTTACCTATCAATCCGAAAAAGAGCAAGCAGCAATACTCAACATAAGAGGTAATAGTGCTGTTCTCGTTAATGGAGAACTCCATACTGGCGACCCTTATCGTATGGGATGGATGCATCTTCCTATACAGTTAAAAAAAGGACATAACGAATTTTATGTCCGTGGTTTATTTATTGCCGCAAACTTAACCTTTCCGACAAAAAAAATCAGCATATCCACGGATGACCTTACAATCCCGGATATCATACAAACAGAAGACAACAGCCACCTTCAACTTGGGGTGATCATTATAAACAACACAAAAAACAACATTAACGATTTAACCCTACGCACAACAACAGCAGGTCGTGTGCGCACGACATCCCTCCCAACGGTATTGGCTAACAGCTCGCGAAAAGTTGCGACCAACCTTGATGCCTCCGCTGTGACTAACACCGGAGATGCTATTACATACCTACAATTATTTCAGGGAGATAAACCAATTGATCAAAGTGAAATCAAATTACGAAGCATCTCCAATACAACCTCTTACAGAAAAACCTTCGTCAGTGCAATTGACAATAGCTTACAATATTATGCTGTTACGCCAGCGCAAGGTGGAATAAAAGAAAACCAAGCCTTATTTTTCTCGGTACACGGCGCTGGTGTGGAAGCGTTGGGACAAGCACAAGCCTACGAGGCAAAGGAATGGGGTACGCTGGTCGCCCCCACAAATCGTCGTCCACGTGGTTTCAACTGGGAGGATTGGGGTCGACTAGACGCATTAGAAGTACTTGACATCGCAAAAAGAACACTACAACCCAATCCTTATGAAATCTATTTAACAGGGCATTCCATGGGCGGACATGGAACCTGGTTCCTGGGCGCAACCTACCCCGATAAGTGGGCCGCAATTGCGCCTTGCGCCGGATATCCAACACTCAAAGGCTATGGATCAGCCGATGGTCTTGTTCCAGACAAAAGTGATAACCCGATCGAGCAAACGTTGATTCGCTCCAGCAATCAAAGTGATGTGATTAGCTATGCTTCCAACTATAAAAATCTAGGTGTATATGTCTTGCATGGGGACGCAGATCGAACTGTCTCCGTTGATTATGCCCGACAAATGAGATCGGTACTTAGCCAATTTCATCCCGACTTCAGCTATTATGAGTATCCAGGCGGATCACATTGGTACAGTAACGAAAGTGTCGATTGGAAACCACTTTTCGATTACTTCAAATGGCATAAACGAAAAGTCAGTAATGAAGTTAATGAAATAGATTTCAAAACGGCCAATCCCGGGATCTCCGCGTCCTACTACTGGACGACAATCTATCAACAAATAGAGCCCCTAGCCTATTCGCATCTACAATTACAGCGGGATCTCAAGCAAAATACGATTACGGGACAAACAAAAAACATAGAAACAATTTCTCTTAATTTGAATGACTTTTCTGTTGGCAGTTCGATAAACATCACGTTAGACAGTTTAAATACAATTGTACATACACGTAAAGACACCGATAGTTTAATTTTTATCCGTAAACAAATGAACCAATGGGTAGCGGTACCTCCACTATCCTTATCCGAGAAAGGCCCACATCGCAATGGAACCTTCAAAGAGGCCTTCAATCATGGCATGGTTTACGTTTACGGGACCAATGGTTCAGCAGCAGAAAACGCGTGGGCACTAGAAAAATGCCGTTATGATTTAGAATCTTGGTATTATCGGGGTAACGGTTCATTCGACATCGTTGCCGATAAAGATTTCGACAAAGAAAAGTACAAAAATCAGAATATCATCCTGATCGGCAATTCAAAAACAAATACCATGTGGCAGAGCTTTCTTTCTGATTGTCCAATTACAATTATACCCGGACAGGCAAAAATTGGTTCGAAAACCTTTAATGGTACAGAAATTGGCGGTTACTTCGTCTGGAAACAAAAAGATAACCCTACACTTTCTGTTGGCGTCATTACTGGTACAGGCATCCGTGGAATGAAAGCTGCCACAGCAAATCAGTATTTTGCTGGAGCTAGTGGATTCCCTGATTTTATGTTCTTTAATTTGGACATGTTAACCCAAAAATCAGCAGGTCTTTTAGATGCAGGGTTCTACACAAACGAATGGAATATCTTAAATTAACTGATATAAAACATAACGCTTCATATAACAAAAAAAACATGCGATCATTATATACCACCATTTTAGCACTTGGTCTTCTATTATCGGAACAACAAGTGCATGCACAAGCCCACAATGTTTCCGCCGGCTATCAAAAACCTGTGGATCCTTTAGTCATCGAGAACCTTGAAAGCTGGCAGGATATGAAGTTCGGTCTTTTTATGCACTGGGGAACATACAGTCAATGGGGCATTGTAGAAAGTTGGAGCCTCTGTCCGGAAGATGAAGGCTGGACGCAACGAAAAGCCGAGCATGGAAAAACATATTACGAATACGTAAAAAACTACGAAAACCTACAAACAACATTTAACCCGACAGCATTCAATCCAAAAAAATGGGCCGATGCAGCAAAAGCAGCGGGCATGAAATATGTAGTTTTCACGACCAAGCACCATGACGGCTTCGCCATGTTTGATACACAAGAGTCTGATTATAAAATCACTTCTTCGAAAACACCTTTTTCGAAGAACCCTAAGGCTGACGTTACAAAAGAAATATTCACCACCTTTCGACAAGAGGGCTTTAAGATTGGTGCGTATTTTTCGAAACCAGACTGGCATACCGAATACTATTGGTGGTCGTACTTCCCACCCAAGGATAGAAACGTAAACTACGACCCTGTCAAGTACCCTGAACGTTGGGATCAATACAAAAAATTCACATTCAACCAGCTCAATGAATTAACATCTAAATACGGCAAGGTCGATATACTTTGGTTAGATGGCGGATGGGTACGTCCTTTTAAAACCATTGATCCTACCGTCGAATGGCAGCGTACAATAAAAGTAGAACAGGACATCGATATGGACAAAATCGGAGCTATGGCACGCAAGAACCAACCGGGTATCATTGTCGTCGATCGAACTGTACCTGGCGAATGGGAAAACTATGTCACACCCGAACAAGCCATTCCAGAACATCCATTGGATATTCCTTGGGAGAGCTGTATTACTATGGGGAATTCTTTTTCGTATGTTCCCAATGATGCATACAAACCAACCAAAACAATTGTTGAAACGTTAGTGAAAATCATCTCCAGAGGTGGTAATTACTTAATGAATATAGCACCAGGTCCTACCGGTGATTTCGATCAGGCGGCTTATGATCGCTTAGCTGAATTGTCTTCGTGGATCAAAACAAATGAATCAGCAATTTACAAGACACGTACTATCGCTCCCTATCATGACGGAGACTATTACTATACGCGAAGCAAAGACAACAAGACCATTAATGTGTTCCATTTAAGCGAAGGTACACAATATGAGCAACCTAACGTATTTGAGTTTACCGTTCCCGAAGGTTTCCAGGCCAAAGAGATAAAGGTTCTCGGTTACAAGGGAAAAGTTAAATGGAAGCAACAGCAGAACAAAGTGACGATTCAACCGATCCACGGAGCACTTCAATATGCAACTGTTATTCAGCTATCAACACGTTAAAAAAGAGTGACACATATGATAAAGAAAATAGGTTATGGTTTAGCGCTATGTGTTAGTTCATTTTTAGTAAGCACGACAGCTTACGGGCAGCAACCCAAAATAGAGATCGTTAAGCAGGAGTTGCTCTTTACGGAAGGAGCACATTTCGCACAATGCCACGCATCTACCATCGAAGAAAACATAGAGGGTCAATTGGTGGCAGCTTGGTTCGCCGGAAGTCACGAAGGACATGCTGATGTGGCGATATGGGGTTCCGTTCGCCAGGGAAACCGCTGGAGTGAACCAACAGTATGGGCAAATGGAAAGACAGCAGACAAAACCCATCCGTGTTGGAATCCCGTATTATTTAGGCCAAAAGGGGCGCATAAAATATACCTCTATTACAAGGTCGGCCCTAACCCTAGAACCTGGTGGGGCATGGTAAAAACATCGGATGATGGCGGATTGTCTTGGTCTGAAGCAAAGCGATTACCAGAAGGGATTCTCGGACCTATAAAAAACAAACCCCTCGAGATACAGGATGGAACCATCCTAGCCCCTTCCAGTGTCGAGTTGACGGAAGATCGATGGGTTGCGCATGTGGAAATCACGAATAAAGAACAACAAATCTGGACCGCCTTTCCCATAGATCAACAATCGGCATTCAACGTCATTCAACCGAGTTTGATTCAGCACCAAGATGGAAGGATACAAGCACTATGTCGCAGCAAAGAAGGCGCAGTCATCAGTTCTTGGTCTCATGACCAAGGGCGCACATGGTCTACCTTAGCCAAAACAAATCTTATCAATCCGAATTCGGCAACAGATGCAATTCGTGTAGACAATTACCTGCTTATGGTTTACAACCCAGATATACCTGGCAAGGACTGGTGGGAAGGACGAACAAAATTGCGCCTTGCTTATTCCTATGATGGGCTTCAATGGGAAGATTTACTTGTACTGGAAGATCAGGAAAAAGGAGAATTTAGTTACCCTACAATCATTCAAGATATAAAAGGCTTTATTCATGTCACCTATACCGATAATAGAAAAAACATAAAACACGTTGTGTTAGCAACCAACAACGATTAAAAAGTAAAGGGCGAATCATAGATTCGCCCTTTACTTTTTAATATACGCTTCCTTAAAACAGATAATCCTTTTTAAGTTCCAGGATAGCATTAAGCTTGACCGCATCCGATGAAGAACCAACCAATAATTTAAAGCGTCCTTTCTCCGTCTTCCATTGTCCATCCAGCCCCCACACCTTTAAATCCTCTTTTCCTAAATTAAATGAAAAGGTTTGCTCTTCTCCTTTCTTTATAAACTTTCGTTCAAAAGCTTTCAATTGCATCACCGGTGTCACTACTGAACTGACCTCATCCACCACATACAACTGCGCGACTTCGTCCCCATCCCGAGCACCTATATTCTTAACCTGAAAACTAACCGCACAGCTAAAATCATTATCGCCTTCCTTCAAATCCACCAAAATATTGCTGTACGCAAAATCAGTGTAGCTAAGCCCATATCCAAAAGCGTACAGCGGTTTAGCATCCATCTCAATATAGGTATGATGCTTGGGTTTATCATGATTGTAATGTACGGGAAGCTGCCCAATATGGCGCGGCACAGAGATTGGCATACGCCCAGCAGGGTTATAATCACCAAACAAGACATCCGCTATAGCAAGACCACCCTCCTGCCCCGGATACCAAGCGTCCAAAATTGCAGGAATATGTGCGTCGGCCCAGTTCAAGTTCAGCGGTCTTCCTTTAATGGTGACTAACACAATCGGTTTACCCGTCGCATGAAGCGCTTGCAACAGCTTCAATTGGTCGCCCATCAAGTCCAGTGACACCCTGTCGAACCCTTCGCCACTTTCCATATCGCTCAGTACCTTTGCCCCTGTATCCACATTTGCCGCCCCAGTTGCCTGATAAGAGGTTTTAAAATCACGTGCGCTAGACCCACCCATCACAACAATAACAACTTCAGCTCGTTTTGCAGCCTCAACAGCGGCAGCGATATCGCTTTGGGTCGTATCTCGTATAGCACATCCTTTCACATACTCCACCTGCGTTCCTTTCGACACCAATGCACGTACACCATCCAAAACAGTTTTCACCTTTCCAGTTGCTTGAGGTGCCGTATAATCGCCTAGCTGATTGTACATATTATCCGCATTCGGACCAATAACAGCCACGCGTTTTATATGTTTAGACAACGGCAAGAGGCCGCCTTCATTTTTTAATAACACGGTCCCTTCACGAGCCACCTGTCTCGCGAGCTCTTGGTGTGCTGTTGTAGCGACTTTCTTATCCACGAGGTTTTCATCGACAAAGGGTTTGTCGAATAAACCAAGGGCAAATTTTTGGTATAAAACGCGTGCTACTGCTTGATCTAAAACAGATCTATCAACTAAACCTTGCTGCACAGCATCCAACAAATTCTGACCATAACCAGAGCCACTCAAATCTACATCCAAGCCAGCTGTTATACTCTGTGCTGCCCCTTCAACGCCATTTATTGCCGTAGAGTGCCCCCCGGACAATCCAGAGATACTCAACAAATCCGAAACTACAAATCCTTGGAATCCCCACTGCTTACGTAACACGTCATTCAATAGCCATGCATTCGAAGAACAAGGAACACCGTCAATGGAGTTGTATGCTGTCATCACCGATCCTGCTCCCGCTTTTACCGCCTTCTGAAAAGGTGGTAAAAAGTGATGCCGCAACGCTCGTTCGCCCACCGAAATGCTTCCGCCATTGTGGCCTCCATCTGGGGCACCATAGGCCACAAAATGTTTTAAGGTTGCAATAATACGATCCGGCTCACCGATCCGCTCTCCTTGAAAACCACGCACCATCGCCTGTCCCATTTGGCCTATTAAATATGGATCTTCGCCGTACGACTCTTCCGTCCGAGACCAGCGAGCATCCCGTGCCAAATCCAAGACAGGACCATAACCATTTTTACCACCAACGGCCGATGTTTCACGTGCTATCGCCGTGGCCATATCACCAATCAAACGTGGGTTCCAGGTACTGGCTTGTCCAATGGCTGTAGGAAATACTGTGGCACCAATCGCCATATGCCCGTGAGGAGCTTCTTCCGACAAAAGCAACGGGATTCCCAAACGCGTACTATCCAACATAAACCGTTGTATAGCATTGGTCGCTTTAGCCGCTTCACGTGGAGATAAACCATTATCTAACGTTTTTTGCGTCCACGGATCTGCTCTTAAAGTAGCCCATAATAAACCAATATGTTGCTTTTTTACTGCATCTTTTAACTTTTGACTTACCCGTATTCCACGCGTGTCCTTCTCATACATCTCCCAGCCCAATAATTTGGATAACTGACCGACCTTTTCCTCTACCGTCATACGCGATAAAAGATCAACAACACGATCCTCAATAGGCAGTTTCGCATTCTTATAAGGCAACACCTGTGCTTGGAGACCTAGCGTCGTCCCGTATAGCATCCCGGCTAGTATTACATATTTTATCTTCATCGTCTTTTATACCTATAAGTTAAACTACTGCACAGATTGTGGTCTATTGGCCTTTTCTACACCAAAAGTCGGAGATGGTTTGTCCCCCATCTCGAACTCCAATTTACCACCTTTACAGATATCTTCGTAACTAATATAAGATTTGTTGTATGGTTCACCGTTAAGCTTTACCGATTGTATATACTTGTTTGTAGCACTATTGTTATGAGCCAAAACCACAAGAGACTTTCCTTCACCCAGACGAATAGTTGCCTCTGTAAAAAGTGGACTACCAAAAACAAATGGACCCCCCGCGGGAGAAACCTGATAAAAGCCCAAAGAAGACAAGACATACCAAGCAGACATCTGCCCAACATCCTCATTTCCAGACAAACCATCTACCTTATCCGTATACATCGTTCCCAAAACCTGTCTCACTCGGTCGGCAGCTTTCCACGGTTGACCTGCATAAGAATACATATAGATCACATGATGACTCGGTTCATTGCCATGCGCATATTGCCCAATCAGACCACTAATATCCGGAGAAGCATGTTCCCCAAGATCTCCCTCTACGACAAACAAAGAGTCCAATTTTTGCACAAAAGCAGCTTCACTACCAAATAGATCGATAAAACCTTGCACGTTGTGTGGCACCAACCAGGTGTACTGCCAAGCATTGCCTTCCGTATAATCATTCGCTAAATGAGCCGAGTGAAAAGGATCAAATGGCCCTGGTCTAAACTTTCCATTAGCATCTATACCTCTTAAAAACTGTAGTTCTTTATCAAAATAATGCACAAAGGAATTACTACGTTTTATAAAATATTGATAATCTTCTTGTGCGCCACGTAATTTAGCGACCTGCGCCAAACACCAATCAGCAATCGCAAACTCTAACCCTTTCGCAACCGACTCTACCTTTTCCTTATCATACGGAACATAGCCGTATTGTTTGTACCAGTTTAAGCCCCGATCATCTTTCATAGCCGACACTTTCATGGCTTCATAGGCTAGGTCCTTATCAAATCCTTCTACACCTTTCAGGTAGGCATCAGCCACCACAATAATCCCAGGGTTTCCAACCATACAGTCCGTTTCGTTACCAACCAAATGCCATACCGGAAGCTTTCCTTGTTCTTGATAGATGCGAAGCATGCTATTAATCATATCCGGCAATCGGTCTTGATGGATCAAACTCATCAAAGGATGTGCAGCACGATACGTATCCCATAGTGAAAAAGTAGTATAATTATTTCCTTTAGCTAATTTATGAGGCTTAAAGTCTGACCCCATATACGCTCCATTGACATCATTGAAAAGCGAAGGTGCAATCATCGTATGATAAAGTGCCGTATAAAAAACTTTACGCGCAGTCGTATCATCGGTCTTGATGGCAATCTTACTAAGTTCCGCATTCCAAGCCTCGTCGGCAGCAAGTTGTGTCGCTTCAAAATTCCAATCTGGTAGTTCACTATCCATATTCAATTTTGCATTCTCGATACTGACAGGAGATAAGGCGACCTTAACAAGCACCTCCGACCGGCCCTTGTCTTCCTCGCCGAAACGTAACTCACCGTATGTCCTAGTTCCTGTAATACTATTCCCGGTCTTATTGACCGTGCTATCCGCAAGCTGATAACTTTTAATTGGTTTGGAGAAAGTAGCCGTAAAATAAATTTTTTGATTTTTGGCCCATCCCATAGAATAACGATACCCCGAAACCACGGTATCATTCTCGACTATAAGGTGCCCTTCTTTTTCGCCTTCCCAACCAATACCCGCGTCCAAGTTGATCAATACTTTAGGTTCTTGTTTCGCCGCATAATTGTACTTATGAAAACCTACACGCGCTGTACTGGTCAACGCGACATCCACATCGAAACGATCCAGATGAACCGCATAATAACCTGGCTTTACACGCTCTGTTTCCCTCCGAAACAAGGAATAAGCTCCTGTTTTTTCGTCGCCATGCACCCCTCGGTCATACCGGACGTCTCCCGTAAAAGGAAGAAATACCACATCCCCCAAGTCGCCAATCCCCGTACCGCTAAGGTGTTGATGTGCAAAGCCCATGATCGTAGAATCCGAAATATGGTAGCCAGAAACCCAATCCCAACCGGTAGAAATATTGGACGGACCAAGTTGCACGGCACCATACGGTACATTTGCACCCACAAAAACGTGCCCATGCCCGCCAGTGCCAATATATGGATCGACATATTGCGTAAACGAGTCGGCGTTATTTGTCCCCTGCTGGAGTCCGCATGAGCTGGCCAAAAACAAAAGTGAACCGCCTATAAAAAGTTTAGTCATAACTGAATTATAAAGTCTAGTATTCGGTATTTAGATCTCTAAAATAACGTTTTAGCTGATACTTAAAGACTATACATCTAATTTTTTACGTAAAAACACGAAGTTTATGCAATCGGTTACATAATAAGATAATTTTTAACAGAGAATAAATCAAAAGAGGTAAAATATCACCGCTATTTCGTATTTTTATAAAAACCAATTTCATGAACTGTTTCCAACCAAAATTCATTCTCATCTGTCTTATAAGTCTATTCTCATACACACTCGCTGCGCAAACACAAAGTCGTACGGGATGGTTTGAAGATGCACGTTTCGGCATGTTTATTCACTGGGGGTTATACAGCGGCGCAGAGGGATTATGGAAAGGTGAAAAACTACGTTACCTCAATAATTACGCCGAGTGGATCCGTTACCGGAACCGTATCTCTAAAGAGGAATACGGCACCTTAGCCAAGCGCTTTGACTGGGAGCAGATCAACCCAGAAGAATGGGTACTCTTAGCCAAGAAGTCCGGCATGAAGTATATAATCATGACGGCAAAGCACCATGATGGGGTGGCCATCTGGGATACTAAAATAGGTGACTATTCCTTACCCAAATTATCAGGCACAAAACGTGATGTAATCAAAGAAATAGCAGATGCCTGCCGGAAACACAACATGAAACTGGGCTTTTATTATTCACATTGGATTGACTGGGCGCATCCCTATGCCTGGGACCACAATCAAGAGCTAACCGGTCATGTTACGGATGCGCAGTTCAACACCTATTGGCAAGAAAAAGCTTTACCACAGCTTCAGGAATTATTGACGCAATACGGTGATATTGCCATTATGTGGTTTGATATGTGGATTCCCTACCAACAGACCATTTTCAAAAAGGAACAGCTGGAGCAAGCCGTATCACTAATCCGTCGTTTACAACCCCAGTGCCTGATAAACTCGCGGCTAGGTCTCCCCACAGATGCAGAATATGTAGACTTTGAAACACTAGGCGACAATCAATTCGGATCCAATTATGTACAGCATCCCTGGGAAACACCCGGCACTATCGCTCATTCTTGGGGATACAATGGACAAGAACAAGAGTGGAAGTCAACGGGGCAACTCTTTACCTCCCTTGTAGGTAACGTCGCTTTAAATGGTGGATTTACACTAAACATAGGCCCACGTGCTAATGGAAAAGTACCCTACGAGAGTATTAGTCGTTTAAATGACCTGGGAACGTGGTTAACAAAATATGGTGAATCGATATATGGAACAACGGGGGTGCCACTCCGTCCAAATCAACACGATTGGGGAAAAATTACGGTGAACAAAGAAAGTAATGCCGTTTACCTGCATGTTTTCAACTGGCCGCTAGATCGGGTTTTACGTGTTTCCGGATTTACGGAAAAGCCGGAGAGCGTAGCACTGTTGACAGCCGACGGCGCTACCAAACTGAGGTATGAGCAAACCGGACCGATCATGCACATTAACTTACCCATGAATGCGCCCGATCACTTCGATGCAGTCATACGTCTAACGTTCAAAAATATAGCGATAGATTCGGAAGTGGTCGCAGAGTCCACATTTGGTGGGTTTGCATTGAATGCCATGAATGCTAAAAATAATCAAACCCTCCACATCGTAAAATATGATGGCACACGACCATCCTTCGTAAAGTCCAACGAAGAAGCCGACATACAGTGGGGCATATTTTTCCCAAAAGCAGGTCTATACAACATCGATCTCTCCGCACACAACCCAAATGATAGCAGCAGCACAGTAGCCATCGAAATTGGAGATAAAACAGTGTCAGGTGAGATTCCTCCTAGTGGTAAAATCGTTGTCGAGCCTAATGAAAACAATTACACAGACGAGTTTGTGAACCATCAACTCGGCCAAGTCAACATCACACAACCGGGGCGTTATACGATACGACTAAAGGTAAAAGGCGAACCCATTATATGGATACATAACATTTGGTTATCAAATAAATAAAAAACTAATAGTATAAAAATTAAACAAACAGTTGTGAAAATAATTAATTATTGCGTAAATTCACAACGAACTGATTAATATATTATGCTAGCGGCATTTAAACCTGACGAACAAACAAACCTACAATCGTTACGAAATGGAGTGCAATCTGCCTTTGCCATTATCTATGGAATATATGCGCCAAAGCTAACCGTACATCTCTTACGTTTGTTAAAAGATCAAGCCCTCATAGAAGAAGTTTTGCAAGATACTTTTCTTGTACTTTGGGAGCATAGACTCCGTGTGGATCCGGGCAAGTCCGTCGGCCCCTATCTCTACAAAATAGCCACCAACAAATCCCTCGATATCTTTAAGAAAGCAAATCTTGAACGCAAGCTCAGAGAAAGACTATACCCCCGCATCGAGGAGAGTTACAGCCACATTGAAGACCTCATCCTCAAAAAGGAAAATGACGCAACCTTGCAGCGCCTCTTAGCGGGCATGTCAGAGCGACAAAGAGAAGTCTTCTTGCGATGTAAGTTAGAAGGCAAATCGTATGAGGAGACCGCAACCGAATTAAATATATCGGCACAAACCGTACACACCTATATCAAGCGTGCAAACCAACATATAAAAGAATACCTTGCAAACCACCCCGATTTGTCACTTTATATTTTATTACTTATCTATCAACAAACTTAATAACTGTCCATTTACCGCGACGACTTACCTCAAAAATAGGTCTGCAAAAAAAAATAAAAATCGTGTACCCCATTTTTAGTTGTAGACCGTATTAGTAATAAACAGTTGTACAATGGAACAGAAAAAAAAGTTTGAAAGTCTATTTGAAGGATACCTGAGTAATAAATATTCAACGGCCGATGTGGACCAAATCATTTCGGATATCCCCAAGGACGAACTCCGGAGGCTAATCCTCCAGGAATTTTATGAAACAAAAGAGCCGAAGGTCGATAAAACACAGGTCCAACGTATCGTGGACAATGTAAAACTACAGTTAGATGAAATCCTAAGGAAACAACCAAAAAGATTAATCAACTACCGGACTATTGCATCCGTCGCAGCAGCAATTTTATTATGCTTATCCATCGGATTTTACTTCCTCATGGACAAACCTAGCACCCCATCAATGATATCCAGCTATGTTGACCGATCTCCAGGCACATATAAAGCTACCCTCACATTAGATGATGGCTCCAAGGTCGATCTTAATACGAGCAAAGGTGGTCTTAAGACAGACGACAATACAATCAGTTATGAGGATGGCTCCAGAGCCACTAGCAAAACCACAGAGTTTGCAACGCTGGTAACACCACGTGGAGGTGAATACCGCATCACACTACCAGATGGCACAAAAGTTAGGCTGAATGCGGCAACATCTCTCACCTACCCATTGCAGTTTACAGACTCAATCCGACAGGTTACCGTTGCCGGAGAGGCCTACTTTGAAGTAGCCCATAATGCCAAAAAACCTTTTGTTGTTAAAAGTGAACAACAATCGATTACGGTTCTCGGAACTAAATTCAATATAGACACCTACTCGGAAGTGGGCAAAACAAGAACAACCTTAGTATCAGGACGCCTTCAGCTACAGCAGTATGCAACAAATAAAAAAATAGTTCTTACGCCAGGACAGGAAGCGACCCTGAACAAAAACAGTTGGGCTGTTCAAGTCGTCGATACAGAAAACAGCATCCTGTGGACAGAAGGATACATCAATTTAAACAAACAAAAACTGGAGCAAATCCTTTCAAATTTATCTAGATGGTATGACGTAGATTTTAGCATTGTAGATCGTAAAATAGAACATTTGGTATTCGAAGGTGAGATTCCAAAAACCAAAAATCTTTCTACAGCTTTGGCTATATTGGAAAAAGCAGGTAATCTCGTGTTTGAAGAGAAAGGTGGCGTGATCAAGGTCACAACACGTCGATAAAAAGCACGTACCAGCTAGCTAAAAACCTTGTCTTGCCATCCAAACGAAAGGGAGGATTAATATGATGAATCAATATGAAACGAAACGATGGCAGTCAAGGTATCGGAGCCCCTATATATCTATATGGGGGCACGCGGTTAGCACATTTACTTTCTTTAATCCTATTACTCGCGTTATTCTTGCCCGCAAAAACCTTTGCACAGCAAAAGGTTTATACGATTGAAATCAACAACCTTCCCATGGGGGAAGCCTTTAAAAAAATCAAAAGTAAAAGCGGTTTGACGTTTGTCCGCCTTAAAGGTGTCGTGGATAATGAGGAACGCATCACTGTCTCTTTAAAAAATGCCAGCCTACAAGAAACCCTGGATAAAGTATTAACGACAAAAGGATATGAGTATACCATCGATGAAGATGTCATTATCATAACGGGTCGAAAAAAAATAAAAACTATAGCCACAAACGCACAAAAAAAACAACACACCATCACTGGCATCGTACGTGATACAGAAGGAAAGCCTCTACAAGCTGCCTCTGTCCGTACGAAGAACAATATAAAAACATCAACTTATACCAACAAGGACGGTCGCTACATCCTCCAGACACCTTACGTCGAAGGAATGGTTCTTCTGGTCTCTTATGTAGGCAAAACATCCATTGAACACCACCCGCACACCATCGAAGATTTCGATATTGTATTAACAGATGATAAAAAAGAAATTGAAGAAGTTTCCCTTACTATTTCCACGGGATACCAAGAAATAAATAAAGATCGCATGACGGGATCTTATACCGTTTTAACTGCAAAAGATTTTGAGAATAGCTCCTTCAAAAACTTGGATCAACTCTTGGAAGGTAACGTTGCGGGTCTATATTCGGTATCTCCAAATGGAGCGCCTGGCGCTGCTTCCCAGATCAGAATCCGAGGTGACAATTCAATTTCTGGAAACAAGGAGCCCCTTTGGGTGATCGATGGATTACCACTTCAACAGGGTGTTCCTTCGATTAACGATCTTACAAATGGAAATATCCAAGAATCTATTTTAGATCATGGAATTGGAAATATTGCACCCAGCGACATCCATTCGGTAACCATCCTCAAAGATGCTGCAGCAACAGCCATTTACGGCGCCCGCGCCGCCAATGGTGTTATTGTTATTAAGACAAAAAAAGGAGAAACCGTTGGTAATGCCATTCATTACCTCGGGAATTACGGGATATCTACGGCACCCAAAATGAGCGCCTTTGGGTTTATGAATGCGCGGCAAAAGGTAAATTTTGAAATCGACCTCATGGAAGAATTTCAACAACGAGACGAAAACGGAGGGCAAGTTTCCCGATTATGGGATGAATGGAAAAAAGGTATTATCAGTGATGCTCAATATTACAATAAAATAGAAGAACTAAGCAACGTGGACCAAGATTGGTTTAGTACTATTTATAAAACAGGTTTCTCCCAAAACCATGCCCTATCTATGCGTTCAGGTACCGAAAAAAGTTGGTTTTATAGCTCCCTGAACTATCGCGATCAACAAGGGGCATTACTATCAAATAATTATCAGAGCCTGGGTGCAAATATCCGTGTCGGCCATCGCCCACATAAAGATGTTACGATAGACTTTCAACTTACCGGAAACTACCGTAACGCCAAAGACCACAACTCGAGCGTAAACCCATTTGAATATGCGGTATTCGCCAATCCATATGAAAAAGCATACAATACGGACGGTAGCTATGCCTACGATCAAACCTGGACAAACCAGCACAGTAATAACAACCTGGGTTTAACCTATCCCACATTCAATATTTTAAACGAGCTTAACAATACATTTAATAACCAGAAAGCTTCCGATATTATATCGACATTGAACTTAGGCTGGAACATACATCGCACGTTGCGTGCAGAGGCGTATGGACGTGTTGGCTATGCCACCAACAATGGCGAGTATGGGGCCGCACCTGGCACATATACTTCAATGGTCAACTATTGGTCGCTCAGACCTTTCAACTCCACACTATACACCGAGCTTCCGCAGGAATTCAACCAGGGATACATCCTGGTTTCTTCCGGCCAGGCAATCACATTCTCGAGCCGAGCATCACTCGCATACAACAACACTTTTTCCGACACGCATGCTGTTACTTTTTTTCTAGGAACAGAGATTGCGAGTAATGAGCCTAAAAACACCCGTTTCAAACTGGCACAGTATGATCCAGCATACTACTTTGGTTCGTTCCCAGACTACACGTGGAATCCTGTTTTTGATAAATTTCTACAAGAAAGTGTCAAGCAATTAGGAACGTATGTTCAGGGCAACAAGGACAGAACGGCTAGTTTTATGTCTGCCGCAACATATAGTTTCCGAGATCGCTATGTCGTGAATGCCAATATTCGATTCGATGGCGCCGGCACAATTGATCCAAATAATCGCTTTACCCCCTTATGGTCAACAAGTGCACGATGGAACGTACATAAAGAAGCCTTTTTTAAGGCGCTCTTCCCCTTTGTGAACGAATTTGCTTTTAGAGGTGTCGTTGGATATACCGGGAACATCGATAAAAGAGCCCTCCCTTATCCGTGGTTGATTATATCCAACGGTAAATATGACGGCGACTATGTTGCGAACCAAATCTACTTTCCGAACCCCAGCATTAAATGGGAAAGAAAGATGGACCGCAACATCGGGATAGACTTCTCTTTATTTAACAATATTTTTAGTAGTAGCTTCAATTATTACGACAACATCACAGACAACCTGCTGGGCACCATGAAATCACCTCCCTCCTACGGTAACCCACGCTTAGTGATGAATGGTCACAGCCTCAGCAATAAAGGTTGGGAGTTCAATTTCAATCTTCGTTTGCCGCTCACAACTGAACTCCGTTGGACCACATCCTTCAATGTGTCCCATAATACAAATAGGGTAAAAAAATCAAATGCAAAAGATCCGACCGAATGGGAGAACAGTACAGTCATGAATATCTGGGCCGGTTTCACCGCCAATGACATCGAGCAATATGCTGTAGGCACCACATTTGGATATCGTTTTGCCGGCATTAATCCAGAAAATGGAGAACCGACATTCTTTCTTTCGGAATCAGCGCGCGCAGCCTATGCAAAATCCAATAACATCAGCATCGATCAGGCGCCTACAACATGGGAAATGAACAATCTACAGATTCCAGGCGGACTTTCATGGACGCAATTTTTCCGGATGTCTATGGAGGAGATTGGAACAGTTCAACCGAAATACTTTGGAGGTTTTCGATCTACACTACAATGGAGAAAGATCGAATTACAAACCTCATTTGTGTATGCGATAGGTCAGAGCATGCGTCAATTTGACGGCAGTAATTTCAGTTACCGAACTGAAGGTGGTACATCAGAGATGTATGGCCCCCGTAGAAATGTTTTACAAAGCACGGTTAACCGTTGGCGCGTGCCCGGAGATATAACGGATTACCCGCGCTTTACCACAGGCGAATCAAATTATTTCATCATGAACACCGATAATAGATTTCAACGAGCAGACTATCTCGCGTTCAGAGACCTGGTATTAAACTATACCTTGGACAAAGACCTTATTAAGCGTTTCGGCTTACAATACATGCGAATCGGATTTCAAGTAGACAATCTAGCTGTATTCAGTAAGTTTAGATCGACCGACGTTACAACAGGAAGTGCTTTCGGATATCCACGAACGAGAAACTTCTTGTTCAATTTACAATTAACCTTCTAGCTGCCATGATCATGAAAAAAGCACGCATCATACTGCTGTTAACCGCATTAACCTTCATTTCTTGTAAGAAATTCTTGGAGATCGAACCTATTGGTGCCAAGTTTACAACGGAATTAACGGCCGTTAAAAGTATTCTTGGCGCTTGGTTATATAACTTCAAAAGTAATGGTCAGTTTACAAGTTCCTCCATCGATGCTCCCCCACCTTGGATTCCTTTACAATTCTCCTTCGAAAATACATTTACAGCATATGCCGATGTCTGGAATTTTCAGGAATGGAATAATAGATCGACTAGACTAACCGCAACCGAAAAAAGAATTCTCGACCGCGCAGTACTCCGCAATGATTGGCGCCGATATTACGATCTTATCGGATTAATGAACCTTGTTATTGCAGAAGCGAAGACAGCAAGCGGAACAGCGGAATTGCGCGCACAGCTACTAGGCGAAGCCTATATACAACGAGCATATTACTTCTTTAAACTGCTACAATATTATGCGCCGTTAAATGACCCCAATTTGGGTATTGTAATTCATACCGATATCTATCAGGATTTGGCGCATGCAAACCTTCAAAGACAGCCACAAGCCATGGCTTATAATCAAATTATAAGTGATCTCGCAGAAGCAGAAAAATTATTAGGCACCTACCAACCAAAGGCAGACTATAATATCATGTTCAACAAAGACTGGTTCTTACGGATATCGGCACAATTCTACCTTTGGAAGGCTAGTTCAACAAATAATTCTGAGGATTGGCAGAAGGCCGCTAGCTATGCTAAACAAGCCATACACAATACAGGTGCAGGAGGCGCGCCGACACTTCCTTACACCGTCGAAAAACTCAAAACGACCGTATTTTATGGTTCCCTTACGGAAACTGTCACCGGCATCTATCCAGAAACGCTGTATTTTATAGCAAATCGGATCGACAATGTATTAAATACCAAATGGACGTATGACCTGGATGTATGGAAAGAACTATACAAGGATGGTGATCTGCGGAAGACAAATTGGTTTTTACTCCCCACAAAATACAATGCCCCTTCCGAAACAATCTTACAAAGCGATATTAACCCTTCTCGAAAAATATCTGGATATATTTATCAGCCTCAGGCATTTCCTCTTCGCCTTGCTGAACAATGGCTTATTTGGACTGAAGCCTCCGCTATGGCGGGCGATATAACCACCGCACAAGAGCAGCTGCAAACATGGCGCAGCCTCCGGTATAAGGAAGGCACGTCCCTATCTTTGCCCAACACGGCAAAAGATATCCAACACGAAGTGTATCTGGAACGAAAACGTGAGTTTATTGGTGAAAGCGATATTCTGTGGCTCGATATGAAACGTTTTCATATCGCAAACAAAAGAAGTGCACAAAACTTCCATGCAACGCTCACCAATGACGATTGGCGATACCAATTTCCAATTCCCGATGATGAAATAAAAGCAAATCCGACCATCGTCGTAAATCCGGGATGGTCGGATGCGACCAATTATTAACAATCAACGTTTCGCACTACAACTCAAAAACAATGAACAATAAATATATATACCTATTCCTATTTTCCCTGCTATTCTCTTGCAAAGCCGACCGTGAGTCGCTATTGGACCTAGATTATAAAATAGATAAAGTCGTTTGCCAATCTAACAGCAATTATTTTATTGCTGACGGGGTTTCAGAGATCGGATTGGAGGTGAAATTATACACGACCGCAGGCTCATACACTGCTGTAAACGGCAAGCAGCAGCTTATCTATAAAGAGATTCCACAAGAAAGGTGGAAACACCATATTATTAAATTTTATGATAAGTCCGGCAAAGAATATCCTGCCAATTTTACTAGCACATCGATCTCGGCGGAAAAAATGGAATTTTATGCCGAAGTAGATGGCTTACGCTCGTCAAAACCCGTTTTACTCGAACAGGCTGAAAATCCCTTACAAGGAACCCCAATTTCACCTGTAAGTGACCCGTACTTTTATGAAGTATCCATCAGATCGGCACGACCTACCCCTGCCTTGAAACGCTATCCAATAATCTTTCATGTAATTGATACAGAACAATCAAAAAACCAATCCCAAGAATTAAACGCGGATGCTATTTATTACGTTCTTAATCAATACAACGCTATCTTCAGCAAACAGAACAACAAGGCTTCCAATGGCGCCAACGCCCATATTGAATTTGTTGCAGCCCTAAAAGATCCCAACGGAAAGTTACTGAAAGAAGCCGGAATAAACCGGACCTATCTCACGGACCAACAGAACTTAAATTTAAGTACGGAGTATATTCTGAATAGTCCATCGCTCTATTGGGATTATGATAAGTATTTAAACGTTTGGATTATAAACAACAGCAAGTGGTACAGCCTGGCAGAAATAGATCTATATCGAAGAGCTTTACCGTTTACCTTTAGGGAAGGCACTTATAATTCACAAAAACTACCGCTACCAGACTTCCTACCGGTGCAGTCACTAAATGCGTCCCAATTAGCAAACTGGAAGAAAAAACCAGACTACGTAGATCATGTCGGTTTAGTTTTCGTACGCACCGGTTTTTCACAATTGAAGCATGACTTCGTTGGACAACTCGCGGCATTTCTGGGTGTAATCCCGAATCGGCCTGCGAACGGAAATTCTACTCAACTTAATAATGGAAAATGGGTGGACGATTACTGTGAAGATACACCAACATTCAATCCCTACTATGCCAGTACGGCAAACGGTGGGATAGAACGCCTAGATTTCGGAAGCACGCGTAAGAAATACACGGCAAAAATAGCCCTAGATGGTAAGACGGGAAGCCCCGCATTTCCATGGATCACCTACAATTCTCAAAATGTAGGGGAGAAAAACTCGTTTAGTAGCACCATTACGCAAGATCAAGCGCAACGAATCGAATGGACCTTAAATCATGCCGAAGCCCGACAAGCTTGGAGAAACCAAACAGCAATAACCCCGTAAAAAGGTAAAACGAATGCTGTTTCATACGTCGTCTGAACCAACATAAGGCCTGTTGGCTCCACAAGGGGAGCGGAACTAAGAAGATTTCAAATTCTTCTTGGCCGTCATGATTGCTTGAGCAAGCCCTTCGGCCTTATGTGACCCAATAATATAAGTCAAGCCTTCTTTGTCGGTTAGGTAAACCGCATCTTTACCGCCCGAATAGAAACGAATTTTACCGTTCTTATGCAGATTATAGACCGGATTATTAAAAACAAAAGTGCTGTAAGGTTTCAGTTCTACCTTGGCAATATTATACAAATCGATCTTCACTAATTTGGAAGACCAGAGCCCACTTAAGATTAAATACTTTCCATCTACCACCGTTTTATAGTGCACCATGTAGATCATAATGATCGACACGATAATGACCCCAACGCCAACAATAAAGAACAGCTGGCGTGAAGGTAAATCCTCTAAATTGAGATAATATGCAACGAAACAAAATAAAGCCAAGATCATACGCACACTAATCCAAGTAGCGTCGCGTCCCAAATATTGTTTCTCTTGAAAAAGATATTGTGTTCCCATAATACTATTTGCAAACTAAAGTAAACACTTTTTTTGTACTTCCTGTCATTTTATACCGATTATCCAACCGATAGTTTACTAACCAAATAATTTCGTCGTTCCCATTCACCAACAACAGTACTTCCTTTTTCTCAAAAAGATTAAGCTTCTCTTGTATGAAAAAATCACTCAACTTCTTCCTTCCCGACATCCCTAAAGGCACAAAATAATCACCTTCGCGCCAGTACCGCATATGCAAGGGGAAAATGAGCAAATCCGCATCAATTTGCGCAATCCCATGTTCCCGACAAACTTCTCCCTTCTCTTCATAGGATATGGTAAAATTCTTCCTGCCAAAAGAGAAAACAGTATCGCCTCTATTAATCGGTATCGATGTCACCTCCGTTTTGGCATCCAAAGGCCTCAATATGAGATAATCCCGATCCAGCAGTAACGCATAGGCGTCTGAATAAAAAACACGTCCTGGCTCGCCTTGAAACACCCGTAGCAAATCACCAATCACCTCCTTCGTAAAACCCCAGGGACGAAACAACTCAAACAATAAAGGAAGATTATTCGTATGCGGTTCTATCTCCTCTTTTTTCACATATACCACTTCACCAGAACGATGGATAAACAGTCGCTCTCGAATAGGTGTGATAAAGGACTGCAATAAAGCATTTGTTTCTTGAAAATGTAGAATATTTTGCTGCATCGTTTGCTCAAAATCAGGAGCAATATCCTTGAATTTAGGCACAATCTCTAACCGGATTTTATTACGCGCATACTTGGTTGAAAAATTAGACTGATCATCTCGATACGAAAGCTGCAAGCGTTGTACAGCATCGAGAACTTCTGAAGCTGTTAAAAACAAAATCGGCCTAATAATGGTCCCTCTTTTCGACAAAATACCTTGCAATCCCAACAGCCCTGTGCCTCGTGTCAAATTCAATAATACCGTTTCGATATGATCGTTCAGATGCTGCGCTACAGCAATCCATTTTGCACCGACTTCCTGTCGAAGACTTTCAAACCATGCATACCGCAAGTCCCGAGCGGCCATTTGTATGGATATCCCCTCCGCTTCGGCATAGCCAATGGTATCAAATCGGTTGGTATAAAAAGGTATGTTGTTCGCCGCTGCATAGTCTTGCACAAGCGCTTCATCCGCGTCCGCCTCTGCATCGCGCAATTGAAAATTACAATGGGCAATCACACAATCGTAACCCGCAGTCACAAACAAATGCGCCATCAACATAGAATCTCGTCCACCACTCACGGCCAACACGACCTTATCCCCCTCCTCTATGTGAACAGTCTCCGTCAAAAAAGCATTAAACCGCTGTAGCAATTCCATGACCAAAGGTAACGAAAATCGGGAATACAACTTCACGGCTTTACACCTTCGTAAATTCACGTCTTAACATCTTCACAACTTTGCATTTTTTAACAATATATTTAATTATTTTTGTCTCCGTGAAGTACTATCTAACCCTCATTTTAAGTGTGTTCTTCCTGAACAGCTTGCTTGCTCAGGATGAGCTCCGCCTTGTATCATCGCTATACAGTACCATTATCGAGCAGAAAGGGATTAGTAGTATTACACCTGTATATCAGCACAAGGGGAATACACTGATGGCAGATAGTGGCATCATCTACCAAGACGCTATTGGTCGCCAGTTTTTTGAGGCCTTTGGAAATGTGGTCATCATACAAACCAACGGCACCACTATCCATGCCGATAAGCTGCATTACGATGCCGCTCCACAAGTGGCAACCCTGACCAATAACGTGCGCATGGTAAGCCCTAATTCGGTGCTCACCACCAACCACTTAGTATACAAAATGCGGGACCGCATTGGAACCTATACCGGCGGAGGCCGTATTATCAGTCGTGGCGATACAATAACCTCGCGCAATGCTTATTATTTTGAAAATACGCAAGATGCCTATTTTAGAAATAAGGTTATCGTACGTACGCCGGATGTCAAAATTTACACCGACACGATGCGCTATAATTCCAATGAACGCATGACGTATTTCTTTGGTCCAACCAATATCAAAGGAAATAAAGCGGAAAATCTATATACCGAAAAGGGCGATTATAACACCGGCACTGGTGTTGCACGTTTCTCCAAAAACAATCTATACACCGAGGGATCCCGCTTTTTAAAAGGAGATAGTCTCTATTACGAGCGTGCGACAGGGATTGGTAAAGCATACCGGAATGTTGTTTTTGTGGATACAGTTGATAAATTTATAGGCTCTGGAGGATACGGATTATACAATCAGGCGGATGGTTCCATTACTTTAACGGATAAACCGCTCGTCATCACCGTTGTTAAGAAAGATTCGACGGAGCAAACAAAAACGGACAGCACGGCTGTTAAATTATCGAAAGAAGATAAGAAAAACAGTAAAGACAAAGAAAAGGAACGAGACAAAGAACTAGCAAAAAAGAAGAACGATAAAGATGATAGCGAAAAGATTGCCACAAGAGATAAGCTAAAGGCCAAAGAACCAGATGAACCGGAACTCATAGCGATCGCGCCTGAAAAGAAAGTAGAAATGGATTCTGTTTATACCACAGCGGACACGTTATTTTCGAAACTCATCTTCCTGCGAGACTATAAAGCCCTGAATTTTAATCTGGATCGAAATGGCGGTGAGCTCGAAATCGATAAAGATGTAGATTATGGCGATGATGAGGATGAATTGAGTGAGGGTGAAAAGGCAAGTCTTTCGGATTCATTGACTGTCGATAGTCTGGAACTTCCAAAAGTTATCGCGCCGTTAATTGATAATGAAGCACAAACAACAAAAAAGGCAACGGCCGCGAAAAAAACAATTACGCCAATCAAAAAGGATGATACACCCTTAGATATTGGTGCAACAATTAAACAAGATTCCTTATTACGCCAAAAAGCAGTCGTGCCCACTATTGGACAGGCAGACACCCTCATGAATAAGGCGCTTACCATCGCCAATACAGCGGAGACAACTGCCATCCCTCCTGTTCGTGATAGCGCTTACCTCGACACGGCAAAAACCCGTATTATCAAAGCCTATCATAACGTTCGTTTATTTAAGTCCGACCTGCAAGCAGTAGCAGATTCAGCCTACTACGGAATGGCAGACTCTATGTTTCGCTTTATGGGAAAACCAATGATTTGGGCACAGGGATCGCAAATCTCGGGAGACACCATCTACATGCAAGCGGTAAATCAAAAACTGGACAATGCATTACTCCTGGGGAACGCATTTATGGTAAATGCCGTATTGGATAGTGTAAAGTTTAATCAACTAAAGGGGCGAAAGATTACAGCCTTCTTTACGAACAACAGCATTGATCGTCTTTATGTGGATGGGAATGCAGAAAATCTCGTCTTTTCAACCAACGATAAAACGAATACCATTACGGAAATGTTTCATGACCGAGGCGCGCGTATTAAGATCAAAATGGAAGACAAAAAGATTATCGATTATATTACCATCCGCAAGGTGGATCAGAAGGTATACCCGTTTAAACTTGTCACCCAAGAAAATGAGGTTCTTCCTGGTTTTATCTGGCGACCGCAGGATCGACCAACGTCCAAAGAGGACATGATGAATCGCAAGCGTGAAATCAACAAAGAAGGGGTACCGAGTGGTACAGAAGCAAATCCTACTGATGTACCCGCTCCGGCAGATAAAGAGAATGCTGTAAAAGAAGGCACTCCAAAAGTGCATTCATCGAGCACGGAGGAAATAAAAGAAACAGTACAGGAAGAAGTAGAAAAAGATCTACTTTTACTTTAGGAAATCGGCAAGCTTTCCGACTGCAATCGCACGATGACTGATTGCATTTTTTTCTTCAGCACTCATCTCTGCAAAAGTTTGGGTATATCCTTTGGGAATAAAGATTGGATCGTACCCGAAGCCCTTTACGCCGCGACGCTCACGGATGATATCGCCCTCAATCGTACCTTCAAAAAAATGTTGTTGCTCATTAAAATAGAGCGAGATTACAGTACGAAATCGCGCGGTACGGTTGGTGTTATCTCCTAATTTTTCTAATAGCAGATCGATATTCGTCTCCATATCACGGGATCCCGAGTAACGTGCTGAATAAACCCCTGGCTCTCCACCTAACGCATCAACCTCTAAACCCGAATCATCACCAAAGC
This sequence comes from Sphingobacterium psychroaquaticum, assembly GCF_900177625.1. Taxonomy (GTDB): domain Bacteria; phylum Bacteroidota; class Bacteroidia; order Sphingobacteriales; family Sphingobacteriaceae; genus Sphingobacterium; species Sphingobacterium psychroaquaticum. The sequence goes on from NZ_FXAU01000004.1 coordinate 83,766, forward strand.
AGTAAAGACCATACTTATTAACTAAGTAATCTGTCTTTTGTTGCGCATTTTCTTCAAAGGTCACGCCCGTTTCGGGAATATCATCATGACAGTCGATATCCGCCAACGAGCGTATAACAAACTTGTTCCCAATAATGGCTTGAACTTCTTCTAATTTGTGGGCGTTATTCGTTGCAAATACTAATTCTAACATAGCAAGTCGTTATTCTTTGGTATGGGTAAGTTAATAGTCGTGGTCGTTAGTTATGATTTAAGAGCCAATAAAGGTCTTGAATTCATTCCAAAAGAGCTTTTTCTTTTGGATATCGGCAAACATCTCCTCAAAGCTAAAGGTGTTGAAGACAGTAGCCACCTTACCTTTCATGTAAGAATTGTGTGCGATAGCTGGTAATTTCAAAGATGCAGGCTCTACACCTAACAACGTAATCTTCTTCGGAGAAAAAAACGTCATAATCTGCTTGAAATCATTTGGATTGTGTGGATTTGCTAAGTTGACAACAGCAACATTTTCTGCTGTTAACTGAAGCGCCCCTATCGTCTTCACAAAAGCTTCTTCCGCCTGTGGCGAGAAGTAGGGATACTCCGGATAACGGAGGATAAATAAAACACCGGTAGATTTATCACCTTGAAAGATGAAAGTTTCTTTTGTATCCACTGGAGCAGGCGTATTTTCCGGTGATGAATCGACCACAATATTTTCCGTAGAAACAGCAAAATCACCAACTTCTCCATGACCAAATAATGTCTCCGACATTAAGGCCTGAAGTGCAGCAGGATTATGGGTTAACAGGTTGCTCATAAGGTGACGAAAAAAAAGGTGTCACACACCTTTTGTGTGTGACACAATCTACAGTATTATTGTCCTAAAAGGTATGCAAAAACCAACGGAGCTACGATAGTAGCATCGGATTCAATAACATATTTAGGCGTATCAATATCTAGTTTACCCCAAGTGATTTTTTCATTTGGAACAGCCCCAGAATACGATCCATACGAAGTAGTGGAATCAGAAATCTGACAGAAATATGCCCAGAAAGGAACATCTTCCCATTCTAAATCCTGATACATCATTGGCACAACACAAATTGGGAAGTCACCAGAAATACCACCTCCAATTTGGAAGAAACCAACGCCTTTTCCAGAAGAGTTCTCACGGTACCACTCTGTCAAATAGATCATGTATTCGATACCCGATTTTACGGTGCTCGCTTTCAACTTACCTTTAATCACATTGGAAGCGAAGATATTTCCTGTCGTTGAATCTTCCCATCCTGGACATACGATAGGTAAATTTTTCTCAGCCGCTGCAATAATCCAAGAGTTCTTTGGATCAATTTCATAGTATTGCTCCAATACACCAGAGTTTACCACTTGGTATAAGTACTCATGTGGTAAGTAACGCTCACCTTTAGCTTCCGCAGCATGCCATACATCCTCTAAGTGTTTTTGTAAACGACGGAATGCTTCCTCTTCAGGGATACATGTATCCGTTACACGATTATAGTGTTGATCCAGCAATTCACGTTCTTGCTCCGGCGTTAAATCACGGTAGTTAGGAACACGTTTATAGTGCGAGTGCGCCACTAAATTCATGACATCTTCTTCCAAGTTTGCTCCTGTACAAGAGATAAAATGAACTTTATCTTGACGAATCATTTCGGCCAACGAAATACCTAGTTCCGCAGTACTCATCGCACCACCTAATGAAACTAGCATCTTACCACCTTCTAGGAGGTGTGTCTCATACCCTTTAGCTGCATCAACTAAAGCAGCAGCATTGAAATGCAGGTAGTTTTTCTCTATAAATTGAGAAATAGGACCTTTTTGTGTACTCATAATCATTAATTTTCAGATACAAGCACAAAGGTAAGCAAACGAATCGAGAAGCCGGATGAAAAACTCTATTTCCTCCGCAACAGCTTATGAAAGATCATCCAGAAAAAAATCAACAATACAAGGAGGACAAAAAGAATGAAAAGTTCCTGTGTGCCGATAGACCAAGCTAAAATTTTCATACACTAATTTTACAGGGTTTTATATATACGGTAGTCCTCAAAAAATGAACCAAAGTAAAAAAGAGAGGCAAAAGCCGAAATTCGTCCTTTACCCCTCTTCTTACGACCCACTTATTATTCTTTTATTTCTTCGTCAAGGTTGCCGTAAAAGCTCCTGGCTTCAGATGTAGTTCGATATCGTAGGTACCTGCCGCATAGATCTTTAGGTTATCGCCATCCAGCACCAAAGCCGACGATGTACCCCCCAGATTCATGCCCCAGTCGTTGTTTGCCCTAAACTTAAGCTCCCCAACGACTAGATCTGTGGTAAGTTTCCATGTATAAGTTCCTTTAGCGCCGGCAAAAGACATCTCCGTATCTTTATCCCAGCCACCCGCCGTTGCGCTCCCCACAATCCCCCAGGTCAAAGGCAACAGTTCATAGGTCAATGCCTCAGCATCCATCCGCAGGCGATAAAAACCATCCTTCAACACCGTAATGTTCCCTGCTTTTTCATCCTGCAATAGCGTGCCGTCCGTCGCTCCTTTCCCATAGGCATTGTCCCAATTCACATTTGTCGGTAAGAACTTAAAGCCATCTCCTGCAACCGTCACGTACTCATAGGTTTCAAACTTCGTTTTACTCTCTTCGTCATATAGGGCCATCGGCACAGAAAGCGTAGGCTCCCAACCCGCACCAATAGCACCGCCCACGACATACATCACCGGATTACTCTCCGAAAAGACGATAGGTTTCGTCTTCTCGATCGTGCCGCCAGCAGCAGCATACCTCACCATTAAGGAAGCCTCACCAACCCAGCTTTCGTCCAACGGAATATCAAAAGACTTCGACACAATATGTGCCCCTTTCTCGATGGCGACTGTCTCGGACAACAACACCTCGCTGCCCTTGACGATACTAAACTCAAAAGAACTTATATTATTCGCAATAAAGCCAACCTTTAATGCCTTCCCAACTTGAATCGTCGCTGCCGTAGTTTCATTGATTGAAACAATAGCATCATCGATACCATGCTCCACCTTTTTACATCCCGTAAAAAAGCCGCCTATTAAAACCGCCATAGCGGTTATTACAACAAATTGTTTTGTCCGTTTCATCTTTGTAAATTCTAATAGCCAGGATTTTGCGTTAAATTCCCATTATTTGTCATCGCTCTTGCTGGCACCGGGAATAAGCGTTTATGACTTTCACCTGCATTTGCTGGTTTAAACAGCAGTGCATCCTCCCATTTTCCAAAGCGGATCATATCCGTACGACGCGTCAGCTCGAAGGTAAACTCCAGTCCCCGTTCCTTATAGATCGCATCCAGCGTCAAACTGCCTGCCGTAAAATGTTTTTCAGGGTTTACAGGAAACGCCCGTTGACGCACCTGATTTGCAGCCGTTACTGCCTCGGTTAATGAACCATTCGTCGCTCCACGCAAGATCGCCTCTGCCTTCATCAAGAGCACATCTGCCAAACGAAAAACCACCACATCATTTCCTGCATTATTGCTGATTTGGTTTTTATCGGGATAGTATTTAATACAACGTGCACCAGCCAAACGACCACCATCATCGGCACCACCAATATCAAAATCCGAACCTGGCAACAAATTATAACTATACGGATTGATAACAATATTCATCCCATTATAGATTAACGGTTGTCCTGTTGAATTATACTGTTGTCCGTGAAGCCATTGCTGTTTTCTATTGTCCGAATCTTCAAACAAATCAAAGTAAGCCGGGGGCGCACTCCACCCGTTCCACGGGTTTACACTTAGTTCAAAAGTCTGTCGGTGTGCGTAATGAAGCACCCGATTAAACAAGGTGTTCCCCGTTGCCCGCGCCGCATCATACGGAATGGAGAAAATAGGCTCTGGTGAAGAAGCGCCGTTATCCGGCATAAACTGCGCCAAGAAATCATTCTCCAGCGCATACTTGCCCGAAGCAATAACCATATTTGCATGGTCCACCACCTTGTTCCAATCCATCGCCTGCGCATACACTTGCCCGTTAAGATATACTTTGGCTAGCAACGCATGAGCAAACCATTTTGTTGGCCTTCCGTATGTTGCTTCCGTTTTATCTTCACTCAACAAAGCGAGGTTCTCTTCCAGCTCGCTCGTAATAAAACTATACACTTCCGCACGTGGAGTCGTTTTTGGCAACTCCGTTCCGGTATCAAATGTCTTCACCAACGGAATATTACCATACGTATCCATCATCATGAAATAATACCAAGCCCGCATGGTTTTAATTTCAGCGACCGTTTGATTCTTCTGCGCTGAATCTTCTGCTTTTTCCAGTACACTTAATACTCTATTGCAGGTACCAATGGCATTAAACCCCCAGTCCCACGTATCGCGCACCACTTCATGTGAAGGGGACCAGCTATGATAGTGCATATCACGCCACTTTCCACCATCAAACCAGTCGCCTCCACGCGTAGGAACAATAACCTCATCTGCTCCCGCAGTCTGTAGGCTAAAGTAATTATCAAAATATCCCCGTGCCGCTGTGTAAACTGGTCCCGTAACCGCGACAAACTGATCCGGTGTCTTTGGAAATGTTTCTTCTGTATACGCCGAATGTACATCAACGTCAAATTTTGTACACGATACTCCTAGCCCCAATACACCAGCTAAAAGCATTATATTTAATTTTGTTCTCGTTTTCATTTGTTCTAAAAAGTTAAGTTCACACCCAAGCTAAAGGACCGTGTTCTCGGGTAATAATTCCGATTATCAATACCTGGAGCTAAACCGCCCAGACCAACTTCGGGATCCACTCCCGTATAATCAGTCAGCACAAATAAATTTTGACCCGTTGCATAAATTCGAGCCTGTTTAAAATATTTATGCCCGGCGACAGCAAAACGATAACCCAGAGTAGCATTATCAAGCCTTAAGAAAGAACCATCTTCAATAAATCGACTAGAAGCAATCAATGGCGTTTCAAAAACACCTTCTTTAACCGCATCTTTAGAGATATTGGTTACGTTAGCTTGTTGAAGACGTGAAAGATCAGCACGCGTAGCATTGAAAACCTGATTGCCATACATTCCGCGGAAAAAGATATTCAGATCCCAGTTTTTGTAACGCAGATTATTGTTCCATCCATACGTGAATTTTGGCAAGGCATGTCCCATGATCTGGTAATCGTCCGGCGCAGAAATTTGATCCTGCGTCACCAGCTCACCAGAAGGTTTTTGATAAATGGTGCGTTTGGCAACCTCATCATAGCCAACGTACTTCGCGACATAAAACGTTCCCAAGGCTTGCCCCGGTAAAACGATGGCAGCCGTTTGTCCCGTCCACCCCTCTAATCCAATACCTCCTTCATAACGTTGAGAGACACCAATATTTTCAATATTAGAAGTCAATGAACCCACTTCATTTATATTTCGTGCAAAATTAACCGTTGTGTTGTACGAGAAATTGCTGTTACTAACCACCCGAGCATTCAAGACAATTTCAACACCTTTGTTACTCATCGTTGCCCCATTTGCGAGAAGACGATTAAACTGGTATGGTGGAGAAGGCACGTCATACTCGTACAATAGGTCTTTTGTTTCCTTATTGTAATACTCAACAGAACCGCCCAATCGTCCTTTCCACAGTTCAAAATCTAAACCCACATTGAACATCGATGTTGTTTCCCATTTCAGATCCGGATTCGCGTTTTGGTTTACACCGTAGGCATTCATCCATTTGCCATTATAAAGAAATTGACCATTCTGTGGACCAAAAATCACAATCTGACGATATGGATCGATATTCTGGTTTCCGGATACTCCATAACCAGCACGAATCTTCAATTCAGAGAAGAGCGTTTGATTTTCCATAAACGCCTCTTTTGTCAGGCGCCACGCGGCCGAAACCGAAGGGAATGTCGCCCAGCGATTATTTACGCCAAACTTAGACGAACCATCTTTACGTAACGAAGCACTCAATAGGTATTTTTCATTAAAGCTATAGCCCAAACGACCATAAAAAGAAATCAAGAGAGACTCCAATGTGGCCGGTGAATCCGTAAACGGATTATAGCCTTCCGGTAAAGTACCTAGGTTCAGGTTATTCGACCCCAGATCATCCGACATAAAACCAACCGAAGAAGCCCACATGCCATCATTGTTCTTCGTACGTTGATAGGAATAACCCGCCATAGCGTCAACGGTATGCTGTCCACGTGTTAGGTTGTAGTTCAGATAGGTTTCTAAAATTTTATCAATATGTTTGAGATTCGTCCGGTCACCATAACCACGTCCCAAAGCTTTAGAGTCAAAATCTGTTCGGTGCATATAATATTTCTTATCATAGTGCGTCCGCTGATAAGAAAGCACATTCGACCACACCAAGCCGTCCAAGATGGTCAGATCGGCCTTGAAATTTCCCAGCAATGTATTGTTACTTCTCGTTTCATCTCTTTGGTTCAGCATGGCTACTGGGTTCATATAATTCGTCCGTCCCGGTACTTGAAAATATCCGCCATATTGAACATACTCTGCTCCATCCGACATAATCGGGGAAGTAGGTAAATACCGGGCTGCCCCATTAAAGATACCATAGTCTACATGATCGGAATTATTGATGCTATTGGCCATATTAAAAGCAAGCTTCAGTCGGTTGTCAAAAGCAGATTGATCGATACCGGCGCGCGCAATAATACGCTCTATGCCATTCCGCTTAACAATACCTTGGTTATTGAAATAATTCACCGAAGCATTGTAACGCGTCCCCTCGGATCCACCTGTCATCGAAAGATTATGGTTGTGCGAAAACCCCGTTCTTGTAATCTCTTTCTGCCAATCCGTATCATAACCTGTTTCACTTCCTGCTACCGCCAAACCATGCTCCTCCACAAACATCTTATGTTCACTTGCATTCAAAACATTGACCCGGTTAGCCACCCGTTCCGTTGCAGCATAGCCACTATACGACAAAACTGGAGCACCGGCTTTACCGCGCTTAGTCGTTACGAAAATAACACCATTCGCCGCCCGAGAGCCGTAAATAGCTGTCGAAGAAGCATCTTTCATCACATCCATCGAAACAATATCATCGGGTGCAACAAGTTCAATATTCGCCCCAACAACACCATCAATTACATAAAGCGGAGCGGAACTCGCCGTTAAAGAGGATGGCCCCCGCAGCTGAATTGTCGCGCCTGCCGTAGGATCTCCACCAGAACGATTTACTGTTAACCCCGCCACTTTACCGGCCAAGAGTTGGTCCGGAGAACCCACAACTCCTTTGTTAAACTCCTCGGGCGTCACGCTCGCAATCGAACCGGTAACCTGCTTTTTCTTTGCCACCCCATATCCGATAACAACCACTTCCTCTAAAGCATCCATTCCATTACTCATTGTAAAATTGAGGACATTTTCGCCTGCTACCAGGCGTACAGTCTGACTTGAATTACTAAGTCCCATCATCTTCACCGTAATCGTATGGTTTCCCAACGGAAGATTTGAAATACTATACCTTCCGTCCATATCCGTGGAAGTCGCCTTTTTCGTATCTCCGATAACAACGGTTGCCCCCACAACCGGTTCTCCTTGTTCGTCGAGCACCCGCCCTTGTAGAATCACGCTCTGCACAACGCCAGCTTCCGCATGGCTCGTAAAAGCGCAACCCCATAGCGTAAGGAATAGGCTTAATACCCATCCACGGCATAAAGTAAATGTTTGCATAAAATCAATTGTTTTGGTTTATAGTTTATTATTTAATCATGCGATCCCTCCTATCGCACATGCTTTTATTTCACGCATTAGTACACCCCTATACACATCGTATATTCATGCACAATCATGCTTTAATGGGAACGTTCCCGAAAGTGATTGTAAAAACCCGCATCCCAATCCACCTATCCCATCCTTCTACGCTGTAAAAAAGGAATATCGGTAAATACTTTCGCACACTCCAATAAAATAAGATGATAGACATCCGGTGATAGCAAAAGCTTTGGATGCCGTGATTTATAATTGATCATCTTTACAAAATGGGAACGTTCCCATTTTGTAAAGCTAAAGATAGAAAATTGTTCTCAGCCTCCAAAAAAAAACTGCACAAAAAGTAGATTTGACTTTTCTTCCTACGAAAAACAATCGATTCCTCATTTATTTTCGCATCTTTAAGTCACAAACAGCGGCACCGCCCCGAGACGCGCTGCCCTGCTTTCTATCGTGAGAACGGTCTATGAAACCTAAACAAAAAATAGCACAACTTCTAAATTTAAGTATTGGATTTTTGGGAATCCAATCCGTTTTTGCTCTTCAGGCAGGGCATGCATCACGTATTTTTCAAACTTTAGGAGCACACCTCGAACAGCTTCCTCTTTTCTGGTTGGCGGCTCCATTAACAGGCCTTATTGTCCAACCTATTCTCGGTTTTTACAGCGATCGTACATGGACACGCTTAGGAAGGCGCACCCCTTTTCTCCTCGCTGGGAGTTTATTCACAATCTTCGCACTCATTTTGCTTCCTAATGCGCCAGCATTTATGTGGCTTGTTTCACCTTTGGTTTTTGCCGTGATGATGATGATCGTCCTAGACATTGCATTTAACATGAGTATGCATCCAATGCGTGCGCTAGTTCGCGACCAACTATCCCCAACACAGCAAGGACAAGGCTATGCTCTACAAACTTTTTTAATCGGCATTGGCGCTATCATTGGTTCTATATTGCCCTACCTTTTATCACAATATCTAGGTGTGCCTAAAACTGCCGAGACGGGCATAATTCCGCCAAATGTAAGGTGGTCTTTTTATTTAGGTGCCGCCCTCTTGCTGGTATGCATCCTATGGACTGTGTTCACCGTGCGCGAAAAGCAGTATTATTCAGCTGAAAATAAAGATGTGGATTCCACTATAGTATCATCAACCTCAGCCCCTAAGACCACAATCTTAACCAACATCCCAAAGGTCTTATTAAAACTAGGTTTGGTGCAGTTCTTTTCTTGGTTTGCGTTCTTTTCAATGTGGGTATTTACAACCTCTGCGGTTGCCCAGCATTTTTTCAAACTTCCGGTACGGGATACATCGTCAGCAGCATTCGCCGATGCAGCAAATTTAACAGGACTACTATTCGCAACATATAACCTTACCGCGACGGTCCTTGCCCTATTGCTCCCAAAACTGTATGGTTATCTGGGACAACGCAACACCCATACAGTAGCCCTATTTACTGGTGCTATTGGCTTTATATCCATTTATTACATGCCCACTACAACGCTGCTTTTTTTCTCCATGGTCTTAATAGGAATTTCCTGGGGCAGCGTCCTTTCTACGCCCTTCGCGCTATTAGCCAATAGCATCCCGTGCAAAAAAGTAGGATTATATATCGGTCTTTTCAACTGTTTTATCACGCTCCCCCAAATTGTAAATGGACTGATTGGTGGCTGGCTGATGAAACACATATTTGATAACCAAGCCATTTATGCACTATCTCTTTCCGGTGTATTCATGCTTTGTGCGACGGTGGCCAATCTATGGCTTCACAACGATAAACCTACAGGCGCGAAGAGTCCCTAACCACAAGTTCGGATGACAAGACAATTTGTGGCTGCAGTCCTCCAGAATCGACTCCAGACAACTTATCCAACAAGATATTTGCCGCGTGCTCGCCAATCTGAATAGCGGGCTGCGTTATGGTACTTAAGCTTGGGTTTAGCAACTCGGCAATCTCTAAGCTGGAAAACGCAACAATTTTAAGATCCTCCGGAATCCTGATCCCCTGATCCCGGCATACATAATATGCCGACACGGCTAGACGTTCCACGGAAGCCAAAACCCCATCTGGATTTTGCTCCGCAAGAAACGTTTTTAAAATCAAAGCATTCTCATCATATGCATTCGAACAATCCGCGATAAGCAACTCATCCGTCGGGAGACCTCCATCATGCAGAGCATCCATATAACCTTGCATCCGTGTCTTACCAATCGACTGTTCCTTGTTCACCACCAAATAAGCAATCCGCTTGCAACCATTGGCAATCAAATGTTGTGTCGCCAAGTAACTACTATCGTAATCATCCGTCACAACAGTTGGCAGTTCAATATCATCATACACCCGATCGAAGAGAACAACAGGCAGCCAATCGAAATCCACCCGATTTAAGTAACTATGATCCTCCGACTCACCACTTACCGACATCAAAACACCATCGACACGCCCATTCGAAATGCTACGAATAAACTCCTTTTCCTTTTGGATATCATCATCCGTTACGAAAATCAAAATATGATAACCTTTGGTTTTTGCAACGCGTTCCACGCCCTGAATAATCTGGGTAAAATAATTATTGGCCAACTCCGGCACCACCACCGCAATCGTCTTGCTTTTTTGCTCCCGCAAATTGCTTGCGTAGTGATTCGGTCGGTAATTTAACTCCTTAGCCATCTTCAAAACCCGTTCTTTGGTCGTCGGATTAATATCGCTATTATCTCGAAAAGCACGCGAAACAGTAGATTTGGACAGATTTAAGGCTTTGGCTAGTTTAATGATATCTATCTTACTCATAAAATGATTAGCTACACGAAAGTAAAGAATATTCTAAACTTTCAATATAAAAAAATGGACGATTAAATCGTCCATTTTTCACATGTATCTAAAAACGCTTGTTCCACATCGGCCCCAATCCCAGGCGCATCTGAGATAGAGATTCGATATCCGTTATATTGGATACCTCCCACAATTGGATCTTCCAAATGACCAACCATACAAGTATCTAAATCAAAAAACTTAACATTCGGAGCCGCATAGGCAAAGTGCACTTTTGCAGCCAACGCCAATCGAGATTCTAACATCCCTCCAATCATACATGGAACACCATATTCAGCAGCGATAGCTTGGATCCGTAGTGATTCTGCAATCCCTGTCGACTTAGAAAACTTAATATTAATATAATCGCAGGCATCATTCCGGCATAGACGGTCCGCATCCCGATGCGAATAAACAGATTCATCTGCCATAATCGGAACGATGGTCTGCGTGCGAAGCTCCGGCAACAAATGATCATTATAAGTCCGCATAGGCTGTTCACAAAACTGAATCTTAAACGGTTCCAAACCAGTAAGTGCTTCGACTGCCCCTTCAAAAGACCATCCTTGATTGGCATCAATTCGAATAGGAATATCAAAGCCTACAGCCTTCCGGATTTCCCGAATACGTTGGATATCATCCGCCGGCACTTTCCCTAACTTCACTTTGAGCGCCTCCGCGCCACCTTCTTTCAACACCCGTGCTTTCTCCGCCATAACCGCTGGCGAAGCAATCCCCAGCGTGATATCCGTAACAATTTCGCGCTTCGTACCGCCCAAAAATTTATACAACGGTAGCCCGGCATCCTTCGCTGCGATATCATGCAATGCCATATCAAAGGCAGATTTTATCGTACTATTTCCTGCAATAAACAAATCCAACTCCGCCATCCGTTCACTGATATCCAGCGGATTTTTATCCCGCCATAATGCAGCAAAATCGCGCGCAAGCACCAAGCAGGTTCCTTGTGTTTCCCCGACAATCATGGGAAAGGCAGAACATTCACCTACCCCATAAATACCTGTATCAGTAAAGATACGGACGAACGTATTCTGTGCATAGTCCATCGTACCTGTTGCAATAACAAAGGGCTCCATGGGAATGCTAAAACGGTATATTTCGGTTTTTATAATGCGCATAATAGATAAAATAATAAACTGATTAAAACAGGCTAAAGCTCGCTTAAATAAGTGAAAAGTCAAAATTTATAGCCAAACCTCTTTCGATTATTCGTCGCAACAGAAATATGACAGAATGATATTTCAGGATTCCCTCAATCAACCAACAAGAATACAAAATCTATAAAAAAATGAAGTTTGATTGAAAAATAATCAACAATATTTAATAATTATTATCAAAAACATAAATTTATAATAATAAAATTTCTATATTAGCAACCTAATATTTTGAGGAGACGATGATTAACGAAAGAATACCAGAGCAGGGGCTTTATAACCCAGACTTTGAACATGACGCTTGTGGTGTGGGGTTTGTTGCCCACATAAAAGGAAATAAGTCGCATCAACACGTTCGCGACGCCTTAACCATGTTGGAGAATATGGAACACCGGGGAGCTTGTGGATGCGATCCTGAAAGTGGTGATGGTGCCGGAATTATGATTCAACTGCCCCATGAATTTCTATGGGAAGAATGTATCAATCTAGGTATCCAACTCGAAGAACCAGGCTATTACGGAACAGGGATGCTTTTTTTACCAAAAGAAGCCGACCTCAACAAACTATGTCGCGAAACAATCGTAGAAGCTACCCAAGAAAGAAATATGAAGTTCTTAGGTTTCCGGCCTGTTCCGGTAAACCGTGAAGGGATAGGCCCTACTGCGCTTGGTGCAGAACCTGAAATTGTTCAATTCTTCGTTTCCCGTCCTGAAGGAGTTTTAACGACAGAAGATTTCGAAAGAAAACTCTTTGTATTAAGACGCCTAATTATTCAAAAAATAAAAGAACACCAAGCTTACCCGCTCCCTCTCTATATCGCGTCGTTATCTTGTAAAACGATTATTTATAAGGGACAGCTTACCACCTATCAAGTCGGCAGCTATTTTGAAGATCTGCGCGACCCAAGAGTGGTATCTGCTTTTGGCTTGGTTCACTCTCGTTTCTCCACAAATACGTTCCCATCGTGGTCCTTAGCGCAACCTTTCCGCAATATCGCACACAATGGAGAGATCAATACTTTAACGGGTAACCTCAACTGGTTCTACGCAGGTGTTCGTTCCTTATCTTCGCCCTACTTCACGGATGAAGAAATGCAGATATTACTTCCTGTTGTGGACCGTGGACAATCGGATTCGGCATGTCTAGATAATGTGGTGGAGCTTCTGCTCCATAGTGGACGCAGCTTACCGCATGTCATGCTGATGCTCGTTCCTGAAGCTTGGGACGGCAACACGCAGATGGATCCGTTAAAAAAAGCATTCTACGAATATCATGCAACGCTGATGGAGCCGTGGGATGGACCAGCAGCATTATGTTTTACCGACGGAAAAACTATTGGTGCGACATTAGACCGCAACGGTTTACGTCCATTACGCTACGCCGTCACTTCCGACGATCGCGTAATCGTAGCATCCGAAGCTGGCGCTTTGCCGATTCCGGAAAGTTCCATCATAAAAAAAGGAAGACAACAACCCGGAAAAATATTCGTTGTCGATATGGAGGCCGGCTGCATCCGTTCAGATGAAGAAGTAAAAGGAGAGCTTATCCGTCAACAACCGTATGGTGAGTGGCTGAACAATTATAAAATACGCATGGATGAATTGGAAGATCCACGTGTTACCTATACGTACCTCAAGAAAGAATCCGTTTTTAGGTATCAACAAGCTTTTGGGTATTCCCGTGAAGATTTGGAAACCATATTAACACCGATGGCTTTAACAGGGTATGAACCGATTGGCTCTATGGGAACCGATGTACCTTTAGCGATTCTATCGGACCAACCGCAACATCTATCAAGTTACTTTAAACAGTTCTTTGCGCAGGTTACCAACCCTCCGATAGATCCCATCCGGGAACGCTTGGTCATGAGCTTGGCAACATTTATTGGAAATGCAGGAAATATACTGATCGAAGACAAAAAATTCTGTCACTGCGTCACGCTAGAACATCCCATCCTAACTTCCAGCGAATTAGAAAAACTACGGTCTATTGATACCGGTATATTTCAAGCAAAAACACTTCAATTATATTTTAAAGCGGATGGCAAGCCCGGTTCCCTAGAAGCAGGACTAGAGCGTCTTTGCCGCTATGCCGACGATGCGGTACGCGATGGCTTCGAAGTCATTATTTTATCGGACCGCGCAATCGACTCGCAACATGCTGCAATCCCTTCTATCTTAGCTGTTTCAGCGGTACACCATCACCTGATAAAAACAGGAAACCGGGGTGCGGTCGGTTTAGTCGTGGAAGCTGGAGATGTTTGGGAAGTTCACCATTTCGCGTGTTTACTCGCTTTTGGCGCTACTGCAATCAATCCATACATGGCTTTAGCTACAATCCGTACGCTCAAAGAACAGGAATTAATCGAGACAAACTTAACCTGGGATGATCTCAAAAAGAATTATGTTAAAGCGATCTGTGCTGGCTTACTGAAAATATTCTCTAAAATGGGAATCTCGACGTTACAGTCTTACCATGGCGCCCAAATATTTGAGGTTCTAGGTATTGATTCAAGTGTTGTTGACCGATATTTCTGCGGTGCAGTCTCCCGAATCGGTGGCTTAACACTCGATGATATCGCCACCGAAGCACTGGCGAAACACTGGCGTGCTTTTGGAAATAACCGTATTGAGAAAAAGCTTCTACCTGAGGGCGGACTTTACCAATGGAAACGTCGTGGCGAAGGTCACCTGTGGAATCCAGAAACAGTGCATTTATTACAAAAAGCATGTCGTGATAATGATTACGATGCCTACAAAAAATATGCATCGATTATTAACAACCAAAAAGAGCGTATGTTTACCTTACGTGGCTTATTGGATTTTGCAAAGCATCGTACCGCTGTTCCTTTAGATGAAGTAGAACCTGTCGAGCTTATCATGAAACGCTTTGCAACGGGCGCCATGTCGATGGGTTCCATATCCACGGAGGCGCACAGTACGCTGGCAATTGCCATGAACCGAATTGGTGCAAAAAGCAACACCGGCGAAGGTGGAGAAGATGATGCGCGCTTCGTGCGTTTACCAAACGGAGATTCTATGCGCTCGGCAATCAAGCAAGTGGCATCGGCACGTTTTGGGGTCACCTCGCATTACCTCACCGAAGCGGATGAGATCCAGATAAAAATGGCACAAGGTGCAAAGCCAGGTGAAGGGGGGCAGCTCCCAGGCGACAAAGTGGATGATTTCATCGCCCGATTACGTCACGCCACCCCTGGTGTCGGACTCATCTCGCCACCACCACACCACGATATATATTCGATTGAGGATTTAGCGCAATTGATTTTCGACCTCAAAAATGCGAACCGTGCCGCACGGATTAACGTAAAACTTGTTTCTAAAGCCGGGGTAGGCACAATTGCTGCGGGTGTAGCCAAAGCACATGCCGATGTTATCCTGATTGCAGGTTACGACGGTGGTACAGGGGCCTCTCCTATCAGCTCCATAAAGCACGCAGGTTTACCTTGGGAGCTAGGGCTCGCCGAAGCACACCAAACCCTGGTGCAAAATAAATTGCGCAGTCGCGTAGTATTACAGGCTGACGGGCAGATGAAGACGGGTCGTGATATCGTCATCGCAGCACTGTTAGGGGCGGAAGAATGGGGTGTTGCTACCGCAGCTCTAGTTGCTGGAGGCTGCATCATGATGCGTAAATGCCACTTGAATACCTGTCCGGTTGGCGTGGCGACACAAGATCCTGAACTACGTAAATTATTTTCAGGAAAACCAGAGGACATCGTAAACTTATTCCGTTTCCTTGCAGAAGAGATACGTGAAATCATGGCGGAACTGGGCTTCCGCACCATCAACGAGATGGTCGGCCGTGCACAATTCTTAAAGAAAAGAGAAAACAATCAGCATTGGAAAGCATCCAAAATAGACTTCAGTAAATTACTGCATGTCGCCAGAAATGAGCCAAACGAATCACTGTACAATACGCAAGAGCAAGACCACGGCTTAAGCATGATTTTAGACTGGGGATTACTAACGCAAGCTAAAATCGCCTTAGAATCTAAAACACCGGTATTTGGCACTTTCTTGGTAAAAAACACAGATCGTACAGTCGGCACGATGTTGTCCAATGAAATCTCTAAGCTTTACGGTGCAGAAGGTTTACCGGATAACACCATCAATTTCAAATTTGAAGGATCTGCCGGACAATCTTTCGGAGCGTTTGGTGCAAAAGGGCTTTCATTTGAACTAGAAGGAGAGGCGAACGATTATGTTGGAAAGGGACTTTCTGGTGCACAACTAGCTATCTACCCGACAAAAGATAGTCCGCTTACTGCACATGAGAATATCATCATAGGAAACGTAGCCCTATATGGAGCCACATCAGGTCATCTGTTTATAAACGGTATGGCCGGCGAAAGATTTGCGGTCCGCAACTCTGGAGCTACGGCTGTAGTCGAGGGAATCGGTGATCACGGATGTGAATATATGACGGGTGGGCGCGCACTTATCCTTGGTCCAACAGGACGAAACTTTGCTGCAGGGATGAGTGGTGGTATCGCGTGGATCTACGACATCAACGGAACGTTCCGCGAAAACTGCAATCAAGAAATGGTCGATCTGGACCCTTTAGATACAGAAGACGAAAACACGATTATTGCTTTACTGAAACGCCATATCCTTCTTACAAACAGCGAGAAGGCGAATGATATTTTACAACAATGGTCGAAGGAGAAAAACAAATTCATTAAAGTGTTCCCGCGTGAATACAAGAATGTTTTACGCAGAAAATTAGTGGAGGCATAGTACAGACACAAGATTTAGCTACACGGAGCCCTTCGGGGTTTGTATCTAAAAAAGTAGAAACAACAACAGATCATGGGAAAACCAACAGGATTTTTAGAATTTGAACGTACGCTTCCACAAAAGGATGCTGTAGAAAATAGAAAACAAAATTATCAGGAGTTCGTCAACAGCTATTCTGACGACCAACTGAATAATCAAGCAGCACGTTGTATGAATTGTGGCATTCCTTTTTGCCACTCGGGCTGCCCACTAGGCAATGTGATTCCTGAGTTCAACGACGCCGTGTATGACGGTCGCTGGGAAGACGCTTATTTAATCCTCTCCTCCACCAATAACTTTCCAGAGTTTACAGGTCGGATTTGTCCAGCACCGTGTGAAGCGGCCTGCGTATTGGGGATTAATAAATCGCCTGTATCCATCGAGGAAATCGAAAAGCACATCATTGAAATCGCCTACAAAAAAGGATATGTGCAGCCAAATAAAAGTTTCCTCAAAACAGGGAAAAAAGTAGCTGTTGTCGGTTCAGGTCCAGCCGGACTCGCTGCCGCAGCACAATTGAATAAAGCAGGACATGATGTGGTCGTTTATGAGCGGGACGATAAGGTCGGAGGGTTGCTTCGTTATGGCATCCCAGACTTTAAACTAGATAAGTCTGTTATTGATCGTCGAGTCGAGGTCATGGAACAATCGGGTATTGAATTCCGTACCAACGCAGAAGTAGGAAAGAATGTACATGTAAGTGAGCTACAGTCTTATGATGCTGTGATCTTAACAGGTGGCTCCACCATACCACGCGACTTACCTATACCTGGCCGTGAATTAAAAGGGGTTCATTATGCGATGGAGTTCTTAAAACAGCAAAATAAACGCGTAGGCAGTTCTCCTATTGAGGTTGAAGAAATTCATGCCCAAGGTAAAAATGTCCTCGTTATCGGTGGTGGCGATACCGGTTCTGATTGTGTTGGTACCTCCAACCGACACGGTGCAACCTCAGTTACTCAATTTGAGCTTATGCCACAACCACCGAAAGAGCGCACAGCAGCTATGCCATGGCCAACATACCCGATGTTGTTAAAAACAACCACATCGCATGAAGAGGGATGTCAGCGTTTTTGGAGCATCAATACCAAAGCTTTCTTAGGAGATGAGAAGGGAAACCTTCGCGCTGCCTTAGTGGTAGATTTGGAGTGGGAAACAGACACCTTCGGACGACCAACAAAGTTTCAGGAGGTTGCAGGTTCCGAACGCGAGTTACCGTGTGAACTCGTAACCTTGGCAATGGGATTCTTACACCCACAACATCAAGGTCTTTTGGAACAGCTTGGCGTTAAATTGGACGGCCGTGGAAATGTAGAAGCCACAGAAGGAGAATATAAAACCTCTGCCGACAGAATATTCGTTGCCGGCGATATGCGCCGCGGTCAGTCACTCGTTGTCTGGGCTATATCCGAGGGACGCGAATGTGCACGTAAGGTGGATGAATACTTGATGGGTTATTCCGAGTTGGAGTCCAAAGATAAAATAGTCTCATACGCTTAATTTCATATACTTTAGTACGTTCTAGTACAAAAGTAAAAAAGCCGGATTCCCATCCGGCTTTTATTATTTATTAAGGTTTTGTATTTCAAAGTTGTAGACCAAACTCCGAAGGGCTCTACGCAGCTATATCTTGTAATTTACTTTTTTAGACACAACATCTTACGTCTCTACTATAACAAAATCTTATTTCTTCACCTCTCTACACCTATACCTCTACATCCTTTTACCGCTTCACTTCTTTACCTCTGCACTACTTCTCCTCTTCTTCACCTCTATACACCTTCACCCTTTTACCGCTTCACTTCTTTGCCCCTTCGCCTCTTTACCTCTCCCCACAACAAACCAACAACAACAAACTACTTCGGTGCTTTATCTTTTAACCACAACGCAATAACGAGAAATAAAACATTAGGAATGAGAATAGCGATCAACGGGTCTAACCCACCCTTGAGAGAGAACATGGTAGAAAACTGCACCAGCAGAAGGTAGGTAAAACTTAAGGCTATACCAATACCCAAACTAAGACCGATCCCACCACGCACTTTTTTTGAAGATAGAGACACCCCCATTAATGTTAAGATGAACGCGGAGAAAGGTCCAATATATCGTTTATATTTTTCCAACAATAAGTCTGTCATCATGCCCGTCCCGCGTGTTTCCTCTTTGCTAATCCGTTCATTCAATTCCTTCGTATCCATGGCCGTAAAGACATTATCATAGACCTCAAAATCACGCGGCAGCATATCCAATGTTGTATCTCGGACGGTACCATTCTCCATGGTCTCTTTAAAACCATCGATCTTACGCACGGTATAATCTTCAATCTTCCACTTCGTCGCAACTGAATCCCATGTAATACGCTGCGCCATCAATTTCTCTACTAATTTATCCCCATCGAATTTCTCCAAAGAAAAATCGTAACCAATATTAGTCCGGGTTTCGAAATTCCCAACATACACATAGGTATTCGAATCTATTTGCATATGGGTAGATAAAGTCGATGAGCTTACCTTTTGGGGTTTTACATACACATTTTCAAACTGTACTTTTACCTTGTTCGTGTAAGGAATAACCCACAGGTTCAATACTAAGGTAAAAGAAAATATCAATCCCGCCGAGATCATATATGGCCGCAGGAATCGGTTGAAGCTCATTCCTCCACTCAGGATTGGAACAACCTCCGTTTGATCTGCCATCTTTGAGGTAAAGAAAATAACAGCAATAAAATTGATTAGCGGAGTAAGCATATTCAGGAAGAAAGGAATACTTCCCAACGCATAATACTGAAGAAAGACCTTTGACATCGGCGCTTTATTCTTCAGAAAATCATCCAGCTTTTCCGATACGTCAAACACCACGATCACCACAATAAAAATACCCACTGTGAATACGAAAGTACTCAGGTATTTTTTGATGATATAGCGATCAATAATGTTCATCTTCCGAAATCAAAAATAGTAAGTTTAGTTGATAATGATATACCTAATTTAGCGATTTACCTTTTACAATCGCTGTCCCAATACTTTCACCATTTTCTCTTTCCAATCGTAGAATGTACCATCAATAATCTTTTCACGAGCCTGTCCAACTAACCACAAATAGAAATGAAGGTTATGCAACGAAGCAATCTGTGCACCTAAAATTTCTTGCGAACGAATAAGGTGGCGCAAATAGGCCTTTGTATGGATCTGATCTACTAAAAGGTCACTCTCTGCCTCAATCGGTGAGAAGTCATCTTTCCACTTTTCATTCTTGATATTGATAATACCGTTGCGTGTAAATAGCATTCCGTTACGTGCATTACGGGTAGGCATCACACAATCAAACATATCGATACCCAATGCGATATTTTCTAAAATATTTATAGGTGTACCAACGCCCATCAGATAACGAGGTTTCTCGTATGGCAAAATATTGGTTACCACCTCGGTCATTGCATACATCTCTTCCGCTGGCTCTCCAACAGAAAGCCCGCCAATCGCATTACCATCCCGATTGAAGGAAGCAATTGCCTCCGCCGATTTAGCGCGCAAATCTTTATACACAGAACCTTGAACAATCGGGAATAACGTTTGTTCATAACCATATAACGGCTCTGTACTATCAAAACGATCCACACAGCGCTTCAACCAGCGATGTGTCATATCCATTGATCTACGTGCATAATTATACTCACAAGGATAAGGTGTACACTCGTCGAAAGCCATAATAATATCCGCACCGATTATTCGTTGCGTATCCATGACATTTTCGGGTGTAAATAAATGTTTAGAACCATCCACATGTGATCTAAAGGTCACCCCCTCTTCCCGAATCTTACGCACTTCTGTTAGGGAGTAAACTTGATAACCACCCGAATCGGTCAAGATAGGTCTATCCCAATTGATAAACTTATGCAGACCTCCTGCTTTATTCAACACATCCAATCCGGGACGTAAATAAAGATGATACGTATTTCCCAGAATAATCTGTGCTTGTATATCGTTTACTAATTCCTGCTGATGTACTGCTTTAACAGTCCCTGCCGTACCAACGGGCATGAAAATCGGTGTTTGAATATTTCCATGAGCAGTTTCCAATACCCCGGCTCTGGCGCGTGAACCTTTATCTTGTGCTTGAAGCGTAAATTTCATATTGTCTTCCCTCCTGCCCTTATGGCAGAATCCCTGCAAAAATAGGATAAAAAAAGCGACGAAACGACTAGGGAGTAAAATCTTAATAAAACTTAACCTTTTCTCCCTGTATTCTTAGTAGAAGACCTTATCTTTGAGACTTCAATATGACGCTTCTCGAACAAGTTACACCCTTTATTTCCTTTATTCCTTTTGGGATACTAGGCATTCTACTATTCATTCAGTTATACTACCTGATTTTTGTGTACGGAAAGCTCGCTGGCTATCGGGTAAAATCTTTCCAAGAAGCCACGCCTCAGCCGCCGGTCAGTGTTATTATATGCGCGCACAATGAGCAAGAAAACATAAAGACCTTCTTACCCGGCATCCTGGAACAGGAATACCCGGACTTTCAAGTCGTGGTTGTTAACGACTGCTCCACAGACGACACCGAATGGATCTTACAAGATTTCTTAAGACAATATCCAGACAAACTGAAGGTCGTTCAGATTCAAGAACACGTACAGCTTAAGCATACCAAGAAATTTGCGGTTACGCTAGGCATTAAGGCGGCAAAGCATGAATATCTAGTCTTTACCGATGCCGATTGTCAACCCAATTCCAAATTATGGTTGGCGGAAATGGCCGGAGCTTTTACGGAGGACAAAGAAATTGTCCTAGGTTATTCTCCCTATTTCCGACATCGTGGATTTCTGAACAGACTTATACGCTTTGAAACGACGCACACAGCCATGAGTTATCTCGCCTATGCCCTTAAAAAAAATGCGTATATGGGCGTGGGTCGTAATCTCGCTTACACCAAATCCTTATTCTTTAAAGGCAAAGGTTTCAATAAACATATGCATATTAAATCTGGCGATGATGATCTTTTTGTCAACCATAATGCGACCCGTTCTAATGTGAACATTGCAATTCATCCAGATTCTTTTATGCATTCTGTCCCGAAGGATACATGGAAAAGCTATTACAAACAAAAAGCGAGACATAGCGGAGCATCTGTTTTATACAAATCCCGTCATAAGCGCATGCTTGCCACACAGCTCGTCACTGCAGTCTTATTTTATCTGGCCCTTCTTGCCAGCATATTGCTGCTTCCTTCCTTCTGGTATGTACCCCTTGCTGCGTACCTGTTACGCTTACTTGTTCAGTATATTATATTTAGTAACATATATAGAAAGTTAGAAGTTCGAGACCTCTTGTTGTGGCTTCCCTTTCTCGACCTATTTTACTATTTCTATATTTGCATCAACGGACTGTTCAACAGAAAGAAAAAACAAACTTCCTGGAAGTAGTAACAATTTAATCCCCGATAACAATGAATCCAACAGTAGATATTATATACAAGTATTTTCCGAACCTCACGGACAAACAGAAGGAACAATTTGCTCAGCTCGCTGAAGTATATCCTTTTTGGAACAATCAAATTAATGTCGTTTCGCGGAAAGATATCGAAAGCTTATACCTGCACCATGTACTGCATTCCTTGGGCATTGCGAAGTTTATAACAAAATTTGCGGCAGGTACACGTGTCTTAGATGTCGGTACCGGCGGTGGCTTCCCCGGAATTCCATTAGCAATTTTATTTCCGGAGGTTCACTTTCACTTAGTAGACTCAATCGGAAAAAAGATAAAGGTAGTACGTGAAGTAGCACAGGCTATTGGTTTAGAAAATGTCGAAGCAGATCACATTCGTGCAGAAGAACTGGATTACAGATATGACTTTGTCGTTTCTCGCGCAGTAACACGCCTCGCCGATTTCGCGCCGTGGATTCGTAATAAATTTGAAAAGAAAGATAAAAATGGTGTGCCTAATGGTATTCTTTACCTTAAAGGAGGAGACCTAAAAGAGGAAATTAAAGAGTCTCGATTAAAAGCGGAATTGCACCCCCTTTCTGATTATTTCGAAGAGGACTTCTTTGAAACAAAGTATGTCGTTTACGTGCCGATGTAGGGCTTAGTTTTTAGTTGGTGGTTTTGTAAAAAACGACCAACTAAAAACTCTTTAGATATGCCGAAGAATCTCCTGTCCGATGGTATTGACTTCCTCGTCCATACCAAACATTGGCAATTCGGTCTCAGGATGTAGTTTCAACCACATGGAATCGGTGTCCTTTATAATTTTAACATACTCCTCACCATCTTTAAAAACCATAAACACATCTTCTTCTTCCGGAAAGATGGAGTAAACGGATTCGCCGATTTCAATATCAAATGGTTCTTTTGCGCCTTCTAATTCCATAATATTTATTTTCCTTCAAAGATACCGTTTTTCTGTCATTTGACACAAGCCCGGAAGGACACCGCGTAGCTTAATCTAATGGCTCTACGCTAGTAGCTCGGGTGTCTTATGTTCGCAAAAAAGTAACGAATCCGCTAGAACAAGGCAACCATCCACGTCCAAAAATATACCGTGCAGGCTCGATACCCTTTCATGCTTTACTAACGACCTACCATAAAACACAAGCAATAAACTACACGCTACAAACGAACTACTACAAACTAGTAATGCAGCATACTAAATAACAAACAACGCATCCTAGTTTACTGACAAGACACCGTCAATCAGAAACAACCAACCACGAACTACCAACTAAGAACAACTAATGCTGTACATTAAATAACAAACAACGCATCCTAGTTTACTGACAAGACACCGTCAACCAGAAACAACCAACCACGAACGACCAACTAAGAACGACCAACTCTATAAAGCCAACGCTAAAAACTTAACAAGATAAATATTGCAGGTGCGCGCTATTTTTTTTAAGTTTAACTATCCAATTATGAACAAACTACATCAAATAGCACTCTCAAAGATCAAAGGTGTTGGGCCAAAAACGGCCCGAAGCCTATTGACACATTGTGGTTCTGTGGATGCAATTTTCCATGCCTCAAAAGAAGAATTACTTCGTATCCCCAATATAGGGCATGTGACGGTAGAATCTATTCTTTCCAAAAGCTATATGTCCCTTGCTGAAGAAGAGCTTAAGTTCGTAGAGAAACACAATATAGAGGTGCTAAGTGTAACAGATGATTCTTATCCGAAGCGCTTAAGGCAATGTGCGGATGCTCCTTTGGTATTATATTTTAAAGGGAATACAAACCTGAACCCACAATATGCTGTAAGTATTGTCGGCACCCGAAATGCGACCAGCTACGGTAAGGGAATTTGTGACGATTTGGTAACCGAATTAGCGGAGCTTGGTGTACAAGTAATCAGTGGTCTAGCCTATGGGATAGACGTGCAGGCTCATCGCATGGCACTAAAACACAATCTGTCAACAATTGGTGTTCTAGGGCATGGTCTCGATACCATTTATCCAGCTCCTCACCGTGAAGTAGCTTCGAAGATGCTGGAAAACGGCGGTCTGCTCACCGAGTTTCCATCCCAAACCAAGCCCGACCGCATGAACTTTCCTGCACGCAACAGAATTATTGCGGGCCTAAGCGATGTAACCATTGTAATTGAAGCCGCTAAAAAAGGAGGAGCACTTATCACCGCGGAGATCGCAAATAGCTACAATCGCGACGTTTGCGCTTTTCCTGGTGCTATAGATCAAGAATATTCCGAAGGCTGCAATTACCTGATTAAAACACATCGGGCTCATTTAATACGAAACGCAGCTGATCTGCTTTATTTAATGGGATGGGAAAGATCAAAGCCTGAGACACATGGCAAACAACTACGTCTACTTCCCCCGGATCTAAATACAGATGAAACCTCGCTTTATAGCTTCATCCTAGAAAAAGAAACAGCTCATATCGATGATATTGCTCGACATCTGGGCTGGCCCCTAAGTAAGCTCGCTATGATCTTGCTGGACCTCGAGATAAACGAGCATATCATTTCCTTACCCGGAAAAATATACAAAAACCTATAAACCTAATAAACACACATGCAAAACAACAAAAAGACCTTATGGAAGGTTATTGGTGCTTCGTCACTGGGCACGTTAATTGAATGGTACGACTTTTTCATCTTCGGAAGCCTTTCTGTCGTCCTGGCAACCAAATTCTTTCCAGCCGACAATCCAACAGCCGCCTTTCTATCGACATTAGCAACTTTTGCGGCGGGTTTCGTAGTCCGCCCCTTTGGCGCACTCTTTTTCGGCCGTCTAGGCGATATGATTGGCCGAAAATATACCTTTATGGTTACCCTGATGCTGATGGGAGGAGCCACCTTTCTTATTGGCTGTACGCCCAGTTATGAATCTATTGGCTTTTTTGCACCACTCATTGTACTTGTTCTCCGACTTCTTCAAGGACTGGCTCTCGGTGGTGAGTATGGAGGAGCGGCTACATATGTCGCCGAATATAGCCCCAAAGGGGAACGCGGGTATTGGACCTCCTGGATACAGACAACGGCCACCTTTGGTTTATTTATATCATTAGTCGTGATTCTCCTAACACGCTTCCTGCTAACGGAACAACAATTTGATGACTGGGGCTGGCGCGTTCCCTTTGTTCTCTCTATTTTCATGGTGTATGTATCTTATCTTATCCGTAAAAACATGGATGAGTCACCTGAATTTAAGCAAGCAAAGGCAGAAGGAAAAACAGCGACCAACCCGCTCAAAGAAAGTTTCGGGAACAAATACAACCTCAAGTTCGTGTTATTAGCATTATTTGGAGCTGCAATGGGGCAAGGTGTTGTTTGGTATACCGGACAGTTTTATTCCATGAGCTTTATGAAAACAGTAATGTTTCTGGAGAGCGATCAGGCAGACTTGATTTTAGGGATAGCTTTGTTATTGGGAACACCTTTCTTTGTTATCTGTGGTAAACTAAGTGACAAAGTTGGTCGAAAATGGGTGATGTTGACAGGTATGCTCTTGGCACTATTAACGTATAGACCAATCTATGAAAGCATGTATCAAATCACGAACCTAAGTACGAAAACAGAAACGGCTGCAGTTATCGCGGCATCGCATACCACCATAGAAACATCGGATGGGATGAATGAAATACACACGACAACGCAATCCTTTACGGACGGGACGTCGGTTAAAAACACAGAAATTACCCACCTGGATAAAAACAAAACACCTATTTTAAAAGATGGCAAACCTTATATCACCGCGAAAAGTGTAGTACACATCTCTGGTGGTAACTATGCAAAATTGGTATTCTTAATTTTTATACAAATCCTGTACATTACTTTAGTCTATGGTCCAATCGCAGCCTTTCTGGTAGAACTATTCCCGGTCCAGATACGTTATACGTCCATGTCTTTGCCGTATCATATCGGAAACGGCATCTTCGGCGGATTACTTCCTGCTGTATCTACTTACCTGGCCAGCAATGCCCTGAGTAAAGGTCAAGCCGATTATTATTTATCAGGCCTTTGGTATCCCATCATTATCTCAGCTGTCTGCTTCATTATCGGCGCTATTTATATAACAAAATCTATGTCAGTAACTAAAAAAGATCAATAACAATGGAAGGTTTAAAACGAATACTCGGCATCGTATGGATTGCACTAGCACTTTTAACAGCTTATTTCTGTGTATTCCATTTTGGTTTGCCCAAATTGAGTACCGGGCACCAAGAAGATCTCGTTTTTGGAATTATCATATTATTCATCCTTACTCCTATTATTAGTATTGGCTTAGCCGTTTTTGGTTATTTTGCTCTAACGGGAGAATATGATCAGAAAAAAATGTAGCCAAGAAATATAAAACAATCTCGTACTTTTTAACCGACGGCCTAAAAAGTACGAGATTGATAAAAAGCTATAATTTTTCCTCACTGACAATCAGACACCTAAGCAAATAAGGGTAAATAACTTTGCATCCTATTAATTTTTTCCTACTTTTGTCGCGGGTAAGTCTCCTACGACCAGCTCCCATTGACTCCCCCAGGTTGGGAACAAAGCAAGGGTATTTGGTTGAGCGGTGCGATAGGAATCGCTTACCCACTTTTTTTCTCTCCCTTTACCATCCATTTTTACATTCCAGAATAGACGAAGAAATATCAAGCACATGTGTTTTTTACAGCGCAAAATCTTGTGTACCTATCACGGTAGATTAATTCTTTATTGACAGGAGACGCAAATGCGCCAGACTTTCTAAAGCACAAGCGCCTCCCTCACGAGTTACGTCCCTATACGCGGCACTCCGCACGAACTACTTTGTGTACTAACTACGAACTACTTTGCACTTTGTACGATATTTTTTGTTTCTTTGTAGTCCGAATTAACGAAAAAGCATGAGTTGGTTTAAAAGAAACAAAGCAGGAATCAATACTGCAACAGAAAATAAAAAGGAAGCACCTGACGGGATGTGGAATAAATGTCCGAACTGTAAGAAGCCTCTATTAAATAGTGAGCAAATTGAAAACAAGTATGTTTGCCAATATTGCGACTATCATATCCGTATCGGTTCTTCAGCTTATTTTTCCATCCTTTTCGACGACAACAATTTCACGGAATTGTTTCCGAACCTTACATCGGGAGATCCCCTTAAATTTTCAGACACCAAGCCATATCCTGTACGTTTAGCTGACAGCCAAGCAAAAACAGGACTAAAAGATGCAATCCGCAGTGGCCATGGTAAAATGGATGGACAAGACATCGTTATTGCTTGTATGGATTTCAACTTTATTGGTGGATCAATGGGATCCGTTGTTGGAGAAAAGATTGCACGCTCTATCGATTATTGTATCGAACACAGAATCCCGTTCATGCTGATCTCGAAATCAGGTGGCGCACGTATGATGGAAGCTGCATTTTCCTTAATGCAAATGGCGAAAACATCTGCCAAGCTAGCCTTATTAGCGAAAGCTCAAATTCCCTACATCTGTCTATTGACAGATCCTACAACGGGTGGGGTAACGGCTTCATATGCAATGTTAGGGGATATCAATATCGCAGAACCTGGAGCTTTAATCGGTTTTGCCGGCCCGCGGGTAATTAAAGAAACAATCAAAAAAGACCTACCTAAGGGATTCCAAACATCTGAGTTTGTTTTGGAGCACGGATTCCTAGATTTTATTGTTGACCGAAGAAAACTAAAAGAAAAAGTAGCGGCCTACTTACGTCTTGTAAAGTAGTGTACTGCTGAAACAAAGTATATCAATAGAGTCACATATTATGTGGCTCTTTTTTTTTCCCTAAACGTTGTTGCTATTAAAATATGCTGTAAAAGCCCAAAACTTACGTGTCTTCAAATACTGCAGATTCGATTCATTGCGGTAAGCCTCCCGCTCAAAGGAAATACGTAAATAGGCTTGTTTAAAATCTCTGATTCGAATATAGTGAAGTAAAAATTCTGTGAAGTACCACACATAAAAAGGAACAATCAGGAGCTCCAAAGCTTGCGATAAATGTATACGCTCATGATTCACAAGAACACGATCATAGCGAAAAGACTTATCGATAATCAATATAAATGGAAAAATAGTTACCGCGGCCGCTCTTCGACCCGACAAAAAATTAGTCCAAAACTTACTGACAATAATCTTACCTTTCATAATGCAATCCAATACAGAAGTAAGTTTACACAATAAAAATCTTTTATCCATACATTCGTATTGCATATAAAGGCAAATTTATCTAAGTTTGTTAAAGCAGAATTTAAACTATGCCGTACAAAGAACGCGAAATAAACAAGTTATACTATACCATGGGTGAAGTGACCGAGATGTTCAACGTCAACGCTTCCCAAATACGTTTTTATGAGCGAGAGTTTGATATTCTTCAACCCAAAAAGAACAAAAAAGGGAATCGACTCTTTACCCAGGATGATATTGCCAACCTTAAGATTATCTTTAGTTTAGTAAAAGACAAGGGGTATACCTTGCAGGGAGCACGCGACTATTTACGTTCCAATAAAAATGAGGTAAAGGAAAACCAACGGGTCATTGATTCTTTAGAGAAACTGAAAGGGTTTCTTCTGGATGTACGCGACAGTTTATAGAAATTCTTGAACTACCGTTCACCAAGCTCGATTACTTCTAATTTTTCGATTTTATCGCCATCAATTACAAAACGCATCAAGGTACGTACTTTATGCCATCCATGTTTTCCTGCCGCACCCGGGTTCAAATGTAACAACTGTAGCTTGGGATCAAACTGAACCTTCAGAATATGGGAATGTCCGCAAATAAATAATTTAGGCGGGTTTATCATAATTTCAGGTTTCACCAACGGTGAATACCGTCCTGGATACCCTCCAATATGCGTCATCCATACATCGACGCCTTCACACGAAAAACGCTGATGTTCGGGACAGGACACACGTATATCTTTACCATCGATATTACCGTAAACACCTTTAAACGGTTTAAAAGCAGAAAGCTTTTCGACAATCTCCAATGAACCAAAATCGCCTGCATGCCACACTTCATCACACCCATCGAAATGCTTAAACACCGCGTCGTCTAAATAACTGTGAGTATCTGATAACAAACCTATTTTCTTCATTGTATTTTTTTAATTCTTTATTACATAATGAGCGTGGCATACGAATAGTAGGCGACTCACTTGCGGATAACCAGCCTACTGGCGCGAGCCTGTGGCTCCTGTCTACTTACGTTCTATTTTAGCACCTCTTTGAACTAAAACGCTAAAAAGAAAGACTGCAACAACTTTTTGTACTGCGGCGAATAGACGCCCTTACTTTCATAAATAAACAGTTCTTTGCGGGCTGTCGCAATCGGCAAATAACCGACTTTCAAAATCTTACGAATAACATCTGATCCTTCAAAGGAAGATATGGCCGTCACTTCGTGTACAAACAATCCCTTTCCTGGCAGCAAAGCAGCTCCAATCCAATCCGCTAATTCTGAAGGAACTATACACTGAAACACACCATTCGGCGACAAATAATCAGCAACAAAACAAACCAGTTTTTCAAAAAACAACTCATCGGCATGTCTTG
Organism: Sphingobacterium psychroaquaticum; assembly: GCF_900177625.1. Classification (GTDB taxonomy): domain Bacteria; phylum Bacteroidota; class Bacteroidia; order Sphingobacteriales; family Sphingobacteriaceae; genus Sphingobacterium; species Sphingobacterium psychroaquaticum. The sequence continues at coordinate 113,289 of NZ_FXAU01000004.1, forward strand.
CCAGACGCTTTCTATCATCCGGATTATGCAATGATTTTGTATAAAAGGGTGGATTAGAAACAATAAGATCATACGTATATTCCGGTCTAAAATTTTCAAATGAAGTATGAAATACTTTCATCTGATTCGGAAAAGGTGCCGTCGCAAAATTCTGCTCCGCTTGCCGAGCAGCGATTTCATCCACTTCAACCGCATCAATACGTGCTTCGGGATACTGCTGCGCCAACATCAACGCAATTACTCCTGTCCCCGTACCTATATCCAAAACATACGCTACCTTTTGCTGATCGGCCACCGCTCCCAATAATACGCCATCGGTATTAATTTTCATCGCGCATGCTCCTTGATCCACTTCAAACTGCTTAAATCGAAAAACAGAACCCATATGCAAAGATAATGTTAAATTTCGCTCCTAAAATCGACAACGTTTTATAAACCAATAAAAATTCCTAATTTGGCGGTAACATACAAATTATGTCTAGATTCTACCTTATTCTCCTCTACATCACCGGTTTCTCTTTTCTGTCGACAGCAGCAACAGATAAAACGTGGCAAGATTGTGAACAGATAACAAAAATTGCCTTGGACAAAATCGGTCCCATGGTAACAAAAAATGACTATGCAGCGCTTGAACCTACACTCGCAACAATAGAAGGCGTCTGTGGTCAAAATGAATTCACGCAACGTTTACGCATTCTTCGCGCATTGATTGAACGTCAACATACTGAAAAACTCATCCAAGACTATTTAGATAAAAAATATCACGACGTGTTGGTCATGCGGTGGGATTATAGTGTTGAAACAAAATATGCACAGATTTATAGGGAGAATAAAGCAGACTTCAACTACGTGCCTTTAAATCACCCCATAGACTCTCTCGTTCGATTAAAAGCACGGGCTTTGCTTCAGTCGACAGCATTTAGTCTGCGTGATTCTGAAAAACAAATTGCCTTTCTATTTGCCGATGACATTGATAGCTTTTATCAATCTTACGAAAAGCAGACCGCAACACCTCAACCAAGTGCTATTCAAAAAATCAGAACCAACTATACAGATAGAGATCGTTCCGGATTTAGTATTTATGCCGGTGTAGAAACACCATTAACAGGATCCAACCCCGTATTTAAGAGCAATCCTGTTTTCGGATTCATGTTCTCTTCCAAAATATCATCCGCCGTTCTCTACGAGTTAGGTATCCGTGTCCGTATCAATAGTAACGATCGAAACTTTGATTACTTACTGTATGGCAATACAGAAGATGTCAACTCGAGCGCAAGCTATAGTTTTGGTGGCACATTGGGTTACAAAGTGTTCGATAATTATAAGTTTATCCTCTATCCAAAAGTTGGGCTTTATTGGGAGTCTACAGGCACTGGATTGAGTGAAGATACTGGTGGAGACTACTGGGGCGATGAAAATTATGGCTCCAACATAAAATACAACAACGTCAATACGATGCGTAGCTCTGTTGGCTTTGCGGCCATGCATCATTTGGGTGGAAAGAAATATATCGGCCTAGAAGCGGCATACAATTATGTGCCTTACAACTGGGACAATAACCTGTTAACAAGCATTCAGCCCAATTACGGTAGCTTGCAAGTATTCTTCAGGTTTTAGAAGGACAATTTCATGGTATTTGAGCCTGCCTAGCTCCGGCCGGCAGGCTCCGTGTAGGATTGGGGTACCCCAACAATTCCCGCTATAACTTTAATGCTTCAACAAGCGTTGAATCTCATCCAGCTTCATTAAAGCCTCTACGGGCGTCAAGGTATTAACATCTAAATTATTAAGCATATCCCGTATCTTACTCAAAACAGGATCATCAATAGAAAACATCTGCAACTGATACGCCTGTTTTTGAATCTTACGCATACTATCTTTGATCTGCTCCCCACCAGTCCGCTCCTGTTCCAATCGTTTCAAAATTTCGCCGGCGCGACCGATAAGTTTTGGAGGCATCCCCGCCAATTTCGCGACATGAATACCAAAACTATGTTCGGAGCCGCCTGGAACCAGCTTACGCAAGAAGATGACTTTGTTATTCATCTCCTTGACCGTGACATTATAGTTCTTGATACGGTTCATCGAATTAGTCAGTTCATTAAGCTCATGATAATGCGTCGCAAACAATGTCTTTGCACGCGCCGCAGGATGATTATGCAAGAATTCCGCAATCGCCCATGCGATCGAGATACCATCATACGTGCTTGTACCACGACCAATCTCATCCAATAAAATCAACGAACGATCTGACAGGTTGTTCATGATGCTTGCCGTTTCATTCATCTCCACCATAAAAGTAGATTCTCCAGACGACAAATTATCCGAAGCGCCTACCCGCGTAAAAATCTTATCAACCAAACCGATATAAGCTTCCTTTGCCGGAACAAAAGAACCAATCTGTGCCATCAAAACAATAAGGCCCGTCTGTCGTAACAAAGCCGACTTACCTGCCATGTTAGGTCCTGTGATAATAATAATCTGTTGCGTTTCAGGATCTAAAAAGGTATCATTCGTAATATAGTCTTCTCCAATCGGAAGATTCCGTTCAATCACAGGGTGACGTCCTCCCTTAATATCCAATACCTTACTGTTACTTACTTCAGGCTTGATGTAATAGTTCTTCTCTGCAATAACAGCGAAATTCAACAGCACATCTAACTTTGCAATAAGCTGGGCATTGAGCTGAATAGGCTTGATGTATTCTGCGATATCAACCATGAGCTCTGCATAGATGCGATTTTCAATAACCTGTATCTTTTCTTCTGCGCCTAGGATTTGCTCCTCATATTCCTTTAACTCTTCTGTTATATACCGCTCTGCATTGACCAAAGTCTGCTTACGAATCCAACCTTCAGGCACCTTATCTTTATGCGTATTGGTCACTTCCAAATAATAACCAAACACATTATTAAAAGCGATTTTCAACGATGGGATTCCCGTAGCTTCCGCCTCGCGTCGCTGTATTTCCAACAAGTAATCTTTCCCACCAAACGCTACTTTACGTAACTTATCCAGCGCCTCATCGACTCCATCGGCAATCACATTACCTTTGTTTAAAGCAACGGGAGGTTCTGCCTGAATGGTGGTTTCAATTTTCGTTCGGATAACCTCGCATACATTCAACTGATCGGCGATCATCCGTAAAGGTTCCGAGTCTTCAATATTCGCCAAAACCTTCAGTTTTTCTACCGCATAGAGTGCACGCTTTAGCTGTGTAATCTCGCGCGGATTAGCTTTCTGAAGACCAATTTTCGAAATCAATCGCTCTAAGTCTCCTACTTGTTTGATTTCCTGAATCAACGAATCCCGCAAATCTTTATGCGACAAGAAATAGTCCACTACATCGAGACGCTCTTGAATGGATTTAAGATCTTTCAACGGCATCACAATCCAACGCTTGAGCAAGCGCGCCCCCATCGGAGAGGAGGTTTGATCTAAAACATCAGCTAAAGTTGTCGCATTTTCATTGGCCGAACCGATCAATTCTAGATTACGTATGGTAAAACGATCCAACCACATAAAGCGGTCCTCTTCGATCCGCGAGACATTCGATATATGTTGTAAGTTACGATGTTCCGTTTCATTCAGATAATGCAGCGCCACCCCGGCAGCCACAATACCAAGATTCATCCGTTCGATGCCAAAGCCCTTCATGGAATTGACCTCGAAATGCTTTAAAAGAGCCTCTGTTGCATAATCACCTGTATACGGCCATTCATCCAACGTGTATGTATAATAGTTAGAACCGAAATGTTCTACAAAATCTTTATATTGCTTTTTGGGAAGTATAACCTCAGTGGGTTTAAACCCCTGCAACAGTTTATCGATGTAACTCTCGCTCCCTTGCGCGACCGAAAACTCACCCGTGGAAATATCTAAAAAAGAAATACCATATTGCCCTTTCTCACCAAAAATCGATGCCAGGTAATTGTTTGATTTCTGCTGTACAATGTTGTCGCTATAGGAGACCCCCGGCGTCACCAATTCGGTCACACCCCGTTTTACAATAGTCTTTGTTTGTTTTGGATCTTCCAGCTGATCGCAGATCGCAACACGTTGGCCCGCACGTACGAGTTTAGGTAAGTACGTCTCCAAAGAGTGATGCGGAAAACCAGCTAGTGCCGTCTCCGACTCTGAACCATTTCCACGTTTTGTTAAGACAATGCCCAAAATTCCGGCAGCCTTAATTGCATCCTCTCCAAAAGTTTCATAAAAATCCCCTACCCGAAACAGCAATAAAGCACCTGGATACTTCGCCTTAATGGTGTTATATTGTTGCATCAAAGGGGTTTGTTTCTTCTCTTTTGCCAATGTATTTTGATTTTAGTAAAGCGTAAACTTAGATAAATTTGCTTTTATATGCAATATTAAACATAGCGGTATAAACAGGCTTAAAGTGCAGCTATGTTCACTTTAAAATCCTGAAAAACCAAGGCTGCTTCGGTGAAAGTTCCAGCTTTAGGCTGCACTCCTTTTAAGACCGAAGTCCGCCCTTTTTCCAAGAGATTTTTCATCTCCTTTTCCTCTAAAAGCACCCCGTGCAAAGTGCGCCAAATCTTGAAGTCGCAACCTCGTGCATAGTGGTCACATTGCGCCACCTTATCGTACAGTTGTATTTGTCCGGGCTGACATTTAGGGCACTTGATCTTCCCTTTTTGCTGCGGCTTTAATTCCTCATGCTGAATCGCAATCCGTAATTGCAGCAATTCTTTCGTGATGCGCTCCGTGTAATCCTTGATATGTTTCATAAACACATCGTACGATACCTTATTTGCACGCATTTCCTCCAGCTTCTGTTCCCATTTACCGGTCAGGGTCACTTTCGCTATCGATCGATCTTTTACCAGGTTATAGACCGCTAATCCCTTCTCTGTTGGGATTAGCTTCTTTTTATCCCTTTTAATGTAATCCCGTTGAAATAGCGTTTCAATCGTCGCTGCACGTGTTGCCGGCGTTCCCAAACCACAATCCTTCATGGCTTGGCGCATCTCCTCATCGTCAATCTCTTTACCCGAGGTTTCCATGGCCTTCAACAAAGAAGCTTCCGTATGTATAGGCTTTGCTTTGGTGAAACGTTCCGTCAACTCTAACGTCAAGACTTCCAGCAACTCTTCCGCCGTTAATTTAGGCAGTTGCGCATTTTCATTATCCTGATCGTCATTATTTTTATCTTCATCAGGGAGCTCCACCTGATCGGCAGAAAGGCGCCATCCATACTGGCGGATTACCGTTCCCTTCGCAATAAGCTCAACCCCCTGTGCATCAATAGTCACGGTTGTAATGTCTTTAAGACAAACCTCCGAAAAACTCTCCACCATACGCTTAGCAATCATATTATAGATATGCTGCTGATCTTTCGGCATCGGTCCAGGTTTCTCTTCAGTAACCAATAAAGCATGGTGATCTGTTACTTTCTTATCATCGACCGACCGCTTATTCAGCTTGGCTCCCACCAAGTTTTTCGATATCGTAGCAATTCCCTCCTCCGCTGTATCCGCGAGATGCTGAAACAGCTCATCGATCTTTTCAAAAACATCTTCCCCAATATAACGCGATCCCGTACGCGGATAGGTAATCACCTTTTTCTCATACAGTGTCTGCGCAATCGTTAAAGTTTGGTCCGCAGAATACCCATATTTCTTATTGGCATCCTGCTGCAGTGATGTCAGGTCAAACAATAGTGGAGGTGGTTCTTTCGTCTCCTTTGCTTCCACCTTGACCACCTTAGCCTCCGAACCTACGGTAATCTTAGCGACCGTATCCTCGGCATCTTCCTTTTTATCGATCCGGTTAGAAGTCGCCTTGAAGGCGATATTATCCTTTTCAAATCCCGCTTGTATCTTATAAAAAGCCTGTGGCTTAAAATCTTTATTCTCTAAATAACGCGAGCAAATCATCGCCAACGTCGGGGTTTGAACACGCCCAAGTGACAACAAGCCCCGATTTCCTGCGGCTAAAGTCAATGCTTGTGTCGCATTAATTCCGATTAACCAATCGGACTCCGACCGCGACCGTGCCGACATATATAAGCTATCGTACTCCGTCCCTTCTTTAAGTTTCGCGAACCCCTCTTTGATGGCTTTATCCGTTTGTGAAGAAATCCACAACCGCTTAAAGGGCACATTGGATTTTAAATAGTAATATATATTTCGGAAGATCAACTCACCCTCCCGCCCAGCATCCGTTGCTACGATAATCTCCTCGGCTTCCTCCAATAATTTTTTAATGGTGTTCAGTTGCTTTACCGCCCCCGCATCATCCATTTGCTTACCATCACGTTTTACTTTTTTCGCTTCAAGACGGAATTCCTGGGGAATAATAGGCAAATTACCGACGGACCATGTGGCATAGCCATACGCCTGCGGTGTACACAGCTGCACCAAATGTCCAAATGCATAGGTAAAAGCATATCCGTTACCGCTAATATAACCGTCCTTCACTTCTTTTGCCCCCATCACACGCGCCAAATCTCGCGCTACCGACGGCTTTTCAGCTATCACTACTTTCATCGTATCGTGCTCAACTATTTTCTTATTCGTAATACCTTATGTTAATCTAACGAAGGAATCGAAATCCCTTTAATCTTACGGTACAGATCAACCGCATAGACATCTGTCATTCCCGAAACAAAATCTAATACTGCCCGGATCTTACTGTATGCATCTTCTCGTTGCGTATGGAACTGCGCCGGAATCATGGCGACTAACTTCTTATCAAACAATGTCTTGTTTGTCTTGAGGTATGCAGGAACAAACTCTTCCAACAAGGCGTTCATCACCTTAAAACCTGCAATTTCGATCTGTACCACCGTCGGTGCATTGTATATCTGTGCGACCGATAGCTTTTCGATTTTTTTCATCTGCGCCACGATCACGGGATCCAAAGCATCCATTAAGGCACTTTCGAATGTTCCGCTCAGTAATTTATCTTGATGCCTAACAAATACTTCCGCACAACCATTTATCAACGTATTGATCGCCTTGGCGCGCAGTAGCTCCACACGGCTTCCACTATCGGCCAAACCATCCAATCGCGCACGAAGGTTCTCACCGCCACATAAAGGTAAAAGCAACTCTTCAACTTCATTGTATGACAAGATCTTAAGATGATGTGCATCCTCTAGATCGATAATATTATAACAAATATCATCCGCAGCTTCAACCAGATAAACCAAAGGGTGTCTAAGGTAACAGCGCGGATTAGATGGGTCTTGCTTTAACCCCAACTCTTTTGCAATTTTCTCAAAACTATCCTTCTCACCCGCAAAAAAACCATACTTCTTTCGGTGATGGCTTCCTTTCACATGTCCATCAATAGCCGCACAAGGGTATTTCACAATAGCTGCTAAGGTGGCATACGTCAACGCAAAACCTTTTTCATCTTTTCCATTGAAATGATGTGTCAAGATACGAAGAGCGTTGGCGTTTCCCTCAAAATGTGTCAAATCCTCCCACTGCTCTGCCGACACCTGCTCCCGGTATTTCTGTCCTGATCCTTGTGTAAAATAGGAAGAGATTGCCGCTTCTCCAGAATGTCCAAATGCGGGATTTCCTAAATCATGTGATAAACAAGCAGCGGATATAATATTACCGACCTCCTGTAGAAACGGGTATTTCTCATCTAGCTCAGGGTCTTCCTGTTTCATCAACGTATAGAACAAACGACCTAAGGAGCGACCAACACTGGCAACCTCTAAACTATGCGTCAATCGATTATGCACAAATACAGCCCCAGGTAATGGGAAGACTTGCGTTTTGTTTTGTAACCTCCGAAAGGGCGATGAAAAAATTAAACGATCATAATCCCGTTGAAACTCCGACCGCGCATCAAGCGGATCGGTAACATCACGATGCTCATAGCCCCAACGTTTTGCAGAAAGCAGCTGTTTCCAATTCATGTAAGAAATAAATTTTGCTTACTAGCAAAGATAAGATTTTCAAACCGCTGTTACGTAAAAATTACCAACAACTGAAAAGAAGGTAATGGAGATTGCCCTATTCACCGAATCATGCACGCGAAAAACTAAATTACAAAATGCCGTTTTCATTACAATCAACAAACTAATCTGATTAAATTGCATTTGAAGGCTATTTTCGTTAAATTTATAGCATAAATACGAAAGACCATGGCACACTATAGACTCCCCGACACCAAGAACTTCGAGCATAAAATTGATGGTAAAAACACACATTTGATTGTCCTTCGCAACAGAAGTGGTATGCAAGTCGCCTTTACTGATTATGGTGCACGTATTGTCAGTATCTTGGTTCCCAACAAATCGGGAGATCTTACGGATGTGGTTTTAGGATTCGATTCTATACAGGATTACTTAAAAGCTGATGAGCAGTACCATGGTGCAACCATCGGCCGTTTTGCAAACCGCATAGCCCATGGAAAATTCAGGTTGGATGACCAAACATTTACCCTTGCACAGAACAATGGCACCAACTCACTTCACGGTGGCCCCGGTGGTTTCCATACGAAGGTATGGGATAGGCAGGTATCATTCAAAAAACGTGTTGACTTCTATTATTGCTCCCGCGATGGCGAAGAAGGCTTTCCTGGAAATCTACGGGTAAGCATCTGCTATGAGTTAAGCGAGGATAATGTGATTATCATAAAATATAAAGCGGAGACAGATAAAAAAACGGTAATCAACCTGACGAATCATGCATATTTTAATCTAAATGGAGAAGGACACAGTGATATCCTCAATCATATACTAACAATTCCATCGGAGCACTACTTACCCATCGATGAGCAGCAAATTCCCTTTGGCTTTATGTCACCAGTCGAAGGAACCGCATTTGACTTTCGCACGGGCAAACGCATCGCGGATGAAATTAGCAACGGCGAAGAGCAACTGGAGCGAGGAAGTGGCTATGACCATACCTTTGTAAACACACAAAATTTATCGCGCTGTGCCGCCACAGCCTTTTCAGCCACTACCGGCATACATCTTGATGTCCACACAACCGAACCGGGCATTCAGCTGTATACAGGAAACTTCTTAACCGGCAACGACATTGGAAAATCAGGAGGACGCTATACAGCACGCACTGGTTTTTGTTTCGAGACGCAACATTTCCCTGACAGCCCCAACCACCCGGAGTTCCCTTCGGTAGTCTTGGAACCAGGAATGATCTTTGAGAGCGAAACACAATATCGCTTTTCACTAAAAAAAGAGTCGCATTAAGTGAAAGTGAAGGACTAGCGTGATGTGATGCAACCATCGCTGGCGCGAGCTTGCCTACCGTAGGCAGGCTAGTAGCTCATGTCCGCTTGAGAAAGGCCGGAAGTTACGAACTAGTGCTATGGCACTTCCCCAAACAGATGGCAGTATAACAAAAAAGTGCGTGCTAATTAGCACGCACTTTTTTGTTATACACTTATTTTTTTAATCGCTCTATTTCACCAACTCCGTTAGCGCCTGTTCCACTTTTTGAAAGCCGAAACCTCCTTTAACCTCATCAAACATCCGTTGGATCTGATCGTTGCATAGGTTTCCAATACTTCCTTCGTGTGTATGATTCACTTCTTTAGCCGGTCTAAATGTTCCGTTGTCAATATCCAAACCTATCTGACGATATGCCTCCCGAAAAGGCACTCCTTTCAGTACTTCGTTATTTACGACCTCTACACTAAAGAGGTAATCATATTTAGCATCATCCAGAATATTATCCTTAATAGTAATATGCTGCAGCATAAACGTAGAAATCTCCAGACAATCGCTCAACGATTGAAAAGCAGGGAACAAGTTTTCTTTCAGCAGTTGTAAATCACGATGATAACCTGAAGGAAGGTTTGTTGTCATCAGTGCAATCTCATTAGGCAGAGCCTGAATCTTATTACAGCGCGCGCGTACGAGTTCAAATACATCCGGATTCTTCTTGTGCGGCATAATACTCGAGCCTGTGGTCAAGTGTGCCGGAAAAGAAATAAATCCAAAATTCTGATTAATGAACAAACAGGCATCCATAGCAAACTTCGCCAATGTAGCAGCCACGGCGCTCATCCCTTGCGCTAAGATGCGTTCTGTTTTACCGCGTCCCATTTGTGCATAGACAACATTATAATTCAGATCATCGAAGCCTAAAAGCTCCGTTGTCATGGTACGATTTAACGGAAAAGAAGAACCATAACCTGCAGCCGAGCCGAGTGGATTTTTATTACATACTTTCCAAGCCGCCTTTAGAAGTTCCAAATCATCGACTAAACTTTCGGCATAAGCGCCAAACCATAGACCGAAAGAAGAGGGCATCGCAATTTGAAGGTGCGTATACCCTGGCAGTAATACATTTTTATGTTGTTCACTCAATTTGAGCAGTTGCTCAAAAAGTTTTTCCACCTGTCCGACCAAATGTTCGATCTCCGAACGGAAATATAATTTCAGATCCACCAAAACCTGATCGTTACGGGAGCGTCCTGCATGTATCTTCTTACCCGCCTCTCCGACACGCTGCGTCAACAACATCTCCACCTGGGAATGAACATCCTCAACCGTATCTTCAATGACAAAATTACCCGCCAAGACTTCCTTGTAAATAGCTTTTAATTCTTTCTGTACAACAGCTAAATCTTCATCTGTCATTAAATCAATGCTATTCAACATACGGGTATGTGCTAAAGAACCCAACACATCAGCCGCAGCTAAATGAAGATCCATCGCGCGATCGTTACCTACCGTAAAAGATTCTACAAAGGAATCAACGTCAATGTTTTTTTGCCAAATTTTCATGTCTATCGGTTTTCTGCACAAAAATAGACAAAATTGCGGGGGTGTACAATTATTTTAAAACAGCAGTTACCGATTAATCTGCAAGCAAGAGTCTCTTCCAAAAAATGAAAAAAGCGCAAACGATAGCGTATTTCAGAAGAACCTAATCATCAGTACACTACTAAAGCCCTAGATAAATAACCGCGTTAACTCGCAGGAAACACAATAAAAAAGTGAGCACTTACTTTTTTTAAAAAAAAGTCTTTGCACCGAGACTTTATATACCTATGTTTGTAGACGTAAAGGGGAAATGGAAAATACAAAAATAGAGGACAGTGAGTTAATACTCACACTTTATTTACCAAAGAGTAAAAACTAAATTTGATAGACGGAGGTCTTAAATCTTAAAAAAATACGACTAACCATTTATAAACTGATTTTGTTCTGAAGCGTATCCTGACCTGTGATACGCTTTTTTCATGCCCAAAATCAATTAAAATATAACACGCTGCGCTATAGCATGCTCTGATTATTGCACAAAAAAGGATGCACCCTATGATACATCCTTCCTAATTCACGTTTTCACTTGCTCTTCTTTATTTTATCTCCTTATAAGGAACTTTCATATTTTGCAACATAAAAGCCCATTTATCCGTTTGCTCTGCAATGACCATAGCCGTAGATTTACCCGCACCGTGCCCCGCTTTAGTATCAATACGGATAAGCACTGGATTAGCTCCTTTTTGATATTCCTGTAGACGCGCTGCAAATTTGAAAGAATGCGCAGGTACGACACGATCATCATGATCCGCGGTAGACACCATGGTAGCAGGATAGGAAGTTCCAGCTTTTAACGCGTGATAAGGCGAATACTTATACAAATACTCAAACATCTCCTTGCTATCATCAGCCGTTCCATAGTCAAAAGCCCAACCGGCTCCTGCTGTAAACTTATGATAACGCAACATATCCAACACCCCTACTGCAGGAAACGCCACCTGGAACAGCTCAGGACGCTGGGTCATACAAGCTCCTACGAGCAACCCTCCATTCGATCCACCAGCGATTGCCAAACGTTCCGAAGAGGTATATTTTTCACTAATCAAAAACTCCGCAGCGGCAATAAAATCATCAAATACATTCTGCTTCTGCAATTTCGTTCCGGCCACATGCCAATTCTCACCATACTCACCGCCACCACGCAAATTCGCTACAGCATACACCCCACCTTGTTCCAGTAAAATCACGTTGCTTGTTGAGAAAGAAGGTGTCAGGCTAATATTAAAACCGCCGTAACCATAAAGCATCGTAGGATTTGTCCCATCTAGTTTAATACCTTTTTTATACGTGATTATCATCGGCACTTTCGTACCATCCTTCGACGTATAAAAAACCTGTTTCGACTCGTACTGTGATGGATCAAAATTAATAGCTGATTTCTTATATACCTCCGATTTACCATCCGCAATCGTGTATTTATAAATTGTACCCGGATTTACATAATTCGTGAACGAATAATACAAATCTTTATCGTTACGTTTTGCACCAAATCCAGCGGCGGAGCCTATCCCAGGAAGTTCAATTTCACGTTCCATTTTTCCATCACGACTGTATTGCTTCACCAACGACGTTGCATCTTTCAAGTAGTTTGCAAAGATCTTCCCTCCACCAATAGAGGCGGATAGCACCTGATCTGTTTCTTTGATAAGATCGGTCCAGTTCGCAGGTTGTGGTTGCGCAAAATCTGTTGTCACCACACGCCCGTTTGGTGCGTTCAACTCGGTATAAATAAACAACTTAGACCCTTCATTATCAATAATAGAATGGTTCTTATCCATATTATCGACCACGGCAACAAAATCAGCAGCAGGATTTGTCAAGTCCTTTACATACAATTCATTTCCGGAAGTAGCATTAGCTGCGCTTACAACCAAAAAACGCTCGTCTTCCGTTAAGCCCGCTCCAACATACCGACGTGGCTTCGTGGCACCTCCAAAAATTAGTTGATCATCTTGCTGTGGTGTATTTAATTTATGGAAATACAACTTATGCTGGTCGGTCATCGCTGAGAGTGCTGACCCTTCCTTAGGCTTGTCGTAGCTACTATAGTAAATACCTTCGTTTCCTTTCCAAGCTAAACCGGAGAACTTCACATCAACCAAAGTATCTCCCACAACGCTTTTATCGGCCGCATTTAAAATAATGACCTTACGCCAATCAGAACCTCCTTCTGACAACTGATAAGCAACTAAAGAACCATCTTTACTAAATGAAATATCGGCCAACGAGGTGGTGCCATCCTCAGAAAACTTATTGGGATCTAGAAAAACCTCTTCTGTACCTGTATCACCTTTCTTACGATACAAAACATATTGATTTTGTAAACCATCGTTCTTATAGAAATAGGTGAAATCTCCTTCCTTAAAAGGAGCCGTTTCTTTAGCATAGTTCCATAAACTTTCCAATCTCTTTTGGATAGCGTCACGATATGGTATTTGACCAAGATAGTCTTGCGTCACCTCATTCTGTGCCGTTACCCAGGCTTTCGTATTCGCCGAGAGATCATCCTCCAACCAACGATATGGATCTTCTACTGTCGTACCGAAATAAACATCTTTTTGGTCTATCTTCTCTGTTTTGGGATAAGGCTTCAATACCATTTCTTCTCGGGGTTCAATTACTTTTCCTTGATTACACGCTGTAAGAGTCAGGGCGACCAAGATTACACTTAATTTTCTACTCATAATCAGTTTTTTGTGATTAGGCAATTTACAAAAAAATGACCACTTTGGGTCATTTTGCAAACAGTCTTAAAAAGCGAAAGGCCACTACGGCCTAGATACGAGTAGAATAAAAAAAATTATTTTAATACCACGCTGGCTCTACCCATAATTGCATTATCGCAGTACAATAATATCGTATAGGCACCTTTTTTAAACTTATCAGTACCCCATAAGAACTGGTATTCCTCGCCATTGTTAGAGAAATTAATAATTTGCTTAAAGGTATATTGCAGTTTTTCTCCGTGTACATAAAAGAGATTATTTGCATCTCCAAAGAGGTTCCCGGAAGGGTCTATAACACGCGCGAAGATTTCCTTATCGCCTTTGCGAGCCAGGGAATTATCTGCCACTGAAAACAGAACTTGTAGTTTATCTACCCGACGTGCCCGAGATTCAGTTTCTATTACATCTTTTTTATTAATTGACACCCCAATCACTTGAATATTTGAAACTTTAAGCGCAGATGCCGCATTCACTTTATCTTTCAACACCGTATTTTCTTCTGACAATGACGATACTTTTTTATCCGTCACGACGACCTGGTTAGAAAGATTAGCGTTCTCCTTTTGAAGAACTTCATTCTTTGCCCGTAATTCATTCAGGCTAGTCCTCAAGGTAGACACATCTCCCTTTAGTCTCGCCACCTCCCGTTTTGCATCGTAGATATCCTCATCGGTAATGGTTTGTCCATCCAGCTTTTGACGCAGATCACTAATCATCTGGCGGGCTTGCAATTCAGAATTCTCCAATCCTAGATCAGGATCTCCGCCTTTCAAAGCTGCTAAATTATCTAATTCAGCTTCGATGCGATCAATTTCAATCTGTAAATCCTGCTTCTGAATGGCTATTGTATACAACTTTTCCCCAGACGATTTATACTTAATATAGAAGTATACATTCGTTGCCAGAAGAGCTGCGATAGCTATGATGAAAAAATATATTTTTGAATTATCTTTCTTTTGTTGCGGCTCTTCCACGTCTTGTTGGATAAATCCAGGTATATCAATATTATCAGCTTTATTTTGATTCTGCATTTCGTTCATTAGTAGTTGTTCGCTTTTCGCTAACTTCATCATCCCTAAACAAAAACTATTCCAATACAGAATAGGCGGGGTTGTATTCTACTTTTATTCAAAATAATTCATCACAGAGAAACCACCTTTCTTCAAATATTCTTCTTTCCGCATCAATTGCAAATCCGAGTTAACCATATCCTTCAACAACATGGGTAAATCATACTTTGGCGCCCACCCCAACTGGGTATGTGCTTTGGTCGGATCCCCAATCAACAAGTCTACTTCGGTAGGACGGAAATACTGTGCATCAACCTTAACAACTGTTTGTCCCAACTTAATATTTTCAACAGGAATGTCTAATTCACGTAAACGCGCCTCATCGCAATCAATGATAACCCCTTTTTCTGCTTCATCCTTCCCACTAAACTCGACCTCAATGCCTAATTCGGCAAATGCCATCCGAACAAAATCACGAACCGTAGTGGTTACGCCAGTAGCGATTACATAATCTTCGGCTTTATCTTGTTGCAACATCAACCACATAGCCTCCACATAATCCTTGGCATGCCCCCAGTCCCGCTGTGCAGAAAGGTTCCCTAAATACAACTTATCTTGCAAACCTAAAGCAATCTTTGCGACGGCACGGGTTATCTTACGGGTTACGAACGTTTCGCCCCGAACAGGGCTTTCATGGTTAAAAAGAATACCATTGCAAGCATACATACCATAGGCTTCCCGGTAATTAACCGTAATCCAATAACCGTATAGCTTAGCGACAGCATAAGGACTTCGTGGATAGAAAGGGGTAGTCTCACTCTGCGGAACAGCTTGAACGAGACCATAAAGTTCTGAAGTAGAAGCTTGGTAGACACGCGTCTTATCTTTCAAACCGAGCAAACGGACGGCGTCCAAAATACGTAAAGTACCAATTCCATCCGCATTCGCCGTATATTCAGGTGTATCAAAACTAACCTTCACATGGGATTGTGCAGCTAAATTATATATTTCGTCCGGTTGTACTTCTTGTATAATACGGATCAAATTAGTCGAATCGGTCAGATCGCCGTAATGCAAAATAAAATTACGGTTACTCAGATGTGGGTCTTGATATATATGATCGATACGATCGGTATTAAAGAGCGAGGAACGTCTCTTCAAGCCGTGAACAATATAGCCCTTTCTCAGCAAAAACTCCGCTAAATATGCGCCATCTTGGCCCGTCACGCCCGTAATAAAGGCTATCTTCGGTTTATTTGAATCCATAGTCTACGATAAGTAGACAAAGTTACTAATAAAATAATTATTATCTTTGTTTTCGATGCGGTGTACACCACCCAAAAAACACAATAGCTATGGGAATAGAAAGCAAGAGACAACAACGATTTGCAGGCGTGATACAGCAAGATTTAGCAGAACTTTTTCAGCGTGAGGGAAATAGCTGGGCGCCTGGCGCTTTTATTACAGTAACAAAGGTCAGAGTAACGCCAGATTTGGCAATTGCTCGCGTTTACTTAAGTTTCTTGAACACGAAAACAGCAAAAGAAGACCTCGAACAAATCCGTAAAAAAACAACGGAGATACGTTTCAAACTTGGCACACGCATTAAAAACCAAGCGCGAATTGTTCCTCAACTCGAATTCTTCCTCGATGATACCAACGAATATGTAGAGCATATGGATAAGCTCTTCGACGAAATAAGTAAAGAAACAAGACAACCAGATTAATCTGGTTGTCTTGTTTCAACCCTATTTGTTATCATGCCATTTGCACTTGACGATCAACTGATTTTCCCACACCCTTCTTTAGCCGATGAAGATGGACTTCTCGCTATCGGAGGTGACCTTTCCAGCCAACGCTTATTACTCGCCTACGAACACGCTATATTCCCTTGGTTTTCGGAAGACACTCCCATCCTTTGGTATGCGCCACATGAACGATTTGTTTTGAAACCCGCACAAATGAAAGTATCCAAGAGTATGCGTCAGTTTATGCGAAACACCAAACTATCGGTACGAAAGAACACGAATTTTGCCGCTGTAATACAGCATTGCGCTACTGTGACTCGTTCGGGGCAAGATGGCACTTGGATCACAGCGGATATGCAAAAGGCCTACATACAGTTACACAACCAAGGCATTGCTCATAGCATAGAAACATACGATGAAAATAACAAGCTTGTCGGCGGTCTCTATGGGGTTAAGATAGGTCGTGTTTTTTGTGGGGAGAGCATGTTTGCTAAACAAAGTAATGCCTCCAAACTCGCTTTCATTTATCTCTGTCAACAACAAAGTATCGATATCATAGACTGTCAAGTATATACCGAGCATCTCGCTTCACTAGGGGCGGGGTTTATTTCGGGAGAAACCTATTATGAGATTCTGCAACAACAAAAACCAAACGACCATGCCCTTTAAAACACATTTTGATATCCCTGATCATCTGATTTACATCAACACGCCAGGCAACGGGCTCATGCCGAGGAGTCACTATCATTGGCGATCGGAAAGAGAAGCATCCTTTTTTGCTCCTGAGGGTAATCTCCGGGACTTGCAGCCTCAATTTATACAACATGTGCGTCAAGATATTGCGGCATGCTTCGGAACGGATTCAAAACGTGTTTATTGCACGCCGAATTTTTCGTTCGGTTTCAATGTTTTGTTGGAAGGACTACCCAAGAATAGCCGATTTTTAATCATTGAGGGTGATTACCCTTCCTTGAACTATCCCATCATAAGTAGAGGTTTTGCTTACCAAACAGTGGAAATAAGCGAACGGATAGAGGAAGATCTCTGGCATAAAATAGAAACAGATGCGCCCGACGTATTAGCCATCAGCATGGTCCAGTATATAAGTGGCTTAAAGATTGACCTCTCCTTTATCAAAAAACTAAAGGCAGCTTTTCCAAACCTATTGATTATAGGGGATGGCACACAATTTATTGGTACTGAACCCTTCGACTTCGATAGTTCAGGATTTGATGCCGTAGGCACTAGTGGATACAAATGGCTCATGGCAGGTTTTGGAAATGGCTTTATTATGCTCAGCTCCGCGATGGAACATACCATCTACCAAGATGCAAAAAAGAAACAAAGACCACAGGAAACGATGTGGATAAATAAAACCATACTACATACTTATTTTGAACCCGGACACCAAGATACGCTCAGCCATGGCACGTTGCAGCAATCATTATTATTCTTACAACGATTAGGTTTACAGCACGTAAAGACACACCTAGATTCTTTACGTGCGTATGCATATGGTTTATTTAAAGAGCGGCAGCTGTTGCTTCCCATCGCGGCGAACAGAGACATAAAGTCATCCATCATTAATTTGCAAATAAACCCCGACCTATATCCAAAATTAACAGAAAAAGGTGTATGTTGCTTTCCGCGCGGAACCGGGATTCGCATAGGTCTTCATCTATATAACGACACGACAGATATCGATCGATTAATACACATTGTTGATCATCTATAACATAAAGAACATGACATATAAAATAGGAGATTTAGTTCGTTTTGTTGACGAACCTATTGAAGGACACATCACCTCCTTCCAAGCTAATAATATCGTTGGCGTGACAGACGAAACGGGCTTCGAGATTCCTGTACCTCAGAATAAAATAACCTTGGTACATGGTAACATGAAGCGCGAAGACGATGATTTGGTGCGTACACCAACCCCCAATGCTCCATTCATCGAACGAGGCATCTTTCTCGCTATTGAGGGCGAACAAAAAGAAGGGTTAGCAAAATTCTTTATCGTAAACCGTACGTCATATGATATTTTGGTAAGCCTTTCCGAAATCTCCGGAACCAAACGGACCGGCCTTTTTGCGGAGAAGATAATGCGTAAAGATTTTGTTCAGGTTTACTCGGCAAACTTTAGCAACTTGGGTAAATGGCCAACCTTCCAAATTCAAATCATAAAACACAGTAAGCACCCACACCAGCCAACTGCCCCCATCGATAAGGAGTATCGTGTTAAACCGTTGGATTTAGTCAATTCCAAAGAATTAGACGAAATAATGGACAGTAAAGTCTGGTTGTTTGAATTGGACAAACCCGAGGAGAATATCGGTCTGGATAAATTGAAAGATCATTTCATCTCCCACAGACCAAGCAAAAAATAAATGAGAGGCCTAGGCCTCTCATTTATTTGGTATCTGCATCTATTTTCTTGACGCTAAAAACAAGGATGAGCGCACCTATAAATAATACAATCCATCCCCATTTTAAGTGCAGGGTCTTTGACAGTAAACCATCCACAAACTTCATCCCAAAATAGTTGTTTATTTTAAAGTATACTGCAACGAATCCCAGTACACACCAAGCTAGATAAAAACGAGTCAACCATCGAAAGACCGAAACCTTTCGCAGAAAAAAAGCCAACATACATAAACCCAGTATACCATTCGTTATAAAAAATAGACTCACATCCGTTTGATACAAATTCCAGTTGCCTTTTATGGGCACCCTAAGAAAAGGTAAAAAAACAGGTGCTAACACGGAAATAATCATCCCGACTATTGCCATGGGTTTACGAAGTATATACATAGGACTAAAATTATATGCAAATGTTGGAAATTTTATGGATTTGCAAAAGAACTATTAATACACAAGTTTAGTCACAAAATTAGGATCTTCAATTTCCGTCAATTTAGATTCCTTTTCTAAGATCGGAGCATACTTTGAGCGCGCTTTTGTCCATCGACCTAAAGTCATATTAAACTCACCACCAAGTATATAGAAAAACCCTGCATCTGAAGGTGTATTATAAGTCAAAGCGGTCGTATTCGTACCACTTCTATAAAACGGTTGTTCTTCTAGGGTGATCGGATTAATCACATCATAAAAATCATTGTTTGCGATTTTATACCCGTAACCATTTCCAAACAGTGTACCGCCAGTTCCCACGAACATAACATCTTCAGGAACTGAATTAGCATCAATTTTCGTCCCCTGAAATATTGATATACCATACGCATTACCACTATTAGCTAATAAATTGGTTGTTTTTGTTCCTACGCCATCAAAACCATCTCTCGTATTATACGCATAAGCCGTAATCCAATTTGCATCTGCAATACTGGTAGACCCTGTACTCATAATCAACTTACCTGTTCCTCCCACATAGAAAAACTCCCCCTTCTTCGCTACCCCCGTAGTCAGATTAAACTTATAGGTCCGCAAACCACCTGTTGCCCAACCTTTAGCGGGATAACCAATAGGTGTAGAAGCGCCTGCATTATTCGTGGTAATTACTGCATAAGGTGTTTTCGAAAAATCTATATCTTCGGTCGCCATAAACTGCATATACTCATAGTTAGCGTCCGTTCCTCGCGGATCATTAGACCATCCTGTGATAATCACCTTCGGAATATTATAAACAGATTTAAGCTCGACGATATCACTTGCAACACGTGGCTTTAAATAAGGCACTAAACTATCTCCCTGTACCTTATTCAGTATTAATCCATAATAGTTACCCATGCGGTATAATGCTTTGTCAGCAAAATTCGCCGTTGATTCCGTTCGCAGCAAAAGGTTACCAAACCCATCGTTTAGCTGCCAATCACCCGCCAATTTTGCACCTGTTTCTGGGATGGGGTTAAAACCACCCTTCACCACAACAGTCATTGTGCTTTCATAGGCGTTTGGATTTGCAAGCACCTGCGCTACATTGACTTTTTGGTATGCCACAGGAAGTCCTCGTGACACCCGTTGAATCTTACTTCCAGAAATATTACTCAACTGAAGGATACCTTCTACACGATCCAACATCGCCCCTTTGATATCGACTAAGATAGAATCTCCTGGCAAATAATCTTTTGCTTCCGAGCCTAAGTTTAATGCTAAGCCGCGCAAGAATCCTAATCGACGTGCGTCTTGAACGAACACCAAATGCTCTGGAATATTGCCCCCGCTATGGTCAGAAGTAACAAGCACCGCTAATTTACTCGAGCCATCTAGATTCGATTCATTAAGTTCCACCGCTGCATTTTTATAAATATTTCGTACATCATATGTACCGATAAATGGACTGATCTCCCCGCCAGGGTAATTACCTTCACTACACCCCCACAAAAGTAAAGCTGCACCAATGGCGATCATTAATTTTTGTATGTTATTCATCATGATTACTCTTTTTTAAGGCTTCTGCCACCAAACTTTAGTATTAATTTCATCAGCACCCTGTTGTTGTACCGCCAGCTTGTAATTTGTTGGATTAGAAGACTGCACATAAAGTGGATACTGCATACGAGCCGGCATCTCGCCGTTATTTTTCAGACCGGCACCTTTAGGCAATACCGGGTAGCCTGTACGTCGATACTCATACCACTGCTGCATATCCACTAAGAACAGTGCAAAGTATTTGAGCAAATGGATCTGCTCCAACTGTTCTTCAAAGGAGCCATCGGTTTTCCATTCGCGATCTGATGCCATCAGGTGATCCTTTATATTGTCCGCCCAGGTAGGTGTCCAAAGTTTGATATCGTTTTCCGCTCCGCTATAAAAAAATGATTCCGCCGTCCCATTGGTGATCCATCCTCGCAAGGCAGCTTCCGCTTTTATAAACTGAACCTCCGAAAAATTCATCAAAATACCGGTCATCGGATCCGTCTGTAATGTATTTCCAGTACCACTATTCTGATCGCTGGAGAAAAAGTAAGACATCTTACTATAGTCTTCCGAAACCGCAGCATAACCACTAGGCACGCCAACAAAATCTCCACCGTAGGTAGCAATTCCCCATCTGTTGGTACCATTCTTACCGTAAAGTGGGATATTAATACGAGGATCGTTCGTATCGCGCAAATAGTCAATAAAAAAGCTACAGATTGCCGTTGCTCTAAAATCTTGAACCCGCGTACCTGCATAAGGCGAAACATAAGCACCCAATCCTGTCCATTTTAGAATCGCACTATCATCATTGCTGGTCATAATAGGGTAAACACTCGTATTCGTTTGTAAAATTTCCTGAATCTTTGGAATAACATAGGCCTTTACCTCCTCCTTATGCGAAGCCCGCAATAGGTGACGTAAAAACAAAGAATTACCAAGCTTTCTCCATTTTGTCAAGTCACCAGCAAATAAAGGATCTGCCGTTCCTTCAATAGCGGTAGCTCCTGTTCTCAAAAGTGTATTCGCTGAATCCAGCATTTTAAACATCCCCATATACACATCCTGTTGACGGTCAAATTTTGGTTCTAAGATGAGTGAATCCCGGCCCAAATTAGATTCTGTAAATGGAACATCCCCATAAGTATCTGTCAATACACCATATGAATAGGCTTGCATGATCAATGAAATCGCTTGGTATGAACGGCTAAAATTAATCTCGTTCAACGCTTTTGCATACATGTCTTTGTAGTTCGACAGCTGCGAAAAATGTCCATTCCATGTATGATCAGACCAGCTTCTGCGAAAGTCGTAACGGAACACTTTTCCATCACTATCGCCCAGTGATACGGTCACTTGCATCAGCTCATTATTGAAAGAACGGTTACGAGACATGTTGTTGCTAATGGTATTAATTAGCGCGTTTGCCAAAAACTGTTGCGGATAAGCTTCCGTCGTTTTGGTCGGATCGGTATTCAACTCTTCAAATCCTTTGTCACAGGATTGCAGACCAATCAAGCTCAAAAGAGCAGTATATAATAAATATTTTAAGTTCATGATGACGCAATTTAGAAACCAACAATAAGATTAAAACCGAAAGTCCGGGTAGAAGGGAATTGAGCAATTTCAAATCCTTTAACGATATCGGAACCACTAATTGTCCCGAACTCAGGATCAAATGCAGGCCACTTCGACCAGATAAATAAGTCTCGCCCATAGAGTCCAACAGTAGCTTTTTGGAGTCTCAGTGAACTCAGCATCGATTTAGGCAACGCATAATCGAGGCGTACCTCCCTCAGTTTTATAAAATCTGTTTTGTAGGTACTTCCTTCGGCGTTGTCTCCCCCATAATGCGAACGATAGTATTCATCTATATTTTTTGCTATCACATCATTTTTACGGAAGGTACCGTCTCCGTTAGCTAAGACGCCATTACCTATGATACCACTGTAACGGCCGGGCAATGTATTGGTGGTCTTCCCTTGTTCAGCTAGTTTATAGTGCGTTAATGAGTGCGCTACTGCTCCCCACTGACCATCGAACAATACATTTAGGCGAATATTCTTGTAGGTAAAAGCATTCCCGATACTCGCTTTTCCTTTCGGGATCGTATTTCCCAGATAGACCACATCGGAGGTCAACAGTGCGTTCCCTGTATTGGGATCATAGATAACCTGTCCATCAGGTGCTCGCTGATAGCCAATACCATACAAGTCTCCCATACTTCCGCCCTCAAAGGCAACGAGTTGTCCATTCCCCACTGAACGTTGTTGCAGCACAAGCGAACTATCTGCTAATTCCACAATCTTGTTCTTATTGGAAGTGAACGTCAGACTGGATGTCCAATTAAAGCCACCTTTTTTGACTATATTTTTGGTATTCAATGCCACCTCAACGCCTGAATTACTTACCTCCCCAATATTCATCAAGTAATTTCTATTTCCAGAAGCAGCATCGATTACACGATACAAGTGTTGATTATAAGTATTGCCTTTGTATAGCGCTAAATCTACGTGAATACGACTTTTGAACAAGCGCACATCTAGACCACCTTCAATAGAACGTGTACGTAAAGGTTCAATATATGGATTCACTAAAGTCGACGGGTTGGCTAAACCACCAGGCAACAGACTGTTCGGATTCGTGAATGAAAATTGGGTCTGATAAGGACGCTGTACACCAGAACCTACGTTGGCATAGGAAGCACGAACTTTTGCAAAGTTGATTGCTTTTGGTAATTTAAACACTTCAGAAAACACAAAACTACCATTTACCGAAGGGTAAAAGAACCCTTTTGCTTTATCCGGATATCCCGGAGCCGCCAACGTACTGGTCCAATCCATACGTCCCGTTACGTCCATAAAGAGAAAGTCTTTGTAACCTGCCGTAAATAATCCGTAAAAACTATTTACTTCTAAATTTTCGAGCCCTTTAGAAAATTTGGTTCCATACTTATTGTTGTTATGATTATAGACACCTGGGAACGTTAAACCATCGGAAAACAAGCTTTCGATTCGGTACTCATTCTGACGTGTACTTCCTCCAACGATAGCAGACAAATCCCACGTTTTATTAATCTTCTCCGCGTATTTCAGCAAGAAGTCGGCGTTTGTCTCTTTGGAAAAGATTTCCTGCGTCCGGTGTGAACCTTCATTTAGCTTAGAACCGGCATCGTACGGCCTATTTTGCGTTCTATTTTCGGCCGAAAAGTCTAACGAAGCGCGCAATTGCGCGGAGAATTTCTTATTGAATTGATAAGAGGCTTGCGCATTTCCTGTAAATGTATGTCGGTTATTCGCATTTATAAACTCATATGAAATCGCATAGGGGTTCTCCGGGTAGGTACTGAAAGGATATTGAATCTTTAAATTCTCTTTTCCATTGACCCAATAGTCCCGTAGCCAATTGTAATCCGCATTCGGTTGCCAGAAAATATACCAGTACATCAGTGACTGGTTACCATATCCCGCTCCTGGCAGGTTGTCAGACCAACGGTTATTATAATTCACCTTCGCGGAAATTGACAGCTTATCACTCACTTTAGAGTTTACGGACAATGCGAACGTATTCTTCTTATATCCAGAGTTCGGAACAATCCATGAATTATTAACATTTGTGGCAGAAAACCGTGCGGTTGTGCGCTCTGTACTACCGTCAATAGTCACTGAATTTGTAAAGGTTTTACCGACATCCCAAAAATCATTGATATTATCGTACGCACGCCACGGTGTCCTTTCTTTCCCGACAGACTGTGTCAACGGATTATATTGAAAGAAATTTTGTCCGTCAAACCGAGGACCATAAGCCGAACTTGTGCCGCTGGTACTTCCACCGTCCGCAGAAGAGCCAAAAGAATAATGCGCCGCACCATCCAATCCTTGACCATACTCATATTGCAGATCCGGCGAACTATTTAACGTTTGAAATGCGGTATTCGAATTCAACGTAATACCGAGTCCTTTCTCTTTCTTAGCTCCCGCCTTTGTGGTAATAATAATCGCACCGTTCGCTCCTCTTTCTCCATACAAGGCGGCGGCGCCAGGCCCTTTTAATACCGTTACATTTTCAATATCTTCTGGATTAATATCATCCATGCTTGAACCATAATCCACCGGCATATTGTCTGACCCTGTACCATAAACATTGTCCGAAGCATTCGCCGAACGGCGACCAGACCCACTGTTTATCACGACACCATCAACCACGATCAAGGCTTCGTTTTCGCCGGTCAAATTATTTTCTCCACGGAGGATAATCTTTGTACCACCAACCGGGCCCGCATTCGAACGCATCAGGTTCAGACCGGCAACTTTACCGGATAGCGCATCCATCCAGTTATTAGACAAAGCGTTCGTGAGGTCTTCACCTTTCACCGTTGTTGTTGCATAACCTAATGCTTTCTCCTCGCGCTTGATTCCCAATGCTGTCACCACAACCTCTTCAATCTCCGTATCGATTGCTTTTAGGCTAATTGTTTCCTGTGCTTTGCTGACACGAAGCGTACGACGGTCGTAACCGACCATATTGAAGATCAAGGAGGTGCCCTTGACAACACTTTGCGAAAACAAACCAGCCGCATCAGTCACGCCAATAACTTTATTATGGACAAGGACGCTCACCCCTTCCATTGGTGCTCCTGTCGCTTGATCGACAACCTTAACACGCACGTGAATAAGTTCCTGATTAACCGTAGGGAATGCCGAAACATCCCTAAAGTGGCCTGTAGCATGCACATTAAATGCACAGCCCATTGACAAAACAAGGCCAATTTTGGACAAGCCTAAATAAAATTTAGTCATTTGCTTTAAGTAAAATATTGAGTTTAGTTTAGTTGAAAGTCTACAGTAAGATGCTGGTCACTGCGCACATACGCAGTAATAACATCATAAGAAATAGAACGCTGTCCTGTAGGAACAGTAATAATCTGCGTGGATCCAGGGTATAAAACAACATTTTTAGTCCCTTTACCTTTCTTCAACACAAGTTCGAAGTGTAAATCACTGGTATTTTTAAGCTCATAGTAACGCGTAACCGCACCTTTACTGTTCTCTTTTTCATGAAAAGCCGGCGTCAATTGCACACATGATTCAAAAAGATCCCGTACATGCTCCTCCTTTCCGAATAAGTATTTGCTCGACCATGCCACCGTACGTCCTGCCTCTAATGCTTCTCTTATTCCAGAAGTAGATCGTTCTTTGGCCATAACCAACGTCATCGTACGGTGAATTCCCTTCTGTTCGATATCATACTCGTGGGCAATAAGATTATGGATATCTGTATTTCCAATGACAGTAAGATTCCTGTCCAAAGCCCAATCCAATGCTTTTCGATGAAAACCAAAACCATTTACCACTTCGATGCCATGCAATTGCTTGGCTTGATACATCTTTTCTACAAAGGGAATCCATTCATACGAACCGGGGATCTGCGTCTCCTTCCATCCTGGATGGTTCCAAAATATAAAGGCCTTCTGATCTGCTACAGCCTGAATTGCCTTTTCATCCAATGAATTATCTGTGCGATCGGTAACTAGATTTTTATCGTCTGTAATATATAAAGCATTGAAATGCCCCGGAGGCGTGTTTCTCGTAACCTCAGTACCTTTTATTAACAGAATATTATGCTCTGCAGCCAAATCTTTGGCCAAAGCATATGACCTCAGATTTCCTGGTTTTACATCCTCGTGGTGTGGCGTATATTCAACATGTTCTGTAAAAGAAATCGCATCAAGCCCTTCCTTCCACGCCTCTTGTACACGTACATTGGGCCAAACATGCCCGTCTGTAAAAACCGTATGCATGTGAAAATCACATTTTAGAACATGAAGTCCTTTAACACGAGGGATATCGATAATATTTCTCTTTTTAGCATATTTAAACGCATCTAAACGAATGACATCTGAATCAACTTGCGCGGAGGCCGTACAAACACAAAAACCGATGAGGGTTAAAAGAAAATTTACTTTATTCATGGTTGGATTAATAATGTGCTGCAAAACTATCCCAACTATATAAACTAGGTGTTAACAAACCATTTCCAATTCCTTAAGAATTCCCACGGATCCGCAAACCAGATAACACTAGGTTTACATACGGAATCAAAAGATAAAAAAGACCGAAAGCGAGGGTACAGCAAGGAAGCGAGTACGGATATATGATGGAACCGTAAAAAAAATAAATGATTGTTATCACATTCTCTTGTTAAACAATTTTATAACAACCTGAAAAACAATATTATATATAAAAAAACAGCTATTTATAATCGTTCTAAATTCATTCTATTGACAGATTTTTGACAGAACAACACACCTTTTAATCTACATTTGTATCGATAATATTATTGAGCAGGATAATACTTTGAAGAATTTAAAAGTTATAGCATTCACCCACAAGCATGTCGAGCTAAAAGACTTGGGCAATTTGGTTATCTGTAACGAGGAGTTAGAAGATCGGTTAGCCAGTCTAAAAACTACCTTAGATATACCTGAGATTTTTTACATCGCCACTTGTAACCGTGTCGAATTTGTGTTTCGTGGTGCTCATGAATTATCAGATGAGTTCATCGCAGAATTTATGCATAAGATGAACTTTTGCGTTCCAAGTGATCGCTTGCAGTGTTACCTCGGTCAAGTCACCCGCTATGAAGGGATGGATGCCTTGAATCACCTTTTCCGGATGTCTTGTTCTTTAGAAAGTTTAGTGGTCGGAGAAAAGGAGATCTTGGCACAAGTACGTCGCGCATATGAAAGATGTCGTGAATCTGGCTTTACAGGAGACTACCTTCGCATGATGATGGATCGCTTAGTAAAAACAGCTAAAGAAGTATATACCTATACCAACATTTCCAGAAACCCTATTTCTGTCGTTTCTTTAGCCTATCGCAAACTAAAGGAAACAAAGCTCCCTGCAAATGCACGTGTTTTAGTTATCGGATCCGGCGAAACCAACCAAAACTTAGCCAAATACTTTAAGAAACAGCAGAATGCTAGTTTTGTGGTTTTCAATCGGACCCTAACAAATGCGCAAAAATTGGCGAAAGAATTGAATGCTGAAGCCTATCCTTTATCGGAACTAGGTCAATATAAAAAGGGATTTGATGTCATGATTGTTTGTACAGGATCTCCTGAAGCTATTATCGATGCCAATTTATATCGGATGTTACTCAATGGAGAAACCGACAAAAAAATTGTTGTCGATCTAGCTATTCCAAACGATATCGCCGAAGAGGTTCTCCAACAGTTCCCTATTCATTATATTGAGGTGAGCAGTCTGCAAGCTATTGCGGAGAAAAACAAGCAAGACCGTTATAATGAACTAGATAGCGCTGTAGCGATTATCGAACAAAACATCCAAGAATTCCTTCCACTATTAAAGCAACGCCGTGTCGAAGTGGCCATGCGCGAAGTACCGGAAAAAATCAAAGAAATAAAGTCTTTCGCACTCAACGAAGTATTTGCGCAAGACCTACAGGCGCTCGATCCACAAGCGCGCGAAGTGCTCGAAAAGGTTATTAATTACATGGAGAAAAAATACATTAAAGTCCCTATGTTAATGGCCAAAGAGATTCTGGTTAAAAACGCACAGACAGAAATTAACTAAGTCGCTCTTTCCCTAAAAATTTAGCCTAATTCTGACAATGATAGTCGGGATTGTATGACTATTTGGTTAAATTTGTGAGCATTTTCAACAGATAAATTATCTAATAGTGAACAGAAAACTTATAATTGGAACCAGAGGCAGTCAACTAGCCCTATGGCAAGCTAACTTTGTGAAAGATAGATTAGCCGAAATAGGTATAGAATCAGAGCTTAAAATAATAAAAACTCAAGGAGATATTATTCAGCACTTACGCTTGGATAAACTCGAAGGCAAGGGATTTTTTACCAAAGAGCTCGAAGAAGAATTACTCAGTTCACAAATAGACCTCGCTGTTCACTCGCATAAAGATTTACCTACTGTAAACCCTCCTGGATTAATTATCGCTTCGGTATCTGAGCGTGAAGACCCGGCGGAACTCCTGATCGTCCACAAAGACTGTGTAGATATCAAGAAACGTTTATCCTTGAAACACAATGCATCGGTAGGAACATCCTCGAACCGCCGTAAAGCGCAACTTTTATCGTTACGTCCTGACTTAGAGTTTACCGATTTACGCGGTAATCTACAGACCCGCATCCAGAAGTTACGCGATGAGCAGTATGATGCTATTATGTTGGCAAAAGCTGGAATTGCACGTATTGAGATGGATCTATCAGACTTTCATATCGAAGAGATTCCACCAATAGAAGTTGTACCAGCACCAGCACAAGGTGTTCTTGCCATCCAAATTAGGGAAAGTGATAGTGATCTCTTCGATATACTACAAAAAATAAATAACGCGGAGGTTGCCCAAACGATCGCTGTAGAACGAAAAGTTCTCAATATGTTTGATGCGGGTTGTCATGCACCATTGGGGTGTTACTGCCGCAAAACCAATGACGGTAAATATGAAGCATGGACATCCATTGCAGAAGATAACGAGGACTTCCCAGACCGCTATTACCTCCAATCGGAAACGACGGAAGGTATGGCAGAGAAGATATTTGCCAAGTATCAAAAAGATAGAAAACTTCCAAGTAGCGTGTTTATAACCCGCGACCTTGACGAGAACTCGTACTTAGGTCGATATTTAGCAAAGCATAACATCCAGGTGGATGCGCGTTCGTTGATACGCATCTATCCAACGATTAATAAATTGGACTCTTTTATCTTGAAGCGTGCTGATTGGATCTTTTTCAATAGTAAAAACGCGATCGATCATTTCTTCAAGTTGGAGCCATTAATCTTAAAAAAGACAAAAATTGCAGTATTGGGTAGAGGTTCCGAAGATGCGCTTCGCAAATACGATCGTATAGCGGACTTCTCCGGTGATAATCTTGGAATCCGAACAGAAGATATCGCCAAGGAGTTTGCAAAGCTAGTGGATGGCCAAACGGTATTTATTCCACGCGCAAAAGACTCCCTGATGTCGATCCAAAATGCATTGACAGAAAACACGCATGTCATTGATATGCCTATCTACGAAACTGTTTTAGAAGAAAACGTAGATAAGACCAACGCCGAAGTGTTGATCTTCACGAGTCCGAGTAATGTGGAAGCATATTTTCAAGAAAATTTAGTTGAACCCGATCAGAAAATCATTTGTATCGGTTACTCTACAGCTAAAGCCATTGAAGCTATGGGATTATCGTACACATTACCGTTTACTCCTGATGAGATCGGTTTATCAGAAGCCGTATTTGGATTAGAATACTAAAGAATAAAATAAGGGGCTTCAATGCCCCTTTTAAATATTACAAATTTTCAAATCATGTTACAACGTCCCAGAAGAAATAGAAAATCAGCTGTTATTCGCGATATGGTCCAAGAAAACCACCTATCAGCAGCTCATTTAATATTCCCTTTGTTTATTGTCGAAGGCCAAAATCAAAAAACAGAAGTTTCATCCATGCCGGGTATCTTCCGTTACTCGATCGACAACCTATTGCGTGAAGTTGAAAGCTGTCTTAACTTAGGACTTCGTGCTTTCGATTTGTTCCCGAATATAGAAGATTCCTTAAAAGATAAGTACGCTACAATTAGCTACCAGCAAGGAAATCTGTATCTCCGTGCAATCGAAGAAGTAAAGAAAAATTTCCCTGAAGCTTGTGTCGTTACCGATGTAGCGATGGATCCTTACAGCTCAGATGGCCATGACGGTATTGTCGAAAATGGCGAGATCTTAAATGATGAAACTTTGGCAATCTTAGGTAAAATGGCCTTGGCACACGCGCAGGCAGGGGCTGATATCATCGCACCTTCTGACATGATGGATGGACGTATCGGCTATATTCGTGAAGTACTAGATCAAAATGGGTTTACGAATGTTTCTTTGATGTCTTATACCGCAAAGTATGCATCTGCTTTCTATGGACCATTCCGTGACGCCTTGAACTCAGCGCCAAAAGCTGGTGATAAAAAAAGCTACCAAATGAATCCGGCTAATTCCCGCGAAGCATTGATCGAAGCACAACTGGATATGGAAGAAGGTGCCGACTTCTTGATGGTTAAACCGGGCCTTCCGTATTTGGATATTATTAAATTATTGCATGATAATTTTGATTTACCAATTGCCGCTTATAATGTTTCGGGTGAATATGCCATGTTAAAAGCAGCCATACAAAATGGATGGCTTAACGAAGAACGGGCAATTATGGAAACATTATTAAGCTTCCGTCGCGCTGGTGCAACGTCCATCCTTACCTACCATGCAAAAGAAGTGCTAGAAAAAGGATGGTTGAAATAAGTTCAATAAATCGTAACATTCAATTTTAATATTATGTCAACAACCACTAAAGATATTTCACGTGAAAAGTCTGCCGAATTGTTCGAAAAGGCTAAACAATATTTCCCAGGCGGTGTAAACTCACCCGTACGAGCATTTAAATCGGTTTACGGTACACCTCTATTTATTGAGCGCGGTGATAAAGCACACCTGTGGGATGCCGATGGGAACGAATTTATCGACTTCTGTTGTTCTTGGGGGCCGTTAATCCTGGGGCATAACAACGACAATATTCGCGAAGCCGTAACCGCTCAATTAAGTAAAGGATTAAGCTTTGGTGCGCCAACACAACTTGAAAATAAATTAGCTGAACTTATCCTTTCTAACAACAAGCATATAGAAAAGATCCGTTTTGTAAGCTCCGGAACAGAGGCCGTAATGTCCGCGATCCGCTTAGCGCGTGGTTACACGAAGCGAGATAAAATTGTAAAGTTTGAAGGATGCTACCATGGTCACTCCGATTCTTTATTGGTGAAAGCAGGGTCTGGATTAGTTACTTTTGGGGAAACCTCATCTGCAGGTGTTCCGCAAGCTTTTGCTGCAGAAACTATTGTTATTGCGTTGAATGATCGGGAGGCTTTACAAGAAGTGTTTAGCACCTACAAAGATGAGATTGCAGCGGTAATCATAGAAGGAATCCCAGCCAATAACGGTTTATTGATTCAAGATAAAGATTATGTACAGTACCTGCGTCAAATAACAAAAGACAATGGTGCGTTATTAATCTTTGATGAAGTAATTACGGGTTTCCGTTTAGGTTTTAATGGAGCGGCAACGTATTATGATATCCAACCCGATATCCTGACATATGGTAAAATTATTGGTGGCGGTATGCCTGTTGGTGCATATGGTGCTTCAAACGAGATCATGGCGCATATCTCGCCGGATGGCGGTGTATATCAGGCCGGCACCCTATCCGGAAACCCAGTGGCTATGGCCGCAGGTATTGCAGCACTTAGCATCTTAGCACAGCCGGGCTTCTACGAAAGACTGGAAGAAGTAACGACAGCCTTTGTGAACGAACTCCGTCAGTATATTCAAGAAAAAGGTTATGGCGTGAAAATATTCACCGTTGGTTCGATCTTTTGGTTTGCCTTTACCGATCAAGAACACATCAAAAGAGCGGATGAAATCGACCCTGCTTCAATGGAGAAATACAAGGTTATGCACCGCGCCTTGTTGAACAAGGGCATTTACTTCGGCCCATCAGGGTATGAGGTAGGTTTTATCTCCCATGCACATACAGCGGAAGATATTAACACAGCGATTAAAGCAATTAAAGAATCCTTAGATATTGTGTATCAATAATCATAAAAAAACCGCTTCAAACGAAGCGGTTTTTTTATGATTTCTTCTTTTAGAAACCTACACTTTTAAGGTTCAAGCCTGTGCGCTCGTCCAAGCCAAACAAGAGATTCATATTCTGTACCGCTTGCCCAGAGGCTCCTTTCAACAAGTTATCCGTTGCGTTTAAAATCAACAGTTGATTACCGTGTTTCTCTAGGTGTATAATACTCTTATTGGTATTCACGACCTGTTTCAGGTCTATATTTTCGCGACTCACCCAGGTAAATGGATGTTCCGCGTAGTACGTTTCATACAGCGCATAAGCCTCCTCTTCTGTCAAGGCGCACTCCACATAGCTTGCGGAGAAAATACCACGGGCGAAATCACCACGTTGCGGAACAAAATGAATCTTTTCAGCGGCGCGTTCTAATAACGTTTTTTCTGATATCGGTAAGAACCCCGTTTGCAGCTGATCCAGTGATTCCGAAATTTCCTGCAAATGCTGGTGTTCAAAAGATTTATAAGCCGACAGATTATTGTTACGCCATGAGAAATGCGTTGTTGCGCTAGGCTTCTGGCCTGCACCTGTTGAACCTGTCGTTGCATTTACATGAACGTCCTTCGGTAATAATCCTTTTGCAGCCAACGGCAATAACGCGAGTTGGATATTCGTTGCAAAACAACCTGGATTCGCAATATATTGTGCAGAGCGAATGGCTTCCCTATTGAGCTCCGGAAGGCCGTAGACAAAGGATTGTCCTTGATAGCTCACATTAGCACGTAGCCTATAATCTTGCGACAAATCGATAATCTTAACAGATGAATCTACCGGATTATTATCTAAAAACTTACGTGCATCGCCATGCCCTACACACAAGAATAGAACATCGATATTACTGTGAAAATCAGCTGAGAATACAAGATCTGTATCACCAAACAGGTCATTATGAACCGCAGCTACGCTGTTCCCTGCATTAGAAGCAGAGTTTGCAAATACGATTTCTACCTGCGGGTGATAGATCAATACACGGAGTAATTCTCCGCCTGTATATCCTGCCGAACCAACAATACCAACTTTAATCTTGTTCTCCATTATAATTTGTTTATCGTTTAGCGTTCTACAAGCAGATGACTTAAATCTTTTAAATGCTTTTTTTAAAGAGCAAAAAATCAGTTCCTCTCTCCTGTAGTACAAAGCCCATCTTTAGATACAGCCCTTGCGCTACGCTATTATCAATCTGTGTTTCCAATTGAATTACATCCGTACCATCGGCCTTCGCAAATGCAATGGCACTATTGATCAGAGACTCTCCAATCCCCGTTTTCCTTGCCGTAGCAGCTACATACAAGTCATTTAAGATCCAACTCTTATGTGTCCTTACGGAAGAATAAGTAGGATATAACTGCGTAAAGCCAACAGCGCGATCATCTTGATATGCAATAAAAATGATCGACTCTTGGTTATTTAAACGGGCATCTAAAAAAAGTCGGGCACGCTCCAAATCACTAGCTTGTCCATAGAAAATGCGGTATGCATCAAAAAGAGGAACAATATCCGCTAGATCATCAATCGAAGCACGCCTTATCATTAACCTTTATCGTTTACTTTATGCCAAATAATCGTTTGGTTACCAAAGATTTTAGAGAATCCTTTTACATCATCTCCAGTGTAACCTGCATTCATTTCTCCGTAAGTACCAAACTTGTTCGACATCAAGTCATGCTCCGACTCAATTCCGATAACCACGAAGCGATGTGGGTGCAACTCAACGATTACGCGACCAGTCACTGTATCTTGTGATGAAGATAAGAAGGCTTCGATATCACGCATCACTGGATCGTGCATCTGTCCTTCATGCATCCAGTTTCCATAAAATGCTGCAATTTGATCTTTCCACGAAAGTTGCCATTTAGTTAGCGTATGCTTCTCTAAGGTATGGTGTGCTTTCACTAAAATAAGCGAAGCTGCGGCCTCAAAGCCCACACGTCCCTTAATTCCGATAATGGTATCACCTACGTGCATATCACGACCAATACCGTAAGGTTGAGCCAATGCCTGTAATTGCTGAATAACCGATACAGCACCAATCTTCTCTCCGTTCAACGCTACGGGTTCACCTTTTTCAAAATCAATCGTTATTTGACGTACTTCACTCGATGTTATGGGAGTAGGCCAAGCCGATTCTGGTAAGTATTGGTTCGATGTCAATGTCTCCGCACCACCAACGGAAGTACCCCATAAACCTTTATTGATAGAATATTTTGCTTTTTCTGCTGAATATTCTACCCCATGGCTGTTCAAGTATTCGATTTCCGCTTCACGCGACAATTTTAAATCACGAATCGGTGTAATAATCTCGACTCCAGGAATCAACGTGTGGAAAATCATATCAAAACGAACTTGATCGTTTCCAGCTCCCGTTGAACCATGTGCTACACATTCAGCACCTATTTTCTTCGCATAGTTTGCGATGGCTGTTGCTTGACATACACGTTCTGCTGAAACAGAAAGTGGGTAGGTTGCGTTTTTCAAAACGTTTCCAAAAATCAAGTATTTAATCGTATCGCGGTAGTAATCTTCCGTTTCATCAATGGCTGTATGCGATTTCACACCTAGTTCATAGGCACGAGCTTCGATGGTTTTCAACTCTTCGTCAGAGAAACCACCGGTATTTACAACCACAGAATGTACTTCAAGACCTAAATCTTTCGTTAGATAGATACAACAAAAAGAGGTATCCAATCCTCCGCTAAACGCTAATACTACTTTCTTCATTTTTATTTGATTATAAATGCTCAATTAGAGCCTTTTAAACTTAGTTAAAGTTACAATTTCAATTTGGTTCACGGCGCAACCTTGCTGTGTTTTTTCGTTACTTTATCACCCTTCCTCCCCTGCTAGCGTGAGTTTTCAACTCGTGCTTCTGTCATACTAGGACACGAGCTACAAGCTCGCGCCAGTGGTAAGCGTCGCTTCGCTCCGCACAATGACGGAAGTCTTTCTACTAACTACTAACTCCCCTCTATATACCCTTTATCGACCCCGTACCCACAGGCAAAAGAGTCGCTATAAACTTCTTCGAAGAGCGAAACAACTTCGCTTCAATACGCTTCAGCAAGGATTGCTTTTTCACGATCCGATCTAAACGTTCTTTTGCCTCGGCTTTCCGTTGGATCTTTTCTTTTAACTCACGTTCTTTATCTTCCGGGTTCCATAGCATAGCAGTACACATACAGTTCTTCCGGTCTTTGCTCACCAAAATATCAAAGTTAACGCAAGACTGACAGCCCTTCCAAAACTCTTCATCTTGTGTCAGCTCCGAATAGGTTACAGGTTCATACCCCAGGTCTGAGTTTATCTTCATAACAGCCAATCCCGTTGTTAAACCAAATATTTTGGCCTGTGGATACTTCTCTCTGGACAATTCAAAGACACGCTTTTTAATTGCTTTTGCCAACCCCACTTTACGAAATTCAGGATTTACGATCAGTCCCGAATTGGCGACATAATCACCGTGACTCCAGGTTTCAATATACACAAAACCAGCCCATGTGCCATCCTTATGCAACGCTATAACGGCCTTTCCTTCCTCCATTTTGCGTGCTACATATTCTGGCTTACGACGTGCAATGCCCGTCCCCCGCGCTTTTGCGGATTCGAACATTTCATTACAAATAGTATCAGCGTACGCTACATGCGCTGATGTCGCTGGGATAATTAAGAAATCTGAAAGTGTCATCTAAGATGTCGACCTAAAAAATACCTGCACTTAACGTGCTAAAAAAACAATTAACAGATATAGAAATCATCGAGCTGGATGATTTATCAAGATGAGAATTTGCCTGCCTCCGAATCAAGCTCGAGGCAGAATAGGTCGTCGGAATCGTAAGATTGGACAATTGAATGACTGCAACGCATAGTAAAACCTCAACACCAACTTCGTGTGAAGCTGTTGCGAAATTTGACTATGTAGTGTTGAACGTTTCATTTTACTGTCTTATATAAATTCTTGACAAGGCAAAAGTAAAAAAATATTTTTTTCTTTTATGCAATACTATTGTAGTTTTTTTGAAAGATAAACATTCCAGTATTGTCCTTTTCATTAATATGATACTTTGACTCGACTTTTATTGGAAGGTTTAAAATCGAAAGCAATCATGTCATTCCGACGTCACGAATAGCCCATATTTTTATTATGGGCATAATTTCAATACTTTTGTAAAAAAAAGAAGATGGTAGGTCCGAGTATTATATTTTATATTTTCTTTGCAATCCCCTATATTTTTGTGATGTATTGGCTCGTCAAACAGGACAAAAAAAAATATGCGTGGGGTCTTATCGTTGTAACAGCCATCGCTATTATTGCGATTGTTGTATCACAAAAAGCAAGCAAGATTGCTGTAGAGAATTACAAACAGCATCAAATCGATTCCCGTGCAACAGAACAAGAGCATCAAGCGGACTCTACCGCGCACTAGATAAAAAAGGCCTTAACGCGGCAATCTTACGTTTCCGAAAGATTGCCGCGTCGTACCTCCTCGCAATGACGTTCTGAGGTCACTGTATGTGGCGGAGGCCTTAAATTAAAAACCTGGTCGACAAACCGTTAATATATAAAGTCCTTCTCTCTATTTTTAACCCCGAGACATGGTGTCTCTACGCCCTATACCAGACTATTCCCCCTCTGGGTATCAAGCCCGCTCTACTTAAATACGTTGCACGATCTACTTCGTACTAACTACTCTCTACCAACTACTTCTTAATACCTTCCAGCTTGAAAAGGAACGCATAATTAAGCGCGATATCTTTTAAATAATCAAAACGTCCAGAAGCACCTCCATGCCCATAATCCATATCAGTTTTCAAGAGAACAACATTGTTCCCCTTCTTCATCACCCTTAGTTTCGCCACCCACTTGGCCGGTTCGAAATACTGCACCTGACTGTCATGAAGCCCGGTCGTAACCAACAAATTTGGATACGCCTTTGCTTCAATGTTTTCATATGGGGAATATGATTTCATATACATGTAGGCCTCTTTATTATTTGGATTTCCCCATTCATCATATTCGTTCGTTGTCAAGGGGATCGTTTCATCCAACATCGTGTTTACCACATCCACAAACGGCACTTGTGCAATTACTCCATTCCATAACTCGGGGGCCATATTGATAACAGCTCCCATCAACAAACCACCTGCACTTCCACCTTGTGCGTAAAGGTGTGCCGAACTCGTATACTTTTGATCTATAAGAAATTTTCCACAGTCAATAAAATCAGAAAATGTATTTTTCTTCTTTAGCATTTTACCATCCTCATACCATTGTCGCCCCATCTCTTCTCCGCCGCGAATATGCACAATCGCATAAGCAAAACCACGGTCCAACAAGCTTAGTCTAGAAGAATTAAATGTTGGATCCATAGACATACCGTATGAACCATATGCATACAACAACACCGGTGCTTGTCCATTTTTCTTAAAACCTTTTTTGTAAACTATCGATATGGGTACTTTCGTTCCATCGGTTGCCGTTGCAAAAAGACGTTCTGTTACATAGGCCGATTTATCATATCCCCCTAACACCTCAAGTTGTTTTTTCAGTTCTTTATTTTTGGTCTTCATGTTATAGTCATACGTCGAAGAAGGCGTAATCAGTGAACTGTAGCCATAGCGAAGAACATCCGTATTGTATTCAACATTCGTACTGGAAGAAACCGTATATGTTTCCTCATCAAATGTCAAATAATGTTTATTATTATCGCGTAAAGACTGTACAAACAATTGCGTAAGACCATTTTTACGCTCCGATACGACTAAAAAATCTTTAAATTCATCCAAGCTTGACACCAACACATCTTTACGATGTCCTATAAACTCCTTCCAGTTCGCTTTTGTCGTCTTATCCAACGGCGTTTCCATTACCTTAAAATTCAATGCTCCTTCATCGTTGGTTAACACCAAGAAACGATCTTCTAGTGCCGTAACGGAATACAACACATCTTTTATCCGTGGTTGGAATGATTTAAAGGCTCCATTGGGTTGGTTTGCGTCTAGAATAAACACTTCCGAAGACAATGTTCCCATCGAAGTAATCAGAATAAACTTCCCATTCTTAGATTTCTCTACGCCAATATAATTGGTGTTATCCTTTTCATCATACACAACCACATCACTTTTACCATCTGTTCCTAACGTATGTCTTTTTATTTTTTCACTCAATAGCGTTACTGGATTTTTAGCGGTGTAGAACAGCGTCTTATTATCGTTCGCCCATACAGCGTCTCCTTCAGTCCGTGCCACCCGATCTTTTAATATTTCTCCCGTCTCCAAGTTCTTTACGTGAAGTACATATTCACGTCGAGAGACAGTATCTACCCCATATGCCAAAAGCTTATTGTCTGGGCTTACGGAAAAACCACCGACCGCATAATACGGAAAACCGTCTGCTAAAGCATCGATATCTAACAACACCTCTTCTGGTGCATTCAGATTACCCTTTTTGCGACATAACTTATAATATTGCTTCCCTTCTTCGGTACGACGGTAATAATAATATCCGTTCTCCAAGTAAGGCACAGATTCATCCTTCTCTTTAATCCGTGCTTTCATCTCATCAAACAGCTTCCCCTGAAACGGTTCGGTATCTTTAAGCATGGCGGCTGTATACGCATTCTCTGCTTCCAAGTATTGAATAACCTTATTCGAATCAGGTCCTTTCTTAAAATAATCATTCATCCAGAAATAGTTATCCTGAACGGTATCACCATGAATAATCCGTTTAAAGGCTTTCGCCTCTGCCAGCGGCGCAGTCGCCGATGGCCATTCCACTGTATCACGTTGCTCTTGCGATGAGCAAGAACTCAAAATAGCTCCCATAAGTAATATTATTGTATAGTCTTTCGTTCTCATTGTACGCATATATAAAATAGGTTAATAGACCATAAACTTAACAAAAGTTAGGCGTACATGCAACAAGGCTTACTTTCCTGTCGGTTTCAAAAATATTACCTCGTTTAATAAAAGCAAACATATTACATGTAAGTAAAAATATCTAAGTTTGTTAACACATTAACAAAGAACTATGACTAAAACAATAAGATGGTGTGCCCTACTTGGCATAGGCATACTCCCATATTTTGGATTCGCACAAACGAAAACCGAGAACCCTGCAAATTGGTATAACCTAGACCTCAAGAAGGATGGGATTATGGGGATCAGTACCGAAAAAGCATATGAGCTTCTGAAAGGACGTAAGTCGACTCCTGTTATAGTTGGCGTGTTGGATGGTGGAGTAGATTACAAGCATGAAGACCTGAAGGATGTCATGTGGGTAAACAGCGGCGAGAAAGCGGGCAATAAAGTAGACGATGATGGCAATGGATATATTGATGACATCCATGGCTGGAATTTCTTAGGGAATGCCAACGGCGAGAATGTACAATACGACAACCTCGAAATGACCCGGTTAATTCGCATTTATGAACCGAAGTATATATCGGTTCTTCCTTCCACCCCATTGACCGAAGCCGAACGCAGAGAATTTGTTGCCTATCAACGTATGATTGGCGCTTATACAACAAAACTAGATGAAGCAAATTTCGGTAATCTAAACTACAGCAACCTTAAAAAGGAAGTAGATATCATGATTAAAGCAATTGGCAAAGAACCTGCGTCGATCACAAAAGCGGATATCGAGGGCTACAATGCCGTCTCCGACCGTCAGAAAATGGCGGCACGGATGGCTAAGCGTGAACTGGACAATACAACTTTCGAGAAATTCTACAAAGATCTGGAGGAAGGTGTTAAATACTTCAGTAGTCAGGCGGAATACCATCTCAATAAGAAATATGACTCACGCCCTATCGTGGGCGATAACTATGAGGATGCTTCAGAACGATTCTATGGCAACCCGGATATCAAAGGGCCCGATGCAGATCATGGAACACACGTCGCAGGGATTATCGGCGCTAAGCGCAATAATGGTATTGGCATCGATGGCGTAGCGAACAATGTGCAAATTATGGGAGTACGCTTAGTTCCAGATGGCGATGAACGGGATAAAGATGTAGCAAATGGTATTCGTTACGCGGTCGATAATGGCGCTAAGGTGATTAACATGAGTTTCGGCAAAGGTTATGTATATAACAAAAAAACGGTAGATGATGCTGTTCGTTATGCGGAAGAGCATGATGTACTACTGGTGCACGCCGCAGGAAATGACGCAAAAGACAATGACATCGTTAAGAATTACCCAACGAAATATTACACGGATAGCTTAGAGGCCGTCTTAGGCGAAGCGAGCAATTGGATTACCGTGGGAGCAACCTCTTCACTTGTGAATGATGAGCTGCTAGCAAGCTTCTCTAATTTCGGCTATCGTTCTGTAGATGTCTTTGCTCCGGGAGTAAAGATCAACTCAACGATGCCAGAATCTACGTATAAAGAGCAAGATGGCACCAGTATGGCCGCTCCTGTTGTCTCCGGCTTAGCCGCTGTTCTTCGCTCCTATTACCCAACATTGTCTGCAAAAGAAGTGAAAGACATTATCATCAAATCGGTGACTAAAGTTGATCAAAAAGTTAAAATAAAGGTGGATGGATCAAACAAAAAAGTGTACCTAGACGAGATCTCTGTATCTGGTGGTATCGCAAATTTGTATAATGCCATTGTCGAGGCTGATAAGTTGCTTAACAAGAAGTAAGCGCCACTATCTAACTGGCCCTTTGCACCTTTTAGAAAAAAAAGTAAAAAAATGTTAAATAAAAAATAATATATATTCTGATCTTGCGTTTTATATGTACTTTACTAAATAAAAACGCTTATGGTAGAATACTTTACTCAACAAAAAAATGATACTGAAATAGGCGAAGAGCGCGCAATCACCGTAAAAAAAACGGAAAACTATTGTGAAAATAGCTTGAAACAAGAGCTAGACAAATTGGTCAAAGAACCAAGTAAAGACACAATAGAGCGTATCTTAAATTTCTCAAAAAACCTACATCAGTAGCAGGCAAAGTCTCTAAGCAATTAGGGACTTTGTTTTTATAATTCGTTATCTTTGTTCATGCTAAAACAGGAACGGTACCAAGAATTTGTAAATTACTTTTCTACCCATAATCCAGATGCACAGACAGAGTTAAACTACAGCAACCCATACGAGCTATTGGTCGCCGTAATATTATCTGCACAGTGTACCGATAAACGTATTAATCAAATTACCCCTGCTTTATTTGAACGCTATCCTGATCCGGAAACCTTAGCCGCAAGCTCTGTTGATGAGGTCTTTTCTTATATTCGATCGGTCAGCTATCCCAACAACAAAGCCAAACATCTGGTAGGGATGGCGCAAAAGCTATGTGATGAATTCAAGGGTATTGTCCCAGAGAAGATTGAAGATCTAGTGAAACTTCCTGGAGTCGGACGAAAAACTGCTAATGTGATTTCTTCTGTTGTATATAACAACCCAGCT
Source organism: Sphingobacterium psychroaquaticum (assembly GCF_900177625.1). Classification (GTDB taxonomy): domain Bacteria; phylum Bacteroidota; class Bacteroidia; order Sphingobacteriales; family Sphingobacteriaceae; genus Sphingobacterium; species Sphingobacterium psychroaquaticum. The sequence continues at coordinate 155,052 of NZ_FXAU01000004.1, forward strand.
ATGGCAGTTGACACCCACGTCTTTCGCGTGAGTAACCGACTTGGGCTGACCAGCCGTGCGACAACTCCACTTGCCGTCGAAAAGCAATTGGTGAAATTCCTACCGAAGGAAACAATAGCTATTGCACACCATTGGCTAATCTTACATGGACGCTACATTTGTTTGGCACGAAAACCTAAGTGCGAAATATGCCCCATTACTTACTTCTGCAAGTATTTTGAAAAAACACATAAAGTTGTTGGGTAAGGTTTAGTAGTTGGTAGTTGGTAGTTGGTAGGCGCTGGGCTTGTACTCGCCCAAATATATATTTCTTGTCGGTTGGCATATTATAGCAACCAACAGCCGACTAATAATATTAGTAAAATAAATTTTTATATTCCATTTTAAATTGTACTTTTGATTCGTAAATACTAAAAATATGAGCAACGCAGATAAATTAAAAGCTTTACAGCTTACCTTAGATAAATTAGAAAAGTCGTACGGTAAAGGTACGATCATGAAGTTGGGTGATACAGCGGTAGAACCGATCGAAGCTATCTCAACGGGATCTTTAGGATTAGATATCGCTTTGGGTATTGGTGGTGTGCCTAAAGGACGTATCATCGAGATTTACGGTCCAGAATCGTCCGGAAAGACAACCTTAGCTACACATATCGTAGCAGAAGCACAGAAAAAAGGTGGTATTGCAGCAATCATTGATGCGGAACATGCATTTGACAAATACTATGCACAAAAATTAGGTGTCGACGTTGAGAACCTATTGATCTCACAGCCCGATAACGGCGAGCAGGCGCTAGAAATTGCAGACAATCTTATTCGCTCGGGAGCGATTGACGTGATCGTGATTGACTCCGTTGCAGCGCTTGTTCCTAAAGGGGAAATCGAAGGTGAAATGGGTGAGTCCAAGATGGGTTTACAGGCACGTCTAATGTCACAAGCTTTACGTAAACTAACTGGAACGATCTCTAAAACGAACTGTTGTTGTATCTTTATCAACCAATTGCGCGAGAAAATTGGCGTTATGTTTGGTAACCCTGAGACAACAACAGGTGGTAATGCCTTAAAATTCTATGCATCGGTACGTTTGGATATTCGTCGTACATCACAGATCAAAGACTCAGACGAAGTTTCTGGTAACCGCGTTAAAGTTAAAATTGTAAAAAACAAAGTTGCCCCTCCTTTCCGTATCGCTGAATTTGATATTATGTTTGGCGAAGGTATCTCTAAAGTAGGTGAAATTATTGACTTAGGTGTTGAATATGGTATTGTTAAAAAATCAGGTTCTTGGTTCAGCTATGGGGACACGAAACTTGGTCAAGGTCGCGATGCCGTAAAAACATTGTTGTTAGACAATCCAGATTTAAGTGAAGAACTAGAAGCAAAAATCAGAGCTGAGGTAAATGGTGTCGAAGCTGAAGTAGCTAATCCATACGACGAGCAAGGATAGAAGAGTCGTTGGTACGGAGTAATTAACAGAGGCGCAAACCCGAAAAGCTCAACGCAGCTAAATCTTGGGGCTAAAAGAGTGAAAAACAAAGCAGATGACTATATAATCATCTCATATAAAAGAAAAACCACCGTATGATACGGTGGTTTTTCTTTTATGTCCTACATCCATGTTCTTTAGCTATAAACTAAAAACCATGAACTCCAAACTATCAACTACTTCGCTGCTTTGTAGCGTTCTGCCACTGCATCCCAGTTGATAACATTAAAAATCGCTTCTAAATAGGCTGGACGTTTATTTTGATACTTCAAGTAATACGCATGTTCCCATACGTCAATACCTAAAATTGGAGCACCTTGTACTTCTGCAACATCCATTAAAGGGTTATCTTGATTTGGAGTTGAAGTAACCGCCAATTGTCCATCAGCTTTAACAACTAACCACGACCATCCTGATCCAAAACGTGTAGCACCAGCATTTTGCAATTGTGTTTTCAATTCTGCAAAAGAACCGAAAGTTTTATTGATTGCCTCTGCTAATTCACCTGTAGGCTCACCACCAGCGTTAGGGCCAAGAATAGACCAGAACAATTTATGGTTGTAGTGTCCACCACCATTATTACGAACAGCTGCAGGGTACTTAGAAATGTTTTTGTTGATATCTTCCAATGACAAATTCTCCGCATCCGTACCCGCGATAGCTTTATTCAAGTTATCTACATAAGCTTGGTGGTGACGGTCGTGGTGAATTTCCATCGTATCTTTGTCAATGTGTGGCTCCAACGCGTTATTAGCATACGGAAGAGCTTCTAATTCAAATGCCATAATATTATAATTTATTTGTACTACGAATATAACAATTTAGCCCCACTTAAGGTTTGTATAGAGAGACAATTTTCTGCAAACCTTATCTTTTATTACGAAAGAATGATTTTACTAAAGTAGCACACTCCTCTAACAATATGCCGGACACCACGTTAGTTTTAGGATGAAAAAGATTCCCGAATTTTGACGCACCTCGCTTTTCATCGGGCGCACCATACACCACACGACTTACCTGCGTCCAGTAAGATGCTCCTGCACACATCACACAGGGTTCAACCGTAACATAAAGGGTGCAGTCTTTCAAATACTTTCCCCCCATAAAACTGGCCGCCGCCGTAAATGCCTGCATCTCTGCATGCGCTGTTACATCATTCAGCCGCTCGGTTAGGTTATAGCCTTTCCCTATTATCTTCCCCTGACTCACGACAATAGCACCGATGGGAACCTCGTCTTCTTCAAAAGCTTTCTGCGCCAACTTTAATGCCTCTCGCATATAAAGCTCATCGTTCAACACCGGATCGCTACTTCCGGATTCAAAATCATATATCTTCATTTTATCGACACTGTTAGAGGGTAACGGCTACGTTTGTCCGCTTCCTAAAAGACGTAAGTTGAAGGCTAAGAAACCTCCAGCTACATAGCCCTGGTCCCCTTAAATTAACCGTGAACCGTTTGGCACAGGCCGTTCAACGGATGTTAAAACAATATCTCCGTTATCATCAGCAAAGCCGGTTACGAGGCACTCCGACATAAAATCAGCAATTTGCTTCTTCGGAAAATTAACAACCGCTACCACTTGCCGGCCCACCAACTCCTCTTTTGTATAGTGCTTCGTAATCTGTGCGCTCGATTTAAGAACACCTACTTGTGGTCCAAAATCAACTTTTAACTTGTAAGCCGGCCTACGCGCTTTCTCGAAATCTATAGCTTCCACTATTGTTCCAACCCGCAGTTCAACCTTCTCAAAATCTCCCCACGTTATTGTTGCGGCATCTTCCATTACAGTCTATTAGAAGAAAGATCAGCCATTTCTTTCGCTAGCGTAAACTCCACATAGGTGGTATCTCTATTTAAACGTTTCGCTAAACGAGCCACAAGTGATATCTCCTCCCCTGCGTTATACTGCAAATCCTCAGCTGTCAAGCTGTTATACTTCCGATTAAGCTTAACCTTCAGTATATCCCAATCGCTATCGGATATTTTTAACATATTCATACACACAATTATTAAATAATTTACGTTATTATTGTAGTTCTAAAAGTAAAAAAATATTTTTTATGAAAAAATCTTTACTCACGTTAATTTGCTTTATCGCAGCAATTAGCTTCGCACAGGCACAGTTACTTCCTTCGTTTAAACTAGGTATCAAAGGCGGATTAGGTTTTTCAAACCTCCGTACGGAAGGTAAGTATTTCAACTCAGACACCAAAACAGGTTTTCAATTAGGTCTTTGGGGAAGAATCGGTGTTGCGGGATTCCATATCCAACCAGAAGCATACTACGCGAGCAAAAAAGCAGGCATTAAATTAACCGAAGGTAACGAATCTGGCGATGTTACTTTTAAAAGCTTAGATGTTCCTCTATTATTAGGTACACGCATTGGCTTAGGTCCAGTTGGTTTCCGACTACAAGCTGGCCCCGTATTCTCTTTTGCACAAAAAGAAAAACTGACTATCAGTAATGTGACGAACTTCGATGACTACAAAAAAACATCGACAGGAATTATCGGTGGTATCGGTGCTGACATCAGTAAATTCACGATTGATCTACGTTACGAACATGGTCTTTCGAACTTAAATGCAAATAGCTCGAACGACCAAAAATTAAAGATGTGGACTGTTGGTGTAGGTATCGCCATTCTATAATAAAAACAAGTCGAACATAACGTTCTACCCTCGTATTAAAAAGCCGTATTGACCTGTTCAATACGGCTTTTTAATTTGATTAGAACAATTCTAAATTGATTTATTTTCCTACAGTTTTGTCAAATTTGTGTTAACAATTAGATAGATTTGCGAAAATAATATAAAACAATAAGGATAATGAGCAATTCAAAGCCAGTTTTAAGTTCTTCCATAGGAAGGAAACTGATCATGAGCTTAACAGGGATTTTTTTATGTACATTCCTGATAGTTCACTTGATTGGTAACTTGCAGTTATTTAAAGATGATGCGGGGTATGCGTTCAATAACTACGCGTATTTAATGACCCATTTTGCCCCGATTAAGGTAGTATCGTACTTACTATACGCTTCTATTATTATTCACGCTATTTACGCTTTAGTGTTAACATTAAAGAATAGAGCAGCCCGCCCGATTGCCTACGCTCAAAATGGTGGTAAGGCAAACAGTAAGTGGAATTCACGTAACATGGGAATCTTAGGAACCGTAATTCTGGTTTTCTTAGCGACACACATGAATAATTTCTGGTGGAAGTACCACAACGACCAAACTCCTTACATTGAATACAGCAAGGATCTTGCAACAGGTGTTGTTACATCCAAAGAAATCAGCGCAAGTGAATTTCACGATTACCAAGTAACTGTTGTAAACAATGTGGAAGTAACAAAAGCACGTGACTTGTATAAGCAAGTAGACTTTGCTTTCCAAAACATTGGTTTGGTTATCTTTTATGTAATTGCCATGATCGCTTTGGCCTTCCACTTAATTCACGGTTTCCAATCGGCTTTTCAGTCCTTAGGTTTTGCACACAAAAAATATGTGCCGCTTATTAAAGGACTAAGTGTTTGGTTGTTCGGTGTTATCATCCCTATCGGGTTTGCTTTAATGCCATTATATTTTTATTTCGTTAAATAATATTTAGGATAGTTAACCCTATCTGTTAAATACAAATTATTTAAAATATGTTAGATTCAAGAGTACCAGCAGGCCCGTTAGCGGAGAAATGGTCAAAACATAAATTTGAGATGAAGTTGGTAAACCCAGCTAACAAACGTAAGTTCACAATTATCGTTGTTGGTACAGGTTTAGCAGGAGCTTCAGCGGCCGCTTCCCTTGCGGAGCTTGGCTACAATGTAAAAACATTTTGTTACCAAGATTCACCACGTCGTGCGCACTCTATCGCAGCTCAAGGTGGTATCAACGCAGCAAAGAATTACCAAAATGACGGTGACTCTGTTTTCCGTCTTTTCTATGATACAATTAAAGGTGGTGACTACCGTGCACGTGAGGCAAACGTTTACCGTTTAGCGGAAGTATCTGTAAACATCATCGACCAGTGTGTGGCTCAAGGTGTTCCTTTTGCCCGTGAATATGGTGGTCTTTTGGATAACCGTTCATTCGGTGGTGCACAGGTATCCCGTACGTTCTACGCGCGTGGTCAAACTGGACAACAATTATTATTAGGAGCTTACTCGACGTTAAACCGTCAAATCCGTAAAGGAAAAGTAAAATCATACACACGTCACGAGATGTTGGATCTTGTGAAAATCGATGGTGAAGCACGTGGTATTATCACCCGTGATATGGTAACCGGAAAAATCGAATCGCATGAAGGTCACGCTGTATTGTTATGTACAGGTGGATACGGAAACGTATTCTTTCTTTCTACAAATGCGATGGGCTGTAACGTAACAGCAGCGTGGAGAGCACACAAACGTGGTGCATTCTTCGCCAACCCTTGTTACACACAGATTCACCCTACGTGTATCCCTGTTACAGGAGACCACCAGTCTAAGTTAACATTGATGTCTGAATCATTACGTAACGACGGCCGTGTATGGGTTCCAAAAACAGTTGAATTATCACAAAAACTACAAAAAGGAGAATTAAATCCTTCTGACATTAAAGAAGACGATAGAGATTACTTCTTAGAGCGTAAGTATCCTTCTTTCGGTAACTTGGTACCACGTGATGTGGCATCACGTAACGCCAAAGAAATGGTAGACGAAGGTCGTGGTGTTGGTAAAACAGGTATCGCTGTATTCCTTGATTTCGCGGAGGCAATTGGCCGTTTAGGAGAAGATACTGTACGTGAGAAATACGGTAACTTGTTCGACATGTACTACCAAATTACGGACGAGAACCCATATAAACAACCAATGCGTATCTACCCGGCAGTGCACTATACCATGGGTGGTGTATGGGTTGATTATAACTTGATGACAACCATCCCAGGTTTATATGCGTTGGGTGAATGTAACTTCTCTGACCACGGTGCAAACCGCTTAGGAGCTTCTGCCCTAATGCAAGGTTTATCGGATGGATATTTTGTTATTCCGTTTACGGTTGGAGATTACTTAGCGAAGCTAGGAAACTTCAAACCAATTGATAAAAACCACCCTGCTTTCGAAGAAACGCGTAAAGAAGTAGAAAATAATGTCAATAGACTATTGAGTCTTAATGGTTCAAAAACTGTCGATGATATCCACAAGAAACTAGGCCACATTATGTGGGAGTACTGTGGTATGGCACGTACAGCTGAAGGTCTAACAAAAGCAAAAGGCTTAATCCAGGAGCTTAAGAAAGAATTCTGGTCTGATGTGCGTGTATTAGGCGAGAACGAAGAGTTGAACATGTCTTTAGAAAAAGCTGGACGTGTGGCTGACTTCTTAGAATTGGGCGAGCTTATGGTTGATGATGCATTGAACCGCAATGAATCTTGTGGCGGTCACTTCCGTTTGGAATCACAGACTGAAGAAGGTGAAGCGAAACGTGATGATGAGAACTACACATACGTTTCGGCATGGGAGTTCAAAGGAGATAATCAAGCAGAAGTTCTTCACAAAGAAGAGTTGGTTTTTGAAAACGTTAAACTAACCCAAAGAAGTTACAAATAGTAGTTGGGTATTTAAAAAGACTATCATGGCACAACATATGAATTTAACGCTGAAAGTTTGGCGTCAAAAAAATGATAAAACAAAAGGTCAATTCGTGACCATCCAAGCGAATAACATTGCGGACGATATGTCCTTTTTGGAAATGCTTGACATTGTAAACGAAGATCTTACTCGTAAAGGCGAAGACCCGGTTTACTTTGACCACGATTGTCGCGAAGGAATTTGCGGTATGTGTTCATTAGTAATCAACGGACGTCCACACGGACCGAAATATGGTATCACGACATGCCAGTTGCACATGCGTTCTTTCCACGATGGACAAACAATCGTTATCGAACCATGGCGCGCAGCAGCATTCCCTGTATTGAAAGATTTAGCGGTAGATCGTACAGCTTTCGACCGTATCCAACAAGCAGGTGGTTATGTCAATGTAAATACAGGAGGTGTTCCTGATGCGAACACCATCGCCATTCCGAAGCGTATCGCTGACGAAGCTTTTGAATCGGCTACATGTATCGGTTGTGGTGCATGTGTGGCTGCTTGTAAAAATGCATCAGCCATGCTTTTTGTATCAGCTAAGATTTCACAGTTTGCACTTCTTCCACAAGGTCAAACAGAGCGCTACGAAAGAGCACAAGCTATGGTAGACCAGATGGATGCGGAAGGTTTCGGTAACTGTACGAATACAGGAGCATGTGAGGCTGAATGTCCAAAAGGCATTAAATTAACAAACATTGCACGTATGAACCGTGAGTACCTCACAGCAAAATTCTTCCGCGAGGAAGATGTACACGTACAATCATAAAAAATTCAAACTGGGCAGTAATGCCCCGTATGGAGAAGAGAGAAAATCCTCGCAGCACGAGCTGCGGGGATTTTTATTTTTTCACTATATTTACTTCTACTTGAACACCATATAGGATGCTGACAAAGATTCGTATACTTCTTCTTATACTCACGTTAACCCTCATAGGCACCGCTGTCACCATACACTTTACCATAACAGATGATGATATGCTTGCCCTGGATGCCAATAAGCTGACACATCGCATTCATCAATTTGAGGATCGGATCGATGAGATATGGGCTGACAGTCTCTCCCTCAAAACTTTTCAGAATGTAGAAAAGTATCCCGTTCAAGTTGCCGATCTAACACAGAAGCTTACGCAGGAGTTTATATTCCTTTTTATCTATAAGAATCACCAACTTGTACATTGGTCCAATAATATCTATGTCCCCGTGACCGATCTTGGACTAAAAAACAAAACCTCTTTTGCTCAATCCGAAAACCGTTCTTTCCTACTAAAAAAAATAGACTTAAAGAACAACATCTCTGTCGTCGCTCTGGTTCCCATAAAGCGTAACTTTGATACGACCAATGAGTATCTGACCAATAGTTTCACGTCTAATATCGATGTTAAAAATATTGATATCGCTTTGTATGATGATAACACCAATATTCGAAACATATACAGTAAGGCAAACGACTACCTTTTTTCCATCAAACTTATTGATGGAAAAAAGGATAATATATATATCCATCTACAGTTTATATGTTGGCTTACCGCGCTGATCTGTATACTGATTCTCAGCAATAGCATCTGTATACATATTGCCAAACAGGGTCGCGGTTGGTTAGCTGCAATATTATTTTTGAGTGTTATCCTCTTTGTACGCTATATTGACCTGAAAACAAACTGGCTTTCTATTCACTCGAGTCTCGAGCTATTCGATCCTAAATACTACGCCTACAATGAGTTTTTACCGAACCTATGGTCTTATCTCATCACGACAGCCGTTATCTTCTGGTATATCTGTTTTCTCCGGATTATTCAAGATAATATTTCTGTGCGGGAACACCTACGCAATAAAGTATCCGCCACCTTTATTTCTCTCCTAGCGATTCTATCTGTGTATTTTTGGGGATATGTCATGTACCACTATTTGGGTACCCTGCTTACGCATTCGCCTTTCTATGAAAACGATTTCACCAAAATATTGAACCTCGGTTCCTATGGTTGGCTTACGATCATGATTATGTGCTTTAACATTACCTCTTTGGTCTTGTATATCGACAGTATAGCCCAACTTATTAAGTATTTTAATAAGGAGATTACCGCAATCCTCAATATCCAGTTAATCTGTATCGTAATTTCACTCATTGCTTGCGCTCTGCTGGACCTCAATATACTTTTCTGTATCTTGTTTGGCGTTCTTATCCTACTCCGGACCTATCGTACGTATAAATTTTCGCTTCCTTACAAGCTTTCCATATTTATTGTTAGTGTACTGCTCCTCTCCTCCATCTCTGTGGTATCCTATGATTATTATAATACCATCCGTAAAAAGGAAGGTATGAAATTGGCTGTAACACACCTACTGGCGGAGGATGATACCAATGCAGTTTCCTTATTTATGGATTTCGAAAAAGAACTTAAAGAGGACCATAAATTGGCAACGCTCCTAAGCTTTAATGACACCATAAGTGATGCACACTTTATCGAGGATTACATTCGGACACGTTATCTAAATGGATATCTTTCCAAGTTTGAATTTAAGGCCTATTTCTATAACAATGAGGGTATCCCTTTAGATCACTACGGAATCGATAAAGCGAATGAATATCGAGAGAAGGTAATCAAAAACGCCATTAAAATCCCATACACAGATAACTTTTACAGACTTAAAAGTGAATTGGGTAGCTTAGAGTACTTTACTCATATTACCATTCCTTACCTAAATAGTCCAGATAAGGTTTTTAATGTATACGTCAACTTAAAGAACCTTTCCTTTGGCACCTTGATCCCCTATCCCGAGATTCTTTCGGATAACAGGGTTATGAATAAGCAATTCGATCAGTTTCAAGGTAACTCCTATGCCTTTTACAAAGACGGGGGGCTCGTGACGCAATACGGTAATTTTGATTACCCAAATAATGATCGTAAAACGACTAAAAAATTAAATAAGTTCACGCAGATTAAAGACAATAGTAACTATATACACTTAGCCTATAAGCCAGATCAGTATACCACGATCATATTCAGTAAGATGAAGCCTAGTGTATGGGATTACTTAGCGCTGGGGTCTATTGTATTTATTTTTCTTTTATGCTTCTTTTGTATATTCAACCTCTTGAGCTACACCATACGTACACTATCCAGCACCCAATTCAAATGGAAAAGAATACGCTACCAACTTCGCCAGGTTTTCAATAACATCCAATATAGTACGCGTATACAGAGCCTGGTAATCCTATCCGTTTTATTAGGAATCTTGATTTCCGGAGGAATTGCATTTGTCAGTATCAATAGGCAACTCGAATCCAACCAAACAACGAATCGTCTTCGTGAAATCGCGGAAATTACGAAGAAGATTGAAAATACGGTAGCTGGTATGAAAGACTTCGGAGAGAGCGATTTGATCCAAATCTTAAAGGACGTATCTACGACCTCTATCAGTAACTTTAACCTATTTGATAAGCGCGGGAAACTTATGTATTCCACCCAGCCACGTATTTTTGACCTGAACTTAATCTCTTCTTATATCAATCCCGATGCACTGACAAAACTCGCTGCATTACGCAAATCTGTTGTTTACGAAGAAGAGCAAATCTCCAAATTCAATTTTGCAGCGGCATATACGGCCATAAAGAACGAAGAGTATAAAACCATAGCTTATCTGAATATTCCGTATTACAACACCGTAAAGGAGGCTGCAGCAAGCAAAAATTTATTATTGAATACGATTCTTAATATTTACACCGTCATTATTATCTTATTCGGTTTCATTGCAGTCGCCGTGTCTAGTAAAATTACCGAGCCATTAAATATTGTACGGGCAAAGTTAGCGGAGACCCAACTTTCCAACAAGATTAACGAACCGCTGTATTGGGAACGTAATGATGAGATAGGGATGTTGATCAAAGAGTATAATTATATGTTGATCAAATTGGAAGAGAGTGCCAAGCAACTACGAGACGCGGAACGAGAGAAAGCTTGGCGTGAAATGGCTAAGCAGGTCGCACACGAGATTAAAAATCCGTTAACGCCCATGAAATTGGGTATCCAGCAGCTTATACGTTCCTACAATGAGCAAGACCCTCGTTTTACAGAACGCTTTGACCGAATCTCGACATCAATCATTGAGCAAATCGATAGCTTATCTACTATTGCGACTGAATTTTCGGCCTTTGCCAAATTACCGGAGACGAACTTGATTAAGATCGATATCCTAGAGAAAATACAAACGACAACCAACCTATTCAACAGCAGCGTGAATATCATGATTACGCTATCCAACAGTACAAATCTGGAACGTATTTATGTTTTAGGGGATAATGACCAGTTTATGCGCTCACTGAACAATCTCTTCAAGAACGCAATAGAGGCCAGTAAAGGAAAAAAGAAGCATAAGATCGATATTATGGTTGACCTGTATAACGAAAACTGGGTCCGTATCCTCATTAAGGATAATGGCTATGGTATTCCTGAAGACGTGATTCCGAGTATTTTCAAACCCAACTTTACGACAAAAAGTTCCGGAACAGGCTTGGGACTTGCTTTCGTTAAACAAACTGTCACAGGTATCGGCGGTTCTATCCGTTTTATTACCAAAGCAAATAGCGGAACAACCTTTATTATTACGTTACCGATCTATGAAGAAGGAAATGGGTAGAAAATAAAAAAGCCTTGAGAAAATATTCTCAAGGCTTTTACAATTTAATGAAGCGGTCTGGACGGGACTCGAACCCGCGACCCCATGCGTGACAGGCATGTATTCTAACCAGCTGAACTACCAGACCTAAGATTTTCAGTTCTTCATTAATCAGAGAAATCGCTTCTCCTATTGTTACTATTTTAGCGGTCTGGACGGGACTCGAACCCGCGACCCCATGCGTGACAGGCATGTATTCTAACCAGCTGAACTACCAGACCTAAAACCTTCCCTTGAGAAGGTGTGCAAATATAGCGTTTATTTCGATAACTGCTAAACTTTTTTTAAAAAAACCTAGTCTACGGCGCCGTCCTTCATCTTTTCAGCGTTCTCCGCAAATTGTAAAGCATCGATAATTCCCTGAATATCACCATCCATAACAGCTGGTAAGTTGTACATCGTTAACCCAATACGGTGCTCCGTAACACGCCCTTGTGGGTAGTTATATGTACGCACTTTTGCCGAACGGTCACCCGTTGACACCATCGTTTTACGTTTTGCAGCAATATCTCCGTGTTTTTTCTGCACTTCTAGCTCGTACAGTTTGTTACGCAACATCTCCATCGCCAACTCACGGTTCGCTAATTGAGAACGCTCCACCTGACAAACGACCACAATTCCTGAAGGCTTATGCGTTAACTGTACTTTTGTTTCTACCTTATTTACGTTCTGTCCACCAGCACCACCCGAACGAGATGTCTGCATTTCGATATCACCTGGGTTCACTTCAACATCCACTTCCTCCGCTTCTGGTAATACGGCAACCGATGCGGCCGAGGTATGCACGCGACCTTGCGTTTCTGTATCAGGAACACGCTGCACACGGTGAACACCCGATTCGTATTTCAATTGACCATACGCATCGTCACCAATCACCTTCAACACAACCTCTTTGTAACCGCCGGAAGTACCCTCCGTAACATCCATAACCTCTGTACGCCAGCCCTTCGTTTCAAAGAATCGTGTATACATACGGTATAAATCACCCGCAAATAAAGCGGCCTCATCACCTCCAGTACCACCACGAATCTCGATAATAGCGTTCTTACCATCTTCCGGATCTTTAGGAATCAACATCAAACGAATCTCTTCTTCTTTCTCTTCCTTCTGCGTAAGCAAAATATCTAACTCCTCTTTTGCCATTTCACGCAACTCCTGATCCTTCTCATTCGCTAAGATGTCCTTGTTTGTATCGATATTGCTTACCATATTTTTATACAAATGGTACTGCTCTACGATTTTTGACAAGTCTTTGTATTCTTTATTCAACTTAGCAAATCGCTTCATATCATTGATGGTATCTGGGTTGCTCAATTCGGCTTCCACTTCTTCCCATCGTTCCTTTATGGCTTGTAATTTTTCTAACATATCTTGTGTAACTTTTTCACAGCAACATATTTGCCCCGAAATTTATAGCGACAAAAGTAAAGAATTTTTTGGTATTAATGAGCGGAAACCGCTTTCAAACCGACGATGGATGCGATGAGCGTAAAAATAAAAAAGACACGCCAAAAATCTGCAGGCTCTTTAAAGACTAGAATACCCACCAAAACAGTCCCTACAGCACCGATCCCCGTCCATACGGCATATGCTGTACCCAAAGGGAGGCTTTGTGTTGCTTTCATCAATAAAGCCATACTAACGGTTAGACATATAACAAAACCGATATACCAGCCATACATTTCCGTTCCCGTTGTAACTTTCGCTTTTCCTAAACAGGAGGTAAAACCGACCTCAAAAAGACCGGCAATAATTAAAAAAATCCAATTCATTGTATAACCTTTTTAGGATGCAAAGGTCGTGTTTTTCAGAAAATTTATTTTTAACAAATGTTAAAAAATTAAATTTTTGCCCGGATTCGACTCAAGGTGACCTGACTGATTCCCAGATAGGAAGCAATAAAACCCAATTTTATGTGATGAATAAGAGCGGGAGCCCTTTCCAATAACTCTTTGTAACTTTCGGCCGCAGTCTTAAACAGTTTTGACATCAATCTATATTCAATTTTTAACGTCTCCACTTCGGCCAACTTTCGTCCCCAGTTGGCAATCCCTAGTGATTCATGAAACAACTGTTGCAAGGCATTTGCCTTAACCCGATACAGCACTGCATCTTCCATGGTTTGGATATTTTCATAGCCTGCTTTACCATGTACATAACTATTTAGCGACATGAGCGCATCACCAGGAAAAGCAAAATCTAAAATCACCTCCTTTTCTTCTTTGTAATAGAAAATTCGACAGGATCCTTCTTTAATAAAATACAAATAGTGTGAATGTCGGTCTACTTCGATTACATTGGTGTTTTTTGGGACTACGACCTCCTCAAACAAAGGATATAACAAATCGATATCTTTTCCTTGCAGCGGAAAGAAATGTTGTATAATGGTTAATGCGTCCATTTCTCCAGACTTAGATTTTTACCGTCCCACACAGCATACGTATAGTGATGAAACCAATCCCCAAGATTTACTATACGGCTATTTTCACCAATAGGCAAGTCATACGGAAGATGGCGATGCCCAAAAACAAAGAAATCATAATGTTTCTTTTGCAGTATTTCTTTAGCGTATAATATGAGCCATTCCTTATCTTCACCTAAGAAGACCTCCTCTCCGCCACTCGCTCCGCGACTATGCCTAGACCAACGATTGGCAATACCAATTCCAATACTTGGATGCAAGCAGCCAAATAGCCACTGACAGATGTTACTTCTAAAGAATTTTTTCAGGAATTTATACTTCGCATCACCCGGACCTAATCCATCACCATGATGTATATAAAACTTTTTGCCGTCCAGTGTTAATTCCAGTTCATTATCGATTATCCTTGCACCAAGCTCTTCTTTCAGGTAGCCGAACATCCACATATCATGATTCCCTTTAAAGAAAGTAATCTCTACACCTAGATCCGATAATTCAGCTAGTTTTCCTAAAAAACGCACAAAGCCTTTGGGCACAGCCGTCTTATACTCAAACCAAAAATCAAAAATGTCTCCAACAAGAAACAATGCTTTTGCATCCACCTTAATCGTATCCAACCACGCTACGATCTGCTTCTCCCGTTCTTGAGAAACGGCAAGAGGTGACACCCCTAAATGAAAGTCTGATGCAAAATAGATTTTATCCCTCATAGCACAAAAGTATAAAGTATCAGGTACAAAGTATAAAGTATTTAGTACAAAGTATCAGGTATAAAGTATTTAGCACCATGATGAGACAAGATCTTGTGTCTTAATGCAGAAACACAAACCCGGAACGGCGCAACGCAGCTAAATTTTGTGTCTATCAAAACACAAAAAAGGCGCTTTTTTAAGCGCCTTTACCTATAATTTAATCTAGAAAATCTTTACGCGGTCTCTGCGTCGACTGTTGCGAACTCATCGAATAGTTCGCCAAAGCCTTCATAGTCGTCATCGCCTTTCGGTGAGAAACTACGAATACCCTTCTCGGCTATAAAAGCCTTCAAAGTAGGATCAATCGTTTCGTCAGCATACACAGCAATGTCTGTATATGTAAGCGCCCCTTTGTAAAGATCTACATACGAACCATCTCCATAAACAGCTGCTTCTTCAGGCGTCATATCCTCTTGTCCAGCCATTTCTGCATACTTTGGTGTCAACGTATCGAAGTCTTCATCTGCATACAAAGAGTACATCACTTTAGCATCTTTAAATGCAGGATCATCTTTATACGTCGTTTTCAAAAAGGCAGGAACCATTGCTGTAAACCATCCGTGGCAGTGGACCACATCGGGCGACCAACCTAGTTTCTTAACAGTTTCCAGTGCACCTTTACAGAAGAACAATGATCGCTCATTGTTGTCTGCAAAAAACTCACCCTTCTCGTCACGAAAAACTTTTTTCCGCTGAAAATACTCTTCATTGTCCAAAAAGTAAACCTGCATACGTGCTGCAGGCAATGAAGCTACTTTAATAATTAGCGGATTATCATTGTTATCCACCACGATGTTCATTCCCGACAACCTTATCACTTCGTGAAGACGATTTCTGCGCTCATTAATATTACCAAAACGTGGCATTAGGATCCGAATCTCAAATCCCTTTTCCTGCATCGCTTGTGGCAATTGGCGTGTTATTTCAGAAATTTTACTTATTTCAAGGAAAGGCGACATCTCATGGGTTACAAACAATATTTTCGTTTTTGCCATCTCCAATTGTTTTTTTTTGTTTTATAGAACAGTAAAATCGGTCTACAAAGGTACGTAAATTTTATCAATTCCACAATCCCTTAGTTTTCACCCTTTTATATTTCAAAAACATTTTCGCAATTTTGCGGTCTTATTTTTGACTACATACCCTGTCATGATGGAAATATTTGAAACAAAAAAACAACTGCAAACACATCTTGCGGACTTACGGCAAGCTGGTAAAAAGATAGCCCTCGTACCGACCATGGGCGCGCTCCATGAAGGACATTTATCGCTAATATCAGAAGCTCAAAAAGTTGCAGACATTGTTGTATGCAGTATTTTTGTGAACCCAACCCAATTCAACGACCCGAAGGATCTCGAAAAGTATCCGCGCCCCATTGAAAATGACATCAAATTGCTCACATCGGCTAAATGTGACATTCTCTTTATGCCTACCGTAGCCGAGATGTACCCCGCAGATGAGACACCATGGCACATTAACCTTGGCGCGCTGGATTCTATTTGGGAAGGAGAAAAACGCCCTGGGCACTTTCAAGGTGTTACACAAGTGGTTTATAAACTCTTTATGCTAACCCTTCCCGATGTCGCATGTTTCGGACAAAAAGACTTTCAACAGATCATGGTCATTCAAAAAATGATAGACATCAAGCAGTTACCTGTAACAATCCATATATGTCCTATTGTCCGAAGCCCAGAAGGCTTAGCACTAAGCTCCCGGAATATGCGATTATCGGAAGCGGACAAGATTAAAGCATTGGCACTATATCGTTCATTAAATACAATAAAGAAAGGTTTTCCACAAACAGCAATAGCACAATTAGAGGAGAATGCGGAGCAAGTATTAGCCGATGAAGGAGAAATAACCCTCGAATATCTGGCTATCTGTGAAAGCACAACCTTATCACCGGCCACAACAATAGAACCAGGCAAATCATATGTCGCTTTACTGGTGGCTTGGGTCGCAGGCGTCCGTCTTATTGATAATATGATTTTAAGTTAATTGTCATTTTAACGATCTATTGTTCTCATTTCTATTCAAAATAAGATAATTTTGCAGCATGATGATTGAGGTAATGAAATCAAAAATTCACCGTGTTCGTGTAACACAGGCTGAATTGAACTATGTTGGCAGTATCACCATCGATGAAGATATTATGGAGGCCGCCAATATTATTGCGAATGAAAAGGTACAAATTGTAAACAATAACAACGGTGCGCGATTGGAAACCTATGTGATTCCAGGTGAGCGTGGATCAGGTATCATTTGCCTAAATGGTGCTGCTGCGCGATTGGTGCAAGTCGGTGACATCGTTATTATCATATCCTATGCGACGATGACACCAGAGGAGGCAAAAAGCCACCAGCCAACATTGGTTTTTCCAGATGATAACAATAAGTTAATTCGATAATATCGAAGGCTTTTCATATTTTTACAGCGCTATCCTTAACCGATAGCGCTTTTTGTTTGCATAAATTATCCACTACATACCGCTCTCTTGTCGCTTATCTATTAAGCACCTGGATGATGGTTATCATCATCAGTGGCGTCGTGTTTATGCACAAGGAGGTTACTTCGACGGGAGAAATCATTACACACATTCACCCGTACAATTTCACAAAAAAGAAAAGCCAACAAGAGCACCATAAATCCGACGATGAGATACAATACCTCAATGTCGTATTTCAAGGCGCTTACATCAACACGGATATTGTTGTTTTTGAATTCGCTTTATCTCCACTTGAATTTTATGTTGGTTACCCACAACTAACTCCGCATCTTCGGTCAACCGAGTTACTGGATGCGTATTACCTCCGGGGTCCACCCTTGGTATAGTTCAAATCGTTAGAAAATTTAAAATAGTAGGGGCTTAGGAAGCAGCTCGAGATGCGAGTTTTGCATTATGGGCACGAGCTACAAGCCTGCCTGTGGTAAGCAGGCACGCGCCAGCTAAATTTTGTATCTACAAGTCTATACAGTAAACAGATCGCGTGCTCAGCATAGCTGTTGCACTATGGAAAGGACACGAGCCGAAGGCTCGTGCCAGCTAGTACGTATATTTCGGCATCGCATAAAACGTACAGACTTGATAGCTTTACGACTTTACAGTTTGATAACGTAACCGCAACATCTAACGACTTTACAGTTTAACAACTTAACAGTTTAACACAAAACAATTTCACTTTACATAATGACAAAAACATACTTTTGGTTATTAATAACCCTTTTATATATATTCCCGATCACTTTATTTTCTCAAGTTACCCTTAAAGGAAAAGTAACAGATGCAAATCAAGCGCCGATTGCGCAGGCTACAATCTTGGTTGATGGCACCAAACTGGGAACCTCCACTGACAACGAAGGTTTCTTCACGTTATCCAATGTCCCGACAGATAAATCCACATTAACGACACGGGCTGTTGGTTACCAAAGCAGTAAGCGAACACTAAACCCAAAGGAAAAATCGGCAACTATTACGATTGTACTAAACGAAGATAACCTCAGTTTAAATGAAGTCGTTGTCAGTGCGACGCGGTATGGCTTGGAACGTCGAGAAGCTCCGGTGGTTGTAAATGTACTAGGACCGAAACTATTCAATGCGACCCAATCTGTCGCCATGTCCGAAACATTGAACTACCAACCTGGTGTCCGTGTAGAGAACAACTGTCAAAACTGTGGTTTTTCACAAGTACGACTAAACGGGATGCAAGGTGCTTATTCTCAAATCCTGATCAATAGCCGATCCGTTTTCAGCGCCCTGAATAGTGTGTACGGTCTTGATCAAATTCCAACCAGTATGATTGACCGCATCGAAGTCGTACGTAGTGGCGGCTCTGCCTTATTTGGTGCAAACGCAATTGCGGGTACCATCAATATCATCACGAAAGATCCGGTAGAAAATGACTGGCAAATTAAATCGACAAATTCACTGATCGATGGCAAATCATGGGACAATACCATTGATTTCAACACCTCATATGTGGATACAGATCTTCGGAACGGTGTTACTTTCTATGGTATGCATCGCAACCGTGAGGCCTGGGATGCAAACGACGATGGCTTTTCCGAAATCACTAAACTTCGAAATACTACATTTGGCACCAAGGCGTTCTTCAAACCTTCGGAGTACAACAAAATTACTTTGGACATGAGTGTGCTTAATGAATTTCGTAGAGGGGGAGATCGTCTTAACCTGGCGCCACACTTTACGGATGTAACCGAGCAGTTGCAGACCAACTCCTTGATTGGAGGTCTTACATATGACCAATATTCTAAAGATTGGAAACAAAAACTATCGCTCTACGTATCCGCACAAAAAACAAAAAGAGACAGTTACTATGGTGGGCTTGCTGGTTCAACCAGTCATCAAGATAGCGTTACCGCTGCAAACTCATATGGTGTAACCGATGACTTTGCGATGGTAGCCGGTGCACAATATACGTACAACTTTGATAAGGATGTGTTCACAGCGGGCGTCGAGTTCAATAGCAACCGAACAGAAGATAATATCCCCGCCTACAATCGCATGATCGATCAGAAAACTAATGCGTTAGGGGCTTATGCACAATATGAATGGAAAATCGTTGATCAACTCAAGGCACTGATTGGCGCACGCTATGATTATACACACGTGGATGGAACCTACCAGCTATTGGACAAAAACCGTATATCGGATCAAAACTTTGGAACCTTTAGCCCTCGCTTAACGATCTTATATGATATTGATTCATACCTTCAATTTAGAGGCGGATATGCGCGTGGTTTCAGAGCGCCACAGGCCTTCAATGAAGATATGCATGTTACGTCTATTGGCGGTCAGCAGGCCTTCGTGCTGATGGGTGAAAACCTGAAAACAGAATACTCTAATGCCTATACTGGTTCATTTAATTACACCCGTAATTTTGGTCGCACACAAGCGAGTCTTTTGATCGAGGGTTTTTATACCGATTTGAAGAACCCATTTACCAACGTAATGACATCGGAAGAAGACGATATTATTATGCAAGAAATGCGTAATGGCGCAGGTTCGAAAGTTTATGGTAGTAATATTGAGCTTAGCGTTGCTCCTTCCAGTAAATTCAGTGTACAGGCTGGAGGAACGATCCAACGTTCGAAATTCAATGAAGAACAAATCATTTTCGAAGGCGAGACAGCGGCAGACAATGTTGTTACGAAGCGCTATATGCGTACACCAAATATGTATGGATACTTAAATACCAATATTAAAGCGACAAAACAATTTGCTATCGATGTTACCGGTGTATATACAGGCAAAATGTTAGTCCCGCATGTACAGGAAAGCGGACAGATGCTCGTTAAAGAAGCACGGGACTTTGCCGAGTTAAACCTTCGTTTAGGCTATACCGTCGCCATCAAAAAAGAATTTAGTATGGAGTTTTTTGGGGGTGTACAGAATATGTTCAATGCCTTCCAGAAAGACTTTGATCGCGGTGCTTTACGGGACTCGAATTATATTTATGGACCAACAAAGCCGCGAACATTTACACTTGGCGTCAAAATTGGACATTTTCACTAGAGGATAGTTTCTAGAAGGTAGTTTGTAGTTAATAGAAAGTATTGATTATAGGGGTTGGGCTTGTCCCCGCCTGCGTGGTTGGTAGAAAGTAGTTGGTTGTTAGTAGAGAGTAGTTCGTAGAGAAATAAAGACCTGTTAAAAGTTATACAGATGAAAAAGAAAGCAATCATATTCTTATTTTTCTTGTTGACCTTGTCGATGAGCCGCCTTCGTGCGCAACAGAAAGCAGCGGCTGTGAACTGGATTACCTTTGAGCAATTGTCGGACTCCTTAGCGATACACCCGAAAAAGGTTCTTCTCTTCTTCCACACCGATTGGTGTGCTTACTGCCGTAAGATGCAGCGGGAAGTATTCACGGACCCTAAAATAGTCACCCAATTAAATACACATTACTATGCCGTCCGCTTCGATGCGGAGAGCACAGATACCGTTTCTTTTGATGGGGCGCTGTACACCAACAGTGCTCCACAAAAGAAAACTGGAAGCTACCATAAACTAGCTGAACTTCTGGCAGCACGCCAGGGTACGTTCAGTTTCCCGACCACTATAATACTTAATGCACATTTTCAGGTACAAACACGCTCTTTTGAATACCTGGATCGAAAGAAACTCGCTCGAGTAATCGAGTTTTAAATCGTATTTTTTTATGTTTGCTGTAGCGTAGTCCTAATACCGCACGTTCTACCTAATGTTAAAGACTAAAAAATATTATGAAAAATCTATTTAAACCATTATTTGCCTTAGCTTTTGCTGCTGTTGCGTTGACTTCATGTAATAAAAGTGACAACACAGACTACGAAGCGGAGTACTTAAAAGAAGAGAAACGACTAGACTCTATCTTTACCGCAGATAATGCTAAAATTCAACGTTACATTGCAGAGACATCTTCTGACCCAGGAACATACCAAGAGGATAGTGTGAAAGTTAGATTTCATTACCTAGATAAGACAATTAAAAGAGGTATTTATTTCAAAGTTCTCTCTCAACCTACGGACGATACTTACGAATACAAAGCAACGAGCACGCAGTCTCTGACAGCTCCAAAACTTAAACTAAAATATACAGCAACTTTACTTGACGGCACTGTGGTACAGTCTGATACAGAAGGTTCAACATACTCCTTTAATGAGTCTCAGCCTAAAATTTTCAACCAGGCATGGTACTTTTCTTTCTTCCCATATGCTGTAAAATTCAACGGTCAAGATGTAAAAATATCTGGTCTAGGTGGTTTAACAAAAAATGGCTTGAAAAAAGGAAGTAAAATCCGGGTTATCACACCATCATACTGGGCCTTTGGAGGAAACACTAACGACAAGATCCCAGCAAATTCTCCATTAGTGTATGAGTTTGAAGTATTAACTATCGAGTAACAATAAACTTTTAGAATTAATATAGCGGAGGCCAGCGCTTAGCAAAGCAAGCTGGCTTTCCTTTTTTCCATTACAATAGACAAACATGAAAAAACTTTTTACTAAGCTATTTATCCTAGCGGCTTCTGCTGCGGCGTTAACATCTTGTAACAGCAAAAATGATTATGACAACAGCGACTACGAAAAAGAAATCGCACGCATAGATTCAACAAACAAAGCGCAAGCACCAAAGTTAAAAGACTATGCAGCAGCTAATTTTGAAAACCCAAAACTAGATACAGCATCAGGCATTTGGTTTGATGTCATAAGTGAGCCAGCAGACGACACGTACTCCTACGTAAGCGGTTCAGGTTCATTAACAAGCCCTGCGGTAAAAGCGAAATATGTAGGTAAATTAATGAATGGTACAACATTTGACTCTTCAACTGACGGTTCTGACTTTACTATTACTGCAGGTCAAGGCGGACTTATCGCAGCTTGGAAATTTGCCTTCTATCCGAAATCAATTAAATACAACGGTCAGACCTATCCTGTTGGCGGTATCACTGCGAATGGTTTGAAAAAAGGATCTAAGATTCAGTTCATAGCGCCTTCAACATTGTGCTATGACAACAGATCAAATGATAAGATTCCAGCAAACTCTCCGTTATTCTTCGAAATCGAGGTAATGACCATCCAGTAATTGCATCTTCTACAGAATTTTTAACCTTATAAAAGCGGCATATCTGATTGGATATGCCGCTTTTGTATTTCATAATTCTTCCACAATTCACTCCGCGGACAGCTTCTTTTCACGCCAAACTATTATTTAATATCTTTGCGATGCAAAAAGATGGATATAGCGAAATACATAGCTTGCAGTGACGAGCAGTTGTTTCTCCTTATTAAAGAGGGAGATCATACCGCCTATCGTATTCTTTATGAACGTTTTTTCCCTATCTTATATGCGCATGCCACAAAGAAAGTTCCAGACAACGAGTTGGCCAAAGATATCCTACAGGATGTTTTTGTCAAACTATGGACCGCCGCGCCAACATTGGATGTAAAAGGAAAAATCAGTAACTATCTATACGGAGCCACACGTAATACCATCATCAACTACTACGTATCCTCTACGAAAGTACAAGATCATATGGCTGTTTTCACCCTGTACCAAAATCAAGTAGACAACTCCGTTATCGATAATCTCCAACTCAAAGAACTACAAGCTTTGATCGAAAAGGAAGTCGGTGCTTTGCCAGAGAAAATGCGCGACATCTTTAATCTAAGCAGAAAACAACAACTCTCACACAAAGAAATTGCCGACCTGCTCAATCTTTCCGAGCTAACGGTTAAGAAGCAAGTCGCGAACGCACTTAAAATTCTCAAGAAAAAAATCAACTATCATTTATTGTTGACTATACTTTTTTAATTTTTATCTACTCCCTTCCTCATTTTGGATTGTCATGTTATTAAAATGACCTAATTACATCATGAAAGAAATGCCAAATAAAGTCTTATTACAGAAATACCTAGCAGGTAAAGCCTCTCCTCTTGAACGGGAAGCTGTTGCACGTTGGTATACAGAACTGCAATACGACAGTACGGTGACTTCCTACGAAGAGGTGCAAGAAACCGTTTGGCAAAATATCCTCATCCAAACAAAATCTAAAAAGAAAGTTCGCACCTTATATATGAAATATGCTGCGGCTATCGTTTTAGCCTTGGTTTCATTGGCGGTAATATTCTTTCAACTACAAGAAACAACGACACCACCAATATCTGCACAACAAGTTCGTCCGGGCAGTAATAAAGCCGTCCTTTACCTCGACCAAGACTCCGTGGTCTTGAGCGATCTCGACAGTGGCGAAGTTAAAATCCTTAAATATGCACAAGTAACAAAGCTTGGCGATGGCACGATAGCTTATCAGACACTTGCTAATGTTGCACCAGGAACCTGGACCAAACTCTCCACTCCAACGGGAGGTCAGTTTAAAATCTTATTGTCTGATGGGTCTACAGTGATGCTAAATGCAGCATCGACCTTAGAATTTCCGAATGTATTTGCATCAGATATACGCACAGTAAAACTAGATGGAGAAGCGTTCTTCGAGGTAAGCCATAACCCGGAAAAACCATTTATCGTAGAAAGTAAAAACCAAAAAACAAAAGTATTGGGCACCAAGTTTAACATCAGTTCCTATGCTGATAGTAAAACTACCACCTCGCTCGTCGAAGGTAAAATTGAAGTATCTACCGCAAATCAACGCATTGTCCTTCGTCCGGGAGAACAAACCATCAACGATGGGAACCAGTTGACTCATCTTAAAGCTTTGTCAAAGGCTGATACAGATTGGAAAGACGGTCACCTATCGTTTGACAGTAAGCCCCTCGGCGAAATTATGCAGTCGGTCGCCAAATGGTATGATATCACCGTGTTCTTTGAAGAACCTGAACTGATGGCGAAAACATTCACCGGCAGTGTACCGCGCAACAAACCGTTGGATGAAATCCTGCAAGCCTTAACCCTCACGGGGGAAGTCCATTTCCATCTCAAAGACAGAAAACTTACAGTAACAGCGAATTAACTAATAATCTAAATATGAATAAAATCTACAACCGATTGATGAGACCGATTGTGATGCGGTCTGCTGTCGCCCTATTGGTACTGCAAAGTACCACAGCGGTTACTGCACAAAAGATCACCATGAACACCCGGCAAGAAAACCTAAAGTCTGTACTAAAACAACTAGAAGGAAAAAGTAAGTACAAATTCCTCTATGCCGATGAGGCGATGACAAAGAGTGTGCCTGTCACGATAAATATGGAAAACAGTGATTTTAAAGCTGTTGTTACAGAAATCTTTCGCCAACAGCCATTTTCTGTTGAATTTACGGCGGATGCAGTAATTATCAATTCGCGCACTGCCACACAAGAGGTGACAACCATCCAGGGAAAGATCTCCGCCGCGGACGAAAAAAACGGGCTATCAGGCGTTACACTACGTTTAACCGGAAAGAACTACGACTTTGTCACTGTAACGGACGCCGCTGGTTATTACACCTTTCACAACATTATCCCCGGTAAATATCAGATCACGGCAAGTTATCTTGGCTACCGCCCGCATACTCAATCCGTGACGGTTGGGCGCGAGGAAGTAACCACCAATATTCAGCTGACAGTCGCAGAAAAAGAACTGGACCAAGTTGTTGTCGTGGGCTATGGCTCCACACAGCAACGTGACCTAACCAGCTCCGTAAGTAAAATATCGGGGGATAAACTACAAGATTTTTCGAATAATGCCACCACCTTTGAAAGTATCCTTGGTGGAGCAGCCAAAGGCGTGATGGTCACCCAAAACTCAGGTGAGCCCGGTAGTACGGCGAAACTAAATATCCGCGGAATTACCTCCCCTGTTTCGGGTAGCTCCAACGAACCTCTATACGTTATTGATGGGGTTCCCTTCTTTATCGAATATCCGGATATCAACCCTTTATCGAATATCCCGGTATCGGAGATTGAAAGTATTGATATCCTAAAAGACGCCGCCGCAACCGCAATCTATGGTTCACGTGGTGCGAATGGTGTCGTTATCGTAAATACAAAAAGAGGAAAAAGGAACGCCAAATTCAGTGTTAATGCAGACTATACGCACTCGCTGAGCAATCCGATCAAGAACTACAAACCTTTATCTACCGCGGAGTTCAAACAAGCACAAACAACCTTGATTACGAATACCATCGATGCGATAAACAAAGGACAGATCGATCCATACGAAGCCATGTACGTACAGATACCTGCTTTGGAATCTTTTGCCACGATTTCTCCTGATAGTTTCGACGATTTCGACACACCGTTGACCTATAAGTATGAAGGCCTACGTGAAGATGCTTTTGGAAATACATTTACTGATTGGAACAAGGTTATTCAAAACAAAAATGCACGTACGTCCCAGTTTAATGTCAGCCTAACTGGCGGAAATGAAAACCATAACATGTCATTCAACTTCAACACAATTGATCAGGATGGTTTGTTTATTAATGACAATCTTAAACGATACAGCGGACGTGTAAGCTTTGACAGCAACATCAGTCGATACCTAAAATTAGGTTCATCATTAGGTTATAGCGTAACAAAGCGCAACGATGGAGAATCGATGTTTACAGAAGGGAATACCAAGACATGGTTAGTGCGTCCCGATATTTTGCCGTATACAGAAAGTGGTGATTTTAACCGCATCGACGGTACAGGATCGTGGGGATATCCTGTGATGCTAGCGAATCCATTGGCACAACGTCAAAACAAAAACAACAGTAACCTCGGGCAGTTCTTAGGTAGTGCATACGCCGAAATCGAAGTCATTAAAAATCTGAAGTTACGTTCTGATCTCAGCATTGCATCATACCAAAGCGAGGGAAGCCTCTTCTCTCCAAAAGTAGCACAAGATGATCTTAGTATACTCGGTTCGACATTGTATTCGTCCCTATATACAAGCAACAGTAAAAACACCAATACCAGTCTAAATTTTAGAGGGGATTACACATGGGCGACAGGTAATCATCATTTCAAGGCGATGGCAGGTTTCGGTTATGACCGATACTTCCTAACCAGTGGAAGCGTAACATACGACGACTTCCCAGATGATGAGGTCTTAACGAACGAACAATCAGCCGCCCGTGTTACTTTTTACAACAGTAGCAAATTAGATCGGGGATTAAACTCTATTTATAGTCGTTTGAACTACAAGTATGCAGATAGATACCTTGCAGAAGTAAATTTCAGAACAGATCAATCCTCTAAATTCGGACCAGGGAACCAACGCGCGTATTTCCCTTCCGTATCTTTGGGATGGCGTGTTTCGAATGAAAAATTCTTAGCCGATGTATCCGCAATCAGCGACTTAAAACTACGCGCAAGTTGGGGAAACACAGGGTCAACTAATATCAATGACTTCCTATATCGCCAGTTTTTCATCCGCGCATCCAATAACTTATGGGGCGGCCGACCAAGCGTTGTCTTAGAAAACACCCTTCCTAACAGAAACGTAAAATGGGAAAAAACAAGAGAGTATAACTTAGGCTTAGATTTCGGTTTCTTCGATAACCGGCTATTTGGTAGTTTCGACGTATACAATCGATACACCGAAGGAGCACTATCACCAGCGCCGGCGCCTTTGGAATCGGGGTTCAAGAATTTCTATTCCAACCTGATTGACCTCAGCAACCGTGGATTTGAATTGGAGTTAGGGTATGAGATTATCCGAAGCAAAGATTTCGGATGGACAACAAGCTTTAATCTCTCGCGCAACAAAAATAGAATTGAACACCTAAATGGTGCAAATATCAGCGCATACCAACTCGACTCTTTTATTGAAGGACAACCTGCTGGCACACTGAAAGGATACCGTGTAGAAAAAATCTTTAATGACCAAGCGGAAATAGATGACCTAAATGCGAAAGCACAGGATCTTGGTTTCGCGTACTACCAATCATTTTCAACAGGTCTAGGCGACTATAAATTTGCGGACCTAAACAATGACGGCCGTATCTCGACCGAAGACCGTACGATTATTGCTTCACCGCAGCCGAAATTCTTTGGCGGACTTTACTCGACGATGCGTTACAAAAGCTTTGGCTTATCGTTTGTTTTTCAATTCTCTAAAGGTGCACAAGCGATGTTAGACAACCTCTTGTTGGATAACTTCGGACGATTGGGAGAGAGTATCCACCGAGAGACTTTGGAAAACATGTGGACACCAGAAAACACCAATGCGAATTACGCCCGCATGGTATACTATGATCCGTCCAGTAACATGCGTTCATCAGATCGCTATGTGTACGAAACATCATTCCTGCGCTTGAAAAATGTTAACCTGAGCTACAACCTACCAAGCAACTTGGCGCAGCGTTGTCACTTACAATCGTTGGCCTTGCATGCGAGTATGTCTAATATTTTCACCATCACGAAATGGCCTGGTCTCGATCCGGAATTGATCGGTCCTTATATTACGACATCAACCAGTAATAATGACCCTTATCCATTATCAAAGACATTTTCATTTGGTATAAGAGCAACCTTTTAACTGTATTTAAATTATGAACATCAAAAAAATAACACAGATATTCTGTTTTAGCGCGGTACTATCATCCTGCCAACTGGCGGGGAGTATCGACGATATAAAACCACACTATAAATTGGAAACCGACAACGTTATTCGGGATACGGAGTCGGCAGAAAATGCCTTGCGCGGAATTTACGAAAGCTGGCGTCAATGGGGCGTTTCCACGCCTCGTCCCCTTATGTCCATCCTTACCGGAGGCTTGATCCGAACAGGAGGGATTGCGGGCGAAGCAGGCTTTATCAACAATGATCTTCTTCCTACAAATATTGCACTTGCCGATATCTATCGGGATTATTACAGGATTATCAATACGGCAAACAACTTCATTGCTTTGATGGAGCAAGGAAAAGCTGCAAATATGCCCGAAAATAGAGTGAAAGAATGTATTGCAGAGGCAAAGATTCAACGCGCCTTAGCACACTTTTACTTACTCCGCTGCTTTGGATACTCCTTTGATGTAAACTCTAACTACGGGATCGTATTACGGAGCAAACCGTTTGAAGGTCTAGAGGTTGCGAAGCGAAATTCCGTTCAGGAGTCCTACCAATTCATTCTTGATGACCTCGCATACGGCATTCAGTTTGCCCCAGAAACAAACAAGCTGCATTACTATGTTTCTGTGCAAACCGCAAAAGCACTGAAAGCGAAAGTTCTACTATATATGAACAATTTCAGTGAAGCCGAAAAAATAGCGAAGGAAGTGCTAGAAAGCAGTAAACAGCAAGGTTACATTTTGGAGGCTAACTTTGGCGATATCTTCCTAAAAGGATACCGCTCTTCGGAGATTCTATTTTCAACCTATAACTTCGGATCCACAGAAAATGCACAAGTAAGTATCGAAAGAACGACTTTCAGTGAGTACAGCAGAAACGTAGCCGATTTACTTGTCGACAACAATGCAAATGGCAACACTTCAACGGGAGCTGGCCTCGACGGTCGTTTTGGCTACATGTATTCAGCTGCCACCAGAGGCCCGTTAATGAATGGTAAATATCCGTATGGTGCCAATGCCGTTGCACAACGTAACGTGCATATTCTTCTACGCCTTGGAGAGGTTTATCTCATCCACGCCGAGGCGGCAGCACGAAACAAAAATTATGGTGCTGCAAGAGAGAGTCTACAAACTATAGCTTCCCGTGCTGGATACAAATCCGACTATGCCTCTCTTATTTCTAATGAACGTTTAGTCAACGTAATTTTTGAACACAAGTGGTTGGAACTATTATCAGAAAACAGTGAAGATTGGTTTGACTATGTACGTTATTACAAGCTAAAAGATATCGCTATCAACAGTATCAAAAATACCATTACACAGGATAGACAATTAATCTTACCTATTCCAACGACAGCATTAGCTGGAAACAACCTATTAGAACAAAACCCTTAAAATCATGATAAAAAAGATTGTCCTGAGTTCTTTCTTGCTGGCACTAGCAAGTATCGGCGCAACTTACGCGCAACAAACCTTTACGATAAAAGGTAAAGTACATGGAAATACCGCAAACGGCACCCGCGTATACCTTACGAAACCCAATGAAACCGGGGAAACAAGAATTGACTCTACTGTTATTAAAAATAACACATTTACCTTTAAAGGAAAATTAGACAAACCGGCTATGTACCGAGTATTCCTTACAAAAGGGAAAGGTGCAGAAGCGAAGAAGCCAGAAAATTGGCTTGCATCCGGCTTCTATGTAGACGCGGGCACGATTACCTATGATGGTCATATCGATAGTCTACCATCTTACTACTACAGACCAAAACAACCCAATGTAAAACCAACAATTAAAGGATCAAAAGCACAAGATCTGGCGGATCAGCTTGCTGCCTCCATCAGCAAACAACGTCGTGAGATCAATCGTTTAGATGAGGAATACTTAACGAAATATCATTTGCCTTCACTAGACAATATCTTCAATACAGCAGAAGGTATTGCGCTACTACAAAAGATGCATCCCTTAGAGCAGGAAGTAGATTCCATAAAAATGCTGTTCATCAAAAACAACCCACAGAGTGTCGTGGCTTTTGATACCGCGCGTAATTTCTTTTATGCTATGGACCTCGCCCTCACACCAACTGAAATCGATGAAATGATCGGTTTTTTAGCGGCAGACTGGAAAGGCACCCCCGAATTTGCATCCCTTAAAGCGGCAGCGGATCAAGCCAAAAGAACAGCCATTGGCGCACAATACTTAGATGGAAAGATCTTGGACAAAAGTGGTAAGGAAGTAACACTTTCCAGCATATTCCCGAAAGATAAAAAATATATCTTATTGGAATTCTGGGCTTCATGGTGTGGTCCTTGCCGAGGCGAAATTCCACATTTGAAGCATAGCTACCAGGTATGGAAAGACAAAGGTTTTGATATTGTTAGTATCTCTTTAGACCAAAAAGATGCCGATTGGCGGAAGGCAATGGATGCAGAGGATATGAAATGGAATCAATACAACGCTAACGGTGGTTTTGATTCACCTATTATCCAAGACTACAACATCAAGGGGATTCCATATGCTTTGTTGGTTGACAGTAGTGGCAAGATCGTTCGTAGCGGTATGCGAGGTGCATCGCTTGATTTAGCTCTCGAAGAGCTTTTGAAGTAAAAATAATAAAAACGGCTTTCCATATGGAAGGCCGTTTTTATTATTTCCCTTTATACTTTGATTGCTCCAAAATCTCTTGTGCATTACTATTAGCAAGCAGGGCTTTCAAAGTGACCTCCGGATTTCGCTCCATATACTTACGGACCAACATCCATCCCAGGTAAGTTCCCAACTTCGGCGCTGATTCATTATTTTCTCCTAACTCCGCCGTAAAAGGACCTTCTGTAAAATATTTCTGAATCCGTAAATGATCGGTATTATACAACAGGTCCTCTTGTAGAAACCAAGACCATACTTCTCCTTCATAACCTTTCGCCCATTCGAGTTGTTTTGCCGTATAACCAATCTTGAGGCTATCCGCCGTTTCCGGGAGTATAGAATCCATCGCCAGCAAAATCTTGCCCTGATAGACCATATGCTGTAAGCTACTCGTATTATTTTCATCCGGCGGATACAAGTCCTGTCTCAAAATACTTTCCACGACACGCGGCGTAATATTCTCCGGTGTAAATCGACGCGACAAGTATAATGGAATATCTCGTACTAAGGATGGATAAAATTTGGAGTCACTCCCTAAAAACATATCCAACCCAATCCCTACATACCCCTCTCCAATAGGCACCTGCACAGAAAAACCGGAGAAAAACGAGTAAAACCGTGGCACGTTATACGCTGGGAAATAATACTTCATATAGCGCATCGCTAGACTCAACTCCTTCTCTTGCGTTTGTAGGGAGGGATATTTTTCGGCAACAGCAGCGGCAAGATTCTTAAAATCCTCCTGCTGTAAAATTCGCTTCATCATATAGTCGATATACAGGGTGTCCCGCGCATCGCCGACTTCTAACATATGGAGCATAAAATCTTGATAAAAGGGGGCATACTTCGTCTGCCACAATTTATTTTGTTTTGGTACCGATAAAGTATCCAGTTGCGCCAGCTCTTGATCAAAACGTTCAATCTTAACATCAGCCTTGATATGCGAAATATCCGGTGTCTTCTTGTTGGATTGACATGACAACAAACAAACAAAAAAGAAGAGGCCAAACGGGAAGAACAAACGAAATGATGGCATAATGCTGTATTAATATGTAAGCGCTAGTAAACTTTACAAGTTTACTGCAAAGATCGCTAGGAGACAAATTTTTTACTGAATAGCGTGTGCTGCCTGTCTTAGTCTCAACCTCGTTAAAGCCGGTTGCATCAACCACTAAATAGAATATAATTGCTATTTTTACAGCTACAAACAATCACATAATGAGAAAAAACGTTCTATTTACCTTGTTCCTCTCTATAGCGCTACTTACTGGATACCATAGTAAAGCACAATATTACCATCAAGAAAAAAACCTTTCATTAGGATTACAATTTAACCCCAATATTGGATGGTTGTCTTATGGAGATGATGATCAATATCGTTCAGAATCAAAAGTAGGTTTCTCGTACGGTCTACTGGCCGACATCGGTTTTAACAGAAACTACTATTTTTCGACTGGTTTATTTATCAATAGCCTACAAAGTCGTGTCGAGAACCAAACGAACCTGACTAGTGGTATTACCCAGAAAGTATACCGCTTGCAATATGCTGAAGTTCCCTTGGCAATCAAGCTAAAAACAAATGAAGGTCGCTCAGGGCGTTTTTATGGTCAATTTGGCTTCACCGCTGGTGTAAAGGTATCAGGCAAAGAAAAACTAGAGAATAATCCCGAAGGGACTCGTTTTCGACCTATTTCTGGCGATGATATATTCCGCTTAGGTTTACTTGTCGGTGCAGGCGGAGAATGGCGGTTGACCAATAGCTTATCCGCTGTGACGGGACTTTCCTACAATAATGGTTTTACACGGACAATGAAAGAAGGCAGCCCTAAGCTATCTTATGTTTCCTTTAATCTTGGCTTGCTGTTCTAATTCGGCATAACATGTGATTCCGTCACCGCACGCGAAACTTTTTTGCCTAAAAAATGTTAATTTAGATACCATGAAAATTGCACTCGCCCAATTAAACTATCATATCGGAAACTTCCCGGACAACACAGCGAAGATCATTACAGCCATTAGGAACGCTAAGAACGAAAAGGCGGATTTGATTGTCTTTGCAGAACTAGCAGTAGGTGGATATCCGGCGAAAGATTTATTACGTAACCATCGCTTTTTAGCGGAATGCAACCAGAGTTTGGCCGAGATTGCCTCCCACTGTACAGATATTGCGTGCATTCTTGGTGCCCCCGTAAAGAATGAAGATCTCGAAGGGAAGCCGCTTTACAATGGAGCGGTGTATCTTGAAAAAGGCGCTATAAAAGAGGTTGTACACAAAAGCTTTCTTCCAGATTACGATGTATTTGATGAATACCGGTACTTTGAGCCCAATAAGCACTTTAACTGTATCGAGATCAATGGGCAAAAAGTAGCCCTTACGGTATGTGAAGATTTATGGGATGACGATACAGCGAACTCTTATGTGGGAGACCTCATGTCCGAATTAAGGAAGGAAGATCCAACCTTAATCATCAATATTGCCGCTTCACCCTTTTCGTACACGCACTTTCAGAACCGATTGAATGTACTTAAGCGCAATGTGATCAAGGCTGCTTGCCCGTTGGTATATGTAAATCAAGTCGGTGCACACACGGACATTATTTTTGATGGACGCTCTTTGGCTTTAGATAGAAACGGTGATATTATTAGCGAGTTACATAGTTTTGAGGAAGACTTTAGAATAATTGATTTCGGTACTGAATTAAAAACGGTCGCACCTAGAGAAACTTCGGAAATCGAGATGATCCACGGTGCTTTAATCCTTGGCTTACGCGATTATTTTCGTAAATCAGGCTTCAAAAAAGCTATTTTAGGCCTCTCTGGAGGACTTGATTCTGCAGTAGTCGCAGCTTTAGCGTGTGAGGCTTTGGGGGCAGAAAATGTTTTAGCGATTCTATTACCCTCGAAATACTCGAGTGACCATTCGATCAAGGATGCATTAGATCTGGTCAAGAATACAGGGTGTGAACACCAAATTATCCCTATTGAAGATGTAGCTCTTTCTTTTGAAAAAGTACTTAAAAACTCATTTAAGGGAACAACACCAGACACGACGGAAGAGAATATCCAAGCGCGTGTTCGCGGAACCATCTTGATGGCTCTATCTAATAAATTTGGTCATATCTTGCTCAACACCTCCAATAAAAGTGAGGCCGCTGTGGGCTATGGCACATTGTACGGTGATATGGCGGGTTCTTTAAGCGTTATAGGTGATGTGTATAAAACACAGGCTTTCGCTCTGGCGCGTTACATCAATAGAGAGCGAGAAATTATACCCATCAACACCATTGTAAAGCCACCGTCCGCAGAGCTACGTCCAGATCAAAAAGATTCTGATTCCCTGCCTCCGTACGAGATTCTGGATAGCGTATTGTTTCAGTTGATCGAGTTGGAGAAAGCGGGGTCTGAAATTGTAAATTCTGGTTTTGAAGAAAGCTTAGTGCACCGTGTCTCGAAACTGTTAAATAACGCGGAATTTAAGCGTTTTCAAGCACCTCCAATTTTACGGGTGAGTCCAAAAGCGTTTGGTAGCGGTCGTGTGATGCCTTTGGTTGCAAAATTTTCTTTTTAGTCGTTAAACTATTAACACGACTTAGAGTCAAATGGTTAGTAAAATGAAAAAGAAGTAAACAATATATACAGATGAAAAAGTTAGTCTATATTTTCGCTTTAGGGCTCCTGACGGTATTCGCCTCCTGTTCGTCAGTACAATATAACACGACGCGTGTACAGAGCCAAGATTTTAGCCAATATAAAACATATGGCTGGTTGACTCCGGTCGACTCTCTTTCAAAAAATTATTACAGCAATGATATTGCAAAAGGGAATATCATAGCCGCAGCGAATAAGGAGCTGGAGGCAATGGGTATGCAATACGTGAAAGAAAACCCTGATATCTTGTTCCGCTATATAACTATCGTGAACAATAAAAGTCGCTTAGTATACAACAATGCTTATTGGGGCATGGGTTGGGGCGGTCCATGGGGTTGGTATAGACCTTGGGGATGGTACGGTTACGGTGGATACAGCTACCCAGTGGGCAGTGAAAAATACCGTTATGCACATTTAATTATCGAAGCAATTGATCGTCGTACAAATTCTGTCGTATGGCAAGCAAGAGGTTCTTCGGAAATAAATACGCCAGAGAAATCGATTAACAAACTCCCTGAAGTGGTCAATGGCATATTTAAACATTATCCGCTGAAGGCTAAGAAATAGGTATTATCGGAGAGACACAAAAGATTGTGTCTCTTTTTTTTATTCATAAAATTTAATAAATAGTGGGATTTTCTTTCTATTAAGATCAAAAAAAGGAAATTGACAATCAAGAAGAAACTAATACCTTGTTGAATAAATGCAAAAGCAGTTAACCACTCACTTTGTATGCTCAATAGACAATTCCTTTTAACCTAAACAGATTTAACTGAGCAATACCTCACTCTGCAATACGAGTGCCTTCAGTTGTTTAATTGTAATGATCTCTGTTAAAACCAAAATTACCAAAAGCAGTTAGAAATATAAATCGTAGATACAACGATAGTTTAAGGTAATTTAAGTTCTGGGATTCTATTTAAAGAGAATTTGTGCAACGTACATATGACCACACCTTCATACTTTACGTATATTGTTTGGTGCAAACCATGGCTATTTGCCAAATTACAAATCAATATTTAATATAAAAAGAAGACCCCGTCAATATATGCGGGGTCTTCATATAAGAAACTATTCAAGTTCCTTTTTAAGTCCAAGAACTAGATCTATTAGTAATCTTTATTCTGCACTAAATTTGGATTTTGCTGAACTTCAGCAAATGGGAATGGAAAAACAACATATGACGACCCCCATGGTTGTAATAAAACAGTACCATGTGCAGGAATATCACGTTTCGTTCTCAAATATTCAAAAAGAGCATGACCTTCAAAAGCAAGTTCAATTCTCTTCTCTAGCAAAATCGCATCGATCAACTGTTGCTTTGTTGTAGCAGTAATATTAGTTGATGCATCAGAACGATGTCTAATATTATTTACCAATGTAAGTGCTTCAGCATTTACGGCAGTTCCTGCTTCTAGGTTTGCTAAAGCTTCTGCTTTATTAAGTACAACTTCAGCATAACGAATAACCGGAACCCAATCAGCAATAGTCGTATATTTACCATTCCAATACGTTGTCACCGCTGGCGCCCCATTATTTCCTGGCGTTACAACAGTAGTAATTAAATCCGTACGACGTTTATCAGTTGCTGTCATTAAATTAACAAAACCTGAAGACACCTGAATATCAGCACGATTCTTTGGAGAATAGTGTTGCGCTAATGCATGGTTCGTATTAGGATTGTCACCACCATTATGAGCTACAGAAAAAATACTTTCTTTTGTAGTCGATGTTTCAAAAGTTGATTTCGGAGCTGCATTTAAAGAATACAAGTTCAATCCTTCCAGTTCATTAGCATACTTCAAAGCTTCTTGGTAATTACCTTGATATAAATAGATTCTAGATAATAAAGCATATACACCGCCTTTTGTAGCACGACCAACAGAAGCAAAATTACGTGTTGCACTAGCTAAAGGCAAATTAGGAAGAGCTTCATTCAAGTCTAGAATAATTTGATCATAGACCTGCTTAACTGTATTTCTTGGGACCCTGTGCGATGGGTCAAAC
The DNA here is from genome assembly GCF_900177625.1 of Sphingobacterium psychroaquaticum. Lineage (GTDB taxonomy): Bacteria > Bacteroidota > Bacteroidia > Sphingobacteriales > Sphingobacteriaceae > Sphingobacterium > Sphingobacterium psychroaquaticum. The sequence goes on from NZ_FXAU01000004.1 coordinate 191,305, forward strand.
GGTAAATCTGTGGCTGTTAAAACTAACGGCACACCTAAGTGCGAAGCGTCGGCAGTAAATTGATACGGTTGAGCCCAGAAATTTACCAAATAGAAATAAGTAAGTGCACGAATGAATTTCGCTTCTGCAATATATTTCGCTTCATTTTCAGGAGTAGCAACACCTGTATATACGCCAATATTACGGATAAACAAATTAGCTTCATTAATTGTCCGGTATGCACCAACAAAAGCATCTCTTACTGTAATATCAGTCGAAAGCAAGGTATTGAAGCTGGACATATTACCGAAAAATGTCGGCACTCCACAATCGATACCTCGAATATCAGCGTATATCAAAGCACGTCCACCAAGAAAATCTCTATTCTGCAGTGCATCATACATACCCGTTGCAGTTTTATCAATTCTGTCAGGAGTCGAGAAAGCGATTTGAGGAGACAACTGTGCATACGGATCTTCAAAAATTTGTTTCTCACAGGAAGAAAAAATGCTTCCTGTAGAAATCAATGATCCGAGTATAAGTAATTTAATATTTTTCATGATTAAAATTCGTTTAGAGAGAAACATTTAGACCAAAAGTGAACGTTCTTGGTTGAGGAACAGATCTACTATCAACTCCAATAGCAATATTAGAATTGTTACGGTTTGAGTTTACCTCAGGATCTGGTCCCGAGTAACCTGTAATTACGAATGGATTATACACCTGAGCATACAAACGTAATTTGTTTAAACCCGTACGGCTCAATGCTGCACTCTGGAACGTGTAGCCTAAGCTAATCGTTCTAAATCTTAAGAAGTCACCTTTCTCCAAGAATCTTGTTGAAGCCTGATTAGCTGTATTGTCAGTTAAAAATAAACGAGGAACATCAGTATTTTGTCCTGGTGTTGTCCAGCGGTCTAGGATCTCTGCATCGTTATTTAAAAATCCATTTGTCAACATAGAGGATTTTGTTGTATTATAGATATAGAAGCCCCCTGTGTAAACCATAGAAATACCTAAATCAAAGTTTTTATAAGCGAAGTTATTGTCTAAGCCTCCATAATATTTAGGCAAACCACTCTTATTCGTATAAACTGCATCAGAGCCTGTAACAGCACTAGTAAATGTACCATCGTCTAATGTCCAACGACGAGCTGCAGTTGTTGCGTCAGGGTTATATGTCTTTCTAACACCATCAGCCGTTAGCCACATTGGATTACCAGTTTCAGAATCAACCCCAGCCCATCTTAACAATTTAAATGTTCCTAAAGTTCTACCTACACTAGCTACAGAGTTTCCAGAAGTAATGTCTACATTTTGTGTAACTAATTCTGTAACACGGTTTCTTATTGCCGTGAAGTTCACAGATGTTGTCCAAGTGAAGCCATCTTTTTTCATCGTTTCAATATTAGCCGAGAATTCTATTCCTTTATTATTCATCGAACCAATATTGGTATCCACAGAACCTGGCGTACTTGCAGTTCTAGATGGTGCACCAACTGTAAATAGAGGTTGTGCGGCCAATACTAGACCAGAAATGTTATTATAGAAATAATCAATTACAAAGTTGAAACGATTGTCGAAGATATTAAAGTCAACTCCAACATTGTATTTGTTCGAAGTTTCCCATTTCAAATCAGGGTTACCAATTTGATAAGCAGAGAAACCATTTTGACTCGCATATGAACCTCCTCCATAAAGTGCTCTCCATGCATAAGATCCAATACCTCTCGAGTTACCAACTTTACCGTAACTAGCTCTAACTTTCAAATAAGAAATCCAGTCAGTTTCCTTTAGAAAATCTTCTTCAGAAGCTACCCATCCTAATGATACAGAAGGAAAATATCCCCACTTCGAATTTTTACCAAAAGCAGAATATGCATCTGTTCTAAAGGCAGCATCTAACATATACTTATTATTGTATACATAACCCAACCTAGAAAAATACGATTGTAATCCATTAGAAAACACATTACCACCACTTAATAACATTGTATTATCTGTACCCGGAATGGTTCCTGTATAACCTCCATCAATGATGTCCGTAAAATACTCGTCACTAATGTTACTTGCTCCTGCATAAACCTGCTTTTCTTTCGTAAACTGATACTCTGTACCCACAGTAGCAGACACACGGTGAACACTAGCGAAAGTTTTATCGTAATTCGCAAAGTTCTGCCATACCCACTGATTTCTATTTCTAAAGTTATCTTGAATTAATCCATTATACGCAAAACCCAGACCACCAATCATAGGATGGCTGTATTGATGTTCGTAGTTATTTAGATAATCAATACCAAATTTACTTGTAATTCTCAAGCCGCTAACAGGCTGTACCTCAATGTATCCATTTGCTAAAAGCTGCTCTGGTGTATTTTGATTCTTCTGTAAATTTAAAGTAGCAATCGGGTTTGCGATGTTACCAGATAGATTTGTAGAAGCTAACGTAGTAATATTGTTACCATATCCTAAATAACCAGTTGAACCTAAATTATATCCATTCTTACCATTAATTGCTAATGTTGGAAAGGCATTTAGCGCTGCAACAGTTGCGCCTGCGATGTAACGATCTGTTAAAACCCCATCATTAGCAGTTTTACTGTACGATAGTGAAATCCCTGATTTAAACCATTTTGTTGGCTTAATATCACCATTAATACGTACCTGACCTGTTTTAAGTTGATTCTGAACAAGAATACCCTTTTGATCTAAATAGCGAGCTGAAGCGAAGAAGTTCCCTTTTTCACTACCTGAAGAAATCGACAATGAGTTATCATACCCAATACCTGTTCTATAAACCTCATCTAACCAATTGGTTCTATCATTTACACCGTCTCCATCTACATCGCTTTCTTTCGCAATTTCAGTTACGCCACCAAAACGAACAGCTGCATTTTTAGCCTTTTCGTTATTAATCGTGATAAACTGATCTCCATCCAATAAAGAAATTAATTTTGAAGCTTTGCTAGAAGTTAATTTTGAGTCAAATGTAACATTAGACACTCCATTTTTTCCTCTTTTCGTATTAATTATGATAACACCGTTAGCAGCGCGAGATCCATATAATACAGCAGCACTAGCATCCTTCAATACTTCGATAGACTCGATATCATTGCTATTGATCATTGAAAGAGGGTTAAAACGTGTTCCATCACCGCTATTAAATGTGTTTACGTTTTCAACATTATTCATTGGAACCCCATCAATAACGTACAAAGGTAATGAACTGGAAGAAATAGAGTTTACACCGCGAATACGTACCGAAACACCGTCTCCTAACGTACCTCCTGTACTACCAATCTGTACACCCGCAAGTTTACCAGACAAAGCCTGCTCAAAACTTAAAGATGGTTCGGCAGCAAGTTTAGCACCTTTCACACTTCCTTGTGAACCTGTCAAATCTTTAATTTGGCGAATCCCGTAACCTGTAACTACAACCTCTTCTAAAGCTGTTTCATCAGAAACTAAGCTCACGTTAATTATTGATTGAGAATTAACGTTAACACGTTGCGCTACGTAACCTATGTAGGTAAATGCCAGAGTAGCATTATTAGGAACATTAATAGAATAGTTCCCTGAACCATCGGTCTGAGCAGCGGTTGAACTTCCCACAAGAGCAACCGAAACCCCACTTAGAGGCGATCCATCACTTGCAGACGTTACTTTACCACTCACCTGACGGTTCTGCGCATATGCAGCCCCTACAAGAAGCGTACACAGCAGAAAAATACTGAGTAATTTTTGTTTCATATGTTTGTTGTTTAGTTAATTGTATTCTTTTTCAAAGCAGTAGAAAAACTTAAACTTCAATGCTTTACTCAAAATCAAAAGATTCCTCATGGCACTAAAGAATTACGTATTCCCGAAAAAAAAGAACTAGTTAGCCGCTTAATTCAAATCTAGTCTTGTTAGTTTATAGTAGTTGTGTAACAAACTTCGTTTATGTTAAAATTTGTTAAAACTAATGCAAATATATAATAAAAAACCAATGTGCAAACTTTTTAACCGTTTTTTCTATTTTCATTTCATTAAGATTTTGTTAAATCATAGTTCAAAGGCATATTTTTTCAAGCTCTTTTTTACGATTGTATCAAACAGCGAATATTGGCCAAGGATTCTAGAGGTTTATTTCGCCGAATAATTTGCACAAAAGTTAATTGGGTTGTAGCATAAACAACCCTAGCCTGACACTGTTTTATAGCGAATGTTTTCACATAGGCATTGTATATTCACCAACTACGCCTAAACATCAAAACGCCCGATAGAAAAACTACCGAGCGTTAAGAACACTAACTACAAAAACAACAAAATTATATCATCTCACTTTTTTAAAGCTTTATCTCAAACACAATAAAGTAAAGCACTTCAACATTTCGTGTCATTAAAACAATCCTTAAACTAAAACTAATATTCTGGATTTTGTTGTCCTCTCAATTGGACATTCGTATCAATCTCACGTTGAGGAATCGGGAGAACAGTTTTTGGTGCCCCGTAATTGGCTCGTACATCATCTGTCCTTAAGTTTTTCTTATTCCGTAATAAATCGATCCGACTATGCCCTTCAAAGGCCAATTCTTTAGTTCTTTCTACCAAGATAAGCTCTATTAATTCATCTTGGGATGTTGGGTTCTTGTTCGGTAATCCTGCCTTTGCACGAATACTATTAACCAAAGAAACAGCCTCAGCATTTACACCTCCAGAAGCTTTCGCCAAACCTTCTGCTCTATTCAAGTAAAGCTCGGCGGTTCTTAATACAGGTGAATTATCAGAATTATTGATCGCATCAGGGTATTTCATCGGAAAATATCTCGAAATTCCATCAGTAGCAATCCCGGAAATTTTTGCCTGAAAGCGTTTATCTTCTGGTTCCTTTTCAAACATTGCAATTAGTGCTTCCGAGAAGGTTGCATCCCCCCTTCCTCGGAGCGACGCTGGGTTATAATAACTAGCCCAACCGCCAGCTCCAACCCTACCATTATCAATGGCGCTATTCATAATAGTAAACACATCAACAGAAGTAGTTAAACCATACAACCCTAAATCAATAGCTGACTTAGCATTTGAAGCTGCCAAATCGTTTTGATCACGGTAAAGATACAGACGCGACAACAACGCGTAGGCAGCTCCCTTAGTTGCTTTTCCTCGGGTTTCATCTGCACTTCCATATTGAACTGGCAACAATTCAATTGCATCTTTCAAATCCGCTTCAATCGCGGCATGAATCTCATTTAGAGTTGATCGGGAAGGAAAATTGACCGTTCCCACAAATTGATCGAGAACTAAAGGTACACTAAGGTTATTTCCGCCGTTAATCTGAAAAGGCTGACTATATAGTCCCGCAAGTTGTAAATAGATTAAAGCTCTTAAGAATTTTGCTTCTCCAGTAAACTGGTTGATCTGCTCTGACGTTATCCCTGGAACTCCGCCAACCTGAGCAATCAACTTATTTGATTGCAAAATAACCTCATAGTTATAGCGCCACACATCCCTAACATCTCCATTCGTAGAGACTGCCGAAAAATTGTTAAGATCCTGCAGTGTCGGAAATGTACCAACAAATTCTACGGTATTTCCCATGAAATCATTTATGACTTGCGGCAATGAGCCATAGACTTCAAATTTTTGAACATTACTATAGATACCCCGTAATGCACTTTCGGTGGTAGACACACTATTAAAAACTACCTCATCCGCCAGATCTTGCTCAGGCAACAATTTTAACTTATCCCCACAAGCTCCCAAAACGACAGATAGCAGGATTACATATATTACTTTTAAACATTTCATATCTTCTTCGTTTTAAAATCCAAAATTCACTCCAAATGTAAACGCTTTAGGCTGTGGTAAAGCAAAGAAAGTCTGGCCTACAATCAGATTATTTGCCCCGTTTCCGGAAATCTCAGGATCCCCTCTGAATCCTTTTGCTTTAATTGTCCATATATTTTGTGCTAAAAAATAAACCCGCGCAGAAGTGAAAAGCTTTGTCCGCTCTAACCACTCCGTTGGGAAAGAGTATCCAACTTGTACTGTCTTTAGTCGTAAGTACGAACCGTTAAACAAATTCTTCGTCGAGGCTTGCGCGAAAGTACCTCGCGTAGCGCTATTTAATGCCGGCGCATAAGATTGATCCCCCGGTTGAGTCCAATAATCGAGCAATTTTGTACTCTTATTATATGAGCCCGAAGCAAAATTATCGGTAAATTCTAATCCATTTAAATATATATCATTACCATAAATAAAATTAAAGAAAGCGGATAGATCAAAGTTCTTATACCGAATTGTATTAGTAACACCGCCCTGAAAGTTAGGATCTCCTTTACCTACAATTTTTCGGTCCGCCGCGACAGGGGAGGATGTAACCTCACCATCCTTATCGAACCATTCAGCCTCACCTGTCTCTGAATTAATCCCTTTATACTCGATCAAGTAAAAACTATTTCTAGAATATCCTTCGATTGCGCGTTGTTGACTACTGCCTGAAACAAAATTTCTCCCAAACTCATCAGGGTTCTCAGGTAGTGACAAGATTTTGTTTTTATTAAATCCTATATTAAAACTCGTATTCCATGAAAAATTGTCTCGCTTAATATTCTCTGAGTTAATAGAAAATTCAAATCCACGATTTCTCATTTTCCCGACATTCTTCGATGCAGAAGCAAAGCCCGTTGTATACGGATAAGGAACATCCAACAAAAGTTGTGAAGTATTTTTATTATAAAAATTAAACTGAAAATCAATCCGATCGAAAAGACGAGCAAATAAACCAATATCGAATTGAGCAGTTTCTTCCCAACTTAAATCAGGATTTGGTACACGAGAAGGGGCTAAACCTGCAAGTCCCATATAGTCGTTATCCGCAGCAAAACGACCGATATAATTGTAATATCCAATACCATCATTACCAGCAGTACCATAACTTGCAGTCAGCTTTAGGTTTCTCACATACCGATTGTCTTCATTGAAAAAATTCTCTTTTGAAATTATCCAACCTCCTGAAAACGCATAAAAATTACCATACTTTTTATTTTGTCCAAATCGTGAAGATCCATCTCGACGAAAGGATCCCTCAAACAAATACTTATCATCAAAGGAATAATTTAACCGAGCAAACATAGACTCCAGCGCCCACTCATATATAACCTCATCGGTCGTACTAGGCGTTGAAGCGGACCCAACATTCGGCAAATCATCACTAGCAAAGCCTGTTCCAGCCAAACTAATTTGTGTTAATTTCGCCGTTTCAAAACTATATCCTGCCAACGCACCAATTTTATGTCTATTATTAATCCGCTTGTCATAACTAAGCGTTGAGGTATTCACCCATTTATTATCTGTAAAATGTGTACGGTAAGCATATCCACCTGGATACATAATATTAGCGGACCTATATTTTTCATCTATTCCATAATAATCTATACCCCAATCTGTCTTAGCCTTTAAGCCCTCTAATATTTCCCATTCAGCATAGGCATTACCAATTTGTCGGTTTGAGTAATTTTTATTCAACCCTGTAGCATCAATGGCAAGAAAGTTCCCAATAAACCCAGTGTTTACAAAATTCCCTTCTTCGTCATATGGTGTAATATACGGTAACATAAGATGTGCGCCGGTAAGTGGAGCGTTCGTAGAATTTTCCGTGCTAATACGATCCATATCTACTCGAGATAAGTTATAATTCACCCCTACTTTAACCTTATCCGAAATATCATGATCTAAACTCATTTTCCCAGTCAACCGATCCATCTGATTTCCAATAGTATAACTCGACTCCTTCGCGTAATTTCCTCCTAAGTAGAATCGTGTTCGCTCATCTCCTCCCTGTACGTTAACGGCTAAATTATTTGTATGTCCCGTACGAACCGCCGCATCGAGCCAATCAAAACTCGTAGTTGGAAAATTAGGAACTGTTGTATTATTTGCTTTCAGATAATCAGTTCTAAAAGCCACCCATTCTTCGGCCGTCATCATATCATCAATATTCGCTGTCGGTCTTGAAAAACCATTAAAGTAATCTATGTTGACTTTAGTCTTACCTGCTTTTCCCGATTTTGTCTTAATTAAAATAACACCATTCGATCCCCGAGAACCATAAATTGCCACAGCTGAGGCATCTTTTAAAACAGTGATAGATTCTATATCGTTGGCATTTATGTTAAGTAGCGGGTTTAAATTAGAAGAAGCTCCTTGTGCTTGCATGTAATTACCACCGGCAGCATTCAACGGAACACCATCGATTACATACAACGGCCTTCCACCTGCATCTAAAGATGATCCACCACGAACCGTAATCTGTGCTTCTGCTCCCAAAACACCGGACGAGTTCACCATATTAACACCCGCTGACTGTCCCTGCAAAGCTTGCTGAGGCGTTTGAATCGGCATGTTCTTGAAATTTTCTTCACGAACCGTCGATACAGACTGCGTGGATAATAGTTTACTTTGCACACCATAAGCTACGACAACGACCTCATCTAAAACAGCACGATCTTCAACAAGCTCCACATCAACAGTAGTTCGTGCGCCAACATTCACACGCTGCGAGGCATAGCCGATATAAGAGAAAACCAACGTACTTCCGCTTGCCGCGGCTATACTATAGTTCCCATCCCCATCAGTTTGTGTCGCACGCGAAGTGCCAACAACAGCCACAGACACACCTCCAATTGGCTTTCCATCCGTCACAGAGACCACACGTCCATTCACTTGCCGTTCTTGCGCCTGAGCAACCCCAATAAGCAACATGCCGAGCAGAAAATAGTTAAGTAATTTTTGTTTCATAAGTTTATATGTTTAGTTCGTAGAATACGCTTGAGCACAGACTTTACCTTCTTAATTGGTGAATCGGAGACTTAGCATTTACATGAAACTGGTTACCGTAGAGCAAATTTTATATTGGATAAAATCACAACTACGAATACAAATATATAATTTCAAAAACGAAACAAAATATTATTCTGTAAAATAAAATTATTTAAAAACTTAATTCCAAAATAACACACCTTTAAATAACAAAATTTTAACCAAGACACTATACACGTATTGAGATTCAATAAACAAACTACAGAATAATGTGAGTGAGGGAAAAAGAAAGGATATATTTATTTGTAACAAAGTTTGTTAAAACACAAAAAAAATCCCCGATACCAAAAGGAATCGGGGATATCACACTAAGCTTAAAACTATATTTCAGCATTGTAACAGAAAACAGGACATACGGCACACAAAAAAAGCAGCTATCCTATAAGGATAGCTGCTTTCTATCGGATTTATGTAATTATAACCCTTTAGTTGATTGGATTCTGATCCGCTACAGACAATGCTTTATTTGCATTGATCTCATCTTGCGGGATAGCAAACAACCAACGGTTTGAAGTCGCAGGTAAAACCGTAACATTTGGAGCAAAATTACTTCCTCCATCTCCATTAAGGTTTGCACCACCATGGTTACCGTCACCTGTTGGGCGGTTCAATCCTTTACCCAAACGTTTTACATCAAGAATACCGAAACCTTCGCCCCATAATTCAATCTTACGTTGCAACAGGATCTCATTCAACAAAAGCTCTCCAGTAAGACCTGTTACAGAAAAACTAGCATAACGCGTTTTCACTAAATCAGTCAAAGACTGTGCTGCTGCACCATCTTGACCTAAGCGTGCTTGCGCCTCAGCTTTAATTAAGTATAGCTCTGCCAAACGCATGAACAAATAATCAGAAGCCCAGTTACCCGATTGTCTCAATTGGAATTTCAACTGTGAATACAATGGAATACTTTTGTCTTGTTTTCCTTGGAATAATGACTTTCTAACATCTCCTGCTGGAATCTTATCAAATAGAGCTTTAGTAATCTTCTTCTGACCACCTAATGCAGCATAACCACCAGTAGCAGGTCTGTTATCCATATGCGAGTAGAACGACGCGAAAATTGTCGCTTGCTCAACATTTACTTCGCCACCCCATAACCATTCAGGTGCACTTAACGTGTTAAAGCCAGAAGCCGTGTACTCTGATTCTGTAAAGAGTCTTTTTCCACTATTAGCAATAGCCTTTTCTGCCATCGCCAATGCTTTTGGATAGTCTCCAAACTGCAATGCAGCTCTCGCATAAATTCCTTCCGCTGTTGCTTGATTAACATGCGATAAGTGAGCACGAGACTTACCTTCCAATAACGTCTCCGCCTTTTCAAGGTCTGCAAAGATCTGTGTATACACCTCTTGCACTGTCCCTCTACCCTTTCCTTCGGAGGTAGGTGCAATATATAATGGAACACCCGGACTATTAACATCATACTTAGAGAAAAAGTTCACCAAGTAAAAGTAAGAGTGAGCACGTAAGGCTAAAGCCTGTCCCATAATCAAATCTTTTTGATCTTGGCTTCCTGTTGCTGCCGGAAGTTGTGCAATAATACGGTTCGCATTATTGATAATCCGATAGTAATAATACCATGTGCGATCAGGTCTGTTGCTAGCATTAGCATTACTAAATGCAGAATAATTATACTCTGAAGTGTAATAATTATATCCCTGCGCATGCAACAACATATCCTCTGCCATCATATCCGATGTTAAATCGTATGACTTTTGCCCAAAATTACCATGATTGGTCAACGAGCTGTACATCGTACGTATCGTTCCGTTCAGCGCAACCATAGCTCCATCGGTATTCGTAAATACTAAATCTGCACTTACGTTATCCGTTGGATTGGTTTCTAAGTAATCTTTTTTACAGCTAGTCGCCAACACTGTACAAGCAAGGGCCAACGTAGCTACTCTTTTATATACTTTATTCATCTTATTATCAATTATAATCCAATAGTTACACCAAATGTGAAGTTTCTCATTGTTGGATAGGTGTAGTCTGCAGTACCGGTAAATGCACGCTGAGGATCCATACCTTTACGTTTTGTGAAGATTGCGGCATTATCGACATTCGCGAAAACCCGAAGACCCGACAATCCTATTCTAGATATTTTCGCTTTATCGAAGTTATATCCTAAAGTGATGTTTTTAATATTCAAGTACGTTGCGTCAAACAAGAATCTTGAAGAAGCAACATTACCTGCGTTCGCACTAGCAATACCATTTTGCAAACGAGGAACATCTGTAATATCACCAGGCTGTTTCCATGCATTCAAAATATCTTCGTGCCAATGCGTACCGTAACTACCTTGGTGCATTAACGAAGCGTAATTACCATCATAGAACTTACCACCTAATTGGTAGGTTAACAATACCGAAAAGTCAAATTGCTTGTAACGGAAAGCATTGGTTAAACCACCTACAACATCAGGAATTGCCGAACCATGGTAATAATATGTCGCACTGTTTACATTATTTGTCGTTGTGCGCCCCGTAACCACACCATTAGCATCAACCTCATCTTTATACCATAGTGCATCTCCGTTATCCGGATTTACACCAGCATAATCTCTCAACCAAAATTGGTAAAGATCTTGCCCTTCCATCATTTTCTTCGTTCCACTGATGATTCCCGTTTCACGACTTTCTGCTGGAAGTTTAGTAATTTTGTTTTTATAGTGACTGATATTTAGATCAACACGCCAGTCGAAATCTGTGCTCCGGATAGCATTATAACCAATCTGCACATCGATACCTCTGTTATACATAGTACCTACGTTTTTCCAGATCGATGTAATACCTGTCGACATTGGAAGAGGCACCTCAAACAATAAGTTAGAAGATTCACGGTTGTACCACTCGATAGTACCATCAATACGTCTATTGAATAACGTAAAGTCCACACCAACGTTGACCGCCTTGTTCTTCTCCCAACTAAGACCTTCATTCGCCAAAGAAGAGATAATTGCTCCAGGCATATTTACGTTATTCCAACCATAACCATACAAACTCTGCCATCCGTAAAAGTTATCAATGTTGGTACTTGTAGGAGACTCTTGATCGGTTTCATTTGATGTACGTGTTTGCACCACACCTTCATTACCCTGCTCTCCGTAACTTGCACGAAGTTTCAACTCATTGATCCAGCTTACGTTTTTCAAGAATTGCTCTTGACTAATTCTCCAGCCAGCACCTACCGAATAGAAGTTACCCCATTGGTTACCACCCTTACCGTTTTTACCTGGGTAGAAACGTGAAGTACCGTCACGACGGAAACTTCCTGACAAAAGGTATTTATCTTCGTAAGAATAGTTCACGCGGCTAAAGTAACCTTCAATACGGTGATAGTTTTCGTACGAAGTAGCACCTTCTAGCGTCGCACCAGGAGCTAACTCTGAGTTACCCGGGAATGGGAAACCAGAACGTGTAGCCGACAAGAAGTTACGTTCTAAACGATAGTTCTCGTGTCCTACCATAACATTAATGTTATGGTCCTCGTTGATCGTTTTGTCGTATGTCAATACCTGATTAAAGGTGAAAGACAATTGTCTATTCTGGATTTTAGTAGACCGTCCTCTAACGTTCTGCGCATCTCCAAACTGTGGGTTTTGGAATGTAGTAGCATATCTATTATAATAGTTACCACCCAAAGTTGTTCTAAATGTAAAATCATTTAAGAAACGAGCTTCCAAATACGTGTTAAAGTTTACATTACCAATTTTTCCTGTACGTTCATCCAATTCAAGGGAGCCCAAAAGGTTGGAGTTACCAGCATATGGTCTCGCTCCCATTTGGCTGTTTACACCCCAGTCAAGAACTTGCTCACCTGTTAATGGGTCTGTCTTAATCTGCCCTTGCGCATCTCTTTCCCATACCGGATAGATAGGTCCCATCATGCGTGTATAATAGAATGGATTTGTTGTTTGCGTACCACCTTGTGAGTGAACATTGTCTTGGTAAGCCAAAGCACCATCTAGGTTGATCCCAGAAGACAACCAATCCTTTATTTTTGTATCTACGTTTACGCGTGCATTGAAACGCTCATAACCAGAAAATTTAACATAACCCGGCTCATTCAAGTACCCCAAAGAAACGTAGTGCGTAGATTTATCCGAACCACCTGAGTAGTTTAAATTATAATCTTGTCTAAACGGTGTTTTAAACAATACATCTTGCCAATCGTCTGCATACAAGATCTTAGCATCCGGGTTGAACTGTCCATTTTTCAGCACAATTGCATCATTAGCACGATCGGTAGCATTGTAACGCAAACCAGCGATAAGATCTGTTGACGCTTTCTGATTGATCGCGTCTGTAATTTTTGAAGGATCTCCGGACACAAGTCTGTTACGTGTTGCATGCCACATACCTTCATAATATTGAGGGATACTTACTCGGTCATATTCTGGAATAGCACGATTTAAGAAACCTAATCTTGCAGTGAAATTTAATTTAGGTGCATTAGAACGACCTTTTTTTGTAGTGATCATAATTACACCATTTGCTGCTCTTGAACCATACAAAGCTGTTGCTGCAGCATCCTTCAATACAGTAGTCGTCTCAATATCATCGGTAGAGATCGATACATTTGACCCTGAATAAGGAACACCATCGATCACATAAAGAGGTGAAGAGTTTGCATTCACTGAACCAATACCACGAATACGAATGTCAGCACTCGTCCCAGGAGCACCACCACCATTATTCGCCTGAATACCAGCAACAGTTCCTTCCAATGCTTTCGTAAAAGAAGCAACTTGCTGTTTCTCAAAAGTTTTCGCAGTAACCGTCGACTCCGAACCTGTAAAAGCTGTCTTTTTAACAGTTCCATAAGGAACCTGAACAACTACGGTTTCGATAGTTTCTTGGTCGCTAATAAGTTGCACATTCACGACAGACTGACTTCCCGTAGCGACACGCTGAGAAATAAAGCCGACGTATGTAAAACTTAATGTCCCACTTGAGGGCACCACCAATTCATAACGACCACTTTCATCCGTCTGTGTAGCAGTAGTTCCACCTACAACAGCGATAGATACACCTCCAATCGGAGAGCCATCAGCTGCGGATGTAACTTTACCACTCACCTGACGATTCTGCGCAAATGCTCCTCCTATGAAGAGCGTACACAGCAGAATAAAACTGAGTAATTTTTGTTTCATGTTGTTTATATAATTTATTAATAAGTTGCAAATCAAGTGTATGCGCAATAAAATTTGCATTGACAACTAAATAAATTCATCGAAAAACCTATCAACAGAAAGGATCTAAACAATGAAAAAGCACATACAAATGTCCATTTCAATCATTTAGAGTTAGTAATTTGGTGAGTATCAAACCTTCGTTAACATTTTTTAACAAAAGCGGAAGGCAAATCTATAGGAATTAGGTTGTTATTGCAAGCTTTGTAACAAATTGAGTCCTATTTCATAAAAAAAAGCAAAATGTGGTTTCATTTTTTGCTAAAACGAAAACGAAAAAAAATTTAGCATTAGATGTATAAAACAGAATTATCGATAAAATTAGATACAATAATCAAGTCTTTATTCTGGTCACCCTACTTATTTAGAATCTGTACAAATTAAAGTTTGTCATAACATCAATTGTAACAATACAGCAAAAGATCCGTAAAACCATATTTACACTTGGGAAATAGATTTTAATTATCTTTGCGCCATGCGTTTTGATATTATTACCGTATTGCCCGACTTGCTACAAAGTCCATTTGCACATTCCATCTTACAGCGTGCACAAAAAAAAGACTTGGTAGAAATCCATGTCCATAATCTACGTGACTATGCCAATAACAAACATAAGTCTGTAGACGACTATCCTTACGGAGGTGGTTCAGGGATGGTTATGCAAATCGAACCCTTTGCTGCCTGCATCGAAAAATTACAAAACGAACGCGTATATGACGATATCATATATATGACTCCAGATGGGGAAACTTTGAATCAAGAAATTGCAAATAGTCTTTCTTCAGCAGGAAATATTATGATCCTATGCGGTCACTATAAAGGTATAGATCAGCGCATACGGGATGTCTTTGTTACAAAAGAAATATCAGTTGGTGATTATGTATTATCGGGAGGCGAATTACCCGCTGCAATCCTGGTTGATGCTATAGCACGCTTAATCCCCGGCGTCCTTTCTGACGAGACTTCCGCCCTGTCCGATTCCTTCCAAGATGGCCTTCTAGATGCTCCAATCTACACCCGACCAGCCGAATGGCGCGGACATAAAGTACCGGATGTATTACTCAGTGGCCATGAAGCAAAGATCGCCGCGTGGCGCGATGAAGAGCAACTCAAACGCACCTTAGAACGTCGTCCTGATTTATTGAATGACTAACATTTTGCAATTATTTTTGTTTTTTTTCTAAAAAAAGTTTGTAAAGCAAAAAAATATAATAAATTTGTAGTGTACAAATGACAATAAGAAACATATATACAAATTGGTGGTGGCCTGCGATAGAAATCGTCGGGAACAGATTTGGTATGTTATAAAATATTCATAATCAACCAAAACCAGTGTGAAAACAGGCCCGACGATCTAATTGTCGGGCCTTTTCTTTTTTATCGAAAATCAAAAATAATATGAAATATACGCTACAAACAAAACACAAAAAAATACTTGCCGATACAACCACACCGGTGAGTATATACCTGCGTTTGCGCGATTCTTTCCCAAATAGTCTATTGCTGGAAAGCTCAGAGTATCAAAGCAGAGACAATAATATCAGCTACATCTGCTGTCAACCTATAGCTGGTATTACACTAGACGACACACAGCTATCTATCAGCTATCCGGGGCAATCTTCTATTTACAAACCAGCTTCTGAAATAAACTTAAGAAAAGAAGTCTCTACCTTCAGACAGCAATTTGTACAAACGGAGACAGAAAAACACCAAGTCATTTCTTCAGGGCTTTTTGGTTATTTCACATTTGATGCCATTGAACATTTTGAAGATATTACATTAACCACTCCAAAGGCTGCTGAACGGAATATCCCAAAACTACAATACCACGTCTATCGGTACGTAATTGCGATCGATCACTTTCGCAACGAACTTCATATTTTCGAAAACTTACTGGAAAACGAAATATCGGATCTGGACCGGATGCAATATCTGATACAGAACAAGAATTTCCCAGAGTACAACTTCCAGCGAAAAGGTGGCGAAAGTTCAAATATGAAAGATGAAGACTTCAAAAACCTAGTGACACGTATGAAAGCACATATACAGCGCGGTGATGTATTTCAAATTGTTCCTTCACGTGCTTTTTCTACTCCTTTTGCCGGTGATGAGTTTAATGTATATAGAGCCTTGCGCTCTGTAAACCCTTCGCCTTACCTATTTTATTTTGATTATGGAAGCTTTAAGCTTTTCGGTTCTTCGCCAGAGGCCCAACTTACGATCAAAAAGGGAGAAGCGACCATTTATCCGATTGCCGGAACTTTTAAAAGAACAGGCGACATGGAACAAGATGAAAAAATCGCAGAAGCACTCAAGAATGACCCTAAAGAATCAGCCGAACATGTGATGCTGGTTGACCTTGCGCGCAATGACTTAAGTCGCCATTGCACGAATGTCCAGGTCAAATCATACAAAGAAGCACAGTATTACTCCCATATTATACACTTGGTTTCCAAAGTATCGGGGAAGTTAAATCCAGAAGCAAACCCTTTCGATGTCGTTGGCGACACCTTCCCTGCAGGGACCTTATCGGGCGCTCCTAAGCATATGGCACTTACACTTATCGATCGTTATGAAGGCTTGCAACGATCGTTCTACGCCGGTGCCCTTGGGTATATGGGCTTCAATGGTGATTTCAACCATGCCATCATGATTCGTTCCTTCCTAAGTAAGCAGAATGTGCTGCACTATCAGGCCGGTGCAGGTATCGTTTTGGATTCTGATCCAGAGATGGAATTACAAGAGGTAAATAATAAAATTGCGGCGCTCCGTCGTGCTTTGGAATTAGCAGAAACATTATGAGCAATAGAAATACCATGATCCGCCCCTTAGATTATTGTGAAACAACGACACAGATCGCCACTTCACTAGAAACTATTGACGCACGTATTGAAGAATTGATAACTTTACGTGAGGTTTATCGGAACAAACAACGCGCTTTAGCCGAACAGGAAACAATAAACGTTTTAGAACACAATAATGAGCAGTAAAAAAATATTGGTAATCGACAACTACGATTCCTTCACATATAACCTTGTACATCTACTACAGGAGTTAAACCAAGAATACGTTGTAGTTCGCAATGATAAGTTTGCGCTGGAAGAAGTAGCGGCATACGACAAGATCTTATTGTCTCCTGGTCCCGGCATTCCCGAAGAGGCAGGCTTGCTAATGGATGTGATACGTACTTATGCTTCGACAAAAAGTATCTTGGGAATCTGTTTAGGTCAACAAGCAATAGCCGAAGTATTTGGCGGCACACTTTTCAATATGCCAAAACCGCTTCATGGTGTTGCCACTTCCATCAACGTAACAGATGCTGATGAAAAGCTTTTTCAAAACTTCCCTGTGGACTCCATGATTGGACGATACCACTCGTGGGCGGTAGAAAAGGATAGTCTTCCAGATTGCCTCAAAGTAACGGCGGTCGACCCGAATGGTATTATTATGGCGCTATCACATACTGAATATGATGTGCGTGGTATGCAGTTTCACCCAGAGTCAATCTTGACAACCAATGGAAAATTGTTGATCGAGAATTGGTTGAAATAAGGTATACCTCAACACATACAATGTAGTGCAGGGCCATCAGGACATAAAAATAAACAATGACTAACGATCACCTAGTTTTAAGTAATGAACATACTAGATAAAATCATAGCAAAAAAAAGAACTGAAGTAGCGGAAGCCCAAGCCAAGGTTTCATTAGCAGAATTAAAAACATACCCGCTCTTTTCACGGGAATGTTACAACTTAAGGGAGTCGATGCTCCACCCTGAGCGTACTGGAATTATTGCAGAATTTAAGCGTGCATCGCCCTCAAAAGGTTTAATAAATGGCACGGCATCTGTTGCGCAGGTCGTCAAAGGTTACCAAGATGCAGGAGCTTCAGCAGTTTCTGTATTAACAGACCCTGATTTCTTTCAAGGATCATTAGCAGATCTGACAGCTGCTAGGCAAGCATTGACTATTCCTTTATTGCGGAAGGAATTTATTATCGACCGTTACCAGATTGCTGAAGCGAAAGCATACGGTGCTGATATTATTTTGTTAATAGCAGCTTGCTTAGAAGCTACCGAAATAGAATCGCTGTCCATCTATGCGAAATCACTTGGTCTGAATGTCTTGCTCGAAGTACATAATGAAGAGGAATTGAACCGCAGCTTATTTAATAGTATAGATGCTATCGGTGTCAACAACCGTAATCTTAAAGACTTCTCGGTAAGCTTGGAACATTCCTATGATCTTGTAAATAAGATCCCGGATCGATATATCAAAGTATCTGAAAGTGGTATTTCTGATCCTGCAACGATTACGGCGCTGCGGGCTGCTGGCTTCCAAGGCTTCTTAATCGGTGAGAATTTCATGCGGACTGATAATCCAGGAGCAGCGATAAAAGAGTTCGTGGATCAACTCTGAAAGCACCAGTTATAAAAAACCAGCTAGAATGCGTAATTTTGCAAAATGTCAGTTAAAATAGGTGAACATATTGATTTAGGGGAGTTTCCATTGCTGCTTGCACCAATGGAAGATGTGAGTGATCCACCATTTCGTTACGTGTGTAAGCAGAACGGTGTAGATTTAATGTACACCGAGTTTATCTCTTCGGAGGGATTAATTCGGGATGCAGCAAAATCGCGCCAAAAGCTTGATATCTTCGAGTATGAGCGTCCGATTGGCATCCAGATCTTTGGTTCAGATATAGAAAGCATGCGTAAGTCCGCAGAGATTTGCACGCTGGCCGCGCCAAATCTAATCGACATCAACTACGGCTGCCCCGTAAAGAATGTCGCCTGTCGCGGTGCTGGTGCTTCTTTGTTACAGGATATTGACAAGATGGTTGCTATGACGAAAGCAGTTGTAGATGCCACACACCTTCCCGTTACGGTTAAGACGCGCTTGGGCTGGGATGATAACACTAAAAATGTATATGAAGTAGCGGAAAGGCTGCAAGATATTGGTATTAAAGCTTTGGCCATCCACGGTAGAACACGTGCTCAGATGTATAAAGGACAAGCTGATTGGAGCATGATTCGAGATATAAAGCAGAACCCGCGCGTTAAGATTCCGATTTTTGGTAATGGCGATGTGGACTCTGTGGAAAAAGCAGCTGCGTGGCGTCAAGAATATGAAGTGGATGGGATTATGATAGGTCGTGCCTCTATTGGATACCCCTGGATTTTCCGTGAAATTAAGCACTTCTTTGAGACAGGCCAACGCTTAGAAGGCCCAACTATTGCGGAACGTGTAGAGGTTTGCAAAACACACTTAATAAAATCTATCGAATGGAAGGGGGAGAAAACAGGTGTTTTTGAGATGCGTCGTCACTATTCTAACTACTTTAAAGGTATTCCAAATTTTAAAGAATATAGAACACAACTGGTCGGGCTACAAGATTATCGTGAGATCTTAGAAGTTTTAGAAGAGATCCAAAATTCTTTTTCTGAATTCGAATTTGCCGCAGTCTAAATAAAAAAACTCCATAAAAAAGGGGCTCAGAAATTATTTCTGAACCCCTTTTTTATATTATAGCGTTATTAAAATCTAATATTTATACCCATCATATAATTCGCCGTCGCCTGCGGTGTATAGAAATTATAGAACGTCCGTTCCCCGGTAGTATTCATCGACCCCCAAGTGTAACCACTGGTTTCATACTTCTCTCCAAGAATATTATTTACACTTACCATGAGATCCACATTTTTAAGGCCTAAAGCAGCAAAACTATAGCGCGCATTCAGATCATTTACCAAAAAAGGATCTATGCTCCGCTCCCTACTTGATGTATTATCCAAATACATGCGAGATACATATTTAGTACGTAAACTAAATTCAAGATTCTGAATCGGGCGATAAGCAAACTCATTTGAAAGAATGGTTGCTGCAGATAATGCAATATTCGTTTTCTTATATTCAATTTCCTTTAGACCAAGATCATTCCAGTCTTCATCATAAACTGGCACATATTCTTTAAAATTTTTGATTTTATTCTGACTGAAAGCAGCTGTTGCACGCCATGTGAATTGCTCCGTAATATTCCATGCAGCATCTAATTCGATCCCTACGCGATAGCTGTCAGGCACATTCTGACGAATCGTTCCTCCGACATCATTAATTGCTCCTGTCGGAATCAACTGATCTTTATAAAGCATCGCGTATGCATTAGCCCCTACATTAAACGAGGTTGTACGCAAGCGATACCCCGCTTCTATATTTTGCATGCGCTCTGGCGTCGGAAAAGCATTCAATGGGTTCTCGACATAATCCTTCCGAACAGGCTCTTTACTCGCATAGGCATACGATAGATATGCATTGCTCTGCGCATTGATTAGATAAGTAAGTCCGGCTTTAGGATTAAAAAACGATAAATCATCATGGATGTTCATATTTTTTATTTTATCATCATTCCCATCAATTTTGTAATGCAATGTCCGGTATTGCAGATCCACATTGAACAACCACTTATCTAGCGTATAGTTTACTTTACCGTAGATATTAAAATCATTTTTCTTTGCATTATTCTCATAATAACGATCGCCCAATTCACTGTTAGATGCGAAGCGAGACCAAATTACTTCGCCATAATGATCACCCGTGTACTGATTGAAAGCACCGCCTAAAGTCAGCTTCAAATCATTCGATGGTGTATAATTAAATGCGTAGGTCGCTCCATAAAAATGATTATCCAACCAACGACGACGAATCAAATCCGAAGTCTTTGTCGTATCTGTTCCAAAGATTACAGGTGCCATTCCATACTTCGATAATTTATCATCTGCACGGTACTCTTCATAATAGCCCGCACCACGGGTATAATGCAAAGCTCCACTAAAGTTAAATTGGTCGCTTACCTGATTATTATAATGAATCCGCGCGTGCGTCTGTGTGTAATTATCCGTCTGATTATCGTAGGTATAGTAATTGTATTTTCTATCCGCATTCAACAAACGATCTGTTTCGGAACTGCTCAATTCCATACCTACTGCATAATCGGCTAAGCGACCGCGATCACCTTTAATAAGCGGCTCTGGTGTACCATACCATGCCTGATATGTTTTCTCTTTCCCAGAAAACAAAGTCGCCTTTAAGCTCTGCTTCTTACCGTAAAAACCACCATCAACATAGAAGGACTTAAGATCCGATGAAGCACGGTCAATATAACCATCCGAAGCCACGCGCGACAACCGTGCATTAAATGCATAGCGATTATTAATAAGTCCCGTCCCTGCTTTTACGGTGTTCTTCCACGAATTATAGGAACCATAACTATTATTGAGCTCTGCATAAGGTTTCTCCTGCAAGGCATCGGTTTGGATATTCAAAGAGGCTCCAAAAGCACCTGCCCCATTAGTGGACGTACCAATACCGCGCTGTACCTGAATGTTATCTACACTGGATGCAAAATCGGGGATGTTCACAAAAAAGGAACCCATACTTTCGGCATCATTTAACGGAATACCATCCAAAGTAACATTGATGCGTTCATTGCTTGAACCACGAATCGTCATATTTGTATATCCAATACCATTTCCAGCATCCGAGCCAATCACAACCGAAGGGGTTTGATCCAACAGATAAGGAATATCACGTCCCATGTTTACCTTCTCGATCGTTTGCTTATCGATGTTGGAGAAACTGGTTGATGCATTACTTCGTGCACGCGTCGCGCTGACCAACACCTCCTCTGCGCGTAGACTTGCCTCACGAAGTTGGATGCGGACAAACTGATTACTCGTTAATCGCAATGTGGTATCCTGAGTGCCGTAACCGACATAAGAAACATGAACTTGATAGCTGCCTGATCCTAAATCATTAAACTGAGCTTGTCCCTCTGCATTGGTTTGTTGAACCAACCGCTTGACTTTACTCACCGAAACACTGGCATTAGGTAACTTTTGATTTCTATCGTTAACTACTTCCAACGATAAACGGTGCTGCGCATATGTCGTGAATGACAAAGCGACTAATAGTGCACTGATTGATACTTTAATCATTAATAATTTGATTTTTTTCGTTAAACATACTATTGCAAGGGGTTCACAATAGCGTAATAATTTAACTTAACCTTTCCCTCCGCCAGCATTATCTGGATCAGGTGCGTCTCCATTACCATAGTAAAGAGACTGGGTATAATCTCAGCCTTTATTCGTGTTCGAAAACAAGGCACCCCTAACGATAGCGCAAAGGTAGCTTTTTTTTTCTATTTTTAGCGTCATATGCGAGCAGTAATACAACGGGTCACACATGCGTCCTGCACAGTGGAAGGTATAGTAACCGGAAAAATAGACCAAGGGCTATTGGTCTTGGTGGGAATCGAGGAGATCGATACAGAAGAAGATATGAAGTGGTTAGCTCAAAAAATAGTTAATCTTCGTATTTTTTCAGATGAGAACGGATTGATGAATAAGTCGGTACAAGATATCGCTGGCGGGATTCTATTGATCTCTCAGTTCACTTTATTTGCTCAAACAAAAAAGGGGAATCGGCCTTCTTTTATCCGCGCAGGCAAACCTGATAAAGCGAGACCAATGTATGACGGGATGGGTAAATACCTATCAGGACTCTTAGAAAAAGAAGTACAAATGGGCATCTTTGGAGGCGACATGAAGATTGACCTTCGCAACGATGGCCCGGTAACAATCATAATGAACACACAGGATAAAGACAATTTTTAAGATGACAATTAAAGAAGCACAAGAAGTAATAGATAAATGGATTACGACGACAGGAGTTCGCTATTTCAATGAACTGACCAACACAGCCATGTTAATGGAAGAAGTGGGTGAAGTCGCACGTATAATGGCACGCCAGTACGGCGAACAATCGTTTAAAAAGTCGGATAAAGAGGTCAATCTAGCAGATGAGATGGCCGATGTTCTTTTCGTACTGATGTGTCTAGCGAATCAAACAGGTATCGACCTAACCGACGCATTAGAAAAGAACTTAGAGAAGAAATCTATACGGGACGCCGATAGACATAAAAACAATGAAAAATTAAAATAAAAAATTACAATTGAAGCCTTATTAAAAGCAATCCGTAATTACGAATCTAAAGGACGAGGGTGTAGGTCTATTGAATCACACGAACAGCCTGAGCTGGAACGACCTATTGCATAATGCGATGAAAGCATTACCCTCGCTTCAACAACCCTAATAACACAACTCTTTCATTGTACAAAACAACGGCACAATACACGAACAACAACGCGTTACCGCTCCAGAAGTTGCGCGCAAAGAAGACATAATTTATCGCGACCAAAGCACCTCCTAGAGCGAGGTAACCGACAGTTTTTCCGACCTTATAAGGAATCGGGTAATTGCGCTGTCCCCAAAAGTAAGATAAAAATACCATAACCGTATATGCTATTGATGTCACAAGAATAGCACCGACGTAACTGTATTTCGGGATCAGCACATAGCAGAGAACTATAGTCACCAATGCACCCATCCCCGATATATACAGACCATATTTCGTTTGATCTGAAAGCTTATACCACACCGATAAATTCATATAGATCCCGAGCAAGACATAGTTAAACAAGATAATTGGAATATAATCCAAGCCCGACCAATACCTAGCTACTTGCTCTGCATTGCCCCCTTTAATAAAGTACTTCAGCCATTCTATGTTCATAGAGAGCCCCACCATTACAAGAACCATTGCGATAACGAAATACTCCATTATCAGGGCATATACTTTTTTGGCGTTTTCGTTCTTTGCATAAGAGAAGAAAAACGGCTCGGCTCCCAACCGGAAAGCCTGCACAAAGATGCTGAGAAACATAGCTATTTTCGATATAGCACCGTAAATCCCAAGTTCTCGTTCCCCTACATTCCCAGGGAGTAGGCTTGGCAACAAGATCTTGTCCAGATGCTCATTGACGATAAAAGACACATTCGCTATAAAAATTGGCAAGCTATAGGAGAACATACTGTTTAGCAACTTCTTGTCTACTCGAAAACTAAACCCGCGTATCTGAGGCCATAACATCAGCAAGGTTACAGCACTTGCAATAAGATTAGACAAAAACACATAGCCCAACCACATGCCCTTGTACCACGTAAAAAAGCCTTCAAGAGAGGGGAATGTCCGAATCAACCAAGGTATAAAAACCATGAAAGACAGCGTAAAACAAACAAAAACACATATATTGATTGTCTTTAGTAAGGCATATCTAACAGGGCGGTTTTCAGAACGAAGCTTTGCGAACGGAACAACAGCTAAAGCATCTATAGCTAATATCAGCCCCATAAAGCAAATATATTGCTTATAATCAGCAACCGATTGGAGTCCGTTAGCAGCAAACCACTCCGACGCAGGTGATATCACGGAAAAAAGTACGAAAAGAAATACAAGGCTTGTAAAAATGGTAACAATAAAACTATTGTTAAAAACCTTCATCTTATCCTTTTCATCCACTTTTTGGAGGTAGCGGAAGTAGGTTGTCTCCATCCCAAAGGCTAGAAACGTATTGATTAGCGCCGACCATGAGTACATATTCGTAAAAATACCGTATATGCCCGTATCGAGCTTACGCACTAAAATCGGCGTCAGGATAAAATTCAGTAACCGAGAAACAATGGTAGACAGCCCGTAAATAGCTGTATCGTTCAGAAATCGTTTAACAACAGACATCCTTCACTCCTTATTTTAGCTTCTTGCGAACCACAAAGTCTTTGAATCCCTGTATTTCACCTTCAGTAGACGTTACATTTTCTACCTCTGCACGCTCTGGGCCCTCATCACAGAACTCCAACAACGAAGACAAGGCAAAATCATCTCCCTCAGCCGCTATATACACAGACCCGTCGGGTTGGTTAAGCGCAAAACCCTTTACGCCCAATTGATCGGCAACTGCTTTTACGGTAGCACGGAAATAAACTCCTTGCACCTTTCCTGTGACCACAATATCGAGATGTTTCATGGGGAGCAAACTTACCTAAATTTGTATAAAAAGCGAAAAACTAAACCAGACGACGTAAGGTAACAGAATCGACTAAATGTAAGTCTTCCATTCCTTCCAATAGTACCAATCCTGGACGCTTACCCACCTCGATAGATCCTAATTGTGCATCCAATCCCAAAGCTTTCGCCCCATTAATCGTCGCCCACTTTAACAATTGCAGAAAATCAATCTGGCTCACTTCTGCAGCGATGGCCTTCAATTCTTCCAGAATATTCAATGTATCATTGGATGCCAAACTATCCGTACCAATTACTATCCGATCGTTGCTTGGGATAAAATTCAATATCTTAGGTAATTTTCCCTCAATATAAAGGTTTGCTTTAGGACACAAACAATAATACACGTCCCGTCCTTGTCGCTGGACAAAATCGATATCTTTTAGCGAAGTGAACGTATTATGCACTAAAATTAATCTGTTGGACACCGGGGTATATGGCAAATACGATTGTATAGAGTTTCTAGCTTGCGCTTTAAAACTATCCGCATTCATGCCCATTTTTTCGTAAAACTTCAAGAAACCACCTGACTTATATCGAAATAATTTATTCTCTTCGTCACTTTCTTGGTTATGAATACTAAGGATATTGTCTGTCCCTACAACCTTACGAAAAGTCTTAAATAGCTCTTTCGAACATGAATAGGGTGCATGTGGTGTAATAGAAGCATTTGGTTCGAAGAAAAATTCAATATCACGAGCTCGATCAATTCGATTTTGCACTTCCTCTTTCACCAATCCCATAACCTCAACAAACGTGTGATATATGATTTTACTCTTTTTCTTTACTTGGACCGAATGGTCCGTATTCACATGATCGCCAACTGCTTGAATTCCGTTTTCATACATCATATGGTCGGCTTCAGCAATCTTATCCAAAATAACCTCTTGCGATTCCTCACGCATGGTCATCACTTCAGATAAAAACACAGGGAGTCCCATATTCCTTTTCGTCTTCCCTAGCATATGCGATAATTCGATATGGCAATGTGCATTCACAAAACCAGGAATTAGTACTCCTGCATAAAATTCCACCTCTACACCGTCAAGGTGAGGATCCCCCTCCTCATAAATTGCAATAATCGTCCCAGTATCGTCAAGAGCGACTACACCATTCCGAATAAGGGAACCAACTACGGGAGCAACCGTGCTTGCCGAAATATATCTCATTAACTTTCCTGCTATAAAATTGTATAAAAATAAAAAAAATTGACGGAAAACAAATAAATATACTATTGTGTAATATTCAACTCCGCAAATAAAGGTAAATGATCGGAACCGTAAGGCTCATTGAGAAC
This sequence comes from Sphingobacterium psychroaquaticum, assembly GCF_900177625.1. Classification (GTDB taxonomy): domain Bacteria; phylum Bacteroidota; class Bacteroidia; order Sphingobacteriales; family Sphingobacteriaceae; genus Sphingobacterium; species Sphingobacterium psychroaquaticum. The sequence continues at coordinate 217,600 of NZ_FXAU01000004.1, forward strand.
ACGATAATCGATCCATGAAAACTTGCTATGTTTCCCTACCATGATATAATCAATTTCAGTCCTAGGCTTTGTATTCGGAAACGTTGCTCCATTCTGTTTGGTATTACGAACAAAGAAATGTTCTAATAGTTGAATCGGTTCAGTTTCTGGCTCCGCATTCAAATCCCCAACCAAGATGAGCGGACGACTGTACCAATCACCTAATTCATTGATATACTTAGCTTGTTCTACTTTATTTTTCGCTTTCAGATCCAGGTGTGTATTTGCAAAAGAAATCTGCTTACCATTAGGCAATTCGACATCTACGATAGCTAAAGATCTATTTTCACTTGGCTCCACCATAGGCAAATCGTAACGTCGTTTTCCCACTATTTTATGCTTGCTCAAGATAAGTGTTCCGTATTCTCCTTTCTCTAAATCTATCCCTTTAGAAAAAAAATAATACATTCCCGTAAGTTCCGCTAACACTTTGGCCTGATCGATATTATTGGAGCGCGAAACATTCACATCAACCTCTTGTATACCCACCAGGTCTGCACCCGAAGCAACAATAATCTGCGCTATTTTTTCAAGATCAATCTTCCCAGGAATCTCGGGCGGATTTCCATGATGAATGTTATAGGATAAAACCTTAATGCGTTGCGCGTGTAATGCTCCCACACAGAGCAACAAGATTACGATAGTAAAGAACCTCTTCATACCTCCTAAATTAAGAACTTATATTGAAAAATAAGCAGATGATCGCTTGTATAGATTTGTTTATATTTATACACCGTAAAAGGAATCCTGAGATAATATGTGTTTCAACGCCTTTTTAAGAATAAAAACATCAAAAAAACCGAAAAAATGAAATTTATCACCACTACTCTGGCTTTTTTCTTTTTCATAATTTCTGGAAATACGCCACTAATAGGACAAGTAAATGTTCCAGCAAAAGAATTTCAGCAGGCGGCTGTTATCACGGCACATCCTTTAGCGTCGAATATAGGAGTCAATATCCTACAAAAAGGTGGCAACGCCGTCGATGCAGCAATTGCTGTTCAGTTTGCTTTAGCAGTTGTTTATCCTAACGCTGGAAATATAGGTGGAGGCGGATTTATGATATACCGATCAAAAAAAGGGGATATCGCAGCGCTCGATTTTAGAGAAACAGCGCCTTCCTTGGCTAGCCGGGACATGTATCTTGATACGGAAGGGAACCCAATTGTCGACAAAAGTTTATACGGTCAACTTGCCGCTGGTATTCCGGGTACCGTAGCGGGGATGGAAGAAGCGCATAAAAAATATGGCTCCCTTTCTTGGAAGGAATTACTCGCTCCAGCAATCGAATTAGCAAAAAATGGCTTTCAAATCACGGCTATGCAGGCAAATGAATTTAATGAGTATAAAGAAAAATTTGTAAAACACAACCCCAATTGGGCAGCTATTATTAGAGAAGAAAAATGGATTCCCGGAGCTACTTTTGTTCAAAAAGAACTTGCCGCTACGTTGGCTTTAATTGCGAAAAAGGGACGCGATGGTTTCTACAAAGGAAAAACAGCGGATCACATCGTCTCTGAAATGAATCGAGGTAACGGTATTATTTCATATAAGGATCTACGCAACTACAAAGCAATATGGAGGCAACCCATTGTTGGTATGTACAAAGATTATAAAGTAATCTCGATGCCTCCGCCATCTAGCGGAGGAATTGCCGTATTAGCATTATTACAATCCGTGGAAAAGTATCCCTTAGCGCAATGGGGCTTTCAGGCAGATAGCACTGTTCGCGCGATGGTTGAAGCAGAGCGTCGTATTTATGCCGATAGAGCAACATATTTGGGAGATCCGGACTTCTACAAAGTTCCGACATCATACCTCATAGACAAACAGCTTAATCAGGAACGGATGTCTACAATCGACCTCCGACAGGCGACACCAAGTGCTGAGGTTAAAGCCACAAAATTTCCAGGATATGAATCCGAACAAACGACGCACTTTTGTATTGTTGACAAAGAAGGAAATGCTGTTTCACTAACCACAACGATCAACGGTTCTTATGGCTCTTGTGTATGGGTTGACGGCGCAGGTTTTTTATTAAACAATGAGATGGATGATTTTTCGGTCAAACCAGGCGCCCCTAATATGTATGGGCTTCTGGGGGGCAAAGCTAATGCCATCGAAGGTGGAAAAAGAATGCTGAGTGCTATGTCCCCAACAATTATTGAACGTGAGGGGCAACTAAAAATGGTCGTTGGAACGCCAGGAGGATCGACTATTATTACATCAGTCTTTCAAGCGATATTAAATGTCTTGGAATTTGGGATGGATGCGCAAGCGTCTGTCAGTGCTCCTCGATTTCACCATCAATGGCAACCCGACAGAATTGATGTAGAGCAGGGTGCCATTTCGGAACAAGTACGTACAAGTTTAGAAAAAGATGGTTACCGCATCCATAAAAGAGGTAATATAGGTCGAATGGAAAATATCATCCGCCTACCAAACGGAAAATTACAGACCGGAGCAGATCATCGTGGAGATGACTACGCAACAGGTTATTAAGTAAAAGAAGAGTCCACCTTTAAAAGTGGACTCTTCTTTTATTCATCCAAAAACTTGCCATCAATCTTCTTGTTCGCTTTAGCGCCTAAAGCTTTGAGGTTTTCAACTTTCTTGATTACATTACCCGCCCCAGTGGACAGCTTCTTCATCGCATCTTGATGCTTCTCCCCCGCCCGCTGGATATATCCTTCTACTTGTTGCATATCTTGCAAAAAACCAACGAATTTATCGTAAAGTGCACCGGCTTCCTTGGCTATTTCCTGAACATTCCGATTCTGTCGTTCTTGCACCCATACACTCGCTATTGTCCGCAAAGTCGCTAACAGAGTGGAAGGGCTAACGATAACCACCTTACGGTCCCATGCATCAGAAAACAACTCTGGTCGCTCGCGTACCGCCGCACTTAAAGCCGACTCAATCGGCATAAACAGTAAAACAAAATCCGGAGAATGGATACCGTAGAGATGATGGTAATTCTTTGCAGAGAGATCACGCACATGCCCTTCAATGGATTGCACATGTTGCTTTATTAATTGAACTTGCTCTATCTCATCTTCACTATTTACCCAACGTTCATACGCCGTCAATGATACTTTCGAATCAATAACAAGGTGCTTTTCCTCGGGCAGAAGAATAATAGCATCCGGAATTTTACGCTTATCATCCTCCCTAAAAACGGACTGCAACGTATATTCTTGGTCCTTCACTAAACCCGAACGCTCTAATACCCGATCGAGGATAATTTCGCCCCAATTTCCCTGTTTTTTATTGTCCCCTTTAAGCGCCTTACTCAGGCTATTCGCCTCATTTTTTATCAGTTGACTCTGTTGCATCAGCTGTTCCACAACACCTTTCAAAACGTGACGTTCTGCTGATTCTTGCTGATAGGTACGTTCCACCTTTTCCTCAAAAGTCTTGATCTTATCCCGTAACGGGTCTAAGATCTGACTCATATGCTGTTGATTTGTCGCTGTAAATTTTTGCGTCTTTTCATCCAATATTTTACTGGCCATATGTTGAAACTCCAACTGAAATTGTTCCCGCAGTCTCGACATTTCCAATCGTTGTTCTTGAAATTTCTCTTGCTGCGCTTGCAAATAGGCATTTGTACTCTCTAATGTACGCTCAAGACTCATACGATCCTCTCGCTCCTTTTCTAGACTATGCTCCAATTTATCATGACTAGCTGCGAGTACTTTCTCCCGTTCTTGGAATTTTGTCATTTCAAGAATTGCGGAGTTCCGTTCTTGCTCAAGTTTTACAGCGAAACTCTTTCGCACACGTTGTCCATTTTGCCATAGCAAAACCACAACCAACACCACCAACACAACAATACATGCTATAACAAATACATTCATTTTCTTCTTTTTTGTGACACGATTCGATCGACGTATCCAATATCAGATCAGGCAAAGCCTGGCGCGTCGTCCCCCTCGCAGCGCCCTGTCTAGTCGACGAACTATCAACCACCAAAACTTTACTGTAACTTCTGATGCGTTTTCCACCATAGATCCGGCATATCTCCTGCCACCGCTAACTGGTAGTCCTCATAACGACATGGCACCCAATAGTACCGTTCATTAACAGATTTAGATCCGAAATATGGCACTTGCATCCACCAACGATCCGATTTTTTGCTTTTTACAAAAACTAGTTCGTAATCATCATTTTCTAAAGTCGTGCGATAGATTATATACGCCGATTTAGGCACTAAAGGAGCATCATTTTTACGGTTGTAATACCCATCGATAAAACACCAAATCATCTGCGCAACCAAGCTAGCTGTATGCCCCATCGGGTCAAAAGTCGGGTTATATTCATACAGACCAAAGGAGGAGCACTTATCAGACATACCCGCATAACGCGCCAACTGACATGCTTCATCTCCATACAATCCATTAGGGTTGGCATTTGCATTACCCGGTGCCTCTGAAGCACGAATAGCACCAATATCAAAGCTTACCATATCGGCCGCTCGAATCAGAGGTTCTGCCTGATCTAGCTTTCCGGCCATCATACCTATCCGCATTGTACTAAAGAACAGTTTATCATACATGTTAATAGACTCCTTACTCACTAAATAAGTTTGATAAGCCATATTACTCAGATTAAACAGATAGTCCGGCTGATGTAAAATGATATGATTGAGGTATGTATTAGAGTTCAATGCCGTATTATCTGCATTGTCTTGATCCAAATCAAAACGACTGTCAATAACGGCCACTTCCACACGTTGTTCTAACCCTTCGTAGCCCATGTATTGAGCGTATGTTAAGTCTTGGCCTCCGCCAATAATAATAGGTACGATATCCTGTTTTACTAACTCCTCTACGACCGTTTTAATTGCGAAATAAGTATCTGTAAGTGACTCTCCCGCCTTGATGTTACCCAAATCGGCAATCTTGACATTATAGTCGCCTTGATACAAATTATAGAGGTACTTGCGGACTGCATTAGCTGATTTTTTTGTTCCTTCGTTATTCACAGCTCCCCGTTCCTCTTCTACCCCAATTAGCACCAATTGAGGCTTCGTTTCCGGATCTTCAAGATCAGGGAATACATCTTCATACGCTTGAATACTCTTTCCAAACTGCGAGTTGTAAAAAGCCGATCCACTAATAAAATCTTGAACTGTGATGGGCGAAAAAAAGACCGATAAAGACATAAGTTTTGCGTTGTAGATTGTAAACTTAGATAAAAAAAAAGAAACAATCACCTACCTATTGTGCAATTCTGCTTTTAATAAGCTATTTTTGAAAAGGATAAGTTTTTAAAAATAAGTTAGCATTGTGATATTAGTTACTGGCGGAACAGGTTTTTTAGGGTCTACGTTAATTCAACAGCTCATTCAGGCGGGCCAATCCGTTACGGCCACAAAACGGAACGACTCTATTGTACCTTCCGGTCTGGAGAAACATCCGTTGGTACGTTGGGTAGAGGCCGATGTTACGGACTATTTTGCTTTATCGGACTTATTTACCGACATCCAAGAGGTGTACCATTGTGCGGCTAAGATTTCCTATCACAAAGAAGACTGGGACATGATGCTGCATATCAATATTGAGGGGACCAAGCATATCGTTAACCTCTGCTTGGAGCACAACGCTCGCCTGGTACACGTCAGCTCCATCGCATCCTTAGGTAACAGCAAGAACAACGAACTAGTTGGGGAAAGTACTTTTTGGGACGAAGGTGCGCCACATTCCAAGTACTCCCTGTCGAAATACGAAAGTGAGATGGAGGTATGGCGAGGTATTGTTGAAGGACTTGATGCGGTCATTGTCAATCCCTCTGTCATTATGGGAGCCGGAACAGGAGACCGTGGTTCTGGAAAACTGTTTTCTGTGATACAAAAAGGATTACGAATCTATCCTTCTGGTAGTGTGGGTATCGTTGATGTTGAGGATGTGGCCAAAGTCATGGTTCTTTTGATGAACGATAAAAAAATCACCGGGGAACGTTTTATCTTAAACAGTGAAAACGTAAGTAATAAGCATCTACTGGAGCAAATTGCTGTTTTATTAGACAAACCTGCACCAACCATCCAAGCCAAGCCATTCATGATGAGTATTGCATGGCGTGCCGCTAAACTGGCAGCCTTATTCAGTAATAAGCAACCAACGCTTACGCGGGAAACAGCCAAAGCATCCTCCGCCAAGCTAGCCTTTTCCAATAAAAAGATCAAAGATATTATCGGATACACCTTTAAACCCGTAGATATAACTTTGAAAGAAATGAGTTTAGACTACAAATAACAAACTATAACAATCAACCTTAACCACCGTGAAAAATTATTACATCATTGATTTCGACAGTACATTTACACAAGTCGAAGCCTTAGATGAGCTAGCAAAAATATCGCTAGAAAACCATCCAGAAAGAGATAACATATACAAACAGATCGAGGATTATACCAACTTAGCAATGGATGGTAAGATCTCTTTTCGAGAAAGTTTAGCTGGCCGGGTAAAGCTTTTAAACGCGAACAAATCGCACCTAGACAAGCTCGTGAGTCAACTCAAGAAAAAAGTATCGCGTTCCTTTGAGCGGAACAAAGAGTTCTTTAAGGAAAATTCGGATACCGCTTGGATTGTCTCAGGAGGCTTTAAGGAGTTTATTACACCTGTTGTCACGCCCTATCATATCAAAAAAGAAAATATTTACGCCAATACCTTTAAATTTGACGAAGAAGGAAATATTATCGGTTACGATGAGACAAATCCTCTATCCGATGAAGGAGGTAAGGTTAAGCTGCTTAAGGAACTAAATATTGCTGGTCGTATTTTTGGCATTGGAGATGGTTACTCAGACTTCCAATTGAAGGAGTCTGGCTTAATTGAGAAATTTTTTGCCTTCACGGAGAATATTGCACGTAAAAGTGTGACCGAGAAAGCAGATCACATCACGCCAAGCTTCGACGAGTTTCTATATGTCAATGACTTACCTCGCGCAATCTCGTACCCAAAGAACCGTATCCTTTGTCTTATTATTGGAGATGTACCTGAAATCGCTGTACACATTCTCAAAAGAGATGGCTTTTCTGTGCGCATCAAAGACAATTTCGAAGAGAAATATACCAAAGACGTCGGCTTGTTGCTTGTAGCAGACGGCATTACGATTGATGATGATCAATTAGCAAGAGCCGATAAATTAAAGACAATTGGTTACCTAGGCGATGCGAAAGCGCATATCAGTAAAAAGATATGTACCGAGAAAGGAATTGTGGTTTTTGATGACAAGAAAAACAAGAAGCGGAATTCGGAATTTATTCCACGCCGTATGGCCGATTTTATTAATAATGGAGATACGTACATGAGTCGTAATTTCCCGAATTTGATCTTACCGAAGCTCACACAGGCACACCGCTTATTACATATCCACAAAAATGTACCCGGAATTATGGCGCAGATAAATAATGCCTATGCCGAAAACAATATTAATATTATCTCTCAGTTTCTGATGACCAAAGGGGACATCGGTTATGCCGTTACGGATATACACACGGCTTATGACAAGAAACTTATTAAGCAGCTGAAACAAATTGATAACACAATAAAATTCAGGATCTTATACAAATAAAAAAAACTGCATAAAGGAAATTATTTTTCATTTCAATCCTAAGAAATGAGGATTCGACTATTCTCTTATGACAAACACAATTAGACAGCCACGTCCTTGCGAGAAGCGCTTCGACGTGGCTTTTTCGTTTTGGCCGTTCTCGATTTATCGTAGAAAATCGGAGGGAGTTTTAAAATCGTGTGATTATACAAATAATAATCAGCGATCATCATATTCTGCACCAGAATAACACTGATACTGTGAGTTCCTTCCCCTTACTTAAGGCGTAATCAAAACGTCCAAGGGCACATCATATTCATTAACATCATCGATCTGTTCAACAGGAGGAAACAGCGACAAGCCAATTTTTAAACAATCCGGACGACATTTCGCAAGGAAACGATCATAGAATCCTTTTCCGTAACCTACGCGATTTCCGGCTTTGTCAGCAACAAGCAACGGAATGATAACCGCATCGATAAGCTTTTCGTCGACTGACTCTCCTTCTTGTGGCTCCAAAATACCCCATTTATTTTCGAATAATGCGCGTCTCTCCCTAAACAGATAATGTGACATACTTGAATCATCCGGGTTAGAACGGCTAACTACAATTTTAAGTGCCGGATAATGTTGTCGTAACCAATCCATAAAAGGCCACGTATCAATCTCACGCATCCGCTGTATGGGTATATATAAGTGTAGATACGCCACATCATTCCAGGAACGCTTCTTCAGCTGAGCCAATACCCGTTCGCTCCGAGAAACAAAATCATCCGCAGACATCAACTGTCGTTCTTTCTTATAGTATATACGTAATCCTGCTTTATCCATAGTCTTTAACATAGGGCACAGCCGTACCTTATCTTTATACTGAGCACCTAGTCTATTCCCACTACTTTTATACTAACGACCAACGGCTCTGTATTTTCTTCCAAAAAAAACGGCCTTGCGCTGGGAAGCTAACAAGACCGAATAATCAACCTAAACCTAATATTTTATTTAACACGTTCGATATAATCACCAGTACGTGTATCAACTTTTACTTTATCGCCCTGATTGATAAACAAAGGGACTCTAATTTCAACACCTGTCTCTACTGTTGCTACTTTAAGTGCATTTGTAGACGTATCACCTTTTACAGCAGGCTCTGAATATGTGATTTCCAACTCTACTGTTGCTGGAGCTTGCGCCATAATAGGCTCTTCGCTTTCGAATGCAATGATCACATTCATACCTTCTTTCAAGAATCGTGCCGAATCTCCGAACAGATGTTTTGGGATATTGAACTGTTCATACGTATTGTTATCCATCACAACGAAAAAGTCAGCATCATCATATAAATACTGGTAATCGTTTGTTTCCACACGCGCAATAGTTACCTCTTCGTCCGTTCTAAAACGGTATTCCACAAGTTTTCCTGTTTTTACGTTTCGCATACGCGCTTGGTAAAAAGCACGCAAGTTCCCTGGTGTACGGTGGATAAACTCCTCTACAGACACCAATTCTCCGTTAAAACGAAGTATATTTCCTGATTTTACTTCAGATGCTTTCGACATAATGAATTTTTCGTTTATTATGCAAAAATAATAAATATAGTGCGCTTTTGAAAATGAATAGTTTATTGAGCTAGAGGCATATCTTACCTCAAATAGGGAACAAGAAAACTCCCCGTAAGAAACCTGACTGGGGAAAGGTTATTTAAAATCAAGTATATGCAATTGCTCATCGCAAAAGCTATACTCTTTTTCTTGATTAGAGCCAACAAGGAGCATTCTGTTGGCATCAATTGTCTGCTGGATTAGATCTAAGTACCAGTCTTCTCCTGGACGATCTAAGTTACTCGTAGGTTCATCAAGAAGTACAATAGGCGTATCCGAACAGCACGCAAGCGCCAATTTGACCCGCTGTTTCATTCCGGAAGAAAAAAAACGAATCTCTTTATCAAGCGCTTTCTCAAGTCCCAATATGTCAATTAACCGATCGTAATTAAACCCGGTGGCATAATTTTTAAATTTAAAATGGAAGGCCAACATTTCCTGTAGTGTAAACTCTTCCAGAAGTTCCACATAAGGTGCTGCAATAGACAAATGTTCATAGATATTATCAGCCTCAACCGTCGTTTGTTCTTCGGTTTTATAGACCACCGTTCCTTCACTGGGCGAAAGACTACCAGAGACAACCTTGAGTAAGGTTGACTTACCCGATCCATTTGGACCAAGCACCGCATATTTTTTTCCAATGGAGAAGGTATAATCCAAGTGGCGAAAAATCCACTCCTTATTATACCTTCGCCCTGTGTTTTGTAAAGTTATATTCAATAAACAGCCCTTTTCTATAATGTTGACGCTTTCCCTTGATTAAACCCTTTAATTACTCCACGATTCGAATTCCGAACAAAAGATAATATCTCGTCTCGGATTTCTGTTGGGGTAAACTCTGCCTCGATCAAATCTAATGCTTTCGTTAGATTTCTATTTTGCACAAATAGAACACGGTAGATATCTTGTATTTCGGTAATCTGTTCAGCAGTGAATCCGCGTCTACGCAATCCCACCGAGTTGATACCAGCATACGCGATAGGTTCACGCGCGGCCTTAATAAATGGAGGAACATCTTTACGAACCAATGTACCACCGGTCACAAAGGCATGCGAACCAATCTGGCAAAACTGATGGACAGCCACCATACCCGCTAACACAACGTAATCACCTACCGTTATATGGCCTGCCAGCGTACTGGAATTTGAAAAAATACAGTAATCGCCGACGATACAATCGTGCGCAATATGGCTATATGCCTGAATAAGACAGTTCTTACCGACAACCGTTTTGTAACGATCTTTGGTCCCTCTATTGATAGTTACACATTCGCGGATCGTGGTATTATCACCAATCTCACATGTTGTAACCTCACCTTCAAACTTAAGATCTTGTGGCTCTCCGGAAATAACTGCTCCTGGGAAAATTCGACAATTTTTCCCAATTCGTGCTCCATTCATAATGGTCACGTTTGATCCAATCCATGTGCCCTCTCCAATCTCCACATCTTTATGGATGGTAGAAAAAGGTTCTACCACCACATTTTGGGCGATCTTAGCTTCCGGATGGATATATGATAGCGGTTGTATCATTCCTATTAATTTTTAACTTTTACGATCTGAGCCATTAACTCAGCTTCACTTACAATCTTATCTCCCACCATACCAACACCTTTCATACGTGCAATACCACGACGAATAGGCTCAATCAATTCACAGCTAAAGATAATGGTATCTCCAGGTGTTACCTGATTCTTAAAACGAGCATTTTCTATTTTTAAGAACAAGGTCAAGTAATTTTCAGGATCAGGAACCGTATTTAATACTAATATACCACCTGTCTGCGCCATAGCTTCAATCTGCAATACACCTGGAAACCACGGTGCACCCGGAAAATGTCCCATGAATAAATCTTCATTCATCGTTACATTTTTCAGACCTACAACATGTGTATCCGAAAGCTCTAAAATTTTATCAATCATCAAAAACGGTTGACGATGTGGTAAAATTTTCATGATCTGCACCGTGTCATAAACTGGCGGCGTATTTGGATCGTATACTTTAACGTTTTTCCTGTTTTTATCCTTTTTAATTTGCGCTTTTATTCGCTTAGCAAACGCAGCATTCGCAGCATGCCCTGGACGAGCAGCCATGATATGCCCTTTTAATGGACGTCCCACCAATGCCAAGTCGCCGACCATGTCCAACAATTTATGTCTTGCTGGCTCATTTTGGTAACGCAGTTGTATGTTATCTAAAATACCTTCACTTGCTACTTCTACAGACTTGTTAAACAAGGTCGAAAGCTTATCGAGTTCCTCTTTGCTAACTTCTTTATCAACGATTACAATAGCGTTAGATAAATCACCACCCTTGATTAAGTTGTTGTTCAACAAGGCTTCTAGTTCATGCAAGAAACAGAATGTTCGAGAACTTGAAATTTCCTGAATAAACTCCGTAATATTGCTGATTGACGCATGCTGACTGCCCAATACTGGTGAATTAAAGTCAATCATACACGTCAAACGGTAACCATCTAAAGGCATAGCAATAAGCTCAACCTTACGGTCTTTTTCCGCATAAGAAATGTTGTCTTTAATTTCGTAGTAATCTCGATCCGCTTCCTGCTCCACAAAGCCTACTTCCAGCAAGCGATCTACAAAAACTTTAGAGCTACCATCCAAAATTGGCACTTCAGGACCATCAATTTCAATCAAAACGTTATCAACCTGCAAACCTACTAAGGCCGCCATTAAGTGTTCGATTGTACTTACAGATGCTCCATTTTGTGAAATCGTTGTCCCTCTAGATGTATCCGTCACATTGTCCGCATCAACTGCGACTATAGGTCCTCCTTCCAGGTCAACTCTTTTGAATTTATACCAATGAAACTCTGGTGCAGGTTTTATAGTCATATTTACAGCTTGACCTGTATGCAGACCAATTCCTGAAATAGAAATTTCGGATTGTATAGTCCTTTGTTTTACATTCATATCTAACATTCTATTTTGCAATAATTAAGGCGTTTCATTTTTTAGGTCCCGTATCACGAACTCCAACTCGGAGATGCGTTTCTCTATGGAAGGTAACTTCGCATAAAACACATGGGAGCGTAAGTTGCTGCTATAGGGCAAAGACGGTGTCCCACCCCACTTTTTATTTTCTTCGACAATCGATCTATTAACGCCCGATTGTGCTTGTATCTGCGATCCAGAGGCAATCTGAATATGACCAACTAACCCCACTTGTCCACCAAGGATAACATTCTCTCCAACCTTAGTGCTTCCTGAGATACCTGTTTGCGCGGCTGCAACCGTGTTCTTTCCGATCTCCACATTATGTGCAATTTGGATAAGATTATCCAATTTCACACCTTGACGAATGACTGTTGACCCCATGGTCGCGCGATCAATAACGGTATTCGCACCAATTTCCACATCGCTTTCCAAAATCACGTTCCCAATCTGTGGCACTTTATTGTATGAGCCATCCTTCTGGGGCGCAAAACCAAAGCCATCACTACCCAAAACAACGCCTCCATGTATCACCACGCGATCCCCAATTTTGGTATCATAATAAACTTTGACTCCAGGAAAGAGAACACAATCGTCTCCTATAGTAACATTGTCACCCACAAACACTTGTGGATATATTTTTACATTATTACCAATCTTCACATCCTTACCAATATACGAAAAGGCTCCGAGATATATCCCTTCTCCTAGCTGCGCACTTTCATGCACAAATGAGGGTTCCTCCCGTCCAATTTTCTCATTTCGCAACTGATGATATATTTTCAATAACTCAGAAAAAGCAGAGTACGCATCCTTCACACGGATAAGCGTCGCACGGACTGGCTTAGCCAACTGTAAATCTTCATTTACAATAACAATAGAAGCCCCCGTATCATACAGGAAATGCTCGTACTTTGGGTTTGCCAAAAAAGACAAACACCCTTCCGTGCCCTCTTCTATTTTAGCCAGCTGACTAACAACCACTTCCGGGCTACCTTCTACCGTGCCTCCTAACAGTGTTGCGATTTGATTTGCAGTAAATTGCATCTTACAAATGTATACTTTTTCTTAATTATTTCTTATCACTTTCTTAAAGATGGCCGAATACCAATCCAACCTCTTTGGGATAGGAAATCGCATATTTTTCTACGCTCTTGGCCAAGGCCTCTAGGTTTGATAAATCCGAAGCTTCCGTAATATCTTGTACTACCCCTTGCTTATTTAATATTTTAATATTGTTTTGCTTCAGATCGTATGCGCTATTGCGCACTACCTGCGTATAAACAAAGTAATCGACTTCCTCTTCAGTCAACCTAAAATGCGCTTTAACTTTTGCACGAACCTGCTTCACCTCTTCCTCTGAGAAACTCGCATTACGCAATTCGGTACGCAACAAATTACGCTGCATCAGCTTCGTACACAACACGCGAAGGATTTTATCCTCTCCAAATGCCCATTCTTTGACGGCCGAAAGGATATCGGTATCGTCCAAACGCATAAAATTGGTCAAGTGTACCGGGTCTTCCAAAAAATTATGAATATCAACTTTATTCGTTAAGAAATGTCGTAACGCTTGCGTTGCAAATAACGACGCGCCTTGTGCACTAATTTCTTTTGCCCGTGCTAGAATCTTAATCAACATCAGCTCTGCGCCAATAACCGTTTTATGCAGGTATACCTGCCAGTACATCAACCGCCGCGCAATCAAAAATTTCTCAACCGAATAAATCCCTTTTGCCTCCACCACCAATTCATCATTGTATACATGTAGCATTTTTATGATGCGATCAAACGATATTACCCCTTCGGAAACACCCGTAAAGAAGCTATCCCGATTGAGGTAGTCCATACGGTCAGTATCCAGCTGGCTCGACACAAGCTGATGAAAGAATTTGCGCGGATACTGATCATTGAAAATCGTTATCGCCAAGGTCAGTCTACCTTCAAACTCTTCGTTCAGCTTATCCATTAACAAAGCTGATATCATTTCATGTGAAACACCCTCGATCAAGGTGTGTTCTAATGAATGTGAAAAAGGACCATGTCCAATATCATGCAACAAAATTGCTGCCAACGCTGCTTCCTCCTCTTCCGGAGAAATCTCCACATCTTTACTTTTTAATGTATCGATTGCGAGACTCATCAAATGCATCGCCCCTACCACATGTTGAAAGCGCGTATGCAAAGCACCCGGATAAACCAGGTGCGTCATACTCACTTGTTTAATGTAGCGAAGACGCTGAAGATAAGGATGCTGAACAAGATCGAAAATAAAAGCCGATGGAATTGATACAAATCCATATACGGGGTCATTAATGATCTTCTTCTTATTCAACTTTCACAGTATTTATACAAATTAATTACCTTTGGTAAAGGCGCATTTTTCGATTATAAAAGAACACACACTTTACCAAAACGAATTTAGGCGCAAAGATAAGTAGAATGAAGTTAATTAATGTTAAAAACGAGGCGAAACTTTCCTTTTTGACTATTTTAGTTTGCGGTTCAATTTCTACGCACCTCGCTTGAACCATGAACGCATAAAGCAGATACGTGCTAAACAGAACAGAATAAGATGCAAAAAACACATATACTTTGGGCCGATGATGAAATAGAATTCTTGAGACCGCATATATTGCTACTCGAGGAGCGCGGTTACCGCGTAAAGACGGTAAACAATGGCAATGACGCGGTTGATGCTTTTCAAAACGAGCCCTTTGACTTGGTTTTTTTGGATGAAAATATGCCTGGTAAAACCGGACTTGAAACTTTAGCTATCCTAAAAACTATTAACCCAAGCATTCCAACTGTTCTGGTAACAAAAAACGAGGAAGAGCATCTGATGGAAGATGCCATTGGCTCTAAAATTGACGACTATCTGATCAAACCGGTCAATCCCAAGCAAATTCTTTTGACCATCAAAAAATTCACAGAGAACAGACGTCTGGTGAGCGAAAAGACATCAATGGCCTATCAGCAAGAATTTCGTACGCTTGGCATGACCATCAACGATGATCTCGATCATCTACAATGGGTAGAAGCTTACAAAAAATTGATCTACTGGGAACTTTCTTTACAAAAACTCGAAGATGCAGGAATGCATGAAATTCTTACCATGCAGAAATCTGATGCCAATACATTGTTCTCAAAATTTATCGAGAAGAATTACATCAATTGGATACAGCAAAAAACCGAAGGCCCTATACAATCTCACCAACTATTCAAGAAGAAAGTTTTTCCGGCCTTACAAAATGACCGTCCGACATTTTTCTTTTTAATCGATAATTTACGTTATGATCAATGGAAAATGATTAATGATGTAATGACAGATTATTACCGCCTAGAGGAAGAAGACGCTTATTACAGCATCCTACCTACAGCGACGCAATATGCACGTAACGCCATCTTTAGTGGGCTTACCCCCCTAGAAATGGAAAAGCGATTTCCAAACTTGTGGCAAAATGACGAAGATGAAGGCGGAAAGAACATGCATGAGGATAAATTTCTTGCGGATCAAATAAAAAGATTGTATCGTCGTGAAATCAAACACTCGTACAACAAGATATTAACGCTAGAACAAGGTAAAGATATTGCGGATTCTATTAGCAACCTGATGCAAAATGATTTGAATGTGCTAGTCTATAATTTTGTGGATATGCTTTCGCACGCGCGGACCGATATGGCAATGATTAGAGAATTAGCTAATGATGAAGGAGCCTACCGATCACTTACACTGTCGTGGTTTGAACATTCGCCTCTTCTGGACACATTAAAATGGCTAGCCCAACGCAATGTCCGTGTGATCATCACAACAGACCATGGAACAATCCGGGTTAAAAGGCCAAGCAAGATCGTTGGAGACCGTAATACGAATACCAACCTGCGATATAAACAAGGTAAAAACCTTAACTACACCAACAAGGAAGTATTTGTCATCAAAAATCCGCATGATGCGCAATTGCCTAAACTACATGTTAGCTCTTCTTTTGTCTTCTCTAAAGATGATTACTTCTTTGTGTACCCGAACAACTATAATCACTTTGTAAATTATTACAATGGTACGTTTCAGCATGGCGGCATCTCTTTGGAGGAGATGATTATTCCGTATGCTGTTTACAGCCCAAAGTAAAGCAGTTATAGTAAGAAAACTTTCCTGTATATTTGGGCATGGAGATTATCGTACATGACCTAACCGAGCTTGACGCGGCTGCAGCACAACTTATACAACACTTTAAAGACGATCGTGTTTTTCTTTTTTACGGAAACATGGGGGCTGGCAAGACTACTTTTGTTAATGCAATATGCAAGGCACTTGGTGTCATCGACAGCACCTCCAGCCCGACTTTTTCTATTGTCAATGAATACCAGTCTCCGGTAGGTGCCTTATATCACTTCGACTTTTACAGACTCAAGACAGAAGAAGAAGCGCTTGACCTCGGATATGAAGAATACTTTTATTCGACGCAATACTGTTTCGTCGAATGGCCAGAAAAAATACCCAACCTCCTCCCTACAGATGCTCGAAAGGTACATATTGAAGTCCTTTCACCCACCTCACGAAAAATAATTGTAAAATAATTTCACCTCCGTGCAACCTTTCTGCAACGAGTGCCGTCTTGCTAGTATAAGACCTATAAATTGGAAAATGTTAACTTAGATATAATATGGAATGGATGCCTCGTGGGGGATCGCAAGGCGCAGTTTGAATTGTATCAACAGTTTTCTGCCAAGATGTTTGGAGTGTGTCTCCGCTATGCACAAAGTAGCGATGAGGCGGAGGATATTCTACAAACAGGTTTTATTAAAGTATTTTCAAAATGCAAGCTGTACGACAGCAAAGGCTCTTTGGAAGGATGGATTCGTCGCATCATGGTCAACACTGCCATCGAGGCGCACCGCAGAAATAAGGTTGCTTTCTTAGAAAGCCTCAACGAACAACACCACTTTATTGAAACCAATAGTGGCTCTAGCGATGAAAACATCCACTACCAAGATCTCCTTCGCCTAGTGACAACGCTGCCGATAGGTTATCGTACCGTATTTAACATGTATGCTATCGAAGGCTATTCGCATAAGGAAATCGCAGCGATGCTTGATATTAGTGAAGGCAATTCAAAATCACAACTTTCAAGAGCGCGCCAATGGTTAAAAGATAAATTAGTGCAAATCGAAAACTTAACGTCATGAACGATAAAGATCTAGATAAGCTTTTTCGAGAACGGCTAACTGGTGTTGAACCTCAACCGTCATCTCGTGTCTGGGAAAATATTGAAGCAGAGCTTGATGCAACGAGTGGCTCATCCAAGGTTCGGAAATTAACGTGGTTAAAGTACGCAGCAGCAGCTGTTGCCGTGGTAGGGATTGGTGTTGCCTTATACGTACAACCCGTCGAGATGGACAGCAAGGTCGCAAAGATAGAAGCACAAAAAGAAAGATCCGATGTAAATATACCGACCACCTCTCAGACGACCCAACAAGCAAAGCTTGATGACACAAATGAGCAACAGAAGGTAGAAACGTTAAATCGGGTTCCACAACCAAGCTCTAAGCAACAGACCGTTGAACGCTTCGCGCAGGTGGATATGAGAAAAGAAAAACAACAAACCGTCGTTTCGAGTTCAGAAAGTGCACATCAATCATCGGTTGATGTTGAAACAAAAAAAGAACAAGTTTCTCTCGCAAAAATAGCATTGGCAGCTGTTGATATTCAACCGCAAAAAGCAACATCTACTCAAGCATATGTAACCTACCAAACGGTAGAGGTAGCTCCCATACGACCGCTCATTGATATTGTTGAAAATGAAGAAACTATGCTTGCTTCAGGAAAGCAGAAAAAAGAAGGCCTCGTTTCTGGACTTTTAAATAAGATATCGGGCGCCCTGAGTAGTGATGAAGAAGGACCAATACGCTTCAGTAATGACGAAGAAGGCTCATTTCGACTTGACATAAACAATGGCTACGCAAAAAACAGATTAAAAAGGAGATAAATATTTCAATTAGAAACCGTAATTATCAGAACTATGAAAATATCGCATAAACATATCGCACTACCTTTAATGGCGTTAACGATGCTATACACCGGCCGTGCAATAGCACAAGAGGAAAATAAAACAACAACAGTTATCACAACGACGACCAAGACGGACTCTGTAAAAAGCGAAGAAAAACAGGTGAAAATCAACGTTTCTGTAGGAAAACAAGATTACGATGACCGAGGTAAAGAGATTAAATATCCTCGCATTTTCGGCGGATTAACATTTACACGAATTGACTGGGGCTTCTCCAGACTCATAGACAATGGTAGCTTTACCCTTTCTGATGAGAATAAATTTCTAGAGTATGGTAAAGCCTCCAACTTTGGTTTCGATGTCGCTCAGTTTGGAGTACGAACAGGCGATGCGACCAAAGTTTATATCTCTACTGGTTTTGAGTGGAATTACATCCGTCTGAAAAAGAATGTTGTTTTAGATCCCGACGCGACACCATTGGCATACACGGAATCTGATATAGCCTATAAAAAGAATATCCTCACAAGCACGTACCTGAGAGTACCATTAACTTTCGAGTGGCGTAGCCGAAAAAACCATAAAGGAGATCGTGCGAAGATTGCGGTAGGTGCAATGACGGGTGTTCTTCTGAAAGGTTCACAGCGACTAAAAAGCAGTGAAATGGGCAAGCAGGGCTTTAGAGATAACTACAATTTAGCGAGCTTTCAGTATGGTGCATTTGCTCGTGTAGGATTTGGCTCCATGGCTTTGTTCACAAAATACTACTTTAATGATATGTTCGAGAACAGCCCAGATCAAAAGAACCTGAACAACCTAACTTTTGGCTTAACGCTAGGCTTTTAACCAACACCGCGAAGACCATATCACCTTCCTTCGCCGATAAAAATATTAATGCTTATTTTTGTGCCGGACACTATAGTCCGGCACTTTAGTTTATGGCGAATCAACCTTCTTCTTGTCAATATATCCCTTCTGATGTACAACGTAATGACGTATCTCTTATACATGGAGAATCTCTATCTCATGTCTTCGAGGCAAAAAACAACATTGTCGCTGTAGACAAGGTAAATTTCGCCATTGAGGAGGGAAAGATTACGGCTATAATTGGAGAGTCCGGTAGCGGGAAGAGTACACTGCTAAAGCTTATCTATGGACTGCTAGAGCCTTCAATGGGTGAGGTCCGCTATAAAGGTTGGTTGGTTCCTACACGAAAGGATAAGTTAATCCCCGGACACGATGCAATGAAATTGGTTTCTCAGGGATTCGACGACCTTAATCTTTATGCAAAAGTATGGGATAATATAGCCTCTCAACTCCCCAATACAAACTTGGAGCGCAAACGATCTAAAACAGAGGAAACGCTAGAGAAATTAAAGATTTCACATCTATCGCAACAACGTATTGCCGATCTAAGTGGCGGAGAGAAACAACGTGTTGCTATTGCGCGCGCGTTAATCAACGAACCAGAGGTGCTCTTAATGGATGAACCTTTTAATCAAGTTGATGCAGCATTTCGCGATGCGTTGCAGCAAGATATTCGACTTATTGTCGAAGAAACCGGGCTCACGATTATCTTGGTGTCTCACGACCCAAGTGAAGTACTAGCTATGGCCGATAGTCTTATCGTCATGAAGGAAGCAAAGATTTTAGAACAAGGAAGTCCCGACGTCTTATATTACACGCCACAAAACAGCTACACGGCACAGTTACTGGCAAAAAGTAATATTCTGACCCCGCGTGAAGCGGCCACCCTCGGGATAGATTCTATGACTAAAATTGCAATACATCAAGAAGATATTGACTATCGTATAGACGCCGAAGCAACATTTTGGATAAAAGATATTCGATTTAGAGGTTTTTACAAGGAGCTGATTCTCACAGATGGAGCACTACATTTACATGTCATAAATTACCCCATTGAAAAAATAGAAAAAGGCACCAAGGTCGCAATAACAATCAAAAGACATACCGCCATCCAGAACTAACTATTTATTCAAGCTCTTTTCAATCAGTTGAATTAAACCAGAAAACTCAGCCTCCGTGTAACCAATAGATTGATAGATAATCTTACCTGTTTTATCGACCAAAACATTTCGTGGTATCTGTGATTCAGCAAAAAGACTAAAGACTTCTCTTTTCATATCGGGATAGAAAGGAAATGTGTAGTTATTTTTAGATGCGAATGGATCTAGTTTATCCCATCCCTCCTCACGGGCTAAGACCATAACAGCAAAATCATCACGGCCACCCCATTTCTCCCATACCTCCTTTTGCATACGCGGTAACTCTTGTCGACATGGCGGACACCAAGTCGCAAAGAAATTAATCAATACGACCTTCCCTTTTAGATCACTAATATTGACCTTCTTTCCTTCTTTATTTGTAACGTGGAATGCCGGAACTTGTTCGTTTACCTTTACTTTCCATGCTTGCGCTGAAGCGCCCTGAAAAAACAGGGTTATGAGCAATGTAAAAACACCGCTGCGGAATATATTTTTCATACTTTTTTGATTTTAACTACTCACTATCTACTTTCTCCAGCCACTCGAACATCGCGTCAGCCCATTTTCTAGAATCTGTCGCATTGTTCAGACCAAATCCATGCCCCCCCGTATCATAAATAAAAATATCATTTTTCACCCCACTCCGGCGAAGACCTTCCTGATAAAGCATCGCGTTTTCAAAAACAACGGCTTTGTCGTCTTTCGCATGAACCAAGAAGGTGGGCGGTGTACCCTTATTCACCTGCTTGTCCAGCGAAAAGTATGTGATATCCGCGGCAGCAGGTTGTGCTCCTAACAAATTGTTTTTTGATCCCTTATGTGTATAGGCGTCTTCCATCGAAATAACAGGATAGACTAATACAGAAAAATCCGGCCGTAAGGGTATCTGTTTAATATTCTCGATTTTAACATCATCAAAATGCGTCGATAATGAGGCCGCCAGGTGTCCCCCTGCTGAAAATCCCAGTACACCTACTTCCTCTAGCTCATAATGAGTTCGAATAAATTGCATCGCCCGCTGTGCATCCTGTAACGGACCATATTTTCGATCGACCATAGTTGCATCTTTTGGTAATCGGTAGTAGAGAACAAAAGCGTTATATCCGTGCGCATTAAAAGCTTTTGCGACATCGTGTCCTTCATGTTGCAAAGCTACACGCGCATAGCCGCCACCAGGAATGATAAGCACGGCTTTCTTTGAAAAGATACCATCATATTTATACAGAACTGGCGTATCTTCTTCAGACAGACTCGATATGTCCTGTTTACTGTTTGGAATTTCAGTAGGGTAAAGCACAACCTTCTCTTGCGCTAGCAAATAATAACTCATAGTAACGAAACACAAAAAAGAAAATAATCTTTTCATAAAATTATTGATTGGCAACGATAATCAGGTTTAAGTCTTTAGATGGTAGATTAAACTTATCAGCAACGTCTTTATTTGTCAACATTCCTTGATAGAGATATATAGCACTTCGAATACATTGATCGGACCAGATCTTATTATTCATTCCTCCAACCTCCCCAATTTGAAGCAACAGGGGCGTAAAAATATTTGTCAAGGCATAGGTTGCCGTACGCGCCACACGAGATGCGATATTTGGAACGCAGTAGTGAATCACATCATATTTTCTAAAAACCGGTCGATCATGCGAAGTTACTTCTGAAGTTTCAAAACAGCCTCCCTGATCTATACTAACATCAATCAACACCGAATTAGGCTTCATATGCGACACGGTTTCTTCTGAAATAATACACGGAGACCGTCCATTTGTCGCACGCAATGCTCCAATAACAACATCACAAGACTTCACCGCTTTATTCAAAACCAACGGCTGAATAACAGATGTAAAAACACGACTACCGACATTATTCTGTAACCGCCTTAACCGGTAAACCGAACTATCAAACACCTTAACCTGTGCGCCTAAAGCAATTGCTGTCCGCGCAGCATACTCGCCCACTGTCCCAGCCCCAATGATCACCATTTCGGTTGGAGGGACGCCAGTGACCCCACCCAACATTAACCCTTTTCCTTCAAAAATATTACTCAAATACTCCGCTGCGATAAGAACCGAGGTCGCCCCAACAATCTCACTCATCGCACGTACTACAGTCAAATGTCCGCCTTCGTCTTTTAGATATTCGTATGAAAGTGCTGTAATTTGCTTTTTCATCAAAGCCTGAAGTATCGGCAGTTCCATTAAAGATGGTTGATGCGAGGACATCAACACTTGTTTCGGACGCAACAACCCAACCTCTTCCAAAGTAGGGCTCGCTATTTTAATGACAATATCACTTTGGAACACTTCTGTCTTGTCGTAAGAAATACGAGCGCCCTGCTCACTATAATGCCGGTCCAAGAAATTAGACGACTCGCCTGCTCCTGCCTCAATCACGACTTCATGACCATGCTCCACCAAAAGCGCAACAGAAAGTGGCGTTAACGGGATCCTCTTTTCTTGGAGAGACAGCTCCTTTGGTACGCCAATTTTAAGTGAGTATTTACCCTTCCTTATCGCGGCTAAAGACTCTTGTGGCTGAAAAACCCCTTTCTGTGCAATCTTGGTAATATCATTCATGTTACTTACCCTGTTCTATTTTCGGATTATACATCAGTGAATTTAGACATAATTCTCCATATTTACATCGGTGCGTAATTAAATACATTTTTTTTGTATAAATTTACATAAGTGTAATATCGTATAGATGCAGAAATTTCCCATTTTTAACCAAATTGGCATTGTCCCGCGTTGGACAATCTTTTTTTGTGACTTAACCATCGCCGCTATAGCTTTCGTCTTTGCTTATGCGGTCTTCTATTCGTTTAACCTAAACGCCTACAGCAGAGTGAATTTTGCCGTAGAGATGATTCACTGTTTAACGATAACATCCATTTCCTTTTTTGTATTTCGACTCTATTCAGGAATTGTACGTTATACGAGCGCTGTCGACTCTATCCGTATACTATCGACACTCTTATTCAATATCATCATCCTATTTGCAATCAAGCTTATCTTCATTGCATTGCGCATCCCTTCGGTCTTACCCACAAACCTGATCATTATTTATAGTCTGTTTGCATTTACCGGATTAACGACCTACCGAACACTCATCAAGATCTTTTTCCAATACTCTAAAACACGTGGAGCAGACAAAAAAAATATTGCAGTTTTTGGGGCAGGCGATTTAGGGATAGCCGTGAAACGTACATTTGACCACGACTCCAAATCTAACAAAGTAATTGTGGCCTACTTGGATGATAGCGACAGTAAAATTGGAAAATCTATTGATGGCGTAAAGATCTATGACAGCGCAAGCTTGAACGACCTGATTGATAAACTTGCTATTGATGAGCTTATTTTTGCCACACACAACCTGAGCCTAGAACGCAAAGAGCAAATTGTTGAAACCTGTCTCGACAAGAACGTAAACGCGCTGACCTTACCACCGGTAAACGAAATCATCAATGGAAATATAACCGTCAGCCAAATTAAAAAAGTTAAAATTGAAGACCTCTTAGAGCGTGCTCCAATTAAACTCTCGCACGAGAATATCTTGGACCAACTTGAAGGGAAACGCATTCTGGTCACGGGAGCAGCAGGTTCTATTGGAAGTGAGATTGCCAAACAGCTGGGAAAATTTAAGCCCCAATTGATTATTCTTTGTGACCAAGCAGAATCGCCTCTGCACAACTTACATCTCGACCTCCAAGATCGTTTTAAACATCAAGCCTACCATTCCTTTATTGCTGATGTTAAAAACGAAGAACGAATGCGTACACTATTTGAGACATTCAAACCCCAGTACGTCTACCATGCGGCGGCCTACAAACATGTCCCTGTGATGGAAAACCATCCGGTAGAAGGTGTTCAAACGAATATTAGAGGGACGTTTACCTTAGCTAATTTGGCCGTTGAATATGGGGTCTCCAAGTTTGTTTTTGTGTCTACGGATAAAGCCGTAAACCCTACAAATGTAATGGGCGCGACGAAACGGATTGCGGAAATATATGTCCAATCATTGAACAATCGAATCTTTGAGCAAAACAACGAATTTAAAACCCGTTTTATCACGACTCGATTTGGGAATGTATTGGGTTCTAATGGGTCCGTCATCCCGCGTTTTAGAGAGCAAATAGAAAAAGGCGGCCCTTTAACGGTAACCCACCCAGAGATTACCCGTTACTTTATGACGATTCCAGAATCCTGTCAGCTCGTAATAGAAGCTGGATGTATGGGCAATGGCGGCGAGATTTTTGTGTTTGACATGGGTAAGTCGGTAAAAATTGTTGATCTTGCGGAGAAAATGATAAAACTGTCCGGCTTTACACCATACCAGGATATAGATATTAAATTCACCGGACTACGTCCCGGTGAGAAACTATACGAAGAGCTTCTCAATGACTTAGAGAATACTTTACCGACACATCATCAAAAAATCATGATTGCGAAGGTGAGAGATAATAATTTCGATGAAGTATGCGCCTTAATCGACCGCTTATTCGAAATTGCAAAATCGAATAATAGTTTAGATATTGTTCGACAAATGAAATGTATTGTCCCCGAATTTAAAAGTCAAAATTCCATCTACGAGCAGCTTGATGTAGAACGGACACCTACAACTAACTGATATAAAGCAGAGAATTTTCATTTAAAGTTGCAATAAATTTTTAAAAGTGTAATTTTGCGTTCCATATTAATAATACGATAATAACAAATGTCAAACATTAATGTAAATCCAATCGAACCTAAAAAAACTGGTTCATTTTTTCAGGACAACCAAAAAAGTATAACCTTCATCGTTGGCGGTATCGTGGTCTTGATATTGCTTTATTTAGGTTATCAGAAACTATATCTAGAGCCACGCGCAGAGAAAGCAGCCAATCAGCTGTATAAAGCGGAAGAATATGTTATGATCGACTCTCTACAAGCTAAAGCAATCAGTGGAGACGGTTCTTTCTTAGGTTTCAAAGAAATTGCAGACGAATACTCGAATACGAAGTCAGCAAATATTGCAAATGCATACTTAGGAGGACTATATTTACGTCAAGGTAACTACCAAGAAGCGATTAAGTATCTTCAAAAATACAGTAACACAGGAAGTGAAATCTTAGACCCACTTGTCATCGGCCTTATCGGTGATGCTTACTCAGAATCCAAAGACTACAAAGCTGCTGCCGATCAATACAAGCGCGCTGCAGAAAAGGCTAAGAACTCTTACACTACACCTTTGTTCCTTAAAAAATTAGGTTTAGTTTACGAAGCATTGGAGGATTTCAAAAATGCGGAACAAACATACCAATCTATTAAAACAGATTATCCAGAGAGCCCAGAAGCAAATCTAGTGGATGGACTAATTGCTCGAGCGAAAGCAAAGCAATAATATAAAATTCAATTACTTTTAGTGAAGGAGATGCCAAAAACATCTCCTTCTTTTATGAACAATGTTTTATTTATCTTTGCGCCATGTCAAGTAGCTTAAAAAATTTATCCGATTTTTCACATATTAAAGTCGGCAATGCAGAGGGATTGAAATTTGCAATCGTTGTATCACAATGGAACGCTCAGGTAACTGGCGCCCTCCTAAATGGTGCTATTGCAGGTCTTGTGAACCATGGTGCACAGGAAAGTGATATTGATATCATCGAAGTACCCGGCAGTTACGAGCTTATCGCGGGTGCAGATATTGCTTTTCGCAACTCAGGCTTTGATGCCGTAATCTGCTTAGGGTGTATTATTCAAGGCGAAACTCGTCACTTTGACTTTATCTGTGATGCCGTAGGTCACGGTGTGGCAAACGTAGGAATCAAATACAATAAACCAGCTATCTTTGGCGTTTTGACTACAGATAACTTGGAGCAAGCCCTCGACAGAGCGGGTGGTAAACATGGAAATAAAGGGGAGGAAGCTGCTATTACGGCAATTCAAATGGCGCTGATTAGTAAACGGTACTAATGGTACTATTTTTGTAAAACAAAGCTTATGAAACGTTTTCTACTCCTATCTATTGGCCTTCTTTTTTTAGGAGCCACTCTTTTTTCCGCTTGTGCTCCGCAGGAGAAGTGTGCTGCTTACAGCACCTATCCGAAGAAAAAAAGTAGAACGAAGTAAACAGAATGAGAAAAATTCTCCCCATTATAGTCTTCCTTTTAGCTTTTGGCAGCTTATCCGTCGTAGCACAAAGTGGGAGCATAGCAAGTTTATGGAAAGGTGTTGGCGGTAAAAGTAAATGGAATGCAACAGATTTCATCTTATTTACCGCCAATGGCAACGATTCCCATTATCTACAGAATGGCAGACGGTTTCTGATTAATAAAAAAACAGGAGAGTGCCGTTTTGAAGGACGAACAATGAACAATCAAAACATAGTCGTCCTTTTCAACTATAAAACAGAGAAATTACTGCGTTATTTCGTCAACGGTAAGGAGGAAAAGAAACACGATGTTGATATCCTTGCATCCTTTAAACAGGTAAACGAGCAATTTCTTCGGGACGCTTCGCTATTATTTCTCCCCACGTTAATGGATAGACCGGATACACGAGTTGGAAAGGTAAGCTCCAAGATAATTAATGCAGAGAAGTTGCATGCCGTTTCCTTCCAGCTAAAAGATAATTTTATTGCTGGCGATATGTTATTTAATGCCGATGATGGTTTTATTCGGCAGCTCATAGACAAAGAAGGAAATGCCTTTTATGTTAATGGCTATAAGGATATTGGTGGCGGTCTATTCCTCCCAACAATATTCAAAAACCTACAACACGCCGATCGAAATACAACATTCACCACCGTTGCTGCATTTACCGATATGGAAGCGGCAAAATTTGAAAATTTATAAAATGAACTGGGAATCTCTTCAATCGCTTGATCAATTACAGAATCTGGCGTCAAGCAATCGTCCTTTTGTCGTCTTTAAACATAGTACACGTTGCTCTGTAAGCAGCATGGCCAAAAAAAGTTTGGAGTTTGATTTCGACCAGCTTCCAGCGGGCGCTGTAATCTATTTTTTAGACCTTATTGCTTTACGGGATATATCTAATTTTATTGCCGAACACTGGGCTGTAAAACACGAATCTCCCCAGCTGTTAGTGCTTCAGGGAGATTCATGCTTGTACCATGCTTCGCATCAAGATATTGAACTGAGCGAGGTCTTGTCTTTTATTTCGTAAAAACGGTCGGCAGACTCGTTCTGCCATCTTCACCTACAGTGACAAAGGTTGCAACTTGTCCTTTCTTTAACGCTATAGGAGCATTATATTTTGCACTTGCTGCTGTCGGCATCCGCCCATCTGTCGTATAGTATATAGCAAAACCGGGGTATTCTGCCTTCGCATGAAGTTTTCCTTCTATTTCTTTAAGACCAACAGCCGGCAAACGAAACTTAACAGTAGCGGCAATTTTTTTCAATTCATTATTCCCTACTTTGTTGATAAATTGACTGTAGTCTTTATCGAATGCCGTTAAGGAGAAAGCATTATCGTCTTCGTAATCTTTACGAGGAGACCAAGCGCGTTCTGCCAGAGCGAAAAGACGAGGGAAGAGCATATAATCAGTCCGTTCTACGGTTTGAATTGTCTCCGCCCATAAGCCTCCTTTTATCCCCACTAAATTCTTCCGTCCCTCTTCTGTCAGGCGAACGCTGTTATTAAAATGGCCTTTAGGGAACTTAGCTCCATTTATACTATATTCAATCGTGGAAAAGAAATGTTCGGGCAAGAAAGTATAAGACTGATACAGATCTGCGTAACTCGCCCATTTCAAACCTGGCTCGTCAAAATTTGTACTCCATGCCATGTCAAAATAGTTATTGTTCGCACTGATATAAACCGTTTCATAACCAGCATTAGCCAAGCGATAAGCAAGATCCTCTTGTCCACCACCAACAAGGTTGTTCCAAACGTCGAGCTGGATATTGCCATTTTTTAACGTTGGATTTACATCCATTCCTTTTCCCTGGTTCACCATGCCCATCTCTTCCCATCCAGCCATCTGTAGACCTCGTGCATGACAAAGTTCATTGATCTTTTGGATATAGTATGGCCACACCTCATAAACCGTCTTAAAATTCTCCTTGCGCATCAATTCCATTATTTTAGGTGATTTTTCCCAAACGCCGTTTGGCACCTCATCGCCACCCAAAGAGACCTTTTCAAGAGTAAGCCCAGCATCCCTATACATCTGCTTAAAATCATCCAACACAACGCCTAAAAACGCATAAACAGACGGAAGCGCCGGGTTCATGATATTATCATTGAAATACTGCGCCGAACTGTAGACCGATTTATCATCAAAATCATGTAACAGGTACTTTTCAGCCTCGGCTTTATTTCCTTCTTTCATATACCTGTGATATCGTGCTTCCATTGCCTTAATTGAAGCGCGGGCATGTCCAGGCGTTTCAATCTCGGGCACGACGGTAATATGACGTTGCTTCGCGTATCGTAAAATCTCGATAAAATCCTGTCGCGTCAGATAGTGCCCTTTCGTGGGCCCTGCTCCCGAGCCATAGGCAGGCTGTATCGTAGAACCGTTATGAAACATTGCCGAACGATTTGCCCCCACCTCAGTAAGCTCCGGAAAGGATGGTATCGCTATACGCCAACCTTCATCGTCGATAAAATGAAAATGAAAGGTATTAAGCTTGTAATATGACATTAAATCCAAATACTTTAGCATACTTTCTTTACCTCGAAAGTTACGAGCAATATCCAACATGAGCCCGCGATATCCATACCGCGGTTCGTCTTGGATGGAGACGAATGGTAATTGAATGGACGTAGCCTTAAAGTCGGATACCGTCAATAAGGAGCGAACAGTCTGTAACGCGTAGAAAATACCGGTTCCGGTAGAGGCCTCCATCCGTATGCCCTGACCATCGATTTCTAATCCGTATGCTTCTTTTCCATAACCGGCTTTCTTCACAATCTTCAGGAGAGCATCCTCCCCTCCTTCGGTAAAGCTAATTCCAGAAAACTGGAGAGCAAACTCGTTGAGGTTCGCGATTTCGGTGTAAAAAGCTTCATCAACACGATATGAAACAGCTCCTTGTAGAGTAAGTTGTCCTTTTTTCTGTTGTATACTTTTAGGTGTCGGCAATATTAATTTACTATCACTAGCCTGGTCACGTGCCTGGATCTTGTCGTATAGCTTCTCCCAAAATAGATTTTGATCTGCTGCGGTTCCTTTAATTTTAGCCGCCTGTAGCGGTATATTATAATGTTTGGAGTGATCTACACGATCTTGGTAATAAAAACCATTCGGAACCGTTGATACATTCACAATTGGATACTTTGAAGCATAGATCATAACAATGGAGTCCTTAGCTTTCAACTGTGTCCCATCTGCAAAACGAATGCAAAAGAGATTCCCATTCTTATCGCTTAATTCAAACTTGCTATCTTTCTTTTCAACAAGTGGAAAAATAGTATTGAACCAGATATCTCCCCTGTCAAGTTGCACCGTCTTATTTTTCGTATTTTTAAGTACTAAAACCAGATCGAGATTATCCTTACCATTATAATTTTCAGAGGCACGCCACGATATTTCGAATTGATCTTTCTGAACCTGCGCATGTATAGGTTCTAATATAGAAATAGCCATAATAGAGGAAAGGAATAATTTAATACCAAGAAATGATTTGCACATGATGGTTATAATTTGATTGTTCTAAAATAATAAAATTTTTCAATTATTCGAGATCGCGAGTAAACGCATAGTAAGGCTGTTAATCTAACTTTAACTCCATTAAATCAACTTTTATAAACTTTTTTCAAAAAAGTTTTGCAAAATGAATTAACCTTTCTATATTTGCACACCGAAACAGGAAAACGGCCCGTTCGTCTAGGGGTTAGGACGCAAGATTTTCATTCTTGAAACAGGGGTTCGATTCCCCTACGGGCTACAAAAAGCGACTTCAAAAGAAGTCGCTTTTTTTTTGTTAAAGGTTATTGTTTGAGAGTATGGTGTTAAAATAATTGGGTACCATACTCACTTGCATTGTCATTGTCCTGCTTCTTAATATCATTATACATTTTGACATAATTAATAAACACCGTACTAGTAAGCTTCTTCTCATTTTCAAGTTGCATTAACAGTTCTGGAGCATCAGGCATAAAATCCTTCAAACTGGCTATAATGCGATCTTTAGACATTCCGCCCATCAAAAATCCTCCTTGACTTTTAAGTACAAGCACTTCATTTTGCGATTTTTTAAATATATAATACTGGGGAGGGCTCGTAACGCCTCCTATTGGGGCACCTCCTGGCACTACACTTGCCCTGCCTGGGGTCGTGGTTCCTCCTTCACCATAAACAATAATATCTCCATCCGCACATACTTCCAAAAAGGACAATATGCCCTCAGATCGTGCACGATCATAAATGCGATACTTCTTCGGTTCCGATCCAGGTATTTTAACTTTTCCATCTAAGACATGCGTAGGTGCAAATAGAGTTTGACTTTTTGCATCAAAAGCACGAAATACCTCTCTAACTCCAAAACTTTTCTTTTTCCCATCAACCTTAAATTTTACAACTCTAGCATTACTTGAGACAAACTCACCATATATCGTATCACTCTTTGGTGTAATAATATAGCTTACGTCTGTCTGGGTAAAGGCCCTACTAAAGAATAGAATAAAGAAGACCACTAAAAGGTTTATTTTTTTCATAGTTGAAATGTTTTTGAAATGGCCGAATATACATGTAATAACTTACAAAACAAGGCTCATTACCGATCAACCATATGTTCCAAGTAGCTATACTAAATCTGGATCAGACTATTTCAGGTATACATCGTTAGATGTTCAGGATTAATACTCAGTGAGATTCTGTGTATTAATATGAACCCCACTTCACCTTAATAGTTATGTGGGGTTCAAACACTATTTCTTCAACCACTCCTCAATTAACGTCTTGAGTTTGGGATCTGACGGTCGTGGGCTATCGGCGGAAATTAGATTTCCATTCTTATCTATCAAAATGTATCGCGGAATACTATTTACTGCATAAGCAGTAGACAAGGGGTTTCCGACGCCTGCGTGGAGTTGAATTCCTTTTAAGTGTTTAGTCTTTACATACTCCTCCCACTTTGGTTTATCCTGATCTGTAGAAATTCCAACAAACGCTACCGCTTGGTTCTTGAATTCCTCGTTCAATTTTTCCCAATGTGGTTCTTCCGCACGACATGGACCACACCATGTTGCCCATACATCCAATAGAACAACTTTTCCTTTCAGATCATTTAACCCGACAACTTTTCCTTTGACATCCGGAAATTTAAACTGAAATGCAGGCACGCCTGTTTTTGTTTCCACCAACTTAGTTTCCACCGCTAGAGCACGCTGCTGTTGTTCTGGCAACAGAAAGTATTTCTTATATTGGTCGTTCATTTCTTGGAAATCATTGTATGAACGAGCCCCCTCGAGACGTTGTAAAATATATTGTCCTTTCAACACATCCGAAGGAATTGCAGCGATCTGCTCATCGAGCTCCGGCATTTTCCCAGAAGGCATCTTACGGAACACTAAAGACGACAAAAATCGATCGCCATAAGGTAGATTCAACAAATTCTCTGTCAGATACTGGTCTGCATTAAATGACGTATAATATTCACTCATTTCCTCCTTACTCGGATGTGCTGTACGTGGCATATAAAGATATGAAATTGCATAGTACGCAAAATCCGTTGATACGATTGTTGGGAAAAGTTTATCAAAAGTTGCATTTCCAGTCTTTACGGAATTTCCTATTCCTGCAATCTGCCCCTTCATTGCCTCTACCTCAGGAAAAAAATCCACATAGGTACTCATACCGCCAGGAGTTGTGCCTTTTACCTTGAAACTTTTCGATTTTTGGTCCCAAGCGTACAGCGCTTCATTCTCTTTACTATTCTTTCCCACCAACACGTAACCATCCTTATTCAGTGTAAGATTTAAGTCTTCATTTCCGCGAAAATAGAAACGATTAAACCCTTGCTGGCTTAAAGGGCTTCCTGTGCCTATCGAATAAAACCCTTCATACTCCGGCACAAACCTAAAACCAAAGCGTCCCTTCTCATCGGGTGTAGACGTTGCTATCTCCACCAAACGACCATTCAACACTTTATACAGTCCTACTTTCTTTGCAGCCGTACCTTCCACCACTCCGGTAATATTACTCGGCGCTTGCGCATAAGTTAAAAACGTTGTTGCAACAGCAACAAGAACAAACATTATTTTTTTAATCATCTTAAACTTCATTTAATCCATGGTAAAACCAATCGGCTTTTTAACATCCTTTGCCTGAAAACCTGTTAATTTTTTATTTGTAATCGCCGTCCTCAACGCATCGACATCCTCCTTCTTTATGGCGAGAAACTGATAAGGCAATTTCTCATCAACAAGCGCTTCTGACACACTTTTTGCCTCCTGGAAATCGCCCAAGTAAGCACAAATAAGGCTCAACTTATAAGCATCAGTAATATCTGATTTACCCGTCTTAAAGGCGGTTGCATACTCTTCTTTCAATTTTTTCAAGAATGTGGGATTATCTTTCTGGTCAATAATAATCTCGCCCAAAGCATTACTACGATGTGCCCAGCTTGGAAAAATTTCGTACTGACTCGCTAAGGAAAGATATACCTCTGCATTTTTACTTCCTTTGTAATAAGAACGCACTAAATTGGGTAGAAACACCGACCATAGACGTTCATTATATACCGGACGGATATGCTTTAAGGTCTGATGGAAACTATCCAATTGTTGCGCCTTTCCGAAAGCTTCAATACGTTGTTCGGCAGCACGATTGACCGGATTCATCAAGAGGCTACTGCCGTATTTTTCCAAAAATTGAGGCAAGTTGTCATAGATACGGTTGGTAATCTCCGGACTATTAACCATAGTACTCGAAACAAAAGATACTTCATCCAGAAGATCCTTTCCCTGTAGAAAAGAAGTTAAAGAGGCTCCATCTCCCTTTTCACCACTACGCATAAAACGATAGTTGTAAGCGTCCGGATACTTTTTATCCATATCCGTATCAAAAGCTAAGAATGTACCTGCACTTTTAAGTTTTCTTGCTTTTTCGAGCAAAGGCACAAAACGACGTACTCCAAAAAAGCCTGCTTCAATCAAAATTGCTTTTCCGGAAGCATCCAGAATCACGTAGGTCGGGAAACCGCTTGCCGCATATTTACGTGCTAATTTCTTCCCATCCTCTTCCTTAAAGACATCCGTTTTATACAATAGGAAATTAGGCTCCAGCACCTTCACAACCTCGGGATCCGGAAAAACTTTATCATCCATCTCTTTACAAGGCATACACCCCTCAAAATAAAGGTCGACCAAGATCATTTTATTCTCTTTGGCCGCCTGCTTTTTGCAGTCTTCAAAAGTACCTTTAAAAACATGCCCTTGCTGTGCAAGAATTTCGTTGTTTAGCCCTATCAAAAAGCAGACAAACAACAGTTTTAATATCTTATTTTTCATTGGTTTATAATTAGTCCGTCTCCTAAGAGGAACCTCTACAGAGAAATTACGGTATTGTTTAAAAGTTTAATCTGAATCTTATTTCCGGCTTTTGAATCCGCACAAAACTGATCAATCACCGCTGGTTTCTTCTGCATACTCTGCGAACTGTGCTCTGCAATACTATGTATTACATCACCCACTTTTAGTGTCCCTTCCTGTGATGGCATACCGGTAGTACCTAAGACAACGAGTTGTCCCTTATTATCCCAGCCCATATGGAAACCGCCCAATACAAAATCTTGTGGGAAAGGGTATAACTTATTCGGTTGAAAAAACACTTCGTTTTCGGCTACATTAATGGTCATATTATAACGACTCAACAACCTTATACCGATGGAACCATCCGCGCCAGGGTTCCAGCTTTCATTATTACTACTTCCACCCATCAAAGTCACCAGTAAGCCTTTCATCGGCACAAGAGGAGAAACTGCAAACTGATAACTTTTCCCCATAAAGGTAGGTGAAGAAATACCCATACTTATTGTGGCCGCTTGCACTTCGGGTTTAAAACCCGACACTAATAGCTTATTGCTACGTACAAATGGCCGAAAGCAGATGAGGTCATACGATGCCCCCGTATCAAACACAAAATTACCGCTATAGCTCTTACTCTCTACAATATCCAACTGTCCAGGAAGAAGCATTACTCCTGACGGCATAGTTACCGCAACGGTATGACCTTCGCCCGAATAAGAATGTTCGCCAAAGCTATACAGGGACATCACATTATTGTCGTAGTCAATATGAGTGATATACTTGCGAAGAAGTGTGTTACCAATAATGCCTTCCGCATGGTCTCTACCCATCTCTGGGAAGATCGCTATTCCCATACCGGTTAAAGTTAGCGTATCCAAGTACACGGTATTTCCATCCGAAACTTGGATCTGTTTATTTCCTCCCACCACGGACGCATTATTTTCACGCGTAACCTTTAAACCGATTTCATCTGCTAGATGTTGACTCACCGCCATCCCATCGGCCCCTGTATCAAACAATAGACGAATCGGTCGTTGAAGCGTATTAATCTTCAGCGTCAGAATAATTGACCCATTATAATTTTCAAAGGGGATCTTCGCTAATAATCGGGATTCCGATTCACGCCGAAGACCATACAACCAATCAAACAACGTGATATACATCAGCTTACCGTCAGAATCAAGTAATGCCTGACTTTTATCGATCTTACCATCCTTTTGCGTAAACTGTACATCATACAACATCCCCTTTTTTACCTTTCTATTCGCCAGTACCTTAACCGATACAGCGGAATAGTTTGTTAGAATTTGTTTCAACCGATATTGCGCACCTTCCCCAGTATTACCTGCAACAGCAAAAGATCCTGAAAGGTAGGGCAATAAAACCTGCTCTTGCTTCTGCTGAAAAGCTTCCTCCAAGGCCTCAAACACCGGTTTATTTTCTTGGGCTACTGTATGCACAGTTGTGACCAGAAATAAATACAAGAACGTCATCAAATGACGCTTTAAATGATATACCATTTTTAAGTACTAAAAGAATAACCTACAAACCATAAACACCTCGTAACGCAGCATCAATAGCATCATCCGCTCCGGAAGAAGTAACGCGAAGCAAGATATTCCCTTGGGCATCTAACAATATCTTGGTCGGAAATCCGCTAATGCCGTAAGCTTTAACAATGTCAAGTTTTTCCTTCCCAGCGTTGTTGAGAATATTGACCCAATGAATTCCCAACTCATCAATAGCTTTCTTCCAACTGGCGCTCGACTCTTCTAATGTCTTTCCACGTTCCTGTGCGATCCCAACAACCTCAAAGCCCTTATCTTTATACTGGGCATACAACGTTTTAAGATGTGGCATACTCGCGCGACAAGGACCACACCAGCTCCCCCAGAAATCCAATAAAACGACTCGGCCTTTTAAATCTGACAGCGCAAAATCTTTTTTATCAATTGTCAATCCTTGAAACTCAATAGCGGGTGTACCTTTTGCAGTGATCAACTCCTTACTTATCTTGCTTTTTATGTCTTGAGCAGCTTTTGTATGATGATATCTCGGGCTTAATGCAGCAAAAGCCTTCGCGTAGTCGTCTGATGTATACCGCGTTTGAAGGCGATACAGCAAAAACAAACTCGCGTAAGCATCCGGATGTGCTGCAATAAAGGCTTTGTCCAATGCAGACTCCTTAAGTAATAAAGCAGACACCTTACTCATTATCTCTTTCCCTTCAGGCGATTCTGAGTTTACCTGCTGCGTTAATATTGGTGCAAATAGTGCCTTTACCTCACGAGAAAAACCGGCCTTTGATTGACGCAGATCATCATACATATTATTTTCCTGATCTCCCGACACCCTACCTAAGTCGAGCTCTTCAATCCGCGCGTTAATTACCAAATCGTCCCTACCAATGAAGAAATCCAACGGACGTTGCATCACATCGGGAGGTGTCTCCCCAATAGCCCGCAACTGTGCTTCTGCAACCGACTCCTGCTTGGGAACCCGAACTGAAAAATGTCCCTCAATCAACGTTCCTGTAAATGTTTGTCGCCTTCCATCTATATTTGAAACCAGCAACGCGACCTTCGATGCCTGATTTGGATGTTCAAACCATATAGTTCCACTGACCGTAACACTATCTCCTTGTATAAACGGCAAAACCAAACGTGCAAATTTTCAAAACCAAACGTGAAAAAAAATGTATATTGCAGTATGATACGCTTCATCAACTTAACATCACAAATATATCTCGATAAGAGACCATGCTTTTCATTCTTTTGTACGATTACTGACACTTTTTTAATCTTGGATGGTAATCAGTATTGGGAATCCCTTGAAGATTTTGAAGACTCGTATCTAGCAGAGAAGGATAAGCCCGAATGGAACGTTGAAACCCATCCATTAAGTAGATTCACAAACTTAATTCCAAAGGGCTTTTTTAGGTATAATAAAGCCATTATAGAATAACATTAAAATCCCTTTAAAGAGTGTTTAAAGGGATTTTTTTTTGCATATGTGGTTTCATTTTAGCGCAAATGTTTTTTGCAATTTTACTATTTTGATGGTTTAATAGATTTGCCTCGTATGTACTTATGATATTCCTTTCTCGCCTCATAAGCAGCCTTATCTGCTTCCGAATATTCTTTTTTCTTCTTTTTAACAGTTTTTTCTGTTTTTGGCACATCAATTATTTGATGTTTATTACTTGTAACAGTACTTGGTTGTAAAAGAAGGATACAAGCAATTAACACTACTATAAAAGATCTAAGTTCCTTATGACTTGTCAATCCTGTTGGAAAAAATGAACTTGATGACAAGTTTAGAGAATCAATCTCCCTCTTAAACTCTTCAAAAGTAAAATCGTGCTCTTGAGCCTTTTTAGAAACTTCTAAAACCCGGTTTAGTTCAGAGTGGCTTAGTTCCTTGAGTCGCTTTACAAGAGTCGCTTTACCATTTTGATCGAAGGAGTAAACACCATCTTTTACTTTGTTCACTTTAAAACATCTTGGGCATTGAACAGTGATACCGGAAAAAGTTCCTTCTGAGTCTGTGGCCGCTATAGGTGATTTTATTTTTGCTCGACAGAGCAAATTACTACAAATTATTTCCATGCTTATTGTTGTAATTTTTGTTTCATTTCTAAGTATCTAAGTTTCGTAATCCTATCTTCAAATTTCTGTGATTTACAATACCACAACAAACCACAAATAATTGAAAAAAACAATGACACGCCAATTGCTATATAATAAAGACACTGTGTGTTTTCAAATTCTTCCTTTTGCACGTTGAATTGCCCTACTTTCTCATTATACAAAACTAAGGTAGAATCAGCTTTTAACTTGGAGTTATCTAATTCTTCGAATTTTTTGGATAAAACATCCCCCATCTCGGAATCTCTATTGGATTTAAACGACTCTGCAACATAAAGGAAATCTTCTGTTAATCGACTATACTTTAGATCTAAGTCCAGTTCTTTAAATTTCAGTTCTAAATCCATCTTCTGGAAATACTCAACTTTTTTATTATGATAATATATAAAAAAAATAAAAACAATAATGCTAAAAACAAAACCGAACTTATATAAATTGTCAGTTGGTAAATTTGGAATAGTCATTTTTATATAGGTTAATAATTTGTCAATTTTAAACTTTTTCTTCATAACTTCAAAAAAATAATACAATCAAAACTCCTAATTATCGCTTATCCCCACCATAATACCACTTTTATAATTTAAGTATCGTGTTCCATTTGGTGTAGAAATAGCCTGTTTTGTCGTCAATCCTTCGGAACCATCAACCACAATTCTCCCTGATAAAATCTCTATAGCCGTTCCCCCGACCATATCCAACAGTATCCCTTTGTCAATTTCAGGATTATTAAGCCGCTTGAATTTTAAAATGGCATCGTCTTCCGAGGTTTCAAGACTGACATAATGAAGTTTTGGCAGGGGCTGTCCTGGCACAAACTCCTGAAACAAAGAGTCCCATGAGAACCCCATAGGCCGGATACGAAACTTACCAGCATATTCCATTGCAGGTAGAATAGGTTCCAATGAGTCGCCAGATATTTTAAACCCGGCAATGCGACTATCTCCTGTGATTATTAGTTTTTCAGCATTTATTTCTTGTGAAAAAAGCTCCTGAACATCTATGCGCTCTGCACGTATCTTGCCTGTAGTAATATTGTCGCCATTAACGTAGGTCATGCCGTTCGTGAAGGAATAATCACGTTTACTGTCTGCCACAGCATAGATAACACCTAAATTGAAATGAATAAAACCTACTTCAACATCAGCAGCCATCGGTGATTCCGATAGGTACCATTGTCCAATCAATGAGGTCGCGCTACATTTTGCAGATAGGAAGTAATATTTGCCATCTATGAGGCTATCAAATGTAGTTCCACCGATCTCCCATATGTAACCCAGCCCCTCTATTTTCAATTCACGGTGCACTATTTGACCAGCTGTTACAACAACAACATTTGGGTTATCACCACTATTAACTTCGATTCTGACACCGTTAGTGTAGAAGTTTTGAGACTTAGCACCAACAGCTAACATTATTGTTTCGATACTATTGGGGCGAATATTAGTGCCATCAAAATAACCATCAGGATCAAAAACAAGCTCCTGAAGCTGTCGCATACGCATCGCCTGAACTCGTTGTTGTTCGGTCTTGGTTCTATCTACTTGTTTGACAGTCTCTTTGATCTTGTCTTTTTCAATGATAAACTGCACCTCCTGAGTGTATGTAATCTTATCGCTTATTACGACGGTGCATTGATTAGGGTTAACCAAAGGAAAAGATACAGACGTCACACGGATCATATCATCGATACCAAGTTTATCATCAACAAGGCGAACACGATCCCCCGACTTTAAAACGAAGGCATTTTCGCGCATATACTTTTCGTCGATTTCAACTTTGTAAGGCGGCCGTGTCAACTGCTTAAAACTTTTCAAAACAGCATCATACAATCGTTTCTCAGCATCATCAATGTACGACTGGGGCTGCTCAATACCAACCAAAGTGTACTTGTCGCCAACAACAGGATTAAATGTTGCGCTTGGTACTGTAAAACCGTTCTTTTCTGTATTGGGTTTAATCCTAATTGTTTTCGTGCCGGAATTGTATGAACTTATATCGAAATCCTGACCGCTCAGTTCTCCTGATTTAAAAACTACTTTTGCTTGCACTCCTTCAATTCGATTACCGTTAAGGTCGAAATCCAATGTGGAGTCGGTTAAAGTCAGCCAATCCTCACTTATAGCTGTCAAAGTTCCAGTACGCTCGGGGAATATGTCTTCAAATATGATCGACGTCTCCCTTCTGCGTTCCCCATCATTTAGCTGCCGCTCTATGCATCCATTATCTAAGGTTAAGCGGTCTGCTTTGTTTCGATAGCTTTCTGCCAAATTTACTGAGGATCCAAAGCCATAGATACGATTGTAAAGCGGTGTTTCCAGCATCCCACGCTCTACCGAATACAAACCCTTAGATCGACCGTACGAAAAATGTATATTAGTCTCCATACCAGCTTGCTGGGTAATGTTAATTGTCTTACCGTCTCCTGAAAACCAATACTCGAGGCTAAATTCCTCCGCAATCTTCTGTAAGGCTCCCTTGCAAGTAAAGCCAGTACCACTCGCAAAGAACTCAACAAGCTTTTCGTCGACGTCTTCGCACGCCCCAACCATCCAGCCAGTATCGTCCACATTCATATTTTCGACAATTAGTTCCAAAAACATTTTAGGCGTCCCGAAATACGAAAATTCAATTGATTGCTGATGTTTAAAACAAACATCCTTTAACCAGTAACTAGGGTGCTCTAACGTTATCGTGTAATGAAAAACATCAGATCTAACGACAGGATACATGACATTAACCGTAAATCTAACTCCGTTATACAGTATATAGTCATCTGTTCGGATATCAAGTACAACTGGTGAATAGAATTGTGTCTGAACATCAAAGCGCCCCATGCACTCGTCAAAGTAAATTGTCTGCTCATCAATAGGGACAAAAACTGTAGGCATCCCATTTCTGTAAAATTGTAGGCTATTAAGCATAAATCTTAAATTTTGTTACTTGGTTTGCAAATCCTGTTATCACCCCAGTACCGGTTTGGGCGCGCAATTTGATATCATTGGCCTCATCGTATCTCAAACCCTGTAGTTCCAAAAGAGTAGTCGTTATTAAACCATCTACTATTTGCTCAACATGTAGTTTTGCCCCTCCGGTTATGTAACGGATCATTTTGATCTTAATCGAAGCGCTGGAAGTCGCAGAAAGTCCGTTAAAAACATTCGAGGTATAGAGGTTAATCGCGCCAAAATCAACAAGTATTTTCGTTCCTGAAGAAACACCAATTGACAGTTGCGAATTAATTTCCAAAAAATCCCCAACGGCCAAGTAATTTGCAGGCATAACATAAGAGTATAGAGTTGTTAAAGTCCCGTTCGTCGTTGGTGAATTGTATTGTGAACTTAGGAGCTCAGGGAAGTTGTCGCTCTTCCAGCTCATTGCTGTCCCACCGTTTCTATAATAAGCGAATTGGTTGCCAGCAGGCATTACGCCATTAAACCGAAATGGCTTATTAAAGTACCATACGGAACCGTTGAAACCCCCAACATTTTCCCCGATAAGCTCGCCTTTGAATCGCGCAGAAAAGAACGATATTTGGGTTGCTGCCACACGAGCAGAAGACCCACCACCAATATTAATAGAATCATCGAACTGACTGGACACGCCAGTAATAAGGTCGACTGGAGATTTTGTAAGCTCATAATTAGTAACGCATAGGGCGCCAACTTTCGTTATTAAGTTGCTGTAACCGTTTCGCATTTCAACAATTGCCGGATTAGTATCCATCTTATTGGACATTAAAGACATGTATGTACTCGTGCGAGGTTTGTTCAAGATCAATTCGCGCTCAGCAACTGGTTGCCAATCTGAATCTGTATAATTAGAAGCCCAAATATTGTTGTAATATACATTTGATGAACCAAATTCAACCGAATCAAATACATCATAATAACCTTCCATTCTCGTAGAGAGTATATGCATGTTCTCATATTTCAGCTTCTTGCATCCTTGGGTTTTGATAAAATTACGGCCGTAAAAACGTTCATGAAAACCGCTAATCGTACCGGAAAAACATCTGTCAAGATAGAATGCAGAGTTGAACGTACATTTCTCAATATGCCCACCTTGCACATCAAATGCAGTGCAAAGCTTCATGTGAACAAGCGCAGAAGTATTACTAACTGGTAGATTAGGCATATCAAGCTGAGCGAACAGCAAGCTGCGAACGGTGATCCCAAAACTATAATGTATGTACAGTATATTTTCACAGGTCTGCCGCGGGTAGTTGGTCGTTATAAATTCATAAATGCCCTGGTCATTATGGGTAGTTCTAATTCCGTGTTTTTTGGGAAATGAAATTGTAACCCCACGATAAATACTGGAATCACAGTAATTATCCCATTCGTTGGCCGGCATTCCTGCCGGGGGATTTTCATCCTGCAAAACCACAGCCCATAAATTTTGTCCACTTACATTCTCAACTAATTGTCGAGTACGATAGTTCTCAATAGCAATTACATCAATATCGTCGCTACCAGCAACAAATGATAGATTCTTAAAAGATACATTAGTACAATAGTCATCCTTTCCTTTGTATGGACGACCATTCTCCTTCATGTTCGTTCGGAAAATTGTTGTCGATCTGGTAGCCACAATGGAACTGCCCCTATTTTCCCATTGCGTAGCAGATTTACCGATCGCATTTCCACCTCTTATTGTTATTGGTATTGCGGCCGCCTTGTTGATATATACTGTGTAATTGACTAACATAGAGTATATAGGATGTGTCGGGATCACTAGATCACCACCTCCGATACGCTTTAGATACTCCACTCCAGCTTGCAAATTTACACTTGCTTCGGTTACGGAATCAGGGAACGCTCCAAAATACCTAGTATCAACGTTATCGCCCAAGTATGCTTGCAGTTTTAGATCGCCAATAACAAAGGTACTACCTCCGTCATCCGGATCATCACTATCAGAGATGTAATAATTAACGGTATAAAAAGGTAAGTCTCCTTTTTTGTAGTATCCAAGTAGTCGTGCACTTTTAACGACACCGCTTCTAAGTAGCTCTTTATCGTTACTATTCATTGATCGCAGA
Organism: Sphingobacterium psychroaquaticum; assembly: GCF_900177625.1. Taxonomy (GTDB): domain Bacteria; phylum Bacteroidota; class Bacteroidia; order Sphingobacteriales; family Sphingobacteriaceae; genus Sphingobacterium; species Sphingobacterium psychroaquaticum. The sequence goes on from NZ_FXAU01000004.1 coordinate 259,933, forward strand.
TCCTCAACGGTATCAAATTCTAATGTTCGACCAATTTTAGAGACCTCTACTTGCTGTACTTCTTTAGTTTCGCTATTGACGATCAATAACGTGTCTTCTGGCTTCATATCGGTACGATACTGCGCCTGACTTACATCTTTTGTTCCTTCCTGTGACATAATTAGAATTTTTTGATTATTTCACTTAAAGGTTGACCATATTGATCAACCAAAAGTAACTTACTTTGATCTGTTAATTTATTGTATTCCTGTAGTTGACCGACCTCAACAAACTTTATATCGATCTCTGCAATTACACCATTCGATTCCATCTGCATATTGGTAATCTGGAATCCATCCTTGACAAACACTTCCCGAACAGTTCCATCTGGCATTCGTAGGGTTCTTGCATTAGGCAATGAAAAGAGTGTGTACAGTCGATTTATAACTGCTTTAAAACCATTGAACGATGGTTGATTAATTACTCCCTTAAATGCTAGTTCTCGGAAGCTTCTCTTTACCCCATAAAACACCTCGTTCCCATAAGAAGTAGTTTTTTGTATTTTAGGCGTTGGACGATCAAGATCGTTTTCCAAAGTAAGCAGTGTGACACCTAGCTGTTCCCAAGAGAGATTATCTATACTTTCGTTACTATTGTCGACAATTGGGAACTCTACAACTGGAAAAACTACCAAGGGCTCTCTAAAGGTGAAATTGATTTCAGCAATGTTATCCATGTAGTGGTATTTAATAACTACCTCCGAATTGATGTAAACACTCCAATTGCCTAGCCCGGGGTGTGTAAAGTCTATCAATCGATCTGTATCAATCGCATTATAGAAATTCTCTAGGTTGATAATGGCCTCTTTTCGCGACGCTGTTTTCATGAAAGCATAAAAATTTATATCCCTGCCGCCAAAAAAAATTTCATCTGACCTTAAGTATGGTTCTATACCATTTTCGTCACCCCAATCGTGAAAAATCTTTCCAGTACGAGCAGGCATATCCCATGCACCGGAAATCGCCATGTTACCACCTGGTATTTGTGAAGCAACAAGCCCAAATTGTTGCTCGATATTTAACCCATTAATGTAATACATACTTAACCTGTATATGCTCTATTACTCTGTACACTTGTATTCTTATTTATGCTCTTAAGTTCTATTACCGCATTCTTTAACTCCGTAACGGTATCTTGTGTATTCTGCGCAATTGCTTTGAGATATCGAACTTGCTCCAGTATCTGATCATAGGATTTTTCATCAAAGTCAAGCGTCGCAAGTACAGCATTTAGCTGCTGTTTAGCTAGATCATAACGAGCACGCTCGAATCCTAGAATTGCACTACTGGTCTCCTCGGTGGTAGCCCTGTTAATACGGCCAGAGATACTACCGCTGTCTGCACCAATAGTTTTACCAGTAAGTTTTTCGATGTCTTTTACGGCATCTAGACCAGATTGTACAATCTCGGCATATGTTTTTTTGAATGCTTCAATTTCCTCGGCATTTAAACCATCTTTTGCATCCTCCCTGAATTTCCTTACTAGCTCCATAAGCGGTTCCTCCAGTATCGTTGTAGACATCGCAGACAGCAACGCATTTTGTACAACCTCCTCCATTGAATCAGCAAAATCCACTGCGGCACGCTTTCCTTCCTTAAAGCCTTGAATAATCCCCCCCGCTAATGATGAAGCCGTAACATTGCCCGACATCTTATCTTTTATCGTCTCTTCAATTTCCTTCATCAAATCATTGATATCGTCAACCTCTTCCTTTGCTTTTTTTAGGTTCTCAAATAGCGCCTTTGTGCTTTCTGTGAGTTTTCCTTCTGTGTATAGTTTTTCAAGATCATCGTATGTTTTCCCAGCCAGGTCGGCCGTAATATCAACGACACGCGTCTTCTTACCTATACCAAGGAAACCTCCATATTTCTCTGTTTTTTGTCCGATAATCTGCTGACCCTCGGCCTGTATACGTTTAAGCATGTATTCGTAATCCGAGAGCATTTCGGTCTGCTTTGTTTTATTTCGACCTGTGATGAGATCGATCATAGACGGATTTTCCTTGTAGGAGGTTATCTCTCGCACCTGTTTTAATTTCAATTGCGCCTCCAGGAGCTGCTTTTGTGTCTCAAGTTCTTTCAAAGACATTTCGTTTATGTCAGAATGACTTCGAGCTCTCTCCCGAAGTATGCGATTGTACTCAAGTTCGCCCTGCAAAACTTCCTCCTGGTATTTGCGCATTTCCTCTTTGGCTTTGCGCGCCGACTCTTTCGCGGCATTAAATATCCCAACAACGCCGGACACCACCGAGGTCACCGCCGATACCATGGAGCCAATCGGACCAGCTACCCCGGCAATGGCCGAGATACTGCCGAGTATTCCGCCTCCACCTTGTTTTTTGCTTTCACCGTAATTATCAAATCCCTTTTTTAACGCGGTTATGTTTTCACCGACCTGTGCAGTTGACCGTAGTACTTTAGAAACCAGGGAAAGCATATCACCAAGACCTGCATTTACATTGCCAATTTCGCCCGCCATGGTCGCGAAGTCCTGACTTAGCGCATTGATCCGATCCGGCAATCGGTCTTTAAGTGCCTTTTCCGATTCTTTTATTGCCTTTTCAATCTTTTTACGTTCATCGGCAGACATGTTTTTATTGGTTGCTACCATGGACTTTGCGTCCGAAATGACCTTTCTAGCCGCTGCGTCAGATAGATTCTGAATACCTTCGAAAAGGGTTTTATAACTAGCGAGCTGTTGAATATTTGAGTCATCCAATTGGTTAAGCTCTTCGACATGCTTACGATCAAACTCCCGTAACTCCTCTACAGTCGCCTCGCTCACCACTTTAGCACGTTCAGCTTCAAACGTAGCAATAAGTACCTTACGACGTTGATCGTAGGTAATCATCAAAGCGAGAAGATCGGTGTATTTTTTCTCTTCGACCCGTTTTGCCTCATCAGCTTCTTTACTAAGTAACTTTGAACGCTCTTCTTGTCCAGTAGTAGCTGTTTTAGTTGCTACAGCCGCATGTGCTTCCGCTTCCTTTTCAGACAATGCAGTAACATATTGAAAGTAGTTTTCAAAGCCTTTTAAATCAACTTTAAAATGCTCGTCGGCCTTTTCCTTACCAAACTTAGACTTATACTCTTCATAGTCGGCAAAGAGCTTCTTTGCTTCCTCAAGATCAGCTGCTATCTTTTTAGTTTGTTGACTGTAGGTAACCTCTTGGATGGCCATCTGCTCGATAGGTTTCAATTGCGCTGTATCGATCAGGTCAACTGGTTTAAAACCTTTTTTATTTTTGTTTTTTAGATTATACCGGGTTATTTTTTCATTCTCTGTTATGATTACCTGATTGATCTTCGCGAACTTATCTTTTACAGCCTGTATTTCCGACTCATCGCTTTCCATCATCTTACGGGCATACTCTTTCCTTATTTCGGCAACCCTTTGTTCGACATTTTCCCGCGAACCGATTATTGAATTGAGGGCACTTTCGGCAGAACCAGCACTTTTAGGCTTAGAAGGTGCGTCGCGATACGATAAACCGCTCGCTTTCAATTTTTGCAAGTATTCTTTTTCTAGGTTTGTTCCTATTCTAAGATATGAGTCATATTCTTTCCTAAGTTCTGATTCCATACTTCCACGTATACGTTCGGCTCTTCCTCGTTCGAAGGATTTTGAGCTTTCTGACAAATGTGGGCTATTAATATGTGGGATAAATTCACTTGCATCCTTAATCTGTAACTGTACTATTTCCGCATACTTTTTAGCCGCCAATTCCGCCACGGCCATGGCTCGTGCCTTGGCGTAAGTAACCTCGATATACCTGTCCGCATTTTTGATTATTAACCGCTCTGCCTCGTTGAGGTTATTAGCCTGTCCCATGGTACGTCCAAGCCCCTCATTGTATTCTTTCAATGCGCCTGTTTTGGATCGTAATCCTGCCTGCGCCTCTTTTATTGTTAAATGCATGACCGATATCTGCCCACTCGCTGTCGATATCGCCGATTTAGAGCTTTCCATGGCTTCGTTAAGAACTTTTTGACGCTCGGCAGCCTTCTGTTGCTGCTCTCGAAGCTTGGACATGTATTCGATAAGCAGGCCTATTCCTACCACAGCCAAGCCTATCCCCGTACCAAGCAGCGCAAGACGGAACAACCGCAATGCTCCAGTGCTTTGCCCTACAGCAATTGCATATCCACGTTGTAATAAGGTTTGCGAAGTAATAAGAATATTATCCTTCTTGCGTAGTTCCAGCTGGATCTGCTGTAAGCCCTGGAGAATAGACATTGCCGCAGTGATTTTAAGGATCCCTTTTTGTAGGTCTTCGTTCTCCGAACCAAAAAGAGCAGTAACCCCCTGTAGTACGTTGTACCCGGCAATCAAAGATTGAATGCCACGCACGGCCTGGTCGATATAGGGCGTTGGGGATGTCGCCTCCTTTACCGTGGTATTGGTATTCGCAATAGCGGTCTGCAATTCGGTTGCTGCCTGTTTCAGTGTATGGTATTCTTCGCTATTGGCTTTTCCCTGGAGTTCAAGCTCTACCATGGCATCTTTTAACTTTTTCACCTCTGCCGAGGTAAGCGGAACTTTACTTTGCAAGTCATTTAGCTTGCTGGTAAAATTAGCTATCGCCTCCAGGCTTGCGTACATCTCGGTACGTTCGCCCAGCTCCAAACCAGGCATATCCTTAAGCTTTAGCGCCAAAGTTCCCACTACAAGTTGGATTCGCTCAAAATCACCTTCGACAGTGTGCAGCACAGCTGAAAGTTCCAATATCTCATCACCGGAAAGCAGCTTGTTGGAAATCTTTTGCAGCTGATCGCTCATAATTCCTTCGAGTTCTCCGAAAGCATCCTTTATCGCAGTAGACTTAGCAACAAAGCCTTTAGCGAGGTCTATTTTGTTCATCTGCGCCTCAATATGCGAAACCATATTTCCAGCATGTTTCTCCAAGTCATCAAATGTTTGCCCAACACCCTCAACAGCTTTTCGAGATTCAGCCATGCTGCGACGGAGGTCATCTTCGTTGGCGTTCCATTCGATATCGAATCTTAAGTTATCCATTGAACCGTTCTCTATGTGCTTTTAAATCTATTTTATTTACTTTCTCTACGATATCTTTCCGTTTTACCATTCTCGCCTTATCAGAAGACAGCATGACCAGGTTAGTCCAGCTCACTGTTTCCAGGATTTTATCCAGTCGGGTCGGGTCATCTCCGCAAAGCTGCCCAAGCCAACCCCAAGGGCTATTCATGCCAATTGCAATTAACTCCTCTTGGTCTAGTGCCCCATCTTTTTTGGAGCCGTTATCATCTTGGCTCGTAGAAATCTGGTAATAATCATAAAATCCTCACTTCCTCCCTGTAGTATGGATAGCTGTAAGAGAGCCAGGGCTTCTTTTGGTGTAATGGCCTCTCGCAGGTAGTTTGCATAAGGCCTTAGAAACAGTTTTGTAAGTCGCCTATCGACAAGGAAGAGACAGGCCAGCGCCCGATAGATACAGCGCGAATAGCGAACCTGAAACAACAGGGCATCCTGTACACTTATCTCCTGAAGCTGATCCACTGATAGCTGACACCTTAGGAACCATTCGCCCATACGCAGAAAAGCGCCGCCCGTAGGCGCACGAAGTGTAAGTGTTATCGTTTTCTTACCAAGCAACCGTAACCACAAAGGGGCGCGGGCTTTAACCCTTACGCCCCTTTGTAATAGTGTTTCGGTCGCATGCAATTCCGTTCTGTTTGCGTCCATAGTTTACTATTGATCTGTCCAAGCCATTTCCGCAACAGCTTCCACACCTGTCGATTTTATCGTGGCCACAACCGGTATAAGACCGATATCTGTATCGTTCAGGTTCGTTGCAAGTCTACCCGCACAATCGGTATGTGGGATCGTCATAACCGAGCCATCCTCAAGGGTAAAACGCAAGGCCTTGACGGTTGAATTTACCTGTGTTTTGGGCGCGTTCCAGGTATCTTTTTGGTCTACTGTAGTAACCGTACCACCCAACCATTCAGCTTTGCTTTCCGCACTCATATCCATGATGGAGAATGCAACTGTTTTTACCACACGTGCAAAACGGGATACCTTTGGCGCAGGATCGCCCTGCTTAAAGTGATCGGTTCGGCTTGCTTCCGGCTGCTCAAGGGTGATCGTATCCTGGTAGATGTCGATCTCTTTCCAGGCGGAAACTGCACCTGTGCTAGGATTAAATGTTCCTATTTCGGCCTTTTGACAGCCATACTGATATTTTGCCATAACTTTTTTTTAAAATGTTTTAAAGATAGTTTTACTCCTCTTCGTCAGAACCAGGCTTTTTATCTACAGGAATATCGTTCTTTTTAGCTTCTGTCTCCTGGGCAGCGACCTCAAGAAGTCTCTTTTCCTCCGTCTCGATTTTTACCTTTAGCTTCTCGATACCTGCGGTTTTCGCAGGTGGTTTTCCGAACAACTCGGTATGTTTGCTAATAAGTGCCTCGCGCTCCAAATCGAGTTGATTATCATCTACTGGTAGTTTTGCCGCAGTGACATAATCGGAGCGTTTGGCGATGGTTACCTCTTTATCATCAAGGCTTACGGCATGGTTCTTGGCATCCGAGGCATTAAGGAACATCAAATCATCCGATGTAACGTGCAGTTCATTGACCGAGGGGTGCGAGCTGAAAGCGTACTTCAACTTTTGCTCAAGTGTATTTTCATTTGACATATAAATGTGTTTTAAAAAGATTTTAACTTTGATTTAATCCGGTTGTAGATCGTGATAATAAGAAGAACTAGACCTCCCGCTCCTAGGAGCCACAACCACCAAGGGACTTGTATACCCTTCGTCTCTTTATCGGCGACGGTCTTCCGTTGTTTTTCAATATTGCTAGATTCTTGATCGGTATCTATTTTGATGGCGGTAGAATCCTTTTGTTGTGTTATTTGATCCGACTGTTCTTTTTTTGAACCGGATCGGTGCAGCTCCGCTTGATCCGCCGAACCTTCCACTTTGCCATCTCTGTAAATTGTTCCCGTGAAGTTCTTCAGGCGGACTGCATTCATCCAGGCGCTGTCTACAGTAAGAGATGTGTATTGCGCCCAAAGGGCAGTAGTCTGTACCTCTAAGTTGTTTACTTCGCGATCGGTCTGTACGATTTCCATTGTACTTTTCTCTACGTGACTTTTACGACTCTTACACCCTGAGAGCACAAAACACATAAACAGCATTATCAAACCTATATTTTTCACTACCAACGAGCTTTTGTTCCGCGAATATCGTAGTGCACAAAGCCGGGATAAACACCAATACCACCTTGTTTCATCTTACCCTCCGCTATCAGCTTTTCGATAACTGCCGCCAGCTTCTTCGGAGTATAGTTTTTGGCATTGATGTCTCCTCCTGAGGCTGTCAGGTGCTGCGATAATGGAGCGCCGCCTACAGCCTTATTATGCGCAGGTGTACGATAACCACTACCGGTTATCAAAACAGGTTCACCGATATGATCACGGAGCACTTGAAGATTGATCGCTAGAGTTCTGACATTGTCCAGGAACTGAACAGGCACCTGCGTACCATCCTTACAGTCGAACTCTTCACGCGTAAAATTTTTTGTTAGTTGCATGCTAATCGGATTTTGATGATTTAAATAAATCGTTAACCTTATCCTGTATTTGGGCAATCCAATAGGTCTTACCTTTACCACTGATCACACCCAGGTTTTCCCCAATAGAAATAATATTCTCGGTTGCGATGTGGATAGCAAGAAATAAATGTAGCCAGTCGAAAAACCAGTAGCCAACACTTGACCCTTTCCCATCAAAGCTCTCCGCAAAGGCATTACTCACAAAAAGCATTATTAGATAACAAGCCATCTTAAGCGAGAACCGGCTCATTTTTAATGAACTGGAATCAATCTTTTGCACCTTGGAGGCTAGTATGCCGGAAAAAACTTCAGCAACCATCACGACAACAAAGGCTATGGTAGCCAATACGTCAAGCCCGAATATCTTGTAGGTTATCACCGAGATAGCACTTGTTGATATAGCCAAAGGTGTGAGCGAGTACTTTAAAGAGGGGAATAGAGAGCTGGTCAAACCCGACCAGCCTTCAAATTCAAATGTCTTCAACAATCTATCGATGTGATCCATTTCCTCTCCTTACCTAAGCACTTTCGTAGATAGCACCAATTGCCTCTTGTTTGATAGGCAATACAATAAAGTAGTGTCTATAGTTCAACAAGTTCGCTTGGTTGGTCGTTGTCGGTGCATCATAATACTGCTTTAGGATACCTGTTTTCTTACCCACATTGTCTTCATAAAAGGCAACGGATGCAACCTTATCTGTAGCTCCGGGCACGGCTTTGAAAGCGACCTTTGTTCCGGCTGTAGTGAAGTACGGTCCTCCCACATATCCATATACCTTAAAGCCGGCTAAAATACCGCTTATCTTACCCGATTGCTTGTCCGCATACAAAGCCGCTGAATACTTCTCAGAAGTAAGTAACGCGTTCGCGTGATCGGGAGCCAGGTTCAATCGGCGGCCTTCCGCTGGAACTTCCATTTTATCGAACGCTCCCTTTAAAGCCACAATCTTCTTATACACATCTTCCGCAGTATAGTTCGGCGCTAACGCGATTACTGGGGTGCTCGTGCTATGGGCTGCCGGAGCCAGGGCGTGGATAGCTTTTTTGTATTTATCACGATTGATCGCTTTCACATGTCCACGAGAAGCCGAATCAATCTTGTCATACGAAGCACCGAGCGCCTGATCCTCGGAGATTCGAGTCGCTTTCGTTTGATACTTGTCCAAATTTACCGTCTTGGTTCCATCGTCGTGATCCTGCACTTCGATCGGATAAGTTGTGTTGTTGATCAACACGTCAGGTGTGAAGGTCTCCAAGGGAATATGGATGGTGTTTTGATCGGTCACCGGATCGACCATGATTTGCGCATCGAGTTCAGGGATACCATCCAAGAAGTCCGCTACATGAGTTGTTGATAACAACTCGCGAACCCGACTTTGCCACGCTTCTGGAAAATTTCTAGGCATTTTTTTATGTATTACGTTAATTATTCTGTTAATGGATCATTAAGCGAAAAGCGCCGTGTAGGCCGTCGGATTACCGTTCTTAAAAGCCAATTGCGCTTCGGTCGAAAGTTTCAAGAACTCTTCTACATTCTTCGGATCAACACTAGCACCACCCTGACCGACAACCTGAGCACCTAAGGACACTTTTTTAGGCAGACCATCGATAAGCTTCTTGGCTGCGTCAAAACCCAACGCTTCAAAATCGCTTCTTTTATCCCCCATAATTTGTCCGTCGCTCACAGCTTGATCCAGCAAGGCATTCAGCTGTAAAGCCTGCTGTTCATTGAGCTTTTTTTCCAACGATTCACGTTGTGTTTTTTCTAGACCATGTGCAGTCTGTTCAGCTTTTAAGGCCGTAGATAGTTTCACCACAGCGCCTTCCACCTCCTCGGGCGAATCGGCGTTTGTCAGTCCATAGGCAGTCAAAGCGGCCAATGCAACTGAATTCGTAATAATTTTTGACATATTGTTTTTTTTGTTTTTTGGAATAAGCTCCTGGTCTGCATGCTTACTGGCAGAGAGCATGTATGCTTTTACCTGCTCATCGTCCACCTGTTTGCCATCAGCAAATAGCGTTACAGATAAACTATTTTGGTTACCGGGGATATCCACGATACTGGCTTCCCAGACCTGCGCATGCTTCATCCAAACACGGCCTTGCTCGTCTTGGATAAACTCGGTTTTATCTGTGATATACAGATATAGGGAAGCTCCCTTAAGGTAACCACGTTCCCATTTTCCTGCGATCTTATTAGAATCAGGATCGGCCGTGTCGAAATCAGGCGTTGCAGTCAACTGTGATCCCTCGAATTTCCAATCCTCCCATTTGCCATGTACTTCACCACGAATATGCATGTAGAGCAAAATCGGGTTGTGCTCGAAACGCGACATGTCCAATGTGGAATGATCCACATAGAATCCGCGGTAATTTGGTATAGACTGATCACTTAATACGACTCTCTTTGACATGTTACTTATCCTCGTTTCTGATTTGTTGACACAAAGAAACCAAGTCAGGGAAGGCTATTTAAATAAGTACGCAAGCATTGCACAACTAATTCATTTTCGGGGTTTTTCGCTTGAATTTTGAGCCATAAACAAGGATAATATGGCACTAACAAAGGCACAGGCGAAGGAATTTGCTAAGACTCTCTACGTCTCTGAAAACATGCACCAAAAGGTCATTGCCGAGCGCGTGGGCGTTACGGAAAAGACACTTAGTCGATGGATCGTGGACGGGGGATGGAAGAACCTTAAGCGGTCGCTCATTACCACAAAGCAAAACCAAATCTCCTTACTCTACGATCAACTGGAACACCTCAATAACAGTATTGCAGAGCGTGAAAACAAAGTAGCAACCAGTAAAGAAGCGGATGTGATCATAAAGCTAACGGGCGCCATCCAAAAACTTGAGACAGAGACTGGAGTAGGTGAAACTGTAGAGGTCGCGAAGAAAATCATAAATCTTATTCAACAGGAAGATCTTGAACTCGCTAAAAAGGTAACAACCTATTGCGATGTGCTTATCCAAACAATGATCAAGTAATGGCTAGTTACACTGATAAAAAGTATCTCGAAGATTGGCAAGAGTTTAGCGAAAACATCAACAGGGCAACACCCATTGACCTGGCTGAGTCACCGCTTGATAAAAAGAAAAGGATAGAGCGACTGGAGAAGGATGACGAAGCCTGGTTCGAATACTACTTCCCGACATTCTACACATCCAAACCAGCAGATTTTCAAACAAAATCTACTAGGTACGTCATGAGTAACGATGAGCTGTATCTGGTACGATCGTGGGCGCGAGAACTTGCCAAGTCTGCCCGTACAATGATGGAAACCATGAAAAGGATCCTGACGAAAAGAAACAGGAATCTCCTTATGGTGTCGGATTCAAAGGATAATGCTACCCGTTTGCTACTTCCATACAAGGTCAATCTCGAATCGAATAATCGAATCATTAACGACTACGGAAAGCAGCAATCCATAGGCAATTGGGAAGCCCATGAGTTCAAGACAAAGAAGGGCGCATCATTTCGCGCCCTTGGTGCTGGTCAATCACCCCGCGGAACACGTAACGATGCTGTTAGACCTGACATCATTTTGATTGATGATATAGATACCGATCAAGATTGCAGAAATAAGGACATCATTAAAGACCGATTCGAGTGGATCGAGTCTGCCCTTATCCCGACAAGATCGATCTCTAAGCCATTACTATTGATTGCATGTGGAAACATCATCGCAAAGTATTGCTGCATAACCGAGATGGCCAAGAAGGCCGATCGCCATGAAATCGTTAACATTCGCGATAGCCAGGGTAAAAGTACATGGCCGAGCAAGAATACGGAAGAAATGATCGATAGGGTTCTTAAAACCATTGGACATACTGCCAGACAAAGAGAGTATTTCAATGATCCGATCATTGAAGGCACGACCTTTACTTCGGTAAAGTATGCCAAAGCCCCTCTCTTGCGCACATGCGAGATGGTGGTGGTATATGCCGACCCTTCAACCTCCAACAAGGATAAACAGAAAGGGAAAGCTTCCGCACAAAGATCATATAAATCTGTGCAGGTTATTGGTTACAAGAATCATCAATACTTCACCTATTGGATCCGTTTGCAACAGGTAGGCAATAAGACGTTTGTCAATTGGCTCTACGATTCTTATGCTTTCTGTAAAAGACAGGGTGTTGATACCGTCAATATATGGATAGAGAACAACTCACTCCAAGATCCACATTATGAACAGGTCATCAGCCCACAAATAAAACTTAAAGCAGAGGAGGACTGTATCGATCAGATTCCTGTTCGGAAAGACACTAGAAACAAACCTGAAAAATTTGAAAGGGTGGATGGAACTCTACAACCCATTGATGAGGCGGGGAATCTTCTTTTCGACGAAAAACTGAAGGGAACCGAGGATATGGACACGATGGAATCGCAGATGCTGAGCGTCTCTCCGGATTGCAAGATCATGGATGGCCCGGATTGTAATGAGGGCGGCACATGGATCATCCAGAACCGTAAAGTAGTACGCTCAAATAACAGGCACGCATCAGGTAAACGATCATCACACAAATATTAATCAATCTCAAATACGATGAAAAAACTATTTAAAACAATACTTATAGGCGCAGGGTTGGTTTCCGCCTTAGCCCCGCAAGTTGTCAAATCGAAAATTGACATAGTTGTAGAAAGACAGGTCATTAACGAAACCAAACCGTTAAAACGACACCAAATAACAAATGTGTTCGGAGGAATACCTGTTTTGACGGAACATTACGGTGGTGTGTTCGGCCTTACCCCAAAAGAATATGGCCAACGATATGGCAATGGTAATAGCAGGAAACCGAAAACCAACAAAATACACCGTTCATTCAAGATAAAGCAAAAACACAGATAACATGGCATTCCTATCTAAGAACGAACTAAAATCGGTAATACGCGAAAATAAAGTGACGCATATTTCCGACCATGACGATACTATCGTCGAAATAGCTATCAATGCCGGAATCACGGAGGTTACAAGTCGTATTGCTCCCAACCATAAAAAAGCCTGGATGGATGGACGATTGAAATACGATGTAGCGGCAATTTTTAAGGCGGAGGGCAGCACGCGTAACCCTCTGATCCTAGAGCTGACCAAAGTAGTAGCGTTGTGGCACCTTATATTAAGATGCAATGCGGGCATACACTATGAGGTGATCCGCGATCGATATGAAGCAGCGGTGGAATACCTAAAGGATTTGGCGTCCGGTGATGCCAACGACCCAACGCTCCCCATCCTTGAAGAGCCTTTGGATGAACACGGGAACCCTATTAATGCTGCGAAACCTTTTAGCACAGGTTCACGCCCCAAGTTTAATCATGAATTTTAACTACCGATATGGCAACAAACAGTAGAATTGGCAAAGCAAAGCCCTCATTTAGATCTGCCCTTCCTTGGAAGCTCAAAAGCGTAAGCCAAACGCGTCAAGATATACAATCCTGGAGACGGGCGTTGGCTATGTTCCAGAATATTGAACAACCAGCCAACTGGGTACTCCAACAATTGTACAACAATGTAAAGATCGATGCCCTGCTTACCTCACAGATAGAGAACCGGAAAGACCAGACCTTCTCCTCGGAATTTGTCATCAAAACATCGGATGATAAAGAAGACGAGCAAGCGACAAAGAACTTGGCCAACAGTCCTGCATTTCGCAAGATTGTAGATGCTATAATCGATAGCCGTTTCTTTGGGTATTCCATGGCCGAACTATACATCGATGAAAAGGGTGGATTACAGACCAATGAACTACCACGGACGAATATAGTACCGCAGATGGGGATATTCTTACCTGACTACCTGGAGCAATCCAATTCAATAAAGTACCGGGAATTACGCGAATATGGCACCTTCATACTTGAATTTGACAACCTGGTTATGCATGAGCAAGAATTTGGTTTACTTAACAAGATCGTACCACATGTCCTAATGAAGAGATTTGCGCAATCTTGCTGGTCGGAACTCTGTGAGATCTACGGTATACCACCCCGGTACATGAAAACCTTGACAAATGACCCATGAATGATGGCGCGAGCCGAACAGATGATGGGTGATATGGGTGCCGCAGCTTGGTTTATAATAGATAAGGAAGAGGAACTGGAATTTGCTCAGGGCGTATCGACAAATGGGGATGTGTACAGAAACTTCATAAACCTTTGTAACAATGAAATATCCTTACTCATTTCAGGGGCGGTATATGGTCAGGACACGGTAAATGGAAACCGATCGAAGGATGAGGCTGCGCAGGAGGTTCTGTGGCAAAAAGTATTGGCAGACCAGCGATTTATCGAACAGGAGATCAACACAAAGGTATTACCAGCATTGGCACGACATGGCATCGTTAAAGAAGGCTCGTACATGCAATACAGTGAAGCGGAGGATATCAATAAACTATTCGAATTTGCAACTAAGCTAATGGTACATAAAAATGTGCCCAATGAATGGATCGAGGAAAAATTTGGAGTTCCTGTATTTGACAAGGAAAAAGAAGATGTCTTAAAGTCAGATTCGAAAAAAAACGCTCTGTTGGAACGTGAGGAAAAACTAAAAGCTTCACTACCTTCTAATTTTTTCGACTAAGCCCCCTAGATCAAAAGAATGATTTAGGAGGGCTAGCCCTCAATTCTGTAAATAACTATTATTGCTGTGACCAGGCGCACGATCATATCGATTTAACAACTGTTGGTGAAAGTGACTTTGGGAAATACCTTGAAAAGTTGGTGCGCCAGTTATGGAAAAAGAAAGCACTGGAAAAAGGCTTTGATCCAGTACTGGTGCAGGCTTATGGTGAGGAACTGAGCGACGCGATCGATAAAGGCTATACCATATCAGAGGACTTCACCACAGAAGACCAAAGGAAAATACATTCTTTGAAAAAAAATGTATGGCAATTCTCTACAGCTAAGACCTATGCACAGTTGCGTCAAATGTCCGATGCCCTGGTCAAGCCCGACGGTACCATGCGCACATTTGAAGAGTTCCGGATACAGACCACTATTATTACGGGGGAACAGCTACGACATCTGAAGACAGAATATCAAACGGCAGTTGCAGGGGCGCAGATGGCCAGTAAATGGGAAGAGATCCAGCGTATGAAGGAAGCTTATCCACTACTGGAGTTTATCGCCGTGGAAGATGAGCACACAACAGCTTTATGCCGATCGCTTGATGGTGTTATCCGACCCGTAGACGATTCTTTTTGGATGCAGTTTTATCCGCCTAACCATTACAATTGTCGCAGCACGGTAAAGCAGCACAGAAAAGGAGAGATCACCCCGGATGATAAGATTCTGAAACCGTCAATACCCGATATTTTCAAGGTGAACCTTGGTGAACGCGGTTTGGCTTTCCCCGAAGATCACGCTTATTTTGAAGGGGTTCCAGCTGAGATAATAAAAGAGGCAAGACAATTCTTTCCCTATGCCATGCAGTTTGACATACTGGATGTAACGGACAGACTCAAGGGGATTGTACGACAGCACTTCATGACGGATGCAGAGGCAAGTGATTACAGCCGGGTATTGGATTATGCGACCCAGCAAGCGAGATCCAAAAAAATAATAGTTGATATTATGCCAACCCTAGACCCACAGGGACATGCTGCTCAACGGGAGATCATCTTTCCTGATGCAAGGCATGGGAAGTCAGCAGACCTACGGATCGATAAGTTGTTGTGGGAGGAAGAAGGGATAAAGACGCATTCACGCAGGGCAATCAAGGGAGCCATCGAGGCAGGAGCCAATCAGGCGAATAGGGTTGTTATTAATATACCAGTAGACATGGTGCTCGATTTTGAGTTAGCAAAAGTTGCACGAGATAAATTCAAAGATTACAGAGACCTGCTTACAATTGTGTTTAAACAGGGAGATATGGAGTATAGGTTCGACCGTAAAAAGTAAAAGCAGATAGAGGATATCTATCTGCTTTCGGCACGGTGACCCCCATTACTGACGATCTCCGTATCACAAATATACGAACAAATGAGTAATCAACAAAATATCGAACAATTCTTCCATGCCTTTCAGCAAAAGATTGAGCAGGCACAACAACGATTGCCGGATATAATCGGAACCGAAGTACTCAACTCTGCCCTGGACAACTTTAGGGACGAATCCTTTTTTGGGGATAAGTGGCCAGCACGCAAAGACAAAAAGAACACACGAAAATTACTGGTCAAGACAGGAGCGCTGCAACGTAGTCCACGGGTTATACGTTCACAGCCTGGACTTGTGACCGTAGGTTCTGACGTTCCCTATGCATCGGTGCATAATAACGGGGAAGAAATAAGTAGAAATGCCCGTTCGGAAACATTCATACGCAATCGACACACCAAGGGAAAGAAGAAAGGTCTTTTCAGCCGTGGCATAACAAGAGGTCAGGGTTTTTCCTTTAAAGCATATACATACAGTATGCCGAGACGTCGCTTTTTTGGTGCGCACCCCAAACTTAAGGAGCATCTACAACAAATAATTAAAGAAGAATTTCAAAACGCTTTAAAGGGCATTTAAACACATAGAAATGAAAGAACTGTTCTTATACCTTCGTGCCAAAATAATGGCAATACCAACAATCAATTGGGTGGATCTCGATAAAGGGCAACTCAACCAGTACGATAGTCGACCATCGATAGACTTTCCAGCTGTGCTACTTAAAATTGAATACCCGAGCACGAGCAAAATTAGCCGAAAGCAACAGCAATGCAATGTGCTTATTACGGCAACATTGGCATTTGATTTTATGGATGATACCGACAGTATTACCGAAGAAGAACCATTGAGTAAGTCGCTACAGGTTTATGACATCGCTAGCCAACTGCACGAGACTCTCCAAGGCCATATTGATAACGCGATAATTCGATCGCCGATGGATAGAGTTAATTTGCGCGATCCGAATCGTGTAGACACGATAAAGGTCATCACACAGACTTATAGAACGAAAATAATTGGTTAACAAAAAAGCCTTACCGATTTTTCGATAAGGCTTTTTAGCGAAACAGCACTAATTGACTAGCTCCATACTCACTAGGCTTTAGTCCCTTTATGTTCATCCATTGTCGATATGATATGTAAATGCCATGGGAAGGAAACACATGTCTTAGGATACGGGTGTCGGGAACATCACGTTCCTTGGCCTTACTATATACCTCGCGGATATATTGCACTCGTTTAGAATAATTGTTTCGATTATAGGCCATTAAAAACTTGATTTCAAAATTAAATTTCGTATAAAACAAAAATACAAAATTTAAATCAATAAAAAAGCCTGTGTACTTTCGTGCACAGGCTTTTTTATTGATTTGTTTATTCTAATACCAGACAGAATCCAACTTGACAAGATAAGAACCTAGGTTATATTCTCCACCCAACGCAGTTTGCGTATAGTCCGAAGGTTCGAGCAAAACTTTTCTAACATTACCATTAACGAAATACTTTTTCCCAGACTGTATAAGAGTCACATGTTTTGGGTCTAGAATAAGTAAAGCCTTTAAATTAAGTTTGTTATTGTTGTTGGAATAATCTAAGCTTAAATCACCCCGCGCAATACTGACCAATTCATTACCATCTTGCACCTCAGAAAGCTCAGATATTACAAACCTGGTTCTGTTAAGAGCAAGGCTATCTTTCATCCAAAGAGAAATACTATCTAACAAAACGGGATTGAGTTTCTTCGTAAGAATTTCATTCTTACCTAAATCAGGATTATTTCTTTCGAAAGTGTTGATTTTATCCAGGATAAATGGTTCTGCATTGAAATCATCTTTCTTAGTGATCTGCCCACTATTTGTACATCCTGACAGCAATATTGCACTAAACAGAGATAAAAAAAAAGTTTTCATAAATTTATAATTAACATCCAAAGATATTACTTTTTCTCACTATTAGCTTGCATGAGAAGTACAGCCCCAGTAGCTTTGTCTAAAAAGACTTTAAGAGATTCTCCTCGTTCCGACCTCCCCATTTCTTTACCAGCCTTATATTGTACTTCGTTGGAGTAATGCTTATTCGCAAGGCGCTCATGTTTATCTTCGATATAAAGACGTAACCATTTCATTACGGTGCTACCATCCAAACGCTGATAATCTTCCCCATAAAAACCTTTTTTCGCTTGAGCAAAGCATACCGCTATTTCCTCCAATGTCAAAGCTGGATAGGTAGAGACGATTAAATTACTTAACACCTGTATCCCGGAATCCGTTATCATCCTATCAAGGATTAAGTACCGACGAAGATCATTTACGAGTAGACTGATAAAATCAATTGTCATCTCCATATTTTCACGACATAATCGGCCGATAGTTCGGGGGCATGAGAGTCCAGCAATTATACTTTCCATCTGGCCGATCATTTTTCGGATTTCAGCAAGATGTTTATCTCTATCATTCCCTGGATACTCCTTTTCAAAGTATCGTTCAGATGACTGTAAACTATCAAGCTCTTCACTGGCACGAAGGTATGCCTCAAACTTACGTTCGACCTGCCAAGGTGTATACTTAGCTATCTTTGCTAGTGTTTCCGTAGGTTTTTCGCGTAATGCGATCATGAAATGCGTCGGCTTCCATACGGTTACTTTGTTGTTTTGATGCTCCATTCTTTATCTTATCAATTATCTCCAGTAAGTTCTTGTTAATAGCTGCTAGCGATTTGTTCCTCTGTAACGAAACATTCAACCGCCCCCAGTGCGTCAATATTACTTTAAAGCTTTCAAATGCAGATTCTTCTGTTTTTTGATTACTTGCATCCTTTAACTGTACAAGGATCGATTTCATCGCCTTGCCCTGGCTTGGGTTCCTAATCTCTGGAAGGTTAAACCCTCGTAACCAATTATAATAAAAGCCCATTGCCAAATTGTGATAGGGGCTTGGTAATTCTTTCCTTTCTAAGCCTTTTAAACGAGTTAGTATAGACCGAAGGAAGGTAACATCATCGCCTTGCTTTAGCTGTCTTTTAATGAAAGAGTCAAGCCATTTAATTTCTTCTTTTAGTGTCATAGCTTTCTTCGATTATAATTCCTTAAACATCATTTCCGTGAAATGATCCCTATACAAAGGAGGCGGGAAGTCTTCAATTATTCGCCAGTGTGTTACATACTCAAACATTCCTAATGTCTCACTAAATTTCTTTTTGGAGCCGTTATCGAAGTATAACAACAGCCTGTCATTTGGCACATCATCAGGGACTGGATGATCATGTATGCAGTTCCATCCGTTGTTGTCTTCAAAACCTCTGAGTGCTTGTGGCCGCCACCTATAAACATCCACCATCCGCTCCCCGTCATCTTCCCTGATCCACTCTTCGTCGATATCCGAACGATTTGGTCGGGGGCAATCTATCTTATTATATGGCTTATCTTTACACCAGCCGTTATGTTCATCAATAAAGTTGTGGACTAGGTCAAAATCTGAACCGTATGCACATCTTAATAATTCCTTTTCTGTCATTTCTTTCATTGATTTTAATGATAATGCAGATTATCACTGTTATTAGTTATATAAATTTGTAGCCCCTTGGTTTAAGTGCGGTTATTGTGGCAGCAAATGGAAATCCATCGATATCCCTAACCTTTTCGCACTGTTCTTGTAGAATCACGGATCCAGTAAAAATCACTCTTTCTTTTTCTTCAAACCTTATACTCAAGGTAAGTCTCATGCCATTCCCTTTATCCTTGAATTTGGAAGGCTCAAGTTTATAATCAAGCACCTCTATCATATTACCGACAACCTCATCAATCTCTATCTTTTTACCCGTAAAGTTGTCTACCTTGATATTGAAGTCACTAAAATTTCTCATTTGTAAGTTTTTTGATTAGATTTTTTGAATTACAATGTTTTGCCCAGCCCATGTAGCTTGCGATACTGGCTTTGGACTTTTTTGCTTTTACTGCCCGTGCAAACGCCTGTTTGATGGACTTACGTAACATAGTGTGCGTATGGTAGTGAACATATCCACAAAAGTCTATACCCAAACTGACGGGAAAGACTCCACGATTGGGTTTTAAGTCCAGTCTTAATTGACTTTTAAGATATGTTGTCAGTGTACCATGTAGCTCTCGTAGGTACTTCTTGTCGCTATGTAATACAAGGATGTCATCAGCGTACCTGATATAGTAACGCAGACCAAGTACCTCTTTGACCCAGTGATCAAAATAGGTGAGGTAAAAGTTGGATAGATACTGGCTAAGGTAGTTACCTATTGGTAAGCCCTGGGCACTATCAATAATACCATCTAGGAGCCCTAGCATCTCTTTGTCTTTTATCTTCTTGCGCAGTAAGCTTTTCAGAATCGTATTATCTACACTGGGATAGAACTTCTTAATGTCTACTTTTAAACAATAACTGGTATGTTTCACATCCTTAAGGTAGCCACGCAACACAGCGCTGGCTAGATGAACTCCACGCCCCTTAATACAACTGTATGTGTCGCGTGTGAATACGGCTACAAATAAGGGCTCCAAAACATTCATTATGGCGTGGTGGACAATCCGGTCACGATATGGGAGAACGGATATGACCCTTTCTTTTCGTTCGAATATTGTTCGATGGATATATGGGGAAGTGCAATAGGTATGGGTGACCAGCTGTCTATAAATATCTGCAATGTTTTGATCGAAATTTTTATCAAATTCAATTATGCTGGATTGTTTCGACTTTCCTCTCCTTGCTATGGAGTCCGCAAGGAGAAGATTATCGATGCTGCATACTTGTTCGTATAAATTGGTTGCTCTTTTCATGATGTGCGCCTTTGCTTAAGAGGTCGCCTTCGTCCGAACCAATCGGAGTACCAACGCCCTGAAAGGATTATCTTTTGTTTTTTACCGTTATGGGTAAGGTCTGCGCTGTTAGATTTTATTAGCATTGTGGGCACTGACATTCGCGTTGTCGTTGTCGTAGTTGTAGTCGTTGTACGAAAACGAGACCGACGAACCAGTACAGCACACAACCTTAAGATTTTTACTTCGCTGCTTCCGGAGCTAGGCTAAGGTTATAATACTCAATAAACTTCTTACCCATGTAAACTGCTTTTTCAGCGGTATCCACAGATCGGCGGGCACCGACATTCGCGAGGACGTAGTCGTAGTAGTAGTCGTAGTACGAAAACGAGACCGACGAACCAGTATTGCGTTCAAAGTATGGATAGTACCAGCGTTGATCCATTCTTAGTGGCTTACCCTCGCGTAGTGCCAAAGCAATTTCTTCTAAGGCCTTTTCTGCTTTTTGTGCCGGGGTATCCCTCTCGGTTTCCCAGTTAAATTGTTCTTGTGTTTTACCATTGTATTTTAAGGCAGAGGGGAGGTCAATTACGACATCCATGATATTTTTGACAAACACCTTTTCACCAAATAGGTTTTTTAGAAGGTCTTTACCCTTAGTGTTGGCTTGATCAAAAGCCTTAACCGCATTTTCTTTACTGATTGTTAGATTTTCCATGATTAATCATTTGTATTATTAATGTATTGACTATACTCCAGCGGGAAGGTGTCACCTGCATACCTTGCCAGTTCTCGTGTTTCCAAAAGTTGGCGGGCACAGACAAACGCGTGGTCGGAGTCGTAGTTGAAGACGTTGAACGAAAACGAGACCGACGAACGGTTAGGATTGTAAAACCAAGGGTAATATCCTTCTTTGACATGTTTACCTCCATTCAGCGCGAATACGATGACATGTATTTTCTCTAGCCCCTTCATATCGACATCCATTCCTTTTGTACGTTCATTGAACTGCTCCAATGTTTCGCCTTTGAATTCGAGTGCTTTCTCGAATGTGTTGATTTGTTTGAAATCCATTTTTTTAAATCTTTTTTAAATATTCTTTATAAATCTTGTTTTCCATTACCCAAACAGCCTTGTTGAGTTTTGCTACGTCCAGCTGGTTAAGCTCCTGTTGATATTGATTTTGACACCACACATTGAGGCGACCAATAATCTCCAATGTATTTGCGCCCCAATGCATCTTTCCAGCTAAAGCGATCAACTTCTTTCGTTGCGAGTCTCCCTCGGGAATATCTGAAGGGCGCTTTGTCGGCTGCCATTTCCGCACCTGTAGCATTAGTTCCTTCCATTCTCCATCATCTAACTTTGATAGGCTATCGGTGCGGCCACCAGTGAACTCTAACACGACATCTTCTTTGTCTCGCCCGACCGCCTTGCAGATAGCGAAAAATTGTGCGTAGTTACGAGCCACTATTTCCAAATTCTTAAACCGATACCTAGGATCATTAACTCGACCTTGTGAGGGCTAAAAGCGATCGCCACAACCGGCATGAACACAAAGCGGTCACGCTTCCAATAATTGATGAATCCGATTCTCATAGTTCTAATAGTTTGCTTTTTAAAATCTTTAGGAAAAGCTCGTGTATATCGTAGTGCTGTCCATCCTTTACCGCTACGTCCTGAGCGCTCTGTATCATCGTATACACGTTCTGATATAGACTGACTTCTTTTTCGATATGGATACGCTCAATCATGTATCCATATCTCTCAAGGAATGCTTTTTTCTCCGCTACGGAAAAGAAAAGCTTAATGTCATCCAGTTCCGCCATAAAGTCTCTTGTATTCTTCTTCCTCTTTGGGCGAAGCTTTTCGCCATCTCTTTACCAGGCTAACATCATTAAAGCCATCACCACCATCGAAACGAGCCCATTCTACATAGAGAACACCATCTTCTATCTTAAATTCGCCTGTTTGCCAAGGTTGTGGTTCTAGGGGTGAAGAAAATACGCGGAATTCATCGTTCTTGTTTTTCAACTCTTGATTCTTGTCCTTTACTTTCGATAGGATATCACTGAGTATAGCCAGTGCGATTGCACAGAAAAAAATAATTAATCCCTCAATCATACTACTTGGTTGAAATAGTGAATTCCATCTTTAGCTCCTTACCTTCGCCATCTTGACGCTTGAACCAACCTTTAACATAGGTAGTCGTGCGGGTTTTGAACTGCGCATTGACAATAATGTCGACACCTTCGGAAAAACCTTCGTCATCGGCTTCCTGTTTAAGGCCTACAAGCTCCACAATACGTGTCGGATTTAATTCTCCTTTCTTATTTGGCTTCATAAACGTCTCCAGGAATCGAATTAAGATCTTACGCTTTGGATCATCGGCCGCTAATGAAGTCATGTACTCCCGGATCTTGATCACTCCGGCGTTCTCCGTGCCATCAAATCCAATAATCTCGTTATAGCCAATCACAATGGAGCCCATCCCGTCACGTGAAGAGAAGGTATGGCTTGCCTGCGTATCGTTGTAGCCAAAGAGTTCCTTCTTGATCTCCAATGCTTGGCCAAAAGCTTTAAAAGTCTCTTCGACCTTGATGTTTTGCATCGTTCCGAAGTCAGCCAGTTCCGGAGCTTGCTTCATCACCAGTTCGTCAACTAACTTTTTATAGGCATCAATATCATCAGCGCGCTGTGCTTTTTCTGCCTTTTCCTGCTTTGCTAAGTCTGCCATAAGCGCCTTGCGCTCCGCAGCTGTCATTTTGGTTATTTCAGTCATTTTATTTGTTTATTGTTTGTTGATAACTTGTTTCTAGTTCCACTCTAGGCTTGCAGCCCATACATTTCTTTATTTTTGATCGGTCGATCGGTTTTACTTCGACCTCTTTTTCACAGCTGATCATTGTCAATACTATGGCAATGAAAAGATAGATCGTTATTGTCTTCATTATTTGGAAATAAGGTTAATAGCGTAGTTCACTTGTGCCATAAAATCAGCATCGTTCAAAAGCCTCTTGCTGTTATGTAGCCAGCAATACTCATCGTATACAGTCGCGTAATCTGTGTCTGAAGGAACATAATGAACCAGGTGCCCCAACTCATTCACATGCATACTTTCTGTACACATTTCCGTAGCAAATGGGATAAAATCAGAATTGTTGCGAGAGATCCATTCATTCTTCCACAGCCCTGCCATTACAGGGGAGTAACGAACCTTGTTTAATATCTCCTTTGGCAGACCATGAAATCGACGTTCCAAGAATAGTTCGTACTCCTTCAACTGATGCTCGCTATAATATTCCTCCGTCCATCCCAACAGGTCACATATCTGTAACATTTGGTTGTAAGCCATATCGCGGACAGCTTCGATATGGGTTGGTTTTGATAATGTTGTTCTCATATTGATTAAGTTTTAATTTTGACCGTGGTACAACCAGGCCTTGGCTTCATGTAAGTTGTATTCACCTCCCGGAACCCGACCGGAAACCATCACCCGCAACCCTTCTACACGGAAAATTGCTTTCGCCCAAATCTTAATTTTCTTTGCAATGGCCGTATATGGCTCATTCTTCTCCTGATGGGCAACATATACGAAGAGTACATTCGGAAAGTCTTGTGATAACTTCCTGGCAGCATCTTGGCGCAGTTCATGGATCATCGCGGTAACATTGTCCACAAACACAACCTTTGGAGCATTTCTACGCCCGAGTATCACCCTTAGTTCATCGATGCTTATGTATTCACTAAAGAACAGCCTGGGATTGTTCGCATCAATGTTCAGCCTGCTCATAGTGTCCTGGAAGTGTTGCGATATACCTTCCTCCGCGGAGATATACACGACCTTTGTGAGGTTACTCAAAGCATTGGCCAACATCAGTGAGCAGAGGGTCTTTCCGTGCTTTTCCTTTCCGTAAACAATCCATATACCGTACGCTTCCGGCTCACCCAATACATCTGCAAAGTGGCTCTCTAGACCTGTCAGTGTCTTGAACTTCTTTGCATAGGCATTCTTGGAGTTTAACAGTCTAATTTTCTCCATTAGCTATGTAGGATTAAAAGTGATTCAGCACGTCTCAATCCCCCGATCCGGTTATCCTCATCTTTGGTCAGGCACTTCCGAATAATTTCATTGAGCTGGCTGTTATCAGGAGCATTAACTTTCAAAACGTCCGTTATCAACTGTTTGTAGAAGCTCTGTTTCTCCTGCAAGTCTGTAGGTACAACCGAGGTGTAACGTTCAGAAAAACGGGAGAATATCTCCCGGAAACCGACTTTCTTTGACTTCATGCCTCTGCGGATAAATTCACGAAAACCTTCCGCACCCATCATGTACCAAGCGCAGGCATTTTCGGTCGCGTTCCAATACTCTTTAAGATCAAGGAATGCCGGGCGATCCAAATCGCCTGCCTCATCAATGATTATGATAGGTTGGGGTAATGTCTTTAGGTAGTATTTTATATCTTCCTTTACCTCGGCCAGTTTTCCTGCGGCATCCACACCGATCGCTTTTGCTAAAGCACGTGTAAAGAGATGTCTCGTTTTACATTGACTTGCGTCAATATAAAAGCAGTTCTTCCGGGTGCGGGCTAGATACTTAGCGGTAAAGGTTTTACCTATACCACAATCATCGACAAACATCTTTGATTTTCCGTGTGTCTGACAGAAATCAATATCCTCCTCAATTATGGTGAACACCTCCGTTTTTGCCGCTTTCCACTCGCGCTGATTCATGCTGATATTCAATTGGCGTCCAATAGTCAGCCATTGCGCATCACGGAGGATTCCTTCTGTTTCTCCTTTGCGGATGCGTGAGAACACAGAGCCATTAATACCCCATTGCTTGGCAAACGCAGCATCACTGCCACTATAATTTGGCCGCACGGCTAGTAGAGCTGTGCTGACGTCCTGTTTAAAATTCTTTGGTAAGTTCATGTTACTTATAGTTTATTGCTTGTTAAAATCGATCTTTAATTGACTGGCGTAAGCTCGAATAGCTACTGTAATCTTCGTCCACATCCTCATACTGCGGGAGTTCAATTGGTTGTCGTTCTGTATGTTTGATTCTTGTCGACGGTTTGGAAAATATCTGATGCTTAAGTGGTGCAGGATCCTCCTTAATTATGACAACCCCATCCAGTTGCTCACGTTGACGTTTACCGAAGGCATCAACCGTATTGGTATATGCGGCAAGTAATCCCTCTGCGAGTTCATCGGCAGCGCTACGTTCAAGCCGAGCACGTATAGGTCTCGGTTTGCGAACTATCTCACAGACACACTTGCCATCGATGTACGCATAAGCTTTCATGACTTCACCTTGGTCATCGTCGAGCCAGTAAACTTCAATCTCCTGGCCTTCAATCTGTTTCATCACCTGGATCAATCGCTCTCCTTTTGCGACTATGCCATGGTCACCAATCAAACAAAGACCATTGTTAAGCTGTATATTGCCCAGTTTGCAGGATGTCTCGGTGCGATTGCCAATATAAGGGAGTATTGCCTCAAAATTTATCGGGGATAACGATGGGTGCTGCCGCTCCAAAAAGTATTCCCATTTGCTTATCCCTTCCTCCGTTGGGTGCGGCTCATTGTTCCAACTATCTATATCCGCCAAGCAATCGTTTACAATCGTGTCAAAAGGGATACGTGGTACTTTTTCGATATCCACCCCCGGTTGATTTGTTTCGCTTAAAGCCTTAGGCCTTGCTAACCATCCGTCACGACCTTTTTCCTTACGATAGCGCAGCTCCTCGTTTACTCGTTCGATGTATTTACCTCTCGCGTTGTTCGCTTCCATTTTAATGTAGTCGAACATTACCCCCTCCTTAAGTATAGTATCTGTGTAGGAGCTATTTAGGGACATCTCGCACTCAAGTTCAGCAGGAAGGCATAAGCCCCAACTGTAATAGTTACGAACCATCTGGCGGTAGAATTCCAATATGATACCCTCTTTGGTTTCACCATAAACAGCGCACGTAATAGCCCTGCTGGCTACATCGACCGCTAAATAAAACCACACACGTTTCCCGCTTAAAGATTTAAATGGCGGCTGTCTATCATCAATTGAAATCATTGATCCGGAGAACTTAGGCATCTCAAAAGAATAGTAAGGTTTGAATTTTCCCATATTCAGTTGACGATCGTCCGATCGTTTTTGATGCGTTGCTATTCTGTTTTCCCAACGTGCTAAATAAGCCGTTACAGTAGATATGCTCAATTGCTTGTAACCTTTTGGTGAATACAGTTCTCCGGTTTTATTATTTACCACCTGAACGTACCCGGAAACGAATCCATCATATTGTTCGTGAATTTCTTTTGCGGTTGGCTTGCGAACTTTATCAGCAAACATATCATTGAGTAGGCGAACCGTGTTTTCGTCAACCTTCCGACTGTTGATATTTCGGTGTTTTTTTGAGATCAGTCCTTCGTAATTGAATGACCCGTTAACCAATGTTTCAAAAGTGTTTAAACTCTCTTTAAAACGACCGACAGACTTGGGTAGATCGTGCTCTATCCGGAACTTTTTCCGAAGGCTTTCGTTAAAACTGAGCACATCTGCCACTAAGGATTGCATAATTCCACTTTTGGATCGGCCTTTATTTCTCCATTCCACCAGTCTATCATTGCGAAGTGCAATTGCAGCTTTCAAAACAGAAGCATTTATGATGTAACGCTCCTGGTGTTCCATACTCAAATATGTTCCATCGTCAAATTTGTGTATTGCATAAAAACGAACGGCATCAGGATCTACCGAGTAGTAGCGCTCCAGTACGTGATCGGACTTACGTGGATCATGTATCGCGTCCTTTATATGTCCGGGTAGTGTGTCCAGGTCGATCAACAGTTGTCTACCGTTACCGCCAATCATGACGCGTTTAATACCATAAGGCAGCTCCTTATAGCGCTGTATCGTCGAGTACAACGTGTTTTCACTTTTAAAAAAGTGTGGCACGAGTTCCTCTTTGGATACGGCAACAATATTTCCTAACATTATGGGCATAATCAATTGGTTATAAATTCAATTAAACTTTTGCAAGTACAGCATTGAGCTTTTGCACACCATTCTTATAATCCTTCTTAAGTTTATCAGCTACTGTAGCCTGACGCGTTCCATCCAAACATTGACGTATGTAAGCTTTCGAGAAGCCGTACTTCTTTTGAAGCTGATCTATTACTGATGTGTTGTAGGAATTTCTTTTTTTGCTAGATTTGTCCATTGTTCTTTTTGTTGCGTTTTTGAATACTCCGTGTAATTGTTGTTTTCATTAATGCAAATATATAGAGTATATACTCATATATCCAAATATTTATAGTAAATAATCTCAAAAGTGATTTATGATAGTAGATAGAATATTACAATTGATTGATTTTAAAGGGATTAACAAAAGCCAATTCTATAAGCAAACAGGGCTTTCAAATGGTTTTTTAGATAAAGTAAAAGATATTGGCTCCTCAAAATTAGAGAATATACTCAAAACATATACTGATATTAGTGCGGAATGGTTGCTTACAGGAAATGGTTCAATGATAAAGCCTATACAGAAACAAATGATAGGCTACACAGGAGAACAACAACCTTCAAGTGACAAACCTCCTATACAAGGTGAGACGAAGTCAGAGTATTTACTTCGGACTGACCATAGACGTATGGAGCAACTTGTCCCTCTATACAATATTGAAGCATCCGCAGGATTAGTACAGCTGTTTGGAAGAGATCAAACTACTCCAATAGATTATATAAGTATACCCAATCTCCCTGCTTGTGATGGGGCTATCTATGTAACTGGAGATTCAATGTATCCATTACTTAAATCCGGAGATATCGTCATGTACAAACAGGTTCTTGATGTTTTCAACAGCTTGTTTTGGGGAGAAATGTATATTGTGCATATCGATATTGACGGAGATGCATTCACCACAGTAAAATATGTTCACAGATCCGACCAGGGCACCGATTATATTAAGCTCGTGAGCCAAAACCAGCATCATTCCCCTAAGGAAGTTCATCTTAAACATGTGAAAGCAGCAGCTTTGGTGAAAGCTTCAATACGTATCAATAGTATGATTTAAATAGCTTGATATGCAGCGAATTGCACAAGACTTCCTGTAAATATGAGAGGAGAGGTAAAAAAAAACGCCATAACAAGGAGATATAAAACATCATAATCACTGATAAACAGTGTGTTACACTTGGTTTAGCGATTCAAAAACGATGCACTAAGGGGTGTCGTAACTTGCATTTTTATGCAAATACACTGTTTTTCGTGCATTTATACCCATTGGGGGCACCTCTAAAAAAACAAGGTAGTGCACAACCAACTGCACAACCAACTGCACAACCAACTGCATAACCAAATAGATTTTAGCATAAAAAGACATCAAAATTATATCTCTTAAAAAGCCGTTTAAAATAGCATTGAAACAAACTAATAGCAGGATCGATATTTGATGTAAAAAGCAATATAAAAAGCCTAAAAACAACGTTTTATAGGCTTTGTCTAGGTCGTAATGGTACTATAGGCAACCAATACAATTTATTATATTAATGTAATGGAACTAAAATGGTCGCAAATGGTATATTGTAACGAATCGTTTAAAACCACTAAATAAGAAAAACCATGCAAAAACAGCCATCACAACCGTTTAAACATGGTTTTTCCAATATTCGCGAAATCGCCGCCTATAAACGTTTCGTTTTACCCCCTATACTTGTGCTACAGTGAGCACAGGAAATAGCATAACAGTTAGTAAGAATAAAACCCAATTTCTACACATAACAACCTATTTATCGGCCAGAACCTTTTCGAGCAATTTTTTAAGCTCCGGATTTGACGGCCGCGGGGAGTCAATCGTCACAACTCGACCTTCCCGATCAAAGACCATAAAACGTGGAATTCCTTTAATTTTATAGTAGTTGGCAAAATCACCCCATCCGGAAGCAAAAAGCTGTAATCCACCCAGATTTTCATCTTTAATCATCTTCAACCATTTTTCTTTATCCTTCGCCTCATCGACCGATATACTCACCACCTCAACGTCCGTGCCGTGCATTTCTTCCTCTAGTTTCTTCAAATGTGGAATTTCAGCTTTGCAGGGACCACACCATGTCGCCCAAACATCGATAAGGACTACTTTCCCTTTTAGATCACTAAACTGAACGGTCTTACCGTTTTTATCTGGAAATGCAAAGTTTAATCCTTGATCACCCGTCTTCAACTGCGCCATTTCATTCATAATAGACATCGCCTTTGCTTTTTGTGCTGGCGTTAAGATATAGCCATTGTAAAGATCTGCAGCTTCTTTATAGGCCTTGTAATCCTTCTGTCTTGCCAAATAAGTCAGAACAAGATCTCCTTTCAAGGTATCATTTTGTAAAAAATTGAGATCATTCTTTAATCCAGCAACTCCCGGTACATACGCTAATTTCTCCAGACGTCGTGTAACAGATGATACGCCTCCTAAAGTGCGATTTCCCCAAGGCAACTGATAAACCAGAGACGCATTGCTAGAAAAATCTACTATGGAGAGGCTGTTATAATAATCAGAATACTCCTCAATTGACGGGTGAGCCGATCGTGGTGTATTCAAAAAATTAGTAGCATTAGCCGCTAAATCCCACTTAACATACGTTCCAAAGATATTATCAAACTTTTTGTTACCTGTTTTATTGCTATTGATAAAAGCTCCAGTTTGCTTACTCACTGTTTCTAGCACAGGAAAGAAATCTACAAAGGTACTTTGAACGCGTTGCCAGTTAAAAGCTTTTTGGTAAACGTCGTTGACCGTACTACTCCATTTTGACAACGTTACATTTTCCTTACTGTTATTCTTTCCAACCAATTCATATCCTGCGGCTGTTAAATTGACCTCCAATTGGTCGCCAGGTTTAAAATAAAACGTCGCATTGTCTGTTTGGCTACCTGGCGCACCCGTACCAATGGCATAGAATCCTTCATAGGGTGCATAAAAGTTAAATCCAAATTTTTTACCTTCCTGCGGAACAGAACTGGCAATTTCAACCATATCTCCCTCGACAACTTTATAAAGCTTTACGGTTCTGGAAAACTCTTGGTCCAGCGTTCCTTTAATGGTCACAGGATTTTGGGCGTAGAGCCCAAATCCTGTCAATGCTGTTAATGCTAATGTTAAAAATGATTTCATATAAATTAGTTATAGCTTTCGTTAGTAAGAACTTGGATAGGTATACTCGCTCACAGACGGTGCGATATAAATTATGCTATTTGCATTTCCCTTACCAGTTATGGTCTGTACGGGTGTTGCTTCCAGATTGCCGGACACTTTATTAAACATCCGAATTTTGTATTCACTACCGGATTTTGTACCCACAATGATATAATTAAAACTGTATCCCGGACTTGCACTCTCCGTATATTTCAGGTGTTTGATAAATGTAACCACTTCTGAACCTGGAATTGCATACTGCAATTGCTCAAAGCCATTACTCAAGTTGCGACTATACACCTCATTGTTATTCACAAAGTAGAGGAGATTTTCATCTTCAACCAACAACGTATAGTGACTTGCATCATACAATTTAGAAGACGGGTTAATCACCTCCGGTGTAACGGTCAGCACAAATTTATCCTTCACTAAGTAACACAATCTCTTCACGGCAGGATCCGTCTTATCTTGCAAGATAGCGTATCCGATATAGCGGGAGTAGTAATCAGGGGCAGGTAAATAAACGCTACTTTTATACCCTAGAAACAAGGCAGTATGGTTATTATTTTTAGTTTTCAATGTATTGGTTGCTGCATCCGTATAAACCGTGAAAACTGAACCACTACCATTGCCAAGTGTTACAAAAGATCCACTTGTATTATCAAATAAAATAGGATCGGTTCCAGCGCTGGAGAACATATATTTCGACAATGCGTATGGACTGTTTGTGCCATCCATCATAATTCTATTTCCAAATAATCCAGAGTTTGCACTCATCGCGTAAATATTAAACAATTGATTATCATTTAAAATATAGGTAGCGGCAGAGCCATTAAAAACAGCAGCTGCACCGTTCACAGGACGCGCTCCACCTAGAAAAATATCTTCCCTATTCCGGATATACTTCATCGTATTGATACCAATGGCTTGAATATCTTTACTGGTAGAAGCAAAGAGTGTTCGGGTATTCGCAAAAACATTTGGATTTAGGATATTCGTTTTGTAGTTCGTAGCAAAGCTTAAGAAAACACCAGTACCCTGAATTTTCTGTCCATTAACTTGGCTATACACATCCTCCATTTTTCCACTCACTGTATTGTTCTGTGGCGTTAAGTAAAGGTCCAGATCAGAATTTGTTCCATCATCCTTTAAGACATACCACCCACGGGTAAACAATGTGCTCACAGTCAATGAAGTCGTTTTATATTGTGTATATCCGGTCTTTTTGTTTCGTGCCATAAAAACCAAAACCCAGCCTTTGGCTTCCTCTTTTACGAAATAGCTTAAATTTTGTGTTCGGGCGATCGTATCAAGAGGTTCAACTCTACCTTGCACATTGGTTTCATAAATACCCCAACGGTACTCCAGCTCACCCTCCTTGTTAGATTTTGCCACCGGCGCTATCTTCACTGTATCTTTTTGCGATATGGCATTGTAGCTTGTTTCAATACCAGAAATCTCAATAAACTCGCCGTCACCGTAATCATAATTTCCCTTATCTTTTGCGCAAGAAAAGGCCATCAATAGAAGCAGGACAGCTGCGTAGTAATATAATTTTCTCATGTTGATCATTAATTAGGGAATGAAACTAACTCATTGTTTTCATCACGCATTGGTGCATCTGGATGCTTTTTGTTGTAGTCAATCAACGCCTCCCCCATTACAGACTTATAGTAAGTAATTTGGTCAGATGGGATAGTCGCTATAAAATTTTGATCCCATTTTTCGCCGGTTGTCTCAATCATAAAAGCATGTTTGCGAACACTATAGTTTCCAAAATAATACTGAGAAAAAGAAGCCGTCCATGCATTGGGCTTACTCAAGCGGTCCGTAAACTGAAGTTTACGCCACACCTTTGTTGGCTCACCTTTATCAAAATTTTCATTGGCGACAATCTCGAAACCAAGATTGACAGTTTTACTCTTGAGTTCACTGTCACGCAGTACAACAATGGGCACACGAGCATGTACGGAATCACTCTTAATTACATACAATGGAACAACAGCTGCATCGTCAAAAGCCACATAATGCTTGCCTGGAATGGCGTTTTCTACGCCCGGTAACTGTATTTGTTTCAACTTATAAGCGCGATCATTCTTTCTCACTTCGCCCAAAGTAAAAATGTCGAAATAAATGGTATCCCGCACAACATCAGCCGCTTCATAATAAAAGGTCTCTGCCTTCAAAGAATCGGTGTATGGATTGACGTTCACCAACGACGTTATTGGCGGACCAAATTGAATACGTGGAATATCATCGAAAATATAATACTGATCCTTTTTACAGCTGTATGATACCAACAATACCAACGCTGTAATTATATATAAATAGGTATACTTTTTCATGATTCATTAATTAATGGTCTCAACAGTCGGCATCGGTAATAGATAGTTAACAACAGCCGCAGCAGGCACAAATAACACTTGTGCTTTCGGTGCGTTCAGTCGTTTATACGCATAGAAGGCTTGTCCTTCTGCGTAGAACTCTTTGCGATACTCCTTAATAACCTCCAAAACCAAAGAAGGGTAATCTTGCGGATTTGCTATATTGGATATATTGCGTGCTGTGCGAAAAGTTTTCAAATAGTTCACACCTTCAGCAAAAGGCGCTGTCTCAGCAAGGATAAGATACATCTCACTCGTGCGCAATAAGGGCATCTGCTTATAATCGGTCGCATTGGTCACATTATCCGCCGTTACCCAATACTTTCTAATCACATTATTTGTGGATCCATTCGCTAACGTAATAATATTCCACAGGGATGATTCACGAAAATCTGTTCCCGTATTGCCGTACAGTTGATTGCGGATCGTTGTTGCTGAGGTTCCCTTCTTATAGGTAGCATTACCAAAGTTACCTGTATACGATTTCGCCATATCAAAAGCATAGAGACCCAGCAGGTGTTCCGTGGTTAAGATATAATTAGTAGCTGAATACTCCGTTCCTGTGGCCAGTTTAAACTTTTGCGAACCGTCCGCATTCTTCGCTTCCACCACCTCTTTCGCCGCAACATAAGCTGCTTCTTTGTTTCCATACCATAAGTTCGCCCGGGCTTCAAGCGCTCTTATTGCATAATAGTTCATCCGCATATTGCGGTATGCAAAAAATGTATCTGTTGGCCTAAAACCACTACCTGTACCACTGGTAATCGGACTCCGTACCTCGGCCATCGAGTAGGTGAGCAGCGGATCCACCGCTTTAATAAGCTCAGCGGCTTCTTTAATATCCGCCAACACTTTCATTTTAAAGGCATCGTAAGAAATATGCGCATTAATCTCCCGGTCAAAGTTTGTGACATAAGCCAGCTTATTTCCTTTGGTTGGATCCTCAGGAACCGGACCATAGAGACGCATAAGATCGAAATGGATATAGGCTCGCATAGCCAAACACTCTGCTTTAATGAGCTCATATAGGCCTGAAGTAATGAGTACCGACTTATTAGTTTCCAGGTTCTGAAGAATTGCATTTGCATGTGCAATAGTTGAGTACTGTCGCTCAAAAATGCGATTGAATCTATTAATGACGCGATCATCTCCGTAGTTAAACAATCCTAACTGCTGGTCTGCTGTATTTGTGGTGACATCCCAGCTGGAAATTAGCGACTCGATGGTACCATAAGCAAGCTCCTTTCCATAAGTATCTAAGGTTTTTGCTGAAATATAAACACCGGTAAGGGCGTCTTTAAATCCCTGTTCAGTACTAAATTGTTCCTTTTCCGGAATTTGCGTTTTTGGCATTACATCGAGGTATTTTTCACAAGAGGTAAAAAATAAAGCGCCAACCAAAAATGATATTACTAGATAATTTTTCATGTTTCTTGCTTAAAAAGTTGCATTAATACTGAAGGTAAACTGTCTGGAGAAGGGGTAACTTGTACCACGTTCCTGACGAATGCTGGACAACACAAAAGGGTCTGTCATATCGAAACCTACGTTTACGTTTTCAAAGCCAATCTGCTTCACCCATTTCGAATAACGGAAGTCATACTGGAAGTTAAAACTGCGCGCATAAATGGTCTTTTCATCCTGTACAAAACGTGAGGTCTTATACGTTGGTGTTGTGTTTAATAATCCCTTGAATGGTGCGTAATCTCCTGGCACTTGCCATCTGCCTGTAAATACGCGTTCATCCACGTTATATTGGAAGGAACTCATCTCAACACGGTCTACCAGTGTTCTGTTATAAGCCTGTCCGCCGAACTTGTATCCCATTGCCGCGTTAAAGGTGAATCCTTTATAGCGTACCATCGTATTGAAACTACCCCACAATTTCGGGTCCGTATTCCCTACAGCAGCGACATCTGCGGCGCGCCACGTATAGGTCGGCGTTCCGTCTGCCGACAGGTAAAGCTCTTTCCCGGTACTTGGATCAATTCCAAGAGAGGGTACTACCCATATTTCATTGCTGGAATAACCTTCGAGATACATTTTACCCGGTGTATTTGGATCATCGCGAAGCACTTTTTGCGCATCCTTTAACGCCTGTGAAGTTTCCAGTACTCTGTTTTTATTATGGAAGACTGTTCCCGAAATTGCCCAAGTAACATTCTGGGGATCTTTCATTAAATAAACCGTTGCATACAACTCAAATCCTTTGTTTCGCAACTTTCCGATATTCGCTGTATAGAAAGAGAATCCGTTTGACGCTGGCGTGGTTATGGATGACACTAAATCCTTAGTATCCTCCATATAATAGTTTGCTTGTAGGAGAACATACTTATTAAACAAGTCTATATCAGCTCCCACATTATACTTCAAAACCTGTTGCCACTTTAGATCCGGATTTCCAATTCCCATCAAATACGAACCATTCCAGTTGTAGTACCGATCGGACGTATAGTATGCATAGGTCGTCATCGCCTGATAGGTATTAAATTTCGTAGAGCCGGATGTTCCCAACGATCCCCGTAATTTGAATCGATCCACAACACCTCCTTTTTGGAAAAAGGACTCTTCATGTAGATTCCACCCTAAACCCAGTGACCAGAATGGTGCAAAGCGTTTTTCCGAACCAAATTGTGAGGAACCATCCATACGAAAAGTACCATCCACAAAGTAGCGATTATCGTAGTTATAATTGGCATTCCCGACAAAGCCGACAGTGCGATAGAAATACTCTCCACCGTTCGGTTTGCCGTCCTTCTCATACTGCAACGCCATAGATGGAAAATCGAGGTTCGCATTAGGAAAACCCTCTGCCAAGATGGAGATATTAGACGTTTTCTCCTGATAGGTATTTGCCTCAGCACCCACAAAAATCTGATGCTTTTCCTTAATCCGTTTGTTATAGGACATATTGATTGCCCCTTCGTAGCGCATACCATTATTTATGCCGAGTTCATAATCTCCTTTACGGAATACATCATCGCCAGTATAATTAGCGAAGGCGGTGTGTTCGGCTGGTCGGAAGGCGTCATTCTGTCTGTCGGATTTGGTGAAGCTGAACTTACCCATCAACCGCAATCCTTGAGTAAGATTCCACTCAACTGCTGTTTGATTTGTGATATCGGTTTGGTTAGCCTTATTAAAAGTCCGCAGTGTAGCATTATACAACGGGTTGGTTGGCAACGTTTGCCAAGCACCGGAATAATCTGTCGTCCCGGGATCTCCCAAAAAACGATTTACATTCCCATCCGCATCGTAAGGGCTCCAATAGGGATTCAGCTTGACGTAATCCGAAAAGGTGCCATACGGTGAAATCGCGCTTTTAATATTGTTAATATTGAGATAATTCCGAAAGATCAAATCCTTGTAGGCATAGGATAAGGTGATCGACCCATTTATTGTATTTCTGGACGACCCTTTCATGACTCCTGCTGTATTGTTGTTCTGAATAGCTGCCGCATAGCGAAACTGTCCATCGCCACCTTCCAAGCGGAGATTGCTACGTAAAGCATAGGATGTACGAACTGGAATAGCCAACCAATCCGTCTCCACGCCTCTATTTACTTCATCCAACAAGAAATTGTAATAACGCTTCAGCGGAATATCTGTACTCGCATTGGGAGAATTATACCGACCGGCCAATCGCTCCAGCTCCAATTTATCTTTTGCCTTTAGCAAATTATACCCATTCAAATCTGGCGCTTCTACCTTGAGCTCAGAACCGAAACTGATACGGAGCTTACCTGGCTGCGGCAATTTAGTCGTTATTACAATCACCCCATTTGCCCCACGGGAACCATATAATGCCGTAGCAGCAGCATCTTTTAAAATGGTGATTGAAGCTACATCATTTTCATTAATATCGATTAATGCTTGGAGACTAGACTGAAAACCATCCAATACGATCAATGGTGTATTAAGCTGGCTATTGGTTTCACTCTGTATTTCATTCACATTAGGAATACTGGAATTTCCGCGCAGCTGAACTTCGGGCAATCGGTTTGGATCACTACCAAAAAGGTTGTTATCAATAATATTGAACGAAGGATCAATATTTCTTAATGAAGTTACCAAGTTTCGTGAACCGTATTGACGCAGCTCCTTGGTGGTTACAGTACGAGAAGCACCTGTAAAGCTCTTATCTTCTTTCTTGAAAATACCGGTGGAAACCACAACTTCTTCTAGTTCTCCTTGTGCAACAGATAAAGTAACCACCTGAATATCACTAGTACCACGCATCCGTTGCGTAACCGTTTTGTAACCAATCAACTGAAAAACAAACTCTTGGTTACTGGCACTTATTGGTAACGTAAACTCTCCACGTTCGTTGGACGCTACACCTTTCTTCGGTTGTCCTCTCAAAGAAACCGTTACCCCTGCTAGCGGTTTTCCTTGTTCGTCAACAACCTTACCACGAACATAAGTTTGTTGTAATTCCACGACCTTCTCAAGCCCTCTCATCGGCAATTCCTTCGATTGTTCTTGTCGAACAAGAGCCTGGCTTTTCTTAATAACGATCGCCTTTCCGAAGTAATCAAATGTAAAATTATTAGTACGTAGCACCTTATTTAGTGCCTGTTCTAGTGGCATATTCTTTACGTCCACAGTCACACCTTGAATACCGGCGAGATCCGTCTTTTTGTAAAAAAAGGTATAGCCACTCTGTTTCTCAAAGTCCTTCAGAACAGCTTCCAAACTGGCCTTTTGACGTTTTAATGTCACTTGTTGCGCATAGGTATTCGCATTAACAGACGAAAGCCCTAAGCCCATTAAGAGAGCTACAAGGTTGATTTTCATCAAAGTTTTAGGTAGATATCGAGCAAAAAGGAAGCTCTTCTCGAGACTAATAATGTCTGCTTTCCAAGCAGCATGACGGAGATTTTTATGAGACAGGCTCCCCCGCCCCTTCTGCAAGAACGGATTTAAAAAAAAATTCATTAAATTCGATGTTTGGTTGTAATGATAAAATTATGATACGTTTGTTGACTTACAGCCTTAACTACTCGTCGGGTCCTGCGTCAACAGGATCCGATTTTTGTTTCTATAAACATCGATTTAGGTAGAGTTGTATCTGTGTTCCATATGATTCATTGTTAGGTTAATATTAATTAATAAGTAAGTTTATACGTTTATTTGATCCAACTAAAGCCTTTGTTTTCAACTCTGCATAGTTTAACAACTCTACAAATTGATTCAGAGGTAAGTCCCGTGGAATCTTTCCTTTATATTGCGCTGCTGTACCTTTTCGTTCATACTGCACATCGACATCATACCATCGAGCGATTTCCTGTAATACTGCTTCTGTATTTGTTCCGTCAAAACAAAACTGCCCATCGACCCAACTAAGTACATCCGCTACATTCACCACATGCACATCGATTCCAGAAGCAGTAAACACGGCTTGTTCGCTTGGTTTTAACCGCCTATTTTTAACCGCAAGTTCATTGTGACCACCAACATTGACTGTTCCTTCTACCAGTGTTGTCTCCGTCTGTTTATCTTCTGTATAACTCTTCACATTAAACGTCGTTCCAAGAACTTGTACTTTCTGTTGTTTCGATTCTACAATAAATCGACTCTTAGTCGTCGTTTTAGTTACTTGAAAATATGCTTCACCCTCTAATTTCACAATACGATCTCCATCTCCAAATGAAGATGGATAAGTTAATTTCGAATCCGAGTTCAGCATTACTTTTGTACCATCTGTCAATGTCAATCGATAAGTTGCTCCTTTTGGAACACGTAGGCTATTAATTTGAACTTTTTCCTTTCCACTTTTTGCATCCAGATAACGAATCTGTCCTTGTGCATCCTTCGTAATAATTGACTCCCCGATCTGTACCTGTTGATTTGTACGCAATTGATCTAAATCAATCTCTTTGCCATTGTCTAACAAAATCACAGCACGTTCTTGGGCTGGACCAATTTCTGCCAGCAGGGTATTACTCGCCAACTCCTCCGCACCAAAGTAACGTAGACCGAAAAAACCAAGTGCAAATACTAGAGTGGCAGCAACAGACCACTGTAAAACATAGCGTTTAATTTTTAATGTACGGTCTCTACGTATCGAACTGAGCAAACGAATCTTCGCCTTTTTTTCGGTTATAGATAATTGCTCTTCATCCACAATCCCACCCTCCGAAATCAGATCATACCAATTTACAAGGTCACGCTTGTCCGTTTGTTTAAGATTCAAAAAGTTAGTTAGCTGCTTAAAAAAAAGCTTCGCGTCCTTCATAAAATGGTGTAAATATTAGTATAGTCTCTTACTAAGTAAGTGTAGAAAAAGTAGAGGAACTTCTACTTGGAAAATGATTTTTTTATTAAAAAAGTAAAAAAAGACCCGTTACATCACGTAAACGTTTGATAGCCTTATTGATATGCTTCTCCACAGTAGACTCTGAAATTTGCATTTTCTCTGCAATCTCTTTATTAGAAAGGTATTCTGAACGGCTGAGTTTAAAAACTTCTCGACACTTTTCAGGTAAATTTTCAATCTCATTGGTTACGATATCAATAAGATACCGATAATGTAACCGATCTTCTATGGCTATAGTTTCGTCTAAAATATCAAGTTCTTGAAAATCTATGCTATCCGTCTTAGCTAGTTGCTTGCGAAAATGTGCCATAATAAGATATCGACATGACGAATATAAGTAGGCTGGCAAAGAAGTAATCGACGCTAGATTATTACGGTTGCGCCATAGGGATAGAAACAAGTCATGGAGGATATCTTCAGCGACCGTGAAGTCAGCAACCTTAGCATAAATATGCTTACTTAAATCTCGAGCGAAAAGGTCATAAAGCTCCGAAAAGGCACGTTCATCGTTCTTTACAACTCGATCTAAAAGATTTCGATAATTAGGTAATCCGCTCTCCTCCATTACTAATACGCCGCTAAACTTAATAATTATTTAATTCACTACATTTAATTTTTTTTATTAAACCGATTGCTAAGGTAAATAGCAGGCTTCGGCGGTATCCTATGTAACGGAAACAAACGATATTTCGAGTCAAATATAAAATAAAATGAATAATCTACCAAAACAGTAGACTATTCATTTTGCAAATAAAGTGCCCGAGAGCAACTCACATGAACAAAAAACCGTACACCAATCGTATCTTTACACGCACAACTTAAAAACACAATTGTCCATTATGGATTTACAAACAAGCTACCTGGTAAAAAATTTTGAGGCACTTTCCGTCAAAGAGTTATACGCATGCCTACAGCTACGCAGTGAGGTTTTCGTTGTAGAACAAAACTGCCCTTACTTAGATATCGATGGTAAAGACCAAGAAAGTTATCATCTATTTTTGTATGCGAATGGAGATCTAGCGGGGTATACTCGTATTTTACCAGCCGGTTTGTCCTTTTCAGAAGTTGCCATTGGTCGAGTGGTTACAAGTCCTAAGTTTAGAGGTAAAGGATTAGGCTCTATTTTGATGCAAGCATCAATTAATGCATGTTTTGATCTTTTTGGGGCATGTGATATTCGGATTGGCGCACAATACCATTTATCAAAATTCTACCAGTCACTAGGCTTTGAAGAAGATGGATCTCCGTATGATGAAGACGGGATTCCTCATATCGAGATGATGCGCAAATCGTAAACAAAAAAATTAGCTTAATAGGTAGAAGCATACTTAATGTCGCCCAATACCATGGTCATGCCGATATTAATATCGGCATCAAAGACAACAATATCGGCATCTTTACCTTTTTCCAATACCCCTTTTTTATGATCGATTCCCATAATACGTGCAGGTGTTTTGGTCATCATCGTAATCACCTCGTGGAGAGGAATATCCCCGGTTTTCAACATGGTTCGCACCAACCTGTCAGCCGTTGCTACACTACCGGCGAAAGCACTTCTATCCAGAAGTTTTGCGACTCCATCTTCAATCACTACCCGCAAGCCTGTATTGATATTTCCTAAAACACTTTCACCTTCCGTCATACCTGCCCCACGCATTGCATCTGTTATCAAGGCAATTCGATCGGCCCCTTTTATTTTATAAATGAGCCGCAATAAAGGCATCGGTAAATGGATACCGTCTGCTATTATTTCAACATCCATCTCGTCAATTAAATAGCCGGCTTCGACAGCGCCTGCGTAGCGGTAGGCATTCCGCCGAGTTACCCCAGACATAGCAGAATAAAAATGAGTTGCAAGATTGTAACCGACTTTAAAACCCTCCCAAACCTCCTCATAAATTGCATCAGTATGCGCCAGTGCAAGTACTTTACCCTTAGACCTTACATAACGACCAAAATCGAGGGCTCCCGGCAATTCGGGCGCCGCACTCCATCTCGCGATAACAGGAGAATAATCAAGGACTCGAACATACTCATCTGGATCTGGATTACGTATATATTTCGGATCTTGCGCCCCCCGCTGGCTCATAGCAAAATATGGACCTTCCAAATGCATCCCCATCAACTGCGCTCCTTTATTATTGCGCTTATCAGCCTCAGCATATGCGTCTAATGTTTCGAACAACAGAGAAACCTCACTCGTTAATGTTGTAGGATACAAAGCCGTTGTACCATATTTCACATGCGTTTCGGCCACCGTCAGGAAAGCATCCACCGTTCCATCCATAAAATCTGCACCTCCACCTCCATGAACATGGATATCGATAAAGCCTGGGGAAACGTATTTCCCGTCAACATCGATACGTTCTGTATCCGTACCGA
Organism: Sphingobacterium psychroaquaticum; assembly: GCF_900177625.1. Taxonomy (GTDB): domain Bacteria; phylum Bacteroidota; class Bacteroidia; order Sphingobacteriales; family Sphingobacteriaceae; genus Sphingobacterium; species Sphingobacterium psychroaquaticum. The sequence continues at coordinate 301,520 of NZ_FXAU01000004.1, forward strand.
TACTTGGCACACCTTCACCTACCTCAAGGATGATATTCCCTTCAATATAAACATAGCCTGGATCTAAAATACGTTCAGGTAAAATTATTTTTCCATTAACGAGGATCTTCTTCATAACGTTATGCATCAAGCTTATTCATTTTTAAACTATCTAGCTATTTTACACACTCTCATTTTGTCGCCTTTTCTAAAGCCATTGTCGTAATGTAGTACTTAGTCAACATATACGACTTCTCCCATGCAGGTAATTTACCACGCTTCACGTAGTCAAAAAACTTATTGGCAACATGCGCAAAATGCTCCTCATGTCCTTCTCTTAAACGATCAGGAATCGCTACCCGAAAGCCATCGCCAAAGTCATGCAAGGCAATCCCGGGGTATAATTTCTCTATCGCCGCAAAACCGCGATGAATCCGTTCTTTTTCTTCCGCACTGAAGTGCTTTCCAGCATTTGGTTCTATATATAATGTTGGGGCAAAATCTTCCGCTTTTCCTTGTTTAATAGCAACGACACATTGTGTTCCCCTAATTTGTGAGAGGTGGGTGTCACCATTTCCCGGGTCCGCTTGAAAATTCCATTCCACAGCAACTTTTACATGCGTTCCCTTGAGTGTGTAATCAATTTCCCCATTAGCATACACAGTCAACTGTCCTTGTTTTATATCTTTTTCTAAAAAATCAGCAAATTCGCTATCACCGGTAGACATTTGATACTGCGCCTTGGATATCAAAGTGGGATACCGTGTTGCCTTCCATATTTCTACATCTCGCTTGTAATCAAAAACAACCTCAGGAAAACATTGCCATTGTACCAAATCGATACCATGGGTCGTTACATCTACAATTCCGTCTCCCTCCTGCTCTACATCATAATACCAATTCGGACGGATCAATGGTTTTCCCGACACATTTTTATAGAAATGATGTACTGATTTTTTCAAAATTGCAGGCTCTTCCAAGCTTCCCTTTTGCAATGCCCCAAATACCATTGGGCTCTGAACCAGCTCCTTTTGGAGAATCGAAAAAATATTATACCGCTCCGTCATGATATCATAGAGAAGCACCCCTTTATCCTCAGCAAGCTCAAAAGCACGATGAAGCTCTTCAAACCCCTCTTTATTTATAGCCATGGGCTTATCTGAAAGCACATGTAAGGAAGCGTCAATAGATTGATAAATATAATCGGTCTTCTTTTTATTGTTTCCGGCCAATACCACCACATCGCCCATCTTGTCCCGCTTCATTTGTTCCAAAAAATCCGCGTTGGTATACACCTTCATCTTCCACGCCGTTGGATCCGCTGTCCGTTCATTATATCCTCGCACTAAATTTAGATATGCCTGAACTTCAGGGCCGACAGGTGCATAGACGTAAATCTGAGTGTCAACTTCATGAAGTTTATTCTTTTGGATTAATGATGCGTGGAAGTGGCCAGGATCCAACACGACCAAACGTAGGCGATCACCAGATTTATTTTCTTCCATTTTACATCCATTTATCGTTATCAGAAATATAAAAAAAATAAAAAAAATCTTCATGCTATTCCTACGTTAATTTTTCACCACTTTGCTGATCGATAAACATTTTAGCATCATTATGTGTCCGTAAAATACTCGACGGCACATCAGTTTCTATCGCTGAATGAACCGTCGCATAAACAGCTTCCGCCTTTGTTGCTCCAGGAACCATGCAAAATAAACTGCCGCCTTCCATGAGGGCTGGAACAGTAAGTGTAATAGCATGAGTCGGGACAACTTCCAGAGCTGGGAAACAGCCATCGTTCACTTGTTGTTGTCTGCTCTTCAAATCCAGATCCACAATCTTCACCAAATAAGGATCGTCAAAATCTGCGACATGCGGATCATTAAATGCGATATGTGCATTTTCTCCAATGCCCATACACACCAGGTCTATTTTGTTTGCTCGCAGTAAATCTGCGTATCGCCGACACTCCTCTTTCGGATTATCCGCGAGCCCGTTAATAAAATGAACATGACCGATTGACACCTTTTCAAAAATGCTTTTCTTTAGAAAATGACCAAAACTTTGAATGTGATCCGTTGCTAGTCCTATATACTCGTCCATGTGAAAAGCTTCAATGCGCTGCCAATCAATTTCTATATCATTGGAAAGACCAATTAGAAATTCCGTTTGGGAGGGCGCAGATGCAAAAATTATTCGAACAATTCGCGTCGGGTCCTGTTGCAAACTTATAATCTTAGCTGCAGCTAAAGCAGCAGCTTGTTTTCCCAATTCTTCTCTGCTTTGAAAGGTGTAGACATGTAGTTTTCCAACAACCTGCTTTTTTGCTTCCATATAATAACTTCAATAGGTTTAAATAAGGTAAAAATTAAAACGTGTAGGTACCCGTAAATTAAACGAACAATGACAGCACTGTTCATTCCTTTTCTAAGGAACCTTAATTTTTGTAAAATTGTTGGTTTTCGCGATGAATAATATCGATAGGCATAAAGTACTCTTTCTCCTGCTCCTCTTCAAACATCAAATAACGATACAGAGCCTTAATACCTCGATAGGCTTGTTCTTGTGGTTTTTCACAAATTAAGAAATCAATTACGCCCTGATTTAGATACGCTATATTACTTTTCAAAAAGTCATAGCCAATTAATAAAATATCAGATCGTTTTATCTCTTCTAAGAACTGTGCAACCAAAGACACCCGGGAGTTCGTAACAAATATTAAGCGTAAATCAGGCGTCTTGTCCAGCAAAGCGCGAAGGGCTTTTTTGACCGCAGGATAGGACGTATTATACAGATTCTCTTTTAAAATTTTCCGTTTTCCATTGGATGCAAAATATGCAGTAAACCCTTCCTCCTTACGCAAAATATGGTGATCCGAATCAATATCTTTTGCAATATTCAGCAGTAAAATTTGCTTATCTTCTTCCACAAGATAATTTACCAAATGCGCTGCCGTTTGACCACTATGAAGTAAGTTTGGTCCAAAATAACTCAGACTATTTTGCGTAGGTATATCAGAGTTGATAAACACAAAAGGAATATTCTTTTTTTTGCATGCTTGCGTAAAAGCAATAGTTTCCTCGACAAAAGCAGGTGCCAATAAAAGTCCGTCCACATCTTCTTGTTTTAAGATCTTTTTAGTCTGCGCTATAAAAGAGTCCCTATCATTCATATCATAAAAGAATTTAGACACCTTTACGTTATACAGTTTTATTTCTTTCTCGGCCTGATAAATCCCTTGCAATGGAACGTCCCAATAATCAGTCTCTTTGGATACTGCAGGTATTAAGGAATAAAGGTGCATGGTCTTCGAGGAAGCCAATCGGCGCGCCAGGATATTCGGTTGATAATCCAACTCCTCAATAATCTCCATTATACGCTTTTTTGTCTTTTCGGAGACGCCTGTTCTGTTGTGTAAAACACGATCTACTGTAGCAATGGACACATTTGCCCTTCTAGCAATCTCTTTTACTCCCCCAGATTCTTTTTCCTTTTTTTTCATATTCCTTTAGTATAACCAGTCTTATCTTCTCCCAAATGCTCCTGCACGTGGAGCACCGTATATATCATCCCTCTTGATGAAGAGCCTACCTAATTTACAATAATTTTTCAGCTTTATGGTGAATGTATCATGTAAAATTACTGTAAACCTCTTATCCATCATTTACAATCGCGGCTCCCAGCCTTTTTGGTACTCACGGGACCAATACTTTTGCATCGCTTCTTTATTGTTACGAATGCGTCCTGTTTTCGGATCAATATCAAGACTTTGACCTGTCCGCTGTGCGATATTACCCAACTGCACAAGGAGTGTGCTCTTATGTCCGCCTGTAATATCCGAGTTTAGCGATTTCCCATCTTTTATTGCCGCAAAGAAATTTTGTATATGGATCGCATCTAATTGTTGTGAGGGATTCGTTAGGCTAGCTGCTTCCACCTTCGTATCGTCCTTAATTTCCTTGACAAGATTGCTATTTAAGTCATAGATTCTATAACCATTATCACCTGATATTTGTAAAGAACCTTTGTCTCCATAAAAAATCACTCCCACAGTAGCTCCATCCGTCTTAAGACCATTGCAGCTTCGCCCCTCCCATGTGATCATCGCATTATTTTCAAATTCCATACCGATCACCTGTGTATCTGGCGTTTCCCAGTCATCACGATAAGCAAAACGTCCTCCAGAAGATGTTACACGTGTTGGGTATTCTTGTTGCAAGCCCCATCGTGCTAAATCGACAAAATGTGTTCCATTATTCAATGCTTCTCCTGTGCCCCATTTCCAAAACCAATGCCAGTTATAGTGTAAAATATTATCCTTAAAAGCTTGTCTTGGAGCAGGCCCCTGCCACAGGTCAAAATCTAACCACTCGGGAACAGGTGTCGTTTTCCCAACACCAATCGAAGCTCTATTGTTCGTGTACCATGTGCGTGCAAAATAAGCTTTCCCGATTGTTCCTGCGTGAACCTCCTGAATTCCAGCGACCACATTTGGCCAAGAACGCCTCTGATTGCCCATCTGGATTACATTTTTATACGTATTGACTGCTTCAACCAATAACTCTCCTTCGTGCGGATTATGGCTACATGGTTTTTCCAGATAGACGTGTTTCCCCGCTTGCGATGCTAAAATCGCAGCCGGAGCGTGCCAATGATCTGGCGCAGCAACCACTAAAGCGTCAACATTCTTGTCTTCCAGAGCACGACGAAAATCACCCGTTGTTTTAGGTTCATGGCGTTGCCGTTTCATTACCTCTGGCATACAATTATTTAGAGCGCGTTTATCAACATCGCATAGGTAGACTACTTGCGCGTTGGGTTGCATCGCAAAATTACTGGCTAGGGCTTTTCCCCGCGCATTGACCCCCATCATTGCAATGTTTAACCGCTCGTTAGCACCGATTATATTGGCATAGCTTTTTGCCGTAAAAGAAGGTAGTATGCCCCCAAATGTCAATGCCGATGTACCAATGACGGCCTTCTTAATAAAATTTCGACGTGATTCTTCCATACTATATCAAGTTTAAGCGTTTATTAATGTTATCGTTTTTCCTTGTTGACGTTTGCTTTCGTCTGCAGCCTCAATAAAAGCACAAATCTCGAGCGTTTCGGCGGCTGAAACAGGCGAAATTCCGGTATCAAAAAAAGCCACAATTTCCTCCAACAAAGCATCATACCCCTTGAACTGTCCTAAGGTTATATTTCCTTTCTCTCCAAATACCATTCCCCCAAAATCATGCTTCCCTTTTCTGATCCCCCTAAACGTTCCAACACGACCGTCCTTCCACTTCCCTACCACCAAATCTACGTCAGGCGTGTGGAAACGCGTCACATTTTCACACCCTGTCCCCATAAGTGCAAACAATGTCTCAATGCCGTGGATACCATACCAATAAAAATCTGGATGGGTAGGCTCTAAAGTAGCAGGACTGAAGGTTTCTGCCCCGTACACCGCTCCTATACTTCCAGCCTTCACCTCCTTTACTTTCTCCATGAACCGCAAAGAGGAAGAAGAGAATACAGGAACTTTATATTGCCGCGCAAGTTGAAATATCTGTTGGGCATCCTGATACGATGCCGCAATGGGTTTGTCAATGAAAAGTGTTTTTCCGGCTTTGATGACAGGTGTGGCTTGCTCTAAATGCACACGTCCATCATTACTTTCCAACAACACGACATCCACTTTTTTTAATAATTCCGCAATAGTTCCGACAATTTCTACGCCCGCAGCACTAATCTCTTCCACGTATTTTGGCACACGACTGATGGCAGAAGGTATATCTTTACTTCCTTGTGCAACAGCGGCTACTACTTTATAATTTCGAAAACGGGGGTCAGCATCGACCGCATTAAGCGCCTTAGTAAAGGCAACACTATGCGAAGTATCCAAGCCAATAATTCCAACACGCTTGCGCTGTTGTGTCGAAACTAGAGATTCAGAAAATTTGCCCTGTGGGCCTAACAACCCGATTCCTAACGAAGCCATAGCTGTCGTCTTAATAAAGCCTCTTCGGCTAAGATCGTTTTTCATCGTAATTTGGTTTATATAGTATTCTTTAATATCCTATCAAGAGACAACAAACTAAACATTAAATGCCGTGGATGATGATAGTTTTCAATCCTATATCCGACATCCAGTTTATCCATTTTTCGTCCGCCTCCCAATTTCCAAGGTTTGTAGGGCAAATCGTGACGGACAAAGTATTTCTCCATGTAATTATAGGTCTTCCAGAACCACGTTTTAGCCCAACTATCATCTTGTTCTTCCCACAATATCAAACACCCAATCAACACTTCCTCCTGAGCCCACAAAACCTTATCCGTTAAAAAGTGATAATCGTCCACATGATTCAAACAGTGAAAAAAACCGCCGTGTAAATCGTCCCACGCAACCTCTACATGTTGCTTAAATCGTTGGGCCGCCAACTGGAATAAATCAAAATCGTGACGTCGCATAGCCTCATCCATAACCATCCATAAAGCTTCTATTGCATGCCCTAAGTACACAAACTGTTCGTATGATACGGGCAAATCATTCCCAGGCTTGGCTTGTAACTCCACCATCAACCCATGGACAGGATGCACATGTTTCGTTAGTAAAGCGTCTATACATTCCGACACAATATTATTCAGTTCCAAATCAGCTTTATACCGCAGCATTCCGGTACAGACATGTAGAATAATCATATAGTGCCCTAAAACCTCGGATGCCTCCCCATACAGGGGATCCGGACGATATTCCAGCGCATAACGATATGCAGAATCTTGATACCACTCAAATGCTTCCAAGACCCGTTGTTTAGCAAATATCCAATAAGACACATCATCTGCAGCCTCTGCATAAGCCGCAAATGCCTCTGCAACAAAAAGATTGCCGTAGATATCTCCTGGTCTTTCTTTTAAATCGACTCCCTCATGATCGTATGACCACGGCCAAAACTGCTGTGCATGAGATTTCACACGAAGTAATAAATCCAATGTTTGCTTCGCTTTCCTTAAGTACAGGGGATTACGGTCGAAATTTTGATATAAAAAACTATAAACCCAGGCTCCTCGGGCGTCATACCATGTTCTTTTATTCGTACCCAATATTTCACCGCTGTACGTGGTGTTCCAAAAGAAACCACCATGCTGCTCATCAAAAATAAATCGATCTAAAAAAGGTAAATAATCTTCGAAAAGATACGACCTATACGCCTTAATGAGCTCCCCTAATCGGGACTTCTTCTGGCTAGATCTGCCTATTACTTCCTTCATTTTTATGATATAGCTCATACAACAAAACACCTAATCGACATCGATATCTTGGAGCAATTGCTCTACCTTTTCAGGCACCTTTTTTCTGACAATACATGCATATCCTATATACAATGCCAATGACATCATCAAAGGCCCCGCCAATTCAAGAGCGACTCCCATACCTCCGACTATTTTAATGACGACAAATGTGAACAACCCACCCACAATTGATAGAATAGCAGCGATACTTCCACTATGTTTAAAAGCTGGTAATAAACCTAAAATCATAGGGATAGATATCGGGCCCAGTAGAGCCGCAAACCAAGATATAATAAGCCCAATAACTCCGCCGAAAGACTTGGCGTTAAAAGCAATAATAATGGTGAGTAGGATAAAGCTAAAAGTCGTTACCCGTGCCAATAATAACATTTGCTTCTTATCATAGAATTTTACTTTTTTCATGATTACCGGGAGAATATCTCTGGTTATAACGGATGAAATTGTATTGGCATCAGACGAAGTCATGGATAGAGTTGTCGAGAATAATGATGCGACAAGCAATCCCAAAAGTCCAGATGGCAGAAACTCCATAGCCATGAGCGAATATGAGGTTTCGGGATTTTCTAAGTTTGGAAAAAATATTGGCGCAGCAAACATAGGGTAAAACAGGATTAAGGGCCAAATGAGATAAAGAACAGCCGACAAGATAGCCGCCTTCTTGGCATCTTTGCCCGATGGAGAGGAGATAAAACGAGTTGCAAGATTCCAGGTACCTCCACTGTAACTAAAAAAGTTAATGACCAGAAAAGCAATAGCAAACGATACCGTATAGGGCGAGTTGAACCAATTGCTGTGTTCAGCAGGCAAGCGATCCCACATCGTGAGCACACCCACAGGGCCATCTCCCAAACGCACCAAGACAATAATAAACATGACTAATCCCGACGCAACTTGGATAATAAAAGACACAAAATCGTTCAGGACATCAGCCCAAAGACCACCCAAAGTGACATAAAATAGTGTAACAACTCCGGAAAGGATAATTCCAGTAACAATAGGGACGCCCATAAAAGCATTCAGTAGAATACCTACAGCGGCCCATTTCGCACCAACATCAAACAACTTGACAATTACACCGCTCCAGGCCATGAGTTGTTGAGTCGGTAGGTTATAGCGTGTACCCAAATATTCTGTAGGGGATTGAATTCCGGTTTTACTACGGAGCCTCGCCCACCGAGGAGCAATAAAAAAAATAGTCCCAATCATCGCAATCGCAATGGTCAACGCCCACCAAACATACATCACAAACCCATGTGTGTATGCGATAGAAGCGTATGCTACGAATACGGCACCACTATAACCCGAAACATGATGTGATATTCCGGATAGCCACCAAGGCAATTTTCCGCCTGCAGTAAAAAAGTCGGCAGAAGAGGATACTTTAAAATAACTGTAGATGCCAATACCGATCAAGAGCAAGAAAAAAACTACAATAATAATGTAATCTAAAGGCTGCATATCTATCTATGAATTTAATTTATAATTTATTGGTTAGCACGCAAATACTATATTGTGTACGTACCCGAAGATAGGGTTTATAAATAAAACGTCCAACACATTTCTAATTTTTTTTCCTCAGGTTCTTTAATTCTTCAACAGTCGTCACCTTTTTATTTCCAAACTGCTTACTGACATAATTAAGTATAGAAACTAACTCTTCATCTTTCAAAAAGGAGAAACTAGCCATATCTTGTTCATAACGCACCCCATTAATTTCTTTTTTCAACGTTGTGCCCCGCAAGAGCAGCATACTGAACTGTTTCATATTTTTGACCGTCGAAGAATTTACCAAAGATGGAAAAGTTCTATCCACGCCCTTTCCATCAGGCTTGTGACATGATGCACAATAATTCTGATACAACAAAACCCCATTATTCCTCATCATGTGGTTAGCTCCAACCGTATCCTCTTGCAAGTAAGTACCTACTTTTTTCTTATGGATACGGAGTCTAATTATCCTGTCATCATATTCCTTCGGAAAGCCAGGTTGCGGGTTCCAATCTCTATTACTTGTCGATAAAAAAACATCACCATTTGGCAGGGCCAAAACAGCTCGAAGGCGACCATATCTCCCTGTAAAAAAAACATGTTCCTGTTTCACATCGTGCTGATCCGAATTCAACGTTAAAACTCGTAAAGACTGACTCTTAAGCGTAACCAGAAGTAGCGCGTTTTGCCATTCCGGAATAGCTGAATGGTTATAATATGCTAATCCTGCAGGTGCTATAACAGGAGTCCACGCACGCATAGGTTCAGTCATGATCGTCTTCCTGGCCACGGCAAATTCCTGTTCCGTATCATGCACCCCTTCTATCAATGGCCAACCATAATTATGTAAAGGCCGCACCCAGTTTATCTCATCTTCAATCGCATCTCCATGTTCCGCTGTAAAAAGGTTTCCCAGCCGGTCCATTGCCATCCCCTGAATATTTCGAAATCCCCATGCATACACCAAGCTATTAGGTATTGGATTATCTTTGGGTATTGACCCGTCCAAAGTCATACGCAGCACCTTGCCGTTCAATGTTGTAGAGTCTTGCGCCATTTTGTTATTCGCGACGTCCCCAGTAGCCCAATACAAAATGTTATTTTTATCGATCAAAAGTCTGGAACCATTATGCCCATTAGCACCCCGTACTGTCAGTAGTTCTTTTGGGTTTATAAGTGTATCCCCCGTATATTGATAGCGAACCAAAGACGAGACAATCGCGGAATCAACTTTTTTCGTGTAATTAATAAATACAAAAGGATTTTTCTTTTCGGTTTTCTCGATAGCAATATCTAATAGACCCGGCGTGGTCCGTGTAAAAACATCATGAAGTTGCAATAAGGTTTTAACTTTACCCGTCTCTAAATCTAGTTCTTTTACATTTCCTTCAATTTCTGTAAACAAAACTCTATTGTTAACATAGTCCATTCCCCAAGGAACCTTCAGCCCATGCGCCATCGTTCGCACCTCTATATAGCTATGCTCTAGTTTAAGGTAGTCTACCGAATCTTGAATCGACTGCTGTTTATCAGTTAGAGACTGACAACTAAACAAAACAGTACAGGAGACGAGTAAAGAAAAAACAAGAATTAAGTACGTTCTCATGAGATACTTCCATTTTTTAATTGGTCCGCAGCATAATCAACCGCTCTGGCTGTCAGCGCCATAAAAGTTAAAGACGGGTTTTGATTGCCAATACTGGTCATGCATGCGCCGTCTGTCACGAAAACATTTTTACAATGGTGCATCTGATTATGTGCATTGAGCAATGAATTATTCGGGTCATGTCCCATGCGTACGCCGCCCACGTCATGAACTTCTAATCCTGGTTGCCTTCCAAAAGCGATATGTTGGTCAAGTTTTTCAATATTAATACAGCCTGCCTTCTCCAACATCTGTCCTCCCTCTGAGAAGAAATCCTCCATCATAGCGACATCATTATCTGTATATCCTATTGAAGTTATTAATTGAGGCATTCCATATTTGTCTACTTGATCTGAACTTAACCGCACATGGTTTTCATATATGGGTAGGACTTCTCCCTGCATCATCATCGAAACTTTCCAAGGCCCGGGCTCTAGCAAAGCATCTTTAAAGGCATGACCTAAGCCTTCTTCGGGCAAAGCCCGTCCCCATCCGTCACGAACGGCGGAATATGCAATCAAGTAAGACCCCTTAAAGCTGTCTGCTTTAGCATGAATATTTCGAAATGCAGGAATAAACACTTGGGTTGGGCGGCGTCCATAATAATAAGAATCTTCAAATCCTTTTATCTCTGCCGTAATCCGGCCACGATAATTATGAAACGTAATAAAACGACCCAAAAGACCACTATCATTACCCAAACCATTTGGAAATCGGTTCGATCTCGAATTTAACAAGATCAAGTTGGAGTTAAGGGTCGCTGCATTTAGAAATATGACCTTAGCACGATATTGACTTCGTTTCATCGTATGTGCATCCACCACCTGCACCCCAACAGCTCTTCCTAATTGCTCGTCATAAATTACAGACTCTACAATACTATCCGTACAGATTGTTAAGTTACCTGTTTTTTCCGCATACGGTATTGTGGAAGCATTAGAACTAAAGTATGCGCCAAAAGGACAACCTCTTTCACACAGCGATCGCGCCATACATTGTGTCCTTCCTTGTTGACGCTGTGTTTCCTTTAATGCAACGAGGTTAGCACAACGACCAATAATAGCTTTACGATCCAAATAATGGGAATCAATTGCATCTGCTATGTATCGCTCGACTCGGTTCATTTCAAATGCCCCGACCACCTCACTATCGGGCATATTAACAATTCCATCTCGATTGCCCGCAATCCCTACAAAACGTTCTACATGGCTATACCATGGTGCCAAATCTTTATACCGAATAGGCCAATCTATGCTGTAGTTAAAACGACTTGGTGCTTCAAATTCAAAATCACTCCACCGCTGTGTCTGTCGTGCCCATAGCAACGATTTCCCGCCCAATTGATACCCTCGAATCCAATCAAAAGGTTTCTCTTGGATATAAGCTTGTTCCGCATCATTAACGTAAAAATGCCGTGTCGCCTCCCCATAAGCATAATGCTTGCTGATCAATTTATTTTCCTGATAATCCCGTTGCGTCTTTTGTCCGCGATGTTCAAACGCCCAAGGATCCATCATCGCTGTAGGATAATCTTTCACATGTTTCACCATCCGGCCTCGTTCAATGAGCAACGTTTTAAATCCTTTCTCCGTAAACTCTTTCACGGCCCATCCACCACTGATACCAGATCCTACTACAATAACATCAAACTCACTACTTATGTTAGCTTCCATTTCTTCACGTTACTAAAAACTATTATTACTCCTGTGTAAACTTCCAACCATACTGCGATAGCCAATCTATTTCAAGAAATACTCAAAAAAGAGAAAAGCAGCCCTATTTGATTGCTGATTTGGCGCATGTTCCTTTCTATTCGTCATCGCGACCCGGTTTTTATATCCCAGCACCTTGTTCAGATGAATACTGTGATTTAAAGGAATCCACCTTTCTACGGGATCGGAAGAGCCTCCTGACACTAAAAAAGGACGTGGCGCCATTAGCGCATGTAACTCATGTAAATCTTCTTTTTCTCTCACTAAGTGCGGATACAAACCTCGTGCCTCGGGCACCATACCCTGCTGACGCCAAGCATTAGTCCAAGGAGGAGGGTAGTACCCCAAGTACCACGGCTCCCAATAATTTACACCAGAACCCTTCGTTTCATCGAAAACAATTCCTGGATCAGACCACACCGCACATGCAAACCGATCAAATAAACACGAGGCGAACATCGCCCACTTACCGCCATAGGAGTGCCCCATAATACCTATCCGCGCACTATCGACAGCAGGAAACTTTGCCAATGCATGCCATGCATTCGCTGCTGCATAAGCTAACACCGATAAGGGCTGAGTCGTTGCATTATCAATTGATGGGTAATACAAAGAGTAGGTTTTATTGGCCGTTGTTTCGGTGGTTCCCAACGATAAACATACGAATCCCCGGCGACATAATTGCAAAGCGAAATCACGTCCTTCCTTTCCTTCTCCTATCGCGGTCTCTGGCTCGTAAAACACCGTGATTACAGCCGCTTTGGGACCTTCCTGGTGTGGAACTAAAAGATACCCCTCCGTATATTCTTCTGGCAGCCAACGAAACCGAACCTTATATTGGGTATAATCCGTATGCACAATAGAATCAAGGAGCTCCAAAGTTTGATCCGTAATAAAAGACGGCCAATTTCCCATAAGCTTCATCCATTTATCTTTAATCACTTTACGCTGCAATGTCCAGCCTTCAGCTGTTTCCAATACTCTCACATCCTTATTTTTCCATATAGATCGGTAATCACCATATTGATCGGCATATACTTCTGGTGGATTAAAATACGGAGCAATTTCTTTCCAAATTTCCTTTTTATGGGGTCCTTTTTGTCCATAGAGTGTTTTTAGTCCTCCAAAGAGCACAATCAAACACATCAATCGTAGCAAGTAATTTTTCATTCCTTTATTGATTTTTTGGAGGTAAAGAGTGGTGCATAACGGGGAGTCAGCACCACTCAAGGTCTATTACTAACCTTTCACATGAAACATCTCTTTTACCAACCTGGATTTTGCTTTAATTTATTATTCAATACAATTTCACTTTCTGGAATAGAATTCAAGTAATCTCGATCCAATTTAAAGCCATATCCTATCGGAACAGCCTTTTGAAAAGGATCTAAAAACCCATCCTGATCAACGGGAAAAGGATTTTTAACAATCTGACTGGCTAAAAAACCCTTCGGGCGCTTACCTACAATCAACTCATCAGCCGCAGCCCAACGTGCAATATCATCCCACCGAAACCCTTCTCCCACCAACTCTACGCGCCTTTCTCTACGAATTTCGTTAAGCAAAGGAGACAAAGATGGAAAATCCCATTTAGGATCATTCGCAATACTCCCCATCAGAAGGTTCGGCATGCCAGCACGTGCACGCAATAGTTTTATTGTTTTATCAACGTCAGTTTGTGTAATTGATCCAAGCTCAGCTTTCGCTTCTACATAATTTAACAAGACCTCAGCATAGCGAAACAAAATCGAAGGAGTTTCCTCATACTGCTGCACATGATAGATCACATGTGGATCATATCCCTTTTGAATAATATATCCTGAAGGTGCATTTAGATCCGCATTTCCATTCAATGTATTATAAATTACGGACCAATTTTGACTCGTCCCGTTAGCCGCAATTTTCCACACCTGATCTGGTGTTGCTACCGTTTGTCGTAATCGGGGATCGCGGTTTTCAAATTCTTTATTAATTGTTGCATAGCCTTGAAACAGACTATTTCCTGTTATCGCTTTTCCATCTGTGCATAAATATTGGTCCGTCATTTCCTTGGTTATTGATTTACCAGAGGGTTGCGACATCCGAAAATTCCGATCATTTGTAAAATCACCATCTCCGCGGGATAACTGATTATCATAGCGACGCCAGAACAAAACCTCAGGATTATTGGTATAATCACGACGTGTAAAAAGATCAAAATAATCCATCGTCGGCTTACCTGTATTATATATAGTATAAAGTCCGGATGCCATGACGGCCTCACTGGCTTTAACCGCGATCTCGAAGTACTTTTCCGGATTGGCATTAGTCACCCCGAATACGGTTCCATTGTGATATTTCTGCCAGCTACCTTCATACAATGCAACACGACTTTGCATTAACAGAGCCATCCATTTATTTATCCGACTATAACCATTGGTGCGGTCAGCGCTTAAATACATGGCTGCGGTATCAAGACAACCAATAATTCGATCAGCTACAATATTACGAGGAGTTCGCGGACTAAATAACTCTGGAGAAGTAGTTCCTAGATCTTTATCCAACCACGGGATATCACCGTAAACCTTCAAAAGATTAAAATAAGTTACCGCTTTAAAGTAATAGGCTTCGCCTACATACTGCTTATACGTATTGAAATCATGTTTGCCCTCTACTTTCTTATAATTATTCAGAAAATAATTAAGGCTCCTTACATTGCCAAATCCAATGGTGCCCGTTGTAACAACGGTACGTGTGCCCTGCAAGCGTGTATCCACTGTGGCCCCGACTTCATTATCGCTATCAAAATCGTTTCCGTGATTTTGGTACTTTGGAAACAAAGCATTGCTATAGAACTGGTTCATGTAAATCTCTAAATCCAATGGTTTTTCGAAATACATATTTGCTTGAACCTTATCCAGTAGCTTTCGCTCTAGAAAATCATCATTACAGGAGATGAGCGCTAAACAGCCTCCTACTAATATGCTGGATATATAAAGAAAATTTTTCATAAGCTTTACTTACTTTAAGGTTAGATTTACACCAAAAGATAAAATTCTATTCATCGGATAGATAACACCACTTGTCAAATATCCGCCTTCACGACTATCCGAAGCTATAGAAGTTTCCGGGTCAAAAACTTTAGGCAAACTTGAAAAAGTCAATAAGTTTTCACCGGAAAAATATACCCGGGCTTTGCTCAGGAACTTCCCTGTTATACTGGCGGGAAAGGTATAACCAACTTGTACGTTCTTCAATCGGATATATGAAGCATTTAACACATAACGAGTTTGTGGCTGTCTATTTTTATCCGTTTCCGATGTGAAGTAAGGTTTCGGAAGATAAGAATCTGTATTGGGTCCCAATATATTGGTTTCATTCTCAGGCCGCCAATAATCTAAAGCTGGGGAGTGCTTGTAAAGCCCGGAGTTCGCCCAGCTATTAGTCAACCCCCAAAATAATGGCGTCGTAGACTCTGGGCTATAATCCCGTTTTCCAACACCTTGCCAAAACATATTAAAGTCGACACCTTTCCAGCTCATTCCAGCATTTATACCGAAATTATAACGAGGCATATTATTACCGATAACAATTAAATCACCATGATCATCCAACGTTCGTCTCCCATCATTGACTTTTTTGTCTCCATTCTGGTCCACATATTTTATATCACCAGGCCCCCACTTAGCATGATATTTTGACTGATCTGGCATAGCTTCACCTTGAGTTTGGATAATACCATCAGTCTCGAAGCCCCAAATCTCACCATAGTTCTTTCCTTTATACCATGTATCTATTCGACCAGTTTCATTGAAATATTCCAGGATCTTCGTTTTGCTATCACCTAAACTCACCTTCACATGATAAGCAATACCATTATCTAGATGATCATTCCAGGTGGCAATAAACTCAAACCCCTTTGTTGCGAGTTTTGCATTATTAGTCTGTGGTGTCGAAGCACCAAGCAAGAAAGGCAATTCAGTAGCCCTACCTAACATTTTGTCTGTCGTACGATTGTACCAATCGAAGGTAATTCCCAAGCGGGACTGCATCATGGAGATATCTACACCTAGATTCAAAGTCGTTACGGTCTCCCACGTGATCTCATCACTAATTAAACCTGGTGCCTGTGCATATTGTGGTCTCGATTCATTAATAATCCATTTTAGTTCGGGATAAATTGGAATTTTTGAATAATACAACTCATTAGCCACATTCTGATTCCCCAATGAACCATAAGAAGCACGAACCTTGAAATTATTGATCGTTGCCCGAATAGGATCCCAAAAGCCTTCTTTCGACAAGACATAGCCCATAGAACCTGAAGGAAAAAATCCAAATCGATTCTCTTTTGGGAAACGCGATGAACCATTATATCGTGCCGCAAATTCAACAAGATATTTTTCCTGAAAATTATAATTCAAACGTCCAAAACCTCCCCTAGTTGCCCAATGGCTCATATTATCTGCGGCCGTGACACCTCCTAATGAGGTTATAATAGAAGGGTTATCATCCACCACAGGGGATGTTCCTGTTGCATTTAATCCGGTATACAAGTTTTCCTCCTGCTCAAAACCCAGCATCGCCATAAAATAATGATCCTCAAGTTGCTTTTCGTAAGAGGTGACAGCATTGAACAACTTATACACGTACTCATAATATCCCGATGTATAAGAAGAATTCGGTTTCCCAATGTTACCAAAAGCACCCGTTCCTAATTCGACCATCACAGGCTTTGGATTACTGCTCAACTTCGTATTCTTGATATTATAATTGTAAGTCACATTAGTCTTCCAACCTTTCACAGGTTCGAATTCAGCACCAATGTTTGCGAGGAAGTCAGCATTTTTCTTTTTATCACGCCCCGAGTCTTGTAGGAGGCGGACCAGCGGACTTTGAATGGTACCATTGATATTATGGAAAGGCATCATGGGTGCAAACATGAGCATTTCCCGGAAAGTGTGTTCTCGTCCAACCGTTGTTTCTCCCATAGGAAAATCAGTTGCAGTAGTAGACCATTTCAAACTAGAATTTATCTTGAACCAATCGGTCACTCGCGTTGAAACATTCGACATCAGGTTATATCTTTTGAAATAATCATAGCCAAAGGCGTAAGTTCCATTTTGCTTGGTATAGCCAGAAGATAAAAAATATTGCGTTCGGGCACTACCTCCAGATACATTCACATTATGTTTTTGGCTAAAAGCATTCGTTCCCATTAATATATGAGGCCAATCATTATTAGCATTTCCATTTCGACGACCCGCCCAAATATTATCAATTGGTTTATCTGGATCATACTCGTACGGGAAAGTTCCATCCAGATATCCCTTGATACGATTCATTTGCTCATCGCTATATACAGGTGTCAAGCCCGCATTCGCATTCGCCTGGTTGTAAGCGGTCGCCCAGGTGTAGGAATCAATAAAACTTGGTAAATGAATAGGGGATGATAAAGAAAGATTATTGCTGTAATCAAATTTAGTTCCATCTTGTTGACGTCCTTTCTTGGTCGTAACAAGAATAACTCCAAAAGGAGCGCGTGCCCCATACACCGCCGATGCCGAAGCATCTTTTAAAATGGAAATACTCTCCACTGTCTCCGGATCTACCCCCGCAAGATCCATCTCTACTCCATCCACTAAAACCAACGGACTACTACCAGCTAAAGAGCCTACTCCCCGAATATTCCAAGTACTTGTCGCCCCTGGTTCACCACCCCGCATCCCCATATTGATATTCATATTAGGAGAAGCGCCCTTGAGCAAATCTCCAATATTATTTGCGGGGCGATCTTTTAATCGATCTCCAGAAATAACATCCACCGACGCCGTAAGTTGTCCTTTCTTTTGTGTACCATACCCCACGACGACCACCTCGTCTAAATCTGTAGAGGCATCGGCCAATGATACCGGCACAACTGAACGTCCCCCAATCCCCACTCGCTTCGGTACATAACCGACAAACGAAAACCGCAACGAATCATGCAAAGATGACACCTCTAAACGAAACGATCCTTTGGCATCCGTCTGCGTTTCTTCTCCGCCACCGATTAAAGAAACACTCACACCAACTAATGGAACTCCTTGAGAGTTCTGAACAGTTCCCGTTACCGGGTGCCGTCCTTGAGCAAAGGCCGTTATCTCCAATAAAACGAAGAAAGCAATTGCCATAAAAGGTCTAATTGATATCATAAAATGTATTTAATTTGGTTATTGATCATATATTTTTTTACTCGCAAGCATTCCTTCTCCGCTATAAAACACCTTAACTGGCGAGTATTTTTTCTATCGTTCCAAACACGCCCTCGCATTCTCCGAAGCGAAGACATAAATGACATTCCAACTATATTAGTTATTTTACGGTAACGTTACCGTAAAATAAGCAAGCTCTATTTTTTGACCACCTCTCTACAAATAGCTTGGCCTTGCGCCTCTTTCGAAAAATCTTGGTTTTAGGATTATACTTTTACCAAAGTAAGAGAATTGATTTAGTCTTCCAACATTTTTGAATAAAAAAAAATCACAAAGTAGCAAAAATTCCTTTTAGCAAAATAACAGGCTCAATTTACAAAGTGTACGTTAACGTTAATTGTAACATTTTATACAAGCTGTACTCTTGTCTTGTAAAAAAGGTTATATTAGTCGCGTATTCAATTGAAATACTAACCAAAAAAACATCATACGTAAACCTGATAAAAGGATTTCATGAGGGAGAAAAATTTCAGATTTGGAATCGTCGGAACGGGTGCTATTGCTTCGATCCATGCGGTGTCAATCCAGCACACTACACAAGCTCAACTTGTTGGTGTCTACAATCGTACATATGAAAAAGCGAAAGCGTTCGGTGAAATTCACGGCTGTAAAGTTTATGATGACCTAACGGCAATGCTCGCGGACGAAAACATTGATATCATTACAATCTGTACGCCTTCAGGTGCACACTTGGAAATTGCCGAGATGGTTATTCGTTCCGGGAAACATTGCCTCATTGAAAAACCACTCGAAATCACGTTGGAGCGATGTAACCGTATTATACAATTAGCGGAAGAATATAACGTACAGGTCGGCACAATATTTCCTACCCGTTTTTACCCCAATAGCCAAAAGATAAAAGAACAACTTCGGCAAGGGTATTTTGGAGACCTTGTCATGGGTAGCGCGAGTATCAAATGGCATCGTAGTCCGGCATACTACCAATCTGCCGCATGGCGTGGCACTTGGCAGTTGGATGGTGGAGGCGCATTGATGAACCAGGGTATTCATGCAGTAGACATGCTGCTCTGGTATATGGGTGAAGCGGTATTTGTGCAGGCGATTAGCAGCAACCGCTTACATCACCAAATAGAGGTCGAAGATAGTATTGTTGCAAATATCAAATTTAAAAATGGCGCCCTAGGTGTTATTGAGTGTACAACAGCAGCATTTCCGGGCACACCAAAGAGGCTTGAAATCGTTGGCACTAAAGGCACCGTTGTCTTAGAAGAAGATAAAATTTCGTTTTGGGAGTTTCATGCGCAACCCCAAACCAGTTCTATTAAGCCAATGACCGAAGGTCCTTTAGCACAAGGAGGTGTTAATGATCCCATGGCGATCACACATTATGGTCACCAACTACAAATTCAAAATTTCATTGAAGCACTAGTGTCCAACAATATTCCTTTAATTGATGCCGTAGAAGGAAAAAAATCTGTAGCACTTATTTGTGCTATTTATGAAAGCGCCAAAACGGGACAACGTGTTTATCTCTAACTGAAAATAGGACACCCATGGCAAATACAGAAGGCTGTGTTGCATGCATGCAACAAATGTAGAGAGTTTATACGCCTAAAAAGCCGTGAATAAGAACATCAAAAAACGCCTCCATATGGAGGCGTTTTTTAGTAACTATAATGTTCATTCTGATCCAGGGCTTTATTCCTATCCCAAGCATCCCTTGGAATTGGAAACACGATAGGTTTCGTCATGAGCCAGGGCTTCTGTCCAATATTTAATTCTGCAAAATTAGGACGTTCGGCTTCAATAAACTTAAGAAAACGTCCACTCCTGTTCAAATCCGAGAATCCACCTGTCGGTTCCCATATAAACTCCATACGTCTTTCTTTAAAAACCGCATCCAACACCTGTTCCTTTGAGAGTCCTTGTCCGAGGTCTGTCAAACCAGCACGCTTACGTATTTTATTAACCTGATCAATAGCCTTTCCTCGCTGGTCAAGTTCATTGAGTGCTTCTGCGTAATTCAACAATACCTCTGCAAATCGGATTACAGGTGCATTAACACCCGAATTATTCAACGTTGGTTTTTGCCAATACTTCGTCATAATATAACCAGATTTGGACCATCCTGCTGGCACATTTGTCGGCATGATAAAGGCCGGCATATCCTGATGTGCTTCCCCAGGCCCAATAATAGAGGTCCAATACCTTTTGTCCTTGATTTTCCCTGCACCATCCTTCTCATGCGCATTAACCCAATGTTGTTGAGGCACAAAGTTACTCCAGGCAGCTCCACCTGTAAATTCTGCCGGCGCACCTCTCGGAGCAGTACGCTTCACTAAATTATTACCCTCCGCATCAACCCCCTCCTTAAACTGTGTAGAGAATAAAATCTCATCATTATTCTCATTACTTTCCATGAAGATGGACCGATAGTCTGGCAATAAAACATACCGCTGTTCCAAGAATAACTCCTCTGTTACGGTAACGACTTTATCATATTTTTTTTGCCACAAAAAGGATTTTCCTAGAAGTGCCTTGCATGCCCCCGAAGTAATTTTACCGACTTGATTTCCCGTCCAACGCACCGGAAGATCCACCTTTGCTTCCTCCAGATCCCGATCTATCTGCGTCCACACCTCTGCCGCTGAGGCTCGTGGTATCTGCAACTCAGAACTAGCATCTAGCGGCGTTATTATTAAAGGTACACCGCCAAAATAGGTAACCAATCGGTAATAAAAGAGAGCACGAAGAAACTTGGCTTGCCCTATAATTTGCTTTTTCGCTAAAGCATCTCCATCTGCCATAGCAGAAACTTTAGCGATGACCACATTTGCGCGACTAATACCCAAGTAAGCTGCCGTATACATATCCCGCAAAATCGTGTTGGTCGACGGAAAGGCCAAGGAATGCAGTTCTATTCGATTCGCACTCCCATCCATCTCATACATATCGCCTGAAATCGCCCACTCTATATCCGCTGCATCGCGCACATTAGTAAATGCCTCTTCCTTCTGCAATGCACCATAAGCCCCTATCAACGCCGCTTCAGCATCAGAAATACTCGTAAAAAACTTGTCTTCGACAAGAACATCAGTAGGTGAAAGGGTAAGAAAATCACTGCTACAAGCAGTCGCTGAACTCAGCAAAGCAACGCATACAATATTTTTTAATATTTTCATCTTATCTGTATTTAATAGATTAGAAACTAGCTTTCAAACCAAACATAAACGTTCGTGGCATCGGATAAACCCCATCATCTACCCCACTTGCCAAAGGATTTGTTGAACCAACCTCTGGATCAAATCCCGAATATTTAGTGAATGTCAACGCATTTTGAACCGAACCGTAAACTCTGACGCGCTTGATGAATGTCGTCTTCGCAAACACGGGATCAGGAAGCGTATAGCCTAAGGTCACATTTCGTAGTCTTAAGTAGGATCCATCTTCCACATAAAAAGAAGATAGATTAGCATAGTTTCCATTGAGGTCGGTATATTTCAAAATAGGCACGGTGTTTCCTCCATTCTCGGGAGTCCAACGATTCAAAACATCCGCAGAAGCATTAATCACACCACTACCACCAAAGTACTTCACAGGATAGGTCGTAAATTTGTTAACATGGAATATTTCATTACCAGATACACCTTGAAACAGTACGTTCAGATCGAATCCTTTGTATGAAAAATCCATATTCATTCCATAAGTTAGCGTTGGCCAAGGCGTTCCCAACATTACACGATCAGCATCTGTAAGAGCATTATCACCATTTATATCGCGGAACCGAAAGTCACCAGCACTCGCATTCGGCTGAAAAGCCTTATCTACCTCACCATTAGATTGATAAATACCGTCAACCATATATCCTCTAAAGTAACCGATAGGCTTGCCCACCTCCGTATAGGAAGTATTCATACTTGTAAAGCCCACAATAGGCCCTGATATCGGATTACCTGCCCCCATGGATATAACGTTATTTTTTAATGTTGATAGATTCACACTGACATCATACTTGAATGAACTACCGCCACCATAGCCCAACAAGAGTTCAAAGCCTTGGTTACGAATTTTACCCCCATTTACCGACGGAGCGGACTCAAAGCCAGCTTCTAAGGATACTGGTAAACTGACCAGCATATCACGGGTATCTTTGATATAATATTCAGCAGTCATATAACCCCGATTATTAAGGAAGCTTACATCGAGTCCAAAATTCAGTTGCTCACTTGTCTCCCATTTTAAATCGCTATTCCCAGGACGAATCATACTCGCTCCTGTTACCAACCCTTGACCCGTCCCCAAGATGTAATTATCAACCACACGACCTAACCCAAACGTGCTCGAATAGCCAAAGGCTCCAATAGCATCATTTCCTAATTGTCCCCAACTTGCACGGAGCTTCAAGTTATTGATGGGTCCTGACTGATTGAAAAAATCTTCTTCTGAGATATTCCAACCCGCAGAAACCGAAGGGAAATTTCCCCATTTATAAGACGGTCCAAAATTAGATGAACCATCCCGACGAATACTCGCAGAAAAGAGGTACTTATTATCATAGGCATAATTGACTCGTCCAAGGTAAGAGGCTAATGTATAGACAGACCCTGTCCCAGAACCTCTCCTGTTGGCATCAGAACTCGTGTTTACCACACGGATAGTTTCATTCTGAAACTCTCGTGCCGTGATCGAAATCCAATCGCTCGCATTACGTTGAGCGGTCTGACCGATAATAGCGGACACGCTATGTTTGTCTATCACTTTATTGTAATTCAAAGTGTTCTCCAATAACCAATTCAATCCCTGTGTTTGTGTTTCTCCTAAGATTGCTTGTGGATTACTGTAAAATCCACGCTGTACCTTGGGTTCCCAGGTACTTGAACGATTGGAGTTAAAGTCTAAACCTACACTCGAACGGAAAGTCAATCCATCTACAATAGTAACCTCGCCAAAGGCATTCCCATACATACGCATATTACGCAGGAAGTTTTCTCTACTCTTCGCACGGAGATAGGGATTATCACCTTGTGTCGAATAATACGCAGACGAACCACTCACCACATCCTCTAAGCCTAGAGTTGGATAAAATTGTTGTGCAAGATTGAAAATACCTAATCGAAAATCCTCATTTTGTTGCCCTTTTGCTTGCGTGTATGCGAATGCCAGACTTCCCCCAAATTTCAACCGTTCGCCAACTTGTATATCCATGTTAGCGCGTCCAGTGTATCTTTTATTCCACGTCTCGATCAATGTACCTTGTTGATCACGATACCCAAGTGACAAGGCATTTTTCACTTTCTGATTCCCTCCGGTCATGGACACATCAACATTATACATAGGAGCTGTACGAAAAACTTCATTAATCCAATTTGTTCCTTCTCCAAGATCCTTCGGGTTGGCCCATTCGGGGTTTGGTGTCATATTCGAATTACGATACAACTCATTCGCTAAAGTCGCAAACTGCTCCGCATTTAGGAACTTTGGTCGCTTCCATAAATTCTGAAAACCAGTATATGCACTAAGATCCAGTGATGTCCGTCCCTCTTTTCCGCGTTTTGTAGTAATTAAGATAACACCATTTGCAGCCCGTGCACCATAAATGGAAGCCGCCGCCGCATCTTTTAGTACCTCAATAGATTCAATATCACTTGGGTTAACAATAGACATGCCGTCTACCTGGTCTGAACTACCACTGATGCCCATGTTGCTCCCCCCAACTGGAAAACCATCTATAACGTATAACGGTTGATTTCCGCCTGTCGTTCCTACTCCTCGAATTCTTACCGAGCTCGACCCACCTGGTGCACCACTAGTTTGCGTAATCGTAACGCCAGGAACTTTTCCTTGGATTGCACCTGTAAACGAATTACTAGATACCTTCTCAATATCAGCGGCTTTGACGGAAGATATCGACCCTGTTAGCTCCTTTCTTTTCTGCGTTCCATAACCCACTACAACAACCTCTTCCAAATCATTTTTGTCAGCTTCCAAAATAATCTGCAAAGCTACATTATTTTGCACCAGAACCTCTTTGGGTACGTACCCGACATAAGTCAAAAGTAAAGTTTTACCCTGAAGTTGCCCTAACAACTCAAAGTTTCCTTCTGCATCTGTTGAAACAGTCATTGGGCTGTTTTTAACTTTAATCGTAACACCAGACAAAGGTTGATTGTTCGCGTCTGTAACCTTTCCATAAACCTTCTCCTGATCATGGCCTATAACCGCCATCCGTCCAATAGCATGCGCGTACAGGTGATTTACAGGAAGAAAAGGAGAACTCAAAAAGAAACAAAGCATGTAGATTTTTGATCTCATAATGTTAAATTTATTTTATTGATTTATCGATTAATAATAATCTATCATGAAACACTTCCAGGTTCACAGCAGATACATTGCCATAATATAGACAGGATGCCTCTTATTGGCTATGAATCCACAGGGGACACATTAGTACAATTACAATAGATCTTAAGTTTATAATAGCACATCAATTCTATGTAAGGAAAGAGCCTTAAATACTATTGTGTACGTAAACGAATATACAAGTAATTTTTATTATGCAATAAAAATTTCACTTTTTTTTTATTGAATCGCTTGTAAAACAGCTGATTTGTCCGACCCGGTATTCGTTATAACTGAAAATAAAGGTAAAATAAGGGCAGTTGGAACTACTCCCCCAGCCAACGCTGAAAGTCATTCGACTTATCTTCGCTCACAATCACTTCCGCTCCAGATACAACAGGCGGATGCAACGATAAACGAATACGGCTACGACTCAATTTAACCATATCAATAATCGCCGCAATAGAAACAATAAATTTACGATTTACCTGAAAGAAACGTTTCGGATCCAATCGGTCCGAGAGACTGGTAATCGTATCCTCCACAATATATTCATCTCCGCTATGTAAAGTGGCATAAAGCAACTTATCCTCTGCCATAAAATAAGCGATTTCATCCGCTGCAATAGACTTTAGATGAATACCATACTTCACGAGGAAACGATTTTTAAAAGCCTGAACAGTGGGTGTTTTTTGTGGTAACAGCGGTTTCACCCGCAGCAAAGCTTCCTCCAATTCAGCCTCATCATATGGCTTTAGCAAATATGCATATCCCTGATTACGAAAAGCTTCTAAGGCATACGAATCAAAGGCCGTCGTAAAAATCACAGGAGACTTTACAGCTACCTGATCGAATATGTGAAAACTCAGTCCATCCCCCAGATGAATATCCATAAAGATAAGATCCACTTTATTGGTCGATAACCAAGCCACCGCATCGCGAATCGTCTTATGGTGTGTAAGCTCAAAATCCAACCACGACACATCCATCAGCATCTCCACCAGGCTATCTTTAGCCCAATCTTCATCCTCCACAATTAGAATATGCACTGCCATGAGGTGAAATTAAAAAAAATCCCCGCTTCAACAAAGAAGCGGGGAAAACTAACCAATATATAAACAAATGAAATGCTAAAAACCGAGCTCCGGGTTATTGTCAATCGCCACTTGCGGATAACGAATAACATAACGGGGGTCGTTTGCACGCAGGACATAATCAGTGCCGACAAAAGAGTGTGTAATTTCTGGTCGCGTACTACGTTTCAAGTCATACCAACGCTGGCCTTCGAGCGCCAATTCACGATTCCGTTCGGCCGCTATAGAAACCAACAGTTGCGTAGCACCCTCCTTCGACAAGGCCGACATTTGCTGTGTATAGTATGTAGGCTTCAATCGTTTTTGTAGTAAAACACCAAGCTTTTCGACCGCTTTATCCGTATTCCCTAACTGTGCATACGCTTCAGCAACGATAAGGTATAAATCCGCATTTCTAAAACTTACGTTATACTTATTATCACCACCCTTTAACGATATATAATCGCCGCCACGTTTCTGGAAGTAACGCACAAAACGCATATCGTTATCCTTGTTATAGCTATTTAAAAGACTGGTCGAGATATAGGTTGAATTTTTTACGGAAGGGATAGCCACCTTTTCCAAAGAAAGGATCATCTCTTTGGACTGAAAATCACTTGGTAACAACGCGCTGGTCACATTCAAATCTTCCAAATCCCCATTGATTGCCAACGCTGCTTCTGCTGCCGCTAACGCTTCCTGCCATTCACTACGATACAAGTGAACACGCGCTTCAAATGCATGCAACACTCGTTTACTAAATCTATATTTCACTTTGGCATCTTGATCTACCACCTGCATCAACGATGCTGCTTCTTTCATATCAGCCATCACCTGCGCGTACGACTGTTCGATCGTAGCCGGAACAAATACTTGCTCAAGATCTACCTTCAACGATAATGGCACACCACGCTTACCTGCATTTGCAGTGGAATAGTTATCCGCATAAAGATTTAACAGTTCAAAATGTGCATAGGCACGCATCAAATAAGCTTCTGCCTTTACCTGCTTCGCCTCCGTAGTACTACCCACCTCCGTATCAATATTGGCGATAATGTGGTTAGCATAGAAAATACTCTTATAGAAACCTACATAAGGCATCGAAATCGTGTTAGGATCCGGATTAGCATCTTTCCACAAGTAGATATCTTTAACCGAAGCCACATCTGTAGAATATTCGTCTAGCAGTACCTCATCCGTACGTAACGTCAAATACGACTTATGCGAAGGGAATCCTTGATAACCACTGGTCATCAAACCTCTAAAATCTTCGATAGTTTTCGGGACTACCGTACCCACCGGTTGAATATCCAGGTACTTATCGCAGGACTGTAAAGACAACGTCCCCACAGATAGTAAGCAGATATAAAAAACTATTTTTTTCATATTAAATATCATTATCAAGACTAAAAACGAGCAGACAAACCAACAGCAAATGATTTAGTAATTGGCTGCGCATATATGTTACCATATGATTCAGGATCGAAGTAGCCTTTATAGCTAGATCCGAACACAAATGGATTACGTGCTTCAACACTTACGCGTAAATTAGAAGCGCCTATCTTCGCACTTGCCACTTTAGGTAAGGTGTAGCCTAATCGAATACTCGTGATCCGTACATAGCTCATCTTCTTCGCCCAAATATCCAGCATCTCATAGCTCTTTACCGGATCTTTATCCAACATCCAGCTGTAGGCCATCCAGCGGTCGTTCAACTCGCTATTGGTACTACCGATGGCTTGGTATACATTTGAAGAACCGGAGGCAATATCTTGTAAAGACTGTACTTGATTAGCCCCGCGATCCACGGTAGCCGGGTTATAGAAAGGCCTAGCCTTCATCCACCGGTCAATATTGAATGCAGCCGTAACCGCAAAATCAAAATTAGACACCGTAAAACGGTTCGTCATACCACCTACAAATTTTGGATCTAGACTCCCTTTATACGAGAATTTATTACGATACTCTTCACGCGTTAAGTTACTTCCTGTCATCACGCCAGGGAAGAAATCTGCCCATTGGTCATAAAGTCCATAAAAATCCTCAAAGCTCACAGCCTGACCATCAACGCCCTTGAACTGCATAAGTCCATCAGCATCCAGTCCAGCGGTCTCCAATACAAACAATGAATTAATCGGCGAACCTTCACGCACCGTCATATTATATGCTTGCGGATTGTTCAATACGCGTAACATCCGATTGTTGTTGTGCGCAATATTAAAATCTGTAGACCAAGTAAATCCTTTACGCTGAATATTGCGACTAGAAATAGTTAATTCCACTCCCTCATTACGCACGGAACCCCAGTTACGCTGTACTTGTTCAAAACCATTCTCCAACGGCAACATGCTGTACCCAATTAAGTCGGTACTTGTTCTGTTGTAGCAATCGGCCGTAATATTCAATCTATTTTCCCACAAGCCGATATCTAGCCCTAGGTTCCAAGATTTAGTCTTCTCCCAACGTAGTTTATCATTTGCAGGCGCAGTAACCACGATCGTTTCCTCATTGTTTCCCGGCGTAATAATCGCATTGCCATAATTACCGATAATAAATGGATACGTATTACGGTCTATATTTCCTTGGATACCATAAGAAGCGCGAACACGCAAATTAGAAA
Source organism: Sphingobacterium psychroaquaticum (assembly GCF_900177625.1). Taxonomy (GTDB): domain Bacteria; phylum Bacteroidota; class Bacteroidia; order Sphingobacteriales; family Sphingobacteriaceae; genus Sphingobacterium; species Sphingobacterium psychroaquaticum. Next base: position 329,872 of record NZ_FXAU01000004.1, read on the forward strand.
TTACATCGATCGATTTAATAAACTCTTCTTGCGATGCATTCCAAGAACCTGATAAGGACCAAATCGGTAGGAAACGGTATTTAGGATCTACCCCAAACATATTCGACCCGTCGTACCGAATACTTCCATATACATTATACTTACCATCCAACGTATAACCTGCGTTTGCATAGAAAGATGCATAAGCCGTCTCACCGATACCTTTTGCATATTGTCTAAATCGGGCATCCGTTGCGAAGTTGCTATTCGGAAATACAATAGATTGTGTTGTTAAGGTGCGTGGGTCATACCCAAAGCCTTTTGTCGACACGACATTACTGTTGGTCCGACGTAACTCCGTACCTGCCATCACTTCTACTTCATGGCGACCACCAAACTCTTTGCGGTATTGCGCAAAACTCTTCCAGTTGTATTGGAACGTACGGTTATGACTGTTGTCAATCATGCCTCCATCAGGTAAGAAATACTTATATTCTTTACTTGCACTATCATAGTATCGTGTGGCAGCGCGTAGCTTCCTGGTATTGTACGATTCTTTATCGGCAAACTTCTCGATACCAATTTCTTCGAACTGCATCCCCAATTCGGAACGAAGGGAAAGGGATGGAATAATTTGATATTCTAAAAATGTAATAGCCTTTAAACTCTTATTATTTAAGTTATAGCGCGTATTTGTCCGCTCCTCCATACTATTAAACGGAATATAGGTATCGTTTGAATATCCTTCGATATCGGGATCATACACATAGTTGCCGTTCGCATCTCTTATCGGTAAATACGGATTTGCCGTCCGCGCATATACGCTCGGGTTTGCAAATGCATCGACATCTTGTAACGGGTTGTTCCGTTCTGTCGATCCACCCATTAAGCTTAGCCCACCTTTAAGTGTGTTGCTTATACGGAAGTCGTTATTAAAAGATAAAGTATAGCGGCGCATATCCACACTTTGGGTTGCCCCTTGTTCATCATAGAAACCAGCAGAAATATAGTAACGATGTGCATCATTACCACCTGAAACCGAAGCTGTGTATTGTTGGTTCAACGAATTACGATACAGTGTATTTCCCCAATCGGTGCCCTGCGTACGTAAACTATTAATCGCTTGCTGTGTTGTCGTGCTTAGCCCAGAGAAACCGTTCTTGCGGTAAGCGTCCCACTCCGAAGCTCCTGATAAAATCCGTGCTATAGCCCCTTTATCTGTTCGGTAATCCAAATCTGTGCGCCCAGCCATGGCCAATTCAAAATCTACCTTTTCACTTGCATTCATCAAATTCAAACGATCGAAATCAGGCTTCTGATTAATGAAGGTATTCGCCGATACAGAAACCTGCGATGGACCGCTCTTACCGCGTTTAGTGGTGATAACAATAACACCATTTGCCGCACGCGCACCGTAAATCGAGGTTGCAGCCGCATCTTTCAACACCGTAATATCCTGGATATCGTCAGGGTTGATTCCTGCGATAGGTAGATTCGTTAGGTTATTCAAGTTATCCTTATCAAAGCTATTCGGCAATGCCGTACCTTCAATCGGTAAACCATCAATTACCCATAAAGGGTCTTGCGTACCATTCGTTGAAACCGTACCACGAATACGAATCTGTGGCGCACTATTGGGCCCTCCGTTCAGGTTCATCAACTGTAATCCGGCTACTTGTCCTTCTAACATCTGATCAATCCCAGAAACCCCGATTTGCTGAATTTCATCAGCTTTAATTTTGGTATACGAAGTCGTATTTTTACGCTTTTTAATATCGGTATACCCGGTAACAATCACTTCTTCTAAGGTCGCATCATTCGGCTGCATCAGAATCGTTTTCGGCAGCTTATTAACCGCTACTTTTTGTGTATCGTAGCCAACGAAAGAGATCGTCACACTAGCAACTCCCTTCGGCAAGGACAAGGTAAACATACCGTTCTCGTCCGTTACTGTTCCTAAGGCAGATTGTTGAATCTGTCCTTGAATCGCTGTATTCTCGGCAACTGCCGAAGATTCTACCATAATGGTCGCCCCAACCACGGGTTTTTGGGTTTTCGCATCCAGCACCTGCCCATTCCATTTTCCCCATTCCTGTCCCTGCGCAAATTGCAGCCAGGAGAATAAAAACAGGAGTAAAAATTTGTTCATTTTTTTTGTATTAGGTTAAGATTTACTTTTTCAATTCTAAGGTATTTCCAATACGTAAGCGTAGATCCTGATAATGCGCCTTAGTCGCCAAATCGCCGTTTCCAGCCGATTGCCCCAAAAGTTCATAAATTGCCATCAGCTCCATACGCTTTTGCATCAACATATCTGATGTTCTGCTCATCCCAGTAACATGCACATTGCGAAGCCCCGCTTTATGTGAACCATGGTTGTGGTTTGCACAAAAATCAGGCTGTGCAACATGTAAAAAGGCATCCACCATATCCAGCTTCTTCGTCGTTAATTTTTCCATTGTCTTATTGGTGGAAACAAGCAATACATCCACATAGTTTTGTTGAAGCATCCGTGTTTCTAAATCCAACGATTCTTTACGCATTGTTTTTGCAAATATATCTTTGCGGACCGCGACCAGAAAGTCTTCAGCGCTCCATGCCTTATCCTTACCAAAAAGCTGCTCCATTTCGGTCATGCGCAACAAACGTTCATCTTTTACTAAGCTATAAAGCAAACTATATTGAAACTCTCTTTTCAAGTTGTATGGTGCGTATTCAAACAAGCCAACCGGACTTTCTTTCATCGGGAAAGATTTCGTCATCATCTGCTTATCAAACAACCAATCAGGAAAAGCGAACACCTGTTCTTTCACATAGTCCAGCGCCTCTTGCTGCTTCGCTTTTGGTACGGGTGCATAGGCATCTTTATGATCCCCTAGAACCGGATTTTCTAAATATATACCACCAATATTATTGATCACATGATCCGCATACGTGTACCATTGTCCGATAACACCCATGTACAACCGTCCGGCGCGCTCATAGTCATCACCAGGTTGCGTTGTCCATTTGATGATATTCGGCATAATGCGTTTTAGGTTTTTAATACCATATCGTCCTGCTTTCATCGCATTATCGCCCAAATCTTCGGATTGCGAACGTGGGTCTACCACATTTTTGCCATCCTGTTGCTCACCATACCAGTAGTGTGGATCATGCTGATGTTTTTCTATTTCCTGACGCAAAGCAGGAAGTTCTTCCCAAGGCGTAGCTTTATCATTCCAACGGTAAGCCCAAGCAATTGCATATTTATCATATAAACCAATCACAGGAGTAATAGCTTTTACGCCATCTTCGGGTTGCGCGACGTAGTTAAAACGGGCGTAATCCATAATAGAGGTTGCCGTCCCGCCCATCTTGGACGTAAACGATGGGGAACGCAATGAATCCACCGGAAAACTAGATGAACTGCCCATATTGTGCATCAAACCCAAGGTATGTCCAATCTCGTGCGACGATACAAAACGGATGGCATGCGCCATCTTTTCCTCCGAAAATGTATTTCCTTGTACTGTTGTATCAACAATCCCTGTCTGGATACGCATCCAGCTGTTGAGAATCGTCATTACATTATGCCACCAAATTACATCAGCTTCCAAAATCTCACCCGAACGAGGGTCGACGACTGATGGTCCCATCGCATTTGCCTGCGATGAAGCAGCATATACAATGGAAGAAACATTCGCATTATCTACATCGAGGAGGCTGTCCTGCATCATTTCTTTTGCAAAAATGGCGTTTTTGAAACCAGCGGCCTCAAACGCAACCTGCCAGTCGTGGACGCCAGCAATAATCTCTTTGCGCCACTGTAATGGTGTTGCCGGATCGATATAAAAAACAATAGGTTTCTTCGGCTCTACTAATTCGCCCGCTAAGTAGCGTTGCTTATCTTCCTCTTTAGGTTCCAAGCGCCAACGCGTAACAAGGTTTCGCTTGTCTACCTCTTGTTGCTTATCCGAAAAGTACCACATCGGTGTAGTAAAGTAACCGATTCGAGGATCTGCAAAACGAGCCTTCATCGGTTCTTCCGGTAATGCATAAATGTTGTTTGTTACTTTCAATGTAATAGGAATCGAAGCATTGCCTTCTGTCACCTTGGTGCTTAATACCGAACGCACCATGATATTGTTTTCGAAAGATTTGATAGCCTCTATGCTCGATAAGGCCGTCTTAGGAGATGTCCCTAAGCCAAGACTACTGAATACATCCATAAAACTCTTTTCCGTGCCATCAAATACTTTATTGATTTTTATGATAACAGAAGAAGAGTCTTTCCCAAAACCTTCGACTTTAAATGATTCAATAAAAGAAGGCGTATAATTGTCAAGTACAGACTGTTTAATCGCCGCATCTTTGTTTACCTGAACTTGTGGATTGATTTCGCTGACCCAAACTTCTTTTTTGTTCTTATAGAGGCCAAAGCGAATAACTTTATTTTCAAAGTTCATCCCTTTGTTTACGCCTGCTTCGTTTATTGCCAATGGTACTGAAGATACTTTCTGTATTAACAGGAAGTCCTTATCCATCAAACGAAATGGGATATCGAAATAATAATTGCCCTCTTTTTCTATCACCTGAAATACACCGCTATCAATACGTGCATCTTTCACTAATTTTTCATAGGAAATAAGTTTTGAACTGTCTTTCTTGGTGGTATCTGTATCTGCTTTGATCGCTGTTGATTGTTCTTTTTTCTGATACGGTTCAAGCAGCTGACAGGAAGAGAATACGGTGATAGAGACGCAAGTAAAAGTAAACATGGCTAACCCATGTAGATGACGTTTTTTCATGTAGATAAAATGAGGTCAAAAATTTGAACACGCTAAAATGCTAAGAAATCAAGGGCATACAAACCTTTACTCCGTGAAGGCGCAGATTAAGGGAGTGAATCTGCATATTCGAACGAAGAAAAAACTAAATTAACGGGAGTCTGACCTTAAAAACTCCCTCTTCTTCCTGCGCGTAAAAACCTGTCACACTGTAGTATTGATAAACGGAAGCTAAAAAAGCAATGCCATAACCACCCTTTGGCGCATCAGCAGCTTGGGTTTTTGGTCGCACAACATTGGAGACCAGCAAGGCATCACCGTCATACTCTATCGTTATAAGTAAGGGATGCTCGCTTGAAAGTTCGTTGTGCTTAATCGCATTTTCCACCAACACCTGTAGACTTAGATGTGGAATCTTACGCAGTTCCACTACTTTTAGATTATCCACCACAACGGAAAATGAAGCTTTGCCAAACCGTATTTCTTGTAAGAAACTATAGGACTGCGCCAGCTCGATCTCGCTGCCTACTGTGGATAGTCCGGAACGATCGGATTGAAGGACTTTCCGATACACCCGTGCTAACTTACTAACGAAACTTCGGGCAACGGTATTGTCTTTATCGATGAGCTGCTGTAAAGAACCTAACGAATTGAAAAGAAAATGTGGATTCATCTGCTCGCGTAGATTCTCGAAACGCATCACGGCTTTTTCTTTTTCATATTGCAGATTATCAAGCTCGACTCGTTGCAACTTTTTACGGTCGCTATACAGCAATTGCAACATAAGAATCGCAATGCAGATTAAGCCGAAACCAAAACCTAGTGTGAGTTGGGATATCTCCTGTACATCCTCCGCCGTCATCATCAGCAAAACTGAAACGATCATTTTCCCTTGTCCAAGCAGGCCTTCCAGCGGATACACGCGAGCCAGCACATCCATGCGGATAAAAGACGACTCTATCACACTATCTTTAACTGCAGATAGCTTTTGTAACTTCTCCCGATTAGGTTTCCCTACCTTCGCCATATCAGGATGTATGACACAAATCCCCTCGTCATTATATACTTCAAAATAGGATCGCGCACTTAGTTTGGACCCCCAAAAGTAGGCGTTGACTTTCAAGATATCGATAAACCAGTACACCGATTTATCCGGACTTAATTGGATGTGCCGGATAATATACATTGACTGTCCAACCTGCAGAAAACGGGACGCACTATCGGTAGGCAGGTTATTCGTAAAGGTTCTGATGTCCAACGAAAAGGGCAAAGAAAAGTTTTTATAAAGCGTGCCTTCCTTCTCGTTCGTAATCAGGTAGGCGGCCACGACCTTACTTGCTATACTATCCTTCGGAATCAAAGAGTCGACAAGGGTGTAATCGTTTCGTAATAGCAGCTTGTTCAGCATGTCTACATGCTGATAGAGGATATCAAACTCTTTCTGGATCACTAAGGAACTCTCGACGCTGACATCACGCAAAATGCGATAATTTAAGTCGCGCTGCTTCTTATCAATAAGTTTCAGTCCAATAACTCCGATTCCGATCAATAAAATAGCACCAATAGCATAGATATATATCCGTCTCAGCTTGAACCCCTTATACCATTTACTCATTTCGCCGCAAAATTAGCGAACATCTACCGGAGAAACAAATAGGATGGCGATCTAAGCGTCTGGCGTATCTTCCTCGCTGCTATAAATCTCGTCTAGGAGGGCATACAGCTGCGGATGATCCTCTTTGAGGAGTTTGGGCTTTTCAAAAAAATATTCGGATGTAACAGCGAGAAACTCTGCTGGGTTGGTTCCTGCATAATCACGGATATCAGAACGGTCTTGATGGATCAGCCGTATTGTCTTGTGCATTTCATGAAGCCAAGGTTCGATCAGACTCTTGGGAATGAGGTACTCCGGTATACCATCGACTTCTCCATCGGCCTTATCAATTAAATGTACAAACTCATGAATGGCGGTGTTCGATGGTGCCGAATTTGCAAAACCAGCACGTAAAGCAGCAAGAGAGAGGATCATCTTACGGTGCATAACACCATCGCCAACCATACCTAAAATATTTTTATCAGAGGCTTCTGTGTCATACCTTTCATCGAAAGTACCAGGATAGATAATAACTTCATCCAAATTTTCATAAGACCACTTATCAAAGTGAAATAATGGAATAGTAGCACTCGCCGCCACCAATACTTTATCTTCCTCGGTAATCTCCGCTCCTTTCTCCGCTGATATTTTTGTCGTTGCAAGAAAGTAGTTCACTCTCTTTACAAATCGCTGTTGTGCCTCAGGATCGAGGCGTTGAAAAAAGGAGACGTGAGCGGTGAGGATATCAACAAGATGTGTCGCATCGACCATCTTTTCCTTCACAATCTTTTTGTTGCCTACAAACCGGAAGACATACCAAATGAGTAATACTCCAATCAGTAGAACCAAGATCGTTACGCAAACAGGGTTATATTCCATAATACTAAAATAGGAATTAGTTGGTAGATTGTAGCCGGTAGATTGTAGTTCGTAGTTGGTATTGTAGTTGCTTAGGTAATAGTTGCTGATCTTCGCCGGGGTATCTTTATTACATGGTCATGTTGATCCGACCTTACTTGCTGGCGCGAGCCTTTGGTTCATGTCCCTATGATATCGTAAGTCCGAACTAAAAACTTCCAGCATTAACCATTGCCCATAAAAAATTCTTAGATTTATATAACTAATATTCAACCCCATGCGAAAGTACTATTATACCGACGGGCAGAACAGCCTAGGACCATTCACACTTGATGAGCTCAAATTTAAAGGTATAACCGGCGAAACCTACATTTGGACAGAAGGCTTAACAAACTGGATACAAGCTAAAAATATTGAAGAACTAATTCCGCTGTTTACAGGAGAAAATCAGCCTTACTACGGTAGTCCGTATCAAGCGCCGACGACGTTTCCGCAGGTACCACAAGGCTATTATGGTACGCCCACACCAACAGGATACCCACCAAAAACGTACCTCGTAGAGAGCATACTTACAACCATTTTCTGTTGTTGGCCCTTAGGTATCCCTTCCATTGTATATGCTACCCGCGTGGAGAAGAAGTTTTATGCAGGGGATATCATCGGTGCACAGCAGGATTCCGATAATGCAAAAAAGTGGCTATGGATAAATGTAGGAGCTTGTATCGCTTTATGGATCCTGTATTTTCTTATTTTTGGTTTCGCCTTTTTTGGTGCGATCATCAATTCGGCCCAACATAGTTCGCTATAGTTTCTATCGGAAAAGTGATTCAAAAACAAAAATATCAACTCCTCTTGGTTGGCGGATTAACGATGCTGTTCCTCGGGTTTGCTTATATCTACAAGCAGTATGATCCAGAGACAAGTGCGTGGTTCCCAAAATGTCCGATGAAAAGTCTGACAGGGCTAGACTGCCCTGGTTGTGGCTCTCAGCGGGCGTTGCACCAGCTGTTAAACGGTCACCTGAAAGAAGCCTTTCAGCAAAATGCATTGCTCATTCCTTTCATACCGTACCTTACGCTAGGTTACGGGTATCGTTTTATTAAAAACCCCAATGCAAGGATACTGAAATGGCGGAAGATTCTGTTTGGAGAAAGTGCGATCAAGGTACTGATCGTGGTTATTTTACTGTACAGTATATATAGAAATGTGGGGTAGAAGCTTATACAGTAAGAAAATAGTATTTCTTACTAAAAAATAAAGGCTGCCTGTATACACAAGCAGCCTTTATTTTTTAGTAAGGAAATGATATTACATCATTCCACCCATACCGCCACCCATTGGAGGAGCACCGGCACCTACTGGATTTTCTTCTGGTTCATCAGCCAATACACATTCTGTTGTCAATAACATTGATGCGATAGAAGCTGCATTTTCTAATGCGACACGTGAAACCTTAGTTGGGTCGATAACACCAGCACCAATTAAGTTCTCGTAACGATCTGTACGCGCATTGTAACCGAAATCTGCTGTACCTTCTTTTACTTTCTGAACAACTACCGCACCTTCGATACCGGCATTGTTACAGATTTGACGTAAAGGCTCTTCGATTGCACGTTTGATGATTTCGATACCGATTGTCTCATCTTCGTTCTCTCCTTTAAGGCCAGCTAAAGATTCAGTAGCGCGGATGAAAGCAACACCACCACCAGCAACGATACCTTCTTCAACTGCAGCACGTGTAGCGTGTAAAGCATCATCAACACGGTCTTTTTTCTCTTTCATCTCTACCTCAGTAGTTGCACCTACATAAAGAACCGCAACACCACCTGACAATTTAGCCAAACGCTCTTGTAATTTCTCACGGTCATAATCTGAAGTCGTTGTCTCAATCTGAGAACGAATCTGTGCAACGCGAGCTTTGATATCATCTGCATTACCAGAACCGTTGATAATTGTTGTATTATCTTTGTCAACAACTACTTTTTCAGCTTGACCTAAGTAAGAAAGTTCTGCATTTTCTAATTTGTAACCTCTTTCTTCAGAAATTACAGTACCGCCAGTTAGGATAGCAATATCTTCCAACATAGCTTTACGACGATCACCGAACCCTGGCGCTTTAACAGCAGCTACTTTCAGTGAACCACGGATTTTATTTACAACCAAAGTAGCTAATGCTTCGCCATCTAAGTCTTCCGCAATAATCACCAATGGTTTACCTGTTTGTACTTGTTTTTCCAAGATCGGCAACAATTCTTTCATGTTGCTGATTTTCTTGTCGTAGATCAAAATGTATGGGTTCTCTAACTCCGCTTCCATTTTGTCAGAGTTTGTCACGAAGTAAGGAGACAAGTAACCACGGTCAAACTGCATACCTTCTACAGTTTTTACTTCAGTTTCTGTACCTTTCGCTTCTTCAACAGTGATAACACCATCGTTACCTACTTTTTCCATCGCTTCAGCAATCAAAGAACCAATAACATCGTCATTGTTCGCAGAGATTGTTGCTACTTGTTTGATTTTGTTATTGTCAGCACCTACAACTTGAGATTGATCTTTCAAGTTCGCTACAACAACAGAAACCGCTTTATCGATACCGCGTTTCAAATCCATTGGATTTGCACCAGCAGCAACAGATTTCAATCCTGGAGCGATGATAGCTTGCGCCAATACAGTAGCTGTCGTAGTTCCATCACCCGCCTGATCAGCTGTTTTAGAAGCTACTTCTTTCACCATCTGTGCACCCATGTTTTCTAAAGCATCTTTCAATTCGATTTCTTTAGCTACGGAAACACCATCTTTAGTAATCATTGGAGAACCGAATTTTTTCTCGATGATTACGTTACGACCTTTAGGGCCTAAAGTTACTTTTACTGCATTTGCTAATGTGTCTACACCTTTTTTCAGTGCATCACGTGCTTCAACGTTATATCTTACTTGCTTTGCCATTATATTCAATTGTTAAGAAGTACCTTACAGTGCGACATCGCATCCTGGGGATACTGTACAATGTTTTTACTTTTTTAATTTATACCTATTTTAATTTGCTTACAGTACTGCGTAGATATCAGACTCACGCATAATTAAGTACTCTTTTCCTTCGTAAGTGATTTCTGTACCGGCATATTTACCATACAATACATTGTCACCAACTTTAACTGTAAGTGGTTCTTCAGGTTTCCCTGTGCCCACGGCTACAACTGTTCCTTGAGAAGGTTTCTCTTTTGCTGTATCAGGGATATAGATACCTGATGCCGTTTTTTCCTCTGCTGGAGCTGCTTCAACAACAACTCTGTCACCAATAGGTTTAATACTTAAAGCCATAATTATTTTAGTTTTATTTTTTCAATTTATATTAACTCCGAAAGTGCACTCGTATAAAATTGTGAGTCGGCAATTAACCATTCAGCAAACCAAATAGCCCACACCGCTTCTTGACGAATCACTTCCGTATACTGTTACATCACCAATTATGCCAAAGCACGAAAGGCCGTTTTTCTTGCCATTTTTGCACTGCTTGACAAAAAACTACGGTCATCGGCAGCACCGAGATGTCAGACTGTCACTTTCTGGTCACGACAAAAGATCATCGCGTCGTTAAAGCTCCTCGTAATGACAGCCCAGTATCCATTCTCTTCCTGATGACGACCTCCGGATATGCAGTGATCGCATGGTGACAAACTGCACACTCACCACTATTCGTCATCGCGAACCCGAGGCACAAGGGTGTGGCGATCTTTACAAAAAAAGCCCCACATAAAAATGCAGGGCTTTTAGCACCATCAATACGATGGAAAATTATTTTGTTGAATCTGCTGGTGCAGCTGCCGGTGCTTTCACTGGAGCTTGTTGTTGTGCAGGATTATTTAAATTTAATGGCGCTTGTTGCACTGGCGCTTCAATTTGATCACCAAGACCACCTGATCTACCTGAACCTGCTGAAGGGCCTAAAATATTGAAAGCAATACATAAAACCATCAATGTAATAACCAATCCCCATGTTCCTTTTTCTAAGAAATCACCTGTACGTTGCACGCCCATAAGATTGGAACTTCCAGCAAATCCTGATGACAGACCTCCTCCTTTTGGGTTCTGAATCAACACGATAAATGCTAATAACACACTTACTAAGACAATCAGGATAATCAAAAATGTTTGCATTTTTTTATTCAGTTAATATAGTTTTTCTTCTAATTCCTTTATACGGGTCGCAAAGTACGATTTTTTTTCGGGATATTTCAAAATTAATTTTTTGTACACCTCAATCGCTTTCACATACATCGCCTGGTTTGCATAAATCGTCGCTAAGGTTTCTGTTACAAAATTAAACTGCTCCTCAGAGCTCTTTCGCGCCTTATTCTCTGTATTAAGGTGATCCACCGATGGCGGTTGTATCTGCGGCTCTTCTCGAATGAAACGCTCAATCACTTCACTCGATTTCTTCTTCTCCACAACTTGTACAACACGTTGCTTGATTTCCTCACTTAATTTATCTTCTGGATCTTGGAAATGGATAATATTTTGACGGATCTGTTGATCTAAAACAAGCTTATCTAGCTTTGCCGGATCAAATGGCATCTTTTCTGTTTTCTCACTATTAGAAAACACAAAAGGCTGATAGGTATCGGCATACTCCAAACGCGTCTTATGCAACCACCAACGAAAACTATACGGCATCAGATCGTCATTGTACAGACTTACATCTTCCGGCTCTTCATCTATTTCAGGTTGTTTTGTCTCCACGACTTCTGCAGCTTCCGCTTTTTGCTTTTCCTCCCGTGCATGCAAGGCAAAGTAATCACCACCGCCGATGCCCTCAATCACTAAGTTCTTCAATTCGGCTTCATCTTCACGCTCCTCGATGGCTGCCTGACTCTCTTCCACAACAACAGCCTCCTCCGGAATTATCTCCTCTTCAACAACCGTTGTTTCATCAGCCCCGACTTCAACAACCTCTTCTTCAACGATCTCCTTAGTTACCGCAGACGAATCCACAATCTCTTCCTCTAAAGTCTGCAACGAAAGGTCTTCAAATGGAACATAATCATCATCAACCACCTCTATCGAAGGCACATCCTGCACGGGAAGTTGCACGTAATCATAGAGCCAGCTCGGATTATTAGCCATCAAAATAGCTTTTCCATCTAAACTATCGAGCTCGCCCAATAAAAAACGACGACGCTCATACGCAAAATGCAAAGGCTGTGAATACGGAAATTTAGATAACAAGCGATTAAAATCGGCCGTCGTAAGTCCTTTCGGATCTACCAATGCCTGATGGTACGCTTGCGCTAATGATAAACTGCTACTCTCCATATAATCTCCTACCAATTTGCAAAGGCTTTATTATAAATATCCTCCGTCAACAACTTTATAATTTCCGGGATAGTCCCCTCTTCTTTTCCCTGAATAGGAGGCATAAACTCCCTAAACTGCGAGAAAGATTGTTCAAAATTGCTTTCTCCCGTCTCATCCAGACGGTTTGTATATTTTACTTTTACCGTGATGGTAAGTCGGTTCATCCCTGCTCTATCATTCGCGCCTACCGCTACCGGCGCAATATCATAACCTGTAATCACACCCTCAAACATCGCGTCTGCATCACCATTTACCTGGCTTAAGCGCGATTGATTACGGATACGTTCTTTTAACCCTTCCGTAAAATTCTGACTTAATGTCGGATATACCATCGGTGCGATATTTTCAAAATACTGTACGTTCACGGTTTTCATATTTGCCGGAATAGATCCTCCCGAAAAACCGTACTTCACGCCACAGCCGTTAAAAGTTAACGTCACGACAACCATAAAAGACAACAGCAGCAGAAACCGTCTCATAGTATTAATCTAAATTTAAGTCTTTAATTTTACGATATAAGGTTCTTTCCGAAATACCGAGCTCTTTTGCGGCGGCTTTACGTTTACCTTTATGCTTTTTAAGCGCTTTTTTTATCAAATCTGATTCTTTCTCCACCAATGAAAGCGACTCTTCCACCTCTTCGGCATCCTGCGTTTCGTAAGGCATGTAATCACCATTCCCAATCGTAGGCTGACTTGGATTATGAATAGTTAATGTCGGTTGTTGTGCAGACATCTCCTCCCGCAAATAAGCAGCTGGTGCAGGACTCACTTCATCATAAAGCTGATTGATATAGGATGAATTCTGTTCAAATGTTCCTGAGTTCACTCCTTGCTGGATAAGCTCAACTACCAATTTTTTGAGGTCGACCATATCCTTTTTCATATCAAAAAGGACTTTGTACAAAAGATCCCGTTCGGAAAAATCTTCTTTACCACCATCTTTCACAAAAACTGGAAGTGTTGATTTTTGCTGCTCCATGGGTAAGTACTTCGCCAATATAGATGCATCAACAACACGCTCTTTCTCTAACACAGCTATTTGTTCAGCAATATTCTTCAACTGTCTAACATTCCCGGGCCAGCTGTAGTTCATCAGAAGCTCCTGCGCATCAGGCGTCAATTGCACGCCTGGGCTACGATATTTGTCTGAAAAATCAACAATAAACTTTCGAAATAAGAGATTGATATCCTCCTTTCGTTCTCGCAAGGAAGGTATCCGTAAAGGCACCGTATTTAAACGATAATATAAATCTTCTCTGAACTTACCCTTCTTTACCGCTTCAAATACATCTACATTCGTCGCTGCTACGACACGGACATTGGTTTTCTGCACTTTAGATGAACCAACCCGAATATACTCTCCCGTTTCCAGTACCCGCAACAATCGCGCTTGCGTTCCCAAAGGAAGCTCCCCCACCTCATCCAGAAATATTGTTCCACCATCTTGAACTTCAAAATAACCCTTACGCGCTTCGTGCGCACCTGTAAAGGAGCCTTTTTCATGTCCAAAAAGCTCTGAATCAATCGTCCCTTCAGGGATAGCGCCACAGTTAACAGCGATAAAAGGGCCGTGTTTTCGGGCACTTAACTGATGAATAATATGCGAAAAAACTTCTTTACCAGCACCACTCTCTCCTTGAATCAACACGGAAATATCTGTCGGTGCTACTTGCTTAGCGACATCAATAGCCCGATTCAACAGCGGAGAGTTTCCGATAATGCCGAATCTATTTTTTATATCTTGATTATCCACGCTGATTTCTCATTTTAGAATTTAGTCTACGATTTTTCCCATCAACGTTGCTGATGTACAACGTTCCACCATCACATGAACGTACTGTCCACGTTTGAAACGCTCATCGACCGGAAAAACAACCATCGTGTTTTGATCATTTCGACCACAGAAATCTTGATCCGAACGTTTTGAAAACCCTTCGATCAATACTTTCTGTACTTTACCCACAAAATTCTGTGCCCGGTAAAGGCTATGCTCTTGTTGCTTATTAACCACTTCCGTTAAACGGCGCTTCTTAACATCCTCAGGGATATCATCTTCATAGCGCTTTGCCGCTAAAGTTCCTGGTCTTTCAGAATACGCAAACATATAGGCAAAATCATACTTCACATAGTCCATCATCGAAAGGGTTTCTTGATGCTCCTCCTCGGTCTCTGTACAGAAACCAGTTATAACATCCGTTGAGATGCCACATTCCGGAATAATACGACGAATCGCATCCACCCGCTCCATATACCATTCGCGGTCGTATGTACGATTCATTAACTCCAAAACACGGGAGTTACCCGATTGTACCGGAAGGTGAATGTATTTACAAATATTCTCGTAACGCGCCATTGTATGCAGTACCTCATCCGTAATATCTTTGGGATGTGAAGTGGAAAAGCGTACTCGAAGCTCCGGGCTTACTTCTGCAACCATAGCTAATAATTGTGCAAAGTTTACCGTAGGTTGTGGCGTCTCACCTTCTGCAACAGGTGCAGTATATTTATACGAGTCTACATTTTGTCCCAATAGCGTTACTTCTTTATAACCTGCGTTAAAAAGATCTTGTGCTTCCTTCACAATAGAATGGAAATCTCTGCTTCTTTCACGACCACGCGTAAAAGGAACAACACAGAAAGAACACATATTATCACACCCCCGCATAATCGATATAAATGCCGAAATACCGTTAGAGTTTAACCGTACAGGATTGATATCTGCATAAGTCTCTTCCCGAGACAGTAATACGTTTACCGCCTTAGCTCCATCATCTACTTTGCCGATCAAGTTCGGCAAATCACGGTAAGCATCAGGCCCAACAACAACATCAACCAGCTTTTCCTCTTCCAGGAATTTAGACTTTAAACGCTCCGCCATACAACCCAAGACGCCAACGACCATTCCTGGATTTTTTGCTTTCGCAGACTCGAATTCCTTCAATCGATTTCGAACACGTTGCTCTGCATTCTCCCGAATGGAACAGGTATTGATAAATACAACATCAGCCTCTTTATAGTCTTTAGTTGTCTCAAAACCGTTATCCACCAAAATGGAAGCAACAATCTCACTATCAGAAAAATTCATCTGACAACCATAACTCTCGATATACAATTTCCGACCCGTCGACTTCCCTGTAGGAAGCATATCCAACGCCTCTCCCTGACGGGACTCATCGTGTGTTTTTGTTGTATGTTCTAGTTCTAACATAATGCAATATAAAAGACTACAAAGTTAGGAATAAAAACTCGAAAAGATGCCACTTTGGCAGAGATTGTTAGCAGGTAATTGATAGTGCGTTGTTGCTTACCTGTAGTTGGTGGTTAGTAGTTGGCGGTTAGTAGTTAGTAGTTAGTAGTTAGTAGTTAGTAGTTCATGGTTTGGTAGTGTGCGGCTGGTAGTTCATAAAGACTGAGCTTCTCCCGCCCAAATTTACGATGTATAGCCTATACCGTCATCCCAAACGAGGCACAAGGAGGGGCTATTGATAATACAGCGCAATTGATCGGGAATAACAAGGACGGGTACTGAATAGCTAATAATGCTCAGAAATTTCCTGCCGTCGATAGGTCTGAATACACATCAAGAAGCATAAGACCTGTGAATAAACCATCCTTTTACATACGTAAACCATTCAAACAGAAAAGGCGCTGATGTATACCTTAACACCAGCGCCTTTCCATTATATTTTAGAAGTGGATTACTTACCCGCTTCTGCTTTTGCGTCTTGAATCATCTTATCACCCGCTACCACAACAATCTCTACACGGCGATTCTCTGCACGACCAGCATCTGTATCGTTAGAGGCGATGGGCTCAGAAAAGTTTTTTCCTTCTGTTTTTACACGTGATGAAGCTAAGCCTTGCGCTACACAAAAAGCTTTTACAGCATTCGCTCTAGACTCCGAAACTTTTTGATTCGCGGCTAACGTACCAACATTATCCGTATGTCCAATAACCATAATTTCTGTTCCTGGCTCTTTATTTAAAGTAGCAACTAAATTACCAATGTTGGTTTTTGCAGCGCTTTTTAATGTCGAGCTGTTGAAGTCAAACAAAATACCCTCATCGAATTTCACAATGATACCTTCATCTGCCTTGATAACCTCAGCACCAGCAACCGTATTTTCGATTTCCTTCGCTTGCTTATCCATTTTCTTACCGATCAAAGTTCCGGCAACACCACCAATCGCAGCACCCGCAAGTGCACCAATTGCTGTATTTCCGGCTTTCCCTCCGATTAGCGCACCAATACCTGCACCTGCAACACCACCAATTGTACCGCCTTTGGCAGCATTACTTGCGTTTTGAATTGTCGCACAACTAGATAACAACATCACCGATGTTGCTACAGATAAGCCATAAATAGCTACTTTTTTATTTATTTTCATACCGATATCTTGTTTTCCTTTTGTAATAAATTAGTTATAAACAAAGCTGATGCCAAAAAAATAACATCGCTTCATCATACGGCAACTTTTCTAAAAACTACCGTTCCTGTACCGGGATTTCTAGCTTGGGTAATCGAAGTGATTTAGGGCGACCATTCTTTTCCCAACTTTCCAGGGACGTCTTCACATAATTCATAAAATCATATTGTCCCCAATGTTGAACCGTACTGAATGAAGGTCGGTACAAATCCATGAAAGACTGTAAATCATCGCCTGTCAAATCAGTTAATGCACTCACGGAGGTTTTATTAAACACTTTATCCACTTGATTTTCTTCCAACTCCCGATCCATCACCTTTGCAAAGCGTTTTGCATTTTTAGCATCTCGACCAAAAAGATTGTATAATGCCGTAGCAGGACTATTTAGATAAGTCCCTACCGAATTTTTACCTCCATTATAGACCCCTTTCTTTGAATAGTCTTCCAACATGTCTCGCATTTCTGCCTCCCGCGAACGACGGCTCACCACAACGGTTTCAATCGTTAAACCGGGCTGCATCTCGATTAAAATGTCCTCTTGTGTATACAGTACCGTTTTTACCGGGCCATACCCTGTTTTTGTAAAAGACAAACTATCTCCCGCAAAGGCTTCAATAATAAACACCCCAAAAGTATTGGTCAAGGCTTTCTTTTTTGTCCGGAGGTTGGTTACATTAACTTCCGAAATACGGGTACTTCCGCCCTTCTCCAGGACAATACCAGACATCCCGGCCGTTTGTGCCGAACCTGTATGTGATAGTAAAATTATGAGCAAACAGCTCACAATCCCCTTAATTAGTTTGTTCTCTATCTTGAAATACATTTATCTAAAAGTAACAAATGTTTAGACTCGACAATGTTAAAAAGTTTTAATTTTTTAATAGGGATAAAACACAAAGTTTGCTCCCTCTGGCACAACCACAAACAGACACATGTACGCATTGGCATTCTTAAAGCTTTTTTCGAAGTACGCTTTCCGGTCATCTTTTATTAAGCCACGTTCCACAAACTCTTCTAAGGAGCTGGCATGAATGGACCACTGCGTATTCAATTCGTTCTTATCGAGCACAATTTCACCAATACTTATTTCGTGCTGATGTGCCACAAAAATCGGGTATAGGGTATAACCCTCCGCCATCATCTCTGTTGCGACCTCTTTTATCGACTCTTTATAAAAATCAAGATCTACTTTTAGGCTTTTGAGTGGACTAGGTTGCCCTCCGGCTTCCTGCCCCTCTCCTCCTGCCATCAAATCTTCAATATCCATATTTATCCTTTCAATTCTAACAAAACAACATTCTCCACGTGTTGTGTATGAGGGAACATATCGACAGGTTTTATACGCACCACCTTATATTTCTCCTGAAGGAGCGCTAGATCGCGCGCTTGTGTCGCAGCATTACAGCTAACATACACCACCTTTTCGGCCTCCATCTCCAATATTCTGTTCACAACATCAGCATGCATACCCGCTCTCGGCGGATCAGTAATAACAACCTGTGGCTTACCGTGTTCTGCAATAAAATCTGCGGTTAGCACATCTTTCATATCACCCGCATAGAACTTTGTGTTATACACCTTATTGATTTCCGAATTGATCTTCGCGTCTTCAATCGCTGAAGGCACATATTCTACGCCAATTACTTCGCGCGCTGATTTAGCCACAAAGTTTGCGATCGTACCTGCCCCTGTGTAAAGGTCATACACCAATTCGTCACCTTTCAATCCCGCAAAGTCGCGTGTAATCTTGTACAATTCGTATGCTTGAGCTGAATTCGTTTGATAAAAAGATTTCGGGCCTACTTTAAACTTCAAGCCTTCCATCTCTTCGTAAATAAAATCTCTACCACGAAAAACATGGATATCCTGATCAAAAATGGTATCGTTCTTCTTTTGATTCACGATATAGAGTAAAGAAACGATATCTGGGAAACGATCAGCTACTGCCGTCATCAACTGTTCTACTTGTCCTTCTTCCGGATACGCAAAAACAACAATCAGCATGACTTCGCCTGTTGAAGCTGTGCGGATAATTACATTACGTAGACCACCTTCATGCGCACGAAGATCATAAAATGTAATCCCCATTTCCAAAGCCAATTGCTTGATTGTATTACGGATAGCATTAGAAGGGTCTTGCTGCAAGAAACAATGGTCAATATCTAATATCTTATCGAAACGCCCCGGTACGTGAAAGCCTAGCGCATTCAAATCATCAGGTTTTACTTCATCGTCTACAGATGTCAACCAACGTTTATTCGAGAATGTATATTCGAGTTTATTTCTATAATATTCAGTTTGTTCGGATCCTAAGATAGGCTCCATCATGGCGGTATCCACTTTCCCTAAGCGCTTTAAAGCATTATCTACAGATTGCTGCTTGAAGGATAACTGGGCATCATAGTTCATATTCTGCCACTTACAACCACCACAAACACCAAAATGTGGGCAAAATGGTTCTACTCGATGCTCTGAGGGAGTAGTAAGGGCAACAACACGACCTTCAGCAAAGCTCTTTTTTTTTCGCAAAAGCTCCACATCTACAATATCTCCGGGAATTCCCTTCTCAATAAACATAACAAGGTCATCTTGTTTTGCAACACCTTTTCCCTCTTCCGCAATATCAATAATATGTACGCCGGAAATAAATTTTTTGTCCTGTGGAATTCTTCTACCCATAATGGGTGCAAAAATACATTTTTTTTATGAGTTGTTAATAGGAAGTAGGTAGTTGGTGGGGAGTAGGTCGTAGAGAGTAGTTGATAGACCGTCGTTGACAGAATAAAACTACAATCACAAAACAATGAACTAAAAACTAGAGCAAAGTTGCTTGAACTAAATAAGGTAGGATTTCCTTTTGGAAGGAGATGAAATTTTTCCGTACATCAGCTTCTGTTACACCGGTAAAAGCGAAGGAAAACACAATATTTTTACTGGATTTTATCAAAAAGGTAAGATTCTCTTCAGGTACAGTTTCGGCAATGGTTTGGTTCTGAATAAAAGAGCTCAACAAGAGAAACTCTAAATCATCGGACAGTGTTTTCAAATATTCCTGCGCATTAGCAGACTCTCGAATAAACTCCCAGCCTACGAATTCGTTACATACCGTATATGTTACACGACTCACTTTAAGGATTGTCGTAGCAAGAAAAGTCGACAAGTCCTTTTCGCGCACATTCGTATTCAAGATATCTTCTACATTCTCACGGATATAATCCATAAGCACAGCGTGCAGAATCAATTCTTTACTAGAAAAATGCTTGTAAAAGGTTGCTTTGGCTATATTGGCATGCTTAGCCAATTCATTGACACTTGTTTTATTATAACCATAGCGTCTGAAAAGTTCACGCGCAGATTTTTTAATCGCTAATATGACTTTATCAGATTCCATAAGTTAATTTTGCACAAAAAAACTAGACCCTTGCTGTGTTACGGCATAGGGTTTTAAAGGACATTCAGCAATTTCTGCAGGCGAACCATCCATCAACAACCACTTAGCGCCCGACACAGGGTCAATGATTAATTGACCTTCAACACGCACTTTATTTCCCTGCTCTGGATTTACAGTACTGCATCGATCATAAGCCACTAAGCGAGGAGCACTCTGCGTCCCCATATTGTATACAATCAAGCCAGCATATCCGCCCTCCGCGTAAGCATATCCGCCAGGAGAATAAACACCAATATGCTCGGCTTGACTAATTCGCGTTCCAAAAGATCGACTCGGCACCACATTACAACTACCGCCAGAACAGCTATTAAAAGCAATGGCTAGCAAGCAGGAACACACGATGTAAGTAATCTTTCTGAACATGTTTAGATAATCTCTGTTTCAAACTGCGACAAGAAACGTACGTCATTCTCGGAGAACAAACGTAAATCACGTATCTCATATTTTAGATTTGTTACTCTTTCGATTCCCATGCCAAACGCGAAACCAGAATATTTTTGGCTATCAATACCACAATTTTCCAATACGTTCGGATCCACCATACCGCAACCTAAGATTTCTACCCAACCTGATTGTTTACATAATTGACAACCCTCGCCTTTACAAATGGTACAAGAAATATCCATCTCTGCCGACGGCTCGGTGAATGGGAAATAGGAAGGACGGAAACGCACTTTTGTACCTTCGCCATACAGCTCTTGTACAAAATGAAACAATGTTTGTTTTAAATCTGCAAAGGAAACATTTTCGTCTACATACAAACCCTCTACCTGATGGAAGAAGCAATGTGCACGTGCAGAAATAGCTTCATTACGATACACACGTCCAGGCATAATTGCACGGAACGGTGGTTTCCCCATTTCCATCAAGCGAACCTGAACCGATGAAGTATGTGTTCGTAATGCAATATCGTTACCTTCCTTTTTCTCCACAAAAAAGGTATCCTGCATATCCCGCGCAGGGTGTTCAGGCGGAAAATTAAGCGCAGAAAAGTTATGCCAATCATCTTCAATTTCTGGCCCTTCGGAAACGATGAAACCTAATTTCTTAAAAATCTCAACGATTTCTTTCCGCACCAACGAAAGTGGGTGGCGTGACCCCAACTGAAAACCCTCTCCAGGAAGTGTCAAATCACCTTCCTGAGGTGCCCCCTGCGTTGAGCCTGCTCCTGAGAAAGCCTCCTGTGCCTCTGTAAATTTCTGTTCAGCCAGCTGCTTAAACTCATTGAGCACCTGCCCTAAGGCACGCTTCTCTTCTACAGAAACAGCTTTAAACTCATCAAACAATGCTTTTACAACTCCCTTGGATACTAGAAATTTCAATCTGAAAGCCTCAACCTCAGCAGCTGAGGTCGCTTTGAACTGGTTGATTTCTTCGGTATACTGCTTAATTTTATCTTGCAACATAGTCGACAAATATACAGCAAAAAAATGAGTCAATGAAATTGCAAAGTGATTGTTAACACGCCGCCAGCTAGCGATCGTTATTCATAGAAGCACCAGTCTGGCGACTGGTGCTCTGGTATTCTTATTTAAAACGGTAAACCGTCTGTATCGTTATTATTTTCCATAAAGTCTACATCTTGTTCCTTCTCTTCAGGATCAGCAGCATTCTCTACGGCAGTTTCTTTTGCTGGTTGTGCAAAGTCGGAAGGTCGTCCCAACAGCTTAAAACTTTCTCCTACAATTTCCGTCACAAAGCGTCTATTTCCATCCCTGTCTTCATAATTCCGCGTACGCAAGCGCCCTTCGATATATACGAGCTTTCCTTTTTTCAAGTACTTTACTGCCATTTCACCAAGATTACGCCACATTACAATATTATGCCACTCCGTATGCTGCATTCGCACACCATCCTTGGTATATGTTTCTGAAGTTGCTAATGGAAAACTAGCTACAGTGATATTCCCCTCGAGATAACGGACTTCTGGGTCTTTACCCAAGTGCCCCACTAAGATTACTTTGTTTACGCTCGCCATAACTATAATTTAAGGTTAATTAGTTGTCTATTCTTTTCGAGAAAAGCGAAGATTAGTTTATGTTTAGCTAATTTATCTATTTTTTCTAACAAATAGTAATTCCATTCGGTTTTTTTGTTTTTCACTTTCGAAGCGCTATCGACCAAATAAAAGCGCGCATAAATATTCTGGTGACTCAACACATGCTTGATTGTCTGACCGATAGGTCGCATGGCAATGTCCGACTCAAAATAATGTCCAAACAACTCATTATCGTACAAATCCCCAAGATCAAGATCCCCTTCACTCTCAAGCATCGGAAACTCGAATAGATTAGTCCACACGTCTCCTTCTCCCCGTTGTGCCATCATAATAGCATCGTCCTTGACAATCAAAAAATAATGGAAATATCGATTTCTACTTGTCTTCCCTTTTAGCTTTACGGGTAACGTAGTAACTTGTGCATCACGATAAGCAACACATTCTAATCGGAAAATACAAGTTTCACACAGGGCTCCCTTTGGCTTGCATTGCATCGCTCCGAAATCCATAATTGCTTGGTTATAGACAGCAGCCTGCTCTACAGCCAGCATTTCCTGTGCGAGTGTTGCAAACACTTTCTTTCCCCCCGAGGAATTTATTGGGACATCAATTCCAAAATATCGGGACAGGACTCGATACACATTACCATCGACAACAGCTTTTGCCTCATTACTTGAAAATGAAGCTATGGCAGCAGCCGTATATTCGCCCACACCACTCAATTTTATTACCTCATCATAACGAACGGGAAAACGCCCATCAAATGCAGCGACAACCGTCTTTGCAGCTTTATGCATATTTCGAGCGCGAGAATAATAACCTAACCCTTGCCACAGACGCAGAATATCAGCTTCCTCCGCCTCCGCAAAAGCAACTACATCGGGATAAGCCGCTAAAAATCTATTAAAATATGGGAGGCCCTGCTCTACTCGGGTTTGCTGTAAAATAATTTCCGACAGCCAGATAACATACGGATCTTTCGTGTTCCGCCAAGGAAGATCTCGACCGTTCGCTTGATACCAAGCCATCAATTTTGTTGCGAATGACATGTGCAAAGGTGCTTATTTTTTGTGAGAGTAGCAGCCTTGAGAAGGGAAGAGTTAAGGAGGTAAGAAGTGAAGGAGTTACAGGCTTTTTATGTTTAACCTGTCGAGATAAGCAGGCAATGTCACCCTGAGCCTGCCGAAAGCTTTTTAGAGGGTTGTTGAAACAGGGACCATACTTTGTTCGTCCTTCAATACGCTCAGGTCAGCGCTCCTGATGTCAAAAACTGAAATACCGCTTTGTTACGAAAGCAATTAACAAAAAGGCTTTTTTTGGCGCAAATCGACAAAAAAATGTTAAAAAACGTAAAAACAGAGATTGTAAAGACCTTATTAGCATACCTTTGAAGCTTGTACTATTGAAAAAATGTTTTTATAATTGACACTATGTTAAAGAAAAAAACTTCTGTATTGATCGTTGCGCCGGACGGTACATCTACGAAGAGCATACAAATACCCAGCTTCTTGCTAACACATTGGAAAAAGATTCTTGTTTCCGCAGCTAGTATTATTGCTATTATAATTTTCTCCATTGCTTATTTTGTTCGACACCAAACATCTGAACAATACACCGAAGCCTACGGAAAGAAAATCAATGAACTGAGACAGCAGAATAAACAACTGGAAATAGAAGAGATGAACAGCCAGATGACGGCTGATGAAATGAAAAAATCTATTCACGCGATCGACAGCACGCTAGAACGCATCAATAAAAAGATGAAAAAACGAGGCATGCAGGAGATCGCACTAAAAAATGTCGGAGGTCCAATAGAGAAGGAAGACAATTTGATTGAACTTTCTGCCTTTTACGACAAACAGCTCAAAACATTAGAGAAAAAACTTGATGGCGTTCCATTGGGAGTACCGCATCCTGGAAATATTACTTCGCCTTTCGGATACCGAAGAAATCCATTTACTAACACGGGAATAGAGATGCATTCAGGCATTGACCTGAAAGGCAACACCGGAGACCCAATAAAGGCCACGGCAAAAGGCCGTGTGGAGTTCGCTGGATATCAAGGAGATTATGGCTACGTTGTAAAAGTAAAGCATAGCAATGGCTATGAAACTCGCTATGCACACCTTATACGCACAAGCGTAAAAGAAGGACAACAAGTGGAAGCGGGAGATATTGTAGGCCATATGGGTAGTACAGGAAGAAGTACAGGCACGCACCTACATTATGAAATATTACTGAACGACCGGAAAATCAATCCTATCAACTACTTCATGCTGTAAAGCGTAATTGCTCAGGATGACAAATCTGTTATCCTGAGCCTGTGAAAGCCTATGGAGGTATTGTTTTCACTTTCTCATTTTGTTTTAATCCCTTCTTTAGGAAAATTCAATGTCTTTCTTCCATTTTGAAAGAAAAGCCATGAAGTATTATATGTTGCTGCTTGGATAGTCATTTATTCGACAATCATACCTCCATGCGCAAGAATCTCCCTGTCCCACAGATTCGACGATTATTGTATGGTTAGGAACACGGAAATGCGCTAGGACAGTTGTTGCAGTTGGTGATTACAAAAAATTACCAAATGCCTTCAGCACAAATACTGGGTCGAGCGTTTCCAAACAAAGAGATACCTCCTCCCCGTATTTACCTTTCAACGCCTGGTAAAGACGCGCATCATATGCCACAGCTACGCTTTTACCAATCAAAAAAACAGGTAAATGTCGATTTCCAACATCAAAACAAAAACTTCCCAAAGTCGCCATATTTTCAGTCGTCAAAATCATGCAGGTACACGGTTTAATACGGATACGCACAACCATACCGTCCACTGTAGAAATAAGCTCTTCATTTTTTATTGATTGTCCAACATCTCTACGTACCGTAACAGGAGTTCCACCTACGGTTTTTCTATTAAATAAAGTCTTATTTACTTCATACCACTCAATAAGTAGTGTGTCTTCCAGAACATTTTGTTTATTCACTGTGCTGTCTCCCAATTTATCTGTATACAAGAATCTCTTCTATGCCCCCTCTTCTATAACACCTCTATCCTCTTAGAATTAGGCTGCTTTTTTCTTTGCACGCTTCTTCTCCATAGCAGGTTTAGTTTTAGCTCTGGGCTTATCCGCCTTCGCCACCACATGTGTCGTAGGATCTGCTTGCTCTATAGAGCTTTTTGTTCTTTGCACTTGAATCTGATCTTGGGTAAACACCCAACACATCTGCGCCAACATGCCCAGAAAATTGTACAACAGCTCTCCATCGCTTCCCATAGCACGTAGCAATACGGTATCTTCGGCACACTGCGTGAAACCAAACATAACGTCAGCATATTCCGCGGTTAGAATTTCATCCAGTTCTACCTTTAAATCTTTCGCATAAGGCCCCGAGAAAAGCAAAGTCGCTTGATGGGTATATCCTTCAAAGAACAACAAATCTTCAATAGGCTGTTCTTTAGGAAGTAGACACTGATTATCCATAAAGTTCAATTGTCCATCTTTAAAGATCTTGGTGATGGAATGGAGCTTCGTAAAGACAAAACGTTCGTTCATATAAATACGGCCGGCACTGATAATATCACCCCAGATTAAGGTCGAATCGGCATCCATATAGATTTGATTGACAGTCTTAAAAATAGAATCTTTAAACGGCGTGACCGGATGTGGCACGTATTGAAAAACACTGCCTTTGGCCAGCCTAACATCTATATTTTGTGAAGCACCGTATTGCATCGGGTGGAGTTTATTGAAGGACTGTGTGAAAAGCTTGAGGTAAGCATCTTCTTTAACATGAACATCCATCAACAGCGAATCTCTATCCAGTATACCGGGAGAGGCACTCATAACAATCATCTCTAAATGATCTTGTGCCTTCGCACTACCGTAATGGGTTAACTTGTACGGGGCATTATGAAAACTCTCTTTCAGCACGGTCCCTCGTTCTTCCCTTTCCGCATTGATCTTAATAATACTATCCATACTTCAATAATCTTACTGCTCCAGCAAAGCGTATTTCTTAATCCAACTCTTCACATCTTCTAACCCCTGAAGCGTCATCAGATTTGTAAAAATAAAAGGACGTTCACCACGCATCCGTGTTGCATCACGCTCCATAACACCTAAATCTGCGTTAACATAAGGAGCAAGGTCAATCTTATTGATCAAAAGCAAATCTGAGCGTGTAATGCCCGGGCCGCCCTTTCTTGGGATCTTTTCGCCTTCAGCTACATCAATTACAAAGATGGTTACGTCGGCCAAATCTGGACTAAAAGTAGCCGTAAGATTATCGCCCCCACTCTCCACAAAGATGATTTGTGTGTCCGGAAACTTCCTTGCTAAATCCTCAACCGCTTCAATATTCATAGAAGCATCTTCACGAATCGCTGTATGCGGACATCCACCAGTTTCCACCCCTGCTATACGTTCCGCTGGTAAGGCGGAGTTCTTCTGTAAGAACTGGGCATCTTCTTTGGTATAAATATCGTTTGTGACGACACAAATACTGTACTCTTTTGACATCTCACGTGTCAATCGTTCTATTAAGGCTGTCTTACCCGAGCCAACCGGACCGGCAACGCCAATTTTTACATAATTTCTGTTCATTTTTTTACTTCTTTACTATTTCATTTTCTCTCCAAGGGAGGGAACAATCCCAGCCCCTACAGTAGGAGACCTTTGCTTTGTTTATCAAGATTGTCGTTTCTTCTTGTCTCAGGCGAACTAGGATGCCCCACAAAAGCAATGTCACACTGAGCTTGTCGAAGTGCTATATCAACATCTATAAGGCACGAGCCACAGGCTCGCGCCAGCGAAGAGCATCACAACCCTACATTTTTTCCGTTGAGGAGGCACGTCGTGGCAGTCTTTACTCCTTAGTCCTATTCCCCTCCTTTACTCATTACCAACTACGCACTCCCCTCTCCAAACTACCAACGACTCCCTACCAACTACCTCCTACTTCCTAAGAAATGTAAATACGCGTATACAACTTCTCGTGCTGCATACACCGAATATCCTGCGCGACGCAACAATTACCAATCATATCCTCAGCCAGCTCCTTCTGTTTAGCGACGAGTTCCCGAGTCAAGGGCTGCAGTTTAAATAGAATCTTTTGACCATCCATCTGGCTAATAGGCACCAATTTGGCACAGTTGGTCACCATACCATTCAGCGAATTATAGTAAAAGGCACTCAAAGCATCTTCAAAACTAATATGTTGCGAATGTGCATACATCGCAAAAGCCATAGCGTAATGCCCATGCGCTCTGCCGGACTGGATCGATTCGAGGTAACTCTTACAGCGGCGCACCGACTTTAGATTTTCAACCACCTTCAGGAAGCGGATAGCCAGCTTCTTACTGGCATCACGTATTTCAGAGGGAGACTTCAACGTCGTAATAAAACGATCCAAAGCCAGCAACTTATCTTTGGTCGCACGCTTTTCGCATATCTTCCACGTTTCCCAAAAGAAAGCTGCATCATTGTAATAGAAACTATAACGCAACATCGATGTCGCATAAGCTTCCGCCGTTGCACTATCTTTCACAATACGTTTATCGATATAAGTCTCCAGCCCATAGGAGTGTGTAAATCCTCCGATTGGGAAAACCGAATCGTTAATCTGTAATAATGTCAATAATGGATTCATCAATCGTTGGTGCTAATGTTATTTTAAAACTAGTCTGTACAGACCATTCGTGTATTTTTAGGGTTTGTGCCTGACTGATTACTTTATCGCTAATTTCCACCACAAAGTCTCCACGCTTCAATAGTTCATGCAACGGCGACTCATAAGCCACGACCAAACAAGCTTGATCATCTATCGCCATCGGGAGATGGCGGTTTCCAATCTCAAAACAGGCTATGGCCATCTCTCGGGCGTCCCTTGGTTTTATGACCAAACTCTTGCACGGTAAGATCCGCAAAGCGATGCAAGTCGCTCCATCATCAACCAACACATCCCCATCTTCCAGTAACCGGTCTGCAAAATTCCGGAAACCAATTTCTCGTTTACCTACCGTGATGGCACGTATGACACGTTTTTCGACATCAAACCAATCCAGCTCCAAGAAGTCAATCTCCCGTTCCCCAAACTGGTCTGATGTATATATATTCCCTTTTATGTCGTTCGAGACAAACATTAAAACAAGAAATAACGCTGCGCCATCGGAAGCACTTTCAGCGGCTCACACGTAGCCAGCACGCCGTCAATGGTCACATTATATGTTTCTGGATCCACCATGATTTCCGGGGTCGCATTGTTGTGCACCATATCTTTTTTCATTACGGTGCGGCAGCCGACTACCGGCAAGCTCTTGCGCGAAAGATTAAGGGAGGCAATAGTTCCGTTATCTATCGATACTTTAGACACAAAGTTGAAGCTGGTACTTGTTTTCGCTTTTCCATAGTGACCAAACATCTGTCTGTAAATAATTGGCTGCGGCGTAGGAATTGATGCATTTGTGTCGCCCATCTTCGAACTCACAATCATCCCTCCTTTAATAATCATTTCTGGTTTTACACCAAACAACTCAGGCTTCCACAACACCAAATCGGCATACTTACCAGGCTCAATAGAACCGACATAGCGATCAATACCATGTGCTTTTGCCGGGTTAATCGTAAACTTCGACACATAACGCTTCACCCGGTAGTTATCATTTTCATTGGCTTTATCCTCCGCTAAGAAACCGCGCTGCACCTTCATCTTATGTGCCGTTTGAAACGTCCGTGAAATTACTTCTCCTACACGTCCCATCGCCTGACTATCCGAGCTCATGATAGAGAAAACCCCCATATCTTGTAGGATATCTTCCGCAGCAATTGTTTGCGGGCGTATCCGAGAGTCGGCGAAAGCAACATCTTCTTTCACATTCTTATCCAGGTGGTGACACACCATCAACATATCCAAATGTTCTTCCACCGTATTGATAGTAAAAGGTTTCGTTGGGTTAGTCGATGCCGGTAAAATATTCGGATACATCGCAATCTTAATAATATCCGGTGCGTGCCCACCTCCTGCTCCTTCGGTATGGAACGTATGGATAACACGCCCATCGATCGCTGCCACAGTATCTTCTAGGAAACCTGTTTCATTCAATGTATCAGCGTGGATAGCAACCTGTACATCGTACTTATCAGCCACTTTTAATGCTGTATCAATAGTCGAAATAGTCGCGCCCCAGTCTTCGTGAATCTTCACACCTAGCGCACCCGCTTCGATCATCTCATTGATTGGCTCCATAGTCGAAACATTTCCCTTTCCAAAAATCCCGACATTGATCGGTAAATCTTCAAAAGCTTCCAGCATCTTATGAATAAACCACTTTCCAGAGGTTACCGTTGTTGCATTGGTACCATCAGCGGGGCCTGTTCCGCCGCCGATAAATGTGGTCACACCACTATACAAAGCCGTCTCTACCTGTGCCGGACTGATAAAGTGAATGTGTGTATCGATACCGCCTGCCGTGAGGATCATCCCTGCACCACTGTGTACTTCGGTGGAAGCTCCGATAACCATCCCTGGGGTAACGCCGTCCTGTACATCTGGATTTCCAGCTTTACCGATACCAACGATCTTACCGTCTTTCATGCCCACATCAGCCTTCACAATACCCCAATGGTCAATAATAATTACGTTATTGATACAAAAATCGAGTACGTCCTCATTACGTAATGCACGAGCAGATTGCCCCATACCATCGCGGATCGTTTTACCTCCACCAAACTTATTCTCTTCGCCATACACAGCGTAATCTTTTTCAATTTCAATAAGCAGTTCTGTATCCGCCAAACGCACCCGGTCGCCTGTCGTAGGTCCAAAAAGCGAAGCGTACTTGTCGCGTGGAATGTATAGCTCGCCATCGATATAACGGATCGATGATTTATCTAACCCTAACTTTTCGAGCCCCAATGCATTAAGCTTGGTTACTGCAATACCCGCTGTAGCGAGTCCCATGACTTTTATCCAGTCTCTTCTATTCCAATCTCCCATACCGTTACTTATCTAATGTTTTAGTCGATTTGTACTTTAACTTGTTCATCTTAGCAATAGCCGCAGCTTTCACTTTCTCATTGGTATGCTTCCCATTGGTTAAACCATTGAAGCCATGAACCTCTTTCGCGCCACCAATTTCTACCAAGACTACAGACTTTTTCTCTCCCGGCTCAAAGCGCACCGCGGTACTAGCCGGAATATTTAAACGCATGCCGAATGCTTCCTCACGGTCGAACTCTAACGCTTTATTTACTTCAAAAAAATGGTAATGTGACCCTACTTGAATCGGACGATCCGCTGTATTAGCAACCGAAATAGTGGTGGTGCGATAACCGACATTCGCCTTGATTTCTGCACCTCTTAAAAAATATTCTCCTGGAACCATGTTTTATATCTTTAATCGTTAACGAATAGGGTTATGTACCGTAACCAATTTTGTACCATCCGGAAAGGTTACTTCAATCTGTACATCGTGTATCATCTCGGGCACACCTTCCATCACTTGTCTACGCTTTAGCAATGTGGTGCCATATTGCATCAACTCAGCAACAGTTTTCCCATCACGTGCACGCTCCATCAGCTCCGCGCTGATGTAAGCAATACTTTCAGGGTAGTTGAGTTTGACACCTCTTTTCAGGCGCTTCGCTGCTAGCTCTCCAGCAATATGCAGCATTAATTTTTCGGTTTCACGGGGTGTTAATCGCATAGTTGTGTTTGTTATCTATTATTGTAACTACAATACAGGGATTGTAAAATATCCTCCTAGTGCAAGCCTATTAAACTTTTTGTCGCCAATCGCCAATCGATCCGCATAGGAAACCGTATTCCCGATATAGCCTAGATAGAAGCGTAAGTCCTGCTTTTTGAAGGGTTTATGCTGTATTGCTGCAAAATATGTGTAGTTCGTTCTAAAGTTCTTTCCGACTGTTTCATCGTCCCCGTGTGTAGCACTTTCTATTCCGCCCTTCAACGCCAGTTCCCACTTAGTGGTAATAAACTGATCGTATCGCGCGATCGCCGATTTGTAAACGACATTTTGTGCGAGCTGTCTGTCTCCACCGGTGTAGGCATAAAAATCGTTTATGGCCTGAGATGCCAATAGCGCATGATCCACACCTTGTTTTGTGTAGTTTAAATCAAGGTATACCATCTGTTTTGCCGTCTGATATTTGTTTGCGAGCGCAATTCCATGATTGGTGTGACCTTGTGCAAATTGTGCTATATTGTAAGACCATTTGGTATGTATCTTTCGGTCAGCAAATGCGCCAACCCAGGTAAAATAAGCGCCCATCGGTACTTTTGCCTGTTTCAGATCGCCCTTGCTGAAGCCGTTATTCTGGATATGATTTTCCAAAGTATTGTTCACCGTATTGTACAACTGAACATGAAAAGATTGATTGGGATTTATCGCATAGCTAAGCTTACCACCAACGACAAACAAGTTGACGACATGGTTGATGTAGTCGGTAAAAATAAGCTCATAGATGGGATTGTTTTCGAACTCGTACGAACCGACCATCGCGCTTTGCTTACCAAGTGTCATCGACCAGTTTCTATGTTTTCCAAACTTATAATCGATATAGGCATAATCCAACGCAGCCGAACTGTTATCAAGTGCAATCGGGGCGAAAGAACGGTTTAATCGAAAGCGTACTTTGTAGCTAAGGTCTTCGTTGTATCGTCCATGGAGTAACAACCGGATATCATCGAGATTCATTCGGGTGCGTGCGCTTTCCTGATTGAGGTTATCAGCATTCAACGCGGCCCGGAAAAGGACGTCGAGGTTGAAGAGTTCTGCTTTTGTAGGTTCGGCTTTAGTTGGCACAGTGTGTATAGTGTCTAGCGGCGAGGCATCATGGATATCTGTTGCTTTATCTAGAGACACGAGCTGAAAGCTCGCGCCAGCAATTTGAGCTTCTCCTAACAGATTGCCACGTCGTTCCTCTGCGTGATGATGCAGAGAACCAGCAAGAAAAGCTTTTGATTCTTTTTCGCTGGCGCGAGCCTGTGGCTCGTGTCCAACTAACAGATTGCCACGTCGTTCCTTTTCGCAATGACGGAGTGAACCTACAGCAAAAGCTGGAACCGAACAAAAAACAATAAAAAGGAAAGCGATAATCTTACTCATGAACGTCAATTAGATATACTCGACAGCAAGTATATAACTGACTATTAAAAATAGAATAAGAGCGAGATTAAAATAAGATTAGAAGGTCTGACCGTGCGTTGGAAGCTTTACGGTAACTGTTGTTCCAAACCCTTCTTCTGAAGTAATATACATTTCACCTTGGTGAACATCAATAATATTTTTGGCTAGCAATAACCCAAGACCATTACCATAAGTTGAACCTACATTGGAAGCCCGGTAAAATGAATCATAAATAAACTCTTGTTCACCAGATGGAATCCCTATTCCCTGGTCACTAATTTGAACAACCACATGTCCTTCGCGCACCATGAGCTTAATACTTACCATCCGGTCGTTCCCATACTTAAAAGCGTTTGAAACAATATTACTCAACGCTATATATAGAAGATTCGGGTTCCCAAAAACCTCAAGCGAAGCACTATCCTCCGGGATATCGTCAAAATCCAATTCTATATTTTTATCCGGTTCCACACTCCGCTCCGAGTTAATCACCCGAAACAACAGCTCATCTATTCGGATAACCTCCTGAATACGTTTATTTTCGTTCATCCCTGTCTTAGCTAGCGTCAGGAGATTATTAACAATCAAAATCATACGATCCACCTCTTCCAAAATCTTGGTCAATGGTTGGTAAGCTTCATCATTGGCGTTACAATCCTTCAATGCCAACTGTGCTTCTCCTTTGATAATTGTCAATGGAGTCCGGAAAGAATGGGATGCATTTCCAAGGAAACTACGTTGAGATTTTACAGCAATTTCGAGTCGCCCAATCATATCATTAAAACTATCGATAAGCGAACTAATCTCGTCCTTTGCCTCATTACGCTTACGCAGCCGTAGACTCAGACTGGCAATACTAATTTTCTTAATTTCTTTATCCAGCAAGGAGATAGGTCGGATGATACTATTCGAGAAAACAAAGGCGACCAAAGCGACCACTAAGATGGCTATAATACCTCCCGAGATCAAAGCTCGATCCAGAAAATCTTGTTCAGCAAGACCATAATCATCTCGCCCAGAGGAAATTACCATCAAGTCTTTACTATGCAAAGAATCCACAAAAAACACCGCCAAATAGGCCGTATCCTTATTCATGTACTCAGCAGTCCCCTTCGCCAAAGTCCTCGCATAGAAATCTTCCGGCAAAGCTAGGTTCGGTTTATCCTTAATGTCCGTGGCATTCTTTTCTATTCGCAGGATGTAATCATTCCCTTCTGATAGTTGGCGCAAATAATCGCGTCTTACCTCATAATACAATTGACTTAGGTACTCGTCATTTTCTAAGGTGTGCTTTCCAACAATACGTGCATTCTCCTCCAAGCGGTGAAAGAATTTCGTCCGCAAACTATCCCTCGTAAAATAGGAAACGTAAACCGCAAACCCTCCCAATAAGAGAAAAGTGATAAAGAAGAAAAGGAGGAAGATTTTTAATTTAATTTTCATGCGGGAGTCTCAGTACATAGCCCATTCCAACGATTGTATGCAGCAACTTCGCCCTGTGGTCTTTATCAATTTTTTTTCGGAGGTAGTTCATATATACATCCACTACATTGGTACTCATATTAAAACCAATCCCCCATACCGCTTCCAGAATATCAATCCGCGAAAGCACTATGTTTTTATTGTTCAATAAGTACTCCAGCAGTCGGAATTCTGTCGCTGTCAGCACCACATTTTTATCGCCACGTACGACCGTTTTTCGCGCCGTATTCAAGGTCAGATCTGCAATGGACAGCAAATCATCGTCGATAGTACGCTGTGTAGACGTACTTTTTCGTCCATAGCGCTGTACCCGTGCACGTAATTCCTCCAGATTAAAAGGCTTGGTCAGATAGTCGTCCGCATCGCTGCTAAATCCTTCCACAATATCCTCTGTTTGATCTAATGCAGACAAAATTAGAATTGGCACCTTCTTGTTGGACTGTCTAATTTTCCGACACACCTCAAAACCGCTCATTTCTGGCAGCATCACATCAAGAATAATTAGGTCATACGAATTAGACAACGCCATAGCAAGTCCCGTCTTGCCATTTAATGCAACAGAGATATTACATCCGAGCGAATTAAGCCCTCTACGGATCAATGAAATGACTGCGGTCTCATCTTCGACCAAAAGAATTTCCAATGCCTAACCTTTCTTAAGTGAACGACCCCAAAGTTAACTTTTCTTTCTTATTTTTGCCGTCATGGCAGCATCAACTTTTCACCTAGCGACCCTACACCGCGGTCGATATATGATCTTTCTCTTAGTGGGAGTTTGCGTGGTGACCGCAATCGTATCACGCCTTCCCCTTCAAGAGATTGTAAAGATTCTAGTGGTGTTGATCAGCCTTCCTATCCTCTTGTATCTAAGCACAAAACTGAGCCAAAATCCGTCTCAATGGACTGTTGACAGTGAGACACTTCATGTTCGCTTTAGCGATAAAAAGGAAGAGTCGATTCTCTTATCGGAGATAAAATACCTACGTAATGTCCCTCGATCGGGCGGCAACTTACTCATGTTCTTTATGCAACAAGGAAAAGGCACAAAACGTTTCTGGCGCAACAAATTGTTTCAAGCTGATGATGATCTAAATGCACTTATCCATGCACTAAAGCAGCAAAACGTCGAATACTACTACATGTAAATATTAAATCTAATGATACAGAAATTTATTTCTTTACTATCTTTCCTGTTGGTGTCCTGCAGTCTTTTTGCGCAGCGTCCCGGTTACTGGCAACAGGCCGTAGACTACAAGATGGATAT
The DNA here is from genome assembly GCF_900177625.1 of Sphingobacterium psychroaquaticum. Classification (GTDB taxonomy): domain Bacteria; phylum Bacteroidota; class Bacteroidia; order Sphingobacteriales; family Sphingobacteriaceae; genus Sphingobacterium; species Sphingobacterium psychroaquaticum. The sequence continues at coordinate 365,199 of NZ_FXAU01000004.1, forward strand.
TGATGTCAACGAGTCGACCTTTCAGTATGCTGGAAATATGACGTTAAAATATAGTAATAACTCTTCTCGAGCCCTTTCTAAGGTTTACTTTCACCTCTACCTCAATGCTTTCCAACCGGGTAGCATGATGGATTACCGTCTTTCTAATATTTCGGATCCCGATGCGCGGATGACCAACAACTTGGGAACGAAAGAAAAGCCACAATACCAAAGTCGTATCGCCACTTTAACTCCCGACCAGATTGGTTATCAAAAGGTGAAGAGTTTGCGTGTAAATGGGACTGATGCAACATTTAAGACGGACGGAACAATTTTAGAGGTCACGTTACCGCGTGCCATTGCAGCCGGTGAAACAGCAACATTTGAAATGACATGGGACGCACAGGTTCCGGAACAGATTCGTCGCACAGGGCGTAACTCGAAAGAAGGCGTCGCGTTATCAATGGCGCAGTGGTACCCTAAAATGGCACACTTCGATGATTATGGCTGGCATTTGGATGAATATGTGGCGCGTGAGTTTATTGCTCCTTTCGGCAATTTTGATGTTACGATTCATATCAATAAGGACTATGTTGTGGGTGCTTCCGGGAAACTGCAAAATCCGTTAGCAGTGAAAGGTTACAATAAAAAAGCTAAAGTACAACACAAGGACGGAAAAGCGACTTGGAACTTCAAAGCGGAAAATATTCACGATTTTGTATGGGCTGCAGACCCTAAGTTTGTGGTGGATTCGGCAAAAAGTCAGGGTGGAGTTTCGGTGTATACCGTATATATACCAAGCAGTGCTGCGGTAAAAGAGAACTGGAAAACAGCACTGACTATGGCGACAGAGTTTTTTGATTTCTGCTCCACGCGCTTTGGTGCTTATCCTTGGCCTACGTATTCTATTGTACAAGGTGGCGATGGTGGCATGGAGTATGGAACAGCAACATTGGTGACTGGTGGACGTGATATTAAGAGTTTGGTCGGTGTAATATTCCATGAAGCGGCACACTCCTGGTACCAGCATCTATTCGGCATCAATGAAACTGTAGATGAGTGGTTCGATGAGGGTTTCACCAGCTATGTGGAGGAATTGGCTTTTCAACAAATTTTTGAGAAAAAAGGTGCGATTGAAACAAATCCTGTTATCGCAGCCTATCGTGCGTATTATAAGCTGGCACTTTCAGGAAAGGAGGAGCCGATGAGTTTATTGGCGGATTACTATAACACGAATTACGGATATAGTAATCAGGCGTATAATAAGGGGCAGGTGCTGGCGCAACAGTTGGGCTATATTATCGGGCAGGAGAATTTGGATAAGACGTTCCTTAAGTTCTATGAGCTATGGAAATTCAAACACCCCACGCCAAATGACTTTAAACGGGTTGCGGAGGATATTTCGGGCATTAATCTGAAATGGTATTTTAATCTCTTTATTAATACGACGCGTACCATTGATTATGGTATTCTGGGGGTTAACGATAATGTAATTCAGCTTCGTAATAAAGGGGGGATTGCGATGCCGATCGATCTTCTAGTGGAGTACCAAGATGGTTCTAAGGAGCTTTTCTATATCCCGCTCCGCGAAATGCGTGGTGAGAAACCGGCTGAGAATTTCTCGATTTATCAGGGGGTAAAACGTACGGTGCTGGAAGATTGGTTTTGGACGAATCCTTTGTATCAGGTAAAAGTGGGTAAGGCGATTAAGAAAGTAACTATTGATCCTTCGCTACGATTGGCGGATGTGGAATCGAGTGATAATGTTTTGACACTCTAACTGTTAGGGACGCTCAAGCCGCTGGGCTCTTCTTTTTTACCTCAAAAAAGAAGCAAAACCGAACGCAGTGAGCTCATCAACTTGTTGATAAAAACCGTCGCTAGGGACGCTCTAGCCGCTGGGCTCTTCTTTTTTACTCCAAAAAAGAAGCAAAAAAACTCGTCGCTAGGAATTTTTGCAGGATGGGATAGTGCAAAAGGCAACTTTCTACAGATTGCAAAAATTCCTCAGGCGACACTTGGCGGTTAAGGGAAGATATGGGAAATAGAGGGCTGATACAAAACGTGACGTCGTTCGTCATTCCGAACGAGTTTACGAGGAGGAATCTGCGGACTATACTTGCGGCACGAATAACCCCTTTAAGTGAGTTTGCCTATAAAGTTCATAGATATCTTCTATCGTCGATATGACGTTCAAGGGATTCCTCTTTAACTTCCTACTACGTAACTATCTAATCCTTTTACGGCTCCCCCCTCACATCTTAACTTCCTAACTACGTAACTATCTAATCCTTTTACAACTTAACTATCTAACTCCTTCACATCTTAACTCTTTTTCCTATATCAATAAGTAAAAAGCACCATTAATAGTCAAAAATACACCACTACGAATGGATTAATTAACATACCTTTGTACTATGGCAGCAAAAGTACCAACCATAGCGCAATGTACCGTTTCCCTGCACCATGACCGCGATATTATGGTGGAGGATCTATCGGGTTACTTAGCTCGTAACCGAAACTTGGTCTTTCCGCATCGCCATAATTTCTACCATTTTCTTTTATTTACGAAAGGTGCCGGATACCATAGTATCGACTTTGAAACGTTTCAGATTGAAGCCGGACAGGTATACTTTATGGCTCCTGGACAGATCCATAGCTGGAACTTCGAAGGGGATATGGAAGGCTTTGTAGTCAACTTTGACCCCGATTTTTTTAAGACGTTCTTGCTTCGCGCAGACTATCTATCGACCTTATCTTTCTTCTCGGGGATTATGCGCGACGGTGTTTTTGTTCTTAACGACAGCATCTTACCGATTGCGGAGCAAATCCTAGAGAATCTAAATAAAGAGCAGCACAACAAGGAGTTTGCACGAGCATCATTGCTTTACTTGTTTCAGCTTTTAGAACTACAACATAAGCCATCAGCATATGCAGAGGCTAATGTATACAATCACTTATTGCTCCGGAATTTCTTAAACCTGATTGAACAGCATTTTAAGCAATTACGCTTACCTAAGGATTATGCAGAATTACTATACATCACGCCGAATCACCTCAATGCCTTGAGCAAGGAGTTTCTAGGTATTCCCGCTGGTGAAGTTATTCGTAACCGTGTCATCCTAGAAGCAAAACGATTACTTGTAATCAAAGATTTTAGCATCAGCGAAATTGCCTATGAGCTTAATTTCAATGACAATTCATATTTCACTAAGTTTTTTAAAAAAATAGAAGGTATCACGCCTGAAGAATTTCGCAAACAACAACAATAACATGGAAAACAACAATAACACACAACCAACATACACGATCCCTGGAGAATTCAAAAGTGCCGTTGAAGGGAAATGTCCACGTTGCCGCACAGGGAACATGTTTGCCGCTCCGCTCTTTAGCCTTAAATCAAAGAAAATGCACATCAACTGTCCGCACTGTGGATTGAAGTTCGAAAAAGAACCTGGATACTTCTACGTCGCGATGTATGTGAGCTATGTTTTCGTGGTGGCTGAGCTGGTAACGGCTTGTGTGGGAACCTATATCATCACCAAAAACCTGGAGTCTCCTTGGTTATACTTGATTGTAGCTATTCTCACAGCAATTATATTAGCTCCATTCAACTATCGTTACTCTCGTGTCGTTTTAATGTATTGGTTGACTCCTACGTTTAAGTTTAGACCGGAGATGTATGGGGATAGAGGAGTAAAGAGTTAAGACGTTAGCGTGTTAAGACACTCTCCTTTAGAGGCAGGGCTTGTCCCCGCCTTTTGTAAAAAGTTAAGAGGATTTAAAGAGTTAAATTGATCGTCTTACCACAACAGGTTAGGAGGAGCTCAATACGAAACAGAAAGATATCAAAAAAACAAAGGGGAAGAGAATGAAGTCAAAACAAAACGGGAACACCCATCGTTAATAATACTACGGTTAGCATGAAGCAGCGTGGGAAAAAATTATTCCGGATATGGAAATTATAAACAATACAGAAAAACTGCAATTCGAATATACCAAAGGTGGCGAGGTAGCAAAATTAGAATATCGTTTTTATAAGCAGAAAAACATCGCGCTCGTGCATACCTTGGTACCAGATAGCATGAGTGGCGAGGGAGTCGCTTCTGCTTTAGCTGCAGCAGCTTTTGCATACGCCAAAGAAGTTGACAAAAAAGTGATGGTATATTGTCCTTTTGTAGCTGCCTATGTAAAGAAGAACCCTGTTGTACGTGAGCAGATTGATCGAGCTTACCACCCGGGACTATAAAAAAATCAATGTCCAATGTAAGTAAGGACAACAAGTTGAGCCACCAGAATCACCACAAACAAAACGGCGAGCCACATATCTCTAAATACGACTGGGGCACCTTTATATAACTTTATAAGCTTACTCATATTTCTCTCCATTCAATTACTTAGGAAACCTCAAACAGACTCCGTAACATCATAAACACCCTTAAGCAATAAATGTTTGGTATAAGTAAACTTGATATTAAGAATAATGATCTTTAATGGCATGAAATCCCTTAAAGATGGAGGTCGTTTCTTCAAAAACTAGCTAAATAAGAAGTTAAACTTCCATCTTTTTATTCACAAAATAATCGGCCGGCCAAGTGTAATCATCATTCTTGGCATTGTCAATTCCATAGTCTGCAAAAACCAATAGCTCAGCCCCTTCTTCCAATGCTTGGAAAGCTGTTCCATAACCCACAGGCATATGAACAACTTGTTTGTCTTCCGCTTTTAAGACAATACGTTCAACGTCTAAAGTTGACGATGCAGTTTCCCAATTATCGATTTTAACAACATCCAAAACAAAGGAGCCAGAAAGCACATAAAACCAACGTTGCTCTATTTTATGTGCCCGCCAACCACGTACCAATTCGGTGTCTTTGTTTTTTATAATATAGAAACGTTTGACTTCCGTCATATCAAAGTCGTTGACAAAACGAATATGTCCTCGGTGGTCTTCAGCGATACCGCCTTTGATGGTTTTTATCATTTTTTAGGATCTAAGAGTTTTGAACAAATTTTCTAATTACGTAGGTTTTACAAATTAGATAGAATGTAGTTAACCCGATCAAAAGGACTATAGTAAAAATAATCTGTTCACTGATCTCCTTCTCAGCAAAAACAATTACAAGACAACCAATAGCAAACTGTAGAACGCCATAAATAAATGAAACTAGAAGCTTATTTACCCCCGCCTCATTGCCTAAGTACTGGTATAAGTGTGAACGGTGTGCCTGAAAGATATTCTCTTTCCGTAACAGACGTTGTACAATCGTCCATACTGCATCAATGCCATAAACCACAAGGAAAAGAATATAGATGATATTACCTGTTTTCAGAATCAATGCCCCTAAAGCAAACAATAAGATATAAGCGATGGCAACGGAACCGACATCTCCCGCAAAACACTTAGCTTTCAGCCTGAAATTAAAAAAGGTAAATACCAATACGCCTAGCATTACGTAGATCAAGAGATTTTGATCAATGAAAGAGATCTCCTGATTCACCAACATTAACAGTCCTCCAACAGCTAGGCTATAGCAGGCAGTGATGCCATTAATACCGTCCATAAAGTTATACGCATTGATAACGCCTACCGCAAAGACAAAACCAATCAAGAGAAAGTACCACGGTAATGCAAAAAGCTCAAGCTGATACGCCATAAGCAAAACGGAGGTAAAGTGCACCAGCAGCCGTAGCTTGTTTGATAGTGTAAAGACATCATCGAGAAAAGAGATCACCGTCATCATCGTTAGCCCTAAAAAGAACCAAGGATATTGAAACCCTGATAGGATAAAGTATATAGCTGCAGCGATGTAAAAGATAATACCACCACCACGTAATGTTACTGTTGTGTGTGATGACCGCTCATTGGGCTTGTCGATAATATTGAGACGGTCGGCTACTCGGAAGTACAGTAGCTCTAAAACAAATAGTGCTAGAAAAATAAATACATATACCATTCTTTCTCTCTATCCTTTCTTTCCGAACGATTCAATCGTTCTAATTAAACCTTCTTTTGCTGTCACTGGCAGCTTATCGATACCTAGCGCTTGTTTTATTTTGGTACTGGAGACTAACAAATCACTCGTCATTTTTTTTAACCGACTTGTATTGAGAGGAATTGGAAGTCTATCGCCAATTCTTGCAATTGCGTAAATCAATGCCTTTGGCAAAGCTAAATCTACTCCTCTTTTACCTGTAACTTCCTTAATGATCTGTATTATTTCTTTTGTTGAAATAGGCTGGTCGTCCGCGACATGATAGATTCCAGATTTCAATAGGTTATGTTTTTCGATGATCTGTTCTATATAAAAACAAAAATTCCCTATAGAAATGAAAGAGCGTTTATTATTAAATGCTCCTAACGGATAAGGAATTCCCTTGGAAATAAGTTTATATAACAAACCTAAATTCCCCTTATCACCCGGCCCGTGAACCATTGGTGGGCGCAGAATGATAAGTTTTTTATCTTCGGGTAATTCTTGACATAGTAGCCACTCTTCCGCTTCTCGCTTAGTTTTTCCATACCAAGAGATAGGGTGACAAGCATCTTCCTCTATCAAAGGTTGACGAGATTCAAATTCCTCCAGAGCAGCAAGTGAGCTTATATGGATGAGTAGTTTCGCCTCAGACTTTACAAATTCATCAAAAATCTGCTTAGCTAATTCTACATTTGCATGCTGATAGTCACTTTCAGTTGCCGTTCCTTTGTGATCATGTGCTTTGCCGACGAGATTGATAATTATATCAACACCTTGGAGGGACGATTTCCATAATGGATCTCTTAGAGACAGCCCTATAGAATTACCCATCTGTTGTATTAAGAATTTTCCAATAAATCCGAAAGAACCGAGGATTATTGTTTTTTGTTTCTTTTCACTCATTATAAACAGTAAACAAACTAAAATTTTCTTATCATAAAGTCATTTAGGATTTAAACAAACCAGTCTCCTAATTTAGAACCTAAATCCAGAGACTAGAATGTCTGTTTCGACAAGTAATCAAATACTAATAAAATCAGGACACCATTTTCGAAAACAAAAGCAAAAAAAGTCTACAGTATCAATATGAATCTATTCGTACTGATTTTTAACATCGTATCCGGCCTCTTTAAGCATTAGCTCTTTTTCGAAGGATGACAAATCTGCTCTCATCATTTCTTGTACTAAAGCAGAGAGATCATATTTGGGTTGCCACCCCAGTTTTGTATTTGCTTTCTCCGGGTTACCAATTAATAGATCGACCTCGGTCGGCCTAAAATACGCTTCATCAACACATACAACTACACTTCCCACTTCAAGATTATATCGTTCGTTTACACAATTCTTAACAAGAGCTCTTTCACTTACACCTGCCCCTAAAAACTCTAACTCTACACCTACCTCTGCAAATGCCATCTTGACAAAATCTCGCACAGTAGTGGTAATTCCAGTTGCAATAACGAAATCTTCTGGTTTTTCCTGCTGTAAAATTAACCACATAGCCTCGACATAATCTTTTGCGTGTCCCCAATCTCTTTTTGCATCCAAATTCCCTAAATATAGTTTATCCTGGAGCCCTAACGCAATTTTTGATACCGCCCTTGTTATTTTTCGAGTAACAAAAGTTTCCCCTCTTAATGGACTCTCATGGTTAAAAAGAATTCCATTAGAAGCAAAAATACCATATGCCTCCCGATAATTAACAGTAATCCAATAAGCATACATTTTTGCGACAGCATATGGTGACCGTGGATAAAATGGCGTACTTTCTGACTGAGGAACTTCTTGAACCAAACCATAAAGCTCGGAAGTAGATGCCTGATAAATTTTAGTTTTATTAACAAGCCCAAGTATCCGAATTGCTTCCAAAAGTCTTAACGTGCCAATACCATCAGCATTTGCAGTATATTCTGGTGTATCAAAGCTGACTTTCACGTGGCTCATCGCTCCTAAATTATAGATTTCATCAGGCTGTACTTCCTGAATAACACGTATCAAATTTGTAGAATCACTTAAATCCCCGTAATGTAATTTAAATCTTACATTATCATCATGGGGGTCTTGATATAAATGGTCAATACGATCAGTATTAAACAGTGAGCTTCGTCTTTTTAACCCATGAACTTCATAGCCTTTTTTTAATAGAAACTCTGCTAAATATGCACCATCTTGTCCCGTTACACCTGTAATAAGAGCCTTTTTCATTTTTATATTAAGTTAAATAAAATAATTAAATCTAAATTTGACCTCAATTCGACTACACAACCCCAAAACTATCTTTTACTATTCCTTTTCAAAAACCCAAAATTAGACTAACAAAAATAAATTACACAAATAGAAATATTAATATAGAATCTTTCTTATCAAAAAGGTCATATTTCTAAATCATTATTCAATAGATCCCAAATTTTTTTCTGGTCAAAATTCTCACAAACAAATTTACGCCCATTTTCTCCATGTTTTCTTGCAACATTAGGATTGCATAAATAAAATTGAATTTTTGAGGCAATATCCTCTGGATCATGATTTATAAAAAGTCCTGTTACACCCTCAGAAATTGCTTCTTCACATCCTGTAGCTCTAGTGACTAGGACAGGTATTTTCATAGATGAAGCTTCTAATACGACAGTAGGAAAACCTTCTCTGTAAGAAGGTAAGACAAAGATATCCATTAATGAATAATAAGCAGAAGCATCTAATACAAAATCAGTAAAAATAACCGAAGGGTCATTTAAAACTCTTTCTTCTGCATATTTCGAAATCGGATCGCGGGACTCTAGAGGACCAACCAACAGCAACTTGATATTCTCGAATCTTTCTTTCAAAATATCCCACGCCGAAATTAATTCATTAACACCTTTATCTTTAACCAAGCGCCCGACAAACCCAACAACAAAGTCCCCCTCAGATATACCTAATTTTTCTGCCAAAGTTTTGATATCGCTTATATCATAAGAAGTCGGATTATATTTTTCTTCGGTATCCACTCCATTACATGTACCTAATCCCAAAACGATATTTTTTTTTGCTGAATTAAGTTTATCTCTTTCACTTATCTTTTGAATTGACTTACTAACACAAACAACATCAGTCGCCAACATCCCCGATACTTTTTCTATATTCTTTAAAAGAAATCTCTTCGGTCCAAAACTCGTCTCATAGATTAGACCATGTCTGAAATAAATCCGATTAGGCACATTGGCCAAGAAAGAAGCAATCATCGCTAACATTCCTCCTTTAGGCGTATGACCGACAACTTTTGTTATTTTATTTTTCCGAATATATTTATAAATAGCAATTATCACTAATATATCTTTGACTGGAGTAATCTCTCTCGTTATAGGAATACTAAAGGGGATATAATTTAAATCAGTCGCAAGTTCAAAGAAATTATCAGAAGGAGAACAGCCCAAGTGATATTCATTTCCACTTTTTGTGATCAAGTAGGAGAATTGCCTGCCAAAAAAATAACTAATAGAAAAGGCAACTGTAATGATATGTAAAATTTTATCAGGATTTTGAGAGTTTCTCATAAATAGTAACAATTGATTCTATCATTTTTTTAATATCAAATTGTTGAGAATATAAGGAGCATCGATTTGACACTTCATTATAATAGTCTTTATTCCGAATCAGAGCCGTAATAATACTCGCCAATTCCACCGCATCACTTTCTTCAAATAAAACACCTACATTTTCAACTAATTCTGTGATTCCCGCTACTCTAGAAGCTACAACAGGAATATGAGCTGCCATTCCCTCCATAGCTGCTAAAGGCATTCCTTCCCAATGAGAACTCACTACTGAAATATAAGATGATTTCAATAGATTTGGCACATCTAATCTGATACCTAAGAAGAAAACTCTATTATCTAAGTGTAGGCTCTTGGCCATTGTTTCTAATTCACTTCTAAGATCTCCATCTCCAACTAAAACCAGCTTAACATTTTTCGGCAATAGAGACAAGGCTTTGATAGTCGTTTTTTGATCCTTCTGGACCCTAAATCCTGCGACTTGTATAATTATATAATCCGTATCCAGGATTGTCGGATTTATCCCAATCCAATCTATTCTTTTTGCACTCTTAATCTTCTGAATATCTATACCATTCCTTATTATTTCAAATTTTTTAGGATTGAGACTGGTGTATTTAATTAAAATATCACGTATTTCAGGAGAAATGCAAATAATCTTATTATAAATTCTATAAACGACTTTGTCAAAATACTTAAAAAAAATATTTTTCATTCGTCTATTAGTAGTATTATGTTCCGTAAAAATAAGTTTACAACTCGCGAAAGAAATAGCTTTTGCTATGGCTACCCAATACTGAGCAGGAAACAAGTGAACATGAATAATATCATAGCCTTTTAAAAAAGGAATTATCTTAAAAACATTCAAAGGATTGTAAATATTCCCCCCTCCAATTGTATGTATCTCGCAACATTTCATCTTTTTAAGCTCCTTAAGATACGGGTATTCTTTATCATCTAATATCAGAAGATCTACATTTACCCCTTGTTGATTGAGTAATGGTATCGCATCTAACAGCAACTTCTCAGCTCCCCCCGTGTTGAGTCCATTAATTACCTGCAATATCTTCATTTACTTTACTAAAATAAGTTTAAACATTAAATAAGCCTTACTTTCTCTTAAACTAAACCCACCTTTATAAATAGCAAAAAGTCGCTTTATAATACTATTATTCTCATCAATTATCCTCAAATAATTATGTATCAATGCTTTTTTCTCTTCATCAATTTCTTTAATATAATACTCAAAAAAAACATTCAAATACTTCACTAAATCGGGCGTATACAAATAAGTTTTTTTCTTCAAGAACCATAATACCCGACTTTGCAAGTCTATGTTTTGCAAAGTTGTAGATGATTCATGCCTACGATACAGCATCAATGGCCGTGAAATATGATGAACTTCACCTAAGAGTAACCCTACTAAGGATATATGGTAATCATGAATCAAACAATTTTCAAAAAAAGGAAAAATCTTCATCCTTAAATAATCATTGAAAATCATCCCTGATCCTTGATAACCCGCATTATAAAACAAAAAATTATGTAAAGAAGGAGGCTCCGTCATATTATAGTTATAACCATATTTTTTTGTTAAACTATCATCCGTTAAGATCGAATTAGCAAAAACTAAAATAGGAACAATTCCTCTTTCTTTTTCTTTGATAAAAGATAGCGACGTTTCTACTTTATCATTTATCCAAAGATCATCTTGATCAGCTAACATCACATATTTTGAGTCGGATAATTTAATTAATTCCATAAAATTCCCAAATACTCCCAAATTCCCCAAGTCGTCATCACAGACAATTATTCTTGAATCTAACCTTGCATAATGCTGCAAAATATCAAGCGTCCCATCAGAGGATCCATCATCTCTAATTATCAAACGCCAATTTTTAAAACTTTGATAGAGTATAGAATTAATTTGATCCTTAATGTATAATGTTCCGTTATATGTTGCCATTAGAATGTCAACTTCAGGTCTTACTACGTCACTCATATTTCTTTATTTTAATATACAATAGCATTATAAAAGGAAAAACTAAGATTAAAGTCATTAATAATGAATTTAATTCTGAAACAACAAAACCAATATCTGTCTCAATACTCGCTATTCTCATATACAGAACACAATAAAACATTCCAACTATACCTACATTCCTCATATTTTTAAAGCCATACATTCGAAATGCACCAAGAAACAAACCGAGAATAAAAGAAAACAAAATTGAACCAATATATCCAAAATACACTAATCCAAATACATTATGTCTAGCATTTGAGCCAAATGTAACATCCCAATAGGGATAGTTCATATTAAATAACTGAAGACCAATTGATTTAGGAATATCACTCCATCCAACAATACGATACGAGGCAAGAATATCGCCAAAAACTGCGTAAAAAGGACTGGCAGGTTCAATTTTACTTAAATTATCTTCAGGATATGCTGCCCAATATACATCTCCGAAGCCAACGATTCGTTTTAAAAAATCAGATGAAGCATCAAGGAGACTATCAGCCTTTAGATACATAATTAGAATGGCTGCTATGGTAATAACTATTAACCAATAAAAATTCTTTTTTGAATCCTTCTTTCTTGTATCACCAATCATTGCTTTATAGAAAAAAAAGATGATAAAAAACGTAATGAATGAAGATCGACTACCAGATAAAAAGAAGAAAACAGCACTTATCATACAGTAAAAAATAAAATACCATTTGAGTTGTTTTTTTTGGGTTTGAAAAAAGGTCACAACTCCCGTAAAAAGTCCCAATATTACCAAAACAGATAATAGTCGACCAATCAAACCGATCCCCCCCCCTTCCATATAAGTTTCAAGTCGCGAATCTTTATACAAAGGAATACCAACAAGTACATATGAAACAATCTGTAATAAGATATTAAGTAAAGAAAAAACTAAAAAACTAGTTTCTGTAATTAATAGGTTTTTATTTATTTTTAAGCGAGGATAGTCAGATTCAGCTAAAGGTCGTTGCTTTATAATAAAAAAACCTAGAAAAAAAGCAGATTGCGTAAGGACGTAATTTGTAAAATAGTAAGATGTAATTAATTCTTTGAAGAATAAAAACAAGACAACTGAAAAACCAAACATTGACCCCACAACTTGGAGTGTCAGGGGATCAAATATGGAACCCAACACCCCTTTGTATAGCCAGTAATAAAGTACAAAACTTAGTACAAAACTTAGTAAATAAATATCAAAAGATTCTAAGAGATGTAATACAAATGTTTCATTTGTCATATAGAAATTTCTTAGCCTGCTTCTTTAAAAAATCATATATCTTTATATAAACTGCATAAACAAAAGATATATTTTCTCCCACTATCGAATATTTATCTTTCAAAAAGATTTTATCTACGTTTTGATTACTACAACCATATTGATTAAAAACGGAAATCAAAAAAGGTAAGTAGACAAAAGTGATACTGCGATCTCCAAAGCTAATAATATTATAATTGTAATCAGCTAAGATCCTATAATTCAAATCATACTTTCTATTTTTATATATACTTTTCGGATAAAAGATAGCTTGATGGCAAATATTCCTTTTACTTAACTTAAAACCATTGAATTCTCCGTCATATATCAGAAGCTCTTTATTAAAAAAGGCATTTCCATAATACAAAGAGTTATTATCAGTCAGTATTGGGGCGATACGATGTAAAACATTCAATACTAGATCATCACATCCTATAAAGATTAACCAGTCACCAGTTGCCAACTGTAAACCTTTATTCATTGCATCATAAATTCCCTTATCCGATTCGGACACCCAATGAGTTATATTACTTTCATACTTCTTAATAATATCTATTGTACTATCCGTAGACCCTCCATCAATAACAATAAACTCCGTATCCTGATAGTCTTGATTGACAACACTTAAAATTGTAGATTCTAATGTCAACTCTCCATTATAAACGACGGTTACAATGCTTATCTTAGGGTTTCTTTTCATATCATCTATTCTTTATTAACGTTTGATGTAAGCAGAGACCTATACAGCTCTGAATACTTTCTAGAAAGGAGTGAACTATCATATAAATCAACAATTTTCTTCCGTCCCTCATTAGCAAGCTGATCATAATTTGATTCATTTAAAATCCATTTAATCCCAAACGCTAGGTCTTGTGTGTCGTAAGATTTTGCCAAATATCCTGTTTTCTTATGCTCCACGATATCTAGTATACCTGTATGCGCAAATGCCACTACTGGAGTACCACAAGCCATCGATTCAGTAGCGGTTTGTCCAAAAGCCTCTTGTAAGCTTGGGATTATCATAATATCAACAGCACTATATAAGCTTGCAAGACTAATGTCATCACTTAAATGTCCCAAATAATGGGTTTTTATTCCAGACCACACTTTCTCTTTCGGTTCACTACTACCAAAAACGATAAACTCAATTTCACAATCTTCTATGGTATTTAAAGCTTCTAATAAAAGAGAATAACCTTTATTAATGTCGCTTGTAGCACTTATTGCTCCAAAAAGTAGAAGTTTTTTGTTCTGGGGAAAATTCCACAAAACCCTAGCATCCATTTTTTTCATAGGTTTAAAAATAGAGGTATCAATTGGGTTACCAATATTGACGACTCTATGTTTTCCTAATAATGGGCTGGATTTAATATTATTTTCCATCCACTTACTCAATGCAACAATTGTCATTTCTGGAAGTTGAGAGAAAATTTTTTCCTTTCTTTTAAAGACAGCACTACTCAAATCATTTACTTTATCGCTACCAAGTCTTGGACAAGCTCCACATCCCTGTTTAAATCTTTCACAGTCCCACATAATATGACATCCTCCTGTAAAGGCCCAATTATCATGTAAAGTCCAAACTATAGGAGCCTTAATCCGTCGAAGATCCTCAATTCTTATCATCCCCCCACAAATCCAATGTAAATGAACAATATCTGGTTCAAAAGAATTTATTTTGTCCACAATATTACTGAAACCAAACCAAGATGGACTAAAAAGTGTCGCTGATCTCCTTTTATAAACTTTTAACGGCAAAACATCGATTAATGGCCGCAACTTTCCTATTAACTTTTGAAAGAATGACTTTTGGTATATACTAACTGTGTAATCATCTCCCAACTTTTGCTGCACTAACATTTCGGAATTAATCTCCTCTCTTAGAAGTGATCGATGTAATCTATATGTTGCTCGTGCAGCTCCCCCAAAAGAATCGGAGGTATTAATAATTAAAATTTTCATAACAGAAAAAGATATTCATCAAACAATCCAGTCAAAATTTTACTATTTACTTCTAGCCCCCATTTTCAACAAAAATTTAATTGGTCTCTTGAATTTTAAGGCAGTTTTAGATAGTAAATCTGCGAACAAAATCTTTAATTTATTTTTTTCATAATACTTTTCATTGATGGATTTAATACGACCTAAATCATTCTTGGCAAGACCTAAATTAAGTAAAAATTTTAGACTTGTAAATCGATGTTGTAGTCTTGAATCGAACTTAGAGAGTATAGTTTTTGACTTTTCACCGATAACATTAGAGAATAATTGATACTCAAAACTGGCATCTTTAAACGTCACCTGCATTAAATCATAGTTCTTCTCTATATAACGAAGACATACCACCGATGAACTTGGAACCACAATGCGGGGTATATCCCCGAGTTCGTATCTTCGAAAAAAAGACAACCAAAAACACCCATAAGCATGAGACGTACCAAACAGATATTTAAAATCCTCAGGTTTCATAAACTCCCTCTTAACAAGCAAGTTTCCATAAGTACAATACTCTTTTAGTTCTAAAAGTGCCTCCTCGAAATCAAAATATCTTTTATTTTTAAAACCGATCAATTCAACCCCTACTTCGTTTTGATCACTTACCCTTAAAGCATTAAATACCGCCAGGTCAACCTCTTCATTATTAATTAAATCATAAATATCTTTCAAAGCATTTGTTTGTAGATAATCATCGTCACCTATCAAAAAAAGGTATTCCCCAACAGCATGTCTAACGGCTTCAAACATACTGTGGTCTATTTCAAGTCTAATATCTCCTTTAGTATATGTAATATTAAAAGATTCAGATAAAACACTAATCTCTTTTTCAACTTCAGTATAATCTGAATCGGAACAGTTATTGTAAATACAGATTTCAAATTGAGTACTAAAATCTACATCCGAACAGATAGACCGAATTGTCTGAATAAGATAATGTGCTCTATTAAGAGTAGGAATACAAAAGGAAACAATCATTTTAATATATTTAATGACATCTAAAAGGGAAAAACCATTTTAAAATCTAAAAAACTAATTTCTAGATTTTTGAATACTTTTTTAACCCAAAACCAATAGTTAAAAGCGAGTTGAGTAAATAGCTGAGGGAGAATAACAGCATAAAACGAGGGAAGAACCCAACAAAGAATAAAAGTCGAAGAGATTATTATTATAGCAGAGATTGCATAGGGTCTCATGTAACTTAAATTGCCTTCTGAGAACAATATAAAAGTAGACATGTTTTGAATTTGATCCAAAAGAAGAATTAATAATACAAGCGAAAGGGGGATTGGAGGCATTACAGACATATTGCTACCAATTAATTCCAAGAGTTTATTACCAAACAATACTAATACTAGTCCACCACAACTTATAGATAAACTAGAAATTAATATACTAGCTGTAAATACTTTCTTCAATCCACTTTTATCCGATAAATAAACCATAGAGTTGATTTGAGGCAAATGAGTATAAAAATACATAAAAGAGACCTCTGAAAGCATGAACACCAGATTCATTGAAAAAGCAAATATACCGGCCTCTCTTAAAGGAAGAAATAATGATATAATTATAATACCAGATCTGTATATTGCTATTGAGGAAATTGATGCAACGCTAACTCTGTACGTAACACTCCATATTTCCTTAAAAGCTGAAAAATCAAACTTAACCTTTTCAACAGGAATTAATGGTCTTATTTCTTTTTCATATAACCGGTAAAGAAAAAATCTATTAAACAAAATTGCGATAAAGCCAGAAGCACAAATAGCAATTAGTCCTCCGCCACATACAACCCCCACAATAGCAAAAACCATTGATAGCAAAATGCCATAAACAGTTATTTTTTGAGTTTCCTTTATAAGACCTTTACTTTCCAATACAATCGTAAGATAATTATAAAAAAAATTCAAAATTGTACTTCCGATTAAAAAAGCCCAAGAGAAATATATTTGACTTTTATTCTCTACCCCCTTTCCTATATGATATATATATAAAGTTCCGAAAGTCGATAATGAAAAAAAAAGAACGACAGATGTATAAGCATAAAACCTCTTCATTACTGTAAGAGTCTTCATCAAATCTGACGCACTTATATTTCTGATATTTGAAGACTCAATATTATCTTTAAATTTATCTAGTGTATAACTACTACCTGACAATATTTGTGTCACATTACGCGAAAAAACATTGCTAAATCCAAGATCAAAAACGGCTATTAAAGCTGTTATGGAAGAAAACAGGGCCCAAATTGAAATCTGATCACTAGGTAGAAACCTAAGAATCAAAGGAAGTAAAATAACACTCTGTCCAATTCTCAAAAATTTCGAGAAATATGTCCAAAGTATATCGAACCGATCTATCTTTATAATCATTTAAAAAAGTATAGCAAAACTACTACATCAAAATTCCATATAGGCAATAGTATCAACAGGATCAAATAACTGATCAGAATAAGCTAATAAAATAAAATTATTATCAGACTTATTGACAAATATATGTGCGACATTATTAGGAACAAAAATGGTCTCTGGTATTTCGGACGATAGATTAATCAATAGTTTCTCACCTGATTTAACATCAACTAGTTTTAATTGACATTTTCCTTCAATTAATGTAAACCATTCATTTGCTTGAACATGATAATGTCCCCCCTTCGATTCTCCTTTAATCCCACTCGTTATGTAAACTTCTCCAGTATATTTAGGTAGGTTTTCCTCAAAACCATCAATTACCTTCAAGAACCACCCTCTACTGTCCTTTATAATTTTTCTGGGAATAACCTTTACTTTTTTTGATAATAATGTCATAATTTATATGAATCAATAGTCTTTTTAATACCTTCATTTAAACTGAATTTAGGCGTCCATCCCAAATTTTGTAAAATAGAAATATCCGCGTTGGAACATAATAATTCTGTTTTTCTCATAGGAATACTTCCAAATAAGAGCCTTGTTTGACTCTTTGAAGATTCTTTTATTATCTCAACAAGATTTCTGATAGAAACAGTTTCTCCCGACCCTAATGGCACATCAGTAAATCCTGAAAAAAGACTGATATTTCCTATAACACATCTATATGCACTAATTACATCATCGATAAAGATAAAGTCTCTTAATTGCGTTCCTGCGGTAAGTTCAATATCAGGTACATTTTTCTTCATTTTACCAATCATTGCTGTTACAAATTTAGAATCATCGTCATCAGGTCCATAGAAATGTTCTAGTAAAAGATTTATTGTTACAATTTGAGAGGAGAAATAATTAAGCCATTCAGAAAACTGACTTTTAAATAAAGAATAATGATTAGTCAAATATGGTAAAGATGTACCTGTATTTAAAAAATATTTTACCTTGTTACCTACAGCAGCATGTAACAAACGTAATGGAAAGTCAAGATTCGCCTCTTTAATTTCAAAAATATTCTCTCCTTTTCTTCCATATAGAGTAGCAAAATGAATAATAAGGTCAACATTGTTTTCTTTGAATGCAGAATCTATACCCGCGTCATCAGATGGATAAAATTTTATATTATCTGAAAGAGCCTTCAAGTTCGAGATATTGGAACTATCTCTTTTTAACACACAAATAGTATATCCCTCCTGTATAATACTCTGTACAAATTTGAGTCCTAAATATCCTGTAGCACCAGTTATTAAAATAGTTCTAACCATTTAAAAAATCATTTATTTGTTCTCTTGTAAAGCAAGAAATACTACCAATGTTATATTTAAACTCTTTATACCAGTCCATCGTCATTTTAACCGCTAATTTCGCGTTCATTCTAGGATGCCAGTGCAGTTCCGCAGCCACTTTACTTATATCTAGCTTTAGTAGGCCGGCCTCGTGCAGCTGTCCTCCAATGCCGTCAATTACATAAGTTCCATCAGGCCAACTTAGTTGTGCCAATTTCATCATTTCCTCGACTGTTAAAGCATCTGTTACCTCCGGTCCAAAATTATATTCTTTACTAAAACCTAGTGGATCTTCATATAATCTTGCCCCTAACAATAAATATCCAAATATTGGTTCTAAAACATGTTGCCAAGGTCTTATTGCTTGAGGATTTCTAATTAAAACAGGTTGACCTATTGAAAATGCTTTAATAATATCAGGAATTAACCGATCTTTAGACCAATCTCCTCCTCCTATAACATTCCCTGCTCTTGCAACTGCAATCCCTTTTTTATGTTGATTCAAGTTTTTAGAATTAAAAAAAGAATTTCGATATGAATCAATAATCAACTCAGCACAGGCTTTACTTGCGCTATACGGATCATACCCTCCTAAACGGTCATTTTCTCTGTAAGGGTACTCCCATTCCTTATTATGATAAACCTTATCAGTTGTAATTAAAACAATCGCACAAGGATTCGCCAATCGCCTAACAGCTTCTAAAACATTTGCAGTACCTATAGCGTTCACTTCAAAAGTTTCAACAGGCTGTTCATATGACAATCTTACTAATGGTTGAGCAGCTAAATGAAAAACAAAATCGGGCCTGAATGAACTAATCTCCAGACTCAATCGATCTGCATCTCTGATATCTCCTATAACAGATTCACACAAGCTATCACCTTCAGTCAAATTAAATAAATCGATTTCGGTTTTAGGCTGTAAAGCATACCCCTTAACATTTGCACCAAGTAAGCTTAAGAAGTTTAACATCCAAGCCCCTTTAAATCCGGTATGCCCCGTAAGGAAAACTCTCTTTCCTTTATATATTCTCTTTAATTCTTCAAACATATTACCATATTTTCCATTTCGCATTGCCACCGGACCATAATTCCTCTAGTTCAATTCTATCTCTTAGAGCATCCATCGGTTTCCAAAACCCCTTATGCTTATATGCGGCAAGCTGTCCATCATTTGCGATCTCTATCAATGGCTTCTTTTCCCACTGTATATTATCCATATCTTCTTTCAAGTAGTTAAAAATGCCTGGCTCCAAAACAAAAAAACCACCATTAACCCACATTCCATCCCCCTGAGGTTTCTCAACAAAATGACTAACCTTCCCTTCTTCACTAATTTCAATATTACCAAATCTTCCCGGTGTTTGAACACTTGTTAAAGTTGCAAGCCTGCCATGTTTTTTATGAAAACTAACCAGTTCATCAATATTTACATCGGCTACTCCATCACCATAGGTCAACATAAAAGTATGATTGCCTACATACTTCTGAATACGTTTAATTCTGCCGGCGGTATTGGTATGTAAACCTGTATCTACAAGAGTTACTTTAA
Source organism: Sphingobacterium psychroaquaticum (assembly GCF_900177625.1). Classification (GTDB taxonomy): domain Bacteria; phylum Bacteroidota; class Bacteroidia; order Sphingobacteriales; family Sphingobacteriaceae; genus Sphingobacterium; species Sphingobacterium psychroaquaticum. Next base: position 385,214 of record NZ_FXAU01000004.1, read on the forward strand.
AAGATTCCGAGTTAGAAAAGTGTACGTCGACTTTATTTTTCGCAAGTTCAATCGTAACGTCAGAATTATAAAGATAATAGTTCAAAAAATATTCCTTAATAATTTGTGCCTTATAACCCAAACATATCACGAAATCATTGTATCCATATGTCTCGTAAATTTTCATGATATGCCATAAAATTGGTTTTCCTCCAATTTCCACCATTGGTTTGGGTCTAGCTTCAGTTTCTTCCATCAGACGAGTTCCTAATCCACCCGCCAACAATACTACTTTCATTTATACAATCTTTTTTTACAAAACTTATATTGAATATGTTAAAAATCTTTCTATCAGATAAAAGAAAAAAATCAATATCTGATAATTTTACTAATATTAATACTCAAAGCTATCAATCTAATACACGAAACATGATCTTCCTAAACACGATGAAAACGGCAGTAAGAACAGTTAAAAAGATACTACAAAAAAAAACAGATTTAAGCTTTCCAATTCTTTCAACACTCAATGGATAAATAGGTTCATCGACTTTCTGTATTAATGGTGCTTCCTTCATTAAAGCCATTTTGGACATCTCCAAATTCTGCACAAGCTGCCCTAATATCGCCTTATTAGTCTCTGCCGAAAATTGAGACCTTTGTGAAGGAACTATACGTTGCGCTTGCTTCGTCAAATTCAAATTTGGCGTTGCATCAACAATTATTGCTGCAGAAGAGATAGCTCCATTCATCACAGCTCTCACAGAGTCAGTCTTATGTTGTAAAATCACTATGTTATCCAACGATTTTTTTGTCTTAGTTTGTATGTAAAATTCATTTACTTCCATCACAAGAGCTTCATTAAACTCTTTAGCAAAAACCTCATTTTCCGATTTCACATCAATCTTGATAATCGACATTTTTTTATCCGGTTTTCCGACTTGAAGAATATTTTTATTTATTTCTAAGACTGCTTTGGATAGTATACTATCTCTTTGCCTTTGGATTATTGGCGTTTTCTGATGATGCAATTTAAAGTCTATAGACAACAATCCGGGAGTCTTTTCTTTCCAAACCTCTTTGGTTTTACTCAAGTCTATATATTTATCTATTAGTAATTGTGCACTATCGCTAACAGAGGGCCTAAGAAGAGCCGCTTCAATCATCTTACGCGATTTATACAACTCTAAAAGATTATCACCTTGAAAGATCCCCCCTCCACCACTACTCAGATCGATGCCAATCATAGCCGCCATACCCATATATTGAGACAATCCACCTCCACTATTTTCTCCTGACTCCAGAACGAATGTTGTTGTTGCTGTATAAATCGGTTTTTTTACTTTCGAATAGAGAATACCGATCCCTGCCCCAAAGAATCCAGCAATTAGTAATATATACCATTTAGAAAATAAATAGACTCCCCATTGTTTAATATTAATGAATAGATCCTTCAAAGAAATTTCTTGTTCACTCTTATTTGCTGCACTATCCATCATTATCTTTATCTTAACAAACTAACAATAATCGCAGCCAACGAAGCAACTCCTGTTCCTAACCCAATCCAGCCTTGCGCATTTAGTTTTTCTCGCGGCGCACGTTTTGGCACCACAATCTCAGCTCCAGGTTTTACTTCGGGATAGTTCCCAGAACGACCTTTTACGGCCCCGTTCGCGTACTGTACAAAAACTTTTTTCTTTAGTGCCTCACTAGTAAAACCTCCTGCTTGGTTCACATAATAACTTAAAGACTTTCCTTTCACATAAACTACATTATTCGGATTAAGTACTTCGCCAACTACTCTGACCGTCTGCAGTTCCTTTGGAACAGTAATAATATCTCCATCTAACAGCAACAAATCCTCGCGTTGATATGGTTTTGCTAATACTTTATGTAATTCAATACCTACGAGATCACTTGGCTCTGCGACAACGGCTTCAACCGCTCCAGATTGCGAAACTTTACTTAAAGCCTGTTTTGTCGCTCTGTTACCTCCTATATTTAATGCATCGTCCTCTTCATCAAAACCGTGGACAGCAGCTTCTGACCCCAACTCAGTTTTCCGTAACTCTTTTTCTTTTTTGATTTCAGCTTTAAGTTTGGATGTTCCCGTACGACGTAAAGAAGCTCCTTCCGTGTAGGCATAAGCCGTTAATCCACCTGCTCTTGTAATAACATCAGATATACGTTCATCTTCCCTATTAATCGTATAGATTCCCGGATACAATACTTCTCCTTCGATTTTTACTTGTCGCTGTACGCGGTAATTTGCGTCCCCCAGCACACTAACAACATCATACGGTTTTAGCACAATACTTGAATCCTCCAACTTACCGTTTCGGATATTTACCAAAATAATATTAGAGGAAACGGTATCCTGTGCATCTCTATTCCGTATTCGCCGAGCAATCTCAATACGAGCGTTCTTTGCTTCTTCAGTTAAACCTCCGGCTTTCTGAATAACATCTCCCAGCGTAGCATTAACCGCATAAGGGAATTCTCCTGGCCTACGCACTTGGCCCTGAACGATAAACTTATACTCATCACGTAAATCAAAAATGGAGGAGATAGAGATTTTATCTTCACGCATTAGGATAATATCTGCTACTTTTCCGTCCAAAACAGCGCGCACGTTAAAATTTACCAATTGCAATGTATTATCAGCAGCAAGTCTATTAATCAATCCGCGTTCCATAAAAGCATCCTCCCGTACGCCTTGCGCTTTCTCCAACAATTCACGCAAAGTCATCCCGTTCTCTAATCCATATACACCCGGCCGAAAAACAGCCCCCAAAATACTTACTCTATTCTCGTATCTATCTAACAACTCTTCAGCGAGAAAATTATCCCCATTTTTTGGCTCGTAATCGGCAAATTGATCGGCGTATATATCAGAGATCTTACGTTCACGATCTGTCTTTTGAAACACTTTAATTTTAGCTGAATAAGCATTTTCTCCAAAGCCACCGGCATAATTCAAAACATCTTGTAGCGATTCACCTTTCACTATTTCAAAAATCGCGGGACGTTTAACTTCTCCTTCGAATTGAACCCTATTGGCATATACAGGTATGTGAATTACATCCTGATCTTGAAGACGAATATTTCCCTTTTGCAAACCATTCACCAGAAAATCATAAATATCAATCCTTGATACAACATGGTTGTTACGAATAACCTGAACATCCCGATAACTACCATTTTCAGCAGGACCTCCTGATGCATACAGCGCATTAAATACGGTTGCCAATGACGGCAACGTATAAGTCCCTGGCTTAGTCACGGCCCCTGTGAGTGTCACACGGATACTACGAATGTTTCCGATGTTAACATCGACCTTGGTTCTTCCTGAATTAATAGCTCCATACACGGAACTTAATCGTTGGCTGATTTTACTTCTTGCGGCTGAAATAGAAAGTCCAGAAACATTAATAACCCCGACGTACTCCACCTTTATATTTCCTTCTGGGCTAACAGGTAATTTGTACGATACTTCGTTATCCCCGGTAATATCCAACAATAACTCATCGTCAGGACCAATTACATACGATGACGGTGTCGCCATCCTTAGGTTAGGTTCAAATGTGATCGCATTGTTTTTAAATAGGTCTGCACCAAACACCTTTGGTTTACCAACAGCAAGCAAGCTATCCTGCATGAATCGCAGTGAATCAACTTCACTCAAGAAACGATTCCTTCCTCTAGCACTAGGATCTCCGAGCACCTGTCTACCTGAACCTTGGGAGTTGTTACTTTTCGCCGACACCTGCGATTCCGATTGTTTATTTTTCTTGATTCGTTGTAATCGATCTTGTAGTTTCTTTACCTCCGTTGCCGAAATACCTTGGGCGCGTGCAAAATCAGGTAATTGAGCATCTGAGTATCCCATAAGCTCCGCTTGCTTCACATATTGTTCAATCTGAGCATCGCTTAGATTGTCAACTTTTAAACTACTAACATTAACTTGCCCCTTCAGTTGTATTAAACAACACAAAGTAAAGCACAAAACAAACAATCTCCTCATTCTTGTCTTTTGGTTTTCCTACAAAAGTAGCTAAATCTATTTAACTATATGCATCAAATATTCCCCGTAACCGGACTTTTTCAATGGCTCAGCCACTTTTATCAATTGCTCCTTATCGATCCAACCCATCCGATACGCGACCTCCTCAATAGCACCAATCTTCATTCCCTGTCGTTCTTCAATCACCTGCACAAATTGACCTGCTTGCATCAGCGACTGTATGGTTCCCGTATCCAACCAGGCTGTACCACGGTCAAAAACACCGACTTTTAATTTACCACGCTTTAGATACTCCTTGTTCACATCCGTAATCTCCAATTCACCACGATGTGACGGTTTAATGTTTTTCGCTATCTCAACGACATCATTGTCATAAAAATATAATCCAGGAACCGCATAATTTGATTTAGGCTCTACAGGTTTTTCTTCTATAGACACGACATTTTTATCCGTATCAAACTCCACAACACCATAACGCTCCGGATCGTGAACAGGATAAGCAAAAACCACGCCACCATCGGCATTGGCACAGGATTGCAATAGCTTAGACATACCTGAACCATAAAATATATTGTCTCCTAGAATTAAAGCAACTTTATCGTCTCCAATAAATTCTTCACCCAAGATAAAAGCTTGCGCTAAACCATCCGGACTAGGTTGCTCTTTGTACGAAAACTTACAGCCAATTTGCGAACCATCACCTAAGAGTTTTTTAAAGTTTGGTAAGTCTTGGGGTGTGGAAATAATTAAAATTTCACGAATCCCCGCCAACATTAATGTTGACAGCGGGTAGTAAATCATTGGTTTATCATATACGGGCATCAGCTGCTTAGACACCGCCAAAGTAAGCGGATGTAGCCTCGTTCCTGAACCGCCTGCTAAAATAATTCCCTTCATGTCATTAAATATCTATAGTATACCTAACATTTTCTCTAAACTCTCCCGCCAATCAGGTACCTCTACCCCAAAGGTACGGTGGATCTTCGACTTATCAAGCAACGAATATCGAGGTCGCTTTGCAGGTGTTGGATACTGCGCCGTTGGGATAGGATGAATCATGCTCGCTAGACCTTTTACTTCTTTAATTGCAGCCGCAAAGTCATACCATGATATTTCTCCTTCATTGCTGTAATGATAAATCCCACCAACCCAATCCTCACTATCGACAATATCGACAATGGCTTGTGCTAGATCTTTTGCATAGGTTGGCGAACCTATCTGATCGTTGATGACCGATATTTCATCACGCTCAGTCATCAGACGAATCATGGTCTTTACAAAATTATTACCATAAGTCGAATATACCCATGAAGTGCGGATGATAATACTCTCCGGATGCCATTTCATGATTGCATGCTCCCCCTTCAACTTACTTTCACCATACACATTGATCGGAGCAACCGGTGCATCTTCTTTTAACGGCGTGTCCGAGTTTCCGTCAAATACATAGTCCGTTGACACGGCAATTAGCTTCGTTTCATTGAGTCGACAATATTGCGCAATCTCTTCAGAGGCCAAATGATTGATTCTATCTGCTAAATCAGGCTCATTTTCCGCTTTATCTACAGCCGTATAGGCTGCGGCGTGTATAATCACATCGGGATGATACATTGCCAGGATGTCCTGAATAATTGCGGTCTGATCCAAAGGCAATTGCTTCCGGTCAAGAAAGAAACATTCCTTATCAGAATGTTTTTGTAGAATATCATGAAGCTCTGACCCAAGTTGGCCATTAGCACCTGTAACTAGTATTTTCATTTATTCTTTTATAAATTAAGGCGTTAAGAGGTTAAAACGTTAAGAAGTTAGAGAGTTAAGATATAAGGATGATTGCCGCGTCGCTACGCTCCTCGCAATTACATCCTCTTTCCGTTCTCAGCTCTCTTTACAACTTTACTTTACCGCTTCACATCTTTACCAACCTTTACGACTTCACCTTCTTAACACCTCTACTTTACCCCTTCACATCCTCACCACTTAACATCCTTACTTCACCACCTGAGCGGTAAAAGCTGCAAATGATTGCGCTTCTTTATCCTTATCTGATAGCAATAATTCTTCTATGGGAATTTGCCAATCAACCGCCAAATCCTGATCTAGCGGATGAATGCCACATTCTGAATCCTTGTTATAGAAATTATCACATTTATAAAAAAATGTTGCTACCTCGCTCAAAACCACGAATCCATGTAGAAATCCACGCGGCACAAAAAGCTGTCTATTATTTTCCGCTGATAACTCAACCGCAACATATTGACCATACGTGCCTGAGCCAGGACGTACATCCACCGCAACATCCAAGACTGCTCCCTGCAATACACGGACCAGCTTTGCCTGCGCATGTTCCCCTGCTTGTGCATGAAGTCCCCGCAATACCCCCCTCGTAGAGAATGATTGATTATCTTGTACAAAGTGCGTCTCAGTCCCTGTCAACACATTAAACGTCCGTTCGTTGAAGCTTTCAAAAAAATATCCTCGGCTATCGCCAAACTTAACCGGCTCTACGATATAGCAGCCTTTAAGTTTTGTTTCTGTTACTTGCATTTGATTGTTAATAATGTTAGAAAGTAAACTATCTAACTATTCCCCACATATTGTCCTTCATAATACTTCTGATAATCACCAGAAGTCACATTATCCAACCACTCCTGATTATTCAAAAACCAATCGATTGTTACAGACAAACCTTGCTCAAAAGTTACCGATGGTTGATAGCCCAGCTCTTGGTTAATCTTTGTCGCATCAATAGCGTAGCGTAGGTCATGACCAGGACGATCTTTCACAAATGTGATCAACGCAGCAGCCGTTCCTTGCGGTCGACCAAGCTTTTCATCCACCTGCTTGCACAACTCCTTTACCAAATCTATATTTTGCCACTCGTTGAATCCACCAACATTGTAAGAATCACCATTCTTACCATTATGGAAGACAAGGTCGATTGCTTTAGCATGATCAATTACAAACAGCCAATCACGCGTAAACTTACCATCTCCGTAAATCGGAAGCGACTTATTATTAAGTATATTATGAATGCAAAGTGGGATCAATTTCTCAGGAAAATGATTAGGGCCGTAATTGTTAGAACAATTCGTCAAGACGATTGGTAATCCATAGGTATCGTGGTAAGCACGCACAAAGTGATCCGAAGAGGCCTTAGAGGCGGAATATGGTGAGTGTGGATCATAGGCGGTATCTTCACGGAAAAGCCCCGATTCACCTAGCGTACCATACACTTCATCCGTGGATACATGATGGAAGCGTTTTCCTTCAAAGTTATCTTTCCAGATTTCTTTTGCAGCATTCAGAAGATTTACAGTACCAATAACATTTGTCATCACAAACGCTGTCGGATTTGTAATGGAACGATCCACATGTGATTCTGCTGCAAGATGGATAACTCCGTCTGGTTGATGTTCTTGAAAAACAGCCAATATATGGGCCGCATCCGTGATATCCGCTTTAACAAAGGTATAATTCGGTTTATTCTCGATATCTTTCAGATTTTCCAGATTACCTGCGTAGGTCAAAGCGTCGAGGTTAACAATATGATATTCTGGATACTTGTTAACAAACTCCCGAACCACATGAGATCCAATGAACCCCGCACCACCAGTAATTAATATTTTTTTCATCAGTAAATTAATATCTCTTCTAAAGATTATCAGCTTTTAGCCCTGTACAATTTTCTTATATAAAAAACTAATATAAGCTTTATATCTCTAGAACTTTCTCTTCCCAAAACAGCCATAAGAAAACGAAAACACACAATATTTACACTCAGTCGAAAACGGAAAACCGTAAACTGCTATGCTTATATAACTTCACTTCTCACCAGAAGAGGGATTTTTGCTTCAAAATGCTTCACCTTACCGTCCTTACTAATATACAATCCCTCGTACCAAACTTTCACTATTTTGTTTTCATAATCCTCCAAAATAGAATCTTTTATCTTAAAGTTCAGACTAAGAGTCTGCACCCTTCCTTTTGTTGGATTAAAGCAAAGTAACTGTGAAGGAAGTATTTCGAACGCACTATTATTGAAGTTTGATCTCGTAACCATCATAACTTGCAAACTATCTACATAATTATGAAAATCGACAACAATACTTCCTTTTACATAAGAATCAACTATCTCCACCCCCGTTAGTAAACGCATATGAGTTAAAAAGTTGATATCTTTTTTAAAATTATACGACCGACGAATGCGCATCAGAACATATCCGATAAGCAATCCTAGACCAACTAACGTTAAAAGATAAATAAATTCTTTAGCCATTAATAAATATGCGCATTAATTTATTGCGAAAATAGCACTTTTAAACTAAAGAATCATTCATTTCACTGCGTCCTCTCATAAACAATGACCGAAGGAAACTACAATACCATAAATAAACACCTGCACCTAAGCGCATCGGAAAAGTAAATGTCACATTATAAAATAAAAACACAACATCCAAAGAGTTCACTCTAGCTACATATTGTGCCTCTATTGCTTTATAATTGTGTTATTTTTTACCGTTTTTCTGCGCTTCTTTTTCGGCTACAATTTTACGCAAACCGGAGCTAGAGAAACGATGATCACGACTATTGAAATAAAGATCAATCCCCTTATCTTCACAATATTTTCGGCCTGTAAAATCTTTATTTTTATATTCATCTCCAACAATACGCACATCCAGCTTAAAAGAACGAAGAATGTCCTCTAGATCCTGTTCTGTCGAGTAAGGGACGATTTCATCCACGTAAGAACAACCTCGAAGTTGTATATAACGCTCCACAACAGTTTGCGTGGGCGGATTTTTTTCCGGGCGATCTAATGTCGGATCCATCTGCAGTCCACAAATTAAATAATCACACTGTCGTTTTGCTTCCGCTAACATCATGATATGACCCGCGTGCAATAAATCAAATGTTGAAAATGTTATACCTACCCGCGGTCCCGGGTTATAATCTTCTCTTTTATCTTTTCCTTTACTCATAAAAGTTCCTTACGGTTGAATAGTATTAAATTGTTTGTTTCCTTCTCTCCAAAATCTGTTCCAGTTTTTAAAAGAAGATTGCAAACTTAGATTAAAAAAATGTTACTCTTCCTTTGAAAGGTCAAAAGTATAGCGAATGTCCCCTTCTTGTCCACTAGATCCCCACTTTGTCCTTGTCAATTACTCATCTAATATTGGAGCATGCGGAACACCGTATCCTCCTTTCAAGACAATCTTATTATTAAAACTATTCTTCTCCAAAAAAACAATCAAAACCAACTGAGCCATAGCAATAATAGCCAATAGCAAAAGGGTATATACAAGTCGATTAGGCCTCGCTGTGTTAGTAGTCATCTTTTCAAAATAAAGTGCAAAATTGGCAATAATTTATCGTAAAACATTAAGATAAACGAGGTCTGTCAGGGAAACGCTACAAGAAGGTTGTGTAAAGTTGTAAATGGGTTAGGAAGTAAAGTAGTTAAGATGTTAAAGCGGCTGCCATTTCTCCGCTGAGCCGCCCCTTGCTGGCACGAGGCTTCAGGTCGGGTCCTCTCTCGTATTAATATTGGAAGGCCAAGTTAAGGACTCTCGAATACTTGACGATGTTTCCCCCCTGTCTACCGCAGGCAGGCTCAACATGACAAGAGCGGTATTACCTCGAACTGATTAAAGTCCTTTTGAAGTATCTAAATGATCGCCACACCTTCGTTCCTCAGGTTCGCTATGACAATAAAAACGATCTTTTTCGTCACTGCGAGGAGGTACGACGCGACAGTCTTTGTCATACGTAACCGGCCCCTGCTGGCGCGAGGCTTCGGCTCGTGTCCCCTCCTTCTTAACTTTCGAACCTCTTACCCCTCTTCACTTCTTAACTCCGCTCCCTCACAACAAGGATGTTCCCGCCGAAGGCACCACTTTTATTGCCGTCAGTTCCAAGCCAAATTTTTCCTCATAAACCGGCTTCATCCGGTCAATCAATAAATCTTCAAAACGTTTATGCACCAAATTAATCGTACATCCTCCAAATCCACCTCCCATCATACGTGCACCCAATATTTCAGGAAACTGACGAACATAATCAACCAAAAAATCCAATTCCGGACAGCTTACATCATATTCTTTACTCAAACCTTCATGTGCCCGATACATAAGCTCCCCCATCGTCTCCAAATCGCCATTTTCTAACGCCACACAAACCTGCTCTACGCGCTCGTTCTCTTCAATAATGAATCGACTTTTAACAAAAGCATCAGCATCCACTGGTAATACCAGCTCTTCCAGCATAGTAACCGTTGCATCGCGCAAACTATTCACCTCGGCATGTTTTTGCTGGATCAAACGAACTGCTGCTTCACATGCCGATCGTCGATCATTATACGCCGTAGAAGCCAACGAGTGCTTCACATTGGTATTCAACAAAAGAATTGTATAATCACCAAGCTCCAACGGTTTGTACAAGAAAGAAAGGTCCCGACAGTCCAAGCGCAAAACATGTCCTGCTTTACTCATTGCTGAAGCAAACTGATCCATAATTCCACATTGCACCCCAGCATACGTATGTTCTGCCAATTGCCCGATTTTTGCAATATCTACCCGATCTAACTCCAAATCAAACAGCACATTCAACGCAAAACCTGTCGCACACTCCAACGCTGCCGAAGAAGACAACCCAGCTCCCAAAGGAACGTCGCCATCGATATAAAGATTGAATCCTGAAACAGGAAGTCTACGTTCCACAAGTTGATTCACTACCCCCAACACATAATTAGGCCATCCTTCCATCGTGGGATGAATAGCTGACAACGGCGTTTCATAAAATGTCTGAAAGTCTTCCGCATACAACCGAATCATATTGTCCGAACGTCTCGAAACCGCGACATAGATCGCTTTATCAATTGCCGTCGGCAACACAAAGCCTTCATTATAATCCGTATGCTCCCCAATAATATTGATACGACCAGGAGACCTCACAATATGAGTGGCGTCCGAGTCAAAAAGTTCTTTATATCGTGTACTTATCTTTTCTTTAGAAATCATTATCTCTTCACTTTATAGTGTATTGTAGACTGTTCTTTTAATGTCTTTGCAGCCTGTTCTGGTGTGATATCCCGCTGTGGCATAGCCAACATCTCGTAGCCCACCATAAACTTTTTCACCGTTGCCGAGCGAAGCAGTGGCGGATAAAAATGCATATGCCAATGCCATTCCGGATGCTCTCCATCATTCGTGGGTGCCTGATGCATTCCAGCCGAATAAGGAAACGATGTGCCAAAAATATTGTCGTATCGAATGGTCAGCTCCTGCAACACCTTTGCAAAATCCAGCTTTTCATCATCCCTAAAGGCTCCAATGTTTTGTATTGAACGCTTGCTAATAATCATCGTCTCATACGGCCACGACGCCCAGAAAGGCACAACGGCTACAAAATGTTCTCCCTCCACAATAATTCGCTCGTTCTTTTCAAGCTCAAGGGATAAATAGTCCGATAACAAGGTACGTCCTTTTTCTTTATAATATTTTAATTGCTGCTTACTTTCTTTCTCAATCTCCACCGGAATTGAACTCTGCGCCCATATTTGCCCATGCGGATGCGGATTGCTACACCCCATTATGGCTCCCTTATTTTCAAAAATCTGTATATACTTTATCCACTCATGAACAGACAGGTCTACGAATTCCTTTTGCCACAAGTCCACCACGGCTTTAATCGCTTCCGTTGACATTTCCGGTAGTGTCAGATCATGACGAGGGGAAAAGGATATCACTTTACAGATACCACGCTCAGCTTCCGCAATCAGCAGGCCTCCGTCTGCCTGTGTCTCTGGAACCGTCTCTTCCAGCAAAGCCGAAAAATCATTTACAAAAACAAAACTATTGGTATAAGCAGGATTGACAGAACCTTCAGCACGCGCATTTCCCGGACAGAGGTAACATTGAGGATCATAGGCAGGTCTTTCTGCTCCAACAACGTCTTCGACCTGTCCTTGCCAAGGACGTTTACTCCGATGCGGGGACACTAAAATATATTCGCCCGTCAGCAAATTTTTACGTTTGTGGGGCTGCTCTGAAAATTGAAACATAGCGGTTTAAGGTTTGGTGTAAATATAACACTTATTTTTCAGGCAAAGGGAAAATTCAAAAGGGAAAAATTAAAAAAGGTAAAGAGGGTGAAGGGGATAAAAGAGTGTGAGGGAGGTAAGTCGCGAGAGAGTAAAGAAGTTGAGGTTACAAGCCTAGCCCCTACATTAGGCGAAAATCCTACATATACAAACTACTATACAACGACAAAAAAGACACAACATCTAGCTTCGCCCTTCGGGGTTTGTGTCTCAACAAACCACCACCTACTTTGGAAAGATTGTCCATAGATCCCTCCTCGTACCTCGTTCGGGATGACAAGATGATTTTTTCAAAACGGTACTGCTTCTAGCTTTCCTTAACCGCCAAATGTCGCCTGAGGAATATTTGCAATCTGTAGGAACTTGCCTCCGCACCAACCCTCCCTGCAAAAATTCCTAGCGACGAATTTTTTGCTTCTTTTTTGAGGTAAAAAAGAAGATACCCTCCGACATAGAGGAGTCCCCTTCTTACAAAAAATCCGCCAAATACCGCATAATAATCTGCGTAGCGCCTGCTTTCTCCTTGACATACTTTGCTGACGCGAAAGAAGCATTTTCCAATTTCACATGATGTTGAAGGGCTTCAAAAACCTCAAAAAGCTCAGCTACTGTACTGATACTAAAACCAGCGCCTACTTCGATCAAATCCACCGCTTCCTGAAATTTAGCATACTTCGGACCGAAAATCACCGGTAACCCATAGGTAGCTGCTTCCAATGTATTGTGAATACCGGCTCCAAAGCCACCGCCGATGTAAGCAAGTTGACCATAACCGTAAAGTGAAGACAGCATACCGATATTATCAATCACCAGAACCGTTGCCTGCTGCTTCTCAACAGCATTATATGTCGCATACTGCGAAAACAGTAACGATTTAGGAAAAAGTTGCTGCACGTCACGGATATGTGAATCATGAATCTCATGCGGTGCCAAAATAATTTTCAAACCTTTTTGCGCACTCAACAATTCCGCAAGAAGTTGCTCATCTGGTTCCCAAGTACTCCCGGCCACCAACACCACACCACTCCCCAGCAGAAAATCCTCCACCTCTGCAATAGACCTCCGCTGCTTGGGCAATTCCACGACCCGATCAAACCGCGTATCACCTGCAAGCCCCGCCTGTGTAATACCAATGGATTTTAGCCAGAGCACCGAATCCGTATTCTGCGTAAAGAAAAATGTTACCCGCTTTAGAATCGACCGAAAGAAACCACCATACCACTTAAAGAAAACCTGCTCTTCACGAAAAATCGATGAAATCATCAACAGTTGCACCTGACGACGATCCAGTTCCTTGAAATAATGATACCAATACTCATATTTCGTAAAAACCGCCAACTTCGGCTGTACGATATCTAAAAACCGTCCTGCATTTCGAGATGTATCAGCAGGCAAATAGAAAACATAATCTGCCAAAGGCGTGTTCTTTCGAACCTCAAAGCCCGATGGCGAAAAAAAAGTTATCAATATTTTTTCATTCGGATATTTCTTTTTTATGCCCTCCATCACCGACCTTCCTTGTTCAAATTCACCCAAGGAAGCAAAGTGAAACCAAATAGGGTGGCTTCCACTTTCAACCGTTTGTTCTAGTCGAATGAAGATACCGCGACGGCCTTCCACCCATAGCTTAGCTTTCGCATGAAATGGGGAGATAAGCCGCAAAATAAGACCGTAAAGCCAAATTCCTAAATCGTATAGAAGATGCATCTTGTTAAAATATCCTTATATTCGTCAAAGATATTAAACTTTATCGATACCCGACATCCGTGAATAGACAAGTAAAAAAACGTGTACTCATCACCGGTGCTGCAGGCTTCCTAGGCTCGCACCTTTGCGACCGTTTCATTGCCGAAGGCATGCAAGTAATCGGTATGGATAATCTCATTACGGGAGACCTCCGAAATATCGAACATCTATTCAAGCTTCCTAACTTCGAATTTTACCAACACGATGTATCAGAGTTTGTCCATATCCCTGGCGAGTTAGACTATATCTTGCACTTTGCATCGCCGGCAAGTCCCATTGACTATGTACGTATTCCTATCCAGACCTTAAAAGTCGGTTCTTTGGGTACGCACAATCTGTTGGGGTTAGCGAAGAGTAAGCAAGCTAGAATCCTCGTTGCTTCAACCTCGGAAGTATACGGCGACCCCTTGGTTTCTCCGCAGCCAGAATCCTATTGGGGAAATGTAAACCCCGTTGGACCTCGCGGTGTATACGATGAAGCCAAACGCTTTCAGGAGGCTATTACCATGGCTTACCACAACTTTCATGGATTAGACACCAGAATTGTACGCATCTTTAATACATACGGACCTCGAATGCGCCTGAATGATGGACGAGCTTTGCCGACCTTTATCGCGCAAGCACTAAGAGGCGAAGCGTTATCTGTCTTCGGAGATGGCACACAAACCCGTTCATTCTGCTATGTATCTGACCAAGTGGAAGGCATCTACAGACTGTTGATGGCTGATTACAACCTTCCTGTTAATATTGGTAATCCAGATGAGATGCCGGTTATCGATATCGCTAAAGAAATTATTGAGCTGACAGCAAGCACATCGAAGATTATTTTCCAGGGACTCCCCGTTGATGATCCAAAACAAAGACGTCCGGACATCCGTCTAGCACAAGAGCTCCTTCAATGGGCACCATTAGTCAAGCGTAAAGATGGTCTTGAAAAAACGATCGCCTATTATCGGACGATCCCTAATGAAAAATTGCAACAAAAAGATTTTACATATTATAATCAACAATAATGAGCAAAATACTAGTCACTGGCGGAACAGGATATATCGGTTCCCATACCGTTGTCGAATTACATAATGCAGGCTACACGCCGGTTATCATCGATAATCTATCCAACTCCAACATCCAGATTTTAGATCAGATCGAAAAAATTATCGGTGTAAAACCCGAGTTTCATGAGTTCGACCTATGTGATGAAGCTAAGGTATTTGAATTCGTAAAGAACAATCCTGATATCGGTGGTGTCATCCACTTTGCGGCATCAAAGGCCGTTGGTGAGTCCGTAGAGAAACCATTAAAGTATTATCACAATAACTTTTTCTCGCTGATCAACCTATTAAATGCATACCAGGAAAAACCTGTGAATTTCGTATTCTCGTCTAGCTGTACCGTGTATGGTGAACCCGATATATTACCTGTTACGGAATCTGCTCCTGTAAAAAAAGCGACCTCACCTTATGGCAATACCAAACAAATTGCAGAAGAAATACTAGAAGAAACCGCAAACGCATATAACAATTACAACATCATTGCACTGCGCTACTTTAATCCAGTTGGTGCCCATGCCTCAGCCTTAATTGGTGAGCTCCCTATCGGTGTTCCCCAAAACCTACTTCCTTTTATTACACAAACGGCAATTGGAAAACGTGAAAAACTAACGGTATTTGGCGGTGATTACGATACCCCTGATGGTTCATGTGTACGTGATTATATCCATGTCGTAGATTTAGCAAAGGCTCATGTAGCCGCGATTAAATTATTGGAGAAAGGCAACAAGAACGGTAAGTACGATGTTTTTAACGTAGGTACGGGTAATGGCTATTCGGTACTCGAAGCAATTAAAGCTTTCGAGAAAGCATCCGGTCAAACGTTAAACTATGTAGTAGGCCCTCGTCGTGAAGGAGATATTATCAAAGTATGGGGTGATATAACAAAATCGTCTGAAGAACTGGGCTGGAAAGCAGAACTAGGAATTGAAGAGATGATGGCATCAGCCTGGGCTTGGGAAAAGTATTTGGCTAGTAAGTAAAGAAGTAAATAAAAACAAAAAGAGCCGAGCATTAGCTCGGCTCTTTTTGTTTTCAATTAAAACTCTAAGACTTCCACCTCAGTACGGCGATTAGCTTGATGTTCAGCAGGCGTACAACTAACACCATTGCTGCATTTATTCACAAGCCTTGTTTCACCATAACCTTTCGCTATAATACGATCTCTCGAAATACCGCGACTAATCACATATTCTACAGCAGAAGTTGCTCTGTTTTGTGATAAACGCATATTATAGCTATCGCTACCTCTACTATCCGTATGGCTAGACAGTTCCACCTTCATGGTTGGATTATCACGCATCACACGCACTAAGTGGTCGAGGATATCTGCGGCATCTTTACGGATATTATGCTTATCAAAATCATAGTAGATGTTTTCCAACACAATCTTATCACCCGCCTTATACATAGGTTGCAGATATAGGGCCACATTAATAACCGTATCACGCTGCGGATACACCGCTGCCACTCTAGTGGAGTCACTCATATAACCGGTGTGTTCTGCATTCACACGGTACGCTGTACCTGCATCAAGCTCAAACACAAAGTTTCCTTTTCCATCGCTCAATTTACGCGCGATGATATCGCCGCTTACACCTAATAAACTTACACGAGAATCCTCTAGGATTGCCCTTGTTTTCTTATCATATGTAAAGCCATTTAAGATAATTTTGATTTTAGGCTTCGTGTAATTAAACGAGTAAATATCATCACTTCCTACACCACCAATTCTATTCGAAGATACATATCCATATACATTACTTCCTGCATCAGTAGCAGCCACGACATAAGAGAAATCATCCGATGCAGAGTTCAATGGGTATTGCAAATTCTTACGTCCTTTGAAATTCCCATTACTACCTTCCGCTACAAAAAGATCCAATCCGCCCATCCCTGGAAAACCATTACTCGAGTAGAATAGTTTGTTCCCTAACACCGTAGGAAACATCTCATCACCCGCTGAATTGATTTCACGGCCAGCGTTTACAGGCTTACCCCAGCTACCATCCGCCTGAAGCGTACTAAACCAAATATCAACACCACCCAGACCTCCCGGCATATCCGATGCAAAATACAAAGTTTTCTCATCGTCGCTCAGCGCCGCATGACCTAAAGAGTATTCCTTTACATTATTGTATGCAAAATCCTCTTCCGACCAATCGTTACCGTTCTTTTTATATATCTTTAGCTCTAGGTTTTGCTTTTTAAAGCGTACCCCTTCAGCCTTAAACTTTTCAGCATCTTTGCCCGGATAAGTACGTGTCACATAAAGAGCATCTTCATTTCTATTCGGAAGAATAGGACCAACGTGATAAGCAGCACCATTAAAACTACCCGCCATAATCGTAGGCATTTCTAAATTAGCATCGTTGCGACTCGCCGCAAAAACTTTCAGATACCCTTGTCCTGTCATTGCACTTCTGCCCGATCCACCCATTTTAGGTTCTGCTGCATATAGCACACCATTTGAAGCTGGAACTGCTGAAAACTCAGAAAGATCTGTATTGATACCCTTTTCATTCTTCAGCTTATAATTCAGTGGATTGGCCATCCACACCGTTGCAGAATCACAACCAGCAAGCTCAATTTGAATCTTTTCAGAAGAACCAAATCGCGCGCTATAATTTTGGAACTGTACTTTTGCTTCCGCATATTTACCGTTCTGTTTCAAAGCTTCCGCATAACCCAATAATGCATCTTTGCTGTGTCCTTCTGTTTGGATCGCACGCGCATACCAGTTTTCAGCTAACTCATATTGTTTCAAGTACAAATAACCTTGACCAATCTTTTCAAAGTCACCGACTTTCACTTTTTTAGCATTCGCTAAACGCTCATAAATCGGCAGCGCTTTAGAAAATTCCAAGCGGTTAAACAAATCATCTGCTCGCTTCCGAAGGCTAGGTTGTTCTTGTGCGTGAACACCATTAAATAGCGCTCCTGATAACAACAAACCCAATAATATTTTTCTCATGTTCATAGTACTCTCCTGTGAAAAGATTAAAAATTAGAAGTAACGCGGACTTAACATGGTACGCAATGATTGACCAAATGTAATCCCCAAGGTAATCTCATGCGTTCCATTTTGTAAACCACTCATTCTGTTCAACATTACATCATAAGAATAACCGATACGTAATCTATCTGTGGCGTAAAACTGTGTAATCGCCGTTATTGCGTTTGTCGCAGACAATTTCAATGGCGATGCACTGTAATATTCTCTATTGAAAACTTTTGCACGTGTACGATATCCTCCACCAATCCAGAATTTATCATTGAAAATAAGCATCGCATTTACATCCACTGAAGTCGGGCCTTTGAAATCATCCTTAATCAAGATACTTGGTCTCAATAGTAATCCTTCTTCCAAGCCGATTAAAGCACCACCGATAAAATAAGCACTTACATTACGGTGTAAACTTTCTAAGGAATTCGAGTTGAAACGAAATTCATCATTACTAGACGAATTTGCGAATAAATCTTGTACCGCCAAACCTGCGTAAAAAACCGGATTATAATAATACACCCCTAAACGAACGTCTGGTTTCCAAGAGCTGATTTTTCCGTTCGGAATAACCACATCGCCCGTTTCCACAGCTTGAAGCTTTCTTCCATCTAAACCATATTGCGTAACCCCTGCAGCAACCCCCAACGATAGACGTTGCGTATCCTCATCATCAAGCTGCAAACGAAGTGCATAATTAGCATACATCGAAGTTGCCGATTGGGCACCTAAACCGTCCGATGTAACCTGTAAACCCACGCCATGGCGTTTGTTAATCGGGTCTACCACGCCATCAATGGAAATTGAACCTGTTTTCGGCGCACCGTCCCATCCTGTCCATTGGCTCCGAAGGCCCATCTGTCCAAACCACTCTTCTTTATAACCTGTATAAGCAGGGTTTACAGAAATGGAGTTAAATATATACTGCGTGAACTGGATACTTTGTTGTGCATAAGATTTTACACCTGCCAAAAGCATGCATCCCAAAGCAAAATATTTGAATCTTCTATTCATCATTTTTGAAAAAACTTTATACCTATTCGTAGAAAGAACCTCATGAAGCACGTACTTCATGAGGTTTCCTATGTTATCGGGTTTTAATTAACACCCAACCTTTAATTACTTCAGATTTACCGTTTTTGTATGGTGTGATGATGTAGTAGTATGTACCTTCATTCAAACCTCTACCTGTCCATGTGTTATCATAGTTCTCGCTACGGTAAACTTCATTACCCCAACGATTCACAATTACAACAGATACACGATCAAATCCTTCTAGACCAACAATCTCAAACGTATCGTTTGTACCGTCGCCATTCGGTGTGAACACATTTGGAATAAATAGCGCTGACGCTTCTATCGTAATGGTTGCTACCGCTGTACTACAATTGTTCGGATTCAATACCTCACAGATTGTGTACGCATAGGTATACGTTCCTGGTCTTGTGCTTGGTGCGATACTAATCGTACCGTCAGGATTCATTTTCAATCCTGGGTTGCTCGCAACACCTGGCGTCAACGTCACTTTACTCAAGTCAATCGGTGCATCGTTAAACTTATCATTTACTAATACCGACTCGGTCACAATTACATCACGGCTCCACTCTACTTTGTACGTGTCGTCCGCTGCGTTTATAGGTGCTGGTGCAACAACAATAGTTGCTACAGCATCATCACAGTTGTTCGGATTCAACACTTCACAGATACGGTACTTAACTTGGTGTGTACCGGCTACTGTGCCTGGCGCTACCGTGATCGTTCCATCAGCATTCAATGTTAAGCCGGCAGGTGCATTATCAACCCAAGTTAATTTGACTTCATTAGGTTTCACCACCTTGTTATTCAACTTATCATTCTCGAATACAGGTTTCGTAGTACCACCATTTGCTCCATTAATCGGTGCGAACCTATCATCTTCTGCTACGATAGGTGCAGGTACTACAGTGATTGTAGCGACCGCACTTGAACAGTTGTTCGGATTCACTTTCTCACAGATCGTGTATGGATAAGTATACGTTCCTGCAGGTGTCTCTGGACTAACTGTAATCGTTCCATCAGAATTCATCACAATACCTTTCGCCGGTTGACCGTTAGGGCCTGTTGCCGTTCCTGGCGTCAATGTGACATCTTTCGGGTTAACTACTTTACCGTTCAGTAAATCATTCTCAAGCACAGATGGAATCGTACCGCCATCTTTACCATTGATCGGCGCAGACTTATCATCTTTTGCTTCAATCAAAGGAGCCTCAACAACGATCTTCACGTTAGCCGTAGAACAGTTGTTTGGATTCAAGACCTCACAGATCGTGTACGTATGAACATACTCGCCTGCTGGCGTCTCTGGACTGATGGTAATTGTACCGTCTGGATTCATGGTGATACCTTTTGCCGGGTAACCATCCTTATCAACAACCTTACCTGGAGTTAAAGTAACATCCTTCGGATCTACATCCTTACCGTTCAATTTATCATTGTCAAATACAGATGGTGTTTTACCGCCATCTTTACCATTGAACAAACCTGGGTTGTCATCCGTAGCCAAGATTGGCGCTGGGTCTACTACAACTTTTACTTTAGCTGTAGAACTGTTACCTGGGTTCAATTTATCTTCGATCGTGTACTCAATCTCGTAAGTACCTGCCGGTGTCATCGGTGGAACACTTACGATACCTGTACTCGGATCTAACACTGGTACATTGTTGTTAACAGCACCTGTGTTTGGTGTAGCTGGCTTGATATTGTTGATCTCAACATCTTTCAAGTCGGCTGGTTTACCGTTGTAGTTGTCCGTACCTGAACCATTGTTGTTAAGCACATTACCTACGTTCGTCTTGCCATCTTTACCATTTACTGGTGTGAACGTATCGTCCTCCGCAGAGATCGCTGGTGCAGTAACGGTGATCGTTACCGTAGCTGTCGAACAGTTGCTTGGGTTCAAGACCTCACAGATCCTGTAAGGATACTCGTACTCACCCGCTGGTGTCTCCGGATCTACCGTAACACTACCGTCAGGGTTCATCGTTACCTTATCTGTTGGTTTTCCGTCCGGACCTGTAGGCTGACCTGGGGTCAACGTGATGTCCTTAGGATCTACTGGTTTGCCGTTCAACTCATCGTTGTCCAGTACCGATGGTGTTTTACCTCCATCTTTACCGTTGATGCTTGGCGGCGTATCATTCTCTGCATTGATCGGTGCCGGTTCTACCACTACTGTTACCGTAGCTGTAGCATCGTTGCCCGGGTTCAATTTATCTTCGATCGTGTACTCGATTTCGTACGTTCCTGCCGGGGTCATCGGTGGAACACTTACGATACCTGTAGTCGGATCTAACACCGGTACGTTGTTATTAACAGCACCTGTGTTTGGTGTAGCTGGCTTGATCTTGTTGATCTCAACATCTTTCAAGTCTGCTGGTTTACCGTTGTAGCTATCTTCGCCTGCTCCAGTCAATACGTTACCTACATTTGTAGATCCGTCTTTACCGTTGATAGGACCGAAATTATCATCCACTGCTTTGATCGCTGGTGCAGTAACGTTAATCGTTACCGTAGCTGTCGAACAGTTGCTTGGGTTCAAGACCTCACAGATCGTGTACTCATATGTGTACTCCCCTGCTGGTGTCTCTGGATCTACCGTGATAACACCCGTAGTAGGATCCATCGTAATACCCGTAACCGGTTTGTCATCTTTATCAACAACCTTACCTGGTGTCAATGTGATTTCCGATGGATCAACTTTTGCATTATCTAACTCATCGTTTTCTAATACAGATGGAGTTGTACCACCGTCCTTACCATTGATGCTTGGAGGTGTATCATCCGTCGCTTTGATTGGTGTCCATGGCATCGGTGTAATGGTACAGGTTGGACATCCAGGCTCGACTGGCTCATTTGGTGTATATGGATTCCCGCTATTTGAGTCATCCTCTACGTCTTCCCCTCTAGGAGTTTGTCCGATCCCATGTGCAATATTTGCTACATATCTCTTGTCTAGGTCAGCCTGCGTTATCGTATGTTTCGCCAGTAAGGTGGTATCTGCTCCTACAGCTAAACGCCATACTGTGCCTACATTCGTTACATCAGCGTTGTTGTCTGTAACCACGATATTATGTAGGGTTACATTACCTGTGTTTCTAACTACAATGGTATAGTTTATTATATCTCCAACTTTGTACGAAGCACTCGTTGAAGAAGTTTTTATAATTTCCATTTCACCGGTTTGCGGTAACACCGTGATCGTACAGGTAGGACAACCTGGGTCAACGCCCGGGTGGTTAGGATCGTTAGGGTCAACAGGTGTCGGATCCGTAGAGGTCTCCGTAACAGGGCTGCCGTCTGGGTCTGTGCCCGTAGCTGTAGCCAAGTTGTAAACTCCGCCCTTATCGATATCCGCTTGTGTCAAGGTGTATTCCGCAGTGAACGTACTGCCGTCAACTGCACCTGGGGCCAACGTAGCGATCGGTCCGCCGACAACAGTAGCGTTGTCATCCGTGATCGTAACATTGGTCAAGGTAACGTTACCCGTGTTCGTTACTTTGAACGTGTAGGTAATCTTATCGCCAACGTTTACTTTGCTGTCTCCGTTC
>NZ_FXAU01000005.1 GCF_900177625.1 Sphingobacterium psychroaquaticum
CGCCGCCGCGTCGCGCTTTGGCTTCTATATCTTGCCTTTTCAGGCTTGACCTATCTTGTTTGTGTTCCTTGTTTTCGGCTTACCGGAGTCGGTAAGTTTCGGTTGGGATACCCTTCCTATCGGTTGGGACTGCAAAGGTAGAAAAGCTTTTTGGATTACCAAAATAAAAATGATTTTTATTTTGACCTTCCCGCTTTCCAAAAATTCGGTAAAAACATGTTTAACTCACATGCTGACCTCGTTTTTGACCTCTATTTCAATCGTTCCTCCCTTGCGGAGTGGTGCAAAGGTAGAAAACTTTACCTATTCCTTCCAAGACTTTGTTGGGTCTTTTTTTGGGATGCAGCATAATACGCTGTAAACGTGGCGGATATTTTTGTAGTTAGTGGTTCGTAGATTATGGTTTGTAGAAAGTAGTTCGTAGAGTATGGTTCGTAGATCGTAGTTTATGATTGTAGAAAGGGGCATGGGGATATAGGGGGACGTTTATGGATAATAGTTTTAAAGGAAGAGAGAATTCAGAAAAGAGTAAGGACAAAAGGTTGAAGAAATATTAAAAGGATCCTAACAAGGGTTGTCGCGTTGTGCCTCCGCACTGTGACGACGCGGCACTCCTTGGCGTCTTTGCGAACCTGAGGCACGAAGCTGTGGCAATCTTATTCGTAGCAAGCCTAGTCTTTATGCATGATTAATAGATCTAGATATTTCTTATTGATATAGTACTTAGATCCCTCCTAGCGTCGGGATGACGATCACTTGTTATGCGCGCGTTACAAACCTGCTTATCACAGACTGCCTCATGGCAATGACACACCTCGCTAGTTCGAGCCTGCCTACCGGAGGAGCTTGTAGCTCGGCCTTTTGATTGGGACACGAGCTACAAGCTCGCGCCAGCGAATTCGAAAACTCACCCTACAATCTATAAAACGACCAATCCCTATCAACTACCAACTATAATCTCTCTTCTATAAACTACCAATCACAAATTAATCCCTATCAACTACCAACTCTAATCTCCCTCCCCTACCAACTACCAACCACGAACGGATCTCAATCAACGAACAACTATAAACCATCAACAACAAACTCTCCTCTATAAATTACCAATCACAAACTAATCCTTACCAACTACTATCTAAACGCATTCTATCAATGAACCATTCTCTACTCCTTTTTAGAATATCTAAGATGAAATAAAGAAAAAAAGTTAAAAAAATTTTGATATTACGAAAAGCTTCGTAGATTTGAATACGAAAACATTCGTAGATGAATATGAAACCAACAGATAGTGAAATGGAAATCCTACAGGTTCTTTGGAAAAAGGGGCAGTGTAGTGTTAGAGAAGTATATGAGTGCCTGGATAGCAAAGCCGTTGGTTATACCACGATTTTAAAGCTTATGCAGATAATGCTAGACAAAAAAATGGTGGACCGGGATACTAGCGCCAAAACACATATATATAAAGCGCTTATAAACGAAGAACAAACGCAGCATAATTTTTTGGACAAAATGATCGACACCGTATATAATGGATCAACATCTAGATTAGTGATGCAAGCATTAGGAAATAATCGAACAAGCAAAGAGGAGCTAAATGCAATCAAACAGTATTTAGAGAACCTTGAAAATTCGTAAGCTATGGAACAGCTCTTAAACAATTTCACGACGGCCATCGGGTGGTCAATCTTACACTCGCTCTGGCAGGGGGCGGCACTTTATACGATCTTACGTATAACCTTCATGATGACCCCTAACCTATCCGCACGACACAAGTATAATGCTTCATTTCTTGGTCAGGTTATTCTTTTAGGGTTGTTCATAAGCACCTTTTTGTACTACATCAATATCCCGGCCTTATTCATGAAAAAGGAGGATTTAGAAACCTACATCGCTCTTGCTCCATACCTTACAGATAGCCAAAATGTCCGACACACTTTTGAGATCTTGTTTCCTTGGTTTACCTCTTTGTATATAATCGGACTGTTGATCCAGTTAGTTGTTTTTTCGAACGGCTATTCCAGGATGACCTATCTTCGTCGTAAAGGTTTATCGGACACGCCTATCGCTTGGACCATCGCCTTTGAAAAAATCAAAAGTTCGCTTTCTATCCAGAAAGATGTTGGTTTATTTCTCTCTACTAAAATATCTGTTCCACTCACGATCGGGCATTTTAAGCCTATTGTCCTTTTTCCTTTTGCGTTAGCAAATCAAATGGACCTACAACAAGTAGAAGCAATTTTATTACACGAACTGGCACATATTAAAAGAAATGACTACTTATACAACCTGGTAAATGTCGTTATCGAAACCCTTTTGTTTTTCAACCCCTTCGTATGGTTGTTAACGAAACATATACAAACAGAGCGTGAACATGCTTGTGATGATGTTGTTGTTACACACATCTCCTCTCCTATCACGTATGCGCAAGCACTTTTTTCGCTAGAAACGTTAAAAGAACCAATTGCTGCCTCTTATGCTATGGCGGCAACGGGTAAACAGCAACAACATTTATTACACCGTATTAAACGCATTACAAAAATGGAAAAGAAATATACCAATATTAGACAACATCTCGTTGCTCTAGGACTCAGCACCTTAGCTTTCACAACAATCGCTTGGATTGCCCCGGAGAAAAATCCACATACGGATTTATTGAAAGAATGTTGCAATGATAGTACTACCGTAAAAGCGAATGATACTATTCTGTCCGCAGATACCACGACAAATACAACTCGTACGGAGGTTTTCGTGCAAGACACAACTAAAGAAAAAATCAGAAAAAACGACAGCCTTCATATTATCTCGCCCGAACTAGCGGAACGTCTAAATAAACTGACCGATAGCCAGGCACAGAAAATCGAAGCCTACTATAACTCACCCGAGTGGAAAGCAAAAATAACCAAGATAGAAGAAAAAGCACGTGACGCCGAGGCTCGGGGAAGAGAAATTGAAGCGTACTACAACTCTCCGGAATGGAAAGCGAAAATAGCTAAAATAGAAGAAAAAGCACGTGATGCCGAAGCTCGGGGAAAAGAAATTGAAGCATACTACAATTCTCCGGAATGGAAAGCGAAAATAGCCAAAATAGAAGAAAACGCAACGCGTCACGCTGAAGCGGCAGCTAAACACATTTCATTCTACTACAGCAGTCCGGAATGGAAAAGCAAAGTTACCAAGATAGAAGAAAATGCGGTGCGCCAAGCCGAAGCAGCCGCAAAAAAAATAGAAATTTACTATAATTCTCCGGAATGGGAGGCGAAAATAAATGACATTACTGCAAAGAGTATTACAATCGCTACAGATGTGCTAGAATCTTTGGATCTTAAGAACTTTAACATCAATATGGACGGCCTTCCTGTTCCTCCAAAAAAGAAAGATCGCACCAACGAAAAATAACATTAACTAAGATAAAAACAGCATTCAGTAATTCCATGCTATATGCCTGTTTAATTAGAGGGTATCAATACTGATACTCTCTTTTTTTTGTAATATTGTAATGTAGCAACTATACATATGGATATAATCTACTCGATCGACTTATTGGGAACTATGGTATTTGCCATATCTGGAGCGATGGCTGCCAACCGAAAGGGTATTGATGTATTTGGGGCAACTTTCACGGGCTTTGTCACGGCCATTGGGGGTGGTTCCCTACGCGATGTCTTTTTAAACCTACGGCCGATTTGGGTCGATGATGGAAATTATCTTATTGCTATTCTAATTGGTGTTTTTATATCTATTGTTGCGAACAAAAGACTCGATCGTTTAGCACGAACGCTCACATTCTTTGATGCCATCGGTATCGGCTTTTTTTGTATCGTGGGTGTTCAAAAATCCTTATTACACGACAGTTCGGTTCCTGCCGCAGTGATTTTGGGCATGTTCTCTTCTGTAATGGGCGGTGTAATTCGGGACACCTTAATGAATGAGACACCGTTAATATTTCGTAAGGAAATTTATGCTACCGCCTGTCTCTCTGGCGCGATCTTATATGTAGCGTTAGGGTCACTGAATGTAGACCCTGGTGTAAACACATTCCTTTCCGCTTCTGTAATATTTATCATCCGTATACTCGCGGTAAAATATAAGTTTTCACTGCCGGTTGTTGGTGGTTAACAAAAAAGGGAAGTAATCTACTTACCTCCCTTTTTTCTGATTTGGAAACCTCATCTTATATCCCACCCGAACCATTCCTTTAGATATAGAGTCGAGCTTTCCCTTTAGCATAGCTTTCTTCAAAGGACCAAGTTTATCCGTAAACAACTTTCCATCAATATGATCGTATTCGTGTTGTACAATACGCGCGGCCAATCCTGACAAAGATATTTCTTGTTCTTCAAAATTCTCATCCAGATAGTTGATTACGACATTCGATGGGCGCATCACTTCTTCTGAGATATCAGGTATACTCAAACATCCTTCACTGAATCCCCATTTCTCGCCACTTTCTTCTACGATGATCGGATTAATAAACACCTTCTTAAAATCCTTTAATGTAGCATCTCCTTCACCATCCTCATCATCCTCTGCAAAGGGAGAACCATCGATAACAAACAAACGAATCGACAAACCAATCTGCGGTGCAGCTAAACCAACACCATGGGCGCCATACATCGTTTCAAACATATCATCAATCAATTGCTTTAAATTCGGATAATCCTCTTCTATCTCTTCTGCTTTCTTTCTTAAAACAGGATCTCCATACGCTACAATAGGTAACTTCATACGCTTACAATATTATTAAGTATTCTTTCATTTAGACTCTATTAAACAAGAAAAGTTAATCCTTTCTACGTCCTAAATGATGAATTTCCGTGCAAAGGTATTAATAAAAATTTATACCTATTTAGAATGTACTAACTTTGTGGTGGATGGATGAACAAAATCATAACACAGCATTTTCGCAACAACTCGCTCTGCTTCTCGATACGATATTCGTGACACATCAAACCCTGGCGTTTACCATTTTAACCTCAGAAGATTTAGATGTTAGTATCGTGATCTACAGTCCTGCTGCAAAAAATCGTTTAAAAACAGTAACGAGTGCTCGGGTTATCCACCTTGATGAGGAGTATTTAAGGAAAAACGAAGAAAAAGTCCTTCAGCGTATCGCCTCGCTGTACAGTAAGGGACAAACTATTTATGCCCGAGAAACTGTTATTGCCCGGGTGGATAAGCGCATAAGTATGCAGTTTTTAGAAGAGCACCATCTTAACACTGCCTTTCCTGGAAAATATAGATACGGTCTTTTTTACCGCGGAGATCTCGTTTCCCTTGCTGTTTTTAGTGGTGGCCGTAAAATGAAGGATAAACCGACTAACTACCGTTCTTTTGAGCTTATCCGGTTTTGTCACAAATCGGGACTTCGTGTGGTTGGTGGGTTATCGCGATTAATTCGTGCCTTTGCAAAAGATTTTACGCCTGGAGATATTATGACCTATGTGGACAACGACTGGTCCCAAGACTCCAGTTTAAAGACCATCGGCTTTCTTCCTACAGGAACTCTTCCTCCACAGGCATTACACTTTCAGAATATACCCCAGCAAACCGCCACATCTACTTTGCCCATAAAAGGAGAATACAGTAAATACAATAGTGGTAGTACCAAGCTGGTATTAACATTATGAAAATCGGGAACGGTTCCGTATATTTAACCATCAAAAAAAAACCTTAAACTTAACAGATTAACATGAAGCGAAAATTAAGGATGGGCATGGTCGGTGGAGGCAAGGATGCCTTTATTGGTGCCGTACATCGTATTGCTGCCTTTATGGATGGCAAAATAGAATTAGTTTGTGGGGCTTTCAGTATCGATCCCCAAATATCAAAAGAATCGGGCGAAGAACTTTTTGTAGACCCAAGTCGTGTTTACGAATCGTATGGACAAATGATTGAAAAAGAGTCGCAACTTCCAGAAGGAGAGCGTATGGATTTTTTGACCATCGTAACACCTAATTTTTTACATTTTGCTCCTGCAAAAATGGCTTTAGAAAACGGCTTTGACGTTGTCATTGAAAAGCCGATGACGGTAAGCCTTGATGAAGCAAAGGAGCTAAAAGAAATCGTTGAGAAGACTGGACGTACACTGTGCTTGACACACACTTACTCGGGCTATCCGATGATCAAGCAGGCGAAAGCTATGATTAAAGCCGGTCATTTCGGTAAAATCAGAAAAATTGTCGTGGAATATCCGCAAGGGTGGTTAAGTCGTTTATCAGAACGTGAAGGCAATGCTGGAGCAGCATGGCGTGCCGACCCGAAAAAATCAGGATTGTCGTTGGTTATGGGTGATATTGGTACACATGCGGCACACCTAGCAGAATATGTATCGGGACTACGAATTACGGAACTATGTGCTGACCTAACTACTTTTGTCGAGGGACGTCAACTAGATGACGACGGTTCTGTTTTACTTCGTTTTGAGCAAGGTGCTAAAGGGGTGTTAATGGCCTCACAGATTTCCGCCGGAGAGGAAAATGCAGTTCGCATCCGCATCTATGGTGAAGAGGGAGGATTGGAGTGGGCCAATGAAGATCCGAACAATTTGATCATCAAAATGCTCGACCAACCGCGCCAGATATACCGTACTGGAAATGCATATGCTGCACCATTTACATTAAGCTCATTTGCGACGCACAATACACGAGTTCCTGCAGGACATCCTGAAGGTTTACTTGAATCATTTGCCAATATCTATCGCAATTTCGCAGCAACGGTAAGCGCTAAAAAAGAAGGTCGTGTACCTACGCCAGAGCAACTAGACTTCCCTTCTGTCGATGATGGTGTCCGCGGTATGGCATTTGTTCAAAATGTAGTACAGAGTAATGAAAGCAATGAAAAATGGACTAAATTTGTGTTGTGATAACAACGTCAAATAACATATTACCAAATCGGGCGGAGGTTGATCTTCCGCCCGATTTGTTATTAACAATATTGGGGCCTACAGCATCCGGCAAAACAAAACTAGCCGTTGCCCTTGCCGAACATCTCGCCGGGGAGATCATCAGTGTAGACTCTAGGCAAGTGTATAAACAAATGGATATTGGTACGGGTAAGGATCTCCGCGAGTACGGATCCATTCCCTATCACCTTATCGATATCTTAAACCCTGGTGAAAAATACAATGTTTGGCAATTTACGACCGATTTTGAAGGGGCATACACCGACATCATCTCTCGAAAGAAGCAAGTGATTGCCTGTGGTGGCACCGGAATGTATTTTCATGCTCTTTTTCAATCACAACCTTATATTGATGTTCCGATAGATCTTGTTTTACGTGAAACGCTACTAAAACAATCGAAAGAAGAGCTTATAGATTTGCTTCATAACTTTACTATTCCTTCTGATTATACAATTGACAAAAGCTCGCACAAAAGACTAATTCGTGCTATAGAAATTCTTTCCTGGTTGCATCAAAAGCCGGAACCTCTGCAAAAGAGCACAACGCCTCCCTATCCATACCTCGTTTTTGGACTGAATCCAGCATTAGAAAAACGAAGAGAAAATATCTCGATTCGGCTTTCACAGCGCATAGAACAAGGCCTCCTTGATGAAATAGAATCGCTCCTTGAACAAGGCGTCACGCATACAGATCTACAATATTATGGATTAGAGTATAAATACGGTTCATTATTCCTTGCTGGTGAAATCGACGAGATTTATTTTAAAACGAAATTAGAAACAGAAATACATCGTTATGCTAAGAGGCAAATGACATTCTTCCGAAAGATGGAAAAAGATGGTGTCCATATCCATTGGCTGGACAGTATCGACACGAGTGATCAAGTCGCTGAAATTCTTCAACACATAAAATCAAAAAAGGGATAGCCGTCGCTATCCCTTTTCAATTTTATAACTTAATTTCTTCCTCTTTGCTATTAAAGAATCGAAATTGTGTGAGGTAATACGAGGAGACAGTTTTAATCTTAATCCATTTCCCATATTTGAAAAACCATTTAAGTCTTCTCGAGATCAATCCCGACTTAATGTAAGCCGCGATATATGGATGTACACAAAGCGTTACATCTTTTTCATTTTGCTCTTGAAGAATAAAGCTCAAATTGTTTTCAATATCATCTAGCAAAACAATGCTGGATCGTATTTCGCCAGTTCCTTCACATGCGGGACATTTTTCACTTGTCACCACACTCATCTCTGGTCTTACGCGTTGTCTGGTTATCTGTACCAATCCAAATTTACTTGGTGGCAATATGGTATGTTTTGCGCGATCATTCGCCATACATTCCTTTAGATAACCATAAAGCTCTTTCCGATTGGCCGGTTTGTGCATATCGATAAAATCGATTACAACAATACCTCCCATATCACGCAGGCGCAATTGCCTTGCGATTTCTTTTGCTGCTTCTTTGTTTACCAGAAGCGCATTTTCCTCTTGGTTTTCTTTACTAGCAATTCGGTTTCCGCTGTTCACATCCACTACATGGAGTGCTTCGGTATGCTCAATCACAAGATAAGCACCACCTTGCAAATTCACCGTCTTGCCGAAAGACGCCTTAATTTGTTTTTCAATGCCGAAGTGATCAAAAATAGGCTCTTTGTGTTTATAGAGCTTTACAATTTTTTCCAAATCGGGAGAAATTTCCTGTACGTAAGATTTTACTTCTTCATACAAGGCATTATCATTGACATGTATATGCGTGAACTCGTCCGTCAAAATATCGCGTAAAATGGTAGAAGCTCTATCCATTTCGCCCAATACTTTTTGAGGCGGTTCAGCAGTCCTAAGGCGTTTGGTAAACAGTTCCCATTTCGAGATTAAGTCTAGCAAGTCTTTTTGTAATTCTTCGACTCCCTTTCCTTCGGATACCGTACGTATAATCACACCAAAGTTTGCAGGTTTAATACTTTCTACAATCTTCTTGAGGCGTGTACGTTCAGCATTGCCTTTAATTCTCTTGGATATGGAAACCGTACTTGAAAACGGCACCAATACAACAAATCTACCTGCAATAGACAAATCCGAACTTAATCGGGGTCCTTTGGTAGAAATGGGCTCTTTGGCAATTTGTACCGGTAAAAGCAAATTACGGCTTAAGATGTCCGAAATTTTTCCTGCTTTATCAATGTCCTTTTCAAGCTTTAAACTACTGAGCAGCATCTCCTGATAGCTGCCATTCTTTACTATTCGCGTGAGCTTGAGTAATGACTGAACCTGAGGTCCTAAATCCAAATAATGTAAGAACGCATCTTTTTCGTATCCAACGTCTACGAAAGCGGCATTCAGGCCTGGCATAATCTTTTTGATTCTACCCAGATAAATATCACCTACGGCAAAATTATTATCGGCCTGTTCCCTGTTCAGCTCAACAAGCTGTTTGTCCTGTAGTAAAGCAATAGTCACTCCTTTTTCGGGAGTTGAATCGATAATTAGTTCCTTTACCAACAGCTACACATTTAAGATTTGTAAAGCAATTACAAACCTGATACAACATAAAAACTCGTTAATGAAAAAATACAATCTATGATTCTACCGTAGTAAAACCATAGATTGTATGTAGTCTTTAGTGGCTAAAGCCTAAAAGACAAACAAGCTTATTTCTTCTTGTGTCTATTTTTTCTTAAACGTTTTTTACGCTTGTGCGTAGCCATTTTATGTCTTTTTCTTTTTTTTCCGCTTGGCATAGCTTTAATGTTTTTAAATGATTATAAAAAATAAGTTAATTACTTGCTTAGTTCTTCTACACGTCTGTCGATGAACTGTGAAAGCGTCGGGTCAGATGCCAATTCCTTACTTTTCTGAAAAGCAGCAATTGCTTCATTCTTTAACCCCATGTTTTCGTATCCTGTCGCTAAATAAAAATATGATTCAGCATCAGGCTTCAATTCGACAACTGTTTTAAAACGGTCAACAGCTTTATCGAATTGACGAGACTGTAAAGAAAACAATCCCAGTGTTTTGTTTGCCTGAATATTTTTAGGGTCCTTTGCTACAACTTCTCTCAAGATCGCGATTCCCGACATCGGGTTGTTTGTTCCTGTTACCATTGCTGCCCCTAAACCTGTCTTTGCATCCAAGTTGTTTTCGTCTAGCGCTGTAGCCTTTTCATACGATTGAATAGCCAATCGATTCAATTCCTTTGCCATCGCTGTATCCTGCAAATTTGTGTATGCAGAGCGAAAGGCGTCGCCAGACTTCAACCAATATTCAAATTTAGGAGAAATTTTTGCCATTTCCTCATAAATAAATCCCTGAGGAGCATATTTAGCTAAATCATCCCATTTTTGGGCTAATTGCCCTAACAAAGAAATCTTTTCCTCACCATCCGCCTTAGCAACCTTTTCTTCTAAAGCATTGATCTCCTGCGTCAAACCGGCATCTACGCCTTGTTTGGAAACATCAGAAACGCTCTTAAAGTTATAGGTAGACGAAGCTTCCGCGGTTGCTGAAGTCGCGCTTTCTTTATTTTCATTTACCAAGCCTTTGATAGGCCGTGCCAATAATACACCCATAAGAGCCACCACTAACACTACAACGACAATTTGCTTGGTATTTAACATAGTTTTTTAGTTTTATTTGTTCCCTTGTTTTACTTTCTCAACAAAAACTTTTGCTGGTTTGAAGCTTGGTACAAAGTGCGCCGGGATAATTATAGCTGTGTTTTTTGAAATGTTACGAGCTGTTTTCTCTGCTCTTTTCTTAACCACGAAGCTACCAAAACCTCTAACGTACACATTCTCGCCGCTAATCATTGCATTTTTTACAACTTTGAAAAATGCCTCAACTGTTTCTTGAACATCTACCTTCTCTAAGCCTGTTTTGTTAGAGATCTCCGCAATAATTTCTGCTTTAGTCATATCTATTTTTACTGTAATTATTTATTTCTCAACCCTTAACGCATGTGTTGTTTGGGGATGCAAAAGTATCTTTTTTTTATGATGTTTAAAAATTTATTTATGTTTTTTTACCAAAGATGACCAAAGCGAAACTTTTCTGTATCAACATCTTATCCAAGAATAACCAAATGTGTGCTTATGACACTCGCTCGATGTAATTAACTAGATAACTAATTCTCAACATTTTACTAGACGGATAACAAGGCGGTCTTCAGCACATTCATATCATTTTCCGTGTGATGTGCAGCCACTACAATTCGATTCAGCGGTTGATCCGTGGGTAATGGATATGGGAAACTTGAGATCAAAATTTCCTTTGCCAACAGCTTCTCAAATGCCCCTAGCTTGTTTACGGTAAACACAGGAAAACGATCAATATGGTTAATGCCTTCACCCACGTTCTCTTGCATATATGTAACGTTCTTTTGCATCTTTTCGACCTGTGCTTTATATATAGCTTCACCATAAACCAAGGCGTACATTGCTGCTGGGCTCGCCGGCGATGCTCCCATAAAAAACGGAGATTGCTTAAAAAATGAAGCCATCTCCTTCGATGAAAGCAAAATTCCAGCATCTGTTCCCATTCCCTTCGCTAAGGACGCCACCACAATCAATTCTACCGGCATATTTTCTTGTATATCTCGTATATCAACAAAACAACGATTCGCCTCTCGCACGCCGATTCCATGTGAATCATCTAATAAAAGGTATACCTTATTTCTGGAGTCTATTTCCCGAAAAGCAGAAAAATCATATTGTGTTGGCCGCAAATTATCCATGCTATTCGCTATGACAACAAAACTATTCGCTGAAGAACGATTGATATAAGATACCGTATCCTGCGCCCAGTCCTCAAAAGTCTTCTCCTCTGTCGTCGTTGCGCCATTCAACCATAAAGCGGGATGCGTTCCTGGTGCATAAATCATTTCACCTTTAGCCTGCAATTGCCGAACAGCTAGTTGAGCGGCGAGATACCCACTCGATAGTAACGTTGCCTCTTCGAAACCAAATCGTGCAGCCATATTAGCTTCCGCTTCCGCATAAATACCTAATTGTATATTATTACTGCGTGAGGTACCGTTATTCAAACCATACCGATCAATCCCTTCCTTATATATATCAATATAATTGGGTTCTACCAACAAGCTTAAATAAGCTGTTCCCCCAAAAAACAAATATGGCCGATCATTATGGTGTATAAACCGTCCTGTGGGTTGATTCAGCTGTTGTAACGGATTCATGATTTTCATAGCTAAACCCCAAATCTAGCTGAAATAATGGTTTTTACAAAAAAGGGAATTCTTTTCGAGCAATTACTGATATAACCCTTTTTTATCAATAAACTCGATAACCTTGTCCGGCGTAAAGAAATGAATATTTTTTCCTTCTTTAACCGATTGACGAATAAAGGTGGATGACAGCTCCATTAATGGCGTTTCTGTCATAATAATCGATGGATGCTCTTTTAGTATGCCACCATCGTATCCTGGTCTCGGATACACATATATCGGATAATCTCGCAAGATGACTTCGTAATTTTTCCATTTGGGAAGCCCCGCAAGATTATCTTCTCCCATAATAAGAGAAAATGATTTATTCGGGTATTTTTCCGCTAGGTGTATCAGCGTATCGATCGTATACGAAGGTTGAGGTAAGGAAAATTCAATATTGGAGCTGCGCAGCGATTCACTTTCATGAATCGCTAAATTAACCATCTCCAATCGGTCATACATATTGCCCAAGCTCTTTTTCTCCTTAAATGGATTTTGAGGAGATACCACAAACCACACCTCGTCCAATGTTGTATAATTGGCCATGTAGTTTGCAATAATAAGATGACCAATATGTATTGGGTTAAAGGACCCAAAAAAAAGACCGACTTTATTTGCCATTATTTTTCTAAAAATGTCAAAACCATTTCCTCTGCTTCAGCACAGGCCACTTCTAGTTCAAAATTATTGAGGACTACATCAAACTTATCCGCGTAGCTGAGTTCTAGTTCAGCTTTTGCAAAGCGTTCCTGCAGCTTCTCTTCGGAATCTGTACCTCGACCTCGTAAGCGTTCTTTCAACACGTCAAATGATGGTGGATTAACGAAAATCGCCAACGCCTCTTCTGGGAATTTAGACTTCAAGCGTAACCCGCCTACCACATCGATATCAAAGATAACCGATTTGCCCATTGCCCAAATGCGTTCTACCTCTTTACGCAAAGTACCATAGAATGTTCCCGCGTAAACCTCCTCAAACTCAATAAACTCTTGTTTTGCAATCTTGTGTAAGAAATCTTCCTTCGACACAAAATAATAATCCTTTCCATCAACCTCGCCTGTCCGTGGTTCCCGGGTGCTCGCCGAAATAGAAAAGGCCAATTTATCACTGTGCTTTTCTAACAAGCGTTTAACAATAGTCGTTTTTCCTGCGCCAGATGGGGCAGAGAATATAATTAGTTTACCACCCATTAGCTATAAAACGTTTAACAGTTGTTCTTTGATTTTCTCGAGCTCCTCTTTCATCCGTACAACAATCTGTTGTATTCCGGCATCATTCGCTTTTGAACCCAACGTATTAATTTCACGCCCCATCTCCTGCGAGATAAAACCTAATTTCTTTCCGTTAGAATCTGAAGCGCTCAATGCTTTGATAAAATAATTACAATGACTGCGTAAGCGAACTTTTTCTTCCGTTACATCTAGCTTATCAATATAATAGATAATCTCCTGTTCGAATCGATTCATATCCACATTTTCTTTTCCTACAGCTTCATCCAAATAGTGAGATAGTCTTTCACGAATCAACGGTATCCGACTTCCTTCCACACTCTCCACCTCAGTAAGATAAGTCATAATCATATTTACACGACCTTCGACATCGTTTTTTAAGATGTCGCCTTCATCTTCTCTAAACTTATTGAACTTCGCAATTGCAGCATAGAAGGCATCCATTAAAACACGTCCTTCTTCCTCATCCACGGTATCATCTTTTGCTGTTACCACTTCAGGCATATCTAATGCCAAGGCAAATAAAGAAGCATCCGTATCCCCCAATTGTGTTGCTATTTCCTGTAATTGTTTATAATATTTACCAAGAAGTTCCGCATTGATTGTGGAGGCCTTAGCAGTCTGATCAGCATACTCAACCGTAACCATCATATTCACTTTGCCTCGTTCAATCAGCTTACCAGCCTCCGAACGTAGCGCCAATTCTTTATCCGACACAGCTTTGGGAAGCCGTAAACTAAGTTCGAGAAATTTAGAGTTCAGGGATTTTAATTCAACGGTATATTTTACTTTCCCATTTTCCTGAGAACCAATACCATACCCTGTCATTGATTTTATCATATGCAAAGGTAGAAAATTTACAAAAGTAAAACTCGAAATTTAATAAAAACCTTTCATAAAGTGTCTTACCAGTCGTGTTTAGCAATAATTACACATAAATAGCTTTTATAAGGATTGCCTTTTTCCAGCTGTACAAAACCAATTCCAATATCATACAGCGAG
Organism: Sphingobacterium psychroaquaticum; assembly: GCF_900177625.1. Lineage (GTDB taxonomy): Bacteria > Bacteroidota > Bacteroidia > Sphingobacteriales > Sphingobacteriaceae > Sphingobacterium > Sphingobacterium psychroaquaticum. Next base: position 14,357 of record NZ_FXAU01000005.1, read on the forward strand.
CCGTTCCACTTATCCATACCCAATACATGCTTACGATGCATAAAACCAGGCGAGCCTTTACCAATAATAAATGCTTTAATTCCATCTACTGCCGAAGCATGATTTGCCGCTATAGATTCAAAATTATTCGTTGAAATTTTCTTTAACCAATCACCATTTAATGTATATCCGTATTTATTTATATAATAGTTAGGACCAATTCCCTCTGGTGTTACATGGTCAAAATACCCTCTATTAGCCATATCATAGGCCCGAAATTCTGCTGTTTCCGCCAATTGTTCGTTCCAGTTCAATTTCAGTTTGGAAACCTGTTTAGTGTCAAAGCGAACACCCAAACTTTTCATAAATTTAGCCGGGTTCTCCCGAACGCTTTTTAAATATTCAAAGGCAGCCTGTGCTTCGGCCTTATTTACATGAATACCCTTACGTTGCGCCACGCATGTAAGGGGAAGAATAAAAAAAAGAAAAATATAGAGCGGTCGTATCATCATGCTTTAAAAATGGACGTCATGTAAAGATTTTGCATATTTTTCAATAACACAAATTGAACCAAAAAAGAAAAAGGAGAAACCTTTTATCATGGGTTTCTCCTCTAATTTTATATAACACGCTATCGTTTAAAATCTAAGCGTTTTCTTTTTTACTTTTTAGCTTTTCCTTTACGACCTCGAAAACAATCGGCAAAACGGAAATAACGATAATCAATAGGACGACTTTAGAGAAATTGTCTCTTATTAAAGGAATATTTCCCAAGAAATACCCTGCGAATGTAATACCTACGACCCAAAGGAAAGCTCCCACGACATTATAGGTTAAAAAAGTGCCGTAATGCATTTTACCTATTCCACCTACAAAAGGAGCTAACGTTCTTACAATCGGCACAAAACGCGCAATAACAATTGTTTTACTCCCATATTTCTCATAAAAAGCGTGTGTCTTTTCGATCTGCTCCGGTTTAACCACCTGCTTACCAAAAATTTTGAATCGGGTTATCCCCATTCCAAATCGTTTTCCGATAGAATAGTTGAGTGAGTCTCCCGTAATTGCAGCTATAAGCAATAGAAAAACCATTAACCATATATTCAAATCATTCGGTTGCGCCGCAAGCATCCCTGCAGCAAAAAGCAATGAATCACCCGGTAAGAAAGGCATAACCACCACACCTGTTTCTACGAAAATGATCAGAAAAAGAATAAGGTATGTCCACGTCTGATAGTTATTTACTATTTCTACCAAATGCTTATCAATATGCAAAACAAAATCAATAAGGCTATATATCCACTCCAAAACGCGGGCTCTTAAATATTATTTAACATAACAGGCATCACCAACATCAAAACATCCTCGTTTTCTTCCTTAATTGCCGGAATTAAAAGGCCTGCTCTATTTGGTGTACTCATTTCAATCACAACCTCCGAAGAATCTAAATTATTCAGCATCTCTACCAAAAACTTAGCGTTAAATCCAATCTCCATATCCTGACCTTCAAACTGACAACTCAACCGTTCGTGTGCTTCGTTAGAGAAGTCCAGATCTTCCGCCGAAATATGTAATTCACTTCCAGAAATCTTCAACCGCACTTGGTGTGTTGTTTTGTTTGCGAAGATTACCACGCGACGAAGTGTATTTAAAAAAAGAAGTCTATCAACCGTCAATTTATTCGGGTTAACTTGCGGAATAACGGCTTCATAATCGGGATAACGCTCATCGATCAAACGACAGATTAAATGAATATTTCCAAACTTGAAAAAAGCATTTGTGTTGTTGTACTCGATGGAAACGCTGCTATCATCTGATGGCAAGGACGACTTCAACAAGTTAAGCGCTTTTTTAGGTAGGATCAAAGACGTTGGTTTATCCGATCCAATATCCGTTCTGCGGTATCTTACCAATTTATGGGCATCGGTTGCTACAAACGTAACCGACTGTTCTGCCAACTGAACCAATACACCTGACATCGCTGGTCTTAGCTCGTCGTTACTAACGGCAAAAATCGTCTTATTGATTGCTTCCGATAATACAGATGTGCCTATACTAACGGTCGACCCATTATCTACCACCGGTATCTTCGGGAAATCGTCTGCATTTTCGCCACTTAATTTGTATTTACCATCTCCGGCACTAATTTCTATTGCTAAGGTTTTGGTATCAACCGAGAAAGCAACGGGTTGATCAGGAAGAGTTTTTAGTGTCTCGATTAAAATTTTCGAAGGCATGGCCACTCGTCCTTCTTCTTTCGCTTCAATTTGTAAGGAGGTTACCATACTCGTCTGAAGGTCTGTTGCCGAGATGGTCAACAAATTATCTTTGATCTCGAATAAGAAATTCTCTAGAATCGGGAGTACAGTACTGCTGCTTGAAGCGCCGCTAATTGCCTGTAATTGTTTTAATAAAATTGACGTGGATACAATAAATCTCATTTCCTGAATTTTATAGATTTTTATATGCAATATTACAGAAAAGAATCTACATTTTATAAACTGGAGGGCTGTTAATTCTTATCACAACTCAATTAATTCGTATGTTTGTACAAATTAACTATGCACTTTAAAGAAATAATAGGCCATCAACAGGTCAAGGATCATCTTCTACAAACCGTTCAGGATAACCGCGTAAGCCATGCACAGCTTTTCTTGGGTCCGGAGGGGTCGGGAAGCCTCGCCCTTGCCTTAGCCTATGCGCAATATATCAACTGTGAGAATCCTTCGCCAACAGACAGTTGCGGACAGTGTAGCGCTTGCTTAAAGTACCAAAAACTTATCCATCCGGATCTTCATTTTTCTTATCCTTTCTTTGCTAGTGGCGAGAAAGATGTGGCAACAGTTTATGTTGAAGAATGGCGTAAAGCATTTCTGGAAAACCCCTATCTAGGCCTTACAAACTGGCGAAACCAATTAGACGCCGGTAATAAACAAGCAAATATAAATATCGCTGAAGCGCATGACATCATCAAAAAACTAAGCCTCAAATCTTTCGAGGCGGAATACAAAGTTTTGATTATGTGGCTTCCCGAATATCTTGATGTACAAGGAAACGCTTTACTAAAGCTTATCGAAGAACCACCAGCCAAAACACTTTTTTTATTAGTGGCGGAAAATCAGGATAAAATACTCAATACCATTATATCGCGCACACAATTGGTTAAGATCTTTAAACTGGGGCATCAGGATGTCAAAAGCTTCCTCATCGCAGATAAAGGCCTTTCCGAAGAGCGTGCACATGAAATTGCCTTCATCGCAGACGGCAATATTCAAACGGCTATAGATTTACTTGAAGAAGACACGAATCCATACTTCAATTTATTGATTAATTGGCTCCGTTTCGTTGTTACAGATGCGGGCTTACAACTGATTAAAACCAGTGAAGAAGACCTCTCAAAATTAGGCCGTGAAAATCAAAAAAATTTCCTAATTTATGCCATCAATATGTTGCGCCAAATTGTGCTCTTACAACAAGGGCTTCACGATTTGGTCCTCATACAGGGACAAGAATTAGACTTTGTCAAGAAGTTTAGTGACAATTTTCAGCTGGAGCAGCTGGAGGCAGCCATCGAACTCTTGGAAAAGACACATTATAAAGTAGAACGCAACGCTAATCCTAAAATATTATTTTTAGATTTATCTTTGCAATTAGTATTAATATTTAAGTACAAAACGATCCCGCAAGGGACTCAATATATATAACGAAAAAAATATGGGATGTGGCAGTTGCTCGTCCGGAGGAGGTTGTGGTAGCAATACCGTAGGAACAACACCTGCAGGATGCCAGAATAATGGCTCATGCATGACCAGCGGATGTAATAAATTAGATGTATACGATTGGCTTTCCGATATGGATTTGCCTTCAAATTATAAACCATTCAACATTGTAGAGATTCGCTTCAAAGGCTCTCGTAAAGATTTTTATATCAATACAGACAACCTATACTTGGAGATGGGCGAAATGGTGGCTGTTGAACCTTCTACAGGAGGGTATGACATTGGCCACGTATCGCTTACCGGAGAGTTGGTTCGCTTACAACTGAAGAAAAATAATGTAGACCCGGAGAGTGTTCTCAAGAAAGTTTATCGCAAAGCAAGCGAGTCTGATGTTGTCAAATTTAATGCAGCAAAAGATTTAGAATGGGAAACGATGCACCGTGCCAGGAATTTGGCTTTGGAGCTCGGTTTATCCATGAAGATATCGGATGTCGATTATCAAGGTGATAAAACAAAGGCGACTTTCTACTATACTGCTGAAGGGCGTGTAGATTTTCGGGAGTTGATCAAACGGATGGCCGAAGCATTCCGGATTCGTATTGAAATGCGACAGATCGGGATGCGCCAAGAAGCGAGCCGCTTGGGCGGTATTGGTTCATGCGGGCGCGAACTTTGTTGTTCCACGTGGCTGACCGACTTTAAGACGGTTTCTACTTCCGCTGCACGTTATCAAAACTTATCGCTCAATACACTTAAATTAGCTGGACAATGTGGTAAGCTCAAATGTTGTCTCAACTTCGAGTTGGATAGCTATATGGATGCATTGAAAAATATACCAAACAATGTGGATCGTATCGAGACCGAGAGCGGTGTCGCGTATCTACAGAAAACGGATATTTTCAAAAAAATCATGTGGTATTCGTTTCCTGGTGCCGAAAATTGGATTCCTTTGGAAGTAACGACAGTTAAGGAATATTCCGAGATGAATAGAAACGGCAAAAAGCCGGCCCAGCTGTTCACGACCATCGAGATCGAAGAAGTACAAAAGCCTATTTCACACGATTACGAAAATGTGGTAGGACAGGATTCTTTGACCCGCCTAGACGATAAAAACAAGAAGAAGAAACGTAAGAAATCGACAAAAGGACGTAAGGATACTCCTGCCGGAGCAACTGAAAATAAAAAACCGGCACCGGTAAAAGCAGAAACAACTAAGAGCGAAAAAGCTCCTGTAAATACGGGTGGTGCTCCTGTTGCGAAAAATACAGAAGAAAAACAAAACGGCGAAAACAAACCGAAAAAACGCTTCAATCGCAATAAGAATAAAAATAAAGGAAAATCTACGGACAATAATGGTCCCAAAAGTTAGGACATAAAACAAAGCAATTTCCGTATGAGAAAGATCGTATTTACAGCATTTTCTTTTCTTCTACTTTTCGCTACCGCGTGTGAGCAGCAGAACTTTTATGAAGTAAATAAACCCATTCTTAACCGTTCGTGGGCATACAATAGTATGCCCACCTTCGATGTTAAGATTGATGACAACAAAGCCCATTATGATGTTTACATCCATGTGCGTCATACGGGCGATTATAATTACTCCAACCTATTCTTTCTTCTCCATGAGAAAGGTCCAAAAGTACAGGATACCGCCTATCGGTATGAAGTAAAATTTGCGGAACTTGATGGCCGTTGGATGGGTAAGAATGCAGGAAGCCTATATAGTAACGAAGTCTTGGTCAAAAAAGATTTTACCTTCCCGGATACCGGTCTATACCATTTTTCCGTGGAACAGAACATGCGGGAAAATCCATTAAAACATATTGCTGACATAGGTATTAAGCTTATTAAAAAGCCCTAATGCTTATGAAGATCCTACGCTGGTTCTTACTCCCTATTACCCTCTTATATACCGTAATCATTTGGTTCAGAAATCGCTTATATGACTATGGTATACTCAAAAGTACAAGCTACAATCTTCCAGTAATCGTTATTGGCAACCTTGCCGTTGGAGGTACAGGAAAAAGCCCCATGACAGAATATGTTCTTCGTCTCGTAAAGGACAAATATCGTGTTGCTGTCCTCAGTCGCGGCTATGGCCGTCGGACCAAAGGTTTTTACTATGTCGAATCTACATCTGATGCGCGTGATGTTGGGGATGAACCGTTACAAATTAAACGTAAGTTTCCAGATAATACCGTTGCTGTCTCAGAAAATCGATGTATAGGTGTTGAAAAACTAAAGGATAAACATGATGCCATACTTTTAGACGATGCCTTCCAACATCGTAAATTAACCCCAAGCTTCTCCATTCTTCTTTTCGATTATCAATCGCTGCAGGAACCTATTTTAAGCCTTCCTACAGGTAATTTCAGGGATCTCTTACAGGAAAGTCGACGAGCAGACGTTATCGTCGTCACAAAAAGCCCAGAGGTCATACATAGTGAGGAAAGATTTGCTATCGAAACCCGTTTCTTAAAATATACAAAAGCACCTGTTTTTTTCTCACGGATAGCTTATCAATCCATCATCGACAAAAACCAGCAGTTCTTTGATACAAGTCTATTACAAGATACGGCTGTTCTCCTATTAACCGGAATAGCCAACCCTATACCTTTATATGCGTATCTGAAACCACGTTGTCTACAAATGGAGCATATCTCCTTTCCAGATCACCACGCCTTTACGGATACGGATATTAATCGTGTTGTTCGTACTTTTAATAACATCCTGAATTCGAAGAAAATCATATTGACAACAGAGAAAGATATGCAACGACTACCACAGTCCTTCGTCCTCGCATATCCTATTTATTATATCCCCATTACACAAGAAATTGCTTTTAACCAAAGCGATGTATTTAATACGCTTATCCTCCGATCTTTCGTAACAGACTGAAGTGTTAATTAGTATAAATTGATGTTAATATACACTAAATAACACAATGACTATGAAATACTTACGTTTATATAACATAGATTTGTATAAACATAAATAGTATTGATTATGAGAAATTTCAAAATCTTAGCTACGATCTTATTCCTAGGGATTAGCATCAGCTATGCGCAACAAAGACCTGCTGGAGGAATGCGTGATATAACGCCTGCCACGCGCGCCAAGAACACCGTAGAAAGGTTACACAAAGAATTAAACCTGAGTCAGAGCCAGCAAGACTCTATCTACAATTACACATTACGACAAGCCGAACAACAAAAAAATCGATTTGATCGTTCTAAAGAAAATAAAGATCGCGAAGCAATGCGAAAAGAAATGCAGGCTTATCGTGCAGAACATGAAGCGAAAATCAAATCGTTTCTTACTAACGAACAGAAAGAAAAGTATGATAAGCTAGAGAAACCAGGGGAACGTCGTCGTCCAGAAGCTCGCCAGTAAGATCTTTATTGAGCTTATAAAAAAGTAAACACGCTATAGGGAGGTCCTGTCTAACACACAGGACCTCCCTTTCTTGTATCAAGTCTCTTCTAATTGTATCAATAGGCTAAAAAACAGAATAAATAAACAATACAATATTAACAACCTTAAAATCAGTTATTTAACAATAAAAACAAACAGATTTATAGAAAATCATTCTGTTAAGGAATGTTAAAATGTAACATACTTGATACAATAAAAACAATAAACTGATCTATTTCAGAGTTATTAGTGTAAAGAATTTATTACAAAAAGGTTTAACATTTAAAATTCAAAGTCATGAAAAAATTATTTTTAACAGGAATCAGTTTATTATTTGCCGCTACTTTAACATTTGCACAAGAAGTAAAACCTGAAGAAAAAGCAAAACAGGAAACCGTTACGTTGACTGAAAAATTAACATTGACCGAAGATCAACAAAAAACCGTGTTTGATTTGGTACTCCAAGGCGAAACAGCAAAAGCAACATTACGTGCTGATGCAACCCTTTCTCCTGAAGCTTGTGTAGAAGCTTTAACTAAAGTACAAGCTAATGTAGATACACAAGTAGCAGAGAAGCTTTCTGACGAACAAAGAGAGATCTTTGCAAAGATTGTATCTGAAAGACCAAAAGAAGAGGCTCCAGCAGCTCCAGCACAAACTGAAGAACAGGAACAACAACAAGAAGAATCTTCTACATTGTAAATTTGATAAAAATATCATCTACCCGTAGGAACATTTAGTAAGTAAAATCGGCGGAATCAGCATTTGATTCCGCCTTTTTTATGCCTTAGGTTTTCTATGTTAATTCAACCCGGCCTGCGGTAGGCAAGCTTGAAGCTCGTACCTTTTACCTTCCTACGAAAGGACACGAGCCAAAGGCTCGCGCCAGCAAGGAAATCAAGAGGGGCCTCCACGTTAGTTCGAGCTTCAAGCTCGGACTTATCACTATTTACTATCTAAGAGCACACGAGCCGAAGGCTCGCGCGAGCAGGAAGGCAACAGGCAACTAGTGTGACTTTGTTCAAAAGGAAACGAAGAAGATCCTGAATAGCAATAAAAAAGAGCGAAATCAATATGATTTCGCTCTTTACACATTCAAAAATTTAAGCAACAGCTGTTGCTTAAGAAGTCTTAAGTTTCTTTTGTATATCCTGTACGTAGGTTTTAAATTTTTTATCTGTCTCTATTAAGTCTTCTACTGTTTGACACGCATAGATAACTGTGGAGTGATCCCTTCCGCCAAAGAAGTTCCCAATAGATTTTAAAGACGATTTCGTGTGGTTCTTTGCAAGATACATGGATATCTGACGTGCTTGAACGATTTCTCTTTTGCGCACCTTAGATTTAACCATCTCGACAGGAACTTCAAAATATTCACAAACCAATTTCTGTATATATTCCATCGATATCTCTTTGTGTGTATTTTTCACAAAGTTCTTCAGCATGGACTTAGCCAGGTTCAAATCAATATCCTTCTTGTTCAAGGTCGATTGTGCCAATAAAGACACCATTGCCCCCTCTAATTCACGAACGCTATTGTCGATTTGTGTCGCCACATACTCCACCACATTTTCGGGTAGTTCAATACCATCAGAATACATCTTCTTTTTAAGGATAGCCATTCTTGTTTCCAAATCTGGTGCTTGGATATCTGCCGATAAGCCCCATTTAAAACGACTAAGAAGGCGTTCTTCCAATCCTGATAAATCTTTAGGCGCTTTATCCGATGTTAAGATAATTTGTTTTCCAGACTGATGCAGGTGGTTAAAAATATGGAAAAAGATATCCTGTGTCTTTTCTTTTCCAGCGAAGTTGTGCACGTCGTCCATTATGATCACATCCATCGCTTGATAGAAGTTCACAAAATCATTAATGGTGTTGTTCTTCAAAGAATCTACAAACTGCTGACAGAATTTCTCACAAGAAACATAGATCACCAACTTATCCGATAGATTCTTTTTAATTTCATTACCTATTGCCTGCGCAAGGTGTGTCTTTCCCAATCCTACATCACCATAAATCATCAACGGGTTGAACGATGTCCCTCCGGGCTTATTTGCTACAGCAAAACCTGCAGATCGCGCTAACCTGTTACATTCTCCTTCAATAAAGTTTTCAAATGTATAATGATGGTTCAACTGTGGATCTACTTGCAACTTCTTCAACCCAGGAATCACAAATGGATTCTTGATATTTTTATTTAATGCTACAGGTACAGGGATCGACTGTTTTTTTCCTTCTGCACCATTTCCGTTAGATGGAATATTAGTAGTATATGGTGTATTTGCTGATGATTTATCGACAATGATATTATACTCTAAACGCCCTTGTTCACCTAAAAATTTCTTTATCGTTTTACGTAATATTCCAACATAATGTTCTTCAAGCCATTCGTAAAAGAAAACTGAAGGTACCTGAATAGTTAAAACGCTTCCATTAAGACCGACTGCTTTTACTGGCTCAAACCAGGTCTTGAAACTCTGCGCCGGTATATTGTCTTTGATTATCTGCAGACAGCTATTCCAAACACTTGTACACGTTTTTTCCATTCCTAAATTGTTAATAACTTGAAAACCAATATTCGACAAAAAAATTGTTTATAACTTTCTCTCAAGACGAAGATGACAAAAAATTCCGAGTTAAAAAACTAAAAAAACAAAAAAAACAAACAATACTATAAGTCAATTACTTAAGTGATTTTTTCGCTTTTTTTAGTCTCTAAAATTGCTTATTTTATATTTTTTCAACATCCCTGTTTTTACAGGTTTTACAAAGCCTTGTTTTACTCGTTTCGGTCTTATCGGCGTATTGGTGTGGAAAACTATTCTTTATTTCTTGCTTATAAATATACAGATAAAAAACAAAAAAGGGAAGGTTATTTAAACCTTCCCTTAATTTTTTTTCGTCAATAGTTTTTTAAGAGACCATTGAATCCGTTTTTATACCTTGCGTTAATCGCTTTACTTGTAATACAACAGATTCAGCATCATAACCACAAGCTTTCCATAGCTCTTTTTGTTCACCATGCTCTATAACTTCATCCGGAATTCCTAAACGAATTACTTGCCCATTATATCCGTGATCTGACATAAATTCGAGAACAGCAGATCCAACACCTCCGACAATACAACCATCCTCTATGGTCACGACCTTGCTGAACTTCCGAAAGACCTCATGTAACATTTCTTCATCCAAAGGTTTCACAAAACGTAGGTCATAATGTGCAGGATAAATTCCCTCTTCGTTCAATACTTTTATCGCTTTGGTCGCTTCGTTTCCAATTGTTCCAAAACTTAATATGGCAACCTCTTCCCCATCGTTTAATTTACGCCCTTTACCAATGGCTATTTCTTGAAACGGTCGCTTCCAATCAACCATTACACCATTTCCGCGTGGGTATCGTATCGAGAATGGTCCTTGATCTGGAAGCTGAGAGGTATACATTAAATTCCGTAATTCTTCTTCGTTCATTGGTGCAGCAACAATCATATTCGGTACACAACGCATGTAAGCAATATCATAAGCTCCATGATGCGTCGGGCCATCGGCTCCCACTAATCCTGCTCGATCTAAACAGAAAACCACATTTAATTTCTGCAGCGCAACATCATGAATAACCTGATCATAGGCCCGTTGCATAAATGTGGAATAAATCGTACAAAAAGGAACCATTCCTTGCGAGGCTAGCCCCGCACTAAACGTTACAGCATGCTGCTCAGCAATACCAACATCAAAAGATCTGTCAGGCATCGCCTTCATCATAATATTCATTGAAGATCCCGATGGCATCGCTGGGGTAATCCCCATAATCTTATCGTTAGCTTCAGCCAATTCCACCAACGTATGTCCAAAAACATCCTGATATTTGGGTGGCTGTGGTTTATCAACAGGAGATTTTTTTATTTCGCCCGTTATTTTATCAAACAAACCTGGTGCATGCCATGTTGTTTGATCCTTCTCCGCCAAAGCATAGCCTTTACCTTTAACAGTTACCACATGTAACAATTTCGGTCCAGGAATATGTTTCAAATCCTCTATGGTACGCGTCAGTTTATTTACATCATGCCCGTCAACTGGGCCAAAGTATCTAAAGTTTAAAGATTCAAAAAGGTTTGCGTTCTTCAGTAATGTTCCTTTTATGCTTTGTTCCAGCTTTTTGGCCCAACCATAGGCATCCGGTCCATTTTTTGAAATCTTTGCCAAGACAGCAATCAGTTCATCTCTGAATTTGTTATAGCTCTTTGATGTGGTTATGCTGGTTAAATATTCCTTCATCGCTCCTACATTAGGATCAATGGACATACAGTTATCATTCAAGATAACGAGTAAGTTGGATTTTTCTATTCCCGCATGATTTAATGCTTCAAAAGCCATTCCTCCGGTCAAGGCGCCGTCGCCAATGATCGCAACATGTTGGCGATCGCTTTCACCTTTATAGGCCGAAGCAACAGCCATCCCGAGTGCAGCAGAGATGGAGGTCGAAGAGTGACCTACTCCAAATGTATCGTATGGACTCTCACTTCGTTTTGGAAAACCAGAAATACCACCATAAATACGATTGGTATGAAAAAGCTCTCTTCTTCCCGTTAATATTTTATGTCCATAAGCCTGATGTCCAACATCAAAAACAATTTGATCGTAAGGTGTATTTAACGCATAATGTAATGCAACTGTTAATTCTACCACACCTAAACTGGCTGCAAAATGTCCTCCGTTGACCGAGACGATATCAATTATAAATTGTCTAAGCTCGGTGCATACTTCTTCCAGCTGCTTTGCATTTAAATTTCGCAAATCGGATGGATAGTTTATCTGTTGTAATAGCGGACCTGCCTCTACTTGCATATTTTTATTATCTATAAATAAGTTACAAATTAACGACTTATTCGTTAAACTACAGAACAATATAGGTAAATAATAGTTTAACTACTACCCTAAACCTTGTAAAACTCACTGCTTTAAACTGAAAGTTCGGGTACAATTGTTTATTTTTGGATTGAATATGCAAACAACAGCTTACGAAATTAAACTGGAGCAGTTTGAAGGTCCATTCGACCTGTTGCTCTTTTTTATCGAAAGGGATGAATTAAACATCCATGATATTCCTATTTCGAAGATTACAGATGAGTTTCTGGATTATATACAGAAAATGCAGTCTTTAAATATCGAGCTGGCAAGTGAATTCATTTTTGTTGCTTCCACGTTAATGCGTATCAAGGCCAAAATGCTTCTTCCACGGCCCGACCTGGATGATCCTGAAAATGAAATTGATCTAAAAAAGGAACTTACCCAGAAACTTATTTTATACAAGCAGTTTAAGGAAATCTGTGAAGAGATGCGCGTGCTTGAAGAAAATAGAAATAGACTTCATTCACGTGGAAATATAGAAGCAGATAATAAGATAGCTAGAAAAAAAGACCGTACAGATGAAGAATTAGCTTCCTTTGATTTGTATAAACTTATGATGATGTATGAAAAGATGATGTTCAACTTTACGCATCGGATTAAAGAGGTTACACATACCGTCATCAAATATCCCTATACGATTGAACAACAAAAAAGAGCAATCGCTGACCTTATTGAGCTAAACAAAAAATTAGACTTTCATCAGATTGCTAAAAACTCAGAAAATAAGGTGCAATTTGTCTATAATTTTCTGGCTATTCTGGAAATGTTACAGCAACGTCTCTTAGAGATCGAAATTGGTATTGGCTACAACAGCTTCAGCATCGAAAAAAGAGCTTAATATTACTTTTCAATATCCCGTAGTGCAGCAAGCTTTTCCAAAAGGTAGTTATACCTTTTATCTGGTGTGATCATTGGCAATTCCTTTGCTGCGGATAACCCAGCAACCAGGGCCTTCGTCTCTACCGTATTGAATCGATCCACAAAAGTAAGAAAATCAACATCTTCTAAATTACGATCAACCAGTCCATATTCTTTGGCTTTTTCTCGATCAAAGTAATCCGTATTCAAACAAAGCTGAAGCATCATTTTTTCCGGCATAACTTTTAATAATCCTGCCATCACCTGAAAAGGAAATAAGCCAATGCTTAATTCCGGTAATCGAAACCGCACCTTTTCTGCAGCAAATACATAGGTACAATTTGCAATCAGTAAAAAGGCACCAGCAATAACATCTCCTTCCAAAATAGCGACCGAAGGCTTATTCAATTGCTCCATAACTTCACCCAAAGAGATTTCTTTATTTACAATATGAGGATTCTGAATATCCAGACTTGGATCATTAAATGTCTTTAAATCCATTCCTGCACAAAAGACTGGCCCTTCAGCATTTATTAAAACTAACTTTACACGATCATCATAATTTGCAGACACTAAAGCATGACGTATCTCATTCACCATCGTTGGAGTAAATGCATTTCGTTTCTCTGGTCGTGCAAGTGTTAACGTAAATACAAAATTGGTAATATCTGTTTTTATATAATTATAGGTCATTTATTTCTGTATTAATTCCTGAAAACCTTGCATAAGATGCTGTACTTCACCTTCTTTTACCTGTTTAAATCTACGTAACAATATTTCTGTTGGAATGTTTCCTACCAAATCATCTTGTGCAAAGGGACATCCACCGTATCCCATCATTGCTCCCTCAAAAATACGACAGCCTGCCCGATGCGCCGCGTCCACTTTTAGGGATGCATCTTCGACCCTACTGTGTAAGTGCAAACTTAATTCAACATCCGGAAAACGGTGACGCGTGGCTGTAAAAATATCATGTACTACACCTGGCGTAGCTTCAGCCGTGGTATCCGCCAAAGAGAACTTATAAATACCTAATTCACCTAGTTTTTCCATCCATTCCAAAACAAGATCGGCATGCCAAGCATCTTTATATGGATTTCCAAAAGCCATAGATATATACACCATCAATTCTTGTTTACCCGCTTGTGCCATAACATCTTTTGCCTTCTCCACAGACTGATATGCTTCTTCAATCGATTGATTGGCGTTTCGCTTCTGGAAGGTTTCCGAAATAGAAAATGGATACCCTAAATAATCTATATTTTGATAGGGCGCTGCTCGAACGGCACCTTTCACATTCGCTATAATAGCAATCAATTTACTTTCTTTTTTATCTATACTATCAACTAAAATAGCCGTATCCTCCATTTGGGGTACTGCTTTAGGAGAAACAAAACTACCAAAATCAATAAAGTCAATCAGCCGACTGTTCGCCAACTGATTGATATATGCTACTTTTCGTTCCGTTGGAATAAATTTGTCTATTCCCTGAATCGCATCTCGCGGACAATCTACAATCTGTATATGTTCTTTTTTAGACATCTTTCTTAATCTCCCTGGCTATTACCATCTTTTGTATTGCACTTGTTCCTTCTCCTATTGTACAAAGTTTAGCGTCGCGGAAGAATTTTTCCGCTGGAAAATCTTTTGTAAAACCATATCCACCATGAATCTGTACACTTTCGTTGGATACTTCTACAGCCACTTCCGAAGCATAAAGTTTTGCCATAGCGCCTTCTTTAGTGACCTTAAGTCCTTCATTTTTCAGCTGACCGGCTTGTCTTACTAATAACTCCGAAGCCTCTATTTTTGTTGCCATATCCGCTAATTTAAAACCAACATCCTGAAAATTAAATATTGGTTGACCAAATTGTTCCCGTTCGTTAGCATAACGTAACGCACATTCATAAGCACCTCTTGCGATACCCAACGACAAAGCTGCAATAGAAATACGTCCGCCATCTAACAGTTTCAAAGCTTGCACAAAACCATCTCCTTCCTCTCCGATAACCTGATCCTTGTGGACGCGGCAGTTATCAAAAAACAAACTCGCCGTCTCTGAAGCACGCATGCCCAACTTATCGATTTTCTGTCCAGCAGAAAATCCGGGTGTTCCCTTCTCCATAATAAAGGCTGTAACATTTCTCTTATGCCCTTTCTCGCCTGTACGAACCATTACAACAGCTACATCACCACTAATGGCATGTGTGATAAATGTCTTAGAGCCATTAATAATATAATAATCTCCATCTTTCACAGCAGTCGTTGCCAAACCACCGGCATCTGATCCTGAACCGGTTTCCGTTAATCCCCAAGCCCCTATCCATTCAGCGGTTGCTAATTTAGGCAAGTACCTTCTTTTCTGTTCTTCATTTGCAAAGGATAAGATATGATTTGTGCACAAGGAATTATGTGCCGCAACCGATAAACCAATAGATCCACACACTTTCGAAATCTCATCAAGTATCGTTATATACTCTTGATATCCGAGTCCGGATCCATTATATGCTTCGGGAACAAGAATTCCCATAAAGCCCTGCTGTCCCATTTTTTTAAAGAGTTCGACGGGAAAGAATTGCTTCTCATCCCAGTCCATAATATGTGGTTTGATAAAATCTTTGGCAAATTGGCGAGCACTTTCTCGAACCAAAGCTAATTGCTCATTTTCGTATGTATGTAACATAATATTTTGTAAGTTTACACTGGATTTGTGAAAAATATAAAAAACAATTGATAATTTAAAATTTTTATAATTTCATAACATTCTACCATTTATAAATTACAATAATTAAAACCACGTAAGTATGCAAGATTTACTGGACCTTCTAAAGCAAAAAACCGAGAAGCTTCAATTGGGAGGTGGATTATCGAAAATTGAGAAACATAAAGAGAAAGGCAAGCTCACTGCTTGGGAACGAATCACCTATTTATTGGACGACAACCAGCCCTATGTGGAAATAGGCAAGTTTGCTGCCGATGGTATGTATGTCGAACATGGAGGCTGCCCTAATGCTGGTGTAGTTGTGGTTTTAGGTTATGTTAGCGGTCGCTTATGTGTGGTCGTTTCCAACGATGCTACAGTAAAAGCAGGTGCTTGGTTTCCGATGACGGGCAAAAAAAATCTTCGTGCTCAAGAAATCGCTATGGAAAACCATATTCCTATTATCTACTTGGTCGATTCCGCTGGCGTATACCTACCGATGCAAGATGAAATTTTCCCGGACAAAGAACACTTTGGTCGCATTTTTAGAAATAATGCCAAATTATCTTCGATGGGCATTCCACAGATATCCGCCATCATGGGTTCTTGCGTAGCAGGAGGAGCTTATTTGCCCATCATGTCGGATTATGCTTTAATTGTTGAAGGAACAGGGTCTGTCTTTTTAGCGGGTTCCTATTTAGTTCGTTCCTCCATAGGCGAGGTTATTGATAATGAAACACTTGGTGGTGCTACTACACATTGTGAAATTTCGGGCGTAACAGATAACAAATACCCCGATGATAACAGCTGTCTGGACGCTATTCGTAATATAGTTGATAAATTTGGACACCATGAGCATGCCCATTTTTCACGTAAAACGCCAATTGCCCCAGCATACAAACCGAAAGCACTATATGATATTTTACCGCTCGATCGATTAAAATCGTATGATATGCGGGAGTTGCTAAAGACTATTGTCGATGCCGATTCGATGGAAGAATATAAAAAGGATTATGGAAAAACGATCCTTTGTACGCTAGCGCGTATTGATGGCTGGGCGGTCGGTATTGTAGCCAACCAACGGGAAGTCGTTAAGGCTAAAAAGCCAGGAAATACAACAGAGATGCAAATGGGCGGTGTGATATATTCTGACTCAGCCGATAAAGCTGCTCGATTTATTATGAACTGTAATCAGCAAAAAATACCTTTAATATTTTTTCAGGATGTAACAGGATTTATGGTCGGTTCGCGCTCTGAGCAAGGCGGTATTATTAAGGACGGTGCCAAAATGGTGAATGCTATGGCTAATTCAGTCGTTCCTAAATTCACCTTTATCGTAGGTAACAGCTATGGTGCCGGAAACTATGCGATGTGTGGAAAGGCATACGATCCACGTTTAATTTATGCTTGGCCGACGGCAAGCATGGCTGTTATGAGTGGTGCTGCTGCTGGTAAAACGCTGCTCCAAATACAAGAAGCAACCCTAAAAGGAAAAGGCACTACTTTATCGGATGAAGATAAAAAGGAACTACTTGCTAAAATAGAAGCACAATATAATGAACAACTGAGTCCCTATTATGCCGCAGCACGATTATGGGTCGATGGTGTTATCGACCCAGCTGAAACGCGAAACATCATTTCTATGGGTATAGAAGCAGCAAATCATAACCCCACTATTGAAAAATACAATGTAGGGGTTATTCAAACTTAATCGTTGATTTTCTGCTATAAAGAGCGTTTACCAATAGTAAAACCGTAGCCGACACTTATCGTGAGATTGCGACCAATACCCGCACTTTCATAGCGTCTATTAACTGTTGGCTGTTCGTCTATTGTCGTTGACAATTCACCATATGATTTCTCTAAAGGCTGCTGTAAAGTAGCGTTTAGAGAAATAAAACTTTTCCGGCTCACAAAATAGTGACTGCTGATTCCTACATTCAGTAAACTACCCGACGCGCGCTGTGTGTATATATTTCGCTGCTTTGAACCATCTTCGAGTGTTTTACTCTTATCAGAATCGCGATCCATAAGGAACAATCCATAACCAAATCCTACTCGTGGATGAATATCCCAACGTTTTGTTTCTATACGATACAATAATCCCGCATCCACAGTATAAGCCGGAACAAAGCCTCCATAAAATACGCGCAGTAATATTTCACCAACTGGTATAGCGTCATAAAATGCGGAACTTTTCTCATCCAAATAATCAAGTTTAAGACCAGCATACCAACCTATTTTATTGGAAAATAGGTGATTTATTCTAATGGAAGAAGATAGTGCTATATCTTGTCGTGTTCCCATTAGTTCTCGATCCGGATGATTTTTAGAACCTGATAGATCGGCACTCGCGCCAACCGAAAAAATCTCTACTTTAACATAATTTCTCTTGTGGCTTTCTACACGTGAAACACTATCCTGCGCTTGTACCGATAGATTTAATCCACTCATCATCAAGGCACTTAGTCCACTATAAAAAAATATTTTTCTCTTTTTTAAGAATTTTAGGTGTTTTGGATTCATTTATTTATAAAACATTAGTTTTCAAATATATAAAAACTAATGTTTTTCGGGTAATTGGGAACATATATGTTACCAAAACATACCTATCCCTTACCTATCCTTAGCGAGTTCAGCATAGGCCATCAGGCATTCCGGATTACGCATAATATCTTTTGAAACTGCGTTTTCTATCGATGCACCGGAAAATATCTTCTTAATTGGTATCTCTAATTTCTTACCACTTAAGGTATACGGAATATCATCGACTTCATAAAATGTATCCGGCACGTGGCGCGGACTATAAGCTGTCCGTAATCCCTGCTTAATTTGTTGTGTGGTTTCCTCCAGAAGACCATTGGGTACTAATTGTAAGAAAATAATCATGGTGCTGTTTCCATGTTCATCTTCGATACTGATCACTAAACTATCTACTACAGAGTCTAAAGCATTAACAACATTATAAATTTCCGCGGTTCCAATACGAACTCCACCTCTATTTAGTGTAGCATCTGATCGTCCAAACATTTGTATGCCACCGTGCTCATTGATTTTTATCCAATCACCATGGCTCCACAGACCATTTTGCTGTTCAAAATAACTGGATCTATACTTTGTATTTTCCGGATCATTCCAAAATTTCAAAGGCATCGAGGGCATGGGTTGTTTTATAACCAACTCTCCTACCTCATTTATTACCTCGTTCCATTGATCATTAACAGCTACAATATCAGAGCCCAATGTACGACATTGGATCTCTCCAGCATAAACTGGAAGATATGCACATCCCGATAAAAAGGCACTGCATACATCCGTTCCTCCACTCAATGATATAATATGTACATCTGGAAATTTATATTGTAAATTTTCGAATGTTGCAATAGGAAGAGGGGATCCCGTAGAACCAATTACTTTTGGATAATAATCTTTAATTTCTAAATCATGTATCGCAGAGAAATATGCGGCGCCTGCTCCTAAATGATGAACCTCCGATCGCCGAACAAAAGACCAAAACGAGGTATGTTCTTTGTGTTGTATTGCCCCATTAAAAATACATAAAGTTGCGCCACATAATAAGCTTGACAAGGCATAATTCCACATCATCCAGCCTGTGGTTGTATACCATAAATAGTTTTCGCCAGGCAAAACATTCTGGTGCAAGGCCAATGCCTTATAGTGTTCTAGGAGATTTCCACCTGTACGATGTGTGATAGCTTTGGGTTTTCCAGTCGTCCCTGACGAGTATAAAATCCAAATTGGAAAATCAAATTCTACGCGTTCAAATCCTAAATCATGTGCCTGGTATCCACTTAAAAAGGAACGCCACAGTTCATTATCCACCTGTACAACAGTGGATAAAGAAGGAATATTTGCTTTTAGAAAATCTAAAGTATCCGTCTTTATGAATTTCCTACCATTATATTGATATGCCGTTTCGACAAATAAAACTTTTGGTGTTATTTGCTGAAAACGTTCGAGGATACTCGCATCTCCGAAATCAGGCGAACAGCAGGACCAAATAGCCCCCAACGAATTAACGGCTAAAAATATAGCGGTACTATCGATCGTATTATTAAGGACCGCGGCAACACGATCTCCCTTTTGCACGCCTCTATCACGCAGATACTGTTGCATTATAGAAACTTTATCCCGCAATTCCTTCCATGTTACCTCCTTATATTCAACCTCTTCATCGGCATAGCGTAAAGCAATATCGGAATCTAATTTATTCTTAAAAATATGTTCGGCATAGCTCAAAGAGATCCCTGAAAACCAGCGCGCATCGACAAAATCAAGGGCTTGATTATCCCACTCTAACACGGTATTATATGTGCCCGAATAAGATAAATCAAAATACATCAAAGCAGCTTCCCAAAATTTATCAATCTGTTGGACGGACCAGTCGTGCAATGCTGAATAATTTAAAAAAGACCGATTATTATGCAGCTCGACATGTTGCTGAAAACTATATAATGCCGAAGATTTACTATACTGTTCTGAAGGTTCCCAAATAGGTTTTCTCATCTCACTTACAATTGGTTAACAAGCTTTAAAGATAAGAAAAAAGTCCGTGACATACACGGACTTTTAGGGATATTAGGTATTCTAAAATCTATTTTTCTTTACTAAAAGCATTCCATCCTTGTGCTTTTATAGGATGTACATTACCTGATTTTGAAATCATTTCACAGCCCGCATTTTGTTCGGTTATGTAACCTATAATTGTGATATCCAATTGGTTCTTTACCTTATCATATTGATCTTGCGGAATAGTAAAGAGCAGCTCGTAATCCTCACCACCGTTCAATGCACAAACCGTAGGATCCAAACCAAACTCTCGTGCAGTTTCATAGGTCATGGGATCGATCGGAATTTTTTCCTCATACAATTTACACCCAACTCCTGAGGCTTTACAGATATGTAAAATCTCTGATGCTAAGCCATCCGAAACGTCAATCATTGCGTTTGGTTTAATGTCATATGCTTCAAAAAGTTCAACGATATCTTTACGCGCATCCGGTTTCAATTGGCGTTCAACAATATAGTCCTTACCTTCTAGATCGGGTTGAATATTAGGGTTTTCCAGAAAAATCTGTTTCTCACGCTCCAATAATTGTAAGCCTACATAGGCGCCACCAAGATCCCCACTAACACAGAGTAAATCACCTTCTTGAGCCGCAGAACGATAGGCAATTTTTGCTTCTTCCGCATAGCCGATACTCGTAACAGAAATCACCAATCCTTGTGCCGAAGCCGATGTATCTCCACCGATTAAATCGACTCCATACTTCTTGCATGCGATGAGTGCTCCTTCGTAAATTTCTTCCACCGCCTCCAACGGAAACTTAGAAGACAATCCAATGGAAAAAGTAATCTGCGATGCTTTTCCATTCATGGCATAAATATCACTCAGGTTAACCTGAACAGCTTTATAACCAAGATGTTTCAAAGGAACATAACGCAGATCAAAGTGTATACCTTCAAGAAGTAAATCGGTTGATACAAGCATTTTCTGACCTGAAAAGTCCAAAACAGCGGCATCATCACCAATACCTTTTATGGTGGAAGGCTGTGTCAATTCAACAGCTTTTGTTAAATATTCAATCAAGCCAAATTCACCCAATTGCTCAATATCCGTTCTATCTATATTATCAAACATTTTTATTTATTTATACGTGCAATTAGCTATAGTCCAAACCGTTCTGATATTTCTAACATTCTTTCAATCGGCAATCTTGCACGTTCTATAACTGCTGGATCCAAATCAACTTCCGGTAATCCGTAGTACAAACAGTTGTATAATTTCTCGAGCGTATTTAATTTCATGTGTGGACAATCGTTACATGCACATACATTGTTTGGCGGAGCAGGAATAAACAATTTATTCGGGCTAGCTTTTTGCATTTGGTGCAAAATTCCAGATTCTGTTGCGACAATAAACTGTTGTGCAGGATTCTCGATCGTATATTTTAGCATTCCCGATGTCGAACCGATATAATCCGCTGTAGCCAGGATATGTTCCTCACATTCGGGGTGTGCAATAAATTTAGCTTCCGGAAACTGCTTCCTTAAATCGGCTATTTTATCTTGCGAAAAAATTTCATGCACCATACAGGCACCATTCCACAATACTAGATCTCGACCTGTTTTTTTGCGCACATAATCGCCCAGGTTACGATCTGGTCCGAAAATAATCTTTTGATCCTTCGGTAAGCTTTCCACAATTTGAACGGCATTACTAGACGTACAAACAATATCCGATAGAGCTTTCAGTTCTGCCGTACAATTCACATACGTAATGACCAGGTGATCAGGGTATTGCTCTTTGAACTTAGCAAAAAGATGAGGCGGACAACTATCTGATAATGAGCACCCTGCTTTTAAATCAGGTAGCAAAACCTTTTTCTTTGGCGATAATATTTTTGCTGTTTCGGCCATAAAATGCACTCCAGCGAAAACAATAACATCAGCGTCCGTTTTAGCTGCTTGCTGCGATAAACCTAGACTATCTCCTATATAATCTGCAATATCCTGTATTTCAGCATCTTGGTAATAGTGCGCTAGGATAACGGCATTTTTTTCTTTCTTAAGTCGTTGAATTTCAGCGACTATATCTAAACTTGGATCAATCGGTTCGTCAATAAATCCTTTAGATTCTAAATCTGTTTCAAATTGTGTGTTCATTATCATTCTCCCAAATGGTCCATGTATGTTACTCATCAACAATACAAAAGTAAAGAAAGAAATTGAGACGAAATCCACATTCCTTTTTTTCAATAATTAATAATGTTTTTTAAAGAAATAGAACTTGTTGTTTATTAGTCTGTGGAAAATGGGGAAAACAGCGAGAAAAATAAATTGGATTTGTAGTTATACTGAGGTTTTCCACAATTTATAAACAGTTTTAAACAAACTAAAGCTTGAAAATCAAGGTTCTAATTTTTTATGCTTTTTAGTTTCCATATTTTTTTGTGAATTCTTTGTTGTTCATAATTTGTTAATATTCTCTTCATATTTTCCTTATTTATCCCCGAGCATTGTGTGTATAATGTGTGAATTGTGGAAAGTATTAAAGTTTTCATTTTTAGTTCACGGTTTATATACATGTTATCCACATATTTTGTTAATTTGTTCTATAGTTATTCAGTTTTTACACGATTTCTTTACAATGAAGGCAAATAAGAAGGTAGATTTTTTGATTATTGGCTCCGGCATTGCTGGTTTAAGTTTTGCTTTAAAGGCTGCGGAGTTAGGTAAAGTGCTGATTGTCACGAAGTCGAATGAAGATGAATCAAATACGAAATATGCACAAGGTGGCGTAGCAGCTGTTGTGGATAAGTCTGATAGCTTTGACAAGCATATTGCTGATACTGAGGTTGCTGGGGATGGTTTGTGTCATCGTGAAATTGTGGAAAACGTTGTTAGGGAAGCTCCTGAGCGTATAAAGGAGCTTATTGAGTATGGTACTAACTTTGATAAAGTAGATGCTGACCATTATGATTTGGCACGTGAAGGCGGACACTCGAATCACCGTATTTTACATTATAAAGATATTACTGGGTATGAGATAGAACGTGCTTTACTGGAAAAAGTTCACGAACACCCTAATATTGAGATTCTTACGCATTGTTTTGCTATAGATTTGATTACGCAACACCATCAAGGTGTACATGTGGATAAAAGTTCGGAAGATATTCGCTGTTTTGGTATCTATGCTTTGAACACAAAGACGGCCGCTGTCGAGATCTTTTTAAGTAAGGTAACCTTGATGGCGTCTGGTGGTGCGGGTCACGTATATGCAAGTACAACGAATCCTACGATAGCGACAGGCGATGGTATTGCTATGGTTTATCGCGCTAAAGGGAAAATTAGGAACATGGAATTTATGCAGTTTCATCCGACCTCTTTATATAACCCTAAAGATTCCCCTGCTTTTTTAATTTCGGAGGCTGTACGTGGTTTTGGTGGAATTTTGCGTCGAGTAAGTGGCGAAGCTTTTATGGAAGAGTATGACGAGCGGGGGTCTTTGGCTCCGCGTGATATTGTAGCTCGGGCAATTGATAACGAAATGAAAAAATCGGGTATTGATTTTGTATACCTGGACATAACGCATCGTAATAAGGCTGATATCTTAGCGCATTTCCCTAACATCTATGAGAAGTGTTTATCCATTGGTTTGGATATGACGAAAGATTTTATTCCGGTTACTCCTGCTGCGCATTATTTATGTGGAGGTATTTTGGTAGATGAGGTGGGACGAACGAGTATAAATAACCTTTATGCCTGTGGTGAATGTTCATCAACGGGTTTGCACGGAGCTAATCGGTTGGCTTCCAACTCTTTACTAGAGGCGGTTGTTTATGCACATCGTATTTTTGAAGATGCGAAGGCAATTTTTCCGTCTATTCCTTTTGCAAGTGATATTCCAAATTGGGATGAGTCGAAGGTAAAGTTACTTAATGAAGAGATTTTAGTAACGCATAACCTACGTGAAACACAGAAATTGATGAGTGATTATGTCGGTATTGTTCGTTCAGATTTCCGATTAGATCGTGCGATGCGTCGATTGGGCTTTT
This sequence comes from Sphingobacterium psychroaquaticum, assembly GCF_900177625.1. Classification (GTDB taxonomy): domain Bacteria; phylum Bacteroidota; class Bacteroidia; order Sphingobacteriales; family Sphingobacteriaceae; genus Sphingobacterium; species Sphingobacterium psychroaquaticum. The sequence goes on from NZ_FXAU01000005.1 coordinate 38,515, forward strand.
TGTATGAGGAAACGGAAGAATTTTATAGAAATACTAAGTTGTCGGTCAAACTATGTGAACTTCGCAATGTTATTCAGGTAGCCTATCTGATTGTTAAATCAGCGACGCAACGGAAAGAAAGTCGTGGATTACATTTTACGACCGATTATCCGGAAAAATCTGTAACACCTATTGATACTATCGTTTAAGATGCCGTTAATTTTACCTGTTTTAGATAAGTCGCCTCAAATTGCAGATAATGTGTTTGTTGCCGAAAATGCCACTATTGTGGGAGATGTTTTCATAGGTTCACATTGTTCAGTATGGTTCAATGCGGTAATTAGAGGGGATGTCAATTATATACGTATTGGTAATTACAGCAATATTCAAGATGGTGTTGTTATACATTGTACGTATGAGAAGAATGGTACAGACATTGGTAATTATGTCAATATAGGGCATAAGGCTATTGTTCACGGCTGTGTGGTCCATGACTATGTGTTAATTGGTATGGGAGCTATTGTAATGGATAGAGCAGTAGTAGAATCCAATGTTATTATTGGTGCCGGTGCTGTTGTACTAGAAGATACTGTATGTGAGTCGGGTTATCTCTATGCTGGGATCCCAGCGAAGAAGATCAAACCTCTGACAGCAGATCAATTAGCTCTGTTACAGAAATTACCGCACAATTATGTGCATTATAGCAGTTGGTTTCAAGAAAGGTAATAGTATTTTTTTTGAGAAATGTGAAACGTCATTGCGTACCTGAGAAACGCTGGTGCGGTGATCTTCCTAAGTTGAATTAACAAAGACTGCCACGTCGCTACGCTTCTCGCAGTGACGTGGCAGTCTTTTAATCATCGTCCTTTTTTTATTTATACAATTCTATGGTTTCATTTTGATCCCAATTTGCACGTATAGTGAAGGTTTTGCCAAGATACCATATATTTTCTGCTTGGGTTAGCGTAAATACATTTCCTGGATCCCAACGACCATTTCTGTTCGCATCATAAATAACACGCAAACTATATTTACCACCTGGAAAATCTTTGTAGGAGAAGGTATTTTGTCCCTTTTCCAGTATTTTTCTATCAAAAACTTTTTCTTTCTGCTCGTCAATTAGCTCCACTATGTACTGCATGGTGGAATCTATATTGGTGATGGTAAAATTTACATTTCCATAATTGTCCGATTCATCAAGTGTAAACATCGTTTTATGCTCTTTGTTGTAGTCGTCAAATGGACTAACTATTGCCTTCTCTTTAAGCACAAGTTCATAGTTCCTTTTAGGCTTCCAATTAAAGCGTATATGATACAATTCCCTATTCGTAGTATCTTGTTCTAACTGAAAGTTTCTACGCGACACAGAGTCTTCTAAGAGCTCTATTTTGGACTTATCTACAGACGCTATTGGACTAGAACTTGTCAAAATGATATGCTTGATCTTATCTACCTTATTACTGATATTTAGTATAGGTTTTAGTTCTCTGTCATATTTTACATTCTTATTTGTTCGAATAAGAACAGTATCTATAACCTTCCCCATTTCAGATATTTCTATTTTCATTGAATCTAATTCGACTTTATCGATATAGATTTTTGCAGTATCATTATTCAGGTTGAATTTTTCAATTTTAGAATTATCAAGATCTGCTGGAAATAGAATTTTAGTAGCAGGCTTGTTTAGGTATTGATTGAATGTTAGGAGTACATATCCTGTGTTTTCAATCTTTTTTTCCAAGGTACGAAACTGTTGAGGAACACCTTTTGTAAGCTCTAATTGAATGCCACTCGTGTTTTTATTTAAGACGATACTATCCTTTAAGAAACCTATCCATTCATCGTTTCCGTTAAAAATACGGTCATTGTTTTGTTCTTTCAAGGCATAGATCCGGTAGGTATTTTCACGGAGGTTATTAAATTTGAAATTGCCCGCTGTATCTACATTGGCGAAGATATTTGCTTTTTTCTTACCAAAGATAGAATCTTGACTGGTAGGTATTAGGAGTACCTTTATATTCTCATCCTTTTTTTGATCAAAGCCTTTCGTAAAACCATTTTTAACCGAACCACTAAGCGAGAGCGAATCTAATTCATTGCCCGTCGCAAACACATAATTGTAATGAACGACAGGATTGCCCTCATTATAATCCACTAGACCTTTACCGAAATTAATGGTGTAAGTTGTATTTTCTTCCAGGCTATCGGGAAGTGTAATAATTAGATCTTTCTTCTTTACGCGAAAGATGGGTTGAACATCGACATCAGGACTTATACTGAATTCTTTAAATTGATTGTTTAGTTTAATGTATTCGTCGAATGTGAGTACAATTCTTCGTTCTTTAAAATTTCGTGAGAAATTCGCAGGTAATTCATTTAACAGTTTCGGTGGTAACGAATCTTTTGGTCCACCTGTTGGACGTTGAATATTTGCACAACGTATGAGTGTACTTGTAAAGAGCACCATAAAGCCAAAAAGAACTATATTCTTTAAATTTCGCATTTTAAAGCGATTTGAGATAGTTTTATCTATTTTGGAATCGTGTATCATAAATTTTAAAATATAGCCTTAGAACGCTTTAAAATAAGTTTTGTTTAATTATTTTAATTAATTGATAATCAATTAATTAACTCATATATACCATTAGTACACTAATATCAGACGGCGAAACCCCTGAAATTCGAGATGCCTGCCCTAACGTACGAGGTTTTACTTTTAATAATTTTTCGCGTGCTTCAATAGAAAGGGAAGTTAGTAATTTGTAATCGAAATCAGGATTGATTTCTTTATCTTCCATTTTCTTCATTTTGTTCACGATCTCCATTTCCTTTTCAAAGTAGCTATCGTATTTTACTTTTATCTCCGCTTGTTCGATTGTCTCTTCGTCGTGGTTTTGGAGCAATTCTTGAAAGTCATTTGAAGCACGACCTATGTCATTAATTGTTACTTGAGGTCTACTTAAAAGTGTGAACAATTTTGTTTTCTGCGGAATTGCGCTTGAACCTACCTCTTCGAGTATTGGGTTCATATCCGCTGGTGCTACGCTTGTAGCGCGCATGTAGCTAACCAACTTGTCAGAGTCTTCTATTTTCTTGTTGACTTTTGCTAGTCGCGCATCATCCACTAAACCGAGTTTATGCGCAATTGGTGTCAACCGAATATCTGCATTATCCTGACGTAATAGTAAACGGTGCTCTGCGCGTGATGTAAACATTCGGTATGGTTCTTCCGTTCCTTTGGTTACTAGATCATCGATAAGGACGCCAATGTAGGATTCAGATCTTTTTAAGATTAGCTCATGTTGATCATGTATACGTTGATGTGCATTGACACCTGCGACGAATCCTTGTGCAGCGGCTTCTTCATATCCTGTTGTACCGTTTATCTGACCAGCAAAAAAGAGATTTTTAACCCGCAATGTTTCTAAGGTGAGGTCTAACTGCATTGGCGGAAAATAGTCGTATTCGATGGCATATCCTGGTCTGTACATTTTTGCCTTTTCAAAACCTGGTATTAATTGCAATGCTTTTAATTGTACATCCTCTGGAAGTGATGTCGAAAAACCATTCACATATATTTCCACCGTTTTGAAACCCTCTGGTTCAACAAATATCTGGTGACGATCGCGCTCAGCGAATCTATTTATTTTATCCTCTATAGAAGGACAGTATCGTGGTCCAAGACCTTTGATTCTGCCGGTGAACATTGGTGATTTATCGAAACCTGTGCGAAGAATTTCGTGTACTTTCTCGTTGGTGTATGTGATCCAGCAACAACGTTGTTCTGTTGGTATCTCCACATCGGTATAGGAAAAACGTCCTCTTTTCTCGTCGCCCCATTGTTCTTCCATGAGCGCGTAGTTTAACGAACGGCCATCGATACGCGGTGGAGTTCCTGTTTTCATGCGACCTGATTCGAAACCTAATGAAACTAATTGTTCCGTTAGACCCGTCGCGGCCTTCTCCCCTGTTCGTCCTCCACCGAAGCGTTTTTCACCAATATGTATAGTTCCGTTTAAGAACGTTCCATTAGTAAGTACGACAGCATCGGCATCAATACGTATACCCAGGGAAGTTACGACACCTTTAGCTTGACCATTTTCAACGATTACTTCTTTGACCGTATCTTGCCACATATCGACATTCGATAATGACTCTAATGTTAAACGCCATTCTTCGGCGAAGCGCATACGGTCATTTTGTGTTCTTGGACTCCACATAGCTGGTCCTTTAGATTGGTTGAGCATACGGAATTGTATCGTTGATTTATCTGCAATGATACCTGTGTATCCACCCATAGCATCGATTTCCCGAACGATCTGTCCTTTGGCTACTCCCCCTATTGCGGGGTTACAGCTCATCTGCGCAATAACACCCATATTCATTGTAATCAGCAATACGGATGATCCCATATTTGCTGCAGCGGCAGCGGCTTCACAGCCCGCATGTCCTGCTCCTACTACAATTACATTATATTTATTAAACATTGTTTTTTATTAATGTTCCACGTGAAACTGTTGCTCTTTAATTCTATTTGTTTCACGTGGAACGTTTTGTTTTTAGATATTTTCTGCTAGTTCCATCCATCGTTCTGATTTTTGGTCTAGTGTGATTTTTATGTCTTCGATCTCCTTGGCGATGGTCATTATCTCGGTGTGGTCGCTCAGTGTGTTTAGTTTGTTTGCTTTTGTTTCCAGTGTTTCTTCGAGCTGTTGGATTTCGTTTTCTAAGGCCTCATACTCGATCTGTTCTTTATAGCTTAATGTTTTTTTAGTAGTAACGCTAACTGGAGCTGGGGTATTAATCGTGTTCGTTTTTTCTTGCTCCTTTTTTTCTTTTAGGGCGTTCTCTTGTTCCGATTTGTAATCGGCATAGTTTCCGTTGTATATTCGGATGTTGCCCTCTCCTTCAAAAATGAAAAGCTGATCTGTTAACTTGTCAATTAAGTAACGGTCGTGGGAAACCATAACTAATACACCAGGATAGTTTTCTAAAAACTCTTCCAGTACATTTAATGTGTCGATATCTAAATCGTTGGACGGCTCATCGAGAATTAAGAAATTTGGACTACCCATTAAGACACGCATAAGTTGTAAACGTTTCTTTTCTCCCCCACTCAATTTGCTAACCATAGCATATTGTTTTTCGGGTGGAAACAGGAATAGTGTTAACAACTGCGATGCTGTGATTACATCTTTGTTTGCCATCTCGATATATTCGGCAACATTTTTTACGACATCAATAACACGATCTTCTTCTTTGAACTCGAGACCGCCCTGTTTGTAGTAACCGAATTTTGTGGTCTCCCCTATTTCGATGGTTCCACTATCTGGTTGTATTGAGTTTGTAATTAGATTTAAGAAGGTAGATTTTCCGGTACCATTCTTTCCTGCTAAACCAATGCGATCACCTTTCTTGAATGTGTAACTGAAGTTGGTGATTAAGGTGTTTGATCCAAATGATTTTGATATATTTTCTATTTCGATAATTTTAGAACCTTGACGGCTTACTTTTACCGATAGTTGAACTTGTTCTTTCTTTTGTGGTCCTTTCGCTTTGTCTTCTAAATCGTAGTATGCTTCGATCCTTGATTTGGATTTTGTTCCACGCGCTTGCGGCTGACGGCGCATCCATTCCAATTCCCTACGGAGTAAATTGCGCGCTTTGTCTGCCATCGCAACATCGATGGTTTCACGTTCTGCTTTCTTCTCCAAGAAATAGGTGTAATTTCCTTTGTAGGTATATACATTTCCTTTATCGAGTTCGCGAATTTCATTACAGATGTTATCTAAGAAGTACCTATCGTGGGTAACAAGTAACACCGTTTTGTTGCCGGTCGTTAATAGCTTCTCTAACCATTCAATTGTTTCAATATCCAAATGGTTGGTTGGCTCATCTAGAATATATACATCTGGTTCGTCTATTAAAAGCTTAGCTAGAGATAGACGCTTCTTTTGTCCTCCCGAAAGACTATGGATGTCTTGTGTGAAATCCGAAATTTGTAAGCGGTTCAAGATGGTTTTAATGTTGTGCTCGTATTCCCATGCTTCCAATGCAGTTAGCTTATCCATAAGGTCGGCTAGTTTATCCTGATCAACCACATCGTTATTCAATAAAAGTTCGTATTCTTTTATGACTTGCTGTTGTTCATTGTCTGCGCTGTAGATAAAATCGTTCACTGTTTTCATCCCTGTGAAGTCAGGTTCTTGTGCCAAAACGCCGATACGAATACCTTTTTCTTTGACTACTTTTCCGTCTGTTGGTACAACAATTCCGGCTAAGATTTTCAATAAGGTAGATTTACCTGTTCCATTAATACCCACTAAAGCTACACGATCTCCTTTTTGGAGTGCGAAATGTAGATTTTTAAATAACCACCTGTCGTTGTAGGAATGGCTTACTTGTTCCGTTGCTAAAATACTCAATTTTTAATGTATTTATTATCAGTGTTTTATGTTTTTTTTGTAGACTTTCTTGTTTTTATTTACAAAGCAACCTGCATACAAGTCTTTCTTTTGCAAGCTATTAGGATGTCTGTCGCGTGTTTTTTCTGTGAATTGTTCTACATCAAAGGGCACCTGAATCAATATAGAATACAAGATTATATATCTATTCATTTGTTCTTAAAATCACATTTGGCTGAGCCATACTATCCCAAGTACAAAAATAAATAAATATTACAGGAATTGAGCGTTTTGCGCACGAATGAGGTGAGAAATTACAGAGGGATTAAATAAGCAGCCTTCGAAGCCTGTTGTTTACCTCCTAGTTTTGTTTAATTGAGCTTAAAAGATGCTATGAGATTGAAGCGAGGGATATCGACTAAAAATATGTTTCCATCCACTTCCCGCATCATTTCGTAGTAACCTTCCATATAGCCCATTTCGCTTTTTAAGTTACACCCAGAAACATATCTATGTAATTCGCCTGGTCCTAGTACCGGTTGCTCTCCAACGACCCCTTCCCCATCAACTTGTTTGAAATCACCGATAGAATCGAAGATATCCCAGTGTCGACCGAGTAACTGAATCGTGTTATCGCTCAAGTTTTCAATCGTTATTTGATAGGAAAACATATAGTGAAGTTTTTCCGGATTGGAATATTCGGGTTGATAAATAACGTCAACGGATACCTTCACGCCTGCTGTGATCTGTGTAGTCATTTGATTGCTATGTTATTAATCTCAATCAAACATAAATAATTTTGTGATGATTTGCAAGGGAACTTTTTGTGGAATTGTTTTACATGCTTTGTTGGTTCATATTTTTAGTAGCTTTGGCTATGTCATCAGGAGTGTTATATCTAATACCTGTACCTTTAGCAGAAAGGGCAGAAAAGTCATCATATACCTTGATTCATGCTGATCTGATAAACAGCATCGATACGTATATTGTCGAGAACGAGAAAGTTGCGCGTCGGTTTTTAAAAGAGGCCGGATTAAAAACGCCACAACAGCAGCTTACTATTCATGATTATGGTAAGCATGTTCGAGAAAAAGTCGACTACGCTGTGTTTTTTGCTTCCATACAGGAAGGGAAGGATCTTGGTTTAATGTCAGATGCCGGTTGTCCTGGTGTGGCAGATCCTGGGGCAGAAATTGTTGCAGAAGCACATCGTCGTGGTATTCGTGTTGTTCCCCTAGTGGGGCCAAGTTCTATTTTATTAGCCTTGATGGCATCGGGTTTTAATGGGCAGAAGTTTGCTTTTCAGGGGTATCTTCCGATCGATAAAGGAGAGCGTGGTCGTAAAATTAAGGAGCTTGAACTTCAATCTTTCAAGGAGCGGCAAACACAGATTTTTATCGAAACACCTTTCCGGAATCAAGCACTTTATGACGAGCTATTGCGGACATGTAAAGACCAGACTAAGCTGTGTGTTGCCTGTAATATCACCGGGGAAGATGAGTTTATTTTGACGTTTCCTATTTCACAGTGGAAAAAAAGAAAGGTAGATTTACATAAGAAGCCCACTATTTTTTTGATTTACAGTAACTAAAACAACATGCTCGAATATTTGCAAAAAGGAGTAACAGAAGAATTTGTGCAATACATGGTTGTTGCCGGTATCCTTCGGATTATTATATGGTTGTTTTTTGGCTATACGATTTATAGTACATTAAAGCTTGTAAAAAGGGAAAACCAATGTATTTTACCGAGTCAAGCTTGGTTTGTAGCTCTTCCTTTCTTTAATATTTATTGGAATTTTGAGGTTGTGAGACGGTTATCGGACTCTTTGAACAATGAGTTTTACGATCGTCAGATTGAAGTGGAAGAAAATCCGACGCGTCGCTCAGGTATGCTTTTTGCCTGGACCTTTTTGTTGTCGAATATTCCTTTACCTCCCTTTATCCTAGTTACGATCGGACTGTTACATTTGGTTTATTTTGTGACCTATTGGGTTAAGATTGCCCAGCACCGAAGTTTACTTAAGCTTCATATTGGGCACTACGGATTAGATTATAAAATTGAAGATAAACAAACGCATGAAAATTAGCACCTTGACACAATATTTGGAGCAGCTTGCTCCTCTTTCCTATCAGGAAAGCTATGATAATTCAGGTTTGATTGTGGGCAACCCACAGGATGAAATCCATAAGGCATTAATCGCATTAGACTGTACGGAAGATGTGGTGGATGAGGCGATCCAAAAAGGATGCGATATCATTATTTCCCACCATCCTATTGTGTTTAAAGGGTTGAAGAAATTCAATGGCAAGAATTATGTGGAGCGTGTTGTTATTAAGGCGATCAAGCATAATATCGCTTTGTATGCTATCCACACCAATTTGGATAATGTTTTAGGCGGCGTAAACAGTAAAATTGCGGAAAAACTAGCGCTGGAAAATGTGGCTATTTTAAGTCCGAAGAGTCATCTTTTAAAGCAATTAACCGTGTATGTTCCGCGTACCCACGTGGAGGCCGTTCGGGATGCCTTGTTTGAAGCAGGCGCGGGTGCCGTGGGCAACTATGATCAATGCAGTTATAATACGATTGGTTACGGTACTTTTCGCGGACAAGAGGGCGCTAACCCGACAATTGGTGAGGTGGGTGTACAAGAGCGCGTAGAGGAAACAAAAATAGAGGTTGTCTTTCCGGCGATGAAAGAGCGTGCTATTTTGGTTGCGATGTATGCGGCGCATCCGTATGAGGAAGTTGCACATACTATCCTGACGCTAGAAAATTCGCTACATACCGTCGGTTCAGGGGTGATTGGCAATCTTCCTGCCGGAATGGATGAAATGGAGCTTCTCGCCTATTTGAAAGACAAGCTTAAACTATCCGTGATTCGACATACTAAGCTGTTGGATAAAGCCGTTCATCGGATTGCTATCTGTGGTGGTGCTGGTGGTTTCCTTTTGTCTGAAGCAAAGCGTTCAGGGGCTGATGTGTTTGTTACGGCAGATTATAAGTACCATGAATTTTTTGATGCGGAGGATGACTTGCTGATTGCTGACATTGGACATTTTGAAAGTGAACAATTTACACAAGAATTATTATTAGATATAATACGGAAAAAATTTGTTAACTTTGCTGTCTTATTGACAGAAATAGACACAAATCCTATAAAATACTATAGTTAAATGGAACAAACCGTCGAACAAAAGTTAAAAGCATTATGGGCGCTACAATCCATACATACTAAGATAGATAAAATTCGTCAGGTACGTGGCGAGTTGCCTATTGAGGTTGCTGATCTGGAAGACGAGATTGCGGGCCTTGATACGCGTATCGAAAAAATCAGAACTGATCTAGATGATTTAGAAGATTCTATCGTAAAGCGTAAAAACATGATCAAAGATGCACAATCTGCGATCAAGAAGTACGAGGGGCAATTGAATGAAGTAAAGAACAACCGTGAATACGATGCTATTTCTAAAGAAATCGAAATTCAAGGGTTGGAAATCCAAGTCTGTGAGAAACGTATTCGTGAGGCTGAGTTCGAAATTAAAAATAGAACTGAAGCATACGACAACACACAGAAAAACCTTGAATTTAGCCAAGGTGAGTTGGATGTTAAGAAAAAGGAATTAGAAACCATCACTGGAGAAACAGAGAAAGAAGAAAATGCTTTGTTGGATAAAGCAGCTGGTGCAGAAAAGAAGATTGAAGAGCGATTGTTAAAAGTATATAGCAAGCTTCGTGGATCTTTCAGAAACGGTTTAGCTGTTGTTTCTATTGAGCGTGATAGCTGTTCAGGTTGCTACAATAAGATTCCACCTCAGTTACAGTCTGAGATCCGTCAACGCAAAAAAATTATTATCTGCGAACACTGTGGTCGCGTAATTGTTGATGAAGGTATCGTTTTCGAAGAAGAAAACGGATAATTACGGATTCTAAAGAAGATATAGAAAGCGTTCCAGTTCTGGAGCGCTTTTTTATTTTGTATGATTTGTGCAACATCTCTGATATAAGTATGTGAAAACGAAGGAAACCCTTATTTTTGGGTGATTATCAGTTATTGATCTTACATGAACAAATCTTTTTCACGCATTTTAAAGACAATTGTCTTTTCAGGGGCGCTATTATCTGCAGCCCAAGCCCAACAAGAAACATTGCTACTACGCAGCCCTACAATCAGCGATAAGCATATCTCCTTTGTATATGGTGGGGATGTATGGATTGCCGACAAAAACGGTACGAATCCTCGTCGCTTAACAACAAATCCGGGAGTGGAGTTAAATCCAATCTTTTCTCCGGATGGACAGAGTATTGCTTTTACTGGAAATTATGATGGTAATACCGATGTGTATGTGGTTTCTATTTATGGAGGTGCACCTAAACGTGTAACGTTCCATCCTGCAGCGGATGTGGTACGCGGCTGGTTGAATAATAATGAAGTTTACTTCACGACGACACGTGAGTTTACGTATTCGTTAGGCTCAAGACTTTATAAAACATCTCTGAATGGGGAGTTTGCGGCACCGTTGATGATGCCTGAGGCTTATCAAGGAAGCCCATCCGCCGACGGTCGTTATTGGGCCTATATTAAGAATACAGATCCTACCGAGCGTGATCGTGTTGCTTTCAAACGCTATAGAGGAGGTGGTATGCCTTCCATATGGATTTTTGATACCCAAACGAAAAACACAGAAATTGTACCGGGATCTAATAGCAACGATGTGAAACCCGTATGGTTGGGAAGTAAGGTTTACTTTTTGTCTGATCGGGATAAAATTGTAAATATTTTTGCATACGATACTAAAACACAAAAGGTTGAAAAGATAACTGATTATAAAGATTACGATGTTAGAACATTAAGTGGTCGCAATAATGAATTAACGTTTGAGTACCAAGGTCGCGTACATATTCTAAACACAGATAATAAGAAGGTGAATACCTTGGCTATTTCTGTTCATACGGATGCGATGTATAAGCGTCCGCATTATGCAAATATGACGGAGTCTATCCGCGCCTATAACATCTCTCCTACCGGTCAGCGAGCTTTGTTTGAAGGAAGAGGTGAGATTTTCAGTGTACCGAAAGAAAAAGGTGACGCACGAAATATCTCCAATTCACCAGGTTCGCACGAACGTTATCCTAGTTGGTCTCCAAATGGCAAGTGGATTTCTTATATTTCAGATAAGAACGGAAAGTTTGAGCTTGTTTTGCGCGATCAAGAGGCGAAGGATGCTCCGGTATACATTTCGTTGGGCGAGACCGCTTATTACTTCCAACCAACGTGGTCTCCAGATAGCAAAAAGCTATTTTATAACGATGCTCATTTAAACTTGTATTATGTCGACATCGACAGTAAGAAAGTAACGTTGGTAGACAATGATCGTTTGAGCTCAATGACGGGGCGCACATCGAATCATTTCCAACCAGCCTGGTCTTATGATTCCAACTGGATTGCATACGTTAAAAGCTTGAATAACGGTGTTAGAACGTTGTTTATGTACAATGTAGACACCAAACAAAGCACCCAAGTTACAGATGGCATGAGTGCGGTAAATCAGCCTACATTTAGTAGAGATGGAAAGTACTTATTCTTTAGTGCAAGCACAAATACAGGTTTGACAAACTCTGGATTGCATATGTCGGCTTACGAGAAGAATGTAAGCTATAGCGCATATGCTTTTATTCTTTCCAAGGATACGCCATCGATTTTCAAGAACGAAAGTGATGAAGAGAAAGTTGTAGAGGAAAAAGTAGAGGGTAAGAAAGAGGAACCTAAAAAGGCGGATGATAAGAAAGATGATAAAAAAGAGGAAGGGAAAGTAAAAGATAAGAAACCTGCGGGCATTAAGGTTGATTTGGACGATATCAGCAATCGTATTGTTGCTCTTCCTATTCTACCAGGCTATTTTAAGCTTAGCGGCGCTACAGAAGGGATGTTAACGTACATGCGTGGCCGCTCTATCAGTGTTTATGATTTAAACAAGCTGGAAGATAAAGTTATCGTAGAGATGGCTAATGGTTTTGAAATCAGTGCGGATGGAAAGAAAATGATCTATAATGCTGGCCGAGACTTTTTCATCGTTAATGCTGGACAAAAGCCTGCGCCAGGAAACGGTAAAATCGAGTTTAAGGATATCAAGCAACTGGTTGATCCAGCAGCAGAATGGAATCAGGTTTTCAATGAAGTTTGGGCGATGCAGAAAGAGTTCTTTTATGTAGAGAATATGCACGGTGCAGATTGGAAAGCTATCAAGGCGAAATATGAAAAATTCTTGCCTTATGTGAGTCATCGCTCGGACCTAGGCTACCTATTGAATGAGATGATGGGAGAAATGGTTGTTGGTCATAATTACATTTATCCGGGAGATCAACCCTCTACACCATCAGTGAATACGGGGTCTTTGGGTGCTGATTTTAGTGTGGAGGCGAATGGATATAGCATCAACAAACTCTTTACGCGTTTAGATTGGAATCCTTCTTTCAAGGCACCTCTTTCCGAGCCCGGCTTGAACATTAAAGAAGGTGATTATATCGTTGCTGTGAATGGCGTTCCATTGACGAAAGACGTGAACTTGTACCAATTGCTGGAAAACACTGTTGGAAAGCAGGTTAGCTTAAAGATCAATGGCACAGCTTCATTGAATGGTGCGCGCGATGTTATTGTGCGTCCTGTTTCATTTAGCGATGAGGTTGAATTGCGTCGTATGGCATGGGTAGAGAATAACAGGAAGCGTACGGATGAATTGAGTAATGGACAAATTGCGTATGTCTACATGCCGAATACTGGGCAAGAGGGGTATACCTATTTCAATCGTTATTACTTTTCACAAATGGACAAAAAGGCCTTGTTAATGGATGAACGGAATAATGGTGGTGGTTCTGTTGCGGATTACGTGATTGATCTTTTATCTCGCGATTTGATCGCGGGCTGGAAGGTGCGTGATGGCAAAAGTTTTACGACACCAGGAAATGGTATTTATGGTCCGAAAGCGATGATTATCAATGAAAATGCAGGATCAGGTGGAGATATGATGCCATATATGTTCCGTTTCAAAGGTTTGGGTAAGTTAGTTGGTAGAACGACGATGGGTATCTTGGTTGGTATCTCTGGTTATCCGCCGCTATTGGATGGTGGTAGCATCACCTCTCCAAACTTTGGTGTTTTTGATTTAGATAGCAAATATATTATCGAAAATGAAGGTGTTGCTCCAGATGTATTTGTGGAACAAACACCAAAAGACCTATTGGAAGGTAGAGATCCGCAATTGGAGAGAACAATTCAAATCCTTATGCAGGAAATGAAGACATATCCATACAAGAATCTGAAAGATCCAAAAGACCCTAATCGGGTTAAATAATATAACGCTTAGCTTGCCTCCTTACGGCAAGCCTTTTATAGAGGTGTCTAAAGAGCTTTTTAGACACCTCTATTTTTATGTACGAGACCGACCTTTTGTATATACGTGGTAATTTATCTATGTTTAACCCATGAATATGGTAAATCCTACGAAAAGCAATCCCTGGAAAGACTTTCTTTTTCTCTTACTGTTAGTTTTTGTTTGCAGTATTGTCACACAAGTTCCTGCGGTAATAGTGGGTCTTTTTATAAGTGGTGACATTGAATCGGTATTGAAAAGCGGTGATTTGATGAGCGGAAACCCCGCGATGACCTACCTTTTGCTCGCCAGCAGCAGTATCGGGACCTTTCTCCTTCCGGCTTACTTCTTTCAGCGTATGCGTCGAGAAACAACGATCTTTCCGATGGAGCACCGGACAAACTGGTTATTCTACGTTTTAGCGATCGCCTTCATGCTGTCCTTTAGTCCACTGATGACGGCCATAGGTGCTTGGAACGAAGGAATGAAGCTCCCACAATCTTTGCAGACGATCGAAAGTTGGATGCGCATGCAGGAGGATAGTATGGCGGCATTAACGGAAAGTGTTGTTATGGTTAATTCATGGCCAATGCTATTTACAAATATATTGGTGATGGCCATTATCCCCGGGATTGCGGAAGAGTTGTTCTTTCGGGGTGCCTTGCAGCGGATTTTTGAAGATCTTTTGAAAAACAAGTATGCAGCTATATGGGTGGTCGCTGTTATTTTTAGCGCGATACATGTACAGTTTTATGGTTTCTTTCCGCGATTGCTATTAGGTGTTTTCTTTGGTTATATGTTGGTTTGGACCCAGAATATCTGGGTTCCTGTGCTGGCGCACATTGTTAATAATGCTATAGTAACGGTTGTTGCCTTCCAATACACACGGGAAGGGAAAAGCTATAGCGACCTGATGGAGGCCGAAAATTATCCATTTATTGCGTATATTGGCAGCTTAATTTTAAGTGTAGGGATTGCGTATTTGTATTATCGTTACACTGAAAAAAAACGAAATTATGGAAAAGAATTGGGTTAAGGTCGAAAGTTATATAGATGTCTTTGCAAGTGAGTTTGCTAAGCAATTGCTGGAGCAGAATGGTATAGATGCTGTCCTCTTGAACAAACAAGATTCGTCTTTGAAATTTGGTAAAATAGAGCTTCTTGTTCAAGAGGAAAATGTGGCACTTGCCAAGCAGTTGATTGCCGAGAACCAAGAGAAAGGAACGGATGAAAACTAGGGCCATAACGGGTTTTTTCTTTATTTTGGTTCTTGTTGGAGCTGTTTTATTAGGGCCTTATTCTTTTGTTCCTTTCTTTTCGCTGATTGGTTTATTAAGCGTTTGGGAGTTTTATCGTATTGTTGCCAGAAGTGATGTACAGCCTATGCGAATCCTGGGGGTTGGTTTTGCATTCATTATCTTGGCTGTGGTTGCTACCTATGTTTTAGGTATTGCTCCGGCGCGTGTTTTGTTGGTCAGCATTGTCCCTTTCTTTTCGGTATACATACTTGCGCTGTTCCGGAAGACCGTGAATCCGATAAACGACATCAGCTATACCCTGATGGGGGTTATTTATGCGGGAGTTCCTTTTGCTTTTTTTATTGCCTTAGGCTTCCTTAACGGCACGTTTAACCCGTATATTCCCCTGGGCTTTCTGATTTTACTTTGGACAAACGATACTGGCGCTTATTTATCTGGACGCAGTTTCGGCCGGACCAAGCTTTTTGAACGTATTTCACCCAATAAAACATGGGAAGGTTTCGTTGGCGGCGTTGTATTAGCGGCTGTTGTGGGCTTGAATCTAGCGCAGTATTTTGATGGATTAACGCGCTGGCAATGGGTTGTTATGGCCCTTATTATTGGTGTTTTTGGTACGCTGGGTGATCTCGTAGAGTCCATGTTAAAGAGAAATGTTGGTGTAAAGGATTCGGGAAGCATTCTACCGGGACATGGCGGTTTCCTGGATCGTTTTGATGGATTACTTGTTGCGGCCCCCTTGGTTTATTTGTTTTTAAAAGTATACGGACAATGCATATAGCGAAAGAAACCATGTCGTTCTTGCGTGAGCTGCGTGAGAACAACAATCGTGAGTGGTTTATTGCGAATAAAAACGCGTATGATAAAGCGCAAGCCAATGTAAAAGATTTTATAACGGCGCTTATCGGGGAGTTGACGACCTTTGATCCGCATATAAATAATGAAATTAAGGCTTCTAAATGCCTTTTTAGGATCTATCGGGATATTCGCTTTTCCAAAGATAAAACACCGTATAAGACCTGGTTTGCGGCAGGAATTTCGGTGGATGGCCGTAAATTGGATGGTCCGGAATACTATCTACATATAGGTCCGGAGAACAACTTTATCGCGGCTGGATATTGGCGACCTGAAAAACAACATTTAGAGGCGATTCGACAAGAAATAGATTACAACAGCGCAGAGCTGGTAAAGGTTCTTGCCGAAGGCGACTTTACTATAGCAGATTTATCGGTCGAAGATAAATTAAAACGTCCACCAGCCGGTTACACGGAGGACGATCCCAATATTGAGGTTTTAAAGTTGAAAAGCTTTATTATTCACCGTTCACTATCCGATGCGGAAGTAACGGCGCCGAATGCGTTGCAAAATATGGTTGATATTACGAAACGGATTTATCCGTTTAAGCAGTTTATCCACCAGGCATTGGATCAATAAGGGAAGCTAATTTTGCCCATACAGGCCGCAGGAGAGTCTTTTATTCCCTTTAGGTTGTCTGGGCTGCCGGCTACGGATTCGTTCGCTAAGAGCGCAAATAAACAAGCTTCTTTGGCGTCTGGGTCTATGCCCAGGTCCATAAATGAACTTACTTTTGTTTCCGGGAATCCTTTTTTGATATTTTCGACCAATAGTGGGTTGTGAAGACCTCCCCCACTGATATATATTGCCACATTGGTCAATCCAGCTGTGGCTTTTTTTATGCCATCCACGATTGCTTGTGCCGCAAATTGATTTAAGGTAGCCATCACATCATGTGGAGCAATCCCTGTTGTCTTGGATCGCTGTTGTGCTGCGGCTAAATATTGTAAGTTGAAGAGCTCTGGTCCGGTCGTTTTAGGGAAATCTTCGCTTAAAAAAACTTCTTCAAACAGTGCGGCAAGTAATTCGCCGTGTACTGTTCCTTGCTTGGCCAATATGGCATCTTTATCCATTTCCTCTTGAAAGGTTTGATGCATGTACTGATTCATCATGGTGTTACCGGGGCCAAGATCGGTGGCATAAGCTTCTAAGAGCGATTCTGCGTTTGGCAAGAAGGTGAAGTTCGATATGCCGCCAATATTTAATAGAATCCTATTCTCGATGTCGTCCGTGAACAGCAAGAAGTCTCCGTATGCCGCCAGCGGAGCACCTTCTCCACCTGCGGCGATTTGTTTTTGACGGAAGTCAGAAAGTGTTATGATGCCTGTTTTCACGGCAATATGGTCTCCATCTCCGATTTGCAACGTACTATTTGGGTAGTTTTTGTCCTTCGTAAGACGCTGTGGAGCATGATAAACCGTTTGTCCGTGACTCGCGATCAGGTCGATATCCGCCGCTTTGATGCCCCATGTCGTTAATGCTGTGTTGATAAGATCACCGTGAAAGGTACCGATCAAAGCATTTAAGCCTGAAAACGTTTGCTGGTCGATTTCGCGCTTCGCAAATATGGTACGGACCTGTTCTTGAAAAGGACGCTCGTAGGGTAAGGTGATAAAGCGTTCTAGCGTTGTTTGCGTGTATATACCAGCGCCTTGAACACGACAGAGTGCAATATCGAGTCCGTCCAAAGATGTTCCCGACATCAGTCCAATAATATAACGAGTTTCCTTGTTTGCAATTTCGTAAAGTTTGGCTATCTGTGCGTTCATTTTACTAAAATAAGGCTAATATCATACGATTGCTTGAAAAGTTTAATTTTTTGTTAATGTCAAAGGATAATGATATTTTTGGGCAAAGAAAAATTATATGAATTTTCCAGCAGAATTAAAATACACTAAAGATCACGAATGGGTTCGTGTAGAGGGTGATGAGGCCGTTATCGGTATCACGGATTTCGCACAACGCGAATTAGGCGATATTGTATTCGTTGACATCAACACTGTCGGTGAAGAAGTAGCAGCCAATGAAGTATTTGGTACGGTTGAAGCGGTAAAAACTGTTTCTGACTTATTTATGCCAGTTACATCTACAGTTTTGGCGGTTAATGATGCAATTGATGCATCTCCAGAATTGGTGAACTCGGATCCTTACGGTGACGGATGGGTTATTCGTGTTAAATTAGCGAATGTTGCAGACGTCGATGCTTTGTTATCTGCAGATCAATACAAAGAAGAAGTTAACGCATAAGTGCGTAAAAGTATAAAAAAAGGGAGATTCTATACGAGTCTCCCTTTTTTTGTGTCTTAAAGCCTAAGGTTAGTCTACCTGTAAGGTAATATCACTTTGAATCTTAGCACCTTGTACCTCAATTAATGTTTTTACCACACCGCTTTTGGTAAAATGTGTTTTCTTGTCTAGTGTATAAGTGGAGGTAATAGATCCCGCAGACTCTCCGTTTTGATCGTATAATTTACCTACCACATCGATGACGTAACCGTCGGCAGTTTCTTCGCGAAAGGTGGATGTCGTTTCCGTCTTAGAGAGGATTGGATTCTCTTCGATCTCTACGACATTGGTCCAGCTTTCTCCTGGTGCTACCGGTTTTTCAGGTAAAGAAGTCGTAATATTCGAAAAAGAAGCGCGGTCTAAACCTTCAGCCAGGTTCTCTGGTATTTGTACATCCAATGTCTTTCCCTTTTCTGATATTAACATGGTAATCTTTTGCCCTATAATCTTAGAAAACTGCTCACTCAGCATTTTTGCCATCTCGTCGGTTGGGTCTTCCTGTGAATTATAGCTCATCGTCATCATTCCGGCATCGATATCTACCTTAACAGATTTCGTAACATTCTCGATTGTGAAGTCGTTGTTTTCTTTTTTTATGGTGTTCATTAACATTTTCATGTTCATGTCCATGATGACACTTTGGGGACCATCAATATCGGTTTTCATCATCATATTGATCGTCATAGGTTTGCCAATCTCCGGATTCAGCTTAAAGTCGACAGCTTTTTGGGCAAAGGTCAATAAGCCGAGACAAACAGCTACCCCTGTCAGAACGTATCTTTTCATATTTTTATCGTTATCCCGTGAATATATAAAAAAATGAAATAATTAAAAGCAAAAAGGTCTCCAATACACGTATTGGAGACCTTTTTTTAAATATGGGGTAATTTCTTATTTTTTCAAGTAAGAAACCTCTTTGACAGCTTTAACAACTTTCCCGATACTTGGTAGAGATGCTTCTACTAATGTAGGCGCATAACCCAAAGGGACGTCCGCAGATGTTACACGGATAACTGGTGCATCCAAGTAATCAAACGCATTTTTCTGTACATGGAAAGCAATTTCAGAAGAAATAGAAGCCAAAGGCCACGCTTCTTCTACGACAACAAGTCTGTTCGTTTTCTTAACAGAAGTTAAAATTGCATCGTAATCGATTGGACGAACAGAACGTAAGTCAATTAGTTCAACGTTGATACCTTCTTTTGTAAGTTCTTCAATTGCAGGAAGAACGACACGAGGAATCATTTTACCAAAAGATACAATCGTTACATCCGTACCTTCTTTAACCAAGTTTGCTTTTCCGATAGGTAGGTAATACTCTTCTTCAGGAACAGGGCCTTTATCGCCATACATCACCTCAGACTCCATAAAGATAACTGGATCTGGATCGATGATCGCTGATTTCAATAATCCTTTTGCGTCGTAAGGGTTTGAAGGCACAACAACTTTTAAACCGGGCGTATTTGCATACCAGTTTTCGAAGTTTTGGGAGTGTTGAGCCGCTAATTGTCCCGCATTACCTGTTGGTCCACGGAAAACAATAGGGCAAGAGAATTGACCACCGCTCATTTGGTGTAGTTTGGCCGCCGCATTGATTACCTGATCGATTGCAACCAATGAGAAGTTGAATGTCATAAATTCAATAATCGGTTTAAGACCATTCATTGCCGCACCAACGCCGATACCTGCAAAACCAAGCTCAGCAATAGGCGTATCAATAATACGTTTTGCACCAAATTCATCAAGCATACCTTGACTTACTTTGTATGCACCATTGTATTCAGCGACTTCCTCGCCCATTAAAAATATTGTTTCATCTTTACGCATTTCTTCGTTCATTGCTTCACGAAGTGCTTCTCTGAATTGTATTTCTCTCATCAGTTGAAAAATTGTGTCTTTTTAAAGAATACGGCAAAACTACTATAATTTATTGATATTTCGTAGTGTCTGTCTGTCAAAAGTGCGCTATAATTGTCATTATTTAATAAGAAAAATGTGACAATGAATAACCGAATTAGCGGATATTAATAACGATTTCTTTTATAAAAGTGTTCAGGTTGGAGACTGCGGAGCCAATTTGCCAGGCGGCTCTGTTTCTTGGTTCAATGTAATTTGAAACGGCACGAAATTGCAGGACAGGTATTCCCTCGTTGTTTGAAACATAGAAAACGGCAACACCTTCCATGGACTCAACAACATTTCCTGTCGGGTAATCCGATTGAAGTTGTTGGATACTCTCTCTTCGACCATGTACCTTATTAACGGTAATACCTTCTGCAGCTGGGACAGAGGGCAAGGTTAAGTTTTTACGCGGTAATACCTGTGGGTAAACAGATGTTCCGAAGCCAAGGGTTTCGATAGAAATAAAGGCGTCATTGTCCTCTGCCCCAAATTGAAATATTTTATCGTTTTGTATCTGATAGACCGTGCCTAATGTTGCTTTTGGGTCTAAAATGCCGCCAATCCCAACATTGATAACAAGATCATATTCTTTCTTCTGAAGGTGTTTGGTTAACGCAAAAGTCGTGGCTAACATCCCCACGCCTGTTATGAGATAGTCGATCTCATACGCTTCGAAAAGAGGGATGGATGCAGTAATTTCTGGTTGTGTTGCTGCTACAAACAGTACTTTCATGGTGTTACGTTGGATTGTCGTGGTGAAGGTACTAAATTATACTTTTTAACAGTATCTTTGTTGCATGATTTACATCACTAGACGTGAAAGATTTAGCGCGGCTCACCGCCTCTTTCGTGAAGAATGGTCGCAAGAGCAGAATGAACAAGTGTTTGGCAATTGTTCCAACCCAAACTGGCATGGGCATAATTACGAGCTTTTTGTTACGGTCAAGGGAGACGTTAATCCGGAGACGGGTTTTGTGATCGACTTGAAGGTGATGAAACGTATTATCTTGGAACATGTAGTCGATAAACTAGATCATAAAAACGTCAATCTTGACGTCGATTTTATGGCGGGCAAAAAGGCATCTACCGAGGTAATTGCTATTGCCATATTTGATGTTTTGAAACCATGGTTTGCAAAAGAAAATGTAGTACTTCACTGCGTTAAATTACATGAAACAGAAAACAATTATGTCGAGTATTTCGGCTAATAAAGCATTATAAATAAAACTAAAAATGAGTAATCTAACACCTTTCGACGACGAAGAGCAGAACGGTTATATCAAGATCGATCAATATAACTCGAAACAAGTTGAACATATTGCAGGCCATTATCCTGATATATTGCGGGCCATTGGAGAAGATCCTACCCGTGAGGGCTTGATTAAGACACCAGAGCGCGTAGCAAAGGCTTTGCAATATCTAACACATGGTTACGATGTAAACGCAGCAGAACTGCTTCGTAGTGCTATGTTTGAAGAAGATTACAGCCAAATGGTTGTGGTAAAAGACATCGAAGTATACTCCATGTGTGAGCACCATATGCTTCCATTCTTTGGGAAGGCACATATTGCTTATATCCCGAATGGACATATCGTCGGGTTAAGTAAGATCCCACGGGTGGTGGATGCGTTTGCTCGCCGTTTACAAGTACAAGAGCGTTTAACCAATGAGATTCGTGACTGCATTCAAGAGACGTTGAAACCTGCGGGTGTAGCTGTTGTTATTGAGTGTAAGCACATGTGTATGGCGATGCGTGGTGTGCAGAAGCAAAATTCGGTAACCACCACATCCGCTTTTACGGGCGCATTTCAGAATGATGTTACACGATCTGAGTTTTTACGCTTGATTACAGCATCGTTACATTAAGCTTTTTTTACGCTAAAAAACGCTATGTATTGACCAATACATAGCGTTTTTTATTGTTTATTGATAGGCTTCCATTCATTAATTTATGTTAAAATTCTTTCCTTTTTAGGATTGCTTCGTTACTTTTGTTCTTATGCTTGAAAATGAAGATGCGTTACATGCTTATTTAGAAAAGACTTGTGACCCGGAGAATGAGCTTTTAAAGCGCATAAAAAGAGAGACTTATCTAAAAGAGACAATGCCTCATATGTTATCCGGACATTTTCAAGGAAGAGTTCTTTCTATGTTGTCAAAGCTGGTACGTCCGAAACGTATTTTAGAAATCGGAACGTTCACAGGTTACGCAACATTATGTTTGGCAGAAGGGTTGGAAAAGGGCGGTTTACTGTACACCATTGATATCAATGAGGAACAAGAGGAGCGCGTACAAGGGTATTTCGATTCTTCTATTTATGGTGATCAGATTGATTATCGTATAGGAGATGCCGCAGATATTATCACGCAGATAGATGGAGGTTTTGATCTCGTGTTTATTGATGCCGATAAAAAGCGAAATCTATTCTATTTCGAAGCGCTTGTAGATCGTGTTCCTTCAGGAGGATTAATTTTGATTGATAATGTGTTGTGGAAAGGGAAAGTCTTGGATGAGAACCCCGATAGTCAAACAAAAAAGATAGTAGAGCTAAATGAAACATTGGCGAGAGATGAAAGAGTTGAGAAGCTCATTTTGCCAATTAGAGACGGGCTTTTTGTGTTACGCAAAAAGTAATTGTTGAACTAAAAGTAATATTATGCAAAAAACAGGTATTGGTAAATACATTCTTGTATTACTAATGTTTGTGTTCACTGTCAAGATGACAATTGCACAAAAATTTTCACCCAGCAGCTACATCGCTGAATACAAAGAGATGGCGCAGCAACTTATGACAGAAACAGGTGTTCCCGCATCTGTAATTTTAGCAGTAGCTATTCACGAAAGTGCTTACGGAAACAGTCGCATAGCAAAACACCTCAACAATCATTTTGGCGTTAAAGGAAGAAACAGTAGTAGAGCTATTCGTTCTGCATACAAAGGTTATTCTTCGGTTAGGGACTCCTATTTAGACTTTATTGATTTGTTGCAGCGCAGAAAGTCTACGAGTAGTCTTTTTGACGACCATTCGCAGGAAGATTATAAAAGTTGGGTACGCGGTATTGCACGCTCAGGGTATTCTACGACACGGGATTGGTCTTCTAAGGTATTGGCGACGATCAATCGTTATGATTTAGATGAGTATGATCGCGTTGAAACATTGGGAGAGACATCTGCCTTAGCCCAAACAAATGGTGCACCCAAAGAGGATATTCTCTTGGCGGAGATGAATAAGAACGCCACAGCCAATACATTTGATGTTTTGAATGTACTTGTGGTAAAGAAAGGGGATGATACTTTGACGGCATTGGTGAAGAAGTATAACTCGTCGACCGAGGTATTGAAAAAAAGAAGTAAATTAGCTTCTACAAAGTTATCGGTAGGCCAAAAACTATTGCTATAAGTAAAAAATGAAAAAAATATTCCTGTTGTTCCTGACGGTTTCAGTCTTTTTGGGCGCCTGTTCGTCGTCTAAAAAAGTTGTTTTAAAATCACCATCAGGCGGCAAAGGTGCTATAACAGGAAAGACGGGTTCTACGTCGTCAAAAGGACAAAGCGGGGGAACAACCCAGTCCGGTAAGTCGTATGTGGAGCGTTATAAAACGATCGCGATCGAAGAGATGAATACCTATGGTATTCCAGCGAGTATTAAGCTTGCTCAAGCTATCTTAGAATCTGGGAGCGGAAATAGTTACCTCGCCCAGAATGCCAACAATCATTTTGGAATTAAATGTGGAGGGGTGTGGAACGGTAAATCTGTAACACGTCCTGACGATAATATAAACGACTGTTTTCGCGTGTATGATAATGCGGAGCAGTCGTTTAAAGATCATAGCCAATTCTTGCTCAGGAAGCGCTATGAGCGACTTTTTCTGTTGAATAAGAACGACTATAAAGGATGGGCTCGCGGATTAAAGGAAGCCGGCTATGCAACAAATCCAAGGTATCCTGAACTGCTCATCGATTTAATAGAGCGCTATGAGCTCTATCAGTATGACCGCGGAGAGAAGTCGTATGTCACGAAAGAGAAACGAGAAGAAAAGGTGGAATTACTTATTGCGCAAAAGGCTGTCGATGAACCGAAGGTAAATACGGAAGAAATCAAAAGTGCAGTGGCGATGGTTATCCATGAGGTAAAGAGCAGCGATACCTTATATGCGCTCAGTAAGAGATATAATGTTTCGGTCGATCAGATTAAAGCCTTAAACGGATTGTCTTCAGATAGCATTTCTGTGGGTCAGCTACTTGTTATCTCCAAGTAGTCAATTGTATAAAATTTGTTAAAAACACAAAAGTTATTATTCTTTCGTTTAGTTTTACAATTGTGAAAATTATACGGAATATCATACTGTGTCTTTTCTTGTATAGCTGTCCTGTTTTAGTTTTTGGGCAAGCTTTCACTGTGCAGGGAATTGTGTTTGACAAAGACAGTAATCAACGCGTGGGTAAGGTCTTTGTGAAAAATGAATCCACACGAGAGAACATCTTTAATAATGCACGAGGTGAATTTGAAATTAGCGTTAGTGTCGGTGATAAGATTGTTGCAGAAAAGGAAGGATTTTATGGTGACACGATCCTGTACACCGGGCAAAAGATCTTGCTTATTTATGTAGCGCGAAAAAGCATCTATATACCCGAAGTGCGTGTTGTGGCTCGGCGTTCTCCTGAGGAGATCTTAAAGCAGAGAAGAGAAGATTTTAGTAAGGCATACAAGCTTTCGGATCCGGGGAGTGTTTTTAGTGTTGGGCCCACCGGGGCGGGCGTGAGTATCAATGCTATTTATAGTTTATTTAGTAAAGAGGTAAAGCAGGCGAAACGGTTGACAAAGGTTATTCAACAAGAGTACGAACAGAATGTGATCGACTCTAAATTTACCCCCGATCTGGTTTCCAATTTAACGGGACTTTCGGGAGAGCAGCTGAATAATTTCATGATTAATTATCGTCCGACCTATTATTTTGTCCTAGCTGCCGGCCCGTATGATCTGACGTCTTATATCCAGAGCAAGTATGAAATGTTTAAATTAAATCCTAACTTGCGGCTTTTACCGAAATTACCCGATTTAGATTTAGAAGTTAATAATTAAGTAGACATGTTTAACAAAGTAAAGTTACTTCTTGTCCTGTTTGCCGCTAGTGGCTCAAGCATCGTTTCAGCACAGGTTGATTTAAAAGATCTCCGTGCAAAGCCCGACACCAGCATTGTAAACAGCAAAGATTCGCCAATGTCCAAGTTGAATAAATTGCACGTTCCTATTCCGAAATTAGACATGACAGTTGACTATTGGAAACACTGGACAAAATTTGGACTGAATGCG
Organism: Sphingobacterium psychroaquaticum; assembly: GCF_900177625.1. Classification (GTDB taxonomy): domain Bacteria; phylum Bacteroidota; class Bacteroidia; order Sphingobacteriales; family Sphingobacteriaceae; genus Sphingobacterium; species Sphingobacterium psychroaquaticum. Next base: position 63,882 of record NZ_FXAU01000005.1, read on the forward strand.
AACCAGGCTTCTTTTAGTGATAACTGGAGTGCAGGGGGAGTAAACTCGGTAGCATTGGGCGGACTGGCTTGGCATAAATCGGAATACAATAAGAATAATTTTCAGTTTGTGACGGAACTTGATTTGAAATATGGTAAGATCAAGAATAAGGATCAGCTGGCAAAAAAGAATAATGACCGAATTTTTTGGGATAATAAGTTAGCCTATAAACTCTCTAAAACATGGGCTTTATATGTTTCCTTGACCTTTGAATCACAATTTGATCTCGGATACACGTACGATAAGGATAGCGATGGGAAAGAGCGGATTAAGGAGTATTGGTCTAGTTTTATGGGACCAGGATACTTTACGGAGTCTTTCGGTTTGGAGTATAAGCCGGATAATACCTTCTCTTTGCGTTTGGGTACAGGTACTGCCCGTCAGACATTGGTGTTGGATAGCCGGGTTAAACCCTTGACAATCGCTGAGTATGCTGAAAAATATCCTGAAAATAAACCGATCACAAAAGATCAAGAGAAATTTGGACTAAAACCAGGACAGTCTTTCCGGAATGACCTCGCTTTTCAGTTGACGGCGAACCTTGATAGAAACTTGGCAAAGAATTTGAACTTAAAAGCAAGGTACAATATGTTTGCCGATTATAAGGAGCTAACAGATCCAGATCATCGTTTGGATGCAACCTTAACGGCAAAGATAACGAGCTTAATCAATGTGTCCTTGTCGGGCATTATGGTGTACAACTCGGGTGAAGCATCCAAAATACAACATAGCCAGGCGTTGGCGATGGGCTTAATGTATACTTTGCCACGATAAATAATGTAGATGAGAGGAATTATCGGTTTATGTTTAGTGAGTGTGTTTGTTAGTTGTGCAACCAAAAAAAAGGTAACGCCGCAACCCACGAAAGCCCCCATTATTGTAGTCGATAGTGCCAAAATAAAAGCGGAAACGGTTCAAGTTCCGCAAATACAGAATCAAGATCCTGAAGAGACGAGCCTTCCTGTAATTTTAACAACGGAAGATCGTGTTCGCCTGATGATGCGTGAGGGAATAAATAAGCAGGCAGATTGGACCGAAGCGATGCATTATGACCTTCGGAAACCGAATTATGTCATTATTCATCACACGGCACAGACCAGTATAGCGCAAACCATTCGTACATTTCAGGTGCCCCATGCAAAAGTATCTTCCCACTATGTTATTGGTCGCGATGGGCAAGTGGTGCAGATGCTGAATGATTATCTGCGTGCCTGGCATGCCGGACGATCTAAATGGGGGAATATTACCGATATCAACTCGATGTCGATTGGTATTGAGCTAGATAACAGTGGTAAGGAGCCTTTTTCAGAAGCACAGATCAGTGCTCTGTTGACTCTCTTGGACACACTGAAGACCAAATATCAGATTCCTTTTACCAACTTTATTGGGCACGCTGATATTGCTCCTACTCGGAAAGATGACCCCAGTGTTTTTTTTCCATGGAAGCGACTTGCACAAAATGGCTTTGGCGTGTGGTACGATGAGTCAAACCTAGAAATGGTTCCAGAGAACTTTAATTATGTAGATGCGCTTCGTATCATTGGTTATGATGTAACGAACCTCAAGGCGGCTATTACTGCATTTAAGCGTAAATTTATTGTCGTGGATGTTTCGGACACGATGACAGCGTATGATAGGCGGATTCTATATAATGTATACCGACGCTATTTTTAGGTTAAGTAGTGAGCGTGTAAAGAGGTTGTTAGGAAGGACTCAAGCACTTTTTGTTTTATACGGCCACTTTCCTGCGTTCTAATAGATACCCAAAGAGAATCACACAGATACAACCGACAAGGTTTAACCAGAGGTAGGCCAATACATCTGCTTTCCATATGGAGAAGACGACAATTTCTGATAGTATCGCGGCCCAAAACACAGCCTTTCCTCCTATTTTCTTAAAATAGAAAGCAACCAGAAAGATGCCTAGAATGGTACCGTAGAAGAGCGATCCCAATATATTTACCGCCTCCAAAAGGTTTCCTAGTTTACTGGCAAAGAGAGCAACAACTAACGCTGTTATGCCCCAAAAAAGCGTAAACAGACGAGAAGCTATCAGGTACGTTCTGTCGGTTCCCGTTTTATTAATGAATCGTTTATAGATATCGATTACAGAGGTAGATGATAAGGAATTGATCGCACTTGCTGTTGCGCCCATAGAGGCTAAGAAAATTACGGCGATTAGGAGCCCAATAAAGCCTTTAGGGAACGTGCTGGTGACAAACGACAGAAAGACATAGTTATTGTCATTAAGCTCTACATCGGGGTTGTTCTTTTTCATAAGCGCCTCCAAATCTTTGCGGAGCTTCTGTCCTTCTATATTTTTCTGTTGTAAAGCTTCGCGTTTTACTTGAACGGCGGATTGGTCATCCTTTTTTAGTGCAACGGTTAAATCTTCTACAATGGCTGTTTTATGGGCACTTAATAGCTCATGTTGCGCCATAATACGGTTGTACTCCCCACGGTGTGCGCTGTTTTGTATTTTTTCTACCTCCACATTGTTGAAAAACAAAGGTGGTGTATGAAATTGATAATAGGCAAAAACGAGTACGCCGATAAGCAAGATACAGAACTGCATCGGAACCTTTAGCAGGCCATTCATCAGTAAGCCCATTCGTGACTCTCGTATGGATGCGCCAGTAAGGTACCGACCAACTTGACTTTGATCTGTTCCAAAATAAGAGAGCTGCAAGAAGAAACCACCGATTAGTCCAGTCCATACCGTATACTGGTTGTTGAGGTCAAAGCTGAGGTCAATGGCATTTGTTTTGCCCGATTTTCCTGCGATGTGTAAAGCATCTTTGAAACCAACATGTTCTGGAAGGAGCTCAATCACCATAAAACCTGCCGCAAATAAAGCCGTAAAAATAATTCCCATTTGTAATATCTGGGTGTATGATACTGCTTTAGTGCCGCCCCATACGGTATATAAGATGACCACACTGCCAATTATTAACGTGGTATAAGTAACATCTAGGTGCAGGATGCTGGACAGAATGATAGAGGGTGCAAAGATGGTGATACCGGTGGATATACCGCGCTGAATTAAAAAGAGAATGGCGGTAAGAACACGGGTTTTACAGTCAAATCGTTGTTCTAGGAATTCATAAGCGGTGTATACTTTAAGGCGATGGAAGATCGGAACAAAAGTAATACAGAGGACAATCATGGCTAAGGGTAGCCCAAAATAAAACTGTACAAAGCTCATTCCCGAAGAGTAGGCTAAACCAGGGGCTGAAAGGAAGGTAATGGCGCTCGCTTGGGTTGCCATAACGGAGAGGCCGACATTGTACCAAGGAAGCTCTCTGTCGCCAACGATAAATCCGTCGATATTTTTAATGCCACGACTTCTATACATGCCGTATACGACAATAAGTAGGAGCGTAAAAAAGAGTACTATCCAGTCAATAGTACTCATGCAAAATATCTAGTAAACCAGTACATGTATAAAATACAGACAACTAACCATGCGAACACAAGGATATAGAACTGGTTCCAGTTTTTAACAAAAGGAGGTAATCCCTTATCTGTCATGCGATTTGTGTGGAAGAAAAACGCTAACAAAGAAAATAGCGAATACTAAACCAACAATGATACCCGTAATGAAACCTAAAAATGTTCCACACGTAACAATTGAGATCAATCCACCAAAGATTGTTCCTAACAAAAGGATGATTCCTTTAGCATTTACAGTCTCGTTTTTTTCTACTTGATTTTCCATTATAAATATTCGTTATTGTTCTTTTGCTAACAAATTTACAAATAATCTATTAGCTCCGGCAACTCCGGCAGGCAATTGTCTGAAAAAAGATAAGGAAGTATAGACAAATTTGCCTTTTCCTTGGCGTTCTATCAGTAGTGACCCGCTATGTGGCGCTTCGTTACTGTCGTTCATCGATAGTGGTGTGCGATAGCGGGGTGCTATCTTTTCAGCGAAGTACAGCCCGCGCTCTTGTATCCAGTGATCAAAATCCTTTTTTGTAATCTTGTTAGGGAAGTTTAAAGCAGGGTCTTTTGGGTCATTAAATCGTACTTCTGCATCTTCTTCCGTGACACGTGCGCGCGAAATCGTAAACCCTCGTGATGCAAAATCTGCTTCGGCAAGGTTTGAGTTTACGTTGTACTGTATTAGAGTCACCCCACCATTTTTTACGTATTCGTCGATTATGGGCATTTTTTGCGCTATATTTTTGTCGATATTCATGACTCGGACGCCCAATACAATAGCATCATATTTTGAAAGCAAGGTCGGAGTGATATCAGGCGTTTTAATGAGGTCTACCTGTATACCTAGTTCGCGTAAAGCTTCTGGAACGCGGTCTCCTGCCCCCATAATGTATCCTACTGTTTTTACAGGGTTAATGATGTCAATCGGTTGTAAACGAATCATGCCCTCTGGAAACCATGTTTGGGTTGGAATATGTGTATAAGCAATTTCGTGGACGGCCTTCAAAGGTTTGCCATCTATTGAAAAAGATAAGAGTGAGGGTTCTGGTTGCAAGGAGGTGTTGGTCAAATCAAATTCCTGTGTAAGCGTTGGTTGATCTGCTTTAAAGTTTAATTTGATTTGTGCTGGAGAGATGGTCCACCCTGCTCCTTCAATTTGCGGTTCTATGGTTTTTTGACTATCTAGGGTTGCTTGATTCAAAAAGGTAACTGTTATTTTCTTGCGTTCTCCTTTTTGGGCAAGTAGAACAGGTTGATCCAAGCCGACAGCAATTGCAGGTCTTACCTGAACATACTCATGCACGTCGCCACGTACCGGGTCGAGGTATTTATATTGCAGTGGCTCAACAAGTGGAATTTCAATTCCGCCAATCTCTAGCAGGATATTTACAGCCGGCAAATCAGGGTTCATTGGAAAGCCGAAATTAGCGGGAAGAACCTCAAATTTCCCCAGTGTGTGCGGTTTGGCTAACCAATAGGGCTGTGTATAGGTTTGTTGTGCCAGTTGTCCGTTGAACTTAGTTACACTATTTCCGACAAGCGTCTGCTGTATATTTTCGCCGTTGATATAGGAGATGCAAGCTTGTGTGTTGGGGTTACGAACAATAATTTCCGCTCTAAAAGGAATACTTTCCCCTTGTGTGTAATATGGTTTTTCGACGAGGGCTTCGACTTTCATTCCTGCACAAGCAAGCAATAGGCTTTCTACTTCTTTGGTTTTTCTTTCTTTCCAATAGGTGTTGTCCAGTTTTTGGATCAGGTGCCATATTTGCGCGAGTTGGGGTATTGCCCCCGCAGGATTGGTCGGATTATATGTCTCTACCAACCTGTCGATTGCCTGTTGAACAGGTCGGCCACCAGGTATACGTGTCCAGCTGATATCTATTTGATCAAATAGATCTTGTTTGGCTATAGCGCCAGCGACATGTTCAAACGATTCAATAGTTTGTCCGTTCGTTGCTGCCGACCCAAACCCTTGGCTCTTATGCTGAGAGCGGCTTAAGGCCGATAATTCGCCGTAAGAATGGCCTAATAGTGGATTAAACTGACCAATATCAATTTTTAGCTGATTAGGGCTGTCTCCCTGCATACGCATAAAGTTTGCGGTATTCCAAATTAGACGCTTAGCTTGCCAAGGCTGTAACTCTACTAGTTGCTCTGGAAATGCATTTGGATCAGCCGCTGCATCGAAGGCTTTACGTGCTAACATGGCCGAAGCTTGGTGGTGCCCATGGCCGCCACGTTCATCGGGTGGAAAGCGTGTAATGATAACATCGGGTTGAAGTTTACGGATAATCCAAACCGCCTCACGTAATACTTCGTGCTCATTCCAAAAGCGAAAAGTTTCGGCATGCGTCTTGGAGAAACCAAAATCATAGGCCGATGTAAAGTATTGTTCGCCACGATCGATTTTTCGTGCTTGCAGCAGTTCTTGTGTCCGTATAAGTCCCAGCTCTACCCCCTGTTCGGTTCCGATGAGGTTTTGTCCACCATCTCCCCGAGTTAGCGAGAGGTAGGCTGTGCGTACTTTCCGCTCGGAAGCGAGGTAAGCAATCAATTTTGTATTCTCATCATCAGGGTGGGCCGCAAAGTACAGCACAGAACCCAAGGTGTTGAGTTTTTCCATTTGCAGTTGTATGTCGGCGGCATGCATCGGTCGGTTGGTCTGGGCCAAAGATTGCATGATCATTAGACCATAAAAGCACAAGCTGAAATATCGTTTTTTCATCCGTAAATAAATGTTTATAAGCGTTCATCTTCCTGCCTCAGACTTTACGTTCGGCAGTGGCGGTTCCTGAAGATAAACTTACATAAAAAAATAGGCAACAGCTATTTTGTAAAAGCTGTGAAACAATAAGGGGAATCAAAAAACTTTGATTCCCCTTACCAACAATTAAAAATCTTTGTCTAAAACTTCACATACAACCCCTTGAATTTGTGAAAACATGAAGTGATACTCGCTGATAGTTTTAAAAATAGTAACCTTTAGTACTAGTAAAAATAGCGTTAATAAGTTTTAAAAGTTACGATATTGAAAAAAAACTTTTCCACACTCCCTGAGTTTTAAACAGCAGGGTTATAATGGAAAAGTTTTAATGTGCGTTTATCGTCGCGAGAACGCTGAATATTACTGGTCTATCGATCCTAGTACCCTTTTCATAAAGTCATTTAAAGCTTCTTTTTTTGGGGTACCTTCTTTTATTAGTTTGTCCACCTCCACGGCCCCATACAGGTTCGATATAAGTTCACCGATAACATCGAGCTCTTCATCTTTTAATGCGGGTGATTCCGTTAATGCTTCTAATGTTTCAATCGTTTCATGGACAAAATCTACATCATTCTGTTCAATGAAATCAAGCAGGTGTTTAATTACTGGTAGCTTCATTTAATAAGTCGATTAAACCGTCAATTTTATTTGTTTGTACCTGGTTCACAAATTTTCCGTCTTTGAAAGCGGCAAAAGTAGGCAGGTTGTTTACATTCGCCAACTGGCGTGATTCTGGAAATTTCTCTGCGTCCACAATCACAAAGTAGACATTTTCATTTTCTGTCGCCATTTTTTTGAATTTTGGCTTCATAATTCGGCAGTTACCACACCATGATGCGGCATACTGTACCATCACTGTTTTATTGCTGTCAATAACCTCTTGTAGGCTATCAGTCTCTAATTCATGTAACATAAGATTATTTTTCTTTAAAGTGGAACGTACTACTCGCCCCGGAAATGGGCGGATTTCTACAGGCTGTTTGCCTTTTCTCGGAGCTTGTTTAAGTAGGTTGTTACGTGTTTCTAGCGAACACGTAACAACCTCTTTGTGTATTAGAAATTAGTTTGCAGATAGGTATGTAGCAACACCTTCGCGGGTAGCATTCATCGCATCTTTACCTTCTTCCCAGTTAGCAGGACATACTTCACCGTGTGTTTGAACATGTGAGTAAGCATCTACTAAACGGATATATTCTTTTACGTTACGTCCAAGTGGCATATCGTTTACTGACTCGTGGAATACTTTTCCTGTCTCGTCAATTAAGTAAGTCGCACGGTAAGATACCGCTGATCCTTCAACCAAAGTACCGTATTCCGGGTGCTCAACTTCTGTCATTTCTAAAATACCTAACACGCTAGATAGGTTACGGTTTGTATCTGCAATAATTGGGTACTCAACACCTTCGATACCACCATTATCTTTCGCTGTATTTAACCAAGCAAAGTGTACTTCTGCGGAGTCACAAGATGCACCCACAACGATTGTGTTACGTTTTGCAAATTCTGCAGCTGCTTCTTGAAATGCGTGTAATTCTGTAGGGCAAACGAAAGTAAAATCTTTAGGGTACCAGAAAAGTAAAACTTTCTTGCCTTCGCTTTTTGCTTTTTCAAAAATGTTAAGCTTGAAGTTGTCACCTAAATAATCAATAGCATCAACTGTAATGTTTGGAAAATTTTTACCTGTAAAACTCATAATATTATATATTTTTTCTTTTCTTGTGTGTTACAAATTTACGACTTTTATTAGTCGAAAGCCAATCGAAAGGCTCTATGAGTTATTGTTAAAATCTATTACGTGATTAATGTGACTATCGATAATGATTATATAAAAAAAAGAACAAAAAGTTTACATTTGTAATGCTTTCGAAAAGAGTAACGTAGCTTTTGGCCGCGTAGTTCAACGGATACCTGCCTGCCGGCAGGCAGGGAATAGATGTTGACAATGTATTTGAAAAATGGCCCCGTAGTTCAACGGATAGAATAGATGTTTCCTAAACATTTGATAGCAGTTCGATTCTGCTCGGGGCTACAATACTCAAAAACAGTTGTTTAATAAATAATCAATCCCAACACTGCTGCTCCCGAAAGAATCAGCAGCGGATGCAGCTTATATTTAACAGAAAGAACCAGCGCTCCCGCAAAGAGAATGACGCTAACATAATCTATAAAAGATTCTTCAGAGACTAAAGATAATGCAGCAAGGGCAATCAACGATACACTTAGCGGACGTATGCCCAGCATAGCGTGCGAAAAAAACCTGTTCGATCGGAATTTGATAAAGAAATAAGAAATCACCGAAATCATAATAAAGGACGGCAAACACAGTGCAATAGTCGTCATCAAAGCTCCAAGGATACAGACCAATTGCGGGTATCCCAAATTTGCTAAGGCATTGTATCCGGCATAGGTTGACGTATTAATGCCAATTGGACCCGGCGTCATTTGCGAAATAGCGATAAGATCCGTAAATTCTTGGTTGGTCATCCATCCATTACGCGTCACAACCTCTTCCTGTATCATAGAAAGCATAGCATAACCACCCCCAAATCCAAACGTCCCAATTTTGATAAAAGTCCAAAAAAGCTTAATAAAGATCATGATTTCAATTTTTGATTATTTTTTTAGTTCGAAGTAGGCGATTCCTCCGAGGCATCCGGCAATAACAATCCATATTGGTGAAACGCCAAAAAAACACATAAGTATGAGTGCAGCTGCCGGTAAAAGCAACTCTTTCGGCCCCATTTTATTGACCTTAATCGCCATATAACATGGCGCTGCGACCAAGGCAACGACAACAGGGCGCAATGCTTTGAAAGCTTTGATTACATATATATTGTCCTGAAATCGGGAGAGAAACATAGCGATGAAAACGATAATTGCAAAAGGAGCGATAATTGTTCCTAGTGCTGCGACTATTCCTCCTCTGATGCCGCCGATCTTGTATCCCACTAAGGCTGCAATATTGGTTGCGAAAACACCAGGAAGTGATTCCGTGATCGCTAGTAATTCGTAAAACTCATGATGTGTTAGCCAGGCTCTAGATACGATATCTTTTTCAATCAGCGGAATAACAGCATAGCCGCCACCAATAGTAAAAAGGCCTATTTTTGTAAAAAGAAAGAAAAGTTTGAATAGCATTAAAGATGTAGTTTTTGAGCTGTTTTGAGTATTTAAAAATACGGAAAATCAGCTTGTTTAGGCAACAAATAAAGTAACGATTATACCGTCAAAACGATGTTTTTACCCGTAGAAATGCCCCCCTATCGGATGTCTGGAATTAGGTGGTTGATGATGTTTATTTTTCAAAAGCGCTCCGTGTGAACCGCTTCATACAGAGATGTCGTTGGTGGGAGAATCGCTGGGAACGAATCGGTGTCCGGAAGATGTAAATTATTTGAAATGAAATGGTTAAAGACTGTGATTAAACGTATCTTTGTTTAGGCCGATTTTCCTGGTGTTTGCTTAATGCTAGGTGCGGGTGTAAAGGATCAAAGAAGATGAAGTCTGCCATAAAGATTATCAGTAATTACGAATACAAGAAATTATTCTTGCCCGATGTTAGCGATCATACGTTGTTCAACGAGAGTAAGATACAGGTATATAGGATCGAAAACTACCTGCGCAGTATTCTGATGCCCGTAGTTCCTTACCGGACGACCTTTAACTTCTTAATCTTTGTGACCAAGGGGTCACTTACGCAGCATTTAGAAAGTGGGTCTTATACCCTGACCGCGCAACAAGCCATCAATATTAAACAGGGAAATATCACCGCCACCTTATCGCTTTCCGATGATATTGAGGGATTCTTTGTGGTGTATGAGAATGAAATTGTTACAGATATTGCTTTAGGGATAAACGATATCAAGTTTTTCAACTCCAACCCTTTTATAACATTGAAACCGCACGTTGCAGAGTGGGTCAAACGCATTTTGCTGTTGTTGGAAGATGAGCTTTATACAGAAGGGAAGCAGATGGATATCTGTGTGTCGTTATTGCAGAGTGCTTTGCTTAAGATTATACGTACAGATATCGAGACACGTGCACCCATGAGCCGACAGCTGGATATTGCTTTTCGCTTCCGTGAATTGGTACAGCGATTTCATATCGATCATAAAAATGTACTCTTTTACGCAAATCTCCTCCATATTTCGGAGAACTACCTCAATAAATGTGTAAAGGAGGCGACAAATAAACCACCGAAGCAATGGATCAATGAGATTAGTATCCTGCATAGTCAGATTCTACTACAGGATGCTACCCGCGATATTGCAGGCATAGCCTTTGAATTGAAATATCAGTCGCCGTCCTATTTTACACGTCTGTTTAAAAAGATCACAGGCTATTCTCCTAGTGACTACAGGAAACATAAATTTTTAAGCTAGGTTCGCCTATGGTTTATCATGAAATGGTAAATCCCAGACCAGGTCCATTGCCAGGTAATGTATGCCTGCTTTTGCCTGATGGTTGCCGCGAATTAAATTGTTCACATAACCGACATCCATAGAAAGGTCGCTGCGCGGTATTTTGAATTGATAGTATATACCTAGTCGTGTCTCTTTATAAGCATATGGTGTCCATTGCTTCTCTGCTTCGTTCATCGCACTTGTCGCGAGTAAACCTTCCGCGCTCAAAGCCAAAGACTGTTTATTTTTTGATGAGAGGGTATATACAAGCTGACTTTTAATACGCGTGCGCAACTGGAAATTTTCTTCTGCTTTGCCAAAATCCGAGGTGAAAAATTTGCGAAACTCTTGTCGTACGGTATTGGTCCATTTCCAACGGCCTGCGGGTATGATATAGGCGTATCGACCGTAAGCTCGAAACTCCTGCTCTACCCCCTCTCCATCATAGGGAGCGCTGCTCGCGTAAGCATTCTGTCTCCGGTAACTCAAAGCATAACTGTATTGTTGATGCTTCGTAAATCGATGATAGTACTCGTGATTGAGAACAAGGATTGCTTGGTTGGAGAAGGGATTATTTGCTTCCGGCGTGCTTTTACGACCTAACCCAATATAGGTCATGTGTTGCTTTGTGCCGAGAGAGTCGAGTTTTTTGCGTACACCAAAAGCCGCCCAAAATGCAGTCTTGGCTTTACCAAGACCCGGTGGACTTATTTGTGCATTGGTGATGTTCCATGTACCGATAAGCACCATGAATACAAGCCCAACCTTACGTGATATAGATTTTAAATACATAGTAAAAATTAAATTTGTTCACCGCGGAGTATGTTCCATTTGTTAACAACCCAACGGTCTACCCATTTTATTGGACCAAGCATCCACATGGCGACGACGAATGGAAAGGTTAATGTTGTCCAGCCTCCGTGCAGCATAAAACGATCTACATAGGTTGCGATCACGACAGTAACGAGAACATATAAACCGTCGCGTATACGTTGTCCACTCATTGCAATGCCGCATAGCACAGCGTTAAAGCTGAAAGTGCCATTATTGATGAGGCTTTGCGATTCGTTGCCATAATGCGAAAGGTAGATACTGACAATAACGGCTGCAAAGCCATATAAAGCGGCGATTGGTTCGCTGATAAATACCCCGAGGAAAAAAATAAATCCAGCAGTAACACTACCTTGAAAGATAACTTGGCCGAAGGCATGTCCTTCGATTAGGAAGTCATCCATCTGTTTGATATCAACAAAATGCTCGGGAACGGTGCGCATGGCCAGTTCTGGAATACTTAGAACATAAAGTGATATCCATGTTACTGCAATAAAAGGAAATGTGTAAACCGGAAACTTCTTCTGTAGGGCAACGGCCATTAGCATCGCGGATAAAACAGAACCCAAGATAATCGTGACCCAGACCCAGGTGTTTTCTTCGAAATAGAAGACTAATGCAATACCAAACAGGCTGGCATTAAAACCGAATAAGCCATTATTGATATCTTCTTGTTTACATCGCATCAGGTAGGCTGTCGCTATTCCGGTTAAATTGGATAATACGGCCGCTAGCCCCATTAGTGGAGAATCATAAAAGATTGCCCCAATAAATAACAGTCCTGTCCAAGCATTCCCCTGTAGCATAATTTGTCCAAAACCTCTAAAAAAGGCCTTTGTAAAGGCCAGGACTTTATTTTTCATTGTAAAGTTTTTTAATTGTCAGCATCTATTGCAAGAACAGTGCGTCCCATAACTGATTTTGTATATCTTTAAATAAGTCGAACATTGGCTCTGCGCCATGTCCCAGTACGCGTACCATAAAACCTTTTTCTTGCAGTTCGCTGATACCAAAGGCAAGGTCTTCGCGATCACCATATTGTTGGTGAAATTTATCTATCCAAGACAGCACATCTACCCCGGCACTATTTAAATAAAACAGTGTTCCTTGATGTGTGTATCCTTCCAAAATACCCAGACCTTGGATCGGCATCTTATCTGGCTGTAACAATACATTATCTTTCAAGACTAATTTACCTTCGATAAAACATTCTGTTAGGCTTTGAAAGTGATGGTACTGAAAGGATTCTCCAGACATCTTGCGGCCGCAGGTTACAATATCGCTAAGCAACACATGATTGTTCTTCTGTAAATGGATGATATTATGGCTGCGAAAACTGGATGCATTTTGTGGAACTACAGGATGAGGAACAAAAGAAAAGGTTGCGTCTTGTCCTAGGTTGACACGCATGGTTTGCGCAGAGTCACCTTTCATGTGAAACAAACGTTGATATGCTTGCGTTTGTAGCTGAAGTTTGGAACCCTGTGCAATGTCGACCTCTATGTTATGCGTATCGCCATCCAGCAAGCCCGGCGATGAACTCATGATCATCAGGTAGGCCGCTTTATCCTTTTTGTATTGTCCAACAGGTACAATTCGAAAGGGAGGTGTCAGAAAGGCATCCTTTAGAAAGGAATTTCCAGCACGGTGGGCGACTTTAATATTTAACTCGCAAACCATGGCTATCGCAGTAGGTTTGGTTCGTCCACGTCTTGAAGCAGAGCATACTTCTTAATCCAACCCACAATTTCTTCCAACCCTTCCCCTGTTCTCAGGTTTGAAAACAAAAAAGGAGCTCCTTTGCGCATCATTCGGGCATCATGTTCCATTACCTCTAAGCTAGCACCGACATATGGAGCCAAGTCTTTTTTATTGATTAATAGAAGGTCTGATCGGGTGATTGCAGGACCACCTTTTCTTGGCATTTTTTCACCCTCTGCCACATCAATAACAAAGATTGTAATGTCAGCGAGATCAGGGCTATAGGTTGATGATAGGTTGTCTCCTCCGCTTTCGATTAAAATGAGCTCAAGGTTTGGAAAGCGTTCAGCAAGTTCTTCAACCGCTTCGAGATTCATACTGGCATCTTCACGAATAGCTGTGTGTGGGCACCCTCCTGTTTCGACGCCAATAATGCGTTCACGCGGAAGTAAACTATTTTTTGCCATAAACTCCGCATCTTCCTTCGTGTAAACATCATTGGTAATAACAGCGAGATCCAATTCATTTAAGAGTCTTCTGCTGAGACGTTCCAAGAGCGCTGTTTTTCCAGAACCAACAGGCCCCCCGACTCCTATTTTAACGTATTTTCTATTTTCCATTTTTTTGATTTTAAATTGGACAACCAAAAAGGTTAGCCCTGTTTTTTTAACTGTCTTGAGATTGCTGCGCTGTTCCTTCTCGCCATGATGTTTTTAGGTCATCATTCTTGCCGAGATAAAGGATACGCCCCTCTTACGAAATATAAATCCGCGTATAAAGACGTTCATGTTGCATGCAGCGAATATCAAAACCGACATTACATAAACCCACCAGGTGCCGCTCTACCAGTAACGTTTCGGCACACAGTGTTTCGAGGTCATCATGTAGGGCGAAGAGTATATCTTGACCGTCAAGCTGTCCCAATGGAACGAGTTTAACAGCATTGGTAACCATACCGATGGCAGCGTTGTAATAATAAGCATGCATTGCCTCGGCAAGTGGAATTTGTAGCAGACAAGCAAACATGCCATATATAACACAATAGTGACTGTCTACCTTCCTTTGCTTAGCAAGTGTGGCCCAAGCTTCTACCAGGCTATCTTTTTCATAGCGGGTGAATATTTTAAACAACCGTAATCCAAGCTTTTGGCTTGCTTGACGAATTTCCTTGGCACTTTTGAGCGCAGAACACTCCTGATCCAATGCTTGGAGCGAATCGATATCACGAACCATCGTTGCTTCATAGGCGAGCTTCATGATGGCGGCATCGTTATACTTCATGTTGTACCACAGGTTGTGTCGCACGTATTGGTCGGCACTTTCTTTGTCCTGTACTAAACGCATCTGTACATAGGTTTCTAATCCATTTGAGTGTGTATACGCACCAATAGGGAGTGTCGGGTCTGCGAGATGAAGTAGTTTGCCTAAAAATGATTTTTCCATTATTTAATCTTGAATCAGTAGCTTGATTTTTTTTGTTGACTGTTGTACGGTGCGGTGATGTATAGGATCTACATTTGCCGTAAATGGATGCAAGAGTTGCCGTTCAGCTATACTAGGTTGATAGCCTTGTGCTATTAACCATTGGTGCATAGGTTTTTCGTAGGGCAATAGAAGCTCCTCGCCGTTATGAAATAACGGGAGGTGCTTATTGCCAATTTCTGCACTGATGAAGGCCGCTTCTAAAACGTTTTGAGGACGAATGGAGAGCGATTCACAAGCGTCAATCCGAACAACGACAATTTTTTCATCATTCTCGAAAAGTATATCCCCATCGTGTAAAGCCTGCCCGTGACCAAGTAAGCGGATGGCAATCTCCGTGCCCTCTATGGAACGTAGGCGTTGTATACGCTTTGTGGCTTGATACCAAGCAATATGTAGGAAATCTATCTTCTTCGAAGAAGGATTTTTATGAATATTTTGCGTGATCGAAGTGACAATCATCTGTGCGGCATATATAATTAAAACAAGAAGTACAATTGACCCAATGCCACCTCATCTATAGGTTCGCATTTCAAGACTTTGCCATCAATACTTACTTCGTAGTTCTCTGGGTTAACGATAATTTCCGGCGTGGCATCATTATGTATCATATCTTTTTTCGATATGGTTCGACAGCCCGAGACAGGGAGGAGTGTTTTTTGTAAACCATATTCTTCTTTGATACCCTTTTCGATCGAAGCTTTAGAAACAAAATTGAAGCATGTTTCCGTTACCGCTTTACCATAGCCGGCAAACATGGTGCGTACGATGATTGGTTGGGGAGTTGGGATGGAAGCATTGGCATCTCCCATTTTGGAAGCAATAATCATCCCTCCTTTGATAATCATTTCTGGCTTGGCTCCAAATAAGGCTGGTTTCCAGATGACCATGTCCGCAATTTTTCCTGGTTCAATAGAGCCGATGTAATTTGATATTCCATGTGCAATAGCCGGATTAATGCTGTACTTTGCAACATAGCGTTTTGCTCTATAGTTATCATTTCCTTTTCCGGCATCTTCTTCAAGTGGTCCGAGTTGTTTCTTCATCTTGTCGGCGGTTTGCCAAGTGCGTGTAATCACCTCACCAACGCGCCCCATTGCTTGAGAGTCAGAACTCATGATACTAAAGACCCCTGCATCTTGAAGAATATCTTCGGCGGCAATTGTTTCCGGGCGAATACGAGAGTCTGCAAAAGCGACATCCTCTGGAATATCTTTACTTAAGTGATGACAGACCATGAGCATATCGAGATGTTCATCAATGGTATTCTTGGTGAAAGGACGTGTAGGGTTGGTTGATGCAGGAAGAACATTTGGATACATTGCTGATTTAATAATATCTGGTGCATGTCCGCCCCCGGCCCCTTCGGTGTGGAATGTATGGATAACTCGGCCGTTAATTGCTTGCATTGTGTCTTCCAAGAAGCCGGCCTCATTCAATGTATCGGTGTGAATGGCGACTTGCACATCATATTTGTCAGCGACAGATAGTGCACGGTCTATCGTTGCTGGCGTTGCACCCCAATCTTCGTGTATTTTTACGCCTAAGGCACCGGCCTCAATTTGTTCAATAATAGGTTGCTCATTGCCGACGTTTCCTTTTCCAAAGAAACCGAAGTTCATGGGGAAGGCTTCTACCGCTTGAAGCATGCGTTTCATGTTCCATTTTCCTGGTGTAACGGTTGTTGCATTGCTTCCGTCCGCAGGACCTGTTCCGCCTCCAATCATCGTTGTCACACCACTGTATAGGGCGGTCTCAATTTGTGTTGGACTGATATAATGGATATGTGTATCAATGCCGGCAGGTGTAACGATATATCCAGCTCCACCATGAACCTCTGTGGAGGCTCCAATAATCATGTTCGGTGTGATGTTATCCATGGTGTCTGGGTTCCCGGCCCGACCAATACCGACAATCTTGCCGTCTTTGATCCCAATATCTCCTTTTACAATACCCCAGTGATCCAGAATAATTGCCCCTGTTATTACCATGTCAAGGGTGCCTTCTTCGCGCAGGTGTTTGGATGATTGACACATCCCGTCGCGGATTGTTTTTCCGCCACCGAATTTCGCTTCATCCCCATAGCTGGCATAATCTTTTTCAACTTCAATAATTATTTCTGTATTTCCTAGACGAACTTTATCGCCCGTGGTTGGGCCAAATATGGCGGTATAGTTTACTCTACTTACGTTTAAGCTCATGATACTTTGTTTTTAAAGTGGTTTTTCTCCATGCGTTTTAACGCTTCTATCTTGGAGGCGTCTGTTTCGGTATCTCCATTCGCTAGGTCGTTGTGACCGTAAATTTTTCGTTCGCCTGCATATGGGACAAGCTCTATTTCTTTCGCTTCGCCGGGCTCAAAGCGAACGGCCGTGCTGGCAATAATGTTTAGTCGCTTTCCGAACGCCTGCGCACGGTCAAATTCCATCATTTTGTTTACTTCAAAAAAATGGTAATGTGAACCAACTTGGATGGGCCTGTCTCCGGTATTTACCACAGAAAGTTTGGTTATAGTCCTGCCTTCATTGCAGACAATGTCTTCTTCTCTTATAAAATATTCTCCTGGAATCATATTGATAGTATTTGTAATTATCTAACAGGGTTATGCACAGTTACGAGCTTTGTTCCATCCGGAAATGTTGCTTCAATCTGTATATCATGGATCATTTCTGGGACTCCAAGCATCACATCTTCCCGTGTAAGTAATGTGGCGCCATATTGCATAAGTTCAGCAACTGTCCGGCCATCACGAGCGGCTTCTAGCAGCTCACTGCTGATGTAGGCGATCGTTTCTGGGTAATTTAATTTTAGGCCTCTGGCCTTACGTTTTTTTGCAAGCTCACCGGCAAGGTGAAGTAGAAGTTTTTCTGTTTCTCTAGGCAATAAATGCATGATATATACTTTTTAATTAAAAACAAGTGAAAGAGATCTGGAAACGAAGCCATGTTGTATAGCTCAGGTCGCGTTTCCACGAGTGAGGTGTATCTCATTGATTTCCTACGGTTCCCATTCTTTGGAACGAACAAAGGAGATCTTTGATAAAAGAAACGATGAGAAATTTAACCTAACTCAGGAAGGGGATCTTTATGGAATGATAAAGAATGTATTTAGGTTGTAAGACAAGTTGAACAGATCCTTTTTGCGGATCGTCACGTAGTGGTTTCTCCGTTTGCAGAAGAAAGGCAAAGGATAAGAGAAATGTGATGCTTACAAATAGCATCTTTCCCCACTCTTCTTCAGTTGTCGGAAAATTCTGATCGTCAATAATACTGTTCATAAAGGAAGACAATGCATCGGTGAGGAGGTGGTCGGCGGCTGTGCTGATATGCGTTGTGCCAGGGACATCTACATGTGCTGCTGTTCGTACAAAAACCTCCTTTTGGTGGAGGGCAAACCCTAATGCTAGTATGCTTAGCATCCCGATTAGGATTAAAATGTACCGAACATTGGTCTTCATGATATTGACTTCTTATCTTATTTTGATAGCTCAAATTTACGAGCTATTTGGTGTGATCGAATAGCACAAATCTTGACTAGATTAGTCTTAATTCTTCTTAAATCAAGATTTGTGCGTTTTCTAAATGTGTTAAAAACGGTATCCCAAGGATAGCATTAGATGTCGAGGTGCTCCTGGGAAAGCCCGGGTATAATCGAAGGCGCCGACGTAATAATATTTATCAAAGACATTGTTGAGGTTGGCCGCGACTTTTAGTGCGCCTACGTGATAATAGAGTGCGGCATTTACCGTGGTATATTTAGGAAGAAAGCCCCAGGTGTCCAATCCCTGTGCATCTTTACTAATAGGATTGTCCATGCGACGACTGCCGACGTAGTAGACACCAGTTCCAAAGCCAAGTCCTTTTAAGGCATGTGCAGAGAACACGTATTTTACCCATGCTCCGCCCATGTTTTTGGGAGCATTGCCCAGAGGCATGCCGATCTCTGCGGGAATAGAAGATTCTTTGACATCGGTTACATTAAAGCTGTAGTTTCCCATTAGTTGTAACTCTTTTGTAATTTGTCCCCGTAGATCGAGCTCTATACCACGGGAAGTGACCCGGCCAGATTGACGATATATTGGAAAGCCGGTTTCACTCGTTTCGCCTGTTGATACCATCATATTTTCACGCTGAATATGGTATAGGGAAAGGTCCATTTGTAATTGATTTTGGAAGAACCCCGTTTTGAATCCAGTTTCAATCTGATAGCTTCGTTCCGCTGTAAAAGGTTTGTCGGCCCCGTAGTCTTGGTAGTTGGCCACATAATTTGATGCAACAGGGACGTAACCTTGTGCATAACTAGCGAAATAGTTAATTTGATCGTTCAGCGTGTAGGTTAAGCCAAGACGTGGTAGCCAGGCATTTTGTGTGCCGGAGTATGGTGTTTTTACGTCCGGGCTTGATGAATAGTAATGTTCGTGGCGAAGCCCGACGATGAGGTGCAATCTATCGATGGTCAACTGATCTTGAATATAGATTCCTGTACTTCGGTAAGGGCTTAGGAAAGGAAAGGATGCTTGCGGGCGCCAGATATACGAATTCACATCCCGCAAGGCATATGTTGGGTTTTCTAAGTCAAAAGTGAGCGGTACCGCTGTTCCGTTTACCATCATGCTACGAGCCTCCTTTTGCTGGTTATTGGGATCGCCTTTATACTGTGCGTGATCTACGCCAAGAACGATATGTTGGTTGACACGCCCCGTACGCAAATTGTAGTTCAGGTAAGCCACCATATTATCGGTATAATCTTTTAAGCTTTTTTCAAAAAAGCGCATGTTCATCACCGTGTTTTGTGGTGGATTGGCAAACGTGTTGAGTGTACGGTGTTCGTTAAGCTCCTCTTGATAAATAGCTTTGGCATAACTAACATTCAAGGTCAGGTGCGGACCAATTTCCTGTTTCAGACGCGCTGTAAGGGAGATATTTTTTGTACGGTAGAAATCCGATGGTTGGCTCAGTGTAAATGAACGAGATAAAGCATATAGATTATTGCTTTTGATGCCCATTCCACGATCCAGGTAACCGTTGAAATTATCGTATAGCAGATCTACATCCAGCTGTGTGCCTTTAGCAGGTTTAAAGGTAAATGAAGGTGCTATGGCAAAGGTTTTTCGTTGATTTACATCACGAAAAGTCTTGCTGTTTTCGTATCCAACATTAAAACGATATAATACTTTCTTCTCTGCATCAAGGGGACCTCCAATATCGAGGGTACTGCGCATGGTCTGGAAGCCTCCTATGGTGAAATTTACGGCACCATAATGCTCTTCTAACGGTTTTTTAGTAACCATATTGATTGTTCCCCCAGGCGTGATATCTCCAAAGAGGGATGCTCCTGGTCCTTTTAGAACTTCGATACTTTCTAGGTTTATGGTTAAAGGTGGCCGAAAATAGCTTGTTCCATAACCATAGCTGGAACGCAGCCCATTTACTAATCGTAGCCCATTTTCGTAACCACTTTTAAACCCACGGATGGTAAAGTCATCGTATGCTGACGCCTGGTTTACTCCAGCAAGGTCATGTACCATATCCGTAATTAGGAAGGCTTGTTTGTCTTCCATAAACTCCTTGCTAACAACGGATACCGATTGAGGAAGATCTTTGAGTTTTCCGGCAAATTTACCACCAAGTTCTACGCCATTTGTTAGGTACGAGTTGTTGCGCCTGCCAGTCACCAAGACCTCATCGAGCTGTTGATCGTTTTTTACAAGCGTAATAATAAGTCCGCTGGCTGTGTTCCACGTGACACGGTCTAGTGTCGTGGTACTTGGGTAATAACCAACGGCGGTGGCTTTTATCTGAGCCGGTAAATGCATTTCTTTTGAGAACTGGTATGTTCCCATATTGTTGCTCGTTGTTGCTAAATCTTGGTTATCAATGCGTAACGTGACACCGGCAATTGGTTTCCCATCTTCATTGACTGTTTTTCCGAATATTCGAACGGTTCCCTGGGCCTGTACGGTGACAGAAAAGAGAACACTGAGGAGCACTGTAAGTGCTGAAACGTTAAATTTATAGGTCATTTTATTGTTCTGTCGTTTGTAATAAAGAATTTGCGGAAGGGTTCTTTCTACTTATTTTATTGTCGTCTATTTGCAACACCTGTCGTTCCATATGGATGGTTGAGAAGCCCCCTTCTTCGCAGAAGTCAACCAAAGAAAAATCTTGTTTTAACCAAAACTCATAGGCCCCGGTAAGGAAAGGATGTGTATGTAAATAGAGCCGTTCAATGCTGCGTTCTCGTGCACAACGGAGCAACGCTTGGAAGAGCGTGGTGCCAAGACCGGAGCGTCGAACATCAGGTTCGATAAATAAGCGCGCTACTTCGACTGTGGGGCGTTGGTCGAGCGGGAGGTGTGGAAAGCGGAAGTCGTAAGCCATCATACCGATGACACCGACAAGTTTTCCGGATTTTGTTCTTGCCTGTAAAAAAGCCCCATAAGGGTGTGTTATATAGGTCTCCTCAAAAAAACGAAGATCATCAGGAATCTTATCGCTGTCCAACATGGGAAACAGTTTCTTTCGAAATGCAATGACGTACGACAATATTTCGTCTTTATGTCTTTCTTCTACGAGTGTTATGATATGTTGTTCCATGTTCATATTACTGCTGTTTTAGTTGCGGTACAAATAAGGGTTTGCCTTGGTTGTCCAATCCCATAAGGGGTAACTGATAGGTTTCTTCGAGTAGTTTTTTTACAGCAGAGCTGTCTAGGTCTTGCAAGCTAGACAGCTCTTGTCCGCGCATAACATAAAAGGCATCCCCAAACATAAAGGCTAAGTTCGGATCATGCATAACACATAAGATGGTTGTTCCTTCTCGTACAAGTTGTTGTAAGCACTCCAATACAGCGACCTGATAATGCAGATCAAGATGGTTTGTGGGCTCATCAAGCATAAGGATATCCGGTTTTTGTACGAGTACCCTACAAAGCAAGACGAGCTGTCTTTCCCCGCCGGAAAGATCGGTGTATGGTTTATTGCGGAGGTGCCATAATGCAAATCGCTTGAGGACTTCTGTGACCGTATCGTGGTCTTCGTCCCGTGGAGAAAAGCGCGAAAAAGAAGCACGTCCCGTCATGATTACATCATATACTTTAAAGGGAAATGTGGTTTGGTGAAATTGCGTCATAAAACCCAAGCGGGTGGTATCTTGTGCTCCGGTTTTAAGTTTCTTTCTTTCTACATTACCAATCAAAACCTCTCCTGTATATCGTTTTTCAAGTCCCGCAATAATATTGAACAATGTTGATTTGCCACTTCCGTTACGTCCCAGAATGATGGATAGTTTTCCAGCCGGAAAGGATGTTGTTACGCCTTTAAGCACCGTGTCTCTACCATAGGAGAAAGACAAGTTTTTTATGTTTACGTCCTTTATCATGCGTTCCAGTTTATCGCATTTCTACGCATTAAATAAATAAATATCGGAGCACCAATGAGCATGGTAAATACACCGACAGGGATTTCAAACGGCATTACTGTGCGGGAAAAATTGTCAATCAAAAGAAGGAAACTGCCACCAATACTGATGTTAGCCCATACGGCAATACTATTACTTGGTCCAAATATCATCCGGCTAATATGCGGCACGATTAACCCAAAGAGGCTGATGACACCGACAGCGGCGACTGCGGCTGCGGTTATCATCGTTGATACGCCAACAAGAAGAAGTTTCAATAATCTTGGATTCACACCTACTGCCAATGCTTCATGGTCTCCGAGTGCCAAGAGGTTGAGCTTCCATCGAAAGAAAACCAGTATGCTTAAACCGATCCCAATTGGGAGGAATGCTGTTTTTACTTTATCCCAGGAGGCTGTATGTAAGTTTCCCATAGTCCATTGCACGATGGCTTGGAGCTTATACGGATCGCTCAAGTATTGTAAGAGTGTTAAAAGAGCGGTAAATACGCCGGAAATGATCATTCCAGCTAAAACCATACTCACCAGTGAGCTTCGTACTTTGCTGTATGAGACCAGATAGGTGAGTACGACAGCGCAGACGCCAAAAAAGAAGGCAGATAAGTTAATCGATAGTACGGGGATTAACATCGCTAGTGCTGCCCCAAATGCAGCGCCGGAGGAGATTCCCAGTGTAAACGGATCTACAATAGGATTCCGAAAGATGGCTTGCAGCACCCCGCCTGAAGAGGCTAAGGCCGCACCTACGAGGAAAGTAAGTAGTACACGGGGTAGACGAACTTGCCATAAAATTGTTTCTACCATGTTCGGGCTTGTTTGTTCCTGAAAGAGATTCCGTATTCCGTTGTAGATGTGCATAGTCAATGCGGAGGGGCTCAGGCTCCCTGTCGAGCCTAATGCTAGCGAAGCAAGCATCAGGAGGATAGGAAAAAGAACTAGCAGGCTTATTTTTAAAGACGACTTCATTGGATTAGATTTTCTTTACCATAAAGTATTGTAAAAGCGTCGTTTAGATCCGCCTGAAGTTGTTGTGCGGTATATTCCGGGTAACACCAATGGCGGAGTTGTTTTGCAAAAAGCATAAACTTAACGGTGTGTGGGTCAAAATAAAAAGCAGGGCTCATCACAAACACTTGTTTGTTTTTTACGGCAGGTAGAGCGGCGAGCTCTTTCAGATTATAAACATCTGAAAGTTGAGAGTTCCACAGTAAAATAATATCTGGGTTCCATTTATACAATGATTCAGCGCTCACATTTGGTGCTTCCAGTTGGAGTGGGCATGCGTTTTCTGCGCCGGCAGAGGTGATCGAAAGGTCAATTAATGTTCCTCTCCCTGAGGTTGAAAAAACACGGCCTTTGGACCAGGCGTAATAGACCTTTTTAACCTTCGAGCCGGATGGAGCGATCATTTTTTTGGTTTCGGCATCTACATATTGAACAATCTCCTCTGCCCGTTCCTTTTTACCCAAGAGGGTTCCGAGACCGATCAGTTCTTGAAATATTTTCTCTTTATCTCCGCTTGATACCGTAAAGACGGTGATTCCTAAACCTTCCAATTGTTGAGCCGTTTCGCGATCTTGTTCGTAGAGCACGACTAAGTCTGGCATAAGTGCCACAATGGATTCGACATTGCTGGAACGGCCTCCGAAGGTTGGTGTGGAAATACTCCTGTCAGCGATACGAGCGTCCAGTTTGGAAAGAAAGGTATAGGTTTCTTCGTTTTGATAGATTTGTTGCGGTATACCGACTAAGCGGTCTGCCGCTTGCAACATGTATATCTCATCAACGGACGGTTCAAAAAGAACGACGACTCGTTTTGCAGGTTCCTGCAATCGGATATTTTGTCCACGACTGTCTTTCGCGGTAAACGCATTTTCAGCGTCTTCATGCGTTGGTGAAGAACATCCTGTCAGGAAGATAAGTGTCAGGATACCGATCGTTTGTATAAATTTAGTAATCTTCATTTTTGAGAAATCTTAGCCTGTATTTCCGAACCATTTTTTAAGGAGGAATCTATACTTGGATATTGTTTTAGATCCCTCCTATGGCCGGGGCAACGAGGCGTTTGTTACGAAGCTGTTTTCTTTCGCACTACATGTTCGGCAAAAAGCTGTTCCTCGCGCAGTGAAATACGATTGGAATACCGCGCTTGAAGTTGTTCGTACAATTGTCCATCATAGGGAACTAAAAACAAACCGTTCTGCTGTGTTGCATAAATGGGAAGATGCCGATTTCCGATGTAGTAACAAAAGTCTGCGGCATCTACTAGCCCCATTGATTGAAAGGCTATTGTGAGGCAAGGCTTGATATGGATCGTCGCCAGCAGTATTCCTTGAAAATAGAGTCCATCACCATGTTTCCATTCTTGTTTTTCAGGAAGTTCGACGCGTAATGTTTGTCCATTATTTGTGGCTCGAGTTAGCGTACGTTTATGCACTTCGAACCACTCCAGTTCAATAAAATCAGAGCAGAAGTTACCAATTAGCGCGGCAGATTGAATCGTGTCGATTTGTACTATTTGCTTCACGACACCGTTACTTTTCAGTTGTTTGATTTGCAGCCTCTTTTTTTGCTTGTACTTTGGCTTTTAACCAATCGCACCATGCATCCAGACCCTCTCCATTCAATGTGCTTATTGTCATGACTTCTAAGTTTGGATTAACCTCCCAAGCATCTTTGGAAACGGCATCAACAGAGAATGGTACATACGGAAGAAGATCTGCTTTGGATACCAACATCAGTTCACTGGTAAGAAACATCCGAGGGTATTTTTTCGGTTTATCATCGCCTTCTGTTGTAGCAAGTAGGGTTACACGATAATCTTCACCAAGATCGAATGCTGACGGACATAATAGGTTTCCTACATTTTCGATAAAGAGTAAGTCGGTACCTGTCAGATCGATATGGTCAAGCGCTTGTAGAATCATTTGTGCTTCGATATGGCACATGCCTCCTGTAACGATCTGTAAAGCATTGATTCCGACTTCACGCATGCGGACGGCGTCACGTTCTGTTTCTGGGTCTCCTACCAATATAGAGATGTTAAGATCTTTCGCTAGTCGCTTGCCGGTTTCTTGCATCAATGTCGTTTTTCCCGAACCGGGAGATGAACATACGTTGATCACACAAACATCTTTCAATCTCGTACGGATGGCTTGCGCTACATAATCATTTGCTTTCAGAAGATGTAGAGTTGTGTTGTCGCACTGTACCGAGCCCACTCGGTTTCCGGCGCTTTTTGGGTTTGCTGGGTTAACTGACATGTTGTTTAAAGATTACTTTTGAAATAAATAATTCATTGCCCTGCACAATTTGGGTGGAGGGCTGCCCGCAAGGGCATACAAAACGATGGTATTGAACATTGAAGTCTTTTTGACAGTGGTCGCAGTGTGCGATAATGTCGTTTACAATTACTTCTAGCTCCATATCCCTATATTGCCGATTATCAGCAATAAAGGCATCAAATGCGTTTTGTATCAGTACAGGTTGCACATTGGATAATAAACCTGCTGTTACCTGAATTTTTTGAATATCGTCGATCTTGGTGGCATAATGAGCCGACAAGGTGTCGAAAATATCCTTCACTATACTAAGTTCATGCATAGTATAAATACGTAAATATTAAGTGTTTGATTCTGTTCTGGAACGGCCTTTATGACTGTTCCAATACGACTGTGAGAAGGTCTAAATGGCCCTTTATTGCCCTTTCGAGCGACGTAAAAGACTTCTTTTACGCGTTCGCTTTGATACGAAAGAACATATATGGCATGGTGAACCGAGTAATACTTTGATGTACGTTCATCAAAGAATGGTTCTCTTTAGACCGTGTCTACGGATGGGATTTTTAATTGAAGGAATAACAAGTAGCGCGCAAGAGGAAAGACAGGCGGGCTTGCCATAGCATATCGCTCACGAGCAACAAACAAGGAAGAACCATGGAGTGTTTTCCAAGAAAGCGAATGGAGGAGTTTATGTATGGTATAGTCTTGACTTTTAGTTAGTTCGCCGTCATTATCCCAAATAGGGCTTATCCAGCTTGCTTCGGCATGTTCAAAGCGGCGTGTCGTTTCTGCGTACTGTTGTTTGGCAACGGTAAGGTCATCTGTTAATACATGTAATTGACTAGCACATTTCCGTACTGATATCTTTGCGGCCGCTTTATTTGTGGGCGCTAAAAATAAGAAGATTACGAATGTTAATAGTCTTAACATGAGTGTATTCATTAGCCAATAACCCTTTTTTCTAATAAAAGTGTTGACAAAAGTAAGTTGATTTTACGGGGAAAAACTAGCACAAATCTTGAATTTTGTTTCACGAAACAGGAACAATTGGTGATGCTGGTGTAGGTTTCGCTTATTATGAAAGTAGGATGACACAGTATAGACGTAAGTCGGTAAGTATTTTCACCGATTTGTTTCCCTTTTTCACCGAGAATATTCCCAAACTGGTCTAATTGGCGTTTCCTACTGCGTGCTGCTGCCCTACCTTTGAGTCATCAAATAAGAAATATAAACGAAAACATTAAACATATTAAAACCATGAAAAGAACAGTAACAACCATCGCAGCAGCATTCATTATGATCGCATCATTTAGCTCTTTCGCCGCAGAGAAAGCTAACCCGTTAAGAAATCTAGATTCAAAGAACATCGTGTTAAGCTACCTCGAAGCGACTACAGCAGGAAATGTAGTATTGAATAAACACCTCTTTGCAGAAGACTTTACATATAGTAATGTGGCCAATGGCGATAATTTTTCAAAGAAGCAGTACCGTGCCTTTTTGAAAGCGACTAAAGGGTTGAAATATGATTGTACAACAACTTATGAAATATTAGATGAAGCCGGACAAACGTGCATGGCAAAAGCAACTATGAAGTTTGACAATTTTACTCGTGTGGACTACATCACCTTGAGCAAAAGCCAAGAGGGTTGGCAGGTAAGTAAAGTATTAACGACGTACCCATAAAAGAATATTTTGTTTCAATATTAGAGCCTGCAGCAATGTAGGCTCTTTTTTTGTTGGCGCATTTCCAGACAAATAGTACGCTTCTTCCCGCTGTTGTGGTATGTAAAAACAAAGGGAGAATGCCATCTCGATTATCGGTAAAAAAATTCACCGATTTGTTTCCCTTTTTCACCGAGAATATCCCCAAACTGGTCTAATTGACGTTTCCTACACCGTGTTGTTGCCCTACCTTTGAGTTATCAAATAAGAAATATAAACGAAAACATTAAACATATTAAAACCATGAAAAGAACAGTAACAACCATCGCAGCAGCATTCATTATGATCGCATCATTTAGCTCTTTCGCCGCAGAGAAAGCTAATCCGTTGAAAAATTTGGATTCTAAAAACATCGTGTTAAGTTATGTGGCGGCAGCCACCTCTGGAAATACGACCTTGAATAAACACCTCTTTGCAGATGACTTTGCATACAGCAACACCGCGAATGGCGACAACTTTTCAAAGAAGCAGTATAGCGCTTTTTTAAAAGCAACTAAAGGATTAAAGTACGATTGTAAAACAAGCTATGAGATATTAGACGAAGCCGGACAAACGTGCATTGCGAAAACAACGATGAAATTTGACAACTTTACCCGTGTGGATTACATCACCTTGAGCAAAAGCCAGGATGGTTGGCAGGTAAGTAAGGTGTTAACGACCTACCCATAGAAACTGGGTATTTTGTTTCAATGTTAGAGCCCGCAGTAATGTGGGCTCTTTTTGTTGATGTATGACATACTATGGGTTTCGTCTCCCATAGTATGGAAGGCGCTGAAATCGGATAGATCCGTGCCCCGTTCGGAAAGACGTCGCATTTTATAGGATTTGTAACCCTTTAGTGTGTTGCCTTGTTACGACTTAAAAATGGATAACCGACTTGTCATAAAGAACATCAGTAGTCCAAAGAGTGCAAATACACCAAAGGAATAACGTAAGCTAAAGATTTCAGCAATGTACCCGATAAGTGGAGGGCCGATCAAGAAGCCTAAATAGCTGACACTTGAAACCATCGCTAATGCTATTCCTGAAGATACGGTTGGGTGCTTTCCTGCAATAGAATAGACCGTTGGTACGTTACAGGCTACGCCTAGCCCGACGAGCATAAAAGCAAGCACGCAGACCCAAAGGGAAGGAAAGGCTACGGAAAGCATCATGCCAATAAACATCAAGATGCCGCTCCCTTGTAATATACGTTGGCGACCATAGCGCGCGATAATAAAATCTCCTAAAAAGCGTCCTGTCGCCATCATCACCATAAAGGAAGCATAACCGAGGATAACTAAATTTTCTGGAGCCTGTACAATATCGTGGAAGTATACACCGCTCCAGTCGAACATTGCTCCTTCTGTCGCCATGCTGCAAAAACCGACTACGCCTAGACTAATTAGAATTTTGTCCATTTTTAATCCAAATGATTTTTTTTCTGCCTTCGCAGGTTTAGTGGCGATCAAGAATTTACTGTTCACCAGGATATTTATAATCAGCAAGGCGAAAATAAAGATAAAGTGAGGAAGGGTGCTGATTCCAAGATTCATGGTGGCCAGTCCGACGAGCGCTCCGGTGAATCCGGCAATACTCCACGCGCCATGGAAAGAAGACATAATGGATTTTCCAAAGAGCTCTTCGGTCAATACTCCTTGTGTGTTCACCGCAATATTACACATGTTCCCGGTAATGCCAAACAGTAATAGAATAGCACCTAACTGCCAAGCATTAGTTGCAAAAGGGATGCTACAAAGGACAATACCATATAAGATGGCAGCAATAGGCATCACTTTATGGCTACCATATTTACTGACGAGCTTTCCCGAAAGGGCCATGGTCATTAACTGTCCAATAGGCAACATCAATAGGATGGTTCCCAGCTGGGCTTCAGTAAGCCCTAGGGTTGTTTTTATCTGGGGGATGCGGCTTGCCCATGAGGCAAAGGCGATACCTTGACCGAAATAAAAGAGGGAAACGGCGATGCGCACTCTGTTTTTGGATGGCGCTACAGGCGGAGCGTCGTTTAGTGTTGTTGTCGACATGCTGGGGTATTTTCTGGTACAAAACTACGTGATTTTTTTAGGAATCTATAGTCGGCCGGTCGAGATTAATTGAACATTTAATTTAACGTTAACGTAAATTTCTATTAACTCCAAGATGCTATGTTTGCGGCAACATAATTTAAAGGATATGAAAAACTTATATTGGTCATTATTAGCCTGTCTCGTTACAGGAACAGCCGTTGGTCAGGAGGTCGCAAAAGGAACAATTTATGTGGATGAGAATGGGAATGGCCGTCGTGATAAAAAGGAGATCGGTTTAGCAGGCGTTAGTGTCAGTAATGGTCGCGATGTTGTGCAAACGGATAAAAATGGCCGATATGCACTGCAGGTAGAAAAGGACAATATTATTTTTGTCATTAAGCCTTCAGGTTATTCAATTCCCTTGGATGCAGACAATCAATCCAAGTTTTACTATATCCATAAACCGGAAGGCTCTCCTGCATTAAAGTATAAGGGGGTAGATGCGACGGGAAGTTTACCAAAGGAAATTGATTTTGCCGTTGTGCCAACCATGGAGTCAACTAAATTTGATGCTTTTGTTTTTGGAGACCCGCAGGCTTACACGGAAGAGGAGATGGCTTTCTTTAAAAAGGGTGTCGTGGATGAAGCGAAAAATAAAAAGGGGCCTTTGTTTGGCATTAGCTTAGGAGATCTTGTGGGGGATGATTTAACGTTACACCCGAGCTATAGAAAAACAATTGCACATATGGGGTTACCGTGGTACCATGTTATTGGAAATCATGATATGAATTTGGATGCCGTGCATGACTCTTTATCGGATGAAGGTTTTGAACGCGCTTTTGGTCCTGCAAATTATTCCTTTAATGTGGGGGATGCGCATTTTATTGTTTTAGATGATATTATCTATCCACATCCAACGAAGGGAAAGGGATATCAGGGCGGTTTTCGGAAAGATCAATTGGAGTTTGTGGCAAATGATTTGAAATTTGTTCCGACAAATAAACTGGTTGTTTTAGCGTTCCATATTCCCTTGAATCCTGATAACGACGAGTCTTTTCGTAATGAAGATAGACAAGTTTTGTTTGATCTCTTAGCGGCCTATCCCAATACGTTGTCATTATCGGCGCATACGCACTTCCAGCAGCAAAATTTTTATACCGCTGCACATGGTTGGAAAGGGACAACTCCACACCATGAGTTTAATGTGGGTACAACTTCGGGGGATTGGTATTCTGGATTACCTAATGGAGACGGCGTGCCGACTTCGATGATGCGTGATGGAACACCGAAGGGATATGCGATACTTTCTATTGATGGCAATCGTTACACATTTGACTATAAGGTGGTTGGCGAAGATGAAGCTTATACGATCGGCGTTTTCGGCCCGGCGGTTGTAAAAGCAAAATATGCCGGTCGTTATCATGTATACGCTAATTTTTTCTTGGGCTCTGCGGATGATAAGGTAACCTATAGGGTGAATAATGGTGCATGGAAGACAATGGAAAAGGTGGTTGGTGAAGATCCTAATTATGTTCAAGCTTTATTGGCATATGATGGTGCGAAGACATTACAGCCAGGTAGAAGGCCTAGCGATGCCTCTTCTTCGGCACATTTATGGAAGCTTAAACTACCAAAGTTGAAAGCCGGGAAACATATGATTGAAATTGAGGCGATTGATATGTTTGGTAGAAAGCATGAAACGAAGAAGGAGATTGAAGTTGTTGAATAGTGCGGTTTTGATATAAAAGAGGCTGAAAGGACTGTGAGAATAAGAAAAGCAAATAATTCTAAAAATTATTTGCTTTTCTTATGATGGTACGTACATTTGTTTATCAAAAAGACTTCGTAGCTCAGTTGGTAGAGCAACAGACTCTTAATCTGTGGGTCCTGAGTTCGAGCCTCAGCGGGGTCACATCTTGGGACAAATCTAAAAACGATAGATTTGTCCCATTTTTTTCACCCTGTAACTTGCTGTTATTCTGATAAATAAGAGCAATCGCAGAATTTAGTCTCGGAGTTCGATGTCGTGTTCCGTCAAATTCCAAAAAATCGGGAAACATCGAACTCACTATAAGCCTTTTTTCCTCAATATCGCCGTTTTCATACCGTCTATCAATGTTTGCAATCTTTTTTAAGGTGGAAGCTACTAAATCTTTGATTTCCGTTCCTACTACTGCCAAGTCGTTTAATCTTCTCTCCAAAACTTCAATCTTTCCTTTGGTCAATTTCTTTACTTCTTGAAAATCATCGTCTGCCATTTCTCCATCCGCATTCTTTAAAAGTGCATTTTGATAACGTTTGTTCAACGCATCAATCTCACCTATGATATTTGTGCGTTCGGTATTTTGGGCTTTGGTCTTGTTATTGAAGTCTTTAATAAAGGCTTCGATAAAAACATCGACCATACCCTCTTTTGGCGACATATACCGTAATTGTTTTAAGAAAGCCTCATTAGCAGGTTCAGCTTTAAACCTTGTTCCGCAAGCAGAACTACAATGATAGTAGTAATAATAATTGCCCATCTTTCCCTTGGAGGCACTTCCAGTCAGCATACGCTCACATTTAGGGCATTTGAGAAACCCTCTAAGTGGCAAATTGTCCATAGCCACGATTTTAGGCTTTACAATCTTCTTTCTCCCATCGAGAATATCCTGCACATCAGCAAAGGTCTTTTCGCTGATTAAAGGCTCGTGTTGTCCTTTGACAAAATATCCCTTTTCCTCTTTGTACGGAGGGATGAATATTTTGCCACAGTACAATGGGTTTCGCATGGCTACCCAAAAATTGTTCTTACTGAATCGACCCTTTCCATCTGCTTTCTCCCGAACCATTTTCCATATCTGTTCCGTATTGAAGTTATTGGAAACGATTTGTTCAAATGCCCATTTCAAAAGGGGGGCTTCAAAGTCATGCTGGGCAATGAATTTCTTTTTGCCCTCTGTTATCTTGTTGACATATCCCAATGGAGCAGTACCCATATACCGCCCCTCCTTTTTCGCCCTGCGCATTCCGTGAAAAACGTTCAATGCACGTCTGTCGTTTTCCACTTCCGGCGATGCGAGATAGAACGCAAGCATGATTTTGTTTTCGGGGATGGTAAGGTCTAAGGGCTGTTCTATTGCCATAGGCTCAACACCGAATGCCCTCAACTGGTTAATCATTTGATAGGCATCCCCTGCGTTTCTACTAAACCTATCCCATTTGGTGAATAGGATTATTGACCCTGATTTGTTGTTCTTTATCTTACGTAGGTTGGATAAATATTTCTGCCACTCTGGACGTTTGAAAGATTTTGCCGAATGGTCTTCTATGTACACATCCCTAATCTGAATGCCTTTTATTTCACAATATTTTCTTAGCCGTTCCTCTTGGTCACGTTGCGAATACCCTTTGTCCGCCTGCTCGTCTGTCGATACACGTACGTATAAATCTGCCTTTCTCATCACAACAGTTTTCCTTGTTCATTAGATTAAAGTTTGCCTCTTAGGTACTGTTTAACTGCAATGTGAGCTATCTGTTGAACGAACTTCAAAATGACTTTCGCTTCCTCTAAATCGACTTCCGTTCCTTTCTTTTTCAATATTTGCACAACTCTTTCGGGAGTTAAATCGTTCGTTTTTTCTTTCTCCATCTTTACTCATTTTGCTTATTAAACAGAGCGGTTTTAATCCGCTAAAAGCAAACTTATTGAGTATATAGAGTGGGTATTTGATTATGTCGTTTGGTTGAATTACTTGGCATAGTCTGCCTGTTTAGAACTATTTCCCAAATTCTATCCTCATTACTTCCACGTTTGGTTATACCTAAAAAACGAGTATGCCTGTTGTTCACGTTTCATGGAGCAAAGGTATGTCCGTGTTCTTAACGCAGGCAAAAGGTCAAGACAAGTTTGTAAAAAAATCTCCACCTATGGGTAGTATTTTTTTACAAAACCTTGTACCTGCTAAACACTAACCTTTGATGCTCCCGAAACGAAACACAGCATACTCCGGCTCTTTACACGAATAAAAAAAATGTCAGGCATGAGGATTATAAGCATTGGAAATAGTATTGAAACAAAACAATAGCACCACCTCTCATTGCCGAATAAATCAAAGAAAATAATTCAAAAATGTAAAGAAATGACACATCAAATAAACACATCGGAAGCAAGGGTATATGTCGGCACATACGGAAAATACAATGACGGTTCAATCTTCGGGGGATGGTTAACGCTCTCCGACTATGCGGGCAAAGACGAATTTTACGATGCTTGCAGGGAGCTACACGATGACGAGGAAGACCCCGAATTTATGTTCCAAGATTACGAGAATATCCCGAACGACTTAATAGGCGAATGTTGGATAAGCGACAACATATTTGAGGTTTTGGAGGCTTTGGAAGACATGGACGAAACCCGAAAAGAAGCATTCCAAATATGGTACAACAATGGACACCGTAAGCTATCCGAGGGGGATATAAGCGACCTAATAAGCGACTTTGACGATGACTATATAGGCGAATACAAGGACGAGGAAGATTTTGCCTATGAACAGGTAGAGCAAATGGGCTTGCCCGAATTTGCAAAAACGTACTTCGATTATGGGGCTTATGCCCGTGACCTGTTTTGTGGTGACTATTGGAGCGATGGCGGTCATGTATTTTATAATTCATAGATTTTCGGGAACGGTGCTCCGTTCCCATTTTTATTAAATCTGGTCGGGCAAAAAAGATAGATCCTCCCCTGGTCGGAACAGTCTTTTTTGCGGAAAGCGGAACTACCCCGTTGTTAAATGCTTCCGCTCCATCGTTCCTTACCTGCATTTTCCAAATAGGTTGTATAGAGCATAGCCTACTTTCTTTCGTGAGCTGAGACGAAAAAGAAAGTAGCAAAGAAACCAGTTTATTATTATTGCCTCTTAATCATAGCATTCCATGAAAACATTAAATTTGCTATAACAAAATCTAACAAAAAATGCCAAGGATTAAAATTGACCATAAAATAGTTATTAACTATGATTTCACTTCGAGAGATAAATATTGGAGCGCATTATCAACGCATTTGATTGAGAAACATGGTAAAGGACATTATAAAGAACAGCAAAAAGTTGAAGAAATTTTATTAGATGGATTTCAATTCTTGTGTGATTGTTTTAAACAACTGATTTTGGCGGAAACCAAATTTACTTTTTTCCTATATATTCATTGGTTACACGAACAATCTATCGAAATTTATAAAAAGACTTTAGGTGGTTTTAAGATTGAATCCATAAGTGAAAGTGAATTTGCCATGTACCGTCGAGTTCTCAAATTAATTCTTGAACAAGGTTGTGATATAAATTTAGAATGGGGTGGAATGCCAAATGGAAATGAAGTTCTTGAAATGGATGAAAAAATTCAAGAACTTATTTATTTGGGAACTTGGATTTATGGGTTCGCAGATTACATTGCATTTCAGAAAATGGTTGAAGAATGTCATCAAATCTCTTTTGATGATGAAGATTTACTTGTAATTGATTGGCAATACCACTATGGGAAAACTTATCATCAACTTTTCCCTATGCTTGTTGAAGATTACAAAAACGGAACCTTTGACGAGAATTCGGTATTTGAATTACGTGATAAGGTTGAAGAGTGTTTCGGCATAAAATACGATTTTGCAGGAGGAATTATTTTTGAAATTCAGAAGCATCATAATCCACAAACACCAAATCTACAAACGATTGAACCAACAGTACTACCAATAAATCTTGTTCAACAATATGGGATAAGTCAGGAAATAGCTGAACTATTTTATCATGGACTTTCAATTTCAAGAAACAACAAATTAACAATTGAAGAAGCTATCTTAAAACCCCATTCGACAAAAAGATTTATGTTCCGCCCAATCTTGATATACAACATCGGAGGGGAAGAGAGAGCTTTAGTTGGCAAAGAAAAATTTGTTGAAAGTATTTTTGTGTTGTCTACAAATGCTATTCACTGGAATGCTATGTATGAAGAATGGCTGAAATTGAAATGCATTCAATCATTTATTACTAAAAAGGGAAATGACCACGATAAAATTCTTGAAGATAAAATAGAAGAAATCGTAAAGGACAAAGGTTTTTTTTATTGTCGGAATATTAAATCATTTAAGCAACCAAATGCTGATAATATTCGGATTGACAATCAACTCGCAGGAGAAATTGATTTAATCGTCATCAATACAGAACTCAAAAAAATTTTTGTTGCAGATGCAAAATATAACAGGGCACGATATGACGCCGTTGGTTACCGTATGGATAACACAAACTTTATTAAGTCCTACGAACCACAATTAAAGAAAAAGATTGATTGGATATCTACCAATAAAAATATACTTCAAGAACATTTAAAAATTGTATTTAACAAACGAGATATTGATATACAAAACTTTGATATTGAGGGGTTATTCATAATTAATACACCGACATTTTACATGTTCAATGGTAGGTATAAAGCCATTACTTTGAAGCAGTTTGCAGATTTTATCGAGGGGAAATACGAATACCCAGATTTGTATATCATTGAAGAGGATAGACAAATGGTAGTTAAACATCCATATTTTAAAAAACCTTCTCAGTTACCTTAATTGCCGGTCAAATTACACTTCCCGTAGCCATTGACCACTCCGTCAATGGCTTTTTTCATATCATTACCAATCAGCACGTATTTTGAGAAGCCAATCTCCCAGAGTTTCTTGATAATTTTCTGATTATCCATATCGCTGTGAGCAATCAATTTCAAGGTAGGGTAATGACTTTTTAATTCCCGTAATTGCTTCATGATGCCTTTATCGAAAAAATCGAGGTCAATGATGCAAATATCCGGTAGCTTAATTAATGAAGATAGCTGATTTTTCCCGTCTGAAACATTATTGGAACGAAAGACAATGTCTACCCCCGAAGAAACGAGGTCGTCATGTATTAAATCCATAACAGGGCTTTTATCATTGATAAACGCAGTGGAAATTCGGTTTATGTTATTAGTCTCCATAGGAACGTTGTTTTATTTTTATGGAGTTCCTGCAAAAAAGAAAGCGCAGGCAACTACACTTACCGACATTGAGGCACTGGTATACCCGACAACGAATAAGCGAGCGCCCACGCCTTTTGACGTGAGCGTTCCTACTTATCTGTCCCGTTGTCTTAAAAATTACCAGTTTTCAATGTGGGACTTAAAGCAAAAACACTTTAAGATTTTTATTTTTTCTAAAAGCAAAGATAATAAAGTTAAAAATGCGAGGCAATATAGTCCTAAAGAAAAACGACTTTATTAGGGATGAATGAAGCCATTTTTAACCTATTAATTTATATCTTCTCTACATAATTAGCCTTCATCTTTCCTAATCCTCATCGATAATTACATCTTCAAAATCTCCCTCAACTATTTTATTGGCTTTCAAGGGGTCTTCGACAAGTACATCATCATGCATAATTTCAAAATCAGGTTTAACGACAATTTTAAGTGTTCCATCATCTTTTAAATCTTTAGAAACCAATTTCCAATTCACTAATATCTCGTATTCTTTTGGAGCAGTCTTTATAAAAAAGTCGTCAGAGGAAAAACTGTCATCCCCTACTAAAATTGTTCGTTTTGGATTGACTTTACCAGACATATTGTCTCTCCAAAGAGTAACGTCAGAAATAAAAGGAGCTATAATTGAAAGTCTATTATGTTCTATATTGGTGTCTTTTAAATCAACCACTTCTCCCTCAAAATTAAAAAACAACTTAAACTCTTCAATTGGGTCAAGACCAATATTATGAACTTGAAAATATAATTTACAATAACTAAAATTGACTTTTGTAACGTATGATGGAGCAGAAAGAATTAGCGGTGTAGCGTATAAATTTTGCTGTTGTCGATAGAAAAAATTTAAAGGGTCTCCATAAGGTAATTCAGGTACAATTTTTTGTTTGTAATTCGTTATAGTCTTCTTGTACTTTGGATTTAGTACCAATTCCGTTAACCCATCTTGGAAAGTTATCTTAACATTTTTATTGCTTTTGAAGTTTTGGCTTTTCACATACCAATCATGGGTTTGTCTGTTCTCATCTATAAGGTCAACGATATCTTCCCAAGCAAAAATGTGGATTTCGAACAAACCTTTTGTTATATTCTCAAGATTTTTAGTCCTGATAAATTCTTCTATTCCTGCATCTTTAACCGCAGTGGTTGCGAAATAAAGTTTTTTAAGAGCTGGCTGAAACTTTTGTGCTTTTTCAATTTCCTCAATGATTTCAGCTTTCGTGAATTGTTTATGGGTATATTCATCTTTACCTTTACACTGTACTCCATAATATCTGTCTTCGCCGAACGGAATACCATATACGTCTACCCCTTGCTGTTCCTGACCAGTACGACCATTCTTTTTTGTTTCAGGACAGTTCCAAATTTCTCCCCACAATTTCTTACAAAGCGTTTCAAAATCCTGCCAATTTGCAGGTCTTCTTAGTGTTAATGGTGCTTCCATAAAATCAGTAAAGGTTATGCGATTATTTAATTCTACAATATTTAATTTTATATTTCGAGGCTATAATGGGTTTTGTATCCCGATATTTTGGGACGTCTTTTCTTTTGCCTTTTTCTGTCTTGAATAACTCCACAGGAAAAGCACACCAAATATAATTAAGACAATCGCTACCAACTTGCCGACACGTTCAGCATTTGTAACAATCACCGATTTTTCATAAGATGAAAAGCCCTGCGCTCCGGTCGGGCTACGTCTGTAAAACCTCCTGCGGTTAATCCAGTAACGAAGCCCCAACCCCGAAACCAGTGCCAATATGCCTAAAATCAATGATGCCCCCATAACGATAGCCTTTATAATTCAACACCTTAAATTTACGAAAAAGCATGAAATAACAGACTGTAAAAAACAACAAATCCTGCCACATCGGGCAGGATTTTCACGTCTTTAATCACGGCTGTTAAACTGGAAACTTATCTGTTTTTCGTTCCCGAAATTGTCCGAAATCCAAATGTCAAAAGACTGTGATACGGTCGATTGGGAAGTGTAATACAACCTAAACTGTGTCTGTGGCAACACGTACAGGTCATTGGGCATATACGGAGGTTCGCTGTAATACCGCAATGCTCCCTGTCCGTCAAACTGGAAATAGCGGATAAAGTATTTCGCATCGCTGAAATTGCCCGACCGTTGAACGGTAATCCGTATTTCAACGGTCTGCCCGTTTGTCACCTCTTTGGGTACAGGCATCACCTGTACCTCAAAAGGGTAATTCTGTTGTATGTCGAGTTCGTCTTTTTCGCATGAGGTAAGCACCACGGAGCAGGCCAACATCGCCAAGAGCATAAACGATGCCTGTAAATGAAGCCTGTATTTTCTGATTAATGTTTTCATTGCAAATCATTTTAAAAGTTAAACCTTAGTCCAATCCCTGCCGATGGACGAAACTGTTTCAAATCCGTACCCCAAAGCACTTTTGTCCGCCCTTGCAGGAGTAGGACAAAACGGTCGGACAGGTACGTTTCAAGCGTGAGCCGTCCACCCGTACCATAGACGAAATTGTCTTTGTCGAGGATGGTCGAGCCATCCGGTAGGACTGCCTCGCTCCGGTTGATGGTTTCGTAACCTGCCACGGCTGTAAGCCCTGCATTCAGCGTGATGGTCTTCCGTGTATCGCCCAATAGCTGAAGACTGTAACCCACCTCGCCCGTATAGGTTTCGAGCGGTATCTGTACATCCCTGTAACCGGAAAACTGATGGGCATATTCCGCACCCCATATCCAGTAATTGCCGTTCTTTCCGTTCACGGTAAGGGTCAAATTCAGATAGTAATTTTCGCTTACTTCTTTGGACAGCATACCTGCGTTTACTTCCAATCCCTTTTGTTTGGGGAGCATTCGCTGTGCCTTTACCGCCGTGATGCTCCATAGGACAAGCACCACGGCAAAAATGTATTTTATCATTGTTCTTTCGTTTTGGGTTAATTAATCTTTAGGTGCATATCGTTTATCAACTTAGCATTTACGAGGTCTGAATTTTCCACCTGCAATACCTGTTGTCTGCCACCGTTATTTTCCACGATTTCAATCACGAGTACCTTGTCATCCGTGATGGTAAACTGGTCGAGCAGGAACACGTTTTGGGCTGTCGTATTGCCCGTGATTTCACCGAGCGTTTTGTACGTCCGCAGTGGTTGCATTGCCTTTTCCTGTATCACGGTACGCTTTGCGACTTTTTTGTCCACCACCTTGAAATTCACAAAGTCAATATTGAACGGAACATTGCTTTTGTTGCGCAGTTCAGTATGGAAATAGAATTTTCCATGATGCACGTAGATACCTTTCAGCAGGAATTGTATGCCGTAGCTTTTCGACCCAATATGCTTTACAATCCGTTTGTTTTTCTTGTAAATTGTTTCCATGAGCAAGCCTGCCAGTGATGGCGAGTTGCCCCCCAATTCCTCAAACAGAACATCGTTGCCGTTTTCCCTGTCTGATGCCTTTTGCATGGTCAGCAAATCATAATTCAGTGTTGAGGGATAGGCATTGTAAAAGACGTTGAAATTGTAGAAACGTCCATCATCCGTAATGACCGAAAAATTGGTTTCCTCGTTAAAATCCCTTACGCTTGCCTTAATGCGCAAGACGTTTTCCGCATCTTCGGCTTTGCCTGCAATAAGGTATTCACTGCCCAAATCCACGTAGCGGATAGCGGACGGGAATATCAGATGCGAGGTTTTGCTGTACGTCACCTGCATTTCGTAAGGATCAACCTTGCCCATGCTCAATTTTGTGGTATTGGATGCAACTTGCTGTGCATTTGCACCTGTGATAAAGACCGTTAAACAGACCATTGCCATGAGGTTTTTAAATATTGCTTTCATTTTCTTTTTATTTAAGTGTTGAACATTAGTTTTTTGAAACAAGGAAAATTTGGTGACCGGCTTTGACGGTTACTTTGGGTGTCCTTACTTTCTTAGAGAAGTAACCCGACACACCCTGTACCACTCCACGGGAAAGGTCGCCTGCCATTTGTTGACCTGCCGAGCGTGTCATCATAATGGAAGTGCCGGAGGTTTGGCTCATGTTGGAGGCTATCTCGCTAAGGGCGTTCATTTCGGGCGAATATGGCACGTATAGCCCTTGCTGTCCGTCCACATCGTACACGATTATATCGACCGGAATAATATTGCCCTCATATTCGATGGACGTTACCTTTAACTGCAATCTGCCACCTTGAAACTTGGCATTTGCCGTTAGTACCGTTCCTGCCGGAATGGAGCGGACAGGCGTTTGTGCCGTTTCCAACAAGCGCAAACGTACACCACTTTCGCCCGTCACGACCTGTGTTTCCTGTACCACCGCTTTGATGCTGTTTTTGGGCTGTATGACCTGTTCCGAAACACCTGCCGTATAAAAGCCACGGTTTCGGGTTTCGTTCCAGTTTGCCAAAAAAGCACTGTCGGTCGGTTCACGGTACAATGCTGAAACTGTATTTTTCCTTACGGGAGTGAATGCGACAAAATGCTCCTTTTGTGAGGCACCCTTTGCCGAAACCATTGTGTCCGTACTGTTCGGCTGTGCAGGGGTTTGTGGCAGGTAACGGGAAGCCATTTCGTATGACTTTTCCATCAAAGCCAGTTGGTCGTCCATTGTTGTTACAGGCGGTACGTCTTTTTCTACCAACTGTTCTTTGAGTTCCTCAATCTGTCTGCGGAGTTCCTGCGTTTCGTAATCGCTGTCGTCGTAGAACGAGGTCAGCGTACTTTGCGCATTGCGGTAACTGTTCAGAGCAGGGTTGCTGTTGCTGCGTGTACCATCGCCGTAAGCGTAGCCGTCTTCGTAAACCTCATCCGGTTGCTCCGCTTCCGGATCGGCGGTACTGTCCTCGCTCCAATAGTCGGATAGTGACAGGAGCGCATTGCGCTTTTCCTGCATTTTCTGTTCGAGCAGTTCCTGTTCATAAGCCTTTTGCTTATCGGATTGAAGCCCTGCATCGCTTGCCTGCGGTACGGCATCGTTCAAACCAATATCCTCGACCGTTTTCTTATCGGAGGACGGTTTGAAGATGAGGTACATACAGCCGAGGAACACCACGCCCATAAGGGCAAAAATGATGGGCTTCTTTAGCTTTTCGGCTTTGTTCTGCGCTCCGTCTTGGGTCACATCCATTCCGTTTTTCGGGTCGTCATCTTCGACCAAAAAACTCACCTTTTTGTTTTTACTGTTTTTCATCGCTATAATTTGTTTTTAAATTGTGATGAAGCTTACATGAGTTGAGCGTGTGCCTTATCAAGGGCAACTCATGCAGGTTTCATGATTTTTATCTTTTAAGATTGTTTTAATACTGTCCTGCGGATATACCGAAGAATTGTTTTGCCTAATGGGGTTTTCGATATGCTCAATGGTCATGGTATTATCGGAATGCGCTACATCGTAGCACACTTCGAGCAATACGATGATGGACAGCAGTGCATAGCCTGCAAAGAGCAGTAGCGTATAGCGATGCTGTTTTCGGGCAGGCATCGCTCGCCACTGTCCATCGAGCTTGTCAAACCAATTACTGATTGCTGTTCTTAGATTTTTCATGCCTTAATCTATTTTAGAAACTGAACCGCTTTTGCTTGTGAACCGCCTTTTGCTCCGGTGCATCGCTCACCATTGCGATTGCCTCCTTTGCTTTGGGAGCGGTCACTACGGACAGGTCGGTCAGTTTCTCTTGTTTCAGTAATTGCCCAAACTGGTCTTTTCTTGCAACCTCCATTTTATTGAGGAAGAATTTGCCGTCTAGGTATTTCACCCACATACAGCATTCTACACGGGGTTTGTCATCGCCTGCCCATTGCAGGTAGCCTTTCAGCAACAAGTCCTGTTTAGCTATACCTTTGAGGTTGTCGGCGAGGTATTCGCTGATGCTGTCTTTCAATTTTCTGGCATACGCCCCCTGCGTTTGGAAATAGCCGTCATATCCTTTGGCGGTAAGGATTTTGGCAAACGTGTTCAAATCTGATATTGCTTCCATAATCTTGATTTTAGCGGTCTATGACTTCAACATCCCTGTTTTCCAACACGGCAAACTTTTCGATATTGAAACCTTGCGGATTGTTGTCAGACTTGACCGAGTTTAACAATAGGCATGAAGTGACCAAATTCCGTCTGGTCACATTGCTTGGACGGATGATAAACTGTTTGGCATACGTCCGTACCGCATAGGGATAGGTATCGAAGTTGCAGACCACGCTGTCCACTTCGATGCGCTGTTGCACGTTGCCCGAAATGATACGGTTATAATAGCCTTTTTCCGAAAGGTCTTTGTAGTAATCGAATGCCGATTTGTCGGCAAGATTAAAAGCCCTTTTCATGTTGCTTTCGATAGCGTTCTTATCCGGTGCGAGTGTAAAGAACAGTTCATGGAAACGCTTAACGTGTTCCCTTGCCTCAACAGGTCTGTTGATGCTCGCATCCTGTGACAGTGCCAACATCAAGGATTTGCCTTTGTCCAATACATATATTTTTTGGCGTTGTGCTTCCGCAAACTCATAGGCTTTCCATACGCTAAAGCCTACCACACTGGTACAGAGTACCGCAAATACGATAGCATACAGCCGTATTTGCCTAAAGCTGTTTTCTATGTTTCTTAGTGTTTTAAATTCCATTGCTTTCTGATTTTTATTTGTTCATTAACCTGCCACCGATATTGCCTGCCACAGCACCCGTTCCGGCTCCGGCGATGTTTCCGGTTTTCGATGCCGTCTGATTGACGTTGCGCATGAAGTTTCCTGCGCCTCCGGCTTGGATAACCCAACCTGCCACCGTTGGAACAGTGAAGTAACCCACTATGCCAATCAACATGAAAATGACATACACCGTGTTGGATGTGTCGGGGATGTACGTCGGGTCGGCAAGCATATCAATATCCCGTTCGATGATGAGGGTCTGTAACTTGGCGAGCATGGAGCTGAACATATCGGCAATGGGCAACCATAGGTACACGCTGATATATCGGGTCAGCCATTGCGTGAGTGTGGACTGAAAACCATCCCACACTGAAATCGCAAAGGCTATCGGCCCGAGTATAGACAGCACGATAAGGAAGAACGTCCGTATGGTATCTATGACCAGTGCCGAGGCTTGGAAAAGGACTTCCAGTAGTTCCCGAAACCAGTCACGGATGCTTTTCTTTAAATCGTACATTCCACGCTCCATGTACATACCCGATATGGCAACCAAATCAGACGGTGACCATCCCAATTCTTCGAGTTTCTTGTCAAATTCGGCATCGCTTACGAGGTAAGCGGTTTCGGGGTTGCGGAGCATCGCCTCCCTTTGCAACAGGTCTTTTTGTTCCTGTAACTTGTTCAAGTCAAGCACTTGGTTTTCGAGCATCGCATTTGTACCTTTTACTACCGGACTTAGCACCGCATTGATAGTTCCCAAGACGATGGTCGGGAAGAACATAATGCAAAGACCAATGGCGAACGGTCGCAAGAGCGGAAACACGTCTATCGGTTCGGCACGGCTCAAAGCCTGCCACACTTTCAGTGCTACGTAGAACAGTGCGCCTAATCCGGCGATGCCCTTAGCCACTGTCGCCATATCGGCAGACAGTGGGAGCATTTCATCGTAAAGCGAGCGCAGGAGTTCGTGAAGATTGTTCCATTCCATAGCTTACCAGTATTTTTGTTCAGAAGTTCCGTACAGTTCAAGCACCCTTTTGGTGTTGTTCTGTTTCTTAGCCCTCAAAATGCTTACGGAGATATTCTTATTGGTGAAATACCGGACAAGGCTGTGATAGTCTTTGACCTCTTTGTACACCTTGTCGATGATGTCCATACGTTCCTTGTCATTTAGGGAAAGCGAGGTCGAGGTAACAATCTGTTTCAATTCTTTGAGCAGTTCCGTACTTTCGTTCAAGAGCGTGGAATAACCGTTGGCGATTGCCGTCAGTTCCTGCGGACTGAAATTCGGGTCGTTCATCATTTTGCCAAAATTGTTTACATACATTTCGGACACATCACCCACGAGCAAAACCGTCTGTTGCACCTTACGGGCATCTTTCACAAGGTTGTTTACGGCTTTCAGTTTGTCGTAATATTCCTTGCCCTGTTCGTAAACTCGCTTTACCTCATTGAAATTTTTTACCACGTTGGAAACCGTGGAGGAAGTCTGTATGATTTCATTCGCACTGTTGATAATACCCGATGCAAGGTTTGCAGGGT
Organism: Sphingobacterium psychroaquaticum; assembly: GCF_900177625.1. Taxonomy (GTDB): domain Bacteria; phylum Bacteroidota; class Bacteroidia; order Sphingobacteriales; family Sphingobacteriaceae; genus Sphingobacterium; species Sphingobacterium psychroaquaticum. The sequence goes on from NZ_FXAU01000005.1 coordinate 108,170, forward strand.
CGGTTACCACAAATTGTGCCTTAGCGGACGGTGCAACGGCAAGCATAAATGCCGTACACACCAGTAACATTACTTTTTTCATTTTGATAATTTGTTTTTTAATGGCAATGAAGCTTGTACCGTTGCACGGTACAGGTTTCATTGTTCTGATTTTTTTAAATGATTAATAACTATTTGCGTTATCACGCCTTTGTTGGGCAATGCGCTTGATTGCCAGTTCCACATTGCCGTCCAGTTCGGAAGCCAGTTGCATGACTTCCATCTTTTCGGTTTCTTCGGTCGTATAGGCTAAGTATTCTTCGAGCGATACCTCTGTCGCATACACGGCGGAGTGCGTACCGCCAAGCCCAATCCACACCTCTTTGTAAAGTCTTGACGGGTCGTTGTTCTGATTGATGGAAAGGATTTGCGCCTTTTCCTTTTCCGTCAGTCCGAGCATCGCTTGGATGTCGTCAAACTTGTTCATGTACTTGCGTTGGTCTAAGAGGATTTTGCAGTCGGAATTGTTGATGATACTTTCCTTGACCACGGGTGATTGGATAATGTCGTCCACCTCCTGCGTGACCACGATTGCCTCACCAAAGAATTTCCGCACCGTCTTAAACAGGTATTTGATGTACTCCGCCATTCCCTCTTTGGCGATGGCTTTCCACGCTTCCTCAATGAGTATCATTTTACGCACACCTTTAAGCCTGCGCATCTTGTTGATGAAGACCTCCATAATGATGATGGTCACTATGGGAAAGAGGATTTTGTGGTCTTTTATCGCATCAATTTCAAAGACTATAAAGCGTTTGGAAAGCAGGTCGAGTTGCTTGTCCGAGTTGAGCAGGTAATCGTATTCACCGCCCCGATAGTAAGGCTCTAATACATTGAGGAAGCCTGCGAGGTCAAAGTCTTTTTCCCTTACCTGTTTTTCTTCGAGTACCCTTTTGTAATCACCCCGTACATACTCATAAAATCCGTTGAAAGAGGGATATTCATCGCTTTGCTTGATACGGTCGATGTAACCGCTCACGGCATTGGACAACGCCACTTCCTCCGAACGGGTCGGCGGTTCATCGTCACGCTTCCATAGCGTAAGGATGAGTGTTTTGATACTTTCCCTTTTTTCGATGTCGAATACTCCATCATCCGTAAAAAATGGATTGAATGCTATCGGGTTATCTTCGGTGTAGGTAAAGTACACACCGTCTTTGCCCTTGGTCTTACCTTTAATCAGTTCACACAATCCTTGATAGGAGTTACCCGTATCGACCAATAGTACATGAGAGCCTTGCTCATAATACTGCCTCACCATGTGATTGGTGAAGAATGATTTTCCACTTCCAGTTTGGAGGGTTGGCGGGCTACTCAATTAGAATAGCCCGCCAACCCCCAGATGGGCCTAACACGAAGCGATTTCGATTTGTTATAATGCCTCGCTTCATGGGCAAATCTGATATATCCAAATGGATGGGTTTTCCTGTCAGTCGGTCTGCCATCTTGATACCGAAAGGCGATGGCGAGCTTTGGTAATTGGTTTCCTCGGTGAAGAAACACAGCGCAGGTTCAATGAACGTGTAAAAACTTTCCTCTGCCGGAAAGTCACCTGCATTGCCTGCCATGCCTGCCCAATACAGTGTGGCAACATCCACGGTGTTGTGTCTCGGTTTGCACTCCATCAAAGCGAGCGCACTTCCCGTGTCGTTCTTTAGCTGTTTGAGTTCGTTCGGGTCATCCGACCACGCCATCACGTTGAAGTGCGCACGGATAGAGGACAGCCCGAAGCTGTGCGCTTCGTTCAGATACCTTTCTATCCATTCTTTGTTAATCTGATTGGCTCGGCTGTACCTTGCCAGTGAGTGCATATTGCGTGCGGACTTTTCAAACTTGCGCAGGTTCTCATCGCTGTTGTCCAAAAACAGGTACTGGTTATAGATATGGTTACAGCTAAGGAGCAGACCGACCGGAGAGGCAAAGGACAGCAGGCAATCGCTCCTGTCCGTGGACAATTTTTCATACCTCGAATTGGACGATACCGTACCCGGCAAATCGTCTGTATCGGACAGCGTGTGCAGGCACAGCCTTTTGTTTCCGATACGCATATCCTCACTGCCCAAAGCTATATCTTGCATGGGCGTTCCGGCTTCCCTTGACAGGGTAAGGTACTGTTCGAGCAATCCCTGTCTTTCGCCTGTTCCGATGATGTCATCCTCGGTCAAGCGTTCCAGTTTCACAAAACCGCTATCATTGATAATGCGCTCAAACTGTGCGACCGCTTCCATAAACCTGCGGATGGTTTCTTTATCCCTAATTTCTTTCGGGATAAGGACACCTTTGCAAAGCGAACTAAAGTTGCTCTGCATCCGCATCCTTTCCTTTGTCGTCTTGGTTAGGAACAGGTAACAGTAATGGTTTAAAAAAGGACGTTCGTTGAAATGCTGTTGATAGGATTTTGCAAGGAAACTCAATCCGTCCTGTGCAATATCCGGCGCATAATTTTCCTTGATGTACCAGTCCTGTTTGTGTACAATGGTGTAATCCGGCAGGGTCTTGATAGCCTTATGCCATGCGGAATGGATGGCATCGTACTCCGGCGATGCCACCGTGAATAACTCCGGCAGGTGTACCCGAAAGCAAGCCGTGATGTCCGCATCCTTTGATATGATGCAGTTGTGTTCCACCGCCAGTAATGGAAACTTGCTCTCCAACGTTGTGGCTTTTCCTGTATTTCTCATAAATGACTGGATTTAGAAGTGAATTTTAAATAGCGGTATACGGCTCTGCGACAGATGATGTATTTCGGATGCCTATTCTTTGCCCCGACTTTCATTAGTCCGTGTTCGCCGTATTTACCGTTCAATGCGAATGTTTGCCATACGATGAGCGATGCTCCGCCTGCCCCGACAAACATGCAGATGTAAGGGTTTACACCTGCCATGTACATAATCATGACGAGGATAAGCACACCGAGCAGACCACCTGCGAAGATGAACAGGTACTGTGCTTTCAGCCCTTTGAACTCGACCGTTCTGCCGATACCTTTATTGATATTGTAATTGCTCATAGTACGCCAGGTTAAAGGAAGAATGAGCGGAGAATGGTCGCTGCGACGATTAAGAAGATACAAGCCCCAAACCACGATGCCGCAGTCTTGCTTGTATCGGGGTCTCCGCTACTAAATTTATTGTACACCTTAACACCTCCGATTAACCCGACCACCGCCCCGATGGCATAAATCAACTGCGTTGCAGGGTCGAAGTAACTCGTTACCATCTGCGTAGCTTCTTGGATGCCTGCCGAGCCGTTGCCCTGTGCGAACACACCAAATGCCGACAGTAACGCAACGCCCGTCAGCAACACTTTTTTGCTTTGTTTTTCCATGATTTAACTGAATTAAATTGTTATTGCCTGCCCACGCCGTGTGGGCTTTCGCAACAAAAGTCTTAAGGAAATCGAAGCATTATGGAAAACTGGAAATCAGCGGAATTAATTGGCAGTATGTGGCTTTCCCATGCCATCTGTCAAAGAATAATTTATACACGCCTAAGTACTAAAACATCAGTATTTTTCATATTTTAGTAAGGTGCGGAATATTGCTTCTCGTTATTTTCCGCTGTAATCATATAAATCTAAACTGTATGTCAAACGAAATTGAACTAAAAGAGAAACAGCAACCTGAAACTTTGGAGAGTGAAGTGAAAAAATTTGCTGACGGTCTACCGTACTGGTATAAGTACCTTGCAGATAAACGATTTTCCGGTTTAGAGATAACTGACGAAATTGTATCAACAGCATATTCTTATTTGCTAGAAGAACTTGAATTAAAAGATAAAACGGATAAACCTGCTATAAATCTAAACCCAAGTTTACAACATATAGGAAAATATAAAAAAGACTTACTGTTGACTAAGATTGAAGATGTCGAGGGAGTAAATGCTCTTATTGAAGGGCAAAAAATTGACTTTGGAAATAACCTAACAATAATTTACGGCACAAATGGATCGGGTAAGTCTGGATATACAAGATTGCTTAAACAGGTATTCTATTCTAAATCACCTGAAGATATACTTAGAAACATCCACATAGCAGACGGGCATAAGCCAGTGAGCGCGAAATTCACATTTACGTCAAGTTCAGGGGAAAGTTCCTTTCTTTTTGCAGAAAAAGCTAATGCAGAGTTTAAACAATTTTCTGTTTTCGACGGTAAGAGTGTAATTAGGCATCTTGATCAACGTAATGAATTTGAATTTCGACCTGCGGGTTTAGGCTTCTTTGCTGACTTCAACAGTTATATTTCAAAGGTCGAGCAGAAAATGAGTTTTGATCTTGATTTAAAAAAGGCTGGACATACTGCCCAAGATCTAGGTGATCTTTTCGAGGGTGAATCTGAAATTAAAGAAATCGTCAAAGCAATAAATCCAAAGACCAAATTATCTGATCTACAAAAATTGACTCCTTTCACTGAAGAGGACAAAGTCCAGAAAGAAAAAATTGATAAAGCTTATGACGAACTTTTACTTGCGTCGAAAAATAAAGAAAGAGAAATAAAGCAACTTCAAACAAACAAAAAACTATTGGGAGAAAATAGATTAGCTTTAGACAAACTAAATCAATATTTTAACACCGATTACATAAAAAAGATTATAAACTCTATTCAAGATTATTTAGATAAGGAAGCAATTGCAAAATCAGAAGGAATAGAAAACTTCAAAACTGAGAAAGTTCTGCAGGTTGGCTCTAAAGAATGGAAAGACCTCATCTTATCCGCTGAAAATTTTGCAAAAAAGCAAACAGATGGACAAATGGAATATCCAAATTTAGGTGATAACTGTTTACTGTGTCATCAGCCATTATCTGAAGAAGCTGTTCAGCTAATATCAAATTATTGGGTCTTCATTAAAAGTGTTGCTGAAGAAAATGCAAATAAAGCATTAGAAACACTAAATAAGCTTGAAGTGGGATTATCTAAATTTAACTTTGACTTGCTCCCTGATGATAATACCCTTACGACTTGGCTCGATGAGAAATATCCAAAGGAATTAGAAGAGATAAAGCGTTTCCTTGAGTCGCAAAAGCTACTCTGTGAAGAAATTGTATCTAATGTAAAAAATAAGCACATCAAAGAATTTCACCCCGTCCAAATACCTCTTATACATCACCAAACTATTGAAGCTAGCATAGATGCTTCCATAGAGATTTTAGAGAAAGACGAACAGATAAAAGAGTTAGAACGTTTAGAAAAGAGTAAAACACTTCTTTCTCACAAGGAAAAATTTAACACCCACTTTTCAAAATTCCAGTCCTTTCTTGAAAACCAGCAATGGATATCTAAAGCGGGAAAAGCAAATTTTAGAAAATCCAAAACGGAGACTACCATTACGGAGAAAACTCTTTCCGACAAATATTTTAACCAACGATATATAGACGCTTTCAACGAAGAGTGTGAAAAATTAGATGGCAACTTCGGGATTGAAGTCAGTCATACAGGATCTGCAGGTAAGTCTTACCGACAACTTAAGCTTAAAGGCAATAATCCTCATGCAGTTCTTAGTGAAGGTGAACAAAAAGTTATTGCAATAGCGGATTTTCTTGCTGAAATGAAGTTGTCAGAAATAAATAGAGGAATTGTCTTTGACGATCCGGTTACATCATTGGATGAAACAAGAAAAAGTGAGATTGCCAAAAGGTTAGTCCAAGAGTGCATCGATAAACAGACGATTATATTCACTCATGATCTTGTTTTTGTTTCTTCCCTCATCGGTCATTGTGCTGACCTTACCGTTGAACATGTTTGCCATTGGATTGAAAACAGAAGTGGTAGTCCTGGTCAAATATGGCTAAATAACAGTCCATCTTATGAGAAGGAATATAGGAATGCTGAGCCTTCAAAAAAACATTACAACGAGGCTAAGAAAGAGGATTGCCCTCCTATGCAGAGAGAGTTTTTATTAAAAACTGGGTTTGCTTCGTTACGGACAAGTTACGAAGTTCTTGTTATAAACGATCTTTTCAAAAACGTAGTGCAAAGGTTTAATGAACGAGTTAGTATTGATTCGCTCAATTCAGTCTATTTTGATAGTGATCTTATTGAGGAACTTCAGGACAGTTTCGGTCAGTGCTGTCGATATATGGAAGGACACACACATAGTGACAAATATGCCTATAAAAAACCCGAACCCATTAATCTGAATGAAGAAATCCAACGTTTTGAGGCGATCCGTACTAAGATTAAAAAATACAAAAAGCCAACAACGTAAAAAACATCGGGGAGTTTGCCTACACAAACTCCCCGATGTCGAAATCCTCGAAACCACTTTTCCGCAAATCGGGGGAACTGAAATCCGTTCCGGCGGAGAGGCTCTTGTCCAACAACTCTGCAATCTTCCGTGAAGCCCCATCCATTGAGTTTTCGAGCAGGCTTAACAATTCCGTTCCCTGTAATCGCTGAACTATATCCACCGCTTTTTGTTGCAGGGCAGGTTCGAGCGTATCTTGCTCCAACCATGTCCCCACGGTCGTTAGTTCGTCAAAGGTAACCCCTGTGGCAAACTCATTGTCGCCGTCCTCAAACCCGTATTCATCCCATTGGTCTTCCTCATTTTCAAAATCGGACATACTCCCGAAGACTTCATCCGGTTCTCCCTCAATCTGCGGATTTTCCAATCCTAAACCTATCCCGTAGGTTTCTGCATCAAAATTATCAGCTATCCCGTCACGTTCGCCGGATTGGCTCTTTGTGGCACTCATGGGCAACGTGTGTCGCTCCACAGGCTTTGGAAGCCCCATAATATCCGGTAGGTCGGGTCTTTGCTTTTCCGGCTTTATCTCCCTGCGGACGGTCTTATTGATGACCACCTTATCTTTCAGCAAAAGGATAATAACGATGATAAGGCATATTACAATCAATGTTTCCATAGCTATAATATTGGCTTTTGGTTTCGGGCATGGATGGTATTTATTTCCTCGCCGAAATCCTCAAAGTGCTGTTTCAATACGCTGTGCAGATAATCTGTCAACGTGATTTCCCCGTCTCCGAGAATACAGACGATACGGGATAATTTCTTGTGGAAATCGGGGCAGATGTACACCGACTTGCCACACCTTGCGACAACTCCGGTCGGTCTTAGAAAAACCGTTTTATATCGGGCGATGCGCAGTACCTTTTTCGGTTGTTTTTGCTGTTGCTTGTTCATAATCGAATACTTTAAAAAATGGGTTTAAACTTATCATTGAAATCATCGGTGATGGCTTTTTCAAACTGTTCAAAGTGATGTTCGAGAATATTGTCCAAATAGGCATACAAGGGTATCTTATCCTCGCCGATAACCTGCACGATACGGGAAAGCCGTTCGTGGTATTCCTGCCGGATGTAGATGCTCTTGTCGCCTCGGCGTGTCATGGTATGGCTGTTGAGAAACTGCTCGCCATAGTCCATATCGAAAGCCCTCTTTTGTCGGGTACGTTCTTTGGCTACGGGCTTTTCCGTTATCGTTTCTTTTGTCGGCTCTACGTTCGGCTCTTGGGGAGCTTCCACCTGTTGGGGCTTTTTTGTTTCGCCTGCCATAATCGACATGAGATACGCCTCGTCAATCGGTGCATTCGGTTTTTTCTTGTTTTCGTTGTCCATAGCTTTACAGGTTAATGGTTCTTAAAAACTCACTGACGAACAAATCCAAGCCGGAGGCTTTCAGCAGTCTTTTGTCGGGTGGCAATAGCGTGGAGCGGAAGACGGTCTTTGCCATTGCCTCGCTTTCCTTGCGGAAGCGTTTGCTATCGGAAATGCGTGTTTCCATCGCTTGCAGTCCAACTTCCTTAATGACATTGCCGTAGATTTCGTACAGTTGGGATTTTTCCCTGCCATCGACCATGTTCCAAAACAGCCGTATGGTTTCGATAGAGGTCTGTCCGTGCTTCATAAGCACATTGGTCAGCACATCGGTAAAGCTCAATGTGCTTTCCATGACTACACGGTCTGCCGTGATAGGCGAAAAAATGTGGTGCATTCCTGCCAGTGTGTTGAGCAAGCCCGTAGTGTTCACCGTTCCGGTCAAGTCAAAGAAAACCATATCCACGGGAACGGTTGAGGACTGTACGAATGCCTGCGCATCCATTAGTGCATTGTCAGCCCTACTTTGCAATACCGGATAGGCTTTCTTGTTGATGGTGGAAAATTGGCGGTGCGCCAGTTTTTTCAGCACCTCGTTTTGCATCACCGCTTTCAAATCCCGTTCCCTCATTTGGCAGATGCTGTGCTGTGGGTAATCGCAGTCAAGGACGGCTACATTATAACCCATCTGGTAATGGAGTATGCTTGCCGTAACTGTCGTAAATGTGCTTTTTCCAACGCCTCCCTTTTGGCTTGAAAAAGCAATAAATTTTGTCCTATTTGTTGCTTCCATTTCTATTCTATTTTTAAGTTTCTGTTTCCGTGGACTGTCTGCCGTCCTGCATGGAGCAGGGCTGTCAACCCTGCACACTGTCCGGCAGTCTTGGTAAATTCCCGTCTGTCGGTCTTGCCGTCATCCGTTCAGTCAACCGTGCCGTCATTCGGGCTTTCATGCAGGCAAGACCGTTGGCTTGCCTGTCGTCCTGCCCGATGGAATGCCTACGGGATAGCTTTCATGCCGTCCGTTGTTCCTGCCTGCCGTATGGAATGCCGTCATGCGTTCCGGAATTCCTGCGCTCCGATTTTCCTAACTGCTATCGGGAGCGGATGCCTGCAAACAGGCTTGCATGACTGATAGCGCAAAGAAGCAGGTTATTCCAATGCACTCTTTTAATGCGGTAGTTCGGGGCATTTGTTGGCAATGTTTGGTCGTGTCCAACAGGGCAATGGTTCGGAAAAGCTACCCTTACTTTGTAAGAACTTAAATGCAAGGGGTAAATGGAAAAATCATTGGCGTATGGATGTTGTGGGCGGAACGGCGAAAAGCCGTTTTTTCCCGCTTTACCCAATCCGCATCCGCCGATAGGCGGACGGATTTTCTGTTCACCCGAACAGAGCAAGTTATGTTTTGAGGCACTCGAAACCCGTTTCGTGCCTCAAAACCACTTGCCCTTGCAGGGGCTTGGTAAACACCCTCCGAAGTCGGGGTTTATGTTAATTAACTAAAGCTGAGCTCGCTGAAGCTCGGTTATTAATGGATTTAGATATGGAAAACAACAGTAGAAACCCAACAAACAAAGGTGGGCGCAAGCCTAAAGCAGACCCAAGCATCCACCGTTATGTATTTCGTCTTACAGACGAAGAAAATACAAAATTCCTTACGTTGTTCGAGCAATCGGGAATGAAAGTAATGGCACATTTCATTACAGCCTGCATCTTTCAGAAGCCAATCAAGACCGTAAAAATTGATATGGATGCAGTCGATTTTCATACGAGGCTCACCAATTTTTATAGCCAGTTTAGAGCGGTTGGCGTGAACTACAACCAAATCGTGAAGATACTGTACCGCAATTTCTCGGAGAAAAAGGCATCGGCTTACCTCTTTAAACTGGAAAAGCAGACGGCAGAAATGGCGGACTTGTGCCGGAAAGTGATTGAGCTAACACAGGAATTTGAAAAAGAACACCTGCAAAAACACAAGTAATATGATAGCAAAGATTGGCAAGGGTGAAAATTTGTACGGTGCAATTTCATACAACCAAAAGAAAATTGACAATGAAAACGGGCAGGTTCTGTTGCTGAACAGAATACCCGAAACGTTGGATAATACCTATTCGACAAGTTACCTGCACCAGTGTTTTGAGCCGTATCTGTCCGCAAATATCAGAACAGAAAAGCCAGTGCGCCACATATCGCTGAACCCTGATCCTACGGATAGGGTCAGCGATGGACAGTTCGTAGAAATGGCGCAGGAGTATATGGAGCGCATGGGATATGGCAACCAACCCTATATTGTTTTCAAGCATACCGATATTGAGCGTACCCATATCCATATCGTGACGGTCTGTGTGGGTTTGGACGGTAAGAAACTACCGGACAGCTACGACCATCCACGTTCAATGACAATCTGTCGGGATTTGGAACAAACGTACCATCTTATACCTGCCACTGAAAAACAGCGCACGGGAAACGAGCAGGTATTCCGTCCGGTGGATTACAGAGCCGGAGACGTTAAGAGCCAAATCGCTTCGGTGGTGCGACACCTGCCAAAGTATTACGGGTATGCAAGCCTCGGAGCGTACAACGCTTTGCTTTCACTTTTCAATATCACCGCCGAGGAGGTCAAAAGCGAATTGCACGGACAGCCCAAAAATGGGCTTGTTTATTTTGCACTGAACGAGCAGGGAGAAAAAGCGAGCAACCCTTTTAAGGCATCCCTTTTCGGTAAGCAGGCAGGACTGGACGAACTGCAAAAACAATTCGCAACAGCTAAGGAGAAAATGAAAGCCGACCCCGTAAGAGCCGTACTCAAAAGCACTATTGAAGTAGCGATGCACACCGCCATTAATGAAGCCGATTTTAAAAAGCAGTTATTGGAGCATGGTATCAATACCGTGGTACGGCGCAACGATGAGGGGCGTATATATGGTATGACTTTTATCGACCACGAAAGCCGTACCGTTTGGAACGGTTCAGCGTTGGACAAAAAACTTTCGGCTAATGTCTTTAATGGTTGGTGGAACGAGCAGGCAATGGGGCAAAGCCAAGAGGTTGAAAAAACATCCGCACAAAATCAGCCATCGACTACGGGCAACACCGTAGAGAAAGAGGAAACCCATTCACTTTTTGACTTTCTGAATAAAGGACAGCCGACCGATGATTTGTTGATAGACGGATTGGGTGGGCTACTGCCGGAGGCACAGGGAGAAGACTACGAGGAACAGGAATTTGCCAATAGAATGAATAAGAAACGGAAACGCAAAAGATTAAAATAAAAAGGAGCTTTAAATAAGCTCCTTTAATGCGGTGAGCCTCGGTATCGAACCGAGCTTCCTAAATTGTACATTCGATATATTCATTCTAATAGATTGTTTCGGGCAACTCACCTCCGATACCGAAACTCACGATTACAAGTAGATTTCCTAAAAGAGTCATTATGGAACCTAATGAAAGGTTAATTAAAATTGATTTTATTGTATCCATACATTTTAAATTTTTATTATTCAACCATCTGTCAGCAACAACCACAAGAGTATCTTTCAAATGAATCATACCAAAGAACGCAATAGGAATTTCCAGATTTTTATATCGATAAAAGATATTTCTACTTAGATATTCCTAAATGCAAAGATAATAAAATAATACTACAAATAGCTTTTCTAAAGCGCTGTACAATGCAAAACCAAAAGTTTTTCCTTTTTTTAGGTAAAAAAAAAATATATTTTCAACAACTGGTATGTAGAACACCAAATGAAGAAACGCAAAAGGTATGGTAAGCAACAATAGCTTTTTTTGACCATCAAAGACCAGGATTAACATCTTGGTCTTTTTGGTTTTGGTTTCAACGGTTATTTAAATTCAATTATTTTTAAGCACTAAAAAAGTTATCCCATAATTGTTTAACTTTGTCCTATGCTTTAGACGGAAGCGTGCCACTCATCATAGCAAAGCTGTATCAGCACCGTACCTCTTAATATATTATTATCATCGAAACAACTATCTCGTTTCGGAATATGGTAGATGAGTGACATTTTTCAGACGAGAAATTGTAGAAAGATGAATAATAAAGTAAATGGGCATACAGGCGATTTCATTAAACGTCAAGCCAAAAAAATCAAAAAGCAGGAAAATATCAGTTATGTTCAAGCATTGGAAAAAGCATCTATAAATGCAGGTTTCAAGAATTGGAAACACTTTCTTAATACCAGTAAAGATGCAAATCAAACAAATCTTAAAGAAAATTTAGAACAGGGTATTGCTAAAACTAAGCCTGCAACCATTCAAAAAGCAGTCAATCCTTATAGAAACCTACTTGTTGCAGGGATAAATATTTTACTTGATAAAGGTCTTATCTCACTGGACTATTCCCCTACGAATGATGATGATGGACATTTATTTACTGATTTATTTGGTTACCCGTCTGTAGTAATGTGGCAGGATATAGGTTACGAAGAACTAAGAATATCAGTTTGGTGGAAATATGACCACAGCCAACACCCACAAGCTAACCTTAGCGGAAACAGTCGTGAGCGTTTTACCACAACAAGCCCTTTGGCAAAAAGACAACACTACAAAAAAATTGTAGGTGTTACTGCGACAGCTTGGCTTGAAAGAAAAACTGGAAAGTTTATGCAGGGTAAAGGTAAAGAGAGAATTTATGACATCTACACAAGAAGTGTAGATAAAGAGGAATTATTTAATCTCCCCATTCAAATAGCAAAAGGCTACAAAACAGAGGGTGAGTTTTTCTTTTAGAGTAGTTGTCATCGGTTACTGTTATTCACTGTAACCGATATTCATAGCCAAGAAAAGCCACCAAAAGCCATCCGACACCCCTTTGTATAGGAACTTTTAAATAGTCTCTAAATTCCCTGCATCACTAATTTTTTTTGTTATGCAAGGAGAAGACGATTTGCGAGGATTAGCCAAAATCATGGCTTTTATGCGTGCAGTAAGCATCATTATAGTATTGATGCACTTGTATTGGTTTTGCTACGGTTTCTTTATAGAACGTGGCTGGACTTTGGAAATCATCAATAAGATTTTTGTTAATTTCAACCGGACAGCAGGACTTTTTGAGCACAATCTATATACCAAAGTTTTCGCTTTGGTATTGTTGGCATTAAGCTGTTTGGGAACTAAGGGAGTTAAAAACGAAAAGATAACCTGGTCTAAAATCTATGTGGCTTTAGCTATCGGCTTTGTCCTTTTCTTTCTGAATTTTCCTTTATTAAAGCTGCCACTCAACACAGCCACTTTTCTTTATATCCTTACAATAGGGTTAGGCTATATCTCTTTAATGGTTGCAGGCGTTTGGATGAGCCGTTTGCTGCGTAACAATTTGATGGACGATGTATTCAACAATGAAAATGAGAGTTTTAAGCAGGAAACTAAGCTGATGGAAAACGGGTATTCCGTCAATCTACCAACCAAGTTCTACTACAAAGGTAAATGGAATGATGGTTGGATAAACATTGTAAATCCTTTTAGGGCAACGATAGTGTTGGGAACTCCCGGTTCTGGTAAATCTTATGCCATTGTAAACAATTATATCAAGCAACAGATTGAGAAAGGTTTCTCAATGTACATCTACGATTTTAAGTTTGATGATTTATCAACCATTGCCTACAATCACTTGCTGAAGAACAAGGACAAGTACAAAGTACAGCCGAAATTTTATGTAATCAACTTCGACGATCCACGCAAGAGTCACCGTTGCAACCCTCTTAATCCCGATTTTATGACGGACATCAGTGATGCCTACGAAGCTGCATACACTATCATGCTAAATCTCAACAGGTCGTGGATACAGAAACAAGGAGATTTCTTTGTAGAAAGTCCAATTATCTTATTGGCTGCCATAATTTGGTATTTGAAAATCTATGAAGACGGCAAATATTGTACATTTCCGCACGCTATTGAATTACTTAATAAAAAGTATTCGGACGTATTTACGATTTTGACTTCTTATCCCGATTTAGAAAACTATTTGTCCCCATTTATGGACGCTTGGCAAGGAGGAGCTCAAGATCAGTTGCAGGGGCAAATTGCTTCTGCTAAAATTCCTTTATCAAGAATGATTAGCCCACAATTGTATTGGGTGATGACAGGCGATGATTTTTCATTGGACATCAACAACCCAAAAGAACCAAAGATTTTATGTGTAGGTAATAATCCAGACCGTCAAAATATCTACTCCGCAGCATTAGGCTTGTACAATTCACGAATAGTTAAGCTTATCAATAAAAAAGGTCAATTGAAAAGTTCTGTTATCATAGATGAGTTGCCTACAATTTATTTTAGAGGGCTAGACAATCTTATCGCTACTGCAAGAAGTAACAAGGTAGCTGTATGCTTAGGCTTTCAGGACTTTTCGCAATTAATTCGTGATTATGGAGATAAAGAAGCTAAAGTAATTCAGAATACCGTCGGGAATATTTTTAGTGGTCAGGTTGTGGGCGAAACAGCGAAGAGCTTGTCAGAACGTTTTGGGAAAGTTTTACAAAAACGCCAAAGTATGACGATTAACCGAAATGATAAATCAACTTCAATCTCTACTCAATTAGATAGTCTTATTCCTGCATCAAAAATCAGCACACTTACACAGGGAATGTTCGTGGGTTCTGTTTCAGACAATTTTCATGAACGTATCGAGCAAAAAATATTTCATGCTGAAATCGTGGTGAATAATGATAAGGTAGCCTCCGAAACTAAAGCATATAAAAAAATACCGCAGATATTATCCTTTACTGATGAAGACGGTAATGACAATACGAAACAGGTCATCGAAGCCAATTACAGGCAGATTAAACTGGATATAGTTCAGGTTATTGAGAGCGAACTGGAACGTATAAAAAATGATCCAGATTTACAGCATTTGATACTGTAAGTGTCCCTGGGAATAGACGGTTTAAAATTGAACATCAATGCTTGTATTGTAAGTCATTTAATACTAAATCGATTCGTTTCTACGGAGAATACACTACACTCCCTCAGGATATTGGGATTTTCATTACTCCAATTCCTAAAACACTAGGAAGTAATTATTCTATACCATTAATTTTAGTAAGTCGGATTTGTAAGAAGCTCCAATTGGAATTTTATGCGTGCTTATCTTTAATCTATTCCCTTCGATCATTTCAATATGTTGTAATGAAACGATAAATGACTTATGCACCCGTTTAAATAGTTTCGAAGGTAAAACATCTTCTAGACTTTTCAAGGTATATAGGGCTGTAATTCGCTCCCTGTTTGTATGGAAGGTTACATATTCTCTTTGTCCCTCAACGAATAACAAATTATCATAATTAATTTTGTAGAACTTGGTTCCATCTTTTACCGTAAAATAAGAAGATTGGTATTCCTTGGGATCATTTTGTTCGGTCTGTCTTTCAATCTCTTTTTTTGCATAGTCAAATCTATCTTTAGCCTTATAACAAGCCGTTAAAAATCTTGAAAATTCCACCGGCTTTAGCAAGTAATCTACTGCGTGCTGTTCGAACCCCTCCAACGCATACTCTGAATAAGCAGTAGAAAAAATAATTAACGGACCATTCCGTAAGCTTTTTGAAAACTCTACTCCTGTCATATTAGGCATCTGTATATCAAGAATAAGCAAGTCTATCTGTTGCTCGGACATTAAACCCATTGCTTCAAATACATCGCTACACGAACCAATTAAATTCAGAAATGGAATCTTTTCAATATAATGTGTCAAGAGCTTACGCGCATGAAAATCATCATCCACTACCAATACCTTCATGATACTATTTGTTTAGTTATTTTAAAAACTAATTGTAAACTATACAACTCGTTGTTTTCTTGGATGATTAGTGAATAGTCATTATCAAAATTCATCTCCAATCTTTTCCGTAAGTTTTGCAAGCCGATATGTGTACTCCGTACAATGCTTATCTTGCCTTCTGAAGATTTTGTATTAACCGCTTTAAAGGTCAAAACATTTTCTTCACACGCTAAATCTAAGCGAATAAAGTCTGTATCCGAATGTAAAGAACAGTATTGAAAGCAGTTTTCGATAATCGGCTGAAAAATCATCGGTGGCACAAGGTTATCGTGATTTCCGGCATTGTTATGGTTAAAAATAATCTTTTGTTTATCGGTTTCATTTCTCGATTTCTGAAAATCCAGATAGTGTTCTATATACTCAATTTCTTTATCCAACAACACGTGTTTAGCATCACATTCTTCTAGAACATAGCGTAGCATTTTAGACAATTTCATAATATAGTCAGAAGCCTGTTTGGAATCAAAATAGGTCATGGAATATATATTATTTAACGCATTAAATAAAAAATGGGAGTTAATTTGTGATTTAAGCATATTCATCTCCATTGTTTTTTGCTCTATAATAGATTCCTTGTCTTTATTAAGAAAATAGATTACGGTACAAAAAATATAGGTAATTGCTGAAATATTATTATGACTTTGTTTTTGTGATAAAAGGTCGATTTCTATTTGAAATAACGTGCGAGAAGTTCCTAAAATAAAATATACCAATACATTGACCAGTATAATTAGTGCAAATGAGCAAAGGATGTACACAATAATCTTAGACCGAGCTAGCAATTTAGGTATCAATAATTTGGTGGTCACTATCCAGACTAAAAAAATGTTCAGGGGTGTCAGCAATGCTATAACTGTTGCCGGAAAGAAGGAGTATGGTAAGATCACATTTACCAAGCTAACATAGCAGATTAGAATCCCAACTATCACTGTCATTCGATTTTTAGCTACTCTTTTCATACATAACAAAAATACGCAATAAATAGGCTGGGCAAAAAATATCCTACGAACCTAGCAGATTTCCATACCAACGAGCCATTTTCTAGTATAACCTCGAATTTCATGTGTTTTATATCATTTACATATGTTAATGTAGATTGATAGCAAACTTGTTGAATATTTTTCTGCTCTTACATTCTCCTCTTCATTTTTGCCCGCAACATTAAAAAAATGATATGGGAATACGACAAAGTCAATTTAGTCTGTTTTTGTTTACGTTCTGTCTGGCGACACTTTCGACGGTAACTAACGCACAACAGATAAACAAAGGCGGTACCTTAAAAGAGTGCATCAATTATGCATTAGAAAATAACGCAAAGATCCGACAATCAGAAGCTGATCATCACGAATACTATTACCAAATCCAAGAAGTTAAATCTAACTTGCTACCTCAGGTATCTGGAAGTGGTGTTATAGACCGTAACATCGTTATACCCACAATGATACTTCCTGGAGAAATCGTAGGTCAACCTGGAACAAAAATCCCAGCACAGATGGGCACAAAAAATCTCCTTGATTTTTCGGCCCAAATCGAGCAGGTCATTTTTGACCCTGCATTATTTCAGGGGATTAGGATTGCAAAAACCAACCAAGAGCTGTTAACTCTTCAGAAGGAGCTTACAGAAGAAGAAGTTATCTACAATGTAAGTACGATTTTCTACGAAATAGCACGGACTAAAGAAGAGTTGAAAAATGTAGAACACATGCTTATTCTACAAACTGAAAGCTATACCATCGTCGATGAACGTATCGAACAAGGTATTAGTCGGCCTGTTGATCGCAACCGTATTCAAGTGAACATAAACGGTCTGAAAACTAGAAAGAGAGGCTTAGAAAGCATAATTTACCAACAGACAAATTATTTAAAAGCCTTGATAGGTGTGAATGTTAATGAAGATTTCACAATCCAATACGGAATCGTTTTGACTCCCCAAATTAATGATGCTTTTCTACCTTACGAAAACACCAATCGGACAGAGATTCAACTATTAACGACCCAAAAAAATCTAGTGAACTTTGAAATTATACAAGAAAAAAAGAAATACCTACCAACACTTTCCGGTTTATTTTCCGCCGGATATCAGTTTCAATCCGATCAGTTTAGAATAACCCAAGATCCTTGGTTCAGTTCCGTTGCCATTGGTTTACGTCTTAAAGTGCCCATTTTTGATGGTCATGCAAAACGTAGCAGAATACAGCAATTACATTGGCAAAACCAACGGATCGAATCTCAGATTCTGCAAAAGCAACACGACCTCGAAGCTGACGAACGTAATGCATTCTATAAACTGCAACGCTCACGGGAAAATCTAACAGAGCAAAAGCAAAATGTGAATTTAGCCGAAGACAATTACAACAAAACAAATTTACTCTACAAACAAGGATTGATCGACATCGGTGAGGTCTTCAGCACGGAATCATCTCTACTGGATGCAAAAACAGCATACAGTAATGAATGTATTGCTTATAAAATTGCAGAAATAGAATTGCAGAAGGCCTTAGGAACACTTAAAAATAACTTATAAAAACAAAAGAACAATGAAATCGCAAATAAGTATAGCAGTCGGTGTTATCGTCATTTTAATTGGATTATTAATAGGACAACTATCGGCCAACAAAGAAAAAATGGCTGCAGATATCGAAAAGTCCCTCGTAATCAACACCACCGTACCCGTAATTATTGAGACACCTGTAAAAGCTACTTTACACAACGCCATCGTACTGCACGGCACTATTACGCCTGAAAATGAAATACCCATTCTTTCAAAACAGCAGGGAATAATCATCAGAAAGTATAAGAAAACTGGCCAATCCGTTCGTAAAGGAGAACCAATCGTGCAGTTAGAAAATGAAATTTCACAAAAAAGTCTACAGTTGGCTCAGGCAAATTATGTAAAACTAGCAAAAGACGTCGATCGCTACCAAATTCTAAAAAAGAACGGTGCTGTAGCGACCCAAGAGCTCGAAAGTATACAGATGTCACTACGTGATATGGAAGAGCATATTAGTAGCTTAAAGGATCAAATAGCCAATTCAACGATTCTGTCTCCGATAGACGGTATTATTGCTGCAGACTATGTCGAGGAAGGGCAATTCGTCATGACAGGTGGACAGATCGTACAGATTATCTCGGGCAGTGGATTAAAGCTATCCTTGAGTACAACGGAGTCGGATGTTTTAATGATTAAAAAAGGTCAAGAAGTGACTGTTAAGGTAAGCGCTTTAGCAGGACAATCTATCAAAGGAATCGTAGAACTCATCTCGCCCAAGGCTAATGACCTGCACTATTACATCGTTGACATCACGCTAAAAGAGAAAAATCCTGATTTAAGAGCAGGTATGTTTGCATCTGCCGAATTGTCCCTGACAGCCAAAAACACTGCTGCCGATGATATCGTTATTAGCCGCAAAGCGATAGTGGGCAGCATAAAAAAACCATATGTGTATGTCGTAAAGAACGGAATAGCACAAAAAAGAGAGATCAGCCTTGATTCTTACAACGATAAACAGATTGTCGTCCGTTCGGGAATAACATGTCAAGACACCGTCATCACGAGCGGCCAAATCAACTTGTCGGACGGATTCCCTGTCACGATTTTAAACAAGTAACAAAAATGAATTTAACAAAAGTATCTATCAAGAGGCCTACTGCAGTCATTATCATCTGTATTGCATTAGTAGTTTTCGGCATCTATTCTCTAATGAATATCAATCAGGAGCTTATGCCGAAAGTTTCTACAAGCACCATCTCCATCACAACGCTTTATCCAGGTGCAGGCGTACAAGAAGTTGAAAATTCGATCACAAAAAAAATCGAGGAAGCAACCGCAGCTTTGGAGGGTATAGACAATGTTATGTCTACATCGATGGAGAATTTTTCCCTTGTCGCCATCACACTAAAGCCGGGTACGAATCTAGAAAAAGTGATGCAGGAAGCACAGCGGGAAGTCAATAAGATCCGTTCAGAATTGCCTGAGGACGCTAAAGAACCGGCCGTCACCGATTTTAAAGTTACAGACATTCCGATTATGACCATTGGAGTCACCTCGTCGATAGATGAAATGGAACTCTATGAAATTGTCGACAGCAAGATAAAACCAGCATTGGAACGCATATCCGGTGTAGGTAGAGTGGCTTTAATCGGAGGCCTTGTAAAAGAAGTTCAAGTGAATATCGACGAAGATAAGCTCAAATCTTACGATCTATCCATCAGCCATGTTGCCCAGATACTGATAACATCCAATATGGAGTTTCCTACCGGGAAATTAATCAACGAAGAAAAACAGTTACAGATACGTTTAGAAGGCAAATTTCAAACACCTTCTGATATCGAACATGTTATTTTGAAAACTTTACCAGATGGCACTTCAGTAATGGTCAAAGATGTAGCTGAAGTGGCAGATACTTATAAAGAAGTAGCAACTATCAATCGAACCAATGGTATCCCATCGATTGGTATTACCATACAGCGTTCAGCAGATGCAAATACGGTAGAAATATCAAAAATAGTAACGTCCCAATTAGCGCTGTTAAAGAAAAAATATGAAGAAGAAAAAATTTCTTTTGTAGTAGCCGTTGACAATGCCGAATTTACAATTGAAAGCGCAAATTCTGTTTTAATTGATCTGGTCTTGGCTATTTGCTTGGTAGCGGTCACCGTCTTGCTTTTTTTGCAGAGTTTCCGCAATTCTATTTTTGCAGCAATTGCTATACCGCTTTCCTTGATCATTACGTTTATACCGATGTATCTATTCGGGTTTAGTCTCAATATCATGTCTTTGCTGGGACTGACGCTGGTCATCGGAATTTTGGTTGATGACGCCATTGTCGTCATCGAAAATATACATAAGCATCTGGAACGTGGTAAAACTGTAATCCAAGCCGCTTATGATGGCGTCAAGGAGATTGGATTTACCGTCATATCCATTACGCTAGTCATTGTTGTTGTATTTGTACCTATTTCGCTGACACAAGGAACGATCTCCGATGTCTTCCGTCAATTTGCTCTAACCATAGCCATTGCGGTAATCGTGAGCCTAGCCGTCGCTTTTACAGTTATTCCGCTGATTTACTCTCGGTTTGGCAAACACGAAAAAATTAACCCGGATTCTTTTCTAGGTAAATTACAAGTTGCTTTCGAACGTGGAATCACCTCTGTAGCATCTTGGTTTGGGAATATCCTGAACTGGTCATTTTCAAATAAAATTATCGTGTTTTCGACGGTCGGCGTCTTACTTGTCAGTTCGATGGCGCTTATTGACCAAGGCTTTATTGGTAGTGATTTTGCGCCGCAAGGCGATCAGGGACAATTTGTCATTAAGCTTGAACTCCCCAAAGATGTAACCATCCAACAAACCAATGCCTCTACTTTTCAGGCCGAAAGTATCGTTCGCAATAATTCGGCCGTAGAAAACGTATTTACTACCGTTGGTGCTGAAGAAAATGGGCAATCACAAGCCAGTTTGGCCGAACTCCGTGTCAAGCTTGTGCCGCATAAAAACAGAAAAATATCTGCAGGTGACCTTGCACAAGAGTTGAAATTAACATTACAACGAACACTGCCTGATGTGATTGTTAGTCTTGGAATGACCGATATGATGGGGAATATCGATGAAGCCCCTGTTCGCTACTACGTTACTGGCCAACATATAGACACTGTGCGCGCCGCAGCCCATTTACTCCTTGAGGAAATGAAAAAAATCAAAGGTGTTGTCGATCCAGAGCTATCTGCCAAAGAAGGAAATCCCCAGATCAGTATTGTGCCCGACCGAAAAAAGATGGCACATCTCGGTGTGGCTTTTGCTGATCTAGGACAAACATTGAGCCTCGCTTTCAGTGGCAATACAGATGCTAAACTTCTTCGGGATGATAAAGAATATGATATTAATATCCGTTTGGATCAGGCAGATAGAGAACAGATCCAGCATGTAGAAAATATTTCGGTCATGAACAATAAGGGGCAACTCGTTCAGCTAAAACAGTTTGCCAATATCACGGAGACACAAGGTCCAACACTTTTGGAAAGACGTGATCGAAACCCATCCATTAGTGTCAGTGCACAGGTAGGTGGAAGACCCGTTGGCGATATAGGCGCTGATATCAATCAGGCCATCGAACAATTAAACTTATCAGATCAGATAGAGATTATCCCTGGTGGAGAGTTGGAGATGCAAGGTGACAGCTTCGGCTCATTAGGAATAGCCTTATTGGTTTCCATTTTCTTGGTGTACTTTATTATGGTTTTGCTGTACAACAGCTTTGTGTATCCGTTGGTGGTATTAGGTTCACTACCCTTAGCTATTATTGGTGCATTATTGGCTTTGGCTTTGACCATGCAGACATTAAATGTCTTTACCCTTTTAGGAATGATTGTTCTCATTGGTTTAGTCGCAAAGAATGCAATCTTACTGGTAGACTTTACCAACCATCTTAAAGAACAAGAAGTGCCACTAAAAGACGCTCTTTTACAGGCGACACATGAGCGGTTTAGACCAATCGTGATGACAACCTTGGCTATGGTTGTAGGAATGCTACCCGTCGCTTTAGCTTCAGGTGCAGCCGCAGAATGGAAGAACGGATTAGCGTGGGTCATTATCGGTGGGCTAATCAGCTCTTTGTTTCTTACTCTTATCGTCGTCCCTCTTTTTTACTATGTGATGGATCGCTTGTTGAGTCGAATCGGATCAGGCAAACGCAAAGAAATTGTGATTCTGGAAAATGAATAAACTATGGAAAGAGAAGATCTAGCATTTATTCTAACCTGGCCCGACACGACCATCCGTGGAGATGAGAAATGGATGATGTTCTTTAAGAAAATCGGTTTAGTGAAAAATTTAAACTTTAAAGTTGGTCATACGGGTATTGTTATTGTTGAACGACAGACCGGCGAGATGCTCTATTATGACTTTGGGCGCTATGTAACTCCTCGAGGGTACGGGCGTGCGCGCTCAAAATTTTCAGACCCTCGTTTGGAGATTAAGCTCAAAGCAAAATTTGACGGTAAACGCATTACCAATCTAGAAGAAATTGTCACGCACTTTGAGCTCTTGAAATTAGAAATGAAAGGGGCAGGAATATTATATTTTTCCATTGCGCAGGACATCAGTTTTACACGCGCAAAAAAATATGCCGATCATTGTGTACTTGAAGGTAGTTACCCATATGGTGCGGTAGCACGTGGAAATAATAATTGTTCGCGCTTTATTGTCCGAATGCTGATGTGTTCATCCGTTCGGTACAATTGGTTTCATAGTATCAACTTCCCCGAAACAATCAAAGCGAGCCCGATTAGTAATGTCGTAAATGCGACCTCAGACAGAATAGTATATTTATACTCGCGACAAAAAGGCTTAATTCAATTTAAGATGAACCGATTTCAATCTGTATTTTTTTTATTGAAGAAACTGAGAGATAATGTACAGTCGAATAAAGCGAAATTGTTGCCCAACGATCAGATCATAGGATGTATGTTGCACACAGTAAGACCTTTGAGTATACCTTCTGACGCACAATACCTAGGAGGCGTGGGTGATGGGGCTTGGTATCATCTACAGCCGACCGAAGATGGAATGCTTATCGTCAAAAGATTTAACTCAGATGGTGAACTAGAATATGCTGTTCTAGGTGAAGCCGCCACCCCTTTAGCTCTGTCACTACCTTGGAAAATTACATATGATAGCCATCTTCTCTTTACCCATGTGATACAGAAAGGACGCAAAATTCTGATTTACCATAGACAACAACTAGCTATTAATTCATCAAGATTAATGACTACACATTTGGAACAATTTTGAATAATAACATAGAGGAAGTACTTCTTCCTATTTACAAAAAGATAATTGAATGGACGAATTTTGTAATAAAGCGATAAAAAAATTGGAAACAGCGATCAATGAACTCAAACTCGAATCTGACTATCAAATAATGCGAATAGAAGTTATCATAAATTTGATTATCAGAAGTTTGACAGACATTAAAGAATATACTCTGAAAAGAGGCTTCAAGAGCGAAAAAGAAGAAATTCGCTTTTTCAAACACCAAAAGCCAATAATTGTTTCTAAACTTATTTACTATCATGCTATTTACAAAATTGAGACTAAAAAACCTCATGGGGAGAAATCCATAAAAAAATACCTCAATAGAGAATTGAAAAAACTCAAACGGTACTTTGACAACAACCTTGATTTTTATAAATACTACCGTACCAATAATACTTCGCTTGATGAGAAGCTATTTCTACGGGGCAACCACGATATAAAGCTATGTCTAGACACGGGCTATTTTCAGTCCGATTTATCTTTTTCCACCTCGCATGATTATAAGGTCGCTAAGATAATAGGTAATGATTTGATACAGGTCTATATCGAAGACCAATTGTACAATAAAGACCAAAAGGACAATCCAAAAACCCTAATTAAACTGAACTGGACAGGTAGTAAGGTGGCAATAATCGAATTGATTTATTCTCTGCACTATCAAGGTGTCTTTGACAACGGGAACGCCGATATAAGGCTAATAGCGAAGTATTTTGAAGATGTGTTTAATATCGATTTGGGTAACTTCTACCAAACATATTTGGAATTGCGAAACAGGAAGATGAACCCTACAAAATTCCTCAACGCACTTCGCGAAACACTTATCAAGAAAATGGATGAAAAGAACGAAATATAGTCGTTTTAAATATCAATATTTTTCAATATTTTAGTTGAGAATAAAGACGTTAACATTATAAAATCTATGTCATAACAATTTAGCTTTAAACTTAATGAAATAATGGAATTCTCATACGCACGAGGAAAAATTGGTGTAGCCGTCGAAGACCTTGCTACAGGAATAGGAAATATTAAAGAAAGAATACTGGACGCTTATGTTGGAGGATTTCATACCCTTGGACGTGATGACTTCCCCGAAGAACTTAAAGAGTATTGGGATAAGATTAATGAAGTCTTGACCAAAGAAGAGCCTACGTACAACGAAAAGGGAGAAGCTATCAAAGGAAGTGCAGAAAATAGTTTATTAAAAATTTCAAATGATGATGCAGTAGAGCTTGCGAGGTCAATCTGTTATTTGGATGCAAAATTGCAAGATAGTGATTTGAGTATTTAATTTTATTTGGGCGTGCCACCGTCTGTATTTTATCCCCATTCTATCTAAAAAAATGCAGACGGGTCGGGCTATCCGCTATATCTTTTGTGGATCTGAAAGGACCACAAAAGGATGTCGCTTCTATCCCTCACGCTGTATGTCGTTAATAAACAAAACATTTATTTCCTTTTTGGCTTCCTCTTTTCAAAATCAAAGGAGGTCTCGCCTTTATCGTTCATGACGATATAGGCATCGAATTTATTGCCCGATTTGCTTTTCATGCCTTTGATAAGCTTGGTTTTTCCGTTGGTTATAAGGCTTTCTACATCGGTAAGGCTCAATTGCACTCCGCACACCGTACGGAAATGACGCCAACCGCACCCCTCATTTGGGCATTTTACAACCTTATTCCATACCAATAGCTGATGGCTCTTGCATTGTGGGCAGGTCAGTTCGGGTTGCTTTTCTTTGGCAATGGTCATATCCAAAAGTTCCCGTGTAATGGAAGTGGCATAGGTTTCCATTTCACGGTAAAAAGCACCTGCATCCGTCTCGTTGTTTTCGATTTTCTGCAATGCCATTTCCCATTCGGCGGTCATGGCTACATCGGAAATCTTTTTGTCCTTTACAGCCCCGTAAACCTGCAATCCCTTAGCGGTAGGGATAAGAGATTTATTTTCACGCCTAATGTAATCCCTTTTAAACAGCGTTTCTATAATAGAGGCTCTTGTGGCAGGTGTACCGATACCGATGTCTTTTAGGGCTTTCCGTTCGTCCTCGTTGTCAATCTCTTTTCCGGCATTTTCCATTGCGGACAACAGACCTGCCTCGGTGTAAAGCACGGGTGGTTTGGTTTTCTTTTCCAGTACGGAAGCCTCTTTGATTTTCAGCTCATCGCCTACCTTTAATTCCGGTAGTTCCTGTACAGGCTCGCTGTCGTCATCTGCAAATTTTTCTTTGATGCCTCGCCATCCAGCTTCGAGGATTTTGCACCCTTTCAATGTGAAATCATAGTGTAAAGCCTGCAATCCGATGTCGGTTATTGCTTTGGTACAGGCAGGCGAAAGGGCTTCCAGTAATCGGTGTGCAATCATATCATATATGACGTTTTCGTGTGCGGACAATTCGGACGGGATTTTTTCTGTAATCAGCAGACCGTGGTGGTCTGTCACTTTTACATCGTTCACGATGCGTTTATTGAAACGACCCCATTTCACTTTTCCGACAGCCTTTTTGCACGAAGCCCTTACCTCTAAATTCCTAACCAGTGCAGGGATTTCCGACCACATATCTTCGGGAATGTATTTGCTCCCTGTACGTGGGTAGGTGATAAACTTCTTTTCGTACAGGCTTTGGGCAATGTTCAATGTTTCCTCGGCGGTATAGGATGCTCTTTTGTTGGCTTCTTTCTGCAATCCCGTAAGGTCGAACAGCAAAGGCGGTTGCTCCGTGACCGTTTTGCTCTCGACTGCCGTAACAGTAGCCGTTCCGGCACGTTGGACAGATTTCAGCGTATCGTCAGCAAGTTTTCTATCATCCCATTTGGTCTTTGAAAGGCTCTTAAAGTCCACAAATTCTCTGCGATGTTCCAACTGGATTTGGAAATATTTTTTGATGGCAAAATCCCTGTTTTCCAAATACCGCTTGCAGACAAGGGCAAGCGTTGGCGTTTGCACCCGTCCGAGCGAGTACACGCCACGACCTGCCGAAATGCTCAATGCCTGCGAGGCATTGATACCCACGAGCCAATCGGCTCTACTTCGTCCTTGTCCGGCTCTGTACAGCCCGTCAAAATCGCTTCCGGCTTTTAGGCTGTCAAAGCCCTGTTTAATCGCTTTTTCCGTCAGCGAGCTTATCCATAGACGTTCAAAGGGTTTACGGCATTTTAGGTACTCGTAAATGTACCTAAAGATGAGTTCGCCCTCACGTCCGGCATCGGTGGCCACGATAATACTATCGCATCTACCGATGACCTGTTCGATGGTTTTCAACTGTTTCAATGCTCCGCTATCGGGAACATAGCTTTTGTCCTTTTTAATCTTTCGTACGGCCAGTAAAAAAGGGTCGGGCAATATGGGCAGGGCTGCCCTTTGGAAGCCCGACACCCCGTAATCTTCGGGCATAGCCAGTCCGACCAAATGCCCCAATGCCCACGTAACTTCATAGCCGTTTCCTGCGAAATAGCCATCCCGTTTTTCAGTCGCTCCCAAAAGGGTAGCTATTTCTCTCGCCACACTTGGCTTTTCTGCAATGATTGCTTTCATAATGCTATTGGATTAAGTGTTGGATATTTCTCTTTGAGAAACCCCTCCGTCTCTTTTGAGTGGGGATTTCCAAAGAAAAATGTTTTTTATAGTGTTATCTTCTCACTCCTTTGGATTTAGCCGGAGCGTTAGGCTCATTCTGCCGTTGCTGTTGCCTCGTATTTTTCGGCTTTTGCTGTTCCGGTTTCAAAGGCTCTCGGATGTTCTTTGTCGCCTCGTTGGTCTTTCCCTCGGAGTTGACGGCTACCTGTGTTTTGTGAGACTCGGCAGGTTGCGTCTTTTTTTTCAGTGTATTGGGGTTTCTAAAGCTGAAATCATATTTTTCTGTTTCTTTGTTCAGCGTAACATACCCTTTGTACGGCTGTCCTTTTCCGTCTTTAAAATCCGACACATAAATAGTTTTGCCCTCCGTAAGCTGTTTGTACTGTTCATCCGAAAACTCTTTGCCACGGAAGGTTTTCGGGTCATGTGCCTGGGTTTGTTTAGGGGCTTTGTCGCCAAAAAGGTACTCTGGATATTTTTTGTCGGCATTGAACTGTACATAGGCATTTTTGTTCGTACTGTTTTTAAAATTCAACCCCTCTAAATAGATGGCTTTCCCGTCTTTCAAATCCTGTTTTTGGTCTTCGGTCAGCTTTACGCCCTTAATCTCATCGGGTACTTTTATCCTGTCCTGCCTAAATGCAATGACCTCGTTTGTTAGGTGGTCGATACTGATAACGGACGGTATCTTTTCGCCCGTTTTTCGGTTGGTCAGTTCTACCACACGCCCCATGTTTCCGGTTTTCAGCAGGTTCTCTTTGTCCTCTTTGGTAAATTCGTAACCAAAGAAAGGGGTATGGAGGTTTGGCTCATGGCGGACACCGTACATCATAAGTACAGGTTTCCCATTTTCACCGTCTTGGAAACCGAGACGTGCCTCTGAGCGCATGATGACCGAACCAAAATTGAAACTTGTCGGATAGACCTTATTGGTTTTATAGCCTTTCAATAGCAAATCCAACTGTCCGTCTTTTTCAAGTCGCTCTTTGTTTACCCCGAAATTCTCTAAATTTTTCCAGTCCACGTCTTCGGCTTTATAGCGGTGATCGTTTTTTTCCTCTGTTTCCTGCATTTTGGGTGTTGCCTGTGGTGCTTCCACATCCTTTTTGGCTTCCTGCGTTTGCTCCTTTGGCTCTTTGACCTCATGCTTTGCTGTGACAGCTTCGCCCTCTTTGGTCGGGGTATCGACCTGTTTCTGTATCTGTTTGGCAGTTTCGACCGCTTCCTTTGCAGGCACTTTAAAGAATGAGAAATGGGTCGGGTCTTTTAGCTGTCGCCAAAAGTTGGAGAAGAAATTTGTAAACAAATCTCCGGCTCTGTCCACTCGCATGAATTGGCTTTGGTTTTTCTTGGTGGCATCAACGGTTTTCAGATTACCGTTTCCGTCAACACCCATTACGGCTTGGATTTTCTTTTTCTCCTTGTCCATCACCAACAGCACATCCGAAAGCTGTTCGGGATATTGCTGTGGATTTTCGATTGCTTGTTCGCTCATGATATTGATTATTTAAAGTTTACATCGTCCGAAAGTAATCCATCTATATATCCCAACTGTTTATCTATCCTTAGACGGCGGTGTTTGTCTCGGATTTTCCTTTGTCCGCCGTATGGGGGCATTGAAACTTTCCCTTATGAACTGGTGTACGTCCGATAATTTGTAGTACAGCTTTCCGCTAATGGTGTAATACGGCAACTTGCCTGTGGAGCGGTAGCGTTGCAGGGAACGGTGGCTGATTTTCAGCATGAGGAGCAAGTCTTGGTTGTCCAATAGTTCCTCGCCATCTATGCTCTGCCGTTCTTTCTTAATGTTTAGCACGTATTCTTTCAGAATATCGAAACGTTCCATTATACGCTCCATCCATGCGATAAATTCCATTCTGTCGATGTTCACAACAATAACTTTTTAATGATTTCTATACCACAAAATTGGAGCGATTGGCGGAGGCTGTCGTCCGATACGTATGTATCAAAAAGGCACTTTTTTCTTTTTTTACAATTCGTGCAAAGTACCGTTTTTAGGGGCTTTTGGCACTTTTTGGTCAATGGCTCGGTGTGCCATACGACCAATTTGCCGATAGACACATATAGGCAAACGCACAAAAAAAGGACAGCACCGACTGATGCTGTCCTATTATCGACAAGAAAAGATGAAAATTATGGGTTGTCTTCCTTGTCCATATATTCCTCTAAGTTTTGTTTCAGTTGGTCTAAAAACAGTGTCCGTGAGCCTGCACGGGTTTTCATTCGGTGGAAGCTGTTGTGGATGTCGTTCAGTGATACACGGAACAGGATTTGGAATACCATGCTGATTTTGCGGATGCCTATTTTCCCATGCGAAATGGCATCGCAGGCATAGAGTGCATAAATCAATTCGATAAGGGCGTTTTTTGTCTGTGTCCAAAAGAAGTCTTTTGTTTCTTCGTGTTGAAGCAGTACATCGGGATTTTGTTCGGGGCTTAGCTTTGTTGTCAGATAGTTATATATTAATTCGTTGGCGATGATTTTCGCCACCTTATAATCAAAATAGGTCGAAAATTTGGTATCTATTTCAAACACAAAGCTGTTCAGCCCATCATGGCAGTTGATTTTGCCAAGCGTAAAATACTGTTCATCTCGGTCAGTTCTGCCGGAACGGTAATAACGGTAGAAGTCGGAATTGCAGACATGCTCCGTATATTCTTTTTTGAGTTGTTGCAGGTGCATGGCAAAATAATTTTCATAGATATTCCCGTTGCTTGCAGGGCAGGCAGTTTCTATTCTGAACACTTTGTTGTAATAGATGAGTTTGCCAAGAACGGTCGGCTTTATCTGTTTAAAAAAAAGGATTTCGTCTTCTTTATTCGTGAAGCCATCTTTCACTATATCTTCTTTGACATCGCTAAGAAGTTCTTTTAAGTAAATTGTCATCCCATAAGCCTCTTCCATAAAACTGGAAGCCTCGGAAGACAATTTTTGCTCCTGTTTCTGTATGTCGGAGACTATTTTGTGTAATAGGTGTCTCATAATACTAAGGGTTTAAAATGAAGCCAATATGCCTCCGCAAAATTTGTGATTAGTACCGAGTTTTTTTCATGAGACAGAACGAAGTCAGGGAAGATTTTTATTACTTAAACAATTGGTCAAAAACACATCTATGTCCGTCAAAATTCGTAAATTGTCGCACATGAATGTTAATTCATAAAATCTCTCATCATATAGCAAGATCAAATGTTACAAATGTGAGAGCAAACTATTTATTAGTGAATTTCAAATATTTTTAGGTGGGAAAGCAATGATACTCCGATTAAATAGACAGTTTAGCTTGGTCTGTCTAATAAGATGAAAATATTTTTTTTCGCACATGGAGTAAAAAAATAAACTTACAAACTAATGCATAAGAAAAAGCATAAGGTAATATCAGATGGGGCAAGTTTCGTTAGAAATCAATATCCAAAAATTGTTGGGGAAGAGAAAGACAGAAACAGGACAATACACAAGCTGAAGGAAGCTTTGGACTATCCTGAGTTATGTAATGCAATAGATTTTATGGGTAAAACCATACCAAAAAGAAACCAACAATTAATTTGGGGAAATCCACTGCCAAAAAGTTATTCAGAATTAGGGACGTTAAAAGAAATCCCCATATTGGGATTGTATAAAGATGGTAGGTTAGATCCAGTAAATCTAGCTTCGGAACTGAATTTGGTGTTGATTGGAGTTAGAAAGTTTAAGTACGAAATAAATCTGTTTTTGAGATACAAGGAAGATTACGAACGCTATTTGTTAACAGGAGAATATACTAAAGCTGAAGCACAATTAAATAAAATTGAGAATGAAATTTGCTTTTCTTTATGGAGTTTAGAAAATAGATTTGTCTTAAAAGAACTTTCAGGTAAAGCGTCAGAAAATAAAGAGTTTCTAGGCTATTTTAACGAGGTGAATGAATCAGATGCAATAACTAAGCATCTTGCTCACTACCTAAGTTTAAGAGCCGAACATTCACTATCTGTTAATCGATATCTTAGTGATTTAGAGATGTCTTTAAATAATATTAGAGAAAGTGACACAAAAGAAGCATTTCAAAATTATTACAGATTTAAGCTCACGTTTCTTAATCACATAGACTTTAATAATTATGGCGAGATATTGTCTATTGATTTTCCTCACAGCATCATTGACAGATACCTAACATTAACAAGAGTGCTAACCAATTTATTAGCCGTATCTAGTTATCTTGAAGAAATTGAAAATGATAAAAAGACCTTTCTGAAATTATACTTGCAAAACAGGATTAATTATCTGATTAAAAAAATAGACGATCCTTTACTTTATAAACTTAAAATATTATCTGGAGATACTATTTTCCCCGCATTTGACATTAAAAAAAGTCTGCAGGAAATCAAGATAATAGACAATTACACTAGTGGATTGTACAATTTAGCTGAACAAGAATTACAAAAATTATTAATATCTAATCCTACTCAATTTGATCTGTACATACTTTACATCAAGTCTTTAATATATCAGAAAAAAAGTTTTACCCCACTAAATAATGTAAAAACTTTACAGAATGAGATTTTATATGACGTTTACAAAATCGTTTCTGTTACCACTAATCCCGACCAAGCAGCTTTAAACCTTCTTAGAATATCAAATAATATAACAAGTAGTGTTCTTAGTTATGGTATTACTGATTTTGTATATTATCAAACAAAAGGTAAAAAGGAGCGCAAGCTCCTGTCACGCTTGTCATATAATATTGCAAACCCCATTGTTTATGATACTTTTACTGAGCCCGCTGTACAAGAAAGATTTCTTGAAATGTTATCCGAAAAATTCCCAAACTCAATAACAATTGAGTTTTTCCAAGAGCGATTAAAAGGACTTGATTATCTCCTTAAATATGAACAGAAAATACCTGAAGGTAAGTATAAGGTAGAACTGGCTCAAAAGTTTCAAGAGAGTAATGACTATGTAAGCGCTTCAAAAGAATGGGAATTTTTAATTAAAAATTACAAGGATACTATCCCAATATTGGAAACGTCTATAACTAATTTATTCAAATGTTACCTGTGCCTCAACCAAGTCAATAACTGTATCGAATTATTTGTGGATAGTTTCTTCTACAACAATCATATTATTGATAAAATTGAGGTAGAGGAGCTTTTGGAGAAAATACATTCTAATAAATTTAGAAACGTAGAGAAAAATATAGACCTACCTATTTTTTATACAATAGTAGATGCCGATGAAGTTGAAACTCATATAGCCTTTGAACTTTTTAATGAACAATGTGGCGTCGAAAAAGCAAGTGAATTACTTAACAACGATAAATTATCGTTCAATTTTGCGAAATTCATGTATTATCTAGAATTTACGTGCAGTCCAAAGGTTCTAATGCATTCAACTTTTATTGACAACTCGAAGGAGCGGTTAGAAGAACGCCTTTCGATTGCTAATTTCATCAAAGAAAAAGAGCCAAATAATAAAAATGTTGCCTCAGAAATAAAAAGCATACAAAACATTTTAGTGATACATCAAGGACTTATCGATTTAGATGAAAGTAAAATTTATGTCAACGAACAAGGTATTCTAGAAAATGAATTGCAAGAGTTTGAGGCCATTTACGATAGATTTGAAATTATTTCTGGAATATCTGGTAGCAAGAAACTTTTATGGTTAGAAGGTGGAAAACTCACTACATATTCTTCTCAAGAAAATACGGGGCTTGAAAAGATTGAATATTCCAACAATCCAGTATTTGATATATATTTAGAATTGTTTAATGCTGTTAAAGACAAATTTCTTAACAGTCAGTTTGGTATAGTTGCGTATTTAAGTACTAGAATAAGACATGGGGTTTTGGTAGGAGAATTACGGCCTGTTTTTGAGACTCACAATTTAATAACATTAAAAGAGGGAAATACAAACCGATATAGGCGTAATTACCATTGGGATTATGTTTATAACACTTTTCCTAGTGAACGAAAAGAGCAGATCCAAATATTGTTAAGTGATTTTGCTAGTAAAGTAGATGGAGTGATATTTGATTTGATAAAAAAGAATCTACAAGTCTACAAACCAGAGATTAACGATGAAGGATGGTTTGATTATGAATTCAATTCTAATGAATTATGGTATCATTCTATCGTCGCTATTAAAAGCGAAAGTTTTGAAGATTTCGTCGAGGGGATATTTTCAGTTTTATGGGAGAAGACGGACGAAAATTTAGAGCGAATACGAAATAAAATTCAAGGCGATATACTTAGTCAATTTAACACCTATTTCAACGAGTTGGAGAAAAATGTTTATAATCAACTTGGAGAACAAAATAGTGAACCAATTAGGAAAGCAATTAAAGATTGCTCTACAGAGATACAGACGATAATCCAAAAAATAAGCAGATGGTTTAAACGAAGCGAGATAAAAGCTTCTGATTTTAGCATAACGGAATTAATTAACGTAGTAGTAGAGTACACCAATAAAAGTAGTTGGCATAAACGATTGTCTGTCAAAAGAAACGCTGGTTTTGATATTAAAATAAAAGGAGAATATAAAACACATTTTGCAGACTTGATTCGAATCTTCTTGGAGAATGTCATAAAGCATTCTGATGATGCAGTTCACGATTTAAACTGCTCTATATCAACAGATCAGGATAGTTACTCCAATCTTATAATCACTATCACAAACGAAATCACAAACGAAACTAGCCTAGAAACACTAAAGTCTGTCTGGAGTGGTAATAGTCTTGATACTGACAAACTTTTGAACGAAGGAAAGTCAGGATATCATAAGGCATTCAAAATATTGACCTCTGATTTAAAAAGCTCACGGAATAATTGCCTTACCACTAGTATATCTAACGATGGACAGGAGTTCTCCGTTATACTGACCATTAATATTGAAGACTTGATATCATGAAAATACTATTTATAGAAGACCATCCACTAAAACAAGCTCAGATTAACAAATTTATCAATGATAATTTTGCTGATTATGAAATAATTCTCCGAAACTCATATATAAGCGGACTAAAAGAGCTAAAAAAAAACCATAGCGATTATGATGTTCTTCTTTTAGATATAAGTATGCCTAATTACGATATATCTTCCGAAGAAAGTGGTGGCGATTGGATGCCATTGGCGGGAAAAAAAATACTTAAAGAAATGTATTTGAGAGATATTAGTACCAAGGCAATAGTCATAACTATGCATGGAAGTTTTGATGATGGCACTCGTATTACCGACTTAGATAGTGAGTTAGCGAATGAGTTTCCTGATAATTACATTGGTTATGTATACTATTCTCAAATAACCGAGGATTGGAAAGAACAGCTTGGAAAACTAATCAAATCTTTACTTAAATGATAAAAATATTGGTTGTAGATGATCTCGTTGTCAAAAGAGAGAAGATTGTTAATGTAATACTTGACAATCATGATATTCAAAAAGGTAATATTGCCGAAGCGAAATCCGTTAAAGAAGCTAGGAAAATACTGTACAAAGAGTATTTCG
This sequence comes from Sphingobacterium psychroaquaticum, assembly GCF_900177625.1. Classification (GTDB taxonomy): domain Bacteria; phylum Bacteroidota; class Bacteroidia; order Sphingobacteriales; family Sphingobacteriaceae; genus Sphingobacterium; species Sphingobacterium psychroaquaticum. Next base: position 142,450 of record NZ_FXAU01000005.1, read on the forward strand.
ATCTTATGATACTAGACTTAGTATTGCCAATTGAAGAAAATGGTGAATCCCTGGCTAAAAATGGCATTAATTTTTTACATGAAACAGGAATCAATCCGTCGATTAAACCACCAATTCATATTGTCGGAATATCAGGATATCAGGAACAAATCTTGGACTATAGTGAGGAATTTAGTAAAAAACTCTGGAACCTTATAGAATATTCAGAAGATTCCTCGAATTGGGAAGACCAACTTAAATCTATAATATTTCATCTAGTTCGAACAAGACAACAATTTATTACTGCTTCTTTTTCTACTCAATCAGATGTCATCATAAGCTATCTAGAAGAGAACAATCTCCCTAATACATTAATAGGATTTAGATGGAATGATATTGCAGAGGGTATTTCGGAAATTGTTAATAGAGCATTATTAACACCTAGTCGATTTTCAAACGGAAATAAGGCTAAAAACATCAACGTTTCAAATTTTAAGATCACCAGTGAATATGATTTTCAAAACCTGATTCATATCGTTCTTCGACCATGGATACCTAGTACAGAAGCTGAAAATATAGCGGTAATTTTTGATGGGAATACTAAAAATGCGGACTTTTCAATTAAGGCAAATTCACTTATAATAGAAGCTAAATACATAGATAGTACAGGAAAAAAAAATGACACCTTAAAAACACTGGAAGGTCTTAAATCATTTTACAGATCAAACTCGAATGTCAAGGCATTATTGTTTTTAATTTTAGTAGAGGAAACAGTAAATCTTGACAAGCACAAAATTGAAGAAGAATTTTCTCAGTTGAAATCCTCGCCTCCAATTGTAGTAAAAGTGTTCTTAAATACTCTGAAATAGTAATTTGGTAATAAAATCAGCTTATTATTAAATTTTGAGCTTTTTTGAAGTATTAGAATCGCTTGAACTCGTTACGGCCTTCAATTGATTCAATCGCCTCAAATCTTCCAAAAAGGAGTTCGAGTTCTGTACCAGCGGGATCACTTTCTGAAAAGGGCCGTTTTACAAATGCGTAAGACGGCCCTTTTTTAATTTGTTGAAAGAGCAATTTTCTACCCTGCTCATTATATGACAAAGGATAATAAACCCTTTATTCCAATGGGATATTTTATTTTCCTAATCTAAAGCCAAGTGTAACACCACCTACAAAAGTAAATTCATTTATACCATCATAAAAACTTACTCCGGGACCGAAGCCTACATTCATCATAAAACGCTCTCCATAGTTACGCTGTATTCCCCACATAGCACCCAATACCAGGGAGAAATCAGGAACATATACATTGTCACTTTGCAGGATGGACGGACCGCCTGCAGCAACCACTCCGGCAATATAATTTCCGGAGTTATGTGCTACCTTTTTACCTTTTCTTAGCCTTTTGTTTAAATCGTAATAATGTCTGACTTGTACATCAAGTGCAGGACGGATAGCATAACCCCATTCCGATTCTTCATAATGGTAGTCATTAATTGTTATGGAGGAACTTCTATATAAGACGCCCCCTGCTATAGGGCCTGATAAACGTAATGTCGTTTTTTTTCCAATACTCTTTTCGTATGATACGTTGGTCAGTAAATTATAAGCAAATTGGTGCTTCTCTACTGTGGCTTCAGCTTCTGTATTTGTTTGCGCAAAAGACATGTCGGCGAAAGCGATCGCCATAAGTGTTGTAATAAAAAATTTTTTCATTGAGGGTTAATAATTTGATGTCGCAAAGATATAAAAATTGGCAATGCTTGAAATAGTTCGACGCCGAAACCTCCGGTTTGTTTCTGTAAAGGGCCTACTCTCTCCATTACAAAACCTTATTTGAAATTAATCTAAATAAAATTATCTTTGGATGTTTTAAAAATATCCGCAGACATTATGCAAATCAATAAGAAGCAGTTTGAAACTCTTTTCCAATTATATTGGAAACGGATGTTTTTATTTACTGTGAAAACTGTGGCGGATGAGGAGGATGCGAAGGAAATTGTGCAGGAAGTTTTTAAATCGCTCTGGGAGAGGAGCAATAATCTAGAACTGGCAGATGCGGAACGTTATTTGTTGCGTTCTGTGAAGCTAAAATCCTTGGAATATCTTAGAAATAAAGGCAATAAAATAAGACATCACAAAGTTATACTTCATAACAAAACACCGTATTATGAAGATAATAATTTTCAATATAAAGAGTTAAAAAATCAATTGAATACTGTTGTCGAGTCACTCCCCAATCAATGTAAAAATGTGTTTAAGATGAGCCGTGAAGAAGGTTTGACCAACAAAGAAATAGCAGGTAATTTGTTAATTACGGAGAGAGCAGTAGAATATCATATTAGCAAGGCGCTGTCTATCATTAGGTTAAGGTTGAGTGAGAGCCTAAATATATAGAAATCAAACTAATACTAATTTGTTTTTGTAATTTTGACTATAAACAATCTACAGCGGATGAAAATCAATCCAGATATGCTCCATAAATATGCTTCGGGACAATGTTCGGAAGATGAGAAGCTATTGGTTGAAAAATGGCTTGAGAGTGATTCTTGGGATAGTATTGAAGAGCAGGAAGTGGTAGCCGAAGAGGTAGGGAAAAGTATTTGGCATGGGGTTTCGGAGCAAACAGTTGCTACGCGGAGGATAAGTTGGGCCAAGATTACAGCTGCAGCTGCGGTTCTTTTTATTCTTGGTTTTTCATTTTTACATTTCAGACAAGAAACATTGGACTCACTTTCTTTTGCCAATGAATCATTGGGTGAAACTAAGTTTTTCGTCCGCGAGAACTATGATGTTTTGTTGGGAGGAAATAGTAACGTAAAGATTGATTTGGTTAATAATAAGCTACTCTTTTCGGGAGATTTTATACTTAAACCAAAGTGTGATTTCAAATTATTGGATGCAGATCAAAATACGTTAGTTTTTAAGGCGGGAAGAGAATATTTTGTATCTGATTCTCCTGATTTTGGAAAAATTGTAGCTTTTCAAAAAAGTGATTTAGCATTTCTGCCATCAAGTATGCAAATTAAAATTAGAGAGCAATTTCAAAGTATCTAGTTGTTGAGGATGAGAAGAGTTGTTTTACTGTTATATTTCATTTCGATTTTTCTTTTTTCTTGTCAGCAACCTACAGAGAGAAATGTAGATCCAAACTTTGTTCTGTGCTTGTTCAATAAGGATGAAAGTCCAACGAGTTTTTTATTAGTTGAAAGTCTGGACGAAGATAAATCATCAACTGCGGTGCAAATACCGCTGTCTACCTCACGCATTCGCGAAAGAGAATATATTCAAAAGCATGGTTTTTTTTATCGATTGTCAAATCGAAATAATGTCTTTACGAAGTATCAAATACAAGGTTCTTCGTTGGTATTGGTCGATAGTTTGCAGTTGAATAATTCCAATTTTGAAACATTCAGCTGGATAGATGACGAACATTTGGTTGCTGTTAGCCGGGAAGATGTTCAGGAGAAAAAGAGCCAAGCACGTGTTTATCAAATCGACGTTAAATCGATGAAGATCGTCAGGCAAGACACGATCATTTTGCCCTATGCAACCGACGAGTTTTGGGCTTTGCATGTCGGTCTTGTGCATGTGGATAAAGATGATCTGTGGTTAGCCTATTCTTTTTTTAAATCCAAAGGAAAGTACGGACATACAACATCGGATACGACATATTATGCCACATTAGATTACAGAAGTTTCCAGCTTAAAAATATTCAAAAGGAAACGCGATCTACTTATCCTGGTGGATTCAATATTATACAGTCATATAGTTTTGAAGATGAAAAAGGAGACTATTATTTTATGACGAATCCAGGTATAGCATTGGGAAATAATATTAAACTACCGACGGCTATTTTTAGGAAAATGAAAGGACAATCTCTGGTCGATGAGGCTTTTATGATCGATATCTCTGCTGCTGTTGGAAATCATGCTTACGGACTTTGGTATGTTGGAGAGGGTAAAGCTATTATTCGCAACGAACAGAAGGAACTGTATACTGATTTTTCGAATCACCATTCCGTATACCAATTTGAGTATAGATTGGTAGATTTAGCATCGGGTAAGATTGAAAAAATTCCATTTCCCTTAGATAAAGGAACGCAAAAGGAGAATGTTTGGAGCGATAAAAAGTATATCTATGCCGCCATCGATGACGCTAATGATGATCATCGGGTATGGAAATATAACCTTCAAACTAAAGAAGTAACGAAGGGAATTAAGCTCCCGAGTTCAACGAATTATACAGTCCGTCTGGATTACCTCAAATAATTCTATCCCCCCTGTTTTCGTTTTTAAATTTATTCATCTGTTATTCAGGTGTTTGATGAAGGTTGTTAAATATAATTGATTATAGACCTTCGGTAAGGTTAAGTATATGCTACTCTCTTATGTATACTTAATCTAAATAAAAATGTTGAGGTCAACATCTACTTTTATACTATTCATAATCTTTACCGTGTTTGCACAAGGGCAGACAACCACACAGCAATCAATTTCAGGATTTATCAAAGATAATTTTGGCAAACCTATCCAAGGCGCCACCCTTATGATACAAGGGCAAAGTCAAGGCACTTCGTCAGATGTAGATGGGTATTATAAATTGGTAACAACGACACTATCAGGTCAAACTATTCTTCAAGTGACCGCCTTAGGTTATCTTTCAGAACAGCGCTTATTAAACGGAAAGTATATTCAAGATTTCCAACTTAAGGAAGATCGTAACACGATACAGGAAGTAACAGTATCAGGAATTGCCAAAACGGAAAATGAACGAAAAGTCGCCGAAATAAAGCGTTCAGGATTTAATGTGAGTGTCATTGATATGAACATGCATGCGAATCAAACGGCAAATATTAACCAAATATTACGAACAGCACCAGGGGTTACATTTCGAGAAGATGGTGGCCTAGGTTCAAATTTTGTATTTCGGATCAATGGTTTGGATGCTAAAATATACATCGATGGTGTTCCGATGGATAATTTTGGATCTTCTATGTCGCTGAATAATATTCCCGTAAATCTCGTTGATCGTATTGAAATTTATAAAGGTGTTGTGCCCGCTTTCTTAGGCTCGGATGCTTTAGGCGGAGCTGTAAATATTATTACGAAGCAACGGTCACGTCATTATCTTGACTTAAGCTATAGCTATGGATCATTCAATACCCATCAGGCCGCTTTGGTTGGTATGTATACCAATCCAAAAAATAAACTGTCGGTTCGGACGAATGCTTTTTATAATTATTCAGACAATAATTACACCATGTATAGTGAACCCAAATATGGTGTGGTGTATGAGACGACAGTTGATAACAAATTTGTACCGATTGATAAAGTAAAAAGATTTAAAGATCGATACTACTCCGCGATGGGGCAGATCGAGGTTGGCTTGCGAGATAAGAGTTGGGCGGATCAGTTTTTTGTCGGCCTGACATATTCCGCAAATAATAAGCAAAATCAACTTGGAGCGACTATCAGTGATGTTAATGGCGGAAACTGGAGAGAATCGAATTACCTCATGCCCACATTAAGTTATAAGAAGCAGAATTTTTTAGTGGATCGTCTTTTTGCGGATATCTACGCTAGCACGAGCTACGATGTGTCCAATATTCGCGATACCGCACGCTACAATTACAACTGGGGTGGGACGTGGATTGCCAACCAAGGTGCGAAACCGAATCTGCTGCAAGATGAAGAACAGAAGACGACAAACTGGTTGGCAAGAACAAATTTTAACTACGATTTTGATGCGGAACGTAATCACAGTTTGAACCTCAATTATAATGTTAATGCTAATAATAGAAAAACCCAAGATAGGATTTTAGATTACGACATGACGGGATTGCCGAGTCGTATGACAAGACATATCATCGGGTTGTCGTGGCAAAATCAATGGTTTAATAAACGTTTGGTGAATAATATTGCCATCAAATATTATGGGTTGGATACCTATAAAGAAGTGGATGAGCGGAAGTATGACACCAATAATCAGCTAATAAGCGGTGCCATAGTTTCCTACGATAAATTCTTTAATTATCAAGGCTATAGCTTCGCCTCGAGGTTTCGGATTTTTAACGATGGCGGAGTCAAGTTTTCCGCTGAGCGGGCATACAATATGCCAACCATGAATGCGCTGTATGGTGATGGTCAGAATCAATTAGCCAATTGGGAGTTGAAACCCGAACGAAGCGACAACTTAAATAGTGGGTTTTATTACAATACCTTTCTGAATGAAAATCACTTTCTAAATTTTGACTTTTCGGGTTTTTATCGTTTGGCAAAAGACTATATCAACACCCGTATTGTTTCTGTCGATGGACAATCTAAGTTTCAGGCGTATAATATACCGGGGGTCAAGCTTTATGGGGCGGAAACGGAGATTCGCTACGGTTATAAGGATATTATTACGGCGACTGTCAATGCGAGTTATGACAAAGCGCTAGATAATGTTAAATATACAGATGATACAAACCAAGAAGTGAGCCTGACCTATGGGTACCAAATTCCGAATAGACCTTGGGTCTATGGAAACATGGATATTGGAGTTGCCCAAAATGATTGGTTTGAGAAAGGTAGCCGTACACAATTGTCGTGGACAACACATTTTACACGATGGTATTATTTGAGCGATTCGCATTTAGGCTCATTGGCCTCCAAGAACCATATTCCAAGTCAGACCGTTCATTCGCTAATTCTCAGTTATTCTTGGAGTCGAAATAAATATAATGTCTCCGGGGAGGCACGTAATCTAACCAATGAAAGAGCTTATGATAATTTCCGTTTGCAAAAGCCCGGAAGAGCTTTTTATGTCAAACTGAGAGTGTCATTAATGTAGTATTAAAACAAAACAGATAATAAAATAAAAATGAAACACAATCGTATTTTAGCTTGCGGCGCACTAGCGTTAGCATTGTTAGCATCTTGTAAAGATAGTCCTGATGTGCCAGAAACTGTAGAAAAAATAAGTACAGAATATTCTGTTTGGGTAACTTCTGCTACAGGATCGTATCTATTAACAACAGATAATTTAATGAAGGATACTTTGTTGACTCCTGTAGGAAACAAAGGGATAGACCTTTCAGCATACCTTCCTGCAGCTTTTTATGCCGTATATGCATACAACCATGAGGGCAAATTCTATGTGTCTAATAATGGTACGCGTTTCAGCCAACTTGAGATTCAGAATAATGCAACGCTAAAAGAGACGGATAACTATGCTTTTCCTTCGAACTTCTTTTTAGGTAAAGTATTGAAAGATGTGAGTACGAAAGATGAGTTGGTGATGACCAAAACAGCGGGTACTTTCAATGAGGCTAAAAATGTACTAGAGCAGCCTATATATTTTATGAATCTTAAAGATATGACACTTAATAAAACATTAAATGTCGATATCCCATTTTTAAAGTACGCCCCGCTTAAGCCAGATAAAACACCTTATACGAATCCATATATGGTGCCTACTAGCATTACCGTAAGAGGGAATAAGCTGTTTGTCGGACATAAATATAGAGGTACAGACGTGTCGGGTAGTATGGATATATCAGATACAACATATGTTTACGTGTGTGATTACCCAGACTTAACGAATGGCAAAATGTTAAAGGATGCCAGAGGTGGTTTTGCTGCCGGTCACTGGGAGGTTCAGACGCTTACCTTCATGGATGATAACAATGACTTGTACATTGTAACGAAGAATAGAATAGCTTCTACTTATGGATTAATACGTATAAAATCAGGAGAAACGGAGATTGATAAAGATTATTTCTTTGATTTGAAAGATTACAATGTGTTTAAAAACAGTACGGCTCAAGTACAAAAATTAGGCAATGGTAAAGCCTACCTTAGCCCTTATGTTGTGGATCCTGCCAACAAAAAAGTTATTGCGGATTTAAGAATCTTAGTCGGTGGTGGTGAGTCAAAAACTACGATGAACTTTATGGAGAATGGAAAGTTGTATGATGTGTTCAAGACTGATGCTTCGAAGTGGTTTGTTTTTGAATATGACCCAGCTACCAATAGTGTAAAACGTGGTGCAGAGATTGATCCGGGGATTACACATGTTTATCACGTCAATAAATTAAAATAAAATTTAGTGTACATAATGGCAGACAGGTAAAGTCATCCTCATAGAGCGAGCTTTACTTGTCTATCAGCTTTAAAGTAAAAGACATTTTATGAAAAAATTAATAGTATCCATCCTTACTTTTTTTGTGGTATTGTCGGCTTCGGCCCATGCGGTATTTATCGAGACCGCGCTCAAAGGAGTTAAAGGTCAGTCGCACACGGTTAAAGTCGTTTACGGCGAACCTGATGAGCATGAGGATATCTCGAAATGGTGGTGGTACAAAGATGGAATGCAGGTGGATTTGACTTTGATCAAACCCGATGGAAGTACGACCGCATTGACGACAACAGCACAAGGCAACCATCTGTTGGCAACTTTTGTCCCGGATCAAGAAGGCGTCTATCATGTGTCGCTAGCGAGGGATACCGAGCGTCGTGAAGGGGCTAAAACACAGTATCAAATCAATGCTTTAGCGTCAATTCAAGTGGGGCGTAGTACCGTAGGAAATGTTGCAACCCATATTGTTAATGATTTGTTTGTTTATGCAGATCAAGGGGCTTACAAAAACAAAAAAGAAGTTTCATTGGCGTTGTACGAAAAAGGAAAACCTGCGGCGCATGCTTTCTTTCAGGTAATTGCCCCGAGTGGTTGGATTAGATGGGTCGAGACAGATGACAAAGGTGTTGCTCGTTTTACTCCAGAATGGACGGGCAAATACTTTGTTGAGGTATCGAAAAAAGAAAAAGTTGAAGGAGAAGCTTTCGAAGAATATAGCCGAGCTACTTCGATGAGTTTTGAGGTGAAATAAATAGGAAATGGCTGTAAGAGAGAAGAAGAGAAACTTGTCGATATTTAGGCTGGTTAATAACTGGTTACATCTTTGGTTAGGTTTAATATCAGGTATTATCGTGTTTATTATTTGCTTGATGGCTTGTTTATGGGTTTTCAATTATGAGATTATAGATCTTATGATTCCTAAAAAGGAGCGACAATATATTTTAGCATCAAGCAAATCTTTGATTTCTCCTTCTAAGATTACGTCTATTGCTGACTCACTTTACCCGAACACTGTTGTGGGTGGAATTACGTATACGAGGGATTATCCCGTATCATTTACGATTCAAAAACAAAAGAAGGATGGGGATCGAAAGAGGAGTAAACCTGAAATCCATTTACTGCATCCCTATACCGGAGCATACTTGGGGTTACAAAAGGAGGACAGTTCAGAAGAAGCACAGTTACGTGAAAAGTTGAATAGTTTCTTTGCTTGGACTTTGAGTGGACATCGCTTTTTGTGGTTACCTAGAGATGTTGGTCGGCCAATCGTTAATTATGCGACGCTGATCTTCTCGATAACATTAATTACCGGTTTGGTCTGGTGGTACCCGAAAAAATGGACGAAGTCCGTCCGCGATAAGAGTTTTAAAATAAAATGGAAAGCAGGATGGAAACGGGTGAATCTTGACCTGCATAACGTGGTCGGCTTTTATTCTTTTCTGTTGGTTCTATTGTTGGCGGTTACGGGGATGTATTACGGTATTACCTGGTTAAATAAAGCCTTGTATTGGTCAACGAATTGGGGAACAAGTTTGCCCGAACGTACTTCGGTGAGTTCAGATACGACAAAAACTGCTTACCTGACTCAATTTCCAGCCGTTTTTGATAAGGAAATCCAATCCATACTGACGCAGTATAAGGATCCACATTATTTGACGATTACTTATCCAGATAAGGACAAAAAAGAGGGTACGATATCGGTGTATATCCGAAATGATATGGACCGACAGTTTAATAATCGTTATTATTCGTTCGATCAATATACAGGAGCGTTTCTTCCAAATAGTATTTCTTTATTTAATAAAGATTACGAGGAGTTGAGTGCGGGAGAAAAGTTTAGGAGACTTAATTACGATATCCATGTAGGGTCGATTTGGGGATTCCCATCTAAGGTTTTGGCTTTTTTCTTAACTTTTATAGCCGGTTCAATGCCGATTACAGGATTTATTATCTGGTATAATCGTAAGTGGGGAAAGAAAAAAGGAAGAAACAAAAAATCAAAGGATACAAACCGGGACGTTCAAAACATAGCAGGTGATGCGCTTGAAATAAAGCCTCCTGTACGGTTCCGACCTAAGTCTACGAATATGTAGACGATACAATTTTCTAGGTACACTTTTTAAAAAGTGTACCTAGAAAATTACCGTAATAATTACTATTTAATTTACAATGCTTAAACTGGTTCTTCCCGTGGGGAGGGACATGGGAGACTATTATAATGAAATCAACCATACTATGCGTGTTATTTTCTTGTTCTGTGCTAGGGGCATTCGCGCAGGCCACTTTATCTGGTAAAGTGTTTGATCAGGGGGGCTTACCGATGAAAGGTGTGTCAATACGGTTGCTACAGCTACCTGATTCAACCTTAATGATGCAGACAACAGCGCTTGCGGATGGATCATTCGAGATGCGGGGACTTCAAAAGGGCGAATATCTTGTTCATTATAGTTCTGTGGGCTATGTTTCTATGTTCAGCAGACCTTATACATTAACGACCACGAGTCAAGCTGTGGTGCCGATTTTCTTGCCGCCAACAGAACAGGCCATAGAAACGGTAAAAGTTGTGGGGAAGCAGGCAAGTATTCGTCAATATGCAGATAAAATGGTGGTTGACGTGGAAGGAAGTGTATTGGCAGAGGGAAATAATGTGTTGGAGCTATTAGAAAAAACTCCTGGACTGGTGTCCGATGGTAAAGGGAATTTCTCTATTCAAGGTCGAGCAGGGGCAAACGTTCGTATAGATGGGCGTGATATGTATGTTTCGGGAGAGCAGTTAGCCAGTATTCTGCGTGGACTACAAGCTTCTGAGGTATCAAAACTTGAGCTGATGAGCAATCCATCCGCCCGCGAGGATGCTTCAGGTACTGCTGGAATTATCAATATCGTAACGAAACGAAATACTAAAGTAGGTTTTGGTGGCGATGTTTCCTTACGGGGTAGTCAAGGTCGATCTTTCGATGGTGGTTTTGGCGGAGGACTGCATTATAAAGTCAATGGTTTGGATATGTATGTGCAAGGAAATGAAAATTATAGCCGGACGAACAGTTATAATCTGACAGAGCGGAGCTTTTATAGCCAAGGGGATTTGATGTCTTTTCAACGACAAGATGAAAAAAAGTATCTTGATAATGCGGTCTCTCACAGTGTTCGGGCTGGAGCGAAGTATGAGTTTGCAAATGGAGGAATATTGGACGGAAGTGTGCATTGGATGGAAGGTAAATATAAACCATATGCAACGATTGAAATGGATACATGGAACTACCCCAATCAGGTACATGCTAGCCGCGCAAAAAGTTTTAACAACTTTGATGAATCATACAAAAACTGGACATTTAATGTCAATTACGCTAATAAATATGAAGGAGAAGATCACTTTTTAAAATTCAATTTTGATTTTGCGCCACACGGTAATGATTATAATAATCGTTTTGAAACGGATGTTTTTGATCTTTTGAATAATACGGAAAAAGCAATAGGACGTACCAACGTACAGGACCTAAGTAATACGACGTATGCCGGTCGGCTTGACTACAGTCGGCCATTAGCGAATGCCAATAAAATTGAGCTTGGCTGGAAAGGAACTTATTTTTTCATCAATAATGATGTGGTCAATACTGTGCTTGAGAACAAGCTTTGGGTCAAGGATATAGCTACTTCAAATCGTTTTCAATATACACAACATATTGAAGCTGTGTACGCTATTTATTCAGGGAAGTATAAAAAAATTGAATATCAAGCAGGCTTGCGCGGCGAGTACACATTTATCAATGCGAATCAGGTAACATTAAATAAGAAAAATGATCAACGTTACTTTGATCTCTTTCCAAGCGGATCCTTGTTGTATAATCTGAATGAAAATCATATGTTGCGATCTTCATTTAGCAGTCGTATTGAGCGTCCGGGGGATCATGATATCAATGTTTTTCGTATTTATGAAGATGCATTTAGTTATTTCGAAGGAAATCCTGATTTGAAGCCAGAAAAGAGTTATATCACGGAAATAGGGCATGGTTTCAAAAATCGATTGTTCACTACATTGGGCATATCTTATGGAAAAGATATTATTAATTGGATCATGCGTCGAGGAGATCAAGTTGGAGAGAACCTTTCTAAACCTGAAAATATCGGACGTTATCTTAACTACAGCGCAAGCGTTATGTATAATCAAACGTTAACGAGATGGTGGACTGCTAGCCATTATGTGAATGCTTTTTACAATGATTATTCGGGAGAAATTGATCAGGTTAATTTAGATGCGAAAGGCTCTAGTTGGACCGCCAACAGTCGGCATACTTTACAGTTTAAATATGGGATACGATCGGAGATTTCTATGTATTATCGTTCGGGGGTGACGACGGGACCATCGCGAACAGATCAGCGCTATGGTTTAGATCTAGCAGCGGAAAAGAAAATGTTTGGCGATCGTGGAATGATTAAATTAGCCGTAAATGGATTGCTTCGCAATGCTAATCCACAGCTTACGAGTGAACACGGTGACCTAAAGATATTTTATTCAGATTTTCCTGATAATCGTAAGGTTTTATTATCTCTGAGTTATCGTTTTGGGAATTAATATGGATTGACTACCAAGCGATACGGCGATGTTTTCTTGTGTTAAACGTTGAAAACCAGCATTAACGAAGCATAAAGACCTGTAGTTTCTTGCTTTCCATGGCCTGTATATTCATCCTAGCAGAGGTCTATTCAAAAAGCTATTCTAGATATGTAGAATGGCTTTTTTATATTTGCTTACTCTTTTAAAATGGGGAACTGTTCAAATGATAAAGGACCTCCTATTATAGACAAAACGAAAACCCATGAAGCAAAAATTTAAGAATTATACGATTCAGTTTATTAAAGAGATTATTCCTGTAATTGCGGGTATTCTTATCGCTCTTTTCATTGATAATTGGAACTCCCAAAGAAAAGATAAACTCTATATCGATCAAGTGTTTTCAACCATAGACAGTGAAATAAAGGAATCGAGAGAAGATATCATGGCAACGATACCCCAACAAGAATCGTTGATTGATTCATTGGACTTCTATTCAACTCATAAGGAGGTTACTATTCAGGATATTGTGATGCGGTCTAAAGGAATATTTATTCCTCGGATTAGAATTAATGCCTGGAAGGCTGTTTCCGGTAGTAAAATTGATTTAATTGACTATACGAGGGTCGCTTCACTATCCAATATTGAAGAATTGAAAGGAACATTAAGCGACAAAACTCAATTTTTAATGAGCTTTCTGTATACCAACATAAATGCAACCGATCATAACACCAAGCAGACCTTAAAAATGATCCTTTTAGATATTCTTCAAACCGAAAAAACGATAGAACAGAACATCAAACTATTCGAAAAGGAAAATGCTGATCAATAATGGATGACTGGCAGATGGAATTTCCTCCTGGTTTTTGATATCACTGTCCGAAAACGGAAAGAGATCTCGTATTAAAGTTGTGGCATGTTCTAAATCTTGTAGAAGATGTAATCGATCATCGCCCAGATAGCGTTTGTGTTTGATGGGGAAATATGTTACTTTGCCTAAAGTAATATTGATAAACCTATTCCATTGTATAATCATTTCCCGACAAAGAGAACGGGTTAAAACGGAACTCGTATGAAACGAACAAAAAGAACGTGTAGCGTAAGTTTACTGCTGGGTGCTCTGTTTATGGCACTCTCTGTTTCCGGACAGAAAAAGGATCGACCAAATATTATTGTATTTTTTGTAGACGATTTAGGTTGGCAGGATGTTTCTGTGCCTTTTTATAAAGAGGTTACGCCGTTGAATAAAAAATTCAATACCCCCTTTTTGGAGAATTTAGCCAAAGAAGGGACGAAATTTACAGATGCGTATGCCACGCCCGTATGTACGCCTTCACGAGTGAGTATGCTAACGGGTTTGAATGCGGCACGCCATAAGGTAACAAACTGGACGCATCCTGTGGCGAATAGACCGACGGACAATCCTGACGACATGCTTACTCCACCAGAGTGGAATATAAATGGAATGAGCCCTATTCCAAACATCCCAAAAACTGTTTATGCCACACCCTTTCCACAGCTCCTGAAAGAAGCAGGTTATTTTACGATACATATTGGAAAAGCGCATTGGGGATCTGCAGGAACTCCCGCCGCAAGTCCGTTGAATCTTGGTTTTATGGTGAATGTTGGCGGACATTCCGCGGGACATCCACAGAGCTATTATGCAAAAGATAACTACGGAAATGTACCGGGTAAAGCTAGTCTTCAAGCGGTACCAGACTTGATGGAGTACCATGGTGGTGAGACTTTCCTTACGGAAGCGTTGACGCTTGAAGCCATTAAAGCAATCGCGGAACCAATAAGAAGGAAGGAGCCATTTTTTCTAAATTTCTCTAATTATGCGGTACATGTTCCGATCCAACCGGATCCTCGTTTTGTTCAGAAATATCTGGATCAAGGGATGGATCCTGTGGAGGCAGGTTATGCTTCTTTGGTCGAAGGATTTGATAAAAGTATAGGTGATGTCGTGCAATTCTTGAAGGACAAAGGCGTGTATGATAATACAGTTATTATCTTTCTAAGTGATAACGGTGGATTGAGCCTGCAACCGATGCGTACGGGACCAAATCATACGCAAAATTTACCGCTGCGAGCGGGCAAAGGGTCGATTTATGAGGGCGGAATCCGAATTCCATTACTGATTAAAAATGCGAACAGTCACCAAGCTCGGACCGTAGCTTCTCCTGTAATTATTGAAGACCTCTTCCCTACTATATTGGAGCTTGCTCAGGTGAAAAGCTATTCGACCGTACAACAGCAGATAGATGGTAAAAGTATCGTTCCGTTAATTGATGGACATAGTGACAAGGCTTGGGATTCGAGGGCGTTGATTTGGCATATCCCCAATAAGTGGACGGTTCCTGACGGTCCGGGTATCAACTTCTTTTCGGCTGTTCGTCAAGGAGATTTTAAGCTTGTTTACGACATGAAAAAAGCGCGTCTTGAACTGTATGATCTTAAAAATGATATCGGCGAGACAACAGACCTGGCAGGGAAAAATCAGAAGAAGGTGAAAGAGCTTAGTGAGCTTTTGACTCAGAATTTAAAAAGGATGGATGCTCAACTTCCTCATTATATCTCTGATGGAAAGCAAGTGTTGTACCCGAATGAGGTGAATTAGGAAATTGTCTTTTTAGAGGGAATCAGGGTGTTCTACATTTTGTAGAACACCCTGATTTCAGTTATATGCCTAAAAACTGAAATGGTTTTGTTGCGGCAAAGCTCGCATTTGCTAAACCATTGTAGGTCTTAAATCCGGTCAGATCGAGCTTCATGGCCTTTGCTCCTGCTGATAAGTCAAATTTTTCAAGATCGACCCAAAAGGTATTGGGTGTCAATACTGTTTCAAAATAATAAACTTTATTTTTCTGGTCCGCAACAGAACGCCAACGGGTGGAGGAGATATTTGGTTCGGTTTCCGAACTGATACCGAACGGCACCGAACAATTTCGGATAACACTAAATACACTCGCAACAGCCACTCGTGTGTCCTCGGTTTGTGGAATTGCATTGATATAGTACGATGCGCGCACAAAGCGATCTGCAGCACGGTTTGTGCCAGGGAGCATCACTGTTCCGGGAATCCCCTTCCAATAGTTATTAAGTGCGAGCTGTTCCTCAAAAACCGGAGAGTTTGTCATAACGGTATAGGAAGGGCTGTGGTGAATGATCAGTTTGCCGTTGATATATTCCATGATGGCGTTATCTCCACTTGCATCAGAGATTGATAAATGAAGTGTAGTGAATTTTGTCGTGCCTGGAACGTAATCACTGACGACGGCAAAAGATTCTTTACGGAGGTCGTTTACGGCTTCTTCCACAGTAGCGTAATTGTCAAGGACATACTGTGCCCATGCCGAGATAGAAAGACCTTTTCTGTTACCATTCGGGTCGAATTTAGGATATGTAGATTCCACCAGCCAAAGTACATTGGCGACCAAGCCACGCTCGTTCATTCCATCTGTCGTTGCGATATCCCAAGCGCTAGCAATCACCGAACCATACTTAGATTTCCACTTGATAGATTGAGGACCAACCTCTCCACTCCGCTCGATCCCTTTGGGGAAAACCCAAATATTGGCTGCGATTTCATCTTTCCAATCCATACTCCGTGCCGTGATAATGTTGCCATTAGGCCCTTTGTAAACAACACGGGTACAAGCGATTGCCTTTACACTAAACAAAAGGAATAATCCTACTAGAAAATGGGATAAAACTCTCATAAAACAATAATTTGTGAATATTTATTTTAACTGTATTGTGGTACAAAGGTAGACCTTCGAGCGACACAAAAAAAGCGAACGTGAGGCCGTCTTAACCGATTAACAATTAAATCACAATTCGGTTTGCTTACTACGTTTTATTATTTATCAATATTTGTATTAAAGATTGTTTCCGCTTCGGTATCGTCAAACAAGTGAATCTGTTTGGCCAGCTTCTTTTTCATTTGCTTCACCACTCTCTGATACGCCGGATCTGTATAGCAGTTGCGAAGTTCAGCAGGATCCTTTTGTAGATCAAAAAGCTCCCAGCTTTCCACACGCTTGTAGTATCGAATCAGCTTGTAGCGATCATCACGAACACCAAAGTGCGGACTCACAGCATGTTCGCCATTTTCAAAGTAATGGTAAAACAAATCTTTACGGTGTTCCTGCTTTGGTTTTTGGAGTATATGGACAAAGGACTCTCCCTGCATTGCGGCAGGTTTCTTAACGGACGCAAGCTCCAACAACGTTGGTGCTATATCTGCATTCACCACTTTCGCGTTGAGCTCCGTGTGCGGTTTAATAAGTGGGGGGTAACGCATAACCATTGGCGTACGGAAAGACTCCTCATACATCCAGCGCTTATCGAACCAGCCATGCTCGCCCATATAGAAGCCTTGATCTGACAGATAGATAACAATAGTATTATCCGTTAGCTGGCGTTGGTCGACATAATCCAACACTTTACCAATATTACGATCCATGGACTCTGCTGTATTGAGATAATCAATCATATAGCGATTGAACTTCCACTCAGCAAGTGCTTTTCCGGTAAGGTTAGCATTTTCTAGTTGTTCATAAATCGGGCGATAGTAAGCGATATAGCTGTCTTTTTGTGCTTGTGACATCCGTTTGAAGTTGCCGTCTTTCATCATATCCTCTACTGATTTGAACATCTTCAGGTCGTAGCCCATCTGCATATCCTTGTCGATAGACATTTCTTGTAATGCCGCTGCTTTGCGTGTACTATAATCATCGTTGAATGTTTCGGGAAGAGGAAAGTTAAGGGTATCATAGCGACCAAAATCTTGTGGATCAGGCATCCATGTGCGATGCGTCGCTTTATGTCCAATAACC
This sequence comes from Sphingobacterium psychroaquaticum, assembly GCF_900177625.1. Classification (GTDB taxonomy): domain Bacteria; phylum Bacteroidota; class Bacteroidia; order Sphingobacteriales; family Sphingobacteriaceae; genus Sphingobacterium; species Sphingobacterium psychroaquaticum. The sequence continues at coordinate 159,947 of NZ_FXAU01000005.1, forward strand.
AGGCAGAATGGTTTGTTCTGGTCTAAGGTATCCAACCAGTTTAGCGCTTTCTCGGTGACGATATCGGACACATAACCCTCGTTGCGATGGCGGCCTTCTTTACTGATGAAATCAGGATTAAAATACGTTCCTTGACCTACTAGAATGTCGTAGTAATTGAACCCTTGTAGTTTATCACCCAAGTGTATTTTTCCTACCCAAGCGGTGTTGTACCCGACCTGTTGCAGCTGTTTTACAAATAGATCCTGACTGAAATCAAATTCTGATGTTTCATTGTCCTTAAAGCCATTTTTATGACTGTATTTCCCCGTCAGCAAGGTGGCGCGGGCTGGCCCGCAGATGGAATTGTTGACGAATGTGTTTTTAAACAAAGCGCCTTCGTTTGCAATACGATCGATATTGGGCGTTTTGCCGTGCTTCGAACCGTATGCACCAATAGTTTGGTAAGCGTGGTCGTCAGAAATAATGATGATGATATTGGGTTGCCGCTGGGCATGTGTGCGGATACTTATCGCACACATGATCAGAAGCAGGGAAATAAACGATTTCCTCATAATGCTTTTTGTTTAAAATTAATAGTTACCTCTTCGCTTGATGTAGAATTGATTTTAACCCATCCTGTTCGCTGGAGGCCAGTATCATTTGCTTTGATACTCAATTTCTGCGTAACGGTGCCCGAGCCATACCTCCGCTCAACGCTGTACCACTGTACATTATCAGGCAGGGTAATCCACCAGCCATTGGTGCTTCCTTCGATCGTCAGCGTAAAGGTTCCAGCACCTTTTTCTATTTCATTCGTGATGGTACTACTCACCTGAAACGGTCCAGGTATAGGTTTGGTGGGCAGGTTTTCTTTTTTACAGCTACTAAATGTAATTAAAAAGCAGAGGATGAGAAAACCGTATTTTCTTTTTTCTAATAATAATGTCTTCATAATTGTCAATGTTACCAGTTCGGGTTTTGTTTCCATTTTCCATTTGTGAGTTCGATCATCCTTTGCTGGATAGGTAGTAAATAGTCTCGGTCTGTGCGAAAACGATATCCATTTGGAAGCACACTTTTGTATGGGTCCATGTAGCGTGTTGCATCTCCCGGGTTTCCTGTTAAATAGAAATTAATGCTTTTACCTGTTGGTGCCGTATCATAATAGAGGAGATTATCTTTGTAGAATCCTGTTGTTGTGTTTTCTTGCACAATGTTGCTCCCCGTAAATAAAATACCTAAAGGACGTTTGCCTACAATAAGTTGATCTGCAGCAGCCCAACGGAAGATATCCTGTAAACGAGTGCCTTCTGCAACCATTTCTACACGACGCTCACGGCGCACGGCTTGGATATACTTGCTCAATGTAGAGAAAGGATATTCCACGGAGGCGTTGTATTCTCGATCGAAATCCATATCAGGCATATTGATACGAGCGCGCAGTGGACGGAGGGCTTCAATGATTTTAGTCGGGTCTTCCTGAAGCTCAGCAAGTGCTTCCGCATAGTTGAGCAATACCTCTGCATATCGGAAGTAGATAACAGGAGCTGCACTCATCCCGTCATCTGTGGTGGCAGCCATATTCGTGTATTCTACATATTTGTAAAGGGGATATCCTGTTGTAGAACGATTAAAACCACTTTGGTTGATGGGTGGAAAGTTTGCGGCAACTGCATCTGGGCGAAGTGGTGCCTGCGGTAAAACGGCCGTTTGCGCCAAACGAGGGTCGCGAACGCTCGGTCGCATGTCTTGACCATAGATTTTTTGAATCTCCGTTTGTAAAGCGCCAGTAAAAGGCTTTCCATCGTATGTCAAGTAGTCCCCAACTAGGCTTTGCGTTAAGCCAATATCTCCACCGCCGGTGGACAGATACTTAGAGACACCGTGACCGATGTTTTCAGCCGGATTATGCTTACGGTAAAGCATCACCTCTCCATTGTTGGATAGGTCTGCTGTGTTGAACATGTTGCGGTAGTCGTCGTTGTATTTTCCCGTACTGTAAATCCGCCAGCGATTTCCATCGATAATTTCCTTTGCCGCATCTCGTGCTTGGGTTAAGTAGCTTTTTATCTTATCTTCTGTTATCGTTGCGGTAAAGAAAGGCGTGTTCTTTAGCTTATGGTAACGCTGCCATGTACCTTCATATAAGGCGACTCGAGACTTGAGGGAAAGTGCGACATCGCGGTGCACCCGCATTGTACTGTTATTGGCCTGGACTTTTAGTAGGTTGATAGAGCGATCCAAATCGCTCAGTATGGAGTCCACAATAACCACACGACTATCTCGCTCCAGATACGTCGACTCATCTTCTGAATTCAAGAGGGTGTTCACCCACGATACATCACCATATTTTTTGACGAGCGTAAAGTAATGCCAAGCCCTAAAAAAGTATGCTTCCCCGAGATATTGATTGATATCGGCTTGGTTGCCTTTTGCATGTACAGACTGTTTTATAAAGAAGTTTACCGACCGTATTTGCTTGTACTCGTCAATAGCTGTGGCATTGGATACCGTCATTTGCCCATTGAGCCTGTTGTCGACCGTCGTGAAGATCATGTTGTCGGTTTTCGCATCGTCAAAAGCAATTCCATTTCCGCCAGTAAAGGCCGGATGACTAGGTAATCCCTGATAAAACTGATTCAGATATAGGCGTAGCTCGTTGGTCGATGATAGACTTCCGCTCGTTGACAATTGGTCGAGCGGTTCGCGGTCAAGGAAACTACTGTCGCATCCAGAAAAAAGGATGCTCAGGAGCCCTAATATAAAGTATGTAGGATTATTCTTATGTTTCATAACGGCAATTAGAAGTTAATATTAAGACCAAAGGAATAAACTTTACTCAATGGATATATCTTACCCATTCCAGAGCCCCCTTCAATCGTCTCGGGATCAAACATTTTTGCTAGCCGGCTGAACGTGAGTAAATTTTCGCCACTTACGAAGACGTTAATCCGTTCAAACTTCCACCGTTGCGTCAGTGCTTTTGGAAGGCTGTAGTTAATGGTTAGGTTTTTAAGGCGTAAATATGCCGCACTCTGTAGGTAACGTGTTGATGTAAGTTGCGTTTTATTGATGTATGAATTAATGGCGCCAGCAGGTGCGGCGTAAGGATTTGGATAGTAACCATCCGGATTGTTTTCCGAGAAATAATCTAAATGTTGATTAAAAACGGTTACCTGTGCAAGCGCTCCCGCTCCCCAGAAATAGGCGTCCGCAAAACCGGGACTGTAGTCTCTTTTACCAATTCCTTGCCACAGCATATTTAATGATAGATCCTTCCAGCTCAAACCTCCTGAAAAGCTGTAGCTGTAACGAGGTGTGCTATTGCCGATAATCGATAAATCACCCATATCACCTATACGGTTGTTACCATTATTGATTTTGCCGTCTTCATTGGTGTCTAGGTACATGAGGTCACCAGGAATCCAGTCACGCGCTGAAATAAATGAACGATCCAGTTTGTTGTAAACATCTGCCTCAGCTTTGGTCCGGATAAGTTGGTTCGCTTGGTACCCCCAAATCTCGCCCGCGGTACGGCCTTCGTACCATTGGCTTGCCGGGTTAAATTTTGTTGGATTCTGGTATTTGGTAACGACCGATACGTAATCGTTTAATATTAAACCTAAATTGTAGCCCCAATCGTCATTAATCTTATCGCGCCATTTGATATTTAACTCCCAACCGCGGGTGCGTAAATCGGCATTATTACTCCTTGCTGGGGTGGTTCCAAAAAGGTCGGCAACATCCTTAGAAGGACCAAGCATATCTTTCGTATTCCGTTGGTATAGGTCTACTGTTCCTGTTAATCGGTAGTTTAGGAACGTAAAATCTAGACCCGCGTTCGCGCTTCTTACTTTCTCCCAGGTTATTAAAGGATTGAAAGCTCCCGGTGCGTTGATGTAGCTCTCTCGTCCATTCTGAAAATAGTAGGAACCTCCGCTACCATTTGCTCCAGGGACAACGATGCTCATATTTTCCGAATAAGCGTACAGTCCGGCACCAGCTTGGTTCCCGAGCGAACCGTATGAACCTCTGATTTTCAACTGATCGATCCAGCCTACTTTATTCTTGATAAAGGACTCTTCGCTCATGTTGTAAGCTGCTGATATAGATGGAAAGAAGCCCCATCTGTTTCCGCGGGCAAAGCGAGAAGATCCGTCGTATCGACCATTGACCTCTAATAAATATTTCTGATTGAAGTTGTAGTTTACACGAGCAAAAACACCTCGGGTAGCCCAGTGGTTTCTCGCTTCGTTACTCGTTTTGGTACCGGTCGAAAGATTGATCCCAGGACGGTCGAAACTTATTAAGTCTATGGACGAAGAGTACAGCTGTTTAAAGGTATTTAACTCCTGCTGAAAACCAGCCGTGAGGTCAAAATTATGCTTGCCAGCGGCCACTTTGTAGTTGGTGTATATGTTGGGTGTGAGGTAGTTATTATTGTTCATCATGCGTTCGTAGCTACCGCCGAGTGGGATGTTGTATTCCGAACGATTTACTAAATAAGTCGTGCCATCAATACCATAGATTGTGCCGGGAAGTTTTAGTATTTCGTTCGCACTATTGTCTAGACGATAGTTTAGATCGGCAAAGATCTTCCAATTTTTGAGAGGAGATATTTCCAGTCCGCCGAGTAGGGCCAATGTGTTGTCCGTCAGGTTGTCTTTTGAGCCAGATTGTAGATAAGGAACCATGGATTGTTCGGTCCAGTTTCCGTAAAAATCGTAGGGGGAGACATTGGGGCGCATCCGTGCCAGATTGTGAAAGAACATGCCTTCAAAACCAGCCAGCGGACTTTGGTTGTTGCTTCTTGTATATTTTACATTTGCTTTTACCTTTAGCCAAGAGGTTAAGCTCGACTGAATGGAACTATTGAAGTTATAACGTTTGTAGTTGATGTCGGCGTAACGTAAAATCCCGTCTTCATCATAGAAACCACCTGAAACATAAAACTGCGTTCCAGCGTTTCCGCCACTCATGCTGACGTTATAGTTCTGACGGAGCGCCGTAGGCTTGTAGTGTAGGTCAAACCAATTGGTATTGGCAACGCCATTGGCACTATTTTCCCAACTTGCATAGTTATTGGTATTGACTTCAGGAAAGATGGAGACACTGGTCGGATCATTGATGTATTGTTGGAGTAGAGCAATCTTGTCCTCGGAATACTGTTTTGTGCCCAGTGCATTAAACGTTGCAGCATTGAAGAAATTAGCAAAGTCTACCGAATTGACCATTTCTGGCAATTTTACTGGAGAGGTCAAGCCTGTGTTACTACTTACGTTGATCGTTTTTTTGCCCGCAGCACCTTTTTTGGTGGTCACCAAAATTACGCCATAAGCGGCGCGTGATCCATATATAGCCGAGGCCGATGCATCTTTTAGAACGGAGATATTCTCAATATCACTCGCGTTGACATCCGCCAGTGACATCTCCATGCCGTCTACTAATACGTATGGTCCGTCTGTACCGCTAAGATTTCCCATACCACGTACGTTGAGGTTAAAGCTTTGTCCAGGTTTGGTATTGCCTCCAACATTAACATTAAGGCCAGGGACAACGCCCTGTAGACTTTGTGTCGCATTGACGACAGGTCTGTTTTCGAGCTCTTTTCCATTTATGGTGGAAACAGCTCCCGTTAAGTTGATACGTTTTTGTGCACCATAACCGACCACAACAACCTCCTCTAGATGTGCCAGATCTTCTTTGAGTTGGATTTGTACAGCCGTTGTGCTAAATGGAATTTCTTGCGTAATAAAACCAATACTACTGATCTGTATCATACTTTGTTGGTTTTTTACGGGAAGGGAAAACTCACCGTTATCATTTGTGAGCGTACCTTTATCGGATCCTTTTTCCTTAATCGATACACCAGGTAGCGGTTCTCCTTTACTATTTACAACCTTTCCTGTGCTGGTTAATTCCTGGTTGTCTATTTGAGAAAGGATAACGCGTCCACCTTGGATCTGTTGCATACGGAAACCTGTTGTGGCTAAAATGGGCGCTAACAGCTGTTTCCATGGTTTATTGTATGCATTTATCTCCTCGATTACAACCTTATCAACCTGTTTGTCGCTATAAATAAACCGCAGGTCTGTTTGTTTCTCGATAAGCTGGATGAGATTTTTGAACTTGATGTTTTTGTTTTTTAATGTTACATTTCCTTGTGCTAAGCTTGTTATAGCGTAACTATTGTAGCAGAAAGCGACAATAAGCAGCAATGTAAATTTTACCATGAGGATCCACTTTAGGCAATAAAGAATAGGCACATGACTTCCAGCATGTGGGTTTTTTTTCATAACTTTAGAATTAGAGGTAAATAATGTAGCACAACACTTTCCTAGGGCTTTGTGCTTGTTAGTTCGTCTTTTGGGTATATCTGTTGGTATACCCTTTTTTTGTAGTCTTTTAGTTCATAAATGATTGTTTTAGTAAATTATTATGCTGTCTTGTTTCTCTTTAAATTTCAGCGGAATACCTGTTTGAATAAGTATATTCAAGATATCGCGACAATTTTTTTCTTCAAAAACACCTGAAAATGGCTCGCTACGGAGGTTGTCATTTTCAATAATGATGGTTTTATTATACCATCTTTCCATCTTTTTAGCGATTATTTCCAGCGGGTCGTTTTGAAAGACAAGTTTATTTTTGGTCCAGAGTAGATCGAGCCCATCCCCTTTATCGGTCTGTATCTTTTTGAAATCGATGGATACCTTGGGGTTGTCCGGGGCAGCATCAATTTGTTGTCGGTTGATGCGCATCGCATTGGTCATAATATTGGTAATCTCAATTTTTTCACCCGGCTTCATAATGAAGGATCGTGTTTTTCCACTGTCTTTCACCTTCAGGTTAACCTTTCCTTCAAAGAGGGCGGTTTCCATTTTTTGTTCTTCCGGATAGGCCCGTACATTAAATTGCGTACCCAGCACCTCAATGGTATTCCCATAAGCGTCTAACAAGAATGGCATCTCTTTATTTTTGGCAACGTTAAAATATGCTTCACCCGATAAATGAACATTTCTGTTCGTTATGCCATATTCCGCGTCATATTTCAACTGGCTCTCGCCATTCAGCCAAATCTCCGTACCATCCTTTAGGCGAAAAAACTTACGCTCACTTTTGGCACATGCGAGCGTAATGGTGGCGACTTGCTCTGAAGGGAGGTATTGATAGCTTATACCGGATATAACAAAGAACAGTGCTACCGCAGCAAGTGCAAGTAATTTCTTTTTGGTGTATTTCTTTTGGACTTTCTTTTCGTTTGACACGAGGTATCCGCTTTCGTTCGGTTGATATTTATCTTTTGATTTTTCAAAGACGGATTCTGCCGCAACGCTACTGGATACGCTAGGCTGTTTGCTTTTTGTAAGGTAAAGGTATAGGTCGATTTTATTTTCATCTTCCGCCATCAGATTATATAGCGACTCTTGCTCCGAGGGAGAAATGCTATTATCTAAAAACTTTTGAATCAATTGTAAAAAGTATTGATCTTCCGATGACATACTACTGCTTTTACAGATAAGACACATCAGAAAATTAAATCCCCCAATAGAAAAAATTATTTTTTTTCTTTCAAGAGGAAATACAGTTTTTTTAAGGCTAATTGGATGTGCCTGTCGACTGTTTTTGGAGAGATTCCCATACTCTCTCCTGCTTCTTTATAGGTTAGTTGATAATCTTTTACCAATAGGAAGGCTTCCTTGGTTTTGGGGGATAGTTGATTGATCGCTCCCTCTATTTCTTGCATCCTTTCATTTGATAACAAGAGTGTTTCTGGCGAAAGGTCATCAATGAGATTGTCTTTATGACTAGATACGGGCTCATATTGAATGACTTTGTTTCTCAGCTGATTGAGGCAGCTGTTTTTTGTGGCTCGATAAAGGTAGGCGGAGATGGATTTGACTTCTATAAATCGGTCACCAAGGTTCCACGTTCTCCAGAGAACCTCTGAAGCAATATCTTCCGCTTGAAGATCGTCTCGAACAATAGAAAAAGCGTAATCCTTAAGAACCACAAAATTGCGGAGAAAGAACTGTTTAAATACATGTTCATCCCGCCCTATTGCGATCATAAGCTTTTGCTCATCCGTTAATTCTTGAATCTCTTGCATGCTTTTGGTTTTGAATCAGGTCGCTCTAAGTTAAGGAAATCATTTAAGGATTTGGCGTAAATATTTGTCTGATCTAGATCTTCATTTTCTGCTTAACCCTATCATTATGGGAATGAAACTCTATCATTTTGATAGGGTTGAAGAATTTTACACTTTTCAAAAATATCGTATCGCGCTCTAGATGAGTCTGTTACTTTTTTTTCTTGTTCGTTGGAACATTCTTTGGCACAAGGGGAATAGTATGCAAAGACAAGCAAATATGAAAATTAAAAAAAGCGGGAAGGCTCCGCCGGCTAAAAGTAAGCTTCATCCCTCAATAGCACAGTTAATTATTGGCGCGCTACGGACAGGGAAAGTAAATGTAATCGCAACAGATAAATTTCATCCGTAAAAAAAGAAATATGTTAACAGCATTAATGATAATCATCGGTCTAGCCATATTCTGGCTGTTTTATAAGATGATTTCCTTCTTCGGCAAGATTTAAAAGAAGTAAGAAACTAGTGAATAATAGAAATATGAAAAAGTTGAATCAATATCGGGCGGGCTTATTTATGGTTCTTCACTATCGAGAGATTCGGTCTGAGATCCGCCCCCTTATGCGGAAGCACAATTTTGCAGGCGTATTGCAGGCTATTGTAAACCACCTCCGAACGCTTCGGGAAGAAGGAAATATAGATAAAATATGTCGGCACATTCGTTTTTTAGGCCGCATCTATGCGCGGGGTAATCACTATGTAAAGTATATTCTTGAAAACCTATTTATTCGGTCGTTGCGTGGTCTTGAACGGACCAGCACCAACACCGAGTGGGGAACGATACAACAGCATCTCCCATTGATGTTTTTAAGCATCTACGCCGAACAGAAAAAAGGACACGTAATAATTTAATTGGCTATGGCAGCTTTATTTATAGTAGCACTATTGGTTTTTGGATACATCTGTTATGTCCTCCTAAAACCCGAAAAATTTTAAAGAAACTAATTAATACTTATGAATACAGAGATTTTAGGAATCATAGCCATGTTCGTTGTGACATTGCTATTGGGCCTACCCCTTGGAAAGTACATAGCGAAAGTCTATGGTGGGGAGAAAACATGGATGGATCCGATATGGGGACCGATAGAGCGGTTTATCTATAAAATATCGGGCGTTGATTCGAGCAAAGAGATGACCTGGAAGGAACATTTAACGGCATTGCTGACAATAAATTTGGTTTGGTTTTTATTGAGCATGGCGGTACTGATGAATATGGAGGCACTGCCGCTCAATCCGGATGGCAACCCGAATATGTCCACAGATTTAGCTTTTAATACCAGCATCTCTTTTCTCGTGAACTGTAACCTGCAGCACTATTCTGGTGAAACAGGGATTAGTTATTTCGGTCAGATGTGGCTGATGTTTTTGCAGTTTGTGACAGCCGGGATTGGGATGGCTGCGGCGGTGGTAATTTTTAGAGCATTTCGGGATAAAACAACCACGCAGCTCGGAAACTTCTATGATTTCTTCTTGAAATCTTGTACACGGATTCTTCTGCCGATCTCCATCGTTGTGGCTTCTATACTCGTGTTTCAGGGTATGCCAATGACGTTTGAAGGAAAAGACACGATGATCAATATGCAAGGTGATACGGTGGAGGTAAGCCGTGGTCCGGTTGCCGCTTTTGTGCCGATCAAACACGTTGGGACCAATGGAGGCGGCTTCTTTGGTGCGAATGGCGCACATCCTTTGGAGAATCCGACATACCTGACCAATATGGTGGAGATGGTTGCACAATTTATCATTCCAATGGCCATGATTTTTGCCTTTGGTTTCTTTATCAAAAGGCGGAAGTTCGCTTGGATGATGTTTGGCGTGATGACGGTTGGCTTTTTGATCCTTGTGATCCCCAATGTGAAGATGGAGATGGCGGGTAATCCGGCGATTACGGAGATGGGAATCGACAACTCTTTGGGAGCAATGGAGGGGAAAGAAATTCGGATTGGGGCTGCCGCTTCAGGCTTTTGGAGTATTGTGACGACGATGATATCGACGGGGTCGATCAACTCCATGCATGATAGTTATATGCCTTTATCGGGAATGAATGAGCTGATTGCCATGATGGTGAATGCGTTCTATGGCGGTGTTGGTGCAGGTATTCTCAATTTCTTCATCTTCGTTATCCTCGCGGTCTTTATAAGTGGATTAATGGTGGGAAGAACCCCAGAATTCATGGGCAAAAAGATTGAGGCGCGGGAGATGAAGATTGCGATGATGGTTGCCCTGGCACACCCGTTCTTGATTTTGGTGGGAACAGCGTTGGCAACTGCTTTTCCGACACAAGGAGCTGCGACCCTGAACAATCCTGGCTTCCACGGATTTAGTGAGATTCTTTACGAGTACACCTCTTCGGCCGCCAATAACGGTAGCGGCTTTGAAGGACTGGGAGATAATACGCTTTGGTGGAATATCTCGACCGGTATTATTTTACTCTTAGGGCGTTTTATTCCGATTATCGGGCCTATAGCTATTGCCGGTTTGCTGGCTGAAAAGAAATTTATTCCCGAAGGGGAAGGCACTTTGCGTACTGATACGAGCACGTTTGGCCTGATGGTGTTCGCTGTTATAGCGATTATCGCTGCATTGGCCTTTTTCCCTGCTTTGGCACTTGGGCCTATTGCGGAATATTTCTCTATGTCTTAATTATATACTGTAGAATTCTAGAAATGAGCAATCAACAATCATTGTTTCAAAAGGAGCTTATGCAACAAGCATTGAAGCAGTCTTTTGTGAAACTGAATCCAAAAATAATGTTTCGTAACCCGGTGATGTTTACCGTTGAGATCGGAACTTTTGTAATGGCGATCGTGTGTATTTGGGTCTTAATGGGTGAGACTGAACAGGGAAGTTTTGGGTATAACTTCACGGTTTTCCTTATCCTATTTCTTACGCTGCTCTTTGCCAATTTTGCGGAAGCAATCGCCGAAGCAAGAGGTAAGGCGCAGGCCGATAGTTTACGTAAAACGAGGGAGGAAACACCGGCTAAGCTAAAAAATGGGCAGACGATATCTTCGGCCCAGCTGAAGAAAGGTGATGTCTTTGTTTGCGAAGCGGGGGATGTAATTCCTTCTGACGGCGAAATTATTGAGGGGTTGGCGACGATCGACGAAAGTGCGATTACGGGGGAATCAGCGCCTGTAATCCGCGAAGCAGGTGGAGATAAAAGCTCGGTAACAGGTGGTACAAAAGTGCTGTCCGACCGGATTATCGTGGAGGTGACGACGCAGCCAGGAGAGAGTTTTCTGGATAAGATGATCGCCTTAGTAGAGGGGGCTAGTCGGCAGAAAACGCCAAATGAAATTGCACTGACGATTTTATTGGCTGGTTTTACACTGGTGTTTATTATTGTGACGGTTACTTTAAAACCATTTGCTGATTATGCTAATGTGGGTATTACTATTGCTTCTTTTATTTCGCTTTTTGTGTGTTTGATTCCGACTACCATCGGGGGACTGCTTTCAGCGATTGGTATCGCTGGGATGGACCGTGCTTTACGGGCGAATGTGATTACCAAAAGTGGTAAGGCCGTGGAAACGGCCGGTGATATTGATGTGTTGTTGCTGGATAAAACGGGGACGATAACAATCGGAAACCGAAAGGCGACACATTTTTATGCGGCGCCGGGTGTTGCGGATGAGGTGTTGGTGCGTGCCGCGGTATTGAGCTCGATGTCGGACGAAACACCGGAGGGAAAATCTATTATTGAGTTGGCGGCCGTTAATCCGGTGACGTATGGTGTTTCTAAGCCGACCTTTGTGAAATTTACGGCAGAGACGCGAAGTTCAGGTGTTGATTTTGGGAACACGCGGATACGTAAGGGCGCTACAGATGCGATCCGCAACGTGGTAGCACAAGCTGGAAATGCATTTCCAGCTGAGGTGGAAGAGCGGGTGCGTGCGATTTCACAGAATGGAGGAACGCCTTTGGTGGTTTCCGAAAATGAACGTGCGCTAGGTGTTATTGAGCTGCAAGACGTCATTAAGCCGGGGATCCAAGAGCGTTTCGAGCGTTTGCGAAAAATGGGAATTAAAACGGTGATGGTGACAGGGGATAATCCATTGACGGCGAAATATATTGCTGAAAAGGCTGGTGTGGATGATTTTATTGCGGAAGCAAAACCGGAAGATAAAATGCTGTATATCCGTCAGGAGCAGGCGAATGGCCGTTTGGTGGCGATGATGGGTGACGGTACGAATGATGCACCGGCATTGGCGCAGGCAGATGTGGGGGTCGCGATGAATAGTGGTACACAGGCGGCGAAAGAAGCAGGAAATATGGTGGATTTGGATAACGATCCGACCAAGCTTATTGAGGTTGTGGAAATTGGGAAGCAATTACTGATGACACGTGGAACATTGACGACTTTTAGTATCGCGAATGACGTAGCGAAATATTTTGCGATTATCCCTGCGCTATTTATTACAGCCATTCCGGCATTGCAGGGGCTTAATATTATGCGCTTAGAAAGTCCGCAGAGTGCGATCCTTTCTGCGGTGATATTCAATGCGATTATTATTCCGTTCCTGATTCCATTGGCGCTTAAAGGGGTGGCCTATAAGCCGATTGGTGCCAGTGCGCTGTTGCGATGCAACCTTTTGGTGTTTGGCGTAGGCGGTGTATTGATTCCATTTGTCGGGATCAAAGCCATAGACATGGTGGTGTCCTTATTTTTATAGGTGCCGAGTAAAAGATTTGAAATTAGTATAGAGATGAAAACGAATGTATTAGCTGCAATAAAGATGACTGTTGTATTATTGGTTCTGTTGGCTGTTGCTTACCCAGCGCTGGTTTGGGCGATAGCAAAGATGAGTCCAAGTGGCGGTATGGGAGATACCCTTGAACGTAAAGGAAAGAAGTATTATAAGAATATCGGACAATCTTTCACGGAGGATGGCTACTTCTGGTCCCGCCCTTCGGCGGTGGATTATAATGCTGCTGGATCGGCTGGTAGTAATAAAGGGCCTTCGAATGAAGATTATCTGGCGGAAGTGAAAACACGAATCGATACGTTTTTGATCCATAACCCCGACGTTCCTGAGGCGCATATTCCGGTAGAAATGGTGACTGCGAGCGGTAGTGGTCTCGATCCGGATATATCACCTCAAGGGGCTGCAGCACAGGTATCGCGAGTGGCGAAAGCGCGTGGTTTAGATGTGGAGCACGTACAGGCGCTGGTGAAAAAGCATACGCAGAAACCGTTATGGGGATTGTTCGGCCCCGAAAAAATCAATGTTTTGGAACTAAATATTGCATTGGACAAAGAAAGCAAGAACTAAGTGGTAACGTTTGCTGACCTGGCTGGCGCGAGCCTTTGGCTCGTGTCCTTGGCAGGTTCGTCGGCATGACGTTTTGATACGCTGTCTTCAATGGATATTTTCGTCAACACTTGCTGGCTCTGCTAACCTTGCTGGCGCGAGCCTTTGGCTCGTACCTTTGACAACTTCCATGAAATTTCATTTCAATCACATCATCAAACATTTTTATGAAAAATACAACAATTTTGACCGGGCTTATGCTCGGTGGAATAGGCAGCCTTTTTGCGCAAGAAAATACAACGACCAAAGCGTTGAACTTTAGTGGTTATGCGGAAGCATACTACCTCTACGACTTTAATAATCCGATCGGAAATACGCGCCCGAATTTTATATATAGTCACAATCGGAATAATGAAGTGAATGTGAACCTGGCCTTTTTTAAAGCAGCTTATGGTACGACCAACACGCGGGCCAACCTGGCACTCGCTACAGGAACCTATATGAATGCGAATTATTCGGCTGAACCAGGTGTCGCAAAGAACATCTACGAAGCTAATGTCGGCATCAAGATCTCCAAAAAGCATGATCTCTGGATCGATGCGGGCGTCTTTTCATCTCACTTAGGGTTTGAAAGTGCTGTTGGGAAAGACAACTGGACGCTGACACGAAGTTTGTTTGCGGAGAATTCTCCTTATTTCGAAACAGGGGCAAAAGTTTCGTACACCTCTCCTTCTGGGCGATGGTTCCTTAGCGGATTGGTGCTTAACGGTTGGCAACGCATTCAGCGTGTTGAGGGCAATAGCCTTCCGGCATTTGGCCATCAGGTAACGTTTAAACCGACCGATAAATTAACCTTGAATAGTGGTTCCTTTATCGGAAGTGATAAGGCCGATAGCGTTCGACAGATGCGGTATTTTCATAATTTTTATGCTATTTATCAAGCAAGTCGTCAGTTTGGCATTACGGTAGGATTTGATATCGGTGCGGAACAAAAAGCAAAAGGAAGTAGTCGTTATAACACGTGGTATACGCCGGTGTTGATTGCGCGATATTCGCCCACGGATAAGGTCGCGATTGCGGCTAGAGGAGAGTATTATAACGATAAAAATGGCGTGATTATCGCGACGGAAACAGCTTATGGATTCCGTACATTTGGGTATTCGATGAATGTGGATTATGCGATTTTGCCCAATGTGGTATGGCGTACCGAGCTACGGAATTTTAGCAGTAAGGGGGCGTTGTTTGGTGATCGAAAGGGAGAACTGGAGAAAAGTAGTCCGATGGCGGTAACGGCTTTGGCGGTTAGTTTTTAAACGACGATTGTAGGAATGGAGCCACACAACAAAAGAATCAACAAGAAGGATAATATATGGAAGCAGAAGATAGAAAAAGTGCGGAACACTTTTTGGATTTAATCCGACGCTCCAAACGGGGGCGCTTCAAGCTCTACATCGGGATGAGTGCCGGGGTCGGTAAAACGTACCGGATGCTTCAGGAGGGACACGATCTGCTGGCTAGTGGCGTAGATGTGCGGATCGGGTATATTGAAACGCACTTTCGAAAAGATACACATGCCCTGCTCGAAGGGCTCCCGTTGATCCCACGGCGAACGCTGTTCTACAAAGGGAAGGAGCTTGAGGAGATGGACGTACAAGCGATCCTGAACATTCGACCGGAGATCGTAATTGTGGATGAGCTGGCGCATACTAATATTGAAGGGAGCAAAAACGAGAAACGTTGGCAGGATGTCATGGATATTCTGGATGCGGGCATCAACGTGATCAGCGCAGTCAATATACAACATATCGAAAGCCTGAACGAAGCGGTGAAAGCGGTTACTGGGATTGAAGTGCAGGAACGGATACCAGACAGTGTGGTTGATAGCGCGGATGAAGTTGTGAACATTGACCTGACGGCAGAAGAGCTTATTGCGCGATTGAAGGCGGGTAAAATATATGATGCGACAAAAATAGAACAAGCGCTTCAGAACTTTTTTAAGAACGAATACATTTTACAATTACGGGAAATGGCGCTTAAGGAGGTTGCGGCGCAGGTGCAAAGAAAGGTGGAGGCGGAGGTTGTCCCGGAGCGGAAAAGTCGTCCGGAGCGCTTCTTGGCTTGCATCAGTTCCAATGAAGTAAAAGCAAAAAATGTGATCCGTAAAACAGCAAGGCTCGCCAGTTACTACAACAGCAGTTGGTATGTTTTATATGTGCAGGTACCGCGTGAGCGTGCCGACAGAATCGCGTTGGATAAACAACGGTATTTAATAAATAACTTTAAGCTCGCAACAGAGCTTGGTGCGGAGATTATAAAGGTCGAGGGGCGCAGTGTGGCCTCAGAAATTATGGCGCAATGTGCGCTGCGACGAATTACGACGGTGTGTATAGGAAAGCCTCGGTTAACTTTCGGTAGGGTGCTCTTGGCAACGGATGCCTTTCGGAAGCTACTTCGACAGCTTTCTAAGGCGGATATTGATTTGGTGATATTGTCCTAAGCGGGACATGAAAAACGGTAGAATCATGAAAATAAAAGCAAAATTAAACGTTGGCGTTGGCCTCCTTTTTTTGATGATATTTCTTCTCGCAGCACTTGGCGGTTGGTATATCAATGTGTTAAAAAAAGATACCGGAAACATCTTAACAGCAAATTATAACACGTTGTTATATGCTAAAAATATGTTGCGTGCACTCGAGGAATTGCCTCAAGACCCAAGTGCTTTGGGGCGCTTGTCTATCAACTTGGATAAGCAACGAGAGAATGTGACGGAGCAAGGTGAACAGATGACCACAAATGCCATTGTGTCGCATTATGAGGCTTTACAGAAGGAACCCGGTAATAGCACGATAATATCAGCCATTCGTATGGATTTAACGCAGCTGATGGAGCAGAATATGCACGCGATATCCTTGAAAAGTAAGGTTGCCGAGCAGACAGCGGAACAAGCGGTTATTGTAATCTCGATTGCAGGAACCCTATGTTTTGTTATTGCGTTTACTTTATTGATTAATCTCCCATCCAATATTGCGGATCCGATTCGTAAGCTAACCGAAAGTATTCGTCAGATTGCAGGTCAAAACTACCGCGAGCGGGTGCATTTTGCGGGAACGAGTGAGTTTGCGGAGTTGGCTCAGTCCTTTAATACGATGGCCGAGAAATTAGAGGAATATTCGGAGAGCAAATTGGATAAAATACTGAAAGCGAAGCAACGTATTGAGGCGCTTATAGATAATATGCATGATCCTGTTATTGGGGTTGATGAAAATAGACAGATTATTTTCGTCAATGAGGAGATGTTAAAAGTTACGGCGCTGGATAAGAAGAACCTCTTGGATTTGCCGGTTGATCAGGTCGCACAGCAGAACGATTTGATACGGGATATATTTAAAAATACGGTAACCGCATCAAGTGAACGTGAGGATAAATTACCGATAAAAATCTTTGCTGATGGACGTGAAAGTTATTTTGAGAAGGACGTGATCCCGATTAATGTCACGCCCACAGGTGAACTGCAAGATCAGTTTATTGGCCAAGTGGTTATCCTTAAAAATATTACACCATTTAAGGAGCTGGATCTGGCTAAAACAAATTTTATCGGAACAATCTCGCATGAGTTTAAGACGCCGATTGCGTCGATTCAGATGGGGGTTCAATTGTTGGAAAATGAACGGGTTGGTTTATTAAATCCAGAGCAGAGAAATCTAGTCGGTGGTGTTAAAGAAGATCTAGAACGGCTCTTGAATATTACGGGAGAGCTCTTGAATATGACACAGGTTGAAAGCGGATCGATCCAGATTAATTTGCATCCTGCCGAGGTGGAGCCAATGATCGAGTATGCAGTTAAGGCGAATAGGTCGGCGGCGGAGCAAAAAGGAATTGGTTTTAAGATTGATGTTGATCCGCAAGTACAGACAGTGTTTGCAGATAACGAAAAAACGGCTTGGGTGCTGACTAATTTTCTGTCGAATGCGGTGCGGTATTCGCATGAACATTCAATGGTTCATATACAGGTTGAAGCAGCGGATCAGCGCGTTCGTTTTTCGGTAAAAGACAGCGGACAAGGGGTTGAACCAAAATATCTTGATCGCATTTTTGAACGTTATTTTCGCGTGCCGGGAGCTAAAAAAGGAGGAACCGGATTGGGGCTCAGTATCAGTAAGGAATTTATTGAAGCCCAAGGAGGAGAGATTGGTGTGACCAGTGAGTATGGCGCAGGAAGTTCATTCTATTTTTATTTGAGGAAGGGAGACTAAGTGTTTCGTGCTTTTGTTGTGTTTACCAAACTGTACTTTTGCGATTATTACCGCTTGGAGCGTGAGACGCAGGTAATGCCGAGGACAATCATCCTCGGCATTGGGTATAAGTTATAAGATGCAGATTTTAACCCGCCATTAGTGGATCCGTAATGCTCGGCAGTCCGTTTTCTAGGCGGCCGGCAAAGCGGCGCTTAAATGCGGTGTCTTTTGTGTTTACGATCGTGATATCGTACCAACGCTGCTGTTGTTTTGTCGCAATTCGAAGCTGTCTTTCTTTTTTTGCGCCCACCTCTACCCTATTCTCTGTGTGCGAGCGATAGCCATCCTTAATTTCCAGCGCGATAGATTTTGTTGAAGGGTTGCGCAGGATCAATATGAGCTCCTCCTTTTTCGGATCGTACTGCATATCTACCGAAAGTCCATTATCGCCTTTGCCCCCTTGGAACTCGCGGTAAAACCCATTCGGGCCATGCAAAGCTAAATGGTACAAGCCATTTTCAAAATCATCAACATGCCAGTCGTAGCTTACCGTATCACCAGGAGAGCAGGCAAAAGACCAGTTGGAGCGTTCGCTCCTATGGTTATAGGCGTACACATTGAACGCTGCACCGAGTGCTGCCTTACCAAAGAGTTGCTGACTACTTTCCATGCGGAGCGTCAGTGTATTTCCATGTAAACGATCTTGTGTATAAAGCTCATACTTCAAGGCATTAGATGGCTTCGTCCCCGGTTCTTGATGCGGAGAACTACTAACCCTTCCTCCTGCTATCACCTGGTTTATCTCTGCAGGACTAAGTTTCTTGAATCCATCGGGTACCGGTTTCTCCCTCGCTTTGTTAATCTGGGCAACCTGCGTATTTCGGTCTAAAAACGCCGGCATGACTTGTTCCTCCTTTTGGAAGGGTCTGAACACCGATGTTAAATCCCCTGTAATTGCACGGCGCCAGCTGCTAATGTTCTCTTCCGTTATGCGTTTACCATATTTTTTGGAAAGAAAATGCTCCATAAATTGAATGGTGGAGGTAATGTCACAAACCTCCGAGTTAACCCAGCCTCCTTTGCTCCATGGCGACGCTATGATGAGTGGCACGCGGTAGCCCAAGCCAACAGGCCCTTCCGTTGCATAAGCTTCTTCAATGCCGTAGTCCAGCTCCTGCTGTTTGGTGACATATTCGCTGCTGTAATCTAAACTAGCGGAAGTTATTCCCGTGCTAGTATCGCCTGGTTTTGGAGCTACAAATGGTGGTACGTGATCAAAATAACCGTCGTTTTCATCGTAGTTGAGGATAAAGATAGTCTTCTTCCAAACCTCGGGATTTTCGGTTAAAATATTCAATACCTCGGATACATACCAAGCACCATACATCGGTGCACTTGGATGATCGGAGAAGTGTTGCGGAGCAACAAGCCAGGATACCGTCGGAAGTTGTCCGTTGCGAACATCCGATCGAAACTGGTGGAGAATATCTCCCTTTGGCACTGTAATCTCGATTCCATCAACCGCAACATTTTCTGTTTCGTGGTAATGCGGATCGTTTTCATTGGTTTGGAAAGCACGTTCATGCAATGCTTTACTTACCGCATCCAGTTGCGCAAACTGCTTGGCATTAAATTTATTGTATTCTGTCTCATAGCTTTCAAGCTGCTGTTGTTTTTGTTGCAGCTTTTGCTGTAGTTTTTGGTCATGCTTGCCCGCGAGCTCCTTCGTTAGAGCGGCGATCTCTTCCGGCAGTTCTTTAATCCGCCTTTCATAGTGGTCAATATGGCTCTTCTTGTAGCGGATTTGGTATTGCTCGAACCATTCCAGATTGTTGTCGGTGAAGTTTCCAAGCAAGCTTTCTGGTGGACCTTCGAGATCATTTTTGATGCTCACTTCATTTTGATATACTTTCCAGCTGATATCTGCTTCCTCTAAGCGCTCAGGGAACGTTTTCCAATGACGCATCCGGTTAAAATACGTGTCTGAGTTGCGTACAAGCGGCTTCGCCCCTTTCTCTGGCACGCAAGTACCTGTCCAAAAGAAGTGACGATTCGTCGTGGTTCCCGTAATAGACGAACAGAAATGCTGATCACAGATTGTAAAAGCATCTGCAAAAGCATAATAAAATGGAATATCTTCTCGTGTATAGTAACCCAGCGTCAAAGGAAGGTCCCGGTAATTCTTATTGCCGGATCGTTTCCATTCAAGCCAGTTGTTGAACTTCCCTTTATTCCAAGCACCAATTTGGTTTTCCCAGGAATGTGGCAAGTCCTGCATCCAGGCTGCCCGGGAGTTCTTGATGTCCAAACGAAATGGCATGTAAGTGTCTCCATTTTTGTACGACTGTAACCATACTGGACGACGATCTGGAGAAACAACGGTGCGACTATCGTGAAATCCGCGTACTCCTTTAAGGCTTCCAAAGCTATGGTCGAATGAACGATTTTCTTGCATTAACAATACAATATGTTCGGCGTCCATATAGGTGGATCCAAGTGCGGGGTTTATGGCTAAGGCGGCTTGGATAGACTGTGGCAAGCTGTTAAACAGTCCAAAAGTACCGGCAAGCATTCCTGCTTTTTTTAAAAAATCTCTTCTACTTTCCATCATTAAAAATAGGTTGTGGTTGAACCCTACTAATATCTGTTATTTTTATTTTATTTACCAGAGGAGCGCCAACGGATTTCCATTAAACTAGTATATTATTACAATTACAAAGGCTGCACCCACTTTTGTGGGGCAGCCTTGTTTCACATATGGAGGAGGAAATGTGTCTATTAAAAAGCGTAACGAACCCCAAGCTGTACTTGAAACGGATTTCCAGAGAAACCAGCCACTCCAGCACTATTTACTTGGTAGTTGTATTCTTGTTTGGCTGCATCAAATCCCGTCACCCGGTAAAGTGATTGGTTTCCTAATGATTTGTTTACGCCACGTTCTTTGTTCAGCATGTTGGCGAAGTTGAAGATATCAGCGGAAACCTCAATAGAGTGCGTTCTGTAGAAACGAACTTTCTTCGCTACGCGCAAGTCAATGGTACCAAAGAAATCATTGACACCGCCATTACGTTTTGCCACTTGTCCGGCCGAAGAGGAAACAAAGTCCTTCATACTTTGGCTGGCATCAGGGTTATCTAAGATCGCTTGTAAACCTTTGCGAAGATGTTCTGGCGTGTTCGTGTTGTTGTAATCAAAGATGTAAGCCAGGTCGTTGCTTGAAGTAACAAAGTCGCCGTTGGTATTACCCCCCGATAAAATGCTGTAGCGCGTACCGCCAAGACCTGTGTATCGGAAGCCAATTTGTACTCCATAAAATGTAGGAAGATTACCGTACACAACGACTTTGTGTCTAAACTGATTATCAGAATAAGTAATTGTACTCAAGTTACGTGGGTCATCAACAACGGGCTGTGATAAGGTCGCTGTGTTGGCCACATTACCATTGAATGACGTGTTATCTTTTGTATCGTTCCACGTGTAGCTTACCGTGATCGCCCCATCTTTAAAGTAGTTGTAGGTACCGTCAAGAACTACTGCAAACTGGTTGATTTTACCCATGCTGGTCAATTCCATAACACGTCCCAATTTGTTTGAAATACGCCCCGCTTTCCAATCGGGTTGTCCATTGTCTACCGGAATGCTGTTTGCCGGAACAAATACACCTCTGTTTCCTTCATTTGCTAAGCGGAAGAAAGGATCGTTCACCATGTTGCGGTCTACATATGTATAGTTATTTCGGGCTAACGTCATAAAGCCTGTAACCCCAACTTTTAACTTATCGGTCAGTAACTTGGAGTATGAGATATTTGCTTTGTAGACCGTTGGCACTTTTGCGTCCTTACCCGTGTAGTTTATCATCGGAAGTTGATGTTGAGCTAAGGATGGTATGCTATTGACATCGTTCCGGTATGCGTTGAAATCAGGTGTTGGCACATCTGCTCCACGCACGTCCACTGTTGCAAAGTTGGACCCATCGAAGGTAAGGTTATTGATAATCATGTAGTTGTTGATGTCTGAAGCAAACACCCCTGCACCGAAGCGAAGATAGTCGGTTTGATTTTCATTAATATCCCAACTAAATTGTAAACGCGGTTGCAGGATAAAAGACTTGATCTTATTATCTGTACGAATGCCGAGCTCATCAAAAACCAGTTTATTGAAATTTGCTGTCGGATATGCGGCATAGTCCGCACGTAAACCCGCTGTCATTTCTAGTCCGTCAGCAAGGTTGGTTTTCATTTGACCATAAAGGCCGAAATTCATAATTGTTCCACGTACAGCGACATCATCCTTCAGTGGAACTTCACGATAATATCGGTACGGTTTTAAATTCTCAAAATTCTGCAGAGCCGTTGTGGAAGGGATTGCCGGATCTTTACTTGTTGTACTTGTGAAGTGGAAACGACCATTAACTTCTGATCCGTATATCGAAGTGGAACGTGTTGCCATCACGTCTACACCAAATGTATACTTTGCCAGATCTGTGTCGTAATATAAGTTGTTCGTAAATTGAAAGACATGATTCTTAAAGCTCTCTTGTGCGAAACGGTGTCCCCCAAGTTGTATTGCTGTAGAAAGGTCTTTACCGTCAATTTTAGAAACAATATTCTCTACAATTGCACGTGGAATATAGCTATTGCCAATCTGATCGTTTTGCGTACTGTTTTGGTAAACATAAAGGTGCTGTAGTTTCATTTCGTTGGTAATCCGCGGCGATATTGACGTGCGTAGGGTCGCTAACAGACTGTTGTCAAAGTTTTTGTCGTTACCGTAAGACTCTAAGATATTGATGCTGGTGTTGTCGCCTAGGCCTAACGGATTGTAATCGTACGTCATATTGTTACGGATGGTCAATAAGTTTTTCTCATTGATCTGCCAATCCAAACGAAGGAATCCGGCATCTGATGTTCTTTTCTTGTCAATAGAGCCTGTTTGCGATTGAGCCGATACGCCATATTTGCGCCGAGCAATATCCAGGTACTCGTCTAATGTAGACTGATTAATACGGTATAACACCTCATCTGCTGGAGACTGGATATTCGCAATCAATAAAGACCGGTTATCTTGTTGTCTGTCCCATACCGCAAAGAAGTGAAGTTTATCTTTGATAATCGGACCGCCTAACGAGAAACCATACTGGTATGTGGAGTAGTTCCCGACACGTTTGTTGCCGCGAATATCATATTTACTGGTTAACCAATCGGCTCGACCGAAACCGAATACCGATCCTGTTACCGTATTTGTTCCTGCTTTTGTTGCCGCACTGATGGTACCACCTCCACTGCGACCAAAAGTAACATCATATTGATTGGTTACGACCTTGAACTCACGTACCGCTTCCATAGAAACAGAATACGGCGCGCCACTGCGGCTGGTTGTAGAGCCCGCTGAGGTCGGGTTTTTTGCATTCATACCGTCGATTGTAAAGTTCGTAGACGAACCTAGCTGTCCGGAGATACTACCTCCGCGTGCCAAAGGTGAAAGGTCGGTCAAGGAGGTGAAGTTACGACCATTGACAGGCAACGAGCTTATATCCTTTGAAGAGAAAGCCGTAGCCGCTCCAAAATAATCTTTACTATTCTTGAGGCCGGAAGCTTTTACCTCAATGGCGTCAAGCGATACTGTTTTAGAAAGTATTTGGATGTTTACACGAGCAACATCCCCTTGGTTAATAAAGACATTGGTTATTTGGCCTTCACCATCAGCGATATGGTTGGCCGTTACGGTATACGGTCCACCCAAGGGCAGCTGTTTGAAATCATAATTTCCTCGATCGTTGGTTACGGTCGTTGTGGTGAATCCGGTAGATTCATTTTTGATCCGTACGGTGACACCACTAACCGTGGCATTTTTTTCATTTGAAATCGTTCCCGAAATTGATGCTTGTGTACCTTGCCCGGCGGCTGAAAGGTGCAACAGGAAGCTCAATACGGTAAAAAGTAAATAAGTTAAACTGTTTTTTCGTAGTAGTAAAATCATGCTTATTTGTTTTCGATTTAGTGTATTACAAATCTATTTCAGCTATGTTAACTGTGGACAAAGTTCATTTTAACCCTGTGTTATATTTTTATGAAGGACGATCATGTTTACTCGTTGTGCGTTTGGAGATTGAGTGTAGTAAGATCGGATTGGTATTGTAAGCAAAAGGTTATAATTGGGGCGTACTTGATATAGTGTATTTTATGTATTTTTGTTTTAGAACGAATTAACCGCGAGAGTATTAAGCGTATCCTTTGTGGTTTAACCTATTACAATATTTATGATCAAAAATCTGATTTGGGCTTTGGCTCTCTCGTGGCCTGCTGCGCTGCTACATGCGCAGACCACTACGCCATCTTTCCTATCCTATCCTACGTTGAGCCCGGATGGAAGTACAATGGTATTTGCATATAACGGTGATCTTTGGCGTGTTCCTACCGATGGAGGGCTGGCGTTACGACTGACAGCAATGACGGGCAATGAACTCGCCCCACGTATCTCTCCTGATGGCAAGTGGTTGGCTTTTTCTGCCGATCAAAACGGGAATATGGATGTTTATCTTATGCCGTTAGAAGGCGGAGATATCAAGCAATTGACGTTCCATGAGGCAGGTGATGTGGTTGATAGCTGGAGCTGGGATAGTAAGTCCATTTATTTCACGTCCAGTCGTTATAATAATTTCAGCAGTTATCAGGTCAATATCGAAGGAGGCACGGCAACGCGTGTTTTTGGACATTATTTCAATACGATCCATAATGTGGTGGAAACCCCGCAAGGCGAGTTGTTGTTCAACGATTCGTGGGAGAGTTATTCGGCCGCAAATCGGAAACGTTACAAAGGCGCTTTTAATCCGGATATCTTCTCCTACAATCCTAAGAACAAGAGTTTTAAGCAGCTTACTGATTACGCAGGGAAAGATTTTTGGGGTAGCGTTGATCGTAAGGGAACCATCTATTTTGCTTCTGATGAAGGAAATGATGAATTTAATCTCTATACCTTCGTTAACGGGAAAAAGACCGAATTAACGAATTTCCCTACGTCCATTAAGCGACCGAATGTATCTGCAAATGGAAATAAAGTCGCCTTCGAAAAAGACTATCAACTGTTTGTGTATGATGTTGCGTCAAAAAAGACGGTAAAACCGCAGGTGACATTGAGCCGAAATGTAGTACTCGATAAGAAACAGGAGTTTGATGTCAAGGATAATATTTCCAATATGGACGTCTCGCCTGATGGAAAGAAGTTAGCATTTGTTTCTCGCGGGGAGCTCTTTGTGAGTGATGTAGAGGGGAAATTTGTACGCCAGATGCCCAGTTTAGGGGAGCGTATTATGGAAGTCAAGTGGTTAAAGGATAATCGTACATTGCTTATCAATCAAACATTTGAGGGGTATTTAAACTGGTATACGATTGCCGCTGACGGAACAGGTGCTGCGAAGCAACTTACATCAGATAAGCGTAATAACCGAGATATTGCATTCAACAAAGATCGTAGTCAGGCCGTTTATTTGAGTGGACGTGATGAGGTCCGCATTATGGATCTTAAAGATTTACAGAGTAAGACGGTGGTGAAGGATGAGATATGGGCTTTCCAGAACTCGACACCATCTTTCTCTCCTGATGATGCGTATGTTCTCTTTACAGCGTATCGCAACTTCGAGCAAGATATCTTTGTACATGAACTAAAGACAAACAAAACAATTAACCTTACGAATACCGGCGTTTCTGAAACGAGTCCGGCTTGGTCTCCAGATGGGAAGTACATTTATTTTGCGAGCAATCGTATTAAGCCTTCCTATCCCATGGGCATGCAGAATGCAAGTATCTATCGTATGGCATTAGATAATTTCGATGAAGAGTACCGTACGAGTAAGTTTGATGAGCTATTCAAAGAAGCGCCAAAGATGACTCCAGACTCCGTTAAAAAGGGAGCGGATGTTGCGAAAAAAGAACCTGTAAGTGCAGGGAGCACTACAAAAGGTAAAACCGTGGTAACCATCAATACGCAAGGATTGCTAGATCGCATCACGCAGGTAAGTCCTGGTTTTGGAACACAATATAACCCCGAGTTGCTTAAGAAAGGCGATAAAGATTATGTGTTCTACTATTCTAACCACAGCGAAGGGAAAGGCGCGGTTTATCGCACCATTATGGAGCCTTTTACGCCAAACAAAACAGAGAAAGTGATTGATGGTGGGTGGGGTGGCCTACTGGAAGTGGGAGGAAAATATTTTGTGTTGAGCCGTGGTTCGGTGCAGAAATACAACCTAGAGGCGAATAAATTAGATAAGATTGAGATTTCGCAGAAATTTCAACGGAATCTAGAGCAAGAGTTTAACCAGATGTTCTACGAAACATGGGCGGGAATAGAAGAGAATTTCTATGATGGTACATTTCATGGTGTTGATTGGCAGGCCATGAAAAAGCGGTATGCGTCGTATCTTCCTCATATCAGTAACCGTATGGATCTACGTGTGTTGCTCAATGATATGTTGGGCGAGTTGAACGCTTCGCATTTAGGATTTAATTCATCAGGTCCAGAAGAGCGTAAGGATTTCAGAACAGCCAGCAATGAAGTGGGCTTGGAGTTTCGTACGGATCAACCGTTTACGGTAGCGCGCATTATTGCGAACAGTCCGGCTAGTCGCGTGGGAGTGGATATACAACCTGGGGATGAATTGGTTGCCGTAAATGGTGTGGAGGTTGATAAAACGCGCGATCGGGATGCTTACTTTATGCAGCCGTCGTTATTGCAGGAGATGACGTTGCGGTTAAAGCGTAACGGTAAGGACATGAATATCAATATCCGTCCCCAAACATCGGGCGCACAAAAGGAACAGCTGTACAATGAGTGGATTAAAGGAAATCGTAAAAAAGTTGACGAATGGGGTAAAAATCGTATAGCATATTCGCACATGAAGAATATGGGGGGCGATCAGCTGAACCAGTTCTTGCTGGATATGGCCGAGCAGGAAAATAATAAAGAGGGTATTATTCTCGATTTACGTTTTAATACAGGTGGAAATGTACATGATGAGGTATTACGTTTCTTAGCACAACGACCTTATTTGCAATGGCAATATCGCGGCGGGAAGAAGTCGCCTCAGAGTAATTTCGCGCCCGGAGCGAAGCCAATTGTGCTCTTAATCAATGAACAATCATTGAGCGATGCGGAGATGACTGCTGCGGGATTTAAAGCTTTGAAGCTTGGGAAAATTATTGGAACCGAGACATACAGATGGATTATCTTTACTTCGGCCAAAGGCTTGGTGGATGGTTCGATGTATCGGGTACCGGCTTGGGGATGTTACACATTGGACGGTCAAGATTTAGAGCTGACAGGTGTTGCACCAGATATCTACGTTAAAAATACCGTAGAAGACCGGGTGAACGATAAAGATCCGCAGTTAGAACGAGCTGTACAGGAAATTTTGAAAGATTTGAAATAGAGGAAACGGGGCCACGATAAATGGCCCCGTTTTTTTATCGGCCCATCCAACCGCCATCGACGGTTAAGATCGTGCCGTGTACGTAATCCGATGCAGAAGAAGCAAGGAATACGGCGGGCCCTTTAAAGTCTTGTGGTTCGCCCCAGCGACCGGCCGGAATACGACCTAAGATCGAAGCTGAGCGTTCCGGATCGTCGCGTAGCGCTTCGGTATTGTCGGTTGCAATGTAGCCAGGAGCGATCGCATTTACATTCACTCCTTTGCTGGCCCATTCGTTAGCAAATGCTTTTGTTAAGGAACCGATCGCCCCCTTGGAAGCGGCATACCCAGGAACGTTTATTCCCCCTTGGAAGGTTAACAGCGATGCGGTGAATACGATCTTTCCCGATCCACGTGAAATCATCTCCTTCCCTAGCTCTCTGGTAAGGATAAATTGAGCATTTTGGTTTATTTCGATTATCTCGTCCCAGTAGCTGTCCGGATGCTCGGCTGCCGGAGCACGTAGGATATTGCCCGCATTGTTAAAGAGGATATCTATTGTAGGGTGATCTTTTTTTACCTGTTCAATAAAACCGTAGAGCGCTGATCGATTAGAAAAATCACATTGGTAAGGGTAAAAGTTTCGACCTTGGGCGTTAACAGCTTGCTCAACTTTGGAGCCGGACGATTCCAGACTTGCTGACACACCGATAACATCCGCACCCGCCTCGGCCAAAGCTTCCGCAATAGCAAGGCCAATACCTCGCTTACAGCCTGTTACTAAGGCGATTTTACCGGTTAAATCAAAGGAAGATAAGATTGACATTATTTGTTGTATTTAATAGTTAAAGGATGGTGTAGATGTTCTGCTTTTGTCAGGAGATACATATGCCATTGCTCGTCAGAAGTAATAGCACCAGCTTTATTGAATGCCGCGCCCATGTAGTACTCCAGCGGCTGATTGTTTTGCTGTGTTATTTTAAACAGGAATTGTGTCGGACTTTGGATTAATGCAGCTCGATCATCAGGCAAAATTAAGCCTGTTCCCGTTATATTGCCATTCTGAGCGGGTTCCCAGTAGCTGAAAACTCCGTCGTCAGAAGCCCATTGAAAATCAGGCCTTTCCTCCTTTCGTTTGGCTATACCCACGACCAATGGGGTACGTTCGGCATTGGTATTTTTTACCGAGAGTGATACTTTGCTTAGTTGGCTTCCGGCGTCCAAGGAAATCGTCTTTTCCAATACGATAGTCTCGCCGGCAATAGCTTGCGGTTCGAAAATCAATTTGAATGTGGAACGTAGCGGGCCATTGTCTAGTATTTCAAAATGGCGATAATGTTTGGTGTAGTGTACTTTGTCACCAAAATATAAGGCCACATCTCCCACCCCCAATGTTTGCCCTACGCTATAATAATCAAGTCCTTTTCCATGGTCTGCATGGTAGTCGCCTGTCGCATACCATTCGTTGATAATGAGGTCGCTGGTGCGTTTTGCCCAGAAGTCAAAACCTTGTGCATCTTCAGATGTTCCTTCCAGCGCTTTTCCGTAGGCACGAAAAGCCACAACATTATTCTCCCAGGCAAAGTCATCTTTTCTTTCCGGAACGTAGCGCGCATATGTTTTTTGTATAGCGACAGGTGCTTTTTCTTGCACAACAACAAGCTCTAGCTTTCCCTTTCCCGCGATAGAAGCTTCGATCAAGACATTTTGAACATGCTGTTTTCCTAGTCTTTCAAACTGGATGGGTAACACCTCTCCGCTCTTTTTATTCTTAATTACAAAAACGGTGTCTTTCAGTCCAAACTGTTGTTTTAATGTTTGGAAAGGAATAGTTACCAGTTCCTGTCGATCGGCTGCACTTGGGTTTGAGATGGTAATTGTTTTCTTCTGTTGTGCATGCAGCGACATCGCAACGGCTAACGTGACTGCTGTTATCCCTAATTTTCGCATGAGCATTAACGCAATTCGGTGATAGGCGATTTATCCATATCATCATAGTCGAGGTTCTCTCCTGCCATGCCCCAAATAAAGGTATAGTTGCTTGTACCTGCGCCCGCATGTATTGACCAAGGGGGAGAGATTACAGCCTGTTCATTCTGCATCCAAATGTGTCGGGTTTCGTCGGTCGGCCCCATAAAGTGAGAAACAGATTGACCCTCAGGGACCTCAAAATAGAAGTAAACCTCCATACGGCGGTCGTGTGTATGCGCTGGCATGGTGTTCCATACCGATCCTGGCTTCAGCTCGGTCATCCCCATTTGTAACTGACAGGTGTCGATCACTTTATTCAACAACATCTGATTGATCGTGCGATGGTTAGCCGTTTCTAAAGCTCCCAGTTCAATTTTATTAGCTTCATCTTTGGTTACTCGTTTGGTTGGATAGCTGTGATGAGCCGGAGTAGAGTTTAAATAAAATTTTGCAGGATTGTTTTTATCATTGCTTGAAAAGTAAACCTCCTGTGCTCCCTTTCCAATGTATAGTGCTTCTTTATGGCCAATTTCATAACTTGTTCCATCAACATCAACTAAACCAGCACCTCCGACATTGATAATGCCTAATTCACGACGAGAAAGGAAGAAAGGCTCCTTTAGAAGTGGTTCGATGGTTTCTAGCTTTATTGGTCCTGATACAGGCATGGCACCGCCTGCCATATATCGATCGTAGTGTGAATAAACAAAATGAATTTTATCGGCGGTGAAGATCTTTTCTATCAGGAAGTTTTTGCGTAGTCCTTGTGTATCTAAAGTTTTGGCTTCGTTGGGGCCAATGGCATATCTGCTTTCAAAAATTGTCGTACTCATAAACGTAAAAAAAATAAGGTTGGTTTATGTCTAAGGTACTGTTTAAAATGCGCTTATGATAATGGAATCTACGAAAACGTTATCAGAGAAACAAAGTATTCTCCTCAGGCGACACCCTGGGTTGTTAAGGAACGCGAGAGGCTTTGTGCGGGGAACATGTGATGATTTCCGTCCAGTGCTGTCTCTACAGATTAAAGATTACTCGGGCGACAAGCATACGTCCACGCAGGTCGTAACTGTTTTGATTTTGTTGATTGGCCGATATACTGTAGGTGTTAAACGTCTTGATATTAGCTAGATTACTCATGTTCAATTCAAAATCTGTTTTCCATTTTACATGACGGTAACGGGCAAAAGCATCGATAAAAAAGTAATTTATATCCTGTTGACCTGGTTGTTTGCTATAGAGATGTCTACCACTGACGCGGACATAGGTGCGTTTAATGGTATAGAATGGAAGTCCAATATTCTGCGATGCGCTGAAGACGTTGTTATTTAAGGTCGAGTTATCTTTTTGTTTGGATGTGGACCAGGACAAGGAGCTTTGGTAAGACAATTTGAGATCTTTCCAAAGCTTTATCTCCGCATCCGGTTGTACAGAAAAACTTGTGTTCTGAAATGGTAGTAATGTGCCATTAAAGAGCTGATTGAAATCGCTATAAGACCAAGATGCTCGTAGTTTTACGGTGCTGGCAAGGGCAAAGATATACTTGTCGAATCCGGCACTGACCTGAAAACTGTTCACTTTGTTTTTAATGGGTACAAGGATCGTTTGCGATATATCGTTTGAAATGACTTGTGAGAATAAGGCGTTACGTATGGTCTGCGAATAGTTGATCCCTCCATGGGCATAAAGCAGCTTTAAGGTACGACTCAGCCTATAATTCAGGCCGGCACTATGTGATGAGCTTTCATTGATAGAGGCGTTGTTTTGGGATATATTTCGATAGCTGCGGATAATTGTTCCACGATAAATATCTTGGATGTTACCAAAGGTATTACTATAGTTGTAAGTAAAATCCATTTCGTCCTCCATTCCTATGCGTTGCTTCAGTCGAAATGAAGGATTGAATAAAAGATCATTTTCTTTATTGTTCAGAGCATAACCCGCATCTTTAAATGTGGTTTGCTGCAAGGCTACTGGCAGCATCAAGGATGCTTCTACTCGGTTGATTTTCCAACTGTACTCACCCGTGATGTTATAGAGAATGCGGCGCCAATGTAGATCATTAACTGTAGAATCAATCTGTGGTACAACAAGTGTTCCGTTCTCGATATTGAGTGCAATATCGGAGGATAAGCGTTGATCTTCCAAGCTTATACCGACGCCGTAATATTGGTTTATTTTCCCTTTAGGAATACGGTATCCTGTTGTTAAACGGGTAAATAGGTTGGGAACATTAACATGTTGTCTTGTTTCTTCATACGGTTGACCTTGGTTTAAAAGGGATGCATACACGCCGGGACGGATCATCAAATCTTGTGGCTTTTCCCCGTAATTGAAGATCCAGTTAAATTGGATAACATCCCCATTTTTTAGTTGAGGGACATATTCCAACTTGTTACTGATGCCTGAAATACGATGGTTACGATTTACAGAAATAGGATTGTTGTTGCTTTCGATAGTCGCTTGTCCATTCTCTTTTTCATACTCAAAGGAAAGGGCATTGCTGATAAACTTGGTGTCCATGTTTTTAGATGCCGTTAACCGGATCGCTGCCAGCCACTCTTTTATTTCGCTACGCTGCTGCTCAATAAATGAAATGGTTTCGTCCTGCGTAAAGTAGTCTGTTCGTCCACTAAAACTTTGGCTGTTTTTATCAAAAAGAGCCTGTACGTTGGATTTAAGTTGCCATTTGTTCGCTAGATTAAACAGGTTATTCGTGTTGATAGCCGCGGTGTTGTTCATAAAGTAATAGGGCTTGGCAATGGGTGGAGCGCCGACTGTTCCGAGGGATAATAGGTTATTTATGGGCGACGTACCTAGCCGACTCAAGGTGTTCTCTCTATTGTATCCGACCAAATCACCCGTTAAATCTTTACCGGTGTTATTCCCATTCAACACATTCAACATTTTGTACTTCTTGTTAAACAGAATGTTGTTGAGTTCACTATCATATTGTTCGGGTAGCCCCGCCCCTATTTTTGCTTCACCTGTCATCTTTAGCTTAGCATCTTCTTTTATGACTAGGTTGATTGCGACTTGATCGCTAAATCGCTTGTTTTTCAACACTTTTAGATGTTCGTGGTTGTTCAATACCTGGATGTCCTGGACCATTTTGTGTGGTATGGTCCGTGTTCCAATGTTGTAACGGTCATCTAAGAGATCGTCGCCATCGATGTAAAAATTAGAAATAGCTTTACCTTGGTATTTGATCTGTCCCGATTCTGTGACTTCCATCCCAGGCATGCGTTTTAGAACATCGCCAATACTGCGGTCTTCTTCCTGTGCGAAACTTCCTACATTATAAGCGAGTGTATCCCCGAGTCGGCGTACTTGCGGTCTGCTTTTAACATGGATATCATCTAATACAATTTTCTTCTGTTTCAGTTCAATGAAAAGTCCGGTGAGCTTGCTGGTCAATACTTCCTTATGTTTGTTGTAACCGAGGTGGTTAATTTCAAGAAAGCAGCTTTCTAGACTTTTATCGGTTGTAATAGAGAAATTTCCCTCCTTATCTGTTGCTTTGAAAGCAATGATTTTTTGATCATTGTTTTTCACCATGACGCTGGCAGAGGCGATTGGTTTTTGGGTCGACTGATCCACCAATCGACCTACTATTTGTTTGTTCTGTGCCAGCGCGTACAACTGGATCAACATAAAAAAAGAAAAGAGGGAAGCGCGCATCATGCTTATGGAGTTAATTCAATAGGATTGTTTGTGTCGCGGGAAGGTTTGTAGCTCTCTGCATTTTGAACGGAAAATGATTTTATTCTACTCATATCGAGTGCTCCCTTTGCGGCAGGACCATTTGATTTAGATCCTGTTGCGATGACTGTTGTTCCGCCGGTTCCGCTAATATTTATACTTCCTCCCGAACGAGCGGCTTTCGATTGCATATAGGCTTGTGGGTTTGCCTTGAATGCTTCCAGGAGTTTAAGCGCTTCTTTTTTCGTTGATTTCACTGCATTTGGAGCTATTTGAATCGCCGTTTCACCATCCTCGATCTTGTCAAACCCTGCGTAACTAAAGGTTACATCCCCTTTTGCGTCAGATGCCTCTAGAATCAATCCCGGAAGACCTTGTAACTTCCATGGTCCGCTGGAAAAAGGAAGTTCGGTTGTAAACCAAGCGGTATATTGCCTTCCCTTGAAGGAGGTCGTAGCTTTCTGACAGCTGTAACCACCAATCTCTTTGGTTTCATCGGAAACGGACCAGTCTTGCTCCGGAAATGTACTGGCGATCACCAGCTGGTCCCCGGCAACAGTCATTACTTCTTGCATGTCTTTTTTTGTCTTGTCGATGAGGTAGAACTCACCGATAGCCGTTACATCACGCGAAATTTTAACGTTCCCATCGAAGGCAGGGTCATCCATCTGCTTTTTTAAGCTTTCCTGCGCCCGATTGGTAGAATTGCTGGTATAGTAACTACTGTTTGCCCCAAGATACGTAACGACCTCATCGCGCAAAAATTTATCACGCTGTGTACTATCATTGATATGTTTAAAGATGTAGTGGACCTTTGCCACAGCTTTTTCGGCCTCTTGTGCTCTTGTGTTTGCGCTTATAGCCAAGGCGATAAGCGATACATATAATACTCTTTTCATGGTAATTAGATTTTTCTATGATTTAATCAAAGATATACGAAAAAATCGTAATTCAAAATAATTTACGTCATGAAGCTAGATTTTGTGATGATTTCCCTGCTATTTTTTATTCTTTTCCTCGATCCATAGCGACATGTATTTCAGGCTATTATGAGCTTGGGTATTTAAGATCTGTCCCATAAAATTTTTTTGACGATGGGTTGAGATTTTTGACTGTAATGTTGTTATAGTTTGGAGAAAGTCCCTGGTGTGCTGTGTCTTGCTAAATAGACGGTTGTGGATCGTCTGTCCACGTTTTTGCGCTGCATTCCAAGCCTGCGGATCGCTATAAAGATGTTTAGCGTAGGCAACAAATTCGTCTGTGGCATCCGTGATAAAGCCGTTCCATTGGTCATCAAGCGTCATATCTTCTGCCCCAACCCTGCTGGTTATGCTTGGGGTCCCACTTTGCATGGCATCGATGAATTTTCCCTTTATGCCCGCACCAAATGGAATTGGAGCAAGCAACACCCGATATTTCGCCATCGTTTCTTGCGCATCTTCTGCCCTATCCATAATAAAGAAGTTTTCCTTAGGCTGATGCAGCTGATAGACTTTTTCGGAAGCATATGCTCCATAGATATGCAATGCCACTCCGGGCAGTTCTTTTCGTAATATAGGCCAAATCGTTGTTTTCAGGTATTGGATCGTACGCCAGTTCGGTTCATGGATAAAATTACCAATAAACATGAAGTCTTTTCGGGTCTCGTATGAATTCCAGCGACCTAGATGCATTTCCTCTAGCGTTTCTTCCAAAAAAGGTAAATAATACAGAATTGACCCATCAATATTGAATGTATCGGTCAAGATCCGAATTTCTTCTTGTGAAATTATTAGCGACAGGTCTGTCCTCAAAATAGATGCAATCTCCCGTTTGGCAGTATCATTGTAGTAGTCTGGGGCCTCTCCTGTTTTCCATGCTTCTTGCCGGGCTTTTCGTAAGAAATGAAGATCTTCCGTGTCTAATATAGTGAGGGCCTTCGGACATTGTTCGCGTATGCGCCAACCGTATTGTTCCTCCACCATAAATCGATCAAAGATGACAATATCGGGATTCTCCGCTTTGAACTGTGCGTCAACTTTGCTGTCGTTCAGCGCAATAGGTAGTTCGCGTACCGCAAGTGTTTCCAAGGGAAAGCTGTAGTCCGATTTACTGGCTGCGCAGGCGAAAACAACAGATGCTCCGGAGTCTAAAAACGTTTGGATCAGTTGTCGAATTCGAGACCCTGCGGCGGAAGATTGCGGTTCGGGCCATACCAAACCAATGAAAAGCACTTTTTGCATGTCTCAAAAATAGGAATTATCTTTACCTATAATGTATCAAAAATAATACTATTGATCTTGATGCCGTTTTCAAGGTAATACCTATATTTACTTTGCTAAATGGTATTAGTATCTATTTAGCCTTTGCAATTTAAACCTTAGAAGAGATAGATTTTTTATGATGACCAATTACCAAATCAAAGAAAGTCCAGAAGTTTATGACGCTATTGTGGTGGGATCAGGTGCTGGGGGTGGTATGGCTGGCTATATTCTGGCACATGCAGGCTTAAAAGTATTGATGCTGGAGGCTGGGCCGTTTTTCGATCCCGCAAAAGATGCCTTGCAGCTACGTATGCCCTGGGAATCTCCACGACGAGGTGCCTCTACAACACGTCCTTTTGGAGATTTTGATGCGGCTTTTGGTGGTTGGCAGCTGGAAGGGGAGCCGTATACGACAGTGAAGGGGACTGAATTTGAATGGTTTCGCGCTCGTATGTTGGGCGGACGTACAAACCATTGGGGACGGATATCGCTACGGATGGGGCCAGATGATTTTAAACCGACCGATGGGGAAACGGAAGCATGGCCGATAACGTATGATGAGGTGAAGCCTTTTTATGATCGTGTGGATCGTATGATTGGAATTTATGGTACGGTTGAGGGGATTCGTAATGAGCCGGATGGAATTTTTATGAAGCCGCCTAAGCCGAGGCTTAATGAATTGTATATCGCAAAAGGCGCGCGTAAAGCAGGAGTGCCTGTCATCCCAGGCCGGGGATCTGTATTAACAGAAGCTTCGCCAGAGATTAAGGGGCGAGGAGTCTGTTTTTACTGTGGACAGTGCGGGCGAGCATGTAAAGTGTATGGTGATTTCTCATCTTCTTCCTGTTTGGTTATTCCAGCAATGAAAACCGGAAACCTAAAAGTTATCGACAATGCGATGGTACGTGAAGTCTTGACTAATGAGGAGGGAATTGCTATTGGTGTTTCCTATGTGAGCACGACAGATATGCAAGAATATGCGGTGAAAGGAAAAACAGTTATTCTTGGTGCTAGTGCGTGTGAGAGTGCGCGTATTATGCTGAATTCGAAGTCGAAAGCGCATCCGGGCGGCGTTGGGAATAGTAGTGGGTTAGTGGGGAAATATTTGCATGACTCAACGGGAGCGAGCTTATCGGGTTTTTTACCGCAGCTCTTGGATCGTAAACGTTATAATGAGGATGGGGTAGGATCGGTACATATTTATTCGCCTTGGTGGGAAGACAATAAAAAGGTCGGGTTCCCAAGAGGCTATCACATTGAATATGGCGGTGGTATGCGGATGCCTTCTTATGGTTTTACAAATTGGATACCATCGGTTAACGATAAAGTTAAAGGGCCAGATGGGCAGGCGCGTGATAAAGGAGGGTACGGCGCATCATTAAAGCAAGATTATCGTCGTTTCTATGGTGCAAATGTTGGGATGGCAGGTCGTGGTACGGCTTTGGCAAGGAAGGACAATTATTGTGAAATAGATCCGAATAAGGTAGATAAATTTGGTATTCCCGTATTGCGTTTCCACTACAAATGGGCGAATGAAGAAATTGCACAAGCGAAGCATATGCAAGAGACTTTTCAATCGATCATGCATGAGATGGGAGCGATCATTACCTCTACGATTCCTGGAGCGGATACATTATACGGACTAGAAGCACCCGGAAAAATCATCCATGAGGGTGGGACAACTCGGATGGGCAATGATCCGAAATCGTCGGTACTCAATAAGTGGGGGCAGGCACACGATTGTAAGAATTTGTATGTGGTGGATGCCGGACCTTTTGTGCAACAAGGAGATAAAAACTTGACATGGACCATTTTGGCGCTTTCTATGCGTACGGCAGAGTATATTTTGGAAGAAAAGAAAAAGTTGAACGGCTAAATATTATTTAGATATGAACAGAAGAGATTCCCTTAAAGCATTGGGATTAATGGCTGCTGGATCTGGTATACTGGCCAGTTCATGCCAAACAGGAGATACGAACAAAGAGGGGGCGAAGGCTGTCTCAGATAAGCTGCCTGGTGTTCAGGACTTTGAACATGAACGGAACCTGGCGCTTGCGGAAGAGAAATTTTTCGATGCCCATGAAATGGCGACTATAACGGTATTGGCGGATATTATAATTCCGAAAGATGAAACCTCGGGCAGTGCTTCGGATGCGGGCGTACCAGCCTTTATTGAGTTTATGGTGAAGGACTTGCCCGACAATAAGCTTCCAATGCGTGGGGGGTTGAAATGGTTGGATATACAAATGCAAAAAAGACACGGCAAGTCTTTTGTCGACTGTCAGGCAGAGCAACAATTGGCGCTCGTGGATGAGATTGCATATCCCGATAAAGCGAAACCGGAAATGCAGCAAGGTGTAGCATTCTTTTCGCTGATGCGGAATTTTACGGCATCTGGTTTTTTTACCAGTGAGATAGGCGTGAAGGATATTGGTTATGCTGGTAATAAACCGGGGGTATGGAACGGTGTACCGGAGGATGTGCTGAAGGCACATGGCTTTGAGGTCGGGCCTTTCTTTGGATAGCTTTTTAGTCGTTCATAGTTCGTAGTCTGTAGATCGTAGTTTAGTAGTTGGTAGATTGTAGTTCATGGTCTGTAGTTCATAGTTTCTACGAACTAACCACTATGAACAACCAACTACGAACTAACCACTACGAACTAAAAAACCACTATCTTTGTGGCTCAGAAAGGAAATGATATGTTAGGATTAAAACTATTGACGGACCCTCGCTGGGCGAATATTGCGGAAGCCAATTTGGACGAAATTTTAACGGACCATGCGTGGTGTGAGCAGAAGGCCGCTTCGAACGCTATTATGTTAATTACGCAAAATCCGGAATACGAAGATTTAGTGCATGAGCTGACAGCGATCGCGATCGAGGAGATGGAGCATTTTAAGATGGTTATCGAGATTATTAAGGAACGCGGTTATACCTTAGGGCGTGAGCGTAAAGATGATTATGTGGGGCAGTTGATGAAGTTTTTGCGTAAGGATGGTTCCCGTAATATGGCTTTTGTTGATCGCCTGTTATTTGCGGCGATGATTGAAGCACGCAGCTGTGAGCGCTTCCGGGTCTTAACACAAAATATCAAAGATAAGGATCTTGCTAAATTTTATTACGACCTCATGGTTTCGGAAGCAAACCATTATACAACTTTTTTGAATTTTGCGCGTAAATACAGCACAGACGTGGATGTCGATAAACGATGGAAGGAGTGGTTGGATTTTGAGGGTGAGTTGATCCAAAGTTACGGAACAAAGGAATATATCCACGGATAAGCGACACTTCTTAACCTACATCAATGCGAGCAAACATACAGGGGGCTATCTTTGTATTATAAAAGGAGAACAAAAACAATGATAGAATTAGGTATTGGTATGTTTGGCGACCTACAGGTCGACTCAGCAACAGGAAAAATTCAGCCGGCAGCACAACGCATGCGGGAGATAATCGAGGAAGTTAAATTGATGGATCAGGTTGGTTTAGATTTCTTTGGTATGGGTGAACACCACCGGGAAGACTATGCGGTGGCATCTCCCGAGATTATCCTTGCGGCGGCAGCGACAGTAACTAAAAACATTAAATTGGGAAGTGCGGTTTCTGTTATTAGCTCGGCGGATCCAGTCAAATTATTTCAGGATTTTGCATCCGTTGACATTATATCGAATGGTCGCGCCGAAATTATGGCTGGTAGAGGTTCGTTTATCGAGTCCTTTCCACTATATGGCTATGATCTTAAAGATTATGCCGACCTGTTCGACGAAAAACTCGAGCTTTTATTGCGCCTAAACAAGCAAGATACGATTACATGGTCAGGTCGGTTCCGTAAACCATTGATTAATCAGCAGATCTACCCGAGACCGGTAAACAATAGTATGCCAATTTGGGTTGCAGTGGGAGGAACAACTTCTTCTGTCATCCGTGCGGGACGCTTAGGTTTGCCAGTAATGTTTGCGATAATTGGTGGTGCACCGGAAAACTTCAAACCCTTATTTGAGGTATATGAACAAGCGTGGGTTGATAATGGGCACGATATGAAAGATTTCCAGGTTGGGGTGCATATGCATTCTTTCTTTGGCGATAACAGCAAAGCAATTGCGGATAAATACTACCCGTTTTATGCCTCACAGATGAATCGGATCGGAGCTTCTCGCGGATGGCCTCCATATCAACGGTCTCAATATGATTTCGGACGTTCGATACATGGACATTTAATTGTTGGTGACGTAAACGAGTCGATTGATAAAATATTACATGTTATTGAGATGTTCGGATTAACCCGTTTTTCTGCTCATATGGATGTGGGAAGCCCGGATCATGCGGATATGATGCGTGCGATTGAATTGTACGGAACGCAGATTGCACCAAAAGTTCGTGAAGCCCTGAAAAAGGCAGAATAGGAATATGATATTGAGTTAATATTTTTTGCCGTATCTTTGCACCGTGGTAGAGCAGAACAAATTAATCGATATAAGAAGTCTTTCCTTGGCACAACTCAAGGACAAGCTCGTGGAAATGGGCGAACAAGGATTTCGCGCAAAGCAAATTTACGAATGGCTTTGGGCGAAATCTTGCACTGACTTTGATGAAATGAGTAATTTAAGTAAGCCACTCCGTGAAAACTTAAAAGCACATTTTACTATACATGCTGTAAAAGTTCGAAACGCACAGATCAGTGCCGATAAGACGATTAAGAACAGTTTTACCCTGTATGATGGCAATGTGATTGAAGGGGTATTGATTCCTGCTCCTGAGCGCATGACCGCTTGTGTCAGCTCGCAGGTGGGCTGTAGTTTGACGTGTAAATTCTGTGCGACAGGTTACATGGATCGTAAGCGTAACCTCAATGCCGATGAGATTTATGATCAGGTCGTTTTAATTGCAAAGCAGGCGGAAGAGCATTATCAACAACCCTTGACGAATATCGTGTATATGGGAATGGGGGAGCCTTTATTGAATTATAGCGGAATGATGAAGTCTGTAGAGCGTATTACATCACCTGATGGTTTGAATATGGCTGCTAAGCGTATTACCGTATCTACGGCAGGGATTGCAAAAATGATCAAAAAGCTTGGCGATGATGAGGTTCGTTTTAATTTGGCGCTCTCGTTACATGCGGCCAACGATAAAAAGCGGAATGAGATCATGCCGATCAATGAGCAAAACTCCTTGAAAGCATTGGCAGAGGCGCTGAAATACTTTTATGCCAAAACAAAAAATCCGGTAACCTTTGAATATATTGTCTTCCATAATTTTAATGACGAATTGGAAGATGCCAAAGAATTGGCGCGTTTTTGTAAGCATGTACCATGCAAAGTAAACATCATTGAATATAACCCGATTTCTCTAGCTGATTTTGTCAATGCAGAAGCGGATAAAATAGAGCAATTTGCTACCTACTTGCGGTCGCAAGGTGTGGTCACCAATGTTCGACGAAGCCGCGGTAAAGATATTGATGCTGCTTGCGGTCAACTTGCTATTAAAGAAAAAGAATCTGAAACCGCATAAGGGGCTGATATACATCTGTTTGATTTTTTAATGCGCTGTAATATGTGTATCTTGTAGAGATCCACATATTATAGACCCCCATGCCAATTACAAACTACTGGAAAAGCTTTCTAGCTATTCTATTTCCTCCACTGTGTATTGCTTGTGAAGATGTGTTGCTTTATCAGGAACGCTTACTCTGCATTACTTGTCTTTTTCATCTCCCTGTAAATGATCATTATTTGTTTCAGGAAAATGAAATAACACGTCGCCTATTGGGTAAGATGGAGTTACACAGCGGCATGGCATATTTTTCATTTGCAAAATCATCCTTTGTTCAGGAGATTGTTCATAAAATGAAATACCGGGGCGACAGGATATCGGTCTTCATTTTGGACAGCTGATAGGTAAGCAACTGCAGCAATCAACGTCCTTGCCTCCGGTGGATCTTATTGTCCCGATTCCTTTACATCGAAAAAAAATGAAAGCCAGAGGCTACAATCAGTCAGATGCACTGGCAGATGGAATTGCCAAGGTATTGTCCGTGGATGTTGATAAACTCCTTTTAGAGCGTGTGCGAAATAGTCCTAGCCAAACGAAGATGAAACGGATTGATCGGGATGAGAACGTCGAGGGGGCATTTATTTGTCGGTCGACAAATAAACTAACAGGAAAGCACATTCTGTTAGTGGATGATGTCGTTACAACAGGAGCGACGATTGCCGCAGCAGCACAAGCGATTCAGGATGTCGCTGATTGTAAGCTTTCTGTAGCAGTCTTGGCACAGGCATAACCGCCTATTTTCGTTTGCCGCTCGTTGCCGAAGGACAACCACAGTCCTTTTTGAATACGGCGCAAGATTGTAACGTGAGTACGGTTAGGGCGAGGAAAGCGATCCAATAACGTAGATGTTTTGTTCTCATATTATTTGTAAGAAACACGTGTGCGATAAAGTAATAAATAACTGAATAAAGCCATGCCTATACCAACAAAATCAGCGAAAATATCCCACCAATCTGCCATCCGATCTACCGAATAATAGAATTGAATTCCTTCCGTTAAAAAGGCAAAAAAAGCCGCTACAAAGAAAACAACCAAAGCAGATACAATTTTGTTTGCCCGTCTTTTAGAGTTGGCACTTGTTGCCTTTAATAAGAGCGTGGTGAAGACAAAGAAAAAGCCGCAATGAGCAAGTTTATCAAAACCTTCAAAGTAATTTGTGTTTGGTAAATCGTTCGAAGGCATAGACATCAAGGCCAACATAATTATGGACCATATGATTGCCCAAGCGTAACTATAGATAAAGCGAAGCATTGCTTATAAAAGTCGGATAAATTATGCAGACTTCAAAGGAAAGAGGGTTGAAATTTACTTTATAGGAAAATTTGCAACGGTTCGTTATTCTTTTGATTAAAATTATTCGCCTGTAAATCAGCGTGTTGCGACATTGTTTTGTATTTTTATAGTACTATGTATTGCATAGTACAATATAAAGCCTATATCTTTGTATTGTTATGATAGCTGAAAACACACAAACCCAGATGAGGAAGGGGATACTAGAGTACTGTATCCTTTCTATAATTTCCCGAGGGGAAATCTATGCCTCAGATATTATCAGCGAGCTGAAAAAGGCACAGCTCCTGGTGGTGGAGGGTACGTTATA
Organism: Sphingobacterium psychroaquaticum; assembly: GCF_900177625.1. Taxonomy (GTDB): domain Bacteria; phylum Bacteroidota; class Bacteroidia; order Sphingobacteriales; family Sphingobacteriaceae; genus Sphingobacterium; species Sphingobacterium psychroaquaticum. Next base: position 202,037 of record NZ_FXAU01000005.1, read on the forward strand.
TCCTTTGTTGACACGGTTAAAAAATAATGGTTTGCTGAGTTATAATTGGCAAGAGTCCAGTTCGGGGCCACCACGAAAATATTACCAGATCACCAATGAGGGACGCGACGTTCTCCAGAAACTAGATGTCACATGGAAAGAATTGGTATTTGCCGTTCAAATCTCTTTGCAAGGACGGATTTAACTTGATAACTAACAAATTATAAAAATACGGTCATGAATAAGACAATCATAATAAACATTAACAGTATCGTTTTCCATATAGAGGAAGATGCGTATGAGACATTGCGCGCCTATATGATCGATATTAAGAAGCATTTTGGAAATACGACTGAAAGCAAGGAAATCTTAGAAGATATTGAAAACCGCATTGCTGAAATGTTCAATGAACGCATCCAGTCGGGACGTAAGGAAGTCATTAACTTAGAAGATGTACAACAAGTCATCTTACAAATGGGTCAGGTGAGCGATTTTGAGGATCGCGGAGAGGCGGCGGATGATTTTCAGTATGAGCGTTCAAGAGATGAAAACCCATCGGACCATTTTGGGAAAAAGCTGATGCGTGACCCGGATGATAAGATCATGGGCGGTGTATGTAGCGGTTTAGCACACTATTTCGGTATGGAGCCTCGTTGGGTACGTATTTTATTGGTGTTATTTGTGCTAATTGGGGGATCAGGTTTTCTGATATATGTTATTCTGTGGATCGTGATGCCAGAGGCTGAAACGAGAGCCGATAAGATGGCTATGCGCGGTAAGGAGCCTAATTTACAGAATTTCAAAGAGTCCTTTGATGAGGAAGTAAAAAGCTTCTCAGACAATTTTGCTGGAGCAGGAGAACAGATTAGTCGTGGTGCCCGTTCGGCCGGCAGTGCGATGGGAGGCTGTCTAGGTTTTATCGGTAAAATGATTGCTTGGTTGTTGCTGATAAACACAGCGCTAAGTGTGCTCGGCTTGTTTATATTCTATGTATTCAATTTAATGAACTTGTTTGGCTTGGAGAACCCGATGTTCTTCCCTCCATTACGGGTATTGGCGGTCGACGATGCGCTTATTGCCATTACATTAGGTTTCTTAGCTATTGTTATTCCCTTATTTGCGTTTGCTTTGTTACTTATTCGTATTCTTTTCAAAACAGAGAAACTCAATAATTACCTTTCGCTTTCTTTATTTGCGGCATGGGTTGTATCCATTGTCGGTGTCATCTACTACTGTGTTTATGCTTCTCAGGATTTTAGAGAAAAAAGCACGATCAGCATTCAGAAAAGTATTTCGGAGCAGGATGTGTATCATTTTACAGAGAAAGATGTTCGTGTTTTGGATGCGAATGAGAAAGATTCGATCCGATCAAAATTTAATATACAAATGGACGGGGAGGACTTACGAAACTTCTTGAATGGCAATATCGATATTTCGTTTGAGAGCATAGATTCGTTAAGCAAGCCTTATATTCAATATAACTATTCGGCCAAAGGAAAGTCCTACCAGTTGGCCTCGGAAAGAGCTCGTAACATTGTGTATGAGGCTATTCAGGAAAAAGGAACGGTTCTATTTCCGAGTCACTTTTTGCTGAAGAAAAATGCGCTAGATCGTGATCAATATGTTCGTGTGGTCGTCTTTCTACCGGTAGGAGCAAAAGTTGCGATACACAAAGAGATGGAGTGGAAGTTAAGAGGAATATCGTATGGAGATTGCCTGATTAATTACGCCGATCCGGATCACCAAAAATTAACAGACTGGAAGATGACGAAGGCGGGTCTGGTATGCCTGGAGCTTCCTAAGGAGGAAGATGACAAACGTGAAGAAGTCGAAGAGGAAGCAAAAGAATCTGCTGAGGTTATCACGAAGAAAGATTCGGTCATTAAAATTGATGGTGGAAATGTAACCATCGAGGTAAAGGACAACAATGTAAAAATCAATAAGAAATCAACATAGTCTGTCGTGTACAGTTATAGTAAATAAAAAAATGGAGCATAATGCTCCATTTTTTTATTTATATAGACGCAACCATTCGTACGAATCTCTCGTCCCTAGTATAGCTATCGGTAAAATGCGTGAAAATGGTTTCACCGACTATATTTCGGGTTTCACCGAAAAAACAGAAATACTGGTCTAAAGATCGTTTTACGAGACCTTATACACCTGTATTTTTGTATTGTTCCTTCTAGGAATAACTTACAATAAACAAAACAACTAAACAAGAAACTACTAAACAAAGCTTAACAAGAAACTATGAACAAAGTCTACATTTATATCGTATTGACCCTGAGTACACTTATCCAGTCGTTGGCCGCTTTCGCCCAACAGGCAGAAGTAAAAGGGAAGGTACTCGCGGAGGATACGAAACCGCAAGCAAGCGTTTCTGTGTATTTGATGACACCCAAAACAAATGCAATAATTAAAACATCGGTTACCGATGATAAAGGTCAATATATTTTCACAAATGTTCCGAATGGAGAGTTTGTTGTACAAGCATCCTCGGTCGGTTTTGAGGCGGCTCGCTCAAACAATTTACAACTTAATAATGCTCCCGTATTGGTGAGTGACCTGGTGCTCAAGGTGTCCTCCAACACGATTGGCGCCGTTACTGTGGAAGGAAAAGTTCCTCTTGTACAGCAACGGGATGGTAAATTGGTTCTGAATGTTGAAAATTCAACGTTAGCTGCCGGAAATACAGCGTTAGATATTATTCAGCGTGCACCCGGTGTAAGTGTCGATAAAGATAACAATCTACAGTTGATGGGGCAGGCGGGAGTAAATGTAACGATCGATGGACGCCAGACTTATATGAGTAGTGAACAGCTTGCTACGTACTTGAAATCGATGGATGGCGGACAGATTAAAAGTGTAGAAGTAAGTACCACTCGGAGTGCTAAAGAGGATGCTGAAGGTGCGGTGGGAACAATTAATATTGTCCTTAAAAAGAATCGTCTGGAGGGATTTAACGGAACATTTTTGGCAAGTGGCGGGTACGGGAAATATGAACGAGCAAACAGCTCTCTCAGCCTAAATTACAAAAAGAATAATACGACATTGTTTGGCTCATATGGATTTACACATAATAAGCGAGGCATCGATTTAATGGTGGACAGGGCAATGGTGGATGCAGGTAAGCAGCGTGTTTTTCATCAAGAAGCAAACTTGATTGAAAAAACGAATTCACATAACTATAAGTTTGGAATTGAGCAACGGACGTCTCCACGCAACACCATGTTATTACAGTTTTCAGGAGATAACTATGCGGAAAACCCCGAAAATAACAGTGTGACAAATATGGGTTCTAGCCTAACGTCAATTGATTCGATCTTATATTCGGAATCCAGAAGTAAGACGCCTGTCAATCGTTATTCTGCAAATTTTAACAACGAGTTTAAAGTGGATACGATAGGCGGAAAGCTGGTGTTGGATCTTGACTGGAGTATGTTCCGTAATGATGCGCGGGTAGACTATACATACAATACCTATTTCCCCGACGGAAGTCTTGTTCGTCCAACGGAGCTGGAACGTAGTTATATGCCGGTAGACATCGATATTTATGTTGCTAAGTTAGACTTTCTGAAAACTATCGGTAAAGGAAAGTTGGAACTTGGAGCGAAGTATAGTAATGTAAAATCGGACAACAATTTAGGTTTTGAGCATTTTGTGAATGGACAATGGCAGGAGTTTGAGGGCCGTCCGAACCATTTCATCTATACGGAGCAAATCGCGGCGGCATACGCTGATTATAGCCGCGTGTATGGAAAGATGAGCATTAAGGCTGGATTACGTGGAGAGTATACATTTTCTGATGGAAATTCAATAACGATGAACAATCATGTGAAACGGGATTATTTAGATCTTTTTCCATCTGCAAATATTGGCTATACGGTTAATGAGAACAATATTCTTTCATTGGGATATGCACGGAAGGTGGCGCGTCCAAATTACCGGAACTTAAATCCTTTTGAATACTATATAGATAAGTTTACTTCACAACGAGGAAATCCGTATCTTAAACCCCAATATACAGATGGCTTTACATTGAACTACACGGTGAGGAAAATGTATAACATCACGCTTGGTGCTGATATTACTAACGACGCGATGGTTGAAAGTATGGGACAGAACACAGAAACAGGGCAGGCTTGGATCACAAAAGATAACTTAGGGAAATCGTGGACCAGCTACCTGAATGTTAATGTACCAGTACGCATCGGCAAAATTTGGACCATGAATAATAACCTAACAGGAATATATATGCACTTTAAAGGACCAATTGTAGGGTCGTATGTGGATGACGGTTCATTCTTCTTCCAAGGTAGAAGTATGAATAACTTTAGAATGTCAAAAGCGTTATCGGCGGAGCTTTCGGTGAACTACAACAGTGCCTTTTTGTATAATGTATACCAGATTGGGGCGCGTTGGGGAACGGATGTGGGAATAAATTATAACTTTAAAGACCAGCGAAGTTCATTGAAGCTAGCAGGTACTGATATTTTTAAAACGCAGAAAAATAATATTACAACGAATTTTGCGGAGTTCGATTCGAAGATTCGCCAATACAATGACAACCGTACAGTGCGCTTAACATACACCTATAAGTTTGGAAATCTTAAGCAACAGCTGAAAAGAAATAATACAGACTCGGATGAGAAAAACCGGGCGCAATAAAAATCTTTGTTTCAATGTTTAGTTTATAGTGGAAAGCCGTAGGCAGCCATGCCTGCGGTCTTTCTCTAAAGGAGTACTACGTTGCTAGACGTACGTACTCCTTTTTTATATATTACCTTTTGAAATTGAAATAATTCTTTGCGTTGGAGTAGCAAATATCCTGTATTATTTTTCCGATCCATTCCAGGTCATGAGGAAGTTCTCCATTGACGATATCTTCCGCAAAGAGATTACACAGCAAACGCCGGAAATATTCGTGTCTAGGGAAAGAAAGGAAGCTTCGGGAGTCTGTTAACATACCGACCAGGCGACTGAGGAGCCCCATGTTGGAAAGCGTGTTAATTTGTTTCGTCATCCCATCTTTTTGATCCAGAAACCACCACGCGGATCCAAACTGAACCTTGCCGGCGACGGAGCCGTCATTGAAGTTTCCAATCATAGCTGCAATTAGCTCATTATCCGCTGGGTTGAGGTTGTATATAATGGTTTTTGCGAGTTTGTTTGTGCTATCCAGTTTGTTCAAGAATTTTGACAGCGCTTGAGCTTGGGTAAAATCACCGATAGAGTCCCATCCCGTGTCGGGTCCTAAGAGCGATAACATACGCGTATTGTTATTGCGTAAGGCACCGAGGTGATACTGTTGTACCCAACCTTTTTCATGATCCCATTCTGCAAAGTATATCAACAAAGCGGATTTGAATTTGAGGCGTTCCGATAGCGCCAGAGGTTGGTTGTTTCTTATTTTGCCAAATATAGCCGTAATTTCTGCCTCGGTGTAGTCTTCCGCATAGATATGTTCTAAGCCATGGTCCGAAACCGAACAGCCATGCGCCGCAAAGTAATCATGTCTCGATTTTAAAGCTGATAGGAAATCGTTTAAGGTCGTGATCGATTGATTGGTAATTTGCTCTAATTTATTGATGTAGGCATTAAAAGTCTCTAAATTATCACAAGCCATAGCCTTGTCCGGGCGGAAAGCAGGGAGCATGATAAAGGTATCATTTTCTTTTGCAAATGCTTGATGATGTTCTAGGCTGTCCAAGGGGTCATCTGTTGTGCAGATAGCTTCGACATTCATTTTTCGAAGCAAACTGCGGACACTATAATCTTGCGTTTGCAGCAGCTCTGAACATTGATTATAGATCTTTTCAGCAGACTTAGGTGTCAGTAGCTCATGTATGTTAAAATAGCGCTGGAGCTCCAAGTGTGTCCAATGATAAAGCGGATTACGCATGGTATAGGGAACCGTTTCTGCCCATTTTTGAAATTTCTCTAAGTCACTCGCATGCCCCGTGACGTAGCGCTCATCCACCCCATTGGTGCGCATCGCTCTCCACTTATAGTGATCACCGTATAGCCAAATTTGTGTGAGGTTTTCGAAGTTTATATCGTGTGCAACCTGCTCCGGAATTAAATGGTTGTGATAATCAATGATCGGTTGCTCTTTTGCATAATTATGGTATAGCTCCTGTGCAGGTTTACTATGTAACAAAAAATTCTCGTCTAAAAATGGTTTCATTTATTTCTTTAAAGGGGTTTAAATTTAAAGTAGCGAATGCGGTCTTCTATGTTACAATGGTACTACGATTTTGTCACATATGGAACCTTAAAATACGCAAACGTTATCGTTTCGTGAAAGCTTCTATATCATAAGTTACCTAATTAATCGTTTTCGAACGAGAATCTGTCTTCGGATTAAAATTGCATTTCAAGGCAATATTATTTAAGTTTATCCATACGAAGTAAAAATAGTAAGGTATGAAAAAAATATTCATGTTACTTGCCATGTGCAGCCTGGTTGGCAGCAGCTTTGGGCAGAAGAAGCTTGTTGAGCTGTGGGAGACAAAAGATTTGCCGACTCCGGAGTCTGTTTTGTTCTCTGCAAAGAACAAGGTGCTGTATGTGTCGCTTATTGATGGAGGCGGAGCGGATAAAGATGGCCAAGGTGGTATCGCGATCCTTAACATGGATGGCTCTGTAAAAAATAAGAATTGGATTACAGGGATGGATGCACCAAAGGGATTGGCTATTCATAAGGACTTGCTTTATGTCGCGGATATCAATTCCGTTTCTATTATCGATATTATTACCGGTAATGAAGTCGATCGTGTTGCAGTACCTGGGTCGGTATTCTTGAATGATGTTGCGGTAGATGACAATGGTGTTGTTTATGTATCGGATACACGAGAGAGTAAGATATACGAATTAAGGGATCATAAACCTACTGTTTTTATGGAAAACACGACAAGTGTCAACGGCTTGAAGTTTATAAACGGATATCTATATGCTTTGGTCGGACCGGAGTTATGGAAAATAGATCGGAATAAGAAGTCTACAGTAGTTGCAAAAGGATTTGAGCTTGATGGCGATGGTGTAGAGCCTGTTGGTAATGGTGATTTTTTAGTTACCTGTTGGGGCGGACTCGTATACTATGTGAAAGCAAATGGAGAGATCCAACAGCTGTTGGATGTGCGTGGGACGATGAATACCGCTGACTTAGGGTTTCATCCCGAAACGAATACCGTTTATATCCCAACGTTTAATAATGATAGCGTAAAGGCATATAAGCTTCAGTAAGCTGGTGAGGCGGTTCGTCGCTGTAGCACGAAAATATAAGAGATAAGCATTGTTTATATAAAATAAACAATGCTTATTTTTGTTTAAAATAATCAACATGGACATTCACGCGCTTTACAAGTTGTATCAGGAAAATCCTGTTATCTCGACTGACACCCGTACGATCCCGGAAGGCTCTATCTTTTTTGCGCTTCGCGGAGAAAAATTTAATGCCAACACTTTTGCCGCACAGGCATTAGCAACGGGAGCAAGTTATGTCGTCGTTGATGAAGCGAATTATGTTGTGGATGATCGTTGCATTTTAGTAGATGATGTGTTGTCGACGTTGCAGCAGCTTGCGAACTTTCATCGGCAGCAGCTGACGATTCCAGTGATTGGTGTAACGGGAACAAACGGTAAAACCACAACAAAGGAGTTGTTGTATGCTGTCCTATCGCAAAAATTTAAGACCTATGCGACAAAGGGCAATCTCAACAACCATATTGGTGTTCCTTTGACGCTTTTGGCGATTCAGGACGATGTGGAGGTTGCTATTATAGAAATGGGGGCTAATCATCTTGGTGAGATTGGCTTTCTATGTAGTATTGCCGAACCGACCTGCGGTTTGATTACCAATGTTGGCAAAGCACATCTCGAGGGGTTTGGTTCATTTGAAGGAGTGAAAAAGACCAAAGGCGAATTGTACGATTTCTTGAAAAGGACAGATGGCCTTTTATTCTTGCAAGGGGATAATGAGCACCTGACAGAAATGGAGAAACAGCGCGGCATAAACCACGTCGTACGCTATGGTTTTTCTTCTGCCAATGATATTATTGGGAAACTTGAAACGGCTAATCCACTGCTGACAATTTCCTGGAGAACACATAAAGAAGGCGAAGCTGCTCTGTCCATTGTAAAGACAAACCTTACGGGGTCTTACAATACAGAGAATATATTAGCAGCTGTTGCGGTAGGGTTGCATTTTGGTTTAACAAAAGAAGAGGTAAATGTGGGGCTGGAATCGTATACCCCAACCAATAATAGGTCGCAAATTACTAAAACGGCAAACAATGTGGTGATTGCGGATTATTACAATGCCAATGCGAGCAGTATGGCTGCGGCTTTAGATAATATTGCGGTAATCGAGGCATCCAAAAAAGCGATTATTCTTGGCGATATGTTTGAGATGGGGGAAGAGTCCTTTGTCGAACACCAGAAGGTAATTGCCAAAGCACAGTCTATTGGGGTAGATCGGTTGATTTTTGTGGGCAAGGCCTTTTATGAGCAACGAGAGGTTGCCGATGAATTTTACCAAACAACAGAAGAGGCAATAGAGGCTATATTAAGGAATCCTGTCTCGGGGTGTACCATTTTGCTCAAAGCATCTCGTGGAATGGCTTTTGAAAAGCTAATGGAAGTATTATAACAGAAGAGCCGGTTTTAAACCGGCTCTTCTGTTATTTAGTCTAATGAAAGTTCTTTTTCTTTATTGATAAGGTTCGCGACACTTGTATCGTTAAGAATTTGCAGCATGGCATTTCGAACCTCGATAAAGGTATCGCGGATTCCGCAAGCATGCTCTTCTGTACACTCTTCGCACGAACGATAAAAGTTTAAGCTTACACAAGGTAGAAGAGCAATGGGGCCATCTATTAAACGCATTACTTGCGAGAGATAGATATCCTCCGGTGCTTTATTGAGGCTATAGCCACCACCAGCACCTTTCTTAGAATACAACATCCCTGCATTTCGCATTTCTAAGAGAATCTGCTCTAGGAATTTTTTTGGAATACGTTCCTCTTCTGCAATCTTGACAATTTGCATGGGTTCTTTTCCATAATTACGTCCCAGCACCATCAACGCTTTAATTGCGTACTTCGTTTTCTTAGAAAGCATAAATTACCTTTAACTGTATATTCACCAACGACAAAGATACGGAATTTCCTTAGCTATTAAAACTATTGTCCAAGGACCTCTACGATCGGTTTACCGATAGATCCATTTGGTTCCATGACATGCAATAAGGACGCAATCGTCGGTGCAATATCAACAATGTGTACCTCTTTATTGCTGACGCCTTTCTTCACGCCCCAGCCCATAAAGATTAATGGAATGTGTGAGTCGTAGGCCGACCATACGCCGTGCGTAGTACCTGTTCCACGTGGCGTTCCGGAATACCATTGTGGCTCCGGAATGATTTGGATCGCACCACTGTTTTTGCGGTTGTAACCATTGATGATTTTCTCCCGAATTGGTGCCGGAATAAACATGTTTTGGTTTCCTTCCATATCGACTACATAGGCTATGCCTTCTTCTTTGTTAAGCTTCGTGATGATGCTTTGTTTTACCTTATCAAGATCAAGCTGTAGAGAATCGATCAACTGGTAGTTCAAGTGAACCTGATAGTTCATCAGGCTGCGCACAATTTTGTCGGATCCGAATTTTTTTGCAAGATCATTGTTCAAGTCGCGCTGAATCTGTCTGGTAAAGAGGTAGCCACCATTTCCTTTTTGATCGGTATAATACATCGGGTTATACGATGCGGCGTGATCTGCTGTTAAGAAAAAGGTATAGTTTCCTTTTCCGACGGTTTCGTCCAAGTACGTAATAAAGTTGGCAATATCGCGATCTAGACGAAGATACGTATCCTCGATTTCAACAGCAGATAAAGAATACCGATGGCCTACGTAGTCGGTCGCCGATAAGCTAACACAAAGGAAATCTGTGCTGTTCGTAGGGTTGTGACCTAGTTTTTCATTTTGTATCGCTGATTTGGCAAAATCTAACGTTAGGGTATTTCCCTGTGGCGTTGTTTTGATCAACTCATACCCGGCATCCTTCATGAGTTCAGACGTCTTTCTTGGAAAAGTAGGGCTCGCTTCGCCGGGCCATTTTCCTTCGTAAGGGTTGTTGTCTGCGATACTATTGGTGTAGGTTTCGATTGGATAGAGGGTGTTCCAGTCTTGTTTTAGGTATTTTTCAGCGAGTTTTTGTTTATTAAAGCCCTTGACCCAGTTTGGTAGGTCTTTCATGTAAAAGGTGCTGGAAATCCAATCACCTGATTTACTCTCAAACCAGTAGGCCGCATCCGCAAAATGACCCGCAGGCAAAATGCCTCCTCTATCCTTAATGGATATACCTATAACTTTCGACTGGAAATTGGTTGCAAGCTTTAGTTGGTCCGTGATCGTGGAGGTCAGCAAGTTGCGCGGCGATTGCTTGCCTTCTTTTTCTGTTGTGCCGACACCTTGAACATTATCATCTTGTGTACAATACATCGCTTCGCCGGTCGACTGAATGATCCAGTCATTGGCCGCAACGCCATGAATCGAAGGAACAGAACCTGTATATACAGAGCTATGCCCAATGGCCGTGTATGTTGGAATATAGTTGATAATGGTGTTCTCGCACGAAAAGCCATCGTTCAGTAAACGCTTAAAACCATCGTTGCCATAACGATCGGCAAAGCGGTATAAATAATCCCATCGCATTTGGTCTACCATGAGGCCAACGACGAGTTTCGGTCTGGCAGGTTGTTGAGCTGACGCTTGAAAGGCAAGCGCTAAGCTACATACACCTGTTATAAATGATTTCCACATATTATCTCTTGGTTTAAGAATGAGCTGATAAATGTAGGTGATTTTTTAAAAACTTCCCTGTATAAGATTCGTTACAGAGGGTAAGATCCTCTGGTGTTCCGGCAAATACCAGCTTGCCACCATGGTTTCCACCTTCCGGACCGATATCGATCACCCAGTCAGCCGTTTTTATCATTTCCATATTATGCTCAATAACAAGAATACTATTCCCTAATGCAATTAAGGCGTCGAAAGCTTTGATCAGCTTTTGAATATCATGAAAGTGCAGTCCCGTTGTCGGTTCGTCGAAGATAAATAAGGTTCGTTTGCTGTTGTTTCCTTTAATTAAGAAAGAGGCCAATTTAATACGTTGCGCTTCACCGCCGGAGAGCGTGCTAGACGGTTGCCCTAGCTTTACGTAACCCAGACCTACATCTTGGAGCGGTTGAATCTTTCCTAATATTTTCGGTTGATCGGCAAAGAAAACAATGGCTTCATCAACACTTAGCTCTAAAATATCGGATACAGATTTCTCCTTGTATGTAACATCAAGCACATGCTGTTTAAAGCGTTTTCCGCCACAAGCCTCACAAGGAAGCACAATATCAGCCATAAACTGCATTTCTATTTTCACTTCTCCATCACCCTGGCAAACATCGCAGCGTCCACCTTCCACATTAAAAGAGAAAGCAGCAGGTTTGAGTCCACCAGCTTTAGCCGCAGGAAGTGCTGCATAGACCGCTCGGATCTCATCCCATCCCTTGACATATGTTACAGGATTAGACCGCGAAGAGCGTCCAATCGGATTCTGATCGATCATCTCAATTTGTTGGATATGATCAATAGCGCCCTCAATTCCATCAAATAAACCCGTTTGTTCGCCCGAATAGTTTCCTATAGCCTTTTGTAGTGCAGGATAGAGAATGCGTTTAACGAGTGATGTTTTACCCGAACCCGAAACACCGGTTACAACGGTAAAGACATTTAAAGGAAAAGAAGCGTCAATACCTTGGAGATTGTTTTCGCGGGCACCTTTCACGGTAATGCTCTCTGTCCAACGACGACGGCTCGCCGGAGTGGGAATGCTTTTCGCACCACTCAAGTATTGTCCGGTTAAACTTGTTTTGCTTTGTATTATTTCGTTATAGTTACCCGCAAATACCAGCTGACCACCATGAATACCAGCCTCGGGGCCAATATCGATAATATAGTCGGCAGCCTCCATCATTTCTTGCTCATGCTCAACCACAACGACGGTATTACCAACATCCCGTAGTGATTTCAATACACCGATTAAGCGTTGTGTGTCGCGCGGGTGAAGACCAATGCTTGGTTCGTCAAGCACATAGATAGAGCCTACCAAGGAGCTTCCCAGCGATGTGGCTAGATTAATACGTTGCGACTCTCCGCCAGAAAGGGTATTGCTTAACCGGTTTAATGTCAGATAGCTTAAACCAACATCACATAAGAATTGCAATCTGTTCTCAATCTCTGCCAACAAACGTTTTGCAATAATCTTTTCGTTTTTGTCGAGGTCAAGACTTGTGAAAAAGGTAAGTGCTTCATCGAGCGGAAGCAATACAATATCGGTGATCGATTTTTCTCTTATCTTGACGTAAGTCGCATCTTTTCGTAGGCGTGAGCCCTTACACTCGGGACAATCTGTCTTACCGCGATATCTGGATAGCATCACACGGTACTGTATTTTATAGGTCTGCTGTTCTAGCTCTTCAAAAAACTGGTTCAGCCCCGTGAAATATTTATTACCTGTCCAAAGCAGTTCTTGTTGTGCTGCGGTCAGGTCACCATAAGCACGGTGAACCGGAAAGTCGAATTTTATCGCCGTCCGTGTTAATTTATCCAACCATTCGCCCATCTTCTCTCCGCGCCATGGGGCAATAGCACCATCGTACACAGATTTACTCTTATCAGGAATAACAAGGTCCGGATCGATACCAATAACCTTACCATAACCTTCACACTTTTTACAAGCGCCATACGGGTTGTTAAAGCTGAAAAAATTAGGGGATGGTTCTTCAAAAGTTAAGCCGTCTAATTCAAACTTATCTGAATAGTGTCTCAATTCACCATTTGTCTCGACAAAACACTCTCCTTTTCCTTCGAAAAGTGCGGTTTGCAGCGAGTCTGCTAAACGGCTGTATGTCTCCTCTTCGCTATCCAACACGATACGGTCGACCACAATTTGTATGTCGCCCGGTTGGAAGGTGTTGTTTTTGATGCCTTTGTCCTCAATAATGTTTTCGATCTTTTGGATGCTATCCATATACTTGATCCGCACGAAACCTTTCTGCAACTGGAGGGAAAGCTCTTCCTTCAGTTTTCGGTCATTATAGGGATGCAATGGCGCGAAGATCGTTGCTGTCGTATCGTTCGGTAGCGTCATCATCTCTCCAACAATGGAGGACACCGAGTCCTTGGTTACTTCGCGGCCCGATATCGGGGAGATTGTTTTGCCGATCCGCGCAAAAAGCAGCTTTAGATAGTCATAGATCTCTGTTGATGTACCGACTGTAGAGCGGGGATTCGATGTGATTACTTTTTGCTCGATGGCAATGGCGGGAGCAATACCTTTGATATAGTCTACTTCAGGCTTGTTCATCCGTCCCATAAACTGGCGCGCATAAGAAGATAAGCTTTCTACATATCGCCTCTGCCCTTCGGCATAAAGGGTGTCAAAAGCTAACGATGATTTTCCTGAACCGGACATTCCCGTGATTACGACAAGCTTGTTCTTTGGAATATCAACATCAATGTTTTTCAGGTTGTTGACACGTGCACCTTTGATTTCGATGTATGATTTGGAGTTTTCTGTTGACTTTTTCGACATAACTTACAAAGGTAAGCATTTCTCGCGGGTAGTTCATGGTGGTAGTTGATAGTCTTTACTGGATAGTTCGTCGTTTTAGAATTTTAGTTGGTCGGGGATTCTTAGCGTTATGGAGTTAGGGTGTTCCCGCCTTTGTAGTCTTAGTCGTGGTATGCGCGGCTCTCTCGCTGGAGATAAGATGCTGTAAATTTCTTTTTGCTGTCACAACATATGTTTTTGTGCATGTTTTAAAAATAAATCGGTAAAAATGAGGTGCATTATTTAGATTTTGTCTAAATAGAATTATATTTGTAGCCAATCTTCGTTGAAAATGAATAGAATATTAGTGGTCATTGCGATCGGTACAGGGTTGTACTTGCCTTTTTCGGCTGCGGCAAAAGGACGTTCTTTAGAATATATTACCGTACAACAACAAGAGCAGCAAAAAGTATCGGGTAAGGTTATACACCAGGGGAAGCCTGTTCGTGGTGCAACCGTTCGATTAAAAGAATTAGAACTCTTTGCGATGACGGATGCTGAAGGAACTTTTGTGTTTCCTAATGTGCCTGTAGGAAATTATACTTTACAGGTACAATATACGGGCATGAAACCGATCGAGGTGAAGGCAATAACGGGTGCTAAGCCGGTAGAAATTGCGCTAATCGAAAATTCTATTGCCCTCGAAGATATCCAGGTTGTGGGGCAGGTATCCAACGTAAAAGGGGCTACTTCAACTTATATCTCACGACAGGCTATTGAACACCTTCAGGCGACCAACCTCGGGGAGCTTTTGCAACTGTTGCCTGGGCAAAAAATTGGGAATCCATCTTTTTCGGGTGTCAATAAACCGCTGATCCGTCAGATGGGGGATGTCAATGGCGACAATGTTGCTGCAATGGGAACTGCGGTCATTATTAATGGTGCTCAACTGTCCAATAATGCCGATCTCCAGGCGGCAAATACCGCTCGAGGGGGTGTGCTCTCTAACTTTTCCAATTCAACGGGGATGGGAACAGATCTACGTCAACTCTCGGCGGATAATGTGGAGTCAGTAGAGGTGATCCGAGGAATTCCTTCGGTTGAATACGGTGACCTTACATCGGGAATATTGGATGTGAAGACTAAAGCTGCTGTGGAACCCTTGCAAGCAAAATTCAGATTGAATCCGACCATGCGCCAGGCTTGGTTGGGTCAGGGCTTTAGTACCGGAAAGAACGGAGGTGCTTTGTTCGTGGATGTGGACTATACGCATGCGTCTGACAAGCAAATCCAAACTTCAGAATCTTATCAGCGAATAAACACATCCTTGCAATATACCCATACTGTAGGCCGGAATAAAAATCTATATACGAATACGAATCTGAGCTTTGGGGGGTATTTTGATAACAGCCGAATTGATCAGGATTTAATTATACAACAAGAGCTAAAGCGGGCGGAGAATTATGATTTACGCTTTTCGACGAACGGTCGGTGGAATATTGATAAACGTTTTGCGCGAAACATAAACTATGTGCTTTCTGCACAATATGGAATACAGCATGGATTCCAGCAGGGGATGACGAACGGACAGATTTCTGCCGTTTCCAGTGCGCTGGAGAATGGAACCAATGAAGTTCCCTATTTGCCATCTAATTATTTGGCCAAACTGTGGATCGATGGTAAGCCGCTTAATGTGCAGGCTAAAGTTTCGGATAATTTTTATTTCTCAACGGGCGCTGTGCGTCACGGGATTGTTGTCGGTGGACAGTATAGTTTGGATAAGAATTTCGGCGTTGGTAAGACTTTTGATCCGATGGCTCCTCCAGCAGCGCTGGGTAATATCGCGACAAGGCCACGTTCTTTTAATGATATTCCAGCGATGCAGCAGTTGTCTTTTTACTTGGAAGATAAGGTGTCTGCCAATTTATTCAACAGAGAATTGAGTATTGTGGCCGGACTTCGTTATGATAATATTCAGCCTTTTGCCGATAATAGTAAATATGCTTTTTCACCACGGATCAATGCTTCGTATACCTTGATTGATGGTTTAAATATTCGTGGGGGCTACGGACATAGTGCGAAAGCTCCAGGACTGATTTACTTGTATCCTGAAAATGCTTATGCCGATATTTTTAGCTTAAACTACTACAAAGAAAACCCGGCAGAGAGTCTCGCTTTGATGACTACACGTGTGTTTTCTACCGAAAATAGGGACCTCCAAATTGCAAAATCTAAGAAAGCGGAAGTCGGGTTGGACTACCGATTCTTGAAGAACAAACGGGTCTATTTAACGTATTACAACGAGCATACGAAGAACGGTTATAGCATGTTCGATCAATACAATTTTGCAACCGTGCCTATGTATACGGTATTATCACAAGAGGCGGGTAAGAAACCGGAACTGAGCCCTGTAGTCAAAGACTCTTTGTATGTAACGGATTACAAGCGCCCGGGCAATAATGTTAACATTACGAACAGAGGTTTTGAGTTTGATGTAGATTTTGGTCGTGTGGAAGCTATTCGTACCTCATTTACGGTGAATGGCGCCTACATGTATACCAAACGTATGGATAATACGCCTTTAGTGTATGCACGTCGTGTCGCAGGTGAAGCGTATAACAGACTTGGTGTCTTCGAAAATCGAGGTAAGGAGTATGAACAGTTTGTAAGTACAATCCGTGCCATCCATCATATCCCTGAGTTACGTTTGATTGTGAGTTTGACGGCACAGACAGTATGGATGGATAAAAATAGATACTTGAATTACACGAGCCGTCCCTATGCAGTTATCCCAATGGTAGAGGGTGGTGCTGGTAATATTGTTGAATTGACACCCGCTGAGATTGCTGCCATTCCAGAAACATCAGGTATTTATCTCAGCATTGCGGATAACTATTACAAAGAAGAGTCCTGGAAACCGCTGTGGCTATTTAATATGAAGTTGACGAAAGAGTTCGGCAAAAACTATGGTTTTTCATTTTATGTGAATAATATCACCAACAGTCGGCCATTGAGAAACAGTACACGTTATCCGGATCAATATGAGAAGAGAAATATTCCGATCTTTTTTGGTAGCGAGTTAACCTTTAAGTTTTAATCAGACGATACACTGCCGAATGGCAAGTAGAAAAATAAGAAATAGATGAAAAAGATATGTTTTATACTTCTGGGACTGTCGCAGCTGATGCTGGCCAGTTGTAGAAAGGAATTTGAAGTGGTGGATAGCGTGCCGGTTGTTTTTCAATTGGTTTTTCCGGAGAGTTTTAAGGAAGGCGCTGTGCCGGAAAAGGTAAATATTCAACTTAAGAATAATGTGACCGGCGAAGTGCGCCAGTTGGTTTCTGATGTGGAGGGTAAGTTGGCGTTGAATCTGATTCCGGGAACCTATTCTCTTGCCGCGTCTCGTAGCTATACGGCGGCGGAATCAGAAGAACTGATTGGACACGCACAAGAATCTTTTGTGAATGCGAGCATAGCCCCACTATTGGTGGAAACAAGTACGCGGGCGGTCAGTGTACCCTTGAAAGTGAGCCAAGCCGGTAGTTTGGTTATACGGGAGTACTATTATAGTGGTGTACCGAGTGTTTATTTCTATGATTTGTTTTTGGAGATATACAACAACTCGAACGAAACGGTTTACCTTGATAGTATGTATATGGGGAATACGAAGGCAGGAAGCACGTCTGCTCATGGTTTTCTGTCCAAGACAGACTCGGTTTATTTGGCACAAGTATGGATGATTCCGGGTTCAGGCAAAGACCACGCTTTAGCACCAGGAGAGTCGTTTATTATATCGATGAATGCGATCAATCACAGGGACGATCCAAAAGGGAATCCGAACTCACCGGTTAATTTAGGGAAAGGTATTTCCAATTTTGAGACCTATTGGCCGTACACGAATCGAGATACCGATAACCCGGATGTACCAAATCTGTTTCACGCATACGCAAGTACTACAGCTGGGTTTGATTGGTTGCCAGGTTCTAATGGTGGAGGAATTGTGATTTTCGAGGGTAAGGATTTTGCAAAATGGCCAGTTGCCCGGGAGCCGAACGCTACAGGTAACACACAATATAAGTCTGTTCCTGTGGGAGTCATTATTGATGGGGTCGACTGTGTGCCAAATGCTAACGTTGCTGCCGATAAGAAGCGTCTACCTATTTCGGTAGATGCCGGGATGACGACTACGGGAGCGATCTATAGTGGAAAATCAGTACGCCGGAAAGTAAAGCAGGTGATTGGCGGACAGACGATCTTCCAAGATACCAATAACTCGTCTCTGGATTTTGAAATTAACAATACCCCTTCACCACGTAAATGGAATTAACAGCAATGAACAGAAGAATAGTATTAGGCTTGCTCTTAACTGGGGTAACAGGGGCCGCTATGGCGCAAGAGGGAAAGCAGGTGTTGGATAAGATGGTGCTCCAAGAAGTAAGTATAGATAGCCGTAATTCGGCTTTACTACAGACGGTGCGCACTTCGAATATTGGTGAATCAACGGTGAGTTATATGGTCGAGGATGGTGATTTCAAGCATCCTTTATTGGCGGCACAAAGTCATTACTTCGACTTCAGCTCTAAACGGTACCAGGAATTTAAAGGCTGGAAGTTGTATGGTCGATTTGACCTGCGTACAGGTATAGAAAAGGATGTGCCACATACCAGTCAGTTGGATCCTTTACGATTGAATCCGTATATCTTGATGGATTCTCTGCAGGGTGATTGGAATAAACAACGTTATGGACTAGAGGTAAAAGTCGCATCTCCGTTTTTTAAAGATCGTGTTGCCGTGGGGTTGGGCTTGAAATATGCGGTAAATACAGGTGCAAGACAACGTGACCCACGTCCAGAAAATACACAAAATGATCTGGAATTGATCCCTTCTGTTGCCTACAAGATTAACGATCGAAATATCCTTGGGCTTTTTGGTAGTTATAATTATTTGGGTGAAGATGTGAAAATCACCAATGTAAATTATAATGTTGCTCACAACTTATATAAGCTGTTAGGGCTCGGAGAGTATGAAGGAAGTTCACCGATCTTTTTGTCGAGTGCAGACATTATTCGTCGTTACGCGGGGAATCGTTTTGGTGGAGGATTAAATTACAGTTACGCAAACGGAGGGTTTCGTAGTCATCTAGAAGGCTTTTTTCAGCAGCATACCGAAAAAGCAACGGACGGATCGACTTATCCTAAAAATGCAGGGGAACATCGGTATAAGAGATATGGCTTCCAAGCGGATTTAAGCCAAACGACAACATCCGGAATTCATCAACTGCGTGCAGAATGGATTCAGACCGATATAGAAAATGAAGAGTTTCATCAATATCAGGATCCGATTACACGAAACTATGTGACCTTGTTCTCGGCAGTACTGAATACCAATTTGGTAACCCAGGCAGCATTACGGTATCAGTTTGGCCGGTTAAAAGGGGATAAGCTGTCGTGGAAAGCGGGAGCAAAAGCACAATATCATGGATGGGACAACCGGTATGCCAGCAACCGAAGTCAGCAAACTGTAGACCGGATGCAGTATGAGGTCGATTTTGATAAATATTTCACCTCAGCGGATCAGTCCGGCCTTGTGTTGCATGCTGGCGTGGGCTATTCAGATGCTTTTAAAACGATTTTCAACTATGAAGAGAAAGCCTATTCGACAAATTTTATAGCGAAGGAAATTCTTTATCCTACGAATGCCTTTATGTCAACTGATTTTTGGCAGATCAATGCTGCGGTCCAATATGTGTTTAAGCCGACGGCTAAATCGGGAACCCAGTTTTATATTAAAGCTAGCGGTGGATATTTAAAACCGACCGAAGGGAATGCGTATTTTGCAAAAAGTATGTCACGAATGAACGGACAGCTCGCAATTGGCATTTTTTCCTTTTAACTTTGTCGCAGCTGAAAAGCTACGCTACTTAGATAACATGTACTCATGAGAAACAAAAAAATGTGGTCACTGGCCTTCGCAATTTTCGCTTTTGGCAAAGTGACCGTACAAGCGCAGGAGATTCAGAAGCCTGGTATTAAATCGGCGACGAGTTTTGCTATTGTAATTGATAAAGGAACGTATCAATATGCAAAGGCGGAGGTGGATGCCTATAAAAAGGCGGTTGAAAAAGAAGGGTTAGGGACGTATATTTTGGTGGAGCAATGGCGTTCCCCGGATCAGGTTAAGGCGGAGTTGTCTAAGTTGTATACACAAAAAGAGGCAAAACTCGAAGGTGCTGTGTTTATTGGAGAAATTCCAATCCCTATGATTCGTGATGCGCAGTTTTTAACTTCGGCATTCAAGATGAACCAAAAGATTCGTTGGGACAAGTCGTCTGTGCCATCTGACCGTTTTTATGATGACTTTGACCTTAATTTTGATTTCATCCGTCAGGATACGGCAAAAGGAAGGGAACAATATTTTTACTACAGCTTGAATGCTGCTTCGCAACAGTTTATCGAGATGGATATCTATTCCGCTCGTATCAAACCACCTGTTTTGGCGGGAGAGGACCCGAAAGTAAAAATCAAAGATTACCTGCATAAGGTGGTACGTCTTCGTGGTGAGGATAATCCGTTAACGGATATGATTGCCTCCACGGGACATGGCTATAACTCGAATGCTATTAATGCTGTTTCTGGGGAAGCACTGGCTTTGAAATCTCAGTTTCCAGACTTATTTAAGCCGGGAAACTCCATGAAGTTTTTAAACTACAGGAATTCAGAGTTTATGAAGTTCAATTTGTTGACGGAGTTGAAACGCCCAGGAATTGACTTTGCCTATATGACGGGACATGGGACGCCTACATTACAGTTGTTGAATGGTTATCCAGATGTATCGTCGCCCCAACCGTCAATGCAAAACGTTGCACGTTATTTACGCTCTAAAATGCGGTCGGCTAAGGAAGATGGACGGGACTTAGAGAAGGTTAAGTCTGATTTTCAAGCGTCATTAGGCGTCAATGATAAATGGTTTGAAGCGGCATTTTCGGAAGCTTCTATTGCCAGCGATTCGATCTATAATGATAATATGGATATGCAGATCCATGATATAAAAGATGGTGGAATCCAGGCGCGTTTGGTGTATCTAAATTCCTGTTTGACGGGCTCTTTTCAACTGGAGAATTATATCGCCGGTTATTATCCTTTCTCCACAAATGAGAATATTGTTGCCGTGGCTAATTCGGTCGGGGTGTTGCAAGATTTGTGGCCAGCGGAATTGATGGGGATTTTGCAGCATGGCGCACGCGTTGGGCATTGGGTAAAGCAGATTGCTTATTTGGAGACACATATCTTAGGTGATCCGACCTTCGCATTCAGTTCAACACGTAAGGCGGCATTGAATGAAGCGCTTGCTACTAAAACGAATGATGCAGGTTATTGGAAGACCTTATTAAAGACGAATGATGCCGATTTACAAGCGTTATCTTTGGTGTACTTAAGTCGTTTGTTACCGAAGGACGAGGCTTCGAATCTGCTAAAAACCTATTACTTTGACTCTTCTTATGAGACCGTGCGGATGGAAGCTTTTCAGCTTTTACGTAATTTTGAGGACAAGAATTATTTTGAAGTTTTGCATGCAGCAAAAGGAGATTCATACGAGTATATCCGTCGTCGGGTCGCGTACGATTTAGCTGATTTTGGAGGAGACGATTTTGTGAAAGATCAAATTTCTTTCTATGTTTCTGATCCGCATTCAGAACGCGTAAGCTATCGTACTCGTTGGAATTTACAGTTCTTGAATCCGGCGTTGGCACACGATGCGGTAAATGAATTGATTCGTAATAATAAAGCCTTGGTACACGGTGATACGGTGGCCAATAAATTGGATCAGGATATAGATTACCACGCGAAGAAGACGGCAGCGGCTTTAGCTATTATCACGGATGTAACTAAATTGGACAAGGACCGTTTGAGTGAAATCAATTCCTTGCGTTTATATAGAAATCATGCAATGATTCCTGCCTTGACCGCAATCGCTATTAATGAAGCCGATTCGGAAGAGGTACGTAAAACAGCATTGGAGGTCATGGGGTGGTTTAGCATTTCTGTACGAAGACCAGAGATTATCGCTGCTTGCGATACGATCTTGAGTCGTGCAAACGATATAGAAGCTGTTAAGAAAGAAGCGCTGAAGACAAAGAAGCGTGTTTCTTCTAAAAAGCATTCCTAATAAAAAAGCCGAATCGTTAAGATTCGGCTTTTTTATTTTAATGACCGCCGTGATTATGCTCCAATGGAGGGGTAATCATGATGTGTGCTTTATATCCTCCTTCATCCATTAACCAAGGCATACCGATGTTGTTATGCTTGCTGGATAAGCCAATATCTTCCGCTTTAGCGAAAGGCATGTAGATTACATAACGACGTTTCGCATCTTTTATCTCACCGGTCTCTGTATTGACATTCGATGCTTCTCCCCAATAACCATATAGAATTGTTGGTGTTTGTGGGATTTTTAACTTACCAGCTTTAAACTCTTGTTCCCGGATTTCATCCCGTTGTTTGCGTTTACCCTCTGCTATCAGTTGACGCCCTCTTTCCATAAACTCATCCATAGATTGTGGGTAGGCATAGGAATAATAGGTTGCCATTTTATAGTCGGGAGCAAGGCAAACCATTTTGCTGTTGTTCGTCGGTTCTTGCAAGACAACAAACTTGCCATTTTCGTCGTAGCCGTATACTTTGGCCCCAGGGCGTAAATCTTCAGGAGCAGCCTGTAAGGCTAGTTTGATCTGTACATCTTTTGGTAGAGGCTTACGCTCTACTTTTTGTGCGGAAACAGTGGAAAACGAAATTACTGTTAGCGCTATTGCGATAATTTTTTTCATGGTCTCTATTTTAATGCAAAAATACGGAATAGTAGGTGGAAGAATAGGACAGAAGAGTCATAAATTCAACTTTTTAAATAAAAAACTAGATGTTGTCTCTTTTACTCCGCATCCGAAGAAGGTGTCTCCTCCTCCAGCTTTGCAAGGAGCTTCTCTACTTCTTCTTCGGAGGCTGTGAGTTTTGCTTTACAAACGGTGATTAGCTCCGACGCCCGGCGTATTTTTTCGCCTAATGCATCAACATTAATATCTCCGTTTTCAATATCTGAAACAATCTGTTGCAGCTCTGTGAATGCGTCGTTATAGGTTATTTTAGCGCTCATCTTGTCTATTTATATTGTTTTACGTTTTAGATTGGGTCGTACTGTGAATTGTACCATGGAGCAATTCGGTTTCTATTGTCGCGCCATCGGGCACTTCGTTGACATCGGTTATGGCTTTCCCAGCGACGCGGGTGATACTAAATCCACGGCGTAAGATTTGTTTTGGGCTAGCCAGATTAACCAGCCGACTGGCATTTTCAATTTCTGCATAATGCTCCTTGAGGAGTTGACGGCTGAAGAGTTGTAGGTGACTTTGTATATTATCTATTTTGTTGCGTTGGGTCATGAAAATTGATTTTCCGGACCACGATATTTGTTGACTGAAGTGCTGCAGCTGCGCTTCCTGTTGGGTAAATATAGCCTGGCAGGCGCGCACCATGCGTCGTTGTGCTTCATCCACAGGAATAGCAAAATTATGAAATTTTTGAATCAGAAAGTCGGCCAGCTCACTGGGGGTGATCGCATTTTTGTAGGCGACCATTTCGCTTACTGTTTCGTTGGTGGAATGACCAATTCCGGTTAAAACCGGGATTGGAAAAATAGCAATAGCACGTGCCAGCAGGTAATTGTTGTACGAGGAAAGACCAACCTCGCCACCTCCGCCCCTAATAATGGCGACAGCATCGAATGCTTCGGTTTGCTCTGCTATCACGGCGAGCTGCTTGATGATGGAAGGAACAGACTTGTCGCCCTGCAGTAGAGCCGGGAATAAGGTGCTTTCAAACCGATAGCCCCAGGGATTAGCCTGTATAATCTTAAAAAAATCGGATAAACCTTTACTGGTTTCTACCGAGACAATGGCGAGTCGCTTTGGTACTGTCGGAAAGGGCAGCTTTTTATTGGCATCATAGATTCCTTCTTCCTGTAGCCTTCGGATGCTTTCTATTTTCTCTTTTTCGAGTTCTCCCAATACAAAGGTCGGGTCAATATCTACAATCTTAAGGCTTAAACCATAAAGGGGATCATAAGAAATGCCAGCCTGAAAGAGTATTGTAATACCCTCGCGCAAGGGTTCGTTCAGGAGCTTTAAAAATTGTTGATTGATGCGTTGATAATCTGCTTTCCATAAAACGGAACGAATCTCGGCAACAACCTTACCCTCTTTCTTTTCAACAAGTTCCGGATAGCAATGGCCCGAGTGCGTATAATGATTGAGCTTGTTCATTTCCGCTTTAATCCAATATAGACTCTGATAGCGATCGGCAAGCGTTTTTTGAATGCTGCGCGTTACTTCCAGCAGGGAAAATATTGTTCTATCTTGTATTTGCTCCGGCATACGTCAAACTTAATGAAATTTCTCCGCTCTACCGTTAGTTTTCTGCTTTTACAGCGTGTCATTACACAAGGTACGTCGTTATACTGAAGAGTGGTTACACTGGCTTGTCGTGACACTGGTGCGAGCCTGCCTACCGCAGGTAGGCCTGTGGCTCGTATCCCGCTATGTCGGCTCGTATTCATTGATACCAGTCAGCACCCTCCTTTGGCCTCCAATCCATAGAAAATCTAGGTCGATGAAAATTAGATCAACCATGCGTTTTGTTGCATTATATCAGATTCTTTACGATAAAAAACAACCTCTTTGATCTGTAACACATTGGATTTGCGTATTACTTTACCTAAGTTTACAGAAGCAAACTGTCACAAATTATGAAATTCAATTCGATATGCCTTCAAGCAGTGCTTTTAAGTAGTGTGATCACCGGTAACTCGTTGTATGCGCAACAGAAATCTATACCTACCAATCACACGGTTTTAGTGAGTAATCAAAATAGCCTGCTTCCTTTCAAGCGGTTAGATAACCTTCGGATAGCGGTAGTAACCCCATTCCCAGCACGCTATCAATCCCTTATTGAGACACTGCAACAATATGCAGAGGTGGCTAGTTTTGATTTTAATGGGTATGATGAACACACAAAATACTACAACACGATTATAGTAGCCGGTAGTTCGGATGAGTTGCGCAATGACCTTTTGCTTATGGCGCAGCAATCGGCGGTAAACAAAAAGAACGTCATTTTACTTCGCTTTGCCGATAAGTCGACGGGTAATATGCTTGCTAAAACAGATCATAATCCACGCGTAACCGAAATGTGGTCGGGAGCACCAACAACAGCCAACCAACGGGAGGCGGCGATGTCAATTTTCGGGGGAGCGGCAATTACGGAAGGTAAGAATCGCACGAGTCAAACACGGATAGGTTATGCTGATGCTTCCCAGCGTGGTCTTCAGATTGATAAGATGACCGCAAAGATTGATGCAATTGCTGCGGAGGCGATGGCAAAGAAAGCTACGCCAGGGATGGTCGTGATGGCTGTGAAAGATGGAGAGGTCATTTTTAACAAAGCATATGGTTCACATACTTATGCGCAAACAACGCCAACGAAAACAACTGATATTTTTGATTTGGCGTCGGTGAGTAAGATTGTGGGAACAACTCCTGTTATCATGCATTTGCAAGAAGAGAAAGTCATTGACCTAGACAAGACGATGGGGGATTATCTATGGCAAGCAAAAAACACCAACAAAAAAGACATTCCACTGCGAACGGTGTTACTGCATGAGGCTGGATTTACCCCCTATATTCCTTTCTATAAAAGTTTGAAGGCTGGGGATATCCAATCGACTGAAGATGCGCAGCACCAAGTAAAAGTCGCCGACAATGCATACCTGGTCAATAACTATTATCGGGATGTAATGTGGCCAGAGATGCTTAATTCCCCGGTTAAGCCCGCTGGAAATTATGTCTACAGTGATATCAGCATGTATGTAATGAAGGAGGTTGCAGAGCATGAAACAGCCACCCCTATGGATGAATATATTCAAGAGTTTTTGTATCGACCAATTGGCATGAAGACTGCGGGGTATAACCCGAGAAAACGTTTCGATAAAGAACAGATCGTGCCGACGGAGTATGATAGTACTTTTCGTAAAGGATTGTTGGAAGGTTATGTACACGATCAAGGGGCTGCTATGGCAGGTGGGGTTGCAGGACATGCTGGATTATTTGCTACGGCGAACGATTTGGCAATCTATGGACAATTGCTATTGAACCGAGGTACATACGGTGGCGTTCGGTATTTCAAGCCTGAAACTGTCGATCTTTTTACATCGAAACAGTCGAAGACAAGTCGTCGGGGGCTAGGTTTTGATCGCGCGGATGCTGACGTAACGAAGGAATATCCATCAAAGCTGGCAAATAGTAGTGTGTATGGTCATACCGGTTATACGGGTACCTGTTTATGGGTTGACCCTAAAAATCAATTGGTTTATATCTTTTTATCGAATAGAGTACACCCGGAGGTATCGACCCGGTTGTTAGAATTAAATGTACGTAGCCGTATTCAAGATGCTATTTATGAAACAATCAATGAGAGCAAACGGTAAAGGAGTCTTATTATTAGCTGCGCTGGCCTTTTGTGGGGGCTATGGGCATGGACAGACCAACATGGATTTCCACAAAAGCTTGATTGTGGTCGATGGGCATAACGATGTGATTTATGAATCGATCCTCCCGGGGCGCGATATTGGGAAACGCATGAAAGTTGGACATACGGACTTGCCACGTTTACGCGAAGGAGGCGTTGATGTACAGGTGTTTGCGGTGTGGTCCGATGATAAAAAATTTCCAAAAGGAAAGGCTTTCAAGCATGCAAATGCGCAGATCGATGCACTGGAAAAGATGGTTAAGCAAAATGAAGGAGAGATCGCGATCGCGAAGTCAGCAGATGATGTCCAGCAGATTTTGAAGACTGGTAAAATCGTGGCGCTTATTGGGGTGGAAGGCGGCAATATGATTGAGAGCTCATTAGAAAACCTAGAGACATTGTATCGCCGTGGTGCACGTTATTTAACCTTGACCTGGAATTATAACTTGCCGTGGGCTACGGCCGCAGCGATTGAAGTAAAAACGAAATCGGATCAGGGAAAAGGATTGACGGAGCACGGTAAAGAAATTATTCGGAAGATGAATGAATTGGGGATGATGGTCGATCTTTCTCACGGTGGGGAGCGAACTTTTTATGATGTGTTGGCGGTAACGTCCAAACCTATTTTGGTGTCACACAGTAATGCGTATGCGCTGATGCCGCACTATCGTAACTTAAAAGATGCGCAGCTGGAGGCCTTAAAGAAAAATGGTGGGGTTGTGGGGGTTAATTTCTACTCTGGTTTCCTGGATCCGGGATTCAATGCTAGGGTTGAAAAGCTATATCGTCAGCATTTCGGGGCGAAAGGAAATTACAAACTATCTGGTACACGGCAATATGAGAAACTGCCAGCGAGCATAAAACAGCAGGCAGATGCGCCGCTAGAAAAGCTACTGGAACATATAGACTATTTAGTTCAGAAGGTTGGGATAGATCATGTGGCTGTTGGCTCCGATTATGACGGCATCGAATCCGCTCCACAGCAGCTGAATGATGTTTCTAAATTTCCTGTATTAACGGATGCTCTGTTGAAGCGAGGATACAGTAAAGAAGATGTTGCCAAGATTATGGGACTTAATTTTCTACGTATACTGCGCGAAAACGAAGTCCATTAATCTAATCTTCCCAACGTCTTTTGGGCACACATGTAATATCTTGGGTCTTGCGGAGGACCAATGGGCGCTGATCATAGCGGCTTTCCAACACGAGGGAATCCTTGCTGTGATAGGCTACGCGATAGCGCGGAAGATACGTTCCGGTCTTGTAGCAACCTGAAGCTTTATATTTCCCATTTGGTTTAGTGTAAATCCCTTCACCAATTAAACTATCACCGCGCATTACATAAACCCCTTTGGCATATTCTGTCCAATTCCCATCCTTGTAACAACTGTCGGGGATACGTTGGGTTTTGGCATGAACTTTCATCACGGTATACATGGAGTCACAAGTGAATTTAAATTCATGAAGCGTATAGTCCATCATCTGCGCTTGGTGTGGGATACTGTCTTGTACCCATACGCCCTGTAAGAAGTCGGCACCCTCGGTCTGCATTTCCGAGTGGCGAACACAGGCAGACGTAGTAAAAAGCATGCCTAGCAACAGTGCTAAGCATGCCTTTTGAAAGATATTTTTCTTTGATAAATTGATCACTTATTTATTTTAAGCTTCCTACCATTTCTTCTGGTTTCACCCATTCATCAAATTGTTCAGCTGTGACATAGCCCAATGCTATAGCTGTTTCTTTTAATGTCGAATTATTTTTGTGTGCCGTTTGTGCTATTTCTGCTGCTTTGTAATAACCAATTTTAGTGTTAAGCGCAGTAACGAGCATCAAGGAGTTGTCAACCAGCTCTTTAATGCGTTGGTAGTTTGGCTCAATCCCGATCGCACAG
The DNA here is from genome assembly GCF_900177625.1 of Sphingobacterium psychroaquaticum. Lineage (GTDB taxonomy): Bacteria > Bacteroidota > Bacteroidia > Sphingobacteriales > Sphingobacteriaceae > Sphingobacterium > Sphingobacterium psychroaquaticum. The sequence continues at coordinate 230,091 of NZ_FXAU01000005.1, forward strand.
TGCTCCTCAAAAGAGACACAAGCATCCCCGATCAAACGGGCCGACTGTAAGAAGTTTGCTGCCATTACTGGTTTGAAAACATTCAGCTCATAATGACCTTGTGTGCCACCAATGGTGATAGCAACATCATTTCCCATTACCTGCGCAGCAACCATTGTTAAAGCTTCGCACTGTGTTGGGTTTACTTTTCCTGGCATGATCGATGAGCCCGGTTCATTTTCAGGAATTAAAATTTCGCCAATTCCAGAACGAGGGCCAGAGGCCATCATGCGGATATCGTTTGAAATTTTATTTAAAGCTACCGCAAGTTGTTTTAATGCACCATGTGTTTCTACGATAGCGTCATGCGCTGCTAATGCTTCAAATTTATTTTCTGCCGTCACGAACGGAAGACCTGTGAATTCGGCAATATATTTGGCCACGACAACATCATATCCCTTTGGGGTATTCAATCCCGTACCTACTGCTGTACCTCCCAATGCCACTTCGGATAAGTGGGACAAGGTGTTTTTAACAGCCCTAATTCCATGATTTAATTGTGCAACGTAACCAGAAAGCTCTTGACCTAATGTCAGTGGAGTTGCATCCATAAGGTGGGTACGACCAATCTTAACGACTTGCATAAATTCCTCTGATTTACGCTTGAGCGTATCGCGTAGTTTTTCTACACCAGGGATGGTTACTTCAACCACCGCTTTATAGGCCGCGATGTGCATCCCTGTAGGGAATGTATCATTGGATGATTGCGATTTGTTGACATCATCGTTTGCTTTCAATACAGGCTCACCTTCGCCAATTTTGCCTCCAGCAAGAACTTGAGCACGGTTGGCTACAACTTCGTTCACATTCATGTTAGACTGTGTCCCGGAGCCTGTTTGCCAAATAACCAATGGGAATTGATCGTCCAACTTACCCGCTAGAATCTCATCGCATACTGCTGCAATAGCGTCGCGCTTTTCAATCGGTAAAACACCAAGCTCATGATTTGCGTAAGCTGCTGCTTTTTTCAAATAAGCAAAACCTTCAATAATTTCTTTTGGCATGGACGCCGCAGGGCCAATCTTAAAGTTGTTGCGTGAACGTTCTGTCTGTGCTCCCCAGTATTTATCTGCAGGCACTTGAACTTCGCCCATCGTGTCTTTTTCTATTCTGAATGACATAATTAAACGTTTTAATGTGGAAACAAAGTTAGTGAAAATATAGAAAAGCAAGGACTATTTTACGGCCTTTCCGCTTATCCGCCTAAACGTTTGTTGATTCGTTCTTGAATATGGTGATAAAGCTGTTTGGGTTTTAAGGTGCGCCACGGAAAGGTGTCCAATTCCCCTCCAAAATGAATGTAATAGTCAACGCCAATGGTTTTGAATTCCTGGATTACATGGTCTCTGAAATTGAGGGCCACAATCCAGCCATCTTCAATATCTTCATACCACTCTTCGTAGTAAGAGTCGTCAGAACCATGAAAATTTAGCACGTTTTCACCGATCAACAGGAATTTCTGAATACCTTCACCGATAAGGACGTCTATAATTTCTCTTTTAAGAACCATGATGTCGTTGTAAATTGCATCATTCCATTCCCCAATAAGTTCAATGATGGAAAAGCCTTTATCATAGTCAACATAGAGAATTTTCAGGTATAAAGTGGTGGATCCAAATTCGTCCCATTGCGGGTGCAGCAGGTAGTTATAGACCTTTTTATCGAATTCAAATTCGCTATATACCGTCCCGTAAAATGGGGAGCGCTCATCGTCGGCGGCGATGTAGTCGTCGCGCCAATTATAGTATGGTTCTAGATCGTGCACCTGTTCTTCTTTGTTTGTTGATCAAACATAATTAAACTTGCTTACCTGTGCAAAAAAATCAGTTTTGATGGATATTTTTTTGTTTTTCACGGATGTAAATGCCGTGCTGGATAAAATTTTACGTAAAAATTATATAGCAATGACACTATTATAGTCTTTGGACTACATTTTGCTACTTATGGTGTTAATTAACCCCATATTATTTGAAAAAACAATAGTAATTTTGCACCGAAAGATTGACCATGCAGAAAGGTACCAAACGTAGTTTATTTGTCGCAGCGACTTATGCTGCCGTATTGCTTTTGGGTATTCTTTTAGGACAGAATTATGTGGACGAAGAAGGAAGTAAGCCCGGGAGCAGTTTGGTGCCTATTGGCCTTTCGGATAATACCTGGAAAATCCAGCAACTCATCGATCTGATATCCAATTCATATGTCGACAGTGTCAACGTTGATTCCGTGCAGAACGGTGCCATTAACCATATCATATCACATTTAGATCCTTATTCCAGCTACCTGGTGCCTAACGAAGCACAGCGGCAGACCGAAATTTTAGATGGTACTTTCGAGGGGATTGGTATGGAGTATTTTAATTTAAAGGATACGCTGTTGGTCGTTTCGTTGATCAATAATGGTCCAGCGGATAAAGCGGGCTTTCGGGTTGGGGATCGTTTGTTGCGGGTGAATAACCGGACGGTGGCGGGGGTTAGTGTGTCGCAGGAAGAGATGGAGAAGCTAATTCGTGGGAAGCGTGGAACGGCGGTTAATGTGTTTGTGCAACGAAATGGTGTTGAACTGCCGAATGCAATCAAGGTTATTCGAAATCAGGTCACCGTTAGTTCATTGGATGTGGTGTATATGATTGAACCTACGGTGGGTTATATCAAGGTTCGCCGCTTTGGCATGAATACCGGTGAAGAATTTCAGGCTGCTATTGTTGCTTTAAAAAAGCAGGGGGCTAAACGATTAATCTTAGATCTACGCGATAATGGTGGTGGATATTTTCATATTGCGATTAAGATGGCGAGTGAGTTTTTTAAAGACCGTCGTTTGATCGTATATACAGAGGGGGCACATGAATTGCGTCAAGATTATTTCTCGGATGAGAGTGGGGGCTTTGCGGATGGCAGCCTGGCTGTATTAATAAATGAAGAAACGGCTTCCGCGAGTGAGATTGTGACGGGAGCGATACAGGATTGGGATCGCGGTGTTGTGATTGGCCGACGTTCGTATGGGAAAGGGATTGTGCAAGAGCAGTATGATTTTTCGGACGGTTCGACAGTAAACTTGAGTATAGCGCGGTACTTTACTCCCTTAGGGCGTAGTATACAGAAAAAGTATACCCCGAACTGGTCCAATATGATGGACTTTAATACGATGTATAAAGGCTTATGGGCGCTTGATACCTTGTATAATCATGGACAAACTTATACGACGAAAGCAGGGAAAGCGGTCTATAGTGGTGGTGGTATCCTCCCGGATATTCAGATGCCTCGAGATTCTAATATTAACGAGTCGCCGTATCAAGATCTGGTTCGGTACGGCTTTATTGATCAGTTTGTATATGGTCGATTCACAAAAAAGTTGCCGGCCTATTCCATTGAAAACTTCCTGTCGGGATATAACTTGCCAGACAATGAATATCATGCTTTTATTGATTTTGTTCGTAAGGCTGGCATCGCTATTTCCGATAAAAAGAAGAATGAATTAAGAAATACGATCGAAAGTGATATTGAGGCTTTGGTTGGACGTTATTACTTTGGTCGAGAGGCTTATTTCAAAGTAAAGAATAGAAGAGATCTTTTTGTGAAGCAGGCTTTACAACATTTTAGCGCGCTACCCTAGCGGCTTGTAAGCAAGATATCAGCATATACCGGATAGTGATCGGATAGTTTTTTCTTAATAATCTTATAATTATTTACCTGGAATTGTTTACTGCATAAAATGTAATCGATTTGGAAAAACGGTAACATCTCATAGTGTGTAACACCCCATCCCTGTCCTTTTTCTTGAAACGTATTCCGTAGGTTTTTACGGATATGGTTGACACTATATGACATTGGCGTATCGTTGAAATCGCCCATAACGATGATAGGATGCTGTGTAGAATCGATATGGTTTTTCAAGGCGGTAGCCTGTTGACTACGTTTCGCAAATGCATACTTTAGCTTACGTCCTAAACGACGGGAAGCGCCCTCATTTTGTTCCGAGTTGGCGGATAGATTCTGAATAAACTCTTTGTCCTCATTTTGTAAAGCGAAGGAGCGAAGGTGAACATTGTATACCCGTATGGTATCCTCGGCCTTGACAATATCGGCAAAGATAATGCGGTTAATACCGTACTCGTTGTGTGCAATAATCCCTGAATTTACAATGGGAAACTTCGAGTATATTATTTGACCATAACCTTCGGAGTTACTCTTCATCGCAGGTTCAAAATAAAAGCTTCTGAAGCCGATCTGATCATTAATTTTGTCACTCAATTTTTTGGAGCCCTTTATTTTCGTGAAAAATTCCTGAAAACAGAGGACATCGGGATTGGTTTCTTTAATAATCTCCAGCACTTCTTTTTTGATATCACTGCCCGGGGTCTCTTTAACATCCTTGAATAAATGTGCGTTGAAAGTCATGACCCGCATGGCATCCTGATCCTTTTTCGGCTCTTGTTCTATTTTGCTACGGAAGCCGACATGCTGGGTCAAAAGGTTCCATCCCAACAAGATAGGTATCAACGTAAATAATGCATATTTAGGGCGACGTAAAAACCAATAGGCAACAAAGCCAAGGTTAAGGAGCAAGATAGGAAGGTAGCCTAAGCCAAAGAAAGCAATTGGCCATATCGTTTCGGGGTTGATAAATGCGGCCGAATAGCTTAGTAATAGCAGTATAACTGCAATAATATTGCAGATAAAGACTGTTTTACTGAAAAAACCAAGATTCTTTTTGAAGAAAGTTTTTTTTGCCATTTGCTACGACTCGCTCTTACTTGCTTTAAATAGTACTTCTTTTTCGTGTGAAGTTAAGCTTTCGTAGCCTCCTATCGAAATTTTATCTAATATTTCATCGATCTCCACTTGATTGGGCATATCGGAGGGGTGACGATTGCCCCGTGCAGTATTGGTTTGTTTATTGTGATGTACCACACGTAGTTTGCTACGCTTTTGTTTACGTTGGAATAGTTGACTGAAGTCACGACCTGCTTGAAGCTGGTTGAGATACAGGGCGCCCCACGCGGCAGTCACTAAAACAGCAATGGCTCCCGCTTTGTTGACCAAAGCGTAGAATATTATGGATAATGCGATATAGAAAAAGGCGATATACCGAAGCTGCACATTTCCGAAAAGAAAGAGGCGTACCTCCATCTTGGGTACGAGCATGGTCGTTGCGGCAACAAGGGCTACGATCCCGAAGGTTGAGGTATGGAACGATTGCTGTACGCTACGCTGTAAGGCCGGGATACCTCCGAGCAATAGGAATGTAACGGCTCCAACCATAATGGCCGAAAAATATAGATAGAGCATTTGCCGTTTATTCAGAAAAACGAGAAACGTATTACCGATCCAAAATAGCCAAAGGCAGTCAAACAGGAGTTGAAAGATACCCGTGTATAAAAACGGGAAGGTCAGTAATGACCAGGGTTGTGTCAGGAACTTGTCAAAGGATAATGGAAGGCTTAGGAAGCTTACACTGTAGTCGTAGTATGGTGTTTGAGTGAGTCCAACTTCGCGGAGTAAGTCAAAAATATGAATCAGCACAAAGAGTAAGACCTGGATGGTAATAATAACAGGTATAGGGGATGCTCCCTTATATGTATTTTGCCAAAAAGTCTTTAAACTACTTTGTTTCATATGTTAGATTCCTCTCCTTATGCCCCATATTTTTATCAAGATATAACCAAATAAAGCGCCGCCTACATGTGCTAAATGGGCAATAGAACCGCCAGCATCTGCAAAACCTAAATATATCTCTATGAGTATCAATATAGGTATAAAAATCTTTGCTTTGATAGGGACAGGTATAAAAAAGAGATAAAGTGACATGTTTGGGAATAAGTATGCAAAAGCAAGCAGTAGACCATAGATCGCTCCCGATGCGCCCACTAATGGGGTTCCATAGATGGACGTTAATGTGGAGAAATCTGCTTCGGATACTTTAAGGTTGGACGACACCTGATTGTTCAACATATCAAAGTGTAAAAATTGTGCTGCCCGTACGGTTCCCGCAATATTGTATACCTCATAGGCTTGAACGCCATATTGTAGCACCAAGGCGCCAATTCCACAGATAAAATAGAAATTCAAAAATCTTTTCGACCCCAGTACCTGCTCAATGATAGAGCCGAACATAACCAACGAGAACATATTGAAGAAAATATGCCCCATGCTACCGTGCATAAACATGTAGGTAATGACTTGCCAAATATGAAAGAAAGGGGAGTCTGGATAGAAAACACCAAAAAGCCGTACCGAAAGCGGGAAAATAGCAGATCCTATAAAAAAGAGGACATTAATGATCAACAAATTCTTGACGACCGGAGTCATATTTGAAAAGAGATTATTCATATATCGTTCGTATCATTAGTTTTTGCCGAATCTCTCCATGAGTTCCTGCAGTGTTATGGTTATTATTACAGGTTTTCCATGTAGCGATACATTCGGAGACTCTGTCGCAAAAAGCTTATCGATAAGCTCTGCCATCTCCTGGTTATCTAAGGACTGTCCTGCTTTGATTGATGCATTTTTTGCCAAGCTGCGTGCGAGATTCTCTCGTTTGCTTAGTTTCAACGCATCTTTATTGTTCTTAAAATCTTCTAACAGCTGTTCTAGTATTTTTGTTTCATTAACATTGCTTCCCAAGTCCGCCGGAATCCCGTCTACAATATAAGTTGTTTTTCCGAAAGGGCGCAATTGAAAGCCTAAGGACTGGAGCTCTGGAAGAATATCATCCATAAGGGTAAAGTCTGCTGCATTGAGTTCAATGGTTTGTGGAAACAAGCTTTGTTGACTAATACCTTTATTGTTCTCGAGTTGTTCTTTGTAGTGCTCAAAAAGGATACGCTCGTGTCCAGCCTGCTGATCAATAAGCATTAAACCGGAATGTATCTGAGAAACTATAAAACGGTTATGAAGTTGAAAAAATTGTTTCGGAGCTTCGCTACTGCTTGTGGTTGCTGTCGATTTATCTTCTTCACTTTCTATTGGGAGCAATGGCAGTTGCTCGGCATCGTCACGCTCGGTAATTTTATATAAGGTATCCCAGTTTTGGGGTATCCCGGCTTTCTTTTCAAAGCCTTCCGCATAAGCGGTAGATCGTGCCGAAGCATTGGACTTGATATCCTCAAAAGGATTGAAATCTGGGTTGAACGTGATGGTTGGCGCCTGTATCTCGTCCAGCGGCTTCGTCGATATAAAACTACTGAAGCTGGTATCTTGATCAAAGTCCAGGGTTGGCGTGATATTATAGCGACCTAAAGATCGTTTGATGGCAGAACGTATAATGGCATAGATGGCCTTATCGTCCTCGTACTTAATTTCCGTTTTCGTAGGGTGTACGTTGATATCAATCTTTGCGGGGTCGATATCGATGAACAGGACATAAAGCGGAAATGTTTCAGCCGGAAGAATTTCTTCGTAGGCATTCATCACGGCGTGATTTAAGTACGGATCTTTGACAAAGCGCTTGTTTACGAAGAAAAATTGCTCTCCGCGTGTCTTTTTTGCGAACTCTGGCTTTCCTATAAACCCATTGATCGTAATGATGGATGTATCCTCTTCTACGGGGACAAGTCGTTGGTTATAGGTGTTTCCAAAGAGGTGTACAATGCGTTGTTTCAATGTCTCTGCCGGCAGGTGAAACAGCTCGTTCCCATCACTGTGCAGACTAAAAAAGATTGCTGGATTTGCTAATGCAATGCGTTGAAATTCATCAATAATATGACGGAGCTCGACAGAGTTGCTTTTTAGGAAATTGCGTCGCGCAGGGATGTTGTAGAATAAATTTTTTACTGATATGCTGGTACCTGCCGGTAGTGCTTCTGGGCGTTGATCGATAATCTTAGAACCCTCGATTTCAATGATGGTCCCGAGCTCATCTTCTACACGTCTCGTTTTTAGCTCTACTTGCGCAATGGCGGCGATAGAGGCCATAGCTTCGCCACGGAAGCCCATGGTGCGGATTGCAAATAGATCTTCGGCCTTACGGATTTTTGAGGTCGCATGCCGCTCAAAACAAAGTCGTGCATCGGTGATGCTCATACCACAACCATTATCGATGATTTGGATCAACGTCTTTCCGGCATCTTTTACAATAAGTTTTATTTTGTCTGCTCCAGCATCGATTGCATTTTCTACAAGTTCTTTAACGGCTGAGGCTGGGCGTTGCACCACTTCCCCTGCGGCAATTTGATTGGCTACCGAATCTGGCAATAACTGAATGATATCCGACATACAAGAACAAAGTTACGAAAATGATTGCATCTCTAATTTTAAAAACCGTGCGGTTTCATTTTTCTTTTCCTTGATTAGATCTTCAGGAACGCCGGCAAACATTAACTGACCACCATTTCTACCTCCTTCTGGTCCCATGTCGATAACCCAGTCGGCAGTTTTTACCACATCCAAGTTATGCTCAATAATCAGTACGGTGTTGCCGCGGTCTACTAATCGGTTGATTACCCCAAGCAAGACATTGACATCTTCAAAGTGCAGTCCTGTAGTTGGTTCATCCAAGATATAGAAGGTGTTTCCGGTATCTTTCTTGGAAAGCTCTGTCGCAAGTTTAACCCGTTGTGCCTCTCCACCAGACAAGGTTGTAGATGATTGCCCTAAGGTCAGGTATCCCAGGCCTACATCTTGCAAGGTTTTTATCTTGCGGTAGATGGAAGGGATATTTTCAAAGAATGGTACCGCCTCATCGATACTCATGTCGAGCACGTCCGAGATAGATTTTCCACGGTAGCGCACTTCCAATGTTTCGCGGTTATAACGCTTGCCCTGGCATGTTTCGCATGGAACTTGCACATCGGGCAAGAAGTTCATCTCGATAATCTTTAGTCCGGCTCCCTGACAAGTTTCACAGCGTCCCCCTTTTACGTTAAAAGAGAACCGCCCTGGTTTGTATCCTCTGATTTTTGCTTCAGGGAGTTGTACAAAAAGGGTACGAATATCGGAAAAGACTCCCGTATAAGTCGATGGGTTAGAGCGTGGTGTGCGGCCAATCGGACTTTGGTCTATTTCGATGACTTTGTCAATATGTTCTAATCCTTCAATGCTTTTATATGGCATTGGCGTTGCTTTCGCGCGGAAAAAGTGCTTGTTTAAAATAGGGTATAATGTGCCTGTGATCAAACTCGATTTACCAGATCCCGATACCCCCGTTACTAAGGTTAAGGTACCTAGCGGAAAGTCCACATTGACATTCTTGAGGTTGTTACCTGTCGCACCTTGGAGGGAGAGCTTCAGCCCACTTCCTTTTCGGCGTGTGGTAGGAATGGCGACTTCTTTTGAACCATTGAGATAGCTCGTCGTTAATGTATTGGCCGCTAAAATTTCTTTTGGTGTGCCTTGTGCCACGACTTCCCCGCCGTTTACACCTGCAGCAGGTCCCATATCGATTACATAATCGGCATGTAGGATCATGTCCTTGTCGTGTTCGACAACCAGAACAGAGTTGCCGATATCGCGTAGGTTCTTCAATGAATTAATTAACCGTTCGTTGTCCCGCTGGTGTAGACCGATACTCGGCTCATCTAAAATGTAGAGTACATTTACCAGTTGTGATCCGATCTGTGTGGCTAAGCGGATACGCTGTGCTTCACCTCCAGATAATGTCTTAGAGGAGCGGTCCAGGCTGAGGTAGCTCAAGCCTACATCCAAAAGGAAGCCAATGCGTGCTCTAATTTCTTTTAAGATTTCCGCGGCGATGGTATTCTGTCGATCATTAAGTCTTGTTTCGATATTTTCGAACCAAGCGCTCAACGTCGTCATATCCATGCTGGCAAGTTCAGAAATGTTTTTGTTGTCGACTTTAAAGTGCAGGGATTCTTCCTTAAGTCGGGCGCCTTGGCAAGAAGGGCACATCACCTTTGTCCGGAAATCATCCAGTACCGGGGCGTCGTCTGATCCGCGACCATTGAGTTCTTCCAGCAGCTTGAAAATACCGGAAAAAACAACATTGTACTCGCGAGAACCATAGCTCCCATACGAAACGGTTAGGGATATATCTTCTTCGCCTCCAAATAACAATAAGTCGATGTGTTCATCACTTAATGTGCTCGCTGGTGCTGTAAGAGAGATGTCAAATTTCTTGGCGACAGCTTTTACGACTTGAAACGTCCATGATTCACGGGCTGGTCCCAAAGGTAATATTGCACCTTTCTGAATGCTTAGCTTCTTGTCCGGAATTACACTGTCTTTATCAATTTCAAAAATATAGCCCAGTCCGTCGCATTTCGCACACGCGCCGTAGGGTGAATTAAATGAAAAGGTGTTAGGTTGAGGCTCATCGTAAGAGATGCCGGACTCCGGATCCATTAAATAACGGCTAAAGAAGTGCTCTCTGCCCTCTTTGTTGGCAATTTTGATAATGCCTTTGGCACTCTTCATGGCCTGCATGACCGAGGTGTATAATCTTTTGCTATCGCCCTCCGTTGCATAAAGACGATCGATAACAATTTCTATGTCGTGGATCTTATAACGATCTACTTGCATCTTTGGTGCGATATCTAAAATCTCGCCATCCACGCGTACTTTTGAGTAGCCTTGTTTACGAATTTGCTCAAATAGCTCCCGGTAATGTCCTTTCCGCCCTTTCACGGCTGGTGCAAGAATATAGATCGGTTCGTCTTTAAACTCCGTTAGGATTTTCTCGACAATTTGTTCTTCCGACATGCGCTGCATCAGCTTGCCGGTTGCGTAGGAATATGCTTCGCTGGCGCGGGCATAAAGAAGACGCAGAAAATCGTAGATCTCTGTAATCGTGCCTACAGTCGATCGCGGGTTTTTGTTTGTTGTTTTCTGTTCGATAGAGATCACGGGACTCAGTCCAGAGATTTTATCGACATCAGGGCGCTCCATACCGCCCAAGAATTGTCGGCTATAGGCCGAAAAGGTTTCCATATAGCGACGCTGTCCTTCGGCATAGATGGTGTCAAAGGCTAATGACGACTTCCCACTACCGCTCAATCCGGTGATGACTACCAGTTCATTTCTTGGAAAGGTAACATCGATGTTTTTTAGGTTGTGTACGCGGGCACCAAATACCTCAATTTCATTTTGTTCGCCTAAATCTATGTGGTCTTCTTGTTTGGAGGCACTCATTTGTTTCTTGATTTTGTTTCTTTTTTGCAAATAAAACGCGCTTGAACCGTAGCTACGGCCACTTAAGTTTGACCGTGAGAACGGAAATCACTATAGCGTTGAGCAGACCTTATTGTCGTTCGGCTACGGTGTCAACCTACTGAATACGAGGTTTTCATCGTTCGGTTTTTTGCAAGATACAAAGGTACAGTTTTTTGAGCGTAGTGCAGCGGTTACGGAAGGAGGAAATAGCCATTTTTGATTTTTAGATGATGCTTAACGTTTTATTATTGTTAATTTGTAAGTTGATTCTGTAATATACACATATACCTTGAAAAAATTAGATTTAAGTAAGCAAGAGAAAGAGGTTGTCGAAACAGCGTTGTCCTATTGGCAGGAGGCGGATCGCCTGTCATCTGAAAAAGTGGAGGAGTTACGCGGCACAATCGATGAGAAAAGCTTTGAGTGGAAAGTATTGGCACGTTATGCCTTCTGGATAGCTTTAGTATCCTTGATTTTCGCTGTTTTTTCACTCTTTGCCGATAATACGCTCGTTCGTTTTATCGAAGGATTCTACGAGACACCCAATATTGTTTTCTGCTTGTTTTTTGGGGTCGTGGCGGTTGTGTTCTACTTCTTAGGCTTTAGGAATAAGAGCAAGTATCCGGAGAAAACCTTTTCCAACGAAACCCTGATGTTGGCAGGCGCTTTTTCTACAGCAGCGTGTATAGGCTTCTTAGGCCAGATTTTGGACCGTGGAACGAGTAATTATACATTGTGTTTCTTGCTGTCAATAGTCATTTATGCGGTGCTTTCTGTGAAGTTGGATTCGAAATTAATCTGGGTTTTTACGTTGGTTGCCTTGGGGATTTGGTTTGCTACTGAGACGGCCTATCGCAGTAATTGGGGCTTTAAATTCTGGGGGATGAATTATCCCTTGCGTTTTACGATATTCGGGTTCCTGTTGACTGCTTTTGCCGTATGGGGACAACCTCGCATCAATGCCTTGCGACCATTTCAGTCTACAAGCTATGTGATTGGACTTTTATATACCATGATTGCGCTGTGGTGCTTGTCGATCTTTGGGAATTATTCCAGTTTTGATGACTGGTCGCAAGTGCGTCAATATCACATTCTTTACTGGGGCATTTTAGCGGTGGTACTTTCTTTGGCGTTGGCCTTATACGGAATGAAGACCAAGGATAACGCTTCCCGTGATATTGGTTTTGTGTTCTTTATATTAAACTTGTATACCCGATTTGTGGAATACCTCTGGGATAATATTAACCGGACCATCTTCTTCTTGGTGTTGGCTGTTTCTTTTTGGTTTGTGGGAAGATGGGCCGAGAAAATATGGCGTAAAGACGATGCTAGTTGATCTTAATGCTATAGGTGATGTCAACGCCTCCCGCAGCAAGCATGTCGTGAACAGAGCAGTATTTTTTTACCGCTAATTCTGCTGCTTTCTGTGCTTTTTCAACATCAATATCTCCTTTTAGAGAGAACGAGATGTGAATCTTTGTGAAGATATTTGGTATTTCTTCGCGACGATCTCCGGCGACCTCTACGTGTATGTCTTGTACGTCCTGGCGTTGTTTTTTCAGGATCGTGCTGAGATCGAAGACACTGCAGGAACCAAGTGCCATCAGGACCAGTTCCATCGGGCGAACACCTTTTCCTTCACCACCAATGGCTTCTGAACCGTCAATATTTACTTTCACTGTCGACGATTCACTCGACGCTTCAAAGTGAACCGCATTATTTTTTCTCGCTAATTGAACTTTCATTATAAACAAATTTAATTATCAAATTTAACCAAAAGAAAGGACTTTGTCTAGCGGCTTTGCTGCATATATAACAAAACCCTGTTGCTATGCTTCTGCTAGCGACAGGGTTTTGTCTTGTTGGGTATCTTATACGGTGCTAATTTTCTTATGGGAATTTTACACCCCTGTATTGCGTCGCATCAATTTTTGTAATGCTGCTGTTGTATGTTGCATTAATGGCATCGATAAACAAGTTTGCGATTAATGCGTTGCCCATTGGCGTCAGGTGAATGCCATCTAAGGAGAACGCATTACCGGTAATGAAATTTGCGTTGACGCTGAGTCCGTTATAAACAATGCCTGGGCTCTTAACGCGGTTCAGGTATGCATGTGCATCAGCGATAGCAAGCCCTTTTCTTTCGGCAGCCTTCTTGATGATATCGTTAAATTCCGTTGTCCGTTGTTTGATGACCGCTATTTCATCCGTGTCGAGCACATATTTGCTTTCAACAGGGTTCGAAGGGTGGAGGCCGTATGGAGCAGGGTTGCCCGGCGATGGTTTACCCAAAAGTCCGGCGGACGAGAATGGAAGGACAAACATATCGTTGTCCGTTGCTGGGCGCATGCCTTTCGACGATGTGATGTAGATGTCCTTTAATTCCGAGCCTGCGGCCGCGCTGGCAGCAGCAAGAAGCGCTTTACGGGTGACGGTTGTAAAATAAGGTACCGCGGTTACATCCGGAATCGTTGCCACAATACCCTTTTGTTGTTTAAGCGTTAATGCATCGATAAAGCTATTATATAGCTGGTTGAAAGTCGCCGTTGATGTTAAGACCGTTGTTCCATCACCAGGTACGGTAACAGCACCATTTGTCGCATAACCCAGGATGTCGTTATTCCCTAGCCAAAAGCTAAAGAAAGTGTGGTCCTTTGTTGTTGCAAAGTCGAAGTAGCGATAGGTTCCTGGTGTATTATCCGCCAGCAAGCGTTCAAAGAATGGATTGCCTTGAACTGTTCCAATACCCGGAGCAAAAGCCATGTCTAAGCGCATGCCTGGTACGCCAAGGTTATTTATCTCCTCGGTATATTTGGTGTATAAGGGTTTTCCCGCTGGGTTGGCTCCTCGAATAGCAAGCTCTGTGGTTACATTTTCCATGACTGGCTGCCCGTTAACGAGGTCTTTGAGACGCAAATAGCCTGATCCGTTGCGCTGTGCTTCTGTGAAAAAAGGAGACTTAAAGTCGCTACCGCCCGTATGCTTCAGTTGGGCGGCAATTAAGTTGGGATAAGCCACTTGCTGTCCTTCTAGGTAAAGTCCGCCATCGGCAAAACCTGCCGTTAAGGAGTTTCCAATAGAAATATATTTAGAGAAGTTAGCTTCTCCAGCACTTGGTTTTACGGCATCTAGCTCCGGCTTGCATGAAAACAGAAAGGCGGTAGAGGCTGCGGCAAGCAGTAAAAACTTGTTGTAGTTGAATATCTTCTTCATCGTGATTACCATTTATAAGTTAACGAAATACCTGGGGCGTGGATGTTTGTCACATATGTTCCAGAAAGATTGGTAACAGCACTGGTGACAGAACGTTTCAATAAGTGTTGAAAAACATAGGCGCCCGTCAGCGACCACTTGTCATTCACCTCGTAGGTAAATCCGGCCGAAGCCATCACCCGGTTGTTGTCTGGGGTTTCTGGAGAAACATAATTCGCCTGAACAGGAGTAAACACATAACCTGCTCCGGCGCGAAGAGCTAGTTTATCCGTTGTTTTATAATTTACGCCCACTTTACCGGAGAATGCATTTTCGTATTTTTTAGGTTGTTCGGTGTCTTGTAAGACCGCCGTATTGTCCTTATAATCGAATACCAGCTCCTTGTAGATATCGTACCCTAAGAAAGTTCCGTCGGCAGCAATATCTACACGTTCACTAACCGGGAAGCTCACTCCAATATTAAAGGAGGCTGGCAAAGGCAGTTCCGCACTGAATGTAGTGTTTGGGAAAGAGGCAGCCAAGGCGGGAGGTACCGTGAATTCCGCATCGCCGTCTTTCAGTTTGGTGTTAATTTTTGAACGGTAGCTCAAGGATATGGCTATCGTGTTTTCTAAATGATAGTGCACGCCTACGTTATAGCCCATTCCTGTTCCTACGCCAGAGAGCTCTGCTTTTCCTGAAGCAGCGTCTGCGGAAGCTAAAGGAATAGAGCGTCCAAGATCGACAAGGCCAATATTATAGATGAAGCCACCACCGATACCGAAGTTTTCTGTTAATTTGAAACTGATGGTTGGTTGTATGTAGATGGCGCGCATCTGCAAATAATTTAGTTCATATTTGCCGGGCCATTGATCCCCCCAGTCTACGGATCCCCCAAATGGGGTGTATATACCTAAGCCGGCTTTCCACCACGTGTCTTTAGGGCCAAATGTGGCAAACACAGAAAAAGGTGGAGTAATCTTAAATTTGGTGTGGTGTACATCCATACTGTTTGCCTCCCGGAAGGCCGAACGGTACATAATACCACTAACACCTGCCGAAATTGCATTGTGATCCATCTTTGACAGGGCTCCAGGACTGTAAAAAATTGAAGATTCGTCAATGAAGAGAGCTGATCCAGCGCCAGACATACCGACAGCTTTCAAGCTTTGCGTGTTTACTTGTGACCCCTGTGCAAACAGTAGTGTTGGGCTGGCAAGTAATAATCCGAGTAGTAATCTTTTCATACGTTTATAATCTTTCTGTTCAATAGTCGTAAAGCTTGTTCTTGCTGTACGCTTCTTTCTTTGGTTACTGATGTTGTCCACCTTTGGCGGGTGGATGTCCCTCTTTAAATATATTATGCTAACATAGCTTTTTTTTATTTCATAAACAAATTTTAACCGCAGTTAAATAGTAACAAATTTTAGGCCATGGATTTTTAAGAAGATCTTCGTATCTTAACAGCATATATTCATTTAACATTCTAAACAAATGGCTAAAATTTCATTTAAAGGAAATAGTATAAATACACAGGGTGATTTACCTCAGGTTGGGTCGAAAGCACCAGATTTTAAGCTTACTGCGGGAGATCTTTCGGAGAAAACATTGTCAGATTTTGCCGGAAAGAAAGTGATTTTAAATATTTTTCCAAGTATAGATACCGGTACATGTGCGGCCTCAGTACGTACATTCAATGTGGAGGCTGCGGGGTTGTCAAACACTGTGGTGCTTTGTATCTCTAAGGATTTACCTTTTGCACAAGGTCGCTTCTGCGCGGCAGAGGGTATTGATAATGTTATTACACTTTCTGAATATAAGGATTCAAACTTTTCAGATGCATATCAGCTGAAGATCGTAGACGGGCCATTGGCCGGTTTGTTGAGCCGTTCGGTGGTGGTCATTGATGAAAATGGCGTGGTAACGTATACAGAACAGGTCGCGGAGACGACCGAAGAACCAAATTACAAACAAGCGCTAGCGGCATTGTAATTGGTAAGATATTCTAAATAAAAAAGGGGTTGCGTTTTGCGCAACCCCTTTTTTATTTAGAAGCTTCTAATGCCTGGAGTATGTCTCCAATAATGTCTTCTTGGTCTTCAATACCAACGGAGAGACGTATTGTACCCGGTGTGATGCCCAGTGACAAACGTTCTTCTTCACTTAGTTTAGAGTGCGTTGTTGACCCTGGGTGTGTTGCGATTGAGCGTGCATCCCCTAGGTTGGATGTGTAAAGAATCATCTCTAGAGCATCCAAGAAGCTGTAGGCGCGTTCTTTTCCACCTTTTACTTCAAATGTTACAATTCCGCCACCAGCTTTCATTTGTTTTCTTGCCAATTCATATTGTGGGTGAGAAGGCAAGAATGGGTAGTTTACTTTGGTGATTTCGGTGTGCTGTTCTAAGGCTTCTGCCAGCGCTAGTGCATTGGAGCAATGTTTATCCATGCGGAGTCCCAGTGTATCCAAGCTCTTGGATATGGTCCAAGCATTGAATGCGGACATTGCAGGACCGGTATGACGGATAAAGAACATCAGCTCATTAATAAGCTGTTGCTTTCCTACAGCGACACCTCCCAAAACACGCCCTTGACCATCCATATATTTTGTTGCGGAATGAATCGATAGGTCGAACCCATAGCGTAACGGCTTTTGTAGGTATGGCGTCGCAAAGCAGTTGTCAATGATGAAAATAATCTGTGGGTATTTTTTCTTCAGCTCGCCCAGGAAACTTAAATCAGCTAGCTCTAGCCCCGGGTTGGATGGTGACTCGAGGAAAAGAATCTTTGTATTGGGTTGTATTGCTTTTTCCCAGGCCTGATTATCCACGGCATCGACGTAGGTCGTTGTTACTCCCCAACGCGGCAATAATTGGGTAAACAACTGGTGGGTTGATCCAAAAATTGCTTTTGCAGAAACGATATGATCGCCGCTTCGTACAAATCCAGCAAAGGAAGCAAAAATAGCCGCCATGCCCGATGCGAAAGCTAGACCTGCTTCGGCTTCTTCTAGGATGCAAACTTTGTTGATAAATTCCGTTGTATTCGGGTTTGCATAACGAGAATAAACCATGCCTTCTTCTTCATCGGCAAAAATGGCACGCCCTTGTTCTGCGCTATCAAAAATAAAGCTGGAAGTAAGGTATAGTGGAACCGAATGCTCTCGTGTAGCAGAGCGAGGAGCCTGTTCTCTAATGATTTTAGATTGATCTTTCTTCATGATGAACAAATTTAATTTTTTTTGGTCTACTACTTTAGTATATTTTCTTTTTTTTCTTCCACTATTCTCGAGATGCTCCTTTTAGGTATCGGAATAGAGCGATATTTCATTAGGTTTTTCCTAAATTCGCATTATGGCAAAGAAGAATGTAAATATCTTGGTCGTTAATGACGATGGTATTACGGCTCCAGGAATCAAGGTTCTGTTGGAGGAGATGAAAAAGTTGGGAAATGTCGTTGTTGTTGCGCCCGATAGTCCACAATCTGGGATGGGGCATGCAATTACCATTGGACGACCACTGCGCCTGGATAAGATAGATCTTTATGAAGGTGTGGAGATGTATAAGTGTTCGGGAACACCCGTGGACTGTGTGAAGCTAGCGATTCATAAAATATATAAAGGTAAGAAGCCTGACATCTGTGTTTCTGGAATTAATCATGGACTAAATTACTCCATTAATGTGCTTTATTCGGGCACAATGTCGGCGGCTGTCGAAGGGGCGATTGAAGGAATCCCTTCGATTGGATTTTCGTTGGATGATTTCTCCCATCAGGCCGATTTTTCCTTCTGTCGCCCATACGTGTTAGGGATTACGGAACAAGTACTGAAAAATGGACTGCCGAAAAACACCCTGCTTAATGTAAACTTCCCACGAGGAGAGGAAATTAAAGGAATTAAAATCTGTCGTCAAGCGAATGGCAGTTGGGTGGAGGAGTTTGAGGAGCGTACGGATCCACATAATAGAGATTACTTCTGGATGACGGGTAAGTTTGAGCTCAACGACCGAGGGGAGGAGACCGATGTATTTGCCTTGCATAATGGTTATGCTGCGGTTGTGCCGACCCAGTTTGATATGACGGCTCACCATGCTATTCCGGAAATAAATTCATGGAGCTTTGATATAAAGGATGAAAAATAATTTTTGGCTCGGCCTGTTGATCGGAAGTGTCTTTCCGGGGATTGCTTATTTATTAACACAATATAGTACGGTGGCGACCTCGCTTTTTGAGGGTAAGGAAATCGGATTCTATGTACTAGCTGTCGCTATTAATCTGTTTTTGGTGCGGCTGTTTTATCGACGTGACACGCAGCAGGATAAGGTTGCAAAAGGGATTGTTTTCGTGACTTTTATCGCCCTAATCCTTTTCCTATATACACATAAAATTATAGCCTAATGCGTGTTCGGCTTATTTGTTAGATAATGACTATGAAAACAATTACCTTGGGGTTCTCCCCATGTCCAAATGATACGTTTATTTTTGATGCGTTGATACATGGTAAGATCGATACAGGGGGATTAACCTTTGCGGTGGAGTATCATGATGTGGAAACGTTGAATCACCAAGCTTTTGCTGGCGCTTTGGATGTAACAAAGCTAAGCTATCATGCTTTTGCCTATGCTGCGGATACCTATGAACTACTTGATGCAGGGAGTGCTTTAGGATTTGGGGTAGGACCTTTGTTGATCGCAAAAGACGTGGCTTTGGTTGAGCAGCTGCAACAGGTCTTGGATGACACGACGGGGAGCAGTCTGGATCAAAGTAAAATTCGGGTCGGTATCCCTGGAAAGTTTACGACGGCCAATTTCTTGTTGGGTCTTGCTTTTCCACAATTAGTAAACAAAGTTGAGTTGGTGTTTTCGGATATTGAAGAAGCTTTGCTTGATGGGCGGATTGATGTAGGTTTAATAATTCACGAGAATAGGTTTACTTATCAAGATAAGGGGTTACTAAAGGTGGTTGATCTGGGGGATTACTGGGAGCGTACGACCGGTTTTCCGATTCCTTTGGGTGGGATTGTAGTGAAGCGGAGCCTGGATGCTGATCTGAAGTTAAAAATCAATACATTGGTGCGGCAAAGTGTGCAGTTTGCTTTTGAAAACCCGAAGTCGGGTCTTGCCTATATCAAACAGCATGCGCAAGCGATGGAGGAAGAAGTGATGTATAAACATATTGAGCTGTATGTGAATCGTTTTTCGGAAGATTTGGGCGAAGAAGGGAGAGCTGCGATCCAATATATGTTTGATGAAGCACAACAGTTAAATATTGTTCCGGAGTCACGTCAAAAATTGTTTTTGACAAACCGGGAGGAAAGCGAAAAAAAAACAGTGTAAAAGCCTGTTAGTTATCACATGTAATAATTAAATTTGCCCGATTAGTGCCAAAATGTCTGCCAAATGCAATTGGAGTCATTATTGCACAGCGGAAAACGGAGAATTAAAAAAATATTATGTTAAAATTTTTAAGTAAATTATTTGGCAGTAAGTCTGAGCGAGATATTAAATCAATCCAACCTATTGTAAACAAGATTAAGGACGAGTACGAAAAGCTGTCGGCGTTGTCGAATGATGAGCTTAGGGGAAAGACATTAGATTTTAAGGAACGGATCAAAAATTACCTTGCTGATATCGATAGTGAGGTAGCGGAATTAAAAACGGAAGCCGACAAGGACGATGTTGATATGGGCAAGAAGACCGAGCTCTATGAGAAGGTCGATAAGCTTGCAAAAGACCGAGATAAGAAGTTAGAGGAAATATTAGCGGATATTCTTCCGGAAGCATTTGCTGTCGTGAAAGAAACCTCACGCCGTTTAACGGAGAATGCACAACTTGAAGTAACAGCAACGGATTTTGACCGCGAGTTAGCGGCTCGTAAGCCGAATGTGGTTGTTCAAGGCGATAAGGCTATTTGGAAAAACACATGGACAGCCGCAGGTACGGAGGTGACATGGAACATGGTGCATTACGATGTGCAGTTGATCGGTGGTATCGTATTACATCAAGGTAAGATTTCCGAGATGTCGACGGGTGAGGGTAAAACACTCGTAGGTACCTTGCCTACCTATTTGAACGCATTGAGCGGACAAGGTGTACACATTGTAACAGTGAATGACTACTTGGCACGTCGTGACTCCGAGTGGAATGGTCCTTTATTTGAGTTCCATGGCTTAAGTGTTGATTGTATCGATAAACACCAACCGAATTCACCACAGCGTAGAAAAGCGTATTTGTCGGATATCGTATACGGAACCAACAATGAGTTTGGTTTTGACTACTTACGTGACAATATGACGCAAACGCCGGATGCGATGGTGCAACGTAAGCTTCATTTTGCGATGATCGATGAGGTCGATTCGGTATTAATTGATGATGCTCGTACACCATTGATTATCTCCGGCCCAATTCCTCGTGGTGATGAACATGAGTTCTATCAGTTGAAACCACGGATCGAACGTTTGGTAAATGCGCAGAAAGCATATATCAACACGGTCTTCAATGAAGCGAAGAAAGCAATTGCTGCGGGTGATGCAGATGTTGAACGTGGTGGTATGGCTTTGTTGAGAGCCTTCCGCGGTTTACCAAAAAATAAGGCTTTAATTAAGTTCTTATCAGAAGGAAACCATAGACAAATCTTACAGAAAGTAGAAAACTACTATATGCAAGAGCAAAACCGTAATATGCCGAAGGTGGATGCGGAATTGTTCTTCGTTATCGATGAGAAAAATAATCAGGTTGAATTAACCGAGAAGGGTATTGAGTTGATTACGGCTTCAGGTGAGGATCCTTCATTCTTCATCCTTCCAGATGTTGGTTCTGAGATTGCTGATATTGAAAGAGCTGATATTTCTTTAGAAGAGAAAGCACAACGTAAAGAAGAGTTATTACGTGACTATTCGATTAAGTCGGAGCGTATCCACTCGATCAACCAATTGTTAAAGGCATATACCTTATTTGAGATTGATGATCAGTATATCGTTGATGAAGGTAAAGTAAAAATCGTAGATGAGCAGACAGGTCGTATTATGGACGGTCGTCGTTATTCCGATGGTTTGCACCAAGCGATTGAGGCTAAAGAAAACGTGAAAGTCGAAGATGCGACACAGACGTATGCGACGATTACATTACAGAATTATTTCCGGATGTACCATAAGTTGTCAGGGATGACGGGTACCGCTTCAACGGAAGCGGGTGAGTTGTGGGAAATCTACAAATTGGATGTGGTTGAAATACCTACTAATCGTCCAATCCAGCGTGATGACCGTCAGGACTTTATTTACCGTACGGCGCGTGAGAAATACAATGCGGTAGCGCAAGAAATTCAGCAGCTTACGGAGCAAGGTCGCCCTGTATTGGTGGGTACTACTTCCGTAGAGATTTCGGAGTTGTTAAGTCGTATGTTGAAGTTGCGCGGTATTAAACACAATGTGTTAAATGCGAAGCTTCACCAAAAAGAGGCAGATATCGTTGCAGAAGCAGGCCGTCCAGGCCAGGTAACGATTGCGACCAACATGGCAGGTCGTGGTACGGATATTAAGCTTACCGAAGAGGTGAAAAATGCTGGTGGTTTAGCGATCATTGGTACAGAGCGTCACGAGTCTCGTCGCGTTGACCGTCAGTTACGTGGTCGTGCGGGTCGTCAAGGAGATCCGGGTTCGTCTCAGTTCTTCGTTTCCTTAGAGGATAACTTGATGCGCTTATTTGCATCAGAACGTATCTCTAATATCATGGTGAAGATGGGTGTTGAGGAAGGCGAAGTGATGCAGCATAGTATGTTGACTAAATCTATTGAGCGTGCACAACGTAAAGTAGAGGAGAATAACTTTGGTATCCGTAAGCGTCTATTGGAGTACGATGATGTGATGAACTCGCAACGTACGGTAATCTATACAAAACGTAAAAATGCCCTTTTTGGAGAACGTTTGGACGTTGATTTGAACAATACAATTTTTGATGTTGTTGAGGATGTTGTTGCTGAAGCAAAAGAAGGCGGAACATACGAAGATTTTCAAATTGAGATTATCCGTTTGTTTGCTGTAAATCCGGAGATTTCTGCGGAGCAATTTGCACAAGGTAATGTGGAAGGATTAACGGATACATTATTCCAACAGATTATTACACACTACCACAACAAAGCAACGCATATTGCGAACCAAACACTTCCTGTATTAACAAATGTACTGGCGGAGCGTGGAGCGATGATTGAAAATGTGGTTGTTCCATTTACAGATGGAATTCGTGGCATACAAGTTGCGACGAATTTGCAAAAAGCAGTTGAAACCGAAGGTAAAGAAGTCTTCAAATCTTTTGAAAAAGGCGTGGTTCTTGCTTTGATTGATGAGGCTTGGAAAGAGCATTTGCGTGAAATGGATGACTTGAAGCAGTCGGTTCAAAATGCGGTTTATGAGCAGAAAGATCCGATTATCATTTATAAAATGGAAGCGTACAACTTGTTTAAATCCATGTTGGCAACCATGAATAAAGATATCGTGAGTTTCTTGTTTAAAGGTGATATTCCAGGACAACAAGAATCGGAAAATGTACAGGCGGCACGCCCGGCTCCGGCACCATCTGCACAAATAAAAGCAACGAAACAAGAACTTTCTTCGCCAACGGGTGTTTCTGAAGAAGATAGAGACACAAGAGAACAACAAGTTACGCAGCCTGTTAAGAAAGAACAGACCGTAGGTCGTAATGACGAATGTCCTTGTGGATCAGGTCTTAAGTATAAGAACTGCCACGGAAAGAATAGTTAAGAAAATAGTAAATAAAGATGTTAAGAAAAGGGTTGGTATTATTTTTTGTTTGTGTAGGCGTGTCGCATTTTGCTAAAGCACAGACAGGACTAGTAGAGGTAAATAAGGATTCGTTGATCACTTTACTTCAGGCATTTAGAGCAGATAATAATATCAACCCTACAAATACCAAGACCGTTGTTAAGCTGGGTGCAGCAAAGGAGGCTCCTGTGGAGAAGAAGGTTGCCCGTCGCGTCAAAGTACGTGGATTTAGGGTTCAGATTTTTTCGGGGGGTAACCGAAACGATGCTTCGGCTGTACAGTCTCGATTTCAAAGTGTCTACAGTGATGTAGGCAGTTATATGACGTACGATGAACCTAATTATCGGGTGAAGGTGGGCGACTTTAGAAATCGTGCTGAAGCGACCAAGTTTATGCGTGAGTTGCGTGGTCAGTATAACAATGTATTTGTCTTCACTGAAGATATCTGGGTTTATGTCTACGAGTAACCTATCCTAAAGCCTATGTCCACAATAAAGGATCAAGTCCAGCAACTGGCGGCCCGTTTTTTTGATCAAACGGTAGCAGAACGTCGTCACCTGCACCAAAATCCCGAGCTTTCTTTTGAAGAGTACAACACGTCGGCTTTTGTCGCGGAACAGTTGACAGCTTTGGGCATTCCTTTTGAGGTAATGGCCGGCACAGGAATCGTTGGACTTATTCGGGGAGATAAGAGTTCGGAACAAGTTATTGCGCTCCGTGCAGATATGGATGCGTTACCTATTCAGGAAGTGGAAGGACGTGTTTATGGGTCGAATAAAGAGGGGGTTATGCATGCTTGTGGGCATGATGTTCATACCGCATCCTTACTCGGTGTAGCCCGTATCTTGCATGCTTTGCGCGCCTCATTCGGCGGCACAATAAAACTGATTTTTCAACCGGGAGAAGAACGTCTTCCAGGCGGGGCTTCTCTTCTGATTAAAGAGGGGGTTTTGGAAAACCCGAGTCCGCAAGGAATAATCGGGCAGCATGTGATGCCTTTTATTGAAACGGGAAAAGTGGGATTCCGAGCCGGAAAGTATATGGCTTCATGCGATGAACTCTTTATGACCGTTAAGGGAAAAGGAGGGCATGGCGCACACCCACATCAGAATATTGATCCAATTGCCATCACGGCACAGATAATTACGGCATTGCAGCAAGTTGTTAGTCGGAATGCCGACCCACGTACCCCAACGGTACTTTCTTGGGGAAAGATTGTGGGCAATGGAGCAACAAATATTATTCCGGATGAAGTGTACTTGGAAGGAACATTCCGAACATTCGATGAAGCTTGGCGGGCTGATGCTCACCAGAAGATGGTCAAAATGGCGACCAGCATCGCAGAAGGAATGGGTGCGGTTTGTGATTTTGAAGTACGCAAGGGATATCCTTACCTCATCAATGAAGAGGTGATAACGAACGCGTCGCGAGCATATGCGGTGGAGTATTTAGGGAAAGAGAATGTTTTAGACTTAGATATTTGGCCTGCGGCGGAGGATTTCTCGTACTATTCACAAGAGATTGATGCTTGTTTTTATCGCTTAGGAACCGGGAATAAGGCGTTGGGTATCGAGTCGGCGGTACATACACCGACATTTGATATCGATGAACGCGCATTAGAAATAAGTATCGGCCTTATGGCTTATATCGCCCTACGCCAACTGGGTGAATAGAATATGAAAGAAGTATGTCGTCACATCACATTGTTCGAGAAAACCAGGAGCCGGCTTTATTGGTGGCTTCCTTATCGGCGCTAGATCGTGAATATCTCGGTCAGCTCCTAGAATGGAGCCCTACTATTTTTGCAGATGACTATACCATAGATTTCTTACAAGCGGATGGAATTAAGGTCGATTTTATCGTTTCTAACCGTGTTTTGTCAAACCTTGACCTTCAAGAACAAACACAGGTTATTCCGCTCTTACATGATTTTATTACGGATGGTTTAAATTATCTGAACCAGAAGCAGTATAAAGCTGTTAATATCTTGTGCGATACAATTCCCGCTGCGATAACCGATTTTTGTAACGATATTAATATTGTTCTTTTTATGTCTGGTCGGCGGTATGTGTTGGTGCAGGAACAATATGAGAAATGGAAACGTGCGGGTGATTTGATTTTTGTACACGAAAATCAATTAAAGTCACTGGTGGGAATTCGCAAAGAAGCGGAAGATACTTTTGTGGTGGAGCAAGACGGATTTATTTATTTGGGGTTTAATACACCTGATTTTGTTTTGATAGGAGAAGATATCTAATGGAGATAGTGACGGCTACGGCAGAGCATTGGACGACGATTGCACAGATTGCGACGCTAAGTTGGCAGACGGGATATGCTGGTATTCTTTCGGATCAGCAGATTGATTTTATGTTGAATAAAGCATATTTCGAGCAGGATTTTGAAGGTGCTACGGCTTTGGGAAATACTTTCTTCCTTATCAAAGACGAAGAAAAGGAGGCGGGTTTTATCACGTTGTTATCCCAGGAAGATAGGCTTCGCATTGAAAAGCTCTACCTCTTGCCTAGCGTGCAGGGAAAAGGATTGGGAAAAGCTTTAATAGACTTTGCTGCAGAGCACGCGTTAAATAATGGGATTGACGTTTTAGAGCTGAATGTAAATCGCGGAAATAAGCATGCTTATGCTTTCTATATAAAGCAGGGTTTTGTGGTGACAGAAACGGTAGATATTCCTTATTTCGATTACGTGCTGGATGATTATGTGATGCAGAAAAGACTGCGTAAATAATTAAGAAAAAGAAAAGAACACATGGGAAAAACGAAAATATATGATACGGCGGTAAAACCAGAAGTTGCTGTTTTGGTGTCTGTTATTACACCTGACGTAACGGAGGCTAAAGCGCATGAGTATCTGGAGGAGCTAGCCTTTTTGGTGGAGACTGCCGGAGGTATCGTTAATGGAATCTATACACAAAAATTGCAATATCCCGATAAAGCAACCTTCGTGGGAAGCGGGAAGTTGGAAGAGATTAAAGCCTATATCAAGGCTGAAAATATTGATATGGTTGTCTTTGACGATGAACTATCGCCTTCGCAGCTTCGTAATATAGAGAAGGAGTTTCAGGTAAAGGTTTTGGATCGTTCGAACTTGATCTTGGATATCTTTGCGAAACATGCAAAGACTGCTCAAGCGAAAACACAAGTGGAGCTTGCGCAACTTCAATATTTATTGCCGCGCTTAACACGGATGTGGACCCACTTGGAGCGTCAGCGTGGTGGTATTGGTATGCGTGGTCCCGGAGAGAGCCAGATCGAGTCGGATAGACGGATGATCTTAAACAAGATTTCCTTGCTGAAAGAACGTTTAAAAGCAATTGATAAGCAGAATGAGACACAACGGAAGAGCCGCGGCGAGCTTATTCGTGTGGCTTTAGTGGGATATACGAATGTGGGGAAATCCACCATTATGAATATGATCTCCAAGTCGGATGTACTTATTGAGAACAAACTGTTCGCTACACTTGATACCACGGTGCGAAAGGTGGTTATTGATAACCTTCCCTTCCTTTTATCTGATACCGTAGGTTTTATCCGGAAGTTACCTCACCATTTAGTGGAGTGCTTTAAGTCTACGTTGGATGAGGTACGTGAAGCAGATGTATTGATCCATGTGGTTGATATCTCACACCCGAATTTTGAGGATCATATTATTGCGGTGAATGAAACACTAAAAGATCTTGACGCACTGGATAAACCGGTGATTACGGTGTTTAATAAAATTGATGCCTATAAGCCCCCGGTAGAAGAAAATGATGAAGGAGAAGAGGTTAAGGTAACCTTGGATGATTTTAAAAACTCTTGGATGGCGAAGAATGCGGATCCAGCGATTTTTATTTCGGCAACGGATAGGCTGAATGTAGAAGAATTTAAAGAGAAACTATATGAAATTATCGTGAAGATGCACAACGAACGTTATCCATATAACAATCTATTGTACTAATAGAACGATCTTTCATTAGGATATCTTATCCCAGGAAATCCCCGGCGTGCGCTGCATCAAGAATTGTCTTAAGAGGCTGTTTTTGTCGAGCGCGAGTTGGGGGTCTTCTTTAAATAGGGTGATAACACTATTTCGTGCTGTTGTTAAAATGGCTTGGTCGGATGCGAGGTTTGCAATCTTCATATCAAGGACACCAGACTGTTGCGTGCCGGAGATATCCCCTGGGCCACGCAGCTGCAAGTCGACTTCTGCAATTTCAAAGCCATCGCTGGTCCGCACCATTGTTTCTAAGCGGGTGCGACCTTCCTTGCTCAGCTTATTACTAGACATCAGAATACAGTACGATTGTTCGGCTCCCCGACCGACACGTCCCCGAAGCTGGTGCAGCTGTGATAAGCCAAAACGTTCCGCATTTTCAATAATCATAACGGAGGCATTTGGGACGTTGACCCCAACCTCAATAACAGTGGTCGCCACCATAATTTGTGTCTCACCTTTGATGAAGCGTTGCATTTCAAAATCTTTCTCTTTGACCGACATTTTACCATGTACGATGCTAATTCGGTAGTTTGGTAGCGGGAATTCACGCTGTAGGTTTTCTAAGCCTGCTTCGAGATAAAGGAGGTCCATTTTTTCACTTTCTTTGATGAGCGGATATACGACGTATATCTGCCTGCCTTTGGCGATCTCGTCGCGCATAAATCCAAAAGCTCGAAGGCGTTGGTTTTCAAAAAAGTGAACTGTTTTTATTGGTTTACGGCCCGCAGGAAGCTCGTCGATTACCGAAATATCAAGGTCGCCGTACATGGTCATCGCCAGTGTGCGAGGGATGGGGGTGGCGGTCATGACCAGCATATGTGGAGGGATGACATTCTTACGCCAAAGTTTAGCGCGTTGTTCTACCCCAAAACGATGTTGCTCATCGATGACAACAAAACCAATGTTCTTGAATTTCACTTTGTCTTCGATTAATGCATGGGTACCGATAAGAATATCAAGCGTACCCTCTTCTAGTTCCTGATGGATAATACGGCGCTCTTTTGCGCCCGTGGATCCGGTCAGGAGTTTGACCCGGGCAATATCCTCGCCCAGTAGTTCACTAATGCCGGCAAAATGTTGTTGTGCCAATATCTCCGTTGGTGCCATCATGCAGGCTTGGTAGCCATTATCGATTGCGAGGAGCATGGCCATTAAGGCAACCACCGTTTTTCCAGACCCCACATCACCTTGAACCAGCCGGTTCATCTGTGCCCCCGTATTGGTGTCTAGTCGGATTTCTTTAATAACCCTTTTTTGTGCGTTGGTGAGCGGGAACGGTAGGCGCTCGTTGAAAAAAAGGTTGAATTTGTTGCCTACTTTGTCAAAACGATGCCCTTTATACTTGCTGGTATTTAATTGTTTGTTGTGCAGTAAGCGCAGCTGTATGAAAAATAGTTCTTCAAATTTTAAGCGTTGTATAGCCGCGTTGAGTTCATGTACATCCTGTGGGAAATGAATGGATAACATCGCTTTTTGGTAGCTTACAAGCTTATGTTGTGCTATGATATACAGGGGTAATGTTTCTTGTAACTGTTGGTATACGGCTTCCAGTGCGGTCTGTTGGAGGCGTTGTATTCCCTTACTTTCCAAACTAAATTTCTTCAATTTTTCTGTTGAAGAATAGACGGGTTGCATCGTTTGGTTGCCAATCTTTTTCTCTTGTGCCTGAAAGAGTTCCATTTCAGGGTGAGTGATCGAAAGTTGCCCATTAAAGACAGTAGGCTTACCATATGCAATATATGCAGCTCCTTCTTTCAAGCTCTTTTTCAACCAAGAAGCACCTTGGAACCAAACTAACTCCATACTGCCGGTATCATCTTTGAACTGCGCTACTAGGCGTTTGCCTCGTCTTTCACCAACCTCTTGGATATGCGTCAAACGGCCAATGACCTGTGCACCGACCATGTCGGCATGGAGATCTTTGATTTTATGAAACTTAGTGCGATCAATATACCGGAACGGATAGTATTGCAGGAGGTCTCCAATAGTGAAAATTTGCAACTCTTTTTTGAGTACATCGGCCTTTTGTGGGCCTACCCCTTTGAGGTATTCGATTGGAGTTATTGTCGTGAGATTAGCCATTCCTAAGAACGGCTAATCTACGAAAATTTGCCTAAAATTTATAGTTTTGCCATCTCTATAACCGGCTTGCCATCGACGCATTGTATCGATTTTATACTGCTTGCACAGGGAGGGATACCGGCACAGCCCACCTTCTCCAGTGTCATTTTTTGCTCCATAATACGGTTGTAAAGGTCTATTTTTTGTATAAACTCAACGGTTTTGATGGTCTTATGTATTGCTATTGCCTCTATGCAGCAGCCTGTTCGGATACCGTATACACTCCAGTCGTTCGCATTGGTGCAGGTCACGTCGTTATAGAACGCTTTAATCTCCGCAAGTCGTGTCGATAACTCCGAACGAGCTTCCTCCAGGGTGAGGTTCTGTGCAAAGATCAATGTTGGTTTGCCATTCTGGCACTGCTTTCTTACCGGAGGGTTCGGTGGTGCGAAAATATCATTTAGAATCCCTTCTCGACCGGCCGCCTTTCCAGCTTGTGTTTGAAGATATTCATACTCCTGCATTAATTTGCCATATTGTCCTTTGATCGAAGGGTGCAATAAAAGATAGTTATGACCGATTTGAACGGTTTCAAAATCATTTATTTCTGTACAATGAACGGACTGTGTCAATGCAACAATTTCCTTATATTTCTCGGAAGCAAGTTTAGACCAATGTTCGTACGATTTCTCTTCTTTGCTGCAACCGAGCAAAAAAAGAAAAAGGAGGTAAGGTAAAATTCTTTTCATTTTTAACATTTAGGGGTTTACGTAATTAGTTTTTAGTTACCTATCCCTAAACGAAAGAGATTTCTTTTTCGCTACAGCAGGAAATTTATTGTTCCTTTTTGGAGAAGAGTCTCTGTAGTACGTTTCCATTAAAGAGCATAATCGCAATTAGCAAAAGCGCATAGGCTATATATTTTCGCGGGTCGATCTCCTCTTTAAAGTAAAAAATGGCGATGAGAAATGCGATTATAGGGTTGATATACAATAGAATCCCAGTCGTACTAGAGGATATCTTGATGAGCGCGTACATACTTAGGAAGAGGGGGATAATGGTAAAAACCACCGCTATAATAACGATTACAACCCAGAAAAGTACGCTCTGCGGGATTTCATGTCCCTGAAACAGTAATATGGGTATAATAAACAAACTACAAAGCAGCAGCTGTACTGCTAGGAGGTTCAGTTTGTCAAATCCTTGGATTACACGCTGGATAATTAAATAAAATGTGTAAAGTGCGGCAATTGCGACGGACCAGAGGACCTGGGTCACTGACCCTGTTGCCAACAGGCATACACTGATAAATGCGATTGTTAAAGCGACCCATTTTTGCTTGGTAAGCTCTTCTTTTAAGATAAAGTAGGCCGCAAACGTAGTAATCAAAGGGCAGAGCATATAAGCAAAAGCTGCCGATTGGATACTGATATTATTGATTGCATAGATATAGGTAAACCAGTTTCCAAAAATAAAGATCGCCGCCATAAAGGTCAGTACCATAATCTTCTTGCGCTCCTTGGGAGGCATACTCCGCAGGCGTGCGATATCTTGACGTAACACGGGTCTTCGGAATAAGAAGATAAATGCCCATAGAATCACCAATGCCGATAAAATTCGGTAGTTCAGAATGTCATCAGCCGGCCAACCTTTGATGAGGCGAACAGGAATAGACATGAAGCCCCAGATCAAAGGCGCTAAAAAAGCCGCTAGAAAATAACTTCTGCGGCTTTCGGTTATCTCTTTTTTATTATCCACAGCTTAGTCTTTCCAAGCAATTACTGAAATTTCTACATTTACATTCTTCGGTAAAGTCTTGACTGCGACGCACTCGCGTGCGGGTTGGTTTGCCGTGAAATACTGTGCATATACTTCGTTTATAGCGGCAAAGTCACCCATATCGCTAATAAAGATGGTTGCTTTTACCACATCATTAAAGCTATAACCGGCATTGTCAAGAATGGCCTGTACATTTTTTAGGACTTGATGCGTCTCATCGACAACACCAGTTGTAATTAACTCCATGGTTTCTGGGATCAAAGGTATTTGCCCCGATACATATAGTGTATTTCCTGCTTTAATAGATTGGTTGTAAGGACCGATCGCTGCAGGAGCTTTGTCCGTATTTAATATTTGCTTCTGTGACATATGTTTTATTTCGAAAAGAATACTTTGTAAATAATAGCCAACAAAAAGATGGTAATCGCCATGATATTCATGATGCGCATGGCTTTTCGGTTGAACTGTGATGATTTAGAAAGTTCCGGTTTCTCTTCCTGTGGCTTCATAAAGCTAATGTACGATGCTTAATCCGTATTATCAATACTTACTATCTAATCAGGCTTCGATTTCTAAGCGCGTCAACTCCTCATAATTTACATCCAGCTTTTTGATTAAACGACGATACAGAATCTTGTAATAATATTTTACGATACGTACCATGAGTAGGTAAACCAATGTACTTGCAATGGTGAAAGTCACACTATAGAATAGAATTTCTCCCCAACCGTGCCGTTCTTCGATATAACTGTAAATCTTCTCTACGCAGACAATAAACATCGAAAAAAGAATACAGTATATATTAAATTTGATATACTTGTTTACTTGTTCCCTCGTGTTAAGAATGGTCTGGAGTAGACTTTTTGTATTCTTTGTGTTTTTGATTGTCTTATAATTTCTGAAAAAGAGGAAGATAAAATAACCTACAATAACGTAGAACACTACGGTATAGATGTTATTTATGAGGTGTAAAAGAGGCTTTTCGTTTATTTCTTCTATATTGATTAAGAAACCCAATGCGATTCCAACAAAGAGCTCAATGACACTGATAATGAAGATCCATTTCACCAACGATGAGGAGCTCTTATGAAGCATAGTACGTAATGATTCTTTATCGACTTTTGGAAAATTCTCATCCGTATTCCAGTGTTGTTTTAATAAATCTAACCCATCCATTCTGCTGTTCCTTTCTTATTTAGTATGTTTTTCAGTTTTGTTTTGATACGGTTCATCTTAACCCGGGCGTTGACTTCCGAAATTCCTAATGTTTCGGCAATTTCCACGTAATCTTTGTCCTCTAGATACATATATACCAACGCTTTTTCGATATCGGTGAGTTGCCGCACCGCAGTATAGAGAAAACGGAGTTGTTCTTCTTGCTGTGTGTCATAATCTTCGCATCGGATATTTAAGATATGGTTGTCCCATGGAACCATTTCAATCTTTCGTTTTTTGGTGCGAAATAAAGAGATTGCCGTGTTTAATGCAACACGGTAAGCCCAAGTGGAGAATTTCGCATCTCCCTTGAAGCTCGGATAGGCACGCCATAATTGAATCACCATCTCCTGAAATAGATCGTTGTGAGAATCCATATCCGCGGTGTATAGCTTACATATCTTATGTAGGATATTTTGATGCTGCTCGAGGAGTGTTACAAATTCTATTTCTAGTTCTTTGTTCATATAGGTTATAAGTCGAAGATAGGCATAAGATGTTACACTTTTTGTGCATGTTTTTACTAACTTCGTTCGATGGCTAAGTCTAAATCTTCTTTTTTTTGTCAACATTGCGGATACGAATCACCGAAATGGTTGGGGCAATGCCCTTCTTGTAAACAATGGAACGCTTTCGTGGAGGAAGTGGTGGAGAAAGGGAGCTCTAAGGTTCCCGAATGGCGAAGTAGCACGACGCAGGTTGCCGGGAAGAAGGCGAATAGGGCAGCTATCATCAATGAGATTGTTTATCAGGATGAGCAAAGGTTAGCGACGCCAGATCGCGAGTTTAATCGTGTGTTAGGCGGAGGAATCGTTCCGGGGTCATTGGTGCTGATCGGTGGTGAGCCTGGTATTGGAAAGTCGACCCTGATGTTGCAATTGGCACTTGGTATCCCTAAAGTAAAAACCTTATATATTTCCGGAGAGGAAAGTGAGCAGCAGATTAAGATGCGTGCCGAACGGTTATCACAACAGTCAACAGCCAATTGTTATATTCTGACGGAGACGTCTACACAAAATATTTTTAAGCAGATAGAGGTTGTTCAGCCTGATATTGTTGTCATTGATTCCATTCAGACCTTACATTCCTCGCAGATAGAGTCTGCGCCAGGGTCTGTTTCTCAGGTGCGAGAGTGTACTGCCGAGCTATTACGCTTTGCGAAAGAAACGAGTACACCTGTCTTTATTGTGGGACATATCACGAAGGATGGTTCGATTGCCGGACCGAAAGTTTTGGAGCATATGGTCGATACGGTTTTACAATTTGAAGGCGACCGTCATCATGTATATCGGATTTTAAGGGCGGTTAAAAACAGATTTGGTTCCTCTTCGGAGTTGGGTATTTATGAGATGCAGGGAGCCGGTTTGCGTGAGGTATCCAATCCATCGGAAATTATGCTGTCGCAGCGCGAAGAACCCGTTAGTGGGGTTGCTATTGCAGCGATGCTGGAAGGGGCACGCCCTCTCCTGATTGAGGTGCAGGCATTGGTTAGTACTTCCGCTTTTGGAAATGCACAACGTACATCGACCGGTTTTGATACCAAACGGCTGAGCATGTTGCTGGCGGTGTTGGAAAAACGATTTGGTTTTCGTTTGAGTGCACAGGATGTGTTTTTGAATATCGCAGGCGGACTTCGAGTCGAAGATCCGGCGATTGACTTGGCGGTTGTTGCGGCGATCATTTCCTCTCAACAAGATATTCCATTGCCGCCACAAGTTACCTTTGCGGGAGAGGTGGGCCTTTCCGGTGAAATTCGTGCTGTGAATCGTATCGAACAGCGAATTGCGGAGGCGGAGAAGCTTGGGTTCGATGGAATCTTTATTTCCAAATATAACACCAAAGGGCTCGACGCGAAAAAGTTTAATATTGCTATCCGTCCGATGGCAAAGTTAGAAGATCTGTTTAGCGCCTTGTTTGGGTGATGAGAGTTAGAGAGGTAGGGAGAGTAAAGTTTTGAAGAAGTTAGCGGACGAAAATCTTCGTGAAAAACAAAAGTAGAGACACAAACCCCGAAGGGCTCAGCGTAGCTAAGTTTTGTGTCTCCCCTTATTTACGGCAACAGCTCGCGTAATTTTTTCTTGAGATCTTCACCGTGTAAATTGCGGGCAATAATAACGCCTTGACGGTCGACCAATATATTCTGTGGAATAGCGCGAACGCCGTACAAGGTTCCTGCCGCATTCCCCCAACCCTGTAGGTCAGATACATGCTTCCAGGTCAGCTTATCATCTTGAATCCCTTTGATCCAGTCTTCTAATTTACGGTCAAAAGAAACGCCTAAAATCTCAAAGCCTTTATCTTTAAATTCCGCGTATGTGGCTACGAGGTTTGGGTTCTCTGCACGACATGGCGGGCACCAAGAAGCCCAAAAATCAACCAAGACATATTTCCCTTTTAGGTCCGTTAATGAAAAAGGTTCACCCTCCGGGGTAAGTTGTGTAATGGCAGGCGCTTTCTTTCCAACCGAAGCGCCTTCTAAGCGTTTCAGGTAGTAGTCGAATAACTGCCCATCTTTAGATTTGCGAACCGACTTGTCGAGCGTATTGAACAAGTCTCTCATTTCTTTATAATCCGGATAGTAACCACCTACCTTTTGGATGATTTTTAAGGTTTCGGCATCCTTTGGATTTGCTTTTACCTGTGCTATTAGTTCTTCCTTACTAATGGTTTGAGCAAAGAGGAAAAATGGAAGCGCTAAAAGGGCCGTTAGTATTATTTTTTTCATGATGTTTTCTTCGTGGGTATTTGTAATGTTTTAAAAATTTAATGCCTGTTTAAAAGATACGCTATATGGAGGTTCTCTTTATACATTTTGATCGTTGAACGCAGCTCATTCCTTTTGTATGTGTTGCGCCTTTCGAATGACCATCGGCGGATAATCAAATATAAAGATTAGAAAGGAAAGTTGTGTAGTCTATTGTTTTGGTAGATTATTTTTTTTGAATTATGACAAAAACATTTCAATATTCCACGTCGTTATATACTCAATAAAGGCTTTGATCCTCTGTGTAATAGACGTTCACAACCGATTGCAATGTTAAATATGCATTTTTTTGCATGATTTCGCATGATTTTTTCGGTTTACACTAGTTTTATTTTTAAATTTGTTACTCACGTTGTAAACATTATTAATATTTCTTACTAAATGGCAAGATTAAATTTACTAGAGGAGACACGTTTTGAGCGCGTACCGGTTAAGGTATATCCAAATCAAAACGTTGCCTCGGTTGATGTTGCTAATCGCATAGCTACCATCATTAAAGAAAAACAGGCAAAGGGTGAGACTGCAGTATTGGGATTGGCGACAGGAGCTACCCCGGTTAAAGTCTACAAGGAACTCGTGCGCCAGCACAAAGAAGAGGGACTAAGCTTTAAAAATGTTGTAACGTTCAACTTGGATGAATATTTTCCAATGAAGCCGGATGCTGATCAGAGCTACGTGACTTTCATGAAGAAAAATTTGTTCGACCATATCGATATTCCGAAAGAGAACATTAATATCCCTGATGGTACTTTGGCGGAGAGCGAAATTGCTGCTTTCTGTGAAGCGTACGAACAGAAAATTTCTAGTCTTGGTGGATTGGATATTCAGCTTTTAGGTATTGGTCGTACCGGGCACATCGGTTTTAACGAGCCAGGTTCAGCGCCAAATTCGGGAACGCGTTTGGTTATCTTAGATGACTTGACTCGTCGCGATGCTTCTCGTGATTTTGGAGGGAAAGAAAATGTACCGACAAAAGCGATTACGATGGGGGTAGGTACAATCTTCAAAGCGAAAGAGATTATCCTAATGGCATGGAATGAGAAGAAGGCTGATATCGTTAAAAAAGCGGTTGAAGGCGAAATTTCTTCGGAGATTCCTGCAACTTTCTTGCAGCTGTCTGATCATGTCGAATTTATTTTAGATGAGGATGCTGCTTCACAATTGACACGTTTTTATTTACCATGGTTAGCCCATGAGGTGACATGGACCGATACGTTGATTAAGAAAGCTGTTGTTTGGTTGTCTTTGAAATTGAATAAAGCGATTTTG
Source organism: Sphingobacterium psychroaquaticum (assembly GCF_900177625.1). Classification (GTDB taxonomy): domain Bacteria; phylum Bacteroidota; class Bacteroidia; order Sphingobacteriales; family Sphingobacteriaceae; genus Sphingobacterium; species Sphingobacterium psychroaquaticum. The sequence goes on from NZ_FXAU01000005.1 coordinate 266,278, forward strand.
AAATTGACAGATGACGATTACAATAACAACGGCATGGCGCAATTGGTTACTGAAAAAGGACCTGCGTATAATATCAATATTAAAATCTTTAATGAGCTGCAACGTACGATCACAGGATGGCCAGGTGGTAAGCCTGGGGTAGATGATACCAACCGCCCAGAAAGAGCGGAACCTGCGAAGAAAAATGTATTGTTGTTCTCGCCGCATCCGGATGACGATGTTATCTCTATGGGAGGTACGTTCATTCGTTTAGCTGATCAAGGGCATAATGTTCATGTGGCGTATCAAACATCAGGAAATACGGCAGTATGGGATGATGATGTATTACGTTACTTAGAATTTGTGCAAGATTTCGCTGTAGCTATTGATGATGATCAAGGGGTAACCAAGAAAATCTATGATGATGCACGTGCTTTCTTTGAGACGAAACAACCAAACCAAGTAGATCCTGAAATTATCCGTACGATCAAGGCTTTGATTCGTAAAGGAGAGGCTATTGCCGGGGCACGTTTCACAGGTTTGCCAGATGAAAATATCCACTTCCAAGATCTTCCTTTTTACGACCGAGGTAAATTTTCTAAAGAAGTTTCCTACGAAGATGATATCCAGCAAACGATCGAACTTTTACGTAAAGTAAAACCACATCAAGTATTTGCTGCCGGAGATTTCGCTGATCCACATGGAACGCACAAAGTATGTTTCGATATTCTTTTTGAAGCACTAAAGCGTTTGTCAAAAACAGATGAATGGACGAAAGACTGTTGGTTATGGTTATACCGCGGTGCATGGCATGAATATCCAATCCACGAGATTGAGATGGCTATCCCACTTTCGCCACAAGAGGTTAAGCGCAAGCGTTTAGCGATTTTCAAACACCAGTCGCAAAAAGATGTTCCTGTTTTCCCTGGAGATGATCCACGTGAATTCTGGGTGCGTGCTGAAGATCGTACAAGTGAAACGGCTGACCTGTACCACAGATTAGGCCTTGCAGACTACGAAGCAATCGAAGCTTTTGTACGTTGGAAATTTGATGCGTAATAAGTTCGCTTATGATAAAAAAGAAGGGTGCCAATTGGTACCCTTCTTTTTTATTATAAAATCTGTATTTGTTGAATAATAGTCTCAAACTCTGCCAACACATTGATGCCCTGGTGGAGAAGAAATGTATATTTCAACGAATTTGGGATAAAACCAAAATGCTTTTTAAATGCCGTGGTAAAATGTGTAGAATGTTTGTAACCCGTCATACGCGCGACATCGGAAACACGATACTGTCCTGTCAGGATTAACTCTTTGGCATATTCCATCTTCTTTTCCGTAATGTAGGTCATTACAGTCTTTCCTAGATATTCTTTAAAGTATTTCTTTAGATATTGCACATTCGTGCCCACAAGCTTTGCCAGTTCGGGTATGCTATAACTCTGGGAGAGATCCTCTTCGATGATTTGTTTTGCCAACATGATTTTGTCATAATGGCTTTTTAAAGCAATGATCTGATGATTTTCGTTTTCGACGGCCAAAGCCTCTGCTTGGCGCAATATAATTTCTAACAAGACGACTTCCTGTCGTAACTGATATAGATGATCTTGTTCTAAAGGGAGGCAAAGTTGGTCAAACAAAAGACGTAAACGATGATCACTTTTGGTGATATATCCATCTATAAACCTGGTTTTTTCTTGTTGATATTTTTCGTGAAAGATCGGGAGATTATCCGGTGAGAAGCGAATGATAATATAACTGTTCCCTTCATCTACACTGTTGAGATCGATGGATTCTCCGGCATTTATATAATGAATGGTATTACAGCCTCTTTCTAGAAGGTGATCTTGCTGATCTATTGAATAGGTGACCTCATTGGACTCTTCTCCTAAAATGATGTTCAGATAATGTGCTTCCTCCGCTAAATAACTCATATTATTCACGCCACGAACAATACGGTGTTGAAAACTGTAATTAGCAGAAGTAAAACGGGTATCTAAAAGCATTTTTATTTAGACTTATTCTAATTTTACAAACTTAGGTATTTTTCTAGATATTTCCATCAAATGCCAGGAGATAGCGCGAGGTTAGAATGAAATGCTTGGCCAATTATTATATTCCCAGAGGGATTATTTCCGAATCTTAAGTATATTTTTCTCGTCACGTCATCTTCTTGTTTAGATTAATTCTAATTTTGCCAACAATAGTTATTTAGACTATTTCTAAATATTTATTAATCTCAAAACACTTAAATATATATGAAGTTTGTACTGTACCGTATTTTTCTCTCCATTAGTTTTATATGTATAATAGGGCTTTCTTTTGGACAACAGCATATCGTTGTTAAAGGAAAAGTGATAGATCAAGAAACGGGCGTTCCATTGGAAGGGGCGTCTATTACGATCGTTGAAAACCCACGCTCAGGCTCCGCTGTTACTGGAAGTCAAGGTGGATTTTTGATGAAAGGCCATGTGGGTCAAACCATGCGTGTGAGTATGGTCGGGTACCATGCGAGTAGCCTTGCTTTAAGTCTCGATAATAAGGATCTACTTATTAAATTGGAACGCAATATTAATGCGCTTTCAGAGATTGTTGTTACGGGAGCCTTGGGAATTCGTCGTTCATCACGTGAGATGGGTACCTCAGCTCAGGCGGTTGACAACGAGGCGTTAAATCTGGGAAAGGTTGTAAATCCATTATTGGCGCTGTCAAGTAAAGTGGCAGGATTACGGATCAACGCGACAGATTTGACGACAGGTAAGACAGATCCCGGAATACAAATCAGGATGCGCGGCACGCGTTCTTTAAATAGAGGTAAGAACGATCCAATTTATGTAGTTGATGGGGTTCCATTGCCTGATATTACCCGCATTAATCCGAATGATATTGCGGAGATTACGGTCTTAAAAGGTGCGAACGCAGCAGCTCTATATGGCTCGGAGGGGGTGAATGGCGCAATTATGGTGACCACTAAAGGAGGTCGTTCTGACGCGGGAGAAGTTAATTTCTCGAATAGTACCACTTTTGCGAATGTCTATTTGTTGCCACCTGCTCAAACGCTGTATGGTCAAGGACAAAACGGAAAGTATAGCCCCGTGGCCAATGAATCTTGGGGAGATCTATTTGATGGTTCGGAACGCGACTTTGGATTGCCGATCAATGGTGTACAGCCGAGAAAGGTATATGCTGCGCCGAGTAAAGACAATCGGTTAGGTTTTTTCGATACCGGAATTACGATGCAAAATGACTTGTCATTCTCGGGCGGCGATGCGAAGAGTACTTATTTTATGTCGCTACAGGATGTGCGCATTAAAGGCGTTATTCCAGGGGATAAATCGAGCCGCACGGGAGCTCGTTTCAATGGTTCACGTAGCTTTAATAAGTTAACCACATCGTACAATGTAAACTATGTATTCTTTAAGAATAACACCACAAGTGATGGCCCTTGGTTGTCTGTATATACACAACCTGCTAACATCGATTATAAAGAAGCCCGTAATTGGGAAGACCCGACTTCACCAAACCACCCGTTGAACTGGTATACACCAACGGCACAGACACGGAATCCGATCTTTATGGCGGATAATAATAGAAATACATACGATCAGCATACGTTAAATTCGAAGGTAGAGTTTACGTATGATTTCGCCGATTGGTTTTCGGCGACAAATAGAACGGGTTATTACCTGCAAACACAGGATGGCCGTGTTACCAACAAGAAGCTTGTTTCCAATATTTCTACACGAAATATCAATGGAACTGTCAATGATACGGGCGGGACATTTAATCGATTGAACAATGACTTAATTTTGAACTTTCGTAAGGAGTTCGGAGATTTCTCGACCAAACTATTATTGGGGTATAATATCCGCATGGATAACCGCAAAGACATTGGTATCGGCGCAAATAACCTCCTGCTAGAGGATATCTTTAATCCCGGGTCCCGGACGGGTGAATTAAGCGGTACTGCTAAAATTACAAAATATCGTTCTATGTCGGGCTATGGTGAATTTACAGTGGGATATCGCAATTATTTGTTTTTGACTTTGGTAGGACGTAGCGATAAGGTTTCCACACTAGATCCACAGAACAACACCTATTTTACACCCGGCGTAAGCACGTCTTTCGTATTTACCGACGCGATTGCATCCTTGAAAGACTCAAATATTCTTAACTATGGGCGTATTTATGCATCCTATAACCGCACCGGGAATGTGACGCTAGATCCATATAGTCTAAACTTGACGTATAGCCAGACGAATGGCTTTCCGTATGGTGGATTATTTGGATTTCTACCAAACCTAACGGAAGCCAATCGACTGTTGAAACCTGAATTTGTCACTTCTTATGAAGTTGGGACACAATTAAGCTTCTTAAATAGTCGCTTAAATGCTGACATTGCTTATGCTTATTCTGATTCTGATGGACAGATTTTTACGGCTGGTATGTCGCGCGCTACGGGATACAATGCGACGCTTGTTAATGCCGGTCGTCTGGTAAATCAAACATTAGAAGTGATGCTGAACGGTACGGCTATTCGTAAACCGGACGTGGAGTTGAGTTTTGGGGTGAATTTTACCTATACCCATACACAGGCGAAAGACCTTTACGCGGGTGATAGTTTCCAGATTTTCCGCCAGGCATATGCGATTAAAGGAGAGCCTTACCCAACGTTGCAGATGAGCGACTTTTTGCGTCACAATGGACAAATTGTGCTGGACAAAAATGGTAATGTCCTGTTGGATGAGAAAGAACAATTACTGGGTACTATGGTGCCTCCTTATATGTTTGGTTTTAACACCAATTTCCGATATAAAGCTTTTAGCATTGGACTACAAATAGACTCGCGTCTGGGAAGCTGGATGTACTCTGAGGTGGTACCACGGATGTATGCGGCTGGAACGCATCCGGAGACGGTGAAATATGGCCGTGAACCATTTATTCTGCCGAACTCCATGGTGAAGTTAGACGATGGTTCTATCGTTGAAAATACAAGTGTCTACTCGAAGGGCGATAAAGACTGGTGGACAAAATATAGTAATGTTCAGACAATTACAGCGGCGAAAGCTGACTTTTTGAAATTACGTGAGCTTTACGTTGGATATACATTACCCGCAAAATTCTTAGCGAAGCAAAATTTCCTAAAGAAAGCAAGTGTTGGGGTGGTGGCGAATAACCTATTTATCATTCGACATTCGTCGAACGAGATTGGGGATCCGGAAGCACTTTATAACCAAACGGATGGCTATGCCAGCTTTAGACAGATTCCAACGTCACGATCTATCGGTTTTAATATTAACATGACTTTTTAAAGATTACGGAAATGATAAAAACACTATATAAGATAAGTTTATTGGCCTTGTTAGCGTGCACTACCGTGTCGTGTGATGATTTCTTTGATGTTAACGTTGACCCGAACTCACCGGTTGAAGAAACGTTAGAATTAAATGCGAAATTGCCTGCAGCGTTGGTTGTTTCGGCCAATTATGAGGCGACTATGTTGAATCAGATTGGTGGTCTGTGGGGAGGTTATTGGGGGACATCAAACGAAGGGATTAATGCTTTTTCTATACTGAAGATGTACAATGGTCCAGGTATCCGGGATACGCGGGATGGTATCCAATTATGGGAGTCCAACTACAACAATCTGCTTTACTACAATAAGATTTTAGATCAAGCGGTTGCTGAAGATGCACGCTTCTATATCGGTATTGCCAAGATTATGATGGCGTACCATTATTTTACATTGGTTGACTTTTATAATAATGTTCCTTTTGATGATGCGTTGCATGGTTCTGTGGTTCTGCACCCCAAATATGAGCCTGGTAAGGTCGTTTATGAGAAATCGATTAACCTAATCAATGAAGGAATTGAGGCGATTAAAGTTGCTTCATTGTTGCCAACCAATGATGATGTGCTATTTAAAGGGGATAAGGTGAAGTGGACACGCTTTGCCAACACATTGAAACTTCGGGCTTTGCTCGCTCAATCTGAGGTGCCCGGTCAAGCAGCGTATATCGCGCAGGAAATCAGTAAAATAAAAGCGGAGGGTTCTGGTTTTATTACAGAGGATGCGGTAGTGAATCCGGGTTACTTAAACACCGCGGCGAAGATGAATCCGTTTTATGAAACATATTATAGAAATAATGCGGGTGTTGCGGTGGCAAATCATACGAATATTCGTCCTACACAGCATTTAATTGCAAAATATAAAGAGTACAATGACCCGCGTTTGGCGCAAAATTTTGTGGAAGTAAAGGGTGATTTCAAAGGAGTGTTATTCGGAGAAAATACGATTAGCGATGCGTATGCAGCTGTCAATACCTCTGCTTTTAAAGGCCCGACAGAAAACGGAAATAAACCTGCTGGGTTTGTGAAAGCATTTAATCAGGCAACAGTTATTATTTCCTTAGCGGAAGCGCATTTTATGCTTGCGGAGGCTGCTGCCCGTGGTTGGGTGGATGGAACCGCAGAAACGCATTATAAAAATGCAATCCAGGCCTCATTTAACTATTTGTTCAATGTCACTAATTATGATATCTCTGCTTATATCGGGCAGGACAAAGTGAAGCTTGAGGTAGCACCGAATAAGATTGAACGTATTGTTACGCAAAAGTGGTTGGCATTAACAGGTATTAATAATATCCGTGCTTGGCATGACTTCAGACGATTGGGATATCCGTATTTCCCAAATTCGGCAACAGCAACGAGCCCGGATATTTATCCACTGCGCTTTATGTATCCGGAAACAGAAATGAATACCAACAGTGCGAATGTGCAGAAGGAAGGGGATAACGGCGTGTTGACGGCTCGTGTTTGGTGGGATGTGAAGTAGAAAAAGAGAATAAAAAATGAGCTGTAGGGTGTTAAGCTTTACAGCTCATTTATGGTATAAAACGAATTAACTATCTTTGATTTAAACTAAATAACAATTGCATGGCACAAAGCGGAACGTGGCCGAAGGTTCGGAAATTTTTTAACGATATCCATTTATGGGGCGGCCTTATATCAGGCCTTGTTGTTTTTGTAGTCTGTTTAACCGGTACCATTTATGTGTACAATACTGAAATTCGAGAAGCGTCATTGTCTTCTTATTATAAAGTAGCAGATAAAGGCGACCGCTTACCGGCAGACGTGCTGCTTGAAAAAACAGAACCCCATATAAAAGGTAAAGTTGTAGGAATAAAGATTCCCGCTGCTGCAGATGCTACGGTTGCGGTTCTTTTCAATAAGCCGGAGAAAGATAAAGGAGGGAAACCTGATGGAGCGAAAGATAAGGGAGAAGGGGTGAAAGAAGGAAATACATTGATGAAACGCGATGTGGTTCCCGTTGAAAAAGAAAAGCGTGGTCCGGAGGAAGGTGCTACGAAGCCAGCTAACGAGCAAGATGGTGCGACAAAAGGAGCCGGTAAGAAAGGGGAATCTGTAGGGAAAGCGCAGGGTGGAGGTCCACAAGGCGGCGGCGGGCGTCGTCGTTCAAATCAAATGATGGTTAATCCATATACAGGTGTCGCCATCGGTGATGCTTCCGAGGAGAAGAACAAAACGGCGTCTTTTATGCAAGTAATGTTTGGTTTGCATCGCTGGTTGTTGTTAAATGAAATTGAAGAGCCAATTTTTGAAGGCGTAGAAAATCGTAAACTAGGCTCCTGGATCACTGGCTCCGCGACGTTACTGTTTCTGGTGGGTGTGTTAAGTGGTTTGGTTATTTGGTTTCCACAGAAAATGCGTGCTTGGAAAAACGGCTTAACTGTAAAGTGGTCTGCAAATTGGAAGCGCATCAATCATGATCTCCATAATACATTGGGTCTGTATACCTGGATTTTTTTGTTTTTGATGTCTGTTACGGGGCCTTTCTGGTCGTTTGACTGGTATCGTGAGGGCTGGCAGAAAACATGGGGAACATATCAAAAACCAAGTGAAGGAAAAGAAGAAAAAGCAAAGCCGGAATCACAGGTCATTCTTGGTAAAACGGCAATGAATGTGGAAGAGACCCTCGCTGTGGTGAATAAAATTCTGCCATATAAAGGCGATGTGACGATCAACTTTGCGAAAGATAGCACCGGAACATTGACGGTAACAAAAAATAAGGTGGGCTTCTTTGCGCCATCGGCTGGAGATAAGCTGGTCTTGGATCAGTATTCGGGTGCCATTCTCGAGAAAGATATTTTTACAGAGAAAAGCTTACGTAATCGCATTGGGGCTTCGGTCAAAGCATTACATATTGGGGATGTCTATGGACCTTTTACTAAACTTCTTTATTTTATCAGTTGTCTTGTTGCCACTTCACTGCCTGTAACAGGCGTTTTGATTTGGGTCAATAAAATGAAAAAGAAGCCGAAAAGAGGAAAAGTTTCTCGCGCATAAAAAAAGGTCCTGCAGTATTAATTGCAGGACCTTTTTTTACTATATCTCCATGCCGAATAAGTCGGCGATATGTCGTTTTACTTTATCTTTCACTTCGTCCAGATCTAACTTTTGACCAAGCTCCTTTTCTAGCGAGGTTACCGCTTTATCTTCAATTCCACAAGGGATAATATTGCCGAAATACGCCAAGTTGGCGTTGACATTAAAGGCGAATCCATGCATGGTTACCCAGCGTGATGCGCGAACACCCATAGCGCAGATTTTACGTGCGTTTTCTTTGTCGGCGTCAATCCAAACACCTGTATAACCATCGTAACGGCCCGCAGCAATGCCATAGTCTGCACAAACCCGAATGATAGCTTCTTCCAAGGTACGTAGGTAGAGGTGGATATCCGTAAAAAAATTGTCGAGATCTAAGATTGGATAACCTACAATCTGGCCAGGACCGTGGTAGGTGATGTCGCCTCCGCGATTGATTTTATAGAAGGTGGCTTCTTTTTCTTTGAGCCCCTCTTCATCTAATAATAAATATTCTTCATGACCGCTTTTCCCCAATGTGTACACATGTGGGTGTTCCGTGAAGATAAGATAGTTCGGTGTGGGGTTTTGCTGATCGAGGGTTCTGTTTTCTTGCTTTAACGCTAGGGTTTTCGCAAAGATATCTTCTTGCCGATTCCAGGCGTCTTGGTAGTCAACCAATCCCCAGTCTATAAATTGAACCTTTTTATTTTGCATGATCTCTTCTTCTTTGTTGAAGACACAATATCTTATGTCTCTATTTTTGGGCTATTATGCCTGTTCAGATCGCCATTCTTCAGGTCGTTTCCTTTCCTGTAATGCGACGGACGATTTGCTGGGCTGTTAGAGGTAAGCTTTTACTCCAGCCTTTCCGCTCTAGCGCAAAAACAATACAAATTTAATGATTTCCACTCGAACGGAAGCACGTGATTAATTTTCTACGGGGGCGTGACACATATCACGTTAATTAATTAACTTTGTAAGATGTTAAATGAAGAAAAATCACTGAACTTTATTGAGGAGATTATCGAAAGCGATATTCAATCCGGGAAGCATGACGGCCGTGTTTTAACGCGTTTTCCGCCAGAGCCAAATGGTTATCTCCACATTGGTCATGCCAAGTCTATTTGCTTGAACTTCGGGCTAGGCTTAAAGTATAACGGCAAGACCAACCTGCGTTTTGATGACACAAACCCGGTGACGGAAGATACCGAGTATGTAGAAAGTATTAAACAGGATATCCAGTGGTTAGGTTTTCAATGGGCGGAGGAGCTTTATACTTCGGACTACTTTGAGACGCTTTATGGATACGCTGTGGAGCTGATCAAAAAGGGACTTGCTTATGTTGACGATAGCACGGCCGAGGAAATCGCTGCGGCAAAAGGCACGCCAACAGAACCCGGGGTACCAACCCCTTATCGGAGCCGCTCTATCGAAGAAAATTTAACGTTGTTCGAAGAGATGCGTAACGGGAAGTATAACGATGGAGAAAAGGTTTTACGGGCAAAGATTGATTTGGCCAGCCCGAATATGCACTTGCGCGACCCATTATTGTATCGTATAAAACATGCACATCACCACCGCACAGGTGATAAGTGGTGCATCTATCCGATGTATGATTTTGCACATGGGCAATCGGATTCCATTGAGAAAATTACGCACTCTATCTGTACCTTGGAGTTCATACCCCACCGTCCATTATACGATTGGTGTATTGATAAATTGGAAATATTCCCGTCAAAGCAATATGAGTTTGCGCGTTTAAACATGACATATACGGTGATGAGTAAACGCAAGCTGCTGCAATTGGTGAATGAAGGCTTTGTTGAAAGTTGGGATGATCCGCGGATGCCGACTATTTCGGGTTTACGTCGTCGTGGTTATACTCCGGCGTCTATTCGTAATTTCTGTGACCGTATTGGTGTGCAGAAACGCGAAAACATGATTGACATGAGTTTGTTGGAGTTCTGTATTCGTGAGGATTTAAACCAAACAGCTTGGCGAAGAATGGCAGTCTTGGATCCGATTAAACTTGTCATCACGAACTATCCTGAAGGACAAGTGGAGGAGCTGATCGGGGAAAATAATCCTGAAGTTGAAGGGGGTGAGGGAACGCGTGTTATTCCATTCTCGAAGGAGCTGTGGATTGAGCGTGATGACTTTATGGAAGATGCACCGAAGAAATTTTTCCGTTTAGGTCCGGGCTTATCTGTGCGATTAAAGCATGGCTATATCGTGACGTGTCATGACTTCGTGAAAGATGAGCATGGTCAGGTGACAGAAGTACATTGTACATATGTGCCAAATTCAAAGTCGGGTGAAGATACTTCAGGACTTAAAGTTAAAGGAACAATCCACTGGGTTTCGGTCGCGCATGCGAAGGAAGCTGAAGTGCGCCAATACGATCGCTTGTTCCACGATGAAAATCCAGCGGCAGCCGAGGATTTTAAAGCGTCAATCAACAATGATAGCTTACAAATCATTGAGAAAGCGTATGTGGAGCCTGATTTAATTCATGCCGTACCGGGTAAAGGTTATCAGTTTATTCGCTTAGGCTATTTTACCTTGGATACGAAATCCACGCCAGAACATGTTGTTTTCAACCGAACAGTGACTTTGAAAGACTCATGGGCTAAAGAAGTTAAGAAAGGCTAATTTATAGCAATTACTATAATAAAGTAAAGGGGAGCATAAATCATGCTCCCCTTTACTTTTATTCCGCTATTTGGTATCGTTGTTTGTAGTTGTTGTACACCGTGTTAACGGCAGCATACATTTCCTTTTGATCTGTCCCTTGCAGGATCGCGTCATAAACCTCCAAGGTTGCTAATGCTATCTGTATAGTTCGATAATCCAGTGTTGCTGGTTTATCTCGCGCCAATGTTTCCACATGTTCAACTTGTTCCTGAATAAATTCAATATTACGCTTTGTCAATTTGTTGGCCAGCGCTATTTCTTTTGTTTTGTATAACGTATCGACGATATCACTATAGTAGTAAGCTTCGCGTATACTATATGGTTTTTTTGATAAAACCTCCATCGATTTGAGGGCGACTTCGCGTGCCTTATCCAGCTGGCCGGCATGTTTTAGGGACGCGGAGGCTCGTGTATAGACATCTGGATATACAAAACCTTCCATAAATCGGCGTGCGTCTACGTCGATATGATCCAGCGTGTTAAACTTACCCCAACGGAAATTATGTATGGCATTTTCGTATAATTTCTGAGTGTTTACTAACATCTGTTGCGACTCTCCTTGGGGACGGGCGATGGGCAAGAGTTTCTTAACTAAACCTTCCTGGACTACGTACTTCTCTAGGCCTGCCAGATTTTCCGTTGGCAGGTAGTTGGTGAAATATATCGGCCGCTTCCAGTTGTTTTGCAGGATAATAGCCATTAAACTTAGCTCCGAACGCGTGATGTAATTCTGTGGATAATCCCATTGCATTTTATCTACAATAAGATTTTGCCATTCGGTCGGTACTGTATGATGTGCAAGGACAGCTTTTTTGTCAACCGGCATTTCAATCTTTTTCGCCGGTAAATAGTTTAATGGAGCTCCTTGTTGTGTTTGCACCTGATTCTTTGGGTTATCGGACGTTAAGAATGCCAGTAAGGTGTCTAAGTCGACATGGTTAGTGATCCCTTGGTCAATATAAGGGAGATAATCACGTACCCCTTCTCTTAATTTGTTAGTCTCGAAGCCCAGTTTTACAGGTTCTGCATCGTTTACCTTATTATCAAGTTGACGTACATACCAGTGCGATTGCAGATAGCTGAGGTTTACAATGCGTACATCTTTTCGTACCCCTTCCACCTCTTGTATATACCACAACGGGAAAGTGTCGTTATCAGCGTATGTAAACAAAATGGCGTTTGGTTCACATGATACCAGGTAATTGTATGCTACATCACGCGCTAAAGAACGCCCCGTTCTATCATGGTCTTTCCAGTTTTCACTAATCAGCAATACTGGAGCCGCCAGAAAACAGAGTACTCCAGCAGATATCGTCGCCGTTCGTAGAGACATTTTTCGTTGAAGAAATTCCGTTAAACCTACCGCGCCAAGTCCGATCCAAATGGAAAAGGCATAGAAGGAGCCGGCGTAAGCGTAATCGCGTTCACGAGGCTGCATCGGCGTTTGATTGAGATAAATAACGATAGCGAGACCTGTGAAAAAGAAGAGGAGTGCAACAATGCCTGCGAATCGACGGTCTTTGCGGATATGCCATAATAGACCTAAAATACCTACGAATAGGGGGAGCGCGAAATATACATTGCGGCTTGGGTCTGCTGTAATCGTTTCCGAAGGAGATTCACTAGGTGTACCGAGCGCATTGTCGAGCGGTTTTATGCCGCTTATCCAATTTCCATCTTTTGTGTTTCCATAATTTTGTTCATCGTTCTGCCGTCCAACAAAATTCCACAAGAAATAACGCGTATACATATTATTTACTTGATAGTTCAAGAAGAACTTTACATTATCGGAAAAGGAGGGCGACTGCCCTTCGGGTATCCCTAAATAGCTGCGGTAGTAATCGCTGTGTTTATCACTATACAGCCGAGGGAAAAACATTTCTTTGGTATAGCGATACGTAGGTCTTCCTTCCTTCTTTTCATATGTGTTCGTTCCTTTCTTATAGGTTTCTGAATAGGTCGCATCAGCGACTTGGGCATCAAAAGTTTGCCCTTTAAACAGGGGTTCTGTTTGGTATTGTTCACGAGAGATATATCCTAAAAAAGAAAAGATATTATCCGGCGCATTATTATTTAGGGACGGATCGGCTGCTGCACGTATGATCAGCATACTGTAGGACGTATATCCGAATAGTACAAAGCTGAATGCTAAGAGCGCCGTATTTAGAATCTGTTTTTGTTTACGAACACTATAAATCAGGGACCACACAATTGATCCAACAAGTAAGAACGCAAAAAATAAAACACCCGAACCAAATCCCATGCCCAGTTTGTTTACAAAGAAAACATCAAACCCTGCTGCTATTCGAACGGTGTATTGTATTACTCCCCAAAGAATGAACGCTAAAATTATGACGCCTATTCCTAGCGCTTTAGTGATTCCTTTTGCCGTAATACTCTCTTTTTGTTTAAAGTAAACGATAAGCGCAATAGCAGGGATAGTAAGCAGGTTGAGTAGGTGGACGCCAATAGATAGCCCCATGATGTAGGCAATTAAGATCAACCATTTGCTGGCGTCCTTTTCATGCGCACGCCGCTCCCACTTTAAGGCTAACCAAAATACGGCAGCGGTACATAGGGAGGACATAGCATACACTTCGGATTCGACTGCGGAATACCAGAAGCTATCGGTAAAGCTATACGCTAAAGCACCAATTGTGCCCGCTAGCATCACCAATGTCGTTTGTCCATTTGTTAGTGATGTCTGTTCTTTGAGGTATACTTTACGGGTTAGTGCGGTAATGGTCCAAAATAGAAAGAGGATAGTTAGTCCACTACAGATCGCGGAACCAATATTCATCGCATAAGCAATCTTAGTCGGGTCACCAAGTGCTAGGTTTGAAAATACATTTTGGATCATTAGAAAAAGCGGCGCACCTGGTTGATGAACAACTTGTAGCCTGTAGGCTGACGCAATAAATTCACCGGTATCCCACCAACTGGTATAACGGTCAGCGGTAAGGATGTACGTAAGTGTCGCTAAGATGGCACATAGCCACCCCGTAATGTTGTTGATCTTATTGTAATTCATACTAAAAATAATAATTGCGTTATGCCTTAATAGGATTGCCCATTTCTTGTTTTTGGACTATAGTGACAACCATCATATTAAATTAACTAAAAGAGAATAACCCAACAGGTTGATTAACATTATTTAACGTTTTTTATCCCGTTTAGGGGAAAGTTTAAGGTTGTTTTATACGGTTTAAAATGTCTTTAGACTTATTTTTATTACTGATGACAATCATATTTTTTCGTGGTGTTTGCGGTTACTTTTGAGTAGTAAATAAAAATCAAACACTATGAAAAAATTACTATTATCAATTATTGCTTTGGCTTTCATTGGGGGAACGGCAGTACATGCGCAAGGATTTAAAGGCAAGTGGTTTATTATGGGTGAGGCTGGTTACGGAACGCAGTCGGATGGAAATGTAAAAAATTACAGTGTGCTTCCTGTAGTGGGAACGTTTGTCGCACCGACTACGGTTGTGGGTTTAGGTGTAGGATACTTAGGGTCAGAAGATAAAACAGGAGTTTTGGCAGATGTGGTAAAATCGAATGCTTTTATTGCGCAACCATTGGTGCGTAAGTACTGGGGTGTTGCCGACAACTTCTTTATTTTTGGTCAGGCTGCAGTGCCGGTTACATTTGGTAAGGGTACCACGGAAGATAATGGAACAAAAGTAGAGCAGAAATTTACGGGATACGGTATTCAATTGTCTCCAGGTATTGATTATTTCTTGAGCAGTAAATTCTCTATTGAGGCTTCCTTTGGTTTAGCAGGGTGGACAGCCGTAAAACCAAAAGACGGTGAAACTTCAAACGACTTCAATATTGGAATCAACTCTGGCTTCCAGAATGGTTTGAAGTTTGGTCTTAAATACATTTTCTAGATTTTTAATCCTATTTAGTGCGTAAAAGCCAGCTCTCTGACAAAGAGGCTGGCTTTTGTTTATTATTCGATAATCGATAACAGTCGATCTCGTAGGATAAGACTTGCTCCGACCGCTGCATTTTTTTCGCTGTAAGGCGCCATCATAATTTTGGTGTCCTTGTTGACAATAGATAACGAATACTTATTGACAGCATTTTTAAGCGGCAGTGATAAATACTCTTCTGAATTAGCGAGTACGCCACCTATAATAATAAGCTCTGGGTTGAAGATGTTGATTAGAGAGGCGATTCCGCGACCTAGTTTTTCACCAATATCGTTAATCGCTTCAATAGCCAGGTTGTCATCCTTTTTTGCTGCTTGGATAATATCATTAAGTCGGATATCCTGTATGTTCTTGAATTTTTTGGTTAAGATACTGGTTCCGCCATTGTTTATCTCTTCAATAACTTTGTTGCGAAGTGCATAACCCGATGCCTCGGTTTCCAGACATCCTTTTTTACCACATTTACATATTTTTTCGTTATCAAAAATAGGAATATGGCCAAATTCACCGGAGAATCCTGATTTTCCATAATAAAGCTGTCCATTGATCATAATCCCGAGTCCGATACCGTTATCTACATTGACAAACAAAGTGTCCTTTTCCGTGGTAACCACACCATTGGAAAATTCGGCATATGCCAATGCCTTCGTGTCGTTTTCTAAGAAAGTCGGAATTCCTAACTCCTGCTCGAAGTAATTCGATAAGGGATCTTCATAGAAGTTAAAGTAACTGTATGAATAACCCGTCCGATAGTTAATACGGCCGGACAGGTTGATGCCTACACCCAGTATCTTCTCTGGTTTTATCGTTAACTTATTTATAAACTCTTTGATCTCTTTGCAAATACTTTGAAGCGATTGTTCATTATTCTCTAAGCGGAACGGGATTTCTTCTTTATAACCGATCAACTCTTTTTTGATATTGATCATGGCGATACTGATTTGGTCAGAGCCAACTTGTACGCCAATAAAAAAGGCGGCATTGCTTTCCAGTCCATAGGTACTCGCTTTCCGACCGATCCCGGAACTCGATTTACCATAATCTTTAACGAGCTTTTCAGCAATAAGCTCATTAATAGATTCATTGATCTTTGGGATACTTATGTTAAATTCTTTGCTTAATTCAGCAATGGTTGCTTGCTCATGAAGGGCAAAATGAGCAAGGATCTTTTTCTTGAGAATAACATTTTTATACGCTACCCCAGCTAAAGAAGCTTTATGTAAATCTGATAGAAAATTCGAACTCATCTTTGTTTAATAATTCAATTTAACTTTGTTTGGGAATAAATATAATAAAAAAGTTACTTAAGCGGTCAAATGTGCAAGTAAATTGTTTTTGCAACCTTAATTATTAAATTATTTTAATAATAAATTGGTTGTTACATTTATTTTTAATAAAATTGGCTTTTAATTCTGTTTCACCTATGAGAAAGTAGACAGAAGGGGAATCGGGCAACATCTAGGCTACTTGTTGTCCGAATTAACAATTTTTCAAACCTAATAAATAATAGATATAGTGGCAGATAATAAAGCAAAAGCGCTACATCCAATGTACTGGATTCCGACTACGTGGTTTGCGATGGGTTTACCCTTTGTAGCCCTTTCGGGAGCAAGCTCCATCATGTATAAGAACATGGGGATTTCGGATACCCAAATTGCATTTTGGACCTCTTTAATTATGCTTCCGTGGACATTAAAGCCTCTTTGGGGACCCTTTTTAGAGCTTTATAAAACGAAGAAATTTTTCGTATATATTACGCAGATTTTTACGGGCATTCTTTTTGGTCTCCTTGGGTTGACCCTTCAACTGGATCATTTCTTTAGTTTTTCTATTGCGATTCTGACGATTATTGCGATTAGTGGAGCTACACATGATACAG
Source organism: Sphingobacterium psychroaquaticum (assembly GCF_900177625.1). Lineage (GTDB taxonomy): Bacteria > Bacteroidota > Bacteroidia > Sphingobacteriales > Sphingobacteriaceae > Sphingobacterium > Sphingobacterium psychroaquaticum. Next base: position 283,156 of record NZ_FXAU01000005.1, read on the forward strand.
CTGCTGATGGCGTTTATTTGAATGAGCTGTCTCCCAAACTACAAGCTAAATATGTCGGCTGGCAGGGTGCCTTTTATAATGTGGCTAAAGTATTCTCTGGTGGAGCATTGGTTTATCTGGCAGGACAATTGGAACAAGAGATCGGCATAACCAATGCCTGGATGGTCGTGATGTTTGCCTACGGAATTATTATGCTCCTACTTGGCATTTATAATATGCGTGTTTTGCCTTCGAGCCAAGGTGTTGCTAAGGCCGGGAGTGTTCGGGAAGGGTTTGCGACGTTAAAAGATGTGATTATCAGCTTCTTTCAGAAGAAAAACATTTGGTACAGTCTCTGTTTTATTGTTTTTTATCGTTTTGCGGAAGGGCAGGCAATTAAGATTATCCCCCTGTTCTTTAAGTCAACACGAGCAGAAGGCGGCTTGGAGCTGACGACATCACAGATTGGTTTATTGTACGGTGTGTTCGGTGCGATTGCTTTTGTATTAGGGTCTATTGTTGCCGGAAACTTTATTGCCAAGCGGGGGCTGGATCGTAAGACACTTCTAGTTTTATGTGCCTTTTTTAACCTCCCATTTGCTGCTTATGCCTTTTTGGCGATTACCATGCCGACTGATTTGTACGTAATCGGAACGGCTGTTGTGGTGGAATATTTTGGCTATGGTTTTGGTTTTGTTGGATTGATTTTATTTATGATGCAGAATATTGCGCCAGGGAAGTATAAGATGGCGCATTATGCCTTCGGAAGTGGATTGATGAATCTAGGCTTTATGATTCCATCTATGATCAGTGGCTGGTTGAGCGATTTGCTTGGGTATAAGGAGTTCTTTATTTGGGTGTTAATCGCTACGATTCCAGCGTTCGTTGTTACCTGGTTGGTGCCGCTTCGGAAACCCGAGGAGATTGTGGGGGAAGAGGAAATTGCGGAGTAACTAACGTAAGTCGGTGTAAAAAAAGGCTGTATCTCATTTAGATATAGCCTTTTTTTATTTCAAAATATTATTTCTAATTGAGAATTAATATTTTGAAATAAAAAACTATCAACACATCTATTTTGAAAAAAAATTAAAATTAAATTGGATGTTTGACATTTTTTTTCTTATTTAGTCCTCATAAACACCTGATAACCCTTTTATTATGATAAGAAAAGTCCCCCATGTGCATGCATGTCTACACGGTTGTCGTGTATATTCTTGGCATGAAAAACATGTTCACCGATGTTTTAGCGGTAATAAATAATAGAAAAATTAAGAGAACATTATCTGTTTTTTCCTAGAAAGGGAGATTCAGATGAATATTTAACTACAAGATACCCGACTAACCAATGGGTAGTAAAAAAGCCAAATTATCGAAACAATTATTTACTAATTTTTTATAAACAATCATTTATGAAGTATTTAAACAGTATAGGTTCCTGTTGCTTACGGGCCTGTTTCTTACTTGTATTGTTGGTGCAAGGGTTTATGGTTCATGCGCAGGTATCCGTTAGTGGTACCGTTTTGGACGAACAGAATAGACCGTTGGCTGGCGTTACAGTAAAGGTTCGGAATGCGACGCAAACTGCATTGACGGATGCAAAAGGAACGTTCCAACTTCAATCAGAGAAATATCCAGCGGTTTTGGATTTTACCTATGTAGGCTATGAGGCAGCTAATGTGAGTGTGTCCAGCAGTCAGGCTATAGTGCTGCGTATGCAAACGAAAGGTTCAGACATCGATGAGGTCGTTGTAGTTGCTTACGGGACGCAGAAAAAGCGTAATGTTATTGGGTCGGTAGCGCAGATCTCTGGGGAAGAGTTGAGTAAAGCGCCCGCAATGAACATCACCAATGCTTTGGCTGGGCGAGTTCCGGGATTAACAACTTTGCAACAGTCAGGACGTCCCGGAGCTGATGATGCAACTTTGCGGATTCGTGGTATGTCAACGTATGGAAACAGTGCTCCCTTGATTATTATCGATGGAGTTGAGCGTTCTTCCTTCAGTTATTTGGATCCTACCGAGATTGCATCGATGAGTTTCTTAAAAGATGCGATATCTACAGCGCCTTACGGGGTGCGTGGATCTAGTGGTATTATCATGATTACCACGAAGAAAGGTAAAAGTGGAGCGCCTAAATTTTCTTATAATGGGGCGTTTAGCATTGGGCAAAATACGCGCTTCCCAGAGTTTATGAATGGTCCGGATTATATGGAATGGTATAATAAAGCGACTGATGTTGATAACGATTACTTGATTAACAACGGATTTGATCCTGTTCCGCAATTATATGCACAAGAATGGATTGATGCTTTACGTAATGGAACGAATACAAATCCTTTATTTGGGGATACCGACTGGATTGGATTGTTGTTGGGTAAGAATAGTACTTCTCAAAACCATAGCTTAACGATGACTGGCGGGGGTGAACATGTAAACTATTTTACCTCGGTATCGCATATGCTCCAAGATGGGGTGGTCGAGAATACGAATTTCAAACGGTATAATGTTCGCTCCAATGTGGAGGCAAAAATCAATCAATATTTGACGGCAGGCATCAACATTGGTTTACGCCAAGAGTTGGGGAATACACCAGGTATATCGCCGGATAATACGGCTTATATGAACCCTTTTTACCAAGCGGTTCGTATGCTGCCGAATATGCCTATGTATGCCCCTAATGGATTGCCTGTGAGTTATAACTCCAATGCAGGATATGTAAATCCAATCGCTTCTGTCCAGCAGTCTGGTTATCAGAAAGGCATTCGGAATGTGTTGGAAGGTACGGCAAACATTAATTTTAAAGTACCGGGAGTAGAGGGGCTGGAGATGCGTTTAATCACTTCCTTCGATTGGGCTGGTAGAGAAACAAAGAACTGGTTGACTCCCTATGAGACGATGGGACGTGCGCGGGAACAAGTAACGGGCGACTTCGTTTACATGACTACTGTACCCGGAATTTCGAAAAACTCTTTACGTCAGAGTTATAGCACATCACAACGTAAAACATTCCAACCAGCGATTTCTTATAATAGAACATTTAATGAAGATCATACGGTGGGATTGTTGGCGGTATATGATTATTCCAGGTCTCAAGGAAATATTTTCTCTGCAGGAGCTAGTAATCTGCCCATAACAATTCTTCAGGAAATTGATTTGGGAAGTTCGGATGAGCAGGATCGTGTGGCACCTACAGGGAGTAGCAATACACCTGAATCTAAAGCGGGTTATATTTTCCGCGGTACGTATGGTTACAAGTCACGTTACTTGCTAGAAGTAGCCAATCGTTGGGATGCTTCAGTATGGTTCCCAAAAAATAACCGTTGGCAGATGTTTCCAGCTGTTGGTTTAGGTTGGGTTGCGAGTGATGAGTCTTTCTTCAAGGAAAATGTTCCATTTATTGACTTCTTTAAAGTAAAAGCATCGTACGGAAAAACGGGTAATGACAGAGGGGTTCAACCTTTTCTATACTTATCTACATTTTCAATGACATCATCACCTGTGACGGTTATCAATGGGCAACCAGCAAAGGCTCTCTTTACAGGGGCTCCGCCTAATAGCGGGCTAAGGTGGGAAACGACTTTTACACGTAATATTGGTTTCGAGTCTAATTTCCTAAATGGGATGTTTGGTTTTGATTTTGAATGGTATTATAAGCATACCAAGGGTATTCTTGGGTCTGTGGGATCGCTATTTCCTCCATCAATAGGCGGTTATTTTCCTGAAACGGCTAATATTGGTGAAGTGGATAACAGAGGATTTGATGCACAGCTACGCTTTAATAAAAGCTTTGGTGAATTCCAAATGCGCCTAACCGGAAATCTGAACTGGGCAAAAAATCAGTACTTGAAGTTGAATGAAGGAGATAATATTCCATCATGGCAGAGTCTGATTGGCAAACCAATTGGAACCAAAATTGGATTTATTGTAGATGGGATGGTTCAATCATGGGAGGAAGCACGCAACACACCTTCACCTTCAGCAGGAATTGTGGCACCAGGTTTCTTTAAATACCGTGATTTGAATGGAGATGGACGTATTACGCGAAGCGATGATATGACCTATATGGGACGTCCAAACTTCCCGGAACTGATGTATGGTTTAAATATTGACCTGGCCTACAAAGGGTTTGATTTCTCTGCACTATTGCAGGGGGCTGGTCGTGCAAGTGTGAATTTAGCGGGTACCTATGAGGGTTCTTCAGGCACATCTGGTGTAGATGATAACTCGCCATTTACGCGTACATTTTATGGCTACGGGAACTCGCCATACTTCCTGATGGAAAACTCTTGGAGCCCTACAAATACCGACGCCGAATTTCCACGTATGACCGCGTATAAAGCACAGCTTTCACCGCATAATGCACATAAAAATTCAGGATGGGTTCGTAAAGGTGACTATCTAAGATTAAAATCGGTTCAGATTGGTTATACCTTACCAAAGCACTGGATCGGCGGGGCTAAGTTGCAACAGGTGCGTTTGTATGCCACAGGATCCAACTCATTAACGTTTGATTATCTCAAGTATTTGGATCCGGAAATGCCAAATGTAAACAATGGTTTCTATCCGCAACAACGGATTTATTCATTTGGTCTTAATGTCACCTTCTAACACGTTTGAAACATGAAAAATATAAAACAAATAAGAGCTTTACTTGCTGGGACGATGTTGTTGTCAAGTGTGGGTTTTTTCCAGGCATGTAAAATAGACATTCCGATGGTCGATCGCTATGTGGAGGAGGATATATGGAATGATCCTACTTCGGCAGAATTTTATGTAAATGGCTTATATGCCGAGTTTAAGAATTTTCAATTCGGACTATTCCCGGGTTTGGGCTATGATAATGCGACAGATGCGATGTCTGACATTATGAAGTATACGTCGACTACGGCAGGGAATGGTACGGTAAATATTTTAGTGTCTAACGCAAACCAATTCAGTGCAGGGAGTGTGGGTTTAAACTACTGGACCACCGGTTATGCGCGTATTAGACGTATTAATGAGTTTATGGATGGTTTAGTTAAAAAATCTAAACTGAGCGATGAACAAAAAATTAAATATGAAGCGGAGGCACGTTTTGTAAGAGGGTACACGTATTTCTGGTTAATGCGTATCCATGGAAGTGTTATTCTACGAGAGAATCTCGAGCAATATGCGAATAAGGATCAGGCACGTGCTAGCGAAGACGAGTGTTGGAATTTTATAGCAAAGGACTTTGCTTTTGCTGCCGAAAATTTAGGAAAAACAAATCTGGCCGGTCGTGCCACCAAAGGGGCTGCATATGGAATGTTGGCACGTACCTGGATTTATGCCGCTTCCATTGCGGAGAATGATCGTAAACAGTTCAATTCAGATCCGTTGACGGGGATTTCACAGGAAAAGGCCGTTACCTACTATACGAATGCGATGAATGCTGCAAATCAGGTGGTTTCTTTGGCCAATGAGGGTTTGTATGATTTGGATGCTGATTTTGCGTCGATCTTTACCAACAAGAATACCAAAGAGGCGATATTTCGCGTCGATTTTGTTGCACCGCAGATGACGCACCAATATGATTTGGGGTTTGCGCCTCCTGCTGATGCACCAGGGAATACTCTTGTTTATGGAGTGCCGACTGCGGAGCTTGTGAATGAGTTTGAGATGGCCGATGGAACAAAGTTCTCGTGGACTAATCCAGTACATAGTGCCAATCCATATGCAAATAGAGAACCACGTTTTTATGCTACCGTATTGCATCATGGTGCTACCTGGAAAGGACGTACGTTAAATCTCGCCGAGTCTAATTCGGAGGGTTTTATGCAATATGCTTCTATGGGAGATCCGAAAAGGACTGTTACGGGGTATTACGCTAAAAAGATGTTGGATCCCAAAAACACGAATTTTGTGGTTAACAAAAGCACCCAAAGTTGGATCGAACTGCGCTATGCCGAAGTGTTGTTGATCTTGGCAGAAGCACAGGCGGGCACCAATCAGCTTACAGAAGCTGTGGGAACGATCAATAAACTACGAAGCAAACGGGGCTTACCGGAAGTATTTTCGAACACTAAAGGAGGCGTTATGGCTTTAGTTGAACATGAGCGTAAAGTGGAGTTGGCTTTTGAAGGGCATCGGTTTTGGGACCTTAGAAGATGGCGTAAAGCGCACTTGGTGTTGAACGGCGTTCGTTTTACAGGACATAAATTTACAGGCAGTAGTTATCAGGTAGTTTCGGCCGATAATATCGATCGGAGTTTTACTGGTGCATTATACTATTTGCCGATTCCAGAAGCAGAGGTACAACGTAATAATGCTTTAGAACAAATCAAGGGATGGTAAATAAATTTAAAAGGCTAGAAATGAAAAATATATATAAAAATCCAGTGGCCTGTTTCATGGCCCTGGGTGTACTTTTGATTGCCTCCTGTCAAAAGGTGGAATACCGGGCACGTTATGAAGGAAACACAATTAGTGACGTGTATGCAACCTATGAGGGTAGAGGTAGAGATCGGGTTTTTGAAGGCCGTATCAGTAATGATACTGTTTATTTGGATATCGATTACTATTACCCGATTGATAGCGATAATGAGATGGATATTTCCAAAGTGTTGATTCGCGCAACCGTGCCATCGGACGCGATGGTGTCACCGTCATTAAGTGATTTTTGGGATTTGAGAACGCCCAAACCACTAACGGTTACTTCGGGGTCAGGTGTAGTAAAAAATTATGTTGTTGTCGCTAATAAGGCTGGAAACACGGTTGTTTCAAATGCTGTTTTGAATTATACCGACGAAGGGGGGAATGCGCAGGAGGTTCAGGCGATCATCATTGGGGATCGCATTAACTTCTCCGTGGTACCGGGGACGATCTTAAACAATGCTAAATTGTCTTATACCATCAACAAGCATTCCAGTGGTTCTATTGCGAATGGCGGGGCTGTTGACCTAAGTAGTCCAAAACCTTTTGTGGTATCGTCCGTAGGCAATGCGCAACGTAAGTATACCCTTCAATTGGTACAAGCGGTGAAGCTGGCTAAAGGTATTCGTCCGGGAAGTGCCAAAGTGCTTTTTGCAAAACGCTTGAAAGGTGATCTTGGTATTATGGTGGATGATGTTACGGGAGGTATCGCCGCTACAGGTAAATATGTGGTGTTGAATACACGTAACCAAAATAGTGTCTATATCAATGCGTTGACAGGTGAGAAAGTTGGTGAAATCGACTTAGGAGCCATTAAAGGAAACCTGAAGAATTTCTACACGACGGCGGATGATGGTGGAAATATATTCGTATGTAACCTCGCACCAAATGATGGGGCTGTTTTCAATATCTGGAAATTATCTTCAGTTACAGGTACGCCGCAACCATTTATTCAATGGAATACAGGAGGAAGAGGATTCGGTCGTAAGTTCTCCGTCATCGGTGATGTGAATAAAGATGCTATTATTACGGCTCCAGTGGTGGGTGTTTTATCAAGTAGTTTTGCGCGTTGGAGAGTGGTGAATGGCGCTTTGGTCTCCCAAACACCGGAGATGGTTACGATGACAGATTATTCATGGAGTAACAATAATATTGATATGATCCATACGTCGCCAACAAATGTTGCGAGTGATTATTTTGCTGCTGGCTACTCTAATAACAGATTGGTGAAGGTTAGCGGATCCACCAATGCAATTATGAGTTCATTGGCACAATTACCGACTAACTTTATTGCGAATGCGGTGGATTATATTGAATTCAACAATGCAAAATTTGTGGCATATAACCATGTGAACAGCTTCTCATGGGGATCGGCAGATCAAGTCTTCCTTATTGATACAGAAGGAGGTTTCTCCGGTGATCCTTCAGCGAACACTACACCAGGTTTAGTTTGGGCGCCGGAAAAAGGTAAGTACGGTCCAAGCGGTGCAGGCGGTAATGTCAATGGCAATGCAACAGGTGATGTTGCGATGACACTATCAGAGAACGGTTATTATATGTACCTGTATTTTATGTTTACCAATGGTTATGTCGTTGGTGTCCAGTTTGACTGTGTGGACATAAAATAAAAGGTGTATTAAAAGGTAAAACAAGGTGGCACGACTATGTCGTGCTGCCTTTAACATCAAGATATTATGAATTGTAAAATGATTATTTGGGCGTTGGTCTTTGTGTTGTTTTCTTCATGTAAGAAAGATAGTAAAGCTCCCGAACCTACTGATCCTGGAACGGAAACGCCGGAACCTGGCACACAGAAAAGAGAGGTCCTCGTTTGGGTGGATGCTAATTCCAATGTCTTTGGTACATATGGCCGTTTTAGTGATAAAAAAGAAATATCGGCTGTTTTAGATACCTTGAAGGACGCTGGCGTAACAGCGCTAGTTGTGGATGTGAAAGGAAGTTCAGGATACACCATGTATCCGAGTAACTATACGCGGGAGATGACGACGCGGGACGGAAAAACAAGGTTATCAGATTATGTGCCGTTTGTAATCTCCGAAGCGAAAAAAAGAGGGTTAAAGGTGTATCTTTCTATGGTTACTTTTGTGGATGGTGATCGTCGCGGGTTTGGGTATGTATACGATAATCCAGAGTACAGGAGTAAATACGAATCTATTGTTGTTAAAAATACGACAGGAACATTGGGTCCTATTTCAGAAACAGGAAAAAATGTTTTTGTTAACCCGGCAGCCGCCGAGGTGCAAGAGAAGGCGCTGAATATTATTAAAGAGATTGTTGGGAAATTTGACCTGGATGGAATGATCCTTGACTATGGTAGATATACAGATATATCGGCAGATTTTTCGCCCCTGAGTAAACAGCAGTTTATTACTTTTCTAGAGACGAAGTATAACGATGCACAAGCGAAGAACATGCGTTTTCCAGAGGATATCGTTGCTACATGGAGAGAGAGTTCCGGGCAGATTCTACCAGCCACAACAGGTAAATACTATAAGCAATGGCTAATTTATCGCGCACAAGTAATTAAGGATTTTATGGGTAAAGCACGAGCTGCAACCAAGAGTGTTAAACCAAATGTAGAATTTGGCGTTTATGTGGGAGCGTGGTATACGACGTATTATCAAGTGGGGGTAAACTGGGCGAGTAAAGAATACGATCCTTTCCAGGATTTCGAGGTTCGTTTTGATTGGGCATCACCAGGTTACGGTGCGACAGGTTATGCAGAAGAGTTAGATATCTTGATGACAGGTAACTATTTTACCCAAATCAAATTAGCTGATAATCCGGTTACCGCGGGATTGAAGTATCATTGGTGGAGTATTGAAGGTTCTCTAAATGGCATTTCTCACATTACAAAAAATAAAGTTCCAGTGTATGGTAGTATTGATGTTGGAAATGTAAGCTATGCTAATAAGGGTGAAATAACAAAAGCGATCAAGTACATCCTTTCCCGAACATCAGGGGGAATTATGCTATTCGATGTGGTTCACATGTATGCACCGCAGTACAATCAATTGAAACAACCGCTTTTTGATGCGGTTAAGGCTGGTATTAAAAACTAAACTTAAATGGTACGTTTACTTTCTTTATGTTTTATTAGTGTTTTTCTGTCCTGTACATCTTCAAAAGATACTGCGGGTGGGAACGATTATTTTGTAGAGCGCAATATCCTTTGGTTTGATGCAACGGCTAATTTCGATCGTTTTTGTAATAAGGATTCGATTACATACTATCTTCAAAAATCCAAAGAGGTCGGGATTACAGATGTGGTTGTCGATGTTAAACCGATTACAGGAGAAGTGCTTTATCCGAGCGCTATTGCTCCAGTGATGAAAAGCTGGGGGGAGGGAAAGATGGTTAAAGACACCACCTGGGATATGTTGAGCTACTTTCTTACCGAAGGGCATAAGCTTGGACTTAAGGTTCATGCATCAACCAATGTTTTTGTAGCAGGGCATAATTTCTTTGATCGCGGGGTTGTATACAGTGACTCCACAAAAGCAGCCTGGCAGACGATTTCCTATTTACCCGAAGGGTTTAAGCCAATTACAGAGCAGAAAAGTAAGTATTCGGCAATGATTAACCCTGCACTAAAAGAGGTTCGCGATTATGAGTTATCTATTCTAAAAGAACTTGTAACAATGTATCCGACGTTAGATGGGATTATCTTGGATAGGGTTCGTTTTGATAATTTGAATGCGGATTTCTCTTCGGAAAGTCGAGCGCTTTTTGAAACACATATGGGACAGAAGGTTGAAAATTTTCCGGCGGATATTTTCTCTTTTGAAAACAAAGAAAGAAAGGAAGGAAAGCTGTTTAAACCGTGGTTAGAATGGCGCGCCAAGATAATCCATGATTTTATTTATGAAACAAGAGATGCGCTTAAAAAAATAAATCCTAAGCTTATCTTTGGCGATTATACGGGTTCTTGGTATCCTTTGTATTTTGATGTCGGCGTGAATTTTGCAAGTAAATCCTATGATCCAAGTACTGAATTTGAGTGGGCAACGCCGAACTACAAAAACTACGGTTATGCCGAAGCTTTGGATTTGTTCACCACCGGTAATTACTATTTTGAGGTGGAGAAAACGGAATTGCTAACGCAAAAAGATACAACGAAAAAAACGTTGGAGTCCGGGTTGGTGGTGAAGAAAGAGGATTGGTATACCGTCGAAGGATCTGCGGAGCTTGTCAATAAAGTTACTATGGGGAAAACGCCTGTATATGCTGGGTTGTATGTCGAGCAATATAAAGATAACCCTGAGCAGTTTATTAAAGCATTGCAAATGTGTCGTGCCAAATCGAAAGGAGCGATGGTTTTTGATATTGTTCACATTATAAATTATGGCTGGTGGAATCACCTAGCCACGGGACTAAAAAAATAAAACACACGTTAAATATGTTAAAAGCGGAACCACCTGGTTTCGCTTTTTTTATTTCTTATCTCCCCACATACGGAAAGAAGTTAATTAATAAATTAACCTAACCATAACTCTATTTTTAAAAAAAATTAAAATTAAATTGATTGTTTGGTATTTTTTTTCTTATTTAGCGTCAGTGTAAACCATAATTGCCTCTATCATGATACGTAAACTTTCTAAAGTATTCTTTCTTCTCGGCTTGGTCGCCCTAGTCGGCTGTCAGAAAAAGAATGAAGTTGGCCTTTACTCCATCTATCAACTTGATAAATATAAACAGGAAAAACCGCTGATAAAATTGCCTGCTGAATGGGAAAAGCAGGCCGGTTTGATGACGGCATTTCCAAAAGGAATCGAAGTCTATCGCAGTACGAAGAACATCAATAGCAAAGGTACAAATCTCTTCCTCGTCGTTTTTAATCCACGATTGGGGATCGATCTTAAGCCTGTATTATCAACAAGTGCTAAGACGCCATCGACTTTCTTTTCGGAGGAAACCGGCGATGTATACGCCGCCATTAACGCTGGATTTTTTACTTCGACAACGAGCTTAAGTCATGTGCAGTTTAATAATACAGTTAGTTCGGTCAATGTACGTAGTTTAACCCGGGCCTTGAGTGGGGTCAATACCACATACTATCCTACGCGTGCCGCATTCGGTTTAAGTAAAGATTTTAAGCCACAAGTTTCATGGGTGTATAGTGTTGGTACCGGCAATGGTGTGTTATACAGTTATCCTACGCCAAGTCCAAATGAAGAAGGAAAACCTGCTCAAGCGGTGCCGAGTGCTACATTTCCACAAGGAGGTGCTATATGGGATGTAGCTACTGTAATTGGTGGTTCACCCATGTTGGTAAAGGATTCTGTCATAAATATCAGCGCGACAAATGAAATGATAGCGGTGGATAATACCTCATCGAGAGCACGTTCTGCTATTGGCTATTTATCGAATGGAAATATTGTTTTGCTCGCGGCGGAAGGAGGAAATGCTCCAACAGCACCAGGTTTAACCCTGAAGGAAGTGGCTGACATTATGTTGGAAGCTGGCTGTAAAGGGGCTATCAATCTCGACGGCGGAGGCTCCTCGGCCATGACCGTAAATGGAGCGCAAACCATTAAACCATCAGATACGGCGGGTGAGCGTCGTGTAATAAGCGCATTGATCGTAAAGAAAAGATAAAACATGAAATATATTTTAGGCTTATTAGTACTATTTTCTAGTTTCCATGCTGCGACAGCACAACTAAAGACAGATGTCGTTATTGTTGGTGGAGGTGCTAGTGGAACAACGGCGGCGATCCAGGTCGCAAGATTAGGGGTAAAGACAGTTGTTTTAGAAGAAACCTCCTGGCTCGGTGGTATGTTGACCGCGGCTGGAGTTTCTGCTATCGATGGCAACCACAGGTTGCCGGCAGGTTTGTGGGGAGAATTTCGTGCACATCTTTACAAACATTACGGTGGAGCCAAAGCGGTGGAAACAGGTTGGGTAAGTAACACGCTCTTTGAGCCCGCGGTCGGCAACAGGATCTTAAAGGAGATGGTTGCGGCCGAAAGTAATATTCAGGTTATTTATGAGACGGCTTGGCAGAAAGTCCAAAAAACAGCGGATGGCTGGTTGGTGGAAACAAAGAATAAGAATGGAAAATCTACGACCGTAGCAGCCAAAGTTCTTATTGATGCGACAGAGCTTGGTGATGTTATGGCTTATCTTCAGGTTCCCTATTATTTAGGAATGGACAGTAAGTCATTGACCAATGAGCCTTTTGCATTGGCGCAGGGTAATGATATTGTGCAGGATTTGACTTATGTCGTAACATTGAAAGATTTTGGTAAAGGAGCGGATAAGACTATTGCGAAGCCAGCTAATTATAATAAAGATGAGTTTGCCGGCTCTTGTGATGTTGCCGACCCGGCAACCTTTGATAAAGACAACAACGATTGCTTCAGGATGCTGACTTATGGACGTCTTCCGAACAATAAGTTTATGATCAACTGGCCAAAAAAGGGGAATGATATTTATTTAAATATTGTCGAGAAAAGTAGGGAAGAGCGTCAAAAAATGCTGGTTGATGCCAAGCAAATGACACTTCGTTTTGTCTATTACATTCAGAATGAGTTAGGTTTCAAAAACCTCGGTATAGATTATGATGAGTACCCGACAAAAGATGGTTTTCCGATGATTCCATATCACCGTGAATCGCGTCGGTTAAAAGCGAAATCATTATTTGCTTTGCAACATGTGATGACGCCTTATGACACACCGGAAGCTTACTACCGGACAGGGGTTGTTGTGGGCGATTATACCATTGATCATCACCACTACAAGTATGGAAATGCACCTGAAATCGATTTTGTGAAGATTCGTGTACCATCGTACAATGTGCCAATGGGTTCATTGATTCCTGCTGACTTTGAAGGATTAATCGTTTCGGAAAAGAGTATTGGGGTAACCAATATTGTAAATGGTGCAACGCGACTTCAGCCCGTGGTGCTGGGTATTGGTCAGGCGGTAGGGACTATTGCTGGAATCGCGGTGAAAAAAGGAAAACTACCTTCACAAGTTTCTATTCGTGAAGTGCAAGAGAGTTTGCTAGATAACAAAGCATTGATTATGCCTTTTATTGATGTGCTTCCCGGAGATTCACACTTTAAGGCGATGCAAAAAATAGGTGCTACAGGTATTCTGAGGGGCACTGGTATTCCCTATAGATGGGCTAATCAAACATGGTTTTATCCTGAACGCGAAGTGAGTCAATATGAACTGATGCAGGGACTTCGTACCTACTATCCGGTATTGAATACCAATTGGAATGCCTCTGGCGAAGCATTGACTGTAAAAGGGCTTCAAGATATTTTGAAAGCGATTCAAAAGGAAGTTTCTCTCGCAGAAATCCGTGCCATATTGACAACGGCTGGTTTCAAACCTACGATAGAGGAGCAGACAGTGATCAATCGAAGATGGACCTCGGTTCTTCTGGATCAGCTTGTTAAACCATTTGAAAGAGAAGTTGATTATGACGGTTCGTTAAAAACGAATTAATACGATACAATTATTACACACCTAAATTAAATACAGCGATGCTTAGATTTACACCTTGGATTTATCTAAACTTATGCATTCTTTTTGTAGCTTTTTCTATTCCGGCAGCCTACGCACAACAGCTTGAGGTAAGTGGAAAAGTTACCAATTTGCGAGGTGAGCCTCTCGAAGCGGTAACGGTAAAAGTTGTGGGGATAGGAACTGCAGCACAAACCAGTAAGACGGGAACATTTAAAATTAATGTGAAGTCTCTAAATGAAAAATTATCCTTTGTTTACCTCGGACATGAGGCGACTGAAATTAGCCTGAATGGACAGTCAAAAATTGATGTGCGACTGAAAGAATCAAGCTCTTCCTTGGAAGATGTGGTTGTTATCGGCTATGGGGAACAAAAGCGGTCGGACTTGACCGGTGCTGTGGGGAGCGTGAAAATGGGGGATCTACAAAAAGCACCTGTAAAATCATTCGACGAAGCACTAGCTGGCCGGGTGGCCGGGGTTCAGGTAACCTCTTCAGAGGGACAGCCAGGCTCTAATATCGATATTGTAATTCGTGGTGTCGGATCGATCACCCAAAATACGGGTCCTTTGTATGTCATTGATGGTATGCCCGTTGAAAATCCAAACGATGGAAATGCTGCTGCAAACCCAATAAATGCACTGGATCCAGCAGATATTGAATCTATTGATATCTTAAAGGATGCTTCAGCGACAGCAATCTATGGTGCACGAGGCGGAAATGGTGTGGTTATTATACAAACTAAACGCGGTGCTTTGTCGGCTCCTCGGATTGGCTATAATACCTATTATGGGTTTCAAAATAGTGCGAAGAGACAGAAGGTGTTGAATCCATATGAGTTTGTGAAGTTACAGTGGGATATTGATCCCATCCGTACTAAAGGTCTTTACCTGCAAGGTGGAGAGGTAGATATGGAAGACTATAAACTACTGGACGGTATAAACTGGGAAGATCAGGTTATGCGTGTAGCACCCATGTCTAATCACCACCTTTCTTTAACAGGTGGAACAGCACAGACTAAATATAGCGCTTCCTTATCCCGTATTAATCAAGAAGGTATTATTCTAAATTCTGGATTTAATAGAACACAAGGTCGTATGACCTTAGATCAGCAAGTCAATAAGAAGCTGAAATTAGGGCTTGATGCGAACTACTCAAATTATAAAAACTACGGTACGCCTACCTCAGCGTCTGGTTACAACCATGAGCTGAACTTGTTATTTAGTGTATGGGCTTTTAGACCGGTCTCGGTAACGAATGTAAACCTGTTGGAAGAAGGTTTAGATCCTGAAATTGAGCAATCCCAAGAGCATCGTTTTAATCCGATTATGACCACACAGAATGAGTTGCGTGAGAATTATGGAACAACCTTTACAGTGAATGGATACGGTGAATATGAGATTATTAAAAATTTAAAATACAAACTTTCCGGAACCTATTATAAAGGAAACAGACGCTACGATACGTACAATGGATCGAACTCCAGAACGGGGCATGAATTTACGAATTCACAGTTAAATGGTTCCCGGAGCTTTATCGAATCGGATCGTTGGTATGTATCGAACCAATTGACATACGTAAAGACCATTGCGAAGAAACATTATATCAATGCGATGGCTGCTTTTACAGCGGAGCGTGCAACCAGCATGACTTTTGGTGCTTCGGCTATCCGTTTGCAAAACGAGAATTTAGGTTTATCCGGATTGGATGAAGGGGAACCGAGCAGTATTACTTCCGCAACTTCCGCGGCTAGTATGGCGAGTTTCATGGCGCGTGCGATGTATTCTTACGACTCTCGCTATTTAATTACGTTGACCAATCGCGTAGATGGTTCATCACGTCTATTGGGCGATAATATTTATGGATTTTTCCCGTCTGTTGCCGGTGCATGGCGCATCAACAACGAGCCGTTTATGAAAGATGTAACATGGCTATCGAACGCGAAGTTGCGTACCTCTTGGGGACGTACAGGTAATAACGCGGTCGGTAATTTTGCCGCACATGCCGCGCTAAACAGTTTAAATACCTCGGGATATACTTTCGGCGGTAGTTTGATTCGCGGTGTTATCCCTACGTCGCTCGGAAACGCAGCCTTGAAATGGGAAGCGTCAGAACAGATCGACCTTGGATTGGATCTCGGGTTCTTCAATGAACGATTAACTTTAGTGCTAGATCTATACCGTAAGAAAAGTCATGACTTATTGATGAACGCAGGACTATCTCCTTCGACAGGGTACTCTTCTGCGATCAAGAATATTGGTAAAATCCAAAACGACGGATTAGAGATCACCCTTGGTTTTGTGCCGATCAAAAAGGCGTTTACTTGGACATCAGATTTTAACATCTCTTTCAACAAAAATAAGGTATTAGCACTCGTTGACAACCAGACGTCACGCCTGACAGCGATGGGATGGGGTGATGATTGGAGAACCATACCTGGATACGTCGCGAAAATTGGTAGTCCAGTGTCGCAGTTTTATGGTTTGTTGTGGGATGGGGTGTACCAGTACGACGATTTCGACTTTGACGGCTCAACCTATACCTTGAAGCCGACTATTACGACCAACGGAACGACGACTGTACAACCAGGACATATCAAATATAAAGACCTAAACGGTGACCGTCAGATCAACGACGATGATAAGGTGGTTATCGGGAATCCATTGCCGAAGCATTTTGGTGGTTGGTCGAATAATTTTATGTACAAGAACTTTGATTTAAACGTGTTCTTGCAGTGGTCTTACGGGAATGAAGTAATGAACGCAAACCGGATTATTATGGAATCGGGTTATAAATATAATACGAACCAGTTTGCGAGTTACCAAGACCGTTGGTCGCCAACAAATACAACGGGTACACTTCCGGCGGCAAAAGGAGTAATCTATAAAACCTATTCGGATCGTGTTATTGAAGATGCTTCTTTCTTGCGTTTGAAGACCGTTGCTTTTGGTTATAATGTTCCTACAGAGTACTTGAGTAAATTGAAGATTGCAAAAGTTCGTGTTTATTTCTCGGCACAAAACTTACACACCTGGACAAACTACTCGGGTTATGATCCAGAAGTATCCGTGCGGAACTCTGCATTAACAACTGGTTTTGACTACTCAGCGTATCCGAGAGCGAAGACCTATACGTTTGGTTTAAATGTTACATTTTAACATCTGAAAGAAGGAACAATGAAAAAAATACTTATAAATAGCCTCTTAGGAACCATGCTTTTGTTTGGCTCTTGTGATAAATTTTTAAAAGAAAACCCGACTGATTTTGTCGCTCCATCAAACTATTACCGTAACGAGAAAGAAGTCCTTTCTGCTCTTTCTGGAGTGTATGATGTATTGGGCAAGTCGGCTACCTATGGTCGCTATCTATTCTTTGAAATGGATATGAGTGACCAGGGCTTCTTTGCCCTGTCGAGTAACACCCAAGATATCGCATTGTACAACTACGATATTGGTGATACTAAATTATTAAATACCTGGTCGACCCTGTACGACGGTATTAACCGTGCGAACATGTTGTTGGAAAATATCGATAAAGCCGATATGCCTGCAGCGACAAAAGAAGTATGTCGCGGTGAAGCACTGTTTTTACGTGCTTACTATTATTTTGTGTTGACTTCAAATTGGGGATCTGTGCCGTTGCGATTACAGTCAACCAAAACTCCAAGTGAAGTGGATATGGCACCTGCTCCCTTAACGGATATTTATAAACAGATTGTGTCCGATATGGAAACGGCTTCGGAAAAGGTGGCGGCTATCGGAACATATACGCATGCCGGACGCATCACTAAATCTGCGGTATGGGGCGTGTTGGCACGTGTTAACCTGAAAATGGCTGGCGCACCATTAAAAGATGCTTCTCGCTTTGCGGAAGCCAAAAGATGGGCAGGTATGGTGATTGATTTAGGCTATCACCGCTTGAACGCAGACTATAGTCAAGTGTTTAAGAATCATGCGCAAAAGGTTTATGATGTAAAAGAGTCGATCTGGGAAGTAGAGTTTTCTTATATCTCAGGTTCGCAGTATGAGGAAGGAAGTGTCGGGTCGATCAACGGTATTGGTACCGCAAATACAGCGATCGGTTACAGCTATGGGGCACAAAAAATCATGAAATCTTATTATGATCTTTTCCAGACAGGCGATGAGCGTCGTGATTGGAATATTAATGATTACTATTATGAAAACAGCCCAAGCACAGGTAAGATTTTCTATACCGGTAGCGCTGCTGCTATTTATTATAACCGTTGTGCAGCGAAATGGCGTCGCGAGTTTGAAAACTCGCCCGTAAAAAGTACCAATACATCGATTATTAACTTTCCGTTGTTGCGTTATGCTGATGTATTGTTGATGTATGCTGAAGCGGATAATGCCATGCCAGGAAATCGTAGCAGCCAGGCAGATGAGTATATTAATCAAGTTCGTAGAAGAGGATATGGTAAATTAAAGCCTGGTGCTACAAATATAAATGCAGCAGATTTACCAGCCGGTTTAGACGAGGTCGAGTTTCAGCAGGCGGTACAAGACGAGCGTTCCAAAGAGCTCGGTTTTGAAGGTATTCGGAGACATGATTTGGTTCGCTGGGGTATTTTCACGCAGACGATGAAGGGCTTGCTGGCGTATAAATCTTCTGCTAATGCAAGTTATCAATATGGTTTCCGAACGGCCGAAAATATTACGGATCGTGATACGGTGTATGCAATACCTAGGGACGAGATGACAGTCAACAAACTTATGAAACAGAATCCAGGATGGTAATAAAGTCTGTTATGATGATAAAAATATTTAAAAAAATCTTACCTGCTGCGCTATGTGTAGCAATGATAAGCGCGTCATGTCAACGCGATGAAGTGATTCTCCCTCAAGCGGACGTGAAGCCTGATAAAGCGGTGTATAAAGTTAATGATTCGGTCCGCTTTCAGTTTACGGGCGATGCAGACATGATCACCTTTTATTCGGGAGAGAAAGGTAAAGAATATAAACATCGTGAACGTGTGGAGCTGGAGGGGGGTGACCTTCGGGTAAATATTGAATCGCAGGTTCTTTATGGTATACAAAACGACAACTTAAAGCTTTTAGTGTCCACGGACTTCAATGGGAAGTATACGAAAGAAGATGTGGAGTCGGCAGCATGGACAGATATCAGCAATAGACTGACCTGGTGCGTTGCTGCAGGTGGAGCTGTTGGGGTACGTACGGTATCCGACTATGCGAGTATTAAAGATTTAGTGAAATCAGGACAACCTTTATACTTCGGTTTCAAATATAAAGGGTTGAAATCGACTTCGACGGCAGCACAACAGCGAACGTGGCGGATTTACCAGTTCAACGTACAGAATAAATTTTCTGAAACAGAAACTGTTCCTGTGACCAATAGAGTTGGTGCTGGTTGGACAACAGTAACGACACAGGCTTCTCCAAAAGGTATTTGGGTGTTTAATAACGCCGATATGATTTACTACAATCCGGAGAGTAACCTCGAAGAGGTCGAGAAATGGGCAATTTCCAAGCGTTTTGATCCCAATAAGGTAGCTCCTGATAACGGCCAGTCTATTAAGAAGTATCCCGATAACCGCATGAAAAGTTATGCTTATGCCTTTTCTAAACCGGGAGTATATGAAGTCACTTTCGTTTTCGTGAATGGAAACTATAAGGATGTAAAAGAAACAGTTAAGACCATACAAGTAACCGTAGAATAAGATGATAAAGAACGTTATAAAGGCAGCACTGTTGTGTGCTGTAATGGGATACACCCAAGAGTCGATGGCGCAATCTGTCGCTAATTACGCAAACACGCAGATACAACAGATTATTAAGCAAGGAAAGATAGGAAGCATTATTAAATTGGACGGCTTCTTACGGACTGATTTTCCTAAGATCGGCTTTACGCAACGCGTGATGCCTGGGCCACAATTTATTATTTCGGATGATCCGGAGTATATCCGAGTACCTGAAGCTATTGCTTTGCAAGAGGATGTTGTTCCCGGTGCTGTTCGCTTGTATGTGTACAACGTGAACGGAGTGAAGGAGCCACAAAAAATTACGCGTAAGATTACCGCTGTTATTAAGAACACGGGGAAAGAGGTAATGAGCATTCGTATGTTGAAATATTCTTCACAGAAGCCAAGTACTAATTATTTTGAAATCGGAAAGAAAGGATTAGAGGATTATTTTTCTTCGATTGTACAAAATGATGTGCGTAAAGTGCAACCGGGAGAAGTTATCGCTATCGATGAGCAGCTAGAAAAGAATGTTGTAGGATACGACGAGTTGGTACATGGTTTTTACGAATTTGTTGTAGATCAACCTGCACAGATTTCGGTATTGCAAACAGCTCCGGAAAACAGTGGGCCGAAAGCATTTGCGAACATCAAAAATATTATTCCACATAGCCATGGAAATGCAGGCAGAGGCTTGTTTGGTGTGTCCAATTATGCGGTGGCATCAAAAGATACATTGGATACCAAGAATGGAATTTCACAGCTAATTATTGCAGATGGTAACGATGATCCTTGGATCACTGGAACAATCGGCGCCGATAAGGCATATGCACGTAATGCAGGAAACTACGGCGTGCTATATAACACGAAGATAAAATGGAAAAGCACGGATGGTAAAGGATTGGCTTTGATTACGTGGAACTCACGTTCTGCGGATAACCAATGGTGTGGCGGTATGGGCTTAACGATGGAGCTTTTTGATAATAAAGGTAATAAAGTCGTTCGCCAATTGCCGAATAATGCCTTGATCACTAAGGCTGCGCCAGAAGCAATTCTTGTTGAAATCTATAAACCGGATCCAACCAAAGCTGTACAGGAGATTAATTTCACTTATTCGCCTCCGGGAGCATCCTGTTTGCCGACACCATTGATTCTTGTTCCAGTAGACTTGAAATAAGAACATGAAGTTAACCTATTTCTATTGTCTTGCTTTCCCGCTGTTGGGAATATTGGGTTGTGCGAAGCAACATAATGTGTCGCAAAAAGAGACCAAAGTGGAAGTGATTGGCGACTTCTTTCCGAATGAAGTTCGTCCGGTAGCCAGTAAGCCATGCTTTGCGGGGGCGTACTATAGGAAGCTTGTTTCGAGTGTCGATAACTGGGTTGGCATCAGTGGGACAGTGGTTTTACCACAGATAACATTTGATGAATCCCGGAAGAACCCGAAGAATACGAAGCAATATCTGGATAACCCTTCTGTTTACTTAGGCGGACTAATGGACGGTCAGGAGACGGATATCGGTTTAAGCTGGGAAGTGATCAAGGATAAGGATGGAAAAGTTTCCGAATCTAGGGTTGCATTTCGTCCTTTTTTGCGCCGTACGGGACATAAGTCGGGTCAGCAAGCTGTTTTTGTCAATGGTCCGGCGACGGCAGATTACTACTGGTATCCGGGAGAAGAGGTATTTATGCAGCTCGAAACAATCGGAGATGGTCTGGTGAAGTTTGTGATTAAAGGTGCAGGCAAGCGCTTTGAAACAACCTTCGAATGTGCGGGTTATTCTCTAAAAAATAAAGGGGAGTTTAAGCGTGTCAACGCTATTGACCAGATGGGAAATGAGGGGAAGCCTGTACAAGCGACTAAGACTGTGGTATCAAAAGGAAAGTGGTTACATACAGACTTACTACGTGTTCAGGACGGACAGGTGGTTAAGGCGCCTTTCCATGAAGGACGTTATACACCGATGAGCTGTCCGCAGCCACAGTTTTTCGCTATAGAGGCGGCTGCGAAAGAGAAACATAAAGGTGCCGAAACAATCAATATCAATGGAGCTGGTTACTAAAGAAACAACGATGGTTATCAAAAGAAACTACAGTATAGATTTGCTTCGCGGATTGGCTATTATTGGGATGGTACTTGCCGCTGTGGTGCCCTGGTTGGCCGACTGGCCGGGCTGGATGTACCATGCACAGGTAGGGCCGCCTGATTTTAAATTCAATCCCAATAATCCAGGAATTACTTGGGTCGACTTGGTATTTCCTTTCTTCCTTTTTGCAATGGGAGCTGCATTTCCGTTAGCGCTTCGCAATAAGTTGGAAAGCAAGCAGTACAAAGTAATGGTGACGGGCTTATTGAGACGGGGGCTGTTGTTGGTGTTTTTTGCGATTACGTTAGCATATTTTACGCCAGATAATCTAAAAGCAAATCCGCTTGTTAATTATATGACAGCGCTTGCTGTTTTTGCGAGCTATTTTTTGATTTTTTTACGCTTTGATGGCACACCGCTTAGACGTTACGGTCTTCAGGCGCTGGGATTCATATTGATTATCCTTCTCGGATACTATCACAGCGAAGTTCTTGGTCATACGTTTGATAAAGCGAAGAATAACATCATCATTCTTGTTTTGGCGAATATGGCTGTTTTCGGTTCTATTTGTTGGTTGCTCACTGCAAATAATTTTTTGTTGCGAACAGGTATCATTGTCGCCTTTATTGGAATTTGGTTTACGAAAGATATAGCAGGTAGTTGGACGGGAGCCTTATGGAACTTTCATCCCGAAATAAAATGGTTCTATAATTTTGCCTTTCTAAAATACTTATGTATTGTGTTGCCCGGGTCTATCCTAGGCGATCTTCTTATTACGCATCGCAGTGTAACCAATAATGCATTTACCGATGAAGAAAGGCCACGAGTCAGGCTCTTAGCGTTAATGGGTCTGGCATTCGTGTGCTTTCATGTGGTGACGCTCTATATGCGACTTTTAGAGGTTAATCTTATTGGTCATACCCTGTTCGGTGTTTTGTTCTTTTTGTTTTTTAGAAATAATGATAAAGGGCAATTTGGCTTCTATAAACTGTTGATCGCTTGGGGCTATACTTTGGCTACTATTGCTTTGTTCTTTGAACCACTGGATGGAGGTATTAAAAAGGATCCTTCGTCGTTCAGTTACTGGTTCTTGACAAGTGGTTTGGCTTTTGTTTTTTATATCGTATGCGATTACCTAACGAAGGTCTTTCCTAATAATTTACTTGTGTCTAGTATCGTGAAGAATGGTCAGAATCCGATGATTGCGTATTGTGTATCTGCTTTTTGCATCACACCAATCTTAGGTTTATTGCATATTCTTCCTGTGTTTGATTATTTATCAGGAATAGACCCTGCGCTCGGTTTAGTGCGTACCGTGGTGTATATGCTCCTGATGATTATTATTACGAATTACGCTACAACCAAACGGTGGTTTTGGCGCTCCTAATGACCGGATTCTGTTAATTAATTAAGCAAATAAATGAGAATTAAATATGTTGTTTTAGCATTGATCTCCTTTGCTTTTGGGCATACCAAAGCACAGCAAACGAGTGTGGTGGATAGTAATTACATCTTCTCCGGTTATACCGAGAAGATGGAGCTTTTTAATAAGATGCCCGTTTTGAAAGGCGCCGTCGTGTTCTTGGGAAACAGCTTGACAGATGCAGGGCGGTGGAATGATATTATCCCCAATCAACCTGTTTTAAACCGAGGTATTAGTGGCGACATCTCTTTTGGTGTTTTAGCAAGACTGGATGAAGTTTTGCGTCATCAGCCGAAAAAAATATTCCTGATGATCGGCGTGAATGACTTGAAACGTGGGGTGCCAACGGCAGTGATTGCTAAGAATTATCAACGGATAGCAGCAAGGATCCATCAGCAATCGCCAAAGACGAAGCTCTATTTGAATAGTATTATGCCAATAAATCCGAATAAGCTTATCGAGTCATTTAAAGCGGTAACCAATGCGGATATAGCCACTTTGAATGTTGCTCTAAGAGCAATGGCGGGAGAAAATAAGTGGATTCATTTTGTCGATCTGCATGAGGTCGTGGCAGATAAGGACGGCAATCTAAGGGCGGAGATTACACCAGATGGGATACATCTGGAAGTTGCTGCTTATGTAGAGTTGGTGGATTATCTAAAAAAAGTAAAAGCGTTGTAAGATGAGAAAGCTGTTGGTTTTATGTGCTTTATTATCCTTTATTGGAACAAGGGCACAAGATAAATTGAAGTTGTCGGCAGATAGTGGTTACCATAATTGGTATTATGAATCGCGAGAGAAGTTGTATCAAGGATTAAAAGACAGAAGCTATGATGTGGTGTTTTTTGGTAACAGTATTACCGAACGTGGGCCGTGGCAAGAATTGATCGGTCGAAAATATAAGGTTGGAAACCGCGGTATCGGTGGGGATAATACATTTGGTATGAAAGCGCGGATCGCTGATGTTGCGAAATTAAAACCCAAAAAGATATTCTTAATGATGGGGATTAACGATGTCGGCCGCGGTTTACCTACGGCGTGGAGTTTAAAAAATTATGAGGAGGTGATCCAAACGATTCAACAGATTAGCCCTCGGACAAAAATATATGTGCAGAGTACGTTGCCCTTAAACGAGAAGGTATTGAAATATGACTACCTGTTCCATAAGGAAGCAATGGTACGCGCCTTGAATGATGGTGTTTTGAAATTAGCACAACGCTATAAGTTAACATATGTGGACGTAAAAGAAGTGTTGGCCGACGACCATGTGCTAAAAGCAGACTATACGATGGATGGTATTCATATCAATACAGATGGATACTTGGTTTGGGTTAAATATCTAAAAGACAAAAAATATTTATAAATGAAGATTACGGGAACTTTTTTGGATGAGATAAGTCACGATATCCCACATCAAAACTGGGGACGTGCGGAATGGGATCGTGATTTTGGGTATATGAAGGCTGTTGGTATTGATACCGTGATTCTTATCCGGAGTGGATATCGCCGCTTTATTACATATCCTTCGCCGTGGTTACAGGATAATTTAGGCTGTTACGAGCCACCGGCAGACTTGGTGGAGATGTTTTTGCAATTGGCTGAGAAGCATGGCATGAAGTTCTTCTTCGGCCTATATGATAGCGGGAAGTATTGGGATACCGGTGATATGCAACACGAGATTGATGCCAATCGTTATGTGATTGATGAGGTATGGCAGAAGTATGGTAAATACAGCAGCTTTGGGGGGTGGTACTTGAGTATGGAAATTAGCCGACAAACCAAAGGTGCGGCTAGTGCTTTTCGGATCTTAGGTGAGCAATGTAAGGCGGTGAGCAACAACTTGCCTACTTTTATTTCCCCATGGATCGATGGTAAGAAAGCCGTGATGGCAGCCAATGCGAGCCTGACAAAAACGGATGTCGTTTCTATACAGGAACATGAGCGTGAGTGGAATGAGATTTTCCACGAGATTCATCATGCCATTGATGCGGTAGCCTTTCAAGATGGGCATATTGATTACCATGAATTAGAAGATTTCTTTACCGTCAATAAGAAGCTTGCGGATACTTATGGGCTGCAATGTTGGACCAACGCAGAGTCTTTTGATCGCGATATGCCGATTAAGTTCCTTCCGATAAAATTTGAAAAATTAAGGCTGAAGCTAGAAGCGGCACGAAAAGCAGGATATGATAAAGCGATTACATTTGAATTTTCGCATTTCATGAGCCCACAGTCGGCCTACTTACAAGCAGGCCATTTATATAATCGATATAAAGAATATTTAGAAACGTTGATTTAAAATTGAAGATGACGGAATTTGTTGATAAATACAGAAATGAGCTGTTGCTTAACGTGATGCCCTTTTGGGAGAAGAATTCGGTTGACCACCAATTTGGTGGTTTTTTCTCATGCCTAGACCGTGATGGAACTGTATTTGATACCGATAAATTTATGTGGTTACAGGGTCGTCAGATATGGACATTGTCGACGCTATATAACCAAGTGGAGGAGAATCCTGTATGGCGTGATATGGCTGAGCAGGGGGCTAAATTTATCCTAAAGAACGGTCGTGATGCAGAAGGAGATTGGTATTTCTCCTTAGATAGGGCGGGAAATCCTTTGGTGCAACCGTATAACATTTTTTCGGATTGCTTTGCCAGTATGGGGCTTGCTGCGTTGTATAAAGCGACAGGTAAAGAGGAGTATGGCAAGGTTGCGGAAGATACATTTAACCGCATTTTGGAGCGGCAGCATAATCCGAAAGGAAAATATAGCAAAGCTTACCCTGGCACAAGAAATCTGAAAGGTTTCGCTTTGCCGATGATCCTGAGCAACCTTTCGTTAGAATTGGAGCATATTGTAGGTAGCGCCACGGTAGAAACGCTAATCGACGAGGTTATTCATGAAGTAATGGAGGTATTTTACCAACCAGAAACCGGTTTGATTATGGAAAGCGTAAACCTTGATGGATCTTTTTCTGATACGTTTGACGGACGCTTGGTGAACCCGGGGCACACGATTGAAGCCATGTGGTTTATGATGGATTTGGCTGAAAGAAGATCGGATAAGGCATTGATGACGAAATGCGTCGATATTGCATTGCGTGCACTGGAGTATGGTTGGGATGAGCAATATGGCGGTATCTTCTATTTTAAAGATATCTTAAACAAACCCTTATTACAGTTGGAGTGGGATCAGAAACTATGGTGGGTTCATTTGGAGGCTTTAGTCTGTATGGCAAAAGGATGGGCATATACGGGCGACCCCCGTTGCAAAGAATGGTTTGAGAAGTTGGATAGCTATAGCTTCCAGCACTTCGCTGATCCAGAGTTTGGAGAATGGTATGGATACTTGAACCGTCAAGGAGAACCTTTGTTGACACTTAAAGGTGGTAAGTGGAAGGGATGCTTCCATGTACCACGTGCTTTGCTGAAGGTTTATAAAACAATGGAAACGATCCCGGTTTATAAATAGCAAATAAAAAACTCCTGATGAACATCGGGAGTTTTTTATTTGTATTACGCTAAGCGCTCTACAATTTTTTTCGTTGGTCCGGGATTACTCATGGTATAAAAGTGCAATACCGGTGCGCCAAATTCAATCAATTCTTTACACTGTTGTACCAACCAGTCCTCACCTACTTGACGAACATCAGCGTTTGTTTTGCAGCTTTCCACCGCTTCACTCAGTTCTTCTGGGATATCCAAGTGAAAGATTTTCGGTAAAGCAATCAATTGTTTTTTTGTGGTGAGTGGTTTTAGTCCCGGAATGATGGGTACATGAATATCATTATCACGACATTTCGTCACAAACTCTTTGTATTTATCTACGTTGTAGAACATTTGGGTTACGATGAACTCTGCCCCCATCTCTACTTTCTTCTTCAGCCATTTGAAATCGGTATTGAAGTTCGGCGCTTCAAAGTGTTTCTCCGGGTAGCCGGCAACGCCAATACAAAAGTCTGTTTTCGCAGAGCTTTCGATATCTTCGTGTAAATATTTTCCTTCGTTCATATCGACAACCTGCTGTAGGAGGTCCGTAGCAAAGGCATGTCCACCCGGGGTTGGAATAAAATCGGCATCCCCTTTACGGGCATCACCACGTAGGACCAATACATTGTCTATCCCCAAAAAGTTGAGGTCGATCAGGGCATTTTCAGTTTCTTCTTTGGTAAATCCTCCGCAGATTAAGTGCGGCACAGCATCTACCTTATACTTACTCATAATAGCCGCGCAAATAGCCACCGTTCCTGGTCGCTTTCTGTAGGCTACACGCTCCAGAAGGCCACTGTCATGTTGTTTGTACAGGTAATCTTCCCGATGGTAGGTAACATCAATAAAAGGAGGTTTGAATTCCATAAGTTCATCCATCGTCTTAAAAATGCTTTGTATTCCCTGCCCTTTTGCGGGAGGCAATAGCTCAAAAGAAAAGGATGTCTTGCCCTTGGCGTTCTTGATATGATCAACAATCTTCATAGTAATCGATTTAGGCTTAGGAGAAAACGCACAGGGATATTGTGTTTCTTCAGCTTATCTTTCCCGGGCTAAACCGAGTAGAATGTAGCACCTTGACCAGTGTCAGGTTGCTAAGGCTTCAGCGGGTCTATTCCCTCTGCCTTTCTCTATAAGCGGTTGCTAATATCGGTAATAGAAGTGAGAACTAAAAATAAAAAGGCCGTTATTCTTCCCCGCGATATAAATCGACTAGCCCTTCCGGTAATTCTACTTCCAGAACTTGCTCTTCGGCATCGATACCTAAGATTAGATCGTCATTCAATGGAAAAAGCAATTCCTGTCCGTTGAAATCTACAGAGGCCATAAACTGTTGAGGAAGCTCTTGTACCTGTGTAATTTCACCAAGTTCTCCTTCATTTTCGTCAATGACAAGATACCCGATCAAGTCGGTATAGCGGAAATCATCCGGGTCACGCTCTGGCATCTTGTCGTTTGGGAGGTATACTTTCTTTTTGACAATGGCCTGCGCCTTATCAATATGGTCTACATCCTCAAGGTTTAGGTATGCGGTACTATTTTTTTGTAGTTTGATGGTGTCGACAAAATAAGGAACCAATTTTTTATTGACTTCTACGAAAAGTACATCAAACTCCAAATCCATGTAATCTTCAAATTCAAAAAAAAGTTGTACTTCACCCTTTAATCCACGGGTTTTCGTGATATAGCCGATATAAAAACTCTGTTCAATTGTCATAATGCAAAGGTACGTAGATAAAATAAAAAAAAGCCGATTCCTTGCGGATTCGGCCTTCTTGAATCTGTATGAATAGTGAATTATCCTTCAGTTTCTTCTGTGTTTTCAGCACCTTCAGTTACCTCAGGAGCTTCTACAACTTCTTCTTCTGCTACTTCTTCAGCAACAGGCGCGTTTTTAGCAGCGATTGCCGCAGCTCTGTCCGCTTTTTTCTTTGCTTCAGCAGCTAAAGCAGCTTTCTTAGTTTCTTCTTTAGAAGATGCTAAACCAGCTTTTTTACCAGCTACTTGTGCGTTTTTGCCTTCTACCCAAGCAGCGAATAATTCTTCTGCTTTAGCTTCGTCAAAAGCACCTTTTTTCACACCACCTTGTAAGTGTTTCTTGTAAAGAACACCTTCCTCAGAAAGGAGCGTACGTGCTGTGTCAGTTGGCTGTGCACCTGTGTTTAACCAGTTCAAAGCTTTCTCGAAATCCAAGATAATTGTCGCTGGGTTTGTGTTTGGGTTGTAAGAACCGATACGCTCGATAAACTTACCATCACGTGGTGCACGTGAATCTGCTACTACTACGTGGTAAAAAGGTTTTCCTTTTTTACCGTGTCTTTGCAATCTGATTTTAGTTGCCATGTTTTATTTAATTTATGTATTCAACATATCCCCCGTGCTTTATTGCAAGAGGGGACACAAAGATAAGAATATTTTTTTCCTTTTCCTTTTTTAATTTTTACTTTCATCTTGATACCCTGATACTTTCCTGCCTCGCTTTCTACGAACGACCTTCTCTTTTCTATATTTTTAATTTTGCCCCATCCATGTAATCTGGTCCTCATTCTACTCGTTACTCGCTACTTTGTACGTTTTCCTTTCTACTTTTTCCTTTTTAATCTTTACTTTCATCACATGAACGCTGTTGCTCCACTCAAAATATTAAAAGCTTCGGCAGGCTCCGGGAAAACCTTTAGTCTGACCCTGCATTATATCACGTTGTTATTGATGCAGGAAAATAGCTACAGAGAGATTTTAGCGGTAACCTTTACGAATAAGGCGACAGCCGAGATGAAGGAGCGCGTGCTATCGGTGTTACAAGGGTTGGCTACAGGTGACCAGCGTCGTAAGGTGGATGCCTTTCGGATGCTTCTGCTGGAGCAACAACCCACGTGGACTCCACAGTTAATACAAGAAAAGGCCTATCGGGTGTTTCGAAAAATCATACATGATTACGGGCATTTTACGATTAGTACCATTGATGGCTTCTCCCAGAAGGTGATCCGTAGCTTTACGTACGAGCTGAATCTTGATGCGGGGTATAAGATTGAGATGAACAGTAATAAGGTAAAACAGGATCTTACTGTTATGTTGAACCAGTTACTGGATGAGCGCCCTGATCTGTTGGAGTGGATTATCGCTTATGCGGAGAAGAAAATTGATAGCAATGAAAATTGGAATTATCGTCAACAACTACTCAGTCTAGCGGGATTAATATTTACCGAAAATTTCCAGGAGTTCAATGCACATTTGAGTACGGCCGATGCCCGACACGTGTTCAATCTGCTCAATACGGAGGTGCACGAGAAAACACAAACCTTTCTAGAAGCTCTGCGGTCAGCCATTCTCCTGTTTTCGGCGACGATCAAAACTTCAGGTGTTGTGGCGGATGATTTGAAAGGTAAATCGCGCAACAAGCTGTTTTCGGCAAGCAAGACCGATCCAGAGGTGAGCAAACTATCGGCGACTGAACTGGCAAAAATATTTGATAAATACTTAAAGTTATCCGATGACGAGGATGCCTTTACTGGAGCGGATAAAAGTGTGCGGTATGATCTACAGCAGCTGCTAGCGCCCGTGTTGCGGCAATTTGAAGAACTGTATCAGTTCTTTCCAACCTTTATTGCTTATCAGTCTGTACAAGGAAACCTCTATTACTTGCGTTTGCTGAAGGAGATGAGCGACCTCCTCACGCAGTGGCGTAGAGAAAATGGGGCGCAACTGATTTCAGATGCGCAGATGTTACTGAGTAAGCTGGGACTCGATGAAAATAACGACCCCACCTTTATCTGGGAAAAGATCGGCAACCGATACAACTATTTCCTGTTTGATGAGTTTCAGGACACCTCACGAATCCAGTGGAAAAATTACAGTCCGTTGCTCATCAATGCCCTCGGTAATGCACGTCAGGAGTTCCACGAACACCTTATCGTAGGCGATGTAAAGCAAAGTATTTACCGGTGGCGGAATGGTGATTGGCGCATCCTCCTGCAGCAAGTAGAACAACAGGTTTCGGATGCTTTTCATCTGAATGAAACGAATCGGAGTACTTTCATCGAAAATGGTACCCTAGACACCAATTACAGAAGTCTGCCTCGAATTATTGCACTGAATAATTATTTGTTTAGCGCCATGCCGCAACGTCTTCAAGAGGTGCTGAATGAAAAAGTTCGGGAGAGTCTTCCCCCGGAGGAATGGGATTGGTGGGAAACATCGGGTAACGATCGGATGCTAATCAAAGCATATGAAAATAGTCAGCAGGAAGTGCCAGCGCATAAACAAGGCGCTGATCACCCGCAAGGTGCGATTGAAATTCAATATTTACCAGTTGAAGATGGCCGATATCGTCGTAACCAGGTGATGGAAGAATCCTTACGTTTGATGTCCGAAAAAGTAGGCGAGTGGATATCTACGGGGCGCTATGAACCGCGGCAAATTGGGATATTAGTTCGCAGTAATACACAAGCGAAACAAGTGATCCAACAGCTGATGGCTTACAAAAATGAGAGTGGGATAGCTTTTGAGGTGATTTCGGGCGATGCGTTGTCTCTGGTTGGTAATGATGCTGTTTTATTGCTGATTGAGACGCTTAAGGCGCTAGTTTACCAGTCGGATAAACACATTATTCACCGTGCCCGAATGGTCTATCTCTATCAACTCATTCAATCGGGGCATACATTTGATACCTCCTTTTGGTTGGAATTTAAAACGAACAACCTCCAAGATGTAGCGTCTCTCTTGCCAGCAGGATTGTTAGCTCAATGGTCTGTGTTGCAAAAGCTACCGTTGATCCATTTGGTAGAGAAGCTGATTGAGGCTTACGGGTTGATCGGCGAGGGGAGTTTGCATCTGCCTTATATTTTGGCTTTTAAAGATATGGTGAGCACTTTCTCCCAAAGTGGTGAACGTGGGATATCTCAGTTTTTGACCTTTTGGGAAGAGGATGGTGTGCATGTGAGCCTTCCTGCAGATGGCAAAGTCAATGCGATAGAGGTGACGACGATCCATAAATCTAAAGGATTGGCATACGAGGTGGTGATGATTCCTTTTTGTGCCTGGGATCTGGATGGAATGATAAATGGTGACTTTTGGATCGATGTGCAAGGGAGCCCCTTTGAGCAGTTGGGGAAAATACCGTTAAAGTATACAGGAAGCGTCGGACAGTCTATCTTTTATAAGCAGTATTTTGAAGAGATGTTGTTTAATTACATGGATGCATTAAATACATTTTATGTTGCGATGACACGTGCTGTAGCACACCTATATATCACGGCGCCACTATTTAAGGAAACTGTCGATAAGAAAACCGGTATAGTATCAGGCTATGATATCAAGAACGATTATATAAGCGACCTGTTGTACCAGGTGCTAGATAATAATGGGCAGGGAGAGTTTAGTTTGTCGGAGGGACAGTTGCTCTTGGAAGAGGTTGTCCCCCAAGAAAAGGATGTAAAGTTGGATGAACAGGCCGAAACAGGAGAATCCCGTATCCATCACTACCCGGTTAGTTTAAAGGATTATCCGATTTCGGTGGAGTTACAAAAGGCTTTTGATAAATCAACGAAGCGTACGATCAATAATATTCTGCAATTAGAAAAAGCGGCGCAGTATGGTATACTGGCGCATGAGATTATGTCGGAGGTGAGTAGACAGGAAGAGGTCCTTGGTTTGGTTGATCGCTATATTGAGGAAGGGGTGCTGGCGCTAGAGGATCGTCCTTTTATATTGCATGAGATCCAGCAGATCTGGGAACATCCTGTTGTGAGTAATTGGCTAGGTGGAGATTATAAGATATGGAACGAGGCCAGTATTATTTTGGAGAATGGGGAGACTATACGTCCGGATAAGGTTTTTACATCGGCGAGAGAGACTATTGTCCTCGATTTTAAATTTACTCAGGGCGATTATGCGGAACACAAATGGCAGGTCGATAATTATATGAAGGCGTTAAAGAATCTCGGTTATATGAATGTGAAGGGATTTTTGTACTACGCAAAGAGCAATCAGTTGGTGGAGGTCATTTAAGTATGGGAACAATGGAAGAAAGGAAACCGTTTTTACGTCAGGTAGCCGAAGATATACAGGCACGATTTGGAAATGACCTAGCGGACATCGCTATTGTCTTTAATAATAAACGACCTATTACATACTTGAAAAAGCATCTCTCTGAGGTGTATGGTAAAGCAATATGGTCTCCACAATTTTTTACAATCCAAGAATTTGTCGGACAATCTTCTTCCTCAGCTGATGCATCGGCCTTGAGTCAGTTTTTTTACTTGTATGAACTGCATAATGAGCTGCTCGTAAAAGAAGGGGCGGAGCCTGAAACCTTAGAAGAGTTTTATCCGATTGCGGAAATTATTCTGGCCGATTTTGGTCAACTAGATTATGAACTGGTGGACATTGATCAGATCTATATGGAGCTGTATGATACCACAAAGATCGATATTGCATTTCAGCATTTGACGGAACAGCAACAGGTATTCATTCGTCAGTTTTGGCAGTCATTTAGTATAGGAGGACATACCGGTATCCAGGAGCGGTTCTTAAAACTATGGCGACGGATGCCGCTTCTATATCGTGCGTTGAAGGAGAAACTAAAAGAGCTGGGGCAGCGCAATTACCCAACCTTATACCGTAATCTCGCAGAGGGGAAAGCAGAGAATGGGCGTTTTGTCGAGCGATATAAAAAACTTGTTTTTGTAGGCTTCAATGCCTTGAGTAAAGCGGAAGCACGATTATTTAAGCAGTGGCAAGAGGAAGGCCGAGCACTTTTTTATTTTGATGCGGACGCCTATTATATGACGGATACGCAGCAGGAAGCCGGTCTTTTTATTCGAAGAAATGTACAGGGAATTGGCTTACAACATGCGCTTGGTGAGTTTTCGGATACTATTGGAAAGCGTAAAGATACAATTGCTGTGTATGCCGCTTCCGGAAACATTAGTCAAACAAAGTTGTTGCACGATGTTCTTCAGGATTGTGAAAAAGAGGATAAAACCTCCGCTATTCTGCTTGCTGATGAAAGTCTATTGGTGCCGTTGTTGCAAAGTTTGCCGGCTGTGGTTCCGAACATTACAACCGGATACCCGTTAACGCAATCCCCTATCTTTGGTCTAATCGATTTATGGCTCGATGTGCAAAAAGATATTGCGCATCTGAAAAGAACAAAGGTTCCTTTTCAGTATGTGGAGACGTTTATCAGCCACCCTTTGACACGGTTAGATCCCGAAGAGCGAGCCGGATTGTTTAAGGATCTAACGGATAAGCAGCTTTTTGAAGTGAGCTTGGAGCATATTACGATTAAAAGCAGCGTGCTGCCAAACTTTTTTAAACCGGTAAGGAGTGCGGTGGAGTTATTGCCGGCTTTGGTACACGTTTTGGATACATTATTGGTGGCTATTGCAGCGCAGGACCGAATGAGCCAAATCGATAGTAATCTGTTGGTCGAAACCAAGAAAGTGCTTAACCAGTTACGGCTTGGGTTAGATAAAATTGCAGCAACGTCGATCAGTTTTCAAATTGGGTTAATCCGCAAAGCGATTGCCCCCGTTAATTCGGCCATTGAGGGAGATCCTTTGCAAGGTTTACAAATTATGGGGCTTTTGGAAAGTCGATGTCTAAATTTTGATAAGGTGTATATCCTCGGGGCCAATGAAGGGGTGTTACCAAAGACATCTAATGCAGCGACGTTTTTACCCAATAATTTAAGGCGAGCATACGATCTACCGATCTTGGAAAATCAAGACGCATTATCCGCCTATCTTTTTTATCGTCATTTCCAGTTTAGTGAAGATATCCATATTTTTTATAATGGCTTAGTCAACGAAAGTAGTTCCGGGGAGGAGAGTCGTTTTGTTAAACAGTTGATGTTTGAAAGTCAGCTGCAGTTTGACATCTTTCGACAGCAACAACCGATTGGTTTTCAGGAACCGAACGAGCCGCTCGTTATTCCAAAGGAAGGAGCTGTTTGGATGCAGCTATATGATGCTTTTATCACAAAGAAGAAAAGCATATCGGCAACGGCGTTGACCACTTATTTGCAATCACCTTTGCAGTTTTTTCTAAAGCATGTTGCGGAGATAAAAGAACCACCAACACTAACGCAAGAGTTTGAGATGAACAAGCTGGGGACTGTTATCCATAATGTGATGGAAACAATCTTTACGCCATATAAGGGAACCGACAAGTTTGTATCTACCACGATCCTTTCGAGTAAGCTTCCGGAGGTAGATGCTTTGGTGATACGTGAGATTTCAGCGCTTTATCAAACGGAATTTACGGCTTTAACTGACCTCAATAGTATGCAGCACTTGATGTATAAAATTGCTACAGCATATGTGAGGATGTATCTGCAATATGATATGGATAAATATCAGGCCTTTCGAATTGTGGAGCTGGAAAATGATACAGATTATACGTTGGAGTTTCCGATTCAGGTTAATGGGAAAGAAGAGCGGGTGAAGCTGTATGGTATTATTGACCGTGTGGATGAGGTATTGACGGCCGATGGCGAGGTGATTACACGGATTGTGGATTATAAAACGGGAGGCGATACAGTTTCTTTTAAAGATTTGGAAAAGGTGTTTGCGGCGAACACGGAGAATAAGGCATTGGTGCAAACGTTGTTTTATGCGTATGTATTCGAGGAAAAGACAGGCCGTAAAGGCTTGGAGCCTCACTTGTATGTGGCGCGTAAAATGCGGGAGGAAGGAACATTGTTTAATGGTAAAGGGATGGTGTTAACGGATGCCTATCTAGCGGAGGTGAAGACTATGTTTGTTTCGTTCTTGCAGCAAACGCTCGAGGAGATTTTTGATCCGGAAGTGCCGTTTCAACATAATCCAGATGCTGTTGTCTATCCGTCGGATCCGTATACGTTGTTTTATCGGTAATAGGTTTGAAGAGAGCTTGTAGCTCGTGCCTTACCCATCTTGTTACTTCCCAAAATTCCGCAAGTTATAATTCAGCGACAACATAAAATAGCGGGCTAACGTATTCGACATGACATTGGTAACGGCGATATCCGTAACGCGGCGATTAATATTCTGCGCATTATTGAAAATATCAAAAGCTTTGAGTGCGATCTCGGCATTTTGGCGCTTGAAGAGCTTTTTACCCAAGGATGCATTCCATAACAATGTTTTGGTGCCTGGAGCATTCAACACCCCACTGTTGTAAATATAGAGCAAGCTCGAGTTGAAGACAATAGATTTCAAGAACTCATAGTTTAACGTATGGTTCAATGTGTGCGAATAAACTTTGTAGGTTGGCGTTGTCGCAATCGGGTTATTGGTAAATGTTAAGTTTATCCGATAGTTGACTCCTGAGACAAAGCGCTTGTTGATATTCGTGCTTAGTCCAACGCGCTGTTGCAATCCGTAACTATAACCATTTAAGAAGTCGCCATTCAACACGGCAAAGTTACTGTTGTAGTACATGCTGTTGTTCAGGTTTAGGTTCAGCTTCCACTTTTTGATCGGTACCCCAAAGCTGTTGGTCAGACGCACACTGTAGGCCCCATCTACATTAACCGGTACTGTATACTGCCCCCCAGCACCCAGTACGACGTCGTCAAATAAAACCATAGCTGTATCTGTCATCAGAACCGAATTTACAATTTTATCATTGGTGTAATTGAAATCCAAGCTGCTGTTAAAGCTCTGTCCGGTAGTGCGTTTTACATCTTTGTATTGCACTTTCACGCTGTGGTTGTATTCCTGCTCCAAGTTCGGATTGCCATTGCTGATACGAAGCTCGTTTTGGTTGTTCACATAATCCTGAAGTTGATTAATCGTTGGCGTATTGGTGTTGGTGTTGTAATTAAATTCCAGGCGTCTTTCTTTATTGAAATTATACGTTACCGATAGTTCTGGATGGAAGCTTCCAAAATCAGCCTTTGTGACCAAGTTGATTGGGAATGTCCGATCATTATTTCGGATACCGTGTTGGTAGCTCAATCCCACCTGTATGCGGAGCGAATCTTTTTTGTTATAAGAAAGCGAGAGACCTCCTTTATGGTAGTTGTAATCATTGCGAAACTCATTGGACAGCCGTTCACTCAGTTCCCCCAGCTGACCTGTTTCCGCGAGAAACTCAAAGGTCTGTCGATCCGAGTAATTGGTTGTGTTTCGGAAGCTGTAGTTCAGCTGTAGGCGCGTCCGTTGGGAAAGATTTTCCGTTAATGCCAAGCGGCTACTAAACCCTGAACCGTAGCCATTGGTTACACTCTGGTTGTTGTTCGTGTCGATGCGGCTTACAAGCCCCTCTTTATAATATTGTGTTAATGCTAAATTCTTTCCCAATGCATCATTTGTACTTTTATTTCCAGAAACATTGACCGAAACCGTTCGTCCCGATTTCCGAAAACGATACATGTAGGTCAGGTCACCGCCAAAATTAAAGTTAGAGTTGTCGTTATTATTGCTGCGGTTAGACTGGTTGATCAAGTCATTCACCTTTCTGAAGCTTGAACTTGCGCTTTGCCCAGAGCGTCCCTGGCTGGTGTAGCTTAGGTTCGGGGAAAAGTCGATACGCTGTGCGGAGTCCAATGTCCAACGAATTCGTGCGTTGGCGCGGTGTTCAATATCCTTATTGCTATTAGTTTGTGCTGCCTGCTGCAATTGATTGGCGCGTGTTCCCAAGATATATTCGGTCTCCGAATTAGAGATAATGTCAGTTGCTGAGGATCGGAAGTTATAGTCGCCACTGACATCCATTTTCTTATTCAGGAATAGATTGTTGTAGTTTATTGCCGCAGCATAGGTGTCTGATAAACCTCGCTCGGTGTTGTTGTTTCCTCGTCGGGATCCACCACGCCCTTGTTCTGCAAAATTTGTTTCATTGACATTATTTCCCATCAGATTGACGGCAATTTTTTGATCGTCTTGAAAACGATTAATGGAGGAGTTCAGCTGGAATTTGTTATGGTCACCATACCCGGATGCTGCTTTCCCGAAGAGCCCCCGTTTTTTGTCTGGTTTGGTGACGATATTGATTACCTTGCGCCGCTGCCCGTCATCAAATCCCGAAAATTTTGCTTGTTCAGATTTTTCATCAATAATCTGAACTTTGTCTATAATTTCTGCGGGTAGGGTTTTTAATGCAATCCGTGGATCTGTACTGAAAAACTCTTTTCCATCCACGATAATCTTCGTTACATTCTCGCCATGTGCTTTTACATTTCCTTCCTCATCCAATTCTACACCTGGAATCTGTGCGATTAGTTCATCGGCATCTGCAAACTCTCGGGTAGAAAATTTCTTGGCATCAAATTCCATGGTGTCCCCCTTTAGTGCGACAGCTGCACCGGCCGTAATTTCAATCTCTTCCAGAACTACCTCGGATGGATCTAGCAGAAAGATAGTCTGCACGTTCTTGTCGGTAATCGTGACCTGCTTATCTACCGGTTGGTGCCCTATATTTGAAAGTTTGATGAGGTATTTGCCAGCAGATACCTGGAAGGCAAAAGATCCTTGTTTATCACTTGAGGTGCTTTTTATTACACTGTCCTTTTCATTCAGCAGTTTTAGTGTAGCCCCACCGACTGGTGCTGATGATATCTTATCCAGAATCTTTCCCGTAATCGATTGTTGGCCGAAGGCAACGAAGGAGAAAAGGATCATCAGAAAAAAAAGACCGATACGACGACGGAAAAAGCGATTCATGGTTGTAGTTTAATCAAAACCAAAGATAATGTCGCCAATGTAAATTACTGTTAATGTGTTAAAAAAATTACAGGACTTAATCAGATGATAACAAGTGGGTGACGTAAGAGGACAGTGGGCTCAAAAAAAATAAATATCTTTGTGAAATTTGTTTGGAATGAGAGACAGTACGTTAAGTCGAAAAGAGAAAATCATGCGGGTAGCCCTATCGTTGTTTGCAACGAATGGGTATATTGATACATCCACAAAGGAAATCTCGATCGAAGCAGGGGTGTCCGAAGCCTTGATTTTTAAGCATTTTGGGAATAAGGATGCTTTATTGGCACATATTATTAAGGCAGGCTATCGTCGGGTTTTATCACATCATCGTGGTATGATGACCTATAAAGACCCAAAGGAGTTTTTAAAAAATATGATATTTCTCCCGAGCCAACTCGTCGCAGAAGAACCTTTGTTTTGGAAGTTACAAGAACGGTTGTGGCACAATACGTTCTCCAAACAACAGCATGAGCAGTTCATGAAACCTGTACAGCCTATTTTGCAGAAGGCATTCTCGGAATTGGGCTATAAAGAACCGGAATTGGAGACGCAATATTTATTATTGATAATCGATATGCTCTGGAAAAGAGAAGTTAGTGGTGATGTGACCAATGGCTTAGAACTTGCCGGCTTGTTGGAGCAAAAATACAATCTTCTGTAGTGCGATTTTGTGCATGTTTTGTTTTAAAAGACGCATAAAATTTTGATGATATTGTTTTTTTCGCTTATTTCGAAGATGCATAACAAACTAAATATGATAAAAAAACTGTTCGTCTTATTCGGGCTATGTGCTGCGATTGGAAGTGCACAAGCACAGAAAAGGCCAGATTTTGTTAATTTTATTAATACAAAAAACACATGGGTCGATTCGGTATTTAATTCTTTGACACCGAAGGAGCGTATCGCACAACTATTCTTGGTTCGTGCACATACCAATTTAGGTCAAAAGTATATTGATTCTGTTGCTCAGGTTGTTCAGAAAGAGCAGTTGGGTGGTCTTGTTGTTTTTCAAGGTGGGCCAGTTCGTCATGCCGAAATGTTCAATAGATATCAGAAGTTAACAAAAGTTCCACTATTGATAACTTTTGATGGGGAGTGGGGATTAGGGATGCGGTTGCCAGATTCCACTATTTCTTTCCCATATCAGATGACTTTGGGTGCTATTCAGAATGATAAACTCATTTATGAAATGGGGCGCCAAGTGGCCAAGGACTTCTTACGCATTGGTATGCAGTTTAACTTTGCACCGGTTGTAGATATTAATAATAACCCTAAAAATCCGGTGATCAATTTCCGTTCTTTTGGTGATAACAAGCAAAATGTGACGCGTAAAGCAAAAGCATATATGGATGGCATGGTGGACGGTGGAATCATCGCGTCACTGAAACATTTTCCTGGACACGGCGATACAGATGTGGATTCGCACTATGATTTACCCCAATTAACATTCTCGAAAGGTCGTCTCGATACATTGGAAATTTTTCCTTTTCGGGAGTTGATCAAAGCGGGCGCTCCTGCCGTTATGGTTGCACATATGAATATCCCTACCTTAGACGCCACACCAAATATTCCTTCTTCGATCTCTCGTAAGGTAGTGACCGATTTATTACGTAAGGAGCTCGGATTTAAAGGGCTTACTGTGACGGATGCTATGGATATGAAAGGTGTTAAAAAGCACTTCCCGAATGGTGAAGCAGATGTTATGGCCATTGAGGCCGGTCATGATTTATTAGAGATTTCTGAGAATAGTGCACGTGCGATCGATTTGGTTGAAAAAGCAGTGAAGAGCGGACGCATAAAGCAGGCTGAGTTGGACGAGCGTGTGAAGCGAGTTTTGGCATCGAAGTATTGGGTAGGTCTGAATCAGTATCGTCCGGTGAACCTGATAAACCTAAATAGCGATTTGAACAGCCCCTCTGCGCAATCATTGGTGCAGCGCCTTGCAGATGCAGCCGTAACGGTGCTGAAGTCAGATAAGGGGATAAAGTCATTTAATAAAAATACACAAACAGCCATTGTCTCGGTTGGTATTAAGGAAGCGCAAGATTTTGAAAAGGGATTAGGTGTTCAGTTAAACAACAAGAAAGAATACCTTATTACAGGGCAGGAAACGGAAGAGCAGTTGAAAGACCTGTTAAAAGATATACGTAAAAATCGTCAGATTATCTTAGCAATTCACGACAATAGATCGCGTCCAAGAAGCGAATCTGATTTAAATGCGGTGACTAAAGATTTTATTGATAAGTTGGCTGGTAGAAGAACGGTAACAGCGATGTTTACCAATCCATACGCAATCGATAACCTGCCTGTTGGTCGTAGTAATAGCATTATTGTGGGATATCAAAATGATGCTTTTATGCAAAAAGCTGTGTTAAAGGTGCTTTTGGGACAAATCAAATCGCAAGGAAAACTATCTGTCACAATTAATAAAGATTTTAAAACGGGAAGCGGATTATAAGAAATCTGCTTCCATCGAGGTACTAAAAGCACGGGACGACAACCCCGTGCTTTTTTATTTGTTGCTCGCCCTTCCTCTTTTAATTACTTACCTTTGTTTAGGTATACGGTTGTAAACCAATAGCATTTCCAAAGGAAATGTGATTTTCCTAATTAATAGCCTCAAAGCTTATCATATTGCTAAGTTTATTCTTTAAAAATTAGCATATAAAATGAAGTAAATTACACTTTAAACGATATTTTTGTTCGGCTTAAATTTTGAGTAAATGGCAAAAGAACAAATCTCTATATTTGACATGTTTAAGATAGGTATTGGACCCTCTAGTTCACATACCTTAGGACCTTGGCGTGCGGCACAACGTTTTGTCGATGTGTTGCGGAATCGACAGGTGTTAGATAAGGTCAAAGAGATCAAGATCTTACTTTATGGATCACTAGCGAAAACAGGTGTGGGGCACGGAACCGATATTGCGGTTCTATTGGGATTAAGTGGCGATGATCCCGTAACTTTTGATGTATATCAGGTTATGCCTAAAGTAGATCACATAAAAACCTCGCACAAGATTATTCTAGGTGCGGAGAAAGAGGTTACCTTTAGTTATACCGAGGATTTATTGTTTCTATTTGCCGAGAGTCTGCCCTATCATCCGAATGCAGTAACTTTTCAAGCGTTCCTGGAAGATGGGACTGCTATCAGTGAGACTTACTATTCTATTGGTGGTGGTTTTGTGGTGCAAGAAAATGATGCAGAGGGTTTTTTGAGTGAGGTTGATATGTCTTTTCCTGTTGAAAATGCACAAGAACTGATGGTGTGGTGTATGAAGACTGGGTTGAAAATCTCTGAGCTCGTGATGGAAAATGAATTGGCGTGGCGTCCGGAGGAGGAAACTCGTCGGGGTGTGATGCAGATTTTCCACACCATTAAAGATTGTATTTATAAGGGTTGCCACACCGCCGGTGTATTGCCGGGTGGCTTGAATGTCGAAAGACGAGCTGCAAAAATGAATAAGCGTCTTCTTAAAGGACGAGAATATAATGATTTTGATAGTTGGGTAGAGGCTATCCGCGGGGGAGGTAAGGACTTTGGTTATATCCTGGATTGGGTCAGTTGTTTTGCTTTGTCGGTAAATGAGGAGAATGCTTCCTTTGGACGTGTTGTTACCGCTCCGACGAATGGAGCCTCAGGTGTGATTCCAGCGGTTTTACAATACTATATAACATTTCACGATTGTTATAAAGAGGATAAGATTCTTCAATTTATAGCGACTGCATCAGAGATTGGATCTATTTTCAAAAAAGGAGCAACGATATCGGCTGCCATGGGCGGGTGTCAAGCAGAGATTGGTGTTTCTTCGGCGATGGCAGCCGGCGCTTTAACCGAATGTCTGGGTGGTTCTCAGCGCCAGGTATTGATGGCCGCAGAGATTGCGATGGAGCACCATTTGGGCTTAACCTGTGACCCGATTGGCGGATTAGTGCAGATTCCATGTATTGAGCGGAATACCATGGGCGCAATCAAGGCAATTACGGCGGCACAATTAGCGTTGACTTCAAATCCAGATAAAGCGAAAGTAAGTTTGGATGCTGTTGTGAGCACGATGTGGGAGACGGCCCAAGATATGAATGTAAAGTATAAAGAAACGGCTGACGGTGGTTTAGCTATTAAAGTTCCATTAAGCTTACCTGAGTGTTAAGATGAAGTATTGTGCGCTGGCCTCGGGAAGTAATGGGAACTGTTATTATATAGCGGATGGGGACGATGCAATCTTGGTCGATGTGGGTATCAATACGAAACATGTGCTCTTGCGTATGGCAGCAATCGGCGTTGATCCGGCATCTGTTAAAGCAATTTTTATTACGCACGAGCACACGGATCATATCCGTGGTCTTTCTGTTTTCTGTAAGCGCTATGCAATTCCGGTGTATATCACGGCCGGTTCTTATAAAGGGAGCCGATTGCACCTGCCGGAAGACCTTGTACATATTATAGCGCCTAATGCTCAAGTCGTGATTGGAAAACTAACCGTTTATGGTGTGCCTAAATACCACGACGCGAAGGAGCCGTGTAGTTTTCTAATCTCTAATGGTGTCCTGAATATTGGTGTTCTTACCGATATTGGTCGTGCTTGCGACAATGTAAAACAAGTTATTCAGCATTCGGATATCTTATTGCTTGAAGCCAATTATGATGAGAATATGTTGAATTATGGTCGTTATTCCTATTATTTAAAAAACCGAATTAAAAGTGGTTGGGGCCATATTTCTAATACAGAAGCATTGGAAGCTTTCATGGCTAGTCGGAGCCCAAGGTTACGGCACCTGATGCTTACGCATCTTTCCGGGGAAAACAATGAGGTCGAATTGGTGCGTGAGACTTTTGCACCATATTGTGAAGATATTCAACTTTCTGTTGCAACGAGATACCAAGAGACCCCGTTATTTGATACCGAAGGTGCTGTAGACGAGACTTCCAGCGTAACAATAGAAACAGAGATTGTTGTTCTGGAGACCGTTTTTTCCTTTTCTTTTATAACGACAGACCTATCTTCTTAATCCCTGTTTTTATGGGGAAGGTCGTAACTTTGTGTTATAGAATTTAATTTACAATAACTTCATTTGCTGTATGGAAAACTTTTAGTTAGTTTTGTCGCTAATCGGCGACAAGCCACTACAGACATCTACTTAAATGTTTACGATTAACCCTACGATTAACCGATCTATCTTGATCGTTTTAAAAGTCTTATTTTTCACATTCGGGGTGAATAGCATTGTTATGGCTAATTCCGAAAGGTCACCGTTGCAAGAAACCTTTATTCCTATTTTCAAAAAAAGCTATGAGCGGGTACGTGCGGGGCATTTTGAAATTTCGCGACTACCGGCGGGTGGGAATTCCCAAGAAGAAAAGTTGCTCTTTATTGCGAATCAGATTAATCTGGCGAAGTATTACGTAAATAATGATGGGGAGACAACGTTGCTAAGTAGTGATTTGCTGGACGAGGCGATTGTAACGACCAGAACGTTAAATGATAACGGACTTCTTGTTTTTTCATTGGTGCAGCGGGGCTATCATTTCTATCGTAATCGTAAAATTACTTTGGCTATGCCTGATTTTTTGGAGGCTATGTTTTTATTGGAACGTGACAAGAAGCTACATCCTCCTTTTGCCGAAGAAGTTTACAAAGAGATCGGTTTTTTTATGGGAACGATAGGTGATTTTCAAACCGGTATAAATTACTTGTTAAAATCCATGAAGTATACGACCGATGGGAAAGAATTGGCGGGGTTGTTTGATAACCTGGGTTATTACAGTGTGCAGCAGGGTAATATGTCGGCTGCGCGCGAATACTTTGATAAAGCTTGGGCACAGGCGGTGAAGGAGAAAGATGAGGTTCGACAAGCCAAGATTATGGGAAATCAAGCTTTGGTAGAGTTACATGAAAAAAACGAAACTAAAGCTGTTGAATTACTTCAAGCGGATATTCATATCTCCAATAAACATGATGCGCAGCTTAATACCTTATATGCCACGAATATATTGGCAGATATTTTGATCACACAGGGTCGATTCGAGGAGGCTA
Source organism: Sphingobacterium psychroaquaticum (assembly GCF_900177625.1). Taxonomy (GTDB): domain Bacteria; phylum Bacteroidota; class Bacteroidia; order Sphingobacteriales; family Sphingobacteriaceae; genus Sphingobacterium; species Sphingobacterium psychroaquaticum. The sequence continues at coordinate 327,460 of NZ_FXAU01000005.1, forward strand.
AGAGCGACCTCTTAAAAGTGAAGGGCTTCGCAGATAAACATGAAAACTTAATTGTCCGCCGACATAAGCTGAATGAGCATCTTCTTGCTATTGCGGTGGGACAGAAGGATGAAAACACCGAAATTAGATTACGACGTTTACTCGCAAAGATGCAGGATACGCTGGATTTGTTTGATGGAGAGAATGTGACCAAACAAGCGATGTGGCTTGCAGATAAAGAATTGATAAATGAGCGATTGCGTTTGACAAACACCGCTTATAGTGTTGAGAAAAAGAAATACATAAGTTTTCTTGGGGCAGCTGGGGTTGGTGTCGTGGCCTTGTTGATCGCGGTCTATTATCTTTCTAAAAAGCGTAAAAAAGAAGCACCTCTTAGTCAGCTGTCTTTTTTGAATCAAAACGATCATGTGGATGACGAGAGTGGAGAGCCTGTTTCTACGGAAGTGGTTGGTGGGGTTGATTCGGCGACATTGCTGTCAGAAAGTATATTGAATTCACACCTCTTAACGGAGGAAAAATGGAACCAGTTTAAGCATGGTTTCGCATTGAAATATCCAAATAGCTATCAGTCTTTACGTCGTGATTTTCCAGAGCTTTCCGAAAGTAATTTACGTATAGTCTTGCTGTGGCGATTGAACCTGACAACCAAGGAGATCGGCTCTTTGCTTGGGGTGAGTGCCGATGCGGTGAAAAAGTCGAAACAGCGGTTGCGTAAAAAGATGGGCGAAGAAAAGTACAGCCAATTTTTGACATTTATTGAAGGGCCAGAACAGTAGGTTTTACCCTTCCGGCCCTTTGACTTGTTTCGCAAACCTTCTTTCGGTCTATTTACTTCGACCTGTTAATTGATTCATGATCATTTCGATAACGGCTACTGCAATTGCAAAAAGTGCCGTCGTCCAAAAACCATCTACCTCAAATTTAGACCCCATTATTTTGTCTGTTAACATAATCATCAATACGGTGATGATAAAAGACACGAGACCAAAAGTAAGCCAGTTTAAGGGGAATGTAAATAGGCGGAGGATACTTCCAAAGATGCCGTTCACAACACCAATCATTAATCCGGTCGCTATAGCCCACCAAAAACTTGTGACATGTGCTCCAGGTACAATATATGCCGCGAGAGCGATGACGATACCTGTGATAAATACGCTGATAATAAATTTCATAGTGATATCTTTTTAATTCTGTAGACGTTTAAGTAGCATTGCTACGTTGCGCTCCGGTTCTCCTTTTGCGCCTAAACGATAAAGGTCAAAAAAAATGCCAAACCTATTCGGGGAGCAATTTTGATAACCGAAATAGAAATCCTTTATTTTATTATGCTGACATAGAAATAAATAGTAACTTTAAGAAACAGTTATAAACAACGAATGATATGAAAAAGATTTTATTGACCTTTTTTGGGCTTTTGGCAACGGTTTGTCTTTTTGCACAAACCAATGATGCGATTGTTGGTAAATGGAAAACCATAGATGATGAAAGCGGTCAGGCGAAGTCCATCGTGGAGATATTTAAAAAATCGGATGGTAAGTATTACGGAAAAATTTCGCAGCTACTCTTGAAGCCAGAAAATGATAAATGTGTGAACTGCAAAGACGATCGTAAAGATAAACCATTGATCGGTATGGAGGTTATTCGCGGATTATCAAAAAGTAAGAGTGAGTATACGGGGGGCAGTATTGTGGATCCAAAAAATGGAAAAACATATAAATGTACGGTAACCCGAGACGGAGATAAGCTGAATGTACGCGGTTATGTTGGTTTTTCGCTTATCGGAAGAACACAAACGTGGCATCTGGTGAAGTAGGGACGATTTGCTTTTTAATAATATTTCGATTAATTTACTCTATTAAAAGTTTTGAATTTTTTCTAAGTTTGGTAATAAGAATTAATCGATGTCGGTAAACATGTCCTATACAGAGAATGTGAAGCTTGCGTTGCAATCTATTGTGAGCAATAAACTTCGTACATTCTTAACTGCTTTAATTATTGCTATTGGTATAATGGCGCTCATAGGTGTGTTGACTTCTATTGACGCGATACAAAGCTCGTTGACGAATTCGTTTTCATCGATGGGCTCTAATTCATTCAATATTCGAAACAGAGGCGTCAATGTACAAATTGGTGGGTCTGGTAATAAAGCAAAAGTTTTCCGGTCAATTACCTATCAAGAAGCTTTGGCATTCAAAGATAATTTCGATTATGGGGCGCTGGTTTCTTTAAATGTAAATGTAACTTGGGGGGCGACGGCAAAATATATGGCCGAAAAAACAAACCCCAATATCGGTGTCTTAGGTTCCGATGAGAACTACTTGGAGACATCCGGTTATAAGCTTGAAGATGGACGAAACTTTACGGCCCAGGATATCGAGAATGCAAATCCCGTTGTGATCATTGGCCAGGAGGTCAAAACCAAGCTATTTAAGAATAACAAAAAGGCAGTGGGGGAGTACATCACGATTGGGGGGGCACGCTTTACGGTGATTGGTGTGCTGGAAAGTAAAGGGTCAAGTGCCGGATTTGGATCTGATAAAGCTTGTTTTATTCCGATATCACGGGGGAGAGCAATGATATCCAATGCCAATCCTTCATTTGTGATTACAGTCATGACGAGCGATCCCTTTAAGATGGATGGCGCGGAAGGTGAGGCGATAGCGACGTTCCGAAAAATTAGAGCTTTAAATGCGAAACAAAGCAATGATTTCGAAATAATAAAATCTGATGCCGTTGCGCAGATGTTAATGCAGAATTTAACATATGTGACCATGGGTGCAATTGTTATCGCATTTATTACGCTGGTTGGTGCCTCAATTGGATTAATGAACATCATGTTAGTCTCAGTAACGGAGCGTACTCGGGAGATTGGTGTGCGAAAAGCGATTGGCGCCACGCCAAGTGTGATTCGCAAGCAGTTCCTAATGGAGGCTGTTGTCATCTGTGTTTTGGGGGGGATTGCAGGCATTGTGTTGGGTATCCTAATTGGTAATGTATTGGCCTTGGCTTTGGGTGCCGATTTTATAATTCCATGGAAATGGATGATGCTTGGACTGACGGTTTGTATTGGTGTAGGAATGCTTTCAGGCTATTATCCAGCGTCCAAAGCTTCAAAATTAGACCCTGTAGAAGCGTTACGCTACGAATAAAATTTAAACAATCGATTTCTTGTCAGGAAGCGAAGCTATTGCAACGCGAAATTGTACCTTTGTATAGGAGTGTTGTATTGTGGCTGTCTAGCGTGATCTGTTAAGACAGAGCAACCTCACGGCTCACAATTTTACGAGTTAACTATTTCACGATGTCTGGAAGTAGGCATTTTTTAGAATAAAGGATATGTACAAAACATTAAAACCCGCATTAGAGAAAGAACTAGCAGCAATTAAAGAGGCTGGCTTGTATAAAGAAGAACGTATTATCATCACGCCGCAAGGTGCTGATATTAAAGTTAGCACAGGCCAAGAGGTGGTTAATTTTTGTGCGAATAACTATTTAGGCCTTTCCTCCAATCCAAAAGTTATTGAAGCCGCAAAAAAGGCGATCGATACCCATGGTTATGGTATGTCCTCGGTACGTTTTATTTGTGGTACACAAGATATTCACAAAACGTTAGAAGCAAAGCTATCGACTTTCTTAGGGACAGAAGATACGATCCTATATGCGGCGGCATTCGATGCAAATGGTGGTGTATTTGAGCCCCTTTTCGGAGCGGAGGATGCCATTATCTCGGATGAGCTGAACCATGCTTCAATCATTGATGGGGTGCGCTTATGTAAAGCCCAACGCTTCCGCTATAAAAACTGTGATATGGCGGATTTGGAAGCACAATTGATTGCTGCTTCTGGTGCACGTCACAAAATAATTGTTACAGACGGCGCTTTCTCTATGGATGGGTCGGTTGCTCCTTTGGACAAAATTTGTGACTTAGCAGATAAGTATGAAGCGTTGGTGATGATCGATGAATCACACTGTTCTGGATTCATTGGTAAGACAGGTCGTGGTACGCATGAGTTGTTTGATGTTATCGAACGTGTGGATATTATCACGGGTACATTAGGTAAGGCTTTAGGCGGTGCGTCTGGTGGTTTTACTTCCGGAAAGAAAGAAATTATCGATATGCTACGTCAGCGTTCACGTCCATATTTATTTTCAAACACGCTTGCTCCTGCTATCGCTGGCGCTTCGGTTGCCGTATTGGATATGTTGAGCGAGACGACAGAATTACGCGATAAGTTAGAAAGTAACACGCTCTATTTCCGTGAAAAGATGACAGAGGCAGGTTTCGATATCAAGCCAGGTTTTCATCCGATCGTCCCTGTGATGTTGTATGATGCTAAGTTGGCACAAGAGTTTGCGGCGCGTATGCTCGAAGAAGGAATATATGTAATTGGGTTTTATTATCCTGTTGTACCGCAAGGAAAAGCACGTATTCGCGTTCAAATCTCTGCTGGCCACGATGTGGAACACTTAGATAAAGCTATTCAGGCGTTTACGAAAGTGGGTCGAGAATTAGAGGTAATAAAATAATAATATAAAAAATAAAAATAAGAGGTGCAAAATTATTATCTTTGCACCTCTTATTTTTTATAATACATTATCGCTCAATGCAAAACATCAGAAATATCGCGATTATCGCACACGTTGACCACGGTAAGACAACTCTTGTCGACAAAATCTTATACTTCACTAATCAGTTTAGAGAAAATGAAAATGCTGGTGAGTTAATTTTGGATAATAACGACCTGGAAAGAGAGCGTGGTATCACTATTGTATCTAAAAACGTTGCTGTAAAGTATAAAGACGTTAAAATCAATATTATCGACACCCCTGGTCACGCCGATTTCGGTGGTGAGGTAGAGCGTGTTTTGAAAATGGCTGATGGTGTTGTTTTGTTGGTGGATGCCTTCGAAGGGCCAATGCCACAAACACGTTTTGTTACAGGAAAGGCTTTAGGTCTTGGTATCAAGCCTATCGTCGTAGTAAACAAAGTGGACAAAGAAAACTGTCGTCCAGAAGAGGTTTACGAAAATGTATTTGACTTGTTCTTCAACTTAGGTGCGAACGAAGATCAATTGGATTTCCCAGTATTGTACGGTTCATCGAAACAAGGATGGATGTCTAAAGACTGGAAAAAACCAACAGAGGACTTCACGGAACTCCTAGATGCTATCATCGAGCATATCCCTGCTCCTAAAGTGTCTGAAGGTACATTACAAATGCAAATCACTTCCCTTGATTATTCTACTTTCGTAGGTCGTATCGCGATTGGCCGTGTTGCCCGTGGAACGATCAAAGAAAACCAACCCGTTTCTTTAGTGAAACGCGATGGTAAAATAGTGAAATCTCGTGTTAAAGAATTACAGGTTTTTGAAGGACTAGGACGTATTAAAGTTCCAGAAGTTCATGCCGGTGATATCTGTGCTGTTGTCGGTATCGAAGGTTTCGATATTGGTGATACAATTGCTGATTTTGAAAATCCAGAGCAATTAGAGGTAATCAGCATTGATGAGCCTACAATGAACATGCTTTTCACGATCAATAACTCTCCATTCTTCGGTAAAGAAGGTAAATTGGTTACTTCACGTAACATCTATGACCGTTTACAGAAAGAATTAGAGAAAAACTTAGCATTACGCGTTGTGCCTACAGAGTCTCCGGACGCTTGGTTGGTATACGGTCGTGGTATTCTTCACTTGTCTGTTCTTATCGAGACGATGCGTCGCGAAGGTTACGAATTGCAAGTAGGACAACCTCAGGTAATTGTAAAAGAAATTGACGGTGTTAAATGTGAGCCTATTGAAGAGCTTGTAGTTGACGTACCGGGTGATGTAGCTGGTAAAGTAATCGAATTGGTAACACAGCGTAAAGGTGAGTTGTTGATTATGGAAGCTAAAGGTGATATGCAACACTTGGAATTCTCTATCCCTTCCCGTGGTATCATTGGTTTGCGTAACAACGTATTGACAGCTACAGCTGGAGAGGCTGTAATGGCACACCGTTTGAAAGGATATGAGCCTTGGAAAGGAACAATCCCTGGTCGTTTGGCGGGTGTATTGATCTCATTGGATACAGGTTCGACTACAGCATACTCTATCGATAAATTACAAGATCGTGGTCGTTTCTTTGTTGATCCAGGAGTAGAGGTTTATGAAGGACAAATCTTGGGTGAGCACATCCGTGATAACGATCTAACAATCAACGTAACAAAAGGTAAGCAGTTGACAAATATGCGTGCATCAGGTTCTGATGACAATACACGTATTGCTCCTGCAATCAAGTTCTCTTTAGAGGAGTGTATGGAATACATCCAAGCTGATGAGTACATTGAAGTAACACCACAATCTATGCGTCTACGTAAAATCTATTTAACGGAAAATGAGCGTAAAGTAAACGCGAAAAAATTCCAATAATAGCATAAGCAATAAAAAAAGCCTTCGAAATTTCGAAGGCTTTTTTTATTGCTGTTATTTTTATTTCTTTTGTCTTACTTCTGCAGCCCGGTAGATATCGTCTTCGGCTTTGAAAATTCTGAACTGTACGTCGTATCCCTCAGGTACATAAATAACGATCGGTAACCGTCCATTGTAGTTCGTCACGGTTGGACCTGCAGAAACAAATTTGAGTACCCGCTCATTATCGGGACACGCCATTAATGTGCTTGCTGCTCCTCCGTTGGACTTGAAAACATAGTAGTTATACCCCCAACCCTCTAATGGTTTCTCTTCCAAAGAACCTTGTAAACGGTGCGTGTTGCACTTGTCTACTTCCATCATTTTACCAATCGTAAATTCAATTTTCTTGTTATTGTCATTATCCGAATGTGGAACTTCAATAACCATTTGCTTATAACCTGCTTCAGGCTTAGGGAAAATAGATGGATCTTGTTTGATAATTGTGCTTTGCGCCATAGTAACGTTGTTAAAACCAATAAAGGCAAGTAATAATCCTACACCTAAACCTTTCACTATTTTCTTTTTCATGTGCATATATTTTTCTTATTAATCGAAACTCGATATGTAATCGCTACAATCAGCCCGTTTTTATGTAAGACTGCAGTTCTCGGGTTGGGTTTAATTCTAATCGTGCAACTTGCTTGGATCGATCTCCCGAATCAGCGCACGAGCCAAGATCCGGTTTGGATCAATGACCGGTAGGCCTGAGTTTTCTTTTTCTGGAATTGCCAAAGGCAATTCAGTGCACCCTAAAACAATTGCTTTAGCTCCCAATTTCTTAAGTTCCATGATCGAGGCAATAATTTCCTGTCGTGCACGATTGCTGACTGGTGAAGAAATAGCCTTTATGCCGTATGTTTTGTCATAAATACTTGCATGAATTTTTTCTTGGAGCGCATCATCGGGTTCCACTGTTTCCAATCCATTTTGGGATAGAATGTTTTTATACAAGCCCGTGTTTTTAGTTCCAGTGGTACTGAGTACCCCCACATCAATACCTCCAAAGTTCTGCTGTATAAACGAAGCCGTCTCTTCCACCAAATGCAAGAGTTTGACTCGACTTCCTGCGTGTGCTAACTCTTCTTTAATGACATCAAAGATACGTGGAGCATGCGCCGTATTACAAGGTATAGCGACCACGGTAGCACCTGTTTTTTCAAGCTCTTGAATAATTTCTGCAATGGCATAGGCCGGGTTTTCACTTTCTTGTCCTAAGAGATATGCCGTGCGGTCTGCAATTCTATGTGGTTGCGAAGAAAGTAATACCGGCAAGTGCTCTTGATCTGTCGTGGCTATGGTTTCTTCAATAATTTTAGTTACGATGTCTAGTCCGGCAAGCGGACCTACACCTCCAATAATTCCGATCATATCTATAATCCTAATTAATCCAATTCGCCCTGACGCCATTCATACGCCCAGAACGTTTGTTCATCATTCAAAAATAAAGCCAACAAATCCCCCATTGCTTGAAAGCCATCTTCCGTATTCATAAAGACAGCTAAACTTTGCTTGCGCTCCGGGTAGGCTATAAAGAAACAGCGAAAACCTGGATTGGAGCCTGTGTGCCAAAGTGCGGTACCGACCTCATTGAGCTGTAGACGGAGCCCCAGTGCACACGGCACGTATGTATCACGTGTTGTTTGCGTATTGCCAACCTGTGCTTCACCTTGTTTCGTTAGCAGAAGCTGGTGTGTTTCTTTTTTCAGTCCCTCGCCCCCGAGTAAAGCCCGTTGTACAAATTTCGTATAATCTTCGGACGTCGTATAGAGTGTATATGCTGCATTTGCTTTTCGATACTGTCCCAACGATCTAGGTTTTTGCCCTGTAAGATGGCCGAAGGCCGCATCCTGTAGGAGTCTATCCTTCCAAATAATTTCGGAGTGCGTCATCGCTAGCGGTGTAAGAACTTCTTCTTCCACGAGTTGTTGAAAGCTTTTCTTGGTGATATGTTCCATCGTCTCCTGTAAGAAGTAGAAGCCTTCACCGGAATAAGCATATTGCGTTCCTGGTGTAAAGAGTAATGTTAGTGGTGTTGCACGCCAGGCAGGCGAGGGTACATCTCCCTCCCAGTTATGGAGACCGCTGCGATGCGTAAGTACCATACGCGCTGTAATCCTTTCCTTACCGGGTGTTTGGCTTAACCGATCGTAGGGATAATAATCCCAAAGTGGTTTATCAAGAGAAATCAGTCCTTGGTCCAGAAGGCGAAGGAATACATAAGCAGTGACGACTTTTGTCAAAGAGGCCGCTTGAAAAGCTGTCTGTCGGGAAATAGTTTCGTGAGCTCCCATGCGTTTAACCCCCAAGGCGTAGTGTGTGGTTATTCCCTTATCGACGAAGGTAACCTGCATTCCCGGAATGCCTACTTTAGTAGACAATGCCTGTAGTTTTGCATACATATCTCGTTGGCCTTGTACAGCGAAGGAGCAAAAGAGAAGAAACAGGAGAATAATCGTTTTATTGCTGTTCTGCTTTAGGTAAGCGATCATGATGTAATGCATTATATTTCTTTAATATTTCTATTGTTTTCTGAATAGGAAGAGCTTTCAACGTGTTGCCGGCAACACCCTGGCTATCCTGTGCCATAAACATGGAGTTTAAAATTGCTTCTTCTGTCGCTTCCCAAACCGCCATAAAAAGAGGTGACATGGCGTCGTTCGTTAATTCTTCGGTGACACGTACTATCGTGTTGCTGTTGTGCGGAATTCGATTCTGAGGTGTAGTAGAGAAAGCAATAGAGTAGTCGCCACTGCCGTTCGAAGAGAAGGAACCTACATTTCCAAAAGCAATGTAAGAACGTTTCGCCAACCGCTTTAAGTTACGAGCAGACAAAGGAGCGTCGGTCGCAATGATAATCATACAAGAGCCATCCGCTTTGTAGTTTCCTTTTGGGTCCTTCATATAAAAGTTTTGCAACTCCCGCCCAACGGGGGCTCCGTTGATGTCAAGTACGCCACCAAAATTGGTTTGAACCAAGACACCTACAGTGTATCCTCCTTTGCTGGCCGGCAATTTACGCGATGCGGTGCCGATACCTCCTTTGTAACCCAGGCACTCTGTTCCCGTTCCTGCGCCCACATTTCCTTCGGTAACAGGGCCGGAAGCCGCAGTGGCGAGTGCCTGTTGTACATGCTCGGCGTGCACATGTCGCCCGCGAATATCATTTAAACCGCCGTCATTCGTCTCCCCAACAACGGAGTTCACCGACCGTACTTGCTCGTTTCCGGGTAAAGCGAGCATGTAATCAATAAGTGCGTCAGCAACCTTTGGGGCGTTCAGCGTGTTCGTTAAAAGGATAGGTGTTTCTATATTGCCGAGTTCTTCAATCTGTGAGATTCCCATCATTTTGCCAAACCCGTTACCGACATAGACTGCCGCGGGAACTTTTTCTTGAAAGAGATTGCCCGCATGTGGAAAGATGGCGGTAACACCAGTTCGAATGTTTTGGCCTTCGTTTATGGTGGTATGACCTACTTTTACACCGGCGACATCCGTTATAGCATTGTTCGACCCGGTCGGCAGAATGCCTATCGTTACACCAAAGTCGCGCGCGCGGCCACGTTTCTCTTGTCCATACGCAAAGCTCGTGATCAACAGCGTGCAGAAGACTGTTGCTTTTAAGGTTCTCATACCTTGCTTATAGTAGGGGATTACTTTTAAAAAAGTAGAATCTGTAACATACATATATTTGTGTTTTTAAGGTCGATTTTCGATAAAGCAATAATAATGATTTTTCGATTGATTATGTAATCTGCCGCATAAATGCGGACTAACCTATGCTACAGGGCGATTCTCCCCTTTGTTCCTGTGTTTTGGTCATTAATTCCTATCTTTGCCAAGAATAACAAATCTAAAAGCAGTAATGAATAAAAGAAGATTCTTACCATTTTGTTTGGTTGTTGCAGCTGTGGTGGTAGGCTGCCAAAGCCAAAATAAAACACAAACAACAGACAACCCATTGCTAATGGCGTATGAGACGCCTTTTCAAGTTCCACCTTTCGATAAGATTAAGTTAACGCACTACCGTCCGGCTTTTGACGAGGCGTTAAAGCAGCATAATCTGGAGATCGACTCGATTGTGGCAAATAGCGAAGAACCTAGTTTTTCTAACACCATTGTTGCTTTAGAAAATGCAGGTAGTTTGTTAAGTAACGTTTCTTCGGTGTTTTTTAACATTAATTCCGCCAATACAAGTGATTCAATCCAAGCTATTGCCAAAGACTTAGCTCCAATCCTTTCTGCGCATAGCGATGAAATATCATTAAACAAACAACTTTTTGATAAGGTTAAAGCTGTGTACGCGAAGAAAGCGGAATTGAGTCTGGATGCGGAAGATGCAAAATTGTTGGAAGAGACATATAAGGGCTTTGTTCGTTCTGGAGCAAACCTATCCGATGCGGACAAAGAGAAATTGAAAAAAATCAATTCTGAACTTTCTGTTCTAACAACACAGTTTGGACAAAATCTATTGGCAGAGACCAATGCATATGAATTAGTTGTTGATAAAGAAGCTGATCTAGCAGGCTTACCTGATGGGTTGAAGAAAGCTGCTGCGGATGAGGCAAAAGCCAAGGGTAAAGAAGGAAAATGGGTTTTTACATTACAAAATCCTTCGGTTATGCCTTTCTTGCAATATGCTGATAACCGTGAGTTGCGTAAGCAAATTTGGAATGCTTATCAAATGCGTGGCAATAACGGGAATGACTTTGATAATAAAGAACCATTAAAGAAAATTGCAAACCTACGTTTGGAGAAAGCAAAGTTGCTAGGCTATACATCTCATGCCGCTTATGTTTTGGAAGAATCAATGGCAGCAAACCCAACGAATGTATACGCGTTACTAAATAAAATTTGGACGCCTGCTCTAGCAAAAGCTAAAACAGAAGCGGCGGACATCCAAAAGGAAATTGCTGCAGAAAAGGGAGACTTTACCGTTGCTCCATATGATTGGCGCTACTACCAAGAGAAAATCCGCAAAGCAAAGTATGCCTTAAACGAAGAGGAGATTAAACCTTACTTCAGCTTAGCTGCGGTACGTGAAGGAGCTTTTGCGACAGCAACAAAACTATACGGTTTAACCTTTATCGCCTTAAATAATGTGCCGACTTACCATGAAGAGGTTGAAGTGTACGAAGTAAAAGATAAAGACGGATCACACTTGGGATTATTGTATGCTGACTTTTTCCCACGCGCTTCGAAAAGAGGTGGTGCTTGGATGACGTCATACCGTTCACAAGGAACGAAAGATGGCAAGCGTGTTGCTCCGGTTATCTCGATCGTATGTAATTTCACCAAACCAGTAGGTGACCAACCTGCTCTTCTAACTTTTGATGAAGCAACGACTTTATTCCATGAGTTTGGTCATGCTTTGCACGGTTTGCTTTCGAATGTTCGCTATAAAAGTTTAGCGGGAACGTCTGTTCCACGTGACTTCGTTGAGCTACCTTCTCAAATTATGGAAAACTGGGCTGGTGATTCTGAGGTATTGAAAACCTACGCTAGACATTTTCAAACGAAGGAGGCAATTCCTGATTCATTGATCGCTAAATTAGAAAAAGCGGGTACTTTTGGCCAAGGTTTTGCAACGGTTGAGTATGTATCGGCTTCATTGCTTGATTTGGATTATCACGCGCGTACAACGCCAATCACTGAGGATGTTAATACATTTGAAGCTGCTTCATTGAAAAAAATCGGTTTGATTGATGCGATTATCCCACGTTACAGAAGTACATACTTCCAACACATCTTCTCGGGTGGATATTCTGCAGGATACTACAGTTACATTTGGGCTGAAGTGTTAGATTCAGATGCGTTTGCTGCATTTAAAGAGAAATCGTTATACGATGAAGGTACAGCAACGTCATTCCGTAAGAATATCCTGGAACGTGGCGGAACGGGTAACCCAGCGGAAATGTATCGCAAATTCCGTGGTGCAGATCCTAATCCTGTACACTTAATGAAGAAAAGAGGATTGAACTAATCCTGGTTTTTAAATAATATCTAAAAGGCAAGCTGAAAAGTTTGCCTTTTATTTTTGTTTCTTAAATCATTTATTTAGATTTGTTCTAAATAAAAATAAGAACATGTGTAAAGCGATTATATTAAGTACAAATGGTGCGACGACAGTGTCTTACTGCAAAACTTGCCGCACGCACTATGTGTGGCAGAACACATACTTATTAACATTCAGCCTGGAGCAATACAATCGCTTTAAGTCCCGAGTCAATGATCGTGTGGGTAAGGAAGATTATTATGTGTTTCCCGACGGGGAATGGCGGACGGTTTTAAAGACGCCTATGGACGAACTATTGTTCACTTTTACACAATTGGAATGGCAAGATTTCTGTAGAACGTTGCAGGAAGCCTCCTATATGCAAGAAGTTTATCAACTATTAAACTAGTTAACATCATATTAAGCCCTAGCGACTTATTTTCTTCCCCCTTGAAAATAGGTCGGCTAGGCACAAATTTCACTTAAATTCCCACGGAATTGAACTGTAAATCATACAGTTTTTTATAGTACCCGTCAAAAGAAAGCAATTCCGCATGGGTTCCCATTTCTTTAATCTCACCTTTATCGAACACTATAATTTTGTCCGCTTTTTGAATGGTTGACAAACGGTGTGCGATAACAATTGAAGTACGGTCTGCCATAATATTTTCGATCGCTTGTTGGATTAGAAGTTCTGTTTCTGTATCAATAGAAGATGTGGCCTCGTCTAAAATCAAGATACTTGGGTTGTGCACCAAAGCGCGAATAAAAGAAATTAGTTGCGCTTGTCCCGAGGACAATGTGGCACCGCGTTCCTGGACCTGAAAGTCGAAACCACCTGGTAACCTCATGATAAAATCGTATGCACCTACACGCTTGGCGGCCTCCACGACCTGATCAAAAGTGATCGCAGGATTATTTAGCGTAATATTGTTTAAGATGCTATCAGCAAATAGAAAAACATCTTGCAGTACCACTCCAATGTGGTGGCGAAGGGCTGTTAATTCGTAATCACGAATATCGACACCGTCAAGTGAAATTTTACCTTTTTGAATCTCATAAAAACGTGTCAAGATATTGATGGTTGATGACTTCCCGGCACCCGTTGCGCCAACGAGGGCTAGGGTCTCGCCTGGATTGACGGTGAAGTTTACGTCTTTGAGCACCCATTTTTCTTCATTGTAGGCAAACCAAACCTTTTCAAAATCAATCTTTCCGGCAATTGTTTCTGGAGCATATGTTCCATGGTTTGGTGTGAACTCATCGGTATCCAATACATCGAATATTCGCTCGGCGGAAACCATCCCCATTTGTAGAGTATTAAATTTATCGATAAGCTCTCGAATCGGACGGAAAATCATATTGATGTACATCAGGAAGGCCACCACAACGCCCGGTGAAATAGAGTTCGCAAGGATCTGCTTCGATCCATACCAAACCAGAAGACCGGTGGAAATTGCAAGAATAATCTCTAAGACGGGGAAGAAAATAGAAAAATACCAGTTTGCACGAATATTTGCGTCTCTATGTTTTTTATTGATAACATCAAACTTTGACATCTCCTGGTCCTCGCGCGAGAAATACTGAATAATGGCCATCCCACTGATATGTTCTTGTAAAAACGTGTTGAGGTTGGATACCCAGGTGCGTACCTCGACAAAAGCAGATTTCATGGCTTCTTTGAAGATATACGTAGCCCACAACATCAGTGGCATTGGGATTAAAACGATCAAGGTGAGCTTCCAGTCGGTATAAAGCATAACACCTAAGATAACCACGAGCTGTAAGAGGTCGCCTATAATTTGTATCAGTCCTTGGGAGAAGATGTTTGAAATCGTTTCTAAGTCGGATATCGTGCGTGTAATGAGCTTTCCTAAGGCGGTATTATCAAAATACTTTAACCGTAGATTAATGATATGATTAAAAACCTGAATACGAATATCACGAATAACATTTTGCCCCAAAACGTTAGTCGTTAAGGTGTGATAATAACGAATAATGGTTTGTCCGATGAGGAGTGTGACCATGGCAATAAGCATCCATGTAAGTCCAGAGGAATCCGACTTCAGGATATACTTATCGAGGGTGTACTCGATTAACATTGGGAGGGCAGGAGCTACCGCTGCCAAAAGAATCGTCAGTATTACAGATGCCCAGAATACGCCTTGATATGGACGCATATACAAGGCCATTCTTTTGAGTAGTTTACTGTCGTATGTTTTACCAGTTACCTTTTGTTCGCTCAACTTCTTTTAATATAGGGATAAATAACCTCTGTTAAATACAATCCATGTGCTGGTACCGATGTGCCAGCTTGTGCTCTGTCCTGACTGTTAATAACATCAACGATAGATGCTGCGTTTTTGTTTTTTAAACCGATGTCCAATAAGGTGCCCACAATCGCACGTACCATATTTCGTAAAAAACGATCTGCTGTGATATGAAAGACTAACCTATCGTTCTGTAAAACCCATTCAGCGCGCACTACGGTGCATATATTGGTGAACACCTGCGTATGTGCTTTAGAAAAAGCACCAAAATCCTGTTTACCTAACAAAAATTGAGCCGCCCTATTCATCAATGTAACATCGGGTACGTCTCGCAGTTGCCAAGACTTGTTTATTAGAAATGGGTCTTTACGAAAATGGATATGATACTCATAGGACCGTTGCGTAGCGTCGAAACGAGCATGCGCATCGGGCTCCACAGCCTGTAAATCTAAAGCACTGATGTCGTGTGGTAGTAAAGCATTCAAAGAATGTAAAAATTTCGAGACGGTAGGGATATGGTCTGCCGGATAGTCAAAATGGACAAAGAGCTGCTTTGCATGTACACCTGTGTCTGTCCTGCCCGCACCAATGGTTTCTATAGGAGAACGGAGTATTTTATGTAAAGCTTCATTGAGCTTTTGTTGTACCGAAACGGCATTGTTCTGTACCTGCCAGCCATGATAGGCTGTGCCGTCGTAAGCAATTTCTAAGAAATAACGTTGCTGTTTGTCTTCCACCGAACAAAGGTAAGTAATTTGTGTTTTGAAGATAGCCATAAAATTGTCGATTTCGTCGTCGGCTATTCAATTTTTATTGCCGCCACTATGGCAGGTGGTGGTATGTAGAAAAGACCGAAGGTCCATTTGTTTGCATCTGCGGCTATATTTAATTAAGTTTGTGATATACATTTTAAATTGTACTTATGATTCAAAGGATTCAGACTATTTGGCTTTTAGCTGCCGCAGTGGTGCTCTTGGGCTTATTTATTTTCCCATACCTCAATTTTATCGATCTTGTAGGCTTGGGTAAAAAAGTATCTGTAACAGGGGTTTATTCGTCGGTTAATAATGCGAGCGTACAGGAAAGTAGTAGTTTATTGTTGACGATTTTTGCAGCTTTTGTTGCTCTTTTTCCTGTGTTTATTATTTTTTTATTTAAAAATAGAAAGCTTCAGCTGTTATGCATATATGCAGAGATTGTTTTGATCGCCGTTTTAGCCATTTGGATGTATAGCAATGCAAATAGTGTATTGTCGGGTATTTCGCAAGGGTTGCAGGCTAATAATATAGGAGTTGGGTTCTTCTTGCTCCCTGTTGCTGTTATCCTGTTGTCGTTTGCTATACGTGGCATTAGACACGATTCGAAGCTGATTAAATCTGCGGATAGACTGCGCTAGTATATGAAGAGGTTTTATCGTTATTTTTTCTTGCTATTAACGTTGAGCGGGGCTATGTTTACATTGCGGGCGCAAGAAAATACAGGTGCAGAGTTGACCGATGATTTGCAGATAGATATAAAGGGGACTGTTTGGGATGCTAAAAGTGATACCCTCACGGTGGATCTTTTCTTGATCTCCTACCAGAGGCAACCACGAGAATTCAAACTTAATACGTATGCCAGTCAAGTGATCGATAGCCAAGGGAAAGCTACGATGTACAGTATGATGAAGATGGGGCGGGTCGTGGTTCGTTTAGCAGATAGGCAGAATTATATACACTACCTGCTGGAAGAGGATACGCCAGTGCCGCTAACAATAAAGATTGGGAACTGGGGAAAACGAAAAGCAGCGAAGGTGTTGTTGGTATTTGAAGATAGTGCAGAAGAAGGTCATTTTATACAAAAAGAGGTTAATTTATAAATTAACCTCTTTTTGTTTTATCTTGAATATCTAAACTGCTGTTTGTCCATCATAGACATTTGATCTTTCATCATCTTGATTTGATCGGCTAGCAATTTGTTTTTATCTGCTTTCTTTGCTTCAGCTAGAAGTTTCTCTGCTTCCCGCTTATTACGTTTTGCCATTGCGACGCCGGCTAGGCTGAGTTTGGCCATGGCAACATTATGATCCATGTGCAAGCCCAAAGCCAATGCTTTCTTAAAGAATTTTTCTGACTGTAAAGGAGCTCTTTGTGACTCCATAATCCCTAAAAGCATGTGGTAGTAGCCATGTTGCGCAGAAATTAACTGCGTTTCATAGTTCGTGATACGTTTTAGCCACTGTTCTGCTTTCGCCATGTTCTCTTTGCGAAGAAACCATTGGGCCAACAGCATGTTTTCATTAAAAAATACGGTTACCCATGCTAGAATAGTAATTAGAATCCCAAGGATTCCCCAACCCCAATGACCAAACCAAAACAAAAGCACTGTACCTATTAACAGTAAACTACTTAAAACTATTCGAACAATATTTGACATAAATTTTATTTTCTAACTTGTACTGCAACTTGTCTTCACACACGTTGCAAAATTAGCGAAATTTGCTTTCAGATGCAAAACAATTAGTTTCTGGTCAGTGAGATAATTCTTTACTAGGCAAGCGAACTGTAGTTTTGTGGTTCAGAGAACGGGTTTTTATGGATCAGCGAAGACCTGCGTCCACGGAGAAAAATCGTAGCTTTGTATCATGGTAAACAAATATGACCCGAGTTGGGAACCTATCCTTCGCCCGCTTATGCAGCAGGATTATATGAAACAATTGTCTGCTTTTGTACAAAAAGAACGACAGTCGCATCTTGTGTTTCCTCCCGAAGATCTGGTCTTTAATGCTTTTCGGTTGACGCCCTTGCCTGATGTAAAGGTTGTTATCTTAGGTCAGGATCCTTACCATAATGATGGGCAGGCGCATGGATTATCCTTTTCTGTTCCACCTGGCATAGGTTTGCCTCCATCACTTAAGAACATCTATAGTGAGTTGACGACCGACATGGAAGGAATGGGGTATCCCTCTTCAGGCGATCTCAGCAGCTGGGCGACACAGGGTGTACTTTTATTGAATGCGACATTGACAGTACGTGCGCATGAAGCCGGATCACACCAAGGCCAGGGATGGGAAAGATTTACGGACCACGTGATCCAAGCGATCTCCAATACGTTAGAGCATGTTGTTTTTGTTCTTTGGGGCAGCTATGCGCAGAGAAAAAGTGTACTCATTGATCAAAAGAAGCATCTGATTTTGAAGTCCGTTCATCCTTCGCCGCTGTCGGTTTACCGCGGGTTTTATGGAAGTAAGCCTTTTTCGCAAAGCAATGCTTATCTTGAAGAAAATGGACGTGAAGCAATTGATTGGTCAAGGGTAGTGGGCTAGATCGTAGTTAGTAGGGAGTTGTTTTTAGAAAGGAGTTGGTAGAAAATAGTTTTTAGGAAATTAGACTTTCAAGATCTGCGCCCTGAAATCTGTTCAAAAATGACAATCTATAAACCAGCAACCAAAAACTATGAACTACAAACTATGAACTACAAACTACCAACTACATGCTACGCATAAAGTTCCTTTAAGTCTTTGTATTGGTGATCTGTAATCGGTAGTCGACTTACGTGATTGACCCTAATTTTACGACCATTTTGTCGGATGTGGGTAAACAAGAGATGACTATCATAGGCTATTTCATATTTTTGATTCAGATCGATCGGTTCAATCGGTTCACCAAGGGTAACATATTCCAACTGTCCTTTTGTCGTAAAACGTTTAATAAGTAGTTGGTTGTTTTCAGCCGGAGAAATACAAAACCAAGCGCCGTCACCGACGCCCCCTAAGTAGTGTGCTTCTTTGGGTACCGTTATTGGTTTCGAGCCAAAGCTCATGCAGCCAATCGAAAGATCTTCGGGTAGCAAACATGCTTTTTTCGACCATACATTATCCCCTAATTTCTTAACCAGGAACATAAATGATTGCCAACGATCCATCCGGAAGTGTTTTAGTCCTTGCTCGGGACTATAAGAAAAGACCATGCGGTCAGAGACAGCGTTCACTACATTACTGATAGGGCTTGCCTTTATGGTTTCTGGCAGATTGATGCTATGACGCCAGGTGTACTTTTGTGAAGCACGCATTAACATACGCGTAATAAAACGAGAGCAATTGTTATTGTTTCGAGCTACAGCGCCATAGGGAAAAGTGCCTTGGTATACGCAGTCATCCCCATAGGCTTTTGCGAGCTCGAAATTAATGTTATTTGCGACCGAGAAATAGAGTATCCCTTCCCCATACATGGCTTCTTTGAGGTCTTCAAAGTGCGTGATAATTTCGGGGAGGTTGTTTATTTTGCCTTTCTGGATGCAGGCCTTCATTAAAATATCTAACCGAGGGTCAGAGTATTTAGAGCGGGCGCGTCCATAACCTCTTGGCGTAATGTAGCGACCGAAGTCATAAAAGAGCATCTCTCCCGTTTGTTTTTTTATAATCACAATACCGGTATGCCCAACTTTGAAATTTAGATTTTTGACAATGCCAATCTTTTTGAAAAACATCATCCATTTCTCATCGCCTCTTATTGTTGCGTCGGGCCAGGTCAGTATAATGGCCAAATCATCATATAGTAGTTGGTTTTCTTTCATTCAGTGCCCTGGTTTTCATTAGTATTCCAACGGTACGATCGGTTCCTTTTTACTTGTCGACATGATCATCATGGTCTGGAATGTTTTTACGAATGGAATCTTGGCGATTTTTTCCATGATTACCGCTTCGTAAGCTTTAATATCTTTAACGTATACTTTCAACATAAAGTCACAGTTTCCAGTCACGTGGTGACATTCAGTAACCTCTGGGATCGCTTTTACAGCTTCCACGAACTCCGGTATAGCGTTGTGTGTGTGAAAATCAAGTGATATCTGGATAAAGGATTTGATCCCTAGTCCTAATTTTTCTTCGTCTACAAAAGCATGATAGCTCTTGATAAAGCCAGAATTTTCAAGCTTCCGCACGCGCTCTAAAGTAGGAGCAGGTGAAAGCCCAATGTTGGAAGCTAGTTGCAGGTTCGTAATACGCCCGTTTTCTTGCAAAAGCTTCAGAATTTTTAAGTCGGTTTTGTCAGGTTGATACGGCATTGTTTCTAAAGATTTTATTTTAAAAGACGTAAATATACAAAATAATATTTGGCGAACACAATTAAGATAATATTATCTTAATCTATAGTTTTTGTTTATGTATAACGGATTCACTTATTGATTGTTTTTATAGCAATCATGTTATTGTCATAATATTTTTCCAGAAACCGCTCTGTTTTCAAATAAGTGACCTCTGTCACATTTTTTTAGTAAAGTCATGCTAAATCATTAAAGATTTGCCGTTTTATTGGGCTTTATGTCGTATCTTTGTTGTCCAAATTAAAGGTAGGAATCGCCGATAAATTTAAGGGGAAGAGAAATGAGTACCAAAGACGACGAATTACTAAAGGAGCTAGAGCTCGAAGAATATAAGTACGGTTTTACAACCGACATTGAGATGGATATTGCCCCAAAAGGGCTTAGTGAAGATACGGTTCGTTTAATTTCTGCAAAGAAAAATGAACCGGAGTGGCTATTGGAGTGGAGATTGAAAGCATTTCGTCATTTCTTGACGATGAAAATGCCTACTTGGCAAAATTTTGAAAATCCAGAGGTTGATTTTCAAGATATCTCCTATTACGCAGCACCGAAGCCAAAAAAACAGTTGGAGAGTATGGATGAGGTGGATCCAGAGCTGTTGGCTACGTTTGCTAAACTTGGAATCCCATTGGATGAACAGAAGATCTTGGCTGGTGTAGTGGCCGTAGATGCTGTTTTTGACTCGGTTTCCGTAAAAACGACTTTCCGCGAGAAGTTGAAAGAGCAAGGTGTAATTTTTTGTTCTTTTGGAGAGGCTGTACAAGAATATCCTGAATTAATCAAGAAATACCTAGGAACGGTCGTTCCACAAACAGATAATATTTATGCCGCATTAAATTCGGCAGTTTTCTCGGATGGTTCTTTTGTTTACATTCCGAAAGGGGTGAAATGTCCTATGGAACTTTCTACTTATTTCCGTATCAATGCCGAAAATACAGGGCAATTCGAACGTACATTGATTGTAGCAGATGAAGGCTCTTATGTTTCGTATCTGGAAGGTTGTACGGCGCCGATGCGTGATGAGAATCAGTTGCATGCGGCGGTGGTAGAGTTGATCGCAGAGACAGATGCTGAAATCAAGTATTCTACGGTTCAAAACTGGTATCCGGGCGATAAAGATGGTAAGGGTGGTATTTATAACTTTGTAACGAAAAGAGGTATCTGTAAAGGAGACCGTGCTAAGATTTCGTGGACACAAGTGGAGACCGGCTCGGCCATTACATGGAAATATCCAGGTGTGATCCTTAAAGGAGACCATTCTGTAGGGGAGTTTTATTCTGTGGCATTGACGCGTAACAGACAGGTTGCTGATACTGGAACGAAGATGATTCACTTGGGTAAGAATACCCGTTCGAAGATCGTATCAAAAGGAATCTCGGCCGGCTTTAGCCATAACAGCTATAGAGGCTTGGTGAAGATCGGCCCGAATGCGGATAAAGCACGGAACTTTACACAGTGTGACTCGCTATTGATCGGTGATCGTTGTGGCGCACATACGTTCCCTTATATTGAAAGCAAGAACCGGACGGCGATGTTGGAGCATGAAGCAACGACATCTAAGATTGGTGAAGATCAAGTTTTCTATTTGAACCAACGAGGTATCGATTCGGAGAAGGCGGTAGGGCTAATTGTGAATGGTTACGCGAAAGAAGTGTTGAACCAATTGCCAATGGAGTTTGCTGTTGAAGCACAGAAGTTATTAGCGATTTCCTTAGAAGGATCGGTAGGGTAATTTTATTTGAATATTGAAAAGTATATGTTAAGTATTAAGAATTTACATGCGTCTGTTGAAGACAAACAAATATTAAAGGGATTAAACCTAGAGGTTAAGGCTGGCGAGGTTCATGCCATCATGGGACCTAATGGTGCTGGAAAAAGTACGCTAGGTAATGTATTGGCTGGTCGTGATTCCTATGAGGTAAACGACGGACAAGCGCTATTGGATGGTGTGGATCTATTGGATCTTTCACCCGAAGACCGCGCACGTGAGGGTTTGTTTTTAGCATTCCAATACCCAGTAGAAATTCCAGGTGTTTCTAATATTAACTTCCTGAAGACGGCAGTAAACGATATTCGTGAATATAAAGGTTTGCCACCGATGGAGGCGAAAGAGTTTTTGCAAATGGTGAAAGATAAGCAGAAGTTAGTTGAATTCTCAGCGAGCCTTGCGAATCGTTCATTGAACGAAGGTTTCTCCGGTGGAGAGAAAAAGCGTAACGAGATCTTTCAGTTGGCGATGTTGAATCCTAAATTATCGATTTTGGACGAAACGGATTCAGGTTTAGATATTGATGCCTTGCGTATTGTGGCGAATGGTGTGAACCAATTGCGCTCTAAAGACAATGCTTTTGTTGTGATTACGCACTACCAACGTTTATTGGATTATATCGTGCCTGATTTTGTGCACGTACTTTACAATGGTCGTATCGTGAAAACGGGACCCAAAGAGTTGGCACTCGAGTTAGAGGAAAAAGGATATGATTGGTTAAAAGAATATGATACGCAAACCGTTTAATGAATTTATCGATGGATAAATTGAATGACGGATTGATAAAAAATAATATGAGTACAATAGTTGCAGATTCATTATACCAACAGTTGGTTTCTACTTTCCAGGAATTGGAAACAGTACAAGAGCCGGCGGCGCTAAAGGCGCTTCGTCACACTGCTTTTGAGCGTTTTCAGCAAGAAGGTTTTCCAACGGTGAAGAATGAAGAATGGAAATATACCAATCTACATACGCTGGTCAATAAGCCTTATGTATTGAATAGTGATGTAGAGGTGGATCATGTGGATGTACGTAAAGCGGATATCGCAGGATTGGATGCACATCGCATTGTTTTGGTTAATGGTCAGTATGTATTGGCTTTTTCTTCCTTGGAGGATGAAATAGGTTTGACAGTAAAGCCTATTGAAGAGGCGCATGACGAACCGAACTTTCAAAAGTATTATGCACAGCATGCCGATAAATCGGATAATGTATTGGTACAGTTGAATACCGCATTACAAACGGCTGGTGTTTATATTAGTGTAGGCAAGAATAAAGTCGTTTCTAAGCCGATTCATCTCATACACTTGTCGATTGGTCAGGAGCCATTTTTCGTGCAGACACGAAATTTGATTGTTCTTGAGCCGCATGCAGAGTTAGAGCTTATCGAATCGTTTATTACCGCAGATGGCGCTGCCCAAAATCTCAATAATAAAGTCTCAGAGATCGTTGTTGAAGAAGAGGCTAAGATGCAACACTATTACTTGCAAGTAGCAGATGCGGCAAGTAGTTATATTCAGCATACAGAAGTATATCAGGAGAAACAGAGTTTATATAATAACTATAACTGTAACCTGCCGGGAGCTTCTTTTGTGCGTAACAACATTAACGTACGCCTGGATGCCGAGAATGTAGAGTCACACCTGTACGGAATCAATTTAACCGCTGGTTCACAGTTCGTAGACAATCATACTGTCGTGGATCATATGAAGCCTCACTGTGAGTCTTATGAATGGTATAAAAACATTCCGCAGGACGAATCTATTGCCGTGTTCAACGGAAAGATCTTTGTACGTGAAGACGCGCAGAAGACAAATGCATTCCAACAGAACAACAATATGTTGATCGGTGAAAAGTCTACGGTTTACACAAAGCCGCAGTTGGAGATTTTCGCAGATGATGTGAAATGTTCACACGGTTGTACAATGGGGCAATTTGATGATGACGCTTTG
The DNA here is from genome assembly GCF_900177625.1 of Sphingobacterium psychroaquaticum. Lineage (GTDB taxonomy): Bacteria > Bacteroidota > Bacteroidia > Sphingobacteriales > Sphingobacteriaceae > Sphingobacterium > Sphingobacterium psychroaquaticum. The sequence continues at coordinate 350,976 of NZ_FXAU01000005.1, forward strand.
TTTTACTTGCGCGCGCGCGGTATCGGCGAGGAGTCTGCTCGCGTCCTTTTGGTACATGCCTTTGCTTTTGATGTAACATCTCGCTTCTCGAATGAGCTCGTGCGTAGCTACGTTGAAGCTTTGGTCGAAAAGGGCCTTGATAAATAAGCATTAGTTTTCCATTTTATATAGAAAAGGCGTCTGGGATTTCTCAGACGTTTTTTTGTACCTTGTTCCCTATATTCGAATCACTTATTTGTTATCTTATGAGCTCGGTTTATGATAGATAAGTTCTATCGCTGGGTTTATTTCCTGTATCGAACGGACAAAATCATCATTGTTCTCCGGGCTGATATAAATCTCATCGTACTTATTATAGTAGATTATAACTCCATTTCGGCCTGTAGCTGGTTTCGTGCCGACCCACAGCGTGCGGCCAATTTCCAGTTTGTGAATCTTATTGATATCGATAGTCCCAAAGAGAAACAAGCAGCGGTACTTGAAATCCGTTCCCGTTATTTTATAAGAAGTGGTTGTAAACGTCAGGAAGAAGAGCACATTAAAGAATAGAAAAATACCACCAATGGCGATCCAAAAACCTGCGTCCGGAACGGCACTGATGTACTGAATCCCGATTAACAGAGCAAGGACTAAACCAGTGGTAAGGTACCAAGGTGTGAAATCTTTTTTAGGCTTGAAAAGCTTGGACATTCCCCAAAATAGAAAAAAGCCCTTGGAATTCCAAGAGCTTCTTTTGAGCGAAAGACGAGATTCGAACTCGCGACCCCAACCTTGGCAAGGTTGTGCTCTACCAACTGAGCTACTTTCGCTGATTGTGCAACAAAGGTAGCAAATCAACTGATATTTGTCAACTAGTTTCTGAAAAAAATCAACCAGATCCACGCATCCCTTTGGTGCTCACCTTTATATTTTTATCGCATCAATGCAGTTTATGCCATCAATAGCGGCCGATACAATCCCACCCGCATATCCAGCTCCTTCGCCACAAGGATATAAGCCTTCAATATCCGGATGCTGTAATGTATCCTTATCTCTAGGAATGCGTACAGGAGAGGAGGTGCGAGATTCTACGCCCACCAAAATAGCTTCATTCGTGTAATATCCTTTCATCTTCTTCCCGAAAATGGGCAGCGCTCCGCGTAGAGCCCGATGGACAAAATCAGGTAGTACTTCACCGAGGTCTACACTGCGTGTTCCTGGTTTGTACGAATTTTCGGGAAGCGAATTAGAAACGCGTCGTTCCACAAAGTCCACCATCCGTTGCGCCGGAGCGACTAGCTGACCGCCGCCCATGATAAAGGCTTTCTGTTCGATAGCCTGTTGAAAAGCTAGTAAAGCAAAAGGATCCGTTGCTGCGTTCGGTACATCTTCCATATTGATCTGAATCACGGTACCAGAGTTGGCGTGCGGGTTATTCCGCTTGGAAGGAGACCAACCGTTCACCACAATCTCCTCGTGATCCGTTGCACAAGGGGCTATAATTCCACCCGGACACATACAGAAAGAAAACACCCCACGGCCGTCCACCTGTTCCACAAGGCTGTAATAGGCTGGTGGTAGGTTTTCATGGCGTGTACTGCAATGGTATTGTGCCTGATCAATAATTTCTTGTGGATGTTCAATACGTACACCTAATGCAAAAGGTTTCGCTTCGATAAGCCAGCCTTTGTTCTTGAATAAGTGAAAAATATCCCGCGCAGAGTGACCTGTTGCTAGGATAATATGGTCTCCCTTGATGGTTTCGCCGGTTGATGTTTTTACCCCCTCGACTTTACCAAATTGAACCAAGATATCATCCACGCGGCAATCAAAATGGATTTCTCCGCCGCAGTTCAATATTGTGTTACGCATATCTTCAATGATATGCGGTAATTTATTTGTTCCAATATGTGGACGTGCATCTACCAGAATATCCTCGGTTGCGCCGTGTTGTACAAAAATTTGTAATACTTTTTGTACGTTTCCTCGTTTGTCAGAGCGCGTGTATAGCTTTCCATCGGAATACGTTCCGGCTCCGCCTTCCCCGAAGCAATAATTGGACTCTGGATTCACAAAACCCTCCTTATTGATACGAGCTAGATCGCGGCGGCGATCCCGAACGGCTTTACCTCGTTCAATTACAATAGGCTTTAATCCACGCTCCAAGCATCGGTAGGCTGCAAATAAACCCGCTGGACCGGCACCGATAATAATCACCGGTTTAGCATCGTGCACCTGTTGCACATCTGCATGGTAGCTTGGCGCTATATAGGGTTCATCGATAAAAGCAACCACCCGCATGCGATATACCACCTGTCTGCTTCGCGCATCGATAGAACGTTTACGAACGTATAGACCTGTGATTCGGTTTTCAGCAACCTTAAGCTGCTTTGCCGTGAGGGAGCGTATATATTTTTCATCCTGTATAAAATCAGGAGATACGGCTATTTCAATTTCTTTCTGCATAATGTTGTGGCTGGGTTTTTATCCCAAAACAGCACAAAGGTACATAAATAGTAATAAATGACGATATCATGCAGGATTGGTATGTCGTTTGATAAGGCTATATAGACGTCGCTTTTTTTATGCCATGAAATTTGACCTTCTTGCATATAAAAGCATTTTTTTATAAGTTTATAGAAATAATAAAGAAAATAAATTTTAAATCATTTATATGAAAAGATTATTAATTGCTGTTGTCGGTTTGTTTACCGCTTTATCGTTCAGTTCTTGTGGATACAACACGATGGTTTCGAAAGATGAAAACGTAAAGGGCAAATGGGCGCAAGTGGAAAACGCATACCAGCGTCGCGCAGATTTAATACCGAACTTAGTTTCGACAGTAAAGGGAGCTGCGCAACATGAGGAAAATACGTTGACAGCTGTTGTTGAAGCACGTGCTAAAGCAACATCGGTTACAGTTGATCCTTCGAACTTAACGGAAGAAGCAATAGCGAACTATCAGCAGACGCAAGATGCATTGTCGCAATCAATCGGACGGTTGTTAGTAAGCGTAGAGGCATATCCTGATTTGAAAGCGAATTCTAACTTCCAGGAACTACAAGCACAATTAGAGGGGACGGAAAATCGTATTTCTGTGGAACGGAAAGCATATAACGATGCCGTTCAGGATTACAATACGACGGTACGTAGCTTCCCGAATAATATAATGGCCGGCATATTTGGCTTTAAGGCTAAAGGAACATTCAAGGCGGCTGAAGGTGCAGATAAGGCACCAACGGTAACGTTCTAGAAGGATGATATTATAGTAATTAAAGATGAATGCTGGTCCCTTTATTGCGGATGCATTCATCTTTTTTGCTACTATAGCAGGGGCTACGCCCCATTACATTACCTAAGTTAGACAACAACAGGTCCGGTTATTAGGTGCATTTTTAAGGATGTACTTCCTCGATGCAGAGACATGTTTTTCAACGCATTTTATTTTTTAAAAAATGGATATTTTTTCAATAGCGGAGCAAGATAGAATTGTGCAGGCGATCAGTGTTGCGGAAGGAAAGACTTCGGGAGAGATCAGGCTTGTGGTGGAGCGTAAATTAAAGCATAAGGCAGCGATTGAGGCGGCGGTGAAATATTTCCGAAAGCTCGATATGCACAAGACGATCCTAAAAAATGGCGTTTTGATCTATATAGCTGTCGACGACCATGAGTTTGCGATTATAGGAGATACGGCTATTCATGATCGGGTAGGAGAAGATTTCTGGGGGGCGACGCAGGAGGAAATGGTTTCGTTTTTTAGACAAGATATGTTGGTTGATGGATTAATTGCAGGGATTCAACAGATCGGTGAACAATTGCAGTATTTTTTTCCACGTAAGGCGGATGATATTAATGAGCTTCCAGATGACATATATTATGGAGAAAACTAATGATTAAGCGGAAAATAAAAAAACTAGGGTGTAAAGTGGGACGGTTCGGTTTGGCGTTTTGCGCTTTGCTTATGACCTTTTCACTTGTTTCTGCACAGAACATACCCGATGCACCAAATCGTTTGGTCTCGGATTATACAGGTACACTAAACCAGGCCGAGGTAACTGCATTGGAAAATAAACTATTGGCATTTGAAGATAGCACCTCCAATCAGATTGCTGTGGTACTGGTGAAAACCACCGATGGGTATGATGTGGCCGACTATGCGGTTCGATTAGCTAAAAAATGGGGTGTCGGAGGGAAAAAATACAACAACGGTATCGTTTTATTGGCAGCCATCGATGATCGTGCTGTAACGATACAGACAGGATACGGTATGGAAGGGGCACTTCCTGATGTCATTGCATATCGAATTATTCAAAATGAAATTAAGCCATATTTTGGACAGCAAGCGTATTATGCTGGTTTGGATAAGGCTACTGATGCAATTATCTCCTATACGAAAGGGGAGTATAAAGCAGATCCAAAAGCGAAGGGTGAAGGAGAGGGTAGTGGCTTTTCTATCCTGATCTTTATTATTGTGGTCGTAATCTTAATCTCCCTTTTTTCACGCGGTGGTGGCGGTGGTAAAGGTGGTGGCCGTGTGATGACTGGAAGAGGAGCTTCTGATTTATTCTGGTGGACATTGCTGAACAATATGGGACGTGGAGGTAGCTCTCGGGACGATGATGGTTTTGGTGGTGGCTTTGGCGGCGGTTTCGGCGGTGGAGGCGGAGGCTTTGGTGGTTTCGGTGGCGGTGGTTTCGGCGGTGGTGGTGCCAGTGGGCGTTGGTAATATGTTTGTTATGATAGTTTATATACGCATTTAAGATTAAATTTAGATTATTTTTGTCCTATGAAAAGATTAGTATTATTCGGTTTAGGTGTGCTTCCTAGCATGTTATTTGCGCAAGAAGCGTTTACTCTAAATGGCAAAGTGGGCAAGACAAACCCCGAGGCCAAGGTTTTTATCCAATATCGCGAAAATGGGCAATCCGTCTTGGATTCTGCTAAGATAACGAATGGTGTTTTTAAATATCAAGGAACGGTTGCAGAGCCTACTCAGGCTTCGTTAACGCTTTCGGCAGACGGTAAGTCGATGAAAGATCTACGTGCTGCAGGTGTGCGTCCAGAGATGAATACTGTGTACCTTTCTAAAGGTGTAATCACGTTGGAAGGCGCGGATTTTGGATCGGCTACCGTTAGTGGAAACAGTATCAACAACGACTTTACGAAGTACAAAAATGAACTTAAAGTTGTTAATGAGGGAATGGCTGCCATCGATGCGGAGTACCAAGCTGCTCCGGATGAGAAAAAGAAAGATGAAGCATTTATTAATGGTTTGCGTGAGAAAGCATCCTTAATCTATGATAAGCAAAATGAAGTAAATGAGAACTTCGTGAAAGCTAATCCGAGTAGTTATGTTTCCTTGACTATCTTGAATGAATTAGCGTCACCAGAAAATCTAACGGACTTTGTAAAGCCTGCGTACAATGCATTAGCGGCAAATTTAAAATCCACGGCGTTAGGTAAGGCTCTTGGTGCGAAAATTACAAACATGGAAAAACTTGCGGTAGGTGCAGTCGCTCCAGATTTTACATTACCAGATACTGCGGGTAACAACTTAGCACTTTCCTCTTTACGTGGAAAATATGTTTTGGTAGACTTTTGGGCAAGCTGGTGTGGTCCTTGTAGACAAGAAAATCCACATGTTGTTGCTGCATTCAATAAGTTTAAAGATAAGAACTTCACCGTACTAGGCGTGTCATTGGACAGACCTGGTAAGAAAGATGATTGGATGAAAGCGATCGAAAAAGATCAATTAGGTCAATGGCCGCATGTATCTGATTTGCAATTCTGGCAATCACCAGTGGTAGAGTTGTACTCTATTCGTGGTATTCCGCAGAACTACCTGTTAGATCCAGCTGGTAAGATCATTGGCTCGAACCTTCGTGGAGATAATCTGGAGAAGAAACTTGCAGAAGTATTGAACTAAAGAAGATAGAATACATAAAAAAACGCGCTTTTCTCAAAGCGCGTTTTTTTATGCAGTATAAGACAGATTATAAAGATAGTATCTCTACGATCCGCGTTAGATTCTCGTTGATGTCGTCCAAGTGTTTGATCGCTTTCTTGAACGGTGTGAATTGTACTTCTCCACAGATTAATCCAGCCATCTCACCTCTGCGACCGGCGATTAATCCTTCTACAGATGCTACGCCTAAGCGGCTCGCAAGAACACGATCCATGCAAGTTGGACGCCCACCGCGCTGAATATGGCCTAAGATTGATAGGCGTACATCATAGTGCGGGAAATTTTCCTTGATCTTATCCGCAACGACAATCCCTCCTTCTTTATCCCCTTCAGCAACAATAATAATCCGGGAAGCTTTGTTCTTCCGGGTTTTATCCAGGCGCTTCATGATAGCATCATAGTCCACTTTAATCTCCGGAATCAATACCGCTTCAGCACCCGTACTAATTCCCGAGCGTAAAGCAATTAATCCAGAGTCGCGCCCCATCACTTCGACAACGAAGAGACGATCGTGCGATTCTGCGGTATCACGGATTTTATCCACCGCGTCTACTACCGTATTAATCGCGGTGTCGTATCCGATGGTAAAATCTGTTCCGGCCAGATCGTTATCGATGGTGCCCGGCATCCCGATAATTGGAATATCAAACTCTTCGATAAACTTAGATGCTCCTGTGAACGTTCCATCGCCACCAATTACCACCAGGGCATCGATTTCTAGTTTCTGTATATTTTCAAAAGCCTTTTTACGACCTTCGTAGGTGCGGAATTCATCGCTACGTGCCGTTTTAAGAATGGTACCTCCACGTTGGATAATGTTTGCAACAGATTTAGCATCCATTGGCACAATCTCTCCATTTACCAGACCATCATAGCCACGTTTCACACCAAAGACATTTAATCCGTTGTAGATACCCGCACGAACCACAGCGCGAATACCGGCATTCATTCCGGGTGCATCACCACCAGAGGTAAGTACAGCAATATTTTTTATTGTTTTCATTCCTGTTAGATTGGTTGATTATTTTTTATTTTTTTGCTTTAAAAGCATCAATGCCACTTTGTAGAAACGCGATATAGCTATCGATGTTGTAATTGGCGCCACTTTGTGGCACCAGCACATTGCCATCCGTATCCACAATCACATAGAGTGGTTGTGAGTTGCTGTTGAACGTTGCCGCTTGGAAATCACTGTTCATTTTACCAATAGTGGTGATTTTCTTGCCGGAGTAGGTGGATACATATTGCTCCTCGGGCTGTAGGGTCGTTTTATCGTCCACAAAAAGTTCGATCATCACAAATTCATTTCTTAATAATGCTGCAACTTTTGGATCGGTCCAAACATTGGCTTCCATTTGTCTACAGTTTACACAGTTCCATCCTGTAAAGTCAATAAGCACTGGCTTATTCAGATCCTTAGCGGCAGCTAACCCTTCTTTGTAATCGTAGTATGGGTCAAAGCCTTTGGGGGTGCCTCGTGCATGGAATATTTCGTAATATTTCTTCGTTTTTGGCGTTCCGGTTGATGTCGGTGGAGTACCGAAATTCATGACGGAGAGGTCAAAATCCTGCGTTGCCGATGGTGGAAGAAAAGCCGAGATCGATTTCAATGGCGCCCCCCACATCCCAGGCACCATGTAGATAACAAAGGAGAAGGTAACAATGGCAAAGATGGTCCGTGGTACCGACAGATACGCTAAGGGACTATCGTGTGCAAAGCTGATCTTTCCGATCAGGTACAGTCCCATTAAACTGAAGATCGCAATCCAGAGCGCTAAGAAGACCTCCCGATCGAGCCAGTTCCAATGGTAAGCCAAATCCACATTGGAAAGGAATTTTAAGGCTAAAGCCAACTCTAAGAATCCTAAAACCACTTTTACGCTGTTTAACCATCCGCCTGATTTTGGCATGGCTTTTAGCATGGATGGGAACATCGCGAAAATAACGAAAGGAATAGCGAGTGCTATGGAAAAACCGAGCATTCCGACGGCGGGGCCTAAGCGTTCCCCCTTGGAGGCAGCTTCTACGAGTAACGTTCCAATAATGGGACCGGTACACGAGAAGGATACCAACGCGAGGCTGAATGCCATGAAGAATAAGCCTAGTAAGCCTCCTTTATCGGACTTGGCGTCAATTTTGTTTACAAAAGAGCTGGGTAAAGTAATCTCGAAAGCGCCTAAGAAAGAAGCTGCAAAAAGAACCAAAATCAAGAAGAATAGAAAGTTGAATACCCCATTCGTGGAGAGTGCATTCAGCGCGTCTGAACCAAAGGTGATGGTAATTAACATGCCCAGTGCAACATAGATTACGATAATGAACAAGCCGTAAAGTAGTGCTTGGGATACGGCTTTAGCACGTGAACCGGCTTTTTTGGTAAAGAAGCTTACCGTTAGCGGTACCATCGGGAAGATACAAGGCATGATGAAGGCTGCGAAGCCGCCTAACAGCCCGGCTATAAAGATACCCCATAGGGATTGTTTTCCTGCATCGGCCGTTGTTGCTCCAGCAATTGGCGCCGTGGCGCTGCTGTCTTGCGAAACAGAATCTATCGGCTCACTATCCGAGAAAACTAAGTCTTCGGGTACGGCGATAAGTTCTTCTTCACTGCCTTCCGGGGAGGTGCTTTCCGAGAACTCAATCCCCTCGGTGGATATCAAAGTATCTTGTGTGGAAGCGGCGATCCCAAAGAAAGGCATCGCTATAATTTGTATAAAGAGAAAATACTGAATGAATTTGCGCATAACTAATCTTGCTAATACGCTAAAATAGAAAAAAGGCAGTAAACTACTGCCTTTTTCATGCTTTATAATAACAAATACTACTTAATTGTGACGTTGAAAGTGTATTCGTCTGGAGGAAGACATTGTGTTTTATCACAAGCCATAAACTCAACAACACCTTTTACTGTTGCTTGTTTTCCAGTAAGTTTTACTTTTTGTTGAAAAACAACTTCATTCGGGTAGTAAGGTACGTTCATGTTGAAGTCCTTCTCGAATTTTGATTTTGGAGCAGGTGATGCCGCTACTTTACCGTTCAACGAGAATTCTTTCGAAGGCGAAAACGTAAAAGATGTCGATATTGGTCCACCGTCAGGCACGTTTAAGCCATAGATGTGCCAACCATCCTGAATTGTTGCTTTGATGAAAACAACGCCTTCTTTACTGTTTAATTTTTTTGCTGCTACTGTCCATTTTACTGGGTTGTGGATCTGTGCGACAACGCCTGTTATCGTGAATAACACAACCGCCACTAATAAGCCTAACTTCTTCATGCTATATACTGTTGTTTAAATTAAAGACTCTGTAATGTACCCTAAGGTTTAATTAGTTTTTGTTTTTAGTCCGTTGTTGTTCGTTTTTCAATAGCCAAATCTTGTAGCTCTTTCAGCACGTAGGTACTAATCACGAAGCAAATGTATAAAGTCTGCAAACACGATGCAAGTAATTTTACTGTTATAAATTTGTAGGGGGGATGAAAGAAATCTCTTTGAGATCAAAGGACCGTTCTTCGCCATCCATCTCCAGCAGGAGTAGTCCGTTATCGGTCACGCGGCGGATAGTTCCCGTTTTACGTTGTCCTTGGATCTCGTATTGTGCTTCCATGTCTTTCTGGTAAAGCAATTCGTTGTATTGTTGTAACAATAAATCTGTATCCGCTACGTTTACAGATGCGTATATGTCAAAAAAGGTTTCCAGGATATCCAGACAGGTATCTTGAAGTTCTCTTGGGAGGCCCGTTTCGCGCGCTAAAGAAGTGGCTTTATGGTTGATGTCCTCGGAAAAATTGGCTTGGTTGACATTGATGCCGATCCCGATTACTGATGATTTGATATTTCTGCCCGACAATTGGTTTTCTATTAAAACCCCACCGACCTTTTTGTTGTTAATGTAAATGTCGTTTGGCCATTTCACTTTCACCTGTTCTACCGACTTATGGAGGTATTTGTGGATGGCTAAGGAAACCATCATGTTGATATTGAAAGCGGCTGTTGCCGGGAGGTTTTGCGGAAAGAGAGCGAAGCTAAATGTTAGGTTTTTTCCGGCTTGTGTTATCCATTGGCTGCCGCGTTGCCCTTTACCTTGTGTTTGGTGGATTGCCATAATGGCAGTTCCTTGGGGGCTTGGCGTAATATTTGACAATAATTGCTTGAGGTAATCATTTGTGGATGTAACCTGATCCAGGACAATTAAATTTTGTCTAAGGTAAAGTCGGGAAAATGTGTTATTTTGCAAGAGAAAAATATTTAAAACGATAGATTTTATTCAAAATTAATGTTTTTTAATGAGTAAAGATACGAAAACACCAATGTCGGGAAAGCTTGCAGAGGCTGTTGTTTTAGGAATGCAAGAGAAAAAAGGAAACGATATTGTACGATTGGATATGCGAAAGGTGAATGAAACCTTGTCAGATTATTTTGTTATCTGTCACGCAGACTCCACGATGCAAGTCAGTGCGATAGCGAAAAGTGTGGAAGATGAGGTTTTTAAAGCTTTTGGACAAGAACCTTGGCGGAAAGAGGGACAGGGAAATGGCGAATGGGTTTTATTGGATTTTGTAGACGTAGTAGTACACATCTTTAAAACGGAGAAAAGAAGCCATTATGGCATCGAAGATCTATGGGGCGATGCCCATGTTGATACCTTTCAGAGTGCCTAAATTGTAGAGTATAAAAAGATATAAAAGATTGTAATGAAGAAAATCCCAAGTAAGAAGGTGACACCTATACCGCCCAAATTTAACATGATGTGGCTTTGGATATTGATTATCCTCGGTTTTTTTGGGTTACAATATTTTTTCAGCAGCGGTACGGCAAAGAAAATTACCTATGCCGAGTTTGAGCAAAAAATGTTGTTACCGGGTGATGTTGAGAAGTTGGTGGCGATTAAGAATAATGACCTTATTGATGTAGAGGTATATATTAAGAAAGATAAGCTGTCGGACGAGAAATATAAGGACGCTACACCAGCGCCCAATTCATTGGCACTGAGTCCAGCAACGGGACCGCAGTATGTATTTACGGAGCCCTCAGCAGATATTTTAGAGAAGAAATTGCATAACTCGCAAGATAGCTTAGCTGCTGGTCAAGCGAAGGTATCGGTAAATTACGAAGATCGCTCAAATCCATGGGCGGGTTGGTTTATTTCCTTTATGCTTCCGTTATTGATTATTGTTGGTATATGGATGCTGTTAATGCGACGTATGGGCGGTGGTGCCGGCGGAGGCGGTGGCGCGATCTTCAATATTGGCAAGTCTAAAGCGCAGCTTTTCGATAAAGAATCGCAGATTAACATCACATTTAATGATGTGGCTGGATTAGAAGAAGCGAAGACAGAAGTAATGGAAATCGTTGACTTCTTGAAAAATCCTAAAAAATATACCGACTTAGGAGGTAAGATTCCAAAAGGAGCACTTTTAGTAGGCCCTCCGGGAACCGGTAAAACGTTATTGGCGAAAGCGGTGGCAGGAGAAGCACAAGTGCCTTTCTTCTCGTTATCCGGATCTGATTTCGTGGAGATGTTTGTGGGTGTTGGAGCTTCGCGGGTGCGTGACTTGTTCAAACAAGCGAAAGAAAAAGCACCATGTATCATCTTTATTGATGAGATCGATGCCATTGGTCGTGCACGGGGTAAGAACTCCATTATGGGGGGGAACGATGAGCGTGAGAATACATTAAACCAATTGTTGGTCGAGATGGACGGTTTTGGAACGAACGTTGGTGTTATTATTTTAGCAGCAACCAACCGTTTGGATGTATTAGACTCCGCTTTGTTACGTCCGGGACGTTTTGATAGACAGATTTCTATTGATAAGCCAGATTTGATTGGTCGTGAACAGATCTTCAATGTCCATTTGAAGCCATTGAAATTGGCGGAAGAGGTGGATGCGAAGAAACTTTCTGCTCAGACACCTGGATTTGCGGGTGCTGAAATTGCAAACGTATGTAACGAAGCAGCCTTGATTGCTGCACGTAAAAATAAGACAGCAATTACGATGCAGGATTTCCAGGATGCGATCGATAGAGTTATTGGAGGACTGGAGAAGAAAAATAAAATTATCTCCCCAGAAGAGAAGAAAATTGTGGCATACCACGAAGCGGGACACGCTATTGCTGGTTGGTTCTTGGAGTATGCAGATCCGTTGGTTAAGGTGTCTATCGTACCACGTGGTGTGGCAGCGCTAGGTTACGCCCAGTATTTGCCGAAAGAGCAGTTCTTATATACGACGGAACAATTGTTGGATAGCATGTCCATGACAATGGGAGGCCGTGTAGCAGAAGATATTACTTTTGGTCGTATCAGTACTGGTGCGCAGAATGACTTGGAACGTATTACTAAGCTTGCTTATGCGATGGTTTCGGTATATGGTATGAATGATAAGGTTGGAAATGTGTCGTTCCGCGATAGCGCTTCTGACTCGCAGTTCCAGAAACCATACTCGGATCAAACAGCAGAGTTGATTGATGAAGAGGTTCGTGTATTGATTGCCGCTATTTATGAGCGTACAAGACAGTTATTGCTGGATAAGCAAGAAGGACTAATTAAGATTGCGGAGAAGTTGTTGGAAAAAGAGATTTTGTTCCAGAGCGACTTGGAAGAGATCTTAGGTAAGCGTCCGTTTGAAAACAGAACAACCTACGACGAGTTTGTCAATGGTGGTGCTGATGGTGGTGGTGTTCCACAAACAGAATTAACGATTGAAGCTCCGCAAGAAAGCAAGGCAAAGAATGATGCTGAGCAAGATGAAAACGGAGACTTGACGCTTAAAAATTAAATAGAATAAGAAGAGAGAAGTTGTCATGTTTAGGCTGTGAGCTGAAACATGGCAACTTTTTATTTTTCGGCACTTGGGCACATGAATACAAGGAATACTACAGCAAAGGAGCGAATGCTCAAAAAAATACGACAGGCTTTATTGCAAAAGAGGGATAATCCGCATGCCGATTTTGAAGACAGTCCATTGTATAAGGATGAGGAGGAGTCGTTGGATGTAACCTTTGCTCGTACGTTTACGGAGGTATCGGGTAAGTTTGTGTATTGCGATGGGGAGATATCGGTTATCGAGAACCTTATTCTGCTGGCAGAAGAATTAAAGATTACTAAGATCCATGTATGGGAGCCGTCACTCCAGAAGTTTTTGGATCAGTATGGTTTTCCTGTGTATAAAACGCCGTATCATCTCGAATCGATGGAGGCTAGTATTACGACCTGTGAGGCACTGATTGCGCGCAATGGCAGTGTGATGGTGTCGAACGGCAATGCCGCGGGCAGAACGCTTAGTATTTATCCACCTGTGCATATTGTGATGGCAAAGGCTTCGCAGCTGGTGATGGATGTGAAACATGCGCTAAAGAAAGTGTCGGAGAAGTATAACGGTGAATTGCCGTCGATGTTGAGCACCATTACAGGACCGAGCCGAACAGCAGATATTGAGAAAAAATTGGTGTTGGGCGCACATGGCCCTAAAGAATTATATGTTTTTTTGGTAGAAGATAGATTTTAGTATACTGTTTATGATGTTGGATTCCCTTTATAATACGCCTGTTGCATCGGTCATATTTGCACTCACAATTGGGCTGAGCCTTTTTGTATTTTCTAATCCGCAATGGTATGGTCGACTGATGCTTCACCCGTACAGTATACATCAAGATAAATCGAAAGCATATACCATCTTAACGAGTGGTTTGATTCATAAGGATTGGATGCATTTGTTGTTTAATATGATGACGTTTTATTACTTCGGGTTTAGCTTGGAGCTGATGTTCGTACAGTTTAGTGGTCCCTTAGGGCATTTATTGTTTGCATTTTTGTATGTGGTTAGCTTGATTCTAAGTGATATCCCAACGCTGTTGCAACAGAAAAATAATCCGGGTTACTACAGTCTAGGCGCTTCAGGAGCAATCTGTGCCGTGCTTTTTAGCTTTATCTTGTTTCAGCCAAAGGCGATGCTAGGATTGTTTATGGTGATTCCGATCCCGGCTTACCTATTTGCTTTTTTGTTTTTGGGGTATTGTATATGGGCTTCCAAAAAAGCACATGACGGAATCAATCACGATGCGCACCTTTTCGGCGCTTTATCCGGTTTGGTGTTAACGTTGTTGATGTATCCTTGGGCATTTCGCCATTTATTAAGTCAATTTTAAGGATAGCAGTTAGTTTATAGTTCATCGTCTGTAGTTCATCGTTGGTGGTTCATAGCGGGGGGGGGTAGCTTGTCGTGCTATATATATATTCTTAGCTGTTTTTATTTTTTAAATAGGAAAGTAGTCCTGTAATCATTTTTCCTATTTCATCAAGGCCTTGAGTCGTTTCTGTTAAGGCACTTTGCTTTAAATATCCAAGATTTGTTGCTATTATTAGCTGGGTTTCAACTTCTTTGACACTCCCCCGTGCAATATAAAGGAACTGTATAAATTCTTTGTGCGACTGTCTCCCTGCGCCTTCGGCAATATTGCTGGGGATGGATACAGAGGCACGTCTTATTTGGTTTGTAATACCGTATATTTCCGACCTGGGAAAACGATCCGTGAGCTTATATATTAGTGTAACAAAATCCACACTTTTCTTCCAAACTTCAAGATCTTTAAATGTATTCATGTTTATTTTTGTTAACTACCAACTACCAACTACCAACTACCAACTACCAACTACCAACTACCAGTTACCAATTATCCCTATCTAAACTTCTAAAATGGATGGCTTCCGCAATGTGTTCCGCTTGTATGTGATCGCTATCACCCATATCAGCAATCGTTCGGGCGACCTTTAGAATGCGGTCATAGGCACGTGCTGAAAGGCCGAGTCTATCCATGGCACTTTTGATAAGCTGTTTACTATTCTCATCAATAATACAGACCTCACGCAGCATTTTGGCATCGATTTGCGCATTACTGTAGACTGAATCGATGTTTTCAAATCGTTTTTCCTGTCTACTTCTGGCGTGCATAACACGTTCACGGATCACAACACTCTTTTCGGCCATTCGAGGTTCAGAGAGCTCCTTGAAGTTAACGGGCGTTACCTCGACGTGAAGATCGATTCGATCCATCAGCGGGCCTGATATTTTGCTTAAGTACCGTTGTACAACGGAGGAGCCACAGGTACACTCTTTCTCGGGGTGATTGTAGTAACCACAAGGGCAAGGGTTCATGGCCGCAATAAGCATAAAGCTTGCTGGGTAATCAATGGAGAAACGCGCGCGTGATATGGTGATGCTACGCGATTCTAATGGTTGTCGCATGACTTCTAATACGGAGCGTTTAAACTCGGGCAATTCGTCTAAAAAGAGCACGCCATTATGGGCGAGTGATATCTCACCGGGCTGCGGGTTTGTTCCACCGCCAACAAGAGCAACATCAGAAGTCGTGTGGTGAGGAGCGCGGAAGGGGCGCGACGTCATGAGTGATATATTGCGGTTCAGCTGTCCCGCTACGGAGTGTATTTTTGTTGTTTCGAGTGATTCTCCCAGTGTCAACGGAGGGAGAATCGTTGCCAGTCGCTTTGCTAGCATGGTTTTTCCGGCACCGGGAGGCCCAATTAAGATGACATTATGACCGCCTGCTGCCGCGATTTCCAGTGCACGCTTAATATTTTCCTGTCCTTTTACATCTGCAAAATCTGTTTCATGTTTATGGAGATTCTGTCTAAATTCCTGTTCTATATCTATGATTAAAGGAGCTATTGTTACACGGTCTTCGCAAAAGTCTACGATTTCACGGAGGCTCCTCGCGGGGATGACCTCAAGCTGTTGTACAACAGCGGCTTCGCGAGCATTGGCCTCTGGTAGGATCAGACCTTTAAAGCCGTCAATTTTCGCTTGAACAGCCGTTGGTAGTGCTCCTTTTATGGACTGTGTCTTGCCGTCCAGGGATAGCTCGCCCATGATGAGGTAATCGCTGAGTTTCTCTGAACTTATCTGTCCGGAGGCGGCTAGGATCCCCAGCGCAATAGATAGGTCGTAGGCCGATCCTTCTTTACGAATGTTTGCCGGTGCCAGATTGACTACAATCTTCTGTCTTGGCATCCGGTAACCAATCGTCATTATGGCACTTTCAATACGTTGTAAGCTTTCTTTGACGGCATTATCGGGGAGTCCTACTATATAATATCGAGTGCCAGCGGAGATATTTACTTCTACAGTGATCGTAGTGGCTTCGATACCATAAACAGAACTGCTGTAAGTTTTTACTAACATAGTTCGTTTTCAATGGGTTGTCTTAAAGCTACCGTTATTTGATGACATATCAAAAAGGTATGACGTGGCACTGACTTGCTTTGGAAAGGTTTTTGTTGTATATTGAAGTAGAGCCGTCGGGCTAATAAGGAAATTACAAAAACAAACCGCGTGGTAACGCGCACAAAAGTAAATTAAGATGAATGAAAACGGTAAAATTGTAACCGCACTATTAGTTGGTGTTGCGGTAGGTGCAGTATTAGGGTTGTTATTTGCCCCAGAAAAAGGATCTGAAACCAGAGACAAGATTAACGATTCATTAGCCGATTTAGGTGACGCAATTAAAGAGCGTGCTGAAGAGCAATTGGATCAAATTAACGAGTTGAAAGAGCGGTTGGTAGCGACAGTGAAAGGAAAAGTTTCTAAAATAGAAGCTGCCATTGATGACGAAATCGAAGAGCATGCATAATTGCTGCTCCATAAGTTTTACGGTTATTGGAATGATGTAAAGATGGGGTTGTTGGGTATTAAAAGCAGCCTCATCTCTATTTAAAGAAAATCGCATGGAAGAAGAAAAATTCTCATTTAACAATTCCTTTTTAAAAGGGAAGGAATATGTGGACACGCAAATTAGACTGGCACAGTTAAAAGCAATAGATAAAGGATCGCGTGTCTTTGGATCTGTTGTTGTCGATATTACAAAGCTTATTTTTGCTTTGCTTGTTCTTTTCTTTTTTTCCTTGGCTTTAGGTTTTTTTCTCGGCGAATTACTAAATAGCTATGCGTTGGGATTTTTCTTAACAGGCTGTATATTCCTGGTGGTTATATTCATTCTCAATCTATTGGAACCGAAGTTAGAAGCCCGATTTAGGGATGCTATTATTCGTAAGCTGACTAAAAAATGGGACGATGAAGAAAAAAACGAAACAATAAATTCGAGCCAACATGAAGAATACACACAAAATAAGTAACCTACAAGAACTCAAAGAAGAGATTGCACGTGTCGAACAGCTCAAGTTCGAACAGGAAACGTATTTGTTGAGTCAGTATGATTTGTTGAAGCTGAAAATGGGGGCACCTCGACGCTTCTTTAACGCAATAACATCTGCTATCCCGGGAGGTAACTTAGTGAAAGGCCTTGTCTCATCGGTCGGAAAAGCGACGAAAGGTGAGGATGCGGACTGGCTTACACGAGCTCTTCAATTGGGTGCACCCTTGTTGTTAAACTCGACATTACTACGAAATTCCGGTTGGTTGAAGAAGGCGTTGGTACTTTTAGCTTCGGAGACAGCAGTTGGCCAGGTGAATCAATCGAAGGTAAGTGGGATTATTAATAAAGTGACAGGTTTTATTCGTCCTAAAAAAAGAAAAGGAAGAAAGAGAAAAGAAGGCGATCTTCCTCCTGCCATGGAGGATGAAACACCAGATTTCGGTTTGCCTCCAAACAGCGAAACCTATTAGTATGCAATTTACTCGTTTGAAAGGATCGCCGACGAGTAAATCGACAGGACTGCTGTGTCTTTCTTAAGCTTATTTACTTCTTCTGTAAAAAATCTTGGTAAGCTAAAGCGATGCCATCACGAAGGTTGGTGCGGTGGTGCCAGCCTAGATCATGTAGTTTTTGTACATCCATTAGCTTGCGTGGTGTGCCATTTGGTTTTGAGGTATCAAAAGAAATCGTTCCTTCGTATCCGATTACTTCTTTGATCAATAAAGCCAAATCTTTGATAGATAAGTCGTCTCCCACACCGATGTTTATAAATTGCTCTTCGCTGTAGTTATCCATCAGAAAGACACATGCTTCTCCCAAATCATCGGCAAACATAAACTCACGTAGTGGTTCGCCTGTTCCCCAAATAATAACTTCGGGTGTGTTATTAACTTTCGCTTCATGAAAACGACGAATCAAGGCTGGTAGCACATGCGAATTTTCGGGGTGATAGTTATCATTGATGCCATACAGGTTGGTAGGCATAACCGAGATAAAATCACAGCCATACTGCGTACGATATGCTTCACACATTTTTATTCCTGCAATCTTAGCAATGGCGTAAGGCTCGTTGGTTGGCTCTAATGTACCGGTCAAAAGATAATCCTCCTTTAAGGGCTGTGGTGCCATCTTTGGATAGATACAGCTGGAGCCTAAAAACAGAAGTTTCTTGACCTGTTGGACATAGCTCTGATGGATTACATTGTTCTGAATCGCTAAATTTTCGTAGATAAAGTCAGCGCGATAGGTATTGTTGGCCACGATACCGCCTACTTTTGCAGCCGCTAGAAAAACATATTCAGGCTTTTCTTGTGCAAAGAAATCGGCTACAGCCTGTTGGTTCCGCAGGTCCAGTTCTTTGGAAGTGCGTACCACAATATTGCTGTATCCTTCTTTCTCTAAAGTGCGAACGATAGCGGATCCGACCATCCCACGGTGTCCTGCGACATATATTTTAGCTTCTTTTTCCACGTCAAACGATTGATTATGCAAAGGTAGATAAAATTGCTTTTGTACGCAATTTTAATCGTCAGGCCTCCGTCAGCAATGCGCCAAAAAGAGAGGCTGTTATAATTATTTTTTTAAGAGAAAATATAAGGCTATTTTTGCGGACTAAAAAGTGAAAAATGGGTAAAGATAAATTACGGAAATTTGCTGAGATAGCCACATTCGAAAATGTAGTCGAACTGGAAGCAGGGCAGGTATATAAGGGAAAATGGGCGTCAGATTTTTTTAAAAATGATAAGCCTGTTATCTTGGAACTGGCATGTGGTAAAGGGGAGTATACGGTGAACTTAGCGAAGCTTTTTCCGGAGAAGAACTTTATCGGTATAGATTATAAAGGAAACCGGATCTGGCGTGGTGCAAAAACCGCGTTGGAGGATGGTACGCGTAATGTCGGCTTTCTGCGTATTCAAATCGAGACGATTTTGGAATACTTTGAAGCAGGAGAGATATCGGAAATATGGATTACTTTCCCGGACCCGCAGCCGCAGGAGAGTCGCGAGAAGAAACGTCTTACCAATCCAAAATTTTTGGAACGCTATAAGTTGATCCTTCGGGAAAATGGTATTATGCACCTAAAGACAGATAATGATGGTTTCTATGCCTATACATTAGAGCAGATTGAAGCGCTAAACTTAACCAAGCATAAGGAGACGACGGATCTATATAAGTCGGATCTAGTGGATGAGGTGTTGTCGATTAAAACATATTATGAACGGAAGTACTTAGCTGATAATAAGAATATCAACTATGTGCAGTTTGAGTTTTAGATCGTAGAATTTAGTTGGTAGTTCATAGGGGTTAGTTGGTAGTTTTAACTACGAACTATCAACTACCAACCACAAACCACCCAACCACAAACCACCCAACCACCAACTACACTTACGAATTGCGGTACAAATAGTAGTAATCCTTTACGACCACATCGATAAACTCTTCCGGTGGCATTTGCGGCTTAACCTCCAGTAGCTCCACCAGCTTGTTGCTGAGGGCAATAATGATGTTATAATCTTTTCGTTCGTACCCTTTTTTATATAATTCTTTAATTGTATTTGCGTCTTGATCGGATAATCTGATAGCCTGTGGGAAAGTTACCGTATACTCTCGGGTGATCTCTTCGAACAGTGTTTCCTGCAAGGCGGTATCGGTTCGTGTACTGATTACCGCGGTATCTGCCGCAATATCACCGATACGCTGCGCCTTTGCCGTTGCGATAATACTACTAATTCCCAATGCTCCAAAGCACAAGAATACATCGATGATTGTACATACCCAGCGGATAAAATACTGATAGATGGTAGCCCTGGTGCCATCAATTTTAACCACTTTTATCTTCATTAACATTTTACCCACCGTTTGCCCCTGAAAGAAGGTTTCCATCAAAAAGAAATAGAAAAAACAGGGCAGCAGAAGGAGCATGTAAATGCCATAACTCAGCCAAAAGTCACTGTGCTTGAAAACTCCCATCCATTGCAACAAGTAATACACAAAGAGAGAGTAACAGATAATCAAGAAATAATCGATGGCAAAAGCAATCATTCGAGCCCCCAGTGTCGCTAGTTTATAGTCGAACCGAACATTTTGTGGCGTATTGATAGACAGTGTATTCATAGCATTGCATATCCAAGTAAAAATTTTTATGTTTGGGACTAGCAGTTTATAAATTTAAAACATGAGGGAAGTCTCCTTTATTGAACGAAATAAAGAAAAATGGGTCTCAATTGAAAATAATTTGAGAAATAAAATCAATGTAGAGCCCGATGTCCTTGCTTCGAATTATATCGAGCTGACCAACGATTTGGCCTATGCTCAAACATTTTATCCGAAATCCAAGACAAAAGACTATCTCAATGAGTTGGCTATTGTAGCGCATCAACAACTTTACAAAGATCAACGTTCTTCGGAAAGTCAGTTACGTCATTTTATCAATTATGAGATTCCTGAAGCAATCTGGAGCATCCGTCGTCCACTCATTTATTCATTATTGATATTCAGCTTATCGATTGTCATTGGCGTCATTTCTGCGTATTACGATGTGGACTTTGTACGTCTTATTTTGGGTAATCACTACGTCGATATGAGCATTAAGAATATCGAGGAGGGAAACCCTGCCGGTGTTTACCAAGGAGGCAGCGAGATTGGCTCTGCACTTCTTATTACGATCAATAATGTCCGGGTTGCCTTTTTAGCCTTTGCTTTCGGCATATTCTACAGTGTTGGTGCTGGTTTTATTTTATTTCAGAACGGTGTTATGGTGGGCGCTTTTCACCAGATGTTTGCTACATACGGGGTTCTTGGAAAAGCCATGTCTGCCATTTGGATACATGGAGCTATCGAGCTTTCCGTTATCGTTATCGCTGGAGGTTGTGGGCTGGCTGTGGGTAATAGTATGCTCTTTCCTAAATCATATACACGTTTAGAGTCTTTCAAACGCAGTATGAAAACGGCGTCTAAGGTCCTGATCAGTACGGTACCCTTTTTTATAGTCGCGGGGTTTCTGGAAGGATTTGTAACGCGGCATTACCAATTGTCGCTTGGAATGTGCTTAACAATCATTGTTTTATCGTTTACGGCTATCCTATATTTTTATGTAGCCAAACCCATTCAACTAGCTAAACGTAACGGATGGGTATAAATTTTAACTTTAAAAGAGAGCGTAAGCTCGGAGATATCGTACAGGATTTTATTAACCTACTGCGCTTGGTGTTAGGCCATTTCTTACGCACTATTATTAGGCTTTCGATTATCCCTCTTTGTGGGATGTTGCTTCTTATTTATTATGGGACAACAAAAATTAATCTGACCGCAAAGGAGAGCTGGACTTCACAGCTTGATATTCTGTTTGTTGGAATTGGGATCTTAATCGTGCTCTTGGTCGTTAGTATGGTGTTTTTTGGTCTGGCTATTGAATACTTTATCCTACTGAAAAATAGAAAAGCGCTTGATTTTGGTTCACGTGATGTCCTGTCGGCTTTTAAGGGAGCTATTGGTAAATACCTCCGCTTTTTGCCAATAGCTATCATTGCATTGATTATTCTGGCGATTCCCTTGTTTATTGCGATGGGCTTACTTGTATTTATTCCTTTAGTTGGGAGTTTCGCTGCGGGTATATTAGCTTCGTTTGTTGGTGTTTGGTTTTTTTGTGCGTTTATGTTCTACCGAGAAGGGTATATGACGGGAACAGGGGCTATACCACAGACTTTTCCTATCTTAAAGAAGAAAATATTTGACTACAGTGTAGCCTCCTATTTGGTCAGTTTTGTGTTTCAGATCCTCTTGATGATGCTGATGCTGATGCCTTCTATTCTGTTGGCTGTAATAGCTTACAATACTATTGGTTTTGAACAAACTTTTTTTGATAGCTTGTTTGGACGTATGCTGGTTTCTGTGGGCGGAACAATCGTCATATTATTATATATCGTATATTATATGTTCTCCGTATTGGTTTCCGGTATTATCTACGAAACCGCTAAAGAGATACGGTATGGGGAGGATATTTATGAACAAATAGCCAATCTCGGAAAGGAGGAACATGCGCATTAAAGGTCTCTTTTTTGTTTGCAGTTATTTTCTGTTCTTGCAGGTCACGGCGCAATCGCGTGATACGGTGGTGCAAGCCTCACCTGTAAAGGAAGTGGCTACGAGTAATGATAGTCATAGTTATTTGAAGAAGGGTTATTATGACAGGATCGCTACCATGACGGAACTACCGAAGGTAGATAGTGCAGCCTTCAGCACCATGGAAGCGAAATATCAAGGTGAAGACTTTCAATATGACACAGCCAATCCAGATGAGGAAAGTCTATTTCAGCGCGCTATGCGCCGGATAAAAAACTGGTTATCCAGTCTAATGCCTGATATGGGTTATTTTGAAGCATCCGATGCCTTCTATAAACTACTTGGGGTGGTCGCTATTGTGGTGTTTGTTTTGATCCTCTATAGAGCTTTGTTTTCTGGGAAGCGTTTGTTGGCGCCGGATGAGGAAGAGAATGATCCTGAAAGTACAATTCGGTTTATTGAGAAAAACTTGTTGGATGTGAATCTGGAGCATTATATCCAACAGGCGGATAAAGAGGGTGATTATGCATTAGCGATACGTTATCTTAATTTGTTGAATATCCAGTTGCTAGCGCGGAAAGAGTATATAAACTGGCGGCCATCGAAAACAAATATGGAGTTAATTTTAGAAATCAAAGATCTTGAAATGAGGAAGGATTTTGAAAGTAACACCCGCATTTTTGATACCGTTTGGTTTGGAGGAGAACCAACCAGCGAAGAACAATATACGGCGTATCGGCCTTATTTTTCACAGTTTCAAACGAGATGGAAATGAGAAATTCAACGCGATTTGGACTGATACTTCTAGGACTCACCCTGCTGGTCATTACGTTGATTGATGTGACTCGAGATCGGCAAGTGGATTGGACACGTACGTATAATCAGTACGATAAGATACCTTACGGACTCTTTGTGACGCGTAGTGAGTTGCCAACCATATTAGATAAAAGGCCGATTTCTAATTTCACAAATACAAGCTATCCTTTTATAAAGACTTTCCTCAAGGGAAAGGAGGCCAGTAGTGTCGTGTATGTGGTGGACCGTTTTACAGAAGGGAAAGAAGTGGTGGATGAGCTTCTAAATTATGTAGGACGAGGCGGCGAAGTTTTTATCTCTTCTAACGTGATTCCTTATCGATTACTTGATACATTGGGAATTAAACAAGACTACTACTATGAGCAAGATCCTTCGGTATTGTTGGATTTTGAAGATCGTCCTTTTAGCTTGAGTAATGGAAAAAAGGCTTTCTATAAGGATCTGGAGTATCCTGGTTTGTTTTATGATTTAGATTCGAGTACGGTCCGAATTATCGGATCTTTTGAAGCAGGAAAGAATAAGCAGAAATATCCGAATTTTATTGAGGCGAAGTATCACAAAGGTCGGTTCATATTCCATTTGGAACCATTGATGTTTACGAACTACTATATGTTACAGTCGGATAACTATCAATATGGAGCAACAGCTTTGAAGTTGTTATCTCGAAAGGAGGTGTATTGGTATGACGCATGGAACAATAATGAGAAGGAAGCGCGAACACCGCTCCGTTTTTTGTTGTTGAATGACGGTTTGCGACAAGGCTGGTATATCTTGTTGTTTGCATTGATCCTATTGCTTTTGTTTAAGAGCAAGCGTGAACAGGCAGCAGTGAAAGTGGTTTTGCCGGAACCAAACCTGTCTAAGGAGTTTGCGAAGACCATTGCTTCAATGTATTTTGAGAATGGAACACCGGGTAATCTGGGGCAGAAGAAGATTGAGTACTTTTTGTATGATCTTCGTACACAGTTTCAGTTGGATATCCAGCAACTGGAGGAACCTGATTTTGTGCCACAGCTGGCGATGAAATCAGGAGTTTCGGTCGATATTTGTCGCAATTTAATTCGTATTTTAATTGCCAATAGGAATAACAAGTCGATGACAGATAAAGGGCTTTTAGCCTTAAATGAATTAATAGAAGATTTTAAACATAAAGCAAATATGCTATGAGCGAAACAGAAAATAGATTTGAACCTAATTTCGAAAATCGTATAGATCTTTCGGCTTTACGCACCCAAATGGAAGCCGTAAAGCAGGAAGTAAAAAAAGTTATTATTGGACAGGATGATGTCATTCACAAGTTGTTAATGGCTATTCTGGCAGGTGGACATTCGCTAATCGAAGGTATGCCGGGGGTGGGGAAAACATTAACGGCAAAGTTGATCGCGAAAAGCATTAAAGGCGACTTTAAACGGATTCAGTTTACACCAGATTTAATGCCGTCAGATGTGACGGGATCGTCGATCCTGGATCTTAAAACAAATGAATTTGACTTTAAGAAGGGACCTATCTTTGGAAACATCGTGTTGATTGATGAAATTAACCGTGCGCCGGCAAAAACACAATCTTCTTTATTCGAGTGTATGTCGGAGCGACAAGTAACAGCTGATGGAGAAAGTTATGCAGTACCTAGTCCTTTTGTGGTTTTTGCAACGCAAAATCCGATTGAACATGAAGGGACATACCGTTTACCAGAAGCACAGTTGGATCGTTTCTTGTTCAAAATCAATGTTGATTATCCGGCTTTAGCCGAAGAGATTCAGATTTTACGGGAACACCACGAACAAAAGGCTGCCGATAAGGAAGATTTGGTGGAAGAGGTGGTTGCGGTGGCAGATATTGTTCGTTTTCAACAGTTGGTTAAGCAGGTGTTTGTACATGAGGATGTGTTGAATTATATCGGACAGATTATCTATCACACGCGTTCTAATCCGAATCTTACTTTAGGGGCATCACCACGGGCATCT
Source organism: Sphingobacterium psychroaquaticum (assembly GCF_900177625.1). Lineage (GTDB taxonomy): Bacteria > Bacteroidota > Bacteroidia > Sphingobacteriales > Sphingobacteriaceae > Sphingobacterium > Sphingobacterium psychroaquaticum. Next base: position 375,922 of record NZ_FXAU01000005.1, read on the forward strand.
ATTGCATTGATGGAGGCTGCTAAAGCGAATGCCGCACTCCAGGGGCGTGATTTTATTACACCGGATGATGTGAAATATGTAGCCCCTGCGATCTTAGGGCACCGGGTGTTGTTGACACCGGAAAAGGAGATGGAGGGCTTTACCAGTGACTTTATTATTAAACAGATTGTAGAAAGTATTGAAATTCCGCGTTAATGCGTTTTATCCGTAGCTTTTATATCCGTAACCTTTTTTTCTATTGCCTACTGGCTTTAGCGACCTTGTTTGTGTTATCATTTTTTATGAAGGCACTTTTTATCCCGGTCATCGTGTTGTTTTGGGGCTTTGTGGCTGCTTGTACCTGGGATTTGGTGTTTTTATATGTTGGAAGGGGGCGTATGGAAATAAGGCGTCGTTATCCAGAGAAGCTTTCTAATGGAGATGAGAATGAACTGGAAATTGAGCTGTCAAATCATTATCCATTGGCTATGCAGGTGCGGGTGCTTGAAGAGTTTCCGATGCAATTGCAGGTGAGAGATTGGGAATTGAAAACTAAATTGCAGTCCAAAGAGGTGAAGGTATTGACTTTTGCAGTACGACCGACGAGCCGAGGAAGGTATGTATTTGGTCGTTGTCATGCATTAGTGCGGCATATCGGTTTGTTTGAGCGTAAATTTCGACTGGATGAATCACTGACATTAGCTTGCTACCCATCGTTTATTCAGATGCGTAAATATCAACTGATGGCAACGACGGATCGCTTAGTGGAAATGGGGGTAAAGCGTATTCGCAAGATTGGTGCTACGTTGGAGTTTGATCATATCCGAGAGTATGTGCGGGGCGATGATTATCGACACCTTAATTGGCGGGCGACAGCAAAGCATAAAAAATTGCTGGTGAATCAATATCAAGAGGAGAAATCGCAGCCTATTTATGCGCTGATAGATACAGGGCGAGTAATGCGGATGCCATTTCAAGGACTAACCTTACTGGACTATGCCATTAACTCGGCCTTGGTGCTTACAAATGCGGCAATCCTGAAGCAAGATCGAGCCGGAATGTTAACCTTCTCCAAGGAGGTGGGGAATTATGTCGCAGCAGAGAAGCGGAATAATCAGATGCAGCGAATCGCAGATAAGTTATACGCCGTACAGACAGAATTTGAAGAGACTGAGTTTGGTCAGTTGTACGCGTATTGTAATAAGCATATTAATAAGCGGTCGCTTTTGTTGCTGTATACTAATTTTGAAACAATTGATGCCCTGTCACGGCAGATGCCTTATCTGCGGATGTTAGCTAAATCTCACATTTTGGTGGTGGTGGTCTTTAAAAATACGGAGCTGGTGGATATGTCACACGAAGCCGGCAAGAAAGTAATCGATGTGTATAACCAGATTATTGCAGAGAAATTTGTTTATGAGAAACATCTAATCGTCCAAGAGTTACATCGACAAGGAATCCAAACCATTTATACCGCACCGGAAAACTTGACGATTCAAGCAATAAATAAATACCTGGAAATTAAAGCTAGAGGGCTGTTGTAATGCGTTGTTGTTCGTAAGGAGTTTTGTGGTTGGGTGAAAGTCTACTTTGCCACTTTCTCCTTTCTGAAACAATTCCCGATGTCCCCTAAATGTCCTCCTCCTCTCTTTTTTTTATCTAAAAAAAATTCCCTTAAAGGATAAATAAAGCCTGCTTCGGTTAACCCTATCGTTTTTTTTTAGAAATTTCTTCTAAAAAATATTCAAATGTAAAGATTTGTCTACAAGAATGTTGTTTCTTTTTTGGTTGTCTCATTTTGTTAAAATGAACAACATTGTTGTGAAATGAGACATGTATTGTGCCCCCTTTTTCTACTTTTGCGCCCGAAAATGGGGGTAAGAGCGCCAGGGCTAATCGCCTATATTATTAACTAAATAATTACAGTTTTTAAGGTCTCTTTTCTTTTGTGTTTTGACGCAGAAGGGGTGTTTGTTTATACCTGTTATTTAGCATGAACATGAAAAAACTATACATATTAATTTTTCTTTTAACCGCGCTTGGCTGGAGCAATTCGAACGCTCAATGTGTGTCTGGGTGTAACGATAATACGTTTGTGCGTAGCCACGCCCCGAATACTATTGAGTACGATAATATTGTGTCGACATTCCATGCAAGTATGGTTAGAGAAGCTGATGGTAAACTTATGGTATGGGGACAGGGCATTAGTCCGACAGCGACGAATGTGTTGAGCCCACAAGAGGTCAGCGTAAACAATGGTTATAATTTTACAGGTTCAATTTTACGCTTTACTGGTGCTAGTAGTGCCACCAGTCAACAATTTGCGCTCTTGACAACGACAGGTCTATATGTCTGGGGAACACGTACAAATTTAGTGGCTAATGGGAATTTGGTTAATGCAAATAATAGTTTCCAAAAAATGACGGTTGATGGGAAGGCGGATGGTTTACCTGTAGGTGTTATTCCTAGTGATGTTAAAATGTTGTTCGGAACATATCGAACCCTAGTTGTTGTTACTTGTACAGGGGATGCTTGGGTCTTATCGTCTACGGGGGCAAAGAACGGAGATGGGAGTACAGATAATAATGGTACAAAATGGACCCGCGTTAAGAAAGATGCAACAACGAATTTAACTGGTGTTGTGGCGGTTCGGGGTATCAATAATGGGTTAGTAGCTTTAACTTCTAATGGTGAGCTTTATACTTGGGGGACCGGTGTTTATCTCGGAGATGGGAATGCGGCGGTAAATTCTTCTTATGCTAAAAAGATGACTGTTCCAACCGGTGTTCAGCCTAAGATGATAGGGATGACAGTTGCGAATGCTTATTATTTATTGGCGAGAGACGGTCGCTTATTTTCGTTAGGGGGAAATACCAGGAGACAGCTGGGTATTTATTCTGATGTGGCTAGCTTATCTTGGGCTCAACCAAGAAAAAATAACAGCACTGGGCCTGTGTTTGATGATGTGGCATGGATTAGTCCGCAAGAACACGAAAATGGCGCAACCTACGCAGCTATTAACATATTAACCAAAGCGGGAAAACTGTACGCTTGGGGTTCTAATGATGGTAATATGATTGGGGGGACTAGTAATGGAACAAATTATGATCCGCTTTTAATGCCGGGTGGATTAGACGCTAACGATGTGCTCATGGCTGTCGAAACTGGTGGACATACTACCGTTGCGATAAAGCAGTGTAGTAAAAAGTATGGTTATGTGGGGCATAAAACGGCAGGTAGTATGGGAGATGGTTCGGGTGACTCCGGAAACCCAAATACATTCAGTTTTGCGACCAGTGAATTAACTGTTTGTGGTGCGCCAGCGGCTCCTCCTGTTCAAAATATAAAGATTTGTCCAAATACCACCGGCGATTTAGGCACAGCTCACCTTGCTGCAATCCCGGATGGTGTTGCACTAGAGTGGTGGACTACCACGAATCGTGCAACAGGAACAAAAGTGTCAAATCCGGGAGCTGTTGGGGTAGGTACATATTATGCTTTTTATATTCCTAATACAGGAAACTGTGAAACGCCACCTGCTTCACAAGCCGTGCAAATCACTATAGACAATATGTGTCCCACAGATTTAGATATAAAGAAATCCGTTAATAACAACTATCCGAAAGAGGGAGAAATAGTAACCTTTACGATTACCTTGAAAAATCTAGGGCCATATGATGCGACGAATGTGGAGGCAACGGAAGCACTGCCTAACGGTTATCAATTTGTTATTGCAGCACCTTCGCACGGAACATTCAATTCAGGCACGGGTAAATGGATGGTAGGTGGTCTGGCAAATCAAGCTACCGTGACACTTGCGGTTCAAGCAAGGGTGTTAGCCACTGGATTGTACAATAATACGGTAACAGTACGTGCGGATCAGTCAGATCCAGTCCCGGCTAACAATACTTTTATGTTGCCGGTAACATTGTGTAAATCTGGTTCCGGTCAGGTTCAGTTGAGTAGGAATGCACTGAAAAATTAACCCAAAATTTTATTTAATTCTTCTGTGTAAAAAATATTTCAAAGAATATTCTTCGGAATAATTCTACAAACGAAAACTTTTTGTGGTCATGGCGCTACATTTAGTTTTTACAAAGTGTAATTACTACACAAAGCGTAAGTTATAATTGTCATTTTATTGAATATTTGGATATAAGTAGTTATACATAGTATTGGTTGAGGGCGTCTTTTTATTTCGTTTGTTTTCAGTTTGTTATGCTCTTGTTTTTGTGTCTCAAAATTTTAAATGAACAACTGAGAAATAAAATTGAGACATATTTTGGGGCTTGCGTTTTTATATTTGCCACCTGAAAAAAAGAGGGGTGTCTCTCAACTATATTATCTATTAACTTTTAATTATGGATAACTGTAAACCATTAAGACAACGAAACAAGTTGTTTTTACATGTACTAACAATTTTCATACTTTCATTTTTTGGAAGCCAGTCGGCGTATGCTGATGGTTCAAAAGATTTGTATCCGACAGGTTCATCAAACTTAGGCGCTAGAGCTTGGCTGCGTGTAAGTACGACCGCAAACGAAAATTATCCTTTTGCAAACTTAGGTACGCACTATGTATATGCAAAGGCAGGGGAAACTATTGCTATTGCTTCTAGTGCCCAGGGAATTAGTAATAGCGCTCGATTACGCCTTTATAATACAAGTAATGCCTTAATTGTTGATCATCAAACGCCAACTTCTGGCACGGGGTCAAATGTGGGAAAGATTGCTTCGCGAGCGGAAGAAGTTGCTGGTCCTCGATTACCCGGAGTAACCACAGGGAGTGGGTATACGGCAGTATATCATACAGTTACGGTAACAGGTATTTATAAAGTTGAATTTGTTTCTACAGGTGGTGAGACAAGTACTGGAACGGGCGGGCCTACAGCTAATAGATCGCATGATGATTTGTGGTCCCAAAATAGTAATACATCGTTGATTGCCGCTTGGGACGTCTCTGTTGCCAATGCTGCCAAGACTCAATGGATTCCTGGTCGTGCATTTGCAATGGCGCATAATCTGTTTATAACAAGTAATGCCAGTTCAGATTTGGGGTATCACGGAAAGGTTAAGATTTTAACCAACGATGGATACTTGTATAATGTGAATAATAACGGTAGTAATGGAATCGCTTTTACTTTTTTTGTAAATAATAAGGGGTTTTATGAGAATAATATACCGGTGTATAAAAGTTTAGATGAATCAACGGTTGCTTTTTTGACAGGGAAGGTTCATAATCCGAATAGTGCAGATACAAATTCAGATTTTACACAAAAAATATTCTATACACTTCCAAATACAGACTTGCCAACATCTGCTTCTGGTGCTTTTCCTGGTGGAAATACTTGGTTGTTAAATAATCGGATTCCACCGACAGTGTCTAATGTTAGTATTCAAGGTGTAGATGGTACGGTGGGGCAGGTTAGTAATAAGGGGGGCGATATTCATTTTACCACAAATTTATCTGGGACATATACCATTGAGATTAAGAGCACGAATAATTCATTTCCATCCAGAAAGCTCACGGGGACGGCAATTGCAGGTGCGAATACCAAGTTTTGGGATGGAAAGGACGGAGCAGGAATGTCTTTGCCTAAAGGAAATTTTCCGGCGGAAATAAAGGTCGTTTTGCAGGGAGCCGAGGTTCATTTTCCGTTTTTTGATATGGAGGTTAACCCGAATGGTACTATCATTCAACTTTTGAAGAGTGACAGAACGACCGTTGAGTCTGACATTGTATATTGGAATGATTCTCCGGTAACAACTATTACAGGAAACGCTGAGAGATCTAACAGTTATGGTAGCAAGCCAAATCCACTAGACGGAAGTCAATTTATTATACCTCAGGGGACGTCTTCTAATGGAGGGCATACTTGGGGTAAAAGTTTAGGTGGCAATTCCTTGAGTTACGCCTTTGGAAATAGACGATCTATTGATACATGGACTTTCATTACAGGTGATGAGGAGAAAATTCAGACAAATATAGATGTAAAAATCACAGACCTTTCAGTAACAGTATCCCAGAGTAAAAATAGCGTTAAAGCCGGTGAGGAACTAACCTATACGGTGGTGGTGAAAAACTCATTTCACCCGAACGATCCTGCCCAGAATGTTTCAGCAGTGCAAGGCGCGCCATTTGGATTTACTGTACCTGTTGGCTTTGTGCCAAAAGCTAATGGAATCACTTTTACGGCGACTTCTTCTTGTGGTTCACAAGCGACAGCTCTAGCATTTAATACTTCGGAAAATAAGTACAAATCAACGCTAAATATGGGGGCTGGTTGCGTAATCACCTATACGATGACGGGTACGATTACGGCTGCGATGAGTGCAAATCCGACTGGTTCTGCTGAAGCAACAATCTTACGCCCGAATGATGTAACAGATTACGATGCGACAAATCCGGATGTCAATACACCGCCGACTGATCCGCATTACGAATGTGATGAAGCCGATAATGGAGGGGTATGTAATAATATTAAACCGATTGGACTCACATATATCCCTACTGTTGATCTTGTGGTAACAAAAACAGCGAATAATGCACAGGTTGCAATAAACGAAGATGTAATTTTTACGATAACGGTAAAGAATATTGGTCCCGATGGTGCAACAAATGTTTCGGTAACGGATGCATTGCCTGCAGGTTTGACTTTTAAACTTGCAAGTCCATCAATTGGAACTTTTGCGAGCGGGGTATGGAGTGTAGGAAGTTTGGCCAAAGATGCATCCGCAACGCTAACAATGACGGCGACCGCTACAACGGAGGGCACAAAGACGAATACGGCAGTAGCAACATCGTCGCAAGAGGAGTTAACACCACTCGATAATACAGCGTCAGCTTCGGTGGTAATCTGTAAAGCGGGTTCAGCGCAGGTTGGACTGAGTAGCGGAACACTTAAAAATTAAAGATAAAAAGGATTAGTAATTCCTTTTATCTACGATATATAAATAAACTGGATTTAAATGAAGTGTTTGATTTTATTTAAATCCAGATGATTTCAACCTAAAATGGCTGAAATCATTAGACCGTAATATGAAATTAGTTTCGTGCAAATGAATATGTTTACAATACGCGATATACAAAAGACCACCGTCAAACCGAGATTCCGACAGTGGCTAACATCACTGGCTTTCCTGGGTAGCATGCTGCTCGGCTTAGCCGTGCAGGGGCAAGGAACGGGTTCTCCTGCTACACTGAGGCAGGGAGTGCTGTTTCATGAAACGTTTGGTACAGGTACCGTACGGTATAAATCACCGTATACTGTGACCGGTGCAAACAGTTTTAATTTTGCACATCCGGATGCTCCCAATGTGGGCAATCAGAGTTACTCCGAAGCAAAAGCGATCGAGAATAATTTCTATGCCGTCGTTGCACCTCGTGCGATTAATTCCAGTGTAGCAGCAGATTACAATGGTCCTTCATGGGGTCAGATTTGGGGTAAACTGCTGGATATGAACGACGCTACAGGTGGTACGAATGGAGCCGCGATGATTGTAAATGCAGGAACGACGGCGAACTCTTTTTATAAAAGAGGGGTGAGCCTAAAATCTGGAAGGTATTACAAAGTTTCATATAGGATACATGTTCAAAATGGACCTGTAAATGTAAAGACAGTAATCTATGCGAAAGGTAAAAATACACCGCTAGCTTCTATCGCTGCAGATAAACCAAATGGTACTGCAAAAGGGACGTGGGAGTTGGTGGAAAATCAATTTTTCTTGCTTCCTGACGGGTGTTCCGCTACGGAGTTTGAGGTCTCTTTAGAGAATAATAAGTTAGAACCTGCAGGGAACGACTTTGCTGTAGATGAAATTATTCTCACTGAATTGGGCGTAGGTACTGTTCCTCCAACGTATGAAACTATTGCTTGTCGGGCGAGCGAACCAGTTGCTTCCAATGATAATGGTGTCGGTACTGTTACTAATGGACGTATTCAAGCGGTTACTTTATCGGTTTTGAACAATGATAAATTGGGCGATAATAGTGCGGCGACATCAAGTAATGTGACGATTACAGTTGATGTTCCAGCAAATGGTATAAAGAATCAATGGGCGAACGAGATAACTGTAGCAGGTGAAGGCGTTTGGACATGGAATACTAATTCGGTTACATTTACCCCTGCTAATGGTTTTAATGGGAATCCTTCGCCGATAACATATACGATTAAAGAGAATAGCAGTGGTGCTATTTCAAATCACGCAACAGTGACGGTGACCTATCCGGGACTTCCAATTGTTGCGGATGATATTAAGGCGATGACTGCAGGTCAGCCTGTTAATGTAAGCATATTAGGTAATGATAAGCTAGCTAATGGAAGCGTACCATCAGCGGCAAATGTTACTGTTAAATTATATAATACGTTCGGAACAGCTGTTAACGGAAATGAAATTGTTGTTGCTGGTGAAGGTAAATGGACTTACATCGCGAGTACGGGTATTCTTACTTTTGCTCCGGCGAGTGGTTTCACAGGAAACCCTACACCAATTTCATACGAGATTGTAGAAGGAAATGTCTCTTCAAATAAAGCGAAAGTAATACTAACTACAGGAGGTGAAGAGTGTTCTCCAACGGGAGCAACAAGTGTTGACCTGACAACGTTAATTACTTCGACAATCCCTAATGGTGTTGAGGTGGTGTGGTATAGTTCGCCAGACCGCGCTCCGGGAACAAAGGTTGGCGATCCAAAGAATGTAACTGTAAGTGGTACATATTGGGCTTTCTTCCGTGATATTGCAAATGATTGTTATAATACGGATGTTTCTGATGCGAAAGTTGATGTAACTATTTTACCGATGTGTCCACCAGAAATAAAACTGGAGAAACACGGTACATACGTTGATACCGATGGAAATGGTAAAGTTAACGTTGGTGATAAGATTACGTATGTATTTACGGTTAGAAATACAGGTAAAGTAAAATTAACTAATGTTACGGTTACTGACCCTAGGGTTACTGTTACAGGTGGACCTTTGGCAGAATTACTCCCGGGAGCTGTAGATAATACGACATTTAAAGCGACATATACAATTACACAAACGGATATTAATAATCGTGGTGTGTATAACCTTGCGACTGTTACTGGTACAGATCCAAAAGGAGATCCAGTTACGGAGACATCGACAGATCCTAATCCATTGGATCCTAACGATCCGAACCACCCAGGCGTTGACCCAGGTTGTCCTACCTGTACGATCACGGTATTGCCAAAAGATCCATCGATGAGCTTGGAGAAAGATGGTACATACGTTGATGCGAACGGAGACAGCAAAGTAAACGTTGGAGATAAGATTACCTACACGTTCAAAGTAACGAACACGGGTAACGTTACCTTGACCAATGTTACGATCACGGATGACAACGCTACCGTTGTCGGCGGTCCTATCGCTACGTTGGC
>NZ_FXAU01000006.1 GCF_900177625.1 Sphingobacterium psychroaquaticum
ATGCCGCCAGGTGTACGGCAGGGTAGCTACGTCTGGAATAGATAAGCGCTGAAAGCATCTAAGTGCGAAACTAGCCACGAGATGAGACTTCCTTATAGGGTCGTTGGAGATGACAACGTTGATAGGCTATAGGTGTAAAGGTTGAGAGACCAAAGCCGAGTAGTACTAATAGCCCGAAGCTTTCTACAGCGATAGAAACACTGTTGTTTTCTTACTTGTTTCCCTTCTTTCTTCCTAATATGTTATTTAGTTGTTTGTTTAAATTTTATAGCAAGCACATAAAGATATTCAGGTGCCTAGCATCCCTTCGGGAGCCAGGTATCGGCAAGGTCCGCGATGGACTGCGCACAAAACATTCAGGTGCCTATATCGGCGGTGTCTACCTCTTCCCATTCCGAACAGAGAAGTCAAGCCCGCCAGAGCCGATGGTATTGCCGTAACAGGTGGGAGAGTAGGTCGGCGCCTAATTTTATACGAAAGCCCCTTCAGGAAACTGGAGGGGCTTTTTTGGTTGCTAGTGGGTAGATCGTAGATTGTAGAAAGTAGTTCATAGATAGTAGTTCTTAGGCTTTAGTTTACGGAAAGTAGTTCGTAGTTCATAGCAGTATAGTCTGTAAACAATCAACCATAAACTACGATCTAAGATCCAACAACTATCAACAACGAACTATCCCCAACTATGATCTAAGAACTATCAACTACCAACTACACTATCGTAATATTCTTGTGAAAAGTTGTTCGCTTAGATTAAAAGTCTTTTCTTGTACTTGTTTTCTAACTAAGCGTAAAGATTATGAAATTCCGTTTTTTATTTATGTTTTTGGTATTGTCGGGCTATGGTACCGTGTCTATGGCACAACGTGTTCCAGAGGCTGATAGTGCCGTTACCACCAAACATCAGGTTAGTAGTGGGGGACAACGTTTTGCTTACACAGCAAAGACGGGTACACAGCCGGTATGGGATGACAAAGGAAAGGTATTGGCCGCGGTAAATTATACCTACTATACACGTGATGATGTGCGTGATTTGGGTAAGCGACCCTTGGTTATATCGTTTAATGGTGGACCTGGATCCGCTTCGGTATGGATGCAGTTGGCCTATACAGGCCCTCGTTTATTAAATATTGATGATGAGGGATATCCTGTACAACCTTACGGTTTCAAAGAAAATCCTTACACGATATTAGATGTTGCAGATATTATATATGTAAATCCTGTGAACACTGGCTATTCCCGGATTTTGGATGACAAGGCCGATCGTACGCTCTTTTTTGGTACCAACGCTGATATCCGCTATCTTGCGGAGTGGCTAAATACTTTTGTAACGCGGCACAATCGTTGGACATCTCCAAAGTATCTTATTGGAGAAAGCTATGGTACGACACGGGTTTCCGGCTTAGCCTTAGAGCTTCAAAATGCACAATGGATGTATCTGAACGGTGTTATCCTTGTTTCGCCTACCGACCTTGGCATTAAGCGAGAGGGAGCCATCGAAAAAGCACTGCGGTTACCTTACTTTACCGCGGCAGCTTGGTATCATCAGCAACTTAGTCCACAATTACAAGGCAGAGATCTCGAGGATTTATTAACGGAAGTGGAAGCATTTACCCTAGATAAGGTACTCCCCGCCATTGCTAGAGGGTATAGTATTAATCCGGGAGAGAAAGCTGCAATTATTGAAAAAATGTCTGCTTACACTTCTTTATCAACCACAGTTATTGCGCAACATAACTTGGATATATCTACCTCTTTCTTTTGGAAAGAATTGATGCGTAGTGAAGGTTTCACCGTGGGTAGGTTAGATTCGCGATATCTGGGTTTAGACCTCAAAGATGGTGGAGAGCGCCCCGACTACAATGCGGAGCTTACGTCATGGTTACATTCCTTTACGCCCGCTATTAACTATTATATGATGAATGAACTGGGGTATAAGACCGACGTGAAATATAATATGTTTGGTTCGGTTCATCCATGGGATCGTAGTAACGACAATACCGGAGCTAGTTTACGACAAGCGATGGCCGCAAATCCTTACTTGCATGTGATGGTGCAAGCAGGCTATTATGATGGAGCAACAGATTATTTTAATGCGAAATATAATATGTGGCAAATGGATCCTTCGGGTAAGCTTGCCAATCGCATGTCATTTAAAGGCTATAGAAGTGGGCATATGATGTACCTTCGAAAGGATGATTTAATGCAAGCAACAAAAGATATACGTGACTTTATTCGGGCGTCCACGCCGAAAGAAGGACAACCTGCTAAATATTAAGTAAAAAGCTCCTAGCATATTCAGATGCTAGGAGCTTTTGTTTGTATTGGTTTTATTTTAAAACCTTAACTTTTATACTACTGGACTTATCGCCATCAACATATAAGGTATGCGTGTTAGGTATAAAATCTTCTGCTTTTGCTTCATAAATATTCATGAACTTGTTCGGGTTTCTATCCACCAACGGAAACCAGGTATGTTGAACTTGAATCATAATACGATGGCCTTTTTTGAAGGTATGAGCTATATCAGGAAGATTCACATTAACCGTCGTCTTTGTGTTCGGTGTAAAGGGGATAGGTTTGGCAAAATCGGATCTAAATTTACCTCGTAAAACTTCCCCACGAACCAGCATTTGGTAGCCTTGCATTACGGTCTTATCGTTACGAGGTGAAACAGCCGTTGTTGTGTCTGGATATACATCAATCAGTTTTACAATGAAATCAGCATCCGTCCCCGTCATAGCCACTTGAAGATCCGCCAGTACTGGCCCTGTTAGTGTCATATCTTCCTCAAGTGGAGCGGTTTGAAAGACAAGGACATCAGGTCTATTTGTTACAAAACGTTGATCTGCCAGCATATATTCACGTGTTCGTTCCGTAATTATACCTTCTTGAAAGGGTACGGGTTTTGCAGGGTCACTCATATATTGAATTGCCTTTTCTGCTGCATTTGCTTTATGCATACTTATTTCACCATTAGCACGGAGGTACAGGGTGAGATCCGTTGTTTCTCTAGGTGGCCATTGTGTGAATTTCTTCCATGTATTACTTCCTGTTACATAGATTGTCGCCTCGGCGGGGTTAAATGTACCTTTTCCTTTCAGGTAAAAGTCAAAAAATGGGAGTTCGATCTCTTCTTGATAGTACGTACTGGTATGCTGGTCAAATTTGATATCTCCTAATGATTCACCTGTTGCGCGTGACCAACCACCATGATACCATGGTCCCATCACCAGTGTATTGTTACTTTTTGGATTGCGCTGTTCTATTTGACGATAGGTTTCGAATGCACCATAGGTGTCTTCGGCATCAAATAAACCTCCCACGACCATAACAGCTGGCTTTACGCCCGTAAGATGTTCGGTTATCGTACGACTAACCCAAAATGTGTCCCGTGTGTCATGTTTAGCTAAATCATCCCAGAATTTAACGGTATGACTTAGGTATTTTGATTTTAATTCACGTAGGGTGGGGTGTGCCATAAAGAATTTCGTATAATCCTTGCCCGGTAGTTGAAATCCCTTTGGCCCGTGAAGATTCGTAATAGGCTGAGGACGTGGAGCATCAAAAGTATACATAAAGCGAAAGGCATCCATAAGAAATAAGGCACCACCGTGGTGAAAATCATCTCCAATAAACCAATCTGTAACGGGCGCCTGTGGTGATACGGCTTTTAAGGCTGGGTGACTCTTCACCAATCCAACGGTGGCGTAAAAGCCAGGATAGGAGATGCCGTACATACCTACTTTTTTATTGTTATTTGGGATGTTTTTTACTAACCAGTCAATCGTGTCATAGGTATCGGTACTCTCGTCGATCTTATATCCATTCTGTGGTGTCGCGGTGGGTCTGATATCTTCAAAAACGCCTTCGCTCATCCATTTGCCGCGTACATCTTGGTAAACAAAAATGTATCCCTTTTTTGACATTTCTGGAAAATTTCCCAAATAAGCTTTGTATTTGTCTATACCATATGGAGCAACTGTGTAAGGGGTCCGGTTTAGTAAAATAGGATATGACTCACTCTTGTCCTTAGGGGTGTAAATGGCGGTGAATAAGCGTTTGCCATCACGCATCGTAATGTATTCCTCACGCTTGTCATAGTGGTCTCGAATATACTGTTCATTAACCTCTTGCCCCGTACAGTAGAAAATTAAAACGCAGCAAGCAACTGTTAGTATGTATTTAAACATCATGATAAATTTGGATCTTTCTAATTGGCATTGAAATTAATAAAAAATGCTTACATATACAGGTTGTCCTTTCTGTCATTACGACTGTACAATGCGACTATTATATAAACATTAGATAATGGATAAAATAATTCGCATATGTTTTAAGGATTTTTTGTTTCCCCTTTTTTGATTAATTTAACAGTAAAATTAAATCTTATGGGACTAAAGAGGAGTTTATTAATAGAGTTAGAGCGCGAGACGCAAAGCACGAGACGTATTTTAGAGCGGCTTACAGATGAACATTTGGATTGGAGACCGCATGAGAAATCCATGTCTGTTAAAGATTTGGCTTACCATATTGTTGGGCTGCACAATTGGGTAGCTACTGTTATTCCGATGACTGTGTTCGACTTCAAGACAGATTTTAATCCAAAGCCGGTATCTTCTATCGCGGAGTTACGTCAGATGTTGGATGAAGGGTATGCGTTGAACAAGGCGGCAATAGAAAATGCAACGGACGAAAGCTGGGGGGAAGATTGGACAATGCAGGCCGGACCGGAGTATGTGATTGCAAAGATGCCGAGAGCCGGTGCTATGCGCTATGTGGTAAACAACCATTTGATCCATCACCGTGGCCAGTTAACGGTTTATTTACGAATGCTGGACATTCCTGTACCGGGTTTATATGGACCATCAGCCGATGAAAATCAAGGCTAATGTTATATAACATAAAAAAAGGTTAGCAATTCAAATTGCTAACCTTTTTTATCTATAGATGTCGTACAACTATTTTGCTAATTCTTCTGCAATTGCTGCACCGATTTCTGCAGGTGATTCTACCACACGGATACCACACTCGCGCATAATTTTCATTTTAGCAGCAGCTGTATCGTCAGCACCACCTACAATCGCACCAGCGTGACCCATACGGCGTCCTGGAGGCGCTGTTTGTCCAGCGATAAAGCCAACAACAGGTTTAGTACCATGTTCTTTAATCCAGTTTGCAGCTTCAGCTTCCATACCACCACCGATCTCACCGATCATGATGATACCTTCTGTTTCTGGGTCATTCATTAATAACTCAACAGCTTCTTTTGTTGTTGTACCGATAATTGGGTCACCACCAATACCGATTGCTGTTGTGATACCTAAACCAGCTTTTACTGTTTGGTCAACTGCTTCGTATGTTAACGTACCTGATTTAGAAACGATACCTACTTTACCTTTTTTGAAGATAAAACCAGGCATAATACCAATTTTAGCTTCTTCAGCTGTGATGATACCTGGACAGTTAGGACCGATCAAGCGTGAGTTTTTGTCACTCAAGTAAGATTTTACTTGAATCATATCTTTCGTAGGGATACCCTCTGTAATACAAACGATAACTTCAATCCCAGCAGCAGCAGCTTCCATGATAGCATCTGCAGCAAATGCAGGGGGAACGAAAATAATAGAAACGTTAGCACCAGCTTTATCTACTGCATCTTGTACAGTGTTGAATACTGGACGATCTAAGTGGGTTTGTCCACCTTTTCCTGGTGTTACACCACCTACTACATTCGTTCCATATTCAATCATTTGGGAAGCGTGGTACGTGCCTTCGTTCCCAGTAAAGCCTTGTACGATTACTTTTGAATCTTTATTTACTAGTACACTCATTTTTTCTGTTTTTTTGCAAAGCAAATCTACTATTTTGCAACGACTTCTAAAAATTAAGCTTACGCAATTCAGCCATTTTTTTGAAAGAGTAGATATTCGCAGGTTAAAGTTAATCTTTTTATACGAGTTTCATCTTACCGACTAGGTCCCACAACACTATACCTATGGTAACTGATACATTTAAGGAATGCTTTGTGCCAAACTGTGGTATCTCAATACAAGCGTCTGCCTGTTCCATGACTTCCTCGGAAACGCCATGAACTTCATTGCCAAAAAAAAGTGCGTATTTTTCACCTTCCGAGATGGTAAACTCTTGGAGAGGGATACTTCCTTCGGCCTGTTCGATGGCTACTATTTTGGCCCCTTCGGCTTGCGCCTGTTGGATGGCTTCGGCCACATCTTTATGGTAACTCCATGTGATAGACTGGGTGGCGCCAAGCGCTGTCTTTTCAATCTCACGGTGTGGCGGAGTGCCGGTAATTCCGCACAGCATTATCTTTTCAATGGCAAAGCCGTCGCCAGTACGGAATGCAGATCCAACATTGTGTAGACTGCGGACATTGTCAAGTACAACAATAATAGGGGTTTTCTGTAGGTTCTTGAAGGCGTCCACATCAGGACGGTTCAACTGATCCATAGATAATTTTTGCATGTACAAAAATAAGAAGTTATTTGTGAATACAAGCCATGAATGCTGGATACCTAGTAACTGTTTTCGACCAATTTAGCTCGTCCATTTACAGTAGGGGAGCCGTTTGTATAATATTATGCACAAAACTGAAAATAGATTTTGAATATTGGTTTAATCTGATTATTTTTGCATTCCGAAATTAGTATAAGTAAGAAAATAAAATTAGCTAAGAGAAATGGCAAATCATAAATCAGCGATTAAAAGAATTAGAGCGAACGCAGCGAAACGCTTAAGAAACCGTTACCAAGCAAAAACTACACGTAACGCAATTAAAAAACTTCGTAATACTACTGATGCTACTGAAGCAAAAGTATTGTTGCCTAGAGTTGTTTCTATGCTTGATCGTTTGGCTAAGAAAAATGTTATCCACAAGAAAAAAGCATCTAACAATAAATCTAAATTAACGAAATTCGTTAATAAGTTAGCATAATTTATTGTTTGAAAAAAAAATATGGGGATGTATATTTTACATCCCCTTTTCTTGTTATTTCGTTAGCAACTCAACCACTTGGTCTAGTTTAGCCTTGTTGTTTTTATAGGGGCTAAGGTCATATAGCTCAACCTTCCTAAAATCGATGGGGTGACTTTCGCTTTGTAGGTAAATAAAACCTTTATCCAATAATTTACCATCTTGTTTTTGAGCGGGATCATACTTATCCACATTACCGCCTCCGATTTGTGGTTTTTGATATTCCAAAACAACTTGTTTATCTAAGATATGCTTGATAACGGAATCACCCAGAACGAGAAACTCGGCGGTTACCCATTGGTCACCGTGATATGTGTTTGAAGTAGAGCTGATGCAATGTGGTGTGAAAAGTTTCTCTTTCATAACAACATTAGTCCCCGGTGTACATAAGTTTGACGTGGTACGGGCATCCTTACCATTCCCCCCTAAAAATTGACCTTCGATAGAAATCGGGAAATCTTGGTCTTTAAGCATTGTCTTAGGATCTTGACCATGTAACATCGCTCCGCTATTACGCCAAGCCCAGCCTTCTCCACCTTTTACCTGCTCGTTCACGAAACGATACTCTACCTTGAGTAGGTAATAGCCAAATGCTTTATTGTAGGCTAAATGGCCATATTGTTGTTTGAAATCATCATAGCCATCGTATCTTACCTTTAATAAACCATCTTCAACACGAAAGGTATTGGCATAGTTTTCACCGACCTCGTGTAATCTAATCTTTGGCGTCCAATCTTTAATATCTTTTCCGTTGAATAGCTGGATCGGTTTAGGCAGCTTGTTGTTTGTTACAGAGTTTGAGCTCGTGGCACAACCCAGTAAGAGTGCACTTGCCGCAAGTGCACTAAATAAATTGAGTTTCATATAAGTTGGTTTAAGTTATATTTAAAGTAGTAGATTTTTATTCTTTACGTACTCGCTAGGTCGAACTCCGATAATTTTATTGAAGGTGTTACTGAAAGTAGGTAAACTACTGTATCCAACACGCATTGCAACTTCATTGACACTCATTTTTTCATCCAAAAGGAGCTTCAATGCTGTTAGCATGCGTAAGATTGTATAATACTGTATGAAAGACATGTTCAGTTCTTTTTGAAAAAGACGCGCCAAAGTCCGTTCACTAACATCAAACTCTTTAGCAATCGTTTTGAAACCGACATTCTCATCAATCTTTTCCTCCAGGTATTTAACGATATCCTTTAGTTTGTCATGTTTCGGATAAGGCAATGCTAAGGGGAGTTCTGTTCTTGATATTTCTGGTAAAATAAGTTTAAAAGCTTTTGCAATGGAGTATTTTGGCTCTTCCACGGGGAATATGTTTCCTGTCCATCTGTTTGTAAACATAATAAACTCAATCAAGAGGTCATTCACTGGATAGATGTTTACCTTCTTGTAAAAAGCCGTATCGGTATCGAAGCGTGGAAAATATAAATTACGCATCACAACCTCTGGACTGCTCGGGTGTATACTATGCTTAGTGCCTGCCGGAATCCATATATAGTGACGCGCTGGAAGAAAGTATGATTTCTCTTCGGTCTTCAGAAATACGATACCACCCTCTGTGTATAAGAATTGATCTTTATTATGTTTGTGTTCTGCAATGAAATTTTCACCCATCATTGCGTGATGGCAATAGATACTGTCTTCAAAGGAATCAACCTCCGTCATGTAGTATTTATCAACATATTGCTTATTGTCCATATTATTTATTTCTCACCGCTGTAAATTTCCTGTTTTTTAATGAGATAACCAAAAAGGTGAGTGTTCGCTTACCTCATGTTTATCGCTTTATAATAGGGCGAGTCAGCGCTTACTTAGTAAATTATTTATTTAAACAACTGTTATACAGATGTTTGCTGTTTTGTGTTCTTTGTGTCTTAAAGATGTAATCTATTGAACTATAATATTTTGTAAATTTATGCGAGGCAGCGATAATTAACTGGCTATAAATAATAAAATGTGCAATCAAAATATGCTTATAATTGTCGTCTCTATACGACTTTTATATAGATAGATGTTTTTAAATTTTCAATATGTCCTACGATAGAATTAAGTTAGAAAGACTGAAAGACAAAGTTATGTCTGCCGAAGATGCTGTCAAATTCTTCGAAAACGATATGGTGGTTGGTTCTAGTGGTTTCACGAAAGCTGGAGATAGTAAGGTTGTTCTTGCGGCACTTGCTGAACGCGCTAAGCATGAGGAATTAAAGATTACCCTGATGACAGGAGCCTCACTGGGGCATGATACCGACGGAAAGCTTGCTGAGGCAGGGGCACTAAAAAAAAGAATGCCCTTTCAGGTAGACCGTGTTCTGCGAAATAAGATCAATGCTGGAGAAGTTCTTTTTATAGATCAACACTTGAGTGAGAGCGCGGAGTTGCTACATAATAAAAATCTGCCACCAGTGGATATTGCTGTTATCGAAGTTGCGTACATAGATCGTGATGGTAGCTTAGTGCCTACAACCTCTGTTGGTAATTCCGCTACTTTCGCGGAGCTTGCAGATAAAGTGATTATTGAAATTAATACCGCAATTCCAACGGATGTGTATGGAATTCATGATATTTATCAAGCAGAAGATTATCCACATCGTAACGTTATTCCTATCGTTGCGCCATGGAATAAAATAGGTCGACGCTCTATCCCCATCAATCCTGATAAAATCGTAGGGATTGTCTTTACAGATTTAAAAGATAGTCCTGCTGATATTGCTGAGCCAGATGATAAAACAACGGCTATTGCAGATCATATTCTCAAATTTTTCGAAAATGAGGTTCAGTTGGGTCATCTAACAGACCGTTTGTTACCCTTGCAAGCTGGTATCGGAAAAGTAGCAAATGCGGTATTGACAGGCTTCAAAGAGAGTAATTTTTATGATTTAACGATGTTCTCTGAGGTATTACAGGACAGTACTTTTGATTTGATTGATTCCGGTAAATTATCCTTTGCATCAGCTTCCTCTATTACGGTATCTGCTGCATGCTACGAACGAGTTTTTGGAAACCTACAGAAGTATCGCGATAAGATCGTTTTACGTCCGCAGAATATATCAAATACGCCAGGTTTAATTCGGCGATTAGGAATTATTGCAATCAATACGGCAATTGAGTTTGATATATATGGTAATGTAAACTCTACGCATATTACAGGAACGAAGATCATGAACGGCATTGGTGGTTCTGGAGATTTTGCCCGAAACGCATACCTTAGTATCTTCGTTACGCAGGCCGCTTCCAAAAATGATACGATCTCGCATGTCTTGCCGATGGTATCGCACGTGGACCATACCGAGCATGATGTAGATATTCTGGTAACCGATATAGGTTTGGCTGATTTACGTGGTTTGGCTCCGCGTGAGCGAGCGCAAAAAATAATCGATAACTGTGTGCACCCAGATTTTAAAGAAGAGCTACAGTCGTATTTTGATCGTGCTTGCGCGCGTGGCGGACATACCCCACATTTGTTAGAAGAGGCTTTTAGCTGGCATATACGCCTGACAGAAACAGGCTCAATGAAAAAATAGGTTTCGACCTGTCCAAATAAAAAGGGTGCAATTTACTGTTGCACCCTTTTTATTTGACCATATTTCTTGCGTCGCCATAACTGTTGACATAGTGCAATGATTGATAGAAGGAGCACCGGAGCTACGACATTGATAACTTGCCAGGTTGTTTTCTCTGCTTTTACCTTCGCTTGGTCTAGTAACTGTAGCTTGACTTCTCTGTTTCTTAAATTAATAAAGCGTTCATCGTTTAATAGATAGTCTACCATATTTAACATAAACGATTTGTTCGCAAATTGTTGTTCCGTGTAGCGATCCCAACCAAGCGGATAAGGAGATTGATCTTTATTGTTTGTCTGATTGATAAGCCAATCACCATCGGCGATAACGACCATCTTCGTATCCTTGGTTTCCAAGGGAGGTGCTGTTTCTGTAATACCTGCAGGTGTGGGTCTGTTTTCAAACAGATGCGGAAATTTACCGGTCAATAGAACAGCTACCGGCATCGGTTTAGTTCTAAATTTCACGGGATCCGGTGCTTCTTCCACCATCTGGAGCGAGATAGGAGCCGGGGTTGTGATGGTTCGTGCGAAAGGAGAGCTGCTGAGCAAAATCTCTTTCTTTATTCCATTTGTTTCCAACGTATCCACCGTTCCAATAAACTCTGTACGTATCCCATCGAGATTCCTGAGAATAGGATTCGTTGAGGTCGGCATTAAGATCGGATAAAAATACCACGGAGCGAGCTGGATCTGTGATTGTCCTGCCACGCTTCCCATGGACAGCGGAATTTGGCTACAGTTTAGATCTGCCAACAGATTGTAATTTAGGCGAGCTCCATATAAGAAAAGTTGATCATCCAAGTTTAATGTGCGTCCGATTACAGGTTGGCTTCCCGTCTTTCGTAGGTAATCTAAGCTGGCATCGATCTGATCTATTGCCCAGATGACACGTCCACCTTGACGGATAAAATAATCGAGTTTATATTTATCGGCTTCGGAGAAAGGAGTGGTGGGTTTAACAATAAAGATTACTTTCAGCTGCTGAAGGGAAGCATAGGTGACCTCATTGAGGTGTACACGACCGACCTGGTTAGCCGGCATTAAACTTTGCATCGCATCTTGCAATTCCAGGTCCGAAGGTTCCCCGTGTCCTTCCGTAAAACCAATGAAGTTGGGCGTTGATTGTGTCGCATTATGAATGGCAGACAAAAAAGCATACTCCAGGTTTTCTATTGAATTGTTTAAGGCTTCTTCTGGTTTTGCAGCATTCTTCTGTTGCAATAAATTGACCGTAATTTCTTGTTCGGCTGTAGCAACAACGGCACTAGGGAACACCAGTTGTTGACTAAATCCGGCATCAGTTTTTACACTAATATTGGTCGGCGTGATACCACGTTCCTGCAATGCTTGGATAAAGGCTTGTTGTTCTTGTTGATTTCCACTCAATGGGTCTATGACATTGAAATGTAGACGTCCCTTAGCATATGATTTAAGGTCTGTCAAGAGATCTGTTGTCGCGGTCTGTAACCGTTCAAAACCACTCGGCATTTTGCCGGTTAAGAAAACCGTAATGCTTACATCTTCTTGAAGGTTCGCTAATATATCTTTACTTGTTTCAGTTAGTGTAAAACGTTTATCAGTGGTGAAGTCTATACGCCCTGCTGCAGGAAGCAGTGCGGTGCTGTTTAGTGTAAAAAAAACAACAATAGCAATTGTATATGCAGTCAATGTACGTTTACGTGGTGTGAACGACCTCCCTAAATGCCCACGGGTAAAGAGAATAAACAGCGCACTTAGCGACAGAAAATATACAAAATCAGACAGTGTTAAAACACCTCGGCTAATGTTGTCGTAATGCTCTTGGATACCTAAGTTTCGAATAAAACTCGTGGTGTTACCTAAGGTAGGAAGATCACTGATTGCTGTGAAACCGTAAAACGCGATAAAGCACGCAAAGACGGCAAGTAAGAAGGCCACGATCGGATTATTGCTGATACTGGAGCAGAAGATACTAATCGCACCGTAGCTACTCATAAGAAAGAATAGTCCCAAATAAGAGGCGATAATACTTCCGATATCAATATTTCCTGAAGGAAAGGCAAGGAGGTATACCGATGCTGCATAAAGGAGTGTTGGTAGTATAGCGAGTAGACCTATGGTGATAATACCGAGGTATTTGCCCAAAACAATGTCGAAAAAAGTATGCGGCCTGCTCCGCAAGAGATCAAAGGTTCCATCCACTTTTTCCCCCGCAATGGAGCGCATGCTGATCGCCGGTATAAGAAACATAAATAAATACGGGGCGATCGTGAAAAACCCTGATAGGGAGGCATATCCTGAGGAGAGGATCGAAGTATCTGGAAAGACCCAAACAACAAGACCCGTTATCAGAAGGAAAAAAGCAATGGCTAAGTAGCCAATCAAGGAATTGAAGTAAGAAGCAACTTCTTTTATGTATATACTGCGCAATTGTAGTCTGATTTGTTGCTTCGAATTTAGGAAAATGATTGCTCTAAAACAAGAAAGCACCGTCCCTCGCGGATAGTGCTTTCTAGATTAAAAAGTTGTAAATAATGCGACATTTATTTTTTACCCGGTAAATAGATCTGGAAACCTAATCCCACACCTAGCCCCGAGGCCTTATCGCCTAAATTGACATTGGATTTTGTGTAATTGTAACCGGCTGTTACCTCTAATGCTACAGTTTGTGTAATGAAGTGTGCATAACCAAGATTTGCACCTAATGCTAGAGACACATCTTTACCGACTGAACTTCCGGCAATACCAATATCTCCTTGGGCAAAGAATCGACCTGTAGAGGAAGCGCCTTGTGGTAAGTAATAACGTAGGAATGGAGCGATACCATAGTTCCATTCGTTATCGGTCCCCTTTACCGCAGTAAAGCCTAAGTTCGCTTGTGCACCAATTGCAATACCGTTGGACACAAAATATCCTGCTCTAGGCTGTAGATTGATATTAAAAGCTTTGCCTTCAAAGCTATATCCAATATTTGCTAGTGAACCTCCAACCATCCAGTTGCCCTGTTTTATCGGTGTTAAGCCCACGTTGGCACTATGTTGAGGACGTGTCTCAATCTTTTGAGCATGAACGCCCAAAGCAAAAATGCTTAAAAAAGCCGCTGATAATAAAGATTTTCTCATAAACATTCTGTGTGTTAAGTTTAGATAATAACACATATCGCGCTAAAATGTTTAGATTATTTCGTTAATTGTACAAAAATTTCCTCTATAGATTGGTTCGGATACTTTCTTTTTAAGTCTGTAATGGACGCGTGCTCCCGAAGAATGCCTTTATGAATTACCATTACTTCATCGCAGATAGCTTCCACTTCCTGCATCAGGTGCGTGGATATCAACACTGTTTTTTCACGCCCCAGTTCCTTGATCAAACTACGGATTTCCAATATTTGATTGGGGTCCAATCCCGACGTCGGTTCATCTAAGATCAGAACGGGAGGATTGTGGATGATACAAAGCGCTAGGCCTACGCGTTGCTTATACCCTTTGGATAATTGCTGGATTTTTTTGTGTTGCTCCTCTTGTAAACCTGTAAGGTGTATTACCTCGTCTATCCGTTGTTGTTTATTTTTTATCTGATGTGTTTCAGCTTCGTAGTTCAATATTTCTCGAACGTACATATCCAAATAGAGTGGGTTGTTTTCCGGAAGGTACCCCAGTTTTTTTTTCGCGGCGAAAGAATGTTGTCCTATCTGGATCCCTTGAACTTCACCGTTTCCACTGGTAGGAGCGAGTACACCAGCAAGGATTTTCATGGTTGTTGATTTTCCAGCCCCATTGGGTCCTAAGAATCCTACAATTCGGTTTGTGCCAATCGTGAAGCTTAGATCATTGAGTGCTGTTTGTGTCCCGTATATTTTGGTGAGACGTTCAACTTTTACAGACATATTAATTGATATAGGGAGAGGATAATCCTCTTTTTCGAATGTAGTAATCTAGTGATTTTGCTGCTTCCAGCGGTCTATCTGTGCTCAATATGTCAGCGCCATTTTCTATAAATTCTGCGTACACCTGTTCCCCGCGTTGCATGGCTTGACGGTCTAAGTTACCAATGGTACCAAGAATGCACAAAATGCCATGTTGATGAAGCAAGTCCGTAACCTTCTTATCAATAGGAGATGTACCAACAAAAGCAACGATACGGGTGTCTGGCACATCGCGATCATTTAATCGGATAAGATCTTCGGCACTACGTATTGATGCTGAAATCATAAGTTCCGGTGCCAAGTTGTGTACGACAGCCGCTTGATCAGCACTGTAGGTAATAACCACAACGTAGGCTTCTGCCTTCGCTTTACGAATGGCATCGATCACAAGTCGGTAAGGGACGTTACGTTTAACATCTAGCGTGAAAATGACCTTTCCTACACCCCAAAGCAGGGTTTCCTCTAGCGTTGGTATTTTGTATTTCGTTACCTTTCCATCCACATCCTTTAGATTTAGCTCTTGTAGTTCTTCTAAAGTATGTCGACCTACGCGCCCTTTTCCTGTTGTCGTGCGTTGTAATGTTTCATCGTGCATAAGCACTAAGGCAGAATCTTTGGTTAAGGCGATATCACACTCGATAATGGCTGGTGTTTTATAGGCTATACGTTGGAATGTTTCTATTGCATTCTCCGGATAGTCAGCCGCAGGTCCTCCGCGGTGTGCACTAATCAGAGGTACTCTCTTTTCAGAATAGGTCAGGAAACGGTATAAGTCATCTACGGTTTCGAAATTAAACACCTGATTATGATTGCTAACATGCACCATATCCGAAGCGTTATTATTTCGAAAACAACTTGCAAACAGTAAAACTGTTGTTAGAAGTAGGATTGTGGATAATATAGGTTTCTTCCTATTTAACATAGTTTTCTATTTGCTGGCAAATGGTGTCCAATGAAGCATTGATTTGATCAATTTGGATATGAGCTTGCGTATAAAAAGGAGCCCTTTCCGTTAATTTTTCGTCAATGAAAGCAAGCAGATCCTCACCTTGTAACCCTTTTAAGGCCGGTCGACTTTCGATGTTGGATTGAGATAATCGACCATGCAACGCTTTTGGGCTTAGATAAAGATAAAGTGAAAGCCCATTCTCATTGATCCAAGCCATATTATCATAATAACAAGGGCTACCGCCACCGGTAGAAATAACGGTATCTGGTGCAATCTGTTCTTTTAGTGTCTGACTTTCCAGTTCCCTAAATTTCTGCTCCCCGTATATTTGAAAGTAAGTCGGTATTGACATACCTACTTTTTCAACCAGTACATGATCCAGGTCTACAAATTTTTTGTTTAAACGGTTTGCCAATTTCTTGCCCCAGGTGGTTTTTCCACTCCCCATAAAACCAATTAAAAAAATAGGTTTATCCATTATTTTTGTAGGTATGTTTTTTCCAACTCTTCCTTCGAAGGGAAGTTTAGCTTAGACCATTTCTTTAACACTACGCCATTCTGCATTAAGAGTACGCCAGGGTTAGAGCGTACCATGCTTTTAAGAGGAACAGCATCAGCATAGAAAGTTTCAAGTACTAGATCCATATCTGTGTTTAGTTTAGAAGCCACATCGGAGGAGCTTGCTGTAAGCAATACAGCGCGTAGATTTTCTTGCGTCGACAGATCACGGATTATGGTGTTAATCCGATCCAACGCAATAACATCTGCCGTAGATAATTTATCGATATACGTGCTCACAACAATGAAATTATAAAATGGCGATGTAATAATTTCTTGTGTTACTTCATTACCTTCGGCATCCGAAATGAGAAGGTCAGGAATGGGAATTTGGTATCCTTTCTTAATCAGTCGAGAGGTAGGTTCGCCAATCACTTCCCAATTATCATCCTCCCAGATTCCATCCATGTATTCTTTGTCAGTCACCTTTTTCGTTTCACCTGTAGCCTTATTTTTTATTTCATAGATGTACTCAAAAACATCTCCTTCTTTTCCTTCCGGTAGAACCATTAGGTCCGGAATCTTATTCCCTACTTTGTATGGCAAGAAGTCGATGAATGGTAAAAATAAAGCGGTGTAAATGCCTATTCCGAAAGAAATCAATACGGTTGCTGTCGCTGCGAAGCTGCGCTTGCCGCTCGAGCTGATTACTGGTTTTATGCGTTCGTGGTATTTGAAAATAACGAGGATAAAGACCAGTAAAACCAAATCTTTGATGAACGACTGCCAAGGAGTTAGTGGAATGGCATCGCCAAAGCAACCACAAGAGGTAACAACTTCAAAGAAAGCAGAATAGAACGTTAGAAAAGTGAAGAAAATAATGAGTAGCAAAAGTCCCCATGCAACAGTTTTACGATACAGACCAAGCAGAAGAAAAACACCCATAATAATTTCAAAGCCACAAATGATTACGGCAATCCAAGTGCTATAATCGTTGAGAAAATCCATGTGAAAGACATGGAAATACTCTTGTAGTTTATAACCAAACCCGGTAGGGTCATTCGCTTTAATAAAGCCGGAAAAGATGAATAAAAGACCGACAAAAAATCGACTAAATCCGAGTAGAATATCAATAAAATTAATCTTTTTGTTCTGTGTAGGGGTAAAGTTCGTTTCCATGTGTCTGTTTATTATTGTGCGAGTCCCAGTTTGATCAGTGCAAATACGGCGTAGTTCAGCATATCCTGATAATTGGCTTTCAAGCCTTCGGATACTAAGGTTGCTCCATTATTATCTTCAATTTGTTTGACCCGATGTAATTTCATCAGGATAAGATCCGTCAAAGAAGATATACGCATGTCCCTCCATGCTTCCCCATAATCATGATTCTTGGCTAGCATAAGATCGCGTGTTTCATCCACTTTTTCCGAATATTGTTTGCTTACAGTTTCGTAAGCCAAGTTTTCACCTTCCTCTTCCGGAATCTCCAGCTGCATCATCGCAATGACGCAATAGTTAACAATACCGATATACTCTTCTGTAATTCCCTCGCCGACTTTTGATACTTTTTTGACTTCCAATGTACGGATACGTTGTGCCTTAATATAAATTTGGTCGGTGATTGATGCCGGACGCATTATTCGCCATGCGGTGCCGTAGTCTTTTGTCTTTTTTAAGAATAAATCTTTGCAATGCGAGATAACGCTATTGTATTCTGCCGTTGTATCCATGTATGTTGTTGGTCTCTGAAATCAAGAAGATATACAAATCTAGATAAATTCGCCTGCATAAGCAATATGCAAGACCTGCTGAAACATCAAAAAACAGTGAACCAGAAGCAGTCGTGTCGGACAGTTGTATTTCCTTCCTGTGAACACCGTTTTGGGCGCGTCAGATTAATGTCTTATTGTATTATAAAAATATATAAGTTTGATTGTAGAGAATGGAACTATGATTAGATTTGGAAATGGCGCTTCAAAAGGTATGCCGGAGGTAAGAAGATACCGGGTGGCAGCACTTCCACAAGCTATGATAAAGTTAAAACACAACATGCCTTTGGGAAGTTGTTAGGTATAGCGGGGCTGTGCGCTTTAAATGGAGATCGATTTATTGGTTGTTTAAAATAGATAAAAAATGAAGGTATTTAAGCCGGAAATACGCAGCGTTAATATTACGCGCTATGTACAACCATTCCGGGAGGGAGGATCACTCCCGGGTTTGGTGGATGCTGATGATGGGTTCAGTTATGTCATAAAATTTCGTGGCGCAGGACAAGGGAAAAAGGCGCTGGTTGCGGAGTTGATCGGTGGTGAGTTGGCTCGGTTTATGGGACTGCGGATGCCGGAGATGGTTTTTGCAGACTTGGACGAGTCGTTTGCACGTATGGAACCTGATGAAGAGATACAGGATTTATTACGTTTTTCAGTAGGTCAGAATTTAGGGGTTCACTTTTTAAGTGGCGCATTGACTTTTGATGCTAATGTGGATGCCGTGACGGAGCTTGAAGCCTCAAAAATTGTATGGCTTGATGCGCTGTTGATGAATGTGGACCGGACGGTACGCAATACTAATATGTTGGTTTGGAACAGAGACCTTTGGCTTATCGATCACGGTGCAGCATTGTATTTTCATCATAGCTGGGACAATTGGGAAGAGCAGGCCGTAAAGCCATTTATTCAGATTAAAGATCATGTATTATTAAAATATGCAAGTGAAGTCGAACAAGTGCACGCCACGTACAGCCCTTTATTTACAGCGGAAATCCTACGCAATGTATTAGCCATAATACCGGATGAATGGCTTGAGGAAGAGGGACGTGATCTAACGGCAGATGAGGTACGGGAAGTGTATGTATCTTTTTTAGTGAAGCGACTGGCCCATGCAACTATTTTTTTAAACCAGATTGAACATGAGCGAAAGAACCGTATATGAGTATGCCGTGGTGCGGGTGGTGCCACGTGTGGAGCGCGATGAGTTCGTGAATGTAGGGGTCGCATTATATTGTCGAAAGCAAAAATTCGCACAGGTGAAAATTTATGTAGACGAAGCAAAATGCAAAGCGTTGGATCCTACTGTGGATTTGGAGATAATCAAAAAGCACTTAGATTCTTTTCAACGGATATGTGTGGGAGACAAGTCTGGTGGACGACTTGCTGAGCTGGAGCAACCGGAAAGGTTCCGTTGGCTGACGGCCAAAAGGAGCACGATGGTTCAATGTTCGGTAACCCATCCGGGGACTTGTGTGTCTGCGGCAGAAACATTAGATGAACTTTTTAAAAAATTAGTTCTATAGAAATAGTAGATTTGTGTTTATGGAAGATTTTTACAACCATATTTACCAAAAGCAACGCGAAGTACAAGACATGCCTAGCAATAAACGAATTGCGGCATGGGCAACGAGTTTGCTGCATCTTTTGTTTCCTGACCGTAGTTCGGCAAGCTTGAAAGATGTGGATGCGGTGCGGGCGGCTTTTGCCGCTTCCGAGAAAGTATTATTGGAGCTGCTCGTGAAAACGAAGGCTTGTTCCGATTGTGATAATACGCGTATTTCACATCTATTCTATCAAGATCTACCAGGCGTATACCACGTGATGTTGACCGATGCACAAGCGATTATGGAAGGGGATCCTGCAGCGCAGAGTCTGCGGGAAGTGATTCGTACGTATCCGGGGTTTACAGCAATCTGTATTTATCGTATAGCCAATCAGTTATGGCGTTCTGGCATTCCTTTGATACCACGTATTTTAACGGAGTATGCACATTCCAAAACTGGGATTGATATCCATCCCGGTGCGTCCATCGGTGACCATTTACATATTGATCATGGAACGGGGCTGGTTATTGGCGAGACCTGTATTATTGGTAACCACGTGAAACTGTATCAGGGGGTGACCTTGGGGGCTTTAAGTGTCGCCAAGAATATGGCCAATACACAGCGTCATCCTATCATTGAAGATCATGTTATCATCTATGCGGGCGCCACTATATTAGGGGGAGAAACGATCATTGGCCATCATTCCGTAATCGGTGGTAACGTTTGGTTGACGGCTAGTATTGAGCCGTATACAACGGTGTATCATCAGCCTAATTCAAAATTTATTGACTCTAAACCTGTTATCTAATGGGAAATATAATACAAACTATCGGTAATACACCACTGGTGGAAATTCGTTCCTTTCATACCAATCCGAAAGTGAAGATTTATGCGAAGATGGAAGGAAATAATCCGGCTGGATCTGTGAAAGATAGAGCCGCATTGAACATGATTCGTTCTGCGATGGAACGCGGAGAAATCGATAAAGACACAAAGCTTATTGAGGCGACTTCGGGTAATACAGGGATTGCTTTAGCGATGATTGCGTGTATGTATGGACTTTCGTTAGAGCTTGTTATGCCCATTACCTCCACACGGGAGCGAACACTCACCATGGAAGCGTATGGTGCAAAGGTGACTCTTTTGGAAACCATGGAGATCTGTCGTGATTATGCGGAGGAAAAGGGAGCAAGTGGGGATTATTTTATTCTAAATCAATTTGCTAACCCAGATAACTATAAAGCGCATATCAAAAGTACAGGGCCGGAAATCTGGCGTGATACAGAAGGCCAGATAACGCACTTTGTGAGCGCTATGGGAACAACAGGTACCATTATGGGATGTTCTATGTATTTGAAAGAACAGAATCCAAATATACAAATTGTGGGATGCCAGCCGACGGAGGAGGCCTCGATTCCAGGAATTCGTCGATGGCCACAAGAATATCTGCCGAAAATATTTAATCCTACGCATGTAGATCGTGTTATCGATATCTCTCAGCAAGATGCGACAGCGAAGGCTCGGGCTTTGGTGCGTCAGGAAGGTGTGTTTGCAGGAATGAGTACAGGAGGCGCATTTCATGCAGCCTTGCAAGTCGCGAATGAAATAGAAGAAGGGGTAATTGTCTTTATAGCCTGCGATCGTGGAGATCGTTATTTGAGCTCCGATCTTTTTGGGTAAAAATGGATATTCAAAAGCGGTTCGACCGAATTTTAAATATATACATGCTGTTACAGGCAAAGCCCTTGGTTCGGGCGCAAGACCTGGCGGTTCGGTTTGAGGTAAGTTTACGGACGATCTACCGAGATATCCAAGCGCTTCAAGGTGCTGGTGTTCCCATTTATGGAGAAGCCGGCATTGGCTATGCGTTGGTGCAAGGCTATAAAATTCCGCCCACGAGTTTTACGCGAGAAGAGGCATTGAGTTTTGCAGCAGCAGAAAAACTGATTGCCAATTACTTTGACAAAGATTTGTATCTGCACTTCTCGACCGCGATGAATAAGATGAAATCTATCTTACGCACAGCGGATAAGGAAGATATAGCAACCGTTGAAGAAAAGGTTTTTTTAAAACCGAAAGAACATGTCTTCAATCAAAAGGTACCAGCTGCGCTTTCCATTTTACTAAAAAGTATTGCACAAAAGGTACAAGTTGTCGTAGATTACCAGAAATCAGGATCTGCTACCGTGGATGAACGTAACCTTGAGCCTATTGGCTTGTTTCATGAGCATGGCTTTTGGTATCTTATGGCCTATTGTTTATTGCGAAATGACTATCGCCAGTTTAGGTTAGATCGCATTCAAGAGATTAAGCTGATCGCCAACCAACGCTTTACAAAACAGCATGAAGAGCTGGCTTATTATTTGAAGAAAGATAACGATCCAGAGGCTACTGTTAGAGTCGTAATTCAGGTATCGAAGAAATTTGCTGCCTATATGCAGTGGGACAGAAACTACTATGGTTTTGTAGGGGAACGGGAGATGGAGGATTATATAGAGA
The DNA here is from genome assembly GCF_900177625.1 of Sphingobacterium psychroaquaticum. Classification (GTDB taxonomy): domain Bacteria; phylum Bacteroidota; class Bacteroidia; order Sphingobacteriales; family Sphingobacteriaceae; genus Sphingobacterium; species Sphingobacterium psychroaquaticum. The sequence goes on from NZ_FXAU01000006.1 coordinate 21,717, forward strand.
TGACGTTTCAATGCCGCGAGGTATTACATGGTTTCGCGCGTTGGGTACTGATGTTTGGCGATCAGACGACGATTGTAGAGCCGGAGTTTTTGCGGGATCGGGTGCGGGAGCTGTTGCAAGCGCAGTTGGCGCGGGTGCAGTAGCGGGGAGCAAGAAAAGGCACGAGCTAAAAGCCCGCGCCCTCGAAGAGATGTGACTGCGGTCCCTCAGAAAGCCGCTTTCGGAAGGCTAAACCGCAGAAAAATATCAAGGTGAAACAGAGGCCGGCTCGTGCCAGCGACAATCTTTTTACTATAGCGTTCTTTCCCAGAAGAAAGGCGGTTCAATAGCTAGAGCACGCAGGTACGTGTACCCTTGCGCACGGTGATGAACTTCGTTATCAACGAAATACAACAAGTTTTGATAGATTGGGAAATTATACTCCCCAAAAAGATTGTGGTCTTCATGGAAGCGTTCCACGGGAATCTGATTGTATAACGCAGTGATTTTTGGAGTTGATTCATCCCAAGCGTTGAGTAATGCTTCTTTCGTATCTAACTTTAGGTCGTGATTATATGCATCCGTTTTTCCATTTACAATGCCATCCAAACCAGGGACCGCAATAGATAATAATTCTTTAACCATATCGGCAAAAGAGCGCATATTGCCGATCGCAAATGTAAACAATTCCTTCTCCGGGAATTTTTCGATAACGCGACGAGTAAGGGCGCGGTGTCCTTGCCAATGTATTAATAACTCTTCCTTACTGATGATTGTGCTGTTGTTCATGATTTATTTTTTTTAAATGTCTTTTTCTTTGTTAAATCAAAGGTAAGACGTGGTAATGACAGCAGTATGTCAGTAGTGTTATTGATTATCGCGACTCCAGATTTCAAAGATGGGATCTCCTTTGGAACTAAGTCCACTATGATGCCATTGGTTTGCTTCGATTTTGCCCTCGAATGAAAGGTCAGCTCCAACACGAGAATTGTCTCGTGAGAAATATAGAATATGTTCCGTGTATTTTCCATCCGTAAAAACATAGGTACCTCCACCGGTGCCGTAGAAACCTTTTACTGCGGGGTTGATGGCAATCCATTGAAAATATCCATCCACTAAAAGCTTGATTGTTTTACGATCTCCGCGTGTTATGGTCGATAATTCGTTGCCCTGTTTACGCCCGGTAATACGCCATAAGCCATCTAAATCCTGTGCTTTTGCTGGCTGTCGGTTATATTGCATATTGTTGCTCCGTAGGTGCTGATTCTGTACCTGTACTGGCATATCTATCGTAGAGCCTATCTGCTCGGGGTTGGCGTCATTGTATTCCACAGAAACGTGTATGGTCTTCCCATCGTATGTGAATGGTCCGCCTGTGGTGCTGATGTACCGGTTGTTCTCAAAATTAATAGCAGAAAAATAATCATCAACAAACAACCAGAGTACATTCTTGTTATCTATAGTATGAAGAAATGCACCGCGTAAAGTCGATTTATTTTGTGCTACCAATGTATGTACTCCGATAGTACAGATAATCAAAATAAGAAGTGTTTTTTTCATAATATTTATATTAGCATTCGTTATTAACTGATTTGAAAATCAAATAAATATACATAAAATGTATGCTTGTTAGGAACTTTTGGATAGAAACCAGCCAATTTGTAGACCGTACAAGTATCTTTGTTCAGTAAGAAGGCTTTAACAGGTTATAGTTTTTATATGCACATTGTACGACTCCTTATTTATTCTTTATTTCTATTGACCGGACTTTTGTTGTGTTCTGATTTAAAAGCGCAAAGTGTTTATTTTGCCTCTTCCTTAGACACTAACTTTTTACCCCTCGATACCCTTTCGTATCGAAAATTAAACCAGTACAAACCGAAAGAAATTGCGTTAGAGGAATTTCAAGATCCGGAGGATGTAAAGCGGGAAAAAAAGTTTTGGCGTGCAGGAACAGAGTGGTTTCTGGCACAGGCCTTTCCGGCACTGTTCAATCGATTTATCACCAAAGATCCATACTCCTATATTACCTTCAAGAACTTTATTGATCATCAACGTTTTTCGGCTTGGGATTGGGATGATAACCAATTTACAACCAATCACTTGGATCACCCCTACCACGGACAATTATATTTTAATGCTTTTAGAAGTAATGGCTATAATTTTTACCAGTCCAGCATCGCAACATTTGCGGGAAGTTACATTTGGGAAACTGCAGGGGAGACGCAAGCACCATCCATTAACGATTTAGTTAATACCACCTATGGCGGTATTTTGTTAGGTGAAATTACCCATCGTATTTCGCGTAACATTCTAGGACGTGGGCATCGGAACCCCGGTTCTCGTGTCTCGAATGAGATTGGTGCTTTTTTTATCAACCCAGTGAATGGCTTAAACCGTTTGTTGGATGGGAAGTGGGGAAAGGCAGATCCGTATAATACAATCGATTCCTCTTCCATATGGACCGAAGTGAATATTGGGGTGCGTCGTTTTGATGCGCGTGAAGGAGATATCATACACCGTGGAAAGAATGGATCATACGCACGCTTACAGCTCTGGTACAGCAATGGCCCACAAGATATCAAGCGTCCTTTTGATCAATTTTATGTGAATTTGGAGTTTGGAAAAGGAGATAGTACATTTATTAACGCGGTGAATGTACACGCACTTCTTTATGGGAATGAATTCTTTAGTACCAAAAAAGGACGGCACTACGGTATATTGAGTGCAAGTTATGATTTCTATAATAACGATGCCTTTTTCTATGGCGCACAAAGTTTAAGTTACAGCTGGAATTCGACCTTTAGTTATAAAAAGGAGAATAAGTTGAATATGAGCCTCGCTGTAGGAGCGTTACTGCTTGCAGCCGTTCCGGATCCTTATTTGTTGTATGGTGCCAGTCGAAATTATAATTATGGATCAGGCGCCAGCTACCGTTACCGTGCGGAGTTAAGTGTGCTGCGTAGGCTTCGACTCATGGGGGATTATAATGGTTCAATTTTTTACACCATCAGTGGAAATGATTCCTATTACATTTTGCATGCTGGTAGTTTTGAAGCAAACTTACGGGTGTATAAAGACTTCTCTATAAAACTGAGCTCAGGTTATTTTGCCCTCGAAGGACATTTCAAAGATGATAAGTACCCCGATTTTAATCGTAAATTCCCATCGGGGCATATATCAATAGGCTATAATGCTAGATTCTAAAAAGTAAATCTCTTTTTCCCAACCACTAAGGAAGGTATTGGAGATGATCCATTTCCTTACCAAAAATATCCACTTGTTTGATAACAGCAAAGCCCATATTCAGGTATAGTTTTTTTGCCGATGGATTTTCTTTATCCACCAATAAGCCTAGCGTTTCGCCTTGTTGTTCGACGAAGGTTTCGATAGCATATTGAAGTAATTTCTTGCCAATGCCTTTCCCTTGTGCTTCTGGCAAAACAGCAATGGTGTCGATGTATATCTCACCTTCTTGCGTTTCATTCTCTAAAGGAAGGACACGATTATATTTCTCTTTGATATAGTCAAATATTGGTTTGCGAAGTGCCTCTAGTTGGCCCCCCGGATACAAACACAGCTGACCCAAAATCTGTCCTTCTTCCTCGGCGACGATAATATGTTGGTAACTATACTGATTGTTGGGGAGGGAAGCAAAATGTGTCAGGAGGGAAGTAGCCTCCTCTTTATCGAAATTATCGATAAAATAATATATTATATCTTCCATGGCCAGCAGCATAATGGGCGCTATGGCTTTTGCATCAGATGCTTTCGCAGGTCTACATGTTATCATGGGCCAAAGTTAAGCAATAAAAAAATCATCGCATAAATAGAAAGTAGTCTTTCCATCTGTGCGATGATTTAATATGTTAGGGTATTCAAACCTCCACAAAGGAGGAAGAAAACTATTTATCTAATTTTTCGAATTCTACGAAGTCGATATCTTTGCTTTCCAATTTGATGTTCTCTTTCAAGAAATCAAATACTTTAAGCGCTTTAGCCTCTTCAAACAAACGGTTTGCTTGTTCTCTATCTTGAAGCAATTGCATAGCAAATTGATTTAATTGCTCGTCTGTAGGCTCATCATTGATGTTGTACATCTTGATTTGTGCATAGATACGTTCTTTTGCTAAGTTAACAACCTCATCGTATTTCACTTCTAAGCTGTTCGCTGTAACGATACGGTTTTCAATGATCGTCCATTTCAAGTTGCTTAAGAAATCTGCAAATCCTTCTTCCAATTCTTCGTCTGTGATGTTCGGGTTAGTTGCTTTTAACCATCTTTTCAAGAACTCTTCTGGGAATTTAACATCAACTTTCTCCATACCGAAAGTATAAAGATCATTGCGTAACTTTTGATCTGCATTTTGTTTGAACAAGCTTTCTACTTCTTCTTTTACTTTTGCAGTAAACTCTTCCTCAGTCGTAACTTCACCAGCAGGGAATAATTTATCAAAAAATTCTTGATCTAAATCAGACTCTTCCAAACGGTTGATGTTTTTTACCGTAAGTTCGAATTTAGTGACATCTAAAGCTTCTGCTTCATCTTCTGTAATACCAAGAATGCGCGCTAAGTCAGCAACTTTGAATGCTTTTTTAACATCGATCTTCGCTACATCATCTTTCTTTAATCCTGCTAGAGATTTTTTGATTTTTGCATCTTCGATAATATCTGTACGTACAGATGTTGTCTTTTCGATACCTTCTTCTTTTTCTTGTTTCAATGTCGCGTATAATACATCTCCCTCAGCAGAAACTTCAGGATTTGTCATTTTACCGTAGCTACGACGTAAGTTCTTGATACGTTCAGCTAAAGTAGCGTCATCCGCTTTGATTTCGTATGCGGTGAACGAAGTCTCTTTAGAGAAAGGAATTTCAAACGCAGGAGCGATACCAATTTCGTAATTGAAAGAGAATGTATCGTTGAAATCCCATTTATATTTTTCGTCTGTATCACTGTCCAATGGAAGTGGCTGACCTAATACTTCTAGTTTGTTTTCACCAATATATTCAGAGATCTTATCGTTAACGACTCTATTGATTTCATCAAACAAGATAGCTTTACCGTATGTGCGTCTGATGTGACCTACAGGTACCATTCCTGGGCGGAATCCTGGTAATTTTGCTTTTTTAGCTTGGTCTTTAATCGCTTTATCTACCGAAGGGTTGTAGTCTTCTGGTGTTAGTTCAACTGTGATGTTCGCATTGACATCGTCAAGTTTTTGGTGTGAAATATTCATACTCTCTTATAGCTTTTACGCATTACAAAAAAAATCCTCCCGAGTTTCTTAAGTTCGGGAGGACATCAAGTGCGGAAGAAGGGACTCGAACCCCCACGCCTTGCGGCGCCAGATCCTAAGTCTGGTGCGGCTACCAATTACGCCACTTCCGCAGTTATTAGGACTTTTATTGTGGCACAAAGATAGGAACGGAATCCATATCCTGCAAGTCTTTTTTGCTTTTTTTTTGATAAAAATACCACATCTACACCTAAAGTGTTTAAAATCAAATAATTTATTTTTTTTATTGTTTTTATGTTTTCTGTTTTGTTACTTTGAATTTCAAAGTGCTTTGTATGGATCAACAAGATTTAATAAAGGAAATAGGCCATATTCGCTCCATGATGGAGAAATCATCGAAATTTATTTCGATCTCGGGCCTTTCTGGCGTATTGATAGGTATGTATGCTTTAATAGGTGCCTTTCTGGCTTATATTAAAGTATTCGGCTTTCGCAGTACCTTCGATTACAGAGATCACTATGTGACTGACGATGGTGTGGTGGGCTACTTGGTGGTGGTGGCGGTGGCGGTATTGCTTGCCTCTTTGATTACGGGGGTAGTCATGGCGAAGCGCAAAGCCAGTAAAATAAAACAGTCGGTATGGAATGTAACCAGCAGAGCCATGCTCAAGGCTGTTTCGGTCCCTCTCATGGCTGGTGGTCTTTTTGCTCTTTTATTGATTTGGAAAGGCTATTACGAATTAATCGCTTCCACGTTGTTGATTTTTTACGGGCTAGCATTATCAGCGGGGAGTGTATTCACCTTTAAGGAAGTACGCTGGTTAGGTGTTTTGGAAGTTTGTTTAGGCCTTGCCGCTTTACTTTTTCCAGGTTATGGTTTATGGTTTTGGGTGTGTGGGTTCGGCCTGCTACACATTATCTATGGATTTATTGTTTACAAAAAATACGAATAAGCAGTGGGGGTGGATCTGAAGTTATATAATAAGGTTTTTGAAAATCGCATTCGTCTTCAGGTGATGAGTGTGCTGTTAGCCAATGATGCGTATGACTTTAGTTCGCTAAAAGACCTTCTGGAGCTGACCGATGGTAACCTTGCTTCAAATCTTAAAACACTCGAAAAAGAAGGGTACATTACCGTCGAAAAAAGCTTTGTCGATAGGAAACCTAATACCCGTTATAAGAAAACAGATAAAGGACAAAAAGCTTTTGAAGAGCATCTGCAAGCACTGGAAAATTTAATAAAACAACAGTACAAATAATTTTTTTACCCAATAACTTTGAAATTCAAAGTACTTTTAAAAATAATATAAATGTTTTAGTCATGGAAAATTCAAATCAAAAACAACCTGAGGTTTACGACAGTCCGGCGCCATCTTTCTTTGAGCGTCTCTTTAACTCCATTCTTTTTAAGTTTGGCGTCATGCTCATTTTAGTCTTATTTCTGCTTATCCCTATGGAGTGGATTAACGACCTTATTCGCGAACGAAGAGATCGGGAGCGTAGTGTAAGTAATGAAATCGCGAGCAAATGGGGAGGTCCGCAAGTTATTTCTGGACCGATCATAGGTATTCCCTATACCTACCAATATTCGGTCAAAGTGACGGATGATAAAGGGAAACCAAAAACGGAGACCTATAAAGAGAAGAATTATATCTTCCTTGCAGCAAAAAAAATGAACGTATCCTCTGATGTGGAACCTGAATATTTGAAACGGGGGATTTACCAAAGTGTGGTCTATAAGGCTGCCATAACAGTGGACGGTGAATTTGATGAAATCGATTTGTCTAAAGTTGCGGTTGATCCGGCAAGTTTGCATTGGGATGAAGCCAAGCTATTTTTGGGACTCAGCGATTTGAAGGGGATGACAGCAGTTCCGAAATTAGATTGGAAAGGTACAACGCGTGACTTACAGATGCATACGGAGCCGATTTCTTTGTTTGAACGCACGATGTCAGCAGATATCGGTCTATCCGAAAAATCTACAAAAGGTACATTTAGAATGAAACTTGATTTACGAGGTTCACGTACTTTAACAGTTTTTCCTACGGCGGACGAAACCATGGTGACGGTGGGCGGCGCATGGAACGATCCTAGTTTCAATGGTGGTTTTTTGCCTGCTACACGAGAAATATCGCAGGGTAAGTTCCGTGCAGCGTGGCAGGTGCCCAGCTTTAGCCGTAAGTTTCCGAAGCAGTGGGTCGGTTTATCAAAGGAGCTGTATATGTTGACAGATTATGACGGTGAAAACATAGGGTATGACCAAACAATGCCAGCTGTGACTGCGGCTCCCGAGAACGGACCTTCGGCACAGGTCTCTACAGAACAAGATATGGTTCAAGTGAATTTTTTAGAAGCAGTGAATAACTATCAGAAGACAACTCGGGTAGCAAAATATGGAGCATTGGTTATTTTGTTGACCTTTACCGCTTTGTTCTTTACCGAGATCTTAAAAAAGAAAAAGATCCACTTTATTCAGTACGTACTTATTGGTTGTGCAATGGTTCTCTTTTATTCGCTCTTGTTGGCTATTGGAGAGCATCTTGGTTTTGATTGGAGTTATCTGTTATCTGCTGTGGCGACAATCGGGCTTATTACTTCGTTTATCTTTGGCATCACCAAAGATCGTAAGATATGCATGGCTTTTAGTGGCGTGCTGGCCTTGTTCTATGCTTTTGTGTATTTCTTGATGCAACTGCAGGACTACGCCCTTATTGTCGGCTCTATTGGCGTATTTGTTATACTGGCGGTGTTGATGCGCGTTTCTACCCGGATCAATTGGTATCAGTTTGACCGCAAAAGCTAAATTTGAGATGTGTTTATAAGAACAACCGTTTATGTACATCCTGATTTTTTATTTGAAAGCATATTGGACTGTCTGGAAGATCGTATGGACTCGTCGATTTCGCTAAAGAGATAAGATTTATTAACTTGCACGGTGAAAAAAAGCGTATAATATATGAATAAGGTTTCTGTTCTGGCAGTTGCTATTTTGTTGGCGTCGACCACATTTGCACAACGAGCTCCTGAGAAAAAAATTGATAAATCATTGATAACAGATAAAATGCAGCATCTAGGCAAAGATTTGATGACACCAGAAAAGTTGTGGGAAATAGGTCGTGTCTCCGCTGAAGGGTTATCGGCTGATGGTAAGTATGTTGTATATGGTGTTTCGCAATATAGCTTTGGTGAAAACAAATCCGAAAAGAACCTCTTTGTAGCTCCGGTAGCGGGGGGCGCTGCGGTGCAGTTTACGGAAGGTCAAGGGGGAGAGTCGGTTGTGGAAATAACCAACGACGGACAAGTTATCTATCTGTATAAAGGACAGCTTTGGCAAAAGCCCTTGCAGGGAGGAACGGCTAGACAGCTTACCAATATGGAGGGAGGATTAGAAAATGTGAAGTTATCGCCAGATAAAAAACACATCTTATTCAGTCGAAGTGTACTGATTCAAAAGAATCATAGTGTTGATAAGTATAGCGATTTAACGAAGTCCAATGTTTATATATATGATGATCTGGACTATCGCCATTGGGATTCTTTTAATGATGGACGGTTTAGCCATCCTTTTGTCGCAAGTTATGAAAATGGTACAATTGGTGAACCGCTCGATATATTGAAAGATAAGCCGTTCTATAGTCCACAAGCGCCGTTTGGCGGAGCGGATGACTTTGCATGGTCTCCTGACAGTAAGGCGGTACTGTATGTTTGTAAGAAGAAAGTGGGAAAAGAGTATGCGCAAAGTACCAATACGGATATCTATCGCTATGACCTGGCCAATGGTACCACCACCAACTTGACGGAGGGTATGAACGGGTATGATACAGCGCCGACATACAGCCCCGATGGGCAACGACTTTCCTGGTTGAGTATGAAGACGGATGGATATGAAGCGGATAAAGTAGATATCGTTGTCTTTGATAAAGTTAGCTCACAACGCTTAAATCTTACAGGACATTGGGATGGAACTGTAAATAGTTTTATTTGGAGCAAGGATAATAGAAGATTATACTTCACGGCACCTGTAAAAGGTACGGTTCAGCTTTTCGAGGTGGAGGTACCGGTCAACTTTAAGAACAGGGCCTTGCCGAAATTAAGACAAATTAGTGAGGGACAATTTGATATTAGTGGTATTGTAGGCGAGACGAATGGTGGACTTGTGGTGACCTCAACAACCATGACGCGAGCTACGGAGTTGTATTTGTATGACTTGAAAAAGAATACCCGTACCGCTATTACAACGGTAAACGATAAGATATACAACAGCCTGGCAGAGACAAAGGTAGAAGGTCGCTACACGAAAGCATCCGATGGTCAAGATTTATTTTCATGGGTTATTTACCCACCGGACTTTGATCCGACGAAGAAGTATCCAACGCTTTTGTTTTGTCAAGGTGGACCTCAATCTGCAACAACGCTAGGTTATTCGTTTCGTTGGAATTTCCAATTGATGGCTTCACAGGGCTATATTGTAATTTTGCCGAACAGAAGAGGTATGCCGGGGTGGGGAACAAAATGGAATGAAGATATCTCGAAAGATTGGGGAGGGCAGGCGATTCGCGATTACTTGTCTGCTATTGATGACTTTTCGAAGGAGTCTTACGTTGATAAATCGCGTGTAGGCGCTATTGGTGCTAGTTATGGTGGTTATTCCGTGTTTATGCTGGCGGGTGTGCATGAAAACCGCTTTAAGACTTTCATCTCTCACTGTGGTTTGTTCGATATGACTTCGTGGTACGGAACGACGGAGGAATTGTTTTTTGCGAATCACGATCTTGGTGGACCATATTGGGATAAAGCAAATGCGAAGACATACAACGAATTTAATCCGATCAAGCATGTTGATAAATGGAATACACCAATTATGATTATGCAAGGTGGAAAAGATTATCGGGTGCCTATCGGACAGGGCTTGGAAGCTTTTCAGGCGGCACAGCTCAAAAATATTAAAAGTCGGTTGGTGTATATGCCAGATGAGAACCACTGGGTTTTGTCGGGACACAACGCGCAGGTGTGGCAACGTGAATTCTTTGGCTGGTTAAAAGAAACGTTATAGTTTAGCCATGGATGCTTAGAAAAGGCCCGTCATTTATTTAATGGTGGGCCTTTTTGTTTGATTAATGTGACGTTGTAACGCGTTGATTTTTAAAAGCTTTTTTGTATATTGTGGAAAGGCGGACTCTGAAAGAGTTGTGGATAAAGCTTTATTAACTAGATGTAAGCTTGTAGAGATACGTGGAAAAAACCATTCATTTAACCATACATCGTGATCGTGAATTACTGCAGCGTTTAAAAAACGGAGATTCGGACGCATTTCGGGTGCTCTATGATCTCCATAAAGAAAAATTAACAGCTAATGTCCTGCGGTTAGTGAAGTCTGAAGATCTGGCACAGGATATTTTGCAGGAGTTATTTACTAAAATGTGGACAGAGCGCCATCGGATTGATATAGATAAACCGCTGCAAAATTATCTTTTTCGGATTTCTAAAAACTTAATTATCGATACATTCCGAAGATCTTCGCGGGATAAAACTCTTTTTTCGGCACTGACGTCTTTTGCGACGGAAAACTACGTACATGTTGAGGAGGATTTATTTCGCAAGGAGGAACAAGAGCTGCTTCAAGGGTTGATTGCGCAGCTGCCACCCAAGCGGAGAGAGATCTTTGTGGCTGCAAAGTTGGAAGGTAAAAGTTATCAGGAGATTGCAACCGAACGTAATATCTCTATCGATACCGTGAATGACCATATCAAGAAAGCGTATGCTTTCTTTCGCAAACTGTCGAACAAGCGAACATTTTTACTGCTTGTGTTGTATATGCAATACCGCGTTTTTGGTGGATTTTAACACCGTTTCTTCCTTATAAGTTAAAAGCATAAACTTTTTTCATTTCTGAACCACTGGATTTTTTTTTCACGACGTATTTAGTATTAAATGGTACGCCGTGAAAGATGTGAATAAGTTTGATCGTGTATTGAAACGATATCTCGCCAACCAATACAATACTGAGGATGTTCTTTTTTTACAACAGTATTTTTTGGAGGGTGATGCTTCTATTGTAGCGGATAGAGTCAGTAAGATTCTTGATCAGGAATGTGTGGGGCTACAAGAGGCCGATAACATGATTGCCGCAGAGCGTGTTGTTCGGAAGTTGGATCAGTATATCGCAGGTTTTACCTATGTGCCTGAAAACAAGTTTCATCTTCGACCCTGGTTAAAAGTAGCTACCATAGCACTTGTTAGTTTTGCCTTAGGGCTCACGGCGTATCTTTTTTTGTTTAGACCTATCGGTGGTGGTGACTTCCTTGCTCTTGAAGAGAAGGCAGATGTCTTATCGATCGATGAAGCTATTGATGTTGTTGCGCCGGAGACGCATGCTTATATGCGTATTGTTGGAGGCGAAGTGCTTCACACATTTGGTCAAGGGGAGGAAGTGTTTTTCGACGCTAATGGGAATCTGTTGGCCAATAAACAAAACAGTCTACCGATAAAACAAGGGGTTGAAGTGGAATTTGTCGCGCCGCGAGGGGCTCTCTTGAAAATGAAATTGCCAGACGGTTCTGCGGTCACTCTCAATGCGGAGTCCCGGTTGGTTTATAATACCAACTTTTCTGCTGGTAACAGGAGCGTCTTGCTCGAAGGAGAAGCGTTCTTTGAGGTGTCAAAACGACGTCGTGCCGGGGCAGGTGAATTGGAAAAGTTTACCGTTGTAACGGATAAACAGCTTGTTGAAGTGCATGGTACACGATTTAATGTCAAGGCTTATCGTGGTGAAAAAAATACTAAAACGGCGTTGCTGGAGGGACTGGTGGACGTGGTAACTCCAACAGGGCGCTATCCTTTACAACCTGGAAAGCAAAGCGCTAATAATGGTAGACGGATCTCCATCGCCTCATTTGATGATGGCGATGTATTAGGCTGGACAAATAATGATTTTGTATTTAGTAACCATTCATTGGAAGATGTAATGCAACAGATACAGCGTTGGTATAATATCGAATACTCCTTTAGTAATGATGAATGTAAAACAATAAAAATTGGTGGTAGTGTAAGCCGCAATCAAGACTTGTACACTGTTTTGAAGGCACTAGCCGCAACGGGGGCGGTACAGCTTAGCTATAAAGATAGATTCGTTAAAATCTACGCCAAGTAACTTTTAAAACCATATAAATTATGAAGTATTTTCAAGCGTGTAAACGGCGACTGACCAGTCGTTTGTTGTTGTGTCGTTTCTTTATTAGATATACCTGTGTACTGGTGTTTTTCTTTCTCGGTACCGGCCTCATGTATAGTACGGTGCATGGACAAAATGTTAATATCAAACTAACCAATGTTCCCTTAGGCGAGTTTTTGAATCAGCTAAAGAAGCAAACAGGTTATGATTTTATTTATGAGCAACAGCTTGTTGCTCGAGCTGGCACCGTAAGCGTCGCGTTGAATGGAGCAACATTTGACCAGGCCATGTCCTCGGTGCTGGGAACAAAAAATCTGAAATACGAACTGCATGGACAGATTGCAACTATTAAAGACGGACGCCCTCCTGTTACGGCGACACGCACTTCAGCCATGCAGGAGCTTGTACATGGAGTCGTGTTAGATACGCACGGTCATGCACTGGCTGGTGCAAGTGTATTCAATGAAAAGTCAGGCCGAGCGGTATTGGCCGATGCAGCAGGTAAATTTACGTTGGCCGCTGAGCAAGGGGATGCATTGGTCTTTACTTATATCGGACATCGCGCGCAGCGTGTGATTGTGGAGGAAAATAAAATGATTCGCGTTGCACTCGAAGCGTTGGTAGAACAGATTGAGGAAGTGGTATTGGTGAATACAGGATATCAAACTATTAGTAAGGAGCGTAGCGCTGGATCTTTTGCCAAGCCTGCCGATGAGGTATTTGCCGATCGTACAGGAACATTAAATATCTTACAACGATTGGATGGTTTGATTCCCGGACTAACGATTAATAATGCGCCAGGGTCGGGACAAACCTTCTCTATCCGTGGACTATCTACCTTAGGTATAGATGGAGCAGGAACGAGCCGAGATCCATTGTATGTGGTGGATGGTATCCCCATCGATGACATCGCTTCCATCAACCCTAATGATGTGGCCGATATTTCGGTGTTGAAAGATGCGACAGCATCTTCTATTTGGGGAGCACGAGCCGCAAATGGTGTCATCGTGATCAGTACCAAGCGCGGTAAAAGAGACGAGAAAATAAAACTCAACTATAGTAGTTTCATGAATGTTTTTGGAAAACCCGATTTGAAATATATTCCAACAATGAACAGTCGGCAGTTTATACAAACCGCACGTGAGATTTTTGATCCCTTAGGGTTTCCGTATGAAGCAGAGTCTGCTTATACAAATTTAGCCGGACAAGGCATACCATTGCACCAACAAATCCTATATGATATGGACCGGGGAGTGATGTCAGAAACGTTTGGGAATCACTTGCTGGATAGCTTGGGCGGCATGAATAATCGAAATCAAATTCGTGATTTATTTTATCGTAACGCTTATTTAATGAACCACACACTTTCTTTATCTGGAGGTGGTTCTAAATACGCATTTTATAGTTCGATGTCCTACAACGATAATAAGACGCCATTGCCTGGTGAAAAGGATCAAGGATTTAAGATAAATATCCGGCAAGATATGAATTTCAATAACTGGTTGTCAGCCTATTTGATAACTGATGTTACCCGACATGATCGTGCCGTAAAGCGAAGTCAGATTGTAGATAATAGATTTTACCCGTATCAAATGTTTCAGGACGAACAAAGAAATCCGCTTTCTGTTCCCTATGTCGGTTATTTAAGTGAAGAGGTACGACGGGAGATGGAAGATCTCTCCCAGATAAATTTAGATTTTGTCCCCTTACTCGAACGTGATTATGGATATACTAAAAGCAATGGGATGTCAAATCGGTTTACCGGTGGCTTGAGCGTTCGGATCCTTGAGGGGCTACGCGCCGAAGGTACATACGGTTATATCCGTAGCAACAATAAACTAGAGAGCTTTGACGAGGAGAATAGTTATTTAGTGCGCAGTGAGATTGTGCAGTTCACGACGCTGGATGCCAATGGGCAGCCGGTCTACCATCTTCCTACGCAAGGAGGTCGCTATCGTACAGGAAATACGATGCAAGAAAATTGGACGGTTCGTCATCACCTAAGTTACGATAAAGGATGGGATGAGGGAAGGCATTTATTGACGGCGCTATTCGGGCATGAAGCGCAACGTCAGTTTGGAACGAATACACAAACCTTAGTCCGGGGATATAATGAAAATTTACAGACCTATCAACCTATTGATGAGTACGGTTTACGCGTTAATGGACTTCCGGGGGTTATTATGCCAAACAGTTTATGGCAAAGTTATTTACTGACACAGCCTTTTCAAAAGACGGAAACTGAAGTACGATTTCAGTCATACTTTGCGAATATAGGCTATTCCTTTTTACAACGATACGATCTGAATGCTAGTTGGCGTATTGATAAGAGTAATCTCTTTGGTATGGATAAATCGTCACAGAATAAACCGACTTGGAGTGTTGGTGTAAAATGGGATGCTTCGAGTGAGGCGTTTCTACAGCCTGTAAGTTGGGTGAACGACCTTGCTTTGCGGGTCACTTACGGTATTACCGGAAACGCACCAACACCAGGAACCGCCTCTTCCTATGATGTCCTTTCAGCAGACCGGAGTCCGTTTATACCAGATGGTAGAGGGCTACAGATCGCGACAGCTGCTAATCCAAAACTTGTCTGGGAACGTACGGAGAATATTAATGTGGGGATTGATTTTGGTATTCTTGACCGTCGATTAACGGGTGCACTTGATTATTATAAAAGAAATACAGACGATTTGTTGGGACAATATACGGTGAATGGTTTTACGGGTTACAATACTATTGTTGGAAATTTCGGGAGCATGACAAACCAAGGTATAGAGCTGAGTTTGATGAGTCGAAATATTCGGAAGACCGACTTTAGATGGAATACAAACTTTGTATTCGCTTACAACAAAAATAAAATCACGCAGTTAAACAATCCGACTCAAATGACAACGGCAGCGCAGAAGGTTGGATCCCGTTATTTTACAGGATATTCAGCGTTCTCCGTATTTGCGTATGAGTTCGCTGGGTTGGATAATCTAGGCGATCCACAAGTACGCTTGCAGGATGGAACGGTAACAAAAAATAGAAATGTTGCCGAGATGGGGGATATACGCTATGCTGGAACATATCAGCCTATATGGAGTGGAGGTCTGACAAACTCTTTTTACTATAAGGATTTTGGTTTGTCCGCTAATATCGTTTACAATCTAGGGCATGTGATGCGACGCGATGTGGATTATAGTTACTATTATATGGGCGGATCTCAATTTACATCGGGGAACTTTAATCCTCGGTTTTTAAATCGCTGGAGAACGGCCGGTGATGAGCTTCATACGAATATCCCAGGATACGTAGTTGGTGGGATGCAGGCCATAGAACAGCGAGAGATGGACTATTATGATCGAGGTGATATCAATGTATTGAAGGCTTCATTTATTAAATTTCGAGATATTACGTTAACCTATAATTTGCCACAGGTAATCAGAGAAAGGCTTCGCGTGGAAGCTGCGTCTTTTAAATTGCAAGTATCTAATATCATGTTGTGGCGTGCCAATTCTGACGGTATTGACCCTGAATTTCATGATGCATTTACAGGTATGCGCGTGCCGTCAAGTCTATTCACCTCTAGTAATTATTTTTTTAGACCCGGCAACATCAGCTTGGGCTTAAATGTCAGTTTTTAAATAAAGAACCATGTTTAAACTAAATATAAAGCATACTATTATCCTCTTGATCTTCGCTGTATGGGGATGTAAAGAAGATTTCTTAGAAGTTACTCCAAAGGGTAGATTGATTGCTACAACCGTAGAAGACTATAGCCGTTTACTCACCAATAGAAAACTTATTGTAATAAACACAGATGCCCAGATTCCAATGGGGGATGAACTGACGGCTATAGAGACCTATTTTCGGAATGCAGCGCTTCGTACCCAACGTTTGTTTAGATGGGATCCTGTGATTTATGATCAGGATATTGATGCGGTCGAGATGAATGAACCCATGGCTAATATTTACCTCTATAATAAAGTTATTAATGAGGTGATGGAGGCAACTGGAGGGTCTGATAGCGAGAAGAGGTGGATTATGGCACAGGCTAAAGCTGGACGCGCCTGGACGTATTTTCTCATGATCAATTATTACGGGCTCCCTTATGCGGAAGCGACGGCTGCAAACAATCCCGGTTTTCCTATTGTACGGGTGGCCAATGTGATGGAAGATACGTTTGAACGAAATAGTGTGAAGGAGGTATATGAGTTTATCGTACAAGATCTCCTCGAGGCTATTCCAGATCTTATGCCAGAAATTAATGATCGGGTCCGACCGTCTAGATCTTTTGCGGAGGGACTGCTGGGTAAAGTCTACATGTATATGGGACGTTATCAAGATGCACTACCCTTGCTACAGTCGGCTATCCATGGACTATCGCAGGCAACAATTCCTGCCGCGCTCTATGATTACAATGAGACGTTTGCGCCAGGCGGGTCAATGGATGGTGGAGGAATGTTTGGTCCGCCGTATCCAACGACGATCAATGTACATGAAAATATATTTTCTAAGCAAGCAGCCAATGATTGGACGTTTGGGCGGTATGAGTTGGTGATCTCCGAAGCTACAGTAGCCTTGTATGATTCGGTAGACTTTCGTTTAAATTTTTATGACAAGGGGCCGCTGTGGTCTCCGGATGAATATCCTAATGGAATGCTGCGAAGAGTTGGGCCGGGAGTGGCACAAATGGGAATGATGGTTTCTGACCTGTATTTACTACAAGCCGAAACAAAAGCAAGGTTAAACGATCTGCTGGGGGCGACGGAAGATTTGGTCCATTTCCGGAAACATCGCCTACCACCGGGGCATGAAGCGATTGCCCCTGTTATAACAAATAATCGCATAGCCTTGATAACCTATATACTGGAAGAAAGGATACGAGAGTTTGCTTTGCAAGGAGATCGTTGGTTTGACATGCGTCGATTATCGGTGGATGAAGAGTTTAAACACACGGTTGGATATACGCATAATGTCGTAAATGATGATGGGGAGGTGATGCAAACGTATGAATTAAAACCTGAACGGTTGGTGTTGCGGTTTACGGAGAAATTGATGCGTCAGAATCCGGGGATGGTGAATAATCCATAAGAATTTAAAAAATGAAATAAAAAGAGGAAATCATGAATGTACAGAAAAAGATTATGCTGCTCCTTATGGCAGTAGTTATGTGCTGCTCTACGGTGGTCGCACAAAAGGCCTTTCTGATGGAGGGGACAGTTCCGATCAGTATCCGTCAAGTGCTCATTGGGTACGATGGGTTGCAACGACAGGTTTATGATACGGTAGCGACCGTAGGTGGTAAGATTTACTACCAAGGGGCGGCCGAATTACCTGTTAAAGTGATGGTGTTGGATATCAGTGATCCTGATAATGATTTTCCGGACGTAATCAGTACGTTTTATGTAGATCAAGAGAAAGTTATGGTATCGCCGAAGAGCGATGGTGTGGGGATTTATGTGTATGCGGGAGCAACACAAGCAGAGTTTGAAACGCTACAGGAAAAAATTGACAGCATCAAGCATATATGGCAGACCACAATCATGCCTAAATATGATTTAGAAGATCGAGCGCAGGTAAACGTGGCTTTGGATGAGTTTGCGCCGCACCGAGAGCAGATTCCGGGTTTAGAAAATGCTTTTATTGCGGCGCACCCGCGCTCGTATGCTTCGTTGGACATATTGAGCCGACAAAGTCATCTGTCTGATGATGCGCAAAGCCTTCTACGGGTATGGGAAGGGTTGGATGACCGATTAAAGCATTCGAAAGAAGGGGAAGAGGTATATCGCCGATTGCTGGCGCGTCGCAAGTTAGACCGCGGTGTCAAGATGGATAGTGTTGCCTTAAAAAGTGTATCAGATAAGGAAATCGACCTGAAAACCCTGCGAGGTAAATATGTGTTGGTGGATTTCTGGGCTTCCTGGTGCGGCCCTTGTCGCGGGGAGAACCCTAATCTAATAGCCGCTTATGAGGAATTGCCACGCGATAAGTTTGAAATCTATGCTATCTCCTTAGATACCAATAAGGAAGAGTGGAAAAATGCTATAAAAGAGGATGGTCTACCTTGGATTCATGTCAGTGATTTGGTCGGTATGAAAAAAGGGGGAATAGCTTTCCGTTACGGGATAAATGCGATTCCGCAGAATGTGCTGCTGGATCCCAATGGTATTATTGTCGGTAAAGATCTGCGGGGCGAGCGCATTGCTGAAACAATACGCGAAATTATGGCTAAAGTCGAAAAATAAAGTACAAGTGAAACAATAGTAGGGGAGACCCTACTATTTTGTATTCAAGTTGGTCATCGTAAGTTCAATGCCGATATTGATGAAACTTTGAATCATCTTTACGGCATGGTCTACGAGTGCTGGTAACTCTTTCTGTTCATCTTTATCGAAAGGTCCCAATACGTAGTCTACCTGTCTGCCTTTGGGATAATTATCGCCAATGCCAAAACGAAGACGTGGATAGTTCTGTCCTCCACATGTTGCCTCAATCGACCGAAGTCCGTTATGGCCAGCGGCAGAGCCTTTAGGCTTAATGCGTAAGGAACCAAACGGGATTGCCAGGTCGTCAACGACAACGAGTACATTTTCGATAGGAACTTTTAATTGCTGCATCCAGTAGTTTACAGCCTTCCCACTTAAGTTCATAAACGTGGTAGGCTTTATCATGTAAACATTCCTTCCGCGTTGTTTAAACTCGCTATAATAGGCTAGTTTTAGAAGAGACCATGAGCTTCCTACTTGGTTTGCGACTTCATCGACCACCATAAAGCCAATATTATGGCGTGTGTCTTCGTATTCTTTCCCGATGTTCCCTAGTCCAACAATTAAATAATTCATGGCGCAAAAATAAGAAGTAAAATGTAATTATAAAAAACGAAAAAAGGCACCGATATATCGGTGCCTTTAAAGATACTGTGGGGTATCAAATTATTTTTTACCACCTTTAGCTGCTTTCGCTGCTTCTTGCTCTGCTTGACGTAAAGCACGAGACATGATTACAGATACGATTGTATCGTCCGAGTTGTTAAGAACTGCGGCATTCTCTAAAGCTACTTGTGCTACGCGGAAAGATTTACCAACTTCTAAAGACTCCATAGGAACAGCAATCTCTTGAGGAAGGTTGTTTGGAAGAGCTTTAACACGAAGTTTACGTAATTTCTGAACTAGTTTACCCCCCATTTTAACACCTGGAGAAGTACCTGTCAATTTAACAGGGATGTTTACAGAAACTTCCTTGTCATCAAATAACTCTAAAAAGTCAACGTGAGTAACTACGTCTGTCAATGGGTGGAATTGTGCTTCTTGAACGATAGCTCTTGTTTTTTTACCATCGATGTCTAATTCTACGAATATAACATCAGCCGTATAAAGAACTGGTTTCAAATCAGCTGCGGATACAGAAAAGTGGGTTTGCTCTTTACCACCATAAAGAACTGCAGGAATGTTTCCTTCGTAACGCAATTCTTTTGCATCTCTTTTCCCTACGCTCTGTCTAACAGAACCGCTAATAGCAATTGATTTCATCTTTAATTAATTAAAATTTTGAGGTGCAAAGATAATGTTAAGTTTTTGATATTGGAAATTTTAACATAAAAAAAGAGCCTTAATTAAGGCTCTTTTTTGTGTTTTATGTTTTGATAGCTTTTTTATTTGATATCGAATAAGTCCGAGATCGAGCTATGCTCATTGATGTTTTTAATTGCGCTAGCAAATAATTCCGCTGTTGACAATACTTTGATTTTTGTTGAAGCAGCGGCTTTTTCTGGATCCAACTGAATCGTATCCGTTACAATCATCTCCGTTAGTACCGAGTTTTCGATTGTCTCGTATGCTTTACCTGATAGTACAGCATGTGTACATACGGCACGTACCGAGTTAGCGCCATTTTCCATGATTAATGCTGCAGCTTTGGATAACGTTCCTGCTGTATCACAGATATCATCGATTAACACGATATCTTGACCTTTCACATCTCCAATGATAGACATCGACTCAATTTCGTTTGCGCGTTTACGGCGTTTATCACAAATAATAACCTCTGCGTTGAAGAACTTCGCGAAAGTACGAGCACGGTATGAACCACCCATATCCGGAGAAGCGATCGTCAAGTTCGGTAGGTTTAATGACTTGATGTAAGGGACGAAGATGATGGAACCATCAAGGTGATCTACAGGGATGTCAAAAAATCCTTGAATTTGTGCGGCATGTAAATCCATTGTCATGATACGGTGCGCACCGGCAGCCATAATCAAGTTCGCGATCAGTTTAGCACCGATAGCCACACGCGGTTTATCTTTCCTATCTTGGCGAGCGTAGCCAAAATAAGGAACAACTACGGTAATGTAATGCGCAGAAGCACGCTTCGCAGCATCAATCATCAATAGTAATTCGAGAAGATTGTCGGATGGTTGGTTGGTGGATTGGATTAAGAAAACATCGCTCCCGCGTACTGATTCGTTGTAGAACGGCTGGATTTCTCCATCACTAAACTTGGATAAAGTTTTGTCGCCAAGAGGTTTGCCATAGGACTTAGCTATTTTTCCTGCTAACTCTTCTGTTCCAGAACCGGCGAACAGCTTTACCGTGTTAAATTGCAAAGGCATTGTGCGTAATTTTTATGTTGGATTAACTGAATACTTTCACGTTATTATCACCTCAAACTTCGGAGAAAGTTGTCCCACCTGGATTCGAACCAAGACTAAATGAACCAAAATCACTTGTACTACCCTTATACTATGGGACAAAACTTCACTAAAGCGCGCGTCTTTAATTATTAGGGGCAAAGTTAGCCAAATGTTTGTGAAAACAAAATAGTTTTTTCGTGTGTAAGTTTATAATAACGAGGGATTTAAAAACGAAAAAAGAGAGTAGTTTTGCTACTCTCTTTTTGTTGTCCCACCTGGATTCGAACCAAGACTAAATGAACCAAAATCACTTGTACTACCCTTATACTATGGGACAATCGTTGTCAGAAGAAACATTGTTTGTTTGTTTTGACGATGCAAATATACGGCTGTTTTTATTAGTTCCAAAACTTTTTTCACTTTGCAGTCTATCTGAGCTGATTTTCAAGCGGATATTTTTTGTTAGGACTGTTCCGACACTTCCTGTGAGCGTCCTAAACGCCCAACCTTCGGTCGGTTCTTTCGTTAAAATGTGCAAATAAAGTTTCATTGTCGCTTAGTATTCCTTATTTTCGAGCCATAATATATAGGATAACCTTATCAAAACACGAATGAATTACAATAAGATTAACAATCTACTGGGGTGGATTTGTGCGGCGATTGCGACTATTGTTTATGTTGCGACCGTTGAGCGTACGGCTAGCTGGTGGGACTGTGGTGAATTTATTGCTTCTGCGTTTAAGATGCAGATCGTTCACCAACCAGGCGCACCACTATTTTTAATGGTAGAAAATGTGTTCTCTAACTTTGCAATGGGAGATGGTACTCGTATTGCGTTTTGGATGAATATCGGTTCGGCCGTATCAAGTGGTCTAACCATCTTGTTTCTCTTTTGGACGATTACTGCTTTAGCTCGTAAGGCTTTTGTCGGAATTTCCAGAGAAGCGCAGCTCAGCGCTCCGCAACTGTTTTTAACTATGTCTGCAGGGGCAGTAGGTGCCTTAGCGTATGCTTTTACAGACACTTTTTGGTTCTCCGCTGTTGAGGCCGAAGTGTACGCGATGTCTTCGCTGTGTACAGCAGTCGTGTTTTGGGCTATTCTGAAATGGGAAGTTCGAGCAGATGAAAAAGGAGCAGACCGATGGTTGATATTGATTGCCTATGTAATGGGTCTATCCATTGGGGTTCACTTATTGAATTTATTGGTGATCCCAGCGATTGCGTTAGTGATTTATTTTCGTAAAACAAAAGAAAGTACAACAAGTGGTATTCTGAAAGCTCTAGGATTAGGGGTTGTCGTGTTGGCCTTTATTCTATGGGGAGTTATCCAGTATTCGATTAAAATTGCAGCTTATTTCGATTTGTTCTTTGTTAACTCTTTAGGGATGGGATTCGGAATCGGTGTTGCCGTTTTTGCATTGTTACTCGTTGGAGGTTTGGTTTACGGTATTATTTATTCCATCAAAAGATCTAAACCGCTCCTTAATATCGCACTAATCAGTACCTGTTTCATCTTGTTGGGATACAGTTCTTTCGCTATGATTATGATTCGTGCGAAAGCGAACCCAACCTTGAATAACAGTGATCCAGATAACGTATTTAGTTTTTTGAGTTACCTCAATAGAGAGCAGTATGGAGACGAGCCTTTGTTCAAGGGTAAGTTTTTTGACGCCCGTCCGACGGATGTAAAAGACGGGAAAAAGATCTATAGAAAGGATGGAGATAAATATGTGGTGGCAAAACGTAATCCTGTTTATTCCTATGACAGAGAGACTTTATTCCCACGTATCTACAGTGAAAAAGGGGGGCATCCTGAATATTACCGTGATTACTTAGGCTTAGGCCCAGAGGAAGCGCCTACTTTTGCGGATAACTTGAAATTCTTCTTCGGATACCAAATAGGTCATATGTATGGTCGTTATTTCTTGTGGAATTTTGTGGGAAGACAAAACGATCAGCAAGGGCATGGTTCTTTTACTGAAGGAAACTGGATCAGTGGTATCACACCAATAGATAACGCTATGTTGGGGGGGCAAAATGCATTGCCAACATCTGCTAAAACGGATCCTTCTCGTAATACATACTATTTCTTGCCGTTGATTATCGGCCTGTTAGGCGCATTCTGGCACTTTGGTCGTAAGCAACGTGATGCGGGTGTCGTTGGTTTATTGTTTTTCTTTACAGGTTTAGCCATTGTACTTTACTTGAATCAAACGCCAATGCAGCCTCGTGAACGGGATTATGCCTATGCAGGTTCATTTTATGCCTTTAGTATATGGATTGGATTGGGCGTATTGGCAATTGCTGATTTCCTGACCAAGAAAGTGAATGCTAAAGTCGCTGGATACACCGCAGCAGTGGTAGGTATGTTGGGCGGTCCAGTGATCTTGATTGCTAACAATTACGATGACCACAATCGTTCGGAAAAAACGTTAGCTCGTGATATGGCGCGTAACTACTTGGAATCGTGTGCACCAAATGCGATTTTGTTCAGTTACGGAGATAATGATACCTATCCGTTATGGTATGTGCAAGAAGTTGAAGGGTTCCGTACGGATGTACGTGTAGTGAACTTGAGTTTACTTAGTGCAGATTGGTATATGAAGCAGATGATGGAAAAGGTGAACGATGCGGACGCGCTTCCTATTAATATCAATCCCGAATTGATTAAGGATGGAGTACGTGACGTTATCTATTACCAGGATTACAATATTCCGAATTATGTACAGGTTAAAGACTTGTTGAATGTCATGCTTTCGGATAATCCGCAAAATAAAGCGCAGCTACAGAGTGGTGAATTTGTAAACCTATTGCCAACGAAGAAAATGGAATTGGCGGTGGATAAACAAGCTGTAATCGCGAATAAAGTTGTACCTAAGGAGTGGGAAGATGCTATTGTAGACACGATGCGTTGGACCTATAGCCAGAACTATGTAAGCCGTGCGGAGTTGTCTATGTTAGCGATTATAGCGCATAATAACTGGAAGCGTCCGATATACTTTACAGTGACTACGCCAGAAGAAAACTACATGGGCTTAGATCGTTTCTTAGTGAGCGAAGGTTTTGCATCTCGCTTGATGCCTGTTGATTTTGGTTTGAAAGAAGGGGATCCTTCTGCTATTATCAATGTGGATCAAACGTATGATAACATCATGAACAAGTTTACGTGGGGTAACATCGGTAAAGCATCTTATATCGATCCGGATTCATATCGTTACATCAGCATGTATGTCGGTACGATTTACGGACAAACGGCAGGACAGCTAATCTCGGCGGATGAAAAAGATAAAGCGAAGAAATTAGTGATCAACGCCTATGAGAATATGCCAAAACGCGCTTACTTGATGTCCGAAGTGATGAGTTATGTACCGTTGGTAGATGCTATGTATAAAGTGGGAGAGACTGCTAAAGCAAATGAAATTGTGGGACGGAATTTGCAGTTTATCCGGGAGAACATGGCTTACTATGAAGCAATATCTAAGACCAAGTCTAACTTAGAGTTCCGAAATATGCGATTTGGGTTAGCGTCGATTCAACGCTACAAGCAATTGCTCGATGGGGTGAACCAACCAGCTTTGAAGAAAGAGGCTGATGCACTGTTCAATACCTATAGACATTATTTTGAACAACCTGAACAATAACATAAAAAAAGGCAACTCTCGGGTTGCCTTTTTTTATGTTATTGTTTATTTCATCAGAAGAGTCATTGAAAATGATAAAAAATAACGTATTTTTGCCAAAATAACCCCATAATGAAACAATCGATTTTATTAGAAGGAGCCAAGTTTCAGATCACGATCAAGCGTCTTTGTCAGCAATTGATCGAGAACCATGGCGATTTTTCCAATGCCGTATTAATCGGAATTCAACCCAGAGGTACTTACTTAGCACAACGTATTCAAAAGGAAATCCAAGAGATGACCGGGCATACGGTACAACTTGGAATCATGGATATTACGTTCTATCGGGACGATTTCCGGATGAAGGGAACTTCCCCGTTAGCTGCGAATAGTACCGAGATTGACTTTCTTGTCGACGATAAGGAAGTTATTTTGGTGGATGATGTATTGTGGACAGGGCGCACGATTCGTTCAGCAATGGATGCAATACAAGCTTTCGGTCGTCCCGGGAAAATGGAACTTATGGTATTGGTAGATCGTCGCTTTTCACGTCATCTGCCTATAGAGCCTGATTATATCGGGATACAAGTCGACTCCATTGACTCACAACGTGTGATTGTCAGTTGGGAAGAGGTGGATCAAGTGGACAGTATTGTATTGGTCACAGAAACTAAATAATAGCGCTAGAAATATAAAAATAACATGTCAACAACTACCGAGCAGTTAAGCACGAGACATCTTTTAGGAATTAAGGACTTAAATGAGCACGATATCCAACTTATCTTAGATACGGCAGCAAATTTTAAGGAGGTTCTTAACAGACCTATTAAGAAGGTTCCCTCTTTACGGGATATCACGATAGCCAATGTTTTTTTTGAAAATTCAACCCGCACGCGCTTATCTTTTGAGCTGGCTGAAAAGAGGCTTTCTGCGGATATCGTAAATTTTGCAGCATCTTCTTCTTCTGTTAGCAAAGGAGAGACGCTGATTGATACGGTGAATAATATTTTGGCGATGAAGGTAGATATGATCGTGATGCGTCACCCTTATGCAGGGGCAGGCGTGTTTTTAAGTCGTCATATCGATGCTCAGATCGTTAATGCCGGTGATGGTGCACATGAGCACCCGACGCAAGCTTTGTTAGATTCGTTCTCGATTCGGGAGCGATACGGTGACGTAGCGGGGCGTAAAGTAGCGATTATTGGTGATATCTTGCATTCACGCGTAGCGCTATCCAATATACTTTGTTTACAGAAACAAGGCGCTGAGGTTATGGTATGCGGGCCGACGACGCTTATTCCAAAATATATAACCTCGTTGGGGGTAAAGGTGGAGCATGATCTCATGAAAGCTTTAAATTGGTGTGATGTAGCGAATATGTTGCGTATTCAATTGGAACGCCAAGATATTGCGTACTTCCCATCCTTACGGGAGTATTCTATGCTGTATGGTTTAAACAAAGAGATTCTGGATTCCTTGGATAAGGAAATTACCATAATGCACCCGGGACCGATCAATCGTGGTGTGGAGATTACATCGGATGTGGCGGATAGCAAGCACTCGATTATATTGAACCAGGTCGAGAATGGTGTGGCGGTACGTATGGCCGTACTTTATCTCTTAGCGGGACAGCGCGGATAATCGATAACAAGTCCATGCGAAAAACGTCATTGCAATACCTTCGTATAGTGCAATGACGTTTTTTTTGTTACTTGATTTTACGAACCCCGAGGTGCCAGCCTTCGGGAATTTTTGCGTCTTTGTCATACTGAAAAATACCACGTGCTTTAAAATGTGGATCTTCTAATGTTTCCTGTACCGTCAGAACCGGACTAATACAAATATCATAGTCTTCAAAAAAAGACAACCATTCGGCTCTAGTTTTCGTCTTAAAAAATTCCGTTAGTTCATTTTTGATATCCGGTCGATTAGCAAGCTCCGTACTCGCAATGACAGCCCAGCCTGGTTTATCAATGAGTTCACAGAAGATACGCCAAAACTTAGCTTCCAGTCCTGCGAAGACCAAGTGCCTATTGTCTCTGCATTTGTAAACGGTATAGTTCGGCAGGTTTCCGGACAACATATCCGTCGCTATCTCCGTCTTATGCCAAGCCGCGGAAGCAGCTAAAGCCGCCATAGGCAACGTAGCTTCTGTAATGGAGATATCGTACCAAGCACCAGTCTGCGTCTTCTGGCGTTCGAGTATGCCCGCCAAAACAGCCTGTACAATCTGATCCGTTCCACCATAGATGTCTGCTAATTGGAAAGTGGGTATAGTAATCTCATGCTGCATTTTATTTAATAGCAATAAGCCACTTAAAGCCATGAAATTTAAGTCATGCCCTGCCTGGTGTGCATAAGGGCCAGACTGTCCATAACCCGTTGCCGAAATATAGATAAGCTGCGGGTTTAGTTCCCTTAAGGTTTCATAGCTAAAGCCAAGGTCAGCCATAACACCCGGACGGAAGGACTCCACCAGTACATCGGCAGCAGCAGCCAATTCATAGACCATATCTTTTCCAATTGCCGTGTCATACGCAATTTGGCGGATATCCTTTCCGTCGTTCATCATGCGATAGGCTGCCGAGACACCGTTTTCGAAAGGAGGAATCATGCGTATGATTTCCGGTTTCTGTGGATGTTCTACCTTGGTAACCTCGGCTCCCATTTGCATCAATTGCCTCGTTGCGAATGGGCCTGGGACCAGACGCGATAAATCAAGGATTTTTATTCCTTCAAGTGCTTTTTTCATATTTTTTCGTTCCTTTCATCACCGTGTGTATGTTTGTCGAATTTGTTTTTTATCTATCTTCCCAACACTAGTTTTTGGAATTTCGGCTACGATATGTATTTGTTCTGGAATGGCCCATTTGTTTATCCGCTCCTCATCAACATATTGATGCAAGTGCTTTGTAACCTCTTCTTTAGTGAGATCTTGCCCATCATATGTTACGATAAGCGCTAAAGGGCGTTCACCCCATTGTGTGTCTGGGATACCGATAACAGCAACTTCGGTCACGAGTGGATGTTCCAGAATTAATGATTCTAAATCGATGGAAGAAATCCATTCTCCTCCGGTTTTGATCACATCCTTTAGACGATCAACAATCTTGATATCTTCATTTTCATCCCATGTAGCCAAGTCTCCTGTGTGTAAGTAACCTCCAACCCAGAGCTCCTCACTCGCGGTTTTATCCTTGAAGTATCCATAGGTCAAGGCAGGCGTTCGCGCAACCACTTCGCCCACGGTTTCCCCATCCTTGGGTATGGTGTTGCCCGCTTCATCCACCAGTTTAATATCCGTTAAGAAAACGGGACGCCCCGTCAATGTACTCATCGTGACTTTAGTTTCCTGATCAAGCGTTATGTCTGTATTGTTGAACTTGGAGACAGTCAACAAAGGGCCTGTTTCCGATAAGCCATATCCAGTAACGATTTTAATTCCCCGATCCATGGCCATACGTGCCAATGGTACAGGCAAAGCCGATCCACCGATTAATATTTTCCAAGCTGAAAAATCAACTGCCGTTGTTGCTGGATGTGATAAAATCATGTTTAGAATTGTAGGTACAGAATGAGAAATCGTAGGCCGTTCGGTTAAGAACAGTTGTATAAACATTGCCGGATCGAATTTGCCAACATATACTTGTTTCAGACCTAATGCTGTCGCTATGTACGGAATACCCCAAGCGTGTACATGGAACATCGGTGTCAAAGGCATATAGACATCTTCCGCATTTAGACGGAACATCGCATTTGATGTGCCGAGGTAAGATAATTCCATTAAACCATGTAATACAAGTTGGCGATGTGAAAAGTAAGCCCCTTTAGGGTTGCCAGTAGTTCCGGAAGTATAAAAAATGGTGGCAATGGTATCTTCCGAAAAATCAGGGTATACAAATGAATCCGACTGGTCCTTGATGAGGTTTTCATATTCCCCTACAAGCTCCAACATGGTATGCGGCATTTTATCGCCTTCTTTAATTAAGATTATTATTTCGACGGTTGGTAGTTGGTCGATCGCCTTTTCTATAATGGGTAGAAAATCTTCGTGTACAATCAATACCTTATCTTCAGCATGATTTATGGTATAAATCATCTGTTCAGGCGACAGTCTCCAGTTTACGGTATGCAACACGTTTCCTGTACAAGGAATGGCAAAATAACATTCAAGAAAGCGGTGGCTGTCATAATCCAATACACCGATGGTGGCACTGCCTTTATAGTCTAATGTATAAAGGAGATTCGCTAGTTGGTTTACCCGCTTATTGAATGCATAATAGTTATACCTGAATTTATCTTTATATACAATTTCATTTTTCAGGTGATATGCGTAAGGAGTTTTCTAAAAATTGTTTGATTAATAACTGATGTTTATAGGCATTGTCAGCGACTATAAAACCAGCTTCATTGAGTTTTTTCATAGTTCTTGTTCTTTAATATACTTTTTTGAAATGAACAGCATCAACTGTCATTTTAGCGATGATATCCCGCATAATTTCGGAGGTTCCCCCATAGATGGTTCCGACTTTAACATCGCGGAATAGCCGAGCAATTAGATAATCTTCCATATATCCTGCACCACCATGTAATTGTAGGCAATCCGCAATGATGGAATTCGCTAACTCTGTTGCTTTAAGTTTAGCCATGGAAGCTTCTTTCACGGCAAACACGCCATTTTCAAACAACCATGCTGTATGGTATGCCAACTGTTTGGTTGCTTCGAGTTCTGTGTAATGATTGGCGATGCGATGGCGTAAAGCTTGAAATTCAGTGAGCCCTTTTCCAAAGGCTACTCGTTCATGCATGAAGTCTAGTGTTATCTGCAACGCAAACTCTATTGTAGCACAGGTGGAGATTGCTGCCGTTAGCCGCTCTAGTTGAAAGCTTTCCATAACATAGTAAAAACCTTTACCCGCTTCGCCGATCAGGTTTGTTGCTGGTACACGGACATCTTGAAAAAATATTTCTGCCGTGTCCGAGGAGTATTGACCTAACTTATGGAGTTTGTTGCGCGTGAGACCATCCTTGTCGTCTCCTTCGATTACAATAAGGTCAAATTTTCCCTCTTCGTTTTTACATAAGGTGACAAAATAATCTGCCATACAGCCGTTTGTGATGTATGTTTTTGAACCATTGATAACATAATCATCTCCATCGCGTACCGCATAGGTCTTAATGCCTTTTAAATCTGAACCTGCATTGGGCTCTGTGAAGGCGATGGCCCCGAGGAGGTCTCCTTTAATGGAGGGGACTAAGTATTTTTGTTTTAAATCCTCCGATCCGATATGATTGATGTGGTTGGTCGCCATATAAGCATGGACGCCCAATGCGGTACCAAAACCTGTGTTTCCACCCTTAGCAATCTCCTCAATGAGTACCACAGAAGTAAAGAAATCTGCGGCCATCCCGCCGTATTGTTCCGGATAAATCAAACCGAGATAACCCATTTCGCCCATTTCGCCCCAGATCGTTTTAGGAATAAGATGATTCTCCTCCCATGTTTCAAATTGGGGTTTTATTTTTTTTACAAATTGTTGTACCGATGCTCTGAACATCTCATGATCTTCATTAAAATAAGGTGATTTCATATTGTGCTTTTTTCCTACCTGTTATTATTACTCTGTTTTATTATTATCTCTGTCATTCTCTCGTAGACCTGTGTAAAAGGTAAAGCCTCTTTGTGCAAGCTTTAGAAGACTTTTAGGGACTTCCCATTGTTCTCCATACTGGCGAAAGCGTCTACAATCCGCAATGAAAGCTGGAAGACCAATCTGGTCAATGTAACTGAATACGCCTCCGGTCTGGGGCGCAAAACCTAAACCCAGAACGGAACCAATATCGCCGTCCATGGTGCTTTCGAGAACTCCTTCCTCGAGGCAGCGATAGCTGTCCAAAGCCTGGATATGCATAAGGCGCTTTTGGATGTCCGCTGTAGATATTTCCATTGATATCTCCGAACTATAGGGATGTTGCCAAATTGTTTTACGTTGACCTTCGGGATAGTCGTAAAAACCTTTGCCTGCTTTTTTACCTTTTCGTCCTGCTCGAACCATCCATTCTATGAGTTCCAACATTTGCTCTTCTACGGGCGTTCTTTGTTCATTTTGTTGGAGCACATCCGCCATCAGATCAAGGGATATTTCATCCATTACCGCTAACGGACCAACGGCTAACCCTGCTCTTTTTGCCACATTTTCGAGAACGATCGGAGATACCCCCTCTAGTAACATGTTCACGGCCTCTAGATTATATTTCCCAAAGATGCGAGAGGTGAAAAAGCCTGGACTATCGTTTACCACAATGGGAACTTTCCCAAGCTGATTAGCAAAATCTACAGCGCGTGCAAGTGTTTCCTGATTTGTTTTTTCACCTTTTATGATTTCAATCAAAGGCATTCTATCTACCGGAGAGAAGAAGTGGATGCCGATAAATCGTTCTGGGTGGATGGAGGCCTTCGCTAGTTTTGTTATCGGCAGCGAAGATGTATTTGATGCAAAAAATCCTTTTTCATGAAGAAAAACTTCGGCTTCATGGGTTACCAGCTTTTTGAGCTTAGGGTCTTCAAAAACAGCCTCAATAATCAAGTCGCAATCCGCCAAATAGGCGTAGGAGTCTGTCGGTTTTATATGATCTAATAATTGATCCGCTTTATCGCGTGTGGTTCTTCCTAGTGTCAATGCCCGGTGTGTTGTTTGTTCTGCGTAAACTTTTCCTTTTTCCGCTTGCGTTATGGAGATGTCCTTTAATATCACATCGATGCCTGCTTTGGCTGCGACGTAGGCGATTCCGGCTCCCATCATACCGGCCCCAAGGATACCGAGTTTCTGAATTGGAGTTGTGAGCGTTCCATTGGTCCTATTTTTTCCCTTCTTTGCTTGATTGATTCCAAAAAAATTAGTCCGGATCATACTTTTGGCCTCTTTGGAGAGTAAGGTTTTTATAAAGTAACGTGCTTCAATATCCAATGCGCGTTCGATCGGCAGATCCACCCCATCGTGAATGGCAGCTAGGCAATAGTTTAATCCGGGGTAGTTTCCATGTGTAGCTTTTCGCAGGTTGCCTATGCTTGCGGTCATCGTCATATGCTCTGCTGGGGACCGAAGTCCCTTGTTTTCGGAGGACATATTCCAAGGTTGTATAACATTTGGATGTGTTAAAATCCACGCTACAGCATCTTCGAACGCTATTTCTGGATATTCAACTAAATCATGTATCAAGCCGGCTGTTAGTGCATCTTTAGGACTAAAAGTTGTACCCTTGAGTAGTATGGGGGCGGCTTTTTCTATGCCTAGCATTTTAGATAGTTTGATGGTTCCCCCTGCACCTGGAAATAATCCAAGTGAGGCTTCAGGAAGCCCAATCTTATAACGTCCGGCGGTGGCAATGCGGTGATGCGTGGTGAGAGCAAGCTCAAATCCACCACCTAGCGCATGCCCACTGATAATAGAAACCATGGGTTTTTGAATCGCTTCATTGGCAAGTATGCCGCGGTGCAGTGTTTGTAAATGTTCTAGGATGAGGTTAGGTGTGTTTTGGATACGCAGAAGCTCCCCAACATCAGCTCCAGCCATAAAATCTTTGCGAGCTGATGTTAAGATCAACCCTTTGATATCTGCGCGGTTAAGGAGTGCATTTACCGTCTGTAGGTATGTTTTTTGAAATTCTAAAGTGAATAGATTAGTTGGGTAACCCGCCATATCTACTTTTATCCAAGCGATACCTTGTGGTAGAATCTCGGTTTTAAAAAAAATATTTTCTGTAGTCATGTTGTTCTTTGTTAGGGTTCGCATCTTTCGATTATCGTTGTAATTCCCATTCCACCGCCAATGCAAAGAGATACTAAACCGGTTTGTAGTTGTCGACGTTCTAATTCGTCAAGCAGTATACCGAGAAGCATAGCGCCCGTGGCACCTAACGGGTGACCCAAAGCAATAGCTCCACCGTTTACATTGAGTCTCTCGTGTGGTACGCCAAGTTGGTCCATGAAATAAAGGGGGACCACAGCAAAAGCTTCATTTACTTCATAGAGGTCGATGTCACTGGCTTGCATGCCGGCGGCTTGGAGTGCTTTTTGACTCGCTGGAACAGGGCCAGTAAGCATGACAGTAGGATCGGTACCAAAGACCGCCATACTTTTTATTCGTGCGCGAGGTTTTATCCCCAAGCTTTCGCCGGCCTTTTTGCTTCCTATCACAGCGATAGCGGCACCGTCCACGATGGCGGAGGAATTGCCTGCATGATGGACATGATTGATGGCCTCGATTTCAGGATATCGATCGATGGCGACGGCGTCAAAACCTCCCCATTGTCCCATGCTTTCAAAAGAAGGATTCAATGCCTTTAATGAATCCATTGAGGTGGTGCGGATATTTTCATCATGTTCCAGTAAGGGTAAGCCATTTATATCCGTGACGGGAATCCTTGAATTTGTGAAGTAGCCGTTCTTTTCTGCATGGAGCGCTCGCTCTTGGGAGGCAACTGCAAATAAATCGAGATCTCCTCGCGTGTAACCAAACTTGGTCGCGATAAGATCGGCTGATATTCCTTGTGGGACGAAATAAGCCGGAAGTGCCACGCGTGGGTCAGCGGACATGGCGCCTCCGTCGCTTCCGATAGGAACGCGTGACATGCTTTCCACACCACCAGCAAATACCAGCTCCTTAAACCCCGCCTTAACGTAGGCCGCAGCTTGGTTGATGGCCTCCAATCCGGATCCACAAAATCTATTTACTGTATAGGCGCTTAAGTGGTCGCCATATGTAGAAACCTGCGCTATGCTTTTGGCGATATTTGCGCCCTGATCAGCCACCTGAGTGACGCAACCCATAATAAGTTCTTCGACCTGCTCCGTGTCGAGTTGATGTTTATCTCTTAGGTGCTTCATGAGCTGTGCCCCCAATTGTACGGGAGGTACGCTTATCAATGCACCTTTGCGATTTCCTTTTCCGCGTACCGTGCGTACTGCGTCGAATATATATGCTTCCATTATTGTTTGCATTAATGATTGAAAAATTAGCGTGTACCGACATCTGTTTTTGGCATACTTCCATTGGTAAACATCTTTGCAATGAACTGCTCTTTAATTACGAATTTTTGAACCTTTCCCGAAGGTGTACGTGGGAGGGCATCGGTAAAGTGGTAGATCTTCGGTATCCGATAAGTAGGAAGATGTTTCCCTAAAAACGTTGCTATTTTGTCGGGGGATATCGGGTCTATTTTATTGGTTACCAGTATTGCAGTTACCGTTTCACCCCATTCGTGATGGGGTGTGCCAATGACGGCAGCATCGACGATATCGGGATGAAGCAATAACGCATCTTCGACTTGTTTGGAATAGACATTTTCACCACCGGTATTGATAATATCTTTTTTTCGATCCACTATATAGAGGTAGCCGTCTTTGTCTTTGCGGGCGATATCACCTGTAATATACCAACCATCGTCGGTGAAAGCATCTTGAGAAGCTTGTGGATTCTTATAATAACCAGCCATGCAACTGAAGGCTTTGATCCATATTTCACCGATACTTCCGTTAGGAACTTCATTTCCTTGTTCGTCGACCACTTTTATACTTACAGATGGAAGTGCATATTTACCAATGGAACCGGCTTTGTGAAGCTGCTCTTCCGGGTAAAGGACAATTCCCGTGGGGCCGGTTTCCGTCATTCCAAATACCTGATAAAAATTGTTGCTGCGGTAGGCTAAGCTTATTTTTCGACTTATATCCTCACTGATTGGGCCACCACCGTAAGCCCAGCGTCGTACACTGCTCAAATCGTAGTTCCCGAAATTGGGTACCGTCCGTAAGGGAAGGATATATGAAATAGGAGCTCCAAAATAAAGTGTTATTTTTTCTCGTTCAATGGTTTCTAACATCTGTAATGGACTGTATTCCCGCAGCAAAACAACTGTTCCTCCCAGGTATAAGGTCGCGCCAAACCAATTGTTTAGTGGGGAAGAATGCCAGATAGGCATCGCTAGTAAGAGGCGTTCATCCCGAGACAATCCCAGTGTTGTGGCGGCAACCTGAGCAGCCATATATACACTGAAATGCGGCATGACGCAACCTTTGGGAGCTCCTGTCGTTCCTGACGTATAGAGTATCTGTGCCGGGGAGTCGTGCGTCAGTGGAAAACTGTCGGAGAGGGGTAGGGGCATATAATCCTTTAGCGTGGTGTCGATTTCAAAGAAGTCGCTCACTTTTCCTTGGGTGGATACCATGGGAATAGAAAAGGTCACTTCTTGAACGATATCGACTAAAGCTGCATCAAAGAGTAGGAGCTTGGTGTCTGAATCGCGAAGAATATAATCTAGTTCTGCAGATTTTAACTTGTGGTTTATGGGAACAACGGTGGCCCCCAAGCGCCAGGCACCAAATAAAAACCAGATGAAAGACGGGGTGTTATAACAGAATAAGGCGACTTTATCATCGGGTTTAATTCCATTTTTGTGCAAAAAGGAGGCTACTTGGAGTGATTTTTCATACACTTCAGTATACGACTCACTTTGGTTGTTGTAACGGAGGAAGTCTTTGTTTCCATATTTGCGGACGTTGGAATCAAAAATGTCAAGTAAGTTCATTATTGTCGGTTTTTAAAAGGGTTATTTATTGATTATTTTTCCGTCAAGATGAACAGCCTCCGACGTGAAGGTACGTTCCAATATCTTGTGGTGGTCCAGTGCAGTTGTGGTAAAAGCACCATAGTTGACGGCCGGTGCTTGTTCAATACGGAGTGTGATAAAAGCATGGCTCATATAGTCGGGAGCCACATCCTTCATTATGCTCGCTTGGATAACCAACATCAGCTTTTCGGTAAGTAAACGGGCATGGGCCTCTATGTTTTCTTTGTCTTTCATAATGCCAATCACTTCCAGCAAAAGCTGTTGGATTGCGGCATTTCCGGCAGCCATTTTTTGCAGCTCTGTCAATAATGTTTGCACCAGTGCGGGCTCCCGATCCATGGCACGTAATACGTCTAAGCACATGACGTTACCTGAACCTTCCCAGATGGAGTTGACCGGAGCTTCCCGGAAGAGTCGCGCCATAATACCATCTTCGACATAGCCATTTCCACCGAAGACTTCCATCGCTTCAGCCGATAGGCTTTCCGATCGTTTGCAACACCAATATTTAGCGGCAGGCGTAACGATTCTTTTCCACGCTCTAGCGGATTCATCCGTTTCAGCGGCTTCATAGGCCTCCGCTAGCTTTAAGGCTAGATGCTGTGCGGCCTCTGTCTCGAGAGCAAAGTCCACCAAGACATTACGCATAAGCGGTTGTTCATATAGTTTTTTACCAAAGGCGCGTCGTTTTCGGGTATATGCAATAGCTTGGACAGTTGCTTGTCGCATAAGTCCGGCTGCGCCGATAACACAGGCTAATCGTGTATAATTTGCCATTTCAATAATGGTGCGGATTCCCCGTCCTTCCTCACCAATAAGGATGCCCCATGCGTCTAGAAACTCTACTTCGCTACTGGAGTTACTGCGATTACCCACTTTATCCTTAAGGCGCTGGATGTGCGTGGCATTTTTAGTTCCGTCGAACTTCCAACGTGGAACAAAAAAGCAAGCTAAATCATCTGAGTCCCTTATTTTGGCTACGACAAGGTGTGCATCGCACATTGGGGCAGAAAAGAACCATTTATGACCACGTAAGAGGTAGGCCTGACCACGTCCGTGTTGGTCAATGGGCGTTGCAATCGTACTATTGCTTCGAACATCTGACCCACCTTGTTTTTCGGTCATACCCATGCCGATCCAGATGGATCGTTTTTCGGTAAGGGGGAGATCTCGTTCATCGTAGTCATGACTCAAGAGTTTATCCTTAAGCATGTCCCATAAGATAGGCTCGCGTTGGATTAAAGGGATAGCTCCTTGTGTCATTGTTGTGGGGCACATAGAGCCAGCTTCAATTTGTCCCATCAGCATAAAACTGGCAGCGAAGTAAGCCCAGCGGTGTGGTTGTTCATACTCATATGGGATTGAGATCATGCCATTGCCCTTGGCATAACGCATAAACCAGTGCCACGACGGATGGAATGCGACATAATCCTTTCTGTTTCCCAGACGGTCAAAAGCTTCTAGTGTAGGAAGGTGCTGATTGGCCAATTGTGCTTGACTATAGGCATATTCAGCGCCAATATCTGCACCTGTTTGCGTTAATTTATCGATGGCCCATTGTGCCCGTCGATCGCCAAAGTATTCGGATAAAACAGCGTCTGTGGTAAATAAGTTATAGTTGTGAAGCTCCGAAAATTGGTTCGTCACTTCGTGTGTTGTCCATTCGTTTATCATGATGGTTGGTGTTTGTTTACTGAAACCATGTGAAGCTACTTGCTGTGAAGCTTGTGGCTCTATTATTTTAGGCGGATAGATCGCTTCTTTTTGTCGTTGTGTTGGGTGTCGCTTGATGGCGTTACTGATGTTTTTTTGCGACGTTATATCCTTCTTTTATTCTGATATATGCCTGTTATGAAAGATATTTATAAGGTTTTATACAAAGTTAACTTCTTGATATGGTGTATTTTTGACTGAATTGTTCTATTTTTTGACTATTTTGTAAGATGTGTGATGTTTATTACTAAAGGATACAGGATGACAGCTTTTAAGAACAATGACTATTCCATCACGATGGTTCATGCAATGAATATTTTACGCGCACCTTTGCGACTTAGCGGGTACCAGATGGCCTTATGTATTTCGGGCAGTGTGGAGATGACCGTTTCAGGGGAGAGGGTGCGGTATAAGACAGGGAATTTTGCGACATTTAGTCCGTTTAATACCCTGGAAGTATTGGAGGTATCTCCTGATTATCGGTGTATCCTGCTGATGTTCCAGAAGAATTTCCTAACCGAGACGCTGAATAATATTTATTTTTTGGAACGTTTTCAATTGCTTCGTAATACTGGTATTATATTAATGGAGCTTTCAGAAGCAGAGCTGCTACTTTTTACGGCACGGCTACATCGGCTGGAGGGTGCTATGCGAGATACAACGCACTTGTTTGCACGGGATATTGTTCGAAGTAAGATTATTGTGCTTTTGTATCGATTGGAAGAGTTGCTACTGCATCGTGTTAATGAAGTTAATAATGATTTAAACCCGGTCGGGAAAGAAAAGAAACTCGCCGATTTCCAGGACCTCTTGACGCGTTATTATTACAGTGAGCGAAAGGTTTCTTTCTATGCGGGTTTGTTGAATACGACATCGGCGCAACTGAGTAAAATGTTGTATGAGGCGACTGGACGAAAAGCAAAAGAACACATCGATGATATTCGCCTTTTGGAGGCAATGCATTTGTTAAAAGCGGGGCGATATAATGTGTCTGAAGTAAGTAGTCTTCTTTACTATAAAAATGTAGAAGAATTTAGTCGTTTTTTTAAAAAGAAAACAGGAATTAGTCCGCTTCGCTATGCCCGGGATCAGCTGTAGTTTAGTTGATAGTAGAGCGTAGATGGTCGTTAGTAGAGCCATAAGCCCCGAAGGGCTTAGCCTAGCTAAATCTTGCGTCTAAAGTTAAGTGGGATACCGTCTATTTCTTCTCTGGGAAAGTTGGTGTAAGACGGGTTGTTAAAAAGTGTAAAATAAAGCATGAAATATAGGGGGCTGTATGTTTTTTTTGTAAAAAAGCCGTTATACATGTGTTTATTAACAGATGT
This sequence comes from Sphingobacterium psychroaquaticum, assembly GCF_900177625.1. Taxonomy (GTDB): domain Bacteria; phylum Bacteroidota; class Bacteroidia; order Sphingobacteriales; family Sphingobacteriaceae; genus Sphingobacterium; species Sphingobacterium psychroaquaticum. The sequence continues at coordinate 60,008 of NZ_FXAU01000006.1, forward strand.
TAAGAACTTTTGAGGAAAACTTGAAACAATAGTTTTAATTTAGTACGTTGAAGGTATATTGAATTTTCACTTTTTACTTAACATATAGCATGTATAAAAAAGTTTATGGTGTAGGTGTTGCGTTGAGCTTGATGGGATCTGCGTCTTTTGCGCAGCAAACCGCGTGGCAACAGGTAAACAATGCCTACAAGTCAGGAATGGAGTTGTTTGAGCGTGGCAAATATAGTTCGGCGGCGAAGCAGTTCGATCGGGTAGAAGAGATCCGTACGAAGTCCAGCTTACAGTTGGATGAGACAGAGGAACTCACCCTGATTAAGGAAAATGTGCGTTATTATCAAGCTATCTGTGCGCTGGAGTTGGGGGATTCTAATGCGGAATCCCGGTTTTTAAAATACATTAAAGATTATCCGGCAAGTGCCAATTCAAAAGCGGCTTACTTCCAAATTGGAAAGTCTTATTACGCGAAGAAAGATTACGGGAAAGCGATCGAATGGTTCCAAAAAATTGACAGTAAAAATTTAGCAGGAGCGGAGAATACAGAGTATCGTTTTAAGTTGGCTTATGCACAGTTTATGACGAATGATTATAAGGCTGCAAAACCACTGTTCGAACGATTAAAAGATGATCGTGGGCAATATCAGGAAGCTTCCATTTATTACTACGCTTACCTTTGTTACCTGGATGCCGAATATAAGACGGCTCTCAACGAGTTTGAACGCCTGAATGGTTCCAAAGTTTACGAAAATAGTTATCCCTATTATATTACGGCACTTTATTTCCTGGATAAACGCTATGATGATGTATTGAGCTATGCGTTGCCGGTATTGAGCCGTACGAAGCAAGAGCATGAAACCGAAATATTCCGTATTGTAGGGGCGACCTATTTTATCAAGGGTGATCTACAGAAGTCGAAAGAATACTACGATAAATTCCAGGCGCAAGATCAAGGTAAAACACAAAACAATCAAGATAGCTACCAGATCGGTTACATTGCCTATAAGTTAGGAGACTACGAAAAAGCAATTAAAGAGCTTGAAAAATTGTCTGAACCGGATGCTTACTTCCAAAGTGCGATGATCACATTAGGCGATTCATTTTTGAAAACAGGAAATAAACAAAGTGCGCGTAATGCCTTTTTCAGAGCTTCAAAATTGGATTTTGATGCAGATCTGAAAGAAGAAGGTTTGTTCAACTATGCGAAGTTATCGTATGAACTCGAGTTTCACCAGGTAGCTTTGGAAGCCACGCAAGAATATTTAGATACGTACCCACGTTCTAAGAAGCAAGAAGAGGCGAAGACATTGTTGGCGGAGGTATTGTTGAGTACGAAGAATTACCGCGCAGCCGTTGATATTTTAGAAAGCATTGGTACCCGTGGTAAAGCAGCGAATACCGCGTATCAAAAGGTAACCTATTACCGTGGCTTAGAGTTTTATAATGAACGTGCTTTTGAGAATGCTATCTCTATGTTTATGCGTTCCGAAGCGAACCGTAATGATGAAGAGATTTACGCATTATCTACATACTGGAAAGCAGAAGCGATGTATGAAGTACGTAAGTATGGGGAGGCTGTAACAAACTTTAACCGTTTCTTGCAGTTGCCAGCAGCGCGTAACACGGATGTTTATAGCTATGCGAACTATGCCTTAGCCTATGCTGCCTTCCGAAATGATCGTTATAATACAGCGGCAAACTATTTCGAACGTTTCTTAGCCACTGGCGGCAAAGACGGTATTGAGATCAACACCCGTAATGATGCTGTGGCACGTTTAGCTGACTCTTATTTCGGGATGAAGAATTATGGTAAAGCTTTGGAGCAATATAACCGTTTGATTAATGCGAAAGCGCCAAGTCAGGATTATGCGTTGTTCCAACGAGGTATAATACAAGGGCTACAGGGCGATAATACCGGTAAAATAGCGACCTTACAGTCTGTTATTCGGGCGTTTCCGAAGTCAAATTATGCCGATGATGTTGCTTTTGAAATTCCATATACCTATTTCTTGATGGGTAACCATGATGGTGCTATCTCCGGTTTACAGAAAATGGTAGAGCAGTATCCACGCAGTAGCTACGTGCCCCGCGCATTGGTGACAATTGGATTGGTGCAATACAACAAAGATGATAACGATGCTGCATTGAAAACTTTTCAGCGTGTTGTTGATCAGTATGCAACCACCGATGAGGCGAAGCAGGCGATGCGCTCAATCGAGAATATTTATTTGGACAAAGGTGATGCTACGGGGTACATCCGTTATGCTACCGGAACAAATATTGGCGATTTGAGTACAGCACAGCAAGACGGACACACGTTTAGTATTGCTAAGACTTTATTTGACCGTGGTAGTTACCAAGGTGCTGTAGAAGCCGTAAATGCATATTTTGATAAATTCCCTAAACCGATTAATGAGAAACATGCTCGTTTTATCCGGGGCGAGAGTTATGCGAAACTAGGACGTGATACGGAGGCTTTGCATGATTTCAATATCATTATGAACGACTGGACAAGTGCCTATACAGAGCAGACATTGCTTAGTGTTGCCAAGTTGCACTTAAATAAGAAAGCCTACAATGAGGCTGTTCAGGTGTTGAAGAAATTAGAATTAACATCGGAGTATAAATCCAATTATGGTTTTGCGATCAATAATTTATTGATGAGCTACTTTAATATTGGCGATTTTGTAGAAACACAGAACTATGCTAAACTGGTTCGTGAGTACGAAAAATCGTCGGAGGAAGATATTGCGTTAGCGCATTTGTATTCCGGTAAAGCTTATGCCGCAACCAATAAAGCGGCAGATGCGTTGAAAGAATTTAACCTTGCTGCGCTGAAGAGTAAGACGATTATCGGTGCCGAGGCACGTTATCGCGTAGGTGAGCAGCAGCTTAAAGCAAAGCAATATGATAAAGCGATTGAGTCGGCTTTTGATATTTCCAATACGTTCTCTTCATACGATTATTGGGTAGCGAAAGGCTTTATCTTAATGGCGGATGCCTATGCAGCTAAAGGAGATAAGTTCCAGGCAAAATCAACACTGGAAAGTGTGATCGAGAATTATGACAATAAGACGGACGACGTATTGAAGGAAGCGAAGTCACGATTAGAGAAACTTAAGTAACAAGAATAGGAAGAAAGATGAAATTGCATAAAACAGTATTTAAGAATTACGGCACGGTGGCTTTGTTACTTGGTTTAGGCTACAGTGCGAGTGCGCAGGTAACGCCGGAGAGACCGGTCACTATTGATTCTTTTGATGTCGTTCGTGATTACAAGCCTATTCTTGCTGATGCGGTAAAAATTCGCCGTAGTCCCGATATGACGAATAAACGCAGTTACATGCCAAAGCTAAGCTATGGTAATGTGCCTGATAAAAAATTAGATATTAACACCGGATTAAAGGAGCTTGATGTGCAAGAGACGCCATTTTCGGCGCTTCGTGACCAAACGAGTAACTATGTGAAGTTCGGCATGGGGAATCTAAGTACAATTTTAGGTGAAGGATACTTCTCGTATGATGCGTATGAAGATATGCGTGTTGGTGGTTTTGTAAAGCACTTAAGCCAAAAAGGAAGTCTGGAAGATCAGAAATTTTCAAGACAAGAGGTTGGCGTATTCGGTCGTCGCATATTACCTCAATTTACCATTGATGGGGTGATTGGATATAACCGCTATGCAACGAACTTTTATGGTATTCCGTTAGCGACTGATAAAGTAACATCCTTAAACCCTTCGCGTGAGAAGCAGACTTTTAATGATATTTATTTTACGGGTGAATTAACCAGTAACTACGACGCTAATAATGATGAGGCATTAAGTTACTCCGCAAAAGTGGATGCATATACATTCTCCGATAAATACAAGGCAAAGGAAACATCGTTTGCCCTTTCGGGATACTTGAATAAGCAAATGCGTGCATTTAATGTGGGGGCGAACTTAAGTGTTGATGTGAATTCTGTTGATGGAACAAACAAAGGGACAACGAAAAACTCCCTAGCTATAATCAATCCGTATATCCGTTTTAAAGGAGATAACTATGCGATTACATTAGGCGCTAATTTGATTCCTGAATTTGGCGATAGTAGCAGTTTTAATATTTTCCCAGCAGCCGAAATTGATTTTGCTCTGGCACCGGAATATTTCCATATTTTCGGGGGAGTGAATGGTTCCGTGAAGAAAGCATCTTACAGAGAGTTTGCGCGTCAGAACCCTTTCTTAGGACCTGATCTTGGTATTCAGAATATGGTGGAACGTTTGAACTTCTTCGGTGGTATCAAGGGAAATGCAGGCGCTACTTTTGGATATAAAGTAAAAGCAATTTACCGTAAACTGGAAGGTATGCCGTTGTTTGTCAACAGTATGAATAACCCATATCAGTTTGATCTTGTATACGATGGTAATGGTGATAAAGAAACTAAACATATTGGATTAGAAGGAGAAATCAATATCCGTTTATCGGAATTGGTGAATCTTGGTGGTCGTTTGAATATCGATAATTACACCACTGCACAGGAGGAAGAAGGTTGGCATACGCCGAAAATGAGATTGGCGGCGAATGCACGTTTCAACATTTCGGAGAAATTGTATATCGATGCGGAAGCACTGTTCCACGGTATTTCTAAAGCAAAGGTGTATGATTACGACGCCAGTACAACGCCTATTACGGTGGTGACGCCATATTATACGCGCGACGTACCATCATTTTTTGACCTAAGTGCGGGCGCGGAATACAAAGCAACAAAACAATTGGGATTGTTTGTGAAAGCTAATAATATCTTCAATAAAGAGTACCAGACCTATATATATTATCCAAAATTAGGATTTAATCTTTTAGGTGGTTTAAACTTCTCGTTCTAAGGAGAACGAGAAGTCGATAGCATTGCTTTAACATGCGACACGATAATAATTGCAGACAAGAGCAATTTTATCTAAGTTTGCACATTAAGACGATTGAATGAACTTAGGAAAGAATGTTTATAATCTATTAAAGAGACAGGCAGCAGTCTATGTAGATGGCTTGGGCACGTTTAGGCGTAACCGTACGGCAGCCGTATACGATGAGCAGCGCCATGTCTATTTACCACCCATTAGCTACATTGACTTTGATCGAGGGGCTACGGATGGTTATGATTTTATACAGTATATCCAACAGCTTTCAGAACTGGATAGATCGACTGCTGAACACCTAGTTTCCCAGGCGGTTACGCAGATTCAGCGTCATATTAATGAAGAAGGGCAAGTGAAACTGGATGATCTCGGATACCTTGTTAGTTATGGCGATGGTTATGTGTTTAAGCCGCTCGACCTGTCGGGCTTCCATTTAGAAGCAGTATCGGCATTGCCTCAACAAGGAAACATAGAGAAAATTCGTGAAAACACGGAAGTTCCTCCTGCGGAGGATAATCCAGCTGTCGCAGAAGAGCCGGCGGAAGTAGAATCGTACGCGGGTACAGAGCCGGAGGTAACGGCAACTACTATTGCGCCTGAAGGGCAGAATGAGAGCCCTGAAATAGAAACAAGAGAGGGAGTGGAAGAGCAGATTGCAGAGGAAGAAATTAAACCTCTGGAAGAAATAGTAGAAGAAGAGCCAAGAAAATCAAACAATAGCATTTGGTACATTGTTTTGGTGGTGGTAGCTTTAGGTATTATGGCAGCATTATACCTAGCGAATAAAAATACATTTGCGCCAAAGGAACTGGAGGTTGTTGATACGATTCCGGTTATAAAGGATACCGTAGATTCGGCGGCTTTGCACCTTGTACCTGACTCGTTGTCGGCGATACAGGCCGATAGTACGGTAACAGATACTGTTGTTGTAGCGCTTGAAAAGGAAGTTGTACAAGAGAACCGGAAAGCAAACCACGAGTGGCAGATCGTCATCGGTACACACCGTACATTAGCACAAGCTTATGAACAGGCTGAGTCCTACAATAAAGCCGGATATCCAAAAGTACATGTGGTGCCAAGCAACTTGGCCAAAAATAAAAAGAAGGTCATTTGGGATAGCTATGAAACTAAAGCACAAGCAGATTCTGCCTTGGTGTATGTTCAAAAACATATCATTAAAGACGCTTGGCCAGATAAAATAGGAAAATAACAACATTAAATACGAATAACGACTATGTCATTGATGCAAGACAACCTAACGGTAGATTCTTTAAACTCCGTTCAACAGCAAGCTGTACAATTAGCAACAACGGAAGAAAATTTGAACTTGATTCAATTGTTGATGAAAGGTGGATGGATTATGATCCCCATTATTTTCCTTTTATTTTTAGGACTAGTTATTTTCTTTGAGCGGTATATTACCATTCGAAAAGCTTCACGTTCGGATTCCGGATTGATGTCACAGATTAAAAGCAATGTAATGTCCGGTCGTTTAGATGCGGCGATTGCCGTTTGTCGCTCTAGTAATTCAGCGTTATCGCGTATGCTTCAAAAAGGTCTTTCTCGTGTTGGTCGTCCGATCAAAGATATTGAGGGAGCTATTGAGAACGTCGGTAAATTAGAGGTTTCTAAACTGGAGAAGAACATCAATATCCTAGGTATTATTGCGGGGATCGCTCCGATGCTTGGTTTCGTGGGAACGATTTTTGGGGTAATCCAGATCTTCCGCGATGTAGAGGTCGCTGGTGGTATCGATATTGGTTCAGTTTCTGGTGGATTGTATGTGAAGATGATTGCTTCGGCAAGTGGACTGACGGTAGGTATCTTGGCCTATGTTGGATATCATATCTTAAACATGATGGTAGAGCGCCTTATCTTACGTATGGAAACAGACGCGGTGGAGTTTATCGATCTATTAGACGAGCCTGGCGCATAGTTTGGATTTTTGATTTAGCGGATAATGAATTTAAGAAATAGAAGAAATAAACCGACAGCCGAGGTACATACTGCGGCGCTGAATGATATCATGTTTTTCTTGATGTTGTTCTTCCTGTTGGCCTCTGCAGTTTCCAACCCGCAAGTGGTGAAGCTCTTATTGCCGAAGTCTAGTGCAGGTGAACAGTCGGTTGCAAAAAAAACAATGACGGTATCTATATCTGCAGATCTAGCCTATCATGTGGATAAACAAACGGTGCCATTGGAGCAGTTGGAACCTCTTATCCAAGCGCAGGCTGGCGAAGGAGAGGATTTGACCATCATGCTATACGCAGATAGTTCGGTGCCTATTCAAAATGTGATTGCTGTAATGGATGTCGCAAATAGAAATAAGGTGAAGTTAGTATTGGCGACAGAACCGAAAAAAGATAAGTAAGAAAGACACGTCGGATTAAACGATTAATCAGATGCGATGTCAAAATAGAAAGCATTTTAGTATAGAATAAAGAATATGTATTACCAATCCCGAGAAGAGAACAATTTACCTAAAGCATTAGGGCTTTCTGCCTTGGTGATGGGCGTATTGGTTCTGATTGGTTTTTTTGTTGTATTTGGTGGTCAAGAAATCCCTCGCTATGGGATGGGGGGTATTATTGTAAATTACGGTACTGCTGATGAGGGTATGGGCGATGATTATATGAGTGTGGATGAGCCTTCGATGGATGAGAATGCCAATAATGTAAAACCGGATAAAATAGACCCAGAGACAACACCTGTGCCGACGCCGTCGAAGCAAGTAGCCGATAAAGTGGTTGCGACACAAGATATGGATGATGCGCCAGCTGTTCCAAAGAATGAAAAACCGGTGAAAGCAAATGCGGATGTATCTACCGTAGAGAAGAAAAATGCAACGCCAGCAGTGAACCCAAACGCCTTATATAAAGGGAAAAAGAATAATGCTGTCGGGACTGGAGATGGTACGGGCACAACACCCGGAAATCAGGGCAGTAAGTTGGGCGATCCTTTAGCCAGTAATTATGGCGAAGGTGGGTCTGGTGATGGTAATATGATGTTGACTATTGCGAACAGACGTTTTGAAGTACGTCCTAATATCCAAGATGATGGACAACAGGCAGGCCGCGTAGCGGTTGAGTTTAGCGTAAATCGTAGTGGGGTAGTAACCCGTGCTCGCGCCGGGGTAAAAGGAACCACGATTTCGAGTCGTGCGTTACTTGAAAAATGCGAGCGTGCCGTTATGGGAGCGCGGTTAAATCAGCTTCCAAATGCACCGGATTCTCAAACTGGTGTGATTGTTTTTAATTTCAAGCTAAGATAATTCTTACAACATGAAGACATATGCAGCGGTAATCGAGTACTTATTTGCTCGATTACCAATGTTTACCCGCGATGGCGCTTCCGCTATTAAAAAAGATGTGGGTAATACGTTAGCGTTTTGCGAAGTATTAGGAAATCCACAAAATCAGTTCAAAACCATTCATATCGCCGGTACCAACGGCAAAGGATCCTCCTCACATATGTTGGCTTCGATTTTGGCTAGTTCGGGCTATAAAACGGGTTTGTATACTTCGCCGCATCTCTTAGATTTCCGGGAGCGCATCCGTATTAATGGCACCATGATCAGTGAGGCTTCGGTCATTGATTTCGTGCTTACGCACAAGGACTTTATCGAGGAGCTGCAACCTTCATTTTTTGAGGTTACAGTGGCGATGGCTTTCGATCATTTTGCCAAAGAAGAGGTTGATATCGCTATTATCGAAGTCGGGCTGGGAGGACGCCTAGATAGCACCAATATTATTACGCCTGAAGTATGTTTAATTACCAATATCGGGATGGATCACATGAACTTGTTGGGTGATACCTTGGTTGAGATTGCAGGCGAAAAAGCAGGGATTATAAAGCCCCAGGTTCCAGTTGTCGTATCGGAAAAGGATCCAGCTATAGCCGACGTTTTTATTACTAAAGCGCAAGCAATGGAAGCTCCTTTATGCTTTGCGACAGATAGGCGGCAGGTGCTATCAACGAAACTTGTAGAGGCAGGAATGCAGGTTAACGTTCTACGTCTGGAGGACAGCCAACAACAGGACTGGTTGTTGGATCTATCGGGGAGTTATCAACAGAAAAATATTTTAGGCGTATTATCGGTTGTCGACGTGCTGCGGGAACAGGGATGGAAAATTAATGACACACAAATAGCGACAGGCTTGTCTCAGGTTAAAACATCTACGGGGCTCCAAGGACGGTGGCAGATCTTATCGCAGGACCCCTTGGTTATCTGCGATACGGGACACAATGAAGACGGGATCAAGGAAGTTGTCCGAAATATTGAAGCGACACCACATCAGCGTTTACATATTGTTATTGGAGCGATGCGAGATAAGGATCTGAGTCATATGCTACCCCAGCTGCCACAGGATGCGTTGTATTATTTTTGCAGCCCTGATATGCCACGGGCGATGCCTGCAAATGAGTTGGCAGAAAAGGCTGCAGGATATGGTTTAAAAGGTCTGGCGTATGCGGAAGTTCCCCAAGCGTTGGCTGCTGCGAAGGAGCAATATGAACCTCAAGACCTTGTTTTTGTTGGAGGAAGCAATTTCGTTGTGGCCGAAATATTAGCGTTGTATCGGGCTTAGCTCGGATTTTAACATCGCTCTCTGAAGTTCGCAAGAAACAGATTTTTTAAGTCCGAAGATTGCGTGATATTTGTATATGGAAAAATCGCAAGAGGTTATTAATTATACACGGATAGCTGCGGCCATTGATTTTGTACAAACGCACTATCAGGAGCAGCCATCTCTGGCAGATATTGCAGCACATGTACATGTTAGTCCAGACCATTTCCAGCGGATATTTCAAGAATGGGCAGGCACTAGCCCTAAAAAATTTTTACAGTATACCGGGTTGCAGTATGCCAAGCGTATGTTGGCGGAGCAGCAGCTCAGCCTGTTTAACACATCCTTAGCGTTAGGCCTATCGAGTACGAGCCGTTTACATGATCTCTTTATACAGATTGAGGGAATGACACCTGCTGAGTATAAAAATGGCGGGAAGAACCTGACAATCTATTATGCGACATATAGTAGCCTTTTTGGGGAAGTGCTTATTGCATCTACAGATAAAGGAATTTGTTATGTCGCATTTGATACCGAAGGGGATGGAGGGGTACATGATTTATTTGAGGCTTATCCACAAGCTAATCTGATTGCGGAACAACGCGACATGCATCAAGATGTGCTGACTTTTTTTAGACGCGATTGGAATGACTTACCCACAGTTCGGTTGCACCTACGGGGAACCGACTTCCAATTAAAGGTATGGGAAGCTTTGCTCAAGATTCCAGCAGGTAAGCTAACTACCTATAAAGAGATAGCATCCGAAATCGGACGAGAAAAGTCCTCTAGAGCCGTTGGGAATGCCATAGGAAGCAATCCGGTAGCCTTTTTAATACCTTGTCACCGCGTTATTCAAACCTCTGGATTATTAGGCGGGTATCGCTGGGGAATTACGCGCAAGACCGCACTTATAGGTTGGGAGGGAAGTACATTAAGCGATGAGTAATGAAATTATTTGAAGATCTTCCTGACTTGACAAAGAATTATCTACCATACGATGGTACCGTAAATTATTACGGTCCTGTTTTTAGACAAGAGATCTCCGATCTGTATTTTAAAACTTTGTTGGAAAACCTTGCCTGGAAGAATGATGAAGCAGTCATCTTCGGGAAGCATTTGTATACAAAACGTAAGGTTGCCTGGTATGGCGATGTTCCTTTTGAATATAGTTACTCCGGTATTTTGAAACGAGCTTTGTTGTGGGATAAGACACTCTTGGAAATTAAAGCGGTGGTGGAAAAGGAAACCGGAGAGCGTTACAATTCTTGTCTTTGTAATTTATATCATGATGGTTCCGAGGGCATGGCCTGGCATAGTGATGCCGAAAAAGATTTGAAGAAGCATGGCGCTATTGCTTCACTTACGCTTGGTGCAGAACGAAAATTCGGCTTTAAGCATAAACAGTCTAAGGAAACGGTTTATTTTAACTTAGCCCATGGTTCCTTACTCGTGATGAAGGATCAAACGCAAGATTACTGGTTGCATCGCCTTCCTCCAACGACAAAGCCGCATGGTCCTCGCATTAATTTGACGTTTCGTCAGATTGAAAATTATTAGTTTAGTGCCATTTTGCTCCTCATTTGTCAGTCTATCATCATCTTCAATCTAATCCCTTTCCATTGAATTTTGTTGTTGCTCTTTTATTGGTAAATTGTTGAAAACCAAACAAAGAATAGTATGAAACAATTGGAAAACAAAGTAGCCATAGTGACCGGAGGAGTTTCCGGTATTGGTCGCGCCATTGTTGAACTTTTCGTTCAAGAAGGAGCTAAGGTGGTTGTCGCTGATTTAAATGATACGTTGGGGCGCGAGTTGATGAATAATTTCGGTGAAGGCAATGTCGTGTTTGTGAAAGCGGATGCATCTTCTGCAGAAGATAATAAAAAAATAGTTGAAGCCGCGATCGAGAATTTTGGCGCTTTACATATCGCTGTTAATAATGCCGGTATTGGCGGAGCTTCCGCTACGGTAGGGGATTATCCAATCGAGTCCTGGAACAAAGTGATCGATATTAATTTGAATGGTGTCTTTTACGGGATGCACTACCAGATTCCAGAGATTGAAAAGGTTGGTGGTTCCATTGTTAATATGGCGTCCATCTTGGGGGCTGTTGGCTTTGCAAATTCGTCTGCCTATGTTGCAGCAAAGCATGGTGTCGTTGGACTTACTAAGAGTGCGGCTTGGGAATATGGTACCCGTGGTGTGCGTATCAATGCAATAGGTCCCGGATTTATTGCCACGCCACTTATCGATGGCGCACTAGATGAAAGTACACAGCAGTATTTAGCCTCTCAACATGCCATGCAGCGTTTAGGTCAACCGCATGAAGTAGCGGAACTGGCCTTATGGCTCGCATCGGATAAATCGAGTTTCTCGACAGGTGCTTATTACCCGGTAGATGGTGGGTATTTAGCGAAGTAACTAAATTTCTGAGGAAGTGTATTAGAATCGGTCGCTGGCGCGAGCTTGTAGCTCGTGTCGCATATTGTAAAAGCACGAATTGAAAACCTGCCTACCGCAGGCAGACTCGCGCTAGCGAAGAATGCTTTTTAACAAGCAGCCCTTCGACAGGCTGAAGGTGACAGCAATCATGTCACCCTGAGTCTGTCGAAGGGCTATTTTATTTTACACCTTCGATAACCCGCTCTAAGCTGGTCATACCTCTTTGCTTCTAAGATAGTCCCTATTCCTCCGGGTCATTTTCACCTGGAATATCTTTTGGGTTTTCCAAAGCATTCCGCACGATCCCCTTTCCATATTCATTGCTGTAGACCTTGATCAATACTCCGATAGAAGATAGGATCAGTGGACCGAAAATCAAGCCCAACATACCAAACATATTCAGCCCTAATAATACCCCAAAAACAGTGATCATTGGTGGTACATTCCCAATTGTTTTTAAGATGGTAAAGCGAAGTACGTTATCTACACCACCCACTAAGAAAAAGCAGTATAGTGTCAGTCCTATTGCATTATAGGTATTCCCTGTTGCCAATGTCATGATACAAACAGGAATGTAAATCGTCATCGTGCCCAGGATAGGGACAATCGAGGAAATACCTGTTAATAAACCGAGGAGCACATAGTTATCGATACCGAATATCCAGTAGCCAACCATCGCCACAACACCTTGTATAAAGCCAAGGATCGGAATACCGATGGCATTAGAACGAACCATTAGGTTTACCTCATCCCATATTTCGCGTTTACTTGTACGGCTGAAAGGAATAGCGCGATACAGTGTAGCCTCCATTCTTCGGGAATGAACCTGCATAAAGAACAACACAAAAAAAGTAACGATAATATTAACAACCACCTCCATGACGGAATTCAGAATATTAGGGACGTACTTCGTGAGGTTCTGCAGGAAGGAAAACAAAGCAGCATCTGACATATCGATATCCTTTAAAAATGGTTTGTCGGACATGTAGACCTTTAGGGTGTTAAACTTATCCATGATCTCATCTCTGTTTCCTAAAAATTCATTAATCTGCGGAACCATGTAATCGATCAGTGCCCATAACGGTAACACAATAAAGATAATGGACAAAAGAATAAAGAGTAAACTGGTCAAAGTTTTCCTCCAGCCTTTCTTTACCGTTAATGTATAGTACGATTTTCGAAATAGAATATATAAAGTTACCGCACCTAAAAAGCCTGGTAGATAATAAAATAGATTTTTAAAAACCAAAAAACAAATCAAGATAATGATGACAATCAACATGACCTGATTAATGGAGTTATTGTTTATTTGACGGTATTTCATAGCGATGTATTCTCTCGCAACAAAATAAAGAAAGATTGTGGATTCTCCATGAAATTGAATTAAAAATTATATTTTGTAGTTTAGTACTTTGTAAACCCTAACCGTATAGAAAAATGTTTAAAAAAATTGTAGGTTACAGCACCTTGATGTGCTTACTGGCAACAAGTGTAGTGTCATGTAACAATACACAGACGGACAAAAAAGAAAAAGAGGAGATTCATAATGCAGCGACACAAACCATTCCAGAAGAGTCGAAAGATCTTATTGGTCGTTGGGACTTGACTGTAAGTAAAGAAGGAAAAGAAGTACCTTCTTGGCTAGAAGTGAAACTGTCTGGTTTCAATACCTTAGTGGGGGCGTTTGTAGCTGATGCAGGAAGTAGCCGCCCGGTTTCACATATTAAGCTGAATGCGGGTAAGTTTTCTTTTGAAATTCCACCACAGTGGGAAGGGGGAGATGGCGTTTTTACGATTGAAGGTGAACTGGTAGGGGGTGAATTGAAAGGAACGATTACGAGTAATAAAGGTAATAAATTTACTTTTACAGGTGTTAAAGCACCTTACTTAACACGTACGGGTGAAGCCCAGTGGGGTGAGCCGATTGAGTTGTTTAATGGTAAAGATTTAACCGGATGGAAACCATCTTCGGAAGATAATAAGTGGAGTGTAAAAGATGGTATCCTAACGAATGAGAAAGCGGGAGCAAACTTGATCAGTGATCAGAAATTCGAAGATTTCAAACTGATTGCAGAGTTCCGTTATGGTACGGAAGGTAACTCGGGGATCTACTTAAGAGGGCGTTACGAAGTGCAAATTGAAGATTCACCAAAAGATAGACATCCGGGAGCTTTGTATTTCGGTGGTGTTTATGGATTCTTAGCACCTAATGAAATGGTTGCACTAGGACCAAATACATGGAATAAATACGAGATTACCCTTCGTGGTCGTTTGGTAACCATTGTCGCAAATGGTAAAACGATTATCAGTAACCAAGAGATTCCTGGTATTACAGGTGGTGCATTGGATAGCAAAGAAGGCGAACCAGGGCCAATCTACTTACAGGGAGACCATACAGGCATCGAGTTTAGGAAGATTACGATTATCCCAGCGAAGTAGTAAGCTAGTTCGAGCCTGCCTACCGCAGGCAGGCTTTCAGCTCAGACTTAAAACTTAATATTGAGTAGGGACACGAGCTAAAAGCTCGCGCCAGCTAGAAAGAGACGCTCATCCCAGAGAGATGTAAACGAAAAAGGTCGGTTTGCCTAGGCAAACCGACCTTTTTCGTTTACAATGTTTTTTCTTTACAATGTTGCAATAATTCAAAGATTAAATTAGCTCCTAGTTTAGCCGTACGCATATCGATATCGAAATGCGGATTCAGCTCGGCAATATCGATGCTGATGAGTTTTGGCGATTGCAAAATCCTGCGTAACACCAGCCAGAAGAAAGGATCTGGCACAATGCCACAAAAGGCGGCGGCGCTAACCCCTGGCGCGTAAGGTGCCGCAAAAACATCGAGATCAATGGTGAGATAAAGCTGATCCACTTGCGCCAGAAACGCATCTATTGATTCCAGTATACGGTCCTTATTTCCCAAATGAAAGTCTTCCGCTTCAATCCACGCGATACCTTGTTTGTGCATCTCATCGAATAAGGCTTTCGTATTACTGATTTTTTGAATCCCTATCGGTAAATAATGAAGCTTATTTCCGCGCTTTTTCTCGTCTTCCGCAATCTGATAAAATCCAGTTCCCGAGGTTGCGGCGGGTTTCGGCTGGCGACAATCGAAGTGTGCATCCAAATTGATGATTCCCAATTGCTTGTCGACTGCAGATCGGAGGCCTAGATAATGACCATAGGTAATCTCATGGCCACCGCCTAGAAGAATCGGAAAGCCACCGTGATGGCGTATTTGCTGTACAGCATCGCCTAAGGCCTCCTGTGCGGCCTCTAAGTTTTGATCGGTACATATAATATCTCCGGCATCGTATAGATGGGTATGTTTCGCATCGAAGATCGGTAGGTTTAACAAAGCTTTACGCAGTGCCGCTGGACCTTGTGCAGCACCTACACGACCCGAATTCCGCGCAACGCCTTCTTCACAGGCAAAGCCCAAGACGACAAAAGCACCGTCAAAACTTGTCGTCTGCTTTAGATCGACAAGCTGTATCTGCTGATGCCAACGACGATGCTGCGCTTCGGAACCATCGTTTCTTCCGCCCCATTCCCGGGGCGTCGGTGCTTGATAATATAGGGTGGTTGCTTGCTTAATCATAACTTTTCAGAAATAGCTTGTAGTACCACTGGATCTACTTCTTCCGCTAAAGTGACCTGTAGATTGCCACTACGTTTTAGTTCTACTTCGATCGCTTGACGGGCTTCCTTATTTCTTGCCCAAGCACGGCGTGCAATACCATTATTGACATCATAAAACAGCATGTTTTCCAATTTGCGGTCTACTGCTTCGCTACCGTCAAGCACCAATCCAAATCCACCGTTAATGACTTCGCCCCACCCAACACCGCCACCGTTATGTATCGAAACCCAGGTCGCACCACGGAAGCTATCGCCAATTACATTGTGGATGGCCATATCTGCGGTAAACTTACTTCCGTCATAGATATTGCTGGTCTCACGGTACGGTGAATCTGTGCCGCTCACATCGTGGTGATCCCGCCCCAGCACAATGGGTGCTGTAATTTCTCCCGATCGAATGGCGGCATTAAATGCTTTGGCAATCTGTATCCTTCCGATTGCATCGGCATAGAGAATACGTGCTTGCGAGCCAACGACTAATCTATTTGCTTCCGCTTGACGGATCCACTGGATATTATCCTGAAGTTGTTGTTTGATCTCCGGATAAGCAGTTTCCTGTAATTGTTCCAAAATGGTTTGCGCAATACGGTCTGACTTCTGGAGGTCAGTTGCATCGGCCGATGTACATACCCATCGGAATGGACCAAAACCGTAGTCAAAGCACATAGGGCCTAAGATATCTTGTACATAAGAAGGATAGCGGAAATTTATGCCATCGGCAGCCATAACATCTGCTCCAGCCCGGCTGCTTTCCAATAAGAAGGCATTGCCGTAGTCAAAGAAGTACGTTCCATGGGACACGTGCTTATTGATCGCTTCGACATGACGGATCAACGATTGCTGTACCGCTTCTTTAAATTGTTCAGGCTGCGCAGCCATCATCTCATTCGCGGCATCAAACGTTATCCCTGCCGGATAGTATCCACCCGCCCACGGGTTATGTAATGAGGTTTGATCGGAACCAACCGTAACGTGTATGCCGGCAGCATAGAGGCCTTCCCAGAGATCTACTATATTTCCAATATAAGCGATGGAAACCACTTCGTTTCGTGCCATAGCCTCCTTTAACCGGATGGTCAGTGCATCAAGATCCTCAAATAGTTCGTCTACCCAACCTTGGCTATGACGTTTATGTGCCGCATCGGGATTTACTTCCGCACAGACGGTGATACATCCGGCGATATTCCCCGCCTTAGGCTGCGCGCCGCTCATGCCACCCAGGCCTGATGTGACAAACACTTTTCCTTCGATACTTTCGGTTGCCGGTAATTGTTTACGGAAAGCATTCATCACGGTAATGGTTGTTCCATGAACGATACCTTGCGGGCCAATATACATATAAGACCCCGCTGTCATCTGGCCGTACTGGGTTACACCTAATGCATTAAAACGCTCCCAATCGTCAGGTTTCGAGTAGTTGGGAATCATCATGCCGTTTGTCACGACGACACGAGGTGCATCCTTGGAGGATGGGAATAAGCCCATCGGATGCCCACTATATACGTGTAGTGTTTGTTCATCCGTCATCGTGGACAAATAACGCATGGTCAAAAGATATTGTGCCCAGTTTTGGAACACGGCACCATTACCGCCGTACGTAATCAGCTCATGCGGATGCTGCGCAACGGCAGGGTCCAGATTGTTTTGAATCATCAACATAATGGCTGCCGCCTGTTGACTTTTGGCCGGATAGGCTGTTATCGGACGAGCGTGCATGGTATATGTCGGTCGGAAACGATACATATAGATGCGTCCATACCGCTGTAACTCTTCGAGAAATTCAGTCGCAAGCTCCTGGTGCCATGCTGCAGGAAAATAGCGTAATGCGTTTTGTATCGCCAGCTTTTTCTCTGTAGGTGTTAATATATCTTTTCGCTTTGGGGCATGGCTTATTGTATTGTCGTATGTCGCTTTAGGTGGCAATACGGTGGGAATACCTTGTGAAATTAATTCTTGGAATGTCATGCTCGTTCTCCTTTTGTAAAGATGTTCGTTCCATTTTTCCATACCTGTTCGGGTTGCAAGCTTCCCTGTAGGTAGGTAATGTTCTGATAATTATCTGTTTTGTATGTGATAAAGTCGGCTTGTTCACCTACCGCTAACCGACCGCTATCCCTGAGGTTCAGAGCGTGCGCTGCGCGAAAGGTGATCGCGGCAAACAATTCGGCATTGCTTAATTTTTGAGCGGTCGCTAAAATCGATGCCTGTGCCATCAACTGTCCCATCGGTGCTGACCCGGGGTTCCAGTCTGTCGCAATAGCAAGTGAAGCACCTTGATCCAGCAACTGTCGCGCAGGGGTGAACGCACAACCGAGACCAACGGACGCGCCCGGAAGTGCAACAGCAATGGTATCGGATTGTGCCAACAGTGCCACTTCCTGCTCCGTTGAAGCTTCTAAGTGATCGGCACTCCGTGCGCCAAAAGCAACAGCTACGGCACTTCCAGATGTGGTAAACTGATCGGCATGAACGGTAATATCAAATCCATACGCACGGGCTTTTTCAAAATATGGCGTAATTTCCTCGGCCGAGAAAGCACTTTGTTCAATAAAGGCATCGATACGTGTGGTTAATCCTTCTTCTTTTAATAGCGGGAAGAGATTATCTGCAACCATACTAAGGTATGCGCTATTATCACCCTCAAAATCACGAGGCTTCATATGGGCTGCAAGGCAGGTTGGTATAAGCGTTACAGAAAGTTCTTTCTGCGCTTCTTTAATAGCACGAAGCATCTTTAGTTCTTCTAGAATCGATAAGCCATAACCACTTTTTACTTCAATTGTGGTGACCCCTTGCGCCATCAAGAAATTGGCACGTTCAATAATTCCTTTTACCAATTCTGCTTCGCTGGCCTCACGAGTATGCTGTACCGTACTCCAAATACCGCCACCAGCCTGTGCAATTTCGAGATAAGTTGCTCCTGCATTGCGTAAAGCAAAATCATTTGCTCTATTGCCAGCGAAAGCGATATGCGTATGGCAATCAACATATGAAGGTACGGCTACCTGATCCCCTTCTGGTACGATGAGCACGGTATCTGCTGTTGCCGCTGCTTTAAGGTCTGAATAGGTTCCTATTTCGACAATTTTTCCGTCTTCGATTCGAATACCCGATTCAGGAATAACATGGAGCTGCTGATCCGATATAGCCCCTTTCAGCGGAATATCCGCCAGAGAAAGTACTTGTTTGAAAGGGCCGATTAGTTTTTTCTGCATACCTAAAAAGCATTAAAATGTTCAACATGTGTGCCATAAAAAGCGATTTTTTCTTGCTCGGCAACGGTGTTAGCTGTTTCGATTAGTTTTCCGGAACGGATAAGCTCCTGTGCCGCCAATAGAATATCTTCCATCGGTTGGTCGGCATGGATATGTGGAATATTCTTTCTTATTTCGGTATGAATAGCTTCCAGAATCGGAGTGGAGCGTAACGGTTTATGGAAGTCAAAAGCCTGTGCAGCACAAATCAATTCAATGCTTAAAATATTATTTACGTTATTTAGCACTTGCAGCAGTTTACGTCCGCCAATTGATCCCATACTTACGTGATCCTCTTGTCCCAGAGACGTCGGTATACTGTCTGCACTCGCCGGGAAGCACAATCCTTTATTTTCACTGGCAAGCGCTGCGGTAGTATACTGAAGGATCATAAAACCAGAGTTAAGGCCCGTTTCTGCTAATAAGAGTTTGGGTACATTTGGGGTGTCGCCTTCCAACGATAAGTAGACCCTTCTGTCAGACACATTCCCAACTTCGGATACCGCTAATGTTGCGTAATCAATCGGGAGAGCAATCGGCTGTCCGTGGAAACTTCCGCCACTAATGGTCAATTCTTCATTGATGATAATCGGGTTGTCCGTTACCGCATTAATTTCAATTTCAATCGTCTCCCTCAGGTGTAGCCAAGCATTGCGCGAGGCACCATGAATTTGAGGGATACACCGTAATGAATACGGATCTTGAACACGCGAACAATTTTTGTGCGATAGCAGAATTTCCGAGCCTTCCAGTAAATTATATATCGTGCTTGCGACAAACTGGTTTCCTTTGTATGGACGTAGGTTATGCAGTTCCGCAAAGAAAGGTTTGATCGACGCATTTAATCCTTCAAGCATCAGTGCCGCTACAAGATCTGCATTGCTCAATAGCTTTTGCATCTCTACGACAGCAGTTACGGCATGTGCTGCCATAAACTGTGTTCCATTGATTAAGGCAAGACCTTCTTTTGCACCCAATGCCACAGGTTGCATGTCAAGTTGCTCAAAAAGTACTTTTGTATGGACAATCTCCCCTTTATACCATACCTTTCCTAAACCAATTAATGGAAGAAAAAGGTGAGATAGGGGAGCCAAATCGCCGGAAGCACCAACGGAACCTTGTTTCGGTACTACGGGTATAATATCCTGTTCGATATGCCATAAAAGGCGTTCCACGGTGGTCAATTGTACACCTGAAAAGCCTTTAGCCAAAGCATGGACCTTTAACACTAACATTAGTTTTGAAAGGGACTGATCAATGGGTTCACCCACGCCAACCGCATGACTCATTAATATATTTTCTTGCAGCTTACGCGTATCTTCGGCACTGATCAACGACGTACATAAAGGACCGAAGCCCGTGTTTATGCCGTAAACGATTTTTCCTGATGCTACAATCTGTTGTACATAGGATGCGCTTTTATTAATCGCTGCTTTTGGAGCGTCCGATAATTCCGCATCGCGCTGGCCTTGTACTATTTGGAAAGCGGTCGAACAGGTAAGGTGGTCGACACCGTATTGAAATGGGTTCATATATTGTTTGATTCTTGTAATTCAAATTTAACACCTATATTTAATAATTATAAATATCAATTTTATCAATCATTGATACTTATGGGTTATCAATTAGAGTTAAGACATTTTAACTATTTTCAAGTGTTAGCCGAGGAGTTGCACTTTCGAAGGGCTGCCGAACGGCTGTTTATTTCACAGCCAGGATTAACACGTCAGATTAAACAAATGGAAGAGATCTACGGAGTTTCTCTATTTGAAAGAGGTACACGTTTTGTTCGGTTGACAGCGGCAGGCGTTTATCTTAAAAAAGAGGTAGACACGCTTTTCCATAATTTGGAGCGTGTAGAGCAAGAATTAAAAGCTATAGCAGATCACGATGCTTTATCGTTACGGTTGGGCTTTATCGGTTCTGCAGTACAGTCTATTTTGGCGCAGTTGCTGATTACTTTAAAACACGAACACCCGCGGGTGGAAGTTGATTTGCAGGAGCTGTCCAATGAAGCGCAGGTTACCAAACTATTAAAAGAAGAATTGGATTTTGGTTTTGTTCGAATAGATGCGATTCCAAAAGGATTAACGGGAATCCCGGTTTTAACGGAACATTTTTCGCTGGTCGTTCCTTATGCTTACCCCACACAGCAGGATAATTTTACGAAACTTCTAGCGCTTCAAGAAGAGCCTTTTATTCTATTTTCTAAAGATTATAGTCACTCTTACTTTGATCTGGTGATGAGTATTTTTAAAGATGCCGGTTTCCAACCACATGTAGCATTGCGTACCGTAAATGCACTGACTATCTTTAATATGGTGGAACAGGGGCTTGGGGTGGCTATTGTGCCGGCTTCGCTCAAAAAAGGATATACTACACAGGTGAAATTTATAGATTTAGATCAGATTCCGCAACGTACGACATTGTCCTTGCTCTGGAATCCAAAAGTAAAACAACGGGGTATCAATGTATTTTTGGATATTGTACAAAAAGAAATCCATGCATAAGGTCTACAGACCGATATGTACGACCACAATATCCTCATTGTGGTAGGAAGGGTGGTAGCTTGCAATAGCGCCACTCTGTTTGTAATAGGCCAACTCTTCGTAAACTGCTTTTTTTAAGATGCCTTTTCCTTTACCATGAATAAAACGTATCTCTGGGTAATCCCAATAGATCGCTGCATCGAGTGATGCCCGAAGTAGGTCTATGGATTCCGAAAGTAATTCGCGTGCTTCATACACATCCATATCGTGGATAAAGTCTTCTGCATGTAAGTCAACCTCTTTCGCCGGTCGGGGTAGTTCTCTTGCCATTTTTCAAAAATAATACTTATGTTTAGCATTGTAAACATATCATCTAAATGAAAACCATTCTTTCCTCCTTCGTTTTCACGGCGCTTATTGGATCAGCAGCTGTCGCTCAGCAAGATACCAGTATGTTAGACCGTATCTATAAAACGTCGTTTTATGACGGACAGGCCTATGACAACTTACGTTATTTAACAAAAGAAATAGGTCATCGGATCGCTGGATCTAAAAGAGCGGAGGAAGCGGTGCTATGGTCGAAAAAGTTGATGGAGGAAATGGCCTTTAATACGGTATATCTACAAGACGTACAGGTACCATATTGGGATCGCGGGATGAAGGAGGAAGCGTATGTATTACCGAGTAGGGAACCGTTACAAGTTTTGGCACTTGGTGGATCGGTAGGCACGGGTAATTCGGGTCTCTCCGCTGAGGTGTTGGAGGTCGAGCTGTTGAGCGATTTGAAGAAGCATGGTGATGCGGTTCGGGGTAAGATTGTGTTTGTAAACAAGCCTTGGGATGAGTCTATCGTAGAAACTGGAGCGGCCTATGGCTTAAATAGTTCACAGCGCAGCCGAGGGCCAGCGGAAGTAGCTAAATTAGGTGGAGTGGCATATCTGTTTCGTTCGTTATCCTCTTCTCGAATCGATGATTATCCACATACCGGTGGAACACGTTATGTAGAAGGAATTGATAGTATACCTGCACTTGCTATATCGGCAGTTGGTGCTATACGTTTATCAGAAATTTTAAAAGAGAATCCTAAGTCGAAGGTTTTTATACGCAATACCTCACAATGGAACGGGGTGGCAAATAGTCACAACGTGATTGCTGAGTGGCGTGGTACAGAGAAGCCCGACGAGATTATTACCATCGGTGGGCATATCGATTCGTGGGATATAGGTGAGGGAGCACATGATAATGGTACGGGAACGATGGGTACATTGGACGCCATTCGTACGTTGATGAAACTCGGTTATAAACCGAAGCATACCATTCGTCTTGTTTTTTACATGAATGAGGAAAACGGGGTTAATGGTTCGATGAAATACGGAGAGACGGCGAAGGCGAAAAATGAACGTATTGTTGCAGCGATAGAAAGCGATGCGGGTGGTTTTGCACCACGTGGTTTTGATATTAAGGCGTCTGCCGAGCAAGTGCAATGGATTCAGAAAGAATGGAAGCCGTTATTTGAGGAAAAGTTTTGGGTATCGCGCTTTCTGCAGGGAAGTCCGGGTGTTGATTCAGGCGTGTGGGGCCGTCATTTTCCGAATACGATTATGTTTAATTTTAGACCAGATCCACATCGCTACTTTGATTTACACCATACAGCAAAAGATGTTTTTGAGGCGGTGGACAAACGTGAGCTTCAATCCGGTGTCGCAGCTATTGCTTCACTGCTTTATTTGGTTGACCAGCAACTAGATCTATTACAATAGCGGACGGAACGGGGATTGTCGGATATTATCCAGCTTTACCATAAATAGGGTGGCCATCTTACGTCCTCTTGATTTTGCTTCTTCAGCGATAGGGCCAGCAAACAGATTGTCTACGGTGGCATAGAATAGTTCCAACCAGTGATCAAAATGTTCTTGTTGAATGGGGAGCTGTGCATGAGGCGGAAAAGGACGGCCTTGATAGGTGTATTCATCCAGTAGAATCGTCTGCCAAAAGGTATACATTTTGGCGAGATGTTCCGACCATCGATCTTGAATGACGCCATTGAATATAGGCCCCAATAGTTCGTCTTTCTGTATTGTATCGTAAAATGTATCTACCAGAAGTTTAATATCGTCTAATTGTTGAATATCTTTTTTCATGCTATTCGTCCCAAATGTACTTACATTATTTTTGCCTACTTTGGTAAAGTTAAGGATAGTACTGCTGATTTTTGACATATCGAGGTAATAATGGCTGACATGTATCATGTGGTACCTTTTATGAGGTAGTTGAGTTAGCAAAAAGAGATTCTGAAGAGGGCTTTAATAATTGCCGCAGGGCGAACCCTGCGACAACGTATTGAGAAGAGATAATATTTTTATTTAGATTGATTAAAAATAATATTCAAATATAGGATGTTTGTAGGGTTTGTCAATATCAAAATTGGAAAAAGGGTATTCAAAATCGGAAATTTGTGTATTGTGTCAAGCCAACGCCTTGCATTGTCTTCTGTTCGTCTTCGCTGATATAAGCAAATACTTTAGATTGCCCTGCCTTTTTTTCTGCAGCGCTAGGCAGAGGCTCTTTTAGAAAAAACTTTAGTTATTATTCCCAAGCAATTGGTGAAGCTCCTTACCTGGTCTTCTAGGGTATTTTTGCCGTAGGGTGATGGCGCACGGGGAAATTGACCGAGTTGGCGATGAAGCATAGTTCATTCGCTTTTTTATGTAGCTCGTTTGCCTTATCGATCATGTTAGTCTCTTTAACCGTTACAATAGGATTTAAGGTTACTTCTGTGAACTGTCCACCTCCGTTTGCTGTTTCTGCCATTATTCCTGTTGCATTGTCCATATAATCGACGACAATGATACCCGCTTCGGCACAAAGGTGTAGATACCATAGCATATGGCAGGATGATAAGGAGGCAACTAAAAGGTCTTCAGGATTGTACTTGCTTTTGTCCCCTCGAAAAGCAGGGTCGGATGAACCTGAAATAGTAGGCTTGCCATCGACTCGTACTTCGTAGCTTCTTTCGTATTTTCGATAGTCGTCTGTTCCTGTGCCTTTGTTACCCGTCCACTGGATTGTCGCTATATAATTATGTTGCATTTTTGTCTTGTTGATAATCAATATTAAGGATGTAAGGCCTCATTAATCCACTTGCTGAGTGTTTCATTTCCCATGTAAGCTCCCAAGGATTGCTGGGCTAGTTCGCCTTTTTTGTTGAAGATTAAGTAACTAGGAAGGAACTCAATGGCGAATCGTTTATTGATGATTTTACTTTGATTATAATACAAATAATAATGTTCTCCACCTAGGTAATTTATTTGTTTATTCCAGGAACCTTTATCAGAGCTTTCGTTTGTTAAATAGACAAAAACTACATCTTCATTTTCAAATTTTTCTTTTATTTTTTTTATTTCAGAAAATGCGGCTAAACAGGGACCACACCAAGTAGCCCAAAAATCCATTACAATAACCTTTCCTTTGTATTGGTTGATAATGTTATCGAAAACAATATCTTGTTCCTTTTTAAAAGGTAAATAATACTTCGCCGATTTACTTTTATTAGTTGAAATAAGTTCGTTGTAATACAAAATGTAGTTAGAAATATTAGAATTGCTAAAAAAACTAAGAATATCCAATTTTTGCTGTTCAGATAGTGGTACTTCAATATTTATATTATCCATGTAAGCACCTGCTATCATGATTTCATAAAACATGTTCTTTTTGCCCTTCATCTCGAGACCAAATATTTTTTCTAACTGAGCTTTGTATTCTACTGGGGTACTGTTTAAAATATTGGGTAACCTTAATAAGGAATCTTGACGTACGGCTTTTAAGAGGTTAGATTGCGGTGCGATATATTTATCTAAATCTCCATAATTTGTTATATTAATATTCTCGTAAAAAGAAAGGTCTCTTTGAAGAGGGGTTTTAATAGTTAAAGAGTCTTTTTTCTGTTCCTTATAAGCCCTACTATTGTAATCATTGTACAGAAAAAACAACTTACTTACCCCTTCCATCTCATATCTAAAATAATTCTGCATAAACTCAGAATGATTTTTATTGGAGACATTTGATAACATTCGCTCATTTTCTTTCAAAATTGAATCTCTATAATCATTTGCGCTGAGGTAGGTAACTGGTTTTTTCCTGGAAAAATAGTTTCCTGAAAACAACGCCTCTCGAATCATTTCTCCATTTTCTATTGAATGATTAAAGAGGTCTTTAAATGATCCTGTATAGTGCGTGGAATATTCTGACGAATCCACGTAATTAATATTTAATACGTCTAGTTTGTCCGGCAGTAACAAGCCTTTACAATATTGTCTATTATAGAAGAAATAATATAGGGTAGGTCCGTAAGTGTAAAATGATACGAAGAGCGTGGAATCATTGAGGTGATGGAAATCAATTGGTTTTTCTGATACGAAAAAATTTGACAGGTTGATTTGCGTAATGGGCTTCTCTTTTGGGTAGTCTCCTGAGAACTTTATAATCAAGGATGCGTAACCACTTTTATCATAACTGGCTTCTTGCGAATAAGAAGCATTTGATATGAAAGAGATACAAAAGAATGAAACTATTATTCTCCACATATAATATTAGGTTAATTTAGTAGCGTCTGAGGATTTTTTAGTATTTTCTAATGATAACTCAGTTAAGATATTAAATTATATTCACTAAAAGAGTAGTTTAACGTGATAATATGAGTTTTTTCAATTTATCAGTCGGAATTTATGCAAAGATAATAGCGGGTACCATGTGGCAATCAAAATTAATCCATCCATTATTTTGCTGTATCATAACCTCGGAATATACGAAGTGAATTATCAGAATTTTAGCTCTCTATTCTTCAGACGACCGTATCCTTTAATTTCAATATAATCTTCATAGATATCCATAACACCGAAAGCATTTTCTTTTGTTTCGACCATTCCTTCTAGTGTAATCAGGGGAACACCTTCAAAGACTGCGAAGTTACCTTCATGGTGATGACCCGAAATCACGGCTTTCACATTTGGGTATTGTTGTATGATACTTAGGATTTCTCTGTTGTTTAGTGTCTCCAATCCGTTTTCTGGCAATAGGGGATGGTGTGTAAATATTATTACCTTCTGTCCTGTCTGCTGGGCTTCGTTTAGTTGGTTTTTTAACCATTGTATTTGTACTGCACCAATACCGCCATTCCAAGGCGCTGCATTTTTTCTACCGGCTGATTTAAGACTATCACGTAGGTTTTCCCAAGCTGTAAATTCTGAAGAGCCTTCCTCCGCGGCATAGTTTGACAGCTCATTCGTGTTTAGTAAAATGAATTTCCAATTATTTTTATCCACGGTATAGTAGGGGGCGGGCATATTAAATGCCTGGTATAAATTTCTTTTGTCGGTCACCTCTACAAAGTCGTGATTACCTAATAGGTTATAAGAAGCTGAATCTAGTTTTGCTAAGTTCGTAAGTATAGGCTTGAGGTCTTTTGTTCCTTGGTCAACAAGGTCGCCTACCACCATGGTTAAATTAACATTTTGTTTATTCAGGGTTGCTACTGCTTCATTCGCTTTTTCTAGCGAGTTTCGATACAAACGAAGACCATGATCATCTTTGTTCGCATACTGCGGATCGGCAATCAATCCAACACGCAAGCATAATTTACTGTTTGGTTGCGCTGATGCGGTTATACAACCCAGCGTCAGTAAGAGTCCACAGATAACTTGCTTGATACGATTGTTGTTTATCATCCTTGATTTAGGGTTAAATGGTTTGAAATTGTCACAATGAATAAAAATACATAATTGACTGGAAATTATCGATTTGTTTAACGCTAGTCTTTTACCTATTTTGCATTAGGGCGGTTTATTTTCCTTAGGCATAGTAAGGTATTACTTGTTTAACGAGTTATTTATTACTGATTTCAGACCGATTTCATAGGTGTTGTGTATTCCTATGCCCTAATTCTAAAATAGATTTCGCTTATCTTGCACCATCCTCTTCGCCGCTTCGGAGGCAATGATGAGCCCTCCGGCCAACATAATAATATCTTTCAGCACTAATCTTCCCGCTCCCGACAAATAAGGGAAACCATAGGTTGGTGTTGGGAAATCTCCACCTAAATTAGGGACATAAACTTCGGGAGTTGTGAGTAGAAAGGAGAGTGTAATCAAGGACATTCCTGTCGTTAAAAGACCGCCCCAGAAACCGATTTTTGGAAACCAAATGCCTAAGAGAACGAGGATTCCAATCGTTATGATAACGAGGCCTAAGGCGTAGGAGAAAACATATGTATTGTTTTGTGTGTGCCACTCTATATTTTTTTGAACGGTCTTCCCCTCTGGATTTTTGTAGAGGGTGTATTCCGCGACTTCCTTTCCTTGTTCATTTATCACCGTGTTCCCCGTATTCTGATAGAAGAAACTCATAAATGGACTATTAATAACAAAGGGAACAATTCCGTCTGCTTCGTAGGTGAAAGCCTTTAATCCGCCGATCCATGCCATAACTACGAATATAGCAATGCGCATGATGTTGATGTAGCTATTCTGAAATGTAATGAACAATGTAAGAAATTTTTCCATTTTTAACGTCCTTTTAAGTTATTCAAAAGTACGATCATAGCACTACTGTAAACATGGATAAATGTGGATATTACATAGACTTATTAGCGACGATGGATATACCGACTTTGTCACGAAATGTTTTAGGAGAAACGCCAACTTCTTTTTTAAAGAAACGACTGAAATAGAACTCATCCTCAAAACCAAGTGTGACGGAAACCTCTTTTACGCTTTTATACGTTAAATGTAGCAGCTTTTTTGCCTCAAGTATTAACCGCTCCTGAATAAGTTTGGAAGGTGTTTTTCCGTATTGTTTTTTTACCTTTTTACTAAAGGCATTTACGGATAAACCATATTGATCAGCGTAATGGGATACGGATTTTGACGCGGAGTAATCCGTGTCTAACAGAGTTTTGAAATTTAAGCCATTGGACTTGGGACCAGGTGTTTCAAGGTGTTTGTTTTCAATCTGTTTTTCTTTGCTACACAAGGCTAGTATGAGCTGAAGGTATGACCGTAGGATAGACTGGTCATAGTTGGTCACTGTGTTTTCTATCTCTCTTATCTTATTGAAAAGTGTGGAAATCTCCGTATGAAAAATAGCATCTATAGTGATGTATGGTTTTTCGTATATATTGTTAAATAATATACCGTTGCAGGCGACTTCGGCTTTATGATACTCAATGCAATAAAAATCTCCATGGAATTGCAGAAAGTTCATTTTTTTTATGTTGGTAGATTCCCAGTTTAAGAGCTGGTAAGGGGAAAGGAAGAGTATGTTTTTTCCTTGAATTGTATAGGTGTTGAAGTCTAATGAGAAAGTAGCGTTTCCATCGATAAGGACAATAAAATAATAGGGCTCATGGAGTCTTGGAAGAATCGCTGTGTTCTTGAAATCTGATATTTTGATGATCGTGTCCAAAGGATTTTTTGGCTTATTTTATAGTACCAAATTTAGTGATTAGATAGTTCTTTGATTTTTTCATTCAAATTTGCTATCTGCTCTTTAAAAAGACTTCTGTTCATTATGTTCCCCAAAACAATTATGAAAATACCTAATGGAATTAAAAGTGCCAGATGTAAATAGATATTCGGAAGTGCAAACACCGTTTCAAAACTTTTATGTACATATAGTTTGTAGCACAGAAAACCAATTGGTCCTGCTAAAGGAGCAATTAAATAGCCCCATATCTTCTCTAAATAAAGGATTTTAGAAATTGCACACAAGTTATTTTCTAATACGTTTTTTGTATCGGAAGTGTAATCAACGGTAGTTTTTATTTTATTAAATTCTTTTTTGCCCATCCAATAGGATAATTCATAGAGTACAAACACCGCAAGAAGTAGTATTTTCAAATCTGTTTCAGAAAATAAGGCAACAGCGAGAAGAGGAAGATCAATAATCCTTATCCATCTTAATTTCCATTTCAATTTGTAGAGTAAATCTTGTAAAATATCTTTCGAACGGACATCAAGCGTAAATACTGATACTTCTTCGCTTTGTTTTGTCGTCTGCATTTCTGCAGACAAATTTTGCCATTCTTTTAGTATGTCCATTTTATTTTTGATTTAGAATAGTTGCTAATTGTTGCTTAATACGATGCAGTTTTACATTGGTATTTCCTTTAGAAATACCAATTATCTCACTAATCTCTGTGTTGTTAAAACCGTCGAGATGAAGCATGATTATACTCCGATCAATTTCTGCTAGCTGCTTAATCGCCCGATACAGGAAATCAGCTCTTTCTGATAATTCATGAGGTTCAACAAAAATGTCCGTAGTAGAGCCTTCTTTTATTTTTTCAACTTTCTTCCGTTTGTTCAAGAAAGTAAGAGCGACATTTAAACTTATCCTGTATAGCCAGGTAGAAAATTTGGAACTTCCTTCAAATCGCGGATAGGCATGCCAGCTTTGCAGGATAATTTCTTGATATAAATCTTTTCTGTCTTCCAAATCATCAGCATAAAGGTTTACCACTTTTAGGATAATACCTTTATGCTCTTCAATTTTTTGGAGATAAGATTTTTCTGTCATTACTTAGTTGATATTTTTCCTTTAACTGCCGTAATCTGATCTTTTGCATCTTTAATAAAACAAAAAATTAAGTAAAGAAATGATGTCAGTGATAAAACTAATGCCGAATACTTAAGAAGATTAGGTACGTTATTTAGACCAATTAATAGACAAAGCATTCCTACGACCATCAAGATACTGCTTTTGATTTGTTTTTTTTCTGTCTTGCTCATGTTGAATATGTTAATTTATACAGTTAGTAAGCAAAGAGTGCAGAAAATTACAGCAGTAGAAAAAAAAGTTGTTAAGATCTAAGGTTTTTATGAGTGAGTGAAAAATTTCCCTGAGAGAGAACATGATAAGAATAGTTATAAACCTGTTTAATGGTTGTGGTGATATTCTCCATGTTTAGGTATGATGTTTTAAGGATGATTGTTTGGAGCAGACATTCTCTCGGGTAAACATCCTATGGCAGGATTGGCTCAGCCGCCCATGCCCCGCGCTAGGACCTGAGCCTCCTTTGGATCGAACCTCGGTTCTCATCGACTGCCAAACCCCGTAAACGAAAAAAGCCCTAACTTTCGTTAGAGCTTTTTTGTCGGGGTGGCAGGATTCGAACCTACGACCTCCACATCCCAAATGTGGCGCGATACCGGGCTACGCTACACCCCGAAAAGGTATCACCTTTGTTTTTGTGTGGTGCAAATATAAGTGCATTAATTCGACTTTGCAAGAGTAGTAAATAAATAAAATAGTAAATCCCTGATAATGTTGTTGATATTTTATTTATTTAGATTCTTTAGACCTTCGAAAGGAGCAATTTTACAAAATAATTCCCGTTTAGGTTTCAGTTGTCGGAGAGCTCCGGTTAGGAATGATACGTTATAGTCTTCTGTCAGAATGAAAAGGTTAAACCCAACCATTTGCATATAAAGTCAAAGAACTACACGAGAATAATTCCCTTTTTACTACCAAAACCACATCGTAAAACACAAAAGTGACTTTGAAATATGCATCGTAATTCCTTTATTTGTGCGCTATAAAAATACCTGAAATGAAATTTAAATCCCTGTCGGAAACGAAGTACACCTGGATGATGATGATTATACTTTCCATCATTGCGATACTATTTAAATCCTTTTACAGAACGTATATCTATGCAAACCACATCAATGATTTTGGTATAGCAGATTCTTCTCCGAACTTCTTTGCAGGACTCATTATCGTATTCTTCTACTTTACGCAATATCAAAATATGTCGCTCAGGAAGTATGCGATCTATTCTGCAATTGGTCTTGTCGGCTACGAACTTATTCAAGGTACCGTCTTTAAGCACAACTACTTTGATTATAAAGATATTATTGCGTCGATTTTAGGAACCTATGTGGGGTATCTGATCGGGGCAAAATTGAAAAGAGAACCGATCCTGGATGGTCAAAAGTAAATTTTGCGATCGGGCTTCAATCAGAAGCGTTTTAAACGCTATTTTGATACAGAATTTTATTATTGCTTATTAAAAGAAAAGAGGCGTTCCATATTGGAACGCCTCTTTTAATGATGATAGCACTACACTATTTGGTATATGCCTGTTGGGAATATGGTGTGTAGAAGAAGTCAATTGACGTAGGGATCGGTTTATAGACCGTACGATATTTTACGGTACTAGGCGACTTAATGTTTGTCAATTGTGCAAAATCTTGATAAGGAGTAATACGTACGGTAGCGGAATCGCCTGTGTTTCTCAAGTAGGTTACTTCTGTCATTTGCATCGGGAAAAAATTGCCTTCTCGCGGGAGGTTATTCTCGCGCACAAATACCAAAAATGGATTTGTAGGGTTAGACTTATCAAACCGCGTAAAGGATCTGTTTACGAGTGTCCGAATGTAGCTCTGGCCATAAACAAATTGACTTGCTGTAACCAGTCTAGAGCTGTCACCAGCAGCCGTAAAAGAGAATACATTTGCTGTATATGTCGCTTCGGACAAGTTATCTAAGTTTACAATTTTTATGTTGCCATGCTCTCCACTTTCAATAGGGGCAGAGATAATTTCTGCTTTCGGCGAAAGACTACTTCTCAAATAAATTTTAACAGTATTGACTTTCGGGTCGGTTGTTGCTCGGAACCGAAGTAACGCACGCTGATTCCCAGGGATTATCGACAAAGAGTCGATACGTCCTGGGTAATAAATTTCGCCATTGCTTAGGTATTCGCCGTAATAGTGATCCGCTGGTTTACAGCTGTATCCTAACAAGATAATTCCTAGCGCTATAAAAATATGATTCTTTAGTTTTTTCATGATATACTAGTCTATATATTTACCAAAAAGCTTTAATTCTGAAAACGCCACGGTTAATGCATTACCTAAAGGTTGTTCTCGAACACCGTTCCACGTGCAATTGATACGTATTCTAAAATATTTGAAGGCTTCTGGAGATTGCCAATCTACTTCAAAGTCTTCGCCTTTCCGTGCATAATCTTGATCTTCAGCATTTGCATTTGTACCAAAAGCTAAGCCCGAGGGGCGAACCCCCTCAAAGGTGCCCAAGTGCGTCCAAGAATCCCATGAACCGTCGGCTGCGGGTGAATTACTACCATATAACTCGAATTCTTTAGGGTGGGTTGCCTGAAATAGCAAACCAAAGTTGTCATTTCGACCCCATAGCTTAACGCGGCTTATTTGTGCTTTTTTACGGGCATCCAACGTAAATTGAAATGGAACTGGGGCACCGCGGCCAAACCATTGGCGGGCTGTTGCATAATAAGGGCTCGCTTCGGCACCGTCGAAAAGCGATACTTGCATCTCGGCTGTATTACTTTGCGGGTTGTAGTTGGTGATGTAATCTCCATTTCTATTCATATCGGTATAGGCTGTAATGCCGCCATATATCAATAGATTCTTGATTTCATACTCCTCCTGTGGCGTTAGTGTTCGCTGTACGGTGTCGGAAATATTCCCCCATTGGTCACGAATGACAATACCGTATTTAGTGGGAACTGGCATTTCTCCACGAACCCGAATGGTACCTTGTTTAGATTTGGTATAGGTTTCGTTTAAGGTTGTCCAGCTGTATGTATTCGTTTTAGGGTCCAAAACATATTTAAAGACGCGGAGAATAATGTTTGCCGCATTTTCATTGTTATACTGGATGTTTACACCGCCAAATGTGCTGTAAAAGAAATCATCGGACAGGAAAGATTCCGCCAGCTTTAGGTAGCTAGGCTGGCCTGTTTTTATCTTGATCATCACGGGGTCAGATTCCACATCACCCACCGCTACCGCGACGAGCTTAATATTATGTTCTCCAATATTTGCGTAGCCCTGAATTACGACACGATTATCGTATATACTGGCTTTGCTGATCATCTCCTTCCCATTCTCTAAGGTGTACATCGCTTTGACATACCGTAGATCCGGAGAGGTTGGTAAGCTATAGGAGATCACAGCGCCCCCGGGAGCCTCTTCGTATTTTAATTCTTTTAACTGATCTGGTTTTTCACCTACTCGACCTGCTGTAATACCGGTATCTTCTGTACAAGCTGATGTATATAGGAGTGCGATAGCGATATTCCATAATGTCGCTTTCTTTAAAATCGTTTTTATCTTTTTCATGTTACGTTTTCTTATTGGTTTATCATCTACCAGCCAGCTGCCTGGACTAGGTTTGGATTTCTTCTTCTCTCATTTAGGCTTAATGGCCAAAAGTAATCCCGCTCCATAAATGAACGCGTGTAAAGAAGTTTCGTGCGATAATAGGAGCCTGCGGCAGATTGATTAATATCCCATCCCAAAATTGGACTGTTATATTCTTTCACGGCGTCTCTCCATCTTCTTAAGTCCCAAAAACGTATTCCTTCGAGTGCAAATTCGGACGTGCGTTCACTTTTAATGATCTGACGTAGTCCCTCTTTGGTACTAGGTTTGGTCGGATTAGAAGAATATTTTTGCCAAGCTTCGACAACACCAGGCAAACCACTACGCTTTCTAACCACATCAATATAGGCGTAGGCTTCGGCAGATGGACCGTTAAGTTCGTTTAGTGCTTCAGCATAATATAAATACAAGTTAGCAAGTCGCATTACGGGATGCCCAAACACGCGGGCGGTATATGCGTTACTGGCGCCTACTGTCCCGCGGTAGTTGTAATGTTTCTTTGAAGCATATCCTGTCCAGTTGTATTGGTTCGGATCTACTTTTCCCGATGTCCCGGAGTATTTTAGATCAATATTGTAAGCGTTTGCGTCTGATGTCGCCTGCAACATAAATACACGGCCGGCATCAAACATCAGCGTGCCATAGAATCTGTTTTCACGGTCCAAATTCATACGTGCAGTTTCCTTACCTGCAACGAGATCGTATTTGTATCCATCGGTTGATGGGACTGTAATTAAATCGAATCGGCTGGTGTAAGGGTAGGTGATATCTTCCTCAATAGGAACGCCATTTTTAGAATAAAACTTCTCTACAATGTTCAGCGTAGCCGACATAAAACCAAGTAGCGTACCTGTGGTAGCATTAGGGGTATAACGCGGCAGCATAAAGTAACCTTGAATGGTTCCGGATGCAGTTGACTTCGTGTCTAACCAAAGTATCTCTGCATTTCCTGTGTTTTCATTGTATGCCTCACGGATGTTCATTTGATATTGTGTACTCGCTTGCGGGATAAAACCGCCGGTAGGTGTCCATGTATGCAGTGCCTTTCCATTTTGGTGTGCAAAATCAATCGCAACCTTACAGGCTTCAGCAGCTTTTTGCCATTTATCCGAAAGGTAGGTTTGGTTAAATAGTTTCGTACCATCTACATTCGTGATGCTAGCCTCGACACCGGTATTACCATTGTATAATGGACTTGCAGCATGTATCAGGATTTCTGCTTTCATGGCTTTGGCGACAATTTTGGTTATCCTACCTGTCTCGCTGTTTACTGCCGTTACATCATCCATTAGGTTTTCCATCGCATCATCGATTTGCCCAACAATATAATTAAAGCATTCTTCCACTGTATTTCGAGCTAATTGCGATGAACCTGGCGCATCGTAGATTGGGATGTTATTATCCCGGATTGGAATAGGGCCGTACTGACGCAAAAGTAAGAAGTGGTAGTAAGCTTTTAAAAACTTGACTTCAGAGGTCCACATTAGTTTTTCATCCTCGGTCATATCGGGTACGCGCATAATATTCTCCAAAAAGATATTACAGTTCGTAATACCAATCCAATAACCTTTAGCGCCATTGTTCCCATCCCACGCGTTTAGAAGTGGATTATCTCCGTTTTGGCTCCCTAACGCAATGCGCCAGCTGTGGTAGCCTGAATAGGTAGCTTCCGAACTTAACCAGAATTCATCGCCCGAGAGTAGTCCGGCGTTCCCCTGCACCGAAAAACTTTCCGGCAAAGAGCTATAACAGGTAACTAAATATCGTTCAGCCATCGTTCGCATCGAGAAGGCTTGATCGAGGACGGGGGCGTTATCGGGAACTACATCTAAAAATTTATTGCAAGAAGTTGACAACCCAAAGATCAACCCTAGTCCTATTATACATGTCTTAAATTTCGTTTTCATAATTTTATAGGTTTGCATTTATACCGATATTAAATACGCGCTGAAGAGGGTAATTGAGGGCATTACCTCCCATTTCAGGATCCCAAAGCTTAAATGAACTGAAGCGTAATAAGTTGTTCGCGCTGGCATAGACCCGCAAATTCTTGATTTTATAACGCTGCGAAAATTGTTTATTAATGGTATAACCAAGTTCTACTTGTTTTAGTCTGATGAGGCTTCCGTTTCGCATCCAATATGTACTTTGCACGGTATTGTTTGCTTGCGGAGAGACACTCAAGCGCGGCCAAATAGCATAAATATTCTTGTTTTCTTCTGACCAATAGTCGTCTGCCCATCCCTGAAAAACGGCGTTTGGCGCTGTCTCACTTCCAAATGGGGCGATCCCTTTACTTGTTGGGGTATTTGCCGTCGTTGGATTGATGAACAATGATGTACGACCTACTCCACTGAAGAAGAATGAAAAATCTAAACCTTTGTAACCAGTACTTAAACCGAAACCATAGTTTACTTCAGGCGTCGTTGGGTGACCAATTGGCATACGGTCATCATCATTGATTAAACCATCGCGATTCACATCTAGATATTTGATATCACCGCCCATAACCGTGGATCCAAATTCTTGAGCAGGGCTGTTATAAACTTCATTATCATCGATGAAAAGTCGTTCTGCAATATAGCCGAATTGGTGATTTACCGATGTTCCTTTGCGACGTCTGTATTCATTCTTGTAAAAAGGCTCCTCATAAAATTCATATTCGCCGGAAGCTAAGGTGAAAGTTCCTCGTCCTTGGAACCACAAGTTGCTATTTACGGTTTTGTTGTAAACAAGCTCTCCATCAAATCCCCGACTTTTGTATTTTCCAACGTTTGCATAAACGGAAGCAGTCAGGCCATTAATTGACGAAAGGGATCGTGCCTGCACAATGTTATCTCTAGATTGTTGGTAAAAGTCACCGGTGAAATTTATGGTTCCATCTAGTAAACTTAAGTCAATACCTAGGTTTGTCTGTTTAGAGATTTCCCAGCGAATGTCAGGATTCGCATATCTGTTAACGACAACACCATTTATGGATCTTCTTCCGGCTTCTGCAGGAAGACCAAAAGGATAACCATAGGTGGGGCTATTTAAATTAACATCAGACAGGTAAAAGAAGCGTGTATCTAAAATTTGATCGTTACCAAGGGTGCCTCGTGTGAACCTGATCTTAAAGTTGTTTATTGTGCTTTTTAGAGGTTCAAAAAAGGCCTCATTTGAAACATTCCAGGCTGCACCAAACGATGGGAAGAAACCCCAACGGAATTTTTCAGAGAATTTTTCCGAACCATTGTAACCAAATGCAAATTGTAGGTGGTAACGATTGTCATAACCATAGGTGAAACTTCCGGAAAATGAAACATTTCGGTTTGGTAGTGTATTGATTAGTGAAATATTGTTATCCACAGGAGTACTCACATTATCTCGTATCGTGTTAATAAGCATCCCAAAAACATTATGCTTTTCATTAAAGGTTCGCTGGTATGACAATTGATTTTCCATGTAAAAGATGGCGGCTTGCGATCTTTCCCCCGGAACAAAATCAAGGTATTCAGTACCAGAGTCTGGGTTTATCTGTTTGAATAATAAGGAGTTGTTTATTGGGTCTGTTCCAATAGGTTGATAGTAAAAAGGATTGTATTGTCTGGACTGTGCGAAATAGGAGTTCCGACTCAGGTTAAATAAACCGCGGTAGTTTAAGCCTTGTAGTAGTATCTCCGAAAAGTCTTGCTTTAGTTCCAGTTGTACCTGCATGTTGCTTCTTCTTCTTTCAGAATATCCGCGCATTATTTGGGCGTAAGGGTTTACATATTGCCCTTGGTCGGAATTTCCGAAAAGTGGGTGCTGAATATAAGATTGGCTAGGTCCTGCCTGATAAACCGGAAGAAAGAGTACAGGGTTGGCACGTAATGCCAAGTTATAAGCTTCATTGCCGCTCGTTGGTGGGCCTGTGTAGTTTTGGATGTTTGCAACAGTTCGAACCATTGCAAATGTAGATTTCGTTATATTAACACCAATATTGCTTCGCAGGTTCATGACCTTGAAATTCACATTGTTGTTGAAATTGTTTAACGCGTCCATTTTTAATAGACCGTTATCATTGGTAAAATTACCACTTACATTGTACGTTGCTACTTGTCCACCGCCGGCAACACTTAAATTGTAATTTTGGGTCGTGGTGGTGGTTTTAGTAAGCGCGCCTAACCAATCTACGCTAGGATAGGCTATCGGATCGTCACCGGCAGCTGTTCTTTCTATTTTTAACTGACTGTAAGGTTCTGAACCCAGTGGGTTTCTGGTGAGAACGGCTTCATTGTACATTTTCATCCAAGTTACGGGGTCAGCAAACTTTAGGCTCTGTGTCGGCGTGGATACGCGATGTTCAGTTCTAAAGCTTATGCTAGCAGGTCCCTCACGACCGATTTTTGTCGTCACGAGGACGACCCCGTTTGCACCACGGGAACCATACACTGCTGATGCGGTTGCATCACGAAGAATGGAGAAGTTTTCGATATCATCCACCGGAATACGAGCTAGATCGTCCGCCGTTACTTCCATATTGTCTACAAGAATCAATGGTTTGTTATTGGTTCCAAATGTTCCGACACCACGAATAAAAAAATCAGCATTATCACCACCAGGCTCACCACTTCGTTGAAATGAGACCACACCCGCGACTTTACCCTGCAGTGCAGTTGTAAGATTACTGACCGGTGCTCTCAGATCTTTAGGGCTTAAGGATGCGACAGAACCAATCAAGTCGCTTTTCTTTGCACGCTGACCAAATGCTGTAACGACAACTTCATCTATTCCTTGAGAATCTTCGCGTAAAATGACATCTATGGTTTTTAGCCCTTCAAGCGATATTTCTTGCTGTAAGTACCCGGTCATACGAACGATGATCGCATTAGATCCTGATGGGATGTTGAGCGCAAAGAGCCCATTGAGGTCTGTTGTGGTTCCTACATTCGGTCGACCTTTGATGAATACTGAAACCCCTGGTAAAACATTTCCAAGCGTGTCTTTTACAGATCCCGATATTTGTGTTTGGGGAATATTTTTTTCTGTATTTCTCGATTTGTTTGGATGTTCATTTGCTTGACTATTTCCGTAAAAGGTAAGCACAAACAGACACGTAACGAGATATTGTATTGCATTTGGCATGCGACTCCAGCATAAGCAAATGTCATTTTTTCTCTGTGCTTTTGGGAGAGAGTTTCTCCACTTCGAAAAGCTTGTTAAATAAAAAATAAGTAATGTCATGAAGGTTAATTTTAGTTAGTTAAGTAATGATAATTATAGGCCCCATTAACTTTAGGAATGGTCAATTTTAAGGATTAAAAGCTGGTATATGAGCAGTAGAGGCTAAAGCAAACGATTGTGTAGTTTACTTAAACGTTTTCGTGTATTAAGTACAATATGGGATGCTTTTTTTGTGAATTGTAAAACTCTTTCTATCAGTGTGATAGGTTGTTTTTATTTTCTCGAAAACCTTTTCGTGAGTTACGCAAACGATTGTGTTTCGAGGTATATTTTGTTTTGATTGTTGTTAGCCTTATACTTGGATTTTTTTTGTAAAAAGGACGTTGCGCAAGTAAATACAAAGATAATATGAGTGCGCAATAAGCGTAGTTGAATGGGTGGGAAAGGAGCGAGATACTTACTAGGACACGAAAGCGACTTGTTGGCCCGTTTAGGTTTTTTTAAGACTACTTTAAAAGGCAGGAAAATAGCCCGTAGCTTGAATTGGGTGGCGGTAGAGAAACATGATTTATTTTAAGTCAACTTGACTTTTTTTAGCGCATCGGTATACTTTTTTTTGACTCCATTGTCGACTTCCTGTGCAGCGAGTTTCTCCATTGTTGCACGTAATGAATTGTTGTGCTCTGTTTTTAATTTGAAGATTTCGGCCAAAGCATAAGCCGATGCCCAGCGTACAACCGTGCCTGTATGCATCGCATTTATTAACAGTTGCGGTATGACATCAACAATCTTGCTCGGAAAGAGTTTGACAATATTTCCAATTACTCTTGCACTTTCCCACTTCACGCGGGGTTCATCCATCGTCAGTGATTTAGCCACATAATTAAAGAGACGTTCATTGGCAACCAGAGGACTCTTCTTTGTCGCGTATTCCAACGCTTCTATACAAGTGGCCATCTCCACTG
The DNA here is from genome assembly GCF_900177625.1 of Sphingobacterium psychroaquaticum. GTDB lineage: Bacteria > Bacteroidota > Bacteroidia > Sphingobacteriales > Sphingobacteriaceae > Sphingobacterium > Sphingobacterium psychroaquaticum. The sequence continues at coordinate 99,595 of NZ_FXAU01000006.1, forward strand.
GTTTTTGCTGGTTGGCAAAAATGATCAGCTCCTCCGTCGTTAGTTCCTTTTGTATAAGGCTTTCTCCAATAAGAGCGACTTTAGCCTTTGTCTTGATACTTTTGTCCTGAAATAAGACTTCTAAATTCACGCTCTATTTTTTACTTGTTACTTGTGCAAAGCAAATTGCTCGTCGAAATGCAAACTATCGATATTGCTGAAGACAAGTTTGCCATCTAACTCTTCCATGTTACCGTAGCCCGGTAGTGCTGCTCCATTTTGGAATTTAAATGCTACTTGTCGTTCAGATATAACTCCTTCTGAAGAAAAAGAATACTCCGCAAGGAGAAGACTATCTTTAATTATTCCTTTTAAACTTCCATCGGTTCTATCCTTTTCGTACAGCGCAAATAAAAGTTGACCATGCACCTCGTTATTATCCGATACTTGGAGATTCAAACGTATCGTATCGCCATTGTTAGCATAATGGTACATACCCGTAAGATTCGAAGTGGTTTCGTCTGTCTTTTCTTTGGCATCTTTAGCGGGGCCTTGACTGCAAGAAATAAAACTTATGGCACCAATAATGACTAGTATGCTATGGGTGAGCTGTTTTTTCATACGTATGACTTTATGAAACAAATTTAATGAATTTTCAGCTGTATAGCAATGCTACTATCAGAGGTATCGCGTTGACCTTCAATAATGTCATGCATTAGCTTTTGCTTAAATTATTTGTCTTTTAGTATTCACATAAACAAACGGGAGCGTCTAAAGTTTATTGCTTTTCATTATTTAATACAAAACCCCTGTTTTCGGGGATGTTTACCAATGCATACTTCAATTACCTTTGTCTTAAGGTTAAATCAATAAAAACAATAGAAATGAAAAAATTATTAATTAAAGGGATTACTCTTATGGTTTTACTTACTGTTATGAGTTGTGGTGCATCAAAAGATCCTGTTGAATACAATAATGCTGTTATTACTGTCATCAATGGATCTGGGGCATATATTGGTAAAATGAATGCAGCAATGGAGAGTAAAAACTATGACGAGGCGGAGAAAGTAAGAGTGGATTGGGCAAAAGCTGTTGATGCTGATATTAAAAAAATGGAAGAGATCGGAGATTTTAATGGCGATGCGGGTCTCCAAAATGCCGTGTTAAAAGGACTAAAAGGATACAAGAAAATTGTAGATCAAGATTACCCGAAATTAATCGATATCCGAAAAAACAATAAAGAAGATGTAAGAGTAGAACAGACTGCATTGGAGAATATCAATAAAGCGTTTGAGAATATGGCCAATGGGGTAAACGAAGCCTCTAACAATTTTGAAAAAACGTACAAAAAGTAAAAACGTACAAAAAGTAAAATAACGTTTAAGGTTGCAGGCTCCCGGTAGATTTGTTTCTATCGGGAGCTTTTTTGTGGCACTTACTCTGAGATGTTTTGTTTGTTCCTTTTTTAATTCGCATACTTCTCATTTTGAGGCTTAAATGAAGGTTGTTAATATCAGGTTACTGTTCGTTAAAATCTATGTAGAGATAAGTCCGGATTCTTCTTAGTTTTAAAAATATTATCAAGCAATCGTTTGTTTAGTGAAAACTATAGCTTATTGTGGCTGCTTGAACCTACATGAACCTTTAATTTACGCATGAAAAAAATAAAGATGAGAAGCATGAAACTATTCTGTCCGATACTATTGTTTTTAGTGAGTATAGGACTATTTACGCAAAAAGTTAACGCGCAAGGCGATCAGATATTGGATGGTATAGGGGAGACAGGGATGGTGGCTCGGTATGTATTTGATGGTGATACGAAAGATTGGTCTCGAAATAATTTACATGGAAAGTTCCATGGCGGTGTGGCTAAATATGTGAAGGACGAACGATTTGGTCAGGTTTTGTCTTTGTCTGGTGGAGCGAACGACTATATTTCCATTCCTGGGACGGCTTTTACGGATCTTGAATCTATAAGTATCTCGGGGTGGGTCTATCTCCAATCGAATAAGACGAATCAGTATTTTTTTGATTTTGGGCAGGATGCTAACCGACGTTTCTTTTCGGCTCCAGAAGGCGTTAAAGGAAAAACAGGGTATTATACGCTGGTATCAACAAAGAGTGGGACGGCACTAGAGTTGACCGCGCCAGCTATTGAAACAAATAAGTGGGTGCATTTGGTGGTGGTTATTGATATTCCATCGAAATCTGTATTTACGTATGTGGATAGCAAACTTGTTGGAGAGAAGACGGGTGTTTCTCTGGAATTGGCGGACATATTTGGACAACAAACGAATGGAAAAGGGCACTTCCTAATCGGTAAATCTTTCTTACCGGGTACGCCTTCTTTGCAGGCTCTGCTTCGTGATTTTCGTATTTATCGTGTGCCATTGACAAGACGACAGGTGGGAGGAATTTATTACAATGCTTTAAAAGGCGTACGTGAGGATGCTGCAAATATGGGTAAGGTAGAAGATGATCTTCCGACTTTTCCGTTAACAAAGGCACAGCTTTACAATGCATATTTGTTGAACGTGTCTGATGTGAAAGTAGAAACAGAGGTTGGTGAATTACCTCGTTTACCAAGCTATGTTGAGGGGACATATCGTGATGCGGTCGTCGGGCCTAAAGTTCGCGTGTTGTGGCCTTCTCCGATTGATAATAGCGCTGCGCTTGAGGCTGGAGAATATACGATTGTTGGTCGAGTACCTGGAACTGATTTACAGCCCAAGGCTGTCATTAAGGTCAAAGGTGGAGATAAATCTAGTACACCGAATTCGAAGTTGGAGCCTTTTCATCTAGACCAGGTATTGTTGGTGACAGATGCGAAGCAACAGGAGACAAAATTCATTGAAAATAGAGATAAGTTCATCCATACCTTAGCGACAACAGACCCGAACTCTTTTCTATATATGTTCCGTCACGCTTTTGGTCAAAAGCAACCCGAAGGCGCAAAACCTTTGGGGGTATGGGATAGCCAAGATACAAAGTTGCGGGGACATGCCACTGGACATTATCTGACAGCTATTGCACAGGCGTATGCCGGAACGGGCTATGATAAAGCCCTCCAGGATAACTTTGCTCAAAAGATGGATTATATGGTTAACGTGCTGTATGAGTTGTCTCATTTGTCTGGAAAACCAAAAGATGCTGGCGGAGTATCTGTTTCAGATCCAACGTTGGTACCCAAAGGGCCGGGCAAATCTGATTATGACTCCGATCTTAGTGAAGCAGGTATTCGGACCGATTATTGGAATTGGGGGGCTGGTTTTATCAGTGCCTATCCGCCGGATCAGTTTATTATGCTTGAACAAGGAGCAACCTATGGTGGACAAAAGAATCAAGTATGGGCGCCTTATTATACCTTGCATAAAATCTTAGCCGGCTTATTGGATATTTATGAAGTAAGCGGTAATAAAAAAGCGCTGGATGTAGCTGTTGGAATGAGTGACTGGGTGTATGTACGTTTAAATCAGTTGCCGAAAGAGACGCTTATCAAAATGTGGAACACGTATATCGCAGGCGAATTTGGCGGTATGAATGAAACCATGGCACACTTGTATCGAATTACGAACGATGATAACTATTTGAAAACCGCACAGCTTTTTGATAATATAAAAATGTTCTTTGGAGATCCCGATCATTCCCACGGGCTGGCTAAAAATGTGGATACATTTCGAGGGCTGCATGCCAACCAACATATACCACAGGTGGTGGGGAGTATAGAGATGTACCGCGTGTCTAACTTGCCCGAATATTATAAAGTAGCGGATAACTTCTGGTATAAAGCGGTGAATGATTATATGTACAGTATTGGAGGCGTTGCGGGGGCACGTAATCCTGCGAATGCGGAATGCTTTATCAGTCAGCCTGCTACATTGTACGAAAATGGTCTATCAGCAGGCGGGCAGAATGAGACCTGTGCAACGTATAATATGTTGAAATTAACCAGTAATCTTTTTCTTTTTGACCAACGAACGGAACTGATGGATTATTACGAACGGGGTTTATACAATCATATTCTAGCGTCCGTAGCGAAGGATAGTCCTGCCAATACATACCATGTCCCATTACGACCTGGATCGATGAAGCAATTTGGTAATCCCGATATGACTGGATTTACCTGTTGTAATGGTACAGCAATTGAAAGCAGTACGAAACTCCAGAATTCCATTTATTTTAAAAGTAAAGACAATAATGCGCTATACGTAAATCTCTACATTCCGTCGACTCTAAATTGGACGGAACGTGGTGTAACGATTGAACAGGAAACAAGTTTTCCGAAGGAAGACCATACACGGTTACGCATTAAAGGAAATGGAAAATTTGACGTGCATGTACGCGTTCCAGGATGGGCGACCAAAGGTTTTTATGTAACGATCAATGGTGAACAGCAAAATGTAAATGCGACACCAGGCAGTTATTTTAATATCAGTCGTACATGGAAAAGTGGCGATGTTATTGAGTTGCGCATGCCGTTCCAATTTCATTTGGATCCACTCATGGATCAGCCGAATATCGCCAGTTTGTTTTATGGACCCATACTCTTAGCAGCACAAGAGCCAGAAGCTCGAAAAGAATGGCGTAAAGTAACGTTAGATGCAAAAGATATCAGTAAAACCATTAAAGGAGATGCAAGTCAATTGGAGTTTCAAATTGAGGATGTGGTTTTTAAACCATTCTACGATACCTATGGGCGCCATTCGGTATATTTAGATGTAACACTAAAGTAAATCACCTTACTAGTTTTGATCTTTTATGTTGTATTTTCGAAGTTCGATCATACAACATAAAAGATGAGAAAGATAATTTTAGACTTAGCCATCACCTTAGATGGGTTTATTGAAGGGCCAAATGGTGAAATCGATTGGTGCATCATGGATGAGGATATGGATTTTACTGGTTTTTTGAAGGGGATTGATACCATCTTTTACGGACGTGTAAGTTATGACGCCTGGGGGAATTTTATACCCGAAGGAGAGGTGAGTGTTCCGGAAAGAGAGTTATGGGAAACTGTACACTCGAAAAGGAAAATTGTCTTTAGTCGCCAGGAAAAAAATGATAGTCGTGCTACCTTTATTCGTGAAGGAATAGAGGATCGTGTAAAAATGATGAGAGCGGAAGATGGTAAGGATATTTGGCTTTATGGGGGTGCCAGCCTGATTAGCACTTTTGTTAAACTAGATCTTATAGATGTGTATCGCCTTTCCGTACATCCTGTAGCTTTGGGGCAAGGTAAACCGTTGTTTGAGGATCTTAGCAAGCGTCTTCAATTAAAGCTTAAAGAGAGTCATGCTTTTAAATCAGGCGTGGTACAGATGGTTTACGAAACAAAACGCTAGTGTGCCTATGCTTTTTTACTAAGAAATTTATTTTTTATTCTGACGATTGTGTAAATTGGTATTCAAAATAAGCACAAGGTAATAGATCTAAATACGTTAGTATGGAAAATGTAACATCACAAACAAAACTTAAGCACGAACAAATTCAATACATCGAGTTTCTTTCTCCTGATTTGGAACGTATTAAGGAATTCTATACAGCGAGTTTCGGTTGGATGTTTACTGACTATGGCCCAGGGTATACGGCATTTGAAGGCACGCATGTCGATGGTGGTTTTGCGCAAGGTACAGCTGTTCGAGGAAGTATATTGATCGTACTGTACTCCGACGATATCTTGTCTACTAAGGAGCGAGTGCTTCAAGCAGGTGGCGTCCTAACACAGGATATTTTTAGTTTCCCGGGCGGACGCCGTTTTCAGTTTACAGATCCAGATGGAAATGAGCTCGCTGTTTGGTCCGTTTAGGCCACAGCGAATGTGTATTCGCTTATCTTCTTTTTCTAAAGAGCCACGGCGCTACCGCATTTTTTTGTTTCCAAAGTCCTACCTTTTCCATTCGGGCGGTCTGTTCAGCTTCCGCAAAAATGGTAGACTTATCAAAAAGTTTGTAGTGCCATGCTAGTCCGGCACGGAGCAATTCGAGGTTGACATTTAGTGTATCCTGAACCCATACGATGCCTACCGTTCGCCCGTATTGGTCTTTACTTTTTACATCGATTTTGACCTTTTTTCCGAAACACAGATCCGAGGTAAACCGTCGCGCCACCTGACCAAAATCCTGACCATTTTCGGGACAATCGATCCCGTGAAAACGAATTCTTATCTGGGTATTGTTGGAATCTAAAATGGTAATAGTATCTCCATCGGCAACACGGACCACTTTCCCTCTTACAGTTTGTGCATGGCTAATCAGGGAAGCAAATAAATAAATGAAAACAAATGTAATCTTCATAGAAATTTTAATCATTCTCTTCTAATTCAAATAATTCTTCAATAGACTTTTCTAATACATGGGAAATCTTGAGTGATAAAACGGTCGAAGGAACATATTTTTCTGCTTCAAGTGCGTTGATCGTTTGACGACTCACACCGACCAAATTGGCCAGCTGCTCCTGTGAATAACCTTTTATTAAACGGTTAATCCTGATATTATTCTTCATGCCCGACTCTCCTTCCTATTTTGAATAGTTGAATGTTAAACAAGATAAGAAATAGACCCAATATCAAGTGCGGAAAGTACATGACAATTAAGTAATCGCTGTCATATACAAAAACGGTGATTAATAAGAAAGAGATGAAGCTGATAATAATGGACCAGGACCAAGAAAATAGTCGAAGACTATTTATCATTTCATCCTCTTGTTTTCTTTTCGTGAATGAAATAAATAGAAGACCAAGGATAGAGGTTGTTAGGAAAATTGTTAAGCCTGCATCTGTGTTGATAAATCTAAAATTCCCCTGATTCGAAAGGACGGCAAATAGAGAGAAATTTAAGTTAGCAATTTGTTTACTCAAGAGGGATGTCAAAACGAGCAAAAGTCCGATCCATTGAAAACAACGAGGGAGTAATGGTATACTTTTCATAATGGTACATAGTTTTAAATTGTTAATGCGTCAAATGTAAAATATATTTTACATTATGACAAGTTTATTTTACAAAATGTAATGTTTGTTTTCCTTTTGCTTCGAGGACATATAAATCCGGTTTTATACGAAATTTATCGCGTAACGGTTAGGAGTAGGTGAAGGTTTGGTAGGGCGGTAAAGTCAGAGATTACGTGTTGGTGGAATAAATGGGGATTATTAGTAATACTAAGGACGATACTTTCGAAAAATCATGAGGTACTTCGATTAGATTTGCTAGACGCGTCAGCGTAGAAAGCGGTTGCGACAAGCAAATTCGGCGACATAAAAATCCCATCATTCCTCCGTGTTTAGATGAGTAGGAGTATGATGAGAAAAGTAATCGCATCAATAGGAAATTGTAATCAATAAGGATATGAGGCTGTTTTTTTTGACTATATCATTAAGATGTGTAAACAACTAGGGTGTTTTTATTGTTTGTAAATTGTTTTTCGCCACTGTAAGCTCCTTTTTAAACGACTCAATTTTAGAAGATACATTTTCCATAACTTGATTTGAAATGGATTCGTAATATTCGATTCCAGTCAATAACTGCGCTTTAAATCGTTCAACGAATTTTATTGATTTTGCATCTTGAACGGTCTCTTCTACATAATTTTTTAGATACGTTATGTAGAGCTCTAACTCGTTTATAAAAAAATGATTGCGTTCATTTTTTAGCGGTATTTCTTTACGGCCATAAATATGGTCAACCATCTCCTTAAGGCTATACGTGTTGTCAAAATATACGGTGTTTGGTCCGGGACAGATGGAAACGGAAAGGTCCTCTCGTGGCTTTTCAATACCATAATTTATGTAAGCAGAAGTCGCTAATCCGTCACAAAGACATACTTTTTCGGTAATCTTGTTATATGCTTTTTGATATTCATTTTCTGGTAATGATTGCTGCGACAACTCGTTGATCTTGGCATGCTGATAGACGCGCGATGCCGTACAGATAGGCGTAGGGCCAAATTCGGTATTTGTAATCAGATATTTCTTCTTACAAGGACTACCTGGGCGACCTTTAGCAATACGATCCAGTCTTTTTTTCTCCGAGGTGCTGTGTCTAAAGTTATTAAATGGAACGCCTAAGGGCGAGGCTCCGCTTAAATAGAAATCTTCCTTTTCTGCTTGCGTCAATGCGGTTAAGGTCGCTTGATCTACGGTTGTTGCTTCGGGCACTAAAAGAAAGGGAGAGCCCCAACCAGTTCCGTCAAAACCATAATGAGTAAGTAAAAAATTCTGCTCCTCTGGGGTCCCGATTCCTCCCTGCGCCGTAAAGCGGATAGGGTAAGGAGTTTCGGGAGCAGTAATCCCTTTATTTGATAAAGATTCTTGATATAAACTGTGTAGCTCAGCGATGAGGGTTTCTTTTTTCAATCTAAACTCTTCCAAAATTGGACCTAATAGAAAACCTTCTGTTGCAAAAGCATGGCCGCCACAGTTTAAGCCAGATTCCACCCGGAATTCGGAAATCCATATTCCTTTTTTAGCGAGATATTTAGCTTGAATATTTGCGGAGCGAAAGTCAGACACTTTCAGAATTATTCTTTTCTGGAGTTTTCCCGCACTATTTGGGAAGAAACAATCTAATGTTGCTAAGTAATTGTACAAACGAGGATTCATGCCAGCGGATAAGACCACAGATGAGGAGAGGTTTGAATTGGCAAACCCACGTATCGCCGAGAGTGCATCCGAAAATCGTTCATTCAATACATCACCATGTTGGCTATGGTTTAGCTTGTCTACCTTAGCCATGATGTTCACATCAATGTCACCAGCGGAAACGGCATTGCGCAGTTCCTGTTGCATAGCTTCCTTTTGATGGCTGTTGACAGTGCTTAACATTTGATTATAAAGTTCCTTTATTGGGGTCTTTTCGGCCAACATTTCGAAGTATTTGCTTAAATCGCTACCTATGGAAAAGGTTTCTGTCTTTATTTTTTGAATTTGCCCTTCCACGAGCTCTTGTACCAAGTTTAGGTAAGCGGTTATACGCTTAGCACGGCCGTCAATTTCATGTTTGTTAATGGGGGTGAATGATAATCCATTCAAGTTGGCATAATAGTGCCGGATACGCTCGATCAGCTCATCGTCAACAATGGATAGAACCGAAGAAATACCGTATTTGGCAACCTTGATAGGGGAGTCTATAGAAAAGGCCAAACCCAAGACGGGGATGTGGAAGCTGTGTTTCATAATGTTGTTCATGCATTACGAAATACGTGATATTTAGGCGCCTAGAAAGTAACGGCATCGTGAAAAAATAATGATTAATATCACACAAAAAAAACGTGTCCGATTTCTCAGACACGTTTTACTATTCTTGAATAGTCTTTTATAAGGAGTTTTGGTAAAACCTAATTTTTAACAATTAGTCTTTTACTGTCCAACCCCTAGCAACTATCTTTTGTTAATATCAATGTATTCACGGTTTACTTCTCCGATATAAACCTGGCGCGGACGGCCGATAGGCTCTTTGTTGTCACGCATTTCTTTCCATTGCGCGATCCATCCTGGAAGACGTCCTAGCGCAAAAAGAACGGTGAACATGTCCGATTCAAATCCTAATGCACGGTAAATAATACCAGAATAGAAATCTACGTTCGGGTAAAGCTTACGTTCTACAAAGTAAGGGTCGCTCAGTGCAGCTGCTTCTAGTTTTTTCGCGATCTCCAACACTGGATCATTAATACCTAATTTTTCCAAGATATCATCACATGCTTTTTTGATGATTTTAGCACGCGGATCGAAGTTTTTGTATACACGGTGTCCAAAACCCATCAAACGGAAAGGATCGTTTTTGTCTTTCGCTTTCGCTAAGTATTTTTCAGCATCACCACCATCGTTTTTGATTGCTTCCAACATTTCGATTACCGCTTGGTTAGCGCCCCCATGTAGCGGTCCCCAAAGTGCATTGATGCCCGCTGAAAGGGAAGCATATAAGTTTGCATTCGATGAACCAACCATACGTACCGTTGATGTGGAACAGTTTTGCTCGTGGTCAGCATGAAGAATCAATAGTTTGTGCATAGCACTTACCACTACAGGGTCAAAAATTGTTTCGCCTGTAACCTCACCAAAAATCATTGTTAAGAAGTTTTCGATGTAACCTAAATTGTTTTTAGGGTATACGATCGGGTGACCTAATGATTTTTTCTGTATCCAAGAAACAATCGTAGGCATTTTACCTAGGATGTTAATTATTGTTTTGTTTTCTTCTTCTTGTGACACATTTGGGTTAAGCGATTCAGGGTAGAAAGCAGATAATGCTCCTACTAAACAAGAAAGCTGACCCATAGGGTGGGATTTTGATGGGAAGCCAGCGAAGAAATTTTTCATATCCTCGTGGATCATCATTTGTTTTCTGATATCTGCGCGGAATTTCTCCAATACCTCTTTCGAAGGAAGATCTCCGTAAATCAATAAATAGGCAACTTCTAGGAAGGTTGATTTCTCAGCAAGCTCTTCAATCGAATAACCTCTGTAACGAAGAACGCCTTGCTCACCGTCTAAGAAAGTGATTGCGCTTTTCGTTGCTCCTGTATTTTTGAACCCAGGGTCTAATGTGATGTATCCTGATTGATCCCTAAGTTTCGAGATGTCAACGGCTTTTTCGCTTTCCGTCCCTACGATCACAGGTAGCTCGTAAGACGTACCATCTAAATTTATTGTTGCTTTATCTGACATGCTTATATTTTGACTTATTTGTACAAATGTATAAAAAACCCGATTAAAAAATAATTGTTCAACGTATTAAATAAACATGAAATCGTCATTTTGATGCTGAAAAATAACGACATCATTGCCGAAATGGCAATAATAGGCATTAATTGGGAGAAAAGCTTGATAGTGTAACCACTACACGAAAAAAAGATTTTTTAGATGTTATTATTCAAAAAAGACAGCCTTTTTTTAGGGATAGTTTTTTGTGTGGACTGGGGGAGCTGGTTGTGGTTTATTTTTTTCTTTTCTTTTATTACGATTTTTTCGTAATATTGTATAACGTTAATAATGAAACATGTTACCTATGGAAAAGCTTACGATACAAGAAGAAGAAGCCATGTTGTCTATATGGCAGTTACAAGGTGGTTTTGTAAAAGAAATTCTAGATAATTTAAAAGGAGAGAAGCCTCCTTATACCACCTTAGCTTCGACGATTAAGAATTTGGAGCGCAAAGGATATGTAGAACCGAGGCGTTACGCAAATGCGAATCGTTACGAACCTGTTGTTACAGAAGAGCAGTATAAAGCGAAGTTTATGAACGGTTTTGTGGGGGACTACTTTCGTAACTCTTATAAAGAGATGGTTTCTTTTTTCGTGAAAGAGGAGAAGTTATCTGAAAAGGAGCTGACAGAAATTATGGATATGATTAAAAACAATAAATCTTAAGATTTATGGAGGCAATTCTAACCTATATCATACAGGTTAATATCCTGTTGGTGTTTATATACCTCGGTTACTTTTTGTTGCTTAAAGGACTGACCTTTCATCCATTGAACCGGGTGTATTTTATTTTGGGAGGTATCTTTGCTTTGCTCTACCCCTTTATGAATATACCGGCCCTTTTCAAAACACACATGGAACCTATCGGTGAGGTTGTTGCATACATTCCAGGTATGTTGCAAACCGAAAAAACGATAGAAAAGGGGATGGATATCCAACAAGTTACTTTGGCGTTGTTTGCCTTGGGGGCCATGGTATTGTTCCTAAAATTAGCCGTGCAACTTTTTAGCCTTATGCGAATACATCGTCACTCTATCGAGGCTTCATGGCGTACATATGTATATCGTAATGTGTTATTTCCTATTGCCCCGTTTTCGTTCTTTAATCGCATTTATGTGAATGCGAAACAACATGAGGAAAGCGAGTTGTATGATATTTTTGAACATGAACAGATTCATGTGAAAGGGTTACATACGCTGGATATTATTCTTTTTGAAGCCATTTTGATTCTCTGTTGGTACAATCCGGTCGTATGGCTTTTACGAAAGGCGGTAAGGCAAAATCTTGAATTCTTAACCGACCAGTATGTGTTGAATCAAGGAGTTGATAGGCAGACATATCAATATTCACTACTTCATGTATCAAAGCAAGGAGCGACCGTAGGGGTGGGCAATCAGTTTAATTTTAAACTACTTAAAAAAAGGATTACCATGATGAATAAGAAAAGATCTTCTGCGCTGGAATTAAGTAAATATGCATTCCTTTTGCCTGTTTTGATTTTTGTTGCCGCGGCCTTCACCGTAACGAAAGCGGATGAAAAAATTTCGGAGGTGGTGCTATTGGCCAAACAGACGGAGGTTAAAGATTTGCAACGTGTCCTGCAGCAAAAGGATACTGTAAAAATTATTGCAGTAACCGAAAAGGATACGGTTAAAGGTAAATTTATAGGTCTCGCTGTACAAGACGAAGGAACGGTTGTTAAAAAAGCTACAGAGGCCGGTGTTACGGACACTACGGCCAAGAAAACGCAAAATGTTTTTATTTTTCGTACCAATGGTAATGTCCTAGAAAAAGGAAAGCCTTTAGCCGTAGTAGATGGCAAATTGATGGATCCGATGTTCGAAATTAATGAGATCGATGCGAATACAATTAAGGAGATAAGTATAATTAAAGGGGAAGCGAGCACCAATATTTATGGTCCTGAAGCAAAGAATGGAGTAATCTATATCACCACGAAAGGTGAGGGAAAGAATAACGAGGTTGCACCGACTCAAAGCTATCGCTTCACGAAGGAAGGAGATACGAAATCTGGAACCGCGACCATTCTAGGGACAAGCATGCAAAAACATACGAATGATTCTATCAATAAAAGGAATGCTTCCGACCCGAAAATGAGTATTAGAATTGGGCCGGGAGGAAACGGGCCAAAACCACTCATGGTCATTGATGGAGTAGTGCAGGAAGATTTTGATGCTGCTGCAAAAACGTTAATACCAGAAAATATTGCTTCTGTTACGGTGCTAAAAGATAAGCAGTCAACGATGACTTATGGTGCAAAAGGTGAGAATGGAATTCTTATTGTGACGACCAAAGAAGGGGAAAGAGTTAAAGCTGCCAAGGCGGAGTAAAAAAAGAAGGGCTTATCAAATTGATAAGCCCTTCTTTTTTTACTTTGTATCTTTCTTTCCGAAGATACTTAGACGCAGATATTTTCCAGGTCTCTCTTTTAAGTCTTTAATCAGACCATCCAATTCAGAACTTGCGCTGTTCAAATTGTTGTATAGGTTCTCGTCGTGCAATAATAAACCAATAGATCCTTCACCCTTATTAATTTTCGCTGTAATAGCCTGTACATCCTTCATCGCCTGGTTAGCGTTATCTATCGTCGCTTTAATCTCTGTTTTTGAAAGATCGCTTGATAAATGATCCAGGTTCGCCAAAATGCTGTTGATCTTATCGTTGTTGTTTTTAAAGTTGTTGGTAATCGATTCTAAGTTCTGCATAATTTTAGCCAAACGTACCTTTTCACTGCCCATCAAACCTTCCACATCATTGGTTATTTTTTCCATATTGTTTAACGATACAGAAATACTTCGTAAACTACTCTTGAAGTCACGTTGGAATTCTGCGTCCAAAGCAGAGTTTACCGCCGATAAAACAGAGTCTAGTTTGACGACCAGATTTTCTACCTTTTTTTGCAAAGGTTCTACTTTCTCTAAAAGGTTGGCTTGTACATCAGATAGTAAAGGGTCGCCGTCATTAGCGAGTGTTTTACTATTTCCTAATTCAAATACAATAGCTTTGCTTCCTAATAAATCTGCACTAACAATTCGCGCAACAGTATTGGAAGGGATATCGTAATCATTTTTGATTTTGAAGTGGGTGCGGATCTTGCCATTGTTCAACAGTGCTAATTTAGAAACACGGCCAATTTGGTATCCATTTACAACAACAGGTTTGGAAACCGTAAGTCCATCAACATTGTCGTAATCCGTATAATATTCATTCTCGCTGCTGAATACATCATTGCCCTTCAAAAAATTGTAGCCTATAAATAATAATGCTAGGGCCACAATAGTGATTATGCCTACTTTCGTTTCGTTCGATATCTTCAAAATACTTTTTCTATATGTTCTGATTATTTGTTTACTATCTCCAACAAACTAATCTACTAAAAGTTTATCGTTCTGCAGCAGTTTTATATGTTTTTACGGCATTGAGTAGCCCAGTAACAATCTCTTCTTGACCTGCAGATGACATCATGTATTCTTCTTCGTCGGGACTACTGATGAAACCAATCTCGGTTAATACGGCTGGCATACCTGCTGTTTTAAGTACTGCTAAAGAGAGTTCTTGCACACCACGGTTTACACGAGATACACGTACATATTCATCCTGCATATAAGACGCCAAACGGATGCTCTCTCGGCGGAATTGACTCTTTAGCAATTGAAAAACAATCATCGAAGAAGGGTCGCGGGGGTCAAATCCACCATAATTCTCTTTGTAGTTTTCTTCCATAAGGATGGATGCGTTTTCTCGAATCGCAACATCCTGATTCCCCAGCCTATTAAAACCAAGTACGAATGTTTCCGTTCCACGAACGGATGGTTTTCTTACCGTAGTGGTTGTATAACGTCCGTTACGACCTTTGACGCGCTGGTCTGAATCGGCCGAGTTGGCGTGGATTGAAATAAACAAATCCGCGTTGTGTTTGTTGGCTATGGCAGGGCGTTCAAATAGTGGGATAAAAACATCGGTACTGCGTGTGAAAATAACTTTGACATCAGGGAGTTCTTTTTCAATGCGTTTACCTAGTTTCAGAGCAACCTCCAAAACAAGTTCTTTTTCCTTACTCTGACGTCCTACAGCACCGTCATCGCGACCACCGTGGCCAGGGTCTATTACAATGGTACGTACCTTTGAAAGTCCTTTTTGCGGAGCTTGTGGCGGGTCTTGTGGTACAACAGAAGATGTTGAAATCGTAAGGATAAAGATTGATATGAAAAGAGAGCTTGCGCGGTAGATGTAATTTTTTTTAGTCATTTGTATTAAAACCTTATTGTGGCCGTTTAAAATTATAGCAAAAATAGCGATGCAAAAATTATTATTACTTCGAGCTTATCTAATAACTCTTTGTATCTGTTTTTTGACTATTTTTGCCGATAGAAGTTTAAATTCACACAAAAATAACATTCGTAATTCACTTTGAAGGCTTTAACTTGTTTTTTCTGTAGTTTTTTGTTCGTTTTTATTAGCTTAACAGCTTCTTATGGACAAGTTGTAGCCCCAGCTAAACAAGCTGTAAGTACCATTGGTAAGGATACGACCAAGGTTACGACCGATACCTCGAAGAATCATTTGCGCGATACTCAAGGGAGAGATACTGTTATTATGAAAGATCAAGACGGTCTGGAAACGGTGGTTACCATTGTGGCGAATGACTCCTCTTGGAATCAAGTGAGTAAGAATATTCTTCACCTCTATAAAGGTGCAAAAGTGAAATATCAAGATTTTGAGCTCTCTGCAGACTATATTCGCTTGGATCGGAATACCAACGAATTGTTTGCTAGCGGTGTTTTGGATCATAATGGTAAATATATAGGAAGACCGGTTGTTCTGTTTCCGAACGATACACCCAAATCTGTCGACTCTTTACTGTATGACTATAAGAAGAAGGAGGGAAATACCTATGGTATCATGACGGAAGTCGACGGTGGATTTATCCAGGCAAAGATCCTTCGAAAAAACCTGTACGACGAGATGTCGCTCTACCACGGGATGTACAGTACCTGTAATTTGCCATTCCCACATACGCACTTTGGATTACAGATTTCCAAAGGGGTGGTAACCAAAAATCAAATTATTGCCGGACCATCGTACTTAGTGGTTGAAAATATACCGTTAAAATTTATTGCTATTCCTTTCGGATTTTTCCCGAAAACCAATAAGCGATCATCTGGTTTTCTGTTCCCTTCTTTTGGGGAGGATGCCTCGCGTGGTTTTGCACTCCGGGATATCGGGTGGTATTTAGCATTTAACGATTATTGGGATAGCGAATTGCGGGGAAGTTTCTACTCCAAGGGATCTTGGGAAACTAACATCCGAACGAATTATCTTGTGAACTATAAGTATAGTGGTGGTTTCAATATCCGTTATGCGTCGACGAAAGTGGGGATTGAAGGTACACCAAATTATGGGGCTAATAAAGATTTTAATGTTACCTGGAACCATACGCAACGTCAGGAAGCAAATCCGGGGACCTCGTTTTCTGCCTCGGTGAATTTTGGTACAGGATCATACTTTCAAAATACAGGGTTTAACCAGACTAATAGTATCCAAGATGTCGTACGTAACAATATGTCATCGTCCATTGCTTATGGTCGGGTGTTTGCCGATGGGAAGGTCAATTTTACGTCGAGTTTAAGTCACCGTCAGGATATCAGTACCGGACAGGTTGATCTTGAGCTACCATCCTTTAGTTTAAACGTTTCTACCTTTAACCCATTCGATTCAAAGAATCGTGTCGGCGAGCAGAAATGGTATCAGCGTATCACTGTTGGATATAGCTTACAGGGAAGAAACTCGATTTCGGCAGGCGACTCTGTGCTTTTTACCAAAGAAGCATTATCGAAATTTACCAATGGTTTTCAACATAATATTCCCATCAGTTTAAACCTGAATGCTTTTAAGTATTTCCAGTTTAATACATCGGTAAACTATACGGAGCGTTGGTACCTGCAGTCTATTCGTAAAGGATTGACCAACGAGGTTGGTGGTTTTGTGGAGGTGAAAGATACGGTACAGGGGTTCCGTCGTGCTTACGACTATTCTTTATCGACAGGTCTTTCGACCAAGATTTATGGCTCGTACCCGAAGATGGGAAAAATCGAAGCCATTCGCCACATTGTTACGCCTTCTATCAACTTGAACTATCGTCCGGATTTCTCGGATCCACGTTATGGTTTTTATAAGGATTACATCAATAAAGATGGTATATCGCAAAAATACTCTGTCTTTGAAGGGGGAATATATGGCGGACCGTCAGCAGGTAAATCCATGGGGATAGGATTCTCCGTTGATAATAATATTGAAGCGAAAGTCCGAACGAAAAATGATACGACAGGAAAAGGATTTAAAAAGATACCATTAATCCAGGGCTTGACCTTTAGTGGTAACTATAACTTTATGGCAGACTCCCTTAAACTTTCTACCATTAGTTTCTCGGGACGAACGTCGCTCTTCAACCAAAAGATCAATTTGAATTTCAATGGTACGTTTGATCCATATGTCGTGAATAGCGAAGGGGTGCGTATCGATAAATTTGCGATCAAAGAAGGTAGCTTGGCACGATTGACCAACTTTGGACTTTCATTTGACTACAGTTTAAATCCGAATGCCAATAAGAGCCGAAATAATAATATTGATTCTTTGCGCAACCAAATGCCAAATATGACGCAAGAGCAAGCACAGGCTTTAGCGCGTATCAGTACCGATCCGAATGCGTTTGTGGATTTTAATATTCCGTGGAATTTGAATGGTTCCTTTAGTATGAACTATAGCAAACGTTGGGATAGTAATGTAAAGCAGATGAAGAATGATATCACAGCCACGGTGAATATCAACGGAGATGTTAACCTTACACCGAAATGGAAGGTGCAATTTAATTCGGGATACGATTTAAAACAACAAGCTTTATCGCTGACGCGTTTCAGTATTTATAGGGATCTACACTGCTGGGATATGTCGGTTGGATGGGTGCCTTTTGGACAATATAAAAGTTATAATATTACGATTCGAGCCAAGTCATCAATCCTGCAGGATTTGAAACTTACTAAGCGCGAGAGTCATTATGTATACTAATCATTTTCAGCTTTATGAAAGCAGAAATTATAACCATTGGCGACGAGCTCTTAAATGGTCAAGTCGTAGATACAAATTCAGCCTGGATGGCACAGCATCTTGCTCCGCTGAATATTCGTGTTGTACAAATAACTTCTATTTCGGATAAGAAAGAGGCGATTGAGGAGGCTTTGGAGGCAGCTAGTCAACGGGCGCAGATTGTTTTGGTAACAGGCGGATTGGGACCTACGAATGATGATGTGACCAAAGAAACAATCGCTACTTATTTTGATTCACCCATCATTCGGGATGAAGAGGTATTACGTCATGTGGAGCGACTTTTTGCAAAGTTTGGCTTTGCAGATATGCCACCCATTAATCAAAAACAAGCGGATGTCTTGGCCGATGCAGATGTTCTTTTTAATGATGTGGGGACTGCACCGGGGATGTGGATTGAGCGGGATGGCTGTGTTTTCGTTTTTATGCCTGGCGTTCCCTTCGAAATGAAATATCTGATGCGAGAGCGGGTCCTTCCACGATTCGCGGCTTTTTCGGCACGTGAGATAACCCATAACGCTTATATTTTAACCGTTGGGATTGGTGAATCTCACTTAGCACGACAGATTGCAGATATTGAAGATAACCTTCCTGATTATATCCGATTGGCCTATTTACCTAAAATTGGCCTGGTGCGCTTGCGGCTGACCGCTAGTGGGACGGATGGTGCACTGTTGGAAAGAGAAACGGCGACCTTCGTAGATCAGATCACCGCACGTTTGGAAGGCCATATCGTAGGCCATGATGCACGCGACTTTGAGGAAATAATCGTAGAAAAGTTTACCGAAGCAGGGGTTACCTTAGCGACAGCCGAGAGTTGTACGGGGGGGGCTGTTTCTGCTTCCATTACGGCCATTCCAGGTGCAAGCCAAATGTTCAATGGGGCTGCAGTGACGTATGCAAATAGCGCTAAGCGAAATGTATTAGCGGTAGCTGAAGAAACGTTGATGCAGTTTGGTGCGGTGAGTGAACAAACAGTAATGGAGATGGCGCAAGGTGCAAAACGAGTTTTTCAGACTGATTATGCAATTGCTACGAGTGGCGTTGCAGGTCCAAGCGGAGGAACGGCAGAAAAACCAGTTGGTATGGTATGTGTCGCTGTTATAGGTCGTTATGGTCGGGAAGTCACAACTTTTCAATTTACCAACGATAGAAAGATTAATATTGAGCGAACAGTTGCGATGTCCTTAAATATGCTATGGAACCTCTTTAGCAAAGAGGTAAAAATGACCTAGAATAATATTTTGATTTATCTTTTTATTTAAATATTATATTCTGTTTATGGGTATTGGTCGGATTAATTTTTAACTTAGTAATTCATTCAACGAACTTAAGAAATATGGGTATATACAAACTGCTACTTCCGAAGATGGGAGAGAGTGTTTCTGAAGCAACGATCACACGCTGGTTGAAAGAGGTGGGAGATGTGATTGAAGAGGATGAGTCTGTCATTGAAGTAGCGACAGATAAGGTGGATTCTGATGTGCCGTCGCCTGTAGGTGGAAGGCTTGTCAAGAAAATTTTTGCAGAAAATGAAGTCGCTCAGGTTGGCGATATTATTGCACACATCGAAGTAGACGGGATGGACTCTTCTGAGGAAACCGCTGCGAACGTACCTGCTGTTGCAAAAGAAGAAGTTCCTGTGGCGCAGTCTACATTTGTCGAAGAGGGGGCTGATGAAACTGTAACGGAAGAGTTGGTTATTCCTGGCACGGAGTTGCTTAAGGAAGATGTTTCGACACCGACAACCATACATTCTACAAATCGTTTCTATTCACCTTTGGTGAAAAATATTGCGCAAGAGGAGGGATTGAGTCAAGCGGAACTAGACGGTGTATCGGGCACTGGTGCTGACGGACGTGTAACGAAGCAGGATATTCTAAACTATATTCAGCAACGCGCTCAAAGTCAAGGGATAGTGAAAGCGGATAAGCCTGTAGTACAGTCTCCTGTTGACAACAGTGTAGCGCAAAGAATAGCACAGCCCGCAGCGGAAACGGTGAAACCTGTAGTGAGCGGTGGTGATGAGATTATAGAGATGGATCGCATGCGTCGCCTGATTGCTGACCATATGGTGCAAAGTGTGAAGACTTCACCCCATGTCGCATCATTTGTAGAGGCCGATGTAACGAATATTGTGAATTGGCGTAATAAAGTAAAGGATAGTTACAAGAAGCGAGAAGGCGAGAATATTACTTTTACACCGATTTTTATTGAGGCAGTTAGTAAAGCATTGAAAGACTTCCCTATGGTCAATGTTTCGGTGGATGGTCATCATATCATTAAACGGAAGAATATCAATATTGGTATGGCAGCAGCTTTGCCGACGGGTAACCTTATCGTTCCCGTAATTAAAAATGCGGATCAACTGAGCCTGGTCGGACTTAGTAAGTCTGTTAATGACTTAGCAACGCGTGCACGTGCGAATCAATTAAAGCCGGATGATATCCAGGGAGCTACGTTTACGTTTACCAATATCGGTGCTTTTGGTAATATTATGGGGGTACCGATTATTAACCAGCCGCAGGCGGCAATCATAGCCGTGGGAACCATTAAGAAACGTCCTGCTGTACTTGAAACGGAGCATGGTGATGTGATTGCAATTCGCCACATGATGTATATTTCCATGTCGTATGACCACCGTGTTATCGATGGCGCACTCGGAGGAACGTTTTTAAAACGGGTTGCCGATTACCTGGAAGACTGGGATATAAATCGAGATATATAAAAAACAAACAGGGCATTTTCTAGAAAATGCCCTGTTTGTTTTTCAATGCTATTGTGAGCCTATCTGCGGTTGTCTCAGGTTCGCAACAAAAAAATATTCTTCAAACTACTTTCCAACTAATATCCTACAAACTTACGATGACGATAAGGTGGGAATTGCGCAATTAGGAAGAGGTCGGTAACTACTATTCAGCTTCTAGCTTCCCTTAAGCTACAAAAGTCGCCTGATGAATTATTGCGACCTGTAGAGACTTGCCTTTGCACAGGCCTGCCCTGCAAAAATTCCTAGCGACAAGATTTTGATTACTTTTGTCTTCAAAAGTAAGATGCCCGGCCGGCATAGAGGCCATATGAAAAACACTATTGGCTTTATGCTAGCGCGAGCATATCTACGGCAGGCAAGCTTTTAGCTCATGTCCTCCCACTTCACACTTAACCTACTTAGTCAACCTGCCAATCATTGTTTTATAACGGAAGAATAATAAAATGGATGAGGTCAACAAACCCAGTGTTAGGCCATACCATACTCCCTGAACCCCCATATTCCATGTGATTCCCATCACATAGGCGGTCGGTATACCAATAACCCAGTAAGCAACGAATGTGATTAGTGTGGGTACATTTACATCGCCCATACCTCGCAATACACCTAATCCAACCACCTGTGTTCCATCAAATAATTGGAATAACCCCGCGATTAATAAAAGTTGAGCCGATATCGCAATAACCGCCTTGTCATCACTGATAAGCATCGGTAGGTACTGATTGAATACGGCAAAAATCAAAGCACAAAAGATCATGAAAATAAGAACGAGATGATACGATACTGTTGCAAACTTCTGTACACGTAACATATTTTCTCGACCATAGCTGTGTCCAGTTTTAATCGTTGCTGCCGAGGCAATTCCACTAGCCATCATATAGGTCATCGCTGCTAAAGTGATGGCAACTTGGTGACTCGCTTGCTCGACGGCCCCAATTTTTCCAGCAATCAACGATGCTGCAGCAAATGCTCCAACCTCAAAAACATACTGCATGGCTACTGGAGCACCGATTTTAAAGATACCTTTCACCGTTTCCCACTCTATATGGAATATTTTGAAGTATGCTGTATAGCCTTTAAAACGATGCGACTTTAAGACATAGGCTGACATAGCAATCATCATTAACACGCGATCTATTAATGTTGCATATCCAACACCAACGATCCCCATTGGCTCTATCCCAAAGAAACCCTTCACAAAAATAATAGCAAGGATAATATTCAAGACATTTCCCCAGATTGTGATGTTCATCGCTTGTTTGGTGAATCCTAACCCCTCGGCAAATTGCTTGAAAGTATTAAAAACCATTAAAGGAACGATCGACAACATGAGGATGAAGAGATACGGCTTGGCTGTCTCTACGACCCGAGGGTCTTGGTCTAGATGGTCTACGGCATACATAGAACCGAAATCAACGACAAAAAATAAAACAATAGCCGTGATAATATTTAACCACAAACTATTGGAAAGTAAACGCCCGCACTTCTCTTTATCTCCTTTACCATTCGCCCGTGCAATCAACGGGGTAAGACCATAGGCAACTCCAATACCGATGACCATCACCACAATAAAAACCGAGTGTACTAGAGAAACTGCTGCCAATGGGATGGTTCCTGCAAATTTCCCGACAATGACTGTGTCAGCCGTCTGGACCAAGGTTTGCCCAAGTTGCGAAATAATGACAGGCCCAGCCAATGCAAAAGCACTCCAATAGAAATGCTTGTTTTGTTTGTAGTATGTATTCTGCATAATGAATCCGCAAAAGTACGTATTTAGTTTTAACGGAATCTCCACGAAGCGTGTCTCGAGGACGAATTGCCAATTCTTTTACTTTTGGATGTTTTATTGAAATATCCATAGATAACTAAAATATAAATACGAAATATTATAGCGGTATTCGGTATAATCGTTTAAAAGCGAATCGAAGCACATAGGAAATGTTACTAAATATTTACAACTAAACGTTGATGAATAATAAATTTACACTTACCTTAGTCGCATAATTTTTGATAAAAAGAGAAGAAAAATGACTTTAGGATTCTTAAATATTGGTACGCAGGAAATGATTTTTATTGTAATCATTATCTTGTTATTGTTTGGAGGAAAGAAGCTTCCTGAATTGGCTAGGGGTTTAGGTAAAGGTATTCGGGAGTTTAAAGATGCTTCAGAGGGTATTAAAAGAGAAATATCTGATCAGATTAATAATTTCGAAAAGGATTTGGATGTAACGGTTGAAGATAAACCGGCTTCACAGCAAAATAAATCAGCTACAATTGCGCAAGAAATCAATGAGCAAAAAGAGGGGGAGGCAACAGAAGGAACAGCTGATGAGGGAACAGAAGAGAAAAAGGCTTTCCCTCAATTTAGTACACCAGATCATGCTGTGCAGCATAACCCAGGTCAGCAACCTGGTGATGAACATTACACCTATGGTTACCAAGATCACTTCGCTTCAGACAAAATAGAAGACGAAAATAAAGAAACGGAAACAGCGAAAGCTTCTTCCGAAGGTGATCAAACAAAAAACGTATAAAATTATTTTTTTTAATATAGCGAAGAGAGGCTGAATTATAAGTCTTAATACTCGTCATTGCGAACCCGAGGGATTGGGGTGTAGGAATCTTTAGAGGCGATAAACCGAAGGAGATGGCTATATCGAACCTTGCCGCAGTGACGAGTTTTTAAGTTTTTTGAAGGCAACTCTTTTTTTACTTTAAATCGTATGGGATACGAAATTATTATTTCGAATGAGTTAGGGATAACAGGAAAACAAGTGCTCACCACACTTGGATTGTTAGATGAAGGTGCTACTGTTCCTTTTATCTCGCGGTATCGTAAAGAGATGACAGGTAGTTTAGATGAAGTGCAGATTACGGCGATTCGAGATCGCGTACAGCAGCTGCGAGATCTAGATAAACGTAAAGAGGCGGTTCTGAAATCAATTGGTGAACAAGGAAAATTAACACCAGCGTTAGAAGCTCAAGTTTTAGGTGCTGAAACCATGGCGCTTTTAGAGGATATTTACTTGCCATACAAACCAAAGCGCAAAACTCGCGCTTCCATGGCCAGAGAGAAAGGGTTACAACCACTAGCTGATCTATTGTTAGAGCAGGAACGTATCGATGTTTCTCAACAGGCAGAAGGTTTTATCAGTGAAGAAAAAGGCGTATCTACCATCGAGGAGGCGCTTGCTGGTGCTCGGGACATCATTGCAGAACAAATTGCAGAAGATGCCGAGGTACGTACGCGTGCCCGTAAGATCTTTTTAGATCAAGGTCAGTTTGTTTCACGGGTTGTGGCAGGTAAAGAAGACCAAGCTATTAAATATAAAGACTACTATGAATGGTCTGAGGTGTTGAAAGATGCTCCCTCACACCGGGTGCTCGCGATGCGTCGCGGAGAGAAGGAGGAGATGTTGTATTTGGATATCCAAGTGGATGAACAAGCGGTAGTTCCAGTCATCGAAAAATTACACCTTAAAGGTAACAACGAAGCAGCCAATCAAGTACAATTGGCGATTCAAGATAGCTATAAGCGTTTACTTAAGCCTTCGATGGAGACTGAAGTTCGTGTGGTAACCAGACAAAAAGCGGATGAAGAAGCTATTCGTGTGTTTGCGGACAATGTACGTCAGTTGCTGCTTGCGGCGCCTTTAGGGCAGAAGCGTTTGTTAGCAATTGACCCGGGTTTCCGTACGGGGTGTAAGACGGTGGTATTGGATGCACAAGGTACGTTATTGGAGAATACCGCAATCTTTCCGCATAATGGTGCTGGTGGTCTTGCAGAAGCGGCCAAGACCATTGAACACTTGGTAAAGAAATATGATGTAGAAGCTATTGCGGTTGGAAATGGTACCGCAGGACGGGAAACGGAAGAATTTGTACGTAAACTTGGATTGCAAGGGGTAACATTAGTAATGGTGAACGAATCGGGAGCTTCCATTTACTCGGCATCGGATGTTGCGCGTGAAGAGTTTCCTGATTATGATGTTACCGTTCGGGGCGCTGTTTCTATTGGGCGTCGATTGATGGATCCGTTAGCGGAGTTAGTG
The DNA here is from genome assembly GCF_900177625.1 of Sphingobacterium psychroaquaticum. Lineage (GTDB taxonomy): Bacteria > Bacteroidota > Bacteroidia > Sphingobacteriales > Sphingobacteriaceae > Sphingobacterium > Sphingobacterium psychroaquaticum. The sequence continues at coordinate 124,209 of NZ_FXAU01000006.1, forward strand.
AAAATCGATCCTAAATCTATTGGGGTAGGTCAGTACCAGCATGATGTGGACCAACAGAAGTTACAAACAGCGCTTGATGATACGGTTATTTCTTGTGTAAATGCGGTGGGTGTGGAATTGAATACTGCCTCAAAGCAGATTTTGGCGTATGTATCAGGGCTCGGTCCTTCTTTGGCGCAACAGATCGTAAATTACAGAGGAGCTAATGGGCCTTTTAAATCACGTAAGGAATTGAAAAAGGTACCGCGTTTAGGAGATAAGGCATTTGAACAGGCTGCTGGGTTTTTACGGATCCGCAATGCCGAGCACCCGCTGGATGGTTCAGCCGTTCACCCGGAAAGATATTCGCTGGTAGAGCAAATGGCGAAGGATTTAAATGCGAAAGTAACGGATTTGTTAACGGATGATACCTTGCGTAAACAGATTGACCTGAAGAAATATGTAACAGAAGAAGTGGGGCTTCCGACGTTAAATGATATTCTTGCAGAGCTTTCGAAACCAGGGCGTGACCCACGTGAGCAGTTTGAGGAATTCTCTTTTACGGACGGCGTGAATAAGATTTCGGACTTAAGAATAGGTATGCGTCTTCCAGGGATTGTTACGAATATCACGAACTTTGGTGCTTTTGTTGATATTGGCGTACACCAAGATGGTTTAGTGCATTTAAGCCAATTAGCGAACCGTTTTGTGGCAGATCCGAATGAAGTGGTTAAAGTGCAGCAAAAAGTAATGGTGACGGTTACAGAGATTGATGAGCGTAGAAATAGAATTGGTTTGACGATGAAGACTGAAGCACCAAGACCAGTAGCGAAAGGTAAAGCGAAACCGCGTCAAGAGGAGTCTGATATGGCTTCTAAACTTGCTGCATTAGCAAGCAAGTTTAAGTAGGACGGATGGAGGATCATGTCGAATACAAGAATTTGTTTTTACTGACTGTTCCAAAATAAAGGATATAAAAGGTAAAAGGGCGAAAAATTTTTCGCCCTTTTACCTTTTATATCTATATTCAACCATGACAATAACCGAATTTACCGACACATTAAAAAACGCCACACCGCCGGAGGGGCTATCCGTTCAGTTACGGGCACTTTGGTACGATGGTAAGGGAGATTGGCAACAAGCACACGATTTAGTTGATCAGCTCAGTGACCCACAGTCGGCACATGTGCACGCCTATTTACACCGGGTAGAGGGCGATCAATGGAATGCAGGTTATTGGTACGATCGGGCTAAACAGCCCGTCTTTAAAGGATCGTTAAAAGACGAGTGGACAGCGTTGGTCAAACAACTACTTTAAGGGACCTTGCGTCGCTGTTGAATCAACGGGGAGAATATCCTTCTTATCCCGCTTGTCATTCCAGATCCACATCTTCCGCCAGAACTCCGATAAACTATTAAACTCCTGTCTGTATACCACACCGGCAGCACTGATATAATCACTATACGGTGTAAAAAGGAAATTACGTGTATTTAATCGGTTGTAAGCACGTAGGATCAGACTTCCATCTTTCCGTAACTTAAACGTCACCTCCGCGTCAGTTGCTACTTGATCGGAGAACGGCGTCAAGTCCGTCATCAAGGTGTTTTTACTGCGATCACTTACGCCTCCTGTAAGTGTCAAACGATCATCGAAGAAGCGTAGGGACGCTGAAGCATCATTGAAGGATCGGATATTCAGATCGAAGAAGTTCATATTGAGCGACTGCGAAATAATACTGTTCAACTGATTGAAAGCAATCTCCGTTCCGGCCGAAATTAAGGTGTTATTCACTTCCTTACCAAACTCCTGCGTCGAAGCAGGTGTGAAGCTTCGCCTGACAATCAAACTGATCGCTTGCTGGTTGATGTTATTCCCATCTAAGAAGTAACTCTGTAACTCATCCTTGATATACGGATCCTGAGGAAAGGTTAAACCAAACGATATTTCCGGCTGAGAAAGTGTTCCCTTCAACATCATATCCGCTTGTGCCAATACACGATCGTTATTTTCAGTACGCCCTGCAGCATTGTATAGCGGACCTACCGAGGTACGTTGCTGGTAGCTTGCCGCAAGGTTGACCACCGCTTCGGAAGGATTTCCAGCCCAACGTATAGTCCCGCCTTCTTTCAAGTCAAAATACTTGTTGAAAAAATCTTGCGCAGTAAAGTGAAACTTACCCGATAGAATGTGATAATCTCCAAACATCTCAAAATCCCCCAGATTAGAAATTCGTAACGATAGATTACCTCGGCCTGATCCTTTGAGGGAACCAACATTGTTTTCCAAGTTTATTTCCGCATCCGGTGTAATGTTCAAATCCATATTCATGGTTAACCCTTTGAAAAGCTTCCGTTGCGCAGCCTCTTTATTTTTCGTGGAGTCTGTACTGGTGAAATAGATAAAGTCATTTTCACTCACTTTCAAGGAGCTGTTAAAAGGAATTGTGATGGCGGTATTAGGGTTTGAAGTTGCATCGATCGCTATATTGATAGCTGAAGTAGGTCCCTTAAATCCAAACTTACCACTGGCAAAAGCTGTCCCAAAGAAAAGCTCATTATCTTTTCTTGTGGTGTTCAGTATTTGTAGATTACTTGCTACAACATTAATATTTAGTGTCGGGTCAGCCAAGGTGTTTAAGTCTACTGTTCCACTGCCTATGGCTGCCATGCCTTTTGAATCTGTAAAACGAAGGTTATTTAAGTGGATAATATTATTATCGATAAAGGCATTTTGATTGGCCATATTATACTTCGTTTGTAGGTAATTTACCATAAACGAAGCATCAATTATCTGTGCAGAACCACTGATGACAGGATGATTCAATGTTCCTGTGATAGCAATATCGCCGCTCACTTTACCATAAAGGTTAGATACGAGCGTTTTTAGAAAGGGTTGCACAACGAGTAAATCTGTTTCTTTTATTTTACCTCGGAGCTGTAGCGCATCGGTCTTGGATCGTACGTCGTAATAACCGGATAGTTCCACACCTCGACCATCAATATTCTGTAAGGTAGAAATTAGCTTTACCAATCCCGTTTGCGGCTCATAGTCTGCATGGATAGCGAGAATACCGAGAGGTAGATTGTTATAGGTAATCGGTGTTGTTGTAATATGTGTGGAAAAATTAGGTCGCTTAAAGACGGAATTTAATTTAACATCACCATTTAAATGGCCTTGTAAATTTATTCCCATTGGGCTTGTAATCCCCGAAAAAGAAGCAAGATTAAATTCCTTGAAAGCAAGGATGAGGTTGTCCGTCTCATCGTCCGACAATACCCCATTGATTAATACTTCTTGCCGGTCACGTTTGAACAGTAAGTTGTTTAGGTAAAATTTACCCTTCGATACACGTAGATCAGCCTCTTTACTAATATCCCAATGCTCGTTATTCAATACGATCTTAGATTGATCAAAACGAATATAGGCCGGTTTGTTATAGGCAAAATGGATATTACCGTTTAGCAGTAAATGATTAGGACGACTCTCTTCGGATAGTAGAATATTAAAGTGAAGGCTATCGTTCGCTAGTGTATTTTTGATTCTTATATTATCGACATAAACAGAATCAGAAAAACTTATCCTGTCGGCATCTAAATTTAGATCAAATGTTTTATTATCTGCGTCCTCATCAAGTTTTAGATTGGTAACAGTTATTCCTTTGTAGGTCAGGATCGGACTAAAAGCCTCGAACCGTGCGAGATAGTTTTGTGAAGAGAAGCTCGCATAAAGCGTTGCTCCGTTATCGAGCTTTAGGTCGGGGTCAAATAATGCGGAGATGGGGTCAAACGACTTTATTTTTACATTGAGGTCAAAGTTCTGCGGGTTATAGGGTTTGGTGTCAATATTAATCGCTGGTGCATAGCGCATAGCTAGCGAGGTGAAGTAAGCACCAATCGAGTTTAAGTCTATTTGTCCGGCCATCACCATATTAAGTACATCCGAATCAATACGAAGAAGTTTGGATTGCTCGTTCCCGGAGGACTCGAACTGGAACTTTCCGATGGTGAAATCTCCTCTAGTGGAACTCAGGGAAATTTGGTCAGCCTTTACAAAGCCTGTCAGGTTGTTCAAGGTATTTCCTTGCAGTTCTGCATTGACATCGGTTTGACGAATAGTGATGCTATCTTTTGACAGCAGATGGGTTTGCTTTAGCGATAGGTGGTCGATGGTCGAAGAGAAGTTGTACAAGGTTTCTGTTGTTGACCAATCTACTGTACCATCGAAAGCTAATTGGGCATGTGTGTCTTCCACGTGACCAACTGCCGTTAGTTTGTTGGCTAAGAGTGCACCCTCAAAATCGATCTGTGTATAAGGGTAGTTTTTGAAAAAGAAAGAATTGGCGCGTCCCGAAAGCTCGAGTTGCACGTCTTTTGAATCCGTAATTCGACCGTCAAATTTGACATCCAGACCGCTACTGCCTATTTCTGTTGTTTTAATAAATTTACCCAGCTCAAAGGACGGACTTTGTGCATTGCCGGCGAACTGTAACGTAGGTTTTATGCGGATATCACTCACCGTTCTAATGTGTCCAAGTTCTGTTTGTGCAAGTCCATCTGCATGAAAGTTGTGGTAATAGCCAGATAGTTTACCACTATACTGTACCTGACCAAAGGCATCTAAGTGCTCAGGTAGCATAAAATGAGGTAGATTCCCTAATTGAGGGACAAGTGTTTCCACATCCTTGCTGTTTGTGCTTAGATTCGCCACATCGAGATTGAATATTGTCTTCTCGATATAGGGCAATCCATCGATTGTAAAGTTTGCCTGTAAACTTGTTGCTTTTCCTGTTTTTAGGTGTACGTTTTTTGCACGGATATGTTCCACAGTACCATCTAATGTGGCTTCTTGTATTTGGGTCGCAAACTGCACAAACTTCATGTCTGGGGCAAAAAACTCGATATCACGTGAGTCTACCGTGCTATTTTTTAATCGACCCTCGACTCGTACTTTTTCTATAAAATCTTCAAAATCCGAGAATTGATTGTAGTAGAGCCCTACATGATGCGATAGTTGTGATCTGTTGGTCTGCAAGAGAAGGTTCGTAAACAACATATGTTTATTAGAAACCACAGATTGAGCGGTTAGGTTTTTGAGGTGAAGACCAGATTTTTCCTTAAAGGTTAATTGATGTACCTGTGCACGGATCTCTTTTTTTGTTATGTTGATATCTTCAAATGCGCCATTGATATCGGTAAGTTCTAAGTCACTGAAGTCGACACCACGATTATGATGTTTGTATTGGTGATTGGTCAGCTTAAAATAACTATGTTGCAGTTTAAGTTTGTGGAGGTCCAATTGAAGACCCGCAGGTTTCTCGCCTTTGTCTTTCTTAGGTGGATTGAAGTAATCAACGAGAAAGCTGAAATTAGTACTGTCTTTATAAATCTCATAGTTTACAAATCCATCGTCCAGGTGTAATGCGATAACGGAGATTTTGTTATCAAAAAATTTCACGAAGGATAGATTGGCGCGTATCGATTTAACGGCAATCATCTTCTTGCCTTGTCGGTCATCTACGCTAATATTTTTGAGCTCGAGGGTATTGAAGGGACTGAAGTAAACACCATCGACTGTAACTGTGGTTTTTAATTCTTTACTGAGGTATTTAGCTACTTTCTTGGAGGCGTATTGTTGTACTGCTGAAAAATGTAACGACACGGTTAAGGCGACTAGTAGTACTAGGATACCTAAAAGGGACAGCAGCGTTATATTTAGTATTTTTTTGATATTTTTGTATTCTATTAAACTCTCTAAAAATGGCAGTTATACTGGGGATTGAATCATCCTGCGATGAAACTTCCGCTTCTATATGTATAGACGGTGAAATTAAGTCAAATATTATTGCGGGTCAAGCAATTCACGCAAATTATGGTGGGGTTGTTCCGGAGCTTGCCTCGCGTGCACACCAACAAAATATAATACCAACCGTCGATCAAGCGATACAACAGGCAAAAATAAACAAAAATGATATAGATGCAGTAGCTTTTACGCGTGGACCAGGACTTTTAGGTTCGCTTTTGGTAGGGACGTCCTTTGCGAAGTCTTTCGCCCTTGCGCAAAATATTCCCTTGATTGAGGTGAATCATATGCAAGCGCATATATTAGCGCATTTTATCGAGGACCCTAAACCGGCTTTTCCGTTTCTATGTTTGACGGTGTCAGGGGGACATACGCAGATTGTATTGGTCAAAGATTATTTTGATATGGAACTGCTTGGTCAAACACTGGATGATGCTGCCGGAGAGGCGTTTGATAAGACGGCGAAAATATTGAATCTACCGTATCCCGGTGGGCCGCTTATCGATAAGTATGCGAAAGAGGGCAATCCATTGGCTTTTGCATTGCCGGAACCGCAGATTGCGGATCTCAATTTTAGTTTCTCTGGGTTGAAGACAGCCATTCTTTATATGGTACAGGCGCAAGAAAAGGAAAATCCTAATTTTCTGGCCGAAAATATGGCAGATGTATGTGCCTCTGTACAGCAACGTATTGTGACGATTTTGCTCAATAAACTAAAGAAAGCGGCGAAACAAACTGGAGTCAAAGATATTGCGATTGCAGGAGGTGTTTCTGCTAATTCTGGACTCCGCAGCGGTTTGGTAGCTATGGGCGAAAAGTATAAATGGAATGTCTTTATCCCGAAGTTTGAGTATTGTACGGATAATGCTGCTATGATTGCAATAGCGGGGTATCAGAAATTTTTGAAATCGGATTTTGTCGGTCAAGATATATCTCCATTGGCGCGGATGCATGTGTAATGCTGGATGTTGCAGGTATAAAAAGATAAGGACATCGGTGGAAACATCGATGTTTTTTTTGTTTATGGAATTCTTAACATTCCATCATCCTCATAGAAACGAGTATAAACCCTTTAATCTTTTCGTTATGTGGAACAACAAATTAAATATCTATGAAAAAGAGTGGTTAGCGGTTGTGTTTTCTTCCCGTAATCAAAGCTATGGCGCATACGATTTACGACGTTATTCTTCGGTTGCGACAAACAAGGCGCTTTTGACGGTGTTATGTGTGGTGGCACTCCTAGTCGTTTGGAAAGTTGGATACGACCGCCTCCCAAAATCGACAGAAATGAGAGTGGTAGAATATGAATTACCAACCATAGAAGAGATCGTTGTGCCAGATCCACCTGCTAAGGAAGAGCCATTACCCGCTGTAGAGGCTCCGATTCAAAAGATTGCTCAAGATCCTCCAGCACAAGATTTGATTCGTTACGTTGAGCCGAAGGTGACGCATTATAGTAAAGTAACGGAGGATGTTGCTTCTCAGGATGAATTGAAAACGAAGATGTCCGCTCGTATCACGTTGAAAAAAGTGGCTGGCGGTAGCTATGTGGCACAGGGGGAGTTTGGTCCGAAGAAAGAGATGGGAGGAATCACAGGTAATCTCGATGGAAAAGAGGTCGGTGGAAGGGCCAGTGAAAGTACAATTCCTTTTACTTCGGTAGAGATCATGCCTAACCCACGTGGTGGTATGGCGGAATTTGTCAAGTGGGTAGGGGCGGGATACAGGTATCCAGATGCGGCCTTGGAACAAGGCATAAAAGGAAGCGTGGTTATCTCCTTTGTTGTGGAGACTGATGGCTCTTTGACAGATATTAAAGTGGTACGCGATCTAGGTTTTGGTACAGGAGAAGAAGCTATCCGCTTGTTAAAAAAGGCTGCAAAATGGAGCCCTGGCATTCAGAACGGTCGACCTGTACGTGTGAGCTATACGCTGCCGATTACATTGAGTACCATATAAAATACGACCAACTACGAAATCCCAACTATCAACAATGAACTACGAACTATCAACAATGAACTACAAACTATCAACTACTAGGAACGCCCTACTACTAACAGTTTATTTAGCCACATTTGAATAATAGCTGAAATTTCATAACGCTCTTCGCTGGCAAACTTGAACATTACACTTTCTATTGTTGTGGTCATATCGGAATATTCTGGGAAGTCTCCCTCAATATTCCGATAATCAGATAAAATTTCAATGAGGTAGCAATGGATATCATATTCAACAAATTTATTTTGATGATTGTTAGTGGCTTCCAGCCATTCGTATTCGGAGCTGAATCCAGAAAGGATATGCTTGTCACAGACCCGCTTATAGGTTAATCGAGTTTCGATCAACTCTTTACGGATAGATTCTTTTTTGCTTATTAACTCATCAAATATAGAAGACAGCTTACCCTGTATTTCTGTCTCCTTAGAAATAATAGTCATAACCTAAAAATTTGCTGAATAGTTTACTCGCAAAATTAATAACGATAATGACTGAGAAATGTTTTGTAAAATGTTGATTTTGTGCTTGTTGTTATCGAGTAACGAGAAATTTTTATCATTATTTTGAGATCGATCGTATAAATTAGCACCTTTGAGTATGACGGGAAAAGAAAATCATATAAACGGATATAAACTTGAAATATGTTCGAACTCTTCGTATTCTGCATTGCAGGCGCAATTGGGAGGAGCGAGTAGAGTCGAACTATGTCAAAATTTAGAAAATGGAGGAACGACGCCTTCCTACGGACAAATTATGCATACACGTAGTTTGTTGCATATTGGTGTACATGTTTTGATTCGTCCACGTGGAGGCGATTTCGTGTATTCGGAGGATGAGTTTGTAGAAATCAAGACGGATATTGCTTTCTGCAAAGAAGCGGGTTGTGATGGTGTCGTGATTGGGATATTAAATCCAGATGGTTCGGTAGATGCAGACCGTTGTGCAGAGCTCGTCGCTTTAGCAAAACCGATGACAACAGTGTTCCATCGTGCGTTTGATCGCTGTCGGGATCCGTTTGAAAGTTTAGAAACGATTATAGCATTGGGGTTTGATCGTATTCTGACATCTGGTCTTCAGGTAACTGCTGAAGAAGGGAAAGAGCTGCTTCACCATCTGATAGCGAAAGCTAACGGACGGATTGAGATTATGCCCGGTTCCGGCGTGCAGGAAAGCAATATTGTTGATATACTTGCGACCACAGGCGCTACATCGATCCATAGTTCAGCAAAGACTGTAGTGGCTTCTCGAATGACCTACGATAATGCACCTTTAATAGGGATGAATGAGGATACATGGACCACCGATAGGGAAAAGGTCAAGGTGCTTGCTTCATTACTCCAAACAATATAAAGCAAAAAAAGAGATGGTTTTCACCATCTCTTTTTTTTTATCTGTTTTAAACAATTATTTAGCGTCAGCAGCTAATTTGTTTAAGATTGCATCATTTTTAGTGATTTGGCTGTCTTTAGGCATTTGGCTCTTCGAACCAAGCTCAATATTACGGCCTAATTTCAAAAACTGTACTTCCACACGTGAAACAGTTTTATTTCTTCTATCTTTTCTTTTTAAACGTGTAACTCCCATTGTAATCTTTTTTATTGTCAAAAAAACGAGGTCGGAAGCGGATTCGAACCGCTGTAGGAGGTTTTGCAGACCTCAGCCTAGCCACTCGGCCATCCGACCCTTTTCCCGTTCGAGGGAATGCAAAAATAAAATTTACTTTTGACATATACAACGCTTATTGGAAAAAGATTTTCATTTCATTTCTTTTCAACAAAAGCCAGGTAAATCATATATTATTTTTCTGTGTAAATATTGCTTTTTGACGGTTTTAAACCACTTGTATTTAAATAGTTGTCCTAATTTCACATACGTTAACTGTTTTTGGTCTAAATCTTGTAATGGTATGTATATATCAGAAAATTAAAGATTATGATCATGAAAAAAACTTTACTTACACTAGGTGCAGCATTTATTTTAGCTGCCGGAGCGCAAGCACAAACAAGTTGGGGGTTGAAAGCTGGGGTGAACCTTCCTAAACTTTCCTTCTCAGGAAACGGTGTTTCAATGTCTACGAAGTCTTCTACGAACTTCTATGTGACAGGTTATGCAGACTTACCTGTAGCAAGTAATTTCTCTATCCAACCTGGATTATCCTTGCAAGGAAAGGGAGGTAAGTTCTCCGATGATAAATTGGATAAAGACTTCGAAACAAAAACAGACTTGATGTATTTAGAGGTGCCTGTAAATGCAGTTTATTATATTCCTGCGGGATCAGGTAATGTATTTATTGGTGCTGGTCCTTATGCTGGAATTGGTTTATCAGGAAAATATAAAGTTGGAGATGTTAAAACGGATGTGGAATGGGGAAGTGGTACGGATAAAGATCTTAAACGTTTTGACTTTGGTATCAATACAATGTTAGGCTACAAGTTGGCTAACGGCTTCTTGATTAATGCAGGTTACGGCTTTGGTTTAATTGATATCGCTGCTGAAAATAGCTTTGGTAAAACAAAGAACAACGTATTATCATTCGGAATTGGCTTCCAATTCTAAGAAGGGAGTGGATTCCTAAGCGTCGTTAACGACAAGCGTGTTAATGAACAAATAGGATTTTAAAACCTTTTAAAACGTCATTGCGAACCTGAGGTATGAAGGTGCGGCAATCTTTTAGTGAGCTAGTGACCAGTGGTTTTTAGCTTTACAAAGATCCCCACGTCGTTCCTCCTCGCAGTGACGTTTTTGCTTTCTAAGCGCCGTTAACTACCAACTATCAACTACCAACTACCAACAATCAACTACCAACTATCTAACTCCAAACAAAAAAAAGGGGCAACGAATAGTTATTCGTTGCCCCTTTTTTGTCTATAAACTAATTAAACCTATCGTGCTAAGCCCTGATCAATTAGCTTGATCAATGCTGGATCACTAGGACGTGGGCTATCCACCGAAATAATATTACCAGCTTTGTCGATCAGCAAATACCGAGGTATACCCGTGATCTTATAAAATTTAGAAAGGTCATTTTGTGGTCCAGCATGCACCTGCAAACCTTTCAATTTCTTGTCTACGTTATATTTGATCCAAGCATCCTTATCCTTATCTACGGAGATGCCAAGGAATGTAATATTCTTACCTTCGTATTTCTCAACTAGTTTTTCCCAGTGTGGTTCTTCTGCTTTGCACGGTCCGCACCAGGTAGCCCATACATCCATCAGTACCATTTTGCCTTTTAAGGAAGATAATGAAAGTTTCGTTCCCTTTGTGTCTTCAAAAGAAAAGTCAATAATTGGAGCTCCTGATTTGGTATCTACTAATTTTAACTCTACACGTTTTGCACGTTCTTTTTGTTCTGGTAGAATCAAGTATGCGCTATACTTTTCATATTGTGCTAGATAGTCACTATATGATTTCGTGGATTCCATAGCGTTAATAGCGTATTGTCCTTTTAGAGCGGTAGTTGGAATAACGGACAGCTGTTGATCAAGATCTGGTTTTTTGCTTAGATCTACCTTTCTAAAGATCAATTGGTTGAGCAGTCTGTTTCCATATGGGAACTTTAAAAGATCATCTTTTAAGAAATGGTCTGGATTAAAATTTACGTAATAATCGCTCATTTCTTCCTTGCCAGGATGCGCGGGTCTTGGTGTATAGATGTATCCAATGGCGATATAGGCGAAATCATAATCTACGATAGATGCAAATTCTTTATCGAAGGTTGGGTTTCCCGTGTTAACGGCTGATTTAATGCCTGCGATTTCTTCATTTAGCTCTTCTACGTCAGGAAAGAAATCAACAAATGTACTTCTTCCTGTCATACCAAATGCTTTTGCAGCCATCTTCTTTGTTCGGTCGTGCCACTTCGCCATTTGCAGGTTTTCTTTCGTGTTTTCGCCAACCAAAGTATAATCCCCATTTGAAAGCTCAATATTTAACTCATCACCTCCTTTAAAATAGAAGTTTTTTGTTGTTCGCAGCGCCAACGAATCACTTCCGCCAAGCGCATACAACCCGGTGTAAGCGGGTGTAAATTTGAAAGCAAATTGTCCTAAACTATCGGGGGTAGAAGTCGCGATTTCACTAAGTTTACCATTGTATACCTTGTATAGATACACCTTGTTTAATGCCTTTTTTACCACTGTACCATTAATAATGCTAGCTTGCTGCGCATACATAAGGGTGGATAGAATGATACCGAATATTGAAAGTGTTATTTTTTTCATGTTAAAATCTTTTTTCAAGAGATAGAGTATGTGTTTTTAAATTGTTGTCCTCCAAGATGTCTACATTCACGCTAAGATTCGCGTCCGACTGAAGGAGGGCGGTTAGTTTTTCTGGTGCATCACGTAATTCACTTCCTTTGATATTACCTATCCGAACCACTTCACTGCCAGCAGGGGATAGGGGGGATGTCGGATTTAATGATTGGAGTATCACCAGCTTACCTTGGTGGTTCCATCCCAGTACGGTTTCCCCTAATAAGAAATCATGTGGATAATGAAAGGTATTATTCTTTGTGAGGAATAGCTCGTTGCGCTGCACATTAATTACAAAGTTATAACGACTCATCAAACGAACGCCGATGGAACCGTCAAAAGCAGGACGCCAATTTTCATTTGCGGAGCTACCTGCCATAAGTGTGATGGGCATTGCCATCAATGGTTCTATACCTGCTAAAGAAAACTGATGACTCCGTCCCGTATATGTAGGCGACACCATGCCTAAGCTTGCTGTCGAACCGTTGTACAATGGTTTGAAGCCGTTTACTAGCAGTCTGTTATCACGAACAAATGGACGGAAACAGATTAAGTGATAGGCAGCACCTGTGTCGAAGACAAAGTTTCCGGTGTAGCTTTTTCCGGGCTTAATCGTTAATTCCCCCTGCAAGGAAAGCATACCATTGGACATACGAAGTGGAACAGATGTCCCTTTACCACTATTTTTGAAATCGCCGAAGTCGAATAAAGAAAGCTCGCTTTTGTCGTAATCTACTTGTACAATAAACCGTTTCACCAGGGTATTACCAATAATCCCATCGACATCGTGACCTACTGTTGCAAATATGGCAATCCCCATATTCTCAAGTTTCAAGGTGTCGAGTAAGATGCTGTTCTTATCGGATACCTGAATTGCAATATTACTCCCTACTACTGAAGCATTGTTTTGACGCGTTACCGTAAGGCCGATTTCGTCGGCTAAGGTTTGACTAACGGCCATACCATCAGCTCCGGTATCAAACAATAGACGTAAGGGACGCGCAAAATTATTGATCCGAACGGAAAGGATAATGGAGCCATCTCTATTTTCAAATGGGATACGGGTCCGTAGCTTGGCGGTCCCGTATCGATTCATGCCATAGAGCTGATCGAACAAGTCGATGTAACGAATCTTTCCATTTGTATCGATATAGATATTGGTTTGGCTCTTCGTGTCTGCGTTTTGATCTACGGCTACCTTAATTTTTTGACCTCCGCTAACGCTTTCCTCCGATAGAATTTTAATATCCTTTATGGGATATTCCTGTATTATGTGCTTTAGGATGCCTTTAGCACCGCCATCCGTATTTCCTGCAACGGTAAAGTCTGGAGATAAATAAGGAAGAATTACTGTTTCATTTTTTTCTTGGAAAGCCAGGCGCAAGGCCTGAACAATTTGTTCAGTGCCTTGACCGTAGCTCTTTTGTAGGCTGAAAAAACCTACAGCTATTAAAATGAACCCATTAATTAGTAATTTCATATTGATTCTTCCCTTATCTTTCACGGTACATCAATGATTGTACTTTACCAAAACCGCTATAGCTGTTCTTAAGTGTAATCTGCGCGTTTAACCCTGGTACATCATAAATGTCCATTTTACCACCTTCGCCAACAGGTTTTGATTCATCATATGTACACACGATAAGATCTTTTTCACCCGTATACTTGGTTGCATTTTGGAAAGAATAGAACCGTAGTATGGTAATTTTTTGATTGCCATAGTCAGCCATAACTTTCGTGGTTTTAGCGAACATATCGTATTCATAAACTTTACTACCTATCGAATAGAATAAGTAACCATACACAGGGCTGACAGCAAAATTTTCGGCTTTGTCGAAATCAGGGATTTTTATTTCCTCAAAGAAAGCTTGTGCATTATTTACAGGATTAAATCGTGCGATGTATCGCTTAGGGGACTGCAAATCTTGAAGTACAGAAAAAACCTCACCACTGTTGTACGGGGTTCGGGTCATGTACAAAAGGTTTTTGTCGATTTGAAAGCTAAAGAGCTTATTTGTTGGGTCAGGAATTTCGGTACATGAAGCTGCGGTTCCTGTATGTTTTACAAATCTTTTATAGGTGTCATCAAAAAAGATGGCTGCAGTTGAACTTGTCGTACTTTCATTGGATGCAATGAATGGCGCAACTTTAAAAGATTGATTTTTTAGGGCGATAAGATTTAATTCAATGCCAAAACGCAATTGGTTAACCCGATCAAAAAGGTATAAATTCCCTCCACTAATCATATAGGCGCGATTGCTGCTATTCCGTTTGATAACATCAGCACTCACTTTGTCAGGAGCGCCAATCATCTCTTTGCTTAATGTATAATTGCTCTGCCAGGCAAATGTATTTGGCTCTAAGCGAAAACCATTTTCTGTTGTGTTGATGTATAACGCATAAGAAAAATTTGCACCTAGGCTTGTTGCTAAACCAGAAGTATAACCGTATAGAGAACGTGGTTTGCCCGTTAAATGAAGGTCTGACTTTGTTGTCGCTAGTAGATCTTTAATCAGGTCGAATTTTGTTCCTGTGGTATGGAGCGAGAGCATATCTACCCGGGCGACATCATTCACTTCTGTTAAGAACATCCACCCTTCGTTTATTTCGTTTACAACGGTGAGTCTAAATGAAAAACGCTTCTCTATACCCGTTTTCTTATTCTTTACCGCGTAGTATATCACCCGTGTTCCCGGCGATAGACGCACTTCGTAATCAATAGCTCGCTCAGTAGAGATCGCAATTTTATCCTCATCCTTAACGCCTGTAAAATATACCCATTCATAGGTATAGTCATCCGGGCTCGCCGTAGGATCTAAGGTGAAACTTAGTTTGGGAGCTAGTTGAAAACGAGAGTTGTACAAAACGGTGGTATCACGTAAATCATATACCGTATCCACGGCATTTAATTCGGTATAGTTGTAGTTCCCTAAATCTTTATTACACGCTGCAAAAACGGCTAACATGGTCAGGATTAAGGAAAGTATGGCTATATTTTTATATATTTTAGATTTCATAATATTTATCTTTTTTGATAGAGGCTCCTATTGCTGTCCCACGGAACCCATTGTCATTGGTGTACCATTATCCTCGTAAATAATATTGCCCGCAGCCTTTTGTTCATTCAAGTAGCGGTGCATCATCTTGGCTAGCGCTGTCATCTCTGATATATCCATAAGATTGATAAAGTATAGAGGCTCCATATCAAATACCTCACACATCAACAAGAACTTCTTCCTGGTGAAAGGCCCGTAAAAGGAATCCAACCAGTAGACGGGCTTAGGGATCATATCATGGGCAATTATTTGATACTTGATATGTGATATCTTTTCACCTGTATTTGGGTTAATGACCCGGTCTTTCATATCAGTATTAAAGTTCTCGTTCGACTCTATATACAGATACAGTTTAAATTCCGTGTTGGCCATTTCTGGTTTTTTTGACCATTTTATAAAGACTGTATCCTGTATTTCGTTTTTGCTGATTACAAAATCCTTGGTTACGAATTCATAGTGCGTTCCTTCTATAGCAGTCGACTTCGGGTCTACTTTTAAGATGTAACTTCGGTCCACATTTTCAGGCTTACTAAGGGTAGCTATCACGATGGGCTGTATACTATCTGTCAAATTGGTTGCAGCGAACTCAATTATGGTAGAATCTTTTAGAATTTCGCCCTGAAATTTTAGCGGACGGTTGGTTTCAAAGAAGTATATGCTTGGTTCGCCACTGTAGTCTATAAGCTTATCTTTCTCACAAGAAAAAGTACTCATCAGCGCGAATAGTATACATATTGTTTGTGCAAATCTTTTCATGTTATTGTCTTGGTTGTGTTTCCGAGTCCGGAAGTGGTACGACATACGTGTTCTTACTCATAACGATGTTTCCAGTATTGGCTGCTCCATTTGGAATATTCGGTAGATTTCTTCGTTTGTGATAAAAGAATAATTGACCTTCTCCGAAGAATTCCTTGCGGTATTCTTTTTGTATTTCTGTATCCATATTGACAGTACCACTCAGGCTCAGAATACCACGTTGATTACGAACCTTGTTTAGATATTCCAATGCTTGACTGGCTATCGGTTCCGTTTCAGCCGCTATGAGGTAAACTTCGCTGAGTCTTAATAAGGGCATTGAGAATCGATATACCTTAGTTTTGTCAACAATATCTTGATATTTGATAAATGTTCTATACGTTTTACTACCATCAGAAGGGACCACCCAAAACGGATTAAAACGGTAATCGTTACCGTTGTTTTCATACCATTCATTTAATCGTGTTTGATTGGTCGAAAGAATATTGGCTCCCGTAAGCGCCGGACTAAAGAGGTCATTATATCGCGCATAAAGGTTACTGTTCTGTATCCCAAAAACCATCTCTGTTGTATAGACTCTATCGGGATTTTCCTTTTCTGAAACCGCATTTTGTACGGTCGTCCAAGGGAAGAAATTACTCACGCCGATGACCTCTTTAGCTGCTAGTAAAGCCGTCGGTTTATCATCGATGTATAAATTTACTCTGGCTTGTAGTGCTTTTACAGCGTAATAGTTAAAACGATAATTTCTGTTACGCATGAAATTATTAGCACCTACTATTGTACCCGGCATAGGGCCATTTTTCAAAATAGGGTCATTCAATAATAACTGTTCCGCAAGTTTGAGGTCAGCTAATACCTCTTCTATTACTTCTTTGCCTGTAAGTAACTTAAGTGTACCACTTTTCGTTGTCTTATTATATGGAATTGCGATGTTGGTCGCATCTGTTTTATATACAGGACCAAAAAGGCGTAATAAATCGAAATGTATAAAAGCTCTGATAGCAATCGCTTCTCCTTTATATATATCGCGCGTTGTTTCAGATAAGCCTGCTCTTTGATAGTGTTTATCTAGCCCTTCAGCAAATTCATTTACATCTAATATTGTGGTGTAAGCTTTTTTCCAGATCTGTTCCATAAGATTCTTGGACTCAGCCGTGGTATAATTGTATTTACTTACTTGGTAGTATTTATTATCCTCCACTAAATTAAAGCGTTGTCCTAATGCTTCTACGGTGCTCATTGTCATGTTTTCTCCATAGAGAGAGCTACTTGCTAATGATATGTAGGCATTATTCAAACGGGCATTAACCGTAGATTCATTTCTGTACGCCTCCTCTTCATCGATAAAACCTTCTGGTTTAACATCGAGATATTTATTGCACGATAACAGTCCACAAAGGATCGTTATTATAGGAAGCACTAATTTGATTGTATTTCTTTTCATAAGATGTCAATTAAAAAGATGCCCGGATACTTAATGAACCAGACCTTGCGAAAGGATAACTAATTCCGCGTTCGCGAAGTACAGTCGAAGCTCTAAAAAATTCGTTTAGATAACCTGTAACATTTAATGATTTCACTTTTAAGGCTTGTAGCCAGGCTTGTTGTGAAAAGGTATATCCGAAATTTAAGGATTCACCTGATAATACATTTTCACGTTGCACAAAGCGGGAAGAAGGGTCACTTAAACTATTTGTTTGTCGGATCGAGACAAAAGATGCAATGTCTCCAGGATTTTTCCAGCGATCATATAAAGCTCTCTTATCTTGGTTCCTTACAATGTTTGTGAATGAGATATTTTCAACTTTGTCGTATAAAGCGGTGTTGAAAATATCAGCTCCATTGCGCCATCTGAAGTAAACACCAAAATTAAAACCTTTGTAGTAAACAGAAGTGGAGAAAACGCTTTCGAAATTAGGGATGGTGTTTCCGACATTCATCACCTCCGCTTTAGTGGGGTCAAAGGTGTACTGTCCCTCTCCTGTAAAGAAAACTTCTCTTCCAGTTAGTGGGTCAATACCCATTGATTTCTTTGCCCAAATAGCAGTAGAGCTATTCCCATCAGCATAGCGAATAAGTGTTTTGTTAAGAGCCTCTTCACCATTCAATGCCGCGAGCGCACCTCCAAAATTTCGATATTGATCTTTGTAATGGTTGGCGGTTGCATTCACCTTCCAAACAAAAGAGCGGTCCTCGTTTTGTTTTATGGTATAATCTACCCGGGCCTCGATGCCTTTTACAACAAGGTTGCCGGCATTGATTGGGGAACGAGGGACACCAGTAGATGAAGGACGGTTACTGCTTACAACCAAAGGATCCGTATCTTTTATGTAGTAGTTAACCCAAGCATTGAATCTTTTATTGAATAAAGAGAAATCAGCAGCAAAGTTGTATTGTTTTGTTGCCTGCGGCTTTAGATCAGGAAACCCGATAGAAGATAAGGCGATCGTATTGCCAAATGAATTGTAGTAGCTGTTGGATCCGTAGTCGTATGTTCTGAAAGAGCTAACGGAGCCATAATTTTGATTACCCGTTATCCCAACATTTGCACTTAGTTTTAACTTGTTGATCCAAGGGTGTTCTTTTAGAAAATCTTCTTGATGCAGGTTCCAACCTATACCAGTCGACCAGAAAGGGGAGTATTGATTTTCACTTCCGTAAGCGGTCGATCCGTCAACCCGATAGGAAAAATCAAATAGATAGCGTGAGTTATAGGCGTAGTTAACTGCAAATAAGCCGTTCAGCGTACGGTAGGTGTTTTTTGCAGCTGAAGGGGAACTATTATTCTTGTACGAATAAGCATAGCGTGGATTACCATCACTACCAATTGGGAATCCTTCTAGGTCCGTGACGAAACTGCCCGATTTACGCTGTGCAGCTTCAACACGAAAGTTAGCGGTAATAGAATGGAGCTGCGCTATAATGTGATTATAGGTAAGCATCGTATTGAAGTTGTACGAATCGTTATCTACTTTACCCTGTCTGTATGTTCCTTTTTGAGTCTCAATTACATTAACAAAGTCATTGCTTCTCGGATCTCGGAATAGTTCGCTAGTGGTAAAGCCCTTCATTACCTGAAGTCCTGTTATCCAATTGAAACGGTCATTGATTTTGTAGGTGAAGCGCATATTATTTTGAATCTCCACGTTCTTGTTGCGATCGTAGGAGTATAAACTCGCTTCATACATAGGGTTAAGGGTATATACGTAGCTGTTTTGAGAGTTTATGGCTCTTTCAAGAAATGGGTCCGTGGTATTTTTTTCAAAATAAGGGTTTGTATTTACCCAAGTAGAGAAGGCGCCATATGGAGATTCTTGTCCCTGATAACCACGAATGAATGTTTCATTGTCAAAGGTGAAATTATCTTTTTTGTATATTAATGAAACAGTTCCGGTCCAGGAGTCTCTGTTCGATTCTTTCATTACACCGTTCTGTCGTTTGTAATTAAAGCTGGCACCATAGGAGAAAGCCTCGGCACCGCCATCGACATAAATGGAAGAATTATTGGTGAAACCGAAGTCGCGGAGAGGTTCTTTTAACCAATATGTATCTACACCACGCATAACATCTGTTAAATGTTTATTGTATAACTCATCCAAGGTTAATTTCCAAGTGAGGTTGCTGGTGTGATATCGCCCCGCTAATCGTTCAAATTCTAACTTTTCAGCAGCGTTCATCATATTGTAGACGGAAAGGTCAGGCACTTCAAAGTTCATGTCATTATTGTAGGTAATGCGAAGCGGACCCGGAGTTGGACGGATCGTCTGGATAACAATTACCCCATTTGATGCGCGCGCACCGTACATTGCAGTGGAAGCCGCATCTTTTAAGATCGTAACCGAGAGAATACGGTTGATATCTAAATCGACAACCGTTCTTAAAGTCGTTTCAAAGCCATTTAAGATGAATAAGGGTTGATTCGGATCCATCCCGTATAAGTCATTCATACTCTGTCCTGGTATACTCGTCTTTCCACGGATTTCAATTTGTGGTAAGCCATTTGGATTTGAACCCATTAAATTGTTCTCCATTAAGATAAAAGAAGGATCTAGAGTTTTCAAGGTTTGGATTACATTCGTATTTCCGACTTGCTTCAACTCTGCGCCTGTAAAGCTAGCGGTAGCACCCGTAAAGCTTTCTTTATTACGGGTAACAAGTCCGGTTGATACGACAATTGCTTCCAACTCCTGATCTGTCTTTACTAAAACAACTTTGATCGGTTCCTTTTTCGGATCAGCTACAAATTCAACCGTCCCATAGCCAACATAAGAAACGATAAACGTTTTGTTACTGGCTGTTACCGGTAAACTGAAATCTCCATCCTCGCCCGAGCTTGTGGCAGCTTGCGGGTCAGACTTCATACGGATAGAAGCTCCAGAAATTCCTTTGCCATCTTTATCCATAACCCGACCCAGGATACGCTGCTGCTTCACCACAGTTGGTTCCGAAGTGTTGCTCTTTTCGCTCTTCTTAATTACAACGGCTTGATCAAAAAAATCGTACTCAAAATTGTTGTCTTTAAGGAGTTCATTTAAGGCTGTTTTGAACGGTGTATTATTGAAGTCAACCTGAAGGTTCTTGACCGTTGATACCTCTGCTTTTTTATAGAAAAACATATAGCCGCTCTGCTTCTCCATCTCTTTGAGGATACCTTCGAAGCTGGCGTTCTGTCGTTTTATTTTAATGTTCTGCCCGTAACTATTACCGTGGACTTGCAATAGTCCGATAACGAGCAGGCTGGCTATAAGGTTTAGTTTCATTAACGTAGATCTTAAAGCACTCTGGAAAGGGGTACGCGTTTGCTTTTTCGGGGTCATCATACATCGCCCGGTTCGTGAAAAAGCAGCTACAGCTAAACCTTTCGCATAGCG
Organism: Sphingobacterium psychroaquaticum; assembly: GCF_900177625.1. GTDB lineage: Bacteria > Bacteroidota > Bacteroidia > Sphingobacteriales > Sphingobacteriaceae > Sphingobacterium > Sphingobacterium psychroaquaticum. The sequence continues at coordinate 144,928 of NZ_FXAU01000006.1, forward strand.
TTTTTTTAGCGTAATTTTCATTAACTTTGATTAGTTTGGTTGTGAATAATCTGTTTATAATTTGAGCAGATTGCTCAAATTTCCGTTTGCAGCTGAATGTTATTTTGCCGGGGAGGTGGGCCAACACTTTCCCGGTTTTTTTATTCAGCAATTCTCTTAGCTTTTTGTTTGTTTTAACTTCATTTTTTAGATTAATTGATGACTAGTTTTTTCTTGTTATTCTTGTTCGATACGGCTTTCGCTTTGATGTCAGCGTAGTTCAGTAACTCAATTAGTTTGCCCAGGTTTAGATTCTTCGGGATCTTTCCGCTATATGTAATCGGTGTCTTGCCATCATACTCCACTTCAATATCATACCAACGACCTATTTGTTGAATAATCTCAGCCGCATTTGTGTTGTCGAAGTAGAAGTAACCCTCGGTCCAGCCAATTGCGGTAGTGGCATCGATATGCTGCTTGATTAGATCTCCATCTTTAAGGACTGTCTGTTGATTCGGTTGTAAAACGATGGTGTGGTTGTCGCTTTGGACACGGATTGAACCTTCTGCCAAGGTGGTAACTGTTTTGTTTGAATTAGCATATGCGTTGATATTAAACTTGGTTCCAAGTACTTCAGTCAATTGCCCTTTCGTTTTTACCATGAACTTACGGCTATCAGAAGTCTTGCTTACCTCAAAATATCCCTCACCGCTGAGTGTGACTATTCGATCTTTACCGGAGGCAAAGTGAGCAGGGTAGATGAGTTTAGATTCTGCATTTAATGTTACTTTCGTACCGTCCGATAGCATCACTTTATACTGCGCAGATTTTGGGGTTTGAAGTATGTTTTCGGTGTAAATATCTGCTGTATTAAGGCCTTCAGCTACTGCTGCATAGGTTATTTGCCCTTGTTCATCTTTATAAATAACCGTATTTCCTATTTTTAAAGAGTCATTAAGTTTTATGTTTTCCAAGTCTATGGTTTCACCAGAACCAAGTGTAATAGTGGCTTGATCCGTGCCTGGCGTAATTTTGGCCAGCTCAGCTGCTCCCATTACGTATTCTTGTTGATTTTCGTAGTATTGAAGGCCGATATACCCCAATCCCGATAACAACAAAACAGCGGCTGCAACCTTCACAAAAGTAGACAGTCTTTTAACTTGCTTCGGTCGGGTTAAGGGAAAGAGACGCGCTGCGTTAAGCGCCTTCAGACGCGCAATCCGTTCGGGTGTAATCTTTTGGCTGTTGTCGATATCATCGTACCATTCGTATAATGATTTCCGTTCAGCGTTGGACTCCTTTCGGTCGAAATACTTACGTATGATTGTTGCTATATGCTGATTGATTTTCATCTATTATCTTACTATCAGTAGGCGCTTGTTATAAACGCTGTGATGGTAAGTGTGCTCAACTAGGGTTAGCACCTACGCTATTTTGAATAAAAAGTTGAAAAATATGTAAATGGCTTATTTTCAGTGTATTTTTTTTGTTTAAAAAAATACAATCACGGTGTGTAGGAAGTTTTTTGTTGCGGTACGGATCCTTTTGAGCGCTTTATTTATTTGATTCTCAACCGTAGATTCTGAAATATTCAGCTCCTGTGCTATCTCGCGTATTGATTTTTGATCCTCGCGGCTCATCTTAAAGATAAGGCGGCATTTTTCGGGTAGATTCTCTACTTCTGTTTGTATAATATCGAGAAGGTGTCTGTTAAATAGCTGGTCTTCAATGGATTCTTGGGTGCTGTGGATTTCGAGATCTTCTACGTTTTGCTGTTTGTCGATCAGGTAAGCTTTTTGAAAGTAAGCCATGACTAAATAACGGCATGAAGTAAAGAGATAGGCGGGGAGAGACTGGATCTGCGCTATTTTCTCATGGTTCTTCCAGAGGCTGTAAAAGAGATCGTGGAGGATATCTTGGGCCACAGCATCATCGTTTACTTTGGAAAGAACATGTGCGGCCAAGTCGGGATAAAAGATATGATATAATTCTTCAAAAGCTTGGTGGTCGCCCTGAGAAAGGCGATTTACGAGGTGTTCGTATTTATGCTTGTCGAAAATATTCATATGTTGGTTTGCGAACTTACAAAAAAAATAATTATTACAATGAAATTATTGTAAGCATGCTATGTAAACAAAAAAAACCGCCAGTTGTTACGCTGGCGGTTTTCTTTTTCATGCACTGAAATCTATCACACTTTGATTTCTACTTCAACACCTGAAGGTAGTTCAAGTTTCATCAATGCGTCAACCGTTTTAGAGTTTGATGAATAGATATCCAACAAACGTTTGTAAGCACACAATTGGAATTGCTCACGTGCTTTTTTGTTAACGTGTGGTGAACGTAAAACCGTGTAGATTTTTTTCTCTGTAGGCAATGGAATAGGACCACTCACAACAGCACCTGTAGGTTTTACAGTTTTTACGATTTTCTCAGCTGACTTGTCAACCAAGTTGTAATCGTAAGATTTCAATTTGATTCTGATTCTTTGGCTCATTATATATTGTTTTAAGAGACCTCCTATTAGAGCTATTCACAATAGGAGGTCGGTTTATTATTAATAAAGGATTATTCTACAGATCCTTTAACTCTTCCTTTAGACTTTGCAATTACATCGTCCTGTACGTTACGAGGTGCTTCTGCATAGTGATCAAACTCCATCGTAGATGTTGCACGACCTGAAGTGATTGTACGCAATTGTGTTACGTAACCAAACATCTCAGAAAGTGGAACTAATGCTTTGATTACTTGCGCTCCGTTACGGGAGTCAAGACCTTGCATCTGACCACGACGACGGTTTAAGTCACCCATTACATCACCCATGTTTTCTTCTGGTGTTAAAACCTCCACTTTCATGATAGGCTCCATCAATACAGGAGAACATTTAGGTAGACCTTCACGGTAAGCCATTTTCGCTGCTAATTCGAATGACAAAGCATCTGAATCGACCGCGTGGAATGAACCATCAATCAAACGTACTTTCATACCTGACAATGGGAAACCTGCCAATACACCATTTTTCAATGACGATTCAAATCCTTTTTGAACAGAAGGGATGTATTCTTTAGGAATAGCACCACCAACGATTTCGTTTACGAATTGAAGCGCTGATTTCGAAGTATCGTAGTCCTCATCGATAGGAGAGATAACAACTTTGATATCCGCGAATTTACCACGACCACCTGATTGTTTCTTGTAAACCTCACGGTGCTCTGTAGTACCGTTGATAGACTCTTTGTATGCTACTTGAGGTGCACCTTGGTTAACCTCAACTTTGAACTCACGACGTAAACGGTCGATCAAGATATCTAAGTGAAGCTCACCCATACCTGAGATTACTGTTTGACCAGTTTCTTCGTCAGATTTTACTACGAATGTAGGATCCTCTTCAGCAAGTTTACTCAGACCAATACCTAATTTATCAACGTCAGCTTGTGTCTTAGGCTCAATCGCTAAACCAATAACTGGCTCAGGGAATACCATAGATTCTAATACAATAGGGTGTTTCTCATCACAAAGAGTATCTCCTGTTTTGATGTCTTTGAAACCTACTACCGCACCAATATCACCTGCACCGATACGCTCGATTGGGTTTTGTTTGTTTGCGTGCATTTGGAAGATACGAGAGATACGCTCTTTGTTACCTGAACGTGTGTTCAAGACATAAGAACCTGCTTCTAGTACACCAGAGTACGCACGTACGAAACATAAACGACCTACGAATGGATCTGTTGCGATTTTGAAACCTAATGCTGCGAAAGGCTCTGCTTCAGAAGGTTTACGAGAGATCTCTTCACCTGTGTTCGGGTTTGTACCTTTTACCGCTTCTTGATCTAATGGTGATGGCAATAATTCCATTACCAAGTCAAGCATTGTTTGTACACCTTTGTTTTTGAATGAAGAACCACAAACCATAGGAACGATAGCGTTATCCAATACAGCTTTACGTAAAGCGTCTAAGATTTCGCGCTCAGTCAATGAGTTAGGATCGTCGAAGAATTTCTCCATCAACGTCTCATCATAACTCGCTACTGCTTCTAATAATTTCTCGCGGTATTCAGCAACCTCATCCAACATATCTTCTGGAATTGGAACTTCAGTAAAGGTCATACCTTTATCGTGCTCATTCCAAACCATACCACGGTTGTTGATTAAGTCAACTACACCTTTAAAGTCATCTTCAGCGCCGATTGGCAATTGCAAAGCAACTGCATCAGAACCTAACATATCTTTAACTTGTTTAACAACTTTCAAGAAGTCAGCACCAGAACGGTCCATTTTGTTTACGAAACCGATACGAGGAACTTTGTATCCGTCCGCTAAACGCCAGTTTGTTTCTGATTGAGGCTCAACACCATCAACAGCAGAGAACAAGAATACCAATCCGTCAAGTACACGTAATGAACGGTTAACCTCAACAGTGAAGTCAACGTGTCCTGGTGTATCAATAACGTTTACTTGATATTTTTTGTTACGGTAGTTCCAGAATACGGTAACCGCAGCAGAGGTAATCGTGATACCACGCTCTTGCTCTTGTGCCATCCAGTCAGTTGTAGCAGAACCTTCGTGAGTTTCTCCTAGCTTGTGGTTAACACCAGAGTAGAATAAAATACGCTCTGTTGTTGTAGTTTTACCAGCATCGATGTGTGCAGCGATACCGATATTTCTAACTAGTTTTAAATCTTTTGCCATAATATTTTAAGCAGTTTGCCTTGGAAGGCTTAATGTTTTAATTACACAATAAACAAGTACACCGACCCTGATAAACGATAGTTCGATTAACATGAGTCGGTGTAATCATATTTGCTTTGTAGCTTTCAAGCTTAGAATCTGAAGTGTGAGAACGCTTTGTTAGCTTCCGCCATTTTGTGCGTATCTTCTTTCTTCTTCACTGCAGCACCTTCACCTTTAGAAGCTGAAATGATTTCTCCTGCTAATTTTTCGAACATAGTTTTCTCACCACGTTTACGTGCGTAAGAGATTAACCATTTCATACCTAAAGCGATTTTACGCTCTGGACGTACTTCCATAGGAACTTGGAAGTTGGCACCACCTACACGACGAGATTTAACCTCTACAGCTGGCATTACGTTGTTCAACGCTTTTTTCCATGCTTCAAGACCGCTCTCTTGTGTTTTTTGTTCTACTAATTCTACTGCATCGTAAAAAATAGAGTAAGCGGTAGATTTTTTACCGTCTAACATCATATTGTTTACAAAACGTGTTACCTGAGTGTCGTTAAACTTTGGATCAGGTAAAATGATTCTCTTTTTTGGTTTTGACTTTCTCATTTTCTTTTCCTCCGTTTAATTATTTCTTTTTACCTTTTGCAGGAGCTGCTGCTGCTTGTCCTGGTTTAGGGCGTTTTGTTCCGTATTTAGAACGACGTTGGTTACGACCTGCTACACCTGAAGTATCTAATGCACCACGGATAATGTGGTAACGTACACCCGGTAAATCTTTCACACGACCACCACGGATCAATACGATCGAGTGTTCTTGTAAGTTGTGACCTTCTCCTGGGATGTATGCGTTAACCTCTTTACCGTTTGTTAAACGTACACGAGCTACTTTACGCATTGCTGAGTTTGGTTTTTTAGGGGTAGTAGTGTATACACGCGTACACACACCTCTTCGCTGTGGACATGAGTCCAACGCTGGTGACTTACTCTTATCAACCAGAGCTACTCTACCTTTTCTAACTAATTGTTGAATAGTAGGCATTTACCTGTTTTTGTTTTTTAATTTGTAAAAAATTAATTTTTAAGTCCGCAAAGATAATCAAAGTATCTGAAAATGTAAAGAGCTGTGTGTTATTTTTTTGTGAAGGTGTTTTGTTGGTAGTTGGTGGTTGTTAGATAGTAGATCGTAGTTGTTAGATCGTAGTTGTTAGATCGTAGTTGGTGGTTTGTGATTGTTTTGTTGATTTTTTATCTATTACCCTTGCTAGCTTAAGCTTGTAACTCGGACTTATATGATACACAACACGAGCCGAAGGCTCGTGCTTGCGTGCGGTTTTAGTAGCTAGTTGGTGGTTTGTAGCGAGTGTAAAGTACTGAATACTTCATGCGCGCTATTTAATACTAATTGATAGTTTGTATTTTTGAAATCAAGAGTGTGGAGGGGGAGCTGATCCTTAATCATAAAATCATAAAGACTTAATTAAACAAAAATGAATACCTATATACAAAGCGTAATAAAAGAATTTACTGATGGAAAGGCGCTGGCGGATAAAACCATTGCTGTGTTAAGTGATGAGCAGTTGAGCTGGAATCCGGGGGAGGGGAGTAACAGTATTTCCATTATTGTGCGACATATTACCGCTAATATCCGTTCGCGTTTTACTGATTTTCTAACCAGCGATGGGGAGAAGAGTTGGCGGAATCGGGATGGCGAGTTTGAAGATCAGGTAGTCGCACGCGAAGATTTACTTCAGGCTTGGAATGAAAGTTGGACACTGTTGTTGGATCTGCTGAATACATTGACAGAAGCGGATCTAGAACGGACGGTCTATATCCGGGGGCAAGCACATACGGTTATACAAGCGGTGAACCGTCAAGTAGCACATTATTCGTATCATATTGGTCAGATGGTGCTGATCGGGAAAATTTGCCATGGCTTGGATTGGAAAAGTTTAAGTATTCCGCGAGGAGGCTCTCAAGCCTTTAATGATGGAATGTTCGGAAGGAAGTAGCGTTTTGTCACACTAAGCTTGTAGAAGTGCGGTCTAAAGGAGGGGGGGACCACAAGGGTAACCCGTACGTATGGTTGGTTTGTTGAGTTTGTAGTTTGTAGGTCATAGTTTGTAGTTAGTGCAAAGTATTTATTGTCGTTAAACCGGCATAAAGTCTAGCTGTACTGCGTCCTTCAGAGTTTCTGTCTCTTACTCAGTATGAAGTAGAGCGTATGAAGTATTACCTACTCCCTACTCTCTACTGTGTACTTTCGTGCTTCTACAAACTACCAACCACTAACTACACACTAATTACCATTTCAATATCCAAGCGAAAATCAATGGTGCTACAATGGTGGCATCCGATTCAATGACATAGGACGGTGTGTCCACATCAAGTTTTCCCCAAGTGATCTTCTCATTGGGAATACAACCTGAATATGAACCGTAGGACGTTGTTGAATCTGTAATCTGACAATAGTAACGCCATTTCAATAGGTCGTCACGTTCCAAGTCCTGTTCCAGCATCGGTGCTACACACATCGCGAAATCACCGGCTATGCCGCCGCCAATTTGGAAGAAACCAATCCCTTTGCCATTCGCGTGTGTTGCATACCAGTCGGCTAGCCATACCATATACTCAATGCCACTCTTTACCGTGTTGGCTTGTAATTCTCCTTTGATCACATAGGAGGCAAAAATATTGCCCATGGTCGAATCTTCCCATCCCGGGACAACAATGGGTAAATTCTTTTCAGCGGCCGCTAGCATCCATGAGTTCTTTGGGTCAATTTCGTAGTGCTCCTCCAAGACGCCGCTCAACAGCAATTGGTACATGTACTGATGCGGAAAATAACGTTCACCCTTGGCTTCTGCATCCTTCCAGATCTTTTCAATATGCGATTGAATTCGGCGAAAAGCTTCTTCTTCGGGGATGCAAGTGTCTGTAACCCGATTATATTTATTGTTTAGTAAGTCATACTCATCCTGTGGAGTCAGATCCCGGTAGTTCGGGATTCTTTTATAGTGGGAGTGTGCTACTAGATTCATGATATCCTCCTCCAAGTTGGCACCTGTACAACTTATAATATCAACCTTATCGTTTCGGATCATTTCGGCTAAGGAGATGCCTAGCTCGGCTGTGCTCATAGCGCCGGCAAGGGAGATTAGCATTTTTCCACCCTCTAGCAAATGTTGTTCATACCCTTGTGCTGCATCGACTACTGTTGCCGCATTGAAATGGAGGTAATTTTGGGACATAAACGTGCGTATTGCCCCGTTTTCTTCTTTCATATACTATAATTCAAATTTTAAAACGTCTAAAAAATTAAGGGTTAAACACCAGTAAAATAAACATGGCGAACAGCACGAGGTGAATAATACCCAAGATAGGTGTCGTGCGTTTTCCAAGAAAACTTACCAGGCTTAACATACTTGTCAGTACAAACAAAAGTGTTTCTGTCGAGGTGAGGCCGAATAGCACTGTTTTGTTTGTTAGAATCCCGATAATCAGGACGGCGGGAACGGTAAGTCCGACGGTGGATACGAAGGCGCCATGGCACAAGTTGATTGCCCGTTGGAACTCATTGTTTATTGCTGCCTTTATGGCTGTAATTGATTCCGGTGTGAAAACAATAACAGCAATCAGGATGCCACCTAATGCCTTCGGTAGGTTGGCTGTAGTGATGCCGAAGTCTACAACGGTCGCCATACTATGGGATAGCAATACAATGGGGAGTACCATTAAAACCAATATGATACTACGCATCCAGATTTCACTGGAATTCGCGGTGCTCTCTGTCGTTGCTGCATGTTGTTCTATGATCGCTTTTTTGGGAAAAGAAATTGTCATTTCTCCCGGGGCCGGCTGTATATAAAGGTGCTTGTAGCTCCTCATTTGGAAGAGCAGGAAAAAACCATATAAAACCACGGTGAGCACGGAGATAACTATTGCCTGCGTGTTGGTAAACATACCGCCTCCAGCACCGACAATAAAGTTAGGCAAGAGCAGGGCCAGTCCACCGAGTATAACGATCATCGAGATATATGTAAGTGTCCCTTGTGCATTATAAGATTGTTCCCCATAGCGTAAGCCGCCGAAAAGGATACATAAACCTACGACTAGATTCATGATGATCATCATGACGGAGAAGATGGAATCTTTGCCGATAGTCGGCGATTCCCCGGGGCCAAGCATCACGGCGGATATCAGGATCACTTCGATCAGAACGATCGACAATGTTAAGATCAGTGTGCCATAAGGTTCGCCCAATGTATGGGCGAGTTTGTCTGCTTCCTTGACTACACCAAAGGATGCTGCAATGATGGCGCCCAGAAGTACCGTAAAACCTAGGGCGGCGGATGGGATGGTCATGTTATCGCCAATCAGCGTATGTCCGAAAAGCATAAATACGAGGACAATAAGCCAAACTGATACCAGACGAATAAGTGTGCTTTTCGTTAGAATGTTGTTCATGCTTTCTTTGCTTTATAAATATTCACGATGCTTAAAGAACACCAAACAGGGAATAACTGTTTCGGTGTTTTAAAAGCGCAGTGTAATAGTGAATTATCACCTTGATTACAGCAGCAAAGTTCCGTATTGTGAAGCGAGAAAGTTTTTACATTTGTTAAAAAATGAAGGGGCCAGCAGATATCTGCTGGCCCCTTCATGTTGAATTGTTTTCTTTTGTTTTTTATTCAACCGCTATGGCTGGTCGCTTGGATGCTTCCATGATAGGGATGTTCGCTTCGGTTGGAACATAAATAACCTGGTGTATTTTTCCGGCTTTAAGCGCTTCGCCAAAAGCTCCAATAAACTCTTGTTTTCTATATTCTGGATATTTTTGTGCGGCTTCGCCCATAATTTTTATGGCTTCAGCCTGTAGGGAGGCTGCTTCTTTCTCTGCGCGCGCTTGTTCGATTAATATTTGTCGTGATTGTGTCGCTTCAGCTAATCTTGCTTTACCGGCCATCTCTTGTTGCCAAACCGAGTAACGTGGTAATCCAAACATAAGGGCTAAAATAATAACGACTAAAAAGGCGAGTCCGCCCACAATTGCTGTTCCATTCATGATAAGTTGTTTTAAAGGGTTTCTGTAAAAATAAACAAAATATCTCGTATGGGGGAGGAGGCTTTATTCTGTGGGATAAAGAAGGTGAAGAAGTGGGTATGGTTTTCCCATGCCATCCTTTTCTGATCGGGCAATCTGTTTATACCCTTGTTTTAGGTAAAAGCCAACAGCTTGTTCATTTTGTTCATTTACATCCACCTTGGTGACGCCGAGGGTATGGACCACAAATTGTACGGCAGCTTTTCCAAAGCCCTTTCCACTTTCGGTAGGGGATACAAATAACATTTCGAGGTTGTCTTCGGAAACACTGAAAAAAGCTTTGGCTGCATTTGCCTCTTCCATTATGTATACCTCAAGCTGCGGTAGAAAGTCGGTTGGGATCAAGCGTTCGAAGAGTTTGAAATCTTCGTGTGATAAAAAATGATGTGTCGCTAAAACAGCGGAACGCCAGATTTCCATAATAACGGAGTAGTCACTTGGTGTCGCAGGTCTGATTATCATCGTGTCTTTATTTTCCGGTAAATCTAGCGAAAACTTCGAAAAGGATTAGAATGTCTTTGAAAGCTTAGGAGGACTGCCACGCTACTGCGCTTATCGCAGTAGCGTGGCAGCGTCTTTTAAAAAAGAACGTCTTTAATCTCTTCTGTTTTGTCGAATACGCTTTTTGCAAAAGGACACAGTGGTAATATCTTGATGTTATTTTCTCTGGCAAAATCTACAGCTGCCATCACCATTTGTTTTCCGACACCGCGACCATTAAATTCAGCGTTTACTTCGGTGTGGTCGATAATGATTTTACTGTCTCCCGCCCAGGAATATGTCATTCTGCCGGCTTCTTTACCATCTTCAGTGGCTTTGAAAAAACCTTTGCGGTCTCTGTTGAATTGTTCTACTAGCATAGTGTTTATTATTAATTGTTTAATATTTACTGTTTTATACGCATTACAGCGTACTTGTTGTCTTTTATTCTTCTAAATGCCCAAATTTTCCTGCATTATAATCATCAATTGCCTGCATGATTTCCTGATGACTGTTCATGACAAACGGACCATGTGACACGATAGGTTCGTTTAGCGGTTCTCCACTCAAGATCAATACGACGGCGTCGCTGGAAGCTTCTATTTCAAAAGACGTGCCGTCATTTTTAAATAAGCCAAAATGATCAGAAGGGATAATATCCTTGTCGTTTACGGTTACTTGTCCTTCGATCACCAATAGTGCCGTGTTGTAGTGGGCCGGAAAGTCTAAAGAAGCTTTTCCGTTTTGCTTCAAGTGTGCATTAAAAACATGAACGGGTGAAAAGGTCGAGGCGCTTCCTGTTGTGCTGTTATATGTACCGGCAATGACTTCCATGAAACTTCCGTTATTATCTAACGGGTGTCGAGCGATATCTTTGTTGCTTAACGCTTGGTACTTTGGAGTCGACATTTTATCCTTCGTAGGTAAGTTTACCCACAATTGCACCATTTGAAAATCACCTCCCGTCTTACTGAATTCTTCCGCGTGGTATTCTTTATGAAGAATGCCTGAGGCAGCAGTCATCCATTGTACATCGCCTTCGGCAATAGTGCCGCCACCGCCGCTACTATCATTGTGCGAGACGCTACCTTTGTAAGCGATGGTTACTGTTTCAAAGCCGCGGTGCGGGTGTACGCTGACACCGCGTGGTTTGTCTGTTGGTGGAAAGTAGAATTTTGAATTGTAGTCCAATAGGATGAACGGATCCATTCGTTTTGACCCCATGTTGTTTCCGCTAGGGATGAAGTTGTGTACCCGAAATCCATCGCCGACAAAGTGTGGCGTTCTTGGATTGATGATTGCTTCTATGTTTTTCGTTGCCATGTTGTTTTTCCTTTCTTGCTTTGTGTAGTACAAAAGTACATCGCCCGAACAGACTTTGCATTGATGTAGGATAAGAAGTTTTTGGTGGGGCTGGACTATATGTATTTAAAGATACTGGTGCGCCAATAAACGAATAGAATAGGGCACCTTTGTGCATCAGTGAACAATTAGGGGAGCTTATGGTTTTGTATATGGATAGTTTATTTTATTCCAAAGAATCTAAATATGGCAAAAAGAAAGGGATCTTCCATCTTATCGATACAGAGCATGGTATCGTCGGGGTATGTAGGCAATAACGTGGCAGGATTGGCAATTGCACTTCATGGTCTTGATATGGTGAATGTGCCGACTGTCTTTTTATCGACACACACCGATCATGCAGTTTATTATGGTGCTAGTACGGCACCTGAGTTATTTCGAGATTTGCTTCGTGGTGTTGCGGCGATCCCGGTTTACGAAAGGTTGGCTTGTATCGTTAGTGGTTATATCAATGATGCTTCCTTGATGGTTGCGGTTGTTGATTTTGTGCAACATTGGAAAGAGGTAGGTGGTAATAGACCTTATGTGTATGATCCTGTCTTTGGCGATATGCGTACAAATGGTTTGTATTTGCCAGCAGCGGTTGCGGATGCTTCGATTGCGACATTGCTTCCAGTATGTGATATTATGACCCCTAATCATTTTGAGTTGAGTTACCTGTTGGGGTGTAAGTTCTCGACGATCAACAATTTGTTGGAGGCTGTGTCAGCCCATTCTGTGTTAAGGGATAAGGCTATTGTGCTTACGAGTGCTCTGCTTGAAGATACACCGGCAGATAAAGTGGAAACGGTATTAATCTGGAAGGGAAAGGTGCGGCGTTTCTTGGAGGATATGGTGCCGGTAGAGGCTGTGGGAACGGGAGATTTGTTTACGGCCGTACTTTCGGCTCAACTTACCTTAGGACAGTCTTTGGAAGAAGCTATTCCTTTGGCGAAATCTTTTGTGGGAGCGGTATTACGGCAGGTGCTTGCTGGCGGAGAAACAGAAATGGGAGCTTACGCGTTGCTGCAAGCCTTGCCTGTCTTGCAAGGGAGTCGGGGTGAGGTAAAAAAGCAATAAATTGAAATAAGGTATGGAAGAAAGTATTTTAAATAATTTGCATCATATTCGATCTCGTATCGAAAAAGCTTGTGCTGCGAGCGGACGTCGTACGGAAGAGGTGAAGTTGTTATTGGCGACTAAGACGGTGTCGGCCGATCGGATAGCGGTGGCCCTAGGTGCTGGGGCGACTTTGATTGCGGAGAATAAATTGCAAGAATTAAAAGCAAAGTATGAGGCTTTGCGGTCTATGCCGCATACGAATCACTTTATTGGACATTTGCAGACGAATAAGATAAAAGAGCTTTTACGCTACGACGTGGTGTGCTTACAGTCGCTCGATCGGCTCGAGCTTGCGGAGAAGCTGAGTCAAAGGTTGGTGTTGGAGGGAAAAACGATGGATGTACTTATTCAGGTAAATACGTCGGACGAGGAAAGTAAGTTTGGGGTACATCCAGATCAAGCGCTGGATTTGGTTCGTGCGGTTGCGTTGTTGCCAAATGTAAGAGTTCGGGGCTTGATGACTATCGGGCTCTTTAGTGCGGAAGAGGAAAAGGTGTGTGTTTGTTTTCAGCGACTCAGAGCGGTCCAGGAGCTGGTGAAAGAAGCTGCGATCGAAGGTGTGGAGATGGTGGAGTTGTCCATGGGGATGAGCGGCGATTTGGAAATTGCTATTGCTGAGGGGGCGACGATTGTTCGTGTGGGAACGGCGGTGTTCGGTGAACGGCAGTATCCGGATAGTTATTACTGGAAAGAGTAGTTTGATGGCGAGGGAGGTTCGCGTCAGCATCGATATAATGAAAAAAAGGCTGGGGTAAACAGTGTCCCCAGCCCTTATAAAAACGGTTTGATTATGTTGTCAACCTGATCGGTTAATCAAATATTAGGTTAGGAGTGTGAAATCGATCTGACGCTTTTCGAGGTCGACCTTCTTGACTTTAATTTGTACTTCGTCGCCAAGCTGGTACTTCTTCTTCTTACGCTGCCCGATGATGGCATAGTTCTTTTCGTCCAGCGTGTAGAAATCATCTGTGATATCACGTAGGCGTACCATTCCTTCACACTTGTTTGCTTCGATTTCCACGTACATGCCCCATTCGGTTACGCCGGATACAATTCCTGTGAACTCGATGCCGATCTGGTCTTGAAGGTACTCCGCTTGTTTGTACTTGATGGATGCACGTTCTGCTTCGGCAGCTTTCTTTTCCATTTGTGAGGAATGTTCAGCCATCTTCTCGTAGTGTTCCGCATTGACTTTTGTTCCGCCATCCAAATAGAATTGGAGTAAGCGATGTACCATGACGTCAGGGTATCGACGGATCGGAGATGTGAAGTGTGTATAATAATCGAAGGCCAGTCCGTAGTGGCTTGTGCTCTTTGTGGTGTAAATTGCTTTCGCCATAGAGCGCACGGCAAGCGATGTAAGCAAGTTTTGCTCTTTACTGCCCTCTATCTTCGTCATTAGTGCATTAAGTGATTTGGCGGTCTCTTTATCCGTTTTAATCGAAAGCTTGTGCCCGAAGCGCGAAGCAAATTGTGAAAAGGTTGTTAGTGTCTCTGGATTTGGTGTGTCGTGAAAGCGGTAGACAAAAGTCAGCTTGTTCTTCCCTTTGCCTTGCTTGCCAATAAATTCGGCTACTTTCCGGTTTGCCAATAGCATGAAATCTTCAATTAACTTGTGTGCGTCTTTCCGAACCTTGGTGTATACGCCAAGTGGTTTTCCGTTTTCGTCCAGATGAAATTTCACTTCTTCACTTTCAAAGCTGATAGCACCATTTTTGAATTTGCGCTCACGCAAGATATATGCGAGTTCATTTAGTTTTAAAATCTCTTCAGCAAAATCTCCCGTTTTGTTTTCAATAACCTCTTGCGCTTCCTCATAAGCAAAGCGTCTATCCGAATTGATCACCGTGCGGCCAAACCACTGGTCATGGATGGTTGCTTTGTCGTCCATCTCAAAGACTGCCGAGAAGCATAGTTTGTCTTCATTGGGACGGAGTGAACAAACGCCGTTCGACAGGCGTTCGGGAAGCATCGGAATCACGCGGTCCACCAAGTACACGGAGGTAGCTCGATCAAAGGCCTCTTTGTCCAGTTCGGTATTTGGAACGACATAGTGGGAAACGTCTGCAATGTGTACACCAATTTCATAATTGCCATTGTCCAGTTTTTTGAAAGAGATAGCATCATCAAAATCTTTGGCGTCAAACGGGTCAATCGTGAAGGTTGTTGTGTTCCGGAAATCACGACGTTTCTTGATCTCCTCGGCTGGTATTTCTTCCGGGATGGCATTGGCTTCTGCTTCTACTTCTTTCGGGAAGGAAAGAGGAAAACCATAGTCTGCCAAAATTGCATTCATCTCGGTGTTGTTCTCTCCCTTTTTACCCAAAACAGACTTTACTTTTCCGATTGGATTTTTGGCATCTTTGGGCCACTCAACGATTGATACCACGACCTTCTCGCCGGCCTTGGCACCATTCAGATTGTCCAGAGGAACGAAGATGTCATGAAGCATTTTTCGATCGTCTGGTAAGAAGAAAGCGTAGGAGCTGGAGATGCTGATCGTGCCCGTAAAATCGGTCTTGGCACGTTGTAAAATTTCGACTACTTCACCTTCGCGTTTGCGTCCTTTCCGACGCTCGTAAACGTGCACTTTAACGATGTCATTATGGAGGGCCTGACGCAGCTTGCGTGGGGCGATATAGATGTCGTTTTCAAACTCGTCTTCCGGGACAATATAAGCCGATCCGTCGGCTGTCATATCGACCTTTCCTGTTACGTATACTTGCAGCTGGCGAAGCTTGAACTTGCCGCGGTCAGTCTGCACGAACTTGCTTGATTTTGATTCGTCAGAAAGGATGTCGGCAATAGCGACCTTGGAGTCGGTGTCTACCACATTCAGCTTCGCAGCAACCTGTCTGTAGTTCAGAGCAGCGTTTTTGTTTTTTTCAAAAATGTCAACAATCAGTTGCGTCAGGACTTCTTTGTACGGGTTTTCTTTTTTCTGTTTCATCTGTCTTTCTTTCGTGTCTTAAAAAGGACGTTCGTTATATGAGTTGCTCCAAGGGGAGGGGAGTGTCTTTACTATAATTAAGAGCGCTCGCTTCGTATATCGATTGTTAGTTTTCCTATTGTCTAAGGTACGGAAAAAAGATGTACAAGGGGATGTTGTATAGGGATTTCTTTTGAACGGATTCGTGTGGAATTTGTTTTGTTTATTGTTTGTTTATTTTAGCTATATTATCTATTTGATTTTTAGGTTTTAGTGTTTGTTTTGCTAAAATTGTTAAATGTGTTAAGGTGAGTTCTGAGCCCTCTAAGACTCTTTTGTATGGAGGCGGTTGTTTTTGGTTGCGCTTATTTGTTTTGCTAAAAAATATATATCTGTTTGTTTTGTTTATTTAAATGTATGTATTTTGTTATAGTACAGTTGTTTAATTTTTGATTGATAAAATTTTAGCTTTTTTATATCGCATTGTTTTAGCTCGTTGCTCAAGGCTTTTTTTGCGGAGGTGGTTTTGTCGGTTATAAAAAGAAAATGCAGTAAAGCTGGCGCTTCAGCCTGCATTTCCTAGTCTTCTTTTTGGCAGTCAGCACATAGTCCGACCGCATTGATAGCAAGTGATTGCATGTTGAATTTTGCGGGCAGTTGGATCTTAGGAAGGCTAATCTCCTCCAAGCAATATACCGAGTTACATACCGAACAAATGAAGTGCACATGTTGGTCATGGTGGTGGTTTTGACTACACCCTGGCGCACATGCAGCATAGGTTGCGGTACCATGCAAATCAAATATTTTATGTACAATTCCCTTCTCTTCGAAGCTGGCTAGGATACGATATAAGGTCACGCGATCAATCTCCTTACCCAATGTCTTCTCTAGATCTGGCTGTGAAATAGCTGCGTCTTTTTGCGTTATTTCTTCTAAAACACGCAATCTGTGAGGTGTTACTTTCAGCCCATTTTGCTTTAGCAATTGTGCGAAATCCTCTTGTTTAATTATTCTTTTTTCCATCATCACAAAGGTAAAATTACACATTTTTTTGTCGATAATGAAACGCGTTCATTCGGATTGGGTGAGGATGGTTTGTTCGTAGGTTTTGGGCATTTCAAGTGGTAGGTTATGGCGGTTCTAGCAAGGACGCAGCTGAGGTTCTTTTGGTTCAAAATGTGCTCGGGAAATCGTTATGTTGACGAAAGCAATGCTGGTGTTGTTTATAAAAAACTATAAAATATTTTGTGTGTTTTTCTTTTGAGATCGAGGAGTTGTAGTGCTTTGGATAGCTCTTGTACTCCCTTGTTTTGACATTTTCTTATGATGCGGTTCGGGGTTGTTTCTGGATGGATCGGCTCATGTTTTTTTACTTGTTTTACTGCACCCATTGCACGAATATCCGCTTGGGTATACCTGTTTTTACTCCTGTCAAATAGTCCGGTTTCTGTGAGATTGTCTCGTCGCTGGGCTCCTTGTAATGACGTTTTTTAATGAAAATAAGTAGGGGATTTAGTTGGTCGTTGATTGTTTGTAGTTGGGGGGCTTAGTAGAAAATGGCTTTGTAGACACAAGATTTAACTGCGCTGAACCCTTCGGTGTTTGTGTCTTTTTAGTGGAGAATTCTTTTGTAAATTAGTCTAATTATTTTCTTTAGATCCCTCCTCGTACCTCGTTCGGAATGACGGCGAAGTGAGTAATTCTGTGAATAATTCTATAGCAAGCAAGTACAAAATGGGCTCATTATGGTACTAATTTTAACACCTCTGAACACCTCTATTCGTCATGCCGACGGTAGGAGGTATCTTTAAATCCTATAGGTAAATACCCTAAAATAGGATTTACTACGTCTAAATATTTTCTTTAGATCCCTCCTCGTGCCTCGCTCAGGATGACGAGTGAGGGAGTAATTATGTGAATTATTGTATAGTGAGTAAGTACAAAATGGGGCTAATGATCGTACTAATTATAACATTTCTACCCCCCTCTAGCCGTCATGCCACAGAGAGAGGTACACCTTTTTACATACAAAAAAGACTGCCTTTTTAAGAGGCAGTCTTCTTCAGATCTACACTACGCCTTACGGTAATTTATTCCAATACTCCATGTTTTTAATATACTCAATGGTTACCTTACGGTCGCCTTCACGCGCTGTTGCGGTTTCCGTTGGAGGTAAGCTAGCGGCATTCTTGCCGACGCCTCTGCTCTTCAACATGCTTGCCGAAACCCCTCGTGCAATAAGTGCAGACTTGACTGCGGCGGCTCGATCTTGTGAGAGCGTCTGGTTGTAATCAACAGCTCCGCGGCTATCTGTAAACCCGGTAATTAAGAACTTGTAGTTCGGCATTTTCTTTAAGATAACAGCGGCATCGTCCAGTACTTTGTTGGACTCTTGTGTGATGGTGCTCTTATCGAAATCAAAGTTGATATTCGAGAATAACAAGAATAATGGATCACTCTCTGTGCCTATGAGTTTTTCTACAATAACCTCTTTGACGATCTCTACAGGCACTTCCTTGGTTACGATTTTTTCTACGTAACGGATCTCTGGAGCTCCCGGATCAACTGACCGTGTGCTCGCTTTGCTGCTACCGAAGCGCAGCATAATACGTGCTGTGGCATGCGGAAAATTGAGGCGTTTACTGCTGAATGTGGTCAGATACTCGCCCTGAACCCCAAATCCGACGCGGTCGTTGAACCAGCTATTTACCCCGAAACCAAAGGCCATCGGGAAGAAGTTCTTTTTGGTTTCCGTGTTCTTATTGAATTGGTCGCTATGCTGCCATTCCAAGAAGTTACCTTCAAAATTCTCCAGCTGATTTTGGCGGATAATATAGAAGTCCTTATGGTAGTAGTTGACCCCTACGCGGAAGTAAGGTTCCACATATTTACGTTTAAATAGTGGTGTCAACCGAAACTGTATTCCCGGGCCAACCATGGCGAACATTTTGTTTTTCTCCTTGCCGATATCGTTCTCATCAAAGGTCTTTACGGCCCCCAAGGTTCCTTGGAGGTCAATGTAAAACCAAGGATTCAGCTCGCGGGCAAGGTATATATTGCCGCCAAACATCATATCCCGCAACTTCAGTTTATAGCGGTCGCCCTCTGCGGAAGAGGCGTAGTTCTGAAAATTAATTCGGCTAAGGAATTGGAAATCTACACCAAGACCAATCTCAGTCGATTTTTTGTATTCCTGCCTGCTGCCCGTGTCAAATGTCCCGGTCTGCGCTTGCGCGGAGACATAAGAAAAGAGCGATATAGCGTATAATATGGTTATCTTTTTCATCGTCTTTTACAGTTGTTTTGGTCTTTCTATGTCTATCTTTGCGAAGCTCAATTTTTTGCTTTTGCTGACAAACTGTATGGTGGTTGTGTATCTACCATGCTCAGATGCATTTCCCGGAGGAGATACTTTTATATAGTTATCCGCCCCATATAAATTAAGAACCTCGGGTGGCACGTCATCGGCTTTTACGGCCTGAATTTGATAGGACAAATTGACTCCCCCCAAAACAACAATGTCTTGTACATTTTCTACGTGTATAGGTATGTACATATCTTGTGTAATACCTGGGTCATACAACGCCGTAATATAGTCTGGTCGGGTGACCTCATAGCTTCCAACAACTATTCCTGGGAAGCTCGGATGTCCGACAGTACCATTTCCTACCGCAGGAGGCATTCCTGGAAATTTAAGTACAAACACAGCCTCTTCTCCAAATTCAAAGACCGCAGGACGTGCTGGGACATTGAGCAGGTAATTGGTCGATTCTAATTTGTTGTTTGCTTTAGCAGATGCTAGAAAGGCTATATCTTTTTCAACGTCATTTTCCAGCAATATTGAAATTTTACCATCAGAACCAGCTTTGTATGTTCGTTTCATGCCTTTATAAGTTACGTATACTTCAGCCTCGGGATCCGTAATAAATTCGAAGATCTCTTTGGTGTTATCATTCGGGTCGATAGAATTTTTAACAAAGGCTAATGGTGTGATGTCTAATACAGCACCTGGTGCAGATTCTCCTGAAAGGTAGTTCCAAAAATCTTCTAACGAAGTGTCGGTTTGAGGCCATGGATTATTGTTTTTATCAAAGATATTCCCAGTCATAACTTCTTCCACCCACATTGAAAAGGCACTCTCGCCATTCTGGCCGGCAGGTCCCGTAGGTCCTGCTGAACCGGTATCTCCTTTTGCTCCACGTGCTGGTTC
The DNA here is from genome assembly GCF_900177625.1 of Sphingobacterium psychroaquaticum. Classification (GTDB taxonomy): domain Bacteria; phylum Bacteroidota; class Bacteroidia; order Sphingobacteriales; family Sphingobacteriaceae; genus Sphingobacterium; species Sphingobacterium psychroaquaticum. The sequence goes on from NZ_FXAU01000006.1 coordinate 164,775, forward strand.
GCCTGTATCTTCACCATCTATTTCCCAATTTCCGGCTGCATTTATTTTTATTTTAGAACCATCAGCACCATTGCTACCATTAGCTCCTTTAGATGGATTCCCTGTATCTACCCCATCAATCTCCCAATTTCCTGTTGTAGTGCTTATGGTTATAACCGATCCTGGTTTACCCGCTGGCCCCGGAGCTCCATTTAAACCTTCTGCCTTTACACCCGTATCGACTCCGTCAATTACCCAGTTGCCGATGGAGTTAATCGTAATAACAGATCCGTTCTTACCGTCAACGCCGTCTTTGCCTTTGGTCGGTACGCCCGTATCGACGCCATCAATATGCCAGTTGCCATTGCCGCCAATCGTGACTTTAGAACCATCTTTCCCGGTGGATGGTTTACCGCTATCTGCACCATCAATAAACCAATTGCCGTTTCCACCAATAGTAATCACGGTACCAGGTTTACCCGCAGGTCCTGCTGGTCCCGGATCTCCTTTTGATGGTCTTCCTGTATCTTTGCCATCGATAAACCAATTACCATTTGAGCCAATCGTGATTACCGTACCATCTTTTCCATCTTTCCCTTTTGCTGAAATGCCACTATCTTTTCCATCGATTACCCAGTTGCCATTCGTGCCAATTGTTACTACGGTGCCATCTTTTCCTTTAGCGGGTATGCCGGTATCTTTATCACCAATTTGCCAGTTTCCTTTATCGTTCACGTGTGGGGTTAAGCCCGCATCTCCCTTAGCACCCGTCATAAATTTATAGAAATCAGCCTGTGTGTTTTTACCCGCAGGCCATTTTGAACCTGGATTGTGGGGATCATCGACAGCCCCGCTGGCAATATAATCTTTCCAGATATCGTATGAACTCTTTCCATCATCTCCCTTATCTCCTTTTTCGCCTTTTAGAAACTTAAAGAAGTTTGGTAAATCGGTTCCTTGGGACCATTGTATCTGTCCGCCTTCAACGGCCTTTACCCACTCTTTGTATGCACTCATCCCCGCTGGTCCTGGTGGGGCAAGGATGTCGAGGTCATTACATGATGTAAGATGCAGTAACGTTATAAACAAGACTGCAGTGTAAATTATTTTCTTCATAAGAGTTTTATTTTTATCGTTTACAACAAAATAATTTCTTTATTGTTTGTTTTGTTTAAAGTGGAGAAAAATTAAAGGGGAAGGGAGTTTGTGGTTGCTTGTAGTTCGTGGTTGGTTGTTAGCAGTTTGTAGAAAGTACTTCCTACTCTATATTCTTTATGTCGCTGCCTTACGGAAACTAGGCTGTTATGCTAAGGTTGATGTATCGGATCGATACCCTTATGTACGGGTTTAGTACCTCTCCTGTAGGACTCCAGTACCTATGTCCTACTAAGCCCGTACATGCGTAGTAGGATAACCGTACATGAATGGTAGCGGAAGCGGGGCCCCTCTAAAGATGAATTGGAGATTCCGTGAATGTGCTTTGGAGATTCGGGAGACGGTTCATTGGGGGAATCATCTCACTGGATGTTACCGGTTGGACGGATTTTTCAAAGTGGTTTGATAGGGGATAGAAACAAAAAAGCCTTTGAGTTTATTGCTCAAAGGCTTTATATGTTATGAGGTAAGTTGATTATTTACCTGCTGCTTTTGCGTGATCAGCTAAGAATTGAGCAAGACCGCTATCCGTCAATGGGTGCTTTAACAAGGCAGTAATCACAGATAAAGGACCAGTCATCACATCTGCACCAATTTTAGCACATCCTAAAAGGTGAGCACTGTGGCGCACGGAAGCCGCTAAAATTTGTGTTTGGAAACCATAGTTATCATAGATAAGACGGATTTCTTCAATCAAGCCTAAGCCGTCAACTGAGATATCATCTAAACGACCTACAAAAGGAGAAACGTAAGTTGCACCTGCTTTTGCAGCCAATAACGCTTGTCCAGAAGAGAATACTAAAGTACAGTTGGTTTTGATACCTTTACTGCTGAAATATTTGATGGCTTTAACACCGTCTTTGATCATCGGGATTTTTACAACAATCTTTGGATTCAAAGCAGCTAATGCTTCACCTTCTTTGATCATATTTTCGTAGTCTGTTGCAATAACCTCAGCACTTACATCTCCATCAACGATATCACAGATAGCTCTGTAGTGGTTAAGTACATTCTCTTCACCGCTAATGCCTTCTTTAGCCATTAAACTTGGGTTGGTTGTTACGCCATCCAATACGCCTAAATCTTGTGCTTCTTTGATTTGAGCTAAGTTTGCTGTATCAATAAAAAATTTCATTTTGATTGTTGATTTATAGTAATTTAAAAGATTTTAATATCGTGTTTTTCAATTTATGGTACAAAAATAGCTATATTATTTTCAATTCTTGTATAAGTTTGTTCAAAACATTACGAAGCTCCATATGGATATATTTCGCTCCCTCTCTTACCGGAACTACAAGCTGAATTTTATTGGTCAAGCGATCTCGCTTTTAGGTACGTGGATGCAGCGTGTAGCTATCAGCTGGCTGGTTTATGAGATGACGGGCTCTATATTTTGGCTTGGTTTCGTGCAGTTTATCTCGCTTTTGCCTTCTCTTGTATTATCTCCTTTTGTGGGATCTTTTGTAGATAAACATAAAAAATATCGGTTGGTCTTTGTAACGCAGATTGCGTTGATGATCCAAGCCGGCGTATTGACGCTCGTTGTAGGGATGGGCTGGGAGACGGTCTTGATTCTCTCTGTATTGGGATTTATTCAGGGGGTAATCAATGCATTTGATGTCTTAGGTAGGCAATCTTTGTTGGTTAGTTTAGTGGATAATAAAAGAGATCTGCCTAATGCCATAGCACTTAACTCGTCTGTATTTAATGCGGCACGGATGGTCGGGCCAGCAATTGGCGGAGTGTTACTGACGAATTACGGCGAATTTGTCTGTTTTGGCATAAACTTTCTAAGTTTTATACCGGTTATTATTTGTTTGATGCTCATGAATGTCGTCGAAGAGGAGATTAAATTAACGAAGGAAAGTAATTTGGAGGGACTGGTGGATGGATTTAATTACTTGAAACGATCGCCCCACCTCGCGTCATTGATTATTGTGTTGGCCTTTTCTAGCTTACTTGTCATTCCCTATACTTCGTTGTTACCCGCTGTTGCCAAAGATTTGTTTAATGGAAATGAGGCGACTTTCTCGTGGTTTGAGAGTGCGGCTGGTTTGGGCGCAATGATTGGTGCAATCAATATGGCACGTTTACGTACAGGACAAAATTTACGTTATCGTGTCTTGTTCTCCGCGCTATTAATGGGGCTGTCTCTCTTGTTGTTGGCGTATGCACATTTTTTACCGACAGCCTTGCTTTTTACGGCGATGGTATCTTTTGCTATGATGATGCAGAACTCATCTATTAATACCTATTTACAAACGCATGCTATGCCACACTACCGAGCCCGTGTCATCAGCTATTATGTAATGGCGTTTCAAGGCGTAGCGCCTTTGGGGACGTTGTTGGTTGGTGCCGTTGCGGAGTATACAGGTATTAAAACCACCTTATACATTATGGGTGGGGCAGGAGTGGCGATTGCTATTTTCTTTTACGGCTATCTTCGTCAACATATTCACCGACCTTTATTCAAGTTTTAGACCACGCTGATTTAAAGTGAGCGTGAGCTCCTTGTAATTAATCTTTGCTGCAAAACGACGGAGAATATCTCCACCCAGAATGCCTATCACTGGAGGGAATTCCATTTGTTCGTACGCATAGTTGATGGCACTTAAGTCGAGTATGGCCGCATTGAACTTCTTAGTCTGCCAATGCATTATCCGCAATTCCGGAATAATAATACTATAACTTTGCATGCTGTTTGTACCTAAACCGGTGGATAGAATATCGGTGTGCAACATTTCTTCTTCCTGTATGCCGATGTTAAGAAGCATGGTTTTGTCGAGCACAGTTTTGGAAGCTCCGGTATCGACTACCATCTTATGTACTTGTCCAAATAGTTCGACGCGGACCAAGATATGGTAGCCATCACCTTGTAGATTTAGTATTTCTAATGGTATTTTTTGCATGTTTTTTTTAAAAATTCTTCAAGAAACTGAGTTTGTTTCCGCTTTTTCGCTGTTGGTTCTTAACGCCTTTAACCTCGCCGGAATACGGGTGCGAGCCGAAGGCTCGTGTCCTCTAATAAAAGATATTATGTAAGTCCGGGTTAAAATCTCAAATTAGCATGGGTAATAGATAAAAAAGACACAATACCTTGTGTCTTTTTTATTTTCCTTCGACCAACTATAAACTATAGTCTACCAATTGTCCAACTAATCACCCAACACCGCATTCATGGCACGAACAGCATCTGCGGATGCTTTAAATAGGGCAGCCTCTTTGTCGGAAAGCTCTAGCGGTACAATGCGGTCCCAACCTTTTTTGTTTATGATGACGGGAACACCAATATTGATATCTGTTTCACCGTATTCACCTTCCAAGTAAACGGATGCCGTGAATAAGCGATTTTGATCCCGCACAATGCTTTCAACCATGGCAGCTGCTGCTGCACCAGGTGCATACCAGGCCGAAGTGCCGATCAATGCTGTAAGTGTAGCGCCGCCCACCATTGTTTTCTTTACGATTTCATCTTGTTCCTCTTCTGTTAAGAAATTCCGTACCGGAACGCTGTTCCACGTGGCATGCTGGATGAGGGGAATCATCGTTGTATCACCATGTCCACCTATAACAATTGCATTTAAGTCGTTCGCTGAAGCATTAAGTTTATCTGCTAACTGATATTTAAAGCGCGCAGAATCCAAAGCACCTCCCATTCCGATAATTCGGTTCTTTGGAAGTCCACTTGATTTCAGTGCCAAATAGGTCATCGTATCCATCGGATTTGATACGATCAAAATAATGATATCAGGTGAATGTTTAACTAAGTTTTCGACGACCGATTTCACAATCCCCGCATTGGTTCCAATCAGCTCTTCACGCGTCATTCCGGGTTTGCGTGGAATTCCCGAAGTAATCACAGCGACAGCAGAGCCTGCGGTACGGCTGTAATCATTTGTAACACCTATAATTTTAGAATCAAAGCCCAGCAAAGCCGAGGTTTGCATCATATCTTGTGCTTTCCCTTCAGCCACACCCTCCTTGATATCCAAAAGGATAATCTCTTCAGCCATGTTTTTTCGAACTAGATTGTCGGCTGTGGTAGCACCAACAGCGCCTGCACCAATAACTGTGATTTTCATATCGCGTCGTTTTAAAAGATCAAAAACTACTATATGCTAAATATAAGAAAAAAATTAAAAAGGATAGCCGATTGCTAGGTTGAAAATCAAATTATTATGACGCCATGTTGAACTGCCGAAGTCAATTTCCTTAAACACCCAACGTTCGCTCGAAGGCCGGTATGGCACGCGGATCGGTAGCGCTAAATCGGTACGTATAATCAAGAAATCCAAGTCAAATCGTAAGCCGGCACCAGCTCCTACAGCCAATTCTTTCAAGAAACTACCCGTAAGCTTTCCACCGGGTTTGTTTTCATCCTCTCGCTGCAACCACACATTTCCCGCATCGATAAAAAAGGCCCAATGGAACATCCCTGAAATCTGTGCCCGGTATTCGGTATTCAGCTCCAGCTTGAAGTCTCCCGTTTGGTCGGCAAAGAAATTTTCTTTACCAATATTTTCTGGCATGGAACTTCCCGGTCCGACAGAACGTGCTCGGAATGCACGTAAACCAGTTGGTCCGCCCGTGTAATATTGTTTCAGGTAGGGTAGAGACTTGGAGTTACCATACGAATAACTTGTACCGATCATAATGCGCGAAGCCAGTGTAGATTTCGGTGTTAGTTTCATGTAATGACGAAAGTCGGCTTCAACTTTTACGAATTGCGAATAGGCGGTTCCAAACAACGTCTCCACTTTGTTGTCTTTGTAATTGGCTCCTTGGATTAAACCAAGCACATTTCCGGACGTATTTAAGCCCGCCTTAGCATAAAAGGTGTGCTGCTTGTTTTCCATGCTATTGGTAAACGTGTAGCTATAATTTGGGCCAAACGAGAACTGCGGATCTACAATATGTCGGAGCGTAGGGACGGTATCCATCTGTGCTTGATACTCCGCGGAGATATTGCGCGGTTGCACATATATAATCTCCAACAAAGCAAGATCATGTTGCTTTTGTTCATGCTCCTTCCAATTGTAGCCGTAGTTGATTGTTAACGAATTCAGGGTATATGCATTTCGACGGTTCAAGAATTCATAGCCTACTTTGGTGTATGTTTTTGGAATAAAGCGACGCGAAGGAGCCCATTTGTATACGGATAATAACCGCGGCCACGTGATGCTTACTTCCGCACCATAGCGGAGATAGCTGGAATTTAGGTTTACATTGCCACCGGTTTGTGTTTCATACCCTCCAAATAGCGTGAGGTTCACTGTTTCAAACCCTTTGAAGGCGTTTCGTACCGTCCAGTTGACATTTCCTTCCGTTCCGTTGTAGACTGAAGCTGTTTTAGCCAGTGCCTCAAAACGCAGCGAGCGCTTCGGTAACGGCGTTAAGTAATAGTAGACATCCATGCTATTCGTGGAGTCAGGTGTATCTACAAAATTGTTTTTTACAAACTTAAAGGCATTTAGGTTGACCAAATGACTAATCGTCAAGTTGTGGTCCTGCCGATTGTAGGTATCGCCACGTTTAAAGAAAATATGGTTCGCCAGTACCTTCTTGCGGTAGGTATTCTGTCGGTCGATGATGTAAAAATTATTTTGGTACAATTCATACCGTTTTGGGTTGGATAGCGTATATCCGCCATCTGTTACCTTATAATTAGGATGAATAAAAATATTACCGATCTTTTGTGGATGTTTCGCTTTTTCAGGTGTTTCTGGCTTTAGCGTTACATACATATTGACTTTATGATTGCCAATCGTGCTATCCACCTCCACCAGTAGGTTGTCTGGTGAAAAATAATAGTATCCTTTATTCTTCAGGTCATTGTCAATCCGCTCACGCTCGTTAATAATAACATCGAGGTTATAGTTACTCCCGACTTGGAGTAAAGACTGATTGCGTGTGCTGTAGATATCACGTCCCAATTCTTTTAAGGAATCTACTTCAAAATTGATTTTGGCAATACGATAGATGTTACCTGGAAAGGCGTTGTATTTTACTTCCCCAAGTTTTCCTCTTATAATGGTATCCGATGTGACATAAGAATTAAAGAAACCAAGGTTCTCCATGCGGTTTCGCAGGATATTCTCATTGTATTCTCGATTGACATCACTCAAAAGAACAGGCTCTTCACCACGTTTTTTTAGCCAGTTGCGGACCAGATTTTTTGTGGTATCAGCACCGCCACCGGCGTAGTACATCCCCAGTTTGAACCGCTGCCCCAAAAACTTTTTATTAGGTTTAGGGGTCAGAAGTGTTTGCATATACGTTTCAAAGGTTGCTTTACGCTGGGCATCCATACTATCTTTATGGATGGTTACGGTACCTTTGTCGTATAGGAATTCATCTTCCGCGAGGTGTTTAGTACCACTGCAGGCGGCCAAAGATGCCAAAATAAGTAGGCTTCCGAAATAGAATAGTGTATTACTTTTCATTGGTATTCCTTTCTTCCTCTTCATTTCTGACGGCTTTTGGTGTGGTATCAATCACGCTTTTTGCAGGCGGTTGATTGTTTTTCTCACGTTGTTTTTTTAGTTCTTCTTTTCGTTCCTTTTCTTTTCTTTTTCGGTATTCCGGACTGTGGGTCATCAGGCTATCCTGAATAACTGTGCGGACACTATCGCGGTAAACGGAGTCCATTTCCATACGTTCCACGTTAAACCTGCGTCGGAAGCCGCGACTTTCGGTATTATAATACTGTTCGAGTGCTTTCGAAGACATAAACAGTTCTCGGAAACGATCGTAGCTCATATTAATAATAAAACCGATACCTGTTTCTACAAATTGCCCTTGTAGCGTGGCTTGGTATTGATTTTTCCGATATACCCGTGCAAAATAACGGCCATCTTTTGAGAGCTGATATTCTAGTGATATATCACCCGCAATATTCGTCTGATTTTCTCCTGGTCTTGTGTTACCTTCTACCTCAAAATTGGAACCTATTGTAATCTTAAGCCGCTCATCAAAAAGCATCTTGGAAATGCCGACATTTAAATCGGTACGTGTCTCCGCATTGCCCGTTAGGTAATCTTCCTCTGACTGTAAGTTGAAGTCGAGCTCAACTCCTTTGATCAAATCGGATGCTAAATTGTTCAACTGGTTGGTCAACAAAGAACTTACTGTACTTCGTACCATGGATTCTGTGCCACCGCCGGAAAGACTTTCAAATGGATTAGCAGACATGAATCTACCTAATGCAATAAGTGAGAACACTTGCTTATTCAATTCGGCTGGATCTTCACGTAAGTTGGATAAAGCGATATTTACTTTACTGATGACATCTTGAGAAGCAATAGCATTGTTCTCATCCAGATCGATATCAAAATTAATGGTTGGCTTAAACAGCTCGCCTGTCAGGATCAGTTTCACATCGAATGGAATTCGCTGTTTGTATAGGTTCTGATTTTCGGAGCCTATCTGTGACTGTACGAGTTCCAAGGAAGAAAATTTGTTGGAATAGAGCGCCGTTATATCCAGTTGCGCATCAAGTGGGTCGCCGTTCCAGACAATGGTACTTCCCTTTTGGAAACCAAAATCTTTGGCGATAGGACCGAAAGAGAAGGTATATTTTCCCTTTTCAACGGTAAAGGTTCCCGACATGGTAATCTTATCGCTGGCATCGATTGTGGTATTCAGCTCTGCAATACCTTGAATCAATAGCGCATCTTTGGTTCCTTCATCTAACACAATCTTAAACTTAGCGTCTCGATCGGTAGTAAGATTCAAGGCAATATCGTAGCCCGATAAATGCGTAGCAGTGGTCATGGAGTCTAAGCGTGCAAAGACGTTGGATCTCGCCGTATCGCTACGGTTCACAAATTTTACTACGCCATCGCGTTGTGCAATCCCAGGGTCGTCATTTGGTACGATAAATACAAAGTCAGTTTTGCTGTTCGCCTTTACGTTACCATCGATCCGTGGTTTGTCCAAATTTCCGGTAATGCGCAGGTTGGACGTAACATACAGTTTACCGTAGAATAAGTCATTGTCTTCTCGCGTCGAGTTTACTGCCGCAAAATCGTTGGTATTTAAATTCAGATTGAAATCAAAATCTGTATATGTTTTCGTTTTTATAGTCCCGTTTAACTTCGCCAGGTTTCCCCGTGCATCTTTAATCTCAAATTGCTTAAATTGGATCCCTTGGTCATTGAAATAGACAGTTTGTTGATTCATCAATAAATCAGCATTCAACATATCAATGTTCAACCGGGCATCCAGGAAGGTGGCATTACCGTTAATCCGAGGTTCGTCAAGATGACCTGTTATTTTCAAGACACCGCTCAGGTCGCCTTCACAGTTTTGAAGGTATCCCATACTGAAGGCTTGAACTGTAGACATTTTCATCGGACTGAGCGATAAGGTCGCATCAATGGATCCCTTACCATCTGGCGGTTGTACATAATCACCAACCAACTGAATATCGTTTCCATTTTCAGTGACACGAACATCTACCGAGAAGGTGTTTTCTTTTACATTATTTACTTTCACGATCACATTACCAATGGTATCTTGACCGAAGTAAAAACGATCTATAGTAAGGTCAGATACAAAGACAGGACTTCCTTCGAGGCGTGAGACGGTGGCCGTACCATTAATTCCACCGCCGAGGTTCAACATTTCTGAATCGAGGATTTCAGTGAATGTTTCGATTCTAAAATTATTGAATGTGAGGTCGATCGGTGAGTTCATGACACTATCTTGCGATTGGATCAACAGTTGTTGGCCATCGTTTTTCAACCTAAAGTTATGTGCCAATATCCCTGCCTCGCCAAAGCTAATCGCATTGGTCGGGTCAATCTGCCAGTTATCGTAGTTCAACATCAACCCATCTTCGTTGAGGCTTAGGATGTAGTTGCTTTCGGTAACCCGCATCTTCGCGCCTAAATGGTAGCGTTCTTTATCTTTACTGTCCTTCACCCATAGTCCAAAGTCCATGTTGTTTTCGAACACACTGCCACTAAATACGGTGTTGCTCAGCTCGATATTATTGACTTTGATTTTTTCTATCAGCGCTGAATAGTAAAGGGTACTATCGGAGGTCGTGATATCTACCCCTATATCCTCAAACATCATCCCATCGTACTGTACTTTGGGAGCCAGAAGTTTTGCCATTACACTTTTATTCGTACTATTAAACGTACCATCGAGTGTAATATCCTGCATGGATTCTAGCTTCGGGAAGAAATCCCGGATAAACCGCGTATTGCTTAGGCTGGCACTAAATTCAAAGTTTTGAGGGGTATACTCCATTTTTGATGGAGGTGTTCCTTTGGGATTATAATACATATGTACAATATCCTGCATGGCCATCGGTAGCTCCGTTAAGGTATATCGACCCACTAAGTGGGCTCTCAGGAACTCAGAGCGTAGTACCAAGGTATTTCTGTTGGTATCTGCTTTAGCGGTCAATGAAACAGTATCCAGGGTAAAACGTTCGTTATTGTAGGCGATGGAGGAATTGGAAACAATGATGGAACCATTCAGGTGATTGATATCGGCTGTCTCAAAATCAGCAAGAATCTTTCCGTGATACCGGAAATCATCGTCCATCAACTTCAGGTTTTTGAGGTTGATACTATCAATCATCATTTCCGCGTGTATCTTCGGATACTTATTACGCATGTCGGCGGCAAAATCAACGTTAAACTGTACGTTGGGATCCGGACTAATGATTTTTCCGGCAATATCACCATCGCGGGCCTGCACATCAAGATCCACGTTGCGGTAGGTATATCCCATTGCTTCCAACATATTCAGTTGGCCAACAATATGGGCATTCATGGTTTTGGGGCTTATCCCGGTTCCTGTCACCTGCGCTTCAGCCGAAAGGTTACCTAAGACGGAGTCTTGTTTTAAAAGACTACCGATATCGAAATTATCAATGGTGACATACGCATCGTAAGTCGTGTCACGACCCATTTTTAGGTTTCCATTTACAGAAGCATTACCTTTTTCAGTGATGAGACTTAGGTTCGCATCAAAGCCTTTTGTACCTCCCTTGAAGGTTCCGGCTAGGCTGATCGAGTTTGGAAGAGCAAAATTTTCGGGTAGGAGCGACTTAGCAATTAAGCGCTCTATATCTGCACGTCCGGTTGTTAATTTTTTTAGATTCAGATCTATAGCCATTTTGTCTACATCAGGCAAGCCTTTGATGTTCATGCTGGCAATCAAATGTGTTTTATCTAGTGTTTTAAACTCAATATGGGGAATAGTGAGGTTGTCTACACGTCCACGCACATTTCCATCGATATAAAAGCTACGCGTCATAAGAGGCTTCATAACTTCCATTGTCGCTAAGTCGGGCGCAAAGTATTGGATGTCACGCATGTCGATGGTCGATCTTTTTATTTTGGCATCAATGACCATGAGCCCCGGATTTTTTGCAATAGCGTCTAATGATGGATAGCGTACTTTAATGTAATCGCGGATAACGGTATTTGGTGTCTGAGCAATTAGATTTTTGATCTCAGCCCCTGTGTCTGTATAGACAAAATCACCCTGTAGTTTTTTTATTGTCAAGCCAGAACGATCTTTAGCGACTAAAGCTTTCAAAGACCCGGATATAGAATCAGCTGCGTAGTATAAGTCTTCGAGATCGGTGGTAAGGTCGCTGATGCGGATGTTGAAATAATCAAATCCTTTCATGCGGGGCTGGTTGTCGTCGCGATAGATTACATTGGTTTTATTGACCAATAGTTTTTCTGCGGAGACGACCCAGTTAACAGGTGCTTCGGAGGTGCTTGCGCTAGGTGTTGATGTTTTTTTCTTTGCTATTTTAGCAAATAATACCTGAGCATCGGCTCCGTCCAAGATTACTTCGCCAACCTCTACCACTTCCTTGTTCAGGTCGATCTTATGGAGTTCCGCAAGCAGTGTTTTAATATCGAACTTGGTATCCATAGCCGAACCAGCATCCTTATAACCAACTCGTATGTTGCGTAAATCGAGATCTCGAATATCAATATCCGGAAGGAGGTCGTTAGCTGCGTCGGCCTTTGTCTGGACAATACCAAAATCTTCAGCCTTAGGTCCCGCTGTTGCCGGAGCGGTCTGCCATTGCTCAACATCAGCCTGCAAACCATCAATGACTACCTTCGGAAGGCTGAAGGCCATGTTTTTTGTGAGATCAAATTTCTTGATGCTTGTTTCTAAGAGTCGCAGGTTAATATCAGCTTTGGTACCGATTACGTCATCTTTATATACAAAATGAACCCGCTTGAGGTCTATATCTCCGAGATTGAAACGTAACGGAGCTGATGTATCTTCTTTTTTTGGTTTCTTTTGAGGTGAAGCAAAGGCTTTAACAATATAATCGAAGTTGAATGAACTATCAGGAAGGGTACGGTTTATTTTTGCTGTAATGCCTTCGAGCGCAATAGACTTTACTTCCACCGTGCTGTTTAGGAGTTTCCACATGCTGATATCGACCTTTAGTTTTTCGCCTGCCAGGAGGGTGTCACGGGATTGGTCTTCCATGTAGATGTTCTCCAACACGACACTGGTCGGAAAGGTAATGTTTACATAACCAATGGAAACAGGAGTTCCAATTTTCTGTTCCACATAATTGGTTACTTTGTTCACAACATAGTTTTGAACGGAAGGGATTCGGATCAGGAATATAACCAATAGTAGGAGCGCAATGAGCGAACCTACGATCCACAGGATAGTTTTTAAAGCTATTCGTCCAAATTTATTCAAAATCTGTGCACTTTTTGTATGTAATTCAATAAATGATAGTCTTACCTTAGAACGTAAAAAAAGTTTAAATGTTTATATCGACAATAAAATAATTCTTTGTGTAAAGGCATCACAAAGATAGTATTTGCATAGCACTTAAAGGATTGTCGATGAAAATTAACTATGTTCCCATTTTTTTCCTAAATCTAGGTGCGAGAACATGAATATGTGGCGCAAGATATGTCAACTTAATTTCCAAAAATCAATGGTAAAGTAAAAGGCATCCATGATTTTCTGTTTCTCAGGATTGTCAGGTTTGACTAATAGTGAACCGTAGAAGTCTTTTTCAGCGCTTTTCTTCGGTGTGTCGAACTTCTCGAGCTTAAATGAGGATTCTTTAAACCATCGGTCGAAAGTATAAAAACGATGATGGGCTTTTCCGTCTAGGTTCGTACAGAAAAATAACAATGCACTGCGAGGTTCTTGAGTGAAATATTCTTCAATAATTGAAATAATCGTGTTTTTTATTCTTTGGTCGTAGTGTTGTGGTTTTCTTTTGTCCGCCAGATGACAGGAAAAACCGAATGAGAGTAGGTTGATCTCCGATCCGTATTTATCTTGGAGTACGAATGCCGTAAAATATGCAAAGTATGTATTTCCCGATCTGGTTCGGAAAAAGTAAGATTTGCCGTCTTTATGACGATATACCTTATAACGGGCGAACAAACTCGATGTTTTCTATAGTCGATAGGTCATGACCGTCATCAATGGCTTTGGTAATCCGCCGTTTATCATCTGCTAATTTTTTGAAAGGATTTACTTTCTTGTCGGCAGTTTTTTTTATATTCCCTCTTTTCTCTTTTTCTGCTTTCATCGTATACGAATATAATAAAAAATACTGATAATTAAGGTGTTAGTTGGTTTCTTGTGCGCTTAAAACAGAACATTCCCATTTTTTTCCTAAATCTGTTTCTAAAATTGTAGCTTTAAGTATAAGTATGAAGATTTTAATCATTGAAGACGAAGTTGAGCTAAGTGCTGTTATCCAAGATTTCTTGGAACAGGAGAAATTTTTGGTCGAAACGGCTTTTGATTATGCGAGCGGTCTGGACAAAATTTCCAATTACGACTATGACTGCATTCTTCTGGATATTATGCTGCCAGGAGGTTCAGGTATGGAGCTCCTCGCACAGCTACGTGCCTTGGGGAAGAGCGATTCCGTGATTATTATATCGGCTAAAGACGCCGTAGAAGATAAGGTGCAAGGATTAGAGCTAGGGGCTGATGATTACCTCGCGAAGCCGTTTCACCTGGCCGAGCTCCATGCACGAGTTAAATCTATTATCCGGCGTAAAAATCAACATGGTGAGAATATTATTCATTATAAAAGCGTTTCTCTATTCCCTGATGAGCGTAAGGTGTTGGTTGGAAATAAGGAATTGATTCTCAATAGAAAAGAATACGATTTGTTTTATTACTTCATGATCCGCCCGGAAAAATTAGTACAGAAAACAACCCTTGCGGAAGCCGTTTGGGGGGACCATGCCGATCAGGCGGACAGCCTCGATTTTATCTATTCGCAAGTTAAAAATTTGCGTAAAAAACTGAAAGATCAAAAGGCAGGTATTGACTTACAGGCCGTTTATGGGGTGGGATATAAGTTGGTTTAAATGAAAATTTCACTCAAGAATTATACGATACGCTACTTAATTATCGCCTTTTTGGTGATAATGGCTGTTTGGGCATCATTGTTTTATGCGTATATCTTGGACGAGGTGTATGATAATGTCGACGATGGGCTGAAGAACCAGAAGATAGAGATTTTGCGCGGGGTGTATGAAGAGCCCGAGCTTTTGGAAACTTCCGAATATGGGATCAATCAATTCCGTATACGTCCGGCCGAAGGAGATGAAGAGTTTTCAGAAGAAAATAGATTGAGCAGGGAGTTCTTTTATATGCCATACGACGATGAACAGGAACCCTATCGCGTTTTACGGACAGGTTTTTACGGACGAGACCATAAACCTTACCATTTGGAGATTCGTACCTCAACGGTCGAAGAAGATGATCTGATCTATGATCTGACAACCGCGCTCATGGTATTGTATGCTGTGCTTGTTCTTAGTTTATACCTTATCAATACATTCGTTCTGGGGCGAGCGTGGCGTCCGTTCAAGATTATTCTGGATAACTTGAATCACTACCGTTTTGGGACCAAAGATAAATTACGTCCTATTGATACGAATGTGCTCGAGTTTAATCAGCTCCATACCGAGCTCGATCGCATGTGGCGACGCAATGAAGAACTATTCGACGAGCAGAAACGATTTATTGAAAACGCCGCACACGAATTGCAAACCCCGCTCGCGATCACTATTAATAAATTGGATTTATTGATGGAGGATGAAACACTGAATGAAAGCCAGTTGACGCAGATTGCCGAGTCAAAATCGTCTCTATTACGTTTGGTCAATCTCAATAAATCGCTATTGATGCTGTCTCGCATTGAGAATAAGCAATATAAAAACGTGGAACGCGTGAGTTTTAATGACATCAGTCGAGAGTTGGTAAATGAATTTCAAGATTTACTCGATTTTAAGCATATCGAACTTTTGTTGCACGAAGAATCTACGTTCGAAATAGAAATGGACCGATATTTAGCCACTGTTTTAATTTCAAATCTATTGCGTAACGCAATTAAGTATACGCCTGAGGGCGGACAAATAAATGTGTTCCACGTACAGGATAGATTTTCTGTAACTAATACAGCGATAGGACCAGCACTGGATCCTGATATTGTATTTAATCGCTTTCATAAGGGCGAACAGGATAAAGGGTCGACAGGGCTAGGGCTGGCCATCGTAAAATCTATTGTGGATAGCTATCCTATTCTTTCTGTGGGATATACATACGCCAATGAAAAACACATGTTTTTTATTAAAAAATAATTTTTTCCCAACTTTTTCCTAATTCGGGTGTCATATTTGTTGTATAAGTTAAAACAACAGGTTTAGTATATTATGAAAAAGTTATCTCAAATTCTTACAGCTGTACTGATAGTCTTTACAGTTGCTGTCGCAAGTGCACATAGTTACGATCGTGGGAAAGTTATTCCTTTTTCGCAACTACCTGCAAAAGCCCAAACGTTTTTCAAAGCTCATTTTTCGCAGACGGATATTTCCAGTGTCATGCTTTTTACGGAATATGTAGTGAAGAAGGAATACAGTATTTATCTAAAAGATGGAAGTAAGGTGGAATTTGATGGGAATGGTGAGTGGGATGCGGTTAAGATGAAAGGAAAGTCTGTGCCCAACAAGATTATTCCGGCAAATATCGTACAGCATGTCCATAAAAGCTTTCCTAATACCTATATCAAGGAAATTAAAAAATCTCGAAATAAGTATGAGCTTGAAATATCCAATGGATTGGAACTCGAGTTTAACTTGAAAGGCGAGTTCCTGCGTATTGATGACTAAGGTATAAGAGAGGAGGGACTGTTATACGCAGCTTGTCGAAGTGCGGTGAAATTGTTTTTAAACGGTACGTCATCCTGCCTGCGGAAGAATCTCGCCACTGATTAACGGGAACAAGATGATCCTAACATGTTAGATAGCCATACAGAGTCTTGGTAAACAAAAGAAGAAACAAAACAAATTATATAATAAGATGAGAAAAGCAATTTTAGGACTTTCTGCGCTATTGATTGGTGCTGTGGTTTTCATGTCATGTGATGACGATGAGGTTATCTCCGAAGCAGATTTACCGGCATTATCGAAAACTTTTCTATCCACACATTTTAGTGGTGTAAATGTTAATCGCATCGAGAAAGAACGTGATAATTATTCCGTACACCTGGCGAACAGAATTGAAGTCGATTTTAATAAAGAAGGAGAATGGATAGAAGTGGATGGTGAAGATGGAGTAGTGATTCCAACGGGCTTTATCCTCCCTAAGATCGTAGCCTATGTAGACGATCAATACAAGGATAACGATTTTAATGGAATTGAAAAAAAGCTCCACGGTTTTGACGTCGATCTCGTACGTGGTGATATTGATCTTGTTTTTGATAAAGACGGCAATTTCCTGCGTATTGATCCATAACAAATTTATAAAGAAGGGCGGCAGTAAGAGCCGCCCTTTTAGTTGGAGTATTGGCTTGTAGTTTGTCGTGTACTGTAGGGGCTGGCCTTGTCTCTACTTACAGAAAAAATACTTATCTTTCCGGTAAACAATCTAAACCATGCAAAGAAATCAATTTATTAAATCGCTTGCGTTAGCAAGTTTAGCAGCTCCTCTTGCAAGTGCTTGCACAAGCCAAACTGAAACAAGTAAACATGAATCAGAAGGACTGCATCCTGCTGGAACCATTGTTCACGCTGTATATTTTTGGTTAAAGGAAGATCTAACGGATGATGACAAAAAAGATTTCCTTAATTTTTTTGAAGCCCTCCGTAAGGTTCCTGGCATTCGTAGTTTTCAATATGGCAAGCCTGCCTCCACAACGCCTCGGCCCGTGGTCGACAACTCCTTTAGCTACAACCTGGTAGTCACCTTTAAAAGCATGGACGATATCAACACCTACGAGAAACATCCCGACCATTTGGCCGCTGCCGATAAATACAGCAAGTATTGGAGTAAAGTTCTTGTGATGGATACCGTCCTAGAGGCGTAGTCTATTTCATTTCTATTATTTCGCTGGCCACCTGTCCATTCCACAGATATTTGGTGCGTTTTTTCTTGATCTTGTATTCCAGTTCTTCGGCATCGATATCGATCACTTCACCTTCTTCGATGTCCTTAATGATTAATGTTGGATCGAGATTATGTTCGGAAGGGAATAGCAGCTTTTCATTATAGTAGAAAACACCGGCATCGCTTACGCTGCTCTTTCCAGGCAGTCGCACGAAGTCGCTTCCCGTCCAGCCTATATAATAATATTCGGTGGAGATGCCACAGGCTTCACCGTGGAAGCCTACGCGGTGAATGGCCCGAATTCCTTCTAATCCCATGTTGCCGAATACTTTTGCATCGGTATAGGTCTGCCCACCCATAGTTACCAGGTAGGAGGTCTTAGCAATCAAATTAGTGTTTTTGTCTAATAGTTTAACCTCGCAGAGATTCACTGTCGATTCATCATTGGAGCGGTTCATGTATTTATTGAAACCATACAACCAGATATTTCCTTCGTTATCCTTGTTGATATTGAAAGCAAGCAAACCTAACCAAATAAAACCTTCCTTTTTGCTGGAACCAACGAGGTATTCTATTTTATGCCAAGGGGCATAAAAATCCTTGATCATCATAGTGTTGTATCCTTCACTGCGAATGATTACCGGTGCCCCCACTTGTAAGGAATCAATTACCTTACCATAGAGTCCCGGATTGTCGCGGATGTAGGCAACATCCGCAAAGACATATGCCATATCTCCTTTGTTTTTGTTCCAAAGGTTAAACTCTTCATTCACTGCATACGCGGCAGGTTCATCCTGTTGAGCATGTCCCGACAGGGAACATACACATATTAATATAGCTATAAGGCTTCTTATCATGAGAGCGAAATAACAGAAAAATGGATAGAAAGAAAAGTTTTACTTTGAAAATGGCTGAAAACAGGGAGTTTTCAAGGAGACGAATTTCTCTAGAGGTATGCGGCTACCGCCCGGTAGTTAGCGGTAGCCAATCATGAAATAAGGTCTATAGCAGACGACTTATGCGTGTACTCTTTTAATAGCCGCTCTGTACTGCGCGAAATCGTTTTTTGTTTTTCGCATCCAGGTGAGAAGCTACGGCCCATATCGCTGCCGGCAACCATCCGATCAAGGTGATCTGCAAAATCAAGCAGATAAATCCTAACAAAAATCGACCGCGCAAGAAAAAGGAAAACCAAGGGAAAAGTACCGCTATAAGTATCATGTTCGTTTTGTTTTAATGTTTTTGTATAAAAAATTACTTGTGTCCAATAACCTTAATACCCGACTCATTATCTTTCACCTCACGCTCTACCGCAATCTTAATGAAAGAAGTTAATGTAAGAATCACTGCGACTATAATAGCAACCGGGAAGATGATACCAATAACGATCGCAAATAGTAACGGTAAACTAATGTATTCCTTACCACTTTTAGCGGTGATTCTTACCGTTGATTGTTGGATTGCATCGCATGCTTTCTGAAAGCCATTTGTTAAATTTTCGCTGTCCATGTTGAATGTTTTCTTTGTGCTCATGATGTTTAATTTTTAGTGTTTTAAATGTTTGTTTCTGTTTGTATACTCCAAAGATAGGGGGAATGCTGAGGCTGACCTACGTGCATTAGGCGAGCTCAAGCAACAATTCGGTGAATACGGTAGTTTTTTCGGTGAATGTAGTCGGAAATTATCCAGTTAACTACAAAAGATGATACGGAGCTGCTTCGAGACAGCTGAAGAGCAACCGGAAAGGCGGATAAACATTTCCACAAGGTACTGCTGTACATAAGTTAGCGTACTAGCAAGCATCAAGACCACTAGAAAACGGATTCCCCAGTTTTCAATAGGAAGTATCAAGAGCAATAGGATATGCCACAGGTATATCCATATGGTGGATGAACCAATAAAGGTGATAAGCCTGTTGTTGAATGGAGCAAACCAAGGTCTCAGATGAAATAAAAAGAGACAAATGGCTACGGCATAATACATGTAGAAAAGCCGTGGTGGATATTTAAATGATCCGATATTGAAAGCTACTTTTTCGTACAGGTAGAAGTACAACCCGCCCAGTGCAGTGAGCGCTATGGTGACAGTGAATAATATTGTTTTGGCGCTCTTTGTAAGGGATGTATACGTACTTCCTAGTAGGAAAAAAACTAAAAATCCTGCCGTATAGAGCAATATCTCGTTGAATTGCTTTCCGATACCATCCCCCAAGTAGGGTTGGACTAGGAGATAAACGACTTCATAGCTGATATAGTAGTATAAGATAGAAATCGGTTTCTTAAAATAGACCATGCTTAATGGCCCTAAGATTGCCATCATCAGGAAAACACGGATAATCCATACATAACCGAAGCCTTCTAACAGCAGGTAGCTGGAGCGCATAACATCTGGAAACAGGGTGTAGTTGATTGGAAAAACGGATGGGAAGCAATATTGAATAAGATAAAATAACGACAAGAAGATCCAAACAGGAACAACCAATCGAACAAAACGCTTCCCTAAATAGTCTAAAAGCGATGTAAAGCTCTGAATCTGATTTGCTCGACCAGCATAGAGATAACCCGATATGAAAACCATTAATGGTACATCGAAATTACGAATTTGAAAAAGCCAGTTGGGAGGTACCACATGGGCTAAGACAATGCAAAGGAGACCAATGCTCCGGAGAACATCAATCGAGCCATCACGTGTCTTTTTTCCGTTGTCCATTGTTTTGCGGATGCAAACATAGTTAAAAATGTTTAACTTAAATTGATTCTGTGGAGGTTGACGCTTCATCTAGCTTTTGTTATATTGCGCTATCTTCCTTAACGACTGTGTATAATATATAGACGAGGGACAAAATAACCAGATAAGACCAATGGAAATAAAAGAACATATAATACAGGGCGTTCGAATTGCAGAATTACACAGTGATAATATGTTGCTAGGCAGTGTCGAAGAAGCTGTAGACCTGCTTGGAAATATGTATTACAATCAAGCGGATGCTATGGTTCTTTACACGGAACACATCGCTGATGCTTTCTTTGATCTAAAGACAAAGGTAGCCGGTGAGATATTGCAAAAATTTTCTAATTACAGGATGAAACTTGCTATTGTAGGGGATTTTAAACAGGTCTCTTCAAAGAGTCTACAAGACTTTATTCGAGAGAGTAATAAAGGTCGGTTGATCTATTTCGCGGAAACGCTCGAAGAAGCATTAGCGCAGCTCGTGCGGTAACATACGCTGTTGAATTTAAAATACAGCTGAAAGAAAAGGAACCAATTGTTAGTATGATTTTGAATGATGTTTTTTAAGAGCGTATACCTATATGTGATTTTACACATACAGTCTTTTGTGTGGAGAACCGCAGTTGTCACCTGCCTTTGTTGCTATGTAATATCTCCGGTCATAGCACAGGATTCTGCGATGGAAGGTGATACTTCGACGCAAGTATCGATTTTCAAACCAGGGCGATTTGTACATAGTTTAGGCGCTGAGTTTCGGTATAGTAGGGTGATTCCGAATTTACCTTTCTTTGATGGTGATAATGCTATGAGTAAACCCATTCGTAACGCTTTTACAGGTCATCTTAAATACGCCGTAAGGCTACCGGAGGGATCCCTTGGGCGGCAGGTGTATGGGGATAGTTATCAGGGAATTGGTGTTGCTCGTTTTCATTTCGGGAATAAAGAAGAATTAGGGAACCCCGTTGCGGTTTATCTCTTTCAAGGGGCACCCATTGCAAAATTGGCTCCACGTTTGTCCTTGGGTTACGAATGGAATTTTGGATTGTCTACCGGATGGAAGCCTTACGATCAGTATGAAAATCCTTATAATATTGTTATCGGTTCCCGTTTAAATGCTTATATCAACGTGGGCCTTTTGCTCAATTGGAAGGCAAGTCGGTCTGTTGAAATACAAGCCGGAGCAGATATCTCTCACTTCTCAAACGGCAACACTGCATTCCCGAACGCAGGGCTCAACATGTTTGGTACTAAGGTGGGGATGGTATATCATGTGAATAATAGTGATGAACAGTTACGAAAGCAAAGACAGTCCTTGTTAGCCTTGCGCCCATTTCCTAAACACATCAGTTATGATATGGTCTTTTTCGGTGCGTGGCGGCGCAAAGGAGTTGATTTTTTTGGACAGCCTGTTGCTTCTCCGCATGCTTATCCAGTTGTGGGTGCATATTTTGCGCCGATGTATAACTTCGGTTATCGATTCCGTGCCGGTGTTTCTATCGATGGGATATATGATGGTAGTGCCAATGTGTATACAGAAGATTATATTGTGGGAACGGAGCAAGAGTTTTTTAAACCTGCGCTTAACCGCCAGATGGCGATAGGCTTCTCTGGACGCGCTGAATATGTCATGCCGCTATTTTCGATTGGGGTCGGAATTGGTGCAAACGCTATACATAAAGGAGGCGATCTCACGGGAACATACCAGACTTTTGCACTGAAGATTGGGGTTACCAAAAGCTCGTTTCTACATATTGGATATAATCTAAAGGATTTTCATGAACCAAATTTTTTGATGATCGGACTAGGGTTCCGGTTTAACAATCAACGTCCTTCTTTGTTACATTAAGACCTCCGTGTTCCTATCCATTGTTAACAAGCTTAGCGTACTATTTAGGGCGTTACCATGAAGATAAAAGCTGTGAAAGTAGTTTTTTGCCATTTTTTGCTTTGCTGATATTTTCTTTTATATTTGATTTGTTACCTTGATGACCGATAAGCACTAATTACATGTCCCCCGATACCGCAACCTTGCCCTTTGATTCCGAAGAGAAGTATCTTCTATCGCTTTTGAAAGAGGGGGACTACGCTGCATTTGAATCGATTTATCACAACTATAGTCTTCGAATTTTAGGTCGCATAATTCGATTGGTACGATCCAAACATATTGCCGAAGAGGTGCTGCAAGAGCTATTTTTAAAAGTTTGGGAAAAACGTGAACAGATTGATCTTAACCGATCATTTCGTTCTTTTCTTTTTTCTATTGCACAGAATATTGTATATGACCATTTCCGTAGGGTTTCGTTGGATGATAAATTTAGATCCATGTTTATCCAAAATTATCATGAAGACTACGCGCATATTGAAGAGGAACTCGTTTTTAAGCAAAGTCAAGAACAATTGATGCAGGCTATCGCTAAACTCCCTCCCCAATGTCAACGTGTATTCATTCTTTTTAAACTAGAAGGAAAAAGCTATGCCGAGATAGCAGAGATGCTGCGAATTTCTAAATCCACTATAAATAACCATATTACAAAGGCGAATGGTCTTCTTAAGGAAGAATTACCCTTTTATCAATCTCACCTCGTTATCGTAAGTTTATTGTTGTTTAAGTTTTTTTAATTTTTTTTTCGTTTGGAGTAGGTAGTATTTAGCTATTGTCCGTAATAGCTTATAAAACCTGAAAAAATTTTGATGCCAAGCGAACTTATAAACAATATTTTTAAGCAATACCTTAATGGCTCCGCTACCCAAGAAGATTTAGCCGTATTAGTCAAGCTATTTCAAGAAGAAGACGGAAGTTTATTAAAAGCATGTATTCTCGAAGAGCTGCAACAGGATGTTGCGGAGGCCTCCAGTCCGTATCAAGATATTTCGAATCGAGTACTCCATAAATTGTCGGAAATCCGTCATAAAGAATTGCTGAGGAAATATGCGAATGAAACCATCACCGAAAAAGAGCTTAAAGAGCTTCAGAGTCGCATGGGACAGAAATCTCCCTCAGACGTAAATGGTACCATACAACCGCCACCTAAACCATATCATCTTACGTTCAAAAAGTGGATCGCTATAGCCGCTTCATTGCTCCTGTTTGGAGGGCTAGCTACCATCTGTTATAAGTTCTATAAACAAGATTCTAATGAAGTTTACGGTTATGTCGATGATGTGAAATTACCAAATCATAGTCAAGCGGTTATCACCTTTGACGATGGTAAGTCTTATGTGTTGCTTCAAACCGATGAAAAAGTACTTGCCGCACGCGGTATACATATTACGCGGACAGCCAAGGGGGGATACTTATTCAAGATATCGGATGTTAATGCGATGCGACCTACATACCAGACTTTTCATTCACCCAAAGGAACGTTGTCACGACTTATGCTTCCCGACGGCACAATGGTTTGGCTAAATTCAGATGCTAAATTACGCTATCCCTCACATTTCGCTAAAAATAAGCGGGCAGTAGAGCTGGATGGTGAAGCCTATTTTGAGGTCACTCATAATGCCCATCATCCTTTTACCGTTTCGATGAAAAATACCCATATCAACGTTTTGGGGACCGCATTTAATGTAGCAGCCAATTTAAAGAAAAACGCAATCTTAACAACACTAGTCGAGGGATCGGTCGAAGTGGAAACCTCCCAGCACAGAACACGCATTACGCCGGGTATGCAGGCGGTATCCGATCAGAGTACAGGCGAAATTAACGCGCGATTGGTAAATACAAACGATGTATTGGCCTGGAAGGATGGATATTTCCGATTTAGAGAAGACGATATATATGCGGTAATGGAAAAAATAAAGAGCTGGTACGATATTGAGGAATATCAAGTTGAAGCACATTCCACGGATCGGTTTACGGGGCTTGTTCTGCGGACACATAAGTTGTCGGATCTGCTCGATCAGTTGGAAAAAATATCTGTTTACAAATTTAAAATTAAAGATAGGAGGGTATATGTTATGAGATAGTCAGGAAAGATAAAAGCAAATCGGAAGTGCTCGCAACACTCCCGATCAAATTGTTTAGTGATACAATTTTAGCTGATGTTAACAAAATAAACTTTGATCAACCAAACAACTACA
The DNA here is from genome assembly GCF_900177625.1 of Sphingobacterium psychroaquaticum. Taxonomy (GTDB): domain Bacteria; phylum Bacteroidota; class Bacteroidia; order Sphingobacteriales; family Sphingobacteriaceae; genus Sphingobacterium; species Sphingobacterium psychroaquaticum. The sequence continues at coordinate 189,096 of NZ_FXAU01000006.1, forward strand.
AATGTATAAATTCTATTTTTATTATCGTGCGACCGTACGAAAGACCCTAAATCAATGCTTCGTCGTAATGAAGATATTAACGTTTTTTTTAGTCGCCACGCTCGTACAAGCGCATGCGGCTTCCTATGGGCAACATGTTTCACTGAATTTCAAAAATGCACCCTTAGCTGATGTCTTGGATGATATCCAAAAACAAACAGGCTATGAACTGCTATACAATAGTCGGGTTATTGGAGAAAGTAAAAGGACTGTTTCCATTAATGTAAAAAAGGTACACTTTATTCAGGCGCTTAAAACAATCCTAGCAGACCGTAGACTCGATTTTGAGGTGAATAAGAACGCTGTCCTGATCAGGGAAATTAATAGTGTATCCAAAAACCAGCATCAACCTTCCGGAAGTTCTAGTACGGCTAAGCGGGAACAGCAACGTACCATTACGGGGAAGGTCGTAGATGCCAATAATAACCCGATCTCTGGAGTCACGGTCCTGGTTAAAGGAACCACAGTGGGAACCTCCACAGATAACGAAGGTTCTTTTTCCCTGAATGTTCCGCAGAACGGGAGCACGCTTGTCTTTTCGGTAGTCGGGCATAAAGAACAAGAGGTATTAATCGGTGACCAACGCGTATTAAATGTTGTCCTCGAATCGAATATCGATAACCTCGATGAGGTCGTCGTGGTGGGCTATTCTTCTCAAAAAATGAGGTATCTATCGAGTTCGATCAGTAATATCTCGGCAGAAAAATTAAAAGATGTGACGGCGAATGATCTGTCGACTATGCTTCAGGGTAAAGCGCCAGGTGTTGTTGTCTCTACGGCGTCTGGAGATCCCTCTAGTGAGCCCCGAGTTTTGATTCGTGGAGCCGGAACAATCTCGGCTAGTACCGCTCCGCTAGTCGTGGTTGATGGCAATATTGGCGGTTCTTATAATCCGGCTGATATTGAGTCTGTGTCCATCTTGAAAGATGTAGCAGCTACAGGGCTTTATGGTTCTAGAGCGGCCAATGGCGTTATTATTGTCAACACCAAGATGGGAAGACCCGGGAAGACTAAAGTAGAGTTCAATAATTCCTTTGGTTTTGCAAACCCAACGACCGGAAATTTCAGGATGATGAATTCGCAGGAACTCTACGACTTTCAAAAAACGTTCTACAATAGAGATCCTTCCGTTGTGGATAACAATACCAATTGGTGGGATCTTGCCTTTGGTACCGGATATGTAAACAACCACAACCTATCTGTTTCGGGTGGTTCCGAAAAGGTACAGTATTATACTTCTGGTGTGTTTTATCGCGAAGAGGGTACCCTAAAAGGAACAGGACATACCGGGTACAATTTTCGAAACAATTTAATAGCGAATATCACAGATCGACTCAAAGCCTCTGTTTTCATTAATGGTAAGGTGAATAAGAATACCGTAGAAAACAGTAATACCATGTATGATGCATACATCAACCTTCCATTTGATCCAGCTTTTGATGCGAATGGGGAACCTATCGACGCACGATTTCATCCGAACTGGCTCGGCCGTGAAAAGGAAAACTTTCTACATTCATTGCTGTACAACTACAACAGAAACAATAATTGGCAGGTTAGTGGTGATTTGAACTTGGATTATAAACTGAGTAGTAAGGTATTGTTATCTAGTTACAACCGTACGCAGCTGCAGAATGGTAAATCGGCTAGATATTTCGATCGACGGACGAAGCAGGGAGGGGCAAACATCGGAGAACTTTATAATGATGCCAATAACTCGAGCCGATTTTTAACGTCTAATCGAATCCGATATGCGGAGGATTTTGGTCGCAATAGCTTGGTGTTACTCGGTGTTGCGGAGGTCGAAACAACCATCTCCGAATCGTCTGAAGTGTCGGGGAAAGGTTTGCCTGCGGGTAGAGATGTAATGTCTGTTGCGACAGATATCCTGCAAAGCCCAAAAGGAGCCAGGGAGCAGGTCGGCTTTCGCAAGTATTTGGCGCAAGCGGATTATAGTTTTGATAACCGATATTTCTTAATAGGGTCCTTTGTTAATGAGTTCTCGTCTAAATTTGGACGTAATAATTCAACGGCTAATTTCTACCAGTTGGGCGCTTCATGGATCTTGACTAATGAAGCTTTCCTTAAAGAAAGCCAGGCACTTTCCTTTGCTAAATTGAGAGCCAGTTACGGTACCGTAGGGAATGCGGATGGGATTTCAAATTTTGCATCCTTAGGCCTGTATAGTATCACCCAGGAAGCGAGCTACACCGGGCTGCCTGGTGCGGCACCCTACCAAAAGGGAAATCCTAATTTAAGTTGGGAGAAAATAAAATCAGCCAATATTGGTGCCGATGTAACCTTATGGAATAAGGTGGCCATTAGCGTGGATGTTTACGAGAAGAAAGCGAGCGAACTATTGTATAGAAAGCCTTTGGCGGCTACGACAGGATATAGCTATGTCTGGGTAAATGCAGGGTCGGTGCGCAACCGAGGAATAGAGTTCAATATCACATCGCAAAATATTACCAAGGAGAACTTCTCGTGGGAAACAGGCTTTAATATGGCATTTAACAGAAACAAGGTGCTAGAATTAAGTGACGGATCGGCTGTTTTCAACGCAGGTGCCAGACAACCGATCACGGTTGGTTATGATATGGATGCTTTTAGTTTTCCAATCTGGGTCGGTGTAGATCCGGCCAACGGTGATCCATTGTGGGAAAAAGTAACGGTTGATGCGGAAGGCAATAAAACGATTACAACGACCAATAAATACAGTGAAGCGGCTTCTTCTACGTCACGCCGATTTACGGGAACTTCAGCCGCGCCTAAGTTTACAGGAGGGTTAAGCAATACGCTTAAATATAAAAACTTCTCGTTGTCCGCATTTTTCAATTTTGTATATGGTAATGAGGTGTATAACGAGACGCGCGTTTCTTTTGACAACGACGGTTTGTATGAAGCATTCAACTCGATGGTCTTGAAGGAAGGATGGACACGCTGGGAGAAAGCGGGAGATAATGCCACCCACCCGAAACCTATTGTAGGCGGAAATAAGGAATCGAATCAGTCTTCGTCACGATATCTGGAGGATGGAAGTTACATCCGCTTGCGCAATCTCCGTTTAGGATACAATTTACCACAACATCTATTGACGCGAATGGGAATTGCAAGGGTCCATCTCTTTGTGAGCGCCGATAACCTGTGGACGGCGACAAAATTCTCCGGACCGGACCCGGAGGTTTCTTTGAGTCAGGTGGATCAAGTTTCTGGTGTTTCGAACTTTAAATACCCTATTAGCAAAAAGATCCTTTTCGGTTTAAATCTAACCCTTTAATACAACAGTAGATATGAAATTATCATCTTTATATACCTTATTAACATCTGTTGCGTTTGTTTTAATACAGGTTTCTTGTCAGAAGTATTATGAACCTACAGAGTTTATTGACGAAGAATCAGCATTAAAGAATGAAGCGGATGTGGGTACGGCTACCATAGGTACCTATGCCGTACTCAAGAATGCTGCGTATGTTCGTAGCGGACATTTCTTGATGGAATACCCCGGTGATGCCGTGAGTCAGGGGCAATCTTCAGGCGATGACTTAACGCGTGCCTATCGCTACAACCATATCAATACTTCGGATCACTGTACGAACTTTTGGTCGCAAGCCTATAAAGTGATAGCCGCCGCCAATAAGATTATCGAATTTGTGCCAGATAATGCTGCGCAAGGGCTTCTTCAGTTGAAAGGCGAAAATCTATACCTGCGGGCGATGATGCACTTTAACCTTGTCCGTATTTTTGGTCGTCCATATCCGCAAAATGGAGGAAGCAACCCCGGTATTCCTATTCTAAAAGAAGGACTGACCGATGAGGAGGCCACTTCATTGTTGCGCAGTTCTGTTAAGGATGTTTACTCCTTTATTATCGCAGATTTACTCAAAGCGGCCGACTTGATGACAACGGAGAAAAGTAATGCTTTTGCTTCCAAAGAGGTAGCCTATGCCTTGCTGGCACGGGTGTATTTGTATCAGGAAGATAATGATAATGCGATTAAGTATGCCAATTTAGTGATTAATTCAAATCGGTATTCCTTGTTGCAGGGCAGTGAATATACGGGGTATTTCAGGACGCTCCCCGAGAGCAACCGAGAGACCATCTTCTGTATTCGCCATACAAAAGTAGAAGATCGAAATATGTCGTCCATAGGGTCGATGTATTTCAGTGGAGACCTTTCCGGAAACCCGATGGGGCAAGGTGTTAGTGGATGGGCTGAAATTTATGCGTCAAAAAAATACTATGATTTTATCAAACAAAATCCGCAGGACCTTCGAAGTAATTTCTTAACGCCTTATCTCGTAGATGGTACGTTGCATTATAATCAAAAACTGACACCCGTTACGCCGATGTACTATGTGAACAAATATTCGCTTCAGGAAGGGCAAATCAATCTCAGTTCGCCCGTTTATTTAAGGCTGGCGGAGATATACTTAATTCGTGCGGAAGCTGAAGCGAAAAAAGGAAATACAGCGGATGCCCTGGCAGATGTGAATACTTTGAGGGCGCGAGCTGGTTTGGTAGGTGAAGCACTGTATACCCCAAGTAAGTTGCAAGAGTTGAACAAATCGGCCTTAGACATCGTTTTGGAGGAGCGTTTCTTGGAATTAGCTTTTGAAGGCCATAGAGCGTACGATTTGTATCGTAATAATCGCGCGATGGAACGGGATTATCCCGGCACGCATTCCTTGAATAACACGCCGACGACAAACCTAAATCAAAAAGTAAATCCTACTGATAATCGGGTTGTATTCTATATTCCACAAGCAGAAATTAACAGAAATCCTAAACTAACACAAAACCCTTAATATGAGCCTTTCAAGAAGAAATTTTATAAAAAATGCCGGATTAACTACGCTTGCGGGCGTGATCGCAAGTAACCATGCTTTTGCATCGGATGCTTTATGGATAAATAATACAAATACTTTGAAAGTAGGCTTGATCGGTTGTGGTGGACGCGGTTCTGCCGCTGCGGTGGAGGCAATAAATGCGGATCCTAATGTTGTGCTTTATGCGATGGCGGATGCTTTTGAAGATCATATGGAGCAATCTTACGCTTCGTTAAAAGAGAAGTTGGGTGCGAAGATGCAAGTCACCAAGGAGCATCGTTTCGTCGGATTGGATGCTTATCAGAAGCTTATCGATTTAGATGTTGATGTGGTCTTGCTCGCTGCTCCACCAGCGTTTCGACCGGCGCATCTGGAGGCTGCGGTAAAGGCGGGCAAGCATATCTTCTGCGAAAAACCATTCGCAGTGGATGGTCCCGGACTAAGGCGAGTAATAGCCGCTTCAAAAGAGGCGAAAAGTAAAAACTTAGCCTTGGTATCTGGTTTTTGCTGGCGCTATCACGTACCGAAAAGAGAAGCCTTTGGTCGGGTGTTAAATGGTCAGATTGGCGAGGTACTGAATGCGAGTTGTAGTTATAATACAGGGGAACTCTGGTATAAAGAGAGACAGCCTGGGTGGACTGATTTTGAGTATCAATTGAGAAATTGGTTGTATTATAATTGGCTTTCCGGAGATCATATTATCGAACAAGCGATCCATAGTATCGATATGATGCAATGGGCAATGGGGGATCAATTGCCGTTACGAGTAACGGGATCTGGGGGGCGTCAGAAACGCGTAGACAAAAAATTTGGGAATGTATATGATCATTTTTCCGTAGTTTACGAGTATCCAGACGGGGTAAAAGGTTATTTCTCTTCTCGGCAGCAGAATAACACGGCGCCATCTTACGACGTGGAGCTGATCGGTGATACAGGTCGGTGTATTGTCGACTGTCGTACCGGAGGCCATGATATTGTTGGCAAGAACCCGTGGAAGTATGCGGATGAAACTAAATTTACGGACGAGAATGCCTATAAGAAAACAAATGCGCGCAGCATGTATCAGCAGGAGCACGATGAACTTTTTGCATCGATCAGAAGTAACAAGCCAAAGAATGATGGCGAGTGGATGGTTAAATCTAATTTAGTCGCATTGGCAGGACGCATGGCGGCCTATAGCGGACAGACCGTATCTTTGGAGGCCGCTCTTGCTTCGAACCAGGTTTTGTTTCCAGGGGCGGTGTCTTGGGATACGAAATATGATTTACCGATTGCTATACCCGGAATTGACGTAACGATTTAAAAACAATGAATAGAAAAACATTTATACGGACAGCATCTATAATGGCTGGCGCAGCCGCGGCTTCTCCCTTAATGGGGCAGGTGGGAAGTACGCCTGTTTTGGCGGGTGCAGCGCGACTAAAAAAAGGAATTGGCTTTGATATGATCAAAGAAGATCTGTCGTTGCTGGATAAGTTTAAACTGGTGAAAGATTTGGGTTATGATGGTATTGAATTTAATAGTCCGGTTTCCATTTCCGTTAAGGAGCTCCTGAAAGCTAAGGCGGTCACAGGTATCGCTATTCCGAGTTTGGTCAATAAAGACCACTGGTCGAAGCCACTCTCTGATCCCGATCCTTCGGTTCGACAATTTACGATCGACTCCGTCGCTAAGTCTTTGCAGGAAGTGAAGGAGCTAGGTGGCGATACCGTGTTGGTCGTACCTGGTGTCGTCAATGAAAAGGTATCGTATGGTGTGGCGTACAAGAATGCGCTGGATTCAGTCCGGAAACTTATTCCGCATGTCGAAAAAACGGGCATGAAGGTAGGACTTGAAAATGTATGGAATAACTTTATTTTAAGTCCGGTGGAAGCCAAAAATTTTATCGATGAGATTAATCATCCTTTGATTGGCTGGTATTTTGATGTCGGAAATATCCTTCGCTACGGATGGCCTGAACATTGGATTGAGGTGTTAGGCGACCGTATAGTAAAGTTACATGCCAAAGAGTTTAGTCGGAAGATCATGAACGATGAAGGCTTGCGGAAAGGGTTTGGAGTCGAGTTGCTTAAGGGTGATATCGACTGGCGGACGGTGATGAAGACGGTGCGGCAGGTCGGGTACAAGGGAGGCTGGCTGACGGTTGAACTCGGTGCCGGAGATCGCACATACCTCCAGAATATTTCGAAGCAGATGGATGAAATCCTAAGCTTTTAATCTCATCCCCACAGTAGTTTTGGTACTGTGGGGATTTTTTATTCCAACAACGGTTTTCAAACCGCCGTATCCTCCCATTTTCCTCTTTTCCAAAAGTATAAACGACCAACCACGATTAATCATCATCTAGCAACTAGAACTACAAGCCAGTAGAGTTGCACATTGGTAAAGTTACACGCTTGCGCGAGCCTGCCTGCGGTAGGCAGGCCTTTGGCTCGTGTCCTCTTGTATTGTAATTATAAATTCAAATTGTATAGTTTATAGATCTCTCCTCGTACCTCGTTCGAGATGACGAAGAGGTCGGTAGCTACGGTACTGCTTCTAGCTCCCTTTAACCAGCAAATGTCGCCTGAGGAATTATTGCGATCTGTAGAAATTTTCTGCTGCACAGGCCATCCCTGCAAGAATTCCTAGCGACAAGGTTTATCAACAAGTTAATGAGCTCACTACGTTCGGTTTGCTTACTTTTATCTTCAAAAGTAAGATGCCCGGCCTGCATAGAGGCCACAAGATTTAGCGACGCTGAGCCCTTCGGGGTTTGTGGCTCTACAAACACTACGAACTACCAACTCTGAACTACCACCTACCTAAAATCCTCAAAAAATATTCGTATATTTAACAAAAAGCGGATGAGAATCAGCACTTTCGCTGAACGCCTATCTTTAATTATGATACCAATATATCGGTTGCAGATTCGTAGCAACGGGTGTGTTGTGTGCTTTTAAATCTCCAATTATATGATACAGTCTCCAGGACTTCTCTTTCGAGAAGCAATCAAAAATGAAAAGCCTTTGCAGGTGGTAGGGGCAATAAATGCCAACCATGCGCTCTTGGCACAGCAGGCGGGTTTTAAAGCAATTTACCTCTCCGGCGGTGGTGTTGCGGCTGGATCCTTAGGCGTTCCTGACCTCGGGATCACGGGGCTTCAGGACGTATTGATCGATGTCGAGCGGATAACGAATATTTGCCCATTACCTTTATTGGTCGATATTGATACCGGATTTGGTCCTTCGGCCTTTAATGTCGCCCGAACGATTCAGTCTCTGATCAAGGCAGGAGCCGCTGCCGTACATATGGAAGACCAGGTCGGTGCAAAACGCTGCGGGCATCGCCCCGGAAAAGAACTGGTATCCCGCGCGGAAATGGTCGATCGTATAAAAGCCGCCGTTGATGCGCGGACTGATGCTCACTTCGTTATCGGTGCCCGTACCGATGCGATTGCAACGGAAGGGATCGAGCGTGCTGTGGAACGTGCTGTGGCCTATAAAGAAGCCGGTGCCGATTTTATTTTCTCCGAAGCGGTTACCAAGTTGGAAGATTATCAGCGGTTTAGTGCAGCCACAGGTCTACCGGTGCTCGCTAATATCACAGAATTTGGACAGACGCCACTTTTTACCGTGGAGGAACTTGAAAAAGCAGACGTCTCTATTGTATTATATCCACTATCGGCTTTCCGTGCAGCAAATAAAGCTGCGGCCAATGTGTATAGCCATATCCGGAAGGACGGTAGCCAAGCCGCTGTCATCGATACCATGCAGACCCGAGAGGAATTGTACCAAAGTATCGACTATTATCAATACGAAAACCGATTAGATCAATTATTCAATACCAACAAGCATGATGAAGGAAACGAATGAAGGAGGTTTTAAACCTAAGAAAAGCGTAGCACTTTCCGGTGTTGCGGCAGGGAATACGGCGCTTAGCACCGTTGGAAAAACAGGAAATGATCTGCACTACCGTGGATACGATATTTTGGAACTGGCCGAAAAGGCTTCCTTTGAGGAAGTCGCCTACCTATTGATATACGGAAGCTTACCCACACAGGCGCAACTTAGCAGTTACCAAAACCAACTTTTAAGCCAACGCGGATTACCAATTGCCATTCAACATGTGCTCAAGCAGCTGCCTACGACAGCCCATGCCATGGATGTATTGCGGACCTACGTTTCCGTGTTTGGGAGCTTACAGCCTGAAAAAGAAAGTCACCCGCTGGCGGGGGCACGCGATATTGCTAACCGCCTGATGTCTTCTATGGGGTCGGCGCTCCTCTATTGGCACCACTTTAGCCAGAATGGACGAGAGATTGCCGTGGAGACAGATGACAGTACGCTTGGCGCACATTTCCTGCATTTGTTGCACGGCACCCCACCACCACCATCATGGGTTCGTGCGATGCAGGTTTCCTTAAATCTATATGCCGAGCATGAGTTTAACGCCTCCACCTTCACCGCACGTGTTATTGCCGGAACAGGGTCGGATATATATTCCTGTATTGCAGGAGCAATAGGAGCCCTGCGGGGACCTAAACATGGAGGAGCCAACGAGGTGGCGTTCGAGATACAAAGTCGTTATGCCAATGCCGATGAGGCAGAAGCGGATATTCGACAGCGCCTTGCCAATAAAGAGGTCATCATAGGCTTTGGGCACCCCGTTTATACGATTGCCGATCCGCGGAATCAAGTCATCAAAGGCATTGCACGGCAGCTATCGGAGGAAGCCGGGGATATGACCCTGTACGATATTGCGGAACGTTTAGAAACGGTTATGTGGGAGGAGAAACGTATGTTCCCGAACTTGGATTGGTATTCGGCAGTTGCGTATCACCGGATGGGGATTCCCACAGAAATGTTTACGCCGCTCTTTGTACTTTCCCGCATCACGGGATGGTCGGCACATGTCTTTGAGCAACGGCAAGATGGTAAGATTATTCGTCCGAGTGCCAATTATATCGGTCCGGAGAATAGACCGTATGTCCCCGTGGGAGAACGCTAGAGAATTGGATTTTTAATTATTTAAGCTTATAAAAAATGTCTTCACATATTTTAAACGAAAGACCACAGCCCGATCAGGTGCTGACCGATATTGTAGATTACGTATTGAATTATAAAGTAGAAAGCAAGACGGCACTACGAACTGCATTTTACTGTTTTTTGGATACCCTGGGTTGTGGATTTGAAGCACTGACCTATCCAGCATGTACCAAGCTGTTAGGGCCTATTGTTCCCGGTACGGTTGTTCCCAATGGGGCAAAAGTTCCCGGAACGAATTATCAGTTAGATCCTGTACAGGGGGCTTTTAATATCGGAGCGATTATCCGGTGGCTTGATTTTAATGACACTTGGCTGGCCGCAGAATGGGGGCACCCATCAGATAACCTGGGCGGAATTTTAGCGACAGCCGATTGGTTGAGCCGAAGCCGTGTTGCTGCAGGTGGCGAGCCCATTAAGGCGTTAACAGTGTTGGAAGCGATGGTACTTGCCCATGAAATTCAAGGCGTCTTGGCGCTCGAAAACTCGTTCAATAAAGTAGGATTAGACCACGTTATTCTGGTGAAAGTAGCTTCGACTGCGGTTGTCGGGAAGCTGATCGGATTGGACCGTGAGCAGCTGATCAATGCGGTGTCTTTAGCTTTTGTAGATGGACAAGCGTTACGTACATACCGACATGCACCCAATACGGGAAGTCGGAAGTCATGGGCCGCGGGGGATGCTACCTCACGTGCAGTACGTTTGGCGTTGATCGCCCAGACAGGAGAGATGGGCTATCCATCGGTACTTAGCGCACCAGTATGGGGATTCTACGATGTATCTTTTAAAGGGCAAGCCTTTAAGTTCCAACGCCCATATGGATCCTATGTGATGGAGAATATCTTGTTTAAGATTTCTTTTCCGGCAGAGTTTCATGCGCAAACCGCGGTGGAAGCAGCAATGACCTTACACCACCAGTTGGCGCAAATCGGTAAAACGAGCGATGATATTGCGAAAGTAAGCATCCGCACGCACGAAGCAGCGATTCGAATTATAGATAAAAAAGGGCCGTTGCACAATCCCGCTGATCGCGATCATTGCATTCAGTACATGGTGGCTGTACCTTTGATTCTAGGCCGCTTAACGGCTGCCGATTATGAGGATGAAGTAGCCGCAGATGTGCGGATCGATGCACTGCGCGATAAGATAACCTGCTATGAAAATGCGCAGTTTACGACAGATTACCACGACCCAGAGAAGCGCGCTATTGCCAATGCCCTAACCGTGGAACTGAAAGATGGAACGGTGCTGCAAGAAGTCGTGGTGGAGTATCCAATAGGTCATCCACGTCGCCGTGATGAAGGTATTCCTAAACTCATAGAAAAATATAAGCTCAATGTATCGCGTATATTCGACGATGCACAGCAGAAGAAAATTCTCGAAGCAACACTGGATTACGATACGTTTGTCGCAGCCGATATTAACCATCTGGTAGATATCATGGTTCGATAAAGGCGTCGTTATTGAAGTCTCGAAGAGGATAGGAGGGACACGAGCCTAAGGCCTGCCTACTGCAGGCAGGCTCGCGCCAGCGAATAGTTTCCGTAAGGCTGGCGCGAGCCTTCAAACCTCCATAGGCAAAAGCAATGAACCTTCGAACATACGCCTACCTGCTGGCGCGAGTTTTCAACTCGTGTCCTTTCTTTCAACTTGTCGTCGTCTTGATCATTTCTATCTTCTTGATAACTAGTGTCTTTTTATAAAAGTCTTGTCCTCCTACAGATTATCGTGCACAGAAGAAATGACGGATATAGCCCAAGGCAACAACCTCATCTAATTCGCTTCAAACCCCGAATAAAAGGAAAGGTCCCGATCCATACGCACAATCAGCGAGGTTGGGATTTCCCATTGCTCACCATGTGCGCGGAAAGCGGTACATTCCCGTAGAAATCTACGAAGTCCTACCTGATCGATATGCCCGAATACTCCCCCCGTATGCGCCGGATATCCGATTCCAAGAACTGAACCGATATCGCCATCGATAGCCCGATTTAATATACCTTCATCCAAACAACGATAGCTGTCCAGAGCCACCACATGAAGTAGTCTTTGACGGATCACTTCGCGTGCAGGCATAGATTCCGCTGGTTTTATGCGAGGATCCTGCCATATCGTTTTCTTTCCGGTATTTGAATTATAATCATAAAAACCTTTTCCGCTTTTCCGACCTGGCCGACCTGCCTCGATCAGCGCGTGCAAGTAGTCATAGCAGCGTTGCTGCGAAGAGTGGAGCACCGGTAGCTGATCATATACATGCGTCATCAGGGGTAAGGATATTTCATCGAGCACCGCTAGTGGGCTTGCCCCGAACCCAGCCGCATATGCTTCCTCTTCAATCCAGGCGGCGGGAATCCCCTCCAGTACCATGGTAATTGCCTCCAATAGATAATGAAAGAAGATCCGTGAGGTGAAAAATGCAGGGCCGTCGTTTACCACGATCGGAATTTTACCGAGTAAGTGTATGATCTTTAATGTTTTTTGTAACGTTTTTTCATCCGTCTTTTCGCCCCGGATTACTTCTACCAAAGCCATGCGGTCCACAGGAGAAAAGAAATGCATACCGATAAAGGTCTCTGGGTGTGCGGATACGGTCGCTAGTTCGGTAATCGGTAAAGAAGTTGTGTTGGAGGCATAGACTCCATTTTGTTGTAAGTAAGGCAAGCTCTCCCTCGTGACCTTCGCCTTTAGCTCCTTATCTTCAAATACCGCCTCAATAATCAGATCAGAACCCGCAAGGTCTTCGATCTCTTCACTAGGTAGAATGCGAGACAGCAATTGCTCCCGTTTATCCGCCGATAAGCGACCTTGCTCGACCAATTTTCCACTTATTTGCTCGGCATGCCCCTTGCCCCGTATGGCCTGCGCTATATCCACATCCTTCAAGACCACTTCTAATCCGGCACGTGCCGCTTCAAAAGCAATACCCGATCCCATCATACCTGCACCTAAAACACCTATTTTTTGCGGATTATACGCGAGCGAATTATCTGTTTCGTTCGGCTTTTTTGCTGCGCGCACCCCATAATATTGTGTGCGAAGCATCGGAACAACGATAGGAGATTGCCAGGCCTTGAGATAATGTTGTGCCTCTAATTGTAAAGCAGTTGAAATGGGGAGCAATTGCGTTTGACGAATGATATCCAAACATAAATTGATACCCGTATTTAATCCGCGCGTTTTTTTTGTTACCGCTGCGGCAGCCGTTTCTAGTGCCTGTTCATCAAAATGTGTCGGCTGTCGGCCGGCTAAACTTTTGGCCCCTTGATTTATAATTTCCGTAGCCCGTAACGCGGCCGCCTCTGGAGATGCTGCGATGGCATCAACCAAGCCGATTTCTAAAGCAGCACCCTCGCCAATGGCACGTCCTTGCGTTAGCAGTGGAATCGCTTTATCACTGCCGATGATTGTCGACGTAAACACGGTCGTCCCAAAGCCAGGGAATAAGCCATAGTTTGCTTCCGGAAAAGAAAGAGACGTTCCCTTCAGGGCAATGCGATGAGTCGCCCAAAGCATAGCAGCCAATGCCGTCCCCGAACAGGAGCCTTTCAGCAACCCGATCACGGGCTTTCCTTGACGCTTGATTGCTAGGGCACGTTCAAATAGTCCGGCCAATCGCCCTTCAAAATCTGTTGTACCTGTTACCTCCGTGAAAAGTGTCCGGTAATCGGGCTCATTGCTTAAAAAGGGACGGTGGTACAGGATACCGCTACAATCGACCTCTTTCAGCGTGCTTTCGAGTTGATGCACGAGTGATTCCAAGGTGAGGAGGATATCCCCTTCGGTAGACTGTGTTGCCGCTGGCCGGGGGGCAATGGTTACCAATCCCATCCCATTACGAATTGTATCGAAGTGTTGTTCCTGCTTGTCTCTAAAATTTTCCATACCCGTTACACTTGGCTTTTTGTTTTATTCTGCTCCTTATAATTAATTTGATCAATCGCGGTCTTAGCTATTATTTCGAGCATAATCTCCGATGTTCCGCCGATGATCGTACCTACGCGGACATCGCGGTAAAGGCGTGCAATCTTATAATCTTCGGTAAACCCATAACCGCCAAACAGTTGCAAGCACTGGCCCACAACTTTAACAGCAAGCTCACTCGCTTGTAATTTCGCAATCGAGCATTCCTGTACCGCATATTCCCCACGCTCCTGTAGGTCACAACAATGCTGGATAAAAGCTTTCGTCGTCGCTAATTCCGCTACCATCTGCGCAATTTTATGGCGCAATACCTGAAAGCTTTGTAGTTTCTTGCCAAAAGCCTCCCGCGTTCCCATATAATCTAAGGTATACTCCAGGGCCGATTCGGCTGTCGTTAGGCTGTGGATTGCCGCAGTGAGACGCTCCAGCTGAAGTCCCCCCATGAGGTAACTAAAGCCTTCATTTTCGAGGCCTATTAGATTGTCTACAGGAACCGCAACATTATCGAAAGCGAGTTCTGCCGTATCCGAAGCGTGCCAACCCATTTTATCGATCTTGTTGGCGCTCACTCCAGGCGCATTCCGGTCGATAAGTAGCAGGCTGATGCCTCGTGCTCTCTGCGTAGGATCGGTCTTCACCGCTGTGATAAAGAAATCGCCGTAATACCCATTGGTAATAAAGGTTTTGGAACCGTTGACGATATAATGATCTCCTTGCCGAATGGCTGTGGTCTGGATTTGTTGTACATCCGAACCCGTACCTGGTTCCGTAATGGCGACCGCGCTGACCAGATCCCCATCAATTACTCCCCGGAGGTACCTTTGTTTCAGGGATTCTGAACCATGCTTGAGCAGATAGGGGGCTGACATGTATTGAATAACGAGCGCTGCGATAGAGAATCCACCCGAATAGCAGTAGGAAATCTCCTCACAGAAAATCATGGAGTAGTAGAAATCCAGATTTAAACCACCATATTCTTCCGGATAGTTGAGCCCCATAAAGCCCATATCACCCATCTTTTTCCAAATGGATCGGTCTATTTTACCCTCTTTCTCCCATTGATCAATATAGGGGAGGATTTCCTTACGAATAAAAGTGCGAAGCGTTTCTCGAAATGTTTGGTGCTCTGCCGTCAATTGTGTTGCCTGCATATGCATTATAGTTTTATTGGTTATTGCTTTTTCCGCTTATGAACCGGTTCGATTTTCCGGTCGGATTTAGCCCAAAATAGGTAAAAATCACTTGTTTTCCTTGTAAAAATCAGAATATTTTTTCTTCATTTTTCGGTTTGATGAAATTTCTTTTATGTTTAGTGTCAAAAGAATTTATTAGTTTTATCGAAACTAACTGATTGACGACTTTTAATCCCGGTGAAAACGTTACAGAAATATAAGGAACTTCCAGACGAGGTACTTGTCGAGCATTTGCGGATGGACGATAAGCGCGCTTTTACGGCACTGTACGAGCGGTATTGGGAGCGTCTTTTTCATGTGGCCGCACAGACGTTGGATAGTGCCGAGGAAGCAGAGGAGTGCGTGCAAGATATATTTTATAGTTTATGGTCCCGTCGGGAAGCTTTACAGCTAAAACATAGTATACACACCTACCTCAGTGTTGCAGTTAAATATAAGGTGATCGATCGGCTCAATAAGAAGCATAAAAATAAACAGATGCTTGCCGAGGCGATCCAGTTTATGGTAACCGATGCACCTTGTGCGGAAAGCTATTTGTTAGAAAAGGAGCTTTTGGTTAAACTGGAACGAACCATCGCCCTGCTGCCAGAAAAGTGTCGTATCGTATACCAACTGAGTAGAGAAAAAGGGAGATCCCATAAACAAATTGCCGAAGAGCTCCAGATTTCCGAGAAAACAGTCAATAACCACTTAGTACGTGCGCTGCGCGATATAAAAGACAGTATTACTTCGGTGATTCCGATGCTATAATTTTTATTCTCCTACAGATTCTTTCAACTTTTTTAAAAAAAAATCACAACAGACTAGGTATACCCTATCGGTCTTGAGACTATAGTGTATATACCTAATCTTATGATGGACGCAAACCAAGAAAAAACATACCTAGCAGAGCTGGCACACAAGATCAAAAAAGGAACCATTACTCCCGAAGAGATGGCCTACTTTGATGCGTGGTATGAACAGCAGCGCCAAGGCGTGCTGCATATCGACTCGACCTTTGCCAAAAACCGTACGGTGCTCAAAAAGCGTATGCTGAAAGGTATTGAAAAACAGATTGCCAAAGAGCAACCACGTACACCAATACAGCGTCTTTGGAAACCAATAGCTGCGGTTGCCGCTTTAATTTTAGCCACACTACTTTTTACCCATATTTTTCAACAGTTCCGTCAGCGTCAAGAGGCCGCTGATATCGCCGCAATACAGCCGGGAAGCAATAGTGCAACACTGACGCTGGCCGACGGAACACAGATCAACCTATCCGAAAGTGCCGATGGTACCGTTGCCCAAGCAAATGGTGTGCGGATATTAAAAACGGCGGACGGACAACTAATCTATGAGGCCGATGGTGCTGCAACAGGAAGTCGGAATGAGTATCATACCGTGGAGGCGCCTGTCGGAGGCAAGTGGCTGGTTATTCTGCCGGATAAATCAAAAGCTTGGTTAAATGCATCATCCCGCATAAGCTACCCAACGGCATTCCGTGGCGGGCAGCGAGAGGTTAAAATTGAAGGCGAGGTCTTTTTTGACGTGACTCCCGACAAGCATGCGCCATTTATTGTTCAAAGCAAGGGGCAACAGATTCGAGTACTAGGCACTCAGTTCAACGTAGAGGCTTACCCCGAAGAGCGCGATGTAAAGACCACCCTGATCGAGGGATCGGTCGCTATCCAGGCAGGCAAAAAGCCAATGTTGCTTGTCCCGGGCGAGCAAGCGGTCGTAAATGAACAGGGCATCACTAAATCTGTAGTCGATACCGAAGCAGCGATCGCATGGAAGAACGGTTACTTTAAATTCAATGAAAATATCGAAAGTATACTCACCAAAATTGCACGGTGGTATGATGTGGATATTGTCTATACCGTGAAGCCTGATGTGCAGAGTACATTCTCTGGAAAAATATCACGCAGTCGCGATATCGGAAGTCTCCTGAAGATGCTGGAGTATGATTCTAATTTACATTTCAAAATTGAAGGAAGGAGGATTATCGTTTCAAAATAAGAATCAAACACGTGGAAACCGAATAAAAGGACTAAAGGTACAACCAATTTCTTTAGCCCTTACATCGGAAAACGTTCGCTATAGCCGTAAAAAAACAACTATAACAGCCTTATAAACAAAGTTATGAATACACATTTACTTTCTCTGTGGTTTAAACAAGGGAAACAACGCTTATTCTCACGAATTAGCCTCCCCAAGATGAAGTTAACGATTGTCTTGTTAGCCTTGGCCATCGTACAAGCGCACGCTAGTTCGTACGCACAAAAGATTACCCTAAACCGAACCAATACTTCGCTGGTGGAGATCATCAATGAAATCCGCCAGCAAAGTGGTTATGATTTTTTATACAGCAATGTATTGCTGCGTGATATCAAACCGATTTCCGTTAAAATCAACAATGCAACAATCGAGGAAGCGCTTACTATTTGTTTGAAGGGACAGCCGATCTCGTTTAAGATCGAAGAAAAGGCTGTACTTCTCAAAAAGAAAGAGGCTCCCGCGCCAAAGAAAACCAAAATACTAGAACCCATCATCGAAATTTTCCAGCAGCAGATCAGAGGAACTGTTATGGACGATGAACGTAAGCCATTGGAGAGTGTGACGGTTACCAATTTGATTTCCAAAAAGACGACAAGCACCGATGCGAAAGGAAGCTATAGTTTAGAAGGAAATCCTGGAGACCAGATTCGTTTTTCGCTGATTGGGTATGCGCCCAAACTATTAACACTTGCACCTGGACAGACGCAGTTGAGCGCCACGCTGAGTATTGCCGCTATGGAAATCGATGAGACTGTTGTTACGGCGCTCGGTATCCGTCGCGAAGAACGGGCACTAGGGTATGCCGTGTCGGAAGTGAGTGGAGAGGGACTTAAGAAAGCGCGTGAAACGAATGTGATCAACTCACTCGCCGGTAAAGTCCCGGGATTGATCATCAACAGTACGGCGGGTGGTCCGGCCGGTTCGGCGCGGGTTATTATCCGCGGAAATACAACGGTTACCGGAAATAACCAACCGCTTTACGTGGTAGATGGGGTGCCTATCGATAACTCCAATTATGGAAGCACAGGGTCTGGACAATTTGCGGAGGGTTATGATATGGGGGATGCTATATCGGCGATTAATCCAGATGATATCGATAAAATATCGGTGCTAAAAGGCCCTTCTGCTTCGGCGCTTTATGGTACCCGTGCCGCTAATGGGGTTATCCTCATCACCACAAAGAAGGGAACCAGAAACCAAGCGCTGGGCATTGAGTTTAATAGCACTTCTTCCTTTGAAACACAGCTGACAACCTATGATGGATATCAGCATTTATACGGACAAGGAACAAAACAAAATATACCAAATTCCGTAGTGCAAGCTCGTACCACCTTGTTCCAAAATTTTGGAGCACGTTTGGATCCCGATGTGTTGGTCGACTCCTACGACGGTGTAAAGCGTCCATATGCTTATATCAAGGATAATATCGGCGGTTTTTTTCGTACAGGATCGACCTTTAGCAATAATTTGTCTTTTACAAATGGCAATGAAAATTCTTCATTCCGCTTTTCAGCGGCTGATCTTCGGGTGAATGATATTATTCCTTCGAGCGGACTTCGTCGCAATACATTTACCTTGAATGGTACCTCCAAGTTTGGTTCTAAACTAACATTGGAAGCGCGTGCTATGTATTTAAATGAGCATGTTAAAAATCGCCCTGCATTGGCCGATAGCCCGAGTAATATCGGAAACTCCTTTATCGGTTTGGCAAGTAATGTGGATCAGTCGCTTTTTGCAAACACATTTAAGAATCCAGATGGATCCTACATTGAGTGGGGCGGAGGCGCATATCGTTTAAACCCTTATTGGGTGCTTAATGAGATGTATAATAAAAGTGATAAAGACCGTCTAATGGGGGCGGCTCAACTTAATTATAATGCGACCTCTTGGTTGAATCTCCAGGGACGCGCTTCTACGGATATTACCTTTCTTGATTTTGAGCGATTTAACCCCCGGACGACCCCTGGTTTTGTAACAGGAGCGCTAGAGCAGATGGATCGTAAATTTGTGACCACCGAAGCGGATGTGTTGGTCACGGCACAAAAGAAGCTGACGCCTGATTTACACCTAACAGCACGTCTGGGCGGGAGTATTTCACGCGTAAATAACAAAGGTCAGCAAATGCTTTTCACGAATATGACCGCGAGAGATGCCGTTACACCGACGAGCTTTACCGATAAAAGTATTGTGCCAAGTAGCTATGTGAGACACCTCAACTCGATGTACGGACTCCTCTCGTTAGGTTATAAATCTTTCTTGTATGTGGATGCCAGTATCCGTCGTGATGCATCTTCCACACTTCCGGTAGAAAACAATAGCTATGTGTACCCATCTGTTTCCTCCAGCTTTGTGTTTAGCGATGCTTTTAAAATTGATAAGCGTATCCTTTCATTTGGTAAGCTTAGAGCATCGGCCGCAGAGGTTGGGGGAGATACGGAGGCTTACCTCTTGGATCTATATTATTCCATCAACCCACTTTCTTTTAAAGGGCAGGCTTTTGGGAGTGTTAATACGCAGAATCTGCCCCCTAAAAATTTGCTCCCTACACGGACTCGCTCTTTTGAGGTTGGTACGGAGCTGAAGTTTTTGAATAACCGTATAGGGTTGGATGTAACGTATTATACCCAAAAATCAAGAGACCAGATTAATGCGGTACCTATCGCATTTTCTTCGGGATTTGATCGGGAGTTAATCAATGCCGGTGTTGTATCCAATAGAGGTGTAGAGATTATGTTGAATAGTTCGCCCATTCAAAAGGAAAACTTTCAATGGGACCTCAGTGTCAACTTTGCACGAAATAAGAATGTGGTTGAATCCCTTTCTGATCGGGTTCCATTCTTAACCTTATCGGATGCCCGCTGGATGAGTGTGGCCGTGGTCGCTAAGCCAGATGCACCTTATGGATCGATTTTGGCATTCGATGAACAGCGTGATCCGCAAGGTAACTTGATCTTGGACCCTATTACGCTGTTGCCTTTGCAATCCACGGAGCGTCAGTTGGTCGGGAAAGGGATTTTTGATTGGACAGGCGGTATAAACAGTTCGGTTCGTTATAAAGACTTTAGTCTTGGGTTTATTATTGATGTCAAATATGGCGCTGATATGTTTTCTATGACAAACCTCTTCGCTGCTAGCCGCGGTAGTTTGGAAACTACCTTGGAAGGACGTGATGAATGGATTAAATCAGAAGAAGATCGTCAAGCTGCCCATATGACGAGTGACGATTGGGCGAAGGCCGGTATGGTTCGTGGACTCGTCCCTAAAGGGGTAATCCGCACGATTGACGGAAACGGTAATGAAGTGTTTACCGAGAATGCACGAGCGGTAGATCCATCGGTATACTGGGCACAGATTGTTCAGGACGGTGGTGTGGCTCGCCCATATATCTACGACGCATCGTATGTGAAAATGCGTGAGATTACTTTCGGCTATAGTATCCCAAGTACGCTGACCAAGCGCTGGGGCATTCAGGGGATGCAGGTCAGTGTCGTGAGTAGAAATCCGTTTATTTTGTTTAAGGATGTGCCGAATATCGATCCAGATTCCAATTATAATAACGGTAACGGACAAGGTCTGGAGTATGGTTCTTTGCCAACACGTAAGAGCTGGGGGGTAAATTTAAATTTCAGGTTTTAGGTCTATGTATTGCGTCCGCACTTCTGCTTTTTCTGCATGAAATATCGGCGCTTAAATGTTATGAAAATGAAAGCAAAATCAATTATAACTGTTTTTATAGCGTGCTGTTTAACAACAGTATCCTGCAATAAATTTGGTGATACCAATATTGATCCGACACGCTCCAGTGATCTGGATCCATCCTTACAGTTGACTAATACGCAACTGCGCTTTTCCGGTGACTTGGAGTCAAATGAGAAAGTTCACCTTTGTCTTACCATGCCCATTGTTCAACATGTGGGGGGAATCTGGGCGAACCGTTGGGGACAGATGTATATTTATAATCGGCAGTATCTGTCGTCGTTATGGGATTTCGCCTACCGCAGTGGTGTGGTGAACATGGTTTCCGCGGTAGAAAGAACGGCCAATGATCCGGAACAAAGCAACCTGAATGCGGTGTGCCGTATTATGAAGGTGTATGAGTTTGCGAGACTTACCGATATGTATGGTGATATTCCGTACTCGGAGGCAGGAAAGGCGTATATCGACCGGGTGACGCGTCCTAAATTCGATCGCCAAGAGGATATCTATAACGATTTCTTTACGGAGTTGAAGGCTGCAGCGGAGCAGTTAGATCCATCTAAAGATCAGGTGCGTGGTGATCTCTTCTATAAAGGAGATATCGAATCCTGGAAAAAATTTGCGAACTCTCTGCGTTTGCGCTATGCAATGCGCTTGGTGAAGATCAATCCCGATAAAGCACGTCAAGAAACCGCTGCTGCATTTGAGGCGGGTGTTTTTACAAGCAATGCAGACATCTGTTTGTTGCATCATGAAGATATCCAAAATACCTATGCCGATATGCGCGGAAATGGACTCTCCGCGGCCATCGGACAGTCGGAAGTATTGCCGCGCGTGAGCCGTACTTTAGTGGAGCAGCTCCAAAGTACAAACGACCCGCGCATGCCGCACTTCTTACGCTACTACATCGATATCATCAATCGCCCATTTGATCGTATTGATATTACCGAACAGGTAAAAGCTCAGATTGGATACTATGGCGTGAAGCCAACCGACTATATTTGGGATGATTGGTTAAACCCGATGAAGATTCAACTCCCGAATGGCAAAACGATTGAAATCGTAAACAACGACCAAAAAGTACAGTTAGCTAATTTCTTGATCCGTAATAATGCACCATTCCTGCATATGACCTATGCGGAGGTGTCATTTTTATTGGCGGAAGCAAGTGTACGTTGGGGAGGTAATTGGGGTGGGACCGCAGCCACACATTACGCCAACGGAATGCGGGCTTCCATCAAACACCTAAGTCTGTATCCAGGCGGACCGAATATTGAGGATCAGCAGATCAACACCTTCATTCAGGGCAATAGTCTGATCCCGGGGCGTGAAATAGAATTGATCAATAAGCAGTTGTGGATTACTTTTTTAATGAACGGTACAGAAGCGTTTGCAAACTGGCGCAGAACTGGGTTTCCAGCATTGACGCCTGGACTTACGGGAGAGTCTACGACAAATCAGATTCCGCGTCGTTTGGAATACCCGATCAATGAAACTGAACAGAATCGGGCGAATGTTGCTCCAGCAATTGAAGCGCTTGGACCAGGAGGAGATACATGGACAAATCGTGTTTGGTGGGATAAGCCATAAACCTAAAAGAAAGAAAAAATGAAAAGATATATCTTGCTTTTGATCAGTTGTTTGCATTTGCTTACGGCCTGTGGCAAAGAGCATACAACCACAGAGAACCCGCCGCGTAAGGCCTTTGTTGTTGGGTATTTATTCGCCAACACCGGATTGCTTGAAGCAGCGAAGAAATTAGATTTTACGAAAATTACACACCTTAATATTGCGTTTATCAATCCAGATGCAACAGGCACATTTCCGACTGTTCTAGGGTTGAGCGAGACCGTCAAGTTAGCGCATCAGCATGATGTCAAGGTATTTGCTTCTTTTGCTGGTGGAAGTCCGCCCGAACACCTTAAGGATTTATTGAAGCCGGCGAAGCAAAAAGCTTTGATTGTGAATTTCGGAAAATTGGTGGATACCTATAGCTTGGATGGTATTGATGTGGATTTGGAAGGAGACTTTATCGATGAGAACTATGAATCCTTTGTGGTGGGACTATCGGACCTATTGCGGGCAAAGAAAAAGCTAATGACCGCAGCTGTAGCAACATGGACCTCGAACCGGATAACCGATAAGGCGTTGGCGCGTTATGATTTAGTGCATATCATGTCTTACGATTATACCGGACCATGGAATAAATCGAATGCAGGCCCACATGCGACCTATGCGCATATGGTAAAAGATTTTACGCATTGGCGCGATGTACGTCAGGTGGCACCTGAGAAATTAGTTATCGGACTACCATTTTATGGGTATGGCTTTGGTCCCAGTATCGCGGATGATATCACCTATAAAGCTTTGGTTGCGCAATATCCTGAGGCGGTTCATACCGATGAAATTGTAATTCCGCAGCAGGGTACTTTTTATTACAATGGAGCGGCGACCATAGCAAGCAAAGCGATCTACGCTAGGGAACAAGGGGCAGGTGGTGTAATGGTGTGGCATCTTCTGGGCGATGCGGATGCACCACATGCGTTGCTCCAGATTATTCAAGATAACCTATACCCCACGACAAGTAGATGAGGACGATGGATTTTAAAATAAAAAAAATGAAAAAAATTGTAGCAACTGTGGCCTTGGTGATCTGTTTATTTCAGCTCGGCTGTTCCGATAAAGATAATACGTTTGAGGGTAATTTTTACCCCCGGATATTTGATAACGCCAATACTTTTACTTCCCCTAATCGAATATTGAAAGAAGGGGAGACGGTACATTTTGGAAAACTGGTGTTTTCGCCATCTCCAAGCAAAGGGATGGATATCAGTTGGAAAGTCAATGGGCAACATGTGTCGAGCGACACCTCCTTTACTTTTACCCCGCCAAGTGGTGGGGGCGAGTTTAAGGTGACGTTGGAAGCATCGTTTCAAGGGAATACATCCACCCGTATCGTTAATGTGCTCGTTAGCCCTGGGAGTTATACGCCGAAACCGTTCGATCAGGTCGCTTTATCTTATCTGACAGATAAGGGAAATGCTTCTTTTGTTGACTGGAGTCAAGTAACGCATGTCGCTTTTAACGGTGCACGCGTCTTGCCTGAAGGTGGCGTTGATTTTTCGAAAGGTGACCTCAATCAGATCATGGATGAATTGGTCGCTCGCTCGCATATCAAAGGTATTCCAACTCTTTTGAGTGTGTCGGGACGCCTCTCAGGCGTGGATGGATGGGCATTATACAATAACAATGATTTCGGTAGTGTAATTTCCGATCCTGTTTTGATGCCAAAGTTGGTCAGCACGTTGGCAGCTTATGTCAATAGCAAAAATATAGATGGAATCGATATTTTAATGACCGACCTAAGTAATGATGATGCGGCTATTTCTGGTCGCAATGCAGCAGCCGTAGGGCCATTTATCAATGCTTTAAAGGCTGCGTTAAAACCTGGATCTCTGGTGACAGCAACAGTAACGACCAATTATCTACACTGGAACTATACGGATCTTTCTAAAGCCGATTGGATACATGTTCGGAGTTATGACGACGGAGCACATGTTGGGCCTGGAGCACCTTTGGGACAGTCTTCATCGCTCGCTTTCCTAAAGACTGCGGCGGCAACATGGGTTAATAAAGGGTATGCGAAGAACAAGTTGGTGCTTGGGATTCCGGCTTATGGTATTCGTTATGACGCATTGGATGCCAATGGAAACAACTTGGGATGGGGATCTTATTCGAGTGTTAGTTTTGCAGATATCTTGAACGAGAGTAAGGACCCCGACGCGTATAAAAAAGAATATATAGCGAATATCGGAAAAGGGGTGTACTATAATGGTACAACAATCGTCAAGGAAAAGGCCGATTACATTAAAGCAGAAGGCTTTAAGGGGGCATACCTGTGGGCAGGCGATTACGATGTAAAGGATAGTCGCTCTTTGATGGCAACAATTAAAGCGAACCTCAAGTAAATAAATAAAATGGCGACAACTACAGTAAACCGGTTTCTAGCGATAGATGTACTTCGAGCAACAACGATGTTCTTCATGATTTTTGTCAACGATATTTGGACCCTCTCCAATATTCCGAGTTGGATTGGGCATGTTGCAGCGGATGTGGATGGAATGGGGTTTTCGGATATAATCTTTCCGCTATTTCTGTATATTGTTGGGTTGTCTATTCCATACGCGATCGCGAATAAAATAGCTAAAGGATCGTCTACATATGCTGTGTTAAAGCATATTGCAACACGCACCATCGCGCTCTTGGTGATGGGGGTATTTCTGGTCAATGCAGAAAGCTATAACGAAGGGGCGTACCTCCATAAATCGTGGTGGGTTTGTTTGTTGATCCTTAGTTTTTTTCTCCTATGGCGCGTCTATCCCAAGGATATGAAGCATGTCTTCTGGTACCGTATTGCTGGCGTGGTCCTTTTACTTGGTTTAGCATTTATTTTTGAAAGAAACGACGGTGCACGTGGTATACCTGCAATGGGGGTATACTGGTGGGGTATTTTAGGTCTTATTGGTTGGGGCTACCTCTGCGCGGCATTGGTTTATCTGTTTTTCTACCGTCATACTTGGGTATTGGTGGTATCGACATTACTTTTCTTCGGCTTTACAGTTGCTGGAGAATATGATTTTTGGGCGCAGTTTGGTGCACTGCGCCCGTATCTGTGGTTGGCCGAAAATAGCACGATGGCTGCCTTCTGTATGCTAGGTGTTCTTTCCACTGTTGCTTATAATAAGTTGAAGGATAAACCGCTGGCGTTCTATGCTGGCGGAACAGCGGTAGCTGTCGTGCTTTTGGTCGCAGGCATGTTAACGCGACCCATATGGGGGATCTCTAAGATTCACGCAACACCTTCCTGGCTGATGCTGTGTGGAGGGATTGGGATACTGTTGTTTCTTGTTACGGTTTATCTCACCAAAGGAAAGACTCACATAGGCTGGTATAACTCGATTCGCGCGGCGGCTTCCAGTACGCTTACCTGCTATCTGGTGCCCTATGTGTTCTATGCGCTGCTGGCTCCGGTGTATACACAGCTTCCAGCCTTTATGACGACAGGAGTGATCGGACTCGCGAAGTCGTTATTGTTTGCGTGGCTCATCATACAAATAACCGCCTGGATGGAAAAGCGATCATGGAAATTGAAAATTTGATTTTAGTTGACAGATTATAGTTTTTAGTTTGTAGAGGTCTAAGCACTATTCAAGATCAGTTTACCTATATAGTTGATAGATATCTCCTGTCGTCGATATGACGAGAAGGGCCGGTTTTTTTTATAGGCTTCCTTGCTGTTTACGCTCCCTTTACGTCATCCCGAACGAGGTACGAGGAGGGATCTACAAGCCATACTTTGGATATGGGCGGTATTGCCTACAGATCTGTCTATAAGTGAGTGTACTTAGTCTACAGGTTAGTTTACCGATATCGTTGATAGATATCTCCTGTCGTCGATATGACGAGGAGGGCCGTTTTTTTTATAGGCTTCCTTGCTGTTTACGCTCCCTTTACGTCATCCCGAACGAGGTACGAGGAGGGATCTACAAGCTATACTTTGGATATGGGCGGTATTGCCATACAGACTTGTCTATAAGTGAGTGTACTTAGTCTACAGGTTAGTTTACCTATATCGTTGATAGATATCTCCTGTCGTCGATATGACGAGAAGGGCCGTTTTTTTTTATAGGCTTCCTTGCTGTTTACGCTCCCTTTACGTCATCCCGAACGAGGTACGAGGAGGGATCTACAAGCTATACTTTGGATATGGGCGGTATTGCCATACAGACTTGTCTATAAGTGAGTGTACTTAGTCTACAGGTTAGTTTACCTATATAGTTGATAGATATCTCCTGTCGTCGATATGACGAGAAGGGCAAGACATTATAAACCATCAACTATAAACTACCAACTACCAACTACCCACCACCAACTACGAACTAATTGAAAAGAATTTCTTTCGTTAAATGGCTCTTTTTTCTTTACCTTTAACCTGTATCGGTGTTGGCTACTATGCTATTGTTTTGTGCGAAGTCAAGTCGACTCCCTATTATAAACGAAAGAAATTAAGATGTCAAAAAAGGTTTTTATTGTCGCGGCACAGCGTACCGCTATCGGAAGTTTTGGAGGGGTACTTTCCAGCTTATCTGCTACAGAATTAGGTGGTCAGTGTGTTTCAGCGACGCTAGGTAGTGTCGGACTATCAGGAAATGAGGTGGACGAGTTGCTGATGGGCTGTGTGTTGCAAGCAAATTTAGGGCAAGCACCAGCGCGACAAGTATCGAAGTTTGCCGGGTTACCGGATAGTGTGATAGCCACGACCATCAATAAAGTATGCGCGAGTGGGATGAAAGCTGTGTCGCAGGGTGTTCAGGCGATTCGCCTTGGGGATGCCGAGGTCGTTGTTGCGGGGGGGATGGAAAGCATGAGCCAAGTACCTTACTATGTTACTTCCGCGCGCTGGGGAGCGAAGTACGGTCACCAACCCTTGTTGGACGGTCTTCAAAAGGACGGATTGAGCGACGCCTATAGCCAAGATGCGATGGGCGCTTTTGGTGAACTGTGTGCGGATAAGTATGGAATAGACAGAGCCGCCCAAGATGCGTATGCTATTCGTTCCTATAAACGCAGTGCAAAGGCATGGGCAGATGGTAAGTTTTCCAATGAGGTCGTTCCGACTACGGTCGTGACGCGCAAAGGAGAACAGGTCGTCGCGCACGATGAGGAGTATACACAGGTTAATTTCGATAAGATAGCAAATTTGAGATCTTCGTTTAAAAAGGAAGGAACGATTACAGCAGCAAATGCTTCCACACTTAGCGACGGAGCGGCAGCGTTGATCCTGATGGGCGAAGAGAAAATGAATAGCCTCGGGTTAAAACCCCTTGCAGAAGTAGTGGCTTATGCCGATGCCGAGCAGGCGCCAGAATGGTTCACGACAACACCTAGTTTGGCAACAGAAAAGGTACTGGCAAAAGCTGGTCTTTCTATAAATGATATCGATTTCTTTGAGTTCAACGAAGCATTTTCTGTGGTAGCGCTAGCGAATGCCAAAATCTTAAATATCCCCGAAGAAAAGGTAAATGTATATGGCGGTGCGGTATCTTTGGGGCATCCATTGGGGTGTTCGGGTGCCCGTATCGTAGTCACATTAGCGAGTATTCTCCAGCAAGAAGGCGGTACCTATGGCTTGGCTGCCATCTGTAATGGTGGAGGTGGTGCTTCTGCGATGATCCTAAGAAAGGCGTAAAAGACACAATATTATGGGGATTTCTGTAAAGGAAGTCCCTGCGAGAGACATCGGGCGAAAGCCAGGTGTCTCTTTTTTTATTTCTATTTCTTCAAAGAAATAACTTCATGGTATAGGCGCTCATCCGCGCGATTGAACGCCATAAGCTTCCCTTTATTTTTTCTGATTTAT
This sequence comes from Sphingobacterium psychroaquaticum, assembly GCF_900177625.1. Lineage (GTDB taxonomy): Bacteria > Bacteroidota > Bacteroidia > Sphingobacteriales > Sphingobacteriaceae > Sphingobacterium > Sphingobacterium psychroaquaticum. The sequence goes on from NZ_FXAU01000006.1 coordinate 217,249, forward strand.
TTCCCTTTGGAGCGGTCATATACACTGAAACCGAACAAGCGATAGTCAGCAATCTCCCCCTGATCAAATAAAACCGTCGTTTGCTTTGTCGAATTATCGATTTTTTTTTCGGAAGTATCGTGTTTTCGTTGGTGGTAGGCACCACGTCTTCGTGCTGATCAATACACGTCCGTTCTATATGGACCCAGTCACTACTTTTGTAGGGTCTGGGCTCCAAATTTATTAATACCGCAAGGAGTTTAATGGCCTTCTCAGCGGGCTGCTGTGTTTCTCCAATGATAAAATTTCGGAGTGGTCTGAATTTATCTGAACTAAAACGCATGATCACCCTTTCCAGGTCATCATCATGATGAGAATCATTAAAAAAAAGATGAAATACCCGAATATCATCCTGCGATAAACCACGGGCATAGGTACGCAAACACCACTTCTTTAGCTCACCTGTCGAAGGCCATTCTCGACTAAAATCAAGCTTGTTGTTACTCTTTAAATCTAGGTATGCAGTACGTGCTGCTTCTTGGAATCGCTCAAACATTACCACAAAATTAAACCATCGCTAGGGGTCGAAATTACGGGAAACCGTAAATCAAAATCACTTTGGCCATACCCTCATTTATGTCATGTTTGGAATTTCATTGGAAATGTTGGAAAGAATATGGAATAAAAGGAATGATTGGAAATTGTTGATAGTAAGCTTTTTATCTGATTTATGTTTGTTTCCGAAATCAGTTGGTAAGAACAACGCGGATCTCCTAGGTGAGAGACGAGGATGATTTCAAAAGAGAATATATCGCGGTAGTCATTAGCCGGTTTGGGAAGCAGCTCCTGCCTCCCGCGATAGAAGCTCCCACTTCCCAAAAAATTCAGAAGGCCTTCTGAAAACGAATGTAGTAATCCCGTGCAAGGGGCACGCGGACCTACCTAGTTTTTGACTTTCAATTTTTTGAAATATGTGGTATTTTATTCTAGCTCTTCTTTTTGGTCAACCGGCACAGTCAAACACGAGCAGTGCGAAAGGTCCAATAGAAACACCGACAGCTCCTCAGGAGGGTGATGGAGGTGATAGTGGAGCCGTAGTTCCGCCGAAAAAACCGTAATATCAAAGATAAGGAGAAAAGGTAGCTAAAGGGCTATCTTTTCCTTTTTTGGAATCAGGTGTAAAGTCAATGTACGCTTTTTTTACTATTTTCGAGTAAAATTAACCTGGTTTGAATTATTGCTATCTTTTTGTCTTACTTTTTCTTTTTTTCGCCTGCTCGAATAAAAAGGAAACACCCTATGTGAAGACATTAAACAATCCTTTCTTTGATCAAGCGTATATCTATTTGGAAGATGGGAAATCGGATAGCGCTTTTCTCTTTTTTGAGAAAGCAAAACAACTTTTTTTGGAACAAAAGGATAGTCTAGGGGTTGGTAACTGCTTGGTCAATATGGCTATCGTTCAACAAGAGCGAAATGATTATTTTGGGGCACAAGAGACAGCCTTAAGTGCGCTCAATTACCTGAAGGCACAAGATACGTCCCATCGTGTTTATCTCAGTTCAAATTATAATAATTTGGGGCGAGCGACTCGAGAGCTAAAGGAATATCCAAAGGCTATTCAATTCTTTAAACAGGCTATTCGCTTTGCGGACGATTCTGCTCATATTCGTATTTATACCAATAATATTGGACTGGTATACCACGATATGGAAGATTTTCCTTCCGCTATTGCTGCGTTTAAAGAGGCCTTAAAGGGCGAGGAAGTAGGTACCAATGCATATGCGCGCGTTTTGACGAATCTTTCGAAGGCCATGTGGCTTGATGATCCCGGATATAATGCGAGTAATGATTTACGAAGAGCCTTGACGATGCGAATAGAAAACAAAGACTTTTGGGGACAAAATTCAAGCTATGCTACGCTATCTGATTACTACAGTCAGACGAAGCCTGATTCCGCAAGCTACTACGCACAACTTCAGTATAATACGGCTAAGAAAAACAAGAGTGCTGATGATCAGGTGAAAGCGCTACAGCGATTAATTCGGTTACAATCAGTCGATTCGACTAAGGTTCACTTTGAGACTTATCACCGACTTAGTGATAGCATGCAACAGGTTCGTGCGGCAGCAAAAAACCAATTTGCCCTTATTCGCTACGAAGTAGAAAAAAATATCACAGATAACCTGAGATTAGAGAAGGAAAATGCCGAGAAGGCGACGCGACTAATCCGTCAGCGTATAGTCAGTATGGGATTTGGTGTATTATTGGTACTCGTGGTGACAGGTGGAATCCTATATTACAAAAAGCGTAAGGAACGCCTAAAACAGGATGCACTAAATAATATTAAAGCCAATCAGCTTAAAACGTCGCGAAAAGTACATGATGTCGTCGCTAACGGGATTTATCGGGTAATGACGGAGATTGAGCATAAAGAAGAGCTCGATCGTGAGGGTATATTGGATAAGCTGGAAGATATGTACCATAAATCAAGAGACATATCATACGAAGCAGAGGGTGAAGATCTTAGTCAAAAACCATTTAACGAGCAGGTGACAGATTTACTTAAATCATTTGCATCAGGTAGTCACCGTGTCTTGATTGCAGGAAATGAGTCGACAGTTTGGCAAGCTGTGGCCTCCAATGTAAAAGAGGAGATCCGCCACGTGTTACAGGAGTTGATGGTCAATATGAAGAAACATAGCGAAGCGAATAGTGTAGTGGTACGTTTCCAAAGGACAGATGATTGCTTAAAGATCCATTACCAAGATACTGGTATAGGGTTACCAGACGATGTGGTCTATGGAAATGGGTTGACCAGTACGGGAAACCGTATTAAAAATATGCGGGGCGCTATTACTTTTGCTAGTGAAGGGGGAAAGGGACTCCGTGTAGAGGTTGCGATTCCGCTTCGTTAAAATGATTATAGATGTTCAAAAAAGTTCTCATTGCCGAAGATCACGAGATCGCAAATATCTCGGTTCAAAAGACTCTCCTAGAGTTAGGGATTCAAAACACGAAATATGTATATTACTGCGACCATGCCTATACTTGGCTTAAAAATGCACTTCGTGATGGAGAACCCTACGACTTATTGATTACGGATTTGATTTTTGAAGATGACAATACGCCGCAACAGTTGACCGGTGGTATCGAGCTGATTCGTGCGGTAAAAGAATTACAACCCGATCTTAAGGTTATTGTGCTGTCATCAGAAAGTCGGTCAGAAGTCGTGGATAGCTTGTTTAACAAGAAGTTGGTCAATGGATATGTCCGCAAGGCGCGGCGCGACGCACAACATTTAAGAGAGGCTTTGGATGCAGTTTATAGCCTGAAATCTTACCAATCTCCTGAGGTAAAAGAGTCAATCAATGAGAAAAACTCTCATGAGTTTACAAATCTGGATCTTAATATTATTGCCCTCCTTGCCCAAGGTATACAGCAAAAAAATATTCCGAGTTATCTCCAGCAGCGCGATATTAAACCTTCTGGTTTGAGCAGCGTAGAAAAACGACTCAACCTCATGCGTGAGGTGATGGAGTTTTCTAAAAACGAACAGCTGATTGCCTATTGCAAAGATGTAGGGCTGATCTAAATCAGCCTTTATATCCCCTAATCTCGATCCCGCAAGGCCTCTGCAATGTCGCGCAAAGCCTGGTTCTGCTCCTTGCGAACTGCAATAATTCGACTAATCCAACCATCGATAATGCGGTACGTAACATAGATAATCAAAGCGATAACGGCCAAATACGCGAGGTAGATAAATGATGCCCAAAAAAACATAAGCGTGTAATTAAGTAAGTTTAAAAATCGGGTTATTTTATTTCAATTAAAGATAAAGAAAAACGAGGATACCCCATAGAAAGTTAGTAACTCATTATTTATCAAACGGTTTTATTTTTTGTATCTTACGGTCTAAAGGGAGGAAATTCTATGACTCGTTATACTACAATACCAGAAATAGATCGTGTGTATGCGTTGCAACAGCGCAGCAAGGCATTATTTAAACAAACGACCGCCAATGAGCGGATCGCAAAATTGAAAGCGCTTTCCGCCGTGATCGACGAGTACGATTTTGCTATTAAAGAAGCCATCTACAAAGATTTTCGTAAAAGCCATACCGAGACCGAGGTGACCGAGATCATGGCGATTCAGATGGCGATTAAAGAAACCATCACCAAGCTACCGAAGTGGATGCGCGATAAACCGGTTAAACGAGTATGGAAACTTTTCAATGTGAAACCTTATTTACACTACGAGCCGAAAGGAAACACCCTAATTATTACACCGTGGAACTATCCGTTTAACTTACCGATGGCGCACCTGATCAGCAGTGTGGCGGCAGGGAATACCGCTATAGTCAAACTGACCGAGCATACCCCACATATCAACCAGGTACTTCGTAAAATTATCGGTGCCGTATTTCCAGAAACGCAGGTGTTCGTTGTGGAAGGTGAAGTCGCTGAAACGTCACATCTACTGGGCTTGCGTTTTGATCATATCCACTTTACCGGATCGCCGGCGGTGGGGAAGATTGTTATGAAAGCCGCATCAGAGCATCTCGCTGATATTACGTTGGAGCTTGGCGGGAAGTCGCCCGCTATTATCGATAAAAATGTAAACCTTCAACAGGTCGTTCGGAACCTGATCTGGGGGAAATTTGTCAACGCGGGGCAAACCTGTATTGCACCCGATTATGCCCTAGTTGACGTCGCATTGAAGGACGATATCGAACGCGTCTTTCAGGAGGAGTTAAAGCATGCTTTTGGGGAAGACCCACAGCAGTCGGCAGATTTTGCTCGTATTATTAATGCGGCACACTTCGAGCGGTTGACGGACGCTTTACGTCAGGCGCAGGTGTCCGGGGCTCGACTGATTGCTGGTGGACGGAGTGATGCGGCAGAAAATTATATCGAACCGACGGTGCTTACCGATGTGGCAGCGAGCGATAGCCTGATGCAGGACGAAATATTCGGTCCCATTTTTCCACTAGTTTATTACCATGATATAGGCGATGCCTTGCAGCTTATCGAAGAAAAAGAAAAACCATTGGCCTTGTATATTTTTAGTAAAAGCGATGGCTTTATTGATTACGTTTTGGCCCATACAACAGCTGGAGGAACCTGTATCAACGATACGCTGATTCATTTGATGCATCCAGGCCTACCGTTCGGGGGGGTGAATAATTCCGGTATTGGGCAGTCGCTCGGTAAATTTGGTTTTAAGGCCTTCTCCCACGAACGCGCCGTGGCCGATGTTACCATACAGCCCATGTCCAAACTGTTTTGGTTTCCATACGGTGAGAAAACCCAAAAAATTCTACGCTTTGTACGGAAACTGATGGGATAGTGCCACCAAGGAAACATATCGTGACTCAAAATAAAAAAACCTGAAGCAGGGCGCTCCAGGTTTTTACTACTAACCAATTATTAACTTAAATTATGAATTACCTATATAACGGTAGTTTGCGTTCAAATATTACATGTGGTAACACTTTTTTTTAATATTTCTTTCGTTCCCGAAAGGGTAAACCTTACAACACGATTATCCGAGATTTACTTTTTAAAAATTAAGTCCTTAAAATACATATGTTTTCACGCTTTGTCATTGTGTACGGGAATTCGATACACATCATACATAGATGATTCCATCGTATAAAAAGACACGGAAATCTACGGGAATTATTTACTATCCATAAAAATAAACGTTAAGCCATTATTTTTAGAGGTGAACTGCAATAGGCCGTGTTCAAGCCTACCTCCAACACGATACCTAGTCGCGTCAAAGATACTACTGTTGTAGTTTCTGGATAAAATTTCCTCTTTGTAGCCGTTATCGGTGCCCAACTGTACCGTTAGACTGTCACCTTGCACATCAACCACTTTAATCCAGGCATACCCTGTCCGGATAGAGCCGTCTTCTGGCGTAATACCATAGCCGCCGAAATACAGGTCATTAGCTTGTGGGTTATGTGCTGCTTTATGCATCAGTACCTCCTTTTTATTGCTGTTAGCCGTACTGCGGTATTCGTTGTAGGAAAGGCCTAGGGCAGGAATAATGAATAGCGCGATCAATACCCAACCGTAGAGCAAGATCTGGGTCGATGTCGGTTTTTTGTTAACCTCCAGTTTTTGTTTCGTCAGAATCGCTTTCATCTCGGGTGTCCAGCGAGAGGACGGGATTTGATGGGTGTCTTCCCCGTGCCAAGTTCCACTCAGCCGATTGGTAACCCGATATATTACCCCACTATCTACCGCTTGTTGGTAGATCACAACGGTCATAAGCTCTTGTTTTCCTGTGAAAGGATGATGTAAAAAATGTTCGCTTTGGGCCAGCGGTTTATACGTTCTACGTACGGTGATTGTCATGCGCTTTCTTGTGTCTAAGTATGAATTTTAGTAAGCGCGAAGGTATGAGGAATGGCAGGAGTATCCAGCCCGTAAAAGCCAAGAAATAAGTCGGATAAGACTTATTTACTCTTCAAGATAGGCGCGTACAATAGGGATATCGGCCGCTGCCCAATCGAATTGGAGGAGTTCCTCCGGTTCCGCCCAGCGAACCTGTGCATGTTCTGCTACCACTAAGGTGCCGCCCACCAACCGGCAACGAAAAGGGTATAGCAGGAGTGAAAATTCAGGGTAATGATGCTCAACCGGCGTCATAGGTTCACCTACCACAACCCGCAGTCCGAGTTCCTCTTCCACTTCCCGCATTAAGCAGGTTTCATAGCTTTCACCGGTTTCCACCTTTCCGCCCGGAAATTCCCACTTCAACGGTAGCTTCATTTGAGCAGAGCGTTGACAGATCAAGATCTTTCCTTCGTGTTCGATAAGGGCGCAGGTAACATGGAGCATAGGATAAAGATAACAAAAGTATATCCCTTTGTAATTTTTTTTATATGTTTGGAAAGAATTCCCTACAACAGGTGTCGATCGTTCGATACTTGCTTTCAAAAGCGTTAAGCTACAGTAAGGAAACGTAAACACTAAATTATACAATAGTAATAACCTTCATGCGGCGGCTTAAAAAAGCAGCTTGTTAGATAACCTCTTAATTCAGTAGCATATAGCTAAAATGCATAGCGATGAATAGGCAACCAACAGACAATCAGTACGAGCGAGAGCTTGTGTATCGATTGAAACAAGGGGATCATGATGCCTTTGAACAGATCTACCATATCTACAAAGATCGGCTGATCGGTAATTTGCTGCGTATCCTAAAATCGCGTGAGCTCGTGGAGGAGCAGGTACAAGATCTGTTCTTGAATATTTGGAAAGGACGTGATCAAATCGATTGCGAAAAACCGTTCAAAGCCTACCTCTTCGCTATTGCAGCCAATATGGCGAAGAATGTCATTCGTCGTGCGTATTACGATAAACGGATGCGTGCCGCTTTGCAGCCTATTGAGCAGCGCATTTATATGCATGTCGAAGAGCATATCTGCTCGGCGGAGAACAAACAAATACTGAATAGCCTACTTGATAAATTACCCCCACAACGACGTACCGTATTTACGCTGTGTAAGTTGGAAGGGAAATCATATAAAGAAGTAAGCGAGCTGTTGCATATTTCGGAGAACACCGTAAACGACCATATTCGAAAAGCCAACCTTACATTACGGCAGCTTCATAATAGTGCTGATAGCATCGGTTTCCTATTCGCCATCTATCTCTGTAATCAAATTTTTTAAAATTATTCTGTTGATATAGAGGTTTTTGTGTTTTTTTTATTTCTGGAGCCGCTGCTTTTTTTCCTTCGTGTGTATAAGCCTAGAAAAAAGCAGTGGAAGATAAAGCGCACATTAACAATTTATTCAAAAAATATCTCGATGGGTCGGTGAGTGAAGCCGAGCTGGACGAGTTACTTCGCTATTTCCATCTGACGGATCATAGCGAAGTGTTGCACGAGCTTATCTTACAGGAGCTGGATCAGGAACCCGATGCGGATGCAACGGTCGTGGCTGCTATGGGCGATCAAATTGCAAAGAAGCTGTTTCAGCAGACAAAACCATCAAACAACTTCCAATTTAAGCGCTGGCTGGCCTATGCCGCTGCAGCACTCCTCTTTGGAGCGATCGGTTTTGGTACATATCGATACCTGAATACAGAAGGAACGACTAGCTCGCCGCAGGTCGTTCATGAGAATATTATACAACCCGGTGGTAACCGCGCCACGATTACGCTGGACAATGGACAAGTCGTCGTGTTGCGCGAAGATCAAGAAGGGATCGTAAATAAGGGCGATGCCTTGTTTTATGCGGATGGTTCACCAGTCGAAGGGCTAGGGGAGGTACAACAGGTACGGCTAACGACACCACGGGCTGGACAATATACCGTGACATTACACGATGGTACCAAGGTATGGCTTAATGCCGCATCCGAGTTGATCTATCCCTTGCATTTCGATAGCCGTGAACGCCATGTTCAGGTCGATGGAGAGGCTTACTTTGAAGTCGCGCACAATCCATTGCAACCCTTCGTTGTGAAAACCCAAAAGCAACAGATCCATGTATTGGGCACCCGTTTCAATGTGCATGCCTACACCGATGAAGCGATGCAGCATACCACCTTGGAACAAGGTGCTGTAGAGATTCAAAGTCCGAATAATCCAACCAGTTTGCGACTTAAACCAGGACAACAAGCCTTCACGACGGGGACCGAAGCGTTAGCCCTGCGCACGGTCGATCCCCAGGAGTATATATCTTGGAAAGATGGGATCATTATGCTCAACAGCTACGACCTGCCTGAGATCTTGCGGCAGTTGGAGCGTTGGTATGATGTGGAGTTCAGTGATCTTCCTGCTGGTATCACATCCGATCGCGTATTCGGTATGATTCAGCGTGATGTGCCGCTCAATGATGTGCTACAAACCCTTAAGGACAATTATAATACAATTCAGTTCAAAATAAACGGAAGGAGGATTATGGTATCAAAACGTTAACAAAACAAAATGATAACCATTGTCTAGCATAAAAAAAACCGGAGGTGCTGCGAACACGCCCGGTCGATGCTAGGTAATGCAAGAAGAGTTGTGTAACCACTTAATTTATAAACCTAACACTACAAAAGTATGAATAATATTGTTTATGCCATACCTATGCGCATGAGGAATTTACGTGTGCATTGGTTCGGCGGCCGACCAAATATAATGTGGCTAATTATGAAATTAACGTTTTTCCTCACGTTGGTGTTTACCTTTCAGCTAAGTGCAAATAGCTTAGCCCAAAAAGTAAACCTCGATCTCCGCGATGCTTCTTTCAAGAACATCATGGTGCAGATCCAACAACAAACCAATTACTCCTTCGTCGCAAAAGAAGATTTGCTGCGTAAGGCGCGACCTGTTTCGATTAAGCTCAAAGGAAAGGCTATCGTGGATGCTTTGCCTTTGCTTTTTGCGGGACAACCTTTTACCTATCAGGTGAACGGGAAGGTCATCACGCTACGTGAGATCAACGCCACTACAGCGGGGACCAACGCGGCGTTGCGCGAAGAAGTAAAACAGCAGCAGCAGGTACGCGGACGGGTAACCAACGCCAAAGGGGAGCCGCTGCCGGGCATCAGTATTGTCCTAAAGGGGACCGCGGTAGGTACCAGTACCGATCAGGATGGACGATACGCGCTTGAAGTACCGACCGAGAACAGCACCTTGGTGTTTAGTGCCCTCGGTTATTTATCTCAAGAAGTACCGACCCAAGGAAAAGCCGACATCTCCATTGTACTGCAAGAGCAGTTACGCGATTTGGAGGAAGTGGTCGTCGTGGGATACGGTACCCAATTGAAAAGAGATCTTACCGGAGCCGTTTCTAAAGTAGATGGCGACGCGATTAAAAATATGCCGATCCGCAATGCCGTAGAAGGGCTTCAGGGACAATCCGCAGGGGTGCAGGTAACCTCTACCGGAGGAAGTCCAGGGACACCTCCAGCGGTACGTATTCGGGGGATCGGAACAGTCAATGACAACAACCCGCTCTACGTGGTGGATGGATTGCCTCAAACCGATATCGGTTGGTTGAACCCCAACGATATTACGAGCATGGAAGTGCTGAAGGATGCTTCGGCAACAGCAATCTATGGTTCACGTGCGGCCAATGGGGTGATTATGGTCACCACCGCAAAAGGTGCACAGCGGAGCAATGAGCTAAGCAATCTAATCTCTTTCGATAGCTACGTAGGGTTCCAGAATCCCATAAAAACTTATGATATGATGAATGCCAAGGAGTTTATGGAATATAAAAACTTGGCGAATGTAAATGCCGGTTTGGATCCGTACTTCTCGGAGCAGAATAAAGCCGAAGTATTGAAATTCTTAAAAACCAACACGGGCTCCGAGGAAGGTACCAATTGGTGGAAAGAAATCAATAATAAAGATGCAGTAGTACAGAGCTATGATTTTGCGGTGTCCGGAGGGATCAAAGATTTAGCCTATAGAACGAGCTTCAACTATATGGATCAAGAGGGGATTATCAATGGTTCCGACTACGACCGTATGTCATGGCGTACCAACTTCAACCATAACCTACGCGAATGGATGACATTGTCCGGTAATTTCGGGTTGATCAGTGAGGGGCGTGGGAATGTGCTAGAAGGAAGCCCGGGCTTCAATACCGCATTTATTGCTTTCGTGGCCGATCCTATTTCACAGGTATATCGCCGCGATCTACAAGATATTCCGGGATTCCTGAAAGATGGATTCTTCCTGGATAAAATAGATCCTAACAATCCATGGTCTATGTATGGCCCTATCCTGATGACGAATAAGGAAAACCCCGTAGCACAGACCGATATCTATAAAAATAACCGTTGGAAGGGAATTGCGATCAAAGCTGGCGGTGCGTTGGATATCAAGATCATGCCGTGGTTAAAATACCGGAGTAGCTTGGGTCTCGATCTGGGAAGAAGCGTATCCAACTATTTCCAACCTAAATATTACCTGAACGGAAATCAGTTTAACAACGATGCGACCGTTGGTGCATCCAACTCATTGACCAACTACTACGTTTGGGAAAACACATTGACCTTTGAAAAACAGATTCTGGACCATAAGTTCTCGTTGATGGCAGGAACCTCGGCCGAACAGTGGAAAGGTGAGTCTTCAGGTGCTTCGCGCCAGGGCTTAGTTTCTAATGATCCAAGCCAGTGGATTATCGATGCAGGATCGATCAACCCGCAAGCATCGGGTACGAAATGGGAAAATGCCCTGAACTCGTACTTTGGACGTGCTTTTTATTCCTACAAAAATAGATACATGGTGACAGCTAACTTACGTCACGATGGTTCTTCAAATTTTGGGAATGGCAAAAAATGGGGAACATTCCCTTCTGTTTCTGCCGGTTGGAACTTCGTTGAAGAGCCTTTTATGGCATCAATGCCATGGCTGGATGCCGGTAAACTACGCTTAAGCTGGGGGATGATCGGTAACCAGAATATCAGCCGTGGAGCATACCTAACCACCTATTCAGGCAATATGGGATACTACCTCTTCGGGCCGCGCAATCCGCAGTTGATCGGTGGTAGTAATTACATCGGTAATGCCGGTATACAGTGGGAGCAGACCGAGCAACTGGATGTGGGTCTGGAACTTGCTTTCTTGAAAAATAAGCTTCATTTCAATTTCGATTACTACAAAAAGACAACCGATGGAATGTTGCTTAATGTGCCATTGCCAGCATACCTGGGCTTCCCAAATAGTCCGTGGTCCAACGCCGGTGGTGTACAAAACTCCGGTTTAGAGTTTGATATCGCCTATAAAGATAAAGTCGGTGAATTTGGTTATACCATTGCGGCAAATGCGTCTACCGTGAAAAACAAAGTCCTAAGCTTAGGCGGCGGCGAGCCGATCACGGGTGGCGGCTGGATATCGTATACCACCACCATGACCGAAGAAGGTAAGCCTATCGGCTACTACTACGGTTTCAAGACCGATGGTATCTTCCAGAGCCAAGCAGAGGTCGATGGTTACGTCCAAGAGGGCGCGCGTCCGGGAGATCTACGTTTTGTAGATATCAACAAAGACGGGAAGATCAATAACCTGGATCGGACGGATATTGGAGATCCATTTCCAGACCTGACCTATGGTTTCCGTTTAGGGGCCGATTACAAAGGGTTTGACCTTCAGATTTTAGGTCAGGGAACCTTGGGTAATGATATCATGAATATTGCGAAGATCGATATGAAATCGGGTGTGGGATGGTACAATGCACCAAAAGACCTGATGGCTGAAGCATGGTCTCCAACGAACCCGACCAACAGCCAGTTTAAGATCAGTGCAGCGAATCAGAACAACCTACAGATTTCGGATTGGTTGGTCGAGGATGGTTCGTACCTGCGTATCAAGAGTGTGCAGCTGGGCTATACCTTGCCCGACGCTTGGTTGCAAAAGGCACGTATACAGCGGTTACGCGTATGGGCAGGGGCATACAACCTGTTTACGTTTACCAAGTACACGGGGCTTGATCCGGAAATTGGTAGTGGATCGCCGCTCAGCATGGGCGTCGACCAAGGATACTATCCGGTCGCAAAATCATACATGTTTGGTGTTAACTTAAGCTTTTAAGTAATGAAAAGAAGAATTCTAAAAGCCTGCGTGCTATCGGCTTTATTAATACCGATGGGATGTAAAAAGGACTATCTAAATAGAGATCCATACGGGATCTTGAATCAAAGTGAATTTTTTAAGACCGATGGGGCCGGCATGAAACTCCTGACAAGCTGTTACCAGCCCATGATGGATGGCTGGGGCTTTACGGTCAATAAAGTAGCGATCGGCGATGAGGTGGTCGATAATGCTGGAGCCGGTGGGTCCGATCCGGGGGATCGCCCGCAGACGACCGAAGTGGGGCGCGGTCGTCCCTTGGCTTCCAATGCCTTGTTGTTTGAAACCTGGGCCAATCGCTTTAAAGGAATCGGTAACTGTAATATTGCATTAGAAGGATTTGTGAAGGAAGGGGCCAACCTCATCCAGGACGGCAAGCCGGTATCAGCAGAAACGGTAAAACGTTATATCGCTGAGGTTAAGTTCTTACGTGCTTGGTATTATTTCGATCTGCTGGTCGTTTTCAAGGAAGTGCCTTTGGTCATCCAGGTGGAAGATCCATCCACGCGAAAAGCAAAAGCATCGTTGGCCGAACTCCGGGCGCAAGTATATAAAGACTTGGATGAGGCTATTGCGGAAAGCAACCTACCACGTAGTTCTGCTTTGACAAGTGCCGAAACAGGGCGCGTCACGAAAGATGCTGCCTTAGCCTTGAAGGCCAGAGCCGCACTGTTTTTAGGCGGATTGATGGAGCAAGGGGTGCTCACGGGAGATGCAAAAGCCGAATATACCTTGGCTAAGGATGCGGCAGGCGATGTGGTTAAAAACGGGGGCTTAAACCTGTTGCCAGATTTCCAGGATCTGTTTCGTGGCGATTACCAGGTAGGCCCATTCTCGAAGGAATGTATTCTGGGCGTGATGCGCAAATTTGATCCGGCTTATGGCTTGGGAGGAGATGCTTTCGCGATCATGAACGTGGGGCGTAACAATGTTGGCGGATGGGGAGGTAACACCCCGACGCGCGATTTGGCCGCTTCGTTCGATCCAGCCGATCCACGTAAGATGTTCACCATCATCAGTCATAACGATATTTTTAAAACATCCACTGGTGGTCAGGAAGTACATAACTACCGGGGCTATTTCAATGATTTCGATCTGCAACATAGCCGTAAAGCATTTGTACCACAGCAGTATCGCCAAAACAACGACCTGCAACGCAGCAACTGGCAGCCGTATTGGATCCGCTATGCGGAAGTATTACTGGTCTATGCAGAAGCGATCGTGCGGTCGGGCGGAAGTGCGTCAGAAGCATTGCCTTATGTCAATGAAGTGCGCAAGCGTGCCTACGTGACGACCTCCATCGTCGATGGTCCAGCAATCTATAGAGCATTTGGCGAAGGGCTGAAGGCTGTTTCGGAGAGTGAATTCAACACAACCTATGCGATTAAAGCATCGGATAATGTGTTGGAAGCGATCAAGGCGGAGCGTCGCCACGAGTTGGCTTTGGAAGGATTTAGACTTTATGATTTGGTGCGTTGGGGAACCTACGCAACGACCATGAAAGCCTTTTTCCAGAAATACGGCTTTGCCGATAAAGGACGAGATGCAAGCGATAAGAGCTGGCCTTTCCCGATTCCACAGATTGAAATTGACCGCTCCAACGGGGTATTAGTACAAAATGATAACTATTAACAATGGACAGAAGAAACTTTATTAAGAATAGCGCTACCGTTGCCGGTTTTACGATTGTATCGAGCAATGTATTGGGAAAAACATTAGGGCATGTGGCTCCCAGTGATAAATTGAATATAGCAGGCATCGGTGTCGGCGGCATGGGCCGTCGTAACCTGGCCAATATGAATACCGAGAATATTGTGGCCTTGTGTGATGTGGATTGGAAATATGCCAAAAAAACATTTAACGATTACCCGAAAGCCAAACAGTTTAAAGATTGGCGGGAGATGTTCGATCAGATGGGTAACTCGATCGATGCGGTGATGGTGGCGACACCAGACCATACACACGCTTTGGTGTCGGCACATGCCATGACATTGGGTAAGCACTGTTACACCCAAAAGCCCTTGACTCACTCGGTTTATGAGTCTCGTTTATTGACCAACCTGGCTAAAAAACATAAGGTAGCCACCCAGATGGGTAACCAAGGGAACTCTTTCGACTGGTGCCGCCAGATTGCGGAATGGATTCAGTCGGATGCTATCGGTGAGGTTTACGAAGTACATTGCTGGACCGATAGACCAATTTGGCCGCAAGGGTTGATGAAGCCTAAAGATGCGATGCCGGTGCCTGATACATTGGCTTGGGATTTATTCTTAGGCCCAGCCGAGAATCGTCCATACAACAGCGTTTACACACCATGGAACTGGCGCGGATGGTGGGATTTTGGAACAGGTGCGTTAGGGGATATGGCCTGCCATATTATGGATCCTATCTATTGGGCACTTGACCTTAAATACCCGACCAAAGTGAACGGTAGCTCTACTTTGAGCAACCTGTATTCACCTCCACACGCGCAGATGGTACAGTACACATTCCCGGCTCGTCCGAAGAAAGGGAAAGTCAATATGCCGGAAGTGAAAGTACATTGGTATGATGGTGGTTTGGTGCCGGAGCGACCACAAGAGCTTGCACCGGGACAGATGATGGGCGATGAGAATGGCGGAATTATTTTCGTGGGTAAGAAAGGTAAGATCATGACGGGATGTTACGGGATGAATGCTACCTTGCTGCCTGTTACGGAGATGAACCATTTTGCACAACCTAAGCCGTGGATCCCACGGGTGAAGGGTGGAAATGGGGATATCTGGAACACCAATGCGCATGAGCAGGATTGGATCCGTGCCGCCAAGGAGTCCCCAAGCAGCCGCAAAGAGGCGAGTTCTAACTTTGGGTTCTCGGGGCCATTCAATGAGATGGTGGTGATGGGTGTCTTGGCGGTGCGCCTACAAGCGTTGCACCGCGACCTGTTGTGGGATGGGGAACGCATGGAGTTTACCAATATCAGTGCCGCAGATAAGCTGAAGATTGTTTCGGTGGATGAGTTCAGCGTAGTCGATGGTGACCCTCGGTTCAATAGACAATATGTGGAGCTGAATGCTAAAGATGCAGCCAGCGAGTGGATTAAGCACCGCTACCACAATGGTTTTAGTTTACCGGATATGCCTAAATTCTAATCGCATGAAACGAACAAACAGAAGAGCGTTTATACAACAACTGGGTATGGTAGGTGTCGGCACAGCCGCACTTACCCTGCCAACAATACCGGCCTTTGCGCAACAGACGTATAAGAAAATTGGGATTATCGGTCTGGATACCTCCCACAGTGAGATGTTTACCAAGGATATCAATGAGGGGAGCCTCAAAGATCGTGGTTATCGCGTGGTAGCGGCTTACCCGCACGGGAGTAAGGATATCCCGTCGGCCTTGGGCATGAAGCAAGGTATTATAGATGCCGTGCAAAAAATGGGCGTACAAATTGTAGATTCCATTGAGCAGCTGCTCAAGCAGGTGGATTACATCTTGTTGGAGTCGAACGACGGACGTGTGCATTTAGAGCAAGCAACGAAAGTTATCAAAGCGAAGAAACCGTTGTTTATCGATAAACCGATGGCTGAAAACCTGGATAAGGTGAAAGCGATCTTCGACTTGGCAAAGAAAAACAATGTGCCGGTGTTCTCGTCTTCGTCCCTCCGTTATGATAAGCTGGTACGCGAGGTGAAGGGCGGTAAGATTGGTAAGGTGATGGGGGCTGATGTGTATACACCCGCAGAAATCGAACCGAACCATATCGATCAAGCGTGGTACATGATCCACGGTATCGAGATGCTCTTTACGGTGATGGGTACGGGGTGTAAGGAGGTGTTCCGTGCGTTCAGTCCTGACCAAGAGCAAATGGTAGGTATCTGGTCCGACGGCCGTATAGGAACGGTACGCGGTATCCGAAAAGGGGCGTCCAATATTGCGGGTATCGCTTTTGGGGAGACGGGCATATCCCAACTTGGACCGTTTGCAGGCTATGGTCCGCTGGTGGCAGAGATATTGACTTTCTTTGATACCGGTAAAGTGCCGGTACCACCCGAGGAGACAATCGAGATATTTAAGTTTATGGAGGCCGGTCAACGGAGTAAGGCTACGGGCGGGAAAGTACAGTTGAGTGAAATAGGTTAAGGTTAGGTTATGGCCTCTATGCCGGCCGGGCATCTTCCTTTTGAAGCCAAAAGTAAGCAAAACCTTGTCGCTAGGAATATTTGCAGGGAATGGTCCGTGCAAGGGCAAGTTTCTACAGAAGCAAATATTCCTCAGGCGACATTTGCGAAGATGGGAAGGGCGGTGCAAAATAATACTGGAACCATGGATTTGACCCTAGTTGGATGACGGTATAGTTTACACAGCAGTTCGTCATTGTGAGGAGTGCAGCGACGTGGCAATCTCATTTAAGAGTATAGCTTGTAGATCCCTCCGATGTCGGGATGACGGTATAGTCTACAGAGCAGTTCGTCATTGTGAGGAGCGTAGCGACGTGGCAATCTCATTTAGGATATGGTCCATAGGTTTTATGCGAAGGCCTCTATGCCGGCCGGGCATCTTCCTTTTTTTCTAAAAAAGGAAGCAAAAAATCGTCGCTAGGAATATTTGCAGGAAATGGTCCGTGCAAGGGCAAGTTTCTACAGAAGCAAATATTCCTCAGGCGACATTTGCGAAGATGGGAGGGGCGGTGCAAAATAATACTGGAACCAGAGATTTGACCCTAGTTGGGATGACGGTATAGTCTACAGAGCAATTCGTCATTGTGAGGAGCGTAGCGACGTGGCAATCTCATTTAGGATATGGTTCATAGGTTTTATACGAAGGCCTCTATGCCGGCCGGGCATCTTCCTTTTTTTCTAAAAAAGGAAGCAAAAAATCGTCGCTAGGAATATTTGCAGGAAATGGTCCGTGCAAGGGCAAGTTTCTACAGAAGCAAATATTCCTCAGGCGACATTTGCGAAGATGGGAGGGGTGGAGTAAAATAATACTGGAACCAGAGATTTGACCCTAGTTGGGATGACGGTATAGTTTACATAGCAGGTCGTCATTGCGAGGAGGAACGACGCGGCAATCTCATTTAGGATTATAAAGCTTGTAGATCCCTCCGATGTCGGGATGACGGTATAGTTTACACAGCCGTTCGTCATTGTGAGGATTGTAGCGACGTGACAATCTCATTTAGGAGTATATCTTGTAGATCCCTCCGATGTCGGGATGACGGTATAGTCTCTTAGGAATGATATCTTTGCGCGGAGAGAAAGTCTACAGAGCAATTCGTCATTGTGAGGAGCGCAGCGACGTGGCAATCTATGTTATAAATAAGGATGGGAAATCCCTGCGGTCGCCCATCTTTTAATTCATATTACGTTTAAAATTAAAAACAAATAATGCTTACAGATAATCAGTATGATGCTATTGTGATTGGTTCCGGGATTTCGGGCGGTTGGGCTGCCAAGGAGTTCTGTGAACAGGGGTTCAAGACTTTGGTCTTGGAGCGTGGGCGGGATGTAAAGCATCTGAAGGATTATCCGACAGCGTACCTCGATCCGTGGCAATTTCCGCACCGTAACCAACTGCCCAAGTCGGTTGCCGAGGAGAACCCAATAGCCGCACGCTGCTATGCCTTTCGGGAGGACGCGTTGCATTTTTTTACCAAGGATAAAGAGCAGCCCTATATTCAAGAAAAGCCGTTTGACTGGATCCGTGGCTATCAGGTGGGCGGAAAGTCTCTCACGTGGGCACGGCAGGTACAGCGTTGGTCTGATTTTGATTTCGAAGGACCGGCACGCGATGGCTTTGCTGTCGACTGGCCCATTCGTTACCGTGATATTGCGCCTTGGTACAGCCATGTGGAGCGTTTTATTGGGGTGTCGGGCAAGAAAGAAGGCAATGCGTTTATGCCAGACGGAGAGTTCTTACCTCCTTTTGAGCTGAATGCCGTCGAGCAGATGATTCAGCAAGAGGTGGCACGAAACTACACCGATAGGCAGGTCCTGCATGGTCGCTGTGCACATGTGACGAAGCCGCAAGCGGTTCATATTGCCCAAGGGCGCACGTCATGTCAGGCTCGGTCGCTCTGTAGCCGCGGGTGCCCGTTTGGTGGATACTTTAGCTCCAATGCGTCCACCTTGCCGTGGGCAGCGAAGACGGGAAATCTGACGCTCCGACCCGGGTCTATCGTGGAATCTATCCTTTACGACGAAGGTAAAGGTCAGGCAATTGGTGTCCGGATAATCGATCAACAGACACATGAACGCCAGGAGTTTTACGCTGCGGTTATCTTCGTCAATGCTTCCGCCTTGGCGACCAATCAGATCTTGCTCAATTCTAAATCTAAACGCTTTCCTAACGGATTAGGTAACGATAGCGGACTGCTGGGTAAGTATATTGCTTTTCACAACTATATGGGGCGCCTTTCGGGCGAGGTTGAAGGGTTTGAAGATAGTTACTATTATGGACGCAGGCCTACGCAACCGCTGATTCCCAATTTCCGGAATGTGGCAAAGCAAGAGGCCGATTTCTTACGGGGGTATGCTTTGTTCTTTTCTGCCTACCGCACGCGTGGGCAGCAGGAGGGGGACGGACTGGGAGCGGCTTTCAAAGACGCACTACTGGTGCCAGGTCGCTGGCAGGTGTCCATGATGATGCAGGGGGAAACTATTCCTATTGCGGAGAACCATGTCCGACTGAGCGAGACGGAGGTTGATCCATACGGTATGCCGCAACTGGTTACTTCGGTGGGGTACCAAGAAAATGATTTCAAAAGCATGGAAGATTTCTTGACGCAAGGAACCGCTATTTTGGAGAAGGCTGGGGTTAAAAATATCAAGCAGCATCGTAACCAGCAGAATCCGGGTCTGGATATCCATGAAATGGGCGGTGCTCGTATGGGGCATGATCCAAAGACATCGATTCTCAATGCGCACAATCAGATGCATGGATGTCCAAATGTCTATGTCACCGATGGTGCTTGCATGACCTCCACTGGCACACAAAATCCATCCATAACCTATATGGCTTTAACTGCACGTGCCGTGCATCATGCCGTGAAGTTGTTTTTAGTTGGTAGAGAGTAGTTTGTGGTGGTTAGTAGTTTGTAGAGTTTAGTTCGTAGTTGATGTAGGAAAGTAGTTCGTAGATACGTCATTGCGAACCTGAGGTACGAAGGTGCGGCAATCTTCTAACCTAGGTTGATCGTATCTCGGAATGATTTACAAACTATGACTGGCGAGGGCGACCACAAGGGTAGCCCCTACAGTAGAAAGAAAATCATGCGTAGGGGCTGGGCTTGCCCCCGCCCATTGTTGTTTAAAAGGTAAACCATATTGTGGAGGGATCTAGGGACTAGATAAGTAACAAACTTTTTTCCAAGATGATCCTAAATTAAATGAGACTCATTTTGAAAAATAAAATTAATATCGTAATATTGCGATGTTAATTGTATGTCATGGGAACAACAAAAACAGAAATATACACGGAAGAGCAAAATAGATTAGCCTCCTTGCTGAAGGTATTGGCGCATCCGGCTCGTATTGCCATCCTCCAATATATCATCGACCAAAAGGCTTGTATCTGTAATGATCTTGTCGATGAACTTGGCTTGGCGCAGGCTACCATATCACAGCATCTTAAAGAATTAAAGAGCAGCGGAATCATCCAGGGTTCGGTCGAAGGTAAATCGGTATGCTACTGTATCGATGAAAAGGTATGGAAACAATTCCAATTGCATTTTAATGGTTTTTTCAATCAAGATGTGAAAATAGATAGGTGCTGTTAAGCCTTTTTTTTATCTATACGCATCGGTATATTACGATGATAGTATTTCCTATATGCACAAGAACTAATAAACAAATTCAATAATCGCTGCTTCGGCAGAATAAAAAAAGAACAAGATGACACTGACAGAAATCAAAGAAATCCTACCTACATTATCGAATGTAGCTTTTCAATTAGAGGACGGAACTTTTGTTCCCGAACACTTCCACGTTACGGAAGTCGGACAGATTACGAAACACTTTATCGACTGCGGTGGTGTTATTCGGACGGAACAGGTGGTGAACTTCCAGCTATGGAATGCGGACGACTACGAGCACCGTTTAAAACCAGGGAAGCTGTTGCATATCATTAATCTATCCGAAGAAAAATTAGGGATGGTCGATGGTGAGATCGAAGTGGAATACCAAAGTACGACGATTGGCAAGTACGACCTGGCATTCAACGGATCAAATTTTGTCTTAAAAAACAAGACCACCGCATGTCTAGCGGAAGATGCGTGCGGTATCCCGGGCGCAAAAACCAAAGTAACGTTATCCCAGCTGCCAATCAGTAACGCTTCTTCGTGCACCCCAGGTTCAGGCTGTTGTTAATCTAGTTTAGTACCATGATGTATCCAGCCTTATCCCATACGATAGCGCACGTGCTGCAGGGGCACCAGGTAGGTCCGGAGCGCCGTGAACAGTTGCAGCCTCTTATTGATTATATCCAGGAGAAAGTCTGTCGCGGACAAGCGGTCGACCTCAACTTTATCTGTACGCACAACTCCCGTCGGAGCCATCTGGCGCAGGTATGGGCCGAAACGGCAGCAATATACTTTGGTGTTCCACGTGTGACCTGCTACTCGGGCGGTACCGAGGCTACGGCGCTGTTTCCTAAAATCCTTGATACACTCATCGCACAGGGCTTTACAGCCAGTACTCTTGCTGAAGGTGCAAACCCAATTTATGGCATGAAGTGTCAGGATAATGCTCGGCCTATTATTGGATTCTCGAAAGTATACGACAGCCCTTTTAATCCAGCAACCGACTTTGCGGCCGTGCTTACATGCACGCAGGCGGATGAAGGATGCCCTTTTATTGCGGGCGCCGAGAAGCGGATTTCTCTGCCTTTTGAAGATCCGAAGCAGTCGGATGGTACCGCTGAACAATGCGAAGTCTATGCGGCACGCAGCCTTGAGATTGCTGCTGCCATGTTTTATGTTTTCTCAAAAATTAAACGATCATGATGCAGCCCCGACTAAAATTTTTGGACCGCTACCTCACCCTTTGGATTTTTATGGCGATGGCTTTTGGTGTGGGATTGGGGTTTTTCTTTCCGGAGATTGCCCAGCGGATGGATACCGTTTCGGTGGGCACCACAATTATTCCGTTGGCGATCGGATTGATCCTGATGATGTATCCACCCCTCGCTAAAGTCGACTATTCCTTGCTCCCGCACGCTTTTCGTGATAAGAAGGTCATCAGTATCTCTTTGCTCCTCAATTGGGTGGTCGGCCCCATCCTGATGTTTGCATTGGCCATTCTCTTTTTGCGCGATGAGCCCGATTATATGGTCGGCTTAATTCTGATCGGCTTGGCGCGATGTATCGCGATGGTTATTGTGTGGAATGATCTGGCTAAGGGAAACCGGGAATATGCCGCCCTGCTGATCGCATTAAACAGTATTTTCCAGGTCTTTACGTACAGCTTTTTTGTATGGCTGTTTATCAATGTGTTGCCGCGGACATTGGGTATAGCCGATTTTCAGGTGGAGGTCTCCATGCGCGATGTAACCGAAAGTGTACTTATCTATCTCGGAATTCCTTTTCTAGCGGGTTTCTTGAGCCGATTTATTCTGACCAGAACCAAAGGGATTGCGTGGTACAACCATACGTTTATTCCACGTATTTCACCTATTACACTGTATGCCCTGCTCTTCACGATCGTGTTGATGTTCAGTTTGAAAGGCGACCGTATTGTCGCACTACCCATGGATGTGGTCCGCGTAGCGATACCCTTGGTTATCTACTTTGTACTGATGTTCTTCTTGAGCTTCTTTATCAATAGATCGTTAGGCGTGCCGTACGATAAGAATGCTGCGATCGCTTTTACTGCGACAGGCAATAACTTCGAATTGGCCATAGCCGTCTCCATTGCCGTGTTCGGGATTCACTCCCCACAAGCATTTGTCGGCGTTATCGGTCCACTGGTTGAAGTTCCAGTGTTGATCCTGTTAGTCCGTGCTAGCTTGTGGATGCGAGGGGAGTAGTTGGTAGTTTATAGTTCGTGGTTTGTGGCCGACTAAACGCTATGAACTACAACACTAATGGCTACCAACTACACACTAATCGCTATGAACTACAACACTAAACGCTATGAACTATAACACTAAACGCTATGAACTATAACACTAATGGCTACCAACTACACACTAATCGCTATGAACTACATTAATCCCTATGAACTACACACTAATCGCTATGAACTACGACACTAAACGCTATGAACTATTCTAAATAATCGCCTTTATACGTGCATACTCCTTATCGGTAAGCTTTACACTTTGTGTGATCACGGGTAGTAAATCTTCGCGGCGGTCGGTTTGCAACAGCAGGTCGAAGAGACCCAAAAAGGTACGTGTGAGCTCCGGTTTCATGCCGACAAAGACTTTTGGATCTGCTGTATAAATTTCCTTGATCAATGCAATCAACACGCCTTTGCGCTGCTGGTCGGCCGGTGCGGGACTGTAGTAGGGCAGGAGCAGCTTATCTTCTAACTCCTGGATCTTACCCTGCACGGCCTGCTCTAGCACATATTTCTTTTGCTTGCGATCCAAAAGATCACGTAGCTCAGCTTGTAGTCGCTTGAAGAGAACCTGTTGCTCTTTGTGGCTGAATAAGGTATTGTCGTCCGCTAAGAACAGCTCTTCCTCCGAATTATCGAAGAAATTGGATTGGATGTATACACTGTGGTGAAAATCAATCGCATTGTTGTTAAAGCTGGTCAGGAGCTTGCTGACTTCTTTTTTCTCCGAATCTAGGAAATAGTAGTAATAGCGGTCACCAATACTTTCCTTCCATCGGATATATTGGATATTAAATTGAGCGGTACTCTGTTCGTTTGGCGTGTAAAGCGTCACGGTCGTCTGGTCGCTCTCCGCAATCAGCTGGCTGTAGTCCAACAGTTCCCCATTGATACGGATTTCAAAGCCACGATCACGGTTCAAGAACAAGAACCAACCGAATTCTTGCGCCAAGAAATGGATAAACTCAGGCGAGTGGAGGTAGTCGTCCTTTAAGCCGAATATTCCTTGTAGGACAGCCGTGGTGCCAGGGACAGCCGTTTTGCTTTCTTCTGGTGCGGATACCTCGTAGTTTTCCTTTTGTCCACGGTCGATCTCAATCTTGTAGGTGTAGTTTTTGCCGTCTTCGCTGTAGGTGGTGTACCAGCTGGCATGGGTCGCAAACAGCGAAAAGGAAAAACGACCTTTCCCTTTTTTACCACGGGTATAGGAGCTACGCTTTACGGCGTGGCGTTTGGTCGAATCCAAAAAATTTCCGAAGGCCAGTGTCAGCTCCTCATGCGGCATCCCTTCACCATTGTCGGCAATCTCAAGCTTATGGATATAACCCAATTCATTGCTGTCGTAGTCTATCGCGATTTTGCTGGCGCGGGCATCAAAGCCGTTCCATATATATTCGGCAATAGCCTGTGCCGGGTCTTTTGGTAGTCCTGCCGACTCGATACTTGCATTGGTAAGCTTGGTGTTGTTTCTCATGATGGATGATCCTTTGGCTGTTTAATCAGCACAAATTAACAAAAGCAAGGGGAAACTAAAAATTTCTTCACCAAGGAGATTTAAATCTATGCTGCTGGTCTTACCTTGAACCGTTTTTTCCAAACAACCAGTATAAGATAACACCGAGTCCGTTAAGCACCAGAAGAACGATTATCCATACAATGCGTAGGTTGCCTGTGAGGTTCGGATTCGTGATGGCGTGATAGAATGTGTAGATGTAAATGAGGGATAGAAGCAGAATGACAATAAGTTCCAATCCGCCCACGTTGAGGAATAGCATGTTCATATAATTGACTATTTAGTGTTGTGTAACGTAAAAGTAAACTATTATAAGAAAATAACAAAGGCTCTTATTTGTACTGTTTTCTGGTTTCTAAAAACAGTACAATCTGGTTAACGACTTTGGGTAGACTATTGAGGATGTCTTGAAATAAAATGTATTGTAGATTATATCATTCGTGAGATTATAACCTGTTTTCCATTAGACGCCAGTTTAATGCTTCTTTGCAGGGATGGAAATCTGTTATTCTAGGGAGTAGTATTTTTTTATTTTCATAAATACTGTATTCAGAATTCTTAATAGAATGATCTAACAAAACAGTATAAGTTGAAGGATCAATTTTTATTAAATCAAGATCAAAAAGAGTATGTAAGTCCGCTCTCAAAATGATTCCATTTTGAATATGATTTGTGTGTGTTCCTCTATAAGGTAATATATGAGCGGCTTCTAAAAGAGATTGTATATTACATCCTGAAATTGCACACCTAGCCCCATAAGCCTCTAGTAGTTCTTTTCTAAAAATAGATTGTCCTTGCCTGGCATTAATCTGTGTGGTAATTTTTTTTCGAGCATCTTCGATATTCTTTGAGTCAAAAGGGGCGTCTAAACCTTCTCCCTTTACTTGTAAAGGGAGAGTCAATTTATCCCCATTAATAAAACCAAGTTTGTATAAAACAAGGTCTAAAGATGTCGCAATGTGAGCAAGTAGGGATTCATCATCGTCTAAGCTGAAATAAAATTCTTTAGGGTTAGCAAAAGTATTATTATAATGAGTTTTTGAACTTTTTCCATCAACATCTATCTGTAAAATATCTTTGTTTGAAGTTTTTCTAAAGATTGTGTCAAGATTCTGAGGAGTAGTTTTAGATTTAGCAGCTCCTACTAGGGCCCCTCTACCTAGTTTATCAAAACAGATGACAACATATATGCCGTTTGACACTTTTTGTCCTGGAGGTAATATCGATACATGTAAAACATATGGATAATTAGCGGATCCTTTGGAATAATCAAATGACAGATCAATTTCTCGATACCTTGTAAATATATCTCTTAACTTCTCTTGTAAAGACTGTAAATTTTCTCGTGCAGGTTTTACAATAGGAGAATTCGTTTTTAGTGAAACTTCGGAAGAAGGAGGGTTGTCCTGCCTAAAACGACATATCGCATTAGATTCACGTTCAATCATTGTATCATTACGAGACCAACATTTTTTACCCTATAGAAACGCCCTACTTCACCTTTGTTGGAGTTATTTTTATTTAGTTATATTTTTCTTATGTTTTCTTCTTTCTTAGTACGAAAGTAGTTTAGGAAAACGGCTATGTTTATTTAATATTAATAACTTTTTATTGTTAGATCTTCATAATTTATCAATTGAATTACATCAACTAAAAATAGAATTTTTTTTTCGCCTTTCGAAATAAATAAGACATTCTGTAGTTATTGTGTTACAATAAAACTCGAGGTGCAATTAAAGGTATACAATATCGTAAAAAAGAAATGGAGCTGTATCCCGTATACAGCTCCATTTTTCTTTTAATACCCTTTATTTTGGGAGAGTTTGATATTGCGCAGCAGCTCCGTGCTATTGAACGGGAGGAACAACCGTGTAGCATCTTGACCTTTACTTTGCAGATACGGAATCGCTTTCCCAAAACGCTTCATATCTTGCCAGCGTCGACCTTCGCCCACAAGTTCTCGACGGCGTTCCGCTTCGATCTCCGCCAGGAATGCCGTGGTATTGGCAAATGCAGTCGCCAGCTTTTGGCTGCTGCCGCGCGCCTTGCGGAGCTCGTTATAGCGGGTCACGACAACCTGTCCTTGACGGGCAGCGGCTTCCGCAGAAATAAGGTAAGCCTCGCTGATACGTGCTATAGGATACACAATAAACGCATTGGAGGACGGTTGCAACGTATCGGTCGAGAATTTCAACAGGTAAGTCACCGCTTCCCCAATCGTGTTGTTATGCCTCTTTAGGAGTAAAGAAGCCCGGATGTCGCCTGGTTCGTAAGACTGCGCCAATGTCGGGTCTACCCAAGTTAACCCGATGCCAGCACCGCGGAAAGGAGGAGGGGGCGAATACATGGTATAGAGTCCACCGCGCTCGTATCCGGTAATGGGCTCGGAAAGTCGCCACAGCATTTCTGAGCTTTTGCTGGCATAGCGAAAGTTATCGCCAAAGTCGCCCTCGCTCAGCTTGTTTTTTCCACTTTTGATCACCTCTTCCGATAGGTCATAAGCTTCCTTGTTTTTTCCCAAGTGTAAGTACGTACGAGCAAGCAGCAGCTGGGCAGCCGGTTTGCTCACATTGTCGGCGCTCTTAAAATCACCCAACAGTGGAATGGCATCCGTTAGGTCCTTGGTGATATGTGCGTAAACTTCCTCCTCGGTGTTCTTATCACGGCGGATGACACTGATATCGGTCTCCAGGTCCAAGGTCAGGATAACGCCACCGTAGGCTTCTGCCAAGCGGTAATAGTTGTACGCACGGATGGTTAAGGCTTCGCCCAAGATGCTGTTGTAGTCCGTCAGCCCTTTGGTGCGGATATAGTTGATAATAAAGTTGGCATTACCAATCGCGGTATAGGCACTGTTGTATAATCGGCCGTTGCCAAAGCCATCCTGCACATTCGGGTTACAGTCGTCATAGGAACGTGGATTAAATTGTGCAGGCGAAGATCCTTGGATCGATGTGATATCATCGCTATAGATATCCCACACCGGATACGGTTGGTAATAGATGCCCAACGGGCGATAGGCACCGCGCAGCAACAAGGGTAAGTCGCCTGGTTGTACCTTCTCCAATGGAATAGAGGTATCGGGCACCGGTTTATCCAAGGACTTGTCGCAGCTTAGCAGGCAGGCCACAAGCAATAGAGAAGCGATGCTGTACTGTATTTTATATATGATTTTCATGATGCTCATTGGAATAGATTAAAAAGTGATATCGAAACCTAGGGAATAGACGCGCGGCATAGGCGCGATAGCCTGCTGCCATCCGCTGCCCATCGCTTGTTCGGGGTCGTTGGAATTCAGGCTTTTATCCTTTATGATAAAGAGATTCTGCCCCGCTACATACACACGGCACGATCCGATCCCTGCGTTTTTCAACTTTGTCGATGTCAGATCGTAAGCTAGGGTTAAGTTTTTCAAGCGTACATAGGACGCATTATATAGATATAGGGTTGATACACGCGTATTCCAGTCGGTCGTCATCCCAGCTCCATGTGGTCCCACCACAGCTCTTGGATAACGGCTATCGGAACCCGGTGCAGTCCAACGGTCGAGCACCCACTCTGGTTTATTGACCATGACGCCCGTATAGTCGTCAAAGCCATATTGACGGGCTTCCTGCTCGCTGAAGTTATAGATTTTACTGCCCGCCGAGAATACAAATAAGCTGGATAACGATAGTTTCTTGTAGGAGAGGTTCCCATGGAAGCCACCCGATATTTTCGGTTGCGCGGTCGAAATATACACCATATCCTCTTGGTTGATCAGACCATCCTGGTTAACATCCTCATAAATAGCATCCCCCGTTTGTTGATCGATACCGATCGCATTATACAGTTGCAGCAGCCCCACCGGTCTGCCGACCTGAATAAAGCCCATCGGTCCGCCCGCAGCATAGCCGCCATAAGCGATTCTGTTATCGCGCAGCTCGGTTACCTTATTGCGGTTGATGTTCAGGTCGGTACCCACGCGCCACTTCCACGGTCCCTGCTGTGCCGACGAGTTGCCGACCGATAGCGATAGGTCGAGACCACGGTTGCGCATACCGCCCAAGTTGGCGCGTTGCGACATAAAGCCCCCGCTGGACATCGGTATCTGGATGCTCGTAATGAGGTCGTCGGTCTGTTTCACATAAAACTCGGCCGTCAGCTGGATCCGATCTTTCCAGAAGGTACCGTCCAACCCAATATCATACTGCTTGGTGCGTTCCCATTGCAGGTCTGGATTACCCAACGTGGTATTCAACTGGAGGGCCGGTTGGTTGAGGTAGGTTTGGATACCGGCTAAGCTGGATACATCGAAAAGACCCAATGGGCGGATGTTTCCGGTAATACCATAGCTTCCCCGTACTTTCAAGAAGTCGATCCACGGTTGCGACTGTACAAAAGATTCTTTGCTTAAGATATACCCGGCAGAGACGGCAGGAAACCACGCGTAGCGGAAGTTTTTCAGTTTACTCGAACCGTCACGGCGTAGGGATGCACTCAGCAGGTAACGACCATTCCAACTCAAGTTGGTACGCAGGAAGTAAGACGAAGAATTTTCCTGGTAATCGCGATTGAGGTAGGTGTAGTTGTTGTTAAAGCGAGAGGCATTTCCCGGTGCCCATAGGCTTTCACTCACCGGAAAACCCTCCAGAACAGATCCTCGCGTGCCGTAGCTGTTGTCCATAAATTCTTGCCCCAACACCACATCGCCCTGCAGAAGGTCATAGTTTACGTTGTAGGTCAGCAAGTTGTTGAAGGTATAGCGTATCCCTTTGTTCTGTACGGATTTGTAATGTCCGGCGCTAAATTGACCTTCGTAAGAAAACGGGGTGAAAAACTCCACGTCTTCGATCTGGCTTTGCGAGGCTGCAAGGCTAGTACGGAAGGAAAGATTTTCGGTAAGCTTCGCTTTGGCGGAGAAGTTACCGACGTAGTTCCAGGTGGACGCTTTGGGGCGATACCCATCCCGAGAGGCAAAAGGGTGGGGCTGTGCACCAAACCAGTAGCCATAGCTCCCGTCGCTGTTCGTCTTGATCTCTAGGGGCGTATCCGGGCGCGCTTGGAGGGCGCCGTACATATCGCTGTATATATTGTTGGATACGGAGTTGGAGATCTGGATGTTTGCTTGCAGGTCGAGCCAAGGGTACAGCTGTTGAATTAAGGATAGCTTGCCACTGTTACGCCCAAAACGACCTTTTCCGATGGAATTGTCCTCTCCAAATTTACCAAAGGAAACGTAGTAACCACTTTTGGCGGTTCCACCGCTGATGCTGGCTTGTAGGTTGTAGGTGCCGGCATGGTTGGGCGCCAGCTGCTCGATCCAGTTCGTATCGCCATCGCCCATTTGGAGGCTATTGATCTGTCCGTTCAATTGTCCTTTTTCGGTGTTCAGGTTGGCAATCTGTCCCGGCGTGAGGTTGCCCGCAAGAAGCTGGCGCTCGATATCACTGATTCGGTTCTTTCGGGCTTCATTGAACATCGATTGATATCCACCGCTGTTCAGGGGACGGTATCCAAATTCGGTCTTCGTAACCCCGTAATAACTGTTGAGGGCGATGGTAGGTTTGCTGTTTAGCTGCCCTTGTTTGGTCGTGATCAGGATTACACCTTGTGCACCACGAGCACCATAAATGGCAGAAGAGGCCGCATCTTTCAATACCTCAACCGAAGCGATATCTTGCGGGTTGAGGTTTGCCAAACTGTAGTTGGCATTGGTGGATGTCGGCGACATCGGTGTGCCAATCGCATCGATCACCAAACCGTCGACCACAATAAGTGGATTGGCTCCCGTACCTCCAATTGCTCCCTGCGTGGTTTGTACGCCGCGAACCACAAAGTTCGGAATAGAACCCGGGGTGGAGCTGGTATTTTGTACCTGCAGACCGGCGATTCTTCCTTGGAGTGCCGAAATGGGGTTGCTTACCATATTCTCTTCCGCCTTTAGCTCCGAGACACGACCTACCGAACCGGTCAACAAGCTCCGTTTGCGCGTTCCATATCCGATGATAACGGTTTCGTCCATCAGGGTGACGAATTGCTGAAGGACATAACGGTTGTTGCCTGCCGTGCTGGCGGAAACCTCGCGCAGCTGGAAACCGACCATGCTGATCAGTAGGGTGACGGTGCTCCTGTCGGAGGTAATCGTGAAGCGTCCCTGCGAATCGGTACGCGTGATTAGTTCGGTTCCTTTGACACGGATCGTGGCGCCCACCAAGGGAGCCCCCACGCTATCGGTAACACTACCCGTGATGCTATGTTGCACCTTTTCGATGGGGGGACGCTGTGGTAATTTTGTTAAAATAATCTCCTTGCCTTCCAAGACGAAGGTGATGCCCTGTGGCTCCAGTACTTGGGTAAGGGCAGCCGGTAACGCCTCGTTCTTGAGGTTGACCCGGAAAGGGGATGTGTTTTCGAGCAACGCCGAATTATACACGACGCGGTAGCCTGTCTGTTGTTGGACAGCCGTGAAAAACTGCTTGTAGTTGATGCGGTCTTTCTGTAGACTGACCTGCTGGCCAATGCTATGGGCACTGACTTGGCAGAGGAACACAGTGAGAAGTAAAGTGATTGTTTTCACGATCCTAAGAAAAATTAGTGTGCGCAAATTTTTATACATTTGTTAGGTGTTTTGATCTATAGTGCGACAACGATGTTTGGTAGACACAGTCGCCTATAAACCGGTAATACATTATGAATTAGGTTAATCAGAACATGTTGCCGGAGGTGTTGGTCGCACTTCCGGTTTTATGTTTTTCTTGGTTGGTACTATTTCGTCACGATGACCCTCCTTCCTTTGGTTATAAACGTAACATCGCCCGTCAGTTCTAAGCGGCGCAATACATCCGATAGG
This sequence comes from Sphingobacterium psychroaquaticum, assembly GCF_900177625.1. Lineage (GTDB taxonomy): Bacteria > Bacteroidota > Bacteroidia > Sphingobacteriales > Sphingobacteriaceae > Sphingobacterium > Sphingobacterium psychroaquaticum. Next base: position 248,207 of record NZ_FXAU01000006.1, read on the forward strand.
TTTTTATATTTTGATACCGAACCGCCAAAACGTATGTTGGGGTCAACATTCTTGAACTCGACATCGATATCGTACCACCGTTCGATTTTTTTCATGATGGTAACCAAGCTTTCGTCATTGAAGTAGATCAACCCATTTTTCCAGTCGAGCGCAGCGGCAGTATCGATGGCTGCAATATGGATGTCGCTGTTATGGATGCGGGCTTCCTGTCCGGGTAGCAACGGGTGGATAGCCCCTCCTTGTGGTAAGCGTACTTGGACACGTCCATGAATGAGGGTGGTCTTGGCTTGCTTCTCGTCCTCATAGCTTTTTACATTGAACGCTGTTCCGGTGACTTCGATCTGATGTGATTTTGTCTTTACGATAAAGGGAATCTTTTTCCCGTTCTGGCGGCTGGCACGCACTTCGAAGAAGGCTTCACCATGGAGCTCAACGGTTCTTTCGTTGGCACTGAAATGGTTGGGATACCGCAGGGTGCTCGATGCATTCAGGGTCACCCGGGAGCCATCACTAAGTACAATGGTGTAGTTACCGCCTTTGGGGGTATGCAGGGCGTTGAGGGCTTGCTGGTTTATGGCCGTTTGGGGACTCCAAACAACGGTGCCATCGCCATACGATACCTTATCGCCCACATGAATCGTATTTTGCGTGTCGTTGAGGTCGATCGCTTGGCCGTCGGCGGTTTGCAGGTAGGCTTTGTTGCCGCCCGGTGTGATAAGGGTGGATGCCGTTGCCAGAGACGGAGCGGATGCCGAAGGTGTTTGGGATTCCTGACGCATGAACACGAGGAAGGCAATACCCGTGCAGACAATCAATAGTGCAGCGATGCGAAGCCAAGGAGATTGTAGCCAGCGAACGGGGGAAGCTGTGGTCGTTTTTGCTGCCGTCTCTAATGCGATATGCTGCGCTAGATTTCGCTCAATCTTGGCCAGATGCTGGGCCATACGCGCTTCATCAGGAAGAAAATGTTCGTCTTCCTGTTCGATCAACATAAAGCTTTCTACCAACCACCGCTCGTGATCGGTCGCCGTACCGTTGTGGTACTTGCGTATTAGTGCTGCAGCATCATATTTCTGTTTCATACGATCAATAACTTGGCCTTCTACATAACATGTAGGTTCAGCAGGTGATTATCCCAGAAAAAAAAATAAAAAAAATTAAAAAAGGAAGAGAAACCAGTAAAGCTTACCCAATTGTTTGCGTAGCTGCTGGTTGGCATTGTTGATTTGGTTCTGTACTGTTTTTTTGGATATCTGCAGTTGATCGGCAATCTCATCGGCGTTAAGATGGTCCTTGTAGTGCATTAAAAATACGATACGCATCTTTTGCGGCAGCTTGTCGATTTGATCATTTACGATCTGCATCACTTCGCGCTCGGCAATCGCATTGTCGGTTTGCCAGTGCGATTGATCCAGGAATGTCTGAAAGCGGTCGATGTAATCTTGTCGCACCTTTTGGCGGTCTATCCAATCGAAAAAGCGATAACGGATAGCGCTGAACAGGTAAGACTCGAGGGTGGAGTGCAGTGCCGTTGTTTCTCTCTTTTCCCACAGCCGTAGCATGATATCTTGCACCAAGTCGGCAGCAAGGTCTTCATTTTTGACCAGGTTGCAAGCAAAAAGATAGAGCGGTTCACGGTAGCGATTATAGATAGCCATGAAGGCGGCCTTATCGGAGGTCTTCAGTAATTCGAAAAGTTGCTGGTCCGTATTGGAATCGTCTTGCTGCATGGGTAATCACGTGTCATGGGACATGATGGTACCTACAAATAAACAATAACATTATAAGAATACCATGCTTTCTTTGTAAAAAACCTTGTTTTTTTCGCGTCCCCTCCAAAATGATAATATCTTAAGCATTTTGGATAAAATGTTAAAGACCTCAAATAACCAACTCTTATAATTTAGTGATCAAGAAGGAATGACCAATTATAATACCGTAAGATGTCTCGAATGTCATCCTGTTACAGTATTAAACATATATCAAATAAATAAGCGAAATGAAAAAAAACAATCTACTCTTGATTCTCGTCACTGTTTTTATAATCGGCTGTAGTACAACCAAGCCCGAGGGTAATCGACAGGCTGTAACACATCCAGAAGCCGCATGGGGCTGGCACCTGGGAGCGCAGGCCTATACCTTTAATCGATTCACGTTTACGGAAGCATTGGAGAAGATAGATAGTGCTGGACTTCGTTATGTAGAGGCGTATCCACAGCAGGTTATAGGGGGTGGCATCGAAGAAAAAATGGATTATAATATGTCCGAGGACAGTAAAAAATACATCAAGCAAATGCTGAAGAAAAAAAATATAGTTTTGGAAGCCTATGGTGTGATCAAGACTAAGGAGGACAGCGATTGGGAAAAAGTGTTTGCCTTTGCTAAAAGTATGGGGGTCAAAACGATAACCTGTGAACCGGAAGCGCGTTTGTTGGATCATATTTCGGCCCTATGTGATCGCTATGATATACGGGCGGCGATCCATAATCATCCTGACCCTTCCTACTACTGGAGTCCAGAGATTGTTTTGGCCAGTATAAATGGACGGAGCAAACGGATGGGGGCTGCGGCCGATATTGGGCATTGGGTCCGGTCGGGATTAGATCCAGTCGCTTGTTTGAAAAAGCTGGAAGGCAGGATTTATCACCTACATTTTAAGGACTTAAATGAGAAAGGGAATAAGAAAGCGCATGATGTGCATTGGGGAACGGGGGTTAACAATGTTCCCGGTGTAATTGCGGAGTTAAAAAGACAGCATTTCAAAGGAATGATTGCTGCAGAATACGAGTACAATTGGGATAATAACATGGCGGATGTTAAGAAAAGTGTGGAGAATTTCAGATCGATCGTCAAAGGAAATTAAATGCGTCGTGTGCTTTAGAAAAATAATTTAGGTTAATCTCGTAAAAATATCTTTATTTGACGTTTCATTGCAAGACTAATTATACCCATGCCTAACGCTTTTGCTCCTATATCTTTGGAAGAACTTTATCTTTTGGTGCAAAGAGATGATCGAAGAGCTTTTGATGTCCTGTATGATCAAACGTGGAAAGATCTGTACACCAAAACCTGTGCACGTATAGGGGATGAAAGCATGAGCCTTGATATTTTACAAGAGGTCTACATTGATATATGGAATAAAAGAAACATACGGGAGATCAGAAACGTACAAGCGTATCTGCATAATGCCATAAAGTATAAGGTAATAGACTTCTTTAGGGCGAACAAATATACCTTTGAGGTGATTGAAGATTTTGTAGAAATCATCGCAGGAAGTGAGTATGCGGATTCTTCATTTGCAGCAAACGAGTTACAGGCTATTATTGCCTGTTGGCTTGAACAGTTGCCCCATAAGAGGAAAGAGATATTTAAATTGAAATTAGAACAGGGTTTATCAACTGCTGAAATTAGTGAGATCCTTCATATCTCCCCTAAAACCGTTCAAAATCAACTGCTACACGCTAAAACGGAACTCAGAGGTCTCTTAAAAAAAATATTTACTCTTTTTTTGGGAGTTTAATACCTTTTCTTCGACATATAGATAGACACGTATAAACCTAATGTCTATTTTATGTCGAAGAATTCATCGTTAAAGAAAAAACTGCATGCTATTTTTTCCCGTTATATGCGTGGAAAGGCGACAGATTCCGAACAGGAGTTTGTAGATAAGTTCTATCATAATCTAAGCCATTATGAAAGTAAGGTCGATATAGATCCGGAGATGGGGCAGGTGCTCAAAAAGCAAATCAATAACCAACTGGATACTTCATCGACGTATAGCCCTCCTCGCTTTACTGTCTTTATCCGAACGGTAGCCGCTGTTTTTATCGCGATGCTCGTTTGTGGTGGTATCTATTTTTTAGGGGATCGTGATGACGCTGTTGTCCTGGTAAAAAAACAGGGGGAAGCATCTGCTGGTGTAACCGCACTGCATATTGTGAAAGATGGAGCTTCCTACAACTTGGCGGATGCACTTCCTGAGGGAATCTCGGTCGAACAAAGAGACGAACAAAAAGTCGTTGTCATTAATGCAGCAACGCTAACCGTAACCAATAAGCCCCTTCATCTTAAAAACCCGAACCGGGAGGCCTTGGCTATTCAATTATCTGATGGTACCCAATTGTGGCTAAACCAGTCTGCCGAGGTGGTGGTCGACCCTGATTTTGGTCAGGGGGATCGTATAGTGCAGGCAGAAGGAGTAGTTTATTTTAAGGTTAAATCCCTACGGAGGAATGGCAAAGCCGTTCCTTTTATGGTGCATACAACTTTGCAGCAAATACAGGTTTTAGGAACTTCTTTCTTGGTCGATGCGAAGCTAAATGATAAGCAGGAGGTTGTTTTACTCGAGGGTAAGGTGAAACTCCAGCATCAAAAATTTGCCAGCTCCACGGTACTCCAGCCGGGGCAAAGAGCGGCTGTTTCTAAAGGTGATTCCCACATTTCGGTTTCCGCGGCATCCCAATTGCATAAAATTGAAGCTTGGCGGAACGGACTTTTCTCATTTGAAGAAGAGGGACTGGCGGATGTGATGGCGGAGCTAGCGCAATGGTACGGGGTATCCATTACTGTCTCCCCAGCGGTGCAAAGCCAAAAATACTCGGGGATTATTACCCGCTACAAAGATGTTAACGAAGTATTTAAGCTCATTGAGTTGACCAATAATATAAGACTTGTTGAAAAAGGAGGAAAGACGTATGTAATGCCAGTTGATAAACCATAAACTTTTAAATAGATAGGGATGCTACGAACATCCCTATCCGATCGGTTAGGAATAACCCATTTAAATTCTTACCAATTTAAACACTACAAATGTATAAAACACGAATTAATTCTCCCACTAAAGGGAAGGAAAGAACACGCCTACGAAAGCTCTTTCTCACCGGTATTTTTACACTATTTATTTCTATCGCCACGGTAGATGCTCAGCAAGCTATTCAAATGGAATTTCAAAATAAAAGCATCAAAGATGTTTTTAAGGAATTGCACCAGTCGGCAGGCATAAAATTCATGTACTCATCGACAGATTTTAATGCGAACAAGCTTGTTACCGCTAAATTTGAACGTGCTACTTTAGACCAAGTTCTTACCAAGGTGCTGAGCGGATTGCCGGTCAATTATGTGATCCAAGACAACACGGTGATTATTAAGAAAAAGGCAGCCGATCAGTCGGGTAAACCGGCTCGCACGCTAAAAGGAATCGTGACGGATGAAAAGGGAGCCGCCTTACCGAATGTAACGATTAGAACCTCTGCATCGGGTACCAGCATTGTTTCGGATGCACAAGGGAATTTTAATATCGGTGTGGGGGAGGACAGTTATCTGACTTTTAATATGTTGGGCTACGAGCCACAGCGCTTGGAAATCGATACGCGTGATTCCTATTCGGTGCGGATGATCCCTTCCTACCAGAAATTGGAAGAGGTTGTCGTCAATGTGGGGTATGGCACGGTGCACAAAAGCGATCTGACAGGCGCTGTTAGTCAAGTGAAGATGGAAGAGCTTAATCAAGCTCCGGTAGCGACTTTAGATCAGGCGTTAGCAGGACGGGTGGCTGGTGTGCAGGTTAATAGCTATGACGCACAGCCCGGAAGTTCCTCCGAAATTACCATCCGCGGTGGTAATTCATTGACACAGAGCAATGCCCCGCTGTATGTGGTGGATGGCTTTCCCATGGAAGATTTTTCGTTATCGTCTTTGAATCCTGCCGATGTTGAATCCATCAATATTCTAAAGGATGCTTCGGCTTCGGCCATTTATGGCTCGCGGGGTGCCAACGGTGTTATTATTATTGAAACGAAAAAAGGGAAGCTCGGAACGCCCGAGATTACCTATCAAGGTTATTACGGGATACAGTCTCCTATCCGACGGATGGAGATGATGAGCCCCTATGCCTTTGTCAAATACCAATTGGAGTTAAGTCCGGAAGGAGCGAAGAGTTTATACCTGGATAAAGCGGGCATGACCGTAGAAGACTATAGATCTGCACCTGCAATTGATTGGCAGTCGCTCCTTTTTCGAGATGCGCCTATGCTCAACAACATGCTATCGGTACGCGGCGCAAGTACGCATACGAAATATGCCTTTTCGGCTTCTCACCTCAAGCAGGATGGTGTAATCTTGAACTCCGGTTTTGATCGGATGCAGTTTCGGGCCAATATGGAACAAAACATAAGCAGTAAAATAAAAACAAGCCTCCAGATTAATTACGCGAAGGATAAAAACTACGGGACATTGGCCTCCGAGATGAAATCCAGTAGTAACGCCTATGCTTCCTACTTAATGTATCGGATGCTGGGATACAGACCGGTTGCCAATGACGTCGATCTGGTGAATGAGTTGATCGATCCGGAGGATGAGTTTGCTATTTTTCTGATGAACCCATTGATCTCCACAAAAAATGAAATAAGGGAGGAAAACAAGTCTGACCTTTTTGTCAGTGCTGCGCTGGATTACAATATTACTAAAGACTTGAATTTTAATGTACGGGGGGGATATACACAGCGCTTTACGAAAAGTCAGGCCCTATACAATTCGCAAACCTATAAAGGGTTTACATCCAATTGGAATCCCAATGGGGCGAACGGCAGCTATGGCGATATAGAGTTGAACAGTTGGGTTAACGAAAACCGCTTGACGTATAAAAAGAGGCTCAACCCACAGCATTATTTTGATGTAACGGGCGCTTTTACGCTGCAAGGAACCTCCCTAGAGAATTATGGATTTGAGACGGATCGAATCACGAATGAACATTTGGGGCTCCGGGCGCTGGATTATGGTATCCCAAAAAATGTAAAATCAATTCTCAGCTCCAATACCTTAGCTTCTTTTTTGGCGCGCGTTAATTACAATTACAAATCTAAATATCTTTTAACGGGTTCGATTCGGGCCGATGGGTCTTCGAAGTTTTCCAAAGCAAATCGTTGGGGCGTTTTCCCGTCTGCAGCGTTTGCCTGGCAGTTGGGCAAGGAAGACTTCCTGAAGGCTGTTTCTTGGATCAACGATGCTAAGTTGCGCGTAAGCTATGGGGTGACCGGTAACAATAGGATCAATGACTTTGTACGTTTTCAGACATTGGATATTACGGATTATTATTCTTTTGGGAATCAGCTGCCTTATTATGCTGCGGTTCTAAGTGGGATGGGCAATGCGGACTTAAGATGGGAAAGTACAGCGCAGTGGGATATTGGCTACGATATGACGCTGCTGAAAAATAGGATAGATCTTACTATAGACGTGTATCAAAAGAATACGACGGACCTCCTGCTCAATGCCAATATACCCTTGGCGACCGGTTTTGGCAATGTATACAAGAATGTCGGCGAAGTACGGAATAGGGGCGTGGAAGTTGCGATACGGTCAACCAACATTCGCAACAAGAACTTTTCGTGGGAAACGGCGTTCAATATAAGCTTCAATGAAAATACAATTATGAAGCTTTCTGATGGGCAATCTAATATTCTTTCTTGGGTCAACTTTACGGGAGACTATAACGGATCATTCTCTTATATCGGTAAGGTCGGTGGGCCGGCCTCCACGATCTATGGATATGTGTGGGACGGGAATTATCAAGTAGAGGATTTTGATAGAGTGGGATCCACCTATGTCCTGAAAGCGGGCGTTCCCAATAATGGAAATGCAAGCGTACAACCCGGGGATATCAAATATGTCGATTACAACAGAGATGGTACCGTCAATGAGAAAGATATGGTGGAGATCGGTCGTGCTCTGCCCAGACATATCGGCGGGCTTCAGAATAATTTTACCTACAAAGGAATCAGCCTGGGCGTATTGTTTCAGTGGAACTATGGAAATGACATCATTAACGCGAATAGGCTAGCTTTTGAAGGGAATATGGGAAATAGAATAGGGCTGAACCAGTTTGCTTCCTATGAAGATCGCTGGACACCGGAGAATCCGACAGATGAGAATTTCCGGGTGGGCGGTTTTGGTCCTAAGGGGCGGTATTCTACCAAGATTATCGAAGATGGTTCTTACCTGCGGCTGAAGACAGTGCAGCTGTCTTATACCTTTCCTAAGCGCCTTAGAGGCAAGTTAAAAGGTTTGGAAGTGTATACCGCCGGGCAGAACCTGATCACTTGGACGAAATATAGCGGGTATGATCCCGAGGTCTCGGTTCGCCATTCCAACCTTACCCCGGGATTTGACTACTCGTCGTATCCGAGAAGTCTGACCGTGACAGCCGGAGTTAAAGCTAGTTTTTAAACGATTAAAACAAGGAACATGTTAAAGAAGATATTAGTACGCGGGCCCATTGTTGCCGCTTTGGTTATCCTGCAAAGTTTGAGCGCTTGCAATAACTTTCTCGAGGTAAAACCGGATAAATATGTAGTCTCCACGGAGAGTTATTATAAGACCGAAGAGCAGTTGGATATTGCGCTGCGTGGGGTCTATGCTGTTTTGGCCGAAACATTTGTCTACGGCAACTCCCTATTGGGACGTATGGGGCTGGAAGCAGACGAAGGGTTTATGCATTTTCCGACCGACAATGGTACGATTGGCTATTATGTTGTCAATACCACCGACGATAAGCTGCTCAACCACTGGCGGGCATTGTATAGAGGGGTGAGTAGAGCCAATAGTCTCTTGAAGAATATGGATCAGGCGGGGCCACAGGTGAGTGAAGAAAAACGGAAAGAGATAAAGGGGCAGGCTCTTTTCTTGCGAGGGTATTACTATTTCCTCTTGGTAAGCCGATTTGGAGGTGTCCCTATGCCGTTGGATCCACCGGTATCCAGCGAAAATGAAGTTTTGCAACTGAAGAGAACGAATATTAAAGAAGTATATGCCCAGGTGTTATCCGATATGGAGCAAGCGGAAACGATGGTGAAGGATATAAACACCGTGGAGTCGGCCGGGCGGGTGAGCAAATCTGCCGTATGGGCTGTCTTAGCGCGGGTGAATTTGTATATGGCTGGTTATCCATTAGCAGAAAAGGAACGGTATGCAACGGCTGCCCAATGGGCAAAAAAAGTTATTGACTTAGGGTTTCACCGCTTGAATCCTTCGTATGAAGAGGTCTTTGTCAATTATGCACAAGACAAATACGACAGTAAGGAGAGCATTTGGGAGGTGGAGTTCTGGGGCAACGGTACGGGTGTTTATAATGTTACGGGAGGCAGTGTAGGCATCAACAACGGCATCGCCTATTCGGCTACAGGAACCTTGGGCTTTGGGTTTTCGCAAGGGATGGTTCGGCCACATCCGTGGCTGTACAGGCTCTATGATGCCGACGACAAGCGACGTGATTGGGCTATTGCCCCGTATCGCTATGGTACGGCAGGCAAAGAGTCATTTCCGCCGACCAGCTTGCTGATCGAACGGTTCTGCGGTAAATTCAGAAGAGAAAATGAACTGGTTCTACCGAAGACCAATACGCAGACGCCACAGAACTTTCCGTTGGTGCGGTATGCCGATGTCTTGTTGATGGCAGCAGAAGGGATTAATGAATCCGAAAATTCGGCCACCCATGCACTGCCTTACCTGAACAAAGTGCGGCGGCGTGCCAAAGGTATTGATGTGGAGGGCGGTAATGTTTCGGTGGATCTGACTGGGCTTTCCTCGGAACAGTTGCGCAGCGAGATCAAAAACGAAAGAGCACGGGAGTTGTGTTTTGAAGCCCTCCGTAAGAATGACCTGATCCGTTGGGGGGATTTCTATGAAAAGATGAAGGACCGCCTCTCCGAGGTTCCCACCGGAACCAATACGCTGTATACCTCGATGTACAATTATTATAATAATGCCAGAGAGCGCGATGTAATCTGGCCTATACCATCCTATGAAATGGGGGTTAACCCAAAGCTGGAGCAAAATCCCGGCTGGTAAATGCAGTTAAAATATGAAATATATAATATCGTTCATGATGAATACATATAGATACGTCCTTCTTTTTTTAGCCGTTCTGATGGGGGGCTCCTGTAGCAAGGAATTAAAGACGTTAGCGCCTGATTTTGATGTACAGGTGCTACAGTCTACCGCCAAGGTAGGCCAACCCATACAGTTTGATTTTGTTGGCGATGCCAATATCATTACTTTTTACTCGGGCGAATTTGGTAACGATTACCATTACGCAGATAAGGATAGCATTATAGCACTGGAAAAACTAAACCTTAGTTTTCAGAACCAGGTGCGCGGACAGGGCGGTACCGCCCCATTCTGTCAGTCCGACCAATTTCATGTATTGATCAGTAGTGATCTCGATCTTACTGGGGTGGCGGCGGAAGATCAGTTGGACAAAATAAAACAGGCTAAATGGGTCGATCTGACTGCAAAGTATGCATGGAGCCCCTTGAATTGTAGCAGTACCAACCCCTATATTGCCGCCGGCGTCCACAATATTGCGGAACATATCACAAAGAATAAACGTAATTACATTGCCTTTCGGTATACCAACCGTCCCAATACAATGGAGAATGGAAAGTCGGCCATCTGGCGGTTTCAAGCATTGACCCTTAGCGCGGTTACACCTTTGGGAACGACCGTGTTGATGACGCAGGCCAATGCGGGTTGGAAACCGGTGTATGAAGGAGGCATTGCAGCATGGATGGCCAACGCATTCGACTTGTCCGCGAGTTCCTCCGCAGTTACGATGCGGGGGCCACTTACCACCACGGGGACCTATGAGATGTGGTGCGTGAGTAATCCATTTGTGATTACGGATACCAACCTCGGGCATAATCCTGGCGTAGCGGTCAAAGCGTATATCGATAAGCCAATTCGGTCCTATAGTTACATATACAAGAAGCCGGGTACTTATGAGGTCGTCTTTATAGCAACGAATGCCAATAAAGATGGTCGGAGCGAGATACTTCGTAAAGTACAGGTTACTGTTGAACCCTAATGTACGTTATGAAGAAAGCTCTAATTTATGCGCTGTGTCTGGTCGTTTTGATGCTGACCGACACATACGCACAACAGCAGGTAGCGCCACTGCGTTATCCGCAGGATACGGTTACAGATTTTGGATTCGGTTTGGATATCAAGCCCGTTGTATTAGGAAATGGGGATCTCTTGGTGCATATCGCTTTATTGGGCAATGGTTTCTATCGGAGCAAGTTTTTAGGAAGGGCCGAGGATGGATCCTTAATTTATGGTCGGCCTGAGCGTGTGGATGAACTCAGTACAACATATAGTTTGGCGCGGTCTATTGTTATCCAGAACAAGGTGTACTATTTCTTTATGGATATCGCTAAGAAGCAATGGTGGCAGGTGGAATTTGAAAATGAGGACAATTTGAACGTTAAAACGGCGAACCCGATCCTTATAGGTAGCGAGCCGTTGATAGGAGGTGATTTTACTATTGTAAGTAACCGTGAGGGTACATTTTTAGTGAAGTACTCGTATGTCAATGAAGATAAATCATACTGGCCCGGGAAAAGTAATCCCTGGGTGTATCCGCCCAATCCATCGATAGGATTTGGGAAAGGTTTCGATGAAAAAGGAGCTTGGTTGGGGGATAAAAATAAGGCACAGCTGAGCTATGCGGAGGCGATCCAACTTAAGAAATGGCATTTTGGAACCTATAAAAAGGTTCAACTGAACGGCGAACCCTTTACACTAGAGTTTTATCAGAGCCCTTCTAAAATCTATGAAGCCGAACTTTCGTCTGGCAAAGAGCAGCAATTGTTGCTGACTTGGGGGATTGATCGCATGAGTTTGTATGATACCGGTATTATTGATGGGGTATTGCATCTTTTCGAAAAAAAATTGCCCAAAGGGATTCCACCCATTACGCAGGAAATTTATAGTGGAGCCTATGCGACGTCTACTCGACCGCTCTATCCCGATCAAAAAGGGCGGTATGGATTTATTCTGGGAGGCAATCCAGGCATACTGGTCGAGTATTACTACCACGCGGGTAAAAAGGAATGGGACATCCGTCCCGTGAAGATGAAGGGCGGTGACCTGCATATACAGACATTGGCTGCCGTGCAATGGGTGGATTGGGATGGAGATGGCGTAGCTGATATTATTGGAGGAGATTCCTCCGGATTTATCTGGTTTTTCCGTAACAGCGGGACGGCCTCTGCACCCCTATGGGAACCGGCGGTAAAGTTGGAAGCGGGCCATCGCATTATACAACATCAAGCGGGAGAACAGGGGTCGATACAAGGACCTAATGAGCGTCGATGGGGATATGTACAACCCTTGGTCGTGGATTGGGATGGAGATGGCTTGTTGGATATAGTCTGTAATGATGTGACGGGCCAGTACCAATGGTATCAAAATATCGGTAGCGCCCGGGAGCCTAAGCTTGCGCCAATACAAGCCTTACGATATGGGGATCACTCTTTTAAAGGGGCATGGCGTAGTAAACCAGTAGCGATCCCGTCTATGTATCTGCCTGCAAAAGAAAAACTAATGCCATTAATAGCGATTAATAGCCAAGGTCTATTGTGCCGCTACGGGCGTACGGGTGGGGATGTTGGCTGCTTGGTGGACGAAGAAATTTTGAGGTGGCAAGATGATGTTCCGATTAAGATCGTCGGTGAGGCAGGGCACGAGGGGCGTGCGACGTTGTCGATCTGTGATTTTGATCAAGACGGTAATTGGGATATCTTATTTGGACAGGGGATACATCTCTCTCAGTCCAGAGCGGTGGCCGAAGCAAAGCCTTACGCGACAGCATACGTGATGCGTAACGTGGGAACCAATGAGCGTCCCGTGTTTGATCGGCCGAAGGCACTGTGCCATGATGGCGATCGCGCCATAAACATGGACCGGCACGGCTGTTGGGTTAGTCCGATCGTGACCCAAGATGGCGCCTTAGAAGAGCTACTGGTAGGGGGTGAAGACGGACGGTTTTATCTGTTTAAAAATATTAAGGTATGTCCATAGGGACACCTTGACACGGATTTATATAATATTTAAAACGTATGAAGATCAAACTTTTTTTTAGCACTTTTCTGTTCGCCTTTCTTCTCCAATCCTGCGAGAGTTTGATGATGGAGCGCGAGCAGCTCATGATGAAAGCGGATAGCCTAGAGGCTGATTCGTTATGGATTAGCGAAGTGAAATACCAAGCTGCCGAAACGGGAACTTTTCTGGGGAGCCCCAGTCTCCTGCGGTTAGCGAATGGCGATATTTTAGCGTCGCATGATTACAATGGACCGACCTCGAATACCACGGGTGTATACCGGTCTACCGATAATGGTCATAGCTGGACGCACATCACGGACATTGTGGGGTTATTTTGGGCCAATCTTTTTGAACAGGGGGGCAATATCTATTTTTTAGGGACCAATGCGGGGACAGGCGTTACTGCGCGTACCATTGTCCTTTGTCGGTCTACCGATTTGGGCGCGACATGGAGCGCACCGGTAACGTTGTTCGATACAGATATTCCCGGTCAGCCGGTACGCTACCACGGTGCACCAACACCTGTTGTTAAGCATAATGGCCGTTTGTATCGTGCATTTGAAGGACTGGATACCCGTTATAACTGGACGCGTGGATATCGCGCGTTTGTGATTTCGGCCGCCGAGAATGCGGATCTTATGACACCCGCAAACTGGAAGATGAGTACCAAGGTGACCTACAATGAAGGATGGGATCCGCCAGGATCGGAAGAAACGACAGGCTGGATCGAAGGAAATGCCGTGGTCGATCCGAATGGTGACCTCGTCAATATCATTCGGGTCAACTCCGTACCTTTCATTGACAAGGCAGCTATCATACGGATTAATAGTACGGGCGATACGGCGACATTCACGCCGGATGACTTTATTACCTTTCCTGGTGGGCTACATAAGTTTGTGATACGCAAAGATATCACGACAGGGGTATACTTGGCTATGGTTAACAACAATACCAACGCCAGCTATCCACAGCAGCGCAATATTCTGTCGCTCTATATGTCGACCAATCTTCGGCAATGGCATCATGTTAAGACATTAATGGAAGACGACCAAGGGCTCTCATTTTCGGTGTCTGTTGCCAAGACTGGATTTCAGTACCCCGATTGGCAGTTTGATGGCGATGATCTTATTTATTTGGTTCGTACTTCGTATGCCGGTGCATATAATTATCATAACGCCAATCGGATTACGTTCGGAAGGTTGAAAAATTTTAGGTCTTTCATCACTGCGCCTACCGATACCGCTCGATTTGGTCCGACCGAAATCGTGCCGGCTAGTTCATTGGGAAGCGTCGGGTATGTTCGCTCCGGGAATTACCCGACACAGGAGGTGTATATCACCGTTAGAGCGGGCGATGGCAACGTGTGGCTCCGCCAGAATCTAGGGGCAGATTGGATCGCTAGAAGTATCGCCGATGCCCAGAGTTTCGGTAACCTTTATCAGTGGGGGAGGCATACGGATGGGCATCAGCTGCGGACTTCAGTTCTAGCGACACCCCCAACTCCGAATAATCCCTCCGGACTTACATTGCTGCACCATGCTCCTTTTTATGGCGGAAGTACTGTCTGGTGGAATACGGGTACATCGACCGATCAGTGGACTGCTTCCACATCGGCTGGAATCGCTTCGAATAAGGGATGTGATCCCTGTCGACAGCTCGGGGCACAGTGGAGACTTCCGACGGCTATAGAATGGCAGCAGCTGATTGTATCGGAGCAGATCAGTAACTCAGCTACCGCATGGGCTTCCAGCTTGAAGATGCCCAAAGCCGGATATCGTTTAGGGAGCAATGGAACCTTATATTATTCCAATGGTCGTTACTGGAGTAGCACCCCGCACGCCACGGTGGTAGGGGCGGCCGTGGCCATCCATTTTACCGATACGGATATCAATACATCGCTTGCACTTTCTCGTTCGGGAGGCTTAAGCATCCGGTGTATTCGTAAACCGTAATAAAGAATCCCCGACACACCATCTCCCCGGTCGTGTGTCGGGGATTCTATCTAAATACAGCCGTTCTCCTAACGATGCTGCTATATGTCAAGATGTTAGAGTATTTTGATAATATTTTGTAGAAAAATACGCGATGTTTTAGGCATATTTGCGTACCAATAATAAACAAAGAGCTGGATACCGAGGGATACATACTGTAAATCTCAGGTAGCACATTGTTTATTAGATAGACCTTATACTTTTGGAACTTAATGTAACGGATATAGAACTTGTGAGACTATTGAGGAATGGTGACCACGATGCTTTGGAGCGTATCTATAAGCGGTATCACCACGTCCTTTATAGCCATGCCTACCGTAGACTGCCGGATCGGGAAGAGGTGCGGGATATCTTGCATGAAATATTCATTAACCTTTGGCAAAATAGAGATACCTTTTTCATCACTTCGAGTCTCTCTGCCTATCTCTACGCTGCGGTGCGAAGTAGGGTGCTCAATGTGGTCCGTAACCAAAAGGTACGGGACAGCTATGCCCAATCCCTACAGGCTTTTATGGATGAGGGCGTGGAAGTCACAGAAACAAAGTTTCGGGAAAAGGAATTGATTCGCCTGGTAGAGCAGGAGGTACGTGCACTACCGACACAGATGCGTATTATTTTTGAGATGAGTAGGTTTCAGGAACGCTCACACAAAGAGGTTGCCGAGGAACTCAATATCAGCCCGCAGACTGTTCGCACGCAAGTTCGGAATGCACTCCGCATACTCCGCGTAAAATTAGGGGACAATATATTCACCTTGTTTTTCTAACACCTTACATTTTTTTTATTTTTTTTTCGCACCCATCTACCCCCTCCCCATAGGGTTGCGTGTCTTATCAATAAACGGGGAAACTAACCAATCATCAATGTACAGCCATCCTCGTATGATATCGGGTATTAAATGAGGTAGCATTTACTTTAAAACATTTTATATTAATGAAAAATGCAAAAGAAATTTTGGATAGATACAATGCTGGAACGGCGACAGCGGAAGAGATAGCTATTGTGGAGAGTTGGTATCTCAAGTACAAAACACCACCCTCGGATCTCCTTGTTTCGGATTTACTGGAGGAAGAAGAAATGGGCTTACAACGCTTACGAGCGGCCACCGCCAAGAAAAGACATATCCGCCTCTGGAAACCGATCGCTGCGGCAGCCATTTTGCTGCTTGGCGTAGGTTGGTGGGCGCTCCATAAATTTGATAGGGAACCTGCAGCGGCAACGGAGATGCTGGCGGGGGGCGAGTCGGCTATCTTGACATTGGCCGACGGAAAAAAGATCGCTTTATCGACCGAAAATATCGGGAAGTTGTTACAGGACGAATCCGTTCAGATTCAACAATCTGCGGAAGGGGAGTTAGTATACACGCTATCAGAAAAGGAGCAGGCACATAGTCCATCCAGCTTTAATACAATTGAAACACCGAAAGGCGTGCAATATAAAATCGTTTTGCCCGACAGAAGTGTGGTATACCTGAGTGCATTGTCGCGGTTGCGCTACCCCGTTGGTTTTTCAAAAGAGGAACGAAAAGTGGAGCTAACGGGACAGGCTCATTTTGAGGTGTCGACCATAGGTGCTCAGGGGCACAAGACACCGTTTGTGGTGCAGGCGGGGCAACAGGTTATTGAGGTGCTGGGAACGCAGTTTAATGTCTGCGCTTATGCGGGCGATGGGTTTATAGAGACAGCCCTACTTGAAGGGAAGGTGAAAGTTTCCGTAAAAGGAAGCAGAAAAGAGGTATTTCTAAAACCGGGACAGTTGGCGCGACAAGACATCGGTACCCAAAAACTAACGGTAGAGGAAGTTGACGTAAATGACTTACAGGCCTGGAAAGAAGGATATTTTATATTCAACAACGAGAATATAAAGGATATCATGCGCAAATTATCGAGATGGTATGGGTTTGAAGTTGAGTTCGTAGGCCCTATGAATGATATTTCCTTTCAAGGAAATTACCAACGTACTCGGGATGTGAGATATCTACTCAAGACGTTAGAACTTTCTAATAACGTTCATTTTGAATTTATTGAATCGAAGAATGAAAGGAGGGTTGTGGTAACGAGAAAGTAGCGGTGCAGATCGCTAAAAAAGAAGAGCAGGAGTGTTCGCACCACTTCTGCTCTCTTATCGACATGAGGCCGATAAAAAGATTAATTAACATAGTATCAAAACGTTAAAAAACTTCATTCAAATGTATGAAAAAATAACTGTATGGCAATATGGTATACCGCATTGCTTTTTAAAAATACTTATCATTATGAAGCTTAGCCTTTTTCTTTTGCTGGTTACGTTCTTTCAGGTCAGCGCGCTGACCTATGGACAGAAGGTAAGTGTACGGGTTACGAAGGTGCCATTGAAAACAGTTTTATATGAACTGTCTAAACAAACAAACTACAATTTCATCGCTGATGCGGATTTATCTGCTAAAGTGGGGCCTATTTCGATGGATGTAAAAAACATGGAGTGGAACCATGTTGTCGAAAAGTGCTTTACGGGAATACCGCTAAAAATAGTGTTGAACAAGGAGGATAAGATGGTCTTTATCCAAGCAGCACCGGTAGCTAAAGCAGCCTATAACGACAAGGAAAAATCTACGCAACAGCTTACCGTGGCAGGAAGGGTTAGTACGCCTGAGGGCATCGCTATGCCGGGGGTAAGCGTGGCTACGACAAATGCCACGAAGAAAGCTTTTACCGATAAACAAGGTAATTATAGCATCGCCGTCAGCCCGACGGATACCCTGGTGTATTCCTTTATCGGCTATGTGAGACAGATTCAGGTGGTACAGGGACGAACCAAGATTGATGTATCCCTGAAGATGGCGGAGGAAAAGATTGAAGATGTGGTCGTCATCGGTTACGGCGAGGTCAAAAAGGCGGATATCACGGGGGCAATCGGATCGGTGGATGTCAAAGCTATGCAGAAGGCGCCTGTCGCTACTTTCGATCAGGCATTGGCGGGGCGTGTAGCTGGGGTGCAGGTGTCTGGAAATGATGGACAGCCGGGATCTGTTAACAACATTGTGATTCGGGGTGCCAATTCCTTGACGCAGGATAACTCCCCGCTGTATGTGGTAGATGGTTTCCCTATTGAGGCCTTCAACGAAAGCCCGGTTAGCCCATCTGATATTGAGTCGATCCAAGTGCTGAAAGATGCTTCGGCAACTTCTATTTATGGATCTAGAGGGGCTAATGGGGTAATTATCATTACCACCAAGCAGGGCACAAAATCGACTCCGGTTATTGCCGTCAATTCGTACTACGGGATTCAAGCGGTCAATAAAAAACTGGATGTGCTGTCTCCCTACGAATTTGTGAAATACCAACAGGAGCTCAACCCCACGACGACGGAACGTTTGTACCTGGATGGAAGAACATTGGAGGATTATAAGAACCTGTCTGGGGTTGATATGCAAGGGGCATTATTTCGGAGAGCTCCTATGTGGAATAATGATATTTCTTTTCGAGGTGGTAGTCAGAATACCCAGTATTCTGTTTTTGCCAATATCCTGAAATCAGACGGGGTGATCCTTAATTCGGGATTTAATCGGGCACAGGGTAAGTTTACCTTGAGCCAGCAGCTCAAAAAGAATATAAAGGCATATGTCAATGCTAGTTATACAAAGACCACAACATCGGGATCGATTGTGTCGGATCCTACGGGGGGTATACCGAGCTTGAGTTTGATCTATAGCGCATTGGGTTATAGACCGATTTCTGGTTTTGACGATGTGGATTTGATGGACGAGTTCTTTGACCCAGCTGTCATTACGGAAACGCCGACAGATTACCGGGTGAACCCGATCATATCTGTGCAGAATGAGTTAAATGAACGTATTCTGGGAAGTACCATTATTAATGGATATCTGGATTTTAAACTGACGGAGCACTTACTCCTTAAATTGAGGGGAGGGGTAGTTTCCAATAATCTTAATACGAGCACATTGTATAACTCGAAGACACAGATTGGATCACCGAATTATCCGACATCTAAGGGGACAACGGGAAGTGTGTTTGAGCGGAAAATGGATAATTGGCTTAATGAGAATACATTGACCTACAACAGGAAGATTGGAAAGCACAGGTTTGATGCGCTTGCTGGCTTTACCTTGCAGGAGAACCGATTAGGCTACTCCGGGTACACGGCAAGTTTCATACAAAACGAAGAGTTGGGGATCGATGGTATTGATTTAAGTACATCTATCGTGCCGGAGACCTATCACAAGGAGTGGAGCTTAGCCTCCTTTTTGGGAAGGGTAAATTATGATTATGCAAGCAAATACCTTTTTACTGCCAGCTTTAGATCGGATGGTTCGTCGAAATTTAAAGGAACCAATAAGTGGGGGTATTTTCCTTCGGGGGCTTTCTCATGGAAGATGAACAAGGAAGCCTTTATGCAAAATATGAAGGCGATATCGGAATCGAAGCTACGTGTCAGTTACGGTACAACAGGAAATAATCGGGTGGATGAATATGCGACCTATTCTGGTATAACCTTTCCGTATGGAAGTTATTATTCGTTTAACAATGGTTCCCCAGATAAAGGTGCGTCCTTGCTTACGAGTGCTGGTGTAGCTGATTTGCGCTGGGAAACGACAGCCCAGTTTAATGTAGGTTACGATTTGGGCTTGTACCAAGATAGGGTGCGTTTTACATTTGATTATTATGATAAAAGAACGAACGACCTGTTGTTGAATGCCAACCTACCGTATACAACGGGCTATCTGGTGGCGTTTCAGAATATAGGTAGTGTAAGGAATCGAGGATTGGAATTCAGCTTGGAGACCACCAATATCAAGGGGAAGAATTTCAGATGGAGTAGCGCATTCAATATTAGTTTTAACCGCAATAAAATCCTAAAACTTCAACCCGGACAAAGCTATAGGCTTCAAACGGTGAGCTTTGTAGGGGATTTTGCGAATGTTGCCCCTTATATTGCGAAAGTTGGTCAGCCTATGGGGATGCTCTATGGTGCCAGTTTCGACCGCTTGTACCAATACGAAGACTTTAACCAGTTGGCAAATGGCACCTATGTACTGCGGCCTGAAGTTCCCGACAATGGGCGTGCGCGCAATACCATACAGCCTGGAGATATGAAGTTTAACGACCTGAACAACGATGGAACCATCAATACAGATGATTATACGGTCATCGGAAATGGTAATCCGCTCCATATCGGTGGTTTTGCGAATGATTTCTCGTACAAGAACTTCGATTTAAGTGTATTTCTACAATGGTCGTATGGTAATGATATCTTAAATGGCAACAAGCTGTATTTTGAACAGAATACCTATAATCTGTACAATTTCAATTTGTACTCCACGGTAGAGAATAGATGGACGCCGGAGAATCAAAATACAACCATTCCACGGGTGGGTGGGCTGCCGCCTCGTATATACCACTCGAACATTGTGGAGGATGGTTCCTTCCTGCGGTTAAAGACGGTGTCGTTGGGCTATACATTCTCCGATACGTTTTTGAAATCTCGTAAAATAAGAAGCGCACGGATTTACCTTTCAGGACAGAACCTATTGACGTTTACTAAATATAGTGGATCTGACCCTGAGGTATCGGTACGGAATTCGGCACTGACGCCAGGCTTTGACTGGTCTGCATATCCAAGGGCTAGAACCATGACAATGGGAATCGATGTGTCATTTTAAAGGTGTAAAACATGAAAAAGATAATCATATTTTTAGCAATACTAGCGTGTTCAGGTTGTAAGGATTTTTTGGAAAAAGTACCAACAGACTTTACCAGCCCTGAAAGTTATTTTAATACGGAAAAGGACCTAGAAACAGCATTGGTAGGTGTCTACGATATTTTGGGACACGAGTATGTGTATGGCAAGTGGTACCAATTTCAGATTTCGGTGGGTACCGATGAGAGTTACATGACGGGGGTACAACCTGCGGGCTCGTTGAACACCTATCAGCATGAGCCATCCAATATATACCTCACAAATTTATGGCGCTACATCTATAGCGGTATAGAACGCGCCAACCAGCTGATTGCACATATCGATAAACCTAAGATGGATGAAGGGAAGAGAAAGCAGATCCTGGGCGAGGTGCTTTTCCTTCGGTCGTATTACTATTTTATTCTGGTGACACATTTTGGTGATGTACCCCTGAAATTGGAACCGACTTCTTCCATCAACAACACGGATATCAAACGTTCCGATATGCGAATCGTATACGAACAGATCGTCACTGATATGAAGCGTGCCGAAACATATTTAGAAGGACAAACGGCGGCAAAGGTGGGATTCGGTGGCCGGGTAACGCTGTCGGCAGTGCGCGGTATACTGGCGCGCGTTTACCTCCATATGGCAGGTTTCCCGCTTCAAGATACCGATAAATATAAGGAGGTAATCGCCTATACACAGAAGGTGATCAATTCGGGTGAACATGAACTGAATCCAAGCTTTGAACAGATCTTTATTAATTATGCGCAGGATAAGTACGATGTGAAGGAGTCGATCTGGGAGGTTGAATTCTGGGGCAATAGAACGGGGAATGCCTTTATGGAAACGGGACAGATAGGCACGATAAGTGGTCCTTTTGCGAACGATGTGACGATCGGTAAGAGCACAGGATCTGTTAAGACAACAGGTTTGCTATTTAAAGCGTATGAAGAAGAAACAGGTAGCGCCGGTACGTTAAAATACTCGCCAGACTTAAGGCGGGACTGGACCTGTGTGCAATATACGTTTGGCACGGCGGTAAGCAACCCGGACTGGAACAAAACAGCGAGTGTAGGTATATACAATATGGATTTAGGGAAATGGCGACGTGAATTCGAGACGCTAACGCCTAAGCATAGCACATTTACGCCGCAGAACTTCCCATTATTGCGGTACTCGGATATTTTGTTGATGTATGCGGAAGCTGAAAATGAGGTGAATGGGGTGACGGAGGAGGCGAAAGCGGCCATTAACTTGGTGCGAAAAAGAGCGTATGGAAAACTATTGAATGGATCTGTTTTAAAACGGATAGCGGTGACAAATGGTGGTAGTGGTTATGTGACGGCAACACCTCCCAAAGTGATTATCTCTGGTGGCGGTGGTGCAAATGCGGAGGCTATTGCTATTGTCGCATCTGGTCGGGTAACGGAGGTTATTATTACCCGGGCAGGGAAAGGCTTTACGGCGGTGCCAACGATTTCTTTCGCGGCCGCGAGTGGATCGGGAGCTGTGGCGCAGGCTACACTTGTTAATCCGGCCTTGGTGAATGCCGACTTATCGGCACAGCACACGGCTTCCAAAGATGCCTTCCGATCGGCTATTCAAAAAGAGCGTATGCGCGAGTTTGCTGGTGAAAATTTACGTAGGCAGGATTTGATCCGCTGGGGTAAATTGATGGAATTTTTACAGGTGGCAGCCAAGGATATCGTGGACTTTGCGCCTGCAAATAGAAAATATACCGCACAGGCTGGCGACAATGTGGCCGATAGGGATGTGCTACTCCCAATTCCGGCGTATGAGATGAATCTAAATAAACTGTTAACACAGAACCCAGGCTGGTAAATCTGATAAACCATGAGAAATAAAATAATATATGTTGTATGGCTTTGTTGTGGTCTGAGTGCTTGCAACAAACTGGAGATAAAACCGGTAGACTTTAACGTATCCTTGGATAAGAACACCTATAAAGTAGGGGATACGGTACGATTTAATTTTAGTGGCGAGCCGGATTACCTCCTGTTTTACTCGGGGGAGAAGGGGGCAAAGTATGAATTCAGGGATCGGGTAGTTACAGCGACGGGAAATCCATTATTGAGTTTTACATCGTTGAAAACGGGTGCAGCAGCGGCCAAATTGCAGGTGTTGATATCAACGGACTTTAGTGGGAGCTATGATAAAAATACCGTCAGTATGGCTAAATGGGATGACCTTTCTTCGTTAGCGGTGTTTTCTACGGGAGCTGATAATACGGCATCAGGTCCTATTACCTTACAGAAATACATGGAAACCAAGCGGCCGGTGTACCTGGCTTTTAGAAGCTACAAACCCAATGACGGTAGTACCCAAAGCTACAACCATACGATAAGGACGTTAAGCATCAAGCTGGAATCCTCGGAGGGGAATACCTATGAAGTTAACCCAGGTGTCAACCTGCAGGGATGGAAGAATGTGGAATTTTCGACAGACAATATACCTTGGATTGTTAATAGCTCGAACCAATTGGTACTTAACAATAGCACGCCTGTCGGTGAAAATGAGGAATGGGCCATCTCGGGTGCCATACATTTGGATCGCGTGGTGCCCGATAGACCAAAGAGCTTAAAGAGTATAACCATGGTTATGCCAAAGCAATTGGAGCATGTGTTTAAGGAAAAGGGGACGTTTAAGGTAGCTTTTGTGGCTTTCAACCAGTCGATAGACCAGAAGGAAGAGGTTGTTAAAGAATTGAACATCATCATTGATTAAAAGAATAAGGATTTAGATCATGAATAAAATATTGACCTTGTGTCTGTTGTTTTTTGTATTCCAGGTGCACGCCCAATACCTGGAATCGGGTGCGCCTTTACCTGGTGTCGTGGTAGCACATGTGCCTAAGAGTTCGGGCAGTTACCTCGGAACACCGAGTGTCGTGATACTCGCGAATGGAGATTATCTCGCTTCGTTTGATTTTTTTGGTCCGCAATGTTCTTCCGATAAGGTACATGTGTACCGATCGGCGGATAAGGGGAAGACCTGGCATTTTTTGACGGAGCTGGCGGATACTTTTTGGGGCGGATTATTTGTTGTGGATACGGATGTGTATGTACTGGGCGTACGTGGATCAGACCGCAATCTATCGATCAGAAAGTCTACTGATTCGGGTAAAAGTTGGTCGCCACATGCTATTTTAAGAGCAGGGCGCTTTCATGGTTCTTCTACCCCGGTAGTTTTTCATAACGGTAAAATTTATAAAGGCTACGATCATCTTGGGATCGAAGATAAAAGTAAAGCCTGGATGTCGGAAAATAAGTCGTTCATTATGTGGGCGGACGAAAATGCAGACCTGTTGAAACCTGACAGCTGGAACTACAGTGAAGAAATAGCTAAACCTAAACAAATAGATGGTACCGGTTGGCTGGAAACGAATGCTGTACTGGGATTAGATGGGGCGATACGAGGTATTACGCGCATCGCGAACGAATCGGGGTATATCGCTGGTCACTATGCTGTAGATGATAAAGGCGCTATTGTAAACGGTTCGGTGAAGGCGATTCCATTCTTAGGCGGAGCCACGAAGTTTAATGTGATGTGGGATCCCAAAACTAAAAAATATTGGTCCTTAACGAATTACCCGTCGGAAATAGTACGAAAGCCAAAGATGCGTGCAGGAGGAATGCGTAGCGTACTCGCTTTGGTTTCTTCGCCCGATCTAGAGAATTGGACGGTCGATAAAATTGTGATGGCCAGTACGGATGTTAAATACCATGGTTTTCAATATGTGGATTGGCAGTTTGATGGCAAGGATATCATTCTCATGAATCGGGTTGGTTTTTCGGATGAATTTGGCGAAGCAGATAATGCACATAATTCGAACTACATTATTTTTCAACGGATCCGGAATTATAAGAAGAGTAAGACCACAAAGGAGTTGGTACGGTTTGTCAATAAATAGAAAGAACATGCGAAAATATATGATATTGCTCGTTCTTTTGACGAGCGCATTAACAGGTTTTTCAAAAATTGAGCTTGGTACCCAGTTTTCGGATAACATGGTCTTGCAGCAGTCTGCCAAGATCAAAATAGCGGGTAAAACATCAACCGTTGGAAAAGTGACGGTCACCACAGGCTGGGGGAAAACCTATAAAGCGACCGCTGATAAGCAGGGGAAATTTACGGTTACGATTGAGACCCCAAAGGCGGGTGGCCCCTACGATATTATTCTGGATGACGGCGAGCAGACGGTTTTAAAAAATATACTTATTGGCGAAGTTTGGTTGGCTGTAGGTCAGTCGAATATGGTGATGCCTGTCAAAGGGTTTGATGCAAAGCAGCTTGTTGTGAATCGACAGGAGATGGAGCAACATGCCTCGAAGCTACCCCCCATTCGTTTTCTTACCTTAGAATCGCCTCCTTCGGAAGAGGTTAGCGATCTGGTTTTAGGAAAGTGGGTTGCCGCCGATGCGCAATCGGTCGCAAATTTCAGCGCCGTAGCCTACGAATTTGCCCGTACGTTGCAGGAGGAATTAAAAGTGCCTGTGGGGATTATCGTTGCGGCAAATTCGGGGACAAGGATTGAGTCTTGGATGAGTAAAGGTAGCCTGGAGTCGATAGCGGATAAGTTCCTGGATTTGGATAGACCTTTTCAGAAAAATAGTGCTGCAGCCATGTACAATGCAATGATCGCCCCATTGCTAGGGTATCAAATCAAAGGTTTTTTATGGTATCAAGGCGAGGCGAATAGAATGTCGCCAGGTGCTTACCTGAAACAGTTTCCTGCGATGCTCGATGACTGGCGGAAATCTTGGGGCGGCAAAGACCTGCCTTTTTATACGGTAGAGATCGCTCCGTTTCCGTATCCCACGGACAAAGACAAGGCTTATATAGCGGCTTTTTTTAGGGAAAATCAAAGAAAGCTGGCCCGTACGCTGGCGCAGGTAGGAATTGTATCGACAGTGGATGTCGGTTCTTCCACTACGGTACATCCACCGGATAAAACGAAGGTGGGCACGCGCTTGGCCTTGTTGGCTTTAGGGCAGACCTATGGTTTTAAGGAACGCTATCAGGAATCGGTCTACAAAGGATACAGCACCGATGGGGATAAAATATCGATTACTTTTTCGGGTAATAATAGGTTACAGCTGCTCGGCGATACGCTTCAGGATATGGAGATTGCTGGGGAAGATCAGGTCTTTCATCCCGCGAACGCAACGTTGCAGGGGGATAGATTACTGGTATGGTCTGCTGCTGTTGCGCATCCTAAATCAGTACGATATTGTTTCAAGGCATACAGTGTGGGAAACCTGTTCACGGAACATGGGTTGCCAGTTCCACCTTTCCGAACGGATAATTGGAGTATCATTCAGAAAAAAACACCTTAACCTCAATAAACGATTTACACATGAAAAACTCAAGCAGAATATTCAAGGCTTTGCTCTACGCTGTTCTATTGCTTACAGCGGGTACAGGTTGTAACAAAATGCTAATCGAGCGTTCGGCGTTCATGGCGGTTCAGAATTTTAGTAATGTGCCCGGAACGGTGGTGGTCCATAGTCCCAAATCTTCGGGTGTCTATAGAGGGACGCCAAGTATTGCGAAATTACCGAATGGTGATATTATTACGTCAAATGATGTCTTTGGAACGGGTATTTCCAATCGCACCGATATCTTTGGTTCGACGGATAACGGGGCTTCGTGGGACAGTATATCCTCCGTGAATGGCGCCGTATGGTCGGGGTTGTTTTACCATCAGAATAAACTGTATTTACTCGGTGCCAATACCAGTGGAGGCGCTAATCTGGTCATCCGGGGTTCGGACGACGGTGGGGTCACCTGGTCGAGCCCAACGATTATTGTATCTGGCGCGTGCCACGGTTCATCGACCCCCGTCTTATTTGCAAATGGACGCATTTATAAGGCGTATGAATTTCACGATACGGACTTGAATGGCAAGTGGATGTCGGGTAATAAAGCGTATATCGTATCGGCTCCTATGGGCGCAGATCTATTGAACTCAGCGAGTTGGACGCAGTCGGCAAAGTTGGAAAAACCCGCTTGGCTGGATGGTACAGGCTGGCTAGAAGGGAATGCGGTGATCGGGCTTGATGGAAAGATTAAATGTATTACTCGGTTGGCATCGATGGATGGCGCACATGCAGGCTATTATTCGCTGTCATCAAATACCCAGATTGAAGCGGGTTCGGCAAAAAAGATCCCATTTTTTGGGGGCGCATCAAAATTCAATATCAGGTATGATTCGCTTTCGCAAAAATATTGGTCACTGGCTAATTATGTTCCAAAGGAGTTTAAAGCAGGCAATAGATCGGCGGGAGGAATCAGGAATGTCCTGGCTTTGACCTGCTCGGACGACTTAGAATCATGGCAAGTTAAAGCAATCGTATTGGCGGATGATGATGTAGAGAACGTAGGCTTTCAATATGTGGATTGGATCTTTGACGGCAATGATATCTTATTTGTATCGCGTACCTCATACGAGGATGGCTTTGGTGGAGCGGATAACTTTCACAATGCTAATTTCATGACGTTTCATCGGATTTCAGGGTATGCATCGGCAACGACACCCATGAACTGGGCGCATCTATTGCCTGACAATGGTTGGGATGGTGGCGTAAAGGAATTTGATGCCTCGGGTGCGCTTGGGAGCACCGCTGCTAACCCTATTTTAATAGGTGAACCGGGCGAAATAGCGTACCTCGCGGAGCAGGTTTATCAAGGGAATTCGTTTGCCGGTAAGTATTTTAAACTGACCGCAGACATCGATTTGAACGGGTATAATTTTATGCCGATCGGTTGGTATATCACGACGACGAACAACCGCCCTTTTAGTGGTCATTTTGATGGTGGAGGTTTTAAGGTGAAGCAGCTTATCATCAATCGGAATGATAATTCCCAAACCTCTAATGGCTTGTTTGGCTATGTAAAAGACGGCACGATAAAGCGGTTAGGGATAGACAGCACCAGTCAAATATTTGTCGGTGGTGTTTCTGCCGGATTGGTTGCCCAAGGAAACAACGTAACCCTAAGTGACAGCTACAATAAGGCGGCCATATTTGGAACATCTCAGGTGGGGGGACTATTGGGCTATGGTGTGGGAACTAACGTGATAACGAATTGCTACAACACGGGAAGCTTGATGCTCAGCACCACCACCAGTACAAATAAGTACATCGGCGGACTATCGGGCTATTTTAAGTTTGGAAGTATCAGTAGTAGCTATAATGTAGGAAGCGTATCTTCTACACTCACGGGGTTGACAACTATGGGAGGTATCGCTGGAGTAAGTGGCCCGACGGTAACACATGCTTTCTTTCTGTTAGGTAGTGTGGGCGTGAATAATGGTGTGGGTACAGGGCTTGCTGCCAGCAGTTTGAAAAGTGCGACGACTATAAGCACGCTAAATAACGGTGGAAGCAGTTGGAAGGCCGATGCTTTGCTACATAACCATGGTTTTCCGGTCTTGTCTTGGCAGCCTTAATAGGGATTGGTATGAAAGCAAATGTGATACGGTTATTGGTTTTAGGTTTCGTGATGATGCATGTATCTGCGCAGGTCTTTAGCCAAGACTTTAACCGGTTCAACTGGGTATCTGTCGGACAGGATGCGACCTTGAGATTGCAAGGGAAACTGGATGATGCATCGCTTAGAGCTAGTTTATATCGGTTGCCGGCTTCCGTTAAAGATGTGGTGCGAAAGGAAGTATGGAATCTATCAAGAAATCCAGCCGGTGTTTACCTCGACTTTTATACGGAGGCAGATACGGTGGCTTTTGCCTACCGATGTGAACAAAATATAAATTTGAAGCACATGAGTGCGATCGGTATTTCAGGTATAGATGTATATGCTAAATTGAAGGACAATCGCTGGGTTTGGGTAAAAACGAAGTATATCACTTTGAATAACGGCGATGTGAAGGTGGTGATGGAGGGACTTGATGTCAAAGACCTGGCATACTATCGCCTCTATTTTCCGCTGTACAATACGGTGGCAGATTTTAAGATCGGACTGAATCGGCCGGTCGATTTGATCTCGCTGGAGCATAAGGGTAAGCCCATCGTGGTTTATGGTACCTCTATCGCACAGGGCGCATCGGCCTCGAGGGCGGGAATGTCTTGGGTTGCTTTGTTGGGCCGGCAGGTGGAGATGCCGGTGGTTAATCTAGGCTTTTCTGCAAACGGTAGATTGGAGAAAGAGGTTGTAGATGTAATCGCGAAGCAGGAAGCCTCGCTTTATATCATCGATTGCCTTCCAAACCTGGTTGCTTTTACGGATGAAGAGGTACGGCAAAGATTGTTGTATACTTGGCAGACGTTACGGAAGTCTCATCCGCAAACTCCGATAATATTTACAGAGCATGCAGATGCGACGATAAATCTGTTGAATACAGATTCGCAAAGGGCGTACGAGCGCGTGAATCGGAATCTAAATAGATTTATAGCGGAAAATATAACAGGTAAGGATGCCCATGTCCATCTGGTCACCGCGCGGTCTATCGGTCTAGATATCGACGATACAGCAGATGGTATACATCCCTCGGATCGAGGAATGAAGAAATATACCGATGCCTATGATCAGGTGATACGGAAATTAAGAATACATATAATCAACTAGACGCGAACGCACTACTGGTAAAAAGGTAGTGCGTTTTTTATATGGATCAATTGGCCAGTAGATAATCTTTTTTAAAGGAACTGGGGGTACTCGCCTTAAATCGTTTAAAGTGACGGTAAAAATTAGAGGTGTTCTCAAACCCACTTTCTTCAGCAATTGCACCAGCTTTCATGTTGGTATTGATGAGCAATCGACAAGCGTGATTGATGCGGATTTCGGTGAGAAAATCGTAATAGGATTTCTGTGTCAGATTTTTAAAAAAACGACAGAACGATGTGACGCTGAGGTTACTGAGTTCGGCCATTTTTTCCAAGGTGATGTTCTTTTCGAAATTATTAAACGTATACGTGAAAATTTTATTGGCCCGGTCGCCATCAAAGTTATGGGACGCCGACAGCGCATAGTCGGGTGAGATCACTTCATAATCGCTATTGTTACTCAGTAAATCGAATATTTTTAGTAAGTACACGATTTTGTTGATGCCGGTGGACTCGGTCATCTTATTCATCAATTTAACAATTTTACGCTTAGATTCTCCTTGAATGATTAATCCCTGGCGTGCCAGCGTCAATAGCTTTTGTACTTTTATAGTTTCTGGGAGATTCAAAAAATTATGCCCCAAGGATTCCGGGTGAAAATGTAAAACTAAGGCTTCGACATAGTACTCACTATCGGATTTCAGGTTGCACTTCCAGGTATGTGGAATGTTGCTCCCCAGTAAGATAAGCTCATCTTTTTCAAAATTGGATATGTTTTCCCCGATAAACCGGATGCCCTCGCCTTTGATGAGATAATGCAGCTCTATTTCGGGGTGGTAATGCCAGATCGTACCGAAATGCGGCAATACATCATGTCGGATTTTAAACGTGTGATCACTGGTCTTTGGAACTTGATGAAATTTGGCTTTCATAATTGGTATACCTTGTTTTCTTACTAAAGTTCTGAAAATGATATGACATAATCAACTTTATGATAATATGTTAGAATAGTTAGCTAAATTCTTAAACAATTTCCCATCAATCTTCGCTGATATTTGCAATACCGATTATAAAATAGTTGACTATGACAGCAAAAAATAATAAACAAGCAATCCTTGTATGTAGTGGAGATCTTAGACCAGCGGCAAACCTGAATTGCTGGCCAATGCAACAAAAAATGGAAGAAATGCTCCAATCTGCTTTTCAGCAGTTGGGGTGGGAAGTGAAACGGGCGCATGGGTATAATGCCGAAAAAGGACATGGATTTATAGACTACCAACATGAGGGAATTAAAGTCTTCCGGAATATCGATCGAAGTGCACCCTTGATCGTGGCAGAAAGTGTATGGCAATACAGTCATCATGTGTTGGCGGGGTTGATCGCTCACCAAGGGCCGATATTGGTGGTCGCAAACTGGGATGGCACCTATCCGGGTTTAGTAGGCGCCTTGAACCTGACGGGCTCCTTGACCAAAGCCGAGGTAGACTATAGCTTTTTGTGGAGTAAGGATTTTACCGATGAATTTTTCATGGAGAAATTAGCGGAATGGACGGAAAAGGGGACGATTACCCATGACTATTCACACGTTCGCCCGTTTGAGATCGGGGCCCTCGCTTCGGAAGACCGGGTTCTAGCAGAAAATTTCGCACAAAAGATTGTGCAGGATCGAATTGTAATGGGGGTGTTTGATGAAGGTTGCATGGGTATGTTTAATGCCATTGTGCCTGACGCCCTGATCCATAAGTTGGGTATCTTCAAAGAGCGCTTAAGCCAATCGACCTTATATGCTAAAATGTTGACGGTGTCGGATACCGACGCGGAGGGTGTTTTGGAATGGATGCAGGGCAAAGGTATGCAGTTTGATTGGGGGCAAGATGGAGAAACGGAATTGACGCGGGAACAGACGATCGAACAGTGTAAAATGTATGTGGCGGCATTGCGCTTAGCGGATGAGTTTGGCTGCGATACGATCGGTATCCAATACCAGCAGGGGTTAAAAGAACTGGTTCCAGCGAGTGACCTGGTGGAAGGACTTTTAAATAATACGGTGAGACCTCCCGTTTATAATGAAAAAGGGCAGGAGTTGTATCCGGGAAAGGCGCTGCCACATTTTAATGAAGTGGATGAGTGCGCGGGTATCGATGGGTATGTGACCTACCACCTGTGGAATGCGCTGGGATTGGATGGCGATAATACGCTTCATGATCTGCGCTATGGCGAAGAGTATATGATTAACGGTGTACCTGAATTCGTGTGGGTGTTTTTGATCTCAGGAGCTGCTCCGGCATCACATTTTATCGGTGGGTACCAAGGGGCGGATAGTTTAAGACAACCTGCTATGTTTTTCAAAAAGGGTGGCGGTACACTGCGCGGCATCAGCCGTCCGGGGAATATCGTATGGAGTAGGGTATACATTGAAAATAATGAATTATTCTGCGATATCGGTACCGGTAGAGTTGTTGAGCTGCCTGCTGAAGAAACGAACCGAAGATGGAACCTGACGGATAAGCAATGGCCGATTATGCACGGCGTGTTGGATGGCGTAAGCCGGGACCAGATGATGGCCAAACACAAAGCGAATCATATTCAAGTGGTGTATGTTGACGGTGATTTTGACGTAAAACGTGCCGCTGCAATCAAGGCTGCAGCTATACAGTCGTTGGGCATTAAGGTTAACTATTGTGGGATACACTAAACAAGACGCCATGCAAGAGAAACTGGTAATAGGGATGGATTTTGGGACGGATTCTGTGCGAGGTCTATTGGTCAACGCCATGACCGGGGACGTACGGTCTACAGCGGTCTCGTATTTTAAGCGCTGGAAGCAAGGCTTGTATTGTGACCCACAGAAAGATCAGTATAGACAACATCCGTTGGATTATATGGAGTCTATTGACGAAGTATTCCATGCATTACTTACAGGGCTATCACCAGAAACAATTAAACAGATAAAAGCGATTGGTACCAATACAACAGGATCTACGCCGGTAGCTGTCGATGAACAAGGGCAACCCTTGTCTTTGCGGGAAGGATTTTCAGAAAATCCCAATGCGATGTTTATCCTTTGGAAAGATCATACCGCGATTAAAGAGGCAGATGAAATTAATGCGCTCGCAAAAAAATGGACGATTGACTATACACGCTTTAGCGGAGGTATCTATTCGTCTGAATGGTTTTGGTCTAAGATTTTACATGTCAATCGTGTGGACCCTGCATTGGCTAACCAGGCATTTACATGGGTCGAGCAATCGGATTGGATACCTACTTATTTATCGGGTACGACGAAGGTTTCTGCTATAAAACGTAATCGGTGTGCGGCCGGACATAAGGCGATGTGGAATGAATCGCATGGTGGTTTGCCGTCGTCGGAGTTTCTCTGCTCTTTGGACTCTTCTTTTTATCACCTCGTTCATCGCTTTTACACGGAGACGTATACGTCGGAACAAGAATTTGGAACGATCGCCAAGGTTTTTGTGGACCGGTATGGATTTGATGAAAATACGTTGATCACTGTGGGGGCTATCGATGCGCATCATGGTGCTGTGGGGGCTGGAAGTGAAGCATATACTTTAATTAAAGTGATCGGCACGTCCACTTGTGATATGTTGGTCGTCCCGAAGCAGGATAACCCGCCTTTGGTCGAGGGGATATGTGGACAGGTGGATGGATCGATCGACCCCGGGATGATTGGCTTTGAGGCGGGACAATCTGCCTTTGGTGATATCTATAACTGGTTCAAGAAGATGATGCTTAAGCCCGTTTTTGAAGTCGAAGGGCTGGATCTTTCGGACAGACAGCGTGAAGTGCTGGAAAATAATTTCTTTGCTTATATAACGCGGGAAGCGCAAGCGATCCCCTTGACCGCGGAGGATATGTTATTTACCGATTATCATAATGGAAGGCGGACGCCGGATGCAGATTTTACCAAAGTGGCGGCCGCTTCTGGTTTTGCACTGGCTACCGGTGCGGGGCATATTTTTAAAGCACTGGTCGAAGGGACCGCATTTGGGTCAAAGGCGATTATCGATCGGTTCCGTTCCTATAATATTCCGATAAAAGCGGTTATTGCTACGGGAGGGATTCCCAATAAGGCTCCCTATGTGGTGCAGGTGCTGGCCGATGTGCTCGCTTGCGATGTACAGGTCGTAGATAGTGACCAGACCTGCGCATTAGGTGCTGTGATTTGTGCCGCGGTATCAGCAGGTGTCTATCCAAATATAGATGATGCTAAATTAAAACTTGCAGCAAAGGTTTCAAAAACATACCATTGTAATCCGGAACGCGCGGCTATTTATGAAAAATTGTATCAGGCATATAAAAAACTAACACAACTTGAATTATGAAGAATCTACCCATACTTGATATTGTAATAATCTTGGTCTACCTCGTCGCTATGGTGCTGGTCGGTGTTTATTTCTCCCGAAAAAATAAATCGGCGGATGAATTTACTCGAGCTGCGGGACGTATACCGGGGTGGGCAATTGGAATATCGATCTATGCCACATTTTTAAGTTCCAATACTTTTTTGGGGGTACCGGGGAAGGCCTTTGGAGGCAATTGGAATGCTTTTGCTTTTAGCCTCTCCATGCCGTTTGCAGCCTGGTTAGCGACCAAATATTTTGTTCCATTCTATAGAAGTACCGGGGAAGTGTCTGCGTATACGAATCTGGAAAAACGATTCGGTACTTGGGCGCGGACCTATGCGGTGGTTTGTTTTCTGCTGACGCAGCTCGCCCGTATCGGTTCGATTTTCTTTGGAATCTCTCTAACGCTCCAGGCCTTAACAGGTTACAGTATGGTGGTTATTATGGTGGTAACGGGGATCTGTATCGTTATATACACGGTAATGGGGGGCATCGAGGCCGTTATTTGGACCGAAGTGGTGCAAGGGATATTAAAAACTATTGGCGCGCTTATCATTATCTATCTCGTGGTAAAGGAGGTGCCAGGAGGTTTTAAGGATATTATTGATGTGGGGATTGCCGAGCATAAATTTAGTCTGGGTACGATGGATTTTGATTTTGTCAATTCGTCATTCTGGGTTGTTCTTTTGTATGGCTTCTTTATTAACCTGAACAACTTTGGTATGGACCAAAACTATGTACAGCGATACCACACCGCTTCGAGCCCTAAAGAGGCTAATAAATCCGTTTGGCTTTGTGTTTGGATTTATGTACCGGTGTCTTTATTGTTTTTTATAATCGGGACCTGTCTTTATACGTACTACCTCCAGAATCCTGCGCTGTTGGATTCGATTAAATTACAGGCGGCATCGGAACAGTTGGGGCTCGCTATTCAAAATCCACAGGTAGCAGAATTAGCAGCCACTTTGAAACCATCGGATTATGGTGATAAAATAATGCCTCATTTTATGGTGTACATGATTCCTACAGGATTGCTGGGGCTGATTGTTTCGGCCATATTATCGGCGGCGATGAGCACCATAAGCTCCGGGATGAATGCCTCTGCAACGGTCTTTACAGAAGATATTTATAAAAGATACTTCAATAAGGAGTCTTCGGATAAGAACAGTTTGAAAATACTCTATATCGCTACGGTCATCGTCGGTGTAATCGGTATGATCTGTGGTATCGCCATGATTGGTATCAAGAGCTTACTGGATGTATGGTGGACATTGTCCGGAATATTTGCGGGCGGAATGCTGGGTCTCTTTCTACTGGGACTGATCAGTAAAAAAGCAACGAATAGCGATGCCATTATTGGCACAATTGTGGGGATCTGCGTTATCCTTTGGATGACATTCTCTTATCTGATCCCCGAAAATATGGCCTATCTACGTAATCCATTGCACGCCAATATGATTATCGTGGTCGGTACATTGACTATATTTTTAATTGGAAATATAAGCCGAAAACTAAGAAGAAAATAAACTAAAAAACATATAAAATACTATGATTAGGAATAATAAAGAATTTATTCCCGTGATGCTTATGCCCTTTTTTGAGGATAAGACTATAGACTACGGGGCGCTGGAATATCTTATCGAATTCTATTTAGAAGCGGGTGCAAAGGGCTTGTTTGCGAATTGCCTGTCGAGCGAAATGTTCGAGCTTTCTAAGCAGGAGATGGTGGAGTCGGTATCCTTTATTGTACAAAAGGTGAACGGCAGGGTGCCAATCGTAGCGACAGGTACTTTCCCTGGGGCGATAGAACAACAGGCTGCATTTGTAAAGGAAATTTATGCGACAGGAATCCAGGCAGTAATTGTGATCACCAGTCTGCTGGCCAGCGAGCACGATAGTGAAGAAGTATTCAGGTCGAATGTGAAGCAATTATTGGCTTTAACAGATGATGTTCCTTTAGGATTTTATGAATGTCCTGTGCCTTACAAACGGGTCATCGATCCGACGTTTCTCGGCGAACTGGTGCATACGGGGCGCATTACCTATCATAAGGATACTTCCCTAAATCTAGCAAACGTCCAGAAAAAAAATGAAGTAACGGCGGACGTCGCTGATTTTGGTTTGTATGATGCATACATGGCGCATGCCGTTGCTACATTGAAGGCCGGATCAAGAGGGCTGTCCTGTATTCAAGGAAATTATTTTCCGGAGTTGGTTGTGTGGTTGTGCAATAACTTTAACGACGATGTACAGCAAGATAAGGTGGACGAGGTACAGCAGTTTTTTATCGACAATATGGATGTTATGCATTATGCCTATCCTGCGTCCGCAAAATACTACCTCCAAGGTACATACAGTTGGATGGGGACCACATGCAGACGAACTGATATTGAACCGTTAGATGAAGAAACAAAAATTAAACTTAATGAACTAAAAGATAGATATGATACATTAAAAATGAAAATTTTCCAATAGAATGATAAACCACTTATAAAAGTATAGTTATGATAAACAAACTTAAAATTTTGATCCTGTTTGCGCTCGCTCTGGTAGCTTACCAGGGGAATGCACAGCAACAGATTACCGGACTGGTCAAAGACCAAGCTACCGGTGGTGTTGTTATCGGCGCTACAATAGTAGGCGATAAAGGAGGGAAGACTAATTCGGATGGGCAAGGACGATTTAGTATTTCCTCGGGTAATACGACAATCGATGTAAGTTACGTCGGTTATCAATCGCAGCGTATCCGTTTGGATGGTCGCACGCATTACGATGTGCTTCTTGTTGCACAGGAAAGTGCACTGGAGGAGGTTGTGGTAATTGGTTATGGTACTTCTAAAAAATCAGATATAACGGGGAGTGTTAGCAGTCTGAATGAGAAGGACTTTAATAAAGGTGCAAATATTTCACCGGAGCAGTTGATCGCAGGTAAGGTATCGGGGGTGCAGGTGGTGCAAAGCAGTGGGGAGCCGGGAGGTGGTATTTCGGTGAATGTGCGCGGCGTCGGATCGGTGAACGCGGGTAATTCGCCTTTGTATGTTGTGGATGGATTTCCCATCGATAATTCTGCAACAGTAGGGGGAACCGGAGCGAATTTCACAGGAATGAAATCGGCTAGAAATCCACTGAATGCCATAAACCCGAATGATATTGCGTCCATTGAGGTGTTGAAAGATGCTTCTGCTACGGCGATTTATGGTTCTAGGGGCGCAAATGGAGTGGTGCTTATCACCACGAAAAAAGGAAAGTCTGGCGGTTTGAACGTAAATTATGATGCGTATTACGGTGCGCAAAATGTACAGCGTGACATTAAGATACTGTCAACCCAACAGTACAAAGATGTGATCAATGGCTTAATTGATGCGGGAGAGGGAACGGCCAGCCAACGTATTGGTGATATCACGGAGGGAACAGATTGGCTAGCTCATATGTATTCCAAAAATGCACCGATACAGAACCATAATCTTTCATTTTCAGGGGGCAATGAAAATACAAAGTACCATACGTCGCTTAACTATTTTGGGCAGGATGGCTTATTGATTAATTCGGACAATAAGCGGTACAGTGCACGTGTGAATCTGGAACATACGGCAGGTAACTTTAAATTGGGGACCAATATTACGAGTTCCTATATCAAAGATAATTATGTCGCCAATGGTATGGATTTGAATGAGCGAGCAGGTATTATCTATGCGGCTATTGCCTATGATCCAACCTTACCGATTTATAATGCCGATGGAACCTATAAACTATCTCCGGATATGAATATAGATAATCCCTTAGCAATTGCGAATGGGAAAACATCGCAATCAAATCTGTATCGCACGCTGGGCACGATCTACGGTGAAATGAAATTTCTCGAGGATTTTACCGCGAAGCTAAATGTTGGAGCCGATATTTCGAATCAACGCCGCGATACCTACGTCGATCGGCAAACGATCGAAGGACGCGCGAATGGAGGGATCGCTAGTATTTTACAGGGAACAAGCACCAGCTATCTCGGTGAGTTTACACTCGGGTATAAGAAGAGATTGGATATGCATGACTTGAATTTTTTGGTGGGTATTACCGGCCAACAGTTTAATGATGTCTCTTCTTCTTCTCAAGGTAGTGGCTTCTCTTCGGATGCTACAGGAACCAATAATATGGGGCTTGCGGATCCGACCAAATTTATTGTCACCAGTGGCCGTACGCGAAACAGCCTTTTGTCTTACCTCGGGCGTGCTAATTATAATTTATACGATAAGTATTTGTTTACGGCATCGCTGCGTATTGATGGTTCATCTCGATTTGGAGCGAACAATCGCTATGGCGTGTTCCCCTCTTTTGCTTTTGGATGGAAGCTGGAGGAAGAGGAATTTATCAAGCAGTTGGATTTCTTTAATACCCTGAAACTGAGAACCAGCTGGGGAAGAACCGGTAATCAAGAAATTGGAAACTACCAATCCATGTCTACTTATGGTGGAGGGCAGAAAGCGGTGATCGGAAACGCACAGGTTAGTACTACGACCCCTAGCCGTATTGCGAATCCCAATCTGAAATGGGAAACCTCAGAACAGTTGAACTTCGGTTTGGATTATGGGTTCCTGAAAAATAGAATATCCGGTAGCATCGATGTGTTTTATAAAGATACAAAGGATATGTTACTAAATCTGGCGGTACCGCGCACGACAGGTTTCTCTACGATGATGACCAACGTGGGAGCAGTACGAAATTCGGGTATTGAGTTTTTGATGAATACCCGAAACATAGAAGGTGCGTTTAGTTGGGAAACGACTTGGAATTTTGCGTGGTTAAAAAATCTGGTGAAAGACCTGGGGACGAATACAATTATTTACAATGGTTCTGCGGGAGGAACGTCGAATGTATCCATTATCAAGGTGGGACAGCCGATGTATTCTTTTTACGGCTATGAGATCGATGGTATATGGCAGAAAAATGATGATTTTTCGGTAACTAAAGATCCGGTGGTAGCGGGTGATTTCAAATATAGAGACATCAACGGTGATATGATTGTGAACGCCGATGATCGTGTGGTAATAGGAAACTCTTTTCCAAAGTATACGGCATCACTAACGAATAATTTTGACTATAAGGGCTTCAATTTAAATATCTTCATCGATGGGGTGTTTGGTGTTAATATGCTGAATAATAATTTGGTGGATACGTATTTTCCAGCAAACTTAAAACGAAACCGATTAGCAGACCCAATGCTTAACCGATGGACTGCGGACAACCCCTCGACGGTATATCCTTCTTTTGTAAACCCGTTAAAACAAGGTAAGAAAGAGGTTAATTCGTATACGGTTGAAGATGCAAGTTATGTTCGGTTGAATACGGTGAAGTTGGGGTATACGATTCCGCTTCAAAATACGAAATATGTAAAAGGGATCAACCTGTATGTAGTCGGTCAGAATCTCGCTATTATCACCGATTATACGGGCTATGATCCTTCGATTAACCCAAATGGAAGCGGAGCTAGAATCGATTGGAATGCTTATCCAACGGCGCGTACATTTATGTTTGGTATAAATTTAAACTTATAGTTATGAAGATTTTAAATAAATCCCTATTATATCTTGCTCTGTTGGGCGGAGCATGTAGTGTTCAATCGTGCAATGATTTTTTGAAGGAAGAAGTATATTCTCAATTATCTCCTACGAATTACCTAAAGACTAAAGAAGGGTTGACTTCTGTCCTCTACGAAGGCTATGCTAAAGCGGCCAATATGAATAGTAATAATTCGATATATGTGTTAGGGCCACAGGAGTTCGCGACGGATGTATTATATCAAAGTGGCGATAATGTGGAAGCTACGATCCGAAATTTCAGAGACTTCAACTGGGATCCTACTATGGATTTTTTGATCCAGAATTGGGATTCGCCGTATCAGTGTGTTCGGAATGCTAATATCGTTTTGGAAAATATCGCGGCTTCTAATCTTTCTGATGAGGAGCGGAAATTATATGCGGCTGAAGCTCGTTTCTTGAGAGCGATCTCTTATTACAAGTTGTATTTCTTCTTTGGCCCAGTTCCCTTACGTACTTCAACGGACGAGGCTTTAAGTTTACCTCGGGCGACGGACGAGGTGATGACAAGTTTTATTGAGAGCGAATTGAAGGTTGCGGTTGCGGATCTACCTAATCCTGGTGCAGAAAAAGAAAAGTATAGGGCGCATAAAGCCGCTGCTCAAGGTTATTTGGTCAAGTTTTACCTCAATACGAAGCAATGGCAAAAGGCTGCGGATACATCCGCTGAATTTATTAAGAATTTCAACTTTACTTTATTTGGGGAGTATAAAGATTTGTTTAAGGTAGAAAACGAAAACAATAAGGAGTATATTTGGGTGAGGCCTGCTATTGCTTCGTCTGATCGAGCTACAGCCAATAGCTGGAGTAATGTTTCTTTCCCTGAGAATTTTAAATCGGCACCCCAAATCGGACTTACGTTTAAGTCGAGCTGGCTGAATTGGCCAAATGAGTTTAGGATTTATGATGAATTCTATAATTCCTTTGAGGCAAATGATAAGCGAAAGAACTTGATGATTACGAGTTACATCAATAATGCGGATCAGACGGTAAACTTGTTGGGAACAGACAATGTGCGATCGTTCAAGTACTGGCCGGATCAAAATCATGTCGGTGCGGCGCATGGTAACGATATTCCGGAAATCAGATTATCTGATATTTATCTTTCGTATGCGGAGGCACTCAATGAGCTACAGTACCCGAACCAAGTGGCCTTTGATTACCTGAATTTGGTCCGTAAGCGGGCTGGATTATCTGATCTAACGAGTGTTGTGGTGACCAGTAAGGATATGTTCAGGGATCGGATTTTGGCGGAACGCGGGCATGAGTTTTATAACGAAGGGCATCGCCGGATGGATATGATCCGGATGGGTAAGTTTATCTCAGATGCGGTGCGAAGAGGAAAGAATGCGAGCGCGCACCATGTGGTGTATCCTATACCGCAGGTCGTTATTGATTCTGATGCTCAGATTAAACAAAATACAGGTTTTTAGGAGCTTGATATTAGAAAATTATAAAACTAGTTATATTATGAAAAGATATTTTTTTATGTGCATCGTCCTTTTACTGGCTTTTAAAGACGGTTTTTCACAACAATTCTCTCACGTGCCGGGTACGGTAGTGCATTATCAGCCTGCGAGTACGCAAAAGTATATAGGTTCTCCCAGCTTGGTGATATTGCCGAATGGTGATTATGTGGCGTCTCACGATTTTTTTGGTCCACAGAGTTCCGAATGGCAACAGGCTGTAACGACAGTTTATCGGTCGAAGAATAAAGGACGCAGCTGGAAGAAGGTGAGTGAAATCAATGGTGCTTTCTGGAGTTCTTTGTTTGTGCATAACGGGGAGCTGTATCTCTTGGGGCCAGATAGGCATCACGGTACCGTGCTTATCCGTAAATCTCTTGACGGCGGAAAGTCTTGGAGCAAGCCAACCAATAAAGAGAATGGGGTCATATTGACCGGCGAATTTCACTGTGCTCCGATGCCTGTCATTGAACATAATGGCCGGCTGTGGCGACCGATGGAGACGGCGCATGGCCCTGTGTTAAAATGGGGAGAGCGTTACGGTGCTATGGTGATGTCGGCAGCTGTGGATGCAGACTTGATGAATGCGAAATCATGGCAGACGAGTACTACGTTGTTTTTTGATAAAAGTTATCTTAATGGAAATTTTACAGGTTGGCTTGAAGGGAATTTTGTCGTAGGTCCGGATAAGCAGCTATGGAATATGCTTCGTGTGGATGATAAGACGACGTTAGATGAGAAAGCTGCTATGGTGAAAATTTCTGGTGACGGTAAGGAGCTGAGCTTTGATCCGGTTAACGGGTTTATCCCATTTGATGGTGGAAGTAAGAAGTTTGTTATTAAGCATGATGCGGAAAGCGGGTACTACTATACATTGACCAATTCAATTCCTGAGCGTTATAGACATGTTGATCCAAAACGCACGAACCCGGCGAGCTATAGAAATGTGTTGATGCTTCGTAAATCGAAGGATTTGAAAAACTGGGAGGATGTACAGGTGATTTTAGAGCATAAGGATGTGGTGAACCATGGGTTTCAATATGTCGATTGGTTATTTGAGGGGAACGATATGATTGTTTTATGTAGAACAGCGTATAATGATGGTCAGGTTGATGCGAAAAATAACCACGATGCCAATTTCTTAACGTTCCATCGGATAGAAGGATTTAGAAAACTGTAGATTCACTAATTCATTTCAGAAATGAACCTTTTATCACGATGTTTATTAGTTAGTTTTTTACCTTTTTGT
The DNA here is from genome assembly GCF_900177625.1 of Sphingobacterium psychroaquaticum. Taxonomy (GTDB): domain Bacteria; phylum Bacteroidota; class Bacteroidia; order Sphingobacteriales; family Sphingobacteriaceae; genus Sphingobacterium; species Sphingobacterium psychroaquaticum. The sequence goes on from NZ_FXAU01000006.1 coordinate 290,005, forward strand.
TTTACAAGTTGTATGAATGAAGTTCAGGTTGTCGCTTTGACCCAATCGGCGGGAGGTCACACGATTCACCATAATAGTATTTTTTCTCCTGATGATGAATGGATTGTTTTTGATGGTCGTAATGATGATACCAAAATCGGTGAAACATCAACCATAGGCATGGTTCATGTGAAGACGGGCGAGGAGAGAATGTTGTATAAAACGAATAATCAAACAGTCTATGGGCCTGGTGTAGGTGCGGCCTCGTTTAGTCCGAAAGAAAATACGGTGTTGTTTATTCACGGGTTATATGATGCTGACGCGGTGAAACCTTATGATATGACCAGGCGTTTTGGCTTGGCCATTCATACAGATAAGCCCATGCAAGGCATACATATGGATGCCCGGGATGTGGTAAGTCCGTATAGGCCTGGATCGTTGCGTGGTGGTACACATTCGCACTGTTGGAGCAACGATGGACAGTTGATCAGTTTTACCTACAATGATGAGTTTGTAGACCCTGATTTGCGTGTTGTTGGTGTGATGATTCCGGCGGACAAGGAGATTGTTGTTCCCGTTTCTAACGGGAATAATAATGGTACCTATTATTCGGCGATTGTGAGTGATGTGGTGCGAGAACCAAAGTGGGGGTCGGATGAAATCTCGAAGGCATTTGATGAATGCTGGTTAGGAGGCAGTGGCCAGTTTACGATAGCTTTTCAGGGAAATACAAGAAATGAAAAAGGAGAGACCATAACAGAGATTTATACCGTAGGTATCGATCCTGAAATGATTCGAAAGGATGCGGCTGCGGTAGGTCGCGAAGGAGAGCGGCCACGTGTGCCTAATGGGGTTCGACAACATCGGTTGTCACGGACAGTCAAAGGACTCTCAGATTTGAGACATTGGTTACGTGCATCTCCGGATGGAAGTTTTGTGTATGCATTGGCAAAGGATGATAAAGGACAAAATCAATTGGTACAATGTGAGGTGTCGACTGGGGAGTTGACGTATATATCACGTTTTGATTTTTCCATTTCCTCTCCAATCAATATCAGTTATCAAGGCGATAAAATTACTTTTGTAGCGAATAATAACGTATATGTGTTTTGGCTGAAGTCGAAGAAACTCGAGAAGTTAACGTCTAATTCCGTTACGGATTTGAAGATCGTTGGTGTTCCGGTTTTTTCCAGGAAAGACGATAAGATTGCCTTTAATCAATTTGTAGCAGAAAAAGAGTCTGAATATATCCAGATTAAGCTGATTAATCTTGTTGATTAAACAAAAAAAGAAGGTGTCCCAAAAGGCACCTTCTTTTTTTGTCTGTATAAGGATTTTACTATCTTTTTATTTCGTCTTACCCTTCCAAGCCTGTTAACCGCTCCAGGTGGTGGTATCCGATGCCGAAGAACGATTTGCTGGTACGGATCTTTTCGCGGATCTCTTGCTGACGTTGCGGCGTTATGGTCTTTTTAACGCCTACAACGAGGACATTCTTTGGTGTATGTGCATCTGATACAAACTGGAAAACCTTGGTTTGATACCCGTGATATTCGAGGATTAAGGCCCGCAAGCCATCGGTTACCATCTCTGCCTGCCGCTCCAAGAAGATGCCATGCTGCAAGAGAAAGTCGAGCTCATTTTGTTTTTTGGAGGCTTCCATCTCCCGACGGATCTGTTTATGGCAACACGGCGCCACAACAATCAGCTCGGCTCCATGTTGTATCCCTTTGAAAATGGCATCGTCGGTAGCGGTATCGCAGGCATGCAGCGCAATCAAGACATCAATAGCGCCTACAGGCTGGTAGTCTTCTATCGTGCCTTGCACAAACGAAAGTTTGGTAAAGCTCGAGTCGGCCGCAATCTGGTTACAGAGCGTCACTAAATCGTCTCGGTATTCTACCCCGATGACCGAAGCCTCTTTGTTCAGTTCATGGCGAAGGTAATCGTATAGCGCAAACGTAAGGTATCCTTTGCCTGCCCCCATATCGACAACCTGTAAGGGGCGCTCACTCGGAAGCTCCTTGAGCATGCTGCTTAACAGTTCAATATAATGATTGATCTGCTTCCACTTGTCTTGTGCATTCTTGAATACATTTCCTTCCGCATCTGTCAGCCGCAACGCTTGTAGGTAAGTCTTGCCAGTGGCTTGAAGCTTGCGGCTCTTTTCCTTATCGTGGCTGTGGCTTTCTGCTTTCAGCTGGGTTGGTTTTTCCCGTTTGGTAAACCAATCTCCTTTATTACTGAGCTGTGCGCTGAGGTTTTCCTCCGTGGTGAAGAGTGTGGCTGCCCGGAAGCCCGAGGCATCAAGCTGGCTTTCCACTGCCGCTATGCCTTCAGCTATGCTGTAGTTCTTGGTGATATCGCGCGTCTTGTAGCGATAGGTAAACGATAGTTTTAATTCCCGTTTGATCAAAACTGCTTTGACATAAAGATTCTTCAGCTCGTTCTCGGAACCTTTGTAATTACCCAACGATAGTTTTACGAAGGTCTTTGCCTGCAAGCTTTGTTGCACTTGTGCTATAAACGTAGAAAAATGATCCATATCCCAAAAATTGATGGGCAAAGATACGGTTTTTGGTGGACTAGGTAAATCTGCTTTCCGTCCTTTTGTGTTTGCTTCCAAGCTTATTATGGTCTCTGTTGGGTAGATAAGATAATAGCTTTGCAGCCTTAAAGCTATGTACACTAAGATGTTCATGGTTTATTGATCTGTGGTTCCGCTGTCTGAACAGAAGTTTGCATACGGCGACAGTGAATGCGACACAGAAAGATCGGTCGAGGAAACAATAAATTCAATATAAGATGAAAGGTAATTTGAGATATGTTGCTTTGAGCTTACTGCTGCTATTGGGCGCTAAGTCTTATGGGCAACAGAGCATACAATTAACACAGTATGTCTTTAATGCGATTAGTGTGAATCCAGCCTATGCGGGGTATAAAGAGGAGTGGTTTGGGCAAATGGCACTACGCAGCCAGTGGACAGGTTGGGAAGGCGCCCCGAAAACAGGGACGATCTCTATCGATGGGGTGGTGGATCCTATAGATCAGCGGCATGGTGTGGGGTTGCAGGTGTCTGTAGATCGCCTAGGAGCCCAGTCGGCGACTTCTATTTTTGGAAACTATGCGCTTCGTTTACAATTGGATGAGGATAACACCGAGCGTATTGCTTTGGGTGTTGGTGTGGGGTTAACCCAATATGGGTTGGACGGTAATAAGCTACGGGCCGAGGATACGGAGGATGTGGTTATTCCAGCAGGTAAAATCAGTAACTGGAAACCAGATATCCGACTGGGTATTTATTACTACAACGCGAAGTGGTATGCTGGCGTTGCTGTGCAGGATCTATTTGCTTCGTCGACCGATAACAAAGAATTCCGATTCAATGAGAATGCCCTAGCGAGCTTGTATCGTAATGTAAGTGCTTATTTTATTACAGGTGCGCTGTTTGAGTTAGAAGAAGGTGTATTTCTGCGTCCGAGCTTGTTAGTGAAGGATGATTTTAAAGGACCGACATCGCTGGACCTAAATGCCATGTTTGTTTTTAATGATAAGTTTTGGATTGGAGGAGGTTACCGCACACGTGCTCGTGTTTTCAAGCGTACCTATTTTGATAAATCTGCGGAGAAGTTATCTTCTGTGAATGCGATAACAGCTTTGGCGCAGTTTTATGCGACGGATAAGATTCGGATCGGGTATTCGTATGATATGATGCTGGGTAAGATGAAAGGTTTGCAAAGCGGCACGCACGAAGTGACCCTTGGTGTAACATTGGGGCAGTCGTTCAAGCGTATTTCAAACCCACGTTATTTTTAGTGCTGTCCGATAAGGCGGTGAATCTCTCTTAAAAATATATACTCTTTATCGATGATGAATACGAAAATAAGTCACTTAGTCACTTGTATGCTGCTGATCGCTTTCTCGGGAATACAGCTGCACGCGTAGGAACAGCCTAATCTTAGAAAACGAGCCACACAGTTTTTTAACAAATATGAATACGCCCATGCGGTAGAACTTTACGAACGGTTGGTGGATGTAAAGAAGCCCCGTTTTTCGGATATGGAAAAACTGGCGGAATGCTATTATAAGCTACAGGCTTATGACCTGGCGGAAAACTGGTATACCCGGGTGTTAGAAGACAAGAAATTGAAGCAGGTAAACCTGTGGAATTATGCCGATGTATTGAAGCAGAACGGGAAGTATAAAGAAGCCAAGCAACAGTATACGCGATATGCGAACAAATTTGGTTCTTCCGCGCGAACGACCTTAGCCATGGAGGGTGCCGATTCGGCTATGCGTTGGATGGCTAAGCCAACGGCGCATGTGGTGCGCAATGAGCGATACATCAATACGGGATTGTCTGAGTTTGCCTTGTTCCCGATAAAAGATGGAGCTTTGTATGTCGGAGAGCCTCAGGTTGGAGACGTTAAACGAGATGCCACTACGGGACAATCTTTTATGCGGATTTTTAGAGCAGATCGGACAACATCTGATGGGAAGTTAACGAATGCGGCACAACTTACGGAGGACTTTAATCAGTCGGAATACCACGTGGGGCCGGTGGTCTGCAATGCTGCAGAGGATGTTTTTTACCTGACCCGAACATATTCCGGCGAGAAGACCGAGCGAAACCGTTCAAATGGATACCGTTTCCATAAACACAATCTGGAGCTTAAAATCTATAAAAAGATTGCGGGTAGCTGGGTGGAAATGAATTTTCCATATAACAATGTGAAGGCTTATTCGCTAGGGCATGCCGCATTAACGGCGGACGGAGAGACACTGTATTACGCGTCGGATATGCCGGGCGGATATGGAGGAGTGGATATATGGTACAGTGTGCTGGGGGCTGATGGTGTTTGGGGGAAACCGCAGAATGCAGGATCCATGATTAATTCGGCCGGTGATGAAGTTTTTCCAACCGTACATGGCGACTATCTCTATTATTCGAGTAATGGATTTGTGGGGATGGGCGGACTGGATATTTTTCGCGCAAAAGGGCAGCGTTCCAGTTTTTCAGAACGTGAAAACATGCGTTTTCCAGTAAATTCGGCGTCCGATGATTTCGCCTTCGCACTGGTGAAAGATACGCAACGTGAAACGGCAGGATACCTTTCTTCGAATCGGAAGTCGGGTGCTGGAGCGGACGATATATATGCCTTTGAACAGCATAGTGCGGAAGTGAAAATGAAGCATGAAGGGTGGGTGTATAGTAAAAAGGATAACAGTGCGGTGACCAGTGCTTCGGTGACTTTATTTGACGAAAATGGACAGATGATTGGACGGACGCAAACGGATCCAAAGGGAGCTTTTTCGTTTAGATTAGAAGAAAATAAAACATACAGTATCGTGGCGGAAGGAATGGGCTTTCATATGGATTCGCTTTTTATTAAAAAGACTATACCAGAGCAAGATACGGTCCTTCGGACGGTGTTGCACTTACAGCCTATAAGCCGGGTGGGCGAGAAATTCGTGCTGGAGAATATTTTCTACGATTTTAATGATTTCACGATTCGGGCTGATGCTGCGATCGTGCTGAACCAGCTGGCACGCACGATGCGTGATAACCCGTCATTGGTGATTGAATTATCGAGTCATACGGATAGCCGCGGAGCTGAACTTTACAACTTGAAACTTTCTGAACGCCGCGCACATGCTGCGGTCGATTACCTGGTTAGTCGAGGGATCGCCCGAGATCGTTTGATTGGCAAGGGATATGGAGAGAGCCGCCTGGTGAATCGCTGTGCCGATGGTGTTGTATGTTCTGATGATGAACATCAAGAGAACCGACGGACGGAGGTTGAAATACTCGCATTCTAAAATGAGTCTACGAGCTGAAAAGATATTTTATTGCAGAAAAATATCTTTTCAGCTATAGGTAAATAATACTTTTTTTTTCTTAATTTTCTTTTGTTCAATTTATTGGTGTTAAGGATCATGGGACGTTTAATGGTTGGGCATGCTAATGCATACGTAATATGATTAAATTAAACCATACATATACTTTTGGCCCGGAGTGGCAATATGAGTTTGTTAAAGGTCCAGGATGGGAACTGGTCGATGACAAGATGATTATTATTCCGCCAGAGGTAGGGGAAGGGGGTAGCTATTTTACGCCAGTTATGCCGGGCCTTTCAGTATTGGTTTTAGATATGACCCTGAAAGAGCAGCTTTTCATCAACAGAAGAGAGGTCGAAGACGATGATATGTATATTGCTTATTTCGACCTGAGCAAAGATGCCCCCACCTATGTGGTCGCTGGAGTAACCAATAAGATGGGCTTTAGTGCCCGCTTAAACATGGCGCTTATCAATGGGAGCCAGGGGAGTGAGGTCGTTACGCCAATCGATGCCGATGTATACACCATTCGTTTGATGATTTCGAAAGAGCTCCTGATATCACTCGCCAAGGAAAGTGGTGATTCCGAAATCAGTAACTGGATTTTGCAGGCCTCTGGGCAGGCCGTTTATTACTACGGACATATCGATAGCAAGAGTGTCTTGTTGATCAATGAACTCAAGCGCAAGAGCATGTATGATATTGCATTTGATGCGAAGCTCAAAGGGGTAGCCTTGCATCTGCTCTATTACTTGGTGGAACGTGGTAAGGACATGAGTTCGGTGCTCCACAAAATTTCAATTCATGACCTTAAAGAAATTGAAGTCACCACAGATTATTTACTTAAAAATTTACTCGACGTATTTCCGGGATTAGCTTTCCTTGCTAATATGACCAATATGTCGGTCTCCAAATACAAGTCCGTTTTTAAAAATGCGACCGGTGTTTCTCCAAATCAGTTTTTTGTTAACGAAAAGTTAAGGCTTGCAGAGGCGATGCTTTTGAGTGGAACGTACAAAAACGTGAATGAAGTGGCCTACGAGCTGGGTTACAACAAGCCGGGGCACTTCGCAAACCTCTATAAACGAACGTTTGATGTCAAACCAAGTGACGTCTTTATTCGGAGGAAAAATTAAACTACACGATTAACCTTTGGTTTAAATTCGGTCTTATTGTTATATTTTTTTGGCTTATCGTGGCTTTCTCTTGATCGGGATTTCGAGATCTTTGTATAAGAGAGTTATGGAAATATTATATACAGATTTAATCAGCAAACTACAAGAAAACGAATTTGACGTTAAAAGATCAAATTCAGCCGTCTACGGCGGCAGTACCATTGCACGAAAAAGCAAAGGTACAGTAGTTTTCAGACGTCTGAATAATATGGATTACTTGATGATGAAAAATGTAGAAGACCTCAGTCTTCTGCAACTGGAAGCGAGATCGGAGAATGTTTTATATTACGTGATGCGTGTTTCAAAGATTGATGGGGAGTATATGGCTTTTGTGTTTTCGTCGGATCTGGGATGCTCTTACAGTGAGTTTAGGGTGGATGTCATCAACGATGTAATTATTTTCTGTACGGTCGATAATAAGCTTAAAAATCAATTTACGTATCTCCGATTCATGGGCGAATGGGTGCGTACGAAATGCATGAGCAAGAACAGCTTTAGTACCTGTGTTAAACTTAAACAAGAAGACGTGAAAGCTATGTTTAAACTGTTAAAAAGGGATCTTAAGAAGAGACCTGAATTTAGTCACTTTCCACGGAAAGTTGAGGGCAAAGGCGCACAAACTTTACTGCGCATGAATAATCAATGGGTATTGGATAAAGGAAAATAAAATTTAGATGGCGGAAGAAAAAGTTAGCAAAAGAAAGCGATATGATGACGCTGTGAAAACACAGGTAATCAAAGATATTGTAGAGGATGGTTGCCTAATTGGGGAGGTGCTGTTTAAGTATCGGATATCGAACAAGAGAACGGTTGTTAATTGGTTAAAGTCACATCTTGAAAATCAACAAATATTGAGCGCATAGGAATCGCATACCCTATATCTACCGCACGTTTGTGCACGAAAAATAATTTACTATGACAAAACATTTTGTCACAACCATTGTTAACTATAAATTAAATAATTTATAATTAATTTGTTATGCGCTCTAAACAGTATTTACTCAACCGCTTGAGTGTGATTATGCTATTATGCATGCTCTCGATGGTTATTTTTATTTTGTTTTTCGAAAAGTAATTACGAAAAAAGTTATATTAGTATACGATTATAATGTACTAAAGTAACGAACGGATTTCTGCATGAAACAGTTGACGATAGGTTTTGGCGTGGAGCTGGATTGGGTGCCTAATTATGCGGCACAATTGGAAGCTGATATTCATGGTAATAATATCATGGTAGGTTCGACTTTATTTGAAGGAACTCGGTTTGCTTACCAAATAGATCCTAATATTAGTTTCTTAGTCTGTGATGCGATCTATAAGGAGGATATTCATTTTAAGTTTAAGAATACCCGATCAGATTTTATTGAGATACATTATAATTTATCGGAAGATCCAGGCCTGTATTATTTGAATAATCGCGCAAACGTGGTGGGCAGAGAAACCTACAACTTGGCGATCTTGGATAGTGCTATTAATGGGGAATATGTAGTAAAAAAAGGAAGTGCTGCTTTTGTGCTATCCATCTTTATTAAAAAAGAAGCGTATGTGCCGTATCTTTCAAAGATGGACGGGCATGAAGATATTCTTTCCACGATCTTTAATCCTAAATTTAATACGGTTATTCGAAATGACCGAATGACGAATAAGAGCTGGTGGCTCTTGAATGAATTGCGTAAAAAACCTGTTTACGGCGATTTGTACCGTTATTTCTGTTGCGGTACCGTTTATCAACTCATTGCAGAATATATTGAGCAGCTGAAGGAAGTGAAGATAAAGATCGATAAGGTCACTAAAGGTGATATCGACGCGATTTTTTCGGCACAGATGCAGCTGGTTATGTCCCTAAAAGGTGCTTTTCCTGGGATTGATGTTTTAGCGGAAACAGCATGTATGTCGGCAACCAAGTTTAAGCATCTCTTTAAGAAAGTGACCTCACAGAGCCCACATTCATTTTACCTGACGAATAAACTCGCTGCAGCGAAGGATATGCTTGAAAAAGGCGGGAATAATATTACGGAAGTTGCGGATGCATTTGGCTTCGCCAACGCTGCTCACTTCGGTGAGGTTTTTAAAACCGTTTACCATATTAGTCCGAAGGAATATGTCAACCTTTTAAAGTAATTCATAGTTAGTAGATCGTTGTTTATAGTTGATTGTACATTGTAGAGCCACAAGATTTTGTGTCTAATAGTTCATGCTTGGTAGTTGGTTGGTTATAGATCGCGCTTTATAGAGTCGGCGCAAATGTTGAGACACAAGATTTTGTGTCTTTTTTTGTTGGAACTAGACCTCGAAAATTTAAGCCTTGCCAGTCATGTTCAGCCTGTCGAAACATCGACGTCGCAATCTTGGAAGCCATGAAGATTATTTTAACTTTACCTAGATAGTTTGTAGATCTCTCCAAAGTCGAGATGACGATATCGTTTTCCAAAGTACAGCAATCATGAGATTCTAACCACAAGATTTAGCTTTGCTTACCCCTGCGGGGTTTGTGTCTCTACATTACCCCTGACTCTATCACCCACCAACTACACTCTATCAACTAGCCAACTACTCCCTAAACCGTTTCCAATAACTGCTTTTCATGGAGTTCAAAGTATTCCCCTCCTTGTTCCATCAGCTGGTCGTGCGTACCTTGTTCGATGATACGTCCTTGATCCAGTACTAAAATATGGTCCGCATTTTTAATGGTGGAGATTCGGTGTGCAATAAAGATAGTCGTCTTATCTTTCATGATCAAGCTCAGATTATGGAGGATTTCCTCCTCCGTCTTGGTGTCAACCGCCGATAAACAATCATCAAAAATCAGGATTTCAGGATCCTTAACCAATGCACGTGCAATCGATATCCGTTGCTTCTGTCCGCCGGAGAGCGTAATTCCGCGCTCCCCAATATGGGTTTGGAAACCTTCCTCAAAACCAACGACGTTATCGTAAACAGCGGCATCTTTGGCAGCCTTTTCAATGCGTGGCATATCTACATTATCTAGACCAAAGGCAATATTCTTCGCGATGGTATCCGAAAATAAAAATACCTGCTGCGGCACAAAGCCAATCTGTGACCGTAAACTACTAATTTTTAATTTCTCAATGGCAGTACCATCATACTGGATGCTGCCTTTATCGGCATCATACATACGAAGTAAGAGGTTTGCGAGGGTTGACTTTCCAGAGCCTGTGCGACCAATAATAGCTAATGTCTTTCCTTTGGCAATGGTAAAGGAGAGGCCATCGATGGCTTTGATACCCGTATCGGGGTAGGTGAAGTGTAGGTCTTTGACTTCGATGTTACCATGCAGGACGACTTCAGATTGACCGTCTATAATCTCAGGTTCTGTTTTTAGGAATTCATTGATCCGCTTTTGTGAAGCTGCTGCTCGCTGAAATAAGGATGTTACCCAAGCCAGTGACATCGCTGGAAAGGTAAGTTGATTCACATACAAGATAAACTCCGCGATATTACCAGCGGTAATGGTCCCATTATTTACTTCAATACCGCCTACATAAACCGTAATAATGGTACTGAAGCCCACTAAAAAGATAATAAGCGGAAAGAAGATAGCTTGTATGCGGACGAGATCAAGAGATACCTTATTATAATAGTTACTTTCATCGGCAAATACCCCCATTTTCTCTTCCTCACGGGCATACGTTTTTATGACACGGATACCTGAAAATGTTTCCTGTACGAATGAAGAAAGGGTCGATAGCTGTCGTTGTATTTTCTCACTGCGGATATTGATGATTTTGTTGACATAAAGGATAACGACCGATAAGATTGGGATGGGTAGCAACGAATAGGTGGCTAGCTTGGGATTGACATCGTACATGGCATAAATAATCATGATCGATAGCACCACCGTGTTTATGGCATACATAATTGCTGGCCCGAGGTAGTTTCGTACTTGGTTGACATCTTCGGTTGCTCGGTTCATCATATCCCCCGTATTATTGCGACGGAAGAAAGCAAAATCTAGTGCTTGGTAGTGTGCATAAATTTCGTTCTTAAGGTCGTACTCAATGTGTCGCGAGGTCAAGATTAAGGTTTGCCGCATAAAGAAAAGGAATATGCCGCGTAGCAAGGCCAAAACAAGGACGACCACACCAAAAAACAACAAGCTGCTGCCAAAAACTTTGTACACCAGATCCTGCCGCTCAAAGCCATCGTATAGACGGTATAGGTCTATGTTTTCTTTCACCAAATCGAAGGCCTCCCGGATTACCTTCGCGGGAAGGATACCGAAGTAGTTAGATATGATAACAAATAGGACGCCAGGGATTACCTGCCAGCGATATTTATAGAAGTATTTATTAAGATATGCTAACTCTTTCATCAATGACAAACTTAGATAAATTTGACTGTATATGCAATATAAGAACCGGTGGATAAATAGACCTATAGGCACTACAAATAGGGCTGATAATTTGTTTTACAGCGCAAAACGTAAGAATGAAATTTTAAACGATATGGGCTACTTATAGAAAAAATGTATAAAAAATGACATTGCTTTTCAAATGTTGTAATTCTTGTCAATAATAAAGCGGTGACAGAAAAATTTCCTAATTTTGCCCTAATATTTTTAGAAAAACTGGCATTTTTTAATGTTATGGAAATAAAGCAATCTTCTATCTTCGATCAGATGAGCCTTTCAGGTCATCAGAATCTGTTTTTTTGTCAAGATCAGGCCGTAGGCTTGCAGGCAATTGTTGCTATTCACGACACCACCTTGGGCCCTGCTATCGGGGGCGTACGGATGTTGCCTTATGAGTCTCTATCAGATGCCATTGATGATGCCTTGAGACTTTCGCAAGCCATCACCTATAAGTCTTCTTTGGCGGGTCTAAATTTAGGCGGCGGAAGTGCGATTATTATGGGGAATCACCGTACCGATAAAACGGAAGTGTTGATGCGTCGTTTTGGGCAGTTTGTGCAAGGTTTGAACGGTAATTTCATTGCGGCAACCGATATGGGCACCACGCAGAAAGATTTGGAATATATGCTTTCTGAAACCAACTATGTAGCGGGCTTGCCAGCTTCGTTGAACGGTGGTGGCGATACGACTGTTTTTGCAGCACGTGGCGTGTTCTATGGAATAAAAGCCGCGATCAAGGAACTTTATGGGGATGATAGCTTAGCGGGTCGTAAGGTTGCTGTGCAAGGATTGGGTAGTATCGGTGAGCAGTTGGTGAGCATGCTTCGTGCGGAGAATGCGCGCGTATACGTATCGGATATGACGGAAGAGCGCAAGATGAAAATTGCAGCGCAATATAAGGCGGAGCCAATTACTTATGCGACAAGTTTCGAGCTGGATGCAGATGTATATGCGCCATGTGCGTTGGGCGGAACGGTGAATCCGGAAACCGTACCACGTATGCGTTGTAAGATTATTGCGGGTTCAGCAAACAATCAGTTGAAGGATGAAGAATTGACGAACAAATTGTTGAAGGAGCACGATATTCTATATACACCGGACTTCTTAATTAACTCGGGTGCGTTGATTAGCTGTTTCTCTGAATTAGAAGGGTATGGCAACGATCGCACTGATGCATTGGTGAAAAATATATACAATGCAACGCGCCACGTGATACAAAAATCAAAAGAAGATAACATTACTACCTTCGATGCCGCTAAACAATTGGCAGAAAAACGTATCTTTGACATCAAGAAGTTAAAAAGATAAAAAAACAATAAAAAAAGTATAATACGTTCTTATTTATATACAATCGTTCTTTAAATTAAATTATGCTTAACAGAAGACACCTCCGGGTGAAAGTAATGCAAACGCTTTATGCGTACAGTTTATCCGAGGATAAGCAAGTAAAGGATTTCGAAAAAGCGCTGTTCACGAGTATCGATGAGGTGAACCAGATGTACGTCTGGACGCTTAATCTGCTGGATGAAGTTGCTGAGTACGTGCTTCTTGATGCTGAGGGGAGAGCTAATAAATTTCTTCCGACGGAGAAGGATAAAGTGTACACCACAAAATTGAATAGTAATAGTTTTATTGAGTCACTGAGACAAAATAGAACATACTTGGAGTGTGTTAAGAAGTACAAGGTTGATTGGTCCTATGACCCGGAGATCGTACGTGCTATTTTTGCACAACTGAAGGAGTCTGAAGAGTATTTAGTCTATCTGAAACAGGAAGATCGTTCGATCGGTGCTGAGAAAGATATTATCAAATATATTTTCAAAAAGATCATCTTGAAATCAGCTGATATTGAGCAGGCTTTTGAAGCTCGCTTTATCAACTGGCCGGTGGATAAAGAAGTATTGCAAGCGATGATTGCAAAAACTTTTAAAAACTTCAGCAGCGAAAATCCAATACAAAACAAATTGGCAGATCTGACGCCTAATTGGGATGAAGATAGTGAGTTTGTCAGTGAATTACTGAAGAAGACAATCCGCTATGAAGCGGAGTATCAGGAGATGATTTCTGTAAAGACGAAGAATTGGGAATCGGATCGTATCGCATTGATCGATAATTTGTTAATGCGCATGGCGATCTGTGAGTTAATCAATTTTTCGAGCATTCCTGTTAAAGTGACGATTAACGAGTATATTGAATTATCAAAAGCATTTAGTACATCGAAGAGTAATACCTTTATCAATGGTATTCTGGACAAGATCCTTGCCGAATTAATGGGACAAGGGCGCATTCAGAAAGCTGGTAGAGGACTAAAAGATTAATAACATGAACAAGATATTTGGATGGAGTTTAATGGTGGCGGTAGCTATGTTGGGTGTTTCTTGTGGAAACAGTACGAGCAACGCCACGGGAGAGAATGCAGCAACGGATAGCACTTTGGTGGATCCGGCTCAAACAGCAAAAGCATCGACCGGAAAGGTGGAGTTTGAATCGCCTGTATTCGATTTTGGAACCGTGAAAGAAGGGGAAATTTTAGAACATATTTATGCCTTTGAAAATACCGGTGAAGCACCCGTTATTCTTTCGCAAGTATCGGCATCATGTGGATGTACCACGCCTTCGTATACACAGACTCCAATATTGCCTGGCAAGAAAGGGGAGATCAAAGTAAGCTTTGATAGCAACGGGCAGGTCGGTAAACAACAGAAAATTGTGACGGTGGTGTCGAATGCTACAAATGGGGTGACGACGGTGCAGTTGAAAGGTGAAGTATTGGCAAAGTAAGTGGTTTTTTAACACTTTACTTTTAAATTTTGACTTTTTGAGTCTTTATTTTATAATTTTGACTTTTTAATTTTTACTTTTAAATATGATGACAACAATCTTATTGCAAGCGGCTCCAGCAGGGGGCGGATTGATGAGTTTCTTACCTATGGTGCTGATTATCGTAGTATTCTACTTCTTTATGATCAGACCGCAGATGAAGAAACAAAAAGATCACAAGAAATATATCGAAGAATTAGGTGTTAACTCTAAAGTCGTAACGACTGCAGGTATCCACGGACGTATTGTAGAAGTGAGCGAAACTACGTTTTTGGTAGACGTTGGTTCGGGCGTTAAATTGCGTTTCGACAAGACTGCGATTGCTTTGGACGCTTCTAAAGCTGCGAATACCGATACGGTGAAAAAAGACGCTTAACATGAAACACCGTCGCTATAGACGGGGTGTAGATGAAGGCCTAATCTGGTTGATATCGATTTAGGTCTAAAAGGAAAGCCATTCGTAGTCCGTGATTACGAATGGCTTTTGTGTTTAATACGGCTAAATGTTAACTTTGTTTTTATGGCTCAACCGAGAATCAGTAAAGTAAAACGACGGAAGCTTGCAATTTTTTTGCGATGCATCGTTATATCCTTTTTTGCTTGGCTGCTTTTTGCGATATCGAGCATACAGACGTATACGATTAAGGCGGGGATATCGTATGTGAATATTCCGGAACAGAAGGCTTTTCACCCCCTTCAATCGGATACCGTGAGTGTACGGATGAAGATGAGTGGATGGAAGATTTTCCTCAAAAAACTGTACCCGGATACACCACATGTCCAGGTGGACCTCAGCGGACTAAAGACAAAAAGTTTTATTGTTTTTACCAATCAGTTGGGCTATATCAATCGACAATTTCCGGCCGACAACCAAGTTGTTTCTGTTAGTCCAGATACACTGTTTTTTGATTTCTCGAAGCAGACACAACGAAAGGTACCTGTGCGGGCCCTTTATAGTATGCAGTTTAAGAAACAGTATGGTATCATTGGGGATACCAAAGCGAACCCAGATTATGTGACCGTCACGGGACCATTGGAGGATGTCGCAAATATTGAGTATTTGGAGACGGATACGATCCGTGGAACGGCTGTATCTTCGGATATACGGACGATTGCTTACCTAAATAAACATCAAAAGAATAATATCACGATTTATCCTACATTTTCGGAGATTACGATCCCTGTAGGAGAAATTACAGAGAAGGTATTGGAGCTCCCTATTCGGGTGGAGAATGGTGGTCGCTATACGACGGTGCGCACTATACCGACCAAAGTGAAGGTCACCTTCCTGGTTTCCCTGAAAGATTATAATAAGTGGACTTCGCGTGACTTTGAAGCTATTGTGGATATGGAGAACTGGGAAGAGAATAAAGTTAAAACGCTGCCCGTGATTATAACGAAAGTGCCCAATTATTGTCAGATAATTAGCATAGAGCCACAGAATATAGATTTTTTTGTACGAAAGTAATATGGGGTTGAAAGTTGGTATAACAGGCGGCATCGGTTCGGGAAAGAGCTATGTAGCAGAAATATTTAAAGCACTGGGCGTCCCTTTTTACGACGCGGATCGTGAAGCCAAGGATATTATGGTAACCAGTGATACGGTTCGCGAAGACTTGAAACAGGCATTCGGTGAAGCGGTTTATTTTGCGGATGGTCAGCTGAACCGTGCTTATCTTTCGTCGGTCGTATTTGGTGACGAGCGCCAGTTGCAACGACTGAACAGTATTGTACACCCTGCGGTCATTGCACATGGCGAAGCATGGTCTAACCGACAAACATATCCGTATTCACTGAAAGAGGCAGCTCTTTTATTTGAGAGCGGTTCGTATAAGAAATTAGATTATACGATTCTTGTGACAGCGCCCGAAGAGGAGCGTATAGCGCGTGTTATGAAGCGTGATAACGCGACACGAGAACAAGTGTTGGCACGTATCAGTAAACAATTACCGGATAGCGAAAAGAGGGAGATCGCGGATTTCATTATTGTAAATGATGGAGTTCAACCCCTGTTGCCACAAGTGCTGGAACTGCATAAACGATTTTTAGAAGAAGGTGCATAGGGGAGGTAGATGTTTGCTGGCATCAGGAAACGTTGGCGTGCTGGCGCGAGCTTTCAGCTCGTGTCCTATTTTGCTTGATCAAAGCACGAGCTACAAGCCTGTCTACCGCAGGCAGACTCGCACTAGCGTAGGGGTAGATTGCCGCGTCGCGACGAGCTTCCTTGCAATGACGTCGAGTGGGAAGTACTACAAACAACAAACCATCATCTAAAAACTACAAATGACAAAACGTCAAATGACAGATAATAATATATTAGCAGATTTTTTAGTCAAGACCTCCATAGGTTACTATTGTCGATATGGCAATTTTTATGTGGATGCCATGGCGCCTGTGGCGGTCAATGTTATTTCACATGCGCACGGTGACCATGCTACCGCAGGGCATAAGGCGATGTGGGCGACCGAAGCGACTTTCGCTTTTATGCGGAATAAATTTTCGAAACTTCCAGAAGATACCCTGCATACGGTTTCATTTGGAACCGCCTTCTCTTTGGGCGATGTAACCGTAACTTTGTATGCGGCGGGGCATATTTTAGGGTCGGCGCAGATCTTAATGACCTATCAAGGGGTTCGTTACCTGTATACCGGAGATTACAAACTGCAAGTAGATCCAACTTGCGAGCCGATTGAGATGGTGGCCGCAGATGTATTGATTACAGAGTCTACGTTTGCTAATCCTGCGGTTAAGCATCCGGATCCGGTTACAGAGATACTGAAGCTGAAGGACCGTCATAGTAATATCATGTTGGGCTGCTATACGCTTGGAAAATCGCAACGGATTACGGCATTGATTAATCAACATCTACCAGAATTGGAGGTGTTGGTGCACCATAAGATGCATCCGGTGCATAAACTATATGATCAACTTGGT
This sequence comes from Sphingobacterium psychroaquaticum, assembly GCF_900177625.1. Taxonomy (GTDB): domain Bacteria; phylum Bacteroidota; class Bacteroidia; order Sphingobacteriales; family Sphingobacteriaceae; genus Sphingobacterium; species Sphingobacterium psychroaquaticum. Next base: position 307,123 of record NZ_FXAU01000006.1, read on the forward strand.
CCGCAGAAATTACGCTACACGTTGTATAATAGAAAAGCGATGAAGGAAGGCCCGACCAATAAGGTCTATTTGGTACCTCCTTTAACCTTTAATAGTTATTTTAAGGCGAAGAATGTGCTGAAGGCTTTTGCCTCAGGCTGGGCACGATTGCAACAACAGAATGATATTGAATTGTACATCTCCGATCATGTGGATTGGTTGGATATCCTTTCTTACGTGAATCACGTGAAACCTCGGGAGATATGGACGGTTCATGGCGATGGGAAACAACTCCAAGCTCATTTTGAAGGAACGCTCTTGGTGCGCGATATTTTAAAAGTTGTCGAATAACCTGATCACCTCTTAACAAGTAAAAATGAAAAGATTTTTCAATGATCTATTGGGCGGAAGAGACGCGAAAACTGTAGGGAAGAGATGTCTCTTTTTTCTCTTAGGCTTTGTAGTGATCTACTGGCTTTTGGGATTTTTGTAGCGATAGGGCACGCTATGCTGTTTGTCCTTCGATAGCACTTCCACAGGAGGGCGCATCCGGCAGCTGCACGCTCTACTTCCTACTATGTACTCTCCACCATGAACTAAAAACAAAAAAGGGGCTTTAGCCCCTTTTTTTTAGTGTTTAAAGTGTCTTACACCTGTTGTTACCATCGCGACGCCTTTTTCGTTCGCCATATCGATTGATAACTGATCCTTGATTGAACCTCCAGGTTGCAATACCGCTACTACACCTGCTTCTCCAGCAATTTCCACACAGTCTGGGAATGGGAAGAAGGCATCAGAAGCCATAACACTACCTTTGATATCGAAACCAAAAGCATGTGCTTTTTCAATCGCTTGCTTAAGCGCATCTACACGGGATGTTTGTCCGACGCCTGAAGCGATTAATGTACCGTTCTTAGCAAAAACGATGGTATTGGATTTTGTATGCTTCACAATTTTATTTGCGAAGTATAAGTCTTTTAGTTGTTCATCTGTTGGTTGTACGTTCGTTACGCTGGTCATCAATTCAGGACCTTCAACCGTGTTATCTTTATCTTGAAGGATAACACCGTTTAATAACGTTTTGAACTGCGCAGTAGGTAGAGCAACTTCCTTACGTACCAAGATGATACGGTTTTTCTTTGCCGTTAGTATTTCAAGTGCTTCAGCGCTGTATGAAGGAGCAATTAAAACTTCGAAGAACAAGTTATTGATTTCTTCCGCTGTTTCTTTGTCGATTTCACCATTCGTAATCAATACACCACCAAATGCGGAAACAGGATCACAAGCTAGAGCATCGATCCATGCTTGTTTAACGGTTGGTCGTGAAGCCACGCCACAAGCATTCGTGTGTTTTAAGATAGCAAAGGTTGGCTCTGTAAACTCATCGATGATAGCAACTGCTGCATCCACGTCTACCAAGTTGTTGTATGATAATTCTTTACCGTTCAATTTATCGAACATCGCATCTAAATCACCGTAGAAAACACCTTTTTGGTGCGGGTTTTCACCGTAACGAAGCGTTTGTGCTTGTTGTACCGACTGTTTGAAGACAGGAAGTGGGTTTTCTTGGTTGAAGTAGTTGAAGATTGCTGTATCGTAGTGTGACGATGTATTGAACGCACGTTTAGCAAACTCTTTACGCTGCTCTAATGTCGTCTGTCCTTCTTGACTAGCTAGAATTTGCTCTAATTCAGTGTAATCATTTTTTGAAGAGATGATTACGACATCATTGAAGTTTTTTGCTGCGGCGCGAATCAAAGAAATACCGCCGATATCGATTTTTTCGATAATATCTTGTGCCGCTGCACCTGATGCTACAGTTTCTTCAAAAGGATATAAATCAACGATTACTAAGTCGATTTCAGGGATCTCGTATTGTGCCAATTGCTCTTGGTCACCAGCCAACGGACGGCGAGCCAAAATACCACCGAATACTTTCGGGTGTAAGGTCTTAACACGGCCACCTAAGATAGATGGGTAGCTAGTAAGGTCTTCAACAGGTACAACATCTACACCTTGTTCACGGATGAAAGCTTCCGTACCGCCTGTAGAGTAGAAAGTAACACCGTACTTGTTTAGGAGTTGAACGAGGGGAGCTAGGTTGTCCTTGTAGTAAACCGACACCAAAGCATTTTTAATCTTAACAGGATGATTCATTGTCATTTATTTGGAGCCGCAAAGATAGCAATAAAGCAGATATATTCCGCTACTAATTGTACTTCTTCGCTAAATTCTCGATGACTTTCGGAAAATACTGGTGCTCCAGCTGCTGGCCTTTGAATTTGAGTATCTCTAGTGTGTCACCCGGTTCCACGCGAAATTTCGCTTGGTGGATAACTTCTCCTTCATCAAAGTTCTCATTTACAAAGTGAATGGTAATACCGTGCTCTTCTTCACCGGCTGCCAAAACAGCTTTATGTACCTTATCACCATACATGCCCTTGCCACCATATTTCGGTAGTAAAGAGGGATGTATATTGATGATTTTATTCGGAAATGCTTTCAATAGGTTTTCAGGCACTAACCATAAGAAGCCGGCCAGGACGACAAGATCAATATCCAGACGTTTCAAGATATCGACCACCTCGTCTGTATCATAAAAAGCCTGACGATCGAAGACATGCGAAGGGATCTCGAAATTATCCGCACGCTGTAGCACGTATGCATCCGGGTTATTACTTAAAACTAAGGTTACTTCGACGAGGTTGGAGTATTTGAAATGCTCCATAATCTTTTGAGCATTGGAACCTGAGCCCGAAGCAAAAATAGCGATGCGTTTCTTCACGATAATGAAATTTTGTTCTGTATTTGTTGATTTGTAACCAAATATATAGTATTTTTCGGAAAAAAGCGAGCCTTTCGCATGGATTACACCTTAAATAATGCCGTATGAAACATTTCATGACAATAGCGCGATTAATGCTACTCTTCCTATGTATTCAAAGTATAGCTGCTGCTCAAGCACTCAAGCAATTACCTTCTTTTGTGAAGATTCACGATATCGCAAATAATGGTAAGCTACTGCAACAAGCGATACCAACGAAAGGGAAGGTCATGTTGATCTTTTATGACCCCGGATGTGGACATTGTCAAAAGTTAGGAGCGAGCCTGTCTAAGGCGTATGCGACATTGCCGCCCGTACAGATTTATTTTGTTACGATGAACGATAAGGAATATGTGGATAGCTACCTTAACATGTATGCACCAGCGTTAAAAGGAAAGAAAAATGTAAGCTTCTGGAAGGATCCGGGTGTGGAATTTATCGAGCGCTTTATGCCGAAAGAGTACCCTGCCACCTACATTTTCGATGCAGGCAGCAAGACTCTTATAAAAGATTTTCAAGGTGAAAGCGATGTGCAAAAGATTGTACCTTCTTTGCGTTAATTCTTACTTTCCATTAGCTTCTTTAAGATAGAAGCGCCCACATTATCTACAGCAAGTTCGGCATTGGAAAGCACAACTACGGCCGTTTTGCTATCTGGTGAAATCCCTAAAAATGATCGGCTACCACCAGTGCCACCGTTATGCCATAAGAAAATACCTTGGTCTACCATATTCATGTGCCAGCCAAGCCCGATATCGGTATTGTTTGGTGTAGCCAGGGTAAATTCGCGTGTCAGGCCCATTGCGGCTTGTAGGCCATTCTGTGGCATTTTAAATTGCTCGACTGCAAAAAGCATCATATCGCGAACCGTAGACTTTAGTCCAACAGCAGCAAACATGGACTGAAAGTTCCAAGTTGGAACCTCGATGCCGGATGCATTGTAGACTTTAATGAAATTTGTGTTTTTGGGGTCCGGACGGTCGGTCGTGCTGCTCATCTGCAATGGGGTTAGTACGACTTCGCGCAGCTGCTGGGTAAACGGTTTCTTTGCAATGATACTAATCAGTTCACCCAACAAGCCAACCCCCAAATTACTGTACTCGTAGGTCTCGCCTACTTCACGTGTTGCTTTATAGTTCTTTAGGTAGCTAAACAAAGCCTTGCGGTCATAGTTTGCATAAGGATCTTTCATCGTAAAGCCCGGTACTTTGTCCATATTATTTGCCAGACGTGGAAGACCTGAGCTGTGGTTTGATAAGCTCTTAAAAGTAATTTTCTGTAGATCAGGGTTACTCGCCAACGAGTCCGGAAGGTATGCCGTAATTGGGTCGTCTAACTTAATAGTACCCTTGGTTACGAGGTCAGCCAGTAACACGGCGGTGAACACCTTGGTAATCGATCCAATTTCATAGATCGTATTTTCTGTAGGGGCCACACCACTACCTTTGATTGCTTCTCCGTAGAAATACTTGTTATATTGTCCGTCATGGAAAACACCAATAGCTAACGATTGCGCATTACCTTGCTTAACGAAAGGTTTGGCGACTGAGTCAACGAAGAAATCTACAGGTGATATTTTTTCGACCACACTGACTACTTCTTTCTTTTCTACGGGTTTTGCTGTCGGTTTTTCTCCGGGCGAAAACAAGATACCTTCATATTTCAAAGTCGACGGGTCGACGGATAAGGTAAGCTTGATGAAGGCGGTAGGGTAGGTGAGCAAGTATACACCGGACTGCTGTTTGAAATCCAATACTTCTACATTTTTGATCTTACCGAGCTGATACAGGTTGTTCATGGTAAAACCAAACTGATCGGCGCCAATTTTGCTTTTAAAGTTGTCGCTGGCCAAGTTGTAAATAGAATCTGTGTTCTTCGTGTTGATGAAAAACTCTAGTTTATTGAATACGGCCCTGTTTGCCAACTCTTCCTGACTCTGCCCGTAGGATGTCAGGGCAGCAGACAACATAAATGCGATAATAAGAATACGACTCATGCCCACAAAATTACAAACTATTGTTTACAAGCCAATAATTTGTTTTAAACGTGCGTAGCCCGATTTGCTTATATTTATCTTTTCTCCATTCAATAACGTAGCAATGTAACTCTCTTTTTCCAAAGGTTCAATTTTAGCTAATTGGTCTACTTTGGCAATAAACGAACGGTGTACACGTACGAACTGTTTGGGATCTAATTGCTTTTCAAAAGAACTCATCGTTTTGTTTTTTAGGAAAACGCCGTCTTTCGTGTGGATCTTAACATAATCGTCGTATGCTTCCAAAAAGAGTACCTGTTGGACGGGGATAATCTTGATCTGTGATCCATTTTTTACCACGATCCGCTCCAGCGATTCTTCTTCGGTTATCGCAGCCACTTTCTCGACAGTAGTTGTTGTACTACTGCCATTATTTTGGTTGGCAAAAGCATTCCTGAACTTAGATAGACCCTGTTCGAAGCGATCTTTACTGATCGGTTTTAATAGGTAATCGACCGCATTTTTTTCAAATGCTTTAATCGCATATTCATCAAAGGCCGTGGTGAAGATCACATTCGGCATTTCATCCAATATTTCAAGCATCTCAAAGCCGGTTAATTTTGGCATCTGGATGTCCAGAAAAACGAGATCCGGTTGGTGTTGCTGGATTGCTTTAGCACCCTGAAAGCCATCGCCACACTCCGCGACAATTTCAATATCGTCGTACTGTTTTAAATATTCCATAATAATAAGACGTGCCAAGGGCTCATCGTCAATAATGATGGTTTTAATCATATTGTGGGATTTTAAGAGTGGAGGTAAAAATATTGTTTTTTATCGAAGTGTCCAGTAAGTCGGTGCGTCCGTAGAGCAAAAATAAGCGTCGCTGGATGCTAGAAAGGCCAAAGCCGGTTCCTTTTTTCGTTTCAAACTGATCGCTATCGAATGGGTTAGTAATCGTAATATAAAGCATGTAGTTCTCCAGACGTATGTCTATCGTTATTTCAACGTCGCCGATAACATTGTACAGGCCGAATTTAATGGCATTTTCCAATAGCGGTTGAATAATCATGGACGGGACTTTTGCTTTAGCGGCTTCTTCCTGGAGGGAGAAAGTCGTGGTAAGGCGATGCCCGAAGCGTACCTTTTCGATGTCTAAATACAATGTCAGGTGTGTTATCTCATCAGATAGCGGTATCAATTGCTTGTCATCCTTTCGCATGGTTCCGCGTAAAAAATCAGATAATTGGAAGGTCATGTTGCGTGCTTGGTCGGGTTTGATACCGATCAAGGCTATAATAGAGTTCAAACTGTTGAACAAGAAATGGGGCTGTAGTTGTTGCCGCAAATTGTAAAGCTCGGCATCCCGAAGTATACGCTCGGACTCTTCTTTTCTCTTTTTGTTTTCCTCGTATTCTTCTTGTATGTTCCAAAAGATATTAATGATGGTTACACACAGTAGGAGAAGAAAGTTGATAATAAAGCGATAAGGAAGTACCTCGAAAAAGTGCGATAAGGAAAGGTTATCGAAAAATTGATTTAAAAAAAACAACGATAGCCCGACACTCACGGTGGTAAGGACGAGACAGATTACGGTGATTTTTATATACTGATTCTTCCGAGGTAGATAGTATTGTAGTGTGCTATAGATCAGGTAACAGCAGATCGTGATCGATAGGGCACCAATAATAGGTTCATACGGCGATACCGCCTTGGGACGGTGGTCCCACCACAGGAGGAAATAGGATACCAAGAAGTATAGTATGCAAATAGTCCACGAACTTGCGTGGACCAATCGATTTTTGGATGTCATCTTAAAAATCATGTATCTGCTAGCTGTTCTTGATGGTTATATTACCTAATATGGATGTTCCCGTGATATAAAGACACTTGTTCTGATCCACCGCATGCGTTAAAATAACGCGACGGTCATCGTTTTCGCCCAAGATACTGGATACCGTTGTTGCCACGACCCAATGTGGAGGTACAATAATTTTTGTACTACCAAACAGCTGGAAGACATCTAGGGCTACAGGTTGTTGCATATCGGCTTGAAGCAGGTTAATCTGCGTACTGCCGAAGACATTCGTCACGGTGCCGCCCAAGAAGTTCTTGGAGAATATGTTTTTCTTGGCGTTTCCAAAAATGGAATCGACCTTGATATAGTTTTCCCCTTGGTGTGTAAAGTTATTTGTATAAGACTGCTGCTGTGCACTGCCCGGTGTGGTGCGGTATTCTTCTGCCTTTTGTTGAAATGGAGATTCTATCTCAGGTTCTTGCTGAAGCTCCTCTTCTGTACGCACGCGTTTGTCCCAATCAAAAATGTCGTTAGATCCATTGTCAGGTGTTGGTCCCGCTTGCGGTGGCACCGGTGGGATGCCTCCTTGGTTGCGGTTACGCATAATAAGGTAGATACCGATTATAATAGCACCTAACGGGATAATAACTTTTCCAAAGGATAGATCCATGAGGTTTTTAAGCAAGAATAAACCGCCTATTGAAATTAATATGATAGATGATTTTTTCTTGAACTGGGAATTGATTCCAATAACTAAACCGATAATAATCAGGACCATCTCCCAACCGAAAATCCAACGTGGAAACCAAATACCTAAATCTAGATTTTTCATCAAGAGGGCCAGACCTAGAAATACAATAATGGCACCGACGATATTAGCGCTCCTATTGTTTTTAGGCGGAATTCCTGGCGGGGTTGTATTATAGTCTCTTTCCATGCTATGTGTTATTTAATGTTTGATTCAAAAGTAAGGCAAACCTTTCGAATCAGTTAGCCAAAATAGGCAATTCGGAGCATTTATTCGGTGAATGACGGTTTTTTTTCGGTGAAAATTCCAGCGTGTTGTTGGGGTCGGTCAGTGTTTCGGTAGACTTTATTTTGGCAATCTCGAGAAAAATAACTTTTTTTTGAATAAAATTTGGTTGTTTGAAAGTATTTATTATATATTTATGACTGAAAAGAGAGGATTAAAACTTAAATACTTAACAATACTAATGGGAGATTTTGAAAACAAAGAGCGTGAGGAAGTATTTTCAAAAAAGGTGAGAGCCGGTAAGCGTACTTATTTTTTTGATGTTAAAGCGACTCGTTCTAACGATTATTATGTAACCATCACGGAAAGCAAGAAGCGTTTTGAAGATGGGCAGTTTATCAAACACAAGATATTCTTGTATAAAGAGGATTTTGAAAAGTTTGCTGAAGGGTTGACAGAAGTTGTGGAATACATCAAAGGTAATCAAGAGGTGGTTGAAAAACGCTACGAACCGAACCAGGATGATACAACATTTGATAACGGTGAATACGTAGAGAAGGATAACTTTACCTTCTAGTAACGTAAAGAACAACATAAAGGAGCCACTTATAGAGTGGCTTTTTTTGTGTTTGATAGGAAATATGTTACATCTATTTTGTCACGAAGCGCTGTAATATTGCTATTTTCGTGCATTATCAATAATCTATTATGTATAAAAAAATAACGGGTTCGCTTTTGGGCGTTCTTTTTTTCGCTGGGGTGCACGGGCAAACGAAGGAATTAAGCTTTGCCCAAGCTTGGGGTAGAGACTACTCGGTTACGCAAGCTATAAACTATTATAAAGGATGGGCCGATGCAGGGCATTACATTGAAAATGACCAAAAGGACCACCGTGATTATAAAGTGAATGTTAAAACGGGGGAACGGACACCTTATACACCACCGGCTACAGCTGATGTGGTTGTTTTTGTGAAGAATAAAGATATCTATATACAGTACGGAAAGTCGGAAGCGAAGCAAATTACGAAGTCCCCGGAGCTGGAAGAGCAGAATCCGACACTTTCGCCAGACGGAAAGTATGTGGCTTTTACACGGAAGAGTGATTTATATAGTGTAAATGTAGCAGACGGTCGTGAGTTACGCTATACATCTGATGGTACGGATGTGATCTATAATGGATGGTCCTCCTGGGTATATTACGAGGAGATTTTGGGTCGCTCAACTAACTATAAGGCTTTCTGGTGGTCTCCGGATAGTAAGAAGTTGGCTTTTATGCGTTTTGATGATACCAAGGTGCCGATGTTCCCAATCTATGTGTCGAAAGGGCAACATGGTTACTTAGAGGAAACACGTTACCCGAAGGCGGGGGATGAGAACCCTGAAGTGAAGGTTGGTTTTGTGCAAGTGGAGGGATCGCCCGTGGTGTGGGCTGATTTTAATGCGAAGGATGACCAGTATTTTGGACAGCCGTATTGGAGTTTTGATAGCCAGTCGATCATGGTGCAATGGATGAACCGCGACCAGAACAATCTTAAATTTTATGCGGTAAATCCAAATGACGGTGTAAAGCGTGAAATTTATGATGAAAAACAACCGACATGGATTAATCTAGATCATGACGAACGCATTACTTACTTGGCAGATAACAAGCATTATATCTTGAAATCGGACAAGTCCGGTTGGGCACATTACTATTTGTACACCTTATCTGGGCAACTTGTGAATCCGTTGACATCAGGTGATTGGCAGGTGACCTCGTTGCAGTTGGTGGATGAAAAAAACAAGGTCGTGTACTTTACGGCACGAAAAGAGAATTCGGCAACTTCTGACTTGTATCGGGTGGATTACTCGGGTAAGAATCTGAAACGATTGACATTTGGCGATTATACGCACAATGTTCAGGTGTCTCCCGATGGAAAATACTTTATTACGAACTATTCGAATGTAACCACACCGAATAAGGTAGCGCTGGTTGATAATAATGGAAAAATTGTAAAGGAGCTCGCGGATAGTAAGGGAGCTGACTTTGGTCAGTACCATGTTGGTAAGACGGAGTACATAACAATTAAATCGGATGATGGGAAATTTGATTTACCGATGGTGATTACATACCCTGTGAACTTTGATGCGACGAAGCAATATCCGGTTATCATGAGTATTTACGGTGGTCCGGATGCGGGAACCGTAAAGAATACTTGGAAGGGGATGTCGAATCAATTTTGGGCAAAAGAAGGCGTTATTCAGGTTGCTTGTGATCACCGTGCCTCGGGGCATTATGGTAAGCAAGGGGTCGCTTGGATGCACCGTAGCCTTGGACAGTGGGAGTTGGTCGATTATATTACGGTGGCCAAATGGTTTAAAGCAAAGCCTTGGGTAGCTAAAAATAAATTGTTGATTACGGGACATAGTTACGGTGGTTATATGACGTGCCTGGCATTGACTAAAGGAGCTGATTATTTTGATTATGGTATTGCTGGTGCACCGGTGACAAGCTGGGAGTTGTATGATACGCACTACACGGAGCGGTGGATGGATACACCACAGGATAATGCACAAGGATATAAAGAAGGATCCATCTTATCGTACGTGAATAACTATAAGGGGGTACTTCGTATTATGCATGGCGATTTAGATGATAATGTTCATCTACAGAATACGACACAACTGGTCGATGCTTTGACGGATCGTAATGTGCCGTTTGAGCTGATGATTTATCCCGGTAGCAGACACGGTTTCGCACGTTCAAAATCGGCTTATGACTTTAAGGAGCGAGTGCGTTTCTATTATCAGTATTTATTAGAGAAACCTGTACCAAGCGATTTTAATTAAAGAAGGGGGCTCCTCTATGCCGGAGGGGCATACTCCTCTTTGCCGGAGAGGCATCTTACTTTTGAAGCCAAAAGTAAGCAAAAGCTTGTCGCTAGGAATATTTGCAGGGAGGGCAGTGCATGGGCAAGTTGCTACAGATGCAAATATTCCTCAGGCGACATAAAGTGATTATGGGTAGCTAGAAGCGATATAGTTAGTCTGTAGTTGATAGTCTGTAGTTGGTAGTTTGTAGTTTATTGTGAGTAGTGGGGCGGGAATGATAAGTGTCACAAAGCTGATAAGCTCAACGTGGCTATTCGCATACCACGTCATCTCGACTTTGGAGAGAT
>NZ_FXAU01000009.1 GCF_900177625.1 Sphingobacterium psychroaquaticum
GTTCCTCCCTTGCGGAGTGGTGCAAAGGTAGAAAACTTTACCTATTACTTCCAAGGGTTTGTTGGGTCTTTTTTTGGGATGCTGCATAACGTACTGTAAACGTGGTGGATATTTTTGTAGTTGGTAGATCGTAGTTGGTAGTTTGTAGAAAGTAGTTCGTAGAGTATGGCTTGTAGGGGATAGATTATGTTTTGATAGAAAAGCGTGCGGGGATATGGAGGGACGTTCATGGATAATAGTTTGAAAGGAAGAGAGTACTTAGAAAAGAATAAGGACAAAAGGTTGCAGAAATATTAAGAGGATCGTAATAATGGTTGCCGCGTCGTACCTCCGCGCAGGGGCGACGCGGCATTCCTTGGCCTCTTTGCGAACCTGAGGCACGAAGGTGTAGCAATCTTATTCGTAACAAGCCTAGTCTTTAGGTATGATTAATAGATCTAGATATTTCTTATTGATATAGTCCGTGGATCCCTCCTAGCGTCGGGATGACGACCACTTGTTATGCGCGCGTTAAAACCTGCTTAACGTAGACTGCCTCATATCAATGACACAGCTCGCTCGTTCGAACCTGCCTATGGCAGACTGCCTCATGTCAATGACACAGCTCGCTCGTTCGAACCTGCCTACCGCAGGCGCTTGTAGCTCGGCCTTTTGATTGGGACACGAGCTAAAAGCTCGCGCCAGCGAATTGGCAATCTTATTCGTAGTAAGTCTAGTCTTTATGCATGATTAATAGATCTACATCGTTCTTATTGATATAGTACTTAGATCCCTCCTAGCGTCGGGATGACGACCACTTGTTATGCACTCGTTAAAACCTGCTTATCGCAGACTGCCTGATGTCAATGACACACCTCGCTAGTTCGAACCTGCCTACCGCAGGCACTTGTAGCTCGGCCTTTTGACTTGGACACGAGCTAAAAGCTCGCACCAGCGAATTGGCAATATTATTAGCAACTAGTCTAGTCTTTATGTATAATTAAATGCATCTGAATCGTTCTTATTGATATAGTCCGTGGACCCCTCTTAGCGTCGGGATGACGACCACTTGTTATGCGCGCGTTACAAACCTGCTTATCGCAGACTGCCTACCGCAGGCACTTATAGCTCGGCTTTTTGATTTGGACACGAACTAAAAGCTCGCGCCAGCGAATTGGCAACCTTATTCGTAGCAAGTCTAGTCTTTATGCATGATTAAGTAGATCTAGATAGTTCTCATTGATATAGTCCGTGGATCCCTCCTAGCGTCGGGATGACGAACACCGACTATAATCTACCCCCTACCAATCACAAATTAATCCCTATAAACCATCAACCACCAACTACAATCTATCCTCTATAAATTACCAACCACAAACTAATCCCTATCTACTACCAACTACAATCCCCCCCCTACTTAAATACCCAATACTTTTGAAGTGTGAAGTTAAATCCTAGCGAAACGAGAATTTCGACGATAGCTTTTGACAGCAATGGGTGTAAACCCAGCAGGTCATGAAATACATATATACCGGAAGATTTGAGCGTAATGCTACCGACAACAACAATGACAAACTTCCATAACTGACTTCCGACAGGTGTTGTCGTGTTATTAAAGGACCAATATCGATTTATCGTGAAATTCACCACGGCTCCAAGCGAACCACTGATTACATTTGATAAAACCGGAGAAAACAAAAACACCTTATAACATAAGGTGTATATACCAAAATCGCATAATCCGCCTAGAAAAGCAGACAACTGTGCTCGTAGGAATTCACGGAATTTGGCACTCATAATCTATTCAGCCTCCTCCGCTTTTGCTTTCTTCTCCGCCGCATCACGTTCATCACCCAACACCAACAACTTCTTTGTATCGCTTAGATTGATAAAGAACAACGCAATACATATACCCATAACAAGGTAATTAATACTACCTTTAAAAAGAACTTCTGCTAAAAGAACAGCACATATCACCACACGTACTTCGGTTGGTCCGAGTAGCCCGGCATCAATGGTATACTTATCTGTAATCTTGTACCGCAGTTGTGAGATGATCATAGCCCACCCGTACATGGCAACAAGGAAAAAACCTGAATATTTAAAATCATCGGGCGCATAGAAAACATAGCCTAAACCAATCAGAATGGTACTAATCCAATCCATAACGATATCGAGGGCAAAACCATACCATTTACGAGACTTATTTCTGTAAAACGCGATACGGCCATCCAGGGAATCTCCGAACCACTGCACAAAAAAACCAAAAATACCCAAAAGCAACCACGGTAAAGCCACATATTCTGCCAACAGAAAACTTCCTAAAACGATGACAGCCCCTAAGAAACCAATTGCTGTTAGGCCATCGGATGTAATAGAAGAAGGAATACGTGGTACCAAATAGGATATAAATTTTTGCTCTGGATTACTTAAAATGTTTGTACGCTTCCTATCTTGGAAAAGTTTCTTATTTATCTCTTGACTCATCTTCTCTTCTATTAAAACCAATTATTTTTTTTGTACCACAGCAGACTTGCCTTTAAACCTGTCTTGAGGTCATACTTTGGCATAAACCCTAATTTATCCTTGGCTAGTTGAATATCGCATGCCCAATTCTGGGCCGTCAATTCATTTAATCTTTCAGGGTATAACACAGGAGTCTTCTTAGAGTTTTTATAAAACCACGCCGAAAGCATCGCAATCTTCTCCACAAGTGGATACGAAAGGTGTACGCGCCACAGCTTCTTGCCTAGAGTTTCGGAAAAAATATCTGCCATAGCGTAACGGGAATACGCATTGCCATCTGTAATGTTAAACGTTGAAACTTCCGTACTGTTATTTTCGCAAGCTCGAAGTAAAATATCAACTAAATCGAGCACATATACAAAAGATAGCTTTTGTGGATTCTTGCCAATATACGCATCCAAACCTTTGTTCATCGTCTCAAAAAGAATAAATATATCTTTTTCACGTGGACCATAGACTGCTGTTGGGCGAATAATAGTAATAGGCTTATGAAGAAATTTCTCGTGGATCATACCTTCAGCCGCCTTCTTACTTCTGCCGTATACCGTAACGGGGTTATATGGGGTGTTTTCAGTAATATCCGAATCCTCGTATTTCACTGGGCCGACAGCAGCCAAACTACTTACAAAGACAAATTGTTTTGGCGGTACCGTTGCCTTATCAAAAGCCGCCTTTAGCAAGTGCTCCGTATAGCCAACATTCACGTTGAACATCTCTGCTTCGGATTTTGCTTTGGTCATCGCTGCTGCATGGATAATATAATCATACCGCTCTTCTTCCAAAAGCTGTACGAGATTATCAACACAATTAAAATCGGGGTAAACGAACTTACGAACGTAAGGTTCAATATCTTTAATATTACTGGACTTGCGCACCGCAGCGTGTACCTCGAAGCCAGCCTCATGCGCCTTTTCGATCAAATGAAAACCGACAAAACCACTGGCACCAGTAATTAATATTTTTTTGCTCATATCGCTTTTTCGAAGAGACGATAACGTTTGTATAGTTCTCCGTTTATCTGCTCTATCGCATGATTCATCATATAATTGTTATCAAGCATCCAAGAACACTCCGCACCAATTATACCTTCTGGGGTTGCATTTTTTATTATTCGGCCGTAGAGACATGCCTCAATGCCGAGTTTACGGTAATCATCTAAAACCCCAAGCATCAATACACGAAGGGATTTAATTTTTTTCAATCCGAAGAGTAGCTTAAAGATACCGAATGGCAATAAGCGTCCGCGTTTGACATTGATCAAAACCTCATTAATATTAGGGATACCGAGCGCAAAACCCACAATTTGATTGTCCTTTTCCGCTACAATACAAAATTTAGGGTTAACGATCATCTTTAGCTCCTTTGCCGTAAAGTCAAATTCAGCGTCAGTCATCGGCACAAAGCCAAGGTTTTCATCCCATGCTTTGTTATATACTTCCTTGATTTTCTTTGCTTCATTGGCAAAGTCTTTCAAATTAATTTCACGGAGCACAATTCCAGACCTCTTCAAGCGTGCTTCCAGCTTTTCAAGTAACAAAACGGAGCGTTGACTTGCTGTATTAGTGGCAACCCAATAAGCTCTAAGATCCGTTTTTGTCGTGAAGTTAGCGCCATTGATTAACGCGGAATAGTAAGGCGGATTGTATGGCATCATCGCCATAGGTGGCTTATCAAAACCGTCAATCAACAATCCACACACATCATTGGTGGTTAGGTTAATTGGTCCAACGATTTTCGTTCCTCCTTTTTCCTTCACCCACGCTGTCGCAGTCTGCAATAAAGCATCGGCAACTTCTTGATTATTTATAGATTCAAAAAAGCCGAATTGGCCTTCTTGAACCTTATTAAAATCATTATGATTATTGTTCCATATGGCAAGAATACGCCCAACAACTTCACCATCTTTATACGCCAAAAAAGGCTGCGCCGAGGAATGTTGATAGAACGGATGCTTCTTTGGAGAAAGCAAATCCTGCTGTCCTAAGAATAATTCAGGGACATAATTTGGATCTTTCGCATAGAATGTATGCGGAAGATCTATAAATGTTGCAAGTTGCTTTTTATTCTCGACAGGAACAATCTCAATCATTGTATTAATTCATGAATGATTCAACCTCTACTGTCTTGAACACCTTCGCCATTTTATCAATTGCTTCATCAATCTGATCAAATGTATGCGTTGCCATCAGTGAGAAACGAATCAACGATTCCTCAGCAGGTACAGCAGGTGCAACGACAGGGTTTACGAAAACACCATTATCTTGGAGCATTTTCGTCACATAATACGTTTTATCGTTATTACGAACAAAAATCGGAAGAATAGGACTTTCTGTTTCACCTAGGTCAAAGCCATTTTCAAGCAACAGTTTCTTTGCATAGTTCGTATTCGCCCACAATTTTTCAATGTGTTCAGGTTCTGTTTGGATAATTTCCAACGCTTTCAACGTTGAAGCAACAGAAGCAGGTGTCATACTGGCACTGAACATCAATGAGCGAGCACGGTGTTTTAGGTATTCGATTGTTTGCGCATCTGCCGCAACAAACCCGCCTAATGAAGCCAAAGATTTACTAAAAGTCCCCATAATAAGGTCAACATCTTCTGTTAATCCAAAGTGGCTTGCCGTACCTGCTCCTTTATCTCCGATTACCCCTAAAGAGTGTGCATCATCACATAAAATAGCCGCATCGTACTCATTAGCAATTTTTACCATATCAGGTAGATTAACGATATCCCCTTCCATACTAAAGATACCATCCGTAGCAATAAGCTTTAAGCTTTCTTCAGGCAAACGTGCAATTTTAGCACGCAAATCTTCCATATCATTGTGGGCATATTTGATTACTTTCGAGAAAGACAATCTACTACCATCAATAATTGAAGCGTGGTTACGCTCATCTAGAAGGATATAATCATTACGTCCTGTAAGACAAGATAAGGGGCCTAAATTAGACTGGAAGCCTGTACTAAAAAGTATAGCGGCCTCTTTACCTACATAATCCGCCAACTTCTCTTCCAGTTCCACGTGGATATCAAGGGTTCCATTTAAAAAACGAGAACCAGCACAACCTGTACCATATTTAGCCAACGCATCCTGAGCAGCTTCTATGATCCTAACATCGGTTGTTAAACCCAGATAAGAGTTCGACCCGAACATCAACACACGCTTCCCATCGATTATTACTTCCGTATCTTGTTTCGATTGGATCGGTCTAAAATATGCATATAGACCATTAGCCTTGATTGGTTCTAGTTCACTCTGCAGGAACTTAGAAGTTCTTTCACTTAACTTTCCCTTACTCATGCCGTAGGTATTTCTATTTTATGTGATAAAATTACTATAAAAATTGAGCTATTTACTTTTTGACTCTCAAGTAATAATCGTCAAAAGTAGAATAATAAATAAAAAAATACAATTTTACCTTTTAAAAGTCGTTTATTAATTAAAAACCAACGAACAACTTGTTAAAAACCAACATTGTATACATTACAGCTCAAAAAAAACCGCTGCAAACATACGAAACTTCGCTTGATTTAACATCATTTATAATACATATAAATATCATAAAATTAAATTATTGTTAAGATATTCGCAATAGTTTATGATTAAAAGTTCTATAAAATCACAAAATAGTTATTTTTGCGGTTCAACAATTAAAAATGGCAATTGCAGCAAACGTAAATATAAAAAATAAAAGCGCTTCTTTTGAGTATCATCTCTTAGACCGTTATGTCGCGGGAATCAGCTTGTTAGGTACGGAAATAAAATCTATTCGGGAAGGTAAAGCGAACATTAACGACAGCTTCTGTGCTTTTTTTGAAGATGGTCTATATCTCCGGAATATGCATATCGCAGAATATTCCTTTGGCTCATTTTATAACCACGAAGCAAAACGAGACCGTAAATTATTACTTACGAAGAAAGAGTTAAAAAAATTGAAAGATAAAGGCGAAGAGAAAGGTTTTACGATCGTGCCTTTACGTATTTTTATTAACGAGAGAGGCTTCGCTAAAGTGGAGATAGCGCTCGCCCAAGGTAAAAAAGATTTCGATAAACGCGACACCATTAAGGAACGAGAGAGCAAACGTGAATTGGATCGTGCCATGAAGCGATAAACCACTTAGGACATCATTATGTACCGTCCAGGTGTAATTCCCTCTCGTTGTTTAAATAAACGAACAAAATAATTGATATCTGAAAAGCCTGCCGAAAAGCAGGCTATTTTTACACTTTTCGATTGCTGCAGAACCTGTTTCGCGTAAGCAATCCGTTCCCGAATAACATACTCGACCGGGCTAACCCCTAATTCGGTCTTAAATGCCCTGGACAACGCACTTTTACTCATCCCCGCTTCCGCGGCCAAGGTATCCAGCGATATTTTTTCTCCGATATTTTGACGTATATAGCTTTTCAGGTATGTAAAAGGTGTACTGTTATTTTTCGTATCTGTATCGAGTACCAGTAACTCCTGCGTCTGCATAATACGGATCATAAGTTCCTTTAACACTAAATCCGCCAAAGCCTCTTTATGGATATCCGTACTTAAACTAACCTGAAATAACCGATTGGTCAGTCGTACCAACTCATCGTTATTACTAAAGTGAAACTTGTCCAATTGAAACGACCAGGTCGAACGTTCACTCTTCTTTGGATAAAATTCATTTAAATATTGTACCACTTCCCCGATCTTATCTGCGCCGATTGAAATCGCCGTACACTGTGTCGGGGCAGCCAGTTGCGCCTCTGGAAAATCAATACGCATTGGTGTATACTCGGGTAGCAACAAGGTCTCACCGGGATGGTAATCAAAAGAAACCTTATCCTGCAGATGCATCACTTTCTTTCCCTTGAGCATATTTATAATCACCAAATCATTAAATTGTAGTGGTATCTGCTCACTTGCTTCGTACGTTTCAAAAATATTCAATTCAAAATTCCGTAGCGTAAATGCACGTTTATTTTCAACGAGTCGATCCAGTTCCCCTTTTGTGGATAACGGCAGCTGCTGCAGTAAATGGTTCTGTGACATGGTCCCTCCTGTACTAATACGAGTATATTGATTAACGATTTACCTAAAGGTAGCAAAATAATGCTATCCATTGGCACAAAAATGCTACAGAAAAAACAACTAGCCGCCTAGCTTTGTTTTAGTTATAAACCCGTTTAAAATTAAGTGATCATGAGTACGATTAAAAAACCAACGTTCAAAGAACGTTATGACAATTACATTGGCGGCAAATTTGTCGCTCCTATCCATGGTAAATATTTCGACAATATATCCCCTGTTGATGGCAAAGTGTTCACACAAGCCGCACACTCCACCAAAGAAGATATCGAGCTTGCCGTAGACACCGCCAGCAAAGCTTTTGAAAGTTTCAGTAAAACTTCACCCACCGAACGGAGTATCATGTTAAACCGCATTGCGGATCGGATCGAAGAAAACTTAGAATATATCGCCGCTGTTGAAACGATTGACAATGGAAAGGCTGTGCGAGAGACTTTAAACGCAGACATTCCGTTAGCTATTGATCACTTTCGTTATTTTGCGAGTGTTATCCGCGCGGAAGAGGGATCCATCAACGAGCTAGACAAGGATACCGTATCCATTATTGTACACGAACCAATCGGTGTTATCGCACAAATTATTCCATGGAATTTCCCTATTCTCATGGCCGTTTGGAAGCTTGCTCCAGCGCTGGCTGCAGGAAACTGTGTGGTACTGAAGCCTGCAGAGAGCACGCCTACTTCTATCCTCGTCCTTATGGAACTGATTGGCGACCTGATCCCTGCGGGGGTGATCAACGTTGTGAATGGCTTTGGCTCCGAACTGGGCCGCACGTTGGTAACCAACCCTAAAGTTTCCAAAGCCGCCTTTACGGGATCAACTGCAACAGGACGTATGGTTATGCAATATGCAACAGAGAACATCATACCTGTAACCTTAGAACTAGGTGGTAAATCACCCAATCTTTTCTTTAGTTCGGTGATGGATCATGATGATGACTTTCTGGATAAAGCCATCGAAGGAGCTGTTCTCTTTGCATTGAATCAAGGTGAGATCTGTACTTGTCCCTCTCGCCTACTGATTCAGGAAGATATATATGATCGATTTATTGCTAAAGTCATAGACCGTGTCAACAAAATAAAGGTAGGTGACCCATTAGATCCAACAACCATGATGGGGGCACAGGCATCGAAAATCCAGAAAGACAAGATCATGTCTTATATTAAATTAGGAAAAGAAGAAGGCGCTGAGGTATTAACAGGAGGTGATGAAAACGTATTGGGTGACGGTCTTGAAGCAGGCTACTACATTAAGCCAACCTTATTTAAGGGCACAAACAAAATGCGTATTTTCCAAGAGGAGATTTTTGGTCCTGTCTTAGCGGTGACCACTTTCAAAGATGAGGCGGAAGCCATCGCGATTGCCAATGATACGATGTATGGATTAGGAGCCGGTGTATGGACCCGCGATGCACATCAACTGTATCAGATTCCGCGCGCCATACAAGCCGGACGTGTGTGGGTGAACCAGTACCACTCTTACCCTGCAGGCGCTCCATTTGGTGGTTACAAACAATCTGGAATAGGGCGAGAGAATCACAAAATGATGTTGGATCATTACCGTCAGACAAAAAACATGCTCGTATCATATAGCAAACAAAAACTCGGATTCTTTTAATTCCATTTAAAGCAATGAACCACTGCCCGTTGATCGTATTACGAGGAAGGCCGCAGTGGTTCATTCCTACCTTTAATCATGTAAAACATCATTATGATTCCTAAAACCATGCAAGCTGCCGTTGTTCGTCATTTCGGACAACCGCTAAACATTGAAGAGGTCGAGGTAAAACGACCTGGAAGAAATCAGATTCTTGTAAAAGTAATTGCCAGCGGGGTCTGTCATACCGATCTACATGCGATCGACGGCGACTGGCCCGTTAAACCAAAAATGCCGTTGATACCGGGACACGAAGCTGTAGGATATGTCGCAGCTGTTGGCGAAGGCGTAACCAATGTCAAAGAAGGCGATGCCGTTGGCGTACCTTGGTTATACAGCGCCTGTGGCGGCTGTGAGCATTGTATTACCGGCTGGGAAACACTGTGTGAAAGTCAACAAAACGGTGGTTACAGTGTAGACGGTGGTTTTGCCGAATACGTTTTGGCTGATGCCCGTTATGTAGGACACTTACCGAGTAATGTAAACTTTTTAGAGATGGCCCCGATCCTCTGTGCAGGTGTCACAGTATACAAAGGATTGAAGGAAACCGAAACCAAACCTGGTGAATGGGTTGCAATTTCCGGGATCGGTGGCTTAGGTCATGTTGCCGTTCAATATGCCAAAGCCATGGGTATGCATGTCGCAGCGATCGATATAGCGGACGACAAGCTTGAATTGGCAAAACGCTTAGGAGCAGACTTAACCGTAAATGCCCGTAATGTAGACCCCGGACAGTTCTTACAGAAAGAAGTTGGCGGAATGCATGGCGCCCTTATTACTGCCGTCTCGCCTATCGCATTCAAACAAGGTATTGACGTTCTTCGTCGCAAGGGAACTATAGCCCTAAATGGACTTCCTCCGGGCAGCTTTGATTTACCGATTTTCGAAACTGTATTAAAACGCATTACGGTTCGCGGTTCGATTGTGGGAACACGAAAAGATCTACAAGAGGCCATAGCCTTTGCCAATGAAGGTAAAGTAAAAGCAAATGTTACTTCAGCCAAACTAGGCGACATCAATGAGGTTCTAGACCGCATGAAGAAAGGACAAATTGAAGGGCGTATGGTTTTAGATATGGCCTAACAAACACGTACTAAGTAAAAAAAGAATACGGTTTCATCCCACGCCCATAGCCGCCGCGATGGCTCCCCTGTAAGGCCGGGGTGAAACGGTTCTTTCACAGAGTAAGGAAAGGAAAAAAATGACTGAACGACTTGCAGTAACGGATAAAGCAAAAGCACTTATCCAAGAATTGGTAACAAAACATGGCGACCTTATGTTTTACCAAGCCGGTGGCTGTTGCGAAGGAACGCAACCGCAATGTTTTGAAAAGGGCACATTTTTCCCTCGGATGAACGATGCCTGTATAGGCTTAGCCGAAGGTTTTGAATTTTGGGTAGATCGCGACTTGTTCGAGTATTGGCAACATGCACATTTTACGCTCGATGTTCTGGACGGCTTTGGGCCGGGAGGCTTCTCCTTAGAAACACCGCTCGGTAAGACCTTCAAGGTACACTACCGCATGTTTACAGAAGAAGAATTGGCTGATCTTGCTCCGGTACAGCGCAACGCTTAGCCAATTCTTCTCATCTTCGTTTATTAAGCAACATCAAGATCGCTTAATACAGGGATAGGTGTTTTATTTTCGTCAAGGGCTACAAAGGTAAACATCCCTTGAATAGCCAACTCACGTCCATCCTCATACATTTTTTCCAGATAGATTTCTACCTTTACCTTTAAGCTGGTGCGCCCCACACTCTCCACACGCGCTACAGCCTCAATAATACTTCCCGAAGGAATCGCTTTTTCAAAATTGATCTTATCACTCGAAACGGTCACCAATCGCTTGCGGCAAAAACGCGTGGCAGCCATAAAAGATACCTCATCCATAATAGCCATCGCTTTACCACCAAAAAGCGTATCGTGATGATTGGTAAGAAATGGAAATACTGTAGTAAAAACACGTGTTTCAGACGTATTTATTCGCTCCTCAATTGTCATTTTTGAATATTTTTGGCAAAGTTACGAATTTTCCGCCTTTTCAACATCGACGCCAATTCCTTTTAAAAGGATGGATGCATTGAATACGGTACATTTTCCATCTTTCAGCTTATAGTCAAATAACATTTCTCCATCCACCACTTGAATATCAAAATGAAAATTCTGCACAGCCGTTGGATATTCTTCTGCCAAAGTGGATAATTGAAGGTCATGTGTTGCCACCATCCCCTTTCCATTTTCTGCGATAAGATTTTTTATAATAGCTCTGGAACCCAAATATTTATCCACCGAATTAGTCCCTCTCAACATTTCATCAATTAAGAAGAAACTATCTTTGTGTTCCGCCACAGTTTCCAGGATAAACTTCATTCGATCCAACTCTGCTTTAAAGGTCGAGGTACTTTCATTCAGCGAATCTTTGATACGCATGTAACTAATGAGGTTATAAATCGGCAAGCTAAATTCGGCCGCACAAACAACGGCTCCCGTGTATGCTAATACCGCATTGATACCAATAGTCCGCAAAAAAGTACTCTTTCCGGCCATATTAGATCCCGTAATCAACGCAATGCGATGTCCTTCATTCGTATAATCGTTTGCCACAGCATGCCCCGCAGCAATGAGCGGATGATTTATCTGCTTCGTGTGGATTTTATCGGAGAGAGGATCATCTAACACTGTAGGGACGACCCAAGTTGGGTTATTCCGCTTTAATACCGCCAATGCATTGAGGGCCTCGAACTCCGCAACAACATCAAAAGCAACCAAAATACGTTCCTCGTATTGCGATTTCCATCGTACGATCTTTAAAACATATTTAAAGTCCCAAAGCATAAACATATTAAGGAGAGCCCCGACCAACATGTTATTTCGTGCATCTAGGTTATTAATTAGCGACGATAATTCCCGAAATGCAACAGACAGCTTTTGATTATCAAGCATCAATATCTGTTGAAGTTCAATATTTCTCTGTGCTAAAAATTTACGGTCTTCCACCATCGCTATTCCTTCTGCGTAAGCGCCTAACATCTGTCCCACCTTATCAATCTTACTCGAAAACAAGCTCACTTTACCGGCCATCCCCAGCGTCCAAAAAAGATGTATCAGCGCCAATCCACCTACATAGGGCCATATCGGAGAAACAAAAACAGAAAACAGTATCCCGATTAATAACACAAAAGGCGCAACAAGAACATAAACGTGCATGAACTTATTTCCAAAAGAGTGCGAAGAATCCTTAAAGTAGCGCGAAAGAAATGATTTTACTTCGATGCGTTGCGAGAGATTAAACAATAGTTTAGACTGAAAATTTTGGCTCCATGTAATATCTTCCGCCAGTTCCGAACTAGCCTCCTGTCGCTCCAAAATTTCCTTCTTTGTTCCCGCCTGTGCAAGCCAATTACTCAACCGTGCTACACCCAGCTTGGTCGCACATCGATTCAGTAACGTAAAAAGTGAAAAAGAACCAAAAATATCGAGATCAGAACTATAGGGGTGTTTACCATTTTCAAAATCTCCCCCCTCATCGTACATCGTTTTGCGATGATCACGCAGCTCCATCTCATTGACATTCACACGTAAGAAGGCTTGTTGATTGTCCCGTTCCTTCTCCAATCGACTTTGTCGCTTTATTAAAAAAGCAAACACCAAAACAATCAAAAGTGTTAAACCACAGACGAGTAAGATACTCGTTGTTTGAAAACTATAGAACAGCAATCCGCCGCCCACGAGAATAACGAACAGTCGAGCTAGGCTATTTTTATTAATAGCGCGATCCAGCTGTTGTATCGTAACAGTTGCCTCCTCAATATGCTTTTTATAGGTTTCGTAAATCATGCGTTAAACTTAGATAAATTTGTCTTAAACGCAAAATACGAGCGGTATTTACCAGGCTTGATCACCTACAAGAGGTACAAATCTAAAGGTGTCCAATTCGATACGTTCAAAATCGTTTTCGCCCACCCGAAGGATCGTGACCATCTTTTGTGATTTCTCATCCCCTACCGGTATCACAAGCAAGCCCCCCAGGCGCAACTGCTTGAGCATAATTTCTGGCACAAAGGGTGCACCAGCCGTCACAATAATTTTGTCGTAAGGCGCATGTTGAGCTATACCTTTGGAGCCATCTCCCAAAAAGAAATGCGGTTTATATCCCATATACGGAAGTACTTGGATGGTTCGTTGGTATAGTGCCTCCTGGCGTTCAATCGTAAAAACCTCTGCACCAAGCTCCATCAAAACACAGGTTTGATATCCCGACCCCGTACCTATTTCCAATACTTTATCCCCTTTTTTAACATGCAATAATTCGGATTGGTATGCAACGGTATACGGCTGAGAGATCGTTTGTCCGTCTCCTATAGGGAAAGCAATATCCCGATATGCCTGATTCCAAAAAGTTTCGTCAAAAAAGAAGTGACGTGGCACCTTACCTATGGCTTGGAGCACGCGCTTATCTTCAATTCCTCGTTTTTCTAAATGTTTGACAAGCTGTTTTCTTGCTCCTTTTTCTCGGTAGTTATCTACAAATTTATACGCCATTGTTCCTCAAAAATACCATTGTTAAGGCACATTTATGACATCAAAATACAAAATGTTTACATTCAAGCTTCTATAACTTCTCGGCTTTGGCTATATTCGTGACCTAGCTATTCACTTATTTAAAACATGAAAAGATTATTTACCTTCCTACTCGGAATGTTCGCCTTTTCGCAATTGATTTTTGCGCAGGTGAACCACACCCCTCCCCACGATGACGATGTTATAAAACTACTAGCGATCGGCAATAGCTTTTCGGAAGACGGCATCGAAAATTATTTGCATGAACTTGCTGCTGCAACAAACAAAAAAATGATCATTGGAAACCTGTATATCGCAGGAGCGTCTCTAGAACTGCATGTCAAAAACATCAATAAGGATGCATCTACCTACAACTATCGCAAAATATCTTTAGATGGTAAAAAGACGGTCACCAAGGATGTGAGTATTGCTACGGCTCTTGCTGAAGAAAATTGGGATTATATCAGCTTTCAGCAAGCAAGTCCAATGTCTGGAAAATATGATGTTATTAGTAAAAGCCTACCTGAATTGGTTGACTATGTTCGTAAACGCGTATCGCCACAAACCCAATTCGTTTACCATCAAACATGGGCTTATCAGCAAGATTCCAAACACGATGGCTTTAAGCATTACAACCAAAATCAACTAACGATGTTTAACGGTATTGTTGATGCCGCGAAAAAAGTTTCGAAAACAGGTTACTTTACCTACATCATCCCGGCAGGCACCGCTGTACAAAATGCGCGGACAAGCAGCATTGGCGACAACTATACCCGAGATGGCTATCATTTACAGCTCGATTACGGTCGTTTTACCGCAGCCTGCACATGGTATGAAAAACTCTTTAAGGAAGATGTTCGTAAAAACCCTTACAAACCCGAAAAAGTAACGGACTTACAAGCGAAAATCGCTAAACAAGCAGCGCATAAAGCCTGTAAGAAACCATATAAGATTTCAAAAATAAAGCTTTAGGGGTTCCCCTAAAGCTTTGCTATAAGATTATCAAGGCTAACTTCAAAGGCCTCCAGGGCTATCGTTTCCTTGTTGATAAAATCATTGTCTTCAAATTTTCCAATCACCGCTTCCATTTCTTCATAGGAGTCATAAACCATTTGTTTATACGGATTTTCATAGTCCTTATGCCTAGAATTTACGATTTCATGGAATATCCACCGTTTGGTTTCACGTGCTTCTTCTAATAAGGCAGACACAAAATTTTTGTCCCATGTTTCTATGGGTCTATCTGTAATTTCTACCAGAGCGGCTACACCGTGCAAAAACTTATCCAATGGATAGTCTGCGCTACATTGGTGATAGTACGCATGAACTTCCTCCCAACTATTATACCGACCCGTACGAATCCCATCCAAGAGGTGTGCTAAACGATCCAACCGAAAAAGCTGTCCCCCAATATTTTCCACCTCAAAGCGCGGAGGTAAGTGTGCTACTTGCGCTTGAAACGATGACCAATCGTGTTGTTCCAGAAAAGAAAAAACCTGCATTGCCCCGTAATACCGAATCATGCGTTTATATAGGTTATATGCCTCATACGGCTTTGCTAGAACAACTTTTCGCTTAGAATATTCCACATTCTCCAAAAAAACATCCTGCTTTGGCCAGGGCTGTTCGTTGGTTAAGAGCTGCCTGCCGAAGGTTTGTTCCGAAGTCATATCTGCACCTTTGCCCATCGTCTTCCCTACCGCCTTTTCAATTTCCGATAAGGCGACAAACATTTCATTTATGGTATCCGGCGCCAGGATGTCATACTCAATATGTTGGTTTTTAAAGCGACGTTTATCACGCGCCATAAACTTGGATGTGTTACGCATTAACGCGTACATATTGTACATAAACCAGTAGCCAGGAAGAACCACAAGTCTATTCGTATCGACCTCATTGCTAATCAAACAGAAGGGAAACTTCACATCTAACTCGTGAAGAAAGTCTCCTTTAACAATTAAGCTGTATGATGCAAAACGTGAATTATGTTTTAGACTGACGCACAGTCCTGGCCAGAAGCCACGTCCTGCTATAATCTCTCCATCGGCAGCACGCGAGTTGTGATTGGATCCAACGGTCGCTCCGGCAGCCATATTACTTTGTCCCTTCACCAATGCAGCACAAAGAAAAGAGTTGTTATGGTGCTGTTCATGGGCAGGAAAAATCAAGGAGTTCAATACTTCACAACAAGAGATGGTCGAGTTATCGCCTAAGAAAGAGTTGATAAGTCGCGCACCATATTTCAACTGCGAGAACGAGGACAACACAAAACGCACCGCTTTCACGCCATAGAAAATTCGGCAACCATATCCAATAATGCCATTAACGAGTTCACAGCCTTCACCAATCTGCGTAAAAGCCTCTTGTGAGGAATTAATTGTTAGATTTTTAAGCTTATTTACACCTTTTATATAGGCATCTGTGCCAATTTTCACATCCTTTATTGTCTGTGTATTCTTGATCACACAGCGATCTCCAATTGTACTATAAAATCCCCGTTCAATCGAATATTTATTCTCGGTTAGTTCTCGAAAACGAGTTTGCAGCTCGTCGTCTGCTCGGTATCGAGACCATAGAAATACATCCCCAGCCTGCATGCCATCAAACGGCAAAACCGACCGACCTCCGTTCTCATTACACAACTCCAACTGTATCCGTCGCTCTTCCACATCTCCTACCTTTAGAATACCGTTCCCAAACTTCGCATTATTACTCGTAGTCATCTCGTTGACATTCGCCAAGATCACATCATTCCCCACGATAAAATGAGAGATAAAACGAACATGGCTGATGGCAACAGTATGTCCAATATCACAGCTAACGATGGTGGAATTATAAATCCCACATGGCAAACGGAGCTCTCTATAGTCTAGAAACACCTCTTCCATATCACCAATACGGATAAAACCGTAAAACTTATTGTTTTGAACCAGTCGGGGAATAAATTTATCAGTCACCCAAATATGATCCCAATTGCTGGAATAATTATTATTTGTCGTCAGCGTTTCAATCTCTTCTATGGTAAGTTGCCGATAGGATCTATCCGCTTTAAATTGCCGGTTGCGATGATGATATTCATCCCCTTCGACCAGATAAGGTTCCGGCACAAAGTCATACCCCAGACGCGCTAAAGATTGCTTTACTACATGTGACATAGGCGTTATTCTACCGTAACAGATTTCGCCAGATTACGTGGCTTATCGACATCCAACCCTCTATTTACACCAATATAATAAGACAACAACTGCAACGGTACGACCGAAAGAATAGGCGCAATAATCTCATGCACCAAAGGCACCACCATCACATCGTCTGTCAGACTCGTAACGGTGTTGTCTCCCTCGGAAACGACGGCTACAACTTTCCCTTTACGGGCCTTTATTTCTTGAATATTACTGACAATTTTTTCATGGTAACTGTCTTTTGTTGCGACAAAAACGACCGGTAAATGTTCATCGACCAATGCAATAGGTCCATGTTTCATCTCTGCAGCCGGGTATCCTTCTGCATGGATATAAGAAATCTCTTTTAGCTTCAAGGCGCCCTCCAAGGCGATCGGAAAATTGTAGCCGCGACCTAGATACAAGAAATCGCGTGCATCCGTATATTTCGCTGCGATCTCTCGAATATTTTGGTCCTGCGTCTCCAATATTTGTTGTACATGTTCTGGCACTTTAACGAGATCGGTTACCAGTACGCTATAAAGGTCGTCCGTAATCGTATTTTTCACCTTGGCGACTTTCAATGCGATCAAATAAAGGACAGCTAATTGTGCCGTAAAAGCTTTTGTACTAGCTACACCAATTTCTGGACCCGCGTGTGTATATGCACCAGCATCGGAAAGGCGCGCAATAGAAGACCCCACAACATTTACCAGCCCAAAAATGGTAGCACCTTGTTTTTTTGCGGTCTCAATTGCGACCAAAGTATCGGCAGTTTCTCCACTCTGCGAGATGGCAATGATCACATCTTTATCCGTAATAATGGGATTTCTGTACCGAAACTCCGAAGCATATTCTACCTCTACATTTATACGGCATAGCTCCTCAATAACGTATTCAGCCAGTAAACCCGCGTGCCAGCTCGTACCACAGGCAACAATTATAATTCGATTTGCGGCCATTAGTTTATCCGCAATCTTATCGACCCCACTTAATGTAATCGTTTGTTGCCCCCCATCGAGACGCCCACGTAAGGAATCGAAAAT
Organism: Sphingobacterium psychroaquaticum; assembly: GCF_900177625.1. Taxonomy (GTDB): domain Bacteria; phylum Bacteroidota; class Bacteroidia; order Sphingobacteriales; family Sphingobacteriaceae; genus Sphingobacterium; species Sphingobacterium psychroaquaticum. The sequence goes on from NZ_FXAU01000009.1 coordinate 17,993, forward strand.
AGTTTGCGGCTGTTCGAAAATTTCCTTTAACATGAAGTGATCAAATCCATTTTTTTCGATCGCAGCAAGTTCTAAATCCAATTTCTGAACAAACGGCGTGATCCGCTCATTACCAATATTTTTTAAAATCAATTCATCGGCCTTTACAATAGCCAACTCATAATCGTTAATGTATACCACCTCTTTAGTGTAGGCTAACATAGGAGACGCATCCGAACCCAGGTAATGTGCGTTTTCACCGATACCGATTACCAGTGGACTCCCCTTACGTGCTGCAATAATGGTATCCGGCAAATCCTTATCCAACAACAGGATAACATACGCTCCCACAACTCTCTTTAATGCAATACGAACCGCTTCTTCTAAAGAACAGTCGTTATTTACCTTGATATCTTCAATAAAATTAAGGAGTACCTCCGAATCGGTGTCACTTTTAAAAGTGTAACCTTTCTGCTGTAGCTCAGACTTTAACTGCGCGTAATTTTCAATAATTCCATTATGGATCATTGCGATATTCCCCGAGTTAGAATAATGCGGGTGCGCATTTCGATCAGAAGGCTCACCATGCGTCGCCCATCGCGTGTGTCCTATACCAATTGTTGATAATAAATTTTGCCCTTCTGCAAAACTCTCTAAAGCGGCAACCTTGCCTTCTTTTTTATAGATGGCAAGGCCATCACCTGTATGCAGTGCTATACCTGCACTATCATAACCACGATACTCCAGTTTTTTTAATCCGTCAATAAGAATGGGATAAGCCAGATTGCTACCTACGTAGCCAACGATTCCGCACATATATATCTAAGTTTGAGATGTTAATAGGCCTCAAAGATAGCTAAAAAACCAACTACGCAATCGATTGATATTAGTTTTTAACTAAATCTTAAGCCCAAGCGCTTAAAAAAGGTTTTAGCCTATACTCCAGCACTCCGATTCCAAAATAAATGATGTTGGAAACCGCTTTGCATAGAAAAAATATCACTTTGCATCCATCACGACTCAACAAAAATCACTTAATTTGCATTATTTAGAATTGGTATAAATAAATACACTATGAATTTCAACACGTCACACCCTTCCTCCATATTAAAGGTCACTGGATTAAGCTGCATGCTACTGTTAACACTTGTTTCGTGCAGTAAAGACGACAAACCGACCGAAATTCCAGAGGAGGAAGTGGTGACTACAGTGCCATACTATACCCAAACCCGCGTAAATAATTTGGCTGCCGAATCGGACGACAGCAATCCAACGGCCGCCAAGCCGACCTTGTTATATAGTCTACGGACGGCAAAGGAAAACCCGATTGCTGATATAAAAACCTCGCGATGGGATGTTTCATTTGGAGGTTTGTATAATAGCTTTTTAGGCGGAAATAATGGGTCCAACAGTTCGAATATTGCCGCTGGTGCAAAAGGTCAAGGTGGTATTCTTATTATAGAAAAGACCTTTGACGATGTCATCGACATTCCAGCTGACAATCAGTTCAAAACAGGGTCAAACCTTTACGGAGCAGACGCGGCAGGCGCTTTCGGAGAAGGAGCAGGTTGGTATTTATATGATTTTGAGGGAACTGTTCTAGGAGATGGTTCCGAACAAAAGAAGCACGTAGTTTACCCGTTGACGACCGAAACAACCACAAAACAAGGTAAGAAAGTTGCACCGCGCACACTCGTAGTAAAACTACCAAATGGTGATTTTGCAAAAATCAAAATCATCAGTGTATATAAAGATGCACTAACATCGAACCTCTGGTTCAAAACAACGCCAAAGATGTTTTACACATTTGATTACATGCTTGCGCCAAAAGGCAGCACCAAGTTTACGAAGTAAAAAAAGAAATCCTGAACTTATAGGTTCAGGATTTCTTTTTTTATTATTGTTGCCAGCCTCCACCGAGGTCACGATACACATTAGTCACATTCAAGAGCTGTTGTTTCTTCGTTTCAATCAACTCCATTTTTGCTTCCAATACATCTCTTTGGGTCATTAAAACCTCCAAATAATCAGCCCGTGCCGAAGCAAACAAATCATTGGCCACACCGATTGACTTAGTCAATGCAACCACTTGGTCATTTTTCAGTGCTAAGTTACTCTCCAAGTTACGGACGTTCGATAAGTCTCCAGAAACCTCCAGGTAGGCACGTAATATGGCACGCTCGTAGTTATACAAAGCTTGGAGCTGTCTCGCATTTGCACTGGCGAACTCCGCTTTCAATCCCTTTCTATTTACCAACGGTGCCGCCAAGTCTCCAGCTACATTGAGCAGCAGGGATTCCGGCAGTTTGGCAAAATATGTCGGTTTAAAAGCCTCCAGTCCGATAGCCGCCGAAAGGTCAAGCGAAGGATAAAACTCCGCCCTCGCCACTTTCACATCCAGTTTCGCGGCCTGTAACTCCAACTCAGCCTGTTTAATATCAGGTCTATTAGCCAACAGTTGCGCCGGTAATCCTTCATGAACGATCGTCGGTGCTATTTGTAGAAAAGCCGATCTTTCGCGTGGAACTTCCGATTTATAAGTACCAACCAACAGACTGATTTTATTTTCTGCATCCTTTACTTGTTGTTTAATTACAAACTCCAAGCTTTGCGATTTGAGGAGCTCCGCGCTAAACTTCTGCACCGCTAACTCCGTTACTCGTGCCGCTTGTTTCTGGATCTTAACCACCTCCAGCGCATTCTTCTGCAACGTAATAGACTGCCTTACAACCTCCAACTGGTTATCAAGAGCCAATAACTCGTAGTAGGAATTGGCGACCTCGGCAATGAGATTTGATAAAACAAAGTTTTTACCTTCGACTGTCGAAAGATATCTACTCACCGCAGCAGCTTTAGCATAATGCAATTTCTTCCAAATATCTACTTCCCAATTTGCGTACAATTTAGCACCATAATGCTGTAACGGATCTGGCATTTCACGTCCCTCTTCAATTTCTGTCGCCGCATCCCCGGCCCCCTGGCTGGTGTAACGCCCCACCTTATCCACATCGGCACCTACTTTTACACCAACTGAAGGTCTGATTTTTCCATCCCGTACTTGCACCTCATTCTTAGCGATTTCTATTTCTTGAAGCGTAATGAGGAGCTCCTGATTATTATGCAAAGCCGTGTCAATCAGTGCTTGCAAATACGTGTCCGTAAAAAATTGTCGCCAAGGAATGGTCGTACTATTGGTACTATCCTGCTGTTGCGCAAAAGTCGTCGGAACCACCTGTTGTTTTGCTGGCGGTTCCACTATCGCAGGCACCTTACAGCTCGCTACGATGAAACTCACGATAACCATCGTGATATATATCCTTATATTTTGCTTAAACATGATGTTCAATCTCTTCAGTTAACGGATTTTCTTCTTCTTTTTTGACCAATTTGTTACGTCCTGCGATCGTCCCAAATATAAAATACAGCCCCGGAACAATAATAAGTCCGAACACGGTACCGATCAACATTCCTCCTGCCGCCGCTGTGCCGATGGTTCTATTTCCAATAGCACCCGGCCCAGTCGCCATAACCAATGGAATAAGCCCGGCAATAAAAGCAAACGACGTCATTAAGATTGGACGGAACCGCATCGTCGCTCCTTCGATCGCAGACTCCCAAACACTCATCCCCTCTCGATGTTTCTGCACAGCAAACTCAATGATCAGCACAGCATTTTTACCCAATAATCCAATAAGCATAATCAAGGCAACCTGGGCATAAATGTTATTCTCCAACCCAAGTAATTTCAAAAACATAAAAGCACCGAAGATACCTGCTGGTAGAGATAAGATCACAGGCAGCGGCAGTACAAAACTCTCATATTGTGCTGAAAGGATAAGATATACGAAGCCGAGACAGATTAAGAAAATATATAAAGCTTCATTTCCGCGACCGACTTCATCCTTAGAAATTCCGGCCCAGTCAATACCAAAACCGCGAGGCAGTTTTTCTTTCGCCACTTGCGCGATAGTCTGTATCGCTGTACCACTACTATAGCCTGGCGCTGCCGCTCCACTAATCTCGGATGAGTTATACATATTGTGTCGCGTAATCTCCGATAATCCATACACTTTCTCCATTTTCATGAAAGCAGAAAACGGCACCATCTCATCTTTATCGTTCTTCACATAAAGCTTTAGAATATCTTCTGGCAGCGCCCTATATTCCGGCAATGCCTGCACCATCACTTTGTAGGGGCGGTCAAACTTGATAAAGCTTGTTTCATAATTACTTCCAACCAAGGTGGATAATGTGTTCATCGCATTTTCTATGGTCACCCCTTTCTGTTGTGCGATATCGTTGTCAATACGCAGCATATATTGCGGAAAACTCGCGCTATAGAACGTAAAAACAGACGACAATTCAGGTCGCTTATTCAGCTCCTTCACAAAGTCGTGGCTTACCGTTTCCATCTTTTTGAAATCCCCCGTCCCGGTTTTATCCAATAAACGCAACTCAAAACCACCTGCCGCACCGTAGCCCGGCACTGCTGGAGGTTGGAAAAATTCGATGGTAGCACCCGAGATACCTTGACATTTTTCTTCCAGCTCTTCAATCACATCCTGAACCGAGTTCTTCCGTTCATCCCACCCTTTGAGGTTAATCAAACAGGTACCGCTATTCGCTCCGGTACCTTCGGTAAGTACCTCGTAACCGGCTAAGGAAGAAACAGATTTAACCCCTTCAATATGTTCAGCAATTTGCTGCAATCGCTCCGCAATCTGATTGGTACGCTCCAGCGTAGATCCTGGCGGTGTCTGGATAACCGCATAGAACATGCCCTGATCTTCATTGGGAATAAAACCAGTTGGAAGACTGTTGTTCAAAAAGAAAACACCAGCACAAAAAACGCCAAGCATCAGGAACGTCAGCATCCGACGATTAACGATACGCACCAAAAAGTTACCGTACCGAGTCGCCCCCTTGGTAAACATATTATTAAACTTATCCAATCCCTTCTGGAGCCACGTATCTTTAGGCTTCTTACCATGATTATTTTTAAGGATCATCGCGCAGAGTGCCGGAGTAAGCGTTAAAGCAACCACCCCAGAGAGAATAATGGCTGTCGCCATCGTGATGGAAAACTGTCGATAAAAAATCCCGACCGGTCCCGACATAAAAGCAACAGGGATAAACACCGCAGCCATGACCAACGTAATCGCAATGATAGCCCCACTTATTTCATGCATCGCCTCTTGTGTCGCTTCCAATGGCGAGAGATGCTTCGTCTCCATCTTGGCATGGACCGCTTCGATAACGACGATTGCGTCATCCACCACGACACCAATAGCCATGACCAGCGCAAAGAGCGAGATCAGATTCAGGGTAATTCCAAAAAACTGCATAAAAGTAAAGGTACCAATCAGCGATACTGGAACAGCCATGGCCGGAATAAGCGTGGATCGCCAGTCTCCTAAGAAAAGGAACACCACAATACCAACCAAAACAAAGGCTTCGACCAAGGTGTGGACAACCTTTTCCATGGACGCATCCAAAAACTTAGACACATCATAACTGATTTCATAGTCCATTCCTTTGGGAAATGTTCCTGTCTTCAGCTCCTCCATCTTGGTCTTGATATTCTTGATTACATCGCTTGCATTACTTCCGTATGATTGCTTGACAACAATCGCCGCAGAAGGTTTACCATCCAAATTGGAGTAAAGATCGTACAGCGAGCTACCAAATTCGATGTTAGCCACGTCCTTTAGCCGAAGAATCTCTCCATTTTGATCTGAGCGAAGGATAATATTTTCATACTGTTCCTGGGTATTATACCGTCCCGGGTATTTCAAGACATACTCAAAAGACTGCGAACGCTTACCCGAACTCTCTCCAGCCTTTCCTGGCGAAGCTTCCAAGCTCTGCTCATCTAATGCCTTCATCACCTCCTCGGCTGATATTTTATAGGCCATCATCCGATCTGGTTTTAACCAAATCCGCATGGCATACTCCCGGTTTCCCAGAATATCGGCAACACCCACCCCATCGACCCGTTTCAGTTCAGAAAGGATATTGATATCCGCAAAGTTGAACAGAAATTTCTGATCTGTATTTTTATCCGTACTGAAGAGGTTGATATACATCAACATATTCGATTCCTCACGCGTAATCTTCACCCCTTCACGAACCACCAATGGCGGTAGTTTATTGATGACCGCCGACACCCTGTTTTGCACATTTACGGCAGCCAAATTAGGATCCGTGCCCAGGTTAAAAATAACCTGAATCGTGGCTTCCCCATCATTTCCCGCATCCGAGGTAATATATTTCATCCCTGGCACTCCATTCAAGGCCCGCTCCAAAGGAATAATTACCGCCTTAATCATTAACTCTCCATTGGCCCCCGGATACTCAGCTTTAACATTGACCTTAGGTGGTGAGATGGACGGGAACTGCGTTATCGGCAGCTTAACCAATGAAATCACGCCTAAGAACACAATAATCAAGGATACTACAATAGATAGTACAGGCCTTCTTATAAAACTAGAAAACATAACAATTCTTGATTTAAGTGACTATTCAGATTTTAACCGGAGATTTCCTAGAATAAACTTAGGATCCATCAGCTTGGTACGCACATGCTCATCGTCTTTTACTTTCTGTAGCCCTTCCAATAAAACCTGATCATTTTCAGAAAGTCCAGCCGACACCACATATACATCGGGCAGCATGTGACTAATTTCAATTAGCCTGCTATGCACCACCCCATGTGCATCGACGACAAAAGCATATTTTTGATCCTGCACTTCATACGTAGCTTTCTGCGGAATCACCAAGGCCTTTTCCAGTGGTACCCGCATTTGAATTTTACCCGTCTGCCCATTCTTAAGCAATCGATCAGGATTTGGGAAGCGGGCTCTGAAGGCAATATTGCCGGTTTCACTATTAAATTCTCCTTCTACGGTTTCGACACGTCCCGGATATTTCAACAGTTGATTATTAGCGAGTAGCAACTTGACATCTTTGTTCTGTTGGGCTGTGGCATTGTTTTGGTAATCCAGGTACTCAGGTTCAGAGACATTAAAGTACGCAAACATCTGGCTGTTATCGGATAAGCTCGTAAGGAGCTCTCCCTCATCGACCAAACTTCCCAATTTCAATGGGATACGGTCAATAACTCCATCAAAAGGCGCTCTAATTTCTGTTGCTGATAAATGGAATTTAGCAAGAGCTACCTCCGCTTTCGCCTTTTCTAATTTCGCTTGGGCAAGTGCCAATTCATTGGGAGAAACAATCTGTTTTTCAGCCAATATCTTAACATTTTGAACCTCAATTTCACCGGCCTTCACCTCGGCTTGTGCTTTTAAATATTCCGCTTGATAGAGCTTTGGCATAATACGAAAAAGCAACTGTCCGGCATGAACATTCTGTCCTTCATCTACATACATTTGTTCTAAAAATCCTTTTTCCAGGGCCCGGATTTCAATATTCCGTACCGAACGGATTTGCGACACATACTCTTTGTTAAATGTTGTATCAACCCGTACTGGGTGTGTTGTGGGGTAAACCACGTGTTCTTCTTCTTTCTCTGCTTTTGATTGCGTACAACTGTATAGGCTTACCACCAAACACGTACTCGCTACAAGCGCAATACCAATTTTTTTCATTGTTGAAAATGGAATAAAAATAAAAAATAAGGATAAGGATGATCGTTGACTATCGATCAAATTTAAGACGTCGTCAAGGCAACAGAAATGAATAAAACCCACGATTTACCTAAACAAAACAGGCATATCCGTATGCTTTCAAGTGTGCATTGACGAGAAGATATTTTTTATTTTCAGATTCGAAGAACCCGTTGCAGAATATACTTATAAGAGGCAACTATAGGCCATTGCCAAGTAAAGGGAAATTTATTCTTGAATGATAAGGGAAACCAACTGAGGAGAAAGACATAACTGAACAATAGTAAATCTTTGCCCCGCAAACTCATATTCTGTAGATCTTGGAGATCTTCTGTAAGCTCGGTCAGGGAGTCACTCTCTCTACTCATCGGAGTTAACCCTTTACTCAGGTGCATGGTCTTGTGTGCGTGAATTTGTTCTTGTCGAATCTTGTTCACCACAATATGGTCACAGAATCCTATATGCTGCACCTTGAAAAGATGTACTTGCTCCCCTTTTACGACAAGGAAAAACAACGATAGGACCAATGTTACCAATACTCTCATTTGACAAGCCAAATGTACGAGCAGTTTTTAAATCTGCAATGCAGTTACTACATTTTATCGTCATTTTTTTTGTCACGACAAGAAAAAAACAACATTAAACATTGATTATCAATATATAAACAAAAACAACCCTTCGTTTTATTGCACAAAAAAGGTTATATTACGATACCCCCTTTTTCTCAAATCTGTCTAAAATGTCTCGTTTTATCTGGACGACACCTTATAAACAATAAAAGAATATGAGCAAAACACCATTAAATAGGGCACCTATAGGTCCAAAAGCAAATGATTGCACCATCGATCTTCTCATCATGGGATCTGGCACCGGTATGGCAGCAGCACTAGCCGCCCAAGAACAGGGATTGGAATGTCTCGTTATCGAAAAAACAGAATTTGTAGGCGGTTCTACAGCCCTCTCCGGAGGAGCCTTCTGGATTCCAGCCAATCGTACATTGCTGGAGAGTGGCTCCACAGACGACCTAGACAAAGCAAAGAAATATCTCGATGCCTTGGTTGGCGACAACAGCTCAGCAGTACGACGTCACGCCTTCCTGTCCAATGGAGCTGCCGCTGTTGATATGCTGTTGCGTACCACACCCATGCATTTTTTCTGGGCCAAAGGCTATGCCGACTACCATCCCGAAAAACCAGGAGGCGATCTTTTGGGACGAAGCTGCGAATGTAAACCTTTTGATATCTCCAAGCTAGGTGCCGAACGTCACCGCTTTCGGGGTAGTCCCATGGAAGCCCCTGTTCCGATGCCCGTCACGGGTGCGGACTATAAATGGATGAACCTGATGTTACGTCGTCCATTTAAAGCATTTCCCCTTATCCTCAAAAGACTAGCACAGGGGGTGGGTGGCCTTTTATTGGGGCGAAAATACGTTGCCGGCGGCCAAGCGATCGCAGCAGGTATGTTCGCCGGACTTCTACGCGCTGGGGTTCCCGTTTGGACAGATACCCGCTTGATTCGATTAAATACGGATGGCAACAAAGTAATCGGGGCCGTTGTGGAGCAACGTGGTGAACAATTTACCATACAAGTACGTAAAGGTGTAGTCCTCGCTGCAGGTGGCTTTGACCATAATCTAATCAAAAGACAGAAATATCAATCACCTTATATCGTGGATGACCTGAGTATGGGTGCTGCAGGAAATATGGGAGACACACTCGATATTGTAGAACCGCTAGGCGTACAAACAGGATTGATGGAAGAAGCCTGGTGGTTTCCTGCAGTCGCCCCCCTTTCCAAAGGCGAAAAACCGATGATCCTCCTCGCGGAGCGTTCTCTCCCAGGCAGTCTGATTATCAATGAAGAAGGAAAGCGATTTATTAACGAAGCAACAGACTATATGAGTTTTGGCCAGTTTATTCGTAAACAAGAAGCTGGTGGCAAGCCTATACAGACGATGTGGTTTATCTTTGATCAGTTCTATAAAAACAATTACCTGATCGCAGGATCCATATTTCCACGGATGCCTTTTCCAAAAAGCTGGTATCAAGCTGGCATTGTCCATCAAGCGACAACAGTTACTGAAATAGCACATGCAATTAATGTTCCTGCGGAGGGACTAGCAGAAACCATATCACGTTATAATGACTTTGCAGAAGCCGGTGCCGATCCAGACTTCCAACGGGGTAAAAGTGCCTACGACCACTACTATGGTGACCCTACGGTACACCCAAACCCTAATCTCCGTGCCTTAACTGGCAAGCTATATGCCTTACGATTGGTACTTTCCGATCTCGGCACCTGTGGTGGCGTGATGACCAATGAATATGCACAAGTTTTGCGTGAAGATGGCGTACCAATCTCACGTCTCTATGCTATTGGGAATAACGCTGCAAATGTTTTCGGACGCAGCTATCCTGGCGCTGGCGGAACAATTGCGCAAGGTATTGTCTTCGGTTATGTCGCAGCAAAGCATGCCGCAACATCGCCATAAAAACGGAGAAAAATATGTTTTTATAAGTACGGGTTTGTGGGGATTTCTATCAGTTTATAGTCAGCCGCTGAGAGTCTTTCTTTCATCTGTTGATCAGGCATTTCTTTAAACACGACAATGCTCAGGGTCTGGCACGGTACAATCCCCCACTTACTCAGTACGTCTCGTAATTTTTTCTTGAAAAGAATCTTTTTAAAAGCCTTTTCGGACTTATGTGCGAGCATCCTATTGCTTCCAGGAAACCAGAAATTAGGATTTAACATTTTAATTGCAACCAGTGGTAAGTTTAAGCCTGCTGCAAACTTCTCAAACTCTCTTTCAGATACTTTATAAACAAAGTTACCGACCGGTTCATACGAGAATCGATTTTTCCAAATTTTGCCAATAAGCTTTTGGTTTATCTTCTCCAACAGATTACTTGCAAACAACAAGAGCGGCATCTTACTGATCGGATCTTGCGGTTCTATAATAATAATGCCTTTTTTTGCGACGCGAATCATCTCATACAACGCGGCGTAAGGACGAGGAAAGTGATGATAACTTTCTTTACACAGAATATAATCCATACTATTTGTTGCAAACGAAAGATTCTCTGCGTTCTCGGCAGCAAATTCATTCACTAATTTCAATTGCTGTGCAAACTGTAGAAAATTATCATTCAGGTCACTCGCAAGAACTTGTTCTACACCATTTTCTAAAAGGTACATAGCATCATGTCCATACGCATCACCCACCGTAAGCCAACGATCCTTTTTATTGGCTATAAATGGTTTTAAAGCACTAAAAAAAACCTCTTGCAACCAGTGATTTATTGTTCCTTTATAATCGCGAATATTTTCAAGTGCTGCGATTTTCTGTGCATCGTCGGGAAATAACGAATGATACCAGTTCGCATGTTTTTCATAACTAGTCTCATTGTAATTTCCAGGTTCATCTTTTCTTTTATCCATATCTAACATAGATTTTAAAGAGAGTAAGCCAGCAGAGCTGGCTTACGAATACTTTTCATGTTTATTGGTTTCTTTTTTTGTTAGGTAGCAAACACAACAACTAACAATATATTACCAAGAATCCCAGGCTTTTAGTCTTCTTTCGCTCCAAATATATATAAATTCCCCCTAACAGGAAATTAATTTTTCTATAAATTGAACCAATAATTCAATTTCATCATAAATGTATTGCTCGCCGGGAATCCCAACAAACGGTCAAGATTATTTCCCCAGCCTGGTTGGTAAATAGCATCGCGATAAGACTGATTATGCTCCCAAACCAAATAAACCGTTGATCCTGGCAAGTACTCCCACCGCGCAACCAAATTAGAACGAAACTCGTTGAAACTAAAATTAGGATCTTTAAACCGCAAACTTTTACCCGCATGATCTACGGTATAAAAACCTTCCTCCAACTGTACCTCCGGTTCTGCAAACGCGATAAAGCGATCTCCATATCTACGCGCCTTTGTATCGCCGGCCAATTTAAACTGATCATATTTAGCAACCGACGTGAAGGGTGAACCATAAAATTGAATAGATACATCCGGCGTCACGTTAACCTGCATATTGAGGGTTACACCGTAGGTTTCCTGATCCATACGTCCTAAAATATATTCCGTTGGATTTGTCGTCGGACCGCCCATGGGTACAACCGTGCTTACATACTGTATATTATCTGTATTCCACGCATAATTAAACTGCCCCGCTAACCGCACATGATTCCCCAATCGAAAGACCATACTCGGGTGGATTGCATTGTATCCCGTTTTTTCATCCAAATAATGGCGTCCATTGTAGTCTAATTTAAACATAATACGCTTGGCACGGTCTGTACTCAAGGCAATATTCGTCTCAAAATTGGAGTTATATCGCATGTCAGGCCCTCCACGTAAACGGCGGCTATCCACCGTATTCCAACTAAATGTTTCTTTGATATCCATCTCAATGCGTCGTTTGATACTTAAACTTCGCCAACGAATAGCAACATCATTATTCATCGCATCTCCCCCATAATTCCATACATTTTTTTGCGTGAAATTAATCCCCGCGAAGCGGAATGGACCCCAGGGATCCGTCTTTCGAAAGGCAATTTCGGACTCGTTTAGTTTATAGTCCGCTTGCTTCATAAACCCGACATCATTGAGATCAAATCCGGGAGAAGCCCAACTAAATGTTTGTGAAAAATTCCACTGCGCATTACCTTTCTTTCCAGCCTTAATAAAACCACTGGTTCCTTGTAAGGACCGTGCATCGGGCTCAAGATCTAAATAAGGAAGTCCCGACGCACGATGGTAATAATGGGCAGCGTTTAGTTTTGTATTTAGAATAGCTTGAGATGAACCGTGAAGCGTACTAAACATTGCTTTTGCATCAATGTAATACAAGCGCTTAGCAAAATATTGCGTAAAATCTACGCCTCCTGTAAAAGCGTTGGCAACAAGCGCATCCTTGAGGTAGTTTTCATTTAGTTTCCTGTTCACAGCAGTCACCATTCCTCCGACCAATGTATTACCGTTCCAGTTTTTCTGTACGCGTGCTACCGTATAATTTGTTAAAGGCTCCGTTACCTCCGTATGCGCAACACCATCGCGGGTTACCGCCGAGGAAGTCTGTGCGGTAACACTCTGTAAAAAACCTACCGTCACCCCGTTACGATTTGTTCCGGTGAGCTTCATCGCGCCCAAGATTGGGATATTTTTTGGCGTCGCGGCAAAGCTTGTATTATTATCGATGCCACGTGGCTGATAGGAAGGCATAGCGCCAATACGTCGGGAATAGAACATCATTCCCCCGTCATTGTTGTCAAATTCAAGAATATGTTTTCCTTCTAAAAAGAAAGGGCGCTTCTCATCATAGTAAACTTCATAGGCTGTAAGATTCATCACCGAAGGATCAAGTTCCACCTGTCCGTAATCTGGATTTATAGTTACATCAAGCGTAAAATCGCTCAAGGCAAACTTAGCATCCAAACCTACATTTTTCCCCCATTTACTCCCCGTTTGATAGGGGCTCCCAACGACTTTAGGCTCTTTGGTGAACTTGGCCATCGTATAAGGCAAAAATTCTATTCCTCGCGGCTTTGGAAGAGCATTCATTCCATGCATCTCGCCAAAAGAAAACACATGTCCATTATTTTTAATAGGGATCATGCTCCAGTTCTGCACCTCATTATTTCGCCGAATGATCCGTCGCACATGCAATCCCCAAATACCATCGCTATTTTTTTGGTTATAACGAAGTTGACTGAATGGTATTCGAAGCTCTGCCGTCCAACTAGAGTCCGGCATATTAATATGGGTATGTCCCTCCCATACCGCATTCCAGCTCAAGTTGACCGATAGTTTATCGGTTACCGTCAGATCCGTTTTATTTCCTCCAAGGTTAATATTGAACTCACTTGCCACCCGGTAATCGTGGTAGGTGTCAAAGGCAATACTGATTAAATCCCCATTACTATTATCATCCCGATTCCCGATAAAAGCATTCATCGTTTCTGGGTGTTTATCTTTACAGTATACGCCTACGTAAAGGTTGGTGTCATCATAAAAAATCTTGACCCTTGTCCAGGAATCCGTATGTGCCCGTTCAAACGGTATGACTTGAGAGAAAATCTCGGACCAGACACCTTTATTCTGCCAGATATCGTCATCAAGCCTTCCATCTACCCGCGGTCGTTCTCCAGCTAGCTTAGTAATAGGATAATTTCGTTTATAAGCATCCTCGAACGATACAACTTCCTTTCTTTCCTCTTGCGCTCGACATAAGTTACTAACGAAGAGCCCGAGCAAAAGGAGATAGTAGTACTTCATACGTATTTTAGTTTAGAATCGGTTGATTATTAGTCCGATTCCAAACATAGAGAAAAAAGTTTATTTTCTTTTACATCTTTCACAAAATATTTCATTAAGTAACAAAAATGTGTGAATAACCACGTACAATAATGGCAGAAAAAGAACAGCTACAGTCTCTTTATCGCAAGACCTTCTCATATGCTTTCCGCTTGGCGCCCCGGAAAGTTACTTCACCACAATAAACATACCCTTGTTTTTCGAATGTTTTCAACATACCCGGATTATCAAAGTTGGTGTCAGCTTTAACACTATAGATACCTTGTTGTAAAGCGAACTCTTCAATATGATGAAGTAAGAGCTTTGCGAGTCCTTTTCCCAGCTGTTGCTCTGCAATCGCCACCCGATGAAACACCACAAAATCACCTGTAGTTAGCCAGGTCCCTTCGAGTTCATCATAAGCAGGTTCATCATTGATAAGAATTGCGGTATACCCCACAATTTCTTCACCAATAACCAAGACATAACCAATTCCACGTGTTATATCACTTTGGATAACCGTAGGATTTGGGTACCCATCCTGCCATTGCTTACTGCCATCCGCTTTACGGCGTAAGATAGCTTGCGATATAATTTCCCAAATTGCGGCATGATCGGCTAGGGTTGCTTGTCTGAATATATAGTCCATCACTTAAAAACATTAGTATATATGCAGTAAACTTAACTAAACTTGCTGTTCTACGCAAACATCAATGATTTACGTCATTAAAGCGATGCCAATTTAGCGAGGAATGGTTGCCAATCGAAACCAAAACGTACGGGAATCATCTTTCCTTCAGGTGTAATAATATACTTTGCTGGATATCCTGGCACCTTATAATCGTGTTGCACTTTAGCATCCGACAGGAGTACCGGAATAGAATAACTATTGTTTGTTAAAAAGGTTCGAACCTTGTCCGCCGTGTCGTAACAAGCTATCGTAATTAGCTTAATATTAGTGTTCGATTTATCCTGATTATCTGTATAAAACTTATTTATTTTGGGCATCTCTGCCACACAGGGACCACACCATGTGCCCCAAAAATCTATCAACGACCACTTTCCTTTTAGGTTTTCAAGCGCCACCTTATTTTGCTGCAAATCATACAAAACAAAATCTGGTGCATTAGGGAGCTGTGGGATAATTTCCTGCTTGAAGAAAGTGACAAAAGCCGCTCGTCCCTTCAAGTTGCTGTAGAAAGTAGCCAGATCATCATAACCATCAGTAGGGTTGTACAAAAACTCCTGCACACGTTTTTCAAGGGCCACATCGGATTGCCCCCTTTTGCTGAGCTCTTCTATATAGTCATTCGTATAGTTTTCCTTCGACAGGAGAAAAACACGATCATAAAAACTTTCGCGCGCTTTGTCTGCCGCCCCTTTTGGCGAATAGAAGGCGGCCCTTTCCAAAGAAGCTAAAGCTTGCTCTTCATTAGTTTTTACTTTTGTTTCATACTGGAGGTAATACGCATATGCCAATAAGCCCTTATGCGTTAACCTTCTTTTATTTTCAGGATCTTCAACTAATCGTTGAATCTTATCAATGATCATCTGCAAGTCGGCATCATGGTTTAGATTTTTCTTTATCAAAATCTGCTGAAGCAACAATGCATAGCGTCCGGCATTACTTTTATTCCATGTTTCCTGATCCCACCCGAGCATTATCTTTTGCCAATACTGCACACTGTCCATCTGCGGTGTCCTTAGCGATTTCGCCCAAAACACCAATGGATCAGTTTCTAATTTTTCCTTAGCCGTCATATTAGCATTGATATGCAATAAGGTAGCAAATGCTTGTTTATTTTGTTTATCGAGGAGACGTTGTGCTAATGTATTGTGTAGGAAATCATATAAATCTCCCTCACGTAAAAGAGGAATAAGATCAGTCAAATCTTCCATAGAAAGACCCTCATCATTAAGCTTATTGCTCAAGTGAAATGTTCCCCTTAATAAAGAAATGGGCATATGGTTCAATTCTGCCCGATAGCGTTTATAACTGTCTGCCTTTTGCAAACTCCCTAACTTCATCCCAGCATATAGTCGATTATTACTATAATTCGGCTCATAGCTGGCGATGTACTTTTCAACTTTCAAGCTATCGGTTTTTCCCTTCTCTTTCAGGGCATCGCTCCAATAGCTTCCCCGCATCAACATATCTAAATAATCGCTTCTCACATTTCCTTTCCGTATATAGGCCGTTTGTTCCACATGTAAGTTCGTCTCTCCGTTGATTTGTCTGTTATCAATCTTTAAAGAAAATGATATCTTGCTGTCTAACTTTTTAATCATCGCGTTACGGGGATCATAACGTACTTCAGCTTGCTGTGTCGATGTGCTATCCGTTTTCGTGAAGGAAACCTGGCGTTCTCCTTTTCCGTTCTTCAAAATCGCATACGTCGTATTATCGACGACAGCCGTCTTTCCCACAAATTTTGGTTTAAACTTTTTCGATAGATTGGAAAAATAAAGGTGATGCATCAGCTCTTTGAGGCTTGAATAGATGCTCCCAACAAGTTGCGTACCTACTTCTGATTCGATGACCCAGCGATCGAGCTGTTTCTCTATATATTGACGGACTGGAAGAGAATCTAATTTAGGAATCCCATCCTGCACAAGGAAAGGTATGGGCTTGTTAAGCATACACATGTATTCGACGGCACGAGATGAGTTCATAAAGTCAGGTTCCATCACCTGCTCCCTATAGGAAAATTTTAACATCGAATCCGCGGCATCACGAACCTCCAAGTCCTCAATCGTATAGGTCATCTGTTGGCCACCCCTCGCTGCTTGACCTAAAGTTTGCAAGGCTATATAGTAAGTCTCCTGAACTCCTTTAGCACCCGTACTGTTCCTTTCAATAGCGACAATAAAGGTTTCTTTCGTTGCTTTTTGTGCAAAACAAACGTGCACAAATATAAATACAAGGGTGAGTATCTGTCTCATTAAATTAGTTGTTCATCTTGGTTAAACGATAAGCTAAGATGTGTAAATTTCTCCACAACAAGAATTTATTTCACTCTTTTTAACAACATGAACAATCAATAATTAAAAAACTAGTAATAAACTATTTACACAATCGTTTGCGTTTAAAACGGATACAAAACATCGTTTAACAATGCTTATTTTACACAAAAAAAATCATGAAGAAAACCTTACTTTTTGGGTTGCTTTTAGCGGCTCATTATTACGCCATTGGGCAATCACCGCAAGATCTCAGCGTATTCCAAAACCAGAACCTAACCAAACTCAAAAAAAATGTAACGTTACAACAGATCTCCACCATTAGTTCTTCAAGTATACAACAGGCGGCTACGGATCTTTTCAACCATACCTACCCACTAAAACAACGCCTACGTTCTTATAGCAGCTACACGAATCCAAAACTACTGGCTTCACAAATGAAGACCAGTTCTTATTCGGCCTATGAAAATCCGACGGGTATCTACTTTGATGCGAACGACGAAGCGGTCATATGGTTATCAAAAACAGCAAATCCCGACATCAAGCTCATTGTGGTCAATTGGGATGACAAAAATTTTAAACAAGAAAGTTATCCGTTAAAACCAGGATACAATACTTTTAAGGTAAAAAATAAAGGGAACAGCTACATTCAGTATTTTACAGACGGTAAGAAACAAGCTGATGTGGAGGTGCATATTTTATCGGGAAAAGTAAACGGGGTTTTTAATCTTGCTAAAAACAACAACGCAGATTATGTGCGCATGCTGGCAGGCTCTTATGGTCCGGTGGTTGATTTGGTGGGTAAAAAAGTTCACCTGGCATATTCCGTAAAATCGCTGCAGAAAGAAAATCCGTCGCATGGCGTTGAACTGATGCAGTTGTATGATTCACTCATCACGATTCAGCATGAGATTATGGGATTGGTGAAGTATAAGAAAGAACCAAAGAACCATATGTTTGGACGCGTTATTTGGGAAGGCTTCATGCATGCCGATCATATAGGTGCTGCCTTTCATGACAACACGATGCAAAGTGTAGCGAACATACCGAACTTACGCAAGAACTCGTGGGGCGTAGCGCATGAATTTGGCCATGTGAACCAAGTACGTCCGCATATGAAATGGGTCGGCACAACTGAAGTGACGAATAACATTTATTCCGTTTGGACACAGTACCTTTATAACACAACGGAACCGAAACTGGAACGTGAAGTTTTAAAAGATTACGATGAGCGAAAGGTTGGAGGACGTATAACAGCCTATATGGAATCTGCTTTTGTGCATAAACAGCCTTGGCTTACACAAGCGGGGCCAGACCGTTGGGAGCGTGAGAGACCACGCGACTGGGGTGGTGATCATTTTGTCAAACTTGTTCCGCTTTGGCAGCTTCAGTTGTATTTTGTGGTTGCCGGTGCCGGCAATAGCTGGGGACAAAAGGATTTTTATGCCGACATTTTTAACAAGGCTGCTCAGCAAGAGGATGCCGGAGATGCGGGGGACAAGTTTTATCAGTTAGCTTTTGTAAAAAATGCATGTGACGCAGCACGCTTGGATCTTACTGACTTTTTTGAGAAATCGGGCATTCTCGCTCCTATCGATTACATTGTCGACGATTATACAGTAGGTCGCATGCGTATTACGGAAGCTGATATCAATGAAATAAAACAATATGCGTCTAAGTTTCCTAAACCTTCGACACCCGTTCTACATTATATCACCGCAAATTCAACGGATATCTACAAAAATAAACTTCCGCTGAAAGGAGATACTGGAAAAGGGTTTATTAAAGAAGGTGAAAAGATTATTGTGGATAATAGCCAGTGGCAGCATGCCGTTGCCTTTGAAACATGGTCGGGTAATAAATTGGTCAAAGTTGCTTTCACGGGTGCTGGTTCGCCGGATGCTTCAAAGACTATAGTTCATATTCCTACCGGAACAACAACAGTTCAAGCGATTGGTTGGGATGGTAGTAAAAAGATGGTATTGTAGTTTTTCCTGTATAAGGCCGGTTTTGATCGGTCTTATACATTTATCAAAATCAATTTCCTTCTCACTTTAAAAACGGTCCATCTCTTCCAATACGCACGTATTATACCCCTTAAGTTTACTCCAACACAGCATTCCTCGTTAAGGAACCCCAACACTAAACCGGGCTACCTCCTATATACAAACTGGATCATTAAACCCTCCGGAAGGCTTAATACTTTTGTCAAAAGCAAAGGTATGAAAGATACATTGGCAGTTGTTGCAAAAAATAAAACACCACAATACGAAAGGTTAAGCACAGGCTTATTCCCGTAAATCCCTTCCTTCAAAACAATAGATTCCTACAGGAAACGACAGCTTATTCCTGTTCGGACTTCCACATTACTTTTATCGACAGAAATACTGACCAAGACAACTGAAGTAACTTGAAACGATCTACAGCAAAACAACAAAGAACATGAATAATACAGGAACATTACGCCACGACTGGACAAAACCCGAACTATTAGCAATTTACGAACGTCCGTTATTGGATCTCATATATGAAGCGGCTACTATACACCGTACTTGGCACAAAGCAGATGAAATACAAATATCAACCTTACTCTCCGTGAAGACGGGCGGTTGTCCGGAGGATTGTTCGTATTGTGGGCAAGCGGCACGCTACCATACCGACATCAATGTCCAAGCCCTCCTACCGACGGAAACCGTGCTTGCACATGCACAAAAAGCAAAAGATGCAGGCTCTTCGCGATTCTGCATGGCTGCGGCCTGGCGTGAGGTACGAGACAACCGAGATTTTGATCGTATTATCGATATGGTAAAAGGTGTAAATAATCTCGGCATGGAGGTTTGTTGTACCCTGGGTATGCTAACCGAGCAACAGGCACAACGCCTGCATGAAGCGGGTGTCCATGCCTATAATCATAACCTCGACACGTCCGAAGAATATTACAAAGAGATCATATCTACGCGTTCTTTTGATCATCGACTCGATACGATAAAGCATGTCCGAAAAGCGGGGATGACCGTTTGTTCGGGCGGAATTATTGGTTTGGGCGAAACTGCAGAAGATCGGATGTCTATGTTGCTGACGTTGGCCAATATGGAAACGCATCCGGAGTCGGTTCCTATCAACGCTTTAGCGCGGGTAAAAGGAACGCCATTGGAGAATAATCCGAAAATAGACATATGGGAAATGGTGCGCATGGTGGCAACAGCTCGGATTGCGATGCCCGCCTCTATGGTCCGCCTAAGCGCTGGCCGTATCGAGATGACGGAGACCGAACAAGCGTGGTGCTTTATGGCTGGAGCAAACTCTATTTTTACGGGTGAACGGGAAACATTACTGGTAACACCTAATCCAGGCGTGTCAGAGGATAAGCAAATGCTGACCAACTTAGGCCTAAAGCCGATGCGTTCCAAGCGATAGCAAAAAAAAAAGGAGTTCCTTCGATTTGCAGGAACTCCTTTTCAGTATCAAGATAGCTGGATAAAACCAGCCCAAAGTTTTACTTATTCGCCACTTTCTTTAGCTGCTAAGTAGCGTTCCGCCTCCAGTGCAGCCATACATCCCGTTCCAGCAGCTGTAATAGCCTGACGATAGATATGATCTTGTACGTCACCACATGCAAAAACACCTGGAATATTCGTAGCCGTACTGTCAGATTTTGTAACCAAGTAACCTGTTTCATCCATATCCAATACGCCTTGGAACAACTCCGTATTCGGCTTATGCCCAATAGCAACGAAGAAACCTGTAACATCCAATACGCGTGTTTCCTTTGTTTGGTTATTCACGACGCGTACGGCATTCACCCCTTGTTCACCACCTAAGATCTCTTCGGTCTCGGTATTGAAAAGTACTTCAATGTTCGCTGTATTTTGAACACGGTGTACCATCGCTTTAGATGCTTTAAATTCATCCTTACGTACCACCATGTAAACTTTTCTACACAATTTAGCTAAATAAGTTGCTTCTTCTGCTGCTGTATCACCTGCCCCTACGATCGCTACATCTTGTCCTTTGAAAAAGAAACCATCACATACCGCACAAGCCGAAACACCAAAACCATTATACTTCTCTTCAGACGGTAAACCCAACCATTTTGCAGTTGCTCCAGTTGCGATAATAACCGTTTCTGCACTCACCCATTTCGTACCATCAATCTCTACTTTATGCGTACCGCCATCTTTTGAAAACTCTACTTTCGTCGCATATCCAAAACGAACATCCGTACCAAAGCGCTCTGCTTGCGCTTTCAGGTCTTCCATCATAATTGGTCCTGTAATACCTTGTGGATATCCAGGGAAATTATCTACTTCTGTGGTTTGTGTCAACTGACCTCCGGGAACAATCCCTGTGTATACCACCGGTTTCAGATCTGCACGTGCTGCGTAAATTGCAGCCGTATATCCTGCCGGTCCTGAACCAATAATAACGCACTGTAAGTGCTCCATTTCTGCCTGATTAGTCATTTTATTTTTATAATTGTTATTTTCCAAATTTACCCTGTAAGTTCTTTAGCATATCTGATGTAATAGGCTTTGCCGGTTCACTTACTTTCGTTTGTTGTACTTTTACTTTGTTCACCGCCGCACGCTCTTGCTGTTGCGCATCCCTTTTCTGGCTACGGTGTTCGTTCCACAACTGTTCCAATACTTTTTTCGTATACAACGGGAAGTCTCCATTCTGCATCCAAGCGTAATAGCTAGGTTCCACTTCAAACACATGGGTAACCTTCTTCCCTTTATGTTTACCAAAATTAATTGTTGCATCACCGTCAGCATCAAAGACTAGACGGCCGGCAAAATCAACCGGATTACTTAAGTTGGTAAATTTATGCAAAGCTTCCACATCATTTACAACTGGGGTTGTAACATTTCCGTGCTTGTCTTCATAAGCCACTCCTTCGTATTTTGTCAGCTGTGCCTTCAACACTTCATATGTCGCACGAACATCAGCTTCTGCCGTATGCGCATTATCTAAGTTCTCATTACAATAGAATCGATACGCCGCTTTTAGCGTCCGCTGTTCCATTTGATGGAAAATATTTTGTACATCTACAAAAGCTCTACCGGTCAAAGAAAACTCAACGCGCGCGCGGATGAATTCTTCCATAAGCATCGGGATATCAAATTTATTGGAATTATATCCTGCTAAATCAGCATCTCCAATAAAAGCAGCAATCTCTGCCGCTTTCTCCTTAAAAGGAGGAAGATCTTTCACATCTTCGTCATAAATACCGTGGAACATGGAAGACTCTGCTGGTATAGGCATTTCTGGATTGATACGCATCGTTAATACCTGCTCCTCTCCACTTGGCAACACTTTTAAGATCGCGATCTCAACAATCCGATCTACTGAAATATTTACCCCCGTGGTCTCTAAATCGAAAAAAGCCAAAGGACGTTTAAGTTGTAATTCCATCTATATTTTTTACTTAAAAACTTAGGTTACAAAAATACGAAACTCTTTCCGTGTTCTTGATACCACCGGAAAGAATTGACATTATTCCTATCTTTTAACCCAAGCTTTATTGTTTCGACGATTTTTCAAGGCAGTTTCAAAAAAAATTCTATAAAATAAAGAATAAGCCTTTATGCAAGCGTACAAATATAAGAGGGAAATTTTCGATTATTGAATCGTACCGATCAGGAAAGAAGGAAGCGAACATTGTTCACAAGAAATGATTCGAGCATAAAAAAGGCCGCTAAAAATAGCGACCTTTTCTTGACTAAGATAACACAATAATGCGCTATCTCTTTATGGTTTAATCACTAGAAAACGTTCTTTAAGAGAGATTTCACCCATTGTCAAATAAGCAAGGTTATTAACACTGGTTTTGAATAATAATCGTACATATTTCGTTTCAACAGGTGTCGTTAAATTATAGGATAAAACGGCGGCATTGGTTACCGTTGTATTTACAAAAGACTGTTTCGTAACAAAGTTAACACCGTCGGTACTCGTTTGAAAATCGAAATCTTTAGGTGCCCCACTGCCGTTATTATGTCTTAGATTAAGAATAAAACCACCTAAATCACGAACCTTATTTAAGGTTAATGTAGCGTGATGTGGCCAAGGTAAAACGGTTCCGCTATAAGGAGAGTGCCAAAAAGTGTCCGTTGCACCATCAATTAAAGCTGCAGCACCACCACCATCGCCACTTTGATTTGAACTTACCGCAGCAGTCCATCCTGTTTTCTGTGCAGCAGTAGTAAGATCTGTTGTAGAGAAGCCATAATTTACGGTATGTTTCGCCACATTACCCAAACTATCCCTTATTTGTAACTCAGCAGATACACCATACTTACCACTAAATGAAAAGTTGCCTTTCTCTGTTGTGCTATTAATCTTCTCGGTCTTCTGTCCGCTCGCAGTTGTATGTATAATACTAATTTCTACCCCTCTCGTCAGTGGGTTACTCCATTCCAGAACGACGTTATTATCTAATGCACTCGCGCCAACGAAGTTGATTATATCATCGATATACAACCCTTTATTTTTTACTTTCTTACTTGTCGCAGACGTTTCAATACCACTTTTTCCGATACTGCTTAGCTTAAATTCAAATTCTCCGACATCACTCGTTGTAAGAATCAAATTCTTGCTAAAGTCTGTCACTACAATCTCCTTATTCTCTGTCCCTTCCTTATATACGACCTTTACTTTTTCTACTTTCTCACTAAAAACGGGCCACTTAAATGTAAATTTCTTCTCATATCCGCCCTCAATTTGTACATCGGTCGGCTTTACAATAATATCTATCGGTTCTTTATCTTCGTTTTTAGCAACTTGCTCCGGAAAAACCAAGGTATCCTTTATACAAGAAGATAAGAGGAGCAAACCGATTGCCACAAAGCTGAATCTAATTTCCTTCATAATTTATTTTCTAAATTCGTTTTCAAAATTCTTTAAGAACACATTTCCAGATAACTTCCAGTTATCATTTGCGGTAATATTCATCCAATAAAACACCTGTGGGACCAGATCTATATTTTGAACAAAAACTTCTTCCGCCCCCGTTTTACAAGGTTTATAGTTGGATAAGACATTCACTGCTGGGCGACCTGATAACGTCATATCAGGGGCAGAAGTACCCGCTGTATTCTTCCATGTCGCTCCATTAAACTCGGAGTAATAAGCGACAAGGTTACTTCGCAATGGATAATCATTAGCGACCCATTTCATACAAGCTAACTCATCTACCTGTTTATCATCCATTGCTTTGTTCCACACCCTAACATCGGCCATATCTGCATTCACGAACGCCATTCGGGTATCAGACGTATTAAAACCTATGGTTAAAGGTTCTGTATTTTGAAATGCAGCAACGGCATACGGAACTTCCTTCGATGCTGCTCTCGTACCATTTACATAGACAGTGGCCAAGGTTTTTGTTCCCATCGCTTTAAACACAATAGTAAAGTGATTCCAAAGACCATCTGTTCCACGAGAAAACTCCAGTTCGTCCGTAGCAGAACCATTCTGAACACGCAGTCTTAAAGCCATGTCTTGGCCTCGAATATGCCAACCTGCATTCGTACCATCGGATGCATCCTTTCCTAAGAAATAGTTATAGTAGTTCCGATATCCCCCTGCAAAAGATAAACCGGCCCAGAAGTTATCTTCTCTAAGCTTCATTTTAAATTCAAATGTCATCTCACCTGTTGTCGACGGATTAAACATATTACTTCCAGCTCCTGCAGGGCTCTGTGCACGCACCCCAGTCTCGCTGAACGTACGTGTGGCCTTTCCATCATAGTGCGTATAGGTTCCCGGGAAATATCCATTTGCAAAAAATGTAGACATTGGATCCGCTTTTAACTCTACGGGTAGAAAATCCTTGTTATAATACATCGTGAATGTCCCCATTTCACTCATAGAAACGCCACCAAAATCTCCGGTTGCTGTACCGCCATGTGAAGAACATACAACAATTAACCAATTTTCATTCGCATAGTTTGCACGTGCTTCTAGTGCTGCTTTAATCTCTCCAATTTGCGCATCAGCCTTATCCAAGGCTGCTTTATACTTTGGGTTACTGATTAAAAAACCACCATCTACTCCAGCGGTTTGTACTTCAGAGAGTTGTACAAACATAAAGTCCGTGTTATTATTTTTCAAGAAATTAACCGCTTTTGCTTTCACTTCTTCGTCACTCGTCTCTACGGCGCTAAAATCAGCTTCTCCCAAAAAACTATTCGTCACGGCCATATTCCGCATGATAGCAGCTGTCCTATTTTTACTATCTTTTTCTTCCAACCGATAGATTACCGATGGTGTAACACCCAACTCCGCATGCGGTTTTGAGGGATCAAAAACAGGTAGGTATGATTCTGATACTACCTTGTGAATAGACGATGGATATCCTGTCAACAGGGTGACCATACTTGCTGGATCCTTCGTATCCAAATCCGACTGAGCCGCATAAGAATACTTAGATTTCTCCAACATTTTTGCCATCACCGTAGGTTTGTATTCTTTTAGTTGTGCCCCAACCAAACCATCTACTGTAATAACTAAAACTTTATTTTTGATGACCGTATCTTGCGGTAGCTCATACTCCTCAAAAGATGGTTGTGGGTTATCATAACGTGTACACCCTACCGATAAGAAAAGAGCAACAAAAACACTTGTATAAAAAATCTTCATAATTTACTCCTTATTAAATATCAAAAAATAACCCTAACTCTGCGACAGCCACATGGTTTGCATTTACCCCATAACTTGGGAACTCCAGTCTAAAATACCGAGCTTCATGTATTTGATCGAAACTAATTTCGATACGTTGTCCACGAATATCAAGTTGATTTGGATAATCACCTAACAAAGTCCACACCTTGCCATCGTTACTCTTATATGCCCGAACATGTTTATTGTACATGGAGTGATTATGTCTATTTCCGTAGTAAAACCCTTTAAAAGCCTCAATACCTTTCAGATCGACATCGATTTGCACCGGCAACGTCGGAATTGGACATCCCGAATAACAGGTATGCCAGTACGTGTTATAATCCCCATCATTTAAGGCTTTCAATGTATTGGCTGCCCCTTCATTGGTTGCCGTTTGTGCGTTTGGCGTATAGGTAAAGAGCGTATTATTTAAGTCATATTTTGTTCCTATTGCAGCGTCTCCGCCGGTCTTAGACCATGGATCGTATGTCCACAGGGCTTTATTCATCGGTGGATATTTCAGGCGCATTTCCCGACGCGCTATACTACTTACCGGAATTCCCCAAGCGGTAAAGAAACGCTGATAATCCGTAGCCGTATAATCGCAAAGCGAACGATAAAAGAAATCAATTTTTGCCTGATCCAGAGAAAATGATTGGTTCGAATTACGAGCTTGCGTATATACATAGGTCATAAAATCCCATCCAGGTTCATTGTTTTTTCCTTTCACCTTATTGAATATTTGCAAAAATGGTGTTAAACGAAAGAACGCTCGTATCCCTTCGTCATATTCAGAAAGGCTGTTGAAGTTTTTTGCCGTAGAACTTTTAGCATACAACAATGCTCTTTCAAAAGCCCCTTTAAGTGCCGGATGAGAAGCCATCGCAGGATTGTTAAAACGCTCAGCGGCTTTAAAAACAAATAGATTGTTTGTTGTCTCCCCTAGCGCCGACCAGCTCCAAGCGCGTGACTGCTGATAATTGTGTCCAATCTCATGGAAAGTTCCCCAAGCACCTTCGTTTTGAGAAAAAGTTCCCATAACGTAGTTATAGTTACTGAACATTAAAAACCAATGTTTGTCCTGTTGTGCAACCCACGGAAAACCATCTTCTGAGGAAGCATGTGCATACCCCGCACTCGGGTGTATATCTAATACTGCACGCTCAGGAAGATCCGGATAACTATTCTTGATATTGGCATTATTTTCACTTAATCCCATCCAATCATAATAATCTTTCTCATAAATATCCTCCCATAGGTCCAACACTTCTGCAACACGTAGATCATTTTTGTATTGTAGGACCAAAGAGCGCGGCACGGCAAAAACAGAACGTTTGGAACGAAGCTCCAGCCAAGGTACATCACTCATTTCAACCTCTTTTATCCAAGCCGCTTGGTTCGTCACCCCGTGAATAAAGTCTGGGCTTTTTACGGCTCCACTCACCTTAACCGGAACAGCTTGCGGATGTGATAAAGCAGCCTTAATCCATAGTAGTCCGCCGAAAGGATTTCGGATATAGTTATCCCCAGGCATTAATTCTTTAACCGTATAAATAAGCTGTTGTCGACGCGGCCCCTCTTTCCCTGCTAAGTCATCCATATGCGCGCCTACTTGTGCGGTCAACCCCACAACTCCCGAAGGAACAGTAATACGTACATTCTCTCCCGCAGGAGCGTATAATCCGGTACTAAAAATTGCCCCCGGGGCAGACCTCACCTTTAGATCATTCGCCGAAACCCGACGAAAATTTAATGGTAAATTAATCGTTGTATCTTGGATCCGTCTAACATTAGCCCCCACCATACCTGGATATACACGCGCTTTATCAAACATAGACTTGTCAATGTAGGACATATCCTTTTCAATATCTTTACCCGTGGGGTCGCCATCTTGATATCCATCTTGAAAATCATATCCATATTTACCACATGATATAAGCGTAGATAAAGCAACACCGATAAATAATAATTTCTTCTTCATTTTCTTAATTACTAAACAAGTAAACACTTAATGCTTAAAACTCTAACACCGCGTAAGGAGGTGTCCAGGCCATGCCATCTAAATTCCATTTGGCATTTGGCAAAACACCGTACCATTGATAGATAAAAAACGGAATATCAACCTGGTTTGGCACGAGGCGGAAGGTACTCTCATTAATATCCGGTCTAAAGTAAGGCACGAACTCATCGAAAGACATCCATTTAAGTTCATTTACGACCGCCATATTGCCTGCTTTTCCAGTTACATCCCGCAAGACGCGTGTTCCATTATCCTGATAGGCTGGCCAATAGCCTAAGAGGTTATTGTAGAGCGGTGAATTATCAGGTTTCACGAGACCGATTCCAGCATACGACTTGACTTGCGCATCAGTCATAGCCACGTTGTATACTTGTAAGTTACATACGACAAAATCCCCTGTATTAGACGTGTTCCCAGCTTTCTTTCCCCATACCATTGGCAATGTATTCGTAATGTTCGTGGTGCCTGCTGTTGTTTGATTCGATAACACGCCGTCCGTATAAAGTCTAGCCGTGTTTGCTGTGCGGTTAACCGATACCGTGATAGCGTGCCATTTGGCATCTTTTACAGGCGCTGTATTAATCTTATTAATGCCTGAAGCACCAAATTGAATATTACCGCCAGCCATAATAAATTGCCAACCTGTACCGTCATCCGTATTATTACGTTTCATTAAAATAGGTGGGTAATTATGATCGGTATTAAGTGTGTTTTGTTTAAAGAAAAATGTAATGGTAAAATCCTGGTTTGC
Organism: Sphingobacterium psychroaquaticum; assembly: GCF_900177625.1. GTDB lineage: Bacteria > Bacteroidota > Bacteroidia > Sphingobacteriales > Sphingobacteriaceae > Sphingobacterium > Sphingobacterium psychroaquaticum. Next base: position 46,307 of record NZ_FXAU01000009.1, read on the forward strand.
CGCAAAATTCATTTTATTTACATCACTCAATTGGGCAGACGTCGCATTAACGCCCGAGCTTCCATAGGCCAAATGTAAACCTGACCCGACAAACGGCAAGGTATTGGTGGATGGCCGAGGCTGGTATTTACGCGTAAATCTAGGCGAATAAAAGTATGTGAATGTATTCCGAACATTATCTGTATAGACCGTTTGGTCCGTCGGATCAACATATGCTATTGGACCACCAACCGAAGATGTGATCACAACAAGCCAGTTTTCTGTTTTATAATTCGGTCTCTTTTCCAGCGTAGTAATTAAGTCTAACATCTGCGCATCAAACGTCATAATTGCCTGCTTGTAAGCGGGATCATTACTTTCAAAGGAATTACTCTTTCCAACCTTCTCGATATTAGAAAGATGGGCAACAACCATCTCTGTATCGCCAGAACTAATGGCTTGTTTTGTTTTCGCAAGAACCTCCTCATCAGTACTCACCACTTCCTTCTCATCAAGATCCTTAAAAAGATGTGTGTTTACTTGCGCATTCGTCGTATATCCTTTACCGTGAAAACCACTGTATCCGTTCTTTAAACGTTCAAATAGCGTAGGATAGGTTTCCGTATTCAGCGCAGAAAGATCTGTCGTCACCTGATGTTTCACAGAAGTTACACCTGTAAAAATATTGGCTAAACCGGTCTCTTTCGTAAAAGGTATTTGCTGTCGGAAATCCCCCAATGAAGAGTTTGAATAGAAGGAGTTTCGTGCAATCTTACGCATATTTTCCGGGTCAATATCGGTCATCGCATTTCCTCGAATACCATCCACGACCACAACCAACACTTTATTCAGCGATGATCCCATCTCTTTATTATTATACTCTTCCTTTAGAATGTTTGGGAAGTCTTCATTACAGGAAAATTGTAACAGTGTTCCGCATAGCAACATCAACCTACAAAAGCCTGTAAAATTCAATATCGTTTTCATATCTAATTCTTTAATTAGTTTCTAACTTCTAGCTTAAATAACCCGCCTACCGCACGACCATCGGCCAGTCCAATACTTCCCCCGATTAACAAAGCCGGATAGCCGAGACTTGAAGTCGTTTCTATAACATGATTTATCATTCCACCAAACTCACCAATATTATTGTATTTCTGTAACGCCTTTCCGTTGGCTTCGAGAATCAATAATTTAGATCGCTTAATGCCATCATAGCGTTCAAAATCACCCGTAACCAACACCTGTCCCGTATTCATTACGTAAGCATACGTAGCAATGCGCTGTTGTACATCACCCAGGGTAAAAGCAGGAATGATAGAACCGTCTGATTTAAGAAGGACTACCCCAGGCTTAGCCTGCCCATTAAAGGTGGTAAAGCGTCCGGCAAGCGCAATTATATTTAACGTTTTGTTATAGGTAATTGAATAGATCTCATCGTTAGCCGCACTTCCCACATTAAAAGCCGTATTAATCGTTCCATTTTTGTTAAAAGCTACAATACGGTTACGGGCTGTCCCATTAAAAGAAGTAAAAGATCCAATTACGACGATTTTACCATCATTCGTTTCAATAGCGCCACTAATAAAACCATTGGCCCCCACATTATTATAGCCAAATAGAGAGTCTACCCTACCGTCAGCCTTTAGGCGAACAATATTATTTACGGCAGTAAAAACAGAAAGCTTCGATTCGCGTGAAGAGTATTTGTAGTCGATATAACTATGAACACCAAAATTTCCAACGGCAATAACGCCGGAGTCTGGCGTAGCAAACAGATTGGTAACATTTCCAGATCCTGAACTAAAAGTTGCGCCCAAATAGGCATTAAAGGCAGGAAGCGTATCATACGCATTCAAGGGTTTTTCTGGCGTTGTATTGATGAGTTCCACAACTGTCGAATCAATACTACCTTCACTATTCAGTCGGGTAATACTTTTCAAATTATACCGATGTTTGTTGAGGTTTTCCATCGCAAAAATACTCCCGGCTACCATATATTTTCCGTCAGGTAGTCGAACCATACTATTTATAATACCTTCCGCTCCTTTTTGCACGGAAAAAGACCCAGCGGTTGTGGCGACCGATTCGCCCATCGCGTTAATTTTGTGGATATTACGTCTAAAAACTGTAGCAGAAGCTTGATTCTGAAAGTCTGTAAAGCTTCCTAAAATCCAAAAATCATTTCCACTACTTCCAGGCAAAATCTGAGTTACCGAACCATTAAAGCCATTTTTTATGCCATAATCCGTATCAAAAGTTACATTCCCTTCAATCGGTACCCGGGGGCCAAAAAACACTTGATCATTGATCTTCACTTTTAATCCTCCGGAAGACACCTCTAGCGGCACCCGTACTTCTAACGTAGAGTCCGTCAAAGAAACAACTTCAGACTTCTCTTCATTAATAAATACTTCAAGATTAGTTTTATACTTTAAAAGGCCTTTTACCGATACTTCAAAAACATCATTTGGTCTGACACCCGGAAGGGGTCTATTAAGACGTTCAAAAACAACACCTAACGCTTCCTTTCCACCAGCATAGGGATCCGCACCAAAACCATCAACCGCTGTTTTGCAGGAGTGGAAAAGGATAACACCTAAAACTAGGGCAATGATCTTATTTATATTTAAAATTCGTTTCATCAGCGTGACTATTTATAAATTATACCTTTAGTGATTGCCGCGTTTACAAAGTTTGAGGTTACAAAACCAAACGTATGGCGACGATACTCCAATGCATGAATTACCCCATTCTGGGTTTTCAGATCAGATGTAGCTACTGGTGCATTTATCATACTTCCAAAAGCGCCGACATTACCGGTATTTCGTATGTACGATAAAAATAGCTGACGATAACCCGCATATTTTACCACTTGAAATTCATCCTTTCGGATTTCTGATACCACATCGTTATAATTAACGCCAAGATTCATATTCTTGCCTTCGTACGAGATAAATCCTTGTCCCGGATAGATATTGAGGTTTAATGTATCGACCTGCGGAATATCTTTTAACATATAGGTATCATTATAAATGTATAGGGATAAAAACTCACGCCAAACAGAAGGATGAACCTGATTCAATGTAAAAATCGTATCTCGTCCAAGCTGATATAAGGTTTTATTTAAAGCATATACTGCCTTCCGAATCGAGGGATCACCCGGTGCAAAAAAAGTTACTCCATTTTGATCTAGAGCCGGTTCGAGCCCCGCGAGTTTCACCACCGTGTATAAAGAATCGAATACATCCTTTCGCATTTTTACATAGTCCAGCACGGTACCTTCATAATTTGGCTTATGTATCCCTGAATCGATAAAATAATCTTTTTTACAGGAAACAAAAAGCAATCCCAACAAGCTGGTTAAAAACAGATTTCTTACTATATTAATTTTCATAATTTAAAAGCTTAATTGTTCCAATAGGTATTTAACTTCATGTACGGATTGTTCACTAATGCTACCCGATCAATAGGCCATGTCCATGCCCCTTCGTTAAAAGCAGCCAAGGATATTGGGTTAGAAGTATACTCTGAATTTAAAATCCGTTTAGTACGTACCAAATCATAGAAATAATGTCCTTCCCCTAATAGTTCGCGAACACGCTCCCACCAGATTGCGTCTTTCAGGTCTTTTCCACTATCTTCTATTTCTATCGCTTTTGCACGATCACGCACCACTTTGACAACGGTTCGTGCTTCTTGATCCCGTCCCAACTCAGCCAAAGCTTCGGCACGTAACAAAATGGCATCAGCATAACGAAAAACAATAGCGTTATCATCCGGGTTACCATCTTCTCCCTCTGCAACGAAGATGTTTGCATACTTCAAGAAAACAAAACGGTTACTTGTTGCATAGATATCTTCTTGGAACCAAAATGTTTTACGCTCATCCACCGCATCTTCAGGGTACATCTTTTTCATAAAACGAGGCTCATAATGGATGTATGATGCGGTAACCAATGCCTTATATGGTGCACGCAACACATAATCTGCATAAGTTGCTGAAATATGGAAAAGCTCTCCATAGTTATAGTTCTGCACAATTTCAAAGAGTCCTTCTTTGGTTCGTCCTTTAAAGATTTGCTTGGTATCTTTTAATGGCAGTAATTCGTAAGCACCCTGATTTTCCTCCATAAGCTCCTTACCGAGTGTGTTCACGCGCTCGTAGTACTTGTCTTTATCTGCATCAGAGAAACCGGCCAACCACATGTTGATATGCATCATTAACGCCAAGGCTCCGCCACGCATCGCTCTATTTCCAATAACCGTTGGATCTTCATAAGTCCAAGGAAGATCTTTATACTTCGTTTGCATATCGGTATAAACCTTCTCTAACACCTCCAACATCGGGCTACGACCGATAGATTTAGAATGGAAAGCTTCCGTGTAATAAGGAACATCGCCAAATAAACGGACCAAGAAGAAGTAAGAAAGATTACGCATAAACGTTGCCTCTGCTACAAAACGTTTTTTCTCTGAATCCGAAATTACGTTCTCTAAACGTTCGATTTCATAGATTGCAATGTTTGCTTTTGCAATGACCGTATAAAAACGGCTCCAGTTACGAATATTATGAAAGCCAAAAAAGTCATTGCGATCACCATATGCTCGACTTGGATTGTTATACTGGTTAAACAAACCATTTAAGTCATTATTCCGTAAGTAGGAAATATGGTTCATAAAGCTTCCAGCTGCATTTGATCCTGCATTCCGAACCGTAGGTGCACATCTTAAATCACCGGTACCAGGAAAGAAAGCATGATTCATCGTCGCATGACGAAAATTAGCGTATAACCCTTGGACAAACATGCGTACATCGTCTGGTGTTTGCCAGTAGTTATTCCCTGTAAGATCGTCAATAGGTCGAACCGTTAAAAAATCTTTGCCACAGGAGCTCATAAAAAGAGCTGCAAATGATACGATATATATAAATAATCTTTTCATGTCTAAATACTTTTAAAATTGAACATCTAACCCGAAAGTAAAGGATCTAGCTCTAGGGTAACCATTGGAATTATCAAAACCCATTGCCGTAACCAACTCTGGATCAGGCCCTGAATATTTAGAAAATGTATAAATATTAGAGGCTGTTAACAAGAGACGTAAACCCGATATATTCAATAATTTCTGTAATTTTTCTCTATCGAAATTATACGATAATGTAGCGGACTGAAATTTCAGGTATGAACCATCTTCTTGGAACAGCGTGGAATTTCGTCTAAACGGATCTATGATACCCGAGCGTCTAAAATCAAAGGGATTCGGGTACATTGCGTTTGGATTTGAACTTGTATAATAATCATAGTCACTGATTGGTACGCGTGCGAGATCATTTACCGGATTATAATAGTTCCGAAAACGGTCTGCTAGGGCTGAGTTTACAATATCACGTTTTAATGTGTATGAAAAAGCCGTCTGTAAACTCCAACCTTTATATTGTATCGTACCACCAAAACCACCAGTTACTCGTGGCATAGAGTTTCCAGCAATGACCAAATCGCGTTCGTCCAAGATGTAGTCACCATTTAGGTCGGTAAAAATTGGATCTCCTGCACGGAAGAAATACTCTTCACCTAAGTTTGTCGACGCGCGGTAACGTAATCCCGTTGCCGGATTCACAGGCACATCACTATCACTTTGATATACGCCTTTATAATGATACAATACATTGGATAGTGTGTTACGACCTAATCGTTTTAATATTTTCACATATTGATCGTCTGTACCAATAAGCTCCTGACGAAAATCACCGGCCATATCTGTTAAATAATCCTTATTCAACGATCCATTCGCATAAAAAGTAGCGCGCCACTTTGTATTATGGAAGTTCGGTCTAAAAAATACAGAAAGCTCGTGTCCCATATTCACAATAGATTGCTCATTGATTTTTAACTCTTCAAAGGCATTCATATTCGCTAACTTAATCGCAACCAATTCCTTATCAACCTGCTTGTAATAGTTTTCATACGTTAGCGTTAAGCGATCGTTTAAAAAACCAAGATCTAAAATGGTGTTCCACTGCGTCGTGACAATAGGTTCTAGATTAACATTGGGCAAAGACTTCATGTTAAGACCAACAGTAGGCTGACCGTTATAGGTCGATGCATCCATCACGTATTTCCCGTATGCATCATAGATTGTACCTGTCGGCACGGTATTCCGCCCCCAGTTTGTCCGAAGATTGGCACTACTCAACCAATCAAATTTGGCCATAAACTCTTCCTTTCCAAAATTCCATCTTAAGCCGACAGACGGATTTTCCGACCACATATCTGCAGAGCCACGGTTTGAGTTTCCATCTAAGCGATATGATACCTCGAAAATATACTTCTCTCCCAATTGGTACATCAACTGCCCAGCATAACTAGCTGATTTAAAATCATTCAAGTTATCCAGAACGCCCCCCGCGGTATAGCGTGTGTTATAGCTTAAACCAGACTGTATACGATCTGATCCTGTGCCGATCAACCGCATAGATTCCGCACGGAACTTACTCACTTCAACCTCATTGAAGAAATAAGCATTCAACAAATGTTTGGAATCTCCAAAAGTAGTATTGAACTGTAACATATTCCGGTTATACATCTTATTCCTACGATCGTTGTAAACCTCGACCATACTTTCGCCAGAATTCAATATTTCTGGGGTAAAGCGATCTTGATTAGCAATGTTATAGTTATAACTCAATGTACTTGTTGCACGAAGGCTCTTTAATAATTGATACTCCAACTGCACTTGTGTATTCGCCATTGCAGTTTTGTTATCATTCAATACATTGGTTGCTGCCAACGCGTCATAACTCCCCGAGAAAATGGATGGTGAAGGTGCAAGAGAAGTTGTATTTGAACCGGAGGCAACCCCAGATTGTTCATATGCATTTCCAGACCCCATACTATTACGCACCATATTCACATTCATATAGGCCGCCATAAAAAATTTGGTACTTGGTCTATATTGCATGTTGGTATTCATCGTATAGCGTGTAAATCCCGTGTTCTGAATAATACCATTTTCTTTATAATAACCAGGAGCAACCTTGTAGTTAAACGTCTGATCACCACCACTTATGGTTAATGCTTGTTGCATATTAACCGTGTTACCATAAAAATAAGATTGCCAGTTGGTAGAGTTGTTATAAAAGGCGTTTAATGAATCCGCTAAGCCTGGTGATCTATTGATTAGATCTAAGGCCGAATTTAGGGTTGTATCATTCGCTAATATTTGCCACACGCGCATTCTGCGTTCATCGACACCACCAATAACAGATCTTAAGGTTGGAACCGTGTTCACGAAGTATTTAGAGTTCCAGCTGACAATAGGAATCTTTGAGTTTCCTCGTTTTGTAGTTACCAAAATTACACCGTACGCACCTTTTGACCCATATTGTGCTGTTGCCTGTGCATCTTTTAAAATTGTAATATCCTCAATATCCTCCGTTGGAATCATCGAAATAGGACTGATACCGGGACCTTGCGTTTGAAATCCATACTCATAACTATTCCCTTCATCCACCGGTACACCATCTATCACAAAAAGTGGTGAAGTATTTGTCATATAGCTATCAGCCCCACTTCCGGAAACATTTGCCGAATTTAACCCACGTAAGGACATCGAACCACGTACACCAGGCGTTCCCGTATTCAACTGCACATTTAATCCAGAAACACGTCCTTGTAATAAATCCGTAAAATTGGCTGCGGGAGCATCTTTAATATCCTTTGCCTTAATTACGACTGCAGATCCTGTTAAGGTTTCTTTTTTACGTGCAACATACCCCACCGTAACGGTTTCGATTTCACGGCTCTGTTCCTTCATTTGCGCTTCATAGGACGTTTTACCCGCAACAATACGAATGGTAACATCATTGTAATTCATGTGATTAACCCGCAGACTGGTCGTTCCTGCTGGCGCTTTTACACTAAAAGCACCACTTCCAGAAGTCAAGCCTAATCGCTTACCACTTGGTAGGGCGGATAACGTAGCGCCTGCAATAGGGTCACGCTGCTCATCGCGGATAACCCCTGTAAGGGTAATTTCTTGTGCCAAGAGCTGCACAACATATATGTTCAATACTAAGAACACTAAAAAAATTCTTTTCATAAGGCTAGCAATTACTGTTCGTTTTCAAAATTTGGAGTCTCACCATTAAACCGAAGTTGGATTTCCCAATGCCCTTCTCGGAATATGGCAAAATCAAACATCAAGAATGCTTCCCTCATAAACCCTCCTTTACCAATGCGATTATATTTCAAATTCATACGGGCTCTATTTCCCGAGGGACTCGTATATCGAGTAGGATAAGAAATTAACGGCATAGGGTACACCACATCATAGGTTACTTTCCCATCATGGAAACGCGGATTAAATCCGTGTACAAGGTGTTCAAAGTTGGTATCCTTAAACTTTCGGATATCAATAGCCTTCCCTAGCGAGTCCAATGCACTAAATGTAAGCGTGTTGCCCTTTTCTACATTCAATTTATCTTCGAAGATATACATCCGAACATCCGTGGTAGGTGTGCCTGTTCTATCACCAAACAGATTCATTGTTAAAGTAGGTCTTAAAAAAGCGTCTTTAGCAATTCCTAATACATCATCGTATTGCGATGGTTCATATTCACGTTCTTTTTTAGGCTTTAGCGCAAGATTACGTACATATCGTCTTCCTCCTGTATTTGCAATTTCCACATCAAAAAGATAGCCTTCACTGGGTAGCGTTTTTATAAACGAATCATCTCCAGAATTCCAAAACACGATATCACCACTCTTTTGTTGAATTTCCAGCAGTGGTCTATATTCTATTTTACGCTTATTCTCAATTTCTTCCAGCGTCGTTTCTTTTCCCGTATAGACGTCAGTCCATATCTTCACCGGATACTTCTCTAAAAGCTCTGGCGCCTCAACTCCGTCTGCTGTGCGCGGTCCCATAATTTGAAAACTTAGTGGAAGCGTAGACTTGTTACTAACATTCACAATATTTTCATAGGTGGTTCTTCGTCCCAGATAAGGGCTAAACTCCGTTGTCGTAATCGTTACATCATCCCCTAACGCATCCAGATCATCAGGAATCAGCCCCTTACATGATGCCAGCAGAGACACGATGCCTAGCAAACCAACAGGCAGTGCCTTCATAATATTATAATTTGGTCGTATACTTTTCATAATTTAGAATTTTGATAGATAGGTCGTGAATTTCCCAAACCCAAATTCATGTCGCGGTGTCAACGTGTGTACAACGCCATTCTTAGTCTTTAGGTCCACAGACTCCGTTGTTGTACTATTCCAGTACCTTTGGTAAATTGACTTGTTTACATCCGAAAACATAAGTTGCTGTTGTCCACCGCCAACAAGACCAGATGAGGTCAGCACCTGATATAAAGCGTGCATCTCATAATCAAACTTCGAAGAAATGATGCTTTGACCATCCAAATAACTTTCAAAAGCAGCAATAGGATATTCCTCATCAAAAACGTAGCGATAAACCAATGAATCAAGCACATCCAATTTGATATCTTCCAAATACATTGGCGTAAGCCCATTTTGTTTCCGTGCCATGTTAAGGTTATTGATTGCTAACGAAAACGAACGATTGTTCACGGCAAAGAAAGTTACTTTCTGCTCCGTTTGTTTTAGCTTTTCCTTTAGATCAGGTAGTCGCTCCAAAACAATAGCCAACGAGTCGTAGGTCCCTTTTTGATTCATTATATAATCAAAAATAACCCCATTATAAGTTTGTTGCTCTTTTTGATAATTATAATAAAAATCATCTCCCTTTTCACAACTTACGGCACAGCATAAAAGACCTATACTACACAGTAATACATATATATATCTCATATTCATAGTGCTAATTCCAGTACGTATTTTGCTTAATTAGTTTATTATTTCTAAGTACACTGCGAGAAATCGGCCAGTAGATACCATCTTTCTGAATGAGCTCGACAACTTTTGCATTTACCGGTTTGATACGGTTCCAACGTACCAAATCAAAGAAACGCCACCCTTCACCCATCAGCTCTCTTCTACGTTCTTTAAAGATCTCATCAATCAACGGTTTGGTCTGAAGTTCTGAAACCTGGTACGAAGAGGTAAAACGCATCGCTTTGATCACATTTAGCATCTCAATCGCTTTGATATTCTGACCTAAAACAGCCAGTGCCTCTGCGCGCAAGAGTGTTAACTCTTCCAAACGAGTAAATACTAAATTAGACCCAAACACGGCATAATCTCCATCCTCAACCCCGTCACGAATAACCTTAATCTTGTTGAATACCGGTATTTCATTGTTATAGTCCTTAAAATAATTTTCACGGAATAAGCCGGAAACGGTATCTACTCCAAAACGTCTATCATTACGTTCCACAAAAGCCTGTGTAATAGTATCCTTACTCACATAAACATCTGGATTTGCACGGTTTATATAGGGTCTAGCCATGGTCAATTGTTCAATATGTCCCGAAGCTGTAGCCTCTCCATAACTATAAGCCGCACTAAAGTTGATAATCTGTCCAAACTGAAAGTTATTTGTAAATACACCATAATTTCCGGCTAAGCCTGCGGTACCCGTACCCGACGGAGCGACATTGTTTAGGTATGAAATATTTGCTTCCGTATAATTATCCATGATAAATTGGGTATACGCTGCCACATCTAAGTACTTCCCTTGCCAAGCCGCCAAATGTGCTAGAATAGCATATCCAGAAATCTTGTTGAAAAGAATTTTTTGCCAGTTTGAGGAGAAAGTTCCATAATACAACTGTGGCGCAACACCATAACGGAAAGGTAAAACCTCAACAGCTTCAATAAGCTCTTGTTCGGCGAAAGTAAGTACATCTCTATAGTCCGTACGCGGAAATTCTGGGAATGTTCCATTGTCAAAAGAAGAAGTAATTAACGGTACATCTCCCCAAACGCGAACCATATAAAAGTAGGTAAAGGCACGTATCGCTCTAGCTTGAGCAATATCCAAATCTAAATTATAACGCGTATATCTAGAATCATGTTCTAATACTTGAGGCGCTTTTTCAATAAACAAAGAAGCAGCGTTAATCACGGCATAGAATCTTCTCCAGGTGGAAATATTTTCTAATAAGTCGTAGGATTTATTGAGTTCGCTGTTTATTACGGCATTCAAATCTTGTCTTCGGTACGAAGAAAAATCTCCTGAACGAAATTCCCCGAACATCCAGTGCGCATTGTTGTCCACCATAGCGGCGCGCATCAGACCATACATTCCGATAAGAGCTGCTTTGGTATCGGAAACACTTTGCCAATGTACCTCCTCCGATGAGACCTCGACAGAAGGGGCATCTAAAGCTTTATTACAGGAAACCTGCAATTGCGAAATAGCCACCAAAGCAAAAAGGCTAAATTTTATGTAAATATTTTTAATCATAACATGCATTTTATTCAAGTTCATTATAGATCCAATTTCAATCCCAGGGTGAACGTTTTAGTAAATGGCAAACCATAGCCATCATAAATACCATTGAAATTCACGAGCTCCGGATCATTTCCAGTAAACTTGGTTACGGTAAATAGGTTATTCGCTGTTACGTATAAGTAGGCTCTACGTAGTGTCTTAATAGAATTTTTAATGGAGGTTATACGGCTTAAATCATACCCCATAGATGCCGATCTCAATTTAAGATAAGAGGCATTTTCCAAGAAGAGATCTTGATCTACCCGATATGGGTTCGTACCGCTCCATACATTGTAAATAGGATATTTCTCCAAATCGACATCTTGCTGCCACTGAAAGATCTCCCGAATAGCACCAATAGCATTCTTATCTTCATTGTTCACAAAATCATAGCGATAAGATGCGCGTTGATTCAATGCATCAATTCCCAAAGCGTAGGTGAAAGCCAGGTTTAGATCAAATCCTTTATACGTTAATGTATGGTTAAAACCGCCATAAAACTGAGGCGTATAACGGCCCTTTAAAACCTTATCATCATCATTTATAATATTGTCGTTATTCTGATCTTTCCATCGGGCATCCCCCACTTCAAAAGGAACCCCATTATTGTTTAACCGAACACCGTTAGTATTGGTCGGTATCTCACTTATATTTTCGTAGATTCCAGTATTTTCAAATAACCAAAACTTATCGATAGACTCCCCTACACGAAGTAAACGGTTACCTTCTACCAACTCCGTTAAACCATCTGGGAGGGTTAACAATTCGTTTTTATTCCAATTGAAGTTCAATGATGTAGACCACCCCACTTTATTTTCGTGTACCGGCAGAATCTGTGCATTGATTGTCGCATCGATCCCTCTATTACGTACCGATAAACCATTTCTATATTGGCCTGTATATCCAAATTCCTCCGCTACTGGTGTTAACGTAATCTGATCTTTATCGTCTCTTTGGTAGAGACTGATCAGCGTCGAAATTCTCTTATTAAAAAAGGAATTGTTCAGTGCCAATTCGAACTTATCACTATAAGCCCAACCTAAGTCATAACCAGTCCAGCCATAAGAATATGCTCTAGAAATACCTGAAAAACCAAAATAGGACGACACAGTTGGATCTTCTGACCACCCCATTCTCGAATCATACTGTGGCCCTACTGCGTGACGGCTAGTATAGACTGGTTTACCCACTCTCGAATAAGCAGCCGTAACATCAAAAATATCCTTCCAATCCAGTTGCTTGTTAACATTCCACTTTGCACCAACAGAAGGCGTAAACAACCAACGACTATCCCGCTGAACCGATGAAGAACCATCCCAGCGTAAAACAGAAGTAAGCTCCAATATATCATCGTAATTATAACCTAACTTACCGTATATCGAATGTAAATTAAAAAGCTCCTTGTTTACATATCGTAGTACACGTAAACCACCTCTAGGCTGCAAGTATTCGATTTTTTTACGGTCACCAGAAACCACATTTAATTTGATATAATCATTAGGTCCATCATATGCGCGTGCGAAATTGTAGCGAAATAAATCTTCCGAATAATCAGTCCCAACAACAGCAGAAAAATTGCTTTTATTCAACTGATAATTGTAAGCTAACTTGTTAGAAAAAATAAACCGTTGCGTATAACCATAATATGTAGACATATAATTAATTGTTTCCATCAACTTACCCGGATAGAACAAATCCCGAATACCTTCATTATAATCCAATGAAAATGTACTCGATAACGTAAGGTTAGAAAGAATATCCATGGATAGATTCAAGCTACCATTTACATGGTTTGAAACATTATCATCCACCACATCTCGGTCATACAAAGACCTATACATGCCATATACATTTTTATTCGGTGATAAAGGAGTGGAAAGATCTGGTAAATAAGCCATCTCAGCATAACGATCACGAAGGTTACTGTTTCTGTCTCGCTCCATACGACGTGCATTGATATACGATGAAACCGTTAACCAAGAAAACGGTAACATATTAACATTAAACACGACATTATAACGTTTCAAATTCGCATCATCACTTGATACGGCATTCTTGGTATGGCTACCAAAAAAGCTAAAATTTGCTCGATCCGAACCACCACGAAGACTCACATCCATAGTGTATAAAGAGGCCGTAGCGTAGTAGGCATCCTTCCAGTTAGATGGACCGTAAAAGTTCATGTTTGTAGAGTCCGACAGATAACCTGGATATTTTAGTTTATCATCTGCTGTCGCATATTTATTATAAAAATTACTTCTGAATAAGTTTTCGAACTGTCCATTAACAGGTGTTACGGCAGGTTTGGTGTTCATCCCAAAATAACCATTAACTGAAATTTCCCGAGGACCACTTTTACCCCCTTTTGTTGTAATCCAAACCACTCCATTTACCGCCAAAGGCCCTAATTCAGCCAGTCGAATTGGGTCTTTGATAATTTCAATTGATTCAATAGAAGATAGATCCAAGGAAGCTAAATAATCTGTAGCGGGACCGATCCTGTTGTAGTCATAACGCTGAATATCATACGCGAAACTATTCTCCATCCCGATAGGTACGCCATTGACATAGACCGTCGCTTGATTATTAACCGCATCCCGATTACTAAACTGAACGCCCGACAAACCACGAACTAAAATATTTTGATAGGATCCAGGTTCAGCGGATGGTGTTTGTACATAAACACCCGAGGCCTGACCTGTTACAAAACTTCCTACAGAAATAAAAGGGTTGTTTTTTACCGGTTTTAGATTAATACTATCTCCCGTCAAAGTCAGCTTATTTAATGTGCTGATCTTCGCACGGGTCTGCGCGCTAAGCACCTCCACGGTGTCCTGCTGCATAAACATGCTTGAATTCTTAAGGACATTCCATTCTGAACAATATCCCTCATTTAGGGAAACAAAATAGAATAATAAGAAAACATAATAGTAGACATTTCTTATCATAAAAATATAAGGTATTAGTTAGTAATTCAATAATTCAGTTGGTGTACTTCATAATATTAGTAGAAGCAATGATAAATATAAAATGGAGACTTACAAGGGTGAAGGAGCTCGATGAAGAGGGTAAAAACGAACGAAATCGATTGCATAAAAACACGCATTCGATTGCGTATTTCAATAAAAATGGTTTTAAAATATCCTTGTAACAAATAATGTAACAAGACTATAATATAAATGCATAAAAATTAAAAAAGTATCAATTAATTACATGATACTTTTTCATAACCGAAGCCCATACTGACGCTTTTAAACGAAAAAAACAAGAAGGAACTTTTGCACGGAATACATACTATAAATTAATTTTAAATCAAGCGTGATAAAAATGAGGAGATAAAAACACCGATCTATACAAAAGTTAACTAGACAACAATAACAATTAATACTAATTAGTATTTTTTCTCAAAAACAACAAAAACGGGAAATAAAACATGTTTTAAGAAAAAATAATAGACTATAATCCTGATAAACACAAAAACACAGAACGACAACAAAGCATATAGTTGTAGCAACACCTTTACTTCAAGCACCTGTTTAAAAACAATGAAGCATAAAAAAGGTCGCTATTACTAGCGACCTTTTTTATGCTTGAGGAATATCTTATCCCAAAATTTCTTTTAATCTATTAACCTGATGGTCGACCAATTTCTGCAACGGTCCCGAAGCCATCATTTTCATCATCATATTCAATTCCGCTTCGATTACAAACGTAGCATTCGTAACCTCGGCACCTTGCTCCTCCAACTTCCAACGTAGTGTAATCGCAAAAGGAGCTTCTTCGGAAGGGATACATACAATCTCCTTATTCTCCACGCGATCACTAATCTTTAGCGCCAGCTTCGCCATATTCTTAATGGTAAACCGAGCCTCATCAACGGTCGATGTCCAATTATAAATGTTATCAGGCATCAACTGTTCGTGGTTGTTCAAGTCAGACAAGAACGCATAAACCGCAGCAATGGGTTTATGGATAGCGGTGTTATTTTGGATGATTGTCATATATCAAAGATAATGAAGATTATTCACCTGTCCAATTACTTGGATCACGTCTCCATTGCTCTAACAAATCAACTTCAGACTCCAAGATATAACTATTAGCTACAGCGACTTTAATCAATGAATCGTAATTACAAAGACTCAAGAACGGACATTTAGCGTCAGCAAAATTCTTCACCGCTTCATCAAAACCGTATGTAAAGATCGAGACTAAGCCTACCACATTACATCCAGCCTCACGCAAAGCATCAACCGCCTGTAAGCTACTTTTTCCTGTGGAGACAAGGTCTTCTACCACGACCACCCGTTGGCCACTTACGATCTCCCCTTCAATCAGGTTTTGACGTCCGTGTCCTTTAGCGCTGCTGCGAACATACGTAAAAGGAACGCCTAGATCTTGAGCAACAAGCACCCCTTGCGGAATGCCAGCTGTAGCTACCCCGGAAATCATTTCTACCGAACCAAATTCTTCTTGAATCAACTGAGACAGCTTCTGACGGATATACGTACGGATAGCTGGGTGCGATAAAGTAATACGATTATCACAGTAAATCGGAGACTTCCAACCCGAAGCCCAAGTAAAAGGGTTTTTAGGTTGTAATTTTATTGCTTTAATTTGCAATAAGGATTCAGCAATTTTCTGTTCAACCTCATTTAAATTATTCATGGCGCAAATTTATAAAATTTATATGAACGAATCTCAGCTTATTTTAGCTGATTTCATTCCACGCAAAATACAAAACCCGCAAACAATTGGGTTACAAGATATTGATATTGAAAAACTTTTCAAGTTAGCCAGTACAAAAGGGCAGCCAGCGGTTTCATATTTGTATATCGCAACAAACATTGAAAGTGTATTTAAAACCATTATCCAAAAAGTTAATATTATTAAGGCCGCGGGTGGCCTCGTAAAAAATGGTGAAGGGAATTATCTGTTTATTCATCGTCTTGGTAAATGGGACCTTCCAAAGGGAAAAGTGGAAGAAAGTGAAAAAATGCGAGAAGCAGCTGTGCGAGAAGTCGAAGAAGAATGTGGGATCACGGTCAATTACCTAGGTCGCAAAATCGAAACCACATACCACACCTATATTATGCATGGCAAGTTTATGCTCAAACAAACCAACTGGTACGAGATGGGCGTTAATAAAGTACCCAAACTTGTACCACAGCTGGAGGAAGATATCACAGAAGCACGCTGGATCGGTAAAGACGAATTAAACCTAGTCAAGGAAAACACCTATCCGATGATTGCCGAAATTATAAAAAAAATCAAGTAAGCAGCAAAGTTGTGTAAAAGGACGGAACCCCGTCCTTTTACACATTTATCCCATCTTCTCTTCGAGTAATTCTACATCCAAGGCATTCTCATATTTTGCAACAACCAAGGTCGCCGCGGCATTGCCTATAATATTGGTCAAGGCCCGTGCCTCACTCATAAACCGGTCTATACCGAGAATCAACGCCACAGATTCCACGGGCACATGCCCTACCACAGGCAACGTTGCAGCCAATGTAATAAAACCACTTCCCGTTACCCCAGCTGCTCCTTTGGAAGTCAACAATAACACCAGCAGCAATGAAATCTCCTGTTCCAAAGAAAGATGCATATTCAGTGCCTGCGAAATAAAAACAGCGGCCATGGTCAAATAGATACATGTACCGTCAAGGTTAAAGGAATAACCGGTCGGAATCACCAATCCCACCACAGGCTTAGCACATCCTGCATCTTCTAATTTTTGCATAATCCCCGGCAGCGCAGACTCCGAGGAAGAGGTTCCCAAAACAATTAACAGTTCCTCTTTAATATACCGTAGCAACTTAAATACACTTATACCCACATAAAAATGCAACACCCCTCCGATGACAAAAAGGATAAACACGACACAGGTCAAATAGAAACTCAACATCAGTAATCCCAACGAAGAAAGCGCCTCTACCCCATATTTTCCAATCGTAAAACCCATGGCGCCCATTGCGCCCAATGGCGCCAAATACATAATCATCTTGATAACCGCAAACAAGCCATTTAAAAAGCTTTGTAAGACATCAATCACTGGTTGAGAAGCCCGTGTACCGATCTTCGTCATTCCAATCCCAAAAAGGACCGCAAAGACCAATACCTGCAATAAATTATCCGATGCAACAGCCGCCACTACATTCTCTGGAATGATCCCTAAAATGAAATCAATCGTACTGGTATGTTCGGCCTCTTGTATGTAATGCTGCACAGCCGATCCATCGAGCGTCTTTGGATCAATATTCATCCCCGTTCCGGGTTGAATCCAATTAATAAACACCAACCCTAGGATCAGTGCTACCGTTGTCATAATCTCAAAATAAATAATGGATGTTGCACCGATCTTCCCAACCTTCTTCACATCTTGCATGCCTGCAATACCGATAACAATAGAACTGAAGATTAAAGGTGCTATAAGCATCTTGATCAGCTTGATAAAACCATCCCCCAAGGGCTTCAATTTAACAGCAAACTCCGGGTAATAGACCCCACAGAGGATCCCCAGCAGGATCCCCACTATAACCTGAAAATACAGGCTTTTAACTATTTTATTCATTCTTAATTTAGGTTAGTTGAAATTGGTTATGCTTTTATCTTTCCACGAGTTCTTTGACCGATTCCCCGTAATAATCGCGGTGGTCGGCATCCATCTTCAAGAGTTCATACCAGCGCTTAAATGCACCGATGAAAACGATTAACATCAAGAGCATAGCTAAAACGGCCAGCGATGCTAACAAATATTGTTCTTGCGGCAAATAAACATCCATTACCTGCATATAGCCTGCCCAAAAGGTAATGACAGCCATAAAAACACCTGGAATAGCCGCACACAGCGCATACTTACCACGATTCATGCGGATCAACATGGTGGTACAAACAATCAGTCCACAGGCTGCTAGCAGCTGGTTGCTAATACCGAATAACGGCCAGATACTGCTTACATTTCCGGTATAAACCAAATAGCCCCACGAGAAAGTAAATAGAAAACTGCTTATAATAACCCCTGGCAACCAGTTTTTATTCCGAAAAGCAGGAATAACCGTACCTGCCATTTCCTGTAAGAAAAAGCGCCCTACACGTGTACCTGCATCAATAGCCGTCAAGATAAATACAGCTTCGAACATAATGGCAAAATTATACCAGTATGCCATCACATCATCCATAAACGGTATTTTATCGAAAATATGCGCCATCCCTACAGCCAACGACACCGCACCACCGGTACGTCCGTGTAAATCCACCCCAATTCGATCGATAAAGTGTTGTAAGTCTACCGCATGTAAATGCGGATTTGCGGCAATAAAGCTTTCATAGGCTGCCGCGGGTGTATTAATAGCAAAGTAATCTCCAGGCATCAACGTACATGCTGCAATAAGCGCCATTAATGCGACAAAACCTTCGACCAACATCGCGCCGTAACCGACAAATAAAATCTCATTTTCATTGGCCAACATTTTAGGTGTCGTCCCGGTTGCAATAACGGCATGAAAACCAGAAATAGCACCACATGCAATAACAATAAAAATAAAGGGTAATACAGGTCCGCCAATAATAGGCCCACCACCGTGAATAAATGGCGTCAAGGCCGGCATTTCCAAGGTTGGATGTACAAATACAATACCCACCGCCAACATCAATATCGTTCCTATCTTCAAATAGGTTGAAAGATAATCCCGCGGAACCAGCAGCAACCAAATAGGCAGCACCGACGCAAAGAAACCGTACACTGCTATGGCGATCGAAATGGTTTTCACATCCCAGTGAAAAAGATTATTGATATACTCGTACTGCATCAGGTTGTGCCCACCGATAATACCGGCTACCAAAAGCACACCGCCCAAAATACTGGCGAGTGTTACTGAGTTTTGGCGATAGCGCATAATCAAGCCCATTATGATAGCAATCGGCATGGTGATGATAACCGTAAAAAGAGACCAAGAGGCTTCATGCATCGCACTGATGCAGGCTAACGATAAACCGGCTAAAGTCAATATCAAGATAAACAAGACCGCAACTCCGGCAATAGCCCCTGTTGTTGGACCAATTTCTTTGCGCGCGATACTGGCCAGGCTTTCTCCTTTATGCCGTACCGAAGCAAAGAGCACCACCATATCATGCACCCCACCGGCTAGCACGCAGCCAATAAGAATCCATAACGTGCCGGGCAAATAACCGAATTGCGCAGCCAATACAGGACCAACCAAAGGTCCCGCCGCCGCTATCGCGGCAAAATGGTGCCCAAAGAGTACTCCTTTATTGGTCGAGACATAATCTTGTCCGTCTGCAAACTCGACTGCCGGAGTCTGATTGGCGGCATTTAGGCGCAACACTTTAAGTGCCATAAAGACACCATAGATCCGATAAGCAATAGCGAAAATCAACAAGGCTGCAAACACCAAGGTTAATGCATTAATTCCGTTCAAATATTCCATATAAAAAACTGATTTAAACTGGTTAGACATACACTACGCACAGAAAATCATAGGTAAAGCATATCTAGGTTATAACAGCAACAATATTAATAAATAATTTTAATAATTGAATTTGTTTTATAAAATAATTTTATAATTCTTAGGTTTTGTGTATTAATTATACAAATTTCAGGAGATAAAATCATATTTTATTGATACTTTAGTTGCGTCTGAACCGGACACCATTTCTAAGCAAAGATTATCAACCAAGCCACATGCAATCACTATGTCTATAAAATCTTTTTTTACACTATTATTTTTTAGTTCGTTAATTACTGTTGTGACGGCACAGAACAAACGCCCCAACATTATCTTAATTATGGCTGATGACCTCGGCATCGGTGATCTAGGCGCCTATGGTCAAACCAAGATCGCGACCCCTAATATTGATGCACTTGCAAAAAAAGGGATTCGATTCGAGAACTTTTATTCGGGCACATCAGTTTGTGCGCCTTCTCGGTCTTCGCTCATGACGGGGCAACATACGGGGCATACACACATTCGAGGCAATAAAGAAATTGAACCGGAGGGACAGGAACCGTTAGCGGACTCGGTGACGACCTTTGCGATGTATCTCCAGCAGGCGGGTTATGCGACGGGCGCCTTTGGAAAATGGGGACTGGGCATGATCGGGACGTCGGGCGACCCCACCCGTAAAGGTTTTGACGAATTCTATGGCTACATTTGCCAGCGACAGTCGCACCGCTATTACCCGACACACCTGTGGCACAATAGCACCAAGGTAATCCTCCCGGGCAATGATCTCACAACAAAAGCAGTCTACGCACCAGAAAGCATACAAGAGAAAGCTTTAGATTTTATGGATCAGCATCGAGACAAGCCTTTTTTCTTATTTGTACCAACAGTTTTGCCACACGCTGAACTCGCGGTTCCAGTCGATGCTTTTTACGAAAAGTATGCGAATGCATTCCCTGAGACGATGCATAAAGGCAATGACTATGGACCGAAAGCTACCGTCCCAGGCTATGCTTCTGTGGAGAAACCACGCGCAACCTACGCCGCCATGGTGAGCCGGATGGATGCCTACGTGGGTGAGATCCTGAAGAAAGTAGAAGCCTTGGGCATCGCGGATAACACCATTATTATGTTCACCAGTGATAACGGTGCGCACCGTGAAGGTGGGGCGGATCCTGCATTTTTCAACAGCACGGCCGGCCTGCGCGGCTTTAAGCGTGATCTATACGAAGGTGGAATCCGAACGCCTTTTATTGTTTCGTGGCCACAACAAATTAAACCGAATCAGAACAGCAAGCATGTGGCTGCTTTTTGGGACATTATGCCTACCCTACTGGATGTTGCACAGATTAAACTGACGACTTATAGCGATGGTATTTCTTTTGCGCCGACTTTAGTCCAAAAGGGCAAACAGCAGAAGCATGATTATCTGTATTGGGAATTTCATGAGGATGGTGGGCGACAAGCTGTCTTGTATAAAAACTGGAAGTTGATAAAACAGAAAGCAAAATCTGCGGAGTCGGCGTACATGGAGCTTTTTGACCTTAAGAAGGATCCCCGTGAAACAACGAATCTTGCGGCGCAACATCCTAAAGTCGTGCAGCAATTATTGGCTTTGATCGATGAAGCGCATACAGAGAATGCGATTTTTCCTTTTGTAAAAAAGTAAGGGGAAGTTAAGGAGGGGAGTCAATGACTTTATGCTATGGCCTCTATGACGGTCGGGCATCTTTAGTAGTTCATAGTTGGTCGTGAGTAGTTGATAGTTTGTAGTTTGTAGCTGATAGTTTGTAGTGGGTGATAAGTATCTAAAAGCGGATAAGCTCAACGCAACGATGAACATACTACGTCATCTCGACCTCAGGAGAGATCTACAGACGCGGCACGGCTACGCACCTTATGGACTTAAATCAATGATTTTATGCTATGGCCTCTATGACGGCCGGGCATGTTACTTTTTGCCGAAAAAGTAACCAAAACTCGTCGCTAGGAATATTTGCAAGGAGTAGCCTGTGCAGGGGCAAGTTGCTACAAGCTGCAAATATTCCTCAGGCGACATAGGGTGGTTAAGGAAGCTAGAAGCTATATAGGTAGTGGGTGGTTTGTAGTGAGTCGTTCATAGTTGGTAGCGAGTAGTTGATAGTTTGTAGTGGGTGATAAGTATCTAAAAGCGGATAAGCTCAACGTTACGATGAACATACTACGTCATCTCGACCTCAGGAGAGATCTACAGGCACGGCTACGCACCTTATGGACTTAAATCAATGACTTTATGCTATGGCCTCTATGACGGCCGGGCATGTTACTTTTTGCCGAAAAAGTAACCAAAACTCGTCGCTAGGAATGTTTGCAAGGAGTAGCCTGTGCAGGGGCAAGTTGCTACAAGCTGCAAATATTCCTCAGGCGACATAGGGTGGTTAAGGAAGCTAGAAGCTATATAGGTAGTGGGTGGTTTGTAGTGAGTCGTTCATAGTTGGTAGCGAGTAGTTGATAGTTTGTAGTGGGTGATAAGTATCTAAAAGCGGATAAGCTCAACGTAACGATGAACATACTACGTCATCTCGACCTCAGGAGAGATCTACAGACGCGGCACGGCTACGTACCTCATGGACTTAAGTCAATGACTTTATGCTATGGCCTCTATGCCGGCCGGGCATGTTACTTTTTGCCGAAAAAGTAACCAAAACTCGTCGCTAGGAATATTTGCAAGGAGTAGCCTATGCAGGAGCAAGTTGCTACAAGCTGCAAATATTCCTCAGGCAACCTTGGGTGATTAAGGAAGCTAGAAGCGATATAGGTAGTGAGTGGTTCATAGTGGGTAGTTCATAGTTGGTAGATGGTCGTGCGTAGTTGGTCTTAGGGTAATTAAGGAGTTAAGAGGTCAAGTCCGTAGCGACTACCCCTCTCCATCATTGCGAGGAGCGCAACGACGTAGCAATCTCACCGTTAAACAAAAACCACCGTTGTATATTCCGGAAATAAAACCGTAAATTAGAACAACTTAACACCCCATGTTATGAAAAAGTTGTTTATTTCCATCCTTTCGTTATTTTTTGTCGTAAGCAGTTTTGCCCAAGAAGAAGTAGAAGCCACTTCGAGCGGCAGCTCCTGGATCTGGGGACCTTCGGTCGGATACCAATATCAACGTGGCAGTTTTGTTAAAATATCCGGCTGGGGTTTATTTGCACCCAACCTGAGTCAATATATGAAGATTGATGCTGGTGCGAACTTCACCTGGATGGGTAGCGGTACCACCGTCATTCCGGAGCTGGGATTTACCTACTACCTCAGTAACCGAGGAATTTGGCCTTTCATCAAAGCAGAAGCAACACCTTACACAATCACACCAAAAGTAGGTATTAGTCTATTGTCCTTCGTGGACATTGGTCTTGGCTATGGCATTGATATCAATCAGAAGAGTGGATTCAAAAAGCTAGACGGTTTTACCGGATCCATTAATCTTAACCTCCCACTAAACTTTTTCATTCGATAGGAAAAATCACCGCTATCCCCCTTATCGTTGCACCTATAAAAGCGTAAAATGATTTTACACACAGCTTTTCAGTAAAAAAGGTTGCAGTCTAAGACCACAACCTTCTGTTGAATATGACAACCTAAAATCCCCTAAAGGACAAATAAAAGCGACTTAAACTATTCTGTAATCGGTTCCGCTTTGAATCCCTTTTTCGTAATGATATCGACTACTGCCTCTTCCGTAAGTCCTGTCGCTGTAATCGTCAACACTTTATCTGCATTGGTTGTATCGACATCCCATTCGCAAATTCCGTCTATATTATCCAAGTCTCCCTGTACCTTAGACACACACCCACCACAATTAAGGTTTGTTTTAAACTGAAGTTTTTTATTTTCCATGATTTTATCCTTTTACTATTTATTTTATGTTACAAATATCCGTTGATTTTCAGTCAGGCTCTTTACAACTTTTATGGTTTAATTTATAATATTTACTGATTTCAACCTTCGTACTTGCTTCGGCACACCTTTATCTTAAACCGGATTCTTACACCCTATTTTTTCCATTTCAACCGCAGGCTATTACTCACCACGCTCACACTACTCAATGCCATTGCTGCTCCTGCAATCATAGGGTTTAAAAGAAAACCACTGATCGGATACAACACACCGGCCGCCACTGGAATACCGATTAAGTTATAGATAAAGGCCCAAAATAGATTTTGCTTAATAGTCGCTACCGTACGTTTCGATAGCCGGATAGCTTGTGGTATTTTAGTCAGGTCTGATGAAATAATAGTCATCTTAGCCACATCCATTGCGATATCACTGCCCCTCCCCATGGCAATACTCACATCAGCTGTCGCCAGCGCCGTACTATCGTTAATACCATCACCCACCATCGCCACTATTTTTCCTTGTCGCTGCAATTCCGTCACAAAATCAGCCTTATGTTGCGGCAATACCTCCGCTTTATAGTGTCTGATACCGGTCTGCTGTGCAATTGACTTTGCGGTCGACTCATTATCTCCCGTAAGCATATAAAGATCGATCCCCATGCCCTGCATTTCCTGGATTGCTTGAACAGAAGTAGCCTTGATCTTATCCGAAATAGCGATCACCGAAAGTGCTTGCTGCTGATCGGCGAACCATATAACTGTTTTAGACTGACTGCCCCACACCTGCGCGAAGCGCTCTAATTCGTCCGATATCGTAATATTATTCTCCTGCAAAAGCTTCCTATTGCCGACATAGTAAGTCGTCCCGTCAGAAGCCGCCTTTACCCCTTTACCCGTTATACTATCAAACATAGACAAGGTGGTCGGCGGCACACCATCCATATGTTTGACCACGGCCTCCGCCAAGGGATGTTCAGAAAGTTTTTCCATGCTGAACAAAATACTAGCCGACGTATTATCCTCGTTCAACCACTTCATATCCGACACTTGTGGCCTTCCTTCGGTAATTGTTCCCGTTTTATCCAGAACAACCACATTGACTTTCTTCGCTAATTCAAGACTTTCAGCATCTTTAATCAAAATCCCCTGTTCGGCCCCCTTCCCCACACCGACCATAATAGCCGTTGGAGTGGCCAAGCCAAGGGCACAAGGACAAGCGATCACCAAAACTGTCACCGCTGCGAGCAACCCTTGCACCAAGCCATTATTGCCACCAAAAATAGCCCACAACGCAAAGGTAATGATCGCAATACCGATCACCACGGGAACAAAAATACCGGCAATCTTATCCACCAATTTCTGTACCGGTGCTTTACTGCCTTGTGCATCTTGAACCATCTTAATAATCTGTGCCAGCATCGTTTCTTTCCCGACCTTGATGGCCTTAAATTGGAAGCTTCCCTTTTGATTGATTGTACCCGCAAATACTTTCTCGTTTTCCTGTTTTAGTACAGGCACAGGTTCACCACTTAGCATACTCTCATCCACATATGATGTTCCCGAAACGACCATACCGTCGACCGCAATTTTCTCCCCTGGTTTCACCAGGATGATATCCCCTGGGCTAACTTCTTCGATCGCTTTTTCATGCTCCAATCCATCCGACCCTACCACGATAACCGTTTTTGGCTGTAACCCCATCAGCTTTTTTATAGCTGTAGAGGTATTGCCTTTCGCTTTTTCTTCCAATAATTTACCCAGCAAGATAAATGCAATAATAACTGCAGCAGCTTCAAAATACACATGGGTATCTAAGCCACGATGACGCAAAAAATCAGTAAAAAGCATACTGAATACACTGAAAATATAAGCTATACCGGTACTCAGGGCGACCAGTGTATCCATGTTCGCCGATCGAAATTTAGCTTGCTTCCAGGCGTTGATAAAAAAATCTTTGCCCAACCAGAACACAACCGGCGTAGAGAAGGCCCACATTATCTCATTTCCGTAAGGCATATCCATAAAGAACATCCCAATAATAACCACCGGTAAGGATAGTATAATCGCCCAGATAGTCTTGCTTTTTAACGCCTGATATTTCTTTTCATGAATGGCTTCGAGGGTTTCTTGTTGCGTGCTTTCCTCTTCGATCAGGAGATCAAAACCAACAGATTGCACTGTTTTTTGTAGAATATATGGGTCTGTCACCGCAGGCGAAAACTCTACGGTGAGATTTCCTGTGGCAAAGTTTACTGCCGCCTGGAGAACACCAGGGGCTTGCGCGACAATACTTTCAGCACTCCCTGCGCAAGAGGCACAGGTCATCCCTAGTACAGGAAATGTCTTTTTGACCGACGTTGTGTCATGGTTGAAGTTACGAGGCTCACTTGCTGCATCTTCCAAGGAGATCTCAGCTATTTCTTTATTGTTATGGGTTGCCATTTTTCGATTGTTTTAAATTAACAATACAAAATTGGCTACAATATTTTGGTTGGTTGTTACGTAATTATGGAATTGATTTATAAGATTTACTGATCCATCCTATTTGAAACAACCAATAAATCGGTTTTCAACTATTAGATCGCCTAAAGGTAAAATACTTCTGCATCAAAAAACTATATATAGTTATTATTGCCGTACAAATAATTTGAGATGGAGTAGGATAGAAATGTAAAATCTCAACCAAAACCTTCAGCAACAAATAATTCATCACTAGCGAACCCATGTTCGACACAAAGTACCGCCATAATCGCTTACCTAAGTCATGGTTTCCGTTGGCATGGAACACCATGAAATAGTTGAAAAAAAATCCAGTAAAAAACGTAATGGCGAATGAAAATAGTAAGGAAAAAATGTGTGGACTGATGGTCACCAATCCAAGCACATTGATATTTTGTTTTTGTGTAATAAAATGAAAAGAAACAAAATATAACGCCCAACTTAACAGCACATTGAAACTACCCCAAAACAAATATTTGGATCGCTGGTCTCGTAGAATAACATATAATTTTTCCGGTAAAGGAACGAACTTACTGAACACAAAAAACTTTATTAGACTTAATTTCACAACGCCTTTCTTCGACATCGATAAAGATGCGAAAGTAGAGAAATATTATTAAAAGATTGCCCTCTGTCTCCTACAACGCCTTTCGCATAAATCGTAACCAGTTACCATGCGCAATTTGAGCAATATCGTTCTCACTATAGCCACGCGATCGTAGGATTGGAAACACCTTCTGTATATCCGCGATAGTTTCAAGATCATACGGACATTGCTCCCTACCGAAAGCACCATCCAGGTCACTTCCTACAGCTACGTGTGCGGTATTACCCGCAAGCTGGCATATATGATCGATATTATTTGCCATAATCTCCATATTACACTGCGTACCGAGTGGTGTAGATGTCCCACGGACCCAATTAGGCACCATCATCCAGGCATCCAGTGCCACCCCGATCACCGCATCTCGCTCAAGCAGTGCGCGGATCATGTCATCACTAAATTGACGGTTGTGATCCACAAAAGTCCGACAATTATTATGACTCGCCCACACCGGACCTTTGTATCGGCCGAGGGCATCCCAAAAAGCATCATCATTCAAATGCGTGGCATCAAGAATCATCTGAAGCCGATCCATCTCCGCCAAAAGCGCCACGCCATCGGCGTTCAACTTGCCACGCGCATCCGTACCATTGGCATAACGCCCCGGACCATAATGCGCCGGACCAATTGCCCGAAGGCCATCGTTATATGCTTTCTCGACATAGCTGATATTCACCATCGAATCGGCTCCTTCCAGGCTAAGGATAAAGCCAATTGGTTTATCATTATTATCAGTACCATCCGTCCACTGCGCCACATGCTGATCCAAATCCACCCGATTACGAATCATCCGCAATTGGCCATCCGCCTCCATGGCCTGGTACCAAGCAAGCTGCCCTTGCGTTTGCGCCCATGCCTGCTCTGGCGAAAGCCAACCCGGGAGCGTACTTCCCGGTTTTACATAACGGGCAATCTGCGTCGCCACCACCAAACCAATATTTCCACGTCGTAGCTCCCCAAAGGTCACCGTAGCAAGGCCACGATCCGGCTTATCACGCATCCCCTCTTCGCGCGCATTCAACTCCGAAATAGAAACCCGTAGATCCCTATTCCATTCCATGGCATTCATACTCAGATCAAGATGACCATCTATCAAAAAAGGTTGTTCATTCATGCGCTTAAAAATTTAGCATTCTATTTCTAGCCATCACCGGCCAGGTCGTTACTTGTTGTTCATCCTCGATCACCTGTACCCGATCATAAAGAGCAACCGTCGGGCAGATATGTGTAGGTACCGCATACAATGTCGTGCCAAGCGGGTATACCTGACTATCGTTGACCGTGAGCACCAGGTGTTCCTCACTCTGGAAAGCAGGAACTGCATCCGGTGCATTCAGCATTAGCACTCGTGGTAACGGGGGATCCGAAGCCACAGCTTTATAGCCTAGATCCACACACACATGCGTTTCATCGATTACCGAGATAACCCGTGTTAAAAGTACTGCAGCATAATCAAACTTCTGTTCTGCAATGCGTTGGCGATACCCCCAGTCCCAAAAAACAAAAGTCCCCGGGCTACAGATTACATGGTCTCGTTGCGCGTGGCTCGTAAAGGAAGGAGATCCGCCAATGACCAGTTTTAAAGGATATTCACATACGGGTTGAAGCAGGTTATAAGCTTCCAACAGCATCGCGTAGCTCGCATCCGATTCCATTTTACGAACAGCAGGATCCGCATCATGGATGTGCCCATCATACGCATGTAAACCTTCCAACCTGAGGTCGTCCTGCAACTGAAGCTCCTCCCACAGGCTCAAAACACGCTTAAGCGGTGCGCCCGTACGCCCCATCCCAACATCAAGATCCAAGTAGACCGACAATTTTTTATGTTTTATTTGAGCCGTTGCGCCCAATGCTTTAATCACATTCACATGATCCACCAGGCATGAAAAATGAGTCTCCGGATACGCGGCTATTAAGTCTACCCACCGTGCTACTTTAGGACCAACCGGTTGATAGGCCATCAACACATCGGGTGCACCACTTAACGCAAGCATTTCCGCTTCGGCAATGGTCGAACACTTAAATTGCTGAATACCTTCTGCCAGCATCATCTGTGATACCTCCAGCATCTTATGGGTCTTTACATGCGGACGAAGGCGAGCCGTATTCCCCGATACCATTTCCTTCAACAAGCGGATGTTCGCTCGCATACGTTCGGGATATACCAAAAGAGCCGGAGAATCTACGCGGGACACATCCGCTACCTTATACCAATCTGTCATCCGCTAGCCCTCGTGCAGTTCAAATAGTGCTTCTATTTCTACTGGAATATTGTCCGGTAAAGAGCCAAATCCGACAGCACTGCGTGTACCAATCCCATTTTCCTCTCCCCACACTGCTGCAAAAAGCTCACTACAGCCATTGATAATATAGGGATGCCGTTCAAAATCAGGACTACAGTTCACCATGCCCAATACTTTGATAACGCGTTTAATTTTATTCAAGGAACCCAGGTTGGTTTGGATGGTCGATAACATGGTCAACCCCACTTGTCTAGCCGATAGTTTGCCTGCCTCAGCATCCATATCCACACCAATTCGGCCAATAATTAAAGTCGCATCATCTTGAACAGGCCCATGTCCCGACAAGTACAAGTACTTCCCATCGATTACATAAGGCTTGTACACCCCTTTTGGAGCTGGAGCTGGCGGTAACGTTAATCCCAATTTCTCAAACTGTTCGTCTGCATTATACATCATCTTTATATTTTTTAAGTTAAATTCATTTACACTATCATGGACAAGAGCAGCACCGCCAATAGGCCTACAATAGAAACAAGTGCCTCCATCACGGACCATGACCGCAGCGTATCTTTCACGGTTAAGCCAAAATATTCTTTAAACATCCAGAAACCCGCATCGTTAACATGCGAAAACATCAGGCTCCCCGCACCAATTGCCAATACCATTAAATTCGGGTTTACCCCCGAAGATTGCATTAAAGGCAGCAACACGCTCGCTGCGGTCAGAGCGGCCACTGTTGCCGACCCCACACAACCTCGAATGATCGCTGTAATAGTCCACGCTAAAATCAGCGGGTGGATGGGTAAAGTCTGAAGGCTCTGTGCCAGTAAAACGCTTACCCCACTCTCTTCCATTACCTGCTTAAAGACACCCGACCCGGCAATGATCAACAAGATCATGGCAATATCTTTGACGGCCTCTGTATAGATTCCCATAATATTTTTCATGGAACGTCCGCGATAAATACCTAAGGAAAAGGTAGCATAGATAATGGCAATCAGCATCACGATAGCGGGTGAACCAAAGAAAGTAATAAGCTCGTGTGCGAATGCGTTGGATGTTGGAATAAGATAAGGAAGTATCGTCAGCAATACCAATAAAAATACAGGTAATAAAGCGGTAATAAAACTATTCCAGGCAGTCGGCCGACTATAGCTCTCGTATTGTGCATTATTTTCCTGTGGTTGAAACACCTCCGATTCACCGGTTTTTATCCGACCCAGCGTTTTTCCAAAAATAGGCCCTCCAATAATTATCGCAGGAATAGCCACGATAAGGCCGTAAATTAATGTCATCCCCATATCGGCACCAAAGAGCACCACTAGTGCAACAGGTGAAGGATGCGGTGGTATGAAACCGTGGGTAACAGACAACGCGGCCAGCATCGGTAAACCGATATAAACCGCGGATAGTTTATACTTGTAAACAATCGAAAAAATCAAAGGAACTAAGAGTACAAAACCAACGCCATAAAACAAAGGTATTCCCACCACAAATCCCGTAAAAGCCATCCCCCACTGGAGGTGCTTGACACCGAACAGCCGCACCATTACGGTTGCAATATTTTCCGCAGCGCCGCTCTCCGCGATAATCTTACCGAGCATTGCCCCCAGCACAATAATAAGCGTAAGCCCACCCATAATGGCCGCAATTCCTTTCTCGACGGTACCCGGTATTTTTATCAATGGAATGCCCAAAGCAACAGCTGTAAGCATAGACACGATGAGAAAAGAAAGAAAGGCATTGACCTTGAAATAGGTGATGCTCACAATGAGCAACAACAGGCTTAGGAGTACAATGATAAATACCATCAACGTTTATAATATAGGTTTAGCGATACAGCACTCTCCTCGTGAAAAACGCTGGTTACTTCCTCTAATATAGCAATATATAAGCGAACACAATATAATTATTAAAATAAATTCAAAATATGTCAGGGCCTCTCTCCTTGACCTGGCCCTCCCCAAAAAAACAGACCGGACGCACTCTTTTTTCACTTTTTATTCCGTACAAACAAGCATACTTTAGGTATCTTTGTTCCAAATTCGAAACACATTGTTTCGGGTTCTTTTACCTACACCTATTCTGCAAATGAAAAAAATAGTACCGCTCTTGTTCCTGGCTTTTTTTGGTCATACAAGACTTACGGCAACACCAGCCGAATCCCCCGTTAAGAAACACGTTATCATGGGAACCGTTTTTTTAGATGCCAACAAAAATGGTATACGCGAAAAATCAGAACGTACCTTAAAAAATATTTCTGTATCGAACGGCACCACGATTGTAACCTCCAACAAAAAGGGTGTATTTACCCTACACAGTTATACCGGACAAACCATATTCCCCATTCTCCCGACCGGTTATATATCGAGCCATTCCAGCAGTAAAATCGAGAACACAAAATTTCGATACATAGACCCGGCTCAAATGAATCCGGATACAATTATAGTGGACATTCCGCTTGTCAAGGAAGTACAGCCTTCCATCTTCCGAATTGGCGCCATCGGAGATGTCCAGGTTGATACAGAAGAAGAGCTGTCCTACGCCTCTAAAAGCATCTTTACAGAGTTAACGCAGCGTGAAGATCTACAATTCAACTTGATACTAGGTGATTTGGTCAACGACAAGATGCCGCTTATGCCTGCAGTACGTGCAGTAATGGATAAAACAAACGCTCGGTACTGGACGGTACTAGGTAACCATGACAGAAATAGCGAAAGCACTCACCTCAATGATGTTTTCACCCGTAACATGGGTGCCGACACCTACGCGTTTAACTACGGAGGGGTACATTTTATTGTCCTGAACAATGTCTTTGCGACAGGCAATAGGTCTTACGAAGGCCGAGTCACTGCTGATCAACTTACCTTTTTAGCCGCAGACCTCAAGCGTGTATCTAAGCATACCACGATCGTTCTGAGTCAACATATCCCTATGGCATTTACACACAACCAAAAGGAAGTCCTTGCCCTGTTGGAGGGGTATCAGAAGGTATTGATCCTAACCGGCCATACACATAACGTGAACCGCTACTTTTTTGACAACGAGCATATCCACGAACTGGGAGCTGGAGCAACCTGCGGCAACTGGTGGCGTGGCGAAAAAGACCGCGACGGTGTTCCCGATGCTTTAATGCAATGCGGTACACCTAGAGGCTATTTCACTATTGATTTCGACAAAAACGATTATCATATACGATTTAAAGGGGTTGGTCTTGATGCACAACATCAAATGCGATTGATGATGGATAGTACCCACTTAATTTTAAATGTTTTTGGTGGCAGCAAGTATACCGATGTACAAGTACAGATCGATTCCTCGGCATGGATGCCTATGCAGAAAACAAGCCGCGTAGATCCTTTAGTTGGGGACACCCGGAACAAAAACCAATCAAAAGTATATCCGACAGCAGGAAATACAAGAAATCCACTAGGGACTAAAGAGTCTAGCCATATCTGGCAAATGGAAACCCCGACAGCCTACAAATCAAAAATTTGTCGCATCCGAGTTCATGCTAAAGACCGTTTTGGCTTTGCTGCGGAACAGGAGTTTATGATGCATATGCCTTAGAACTTTAGGGCTATAGCATAAAACAAAAAGGAGGTGTACTAGACTTTAGTACACCTCCTTTTTTTTCACCATACTGTTTTGTTATGGAATATCG
This sequence comes from Sphingobacterium psychroaquaticum, assembly GCF_900177625.1. Classification (GTDB taxonomy): domain Bacteria; phylum Bacteroidota; class Bacteroidia; order Sphingobacteriales; family Sphingobacteriaceae; genus Sphingobacterium; species Sphingobacterium psychroaquaticum. The sequence goes on from NZ_FXAU01000009.1 coordinate 79,054, forward strand.
TAACGATATATCTTAACTTTACCATCAACTACTGTCGCTAAGAATGGAATGCCATCCTCTGCAATGCGCAGTGTCAGCTTATCACCATTTACGGTACTGATGGTTTTCGCTGGGGTCCAGTTTTGTGTCAGGGGATCAAATGTCGTTACCTTGATACCATTCGCATCACTATGTGCAAAATAGAGTATGCCGTTCGGGTGAATAGCCAAAGCGATATTATCACGCGTGGAATTACCCGACGCATTATGACTAATTTCTGAACCAATCTGTCTCCAGGTAGCACCGTCATATTTCATGACATAAGATTTTTTATCTGCGTTGGCCTGTGACTGGAATACCACGTATACCTCACCTGCTTCGGACGCCTCAACATCCATCAGGTTCGCGCCATATACCGTCGGACTTGGTGTTATCATCGCCGTTCCTACACGCTCCCACATCAAACTATTGTCGTTAAGACGATAGATCGTTGGTCTACGGGTTGTACTGATACCATCCATCACGGCATAATAAACCTTGTTGTCTCTTCCTTTACGTACGCGTGTGTAAAGCGTTGCTGGTGCGGCATCGATCATGCGCGTTGACCAAGCCCCGTTTGTAAAGAATGCAGATACCGTTGAACGGTTGGCAGCTCCAGCCTCTGCACGTGCAGCAGAATACCCCAAAACAGGTATATTGGATGCATTGGTTGCGATATGCAGATAATTCACCCGATGGACCGTTCCTTGTGGCTTATTCAGATACTTCCAACTATTATTTTCATATTTCTGGATCGAAGCATACTGTACCGAATCATTTTGCGTTTCATAATCCTTGTACGAAGCATAAATAATCCCATTATCATCGATAGCGATACCAGGAGCATCGGTACGTCCCGCCGAAATACCATCTTGTGTGCCCAATAATTTCCATGTTGCACCATCAAATTGTGCGGCTACGGCTTTACGTGTTTTATCGCCATCAGAGGCACTCCGCGTGAAAAGGATTGCAGGTTGATTCGTCAACGGATTCAGCGCCATACTAACTTCACCCACCGTAAAATCACCTACAGGGCCCAATGGCATTTCGAGCCATTCTGGTGCTGTTAACCGCCCCATTTTGACTACAAATTTTTCAGGTGTGATTGTTTCGGCATCCGTTACTTCATAAATCACTTCTTGGTTGAAATCGTTTGCTGATTTCTGGCTCGTCTGTACGGTACCATTCACCTTGACGACAGCATTCTCTGTCGTTTTGTATCGTGCGACCAGTTTTGTTACATCGGCATCAATGGGTAAATCCACCGCAATATGCAATCCATCAAATTTAGCAACGTAATCTCGGAACAAAACATTTTCATTGTCCGCTGCATAAAAACCGAAGGATACAATGGCCGCATTGCGCAATGCAATAACCTGTACAAAGCCCATATCATTAGGGCTGGCGATTCGATAATTGAGCGTATCGCTCATATTCACCACACTAACACCGCTTTCCTGTACTTTATTATCGAGATACACAATCGCTTGTTCACTACTGCTTTGGAAACTCGGTTTGGCTTGGTTAATGTTCACCGAGTTTGGTACACGTATATAGACGGTATTGCCATCCATCGTTCCATTAACGGGGGCGGCCAACCCTGGATGTGCAGTTGGCTCTAAACTATAACTGGTAAAGCGCACCTCACCATCATAGCCAATTTCATACTTTTTACACCCCAGGACACTGAGTGCAAGTACGGATAAGAGAAATAGATAGTTCCTTAATTTCATAATTTATTTCTTTGCTTCTGTTTGAATAGAATGAGGAACAAGAACCGCACGAACGGTTTTGCCCTCTAAAATTAACTGTTTCACGGCTTGACTAATGTCTTGTTCCTGAATCCCTTCCACCATTTCGGCGTAACGGGTAAAGTAAGACCAATCTTCATAACCGTTATAAAGATGATTGCGAAGTTCTGCGCTCCAAAAGGTTTCTTTATCCTTCTGTTTATCATAAGTCAGTATAAGTTGCTTTTTGATATTGTCCAACTCCGCTTTAAAATAACTTGGCTGGTTAGCGATCTGCTGAATTTCCTGCTCTACCTGCTGTACGAGAAAATCACTTCGTTGTGGGGAACAGGTAAAGCTGATCCGTGCACGAAACAAAGGTGAGGGAATCGCTGTCGAGCTAATATTCACCGAGACACCATATACACCAGAATGTTTCTCCCGCAGATTTTCACGGAGTTTAATTTTAAGTACTTCCTGCAACATCTCGTAAACGAGAATAGCGGGATACTGTTGTTGCATTTTGGTCTGCTGAAAAATAATATTTACCATCGCTTTGTCGGTATCGCCTCCTACCATCTGTATCGATGCATTCTCACCATCGGATAGTTTTTTTGGAGCAATATCCTGTGCCAATGGAGCCTGATCCGGGAGTCCCCCCAAGTAGTTTAAGACATACGGTGCAATACTATCAGGCTGAAAATCTCCGACGATGACAAAATCGAAACCAGCTGCGGATGCAAAACGTTTCTTAAACACGGGCAGCAAGTCATCGTATTGCAGCTCCTGCATCAGGCGGTTCTCATCAAAACTTTCTTCCTCACTATCGGCAGCAATCTTTTGAGCAATCCACTTATTGTATTCACCACTCGTGCTGTTATTTTGTTTCTTCAGATTAGCAAGTGCCTTTCTCTTTTGCATAGCAAAGACGTCACGATCCACACGTGGTTGTGTCCATTTCAGATACAAAAGCTCAAACATGGTCTTTAGATCCTTGGTATTCGCATTAGCGGCTACACCCTCGCGATATTTAGACCAAACTAACATAGCCGTTGCACTGTTTCCCGCCAGATATTTGGATAAAGCACGTCGTGAAAAGTCACCTGCTCCACTCGCCGCAATAATATCTTTACTGAATAACGCATTGATGTAATCGGCACTATCAAGCACACTAAATCCACCACGCCTAAACCCGGTTAACTGGACATGGTTTTTTCTATTGTTACTGGATTTGAGGTACACATTCGTTTGATTGGAAAGTGTCCACTGGTGCACGTCAATTTCCGGGATATATTTTTGCGCTACAATGTGCGCTGCTGTAGGCACATGAGACAACAAGTGTTCGGGCACATTAACCTCGTCTACCCATGGAGCAATATCCAACCGTGCTATACTATCAGACCAAGTCCTGAGCTGTTTTTCCGTAGGCAGGAGATTCTTTACACGATCCGGACCGGTCAACATCACCACCGTATTGCCCTTAACCGCCTGCGACTCTATATAATTACGGACAGCCGCCGAATCAATATTCTGCTGTAGTCGATACAACATATCGCTGCGTAGGTTGCGGTCCATTAAGATATTACCTTCATAAAAATCTTCTTTCATACCGTTTAGCACAGTAATCGGAGCCGAGCCATTGGAGTTGAGCTGATTTCGTCGATATTGCGCCACATACTCCTGCCGGTAATCCGAAATTTCTATCGCTGTAAACCCATGTTGGCGGATACGCGCTTGTTCATACAGGTATTCCTGGATTCCGGTATGTATTGCATCTTCGTATAAAGCAGCACCGCCAAGAGACACACCGATCTCAGGCATAAGGTTTGTACTGGTCATAGATCCAGATCGATATGTACTGTTTTGCTGTTGCAGTCGTTCAAATCTTTTCTTGGCCAGGCCATTCACAAAACTTTGCAGCAGTTGCTCATACAGCGCTGCTTCGCGATTAATACGCATGAGGGCAGGCGTCTTTGTAATGTAAGCAAAGTCAATATCATTTTCTTCTTTGTCCGTCGCAATGCTATATAGGGTATCCACGTGCGCCGGCAAGGTATAAACCTCCCGATTCGGTACATTCTTTCGTTGTTTTGCACGTCCAAACTGCTGCTTGATATATTTCTCAACCTGTCGAACGTCTTGATTAGATACCACAGCAATAGCCAACAAGTCAGGTCGATACCAATCTTGATAAAAACGTTTGATTACAGGATGTGCAAAGTTTTGGAGCACCTCCATTGTTCCGATCGGCTGACGCTGTGCATAGCGAGAATTATAAAAGACCAGCGGTAAATATTGTTCCGATAGCCGGGCCGCAGCGCCTTGCTTTGTCCGCCATTCTTCAATAATCACCCCGCGCTCCTTTTCGATCTCCAGACTATCAAAGCTCAGCTCAAAGGCCCAGTCTGCCACAATATCAATCGCTTTCTGCAATTGTTCGGGTTGCTCCGTATTGACATCAATCTTATATACGGTTTGATCATAGCTGGTATAGGCATTGAGGTCAGCACCGAACTTCACCCCCAAAGATTCTAAATAGGTGATCACCTCATTTTTAGGGTAATTTTTACTCCCATTGAATGCCATGTGCTCCACAAAGTGAGCCAATCCCCGCTGCGACTCTTCTTCTTGCAAGGACCCTGCCTTCACAAAAAGCTGAATAGCGCTTTGCTTTGTCCCGGACTCATTCGGGTATATATAATAGGTAAACCCATTTTTTAAACGTCCTTTCACCAGTTTCGGATCTTGTTTAAGCTGCTGCCCAAAAAGAACAGTGCTTTGAAACAAGCCTAATAGCAGTAAAAGGACGGTACGTGTATAACGCATAGATTAGAATTTTATAAAACGTAGGGATGCCTGTACTTTGTTGGGTCCCGGCAATCCTAGAATATAACCTTTGTTATTACTACTCAATTTGATCGTCACCGAATTATCTTTTTCGGGATCAATCGCATGTGGTATCCAACGGATCTTAATCGGCATCTCAACAATGCCAGGTGCAAACGTTAAACTATATTCCGCGGTAACAACTTCAAAATCTCTTCCTTCTTGCAATCCATTGCCTACAATTACCTCATACGTTAAGGTCATCGGGTCGAATTGTCGTTTACCACTAAAGTATACCAAGTAGTTTAATGTTTCATTGCGATTGGATGCAATACGTATTTCACTACTGTTATTCTCGTGAATATAAAAGAAGGGATTGTCGTATGGTACAGCTTCATCTTTGTTGCAGCCTGTTAAAAACAGACCGACCAACAACATAGCGCATATATAAAGTGCTTTCATTTTTATTTTCATTTTAGTAGCCAGGATTTTGTTGCATATCAGGATTTGGATCAGTTTCCATCTGCGGAATAGGCAAAACAAATTTGTCGTTCGGATAATTTAGCTGACAGGTTGCTGCGTTACAATCGGTACGATTTAAATTCTCCTTATAGCGCATAATATCATAGATACGTTGGTTTTCAAAGCACAACTCTTTGCGGCGTTCCAATTTAATTTGTGCCAGTAATTGTTGCGGATCTGTAAAGGCAACTTCTATGTCTTTCACTGGGGTATTATAAGCACGCGCACGAACAATTTTAATCTGCTCCGCTGCTGCCTGATACTGCTGCTTATGGAAATATGCCTCCGCTAAGTTGAGATAAAGCTCGGCCGAACGAAACATTTTATAATTAACCGGCCATTCATTTTCTAAGCTCCCCGGTGGTAAAGCATACTTCAGGTTATAGTAAACCCCGGCTTGTTCGGTGGATTGAAACTGTATTCCTCGCCAATCGGAAGATTCAAACAGCGCCATAAAATCTTTATTGGGGTAAGCCATAAAATTGGCTCTATCAGAAAACAATAAGGTTAAGAAACTCGAAGAATTAGTACTGAGATTAAGCTGCCAAATCACTTCAGGATGAATGGTATTAAAAGAAAGGCGCTGCCCCGGCTCGATAAACATATTCAGGTAATCTTTCGCGGCGGTCAACGGATATTTGTTACTCGTAACCAAAGGGGTTGCCTGATCGATGACACCTTGCCAATCTTCCATATATAGGTACACCCGCGATAGCAACGCTTTAGCCGCTTCACTAGAGGCGTAAATTTTACTCCGAGTGCTTGTACCAGCCAATAGCTTATCAGCCTCCGTCAAGTCCGCGACAATCTGCTGATATGTTTCTTTTATAGTTGCACGTTTCACAGCGGTACCAGGATATGGCGTTGTCAGTAGAATGGGTGTTCCCAAATGACTACCATCAGCTGTATAGGTATAATGTTGACTAAAGACATTGCTTAAATCAAAATGACACATGGCACGAAGAACCAATGCTTGCCCATAGGTGGCATTAATCAGGTCTTTTTGGTTCGGAAAATCCTTTAGAAGTTGATCCTTCGCTTCAATGATATTATTTACATTGTTTAGCGTTTCAAAAATGGACCGCCATATACCCGCTCCCATGCCCAATGCATTTTCTGCGGCACTCGCATAGTTATACTCTTCGAGGACGGAGGCAGCAAGATTTTCACGGATTAAGATATTATCACTTCGGATCTCACCATAGAGGCCATACTGTCCCAAATGGTATTTTGCGAAAAGACTGTATGCACCGGCCAAGCTGGACTGGTACCCTTCTACATCGCTGAATAGCTTATCCCCCGTTAAACTCCCAACAGGGTCGATTTCCAGGAACGATTTACCGCAGCCCACCACCAGCAAGGAGCAAGCAAGTATTATATAGAGTATTCGTTTCATTTTATTTAAATTAAAAAGTAAGATTTACGCCTACCGCAAAGGAAATCTGATTCGGTACCCCCGCGTTTGTTGTCGCATAATTGTTTATCCGTATCGTTTGGTAGTTGCCCTGACCTGTATTAAGCTCTTTTTTATTGCGATATGGTGTCCAAACCGCAATATTATCGGCTTGCGCATAGATAGAAGCCCCCTTTAAGAAAAACTTTTTAAGGTTTTCTTGTGGAATACTGTACTCCAAACTGATATTCTTAAACTGAATATTCGTTTGGTCTTGCAGATAGCGTGTCGAGATACGGTTTGAATTGTTCGCCTCGGTCGTTAGTTTCGGGTTTACGGAAAGGTCTCCCGGATAGCGCCAGTGGTCCAAAAGATTAGTTGACGGATTATCACTTAGGATATTACGACCATCGTGCTCTGTTTGTAAGCGTACACGGTTTAAAGCTTGCCCTCCTTTGCTGTAGATCATCAAAAAGGAGAGATTAAAGTTTTTATAGGAGAACGTATTCGTAAAGCCACCAAAGAAATCAGCGTTGGGGCTTCCGATAATCACACGGTTATCTGCACTAAACACTTTTGTGATATCGCCATTGATATCGTACCACATCGGCATGCCCGTGCTTGGATCCACCCCAGCCCAACGCACCAAATACAACGCTCGACTATCGTATCCCTCCTTCATAATGGTTGTTTCCGACGAACGTTCAAAACCCTCTCTTAATTCCAGTACTTTATTTCGGTTCATCGCGATGTTGAAGTTTGTCGACCACTGAAAATCTCGGGTGTTGATATTCGTAGATTTGATGATAGCCTCTACCCCCCGATTTCGCAGCTTTCCAACATTCTGGTAGATATTGCGCTGTCCTGATGTTAAAGATACCGGCGTGTTATTCACCAAATCTTTGGTAATATCGTTATAGTATTCTAACCCAACATCAATACGGTTGAAAAGTCTAAAATCTATACCTGTATTGAATTTATATGTCGTCTCCCACTTGATCTTTTCGTTCCGACCTCTCGACATTGTCGCTCCAATCACTCCACCGTAGCTGTCCGTTTCGCTAAAGCTATAGATACCTTTAGCATAGTTGCTGTTGAAGCGACCATTTCCCGTGGAACCATAAGACATTTTGATTTTCAAAAAGTCAATCGCTTCAGATTGCCAAAACTCCTCTTTGGACACCGTCCATGCGGCCCCGGCAGAGTAAAAAGCACTCCATTTTACATCTTTACCAAAATTGGAGTTTCCATCGCGACGAAGACTAAAGCTGGCATTATACTTTTCTTTCCATAGATAACCCAAACGTCCGAGATAAGATAGTACGGCATTACTTCCTCGGGATCCCGAGCTTCTCCGATTATCTGCAGGGCTCATACTGATCTCCCGTACATAGTCATTTGGAAAACCATAGGCTGAAGCCCCCACGTAGGATGAATTTGTTTTATTGGCCTCCATACCGACCATCGCCGTAAGATTGCCATCGTAAATGTTTTTCGAGTAACTCAACATATTGGTCGTTATCCAATTGTGCATCTGCACCTGATTTTTATAGAGGTATCCATTAGAAGCCGCTCCTGTCAGGTTATATTTTGAGTTATAGCGCAGCTCCTCCACCGAAGAGAAGTCAATACCATTCCGTGAAGAAAACTCAAGACCATCCATAATTCGGAATGTCGCTTGCATTTGTCCAAAGGACTGAAAAGTATTTTGGCGATTTTCGTTTTGGATAGTTTCCGCCAAAGAATTCGAAATCCGGACACCATTGTAATCACGTATTGCATAATTACCTGTGCGATCATACAGCGATATAACAGGGAGATTGGTAAAATAAGAGTTTCCGACACGATACATATCGTTCTTACTATAAGACCCCCCAAATACAAAATTCAGCGATAGTCGTTTACCAATATCGGTGTTAATCTGAGAACGCAACGTGTAACGCTTGATGTCATTGGCGACCGTCGTCATTTTTTGATCATAGATACCAGCGGAAATATAATAATTGGTATTCTCATTCGATCCAGAAGCCGATAAATTGTGTTGCATGGTATTTCCGGTTTCATAATAGGCATCCAACCAATTGGTGGATCCATTCTCGTACACATCGATCTTAGAGGTCAATCCCATTTCATCGACCATAGCACGATACTGTTCTGTCGTCAGGACATTAAACACATTGTGTTTGGCAATACGGTCAGTAGTTGCCCGAAAGCCATACCGAACACGCGGTACACCTTGTCCTTTTTTTGTCTTGATGATCACGACACCATTCGACGCATTAGCCCCATAGATTGCCGCCGCACTCGCATCTTTCAGAACGGTGATCGATTCGATATCTTCTGGGTTGAAATAGGTCAGCGGACTAATACTTGTTTCTACTCCAGCAATCATATTGGTTGTCCCTCCTGTATTTAGGGGCACACCATCGACGATCCATAGCGGTTCGTTAGACATCGTCCCTCCTGGAGAGGAGGCATCTCCTCGAATACGAGTACTAAAACGTGGACGTGCCGATGAGTTTGTTTCATCTTGCGAACTAAACTGTACGCCCGGAACAATACCCTGCAACAAAGCGTCCAAGCGCAAGGCAGGTCGTTTTTCTAAATCCTTCGCTGTAATAGTATAAGCCGATCCGATTTGGTTTTCACGGGACTCCTTACTACCGTAGGCTGTGACTATAACCTCCTTCAGCGCTCCCTCAGATTGCTGAAGTTCTACTTGTACATACGCCGATTTACTATCTATAGCCACTTCCTGTTTATCATATCCCATATAGGAAATAATCAACGTGCTTGGCACAGGAACCGAAAGAGAAAATTCCCCTCTAAAGTCTGTTGTGGTCCCTTTATTTGAACCTTTCACGGTAATGGTAACGCCATTTGTAGACACCGGGATTTCATTATTAGCTTCCCTCAATTTAACCAATCCGGTTATTATTTTTTCTTGTTGTGCCTTAACTTTCTTCGGGTAAAGCGTAACGGTCTTATCGACAATCTTATAATCCACATTGATCTTTGCCGAAAGCAAATCGAGCGCATCTTTGAACGATAGGTTCTGGATGTTAAGATCTAAATTTTGATTCTTCTCCAATAACGCATTATCGTAAAGGAAATAATAATTGGATTGCTGCTCCAATAGATTCAGAATCGTTTTTAATGATTTGTTCTGTACCTTGACATCGATTTTCTGCTGATAGCTGGCATGCGCCGTAAGGGGCTGCCAACAACCAAGCGATAGAAAAAGCGAAGCGAATTTAACGGTTCGGTTGATTCTAGACTTCATTATATTTATTTAATAAACGGTATTTTACTTTACTAGGATTTGATTGTTTTCGAGGACCACCTTCTGTTGGGAGACGAGGCTCAGCATGTTTAACACCTCATCGAGCATAGCCTTCGGATGTATCTTACCACTATAACGATGGGTTGATGCAGGAGGCGGAGCTACCGATACATTGTACCAACGTGATACTTTATCTAAGATTTCTGGAAGACTTTCGTTTTCAAAAGCAAAGATCTGTTCTCTCCACAGGAGGTTATTTTCGTGAAGATTGCTTTTAATCAGTTTTCCTTTTTCTACTTCAGCCGCTTCTCCGGGAGTCAGCACAATGCTTTGGTGTTGTTTATCGGTAATACGGACACTTCCTTCTACCAGTGACAACACTTCTTTTTGATTTGCATAAGACTTAAGATTAAATTTAGTTCCCAAAACGGTCACCGTTTGCTGTGCGGTATGAATCACAAAAGGTCGATTTGGATCTTTACTAACTTCAAAATAAGCTTCACCATTTAAGTGCACATAACGTTGCTTTCCATCGAAGGTTATCTTTTCCAAAACCGACCCGGCATTAAGCCATACCTGCGTACCGTCCTCGAGTACGAGCTGATACAACTTGGCTTTTGGGGTTTTGACCGATTTAATCTGTGCATTCACAATCTGAACGTCGGCAGGGTTGACAGCTTGATGTAACGGCATATCCTTATCGATTGCCGTCCATTCCGGAGCAACAGTTACAATATCTGTTGTGGGCTTCTCTTGTAAATAAAGGTATCCCGTAACAAAGCTGACGATCAGGATCGCTGCGGCCACACTATACTTAAAATAAGATATCCGTGGCTGCGCCTGTGGTTGATACACTTTTTCAAAAATACGTTGTTTGACCTTTTGTCGATCTTCATCAACAGTTGTCGTGTCGGAATCAAGGTTCGTATACCATTGATCGATCGTGTTTTTGTCTTCGGGGAGTGCTTGCCCCTCAAAGACGCGCTTAATCGCTCTGATTACTCTTTCGGTTAACTTCATGTACTGGTTGTATATAGATATAGTACAACAAGTCGTCGTTAACGCACGGGACTAGAAGAAAAAAAATAAAATAGTTCTAAAAAGATACTTGCGCAGCGTTTTCATGGCGAGCGAAAGCTGATTTTCAACGGTGCGCTTAGAAATATTCATCTTCTCGGCAATCTCTTCGTTAGAAAGGTGTTCCTGACGAGAGGATTTAAAAATGAGACGGCAGCGGTCCGGAAGTTGCTCCACCTGATCGAAAATATATTCTTGTAACATTTTCTCTTCCAGCGCATCCTCCACGGATAACTTATCAAAGTAATTGCCCTCGGGGTATTCCTCCACATATTGGATACGCTGATGTTTGTAAATCGCTCGGATAATGGCGAATTTTACCGCTTTAGCAAGATAAGCTTCAAGGTTTTCAATCTTAGTCGGGTCTTTATGGTGAAGCAGGCTCATAAAAACATCTTGAACACAGTCTTCCGCCATCGATAAATCATTACACTTGCGTAACGCTATACCCAATAACTTTTCCCAATAGCGATCGTAAATTTTTTGGAACGCATAATCTTGGACTTTTAGATGGGTTAAAAGTTCTCTTTCATTATATAACTGTCTTTCATTCACCTTAAAACTGACTCGAACACAAATATATTGGTTTTTTATATGAACGGTATTATATTATCATTTTCTTAATATTTAACTTATTTATTTAGGATATATTTAATAAAAAATCTATAAACAAGAAAATCTAATCAAATTGCATTCTCAAATTTTTATGGAAACTTAGTTTTTCAGTAAGAACAATCCACAAAAAAAAACTCCCCAAACAATTTCGCTTGGGGAGTTTTATATGCATAAAATGAAAATAAACTATAATATCTTTTTCAGTAAATTGCTCAACGCATCACCATGGAGGTTTTTGGCGACAATCTTCCCTTGCGGATCGATTAGGATATTCTGTGGAATAGCCTGAATACCATAGATCCCTGCCACTTCATTTTTCCAACCCGTTAAATCGCTGACATGGTGCCAAGGCAAACCATCCTTTTCAATCGCTTTAAGCCAGTCTTCTTTCTTTCCGGGACGATCCAACGACAAACCCAATATCGTAAACTTCTTGTCCTTAAAAGCATCATAAGCTTTAACCAAATTAGGATTATCAGCGCGACACGGGCCACACCAAGAGGCCCAAAAATCCAACAACACATACTGCCCTCTGAAATCCGATAGTTTGACTGGCTTACCATCGATATCCGGCTGCGTAAAATCCGGTGCTTCCTGACCAATCGCCAAACGCTTGGCAATATCCAATGCCTTGGCCAGCTCCTTACCTTCTTTCAACGACTTTAAACGAGGATCCAGCCCATCAAAAAGAGGCTCCACACGTGCAACATCGATACTATAACCCGCCAAGTCTTTCAAGGCCAATAAACTAAAATAGGACTTCGGATTTGCGCGTAGATATTCCGCTTTCGCTTTATCCTTTTTTTCCTCCAACGCGCGAATTTGCTGCATCACCCCTTTTAACTCCTCTTGTCCGGCTTCTTTCTGTTGATACAACGCCGAACGCTGCTTATTCAAGGCATCCAACGGCTGGTCATAGGCCTTCATAAAAGTCGCATAATGCGCAAAAGCCGCCTGCATGGCACTCCCTTTTATAGAAGCTTCTGCCATACGATCTGTAAACTTAACGGTTGTTTCCCCTTTATCAACATATAAATCCACCTTGTCCCATTGGCGAACACGATTCCGATTAAAGAAAGAATACCCATCCGGAGAATAGTATAGATTCACCATCGTTGGTACCGAGACCGTCCCCTTATACAGACCTTTCTTACCGTTTAAAAGGATCGAATCTAACACCAACTGGTTATCCTTGAAATAACGAACAAACACTTTTGCGTCTTTATTAATTGCTTTTTGCGATACAACCTGAATCTGAAACGGTTGCTCTTCTTGTGCCTGCAGCGCACCGAAGGTTAAGCTTGCTAGAGCAAGCACTATAGTTTGCTTGATGGTCATACTAAATATTCTTTGCCCTTTCGAGTAATGCATCGGCTAGTTTAATAATTTTGGACGTCTCATTTTCTGCTAATGCACGCGCTGCCTGTGCCGCTTTTACGGCCTCTTTCTTTTTCTTGAGTAAGATACAGACATCGGCAAATGTGCCTTGGTTGGAATACGAGTTTTCATCCAGTTGCACCGCCTGTTTGGCGAGTTCATAACATTGATTCAAGAGCTCCTTAGAAGGTTCTTTATCTTTTCCATACTTACCCGAGTTTCGGCGCGCAATAAAGCTTAACTTTTCCGCCTGATCTTTCAGAATCCCTTTGCGTAGCTTATTGGTCAGCTGCACAAATTCCTTATCCGTACCATGTTCTGATACCCATTCCACGCGATACATAGCACCATCCACCTTGTTGTCTATATCATCACTTCCTTCAAAATACGCCAAACCTTTTTCAAACTCCGCGACATCTTTGTTCCGGATATAGCCGTACATCGCATAACGCAACAAATGTTGCTCTTTCGCTAAGAACTCATCTTGCGGCACAGTGGATTTAAAATAAGCCTTATTCGCCAAAAAGAACTTGCCGTACTTATCATTTCCATTCTGTCCCAGTTGCTTTATCGCCTGCCATCCAGTTGGCGTTTTCAGGAAATTATCGTCAGCCAACTTATCTAATGCCTGACGCGCCGCCTGCTCTTGCTTTGGATCCACACTATTCATCACCGCAATATAACGCAGTAAAAAAGCGGGGTCATGCTCTCCTGCAGCAAAACGTGCTTGCAACACAGGAATATGAAATTCCTTATTTGTCGCTTGCTGACCTTCCTTCAAAAAAGCCTGTACCTCCATCCGAGATTGCGTACGATAAACTAAGGTTCCTTCTGCATCTAAAAACAAATACGTGGGAAAGCTGCGAATACCATATTTTTTGGCCAAATCAATACCTTCTCCGACCTCACAATCATACTTCGTATTGATAAAATTAGTGTTGTAAAAATCGGCTACTTCCTTTTGATTAAACACGTTTCCTTCCATCCATTTGCAGGGAGCGCACCAAGAGGTGTATCCATCCAAAAAGATAAGTTTTCCCGTTTCCTTAGCCTGCTTTTTAGCTTCCTCAAAACTGATTTTTTGAAAAGAGATATGAGCAGGAGCTTGTGCTCGCAGGGACACAATCCCTGCAAGCATAAACATTGTTATTATAATTTTCTTCATGTTGTTTTACGTAAAAAAACGTGTTAAATATTTTGTACTACTTTTTGCTCACCTTCTTCACCGGCCGCGTTGCAATAGCTGCTGCGGTATTGTCGGTCGCATTCGCATTCACCGCATAATAGCCATGTAAACTAGCGCTGGTATTAAAATCAAAGGTGTAAAACTGTTTCGCCTTGGCGCCTTGCACCGTGGTAGACGACAGGTAATACGAACCTGTTGAAGAGGTAACCTCTAAGGCTGTACCATTGATCTTTAACGCGTTATTTACAACGGCTAGATTCGCATCCAAAGCCTTAAGCTCGTCCACTGCTGGTAAATACCAACCTAATGTATTTCCCGGTGTTGTCAGGTATTCGTACGCATAAACAAAAGCACTCTTAGCCGAGGTTAGCTTCACCGACTGCGTATTGTTACGCTCGATTAAGGCAAGCGTATTGTTATACCCATCCGTGTAACTTGGCGTAAGGAAAGCAGCACCTACCGAACCAAACGGCCGCGTTACATGTGTCAACGCGATAATCTTTGCTTCCTTAATATTGGATGGGTTTACCCAGAACACGACGCCCGTCGGTTGATACTGCGCGTCATATACCAAATCTCCGACTTCGTAAAAACTCTTAGGTGCTGCCAACGAATACGGCAGTGAAATTTCCGCTGTAGAGCCATTGCCACTAACCCGTAATTTAATCTCCCCTTTTCTATTTAGCGTCGTCGCGGCAAAGAAATCCGTTGGCGCCTTAACTTTCAAGGTATTATTTGCATACGTTACCGTCCAATCCGACGGTGCTGATACAACACTCACCGTAGCTCCCGCTGCATACCGAATCTCTGAAGTAAAGGATTGTCCCTCCACTGCGTCGAACCGCTTGAGCTCGGAGGAAATATAAATCCCCGAAGAGCCCACATTTTTAGGGTGACTATTCATAAACTCCCACATCAGTGGCATAATATAGTACCAACTCACGCCATGCCCTTCATCTTCCACCATAAACAACTCGATATCAGCCTTCCCTCCACTCCATCTCTTCGTCATATAGGGTTTATAATTATCAATCTGTAACGTATCACTATCCACCGCATCAGCCGGGAAATAACCCGCTACTTTATTCGCCCAAGCATTGATATTACTAACCACGGCCGAAGCAATAACGATATCGTCTTTCTTACCATTAAAGGCACGAATAGGCACAACTCGATTAGGCATTACGGCATTATCTGAAAGCTTCATCTGCCCAGAGACAGGCACGGCGGCGGCAAAAACATCCGAACGGTAGAATGCCAATACGTAAGAGAAAATGGCACCGCTGGAGTGGCCGGAAGTATAAATACGATTTACATCGATTAGTGGCGTTTGCTTTTTGAAGAAATCAATCATCGCATCGACAAACGGAAAATGATATTCCGAATTCTGCCAGTTTACAGCCGCTCCTGTATCTTCCCCCGCGGGAATAGCAATAATACAATTCTGCTTAATAGCGAGCTGCAACAAAGGTTGCGACATGGATACCCCTGCAATAGGATCTACCCCGGGACCATAGCTTCCGTGAAAGTCGAAAATCAACGAAATAGGCTTGCTCTTATCGATAGAAACAGGCATAAAATACTTAAACCTACGCTTAGAAACTTTGCCCTCGTGCTCTACATCTAAGGTGACCAAGTTTATCCCCGGCAGCAATGTTCCTTCTGTTCCACCTGGCCCCGTACCGTCTGTATTATAATTATCTATATCGACCTGCTTTTTGTCCTGCGCCATGTATACACTTGCATCTTTGACACAGGCGGTAAAAGTTAACAGGGATAGTAGTAAGAGTGAAATATATATTTTCATGGTCTTCATCTTTTTAAATATTATCCAATTCTGTTACGCCACCGTTCGACTTGCCATCGCGCCAGTGTGTTTGGTACTTGATTTTCACATCTACAGGAATCCCCGAGACCCCTTCATACTTCTTCTTTAACACCAAGTTCAGACTGGTTTTATCTAAGTTAAACAGTAAGATATCGCCTTTATTCTCTTCGCCGCTTCCCTCTTTATCACTGCCGTAGCGGGATACGCCCAGGATCAATGTCTTCTCCGAGCGAGATACCGTCATGCTCGTGATAACCGCATCTTCCGAATACCCCAAGGAAGTAAGCGAAAGGCTGGCATGTGCCTCGCTTGGCACCACGTTGGATGTCACGTCCAGGATATTGTACTTGTACAGTTTGTTCCCCGCAGTGAAAAACACATAAGGTGAGGTTTTCATGGTGTAGAACTTACTTTGACCATTGGTCACACCTCCACTAACCTCACCCACCAGACTGTATTTATTAACATTTTTACCCAATAGCAAAAACCGCAACACATTTGTTGACGCTTTCAGCACCGCGAAAGATGATCCCGACTGGCTGGTATGCGAACCGTAATACAGCTCGTGTCCCGGAAACGCCTTTACATCTGTGACAGGAATATTGTAACTGGTTCCGGAGGATGAATAAGCAAAGCGTCCCACTGTGCGGTCGAACACCATAAAATTCCCTAAATTATAACCATGCTGAAAGAGCGTTCCGTCGGGTGTTGGCGTCATCATATCGTAATAGCCGAAAGGGGAGAAATAATTGTTCTCACCATACACGCTCTTGCGGTTGTATACAAACGTAGGTGTCCAAATAGCTGGTGCCAACGATGCATGATACAATGCTCCACCCGAAATAAGATTGAACTGTATTGTTTGGTGGAAGTTACTACCGTAAGGATTGTTCCGCCACATGGATACCGCTTGCGCCATAAACTCCGGTTTATAACCGGTAATATCCGCTGCCGGGTACGAGGCGTTACGCGTAAAGGCTTCTCCATCCAGATAAGGTACCGCGTTGGGTTCCAAGCTTCCTTTATCAAGCAAAGCGACCTGATTATCGACCAAAACAAGGACTCTACCAAACCGGTTGGCAAAAGGAGCGTTGCTGGCAAGCGCTGCATCAGAAGTAGGTTCCACCAACAGGAAATCGAGTTGTTGCGGGTTCACGCCCAGTGGCGCCCCAAAACGAGATTCGTAGTAGTTGACAGCCCAGTTAGCCGGTTTATCCAACCGCAGGTAAGAAAGCTCTGCTTTTCCACGGGATTTACTCAACACCATAATTAAATTACCGGCCGTCGAGGAAGACACGTTCAGGTCAAAGCGGAAATACTTTTTAACGCCGGTCTCCTTATCTTGCACGACAAAACGCGATATCTTATTCCCCGGTAATAAACCTACCTTGATTTTCAGGTTCAAACTTGTCGATACAATGGTACTCGCGATATCCCACGCATAGCTGAACTTCGTGGTGTCACTATACATAGTACCGACCAACTTAGGCGTTATCTTTAAACTGTCGTCCATATCGACAGCATATTGTCTATCGATACCTTCAATGGTTAATTCATTGATTTCACGATAATCCTCAGGCCCTGTTCCGAGGTCTTTATAGCATCCGCTTAAGGTCCCGATACTGGCTAAGATTAGCGCGATTTTATTATAAAATTTCATAATACGTATACGCTTTAATAATTAGTTTTGAACCTCAATTCGGTCCATATAAATCCGTCCTCCCGTCTCCTCATCAAAAGTAGGCACGCCATTTAGGTACCTGGATAGTCCGTCAAAATACGCACGTCCTTCATTGTTAAAATCGAAAATGCAACGGAGTGGGTCTGCAAACTTAGGGTTGAAAGAAATTAAGATCTTCCATTTTTTGGGGTGGTAAAACCGCAGGTTACTGCGCAACGGATCTTTCCACCAGACCGGTTCAGATAAGTAATTGTTAATGTATAGGTATGTTCTCGTTCCGTTTTTCATTCCCAGATTAAAATCCGAGCTGGTCTCCATATCGAGCGCTATCCTGCGGTTTTCAGGGTTGGTAAAGCTGGTGCTTAGATTCGAGCGTAAAACCACAATCTTAAGCGTATCCTTATGCCTACCCGCCCGGAAAGTCTGTGTCGCAGAAAATGGTTCAAAATGTACACCCTCCACGGCAGTCGTCGAATCGGCACCGATACGTACTGTATAGGTACGATCTTTATCCGAAGCGGACCCTAAGTACTCGACCACCACGCGAGCCGTATCTTTTACCACCGCATCGGCGGCCATCCCAAAAGAGAAAGTGGTCCGGTCAAAATACGTCCGTGTAATCACCCGGTTACTCCCTGTATCTTCCTTGAAGTATTTAAATTGGATTCGTGCTTTTTCTGTATACAGATTGTCTATCGATTGGTCGCAAGAGGAGAAGTACACCAATGCAACAAAAAAAGATAGCACGATTAATATATATCTACGTTTCATTTCTGTTCTTTTTTAGTTACGATTACCTGTTTCCATTTCTTTCAATGGAATTGGGAACACAAAAACTTGCTCACTCGGTGGAACAGTTCCTATAATTCCGTTGCTGGTTGGAATCCCTAGATTCAACCTTTTGTAAGCATACCACAATTGCCCTTCGCCCACAAACTCACGTCTCATTTCCTGCATAATGTAGTCCATCGTCAGGTAAGACCAATGTGAATTATTGCGGATGCGGTGGTCACGTAATGTATTGATATAGTGGTATGCCTTTTGGTCATCACTTCCCAAGTGACATTCCGCCAGGATAAGATACATCTCGGACAGTTTTATCATAGGCATCTTCGGGAAGAACTTATCTTTGTTATCTATATTAAACTTCACGAAAGAACGATTCGTTGTCGAAAACCATTTGATGTAACGGATGTCGTCGTTGTTGTTTTCATAGATCTGCGATAAATTGGCAAAGGGAAGTTTCGCTGGCGTAGTTCCTCCCCGTTCATCGACCAACTGATAGTGCAAACTGATGCTGTAGTCGGAGAGGGGCTTTTTCCGAAGGGAAAAGATATGCTCATCAGAAAATAGCATGTCCACCTCCTTATCTGATTTATCTATACTCGCAAAATCCAACAACTTAAAAGCACCGGATTCCACCACTTCCGTAGCATATTTCACCGCGCTCACTTTATCCCCACGCATCAAGCTGACGCGAGCCAACAAAGCTTTAACGCCATAGTAGTTCAACCGTGCAACGTACTTATCGGCTTCATTTTTATTCGCCATTAAATAAGGTTTAACGGTTGTAATGGGGTCTTTAGCTAAAAATTTCTCCGCATCTCTGAGATCGTTCACCACCAGCTGGACCGCCTCTTCAACGGTATACATCGGTGGTAGGGCTACGCCAAAATGTAAATTGTATGGAATACCAGTAGCTTTTGGTAATCGCTTTACATCAGGACAAAACAGACGAATCAGATCTAAATGTAGATAACCACGCATGGCATAAGCTTCACCCAACACCTGATCTTTGAGATCGGGAGACAACACTTTTGTGTCTTTGGTCGCCCAGGCAATAATATTATTTGCACCAGCGATCGCGGCATAAAGGTTTTTCCACGATTCCAAAATACGCGTCTGCGAGCGTGCTTCGGGATAATTGTAGTTTTTAAAATTCTCGTAATTAGTGGACACACCGTCGTAGCTATAGTATTGCGCTAAAAGATCTGTTTCTTCCATCGTCAATTTGGCCCCGTACATCGCAGAGTCAGCCATCGCACTATACACACCCGCCAATGCTTCCTGATAGCCCTGTGCCGTGCTAAATAGTTTTTCATCCGTTACCTTATCGGCAAGATCCACATCAAGCCATTTATTACAGCCGCTCAGGAAAAAGGTACAACTAATGAGTATTAATAATATTTTTTTCATATCCATAGATTTAGAAAGTCAAGTTAAGGGCCAATGAAAAGGTCTGAGCATATGGATACATAGTCCCTCTTTCCATCTTCACAGTAGAGAAGCGAAACAGGTCGTTGCTGGTCAACATAATCCGGGCACGCTCAAGCCTTAAACTTTCCAGACTTTTAGCTGGAAGATCGTAGGTCAACGTTAAGGTCTGTAGCCTCAAGAAATCATTGTCCTGTACCAATCTCGTTGTTTGATATGGTGGGGTTTTATCATCAATCCGCTTGTACAAAGCAATATCCCCTGGCTTTCTCCATCGCTCATAAAGCACCCTCCTATCGGCATTGTAGCGTGGGTCAGACCCTTCCACTTTCTGCGCCAAGGTGGAGTTGTATATCTTAGCCCCATGTTCGAATGCTAGAATAAAGTACAGGTTGAAATTTTTGTATAAGATGTTCGACTGGAAAGTACCCATCCATTTCGGATTCATATCGCCTACAATAATCTTATCCTTCGGATCATAGGTAAAGGTAAGATCGCCATTCAGTTTGCGATAGATTTCATTACCGGTCATTGGATCGATACCCAACGATTCTACGACCATCAAAGCGCTCTGTGAGCGTCCTGCCTGGTAAGCACGCAACGGCTTTGGTCCTTTAACATTATCCTCTTTACTCGCTTCCAGATTCATGGCTTCCAGGGCGTTGGATAATTTTTTAATTTTATTCTGGTTGGTTGCTAGCCCGAGCGAGAAGTTCCAATGAACCGGGTTTTTACCGCGCAATACATTAAACCGTAAACGCATGTCCATCCCTTTGTTCTCCATCGACCCTAGGTTTTCGATATAACGCGAAAAACCTGTTGAGGGCGCCACATCGATCGGCAGCAATAGATTTTGGGTTTCCTTAATGTAGGCATCGATGTTCAAGACCACAAGGTTTTGCCACATGGTCAAGTCGGCACCGATGTTATTCTGAATGGTATTCTGCCACTTTAACGAGGAGTTACCATATCCCATCAACTGCGCACCATAGAAACCATTGTACTCGTAATCGGATCTATATTCGTATTTCGTCAATGCTTGGTCGGCCGAGAAATTAACAGACCCTGTACTACCAACGGACGCTCTTACTTTTAGGGTTGCATCACTTTTCCACCATTTTTCGCGGTTCACATTCCATGCACCACCCACAGACCAAAACGGAGCAAATCGCGAGTTTTTCCCAAAGCGACTAGAGCCATCTGTACGGAACGAAAGATCGATAAAGTATCTATTTTCGTAGCCCACGTTGGCATTCGCAAAAAAGCCAATCATCTTAGATTTATCCAGATAACCTCTTGGCTTAGAGTTTTCTTTAAACTGCTGGGCATACTGGATAAAATTCATATTATCACTCAAAAAGCCCGTAGCGGTATATCCTTCACCAACGCCAGAGGTTGTAACGGCATTCGCCCCCACCCCGATGTTGGTCGATATTTTATCCATGAACATCTGGTTGTACGAGGCCGTGAATGTACCATCAAAGTTGAGGTCATCCTGATCATAGATCTCGTAACTACCTTTCTTCTCGGCTTTCGTTTCCTTATCAAAGGAAGAAGAGAATGGGGATAGATATTTCTCTTGCTTGGACAACTTCTTACTTAAAGAAGCACGCCCCGTCACACGGAAATTTGGATTAATACGCCAATCGATATTAAAGTTATCTTGGATCTCGGTATAACGGTTATAGTCCAAATTTGGCAAAGAGGCATCCACCATAGGGTTCATCGTCGTATTAAATTCGTAATGACGAATTAATTCACCTGTTTCGGGGTCATAGATACGCTCGATAGGATTCTGTTGTGCATACTTAGAAAAAGAACCGTAAGGCGAATTATAGCCTTTCACGTTATTGACAGTAACATCATTTCGGATCAGAAAATCTTTGTTCGGATAATAGTTAAAGCTCACATTGATGCCATAACGATCTCTCCCTGATTCTTTCATGACGCCCTTATCTTTATCGTAATTCAGGTTCATGCCGTAACGGAAACTACGATCTCCACCTTCGACGAAGGCATTGTAACGCTGATTCACGCTTGTTCTTAGCGGTTTAGACAGCCAATAGGTATCCACCCCCCGAGCAACTTCTGACAAGCGTTGATTATACTGTTCATCCAGCCTTACCTGCTCTTCCAAACCAAAACCAGAATATAAACCGCCAAGACGTTCATACTCCAACTTTTCACGTGAATTCATCAGATTATAGTCCCGCAGATCCGGTACGGATACATTTGCTGTACTATTAAAGGTAACCCGAACATCTCCTGCTTTCGGTGGAATGGTCGTAATGAGTATTACCCCATTGGCACCGCGTGACCCATAGAGTGAGGTCGCAGAAGCATCACGTAGAATAACAAACGATTCAATCCGGTTCATATCCAAATCATAGATACGCGTTGCGGTCACTTCGATACCATCCAGTAAGTATAAAGGGGAATTGGGGTTACTCCGGGAGTCGTCTGCACTTGACCGTAGATCAAACCCATTTTCTCCACGCACCGTAATTTCAGGCACACGGTTCGGATCGGAACCAAAGTCTAAATTAGGCGCTACGCGAACAGAAGGGTCAAAAGCATTCAAGGCTTGCATCATGTTCAGGGATCCTACTTTACGTAGATCTTCGCCTGAAACAATCACTTGTGAACCCGTCACACTCTGCTTGGTCCGGTTAAAGTAGCCCGTAGAGACGGTCACCTCTTCGATATTTCCGGAAGAGACCAAAATAACGGACATATTTGCCTTGGCTTTTACTTCTTTCTTTTCATAACCGACAAAAGAAAACACCAAATCAACGCCCTCTTTCGGGACTTTCAATTCAAACTCACCATTGGCATCCGACTTGGTACCGGCTTGCTGTCCCTTCAAAAACACGGAAGCTCCAGCCAACGGATTTCCCTTATCATCTGTTATTTTACCTTTAATGACAATACTCTTTTGCAATACAGCTGCCGGTGTCATTACCTTCCGGTCGCTACGTGGCAACAATACGATAGTCTTCTCTTCGATCTTATAGCTTAATCCTTTGAAAGCTAATATTTCTTCCATCGCTTTGGATAAAGGTGCCTTGTTCAAATCGATAGCAATGTGACTTTCGACATCTAGCATATTGGAATTGTAAAGAAAGCCATAGCCCGTTTGTCGCGTAATAGTCCGCAAAGCGTCCTTAATTTTTACATGCTGGCCCTTAAGTGTCACCTGTTGTGAAAACACCGAGGCGCTGAGGTGCAAAAGGGGCACAAGAGTCAAAACTCCAGTTAGTTTCATAATTCTCCAGACTTTTTGTGTCCTCGATTGGTTCGTATCCGATATATCAATCGGAGAGGACAAATAATTACGGCAAAGCCACCTTGCGAAAGGTGCTTTTTTATCCGAATAGATTTGCATACTTTTGGTTAAGAGTTAGTTAATAAACAGTCTAAAAATGGATAGAGACCAGCTCTAAATTTAGTCCCGATGGCCGTCGGGACTTTTTTTTGAAAATACTTTTTGAAGCGCATGAAACACGCTCAAAAAGCTTCACACTCCATAAGTGTAAACCTTACAAGAGCACTTTAATTTTAGTAAACATATCTTCACATAGGCAGTTTTTCATTTTAGGTTAATTATATTTTTTGTTGCTAGTTTTCTATTACGATTGGGGCTGTGAAACCACTATTTTATTTCCCATTATTTCAAAGCTCAATTGCTGGGAGGCGCCTAAGATTTTTAAGACTTGGTTTATGCTTTCTTTTTTTGAAATCATACCGTCGAAAACACAATTGCTATAGTCCCCCTCTTCAAACACAAACTCCACATTATACCACCGTGCAAGCACGAGCATAATTTCTTTGATATTACTGTTATCGAAATAGAACATCCCGTCTTTCCAAGCCAGTAGATTTTCCATATCTGGAATTGTTTCTACATTTAATCCACCACCATCTTGATTCCACAAAGACATCTGTCCCGGATACAAGCGTACTTTCTTTCCTCCCGCAAGAACGGCAACGCTACCTTCCAACAAACTCGTTTGCACCACCTTACGTTCCCGGTACGCATTGACGTTAAAGTGCGTTCCCAACACCTGGATCGTCTGCTGTCGTGTATGCACCAAAAAAGGTTTGGACTGATCTTTAGCCACCTCAAAATAAACCTCACCCGTGATTTCTACGGATCGCTTACTTTGGTCAAATTGTGTCGGAAAGGTAATAGAAGACTCCGCGTTCAGCCATACCTTGCTACCATCCGCCAGCAAGATGGCAAACTGTCCGCCCTTCGGGGTTTGTACGGTTCGACTTTGTCCTTTTTCCGGAGCGGGCAAACACGCACTACTAAAGGTCATCATCCCGCCGGAATCTGCAAAAACGAATTTTTCCTTTCCTTCTATGTTGGTGTTACTGTCGAGCACAATAACACGACCATCTTCTAAAACCAAGGTGGCTTTGTCCGCTCCTGGAACAATGGCTACTTCTTCGGTCGAGTTCAAGATCGATGGACCGCTACTCATCCACTTATAGCCTATCCAAAGTCCTGTCATGAGCAAGACCGCAGCAGCACTCCAACCGATATACAGTTTCCTCATCAACGCTTTGCGGCGGTGGATATTTTGGTGTAACACAACCGATACCCGATCTAAAATCGCATGCTGGTGTGTTGTTAATGATAGCTGTTCTTCATTTTCCAATTCTTCCAAAATCAGCGCGCGCAATAAAACAGAGTCTTCTTCTTGTTGGAATAAATCCAACAAATAGGAAAGCTCATCAGCGGAGGCTTTGCCCGCTACGTACCTGGAGAATAACTCTTTAAGATTTACTTCTGATTTCAAGTGATTAGGTCCTTTAATAGTTACTACGAATCCTAGACAAAAAGTACCTAACAAAAAATTAAAAAAAATTTAATGTTTTAGTAATCGCGCCATAATAGGGCCAATGAAATGGCAACCCAATGGCATAGGAAAGGAAATTCTTTTTTCAATATACTATTGGCTTTCGTCAGATGATTGTTAATGGTAGATTTGCTAATCCCCATCAAAGCACTGATTTCCAAATAGCTTTTACCTTCAATTTTAAAAAGGATATATACTTGTTGGCATTGTGGGGGTAGTTGATAGATAGACTGCATCAAACGTTCTTGGGTCTGCTTGAAAACGACATCTTCTTCGACATGTTCATAGAGCTCTGAGTAACTCTTGATAAACTCCTGCCGGTGATGTTCACTAACACTTTGCTTTCTAAAATAATCGTACGCTAAATTCCTAGCGATAGTAAACAAATATCCTTTAAAAGACTGATTCGCATCAATCTGTGACCTTTTCTCCCAGACTCGAAAAAAAAGCTCCTGTAAAAGTTCTTCTGCAACCTCCTCGCTTCCAAGCAAACGAATCAACCGCCCAAGGACACGAGCGCTATAGGTTCTATACAGTGTATCAAATGCGGCATAGTTTCCTTTCCGCAGCAATAGTAATTGCTCCTTATCCTCCATTTCGCTACTAAAACTATCCCGTTTGAACATCTGTATTACATGCTTTTCTCCGTAGCTAAAATATTACATTATCTACTATCGCGCTTCAAATATAGATTATATTCAAAAACAAGACAAATACAATATTACCCATTGTATACGCTTTATAGTGGTATTAAACAACAATAGCATCAAAAATTAGGTTTCTAATAATCAAAGCGTTCAAGATCAAATCTTATTTCGATTGATACTCGATAAATAAATATAGCGGTTATGCCCCCGCATTCTTTATCCCATACCAAAACTTGTCAAATGACAAGTTCTCCTTTCCCCGTATCCATTATATTTGAGCATAGAAAAAAAGACATGGCAAATATTGAACTGGTTAATTACATAAAAGCTCCTGTCGGCATGGTATATAGTACCCTTACCGAGGAAGCTGGATTGGGCGCCGTATGGACCGATAAATTGACTGTAAAACCTGAAGTTGGCTTCATGAATGAATTTGATTTCGATGAAGGTTATATCACGAAAATGAAAATCATTGCTTTGGAACAAGACAAGAAAATTATTTGGTCGTGTATAGAATCCGATAAGGAATGGGTGGGAACCACCATATCTTTTGAGCTTTCCGAAAAAAATAATCGCACCACTGTTATTCTGAAACATGCCGGGTGGCGGGAAGTCACAGAGTTTTATCAGTGGTGCAATTACAATTGGGCGATGTTTCTCCTCCGACTCAAAAGATATTGTGAGGGTACCGCTAAGCCGTAGCTTGACTGCTTGGCTTTTTACTTGAGATTTTGCTTAAAAAAACTTTCTAATTTATTTACAGCCTTTGATACATATTCCATCTTCCAATATGTTTCTATATGCGTGGCGCCGGGGATCACGAAGAGCTCCTTGTTCTTTGCATTAACAGCTTTTGGAAAAGCTTCATCGGTCATATACTTTGTATCCGCCTTCTCCCCCGCTATCATAAGCAAGGGTTGATCAATTAATTCAATCTGGTCTGTCGCGTCCCAGGTCATCAAATCCAATAAGCTCTTTGTGGTATACAGGAAGGTCGAATTGGGGTGTGCATGCGTTCTGTAATAATAGATAAATCCTTCACGATACAAATCAGTCGGCGTGTTGGCGATCTCTTCATCCGTTACACGAGCCACTCCTGAATATATAATTTCCCCGTCCACAAGTTCTTTTGCTCGAGCATCCGAAGCGAGTTTTAGACGTTCTTGAATCGTGCCTATTTGTGAATTTTGAAAACCATTACGACGAACTTCTCCGGAGTTAAACATGCTCAACGTTGCTACGGCTTTAATCCTTTTATCAGACTGCGCAGCTTTCAGCGTATAGCCACCACCACCACAGATGCCCAAAGCACCGATACGGTGAACATCGACACCGGTATATCTACTGATATAATCGACCATACCTCGAATATCTTCGGTACGAAAGGCTGGATTGTCCGTATGCCGCGGCTCACCACCACTTGCGCCTTGATACGCCGCATCGGCAGCAATTGTAACGTAACCCGACGCGGCTAAACGTTGTGCATATAGCCCCGCAGTCTGCTCTTTAATTCCCCCATTCGGATGAGCCACAACGACTGCCGGGTAACTCTTTGTTTCATCATAATTAGCGGGTGTATACACATTGGCAGCGATGTCGATACCATTCAGCCTATAAGTGACCGGATGGATATGCACTTTTCCTGGTTCATTCCCCGTAATGGCGCCATCATAAACCAAAGTATACGGATTTTTCTCCTGCGTTGTTGTCCTCGACTGGGCACTGACGACAGCCGTTTCTGCCATAGACATAGCAAACGCGACTACTAACGATATTTTCTTCATTTCTAAAATACTTTATTTATTATTTCTGCTTGCTAACACTTCTTCCAATACAACGTGAGCAATCTTTGCTTCGTTCTTACCTATTGCGGTTTTAATAACTTCAACAAACTGTTGTAACTGCGCGGGAGTTAGCCCGACGTTTAAGCTCAAATTTAAATGAGACCGCAGCATGGGCTCTACACCACCAATCCCAGTAAGGATTGATATGGTCACTAATTCTCTTTCCTGATATGTCAGTACATCCCGTTCAAATATATCCGCAAAAAGATGCTCCTTCAAAAACACTTCAATGGTAGGTGCAAACGCAGCATACCCGGTTTTAGGTTCTTTTTCCGGGACCCCGCTCAATGTTTCTAACACGGCTTTTCCGCGTGTATACTTTGTTCTTTCATCTTTAATTTCAGATGCTTCGGCTCCTATCACATCCGTTATACCCTTTTCCTTCCGATCATCCAAAACCGTGATAAACGTCTGTAACCCGCGAAGGCTACGCGAAAAGCCGGCATACGCATAAACATGAATGAGTACTTCTTTGATCTCGTTCACCGTGAGTCCGGCTTCAAGCCCTTTCTCCAGCTCGCGCGTTAAGACGGTCAGGTTGCCTTGGGCGGTTAGGCCGGCAATTCTTATAATCGATTCCTGTCGGAGATCCAGACTTTTTTGTTGCTCTGTTTGCGCTTCAGCCGTCGTTGCAAGAACGACAGTGAGCACAAGCAATACGGACTTTATTTTTTGTATCATGCACTTACCTTTGATTTAATATATACAAAGGTCTCTACCAATCTTTAGGTTTTTGGTATACGTATTACGGTTTTCACAACCAATATTACTTATTAGGCTGCTGTCCATATGATTTACCAAGGTTAAACATATTTTTTAGTGGAATGAGTGTTCATAAAAAAACCGCCCTTTAAGGCGGTTCTCTCTCATAGAGACGAGGAATTGTCTCTATTTTCTATTGCTTAGTTTATAGTAATTTATCGAACAAAATTCTTATGCATACCTGATATAATAGCGCTGCATATAGCTTGGTTATGTAGTTTTATCAGCCCAATTATTCTTTTCATTAAAAAGCATTAAAAGGTTAAGCCAACGAAAATAGTTACAAAAGCACCGCAAAAAAAACGGGAAACCGTAAGGCGAGTAGAATAGCACAAATTGTTGCACTAATAAAGCGAAAACTATAACCACAAGAAACCCCGACTACTATTATAGAATCGGGGTTGGGGGTTGAGGAAAATGTTACTACCCATTCGTAACGCTTTCTTCAATACAAAAATACAATGGAAGATTTAATATAATTTACGGGAACCCGTAAGAGAGAACAATATTATCAAAAAGACTACGAGAAAAATATATGGAAAGCCTGATGAGTAAAAACTCGAATCTAAAATTATTGTTACGCGATACAGGCTTTCTCTTAAAGACTTAACTTTGGCAGCAAAACAAACCAAAATAAATCACAAATATTTACCCAACAAAATAATGAAAAAGAACAAGTTAGCTTCAATCCTTCTGGTGGCTTTGTGTTTAGCGAGTACCGTTAAGTCATACGCGCAGACGACAAAAAAATGGGAAGGTTTTAGTGACCAGCAGGAAATCACGCAAAGCTTCGAACTAAAAACAGAAGAACTACTAAAGAATAGTAAGTTTATAACCATTGAACAAGCTGCGGTAGACTTAGTAGCAGTGGAGGGCAAGAAAGTTGATATGTCCGCCGTAAAGCTTCGTAAAAAGGCACTTGACGCGGCCGAAATTGCAGCCTTGATCCAACCTTCATTTGTCGCGTTTGCTACGGCTTACGACTGTGGTAACTGCCACCGGACGCACCTGAATACGGCCTCTGGCTATATCATCAGTGAAGACGGCCTTATAGCGACGAATCACCATGTTATCGAAGGGTTTATTGAAAGCAAAAACGGTAAAAACCTAGCAATGTCTATCCGTACCCATGATGGCGATGTGTTCTTGGTCAGCGAAATTATTTCCGCATTTAAAGATGCAGATTTAGCCATCGTTAAAATAGATACAAAAGGAAAAAAATTAATTCCCCTTCCGTTAGGGAACACGGCGCAGGTGGGCGATAATGTATTTGTAATGAGCAACCCGGCTCCAATGATCAACTATTTCAGCACCGGAAAAGTAGCACGCAATTACCTATCACCTGTATCGAAGACAGAGAAACTGCCTCAAACAGATATTACGGCAGATTATGCGGCTGGATCTAGCGGTGCTCCCATTGTAGATCAATATGGTAATCTTATTAGCACTGTATCTTCGACACGCTCTATCTATTATGATATGAAAGAGCAGAAGAACCTTCAAATGGTTGTTAAAAACACAAAACCTGTGGTATTGCTTAAAGAGCTTATCAAAAGTATTTAAGGTATAAATTGCAAAGGCTATAAGTAGAAGGGGAATTCTTGAATAAGGAACTCCCCTTCTACTTATAAAACCGATAACAGCAAATTAGAATGGTGTGCTGAACATCCCCGTCCTTTCATTCATAAAACAAGTAGGCCTAAAGCCGAGGGTAACAGTATTGTCGAGGTTCTAAGAACACAGAATTTAAAAGGTCAAGGCACAAAAAAAGCCTCACTTTTCAGTGAAGCTTTATCCAGTAGCGGGGAGCAGGATCGAACTGCCGACCTCAGGGTTATGAATCCTGCGCTCTAACCATCTGAGCTACCCCGCCGTTTTTCGTGATGCAAATATAGCAAATACATGGAACATCCAAAGGAAAAATTATTTTTTCGTTGCAACAAAATATCTCCAAAACCCCAATCAACTCATTTTTAAGGCGATAATTTTCATAAAAAATATTTATTCCTATTCTATTTTGATTAACAAAATAAAATTGTATTATTACAAATATCAAGGACTGTGTGTTTTATGTGTTAACCAAAACAAACTATATGGAAGAAAAAGTACAAATACACTTAGAATACATTATAAACTCATCTCCACGGATTTTGTATCCCTTTATCCAGGAGCCTAATGCCCTATCGCAATGGTTCGCCGATGACGTCAATTTTAAGGAAGGTATCTACGAGTTTATCTGGGAAGATGAAGTCAATAAAGCCAAATTGGTTACAAATAAGGAAAACAAGTTAGTTCGTTTTAAATGGATAGACGATGACCCTTACTATTTCGAAATTGAAATTATACAAGACGAGCTGACCAATGATGTTGCTTTGGTTATCACAGATCATGTAAAACAAGATAATCTGGAAGACAGAAAAAAAATCTGGGATAATTCTATTGGCTATTTACAAAGTGTTATTGGCGCCTAAGCGCTAATTTCAGCATAGCAAAAACACTATTGCAAAGAGGCACGACGGTGCTAATCTAAAGACATAAAGATCCTTACCTAAAGATCGCTATGCCGCTAAGATTACCACACCATCGTGCCTCTCGTCTACTAATAACCTACCACCGCCGCCCTAGCAAACCACAAGGACTATCCTCGAATAATGATTCCCACTTTCCTGTAAAATATCCCCCCTTCTTTCTATTGCAGACCATAAACACTTAGGGAAAAATAAGTATCTTTGCACCACAATCTTAGTTAAGATGCATTGCTAGTTCAGGCATTTATATGAAAAAGATACACGTATTAATTTTACAGGCTTTCATAAAACCATTCATGATATGTTTCTTTATCGTGATGTTTGTCCTGTTAATGCTTTTTTTATTTAAATACATTGATGACCTGATCGGTAAAGGCTTCGAGTGGTACGTACTCCTCGAACTGATCGCCTACCAGTGTGCCGTACAGTTGACCATGGCACTACCACTATCCATGCTTCTTTCCTCCATTATGACCTTTGGAAACTTGGGCGAGAGCTACGAATTGGTTGCGATTAAGGCCGCAGGATATTCCTTGCGTAAAGCGATGATGCCATTGGTTGTCTTAGTGACTTTGTTTGCTGGAGGGTCTTTTTTATTCTCCGATTACATCCTGCCTGTGGTCAACCTTAAAATGGGGTCGCTCCTCTGGGATGTGCGCAACAAAAAAGCAGATTTCCTGATTAAAGCCGGTATCTTTAATAACACCATCCCCGGATATTCCATCCGCGCAAAAGGGAAAAGTAAAGACGGAACCATTCTCTATGATTTAATGATTTACGATCACCGATCTGGGAATGCGGCAAATAATGTATTATTAGCCAAAGAAGGCTTTATGCACAACTCGGCCGACAATAATTACATGATCCTCAAACTAAAAGATGGGGTGCGGTACGAAGAGTCTCGTGTAAAAAATGCCAAACGGTACGATCCGCGACAACAATTTACCCGTTTCCGTTTTAAAGAAACGGAGCAAAAATTTGATATGGAAGCCTTTCAGATGAAAAGAACGGATGAAAATCTTTTCAAGGCACACCATTCCATGCTCAACCTGAAACAGCTGAAACTATATACCGATTCCAATCGCGTGCAGATGGATAGCATTTCTCGTGGCGTGTTTACCGAAACGAAAAACTACATCTCTTATATGGCGCCATACTATCACGATAGTACAACAAGGCCCGTAAAGACAAAACCATTTAAAGATTTTCTACACGATTATGTACCCAAAGATCAACAGCGCAATGCGATCAGCAATGCCTTGGGACAGGTACAACAGCTTAATAGCATCTTCCAGATGAAAGAACCGGAGTATAAAGCCTATACAGACAAAGAAATCCGATACAATATTGAGTTTCATCGTAAGTTCACATTAGCTGTATCTTGTCTTTTACTTTTTGCGATTGGAGCCCCATTAGGAGCAATTATCCGTAAAGGAGGACTGGGACTGCCTGTTGTGGTGGCGATCATTTTCTTTTTGATTTATCACATCATTTCTACCATGGCCGAGAAGGCAGCTAAAGATGGAAGTCTAGATCCCATATTGGGGATGTGGATGGCCGTTATTGTGCTCTCCCCGCTTGCTGCATTCTTAACGTATAAATCCACAACGGACTCGTCCCTATTTGATATTGAGCAGTACAAGCTCAAGTTAGAAGCGTTTTGGAAAACAATCAATGGAAAATTCAACAAAAAGCTCCCTAGTTAAGTCGTTAGCACATTTTTGACAAGCTTATTATATAAAAACAACGTAGATAGCCTACCTTTGTACACAGAAAGATTTTTTTAGAAGATGGAAATAAAACTAAACACGATCGAAGAAGCGATTGAAGATATAAAAGCAGGAAAAGTCATCATCGTTGTCGATGATGAAGATCGTGAAAATGAGGGTGATTTTGTTACCGCAGCACGTAATGCGACACCCGAGATTATCAACTTTATGGCAACCCACGGTCGTGGACTAGTATGTGCACCACTCACACAAGAGCGTTGTACAGAATTAAACCTCGAGTTGATGGTCGGTCAAAATACGGCTGTTTATGAAACCAATTTCACCGTATCTGTAGACCTACAAGGCTATGGATGTACAACAGGTATTTCAGCTTCCGATAGATCCAAAACGATCAAAGCACTTATTGATCCCAATATCAAACCAGAAGAGTTAGGTCGTCCAGGCCACATCTTCCCTTTGATTGCCAAAGATGGTGGTGTTTTGCGTCGTACCGGACATACGGAAGCAACGGTAGATTTAGCTCGACTTGCTGGCTTTGAACCTGCCGGAGTGTTAGTGGAAATCTTGAAAGAAGATGGAGAAATGGCGCGCCTACCCGATCTAATGGAAGTTGCGAAACGTTTTGACCTAAAAATAATCAGTATCGAAGATCTTATCGAATACCGCTTAAAGCATGATTCACTGATCGACGAAGAGGAAAGCGTAAAAATGCCAACGCAATGGGGCGATTTTAACCTGAAGGCATTCACACAGAAAAACACAGGTGAACAACACCTTGCACTGTACAAAGGAGAATGGCAAGAAGATGAACCGGTCCTCGTACGTGTACACAGCTCTTGTATCACAGGTGATATCTTTGGATCATGCCGTTGCGACTGTGGACCACAATTACACAAAGCAATGGAGAAAATCCAAGAAGAAGGAAAAGGGGTAATTGTTTACATGAACCAAGAAGGTCGTGGCATTGGTCTATTGAACAAACTACATGCTTATAAACTGCAAGAACAAGGTTTGGATACAGTGGATGCAAACTTACAGCTCGGATTTAAAGCAGACCTAAGAGACTATGGTGTTGGTGCACAGATCCTCAGACACATGGGCGTTACAAAAATGCGCTTAATGTCTAACAACCCAACGAAGAGAGCGGGTCTTGTGGGATATGGTCTTGAAGTGGTAGAAAATGTGCCTATTGAGATTACACCGAATCCATACAATGAAGATTACTTAAAAACAAAACGTGATCGTATGGGACACAGTATTTTGAAAGATCAATAAAAGAAGCTATAAAAAAAGGAGATTATTAAAATCTCCTTTTTTTATAGCTTCTGATGTACTACCATAAATGGTAACGCACGCCAAACATGAGAAAGTTTGGATCAGTCTCTTCAAATTTGAAATTATATTTCACCTTGTACCCTGTATACACGGACAATTGTATTGCAGGAAAATAATAACTTACTCCGACCTGTCCATTTGCAACGGTATAGTTTTGCTTTTCTTCTGGAAAAACAGTTGGTTTTTCTCCTGAATATGGCAACTCCGGATCGACCAGCAATTCATTATAACGATAAAAATCTTGGCTAATCCCAGCCCCAAGGAACACATTAAAATTACTCTTCTTTTTATCTAATAACGAAAGGAGATAATCCGCTCCAACCGCAACATAACCATTCCGGCCATTCACCGTAGCTTGTAACGCGGACCGATTAGTCACATC
Source organism: Sphingobacterium psychroaquaticum (assembly GCF_900177625.1). Lineage (GTDB taxonomy): Bacteria > Bacteroidota > Bacteroidia > Sphingobacteriales > Sphingobacteriaceae > Sphingobacterium > Sphingobacterium psychroaquaticum. The sequence goes on from NZ_FXAU01000009.1 coordinate 112,897, forward strand.
ATACTTCCCTTGTACACCAAAAGAACCGGCATAGCCTGGAGATTCCAATTGTACATCCCCATAGAAGCCAAAAGCCCATTTGTGATCTTGTGCCCGACTTATCATCGCTACACTGCTCAATAAAATAAATAGTATTACTCTTTGCATAAAAATTAGTCTACATGTTCGCCCTTGGACTTTCGATATTTCTTGTACAGCTTGATAAGTAACATCAGTACCACGCCAAGCCCAACTAAACCTACAACCCCATACACCCAGTCGATAGCCGACCTAAAGATAACTAAAAACACGATAGCAAAAAGAATTAAGGTCGAGACCTCATTCCATAGACGCAATTGATTTGAAGTCCATGTAGATTGCCCGCTGCGCAGACGAAACATGATTTGCTGCGTTTTGAAATGATACACGACCAACCCCAAAACAAAAGCCAATTTAATATGCATCCATCCTTGTTGCAGCAGCCCCGGAACCAGATACAGCATCAACAATGCTGACCCAATGGTTATGTACATCGCCGGCGTGGTAATCACCCACCACAATTTACGCTCCATGACTTCAAACTGAGCGTGCAAAACCTTGTACTCCGCCGCACTTTTGTTCTTTGCTTCCGTATGGTAAATAAACAATCGAGGCATATAGAACAAACCCGCCATCCAACAGACAACGAAAATGATATGTATCGATTTTGCGTATAAATAAAGCATCTTATATGGATAAGCAATAAGGGCAAATTACATTGCCCTTATCTATTACTCTTTTAGTATCTAAACTCTTTAATCACCTCTACTGCATACTTCACGTTATCGAACGGAATATCTGGCATAATACCATGCCCAAGGTTGAAGATAAAACCTTCCTCACCACGCATTCTTTCGAACAGCTGATGAATTTTCGTTTTAATGACTTTCTTATCGGCATACAAAACGAAAGGATCTAAGTTTCCTTGCACCGCAATACCTTGTGGTAACGACTGTTTAATGTTTTTCAGATCCGCATTCCAATCCACCGAAATCACATCCGGGTTAGCTTCTACCATCATCGGTGCAAAAACCGAAGATCCCTTACAGAAAGAAATAACAGGAACTGTACGTTTTATATTTGCTAGAATATACTTGTTGTAATGATGCGAAAAATCACGGTAGTCATTCCATGATAGCGCAAGTGCCCAGCTATCAAATAACTGTATTGCATTTACGCCTGCATCAATCTGCATATTTAAATATGCGATGGTAACATCTGCAATTTTCTGCAATATCAAGTGAGCCAATTCAGGCTCATTGTTTAGAAGCAACTTCGTCAATTTAAAATCCTTCGAAGAGGCTCCTTCAACCAAATAGCTTAAAATAGTAAACGGTGCACCAGCGAAACCAATCAAGGGTATACGTCCTGCCAAGCGCTCCTGAATAACTTTAATCGCGTCCGCTACGTACTGTAATTTATCCAAACAGTCGACCGTCAATTGCTCTGCATCAGCCAATGTTCTGACCGGATTACTAAAGCGTGGACCAACCCCCTGCTCAAAAGAAAGATCTCCACCCATCGCTTCCGCCGTAACCAAGATATCAGAGAAAAGGATAGCCGCATCGATACCTAAAAGATCTACTGGAAGCATCGTTACATCTGCAGCAATCTCAGGGGTTTTGCACATCTCCAAGAAACTGTACTTGTTTTTAATCTCCCAGTACTCCGGCATAAAACGGCCTGCTTGACGCATCATCCATACGGGAGGTCTTTCTGTCTGCTGCGCTAAAGCAGCTCTGATAAATAAATCGTTTTGTAAAATTGTACTCACTTAGCTTTGTTTATTTAATTCTATTTCTATTTTCTCGACAATACTATGCTGCCTTTCGGTCAGCTTCAACTTCTTCACTAAATCCAGGTAAACCGGAACACGCTCATAATTTTTCTTTCGCAAGGCGATATTAGCGAGATTGATCAGCACAAAAGCCTTCTCCGTGTCTCGCTTCCACGGTAAGCGGGAAGCCAACTGAAAATGATACTCCGCTTTATCAACATCTTCTTCTTTTAAAGCGATATTTCCCATCATGAACTCGTAGTAACCACGTCTGCCTTTACGGAGTTGATCGGGGTTCTTAATCTCAGCCAACAAGTTTTTTGTCTTCTCATAATCTTGTTTATGAAAAGCTTGTGTAGCCAAAAAAACAGTCCCTTCACGAAAATGGCTCCACACCAAATAACCTACCCCACCAGCGATATAAACAGCGATATTATAGTGCTGTGCGTAAATCGCATAAAGAAGAAATGCCACCGCAATACCGATGACAATCATTCTAACTCTTGTATTCATCCGCGCGCTATACTGTTGGTGTATCGGTAAACTTATAGCCCACCCCTCTTATCGAGTGAAAGTAAACAGGATGCTTTTGGTCGGGTTCAAAGTACTTACGGAAAGTTAAAATAAAGTTATCGATCGTACGGGTAGAAGGATATACATCATAGTTCCAAACGGTTTCCAAAATCTGTTCGCGCGAAACGGCTTCGTTCTTGCGCTCGATCAATAACTTCAGCAACATGGTCTCTTTCTTCGTCAATGAAGTGATCGTTCCATCCGCATGATGCAACTCGAACGAATTGAAATAAATCGTCTTATCCCCAATCGTGTACGAATTAAATTCTTTCAGATCATCTGGCTTTAATCCACGACGGATTAAATTGCCAACCCGTAGAATGAGCTCCTCCAAGTTGAAAGGCTTAACCAAATAATCATCGGCTCCTTTCTTCAACCCCGTGATACGGTCTTCACTGCTGTTTTTAGCCGTTAAGAACATAATCGGAACCTCCGTGTTCTGCAAGCGGATAGTCTCTGCCACCTGAAATCCATCGATCTCAGGAATCATAACATCTAGAATAATCAGGTTAAAGCGCTCTTCTTTAAATATCTTCAATGCTTTTTTACCATCCGTAGCTGTTGTCACCCGGTAGCCTTCTAGCTCTAGGTTTAACTTGATGGCTTCTAAAAGATGTTCTTCATCTTCAACTAAAAGTATACGTTGTTTAGCTTGCATAATTTTCAAATGTTACTTCAAAAATACTCCCCGAAGGAGTGTTATCTTTAACTTTAATAGTGGCATTATGTTTCTGTAGTACCGTTTTCACAATATACAACCCTAAACCTGTGCCTTTGGTTTTACGCGTAGCTTCACTTCCTACCCGATAAAACTTATTAAATATAAACTTTTTTTCTTCTTCCGGAATGCCTTCTCCGTGATCCGCTACAGAAAAGACAATTTTTCCGTCTTCTTTCTGCTTCAAAACCACAACGACATTCGCGCACGGTGGCGAATATTTAATGGCATTCTCAATTAGATTATTCACGACATTGGTAATCGCAAATTTATCGGCATGAAGCACAATTTCCTCGTCTAATTGTGGCTTGATAATTTGTGAACTACACGCATTCTTTTGCAATCGATCAACCACATTTGCAACCACCTCCGTCAGATTAAATTCTTCTTTTGGCAGATTGAAACTACGGTTTTCCAACTTGGTTGTCAATAAGACATTCTCCACCAAGTCATCCAAACGCTCAATATCCTTTAACGAATTTCCAAGGAACATCTTCTGTTGCTCGCGGTCGAGTTCTCGCTTCAGGATGGTTTGGATATATAATTTCACAGAAGCAAGAGGTGATTTTAGCTCATGTGTGACAGCTAACAAGAAATTCTGTTGTTGCTGCTGCTGTTTGTGCTCTCTGGAAATGAGTTTCTTCAGTCTAAACGCTCCCCATGAGAAGATCAATAAAAAGAAAATCCCCTCACCGATAATCATGCCCTTACGTTCTGGTTCATATTGCACCAGTAAATAACCCCACCAGCCCAATTGCATAACCGCATAAAAAACCAAAAAATAAAAGAGAACTAAGGCTTTCTTCATGTATAGTATATCAATTTTACACAAAAGTAACTATTTGTACATCTGAAAGAAAATACTAAACAGATTTTGACACTAATAGGAAGAATGAACATATTTTTTATCTAATTTTGTACATGTTTTTTCAGAAAAAAGATATCTTCTTCGACCTCGATCATACCATTTGGGACTTTGACCGCAACGCAGAAGAAACGCTACATGAGCTCTACTATCGTTACGATTTTGACAAACTCTTTAATCGCCAGAACTCCTCCGAATTTATTGAAACATATACTGTCAACAACCATCGTCTGTGGGATTTATACCACCACGGAAAGATAGACAAGGCCACCCTACGCAGTGCACGCTTTGCCGATACATTTTCGCAGTTAGGGGTAGACCCAGCTTTGTTTCCAACTGATTTCGAGGAAGACTATTTGGCAATTTGTCCAACGAAGACAAACTTGTTTCCTCATGCCCACGAGACCTTGGAGTATCTACAAAAAAAGTACACCTTGCATTTAATATCAAATGGCTTTAAAGAAGCGTGTGAGAAAAAACTGGCACACAGCAATCTTGCCCCTTATTTTAAAACTATTGTGATTTCAGAGAATGTAGGAGTCAATAAGCCCAACCCCCAGATATTTGATTATGCCCTCCGAAATGGGGCTGCTGAGGTGGGACACTCGATTATGATTGGTGATAACCTAGATGCGGATGTTCGTGGCGCACAGAATTTCGGAATGGATGCTATTTTCTTTAATGCCATAGCAGCCGAAAAGCCGACTGACGTCAAGTACATGATTCACGACTTAAAGGAGCTGCAATCGTTTTTTTAAGATTTTCAGGCTCCTAACTATTCGTCTTAGCCTGCCCTAATCGGACACGAGCCACAGGCTCGCGCCAGCGAAGCTACAAACAAGAACGATCAAGCCGCCAACGAAACAAGAGCGCCCACCCTTGAACGTCATATCGACGATAGGAGATATCTATCAACTGTACAGGTGAACTAACGGATGCGCAGTACTCGTATCCGGAGTATTGTCTATAGATCCCTCCTCGTACCTCGTTCGGGATGACGATATAGTTGTAGAATAAATGAACGAGAAACTGTGTACGATAGTTGTACACGTATAGCGAAGAATAACCCGCCAACGAAACAAGAGCGTCCACCCCTGAACGTCATATCGACGACAGGAGATATCTATTACCTGTACAGGTGAACTAACGGATGCGCAGTACTCGTATCCGGAGTATTGTCTGTAGATCCCGCCTCCTACCTCGCTGGGGATGACGGTATAGTTGTAGAAAAATGAACGAGAAACTGTGTACGATAGTTGTACGCGTATAGCGAAGAATAACCCGCCAACGAAACAAGAGCGTCCACCCCTGAACGTCATATCGACGACAGGAGATATCTATTACCTGTACAGGTGAACTAACGGATGCGCAGTACTCGTATCCGGAGTATTGTCTGTAGATCCCGCCTCCTACCTCGCTGGGGATGACGGTATAGTTGTAGAAAAATGAACGAGAAACTGTGTACGATAGTTGTACGCGTATAGCGAAGAATAACCCGCCAACGAAACAAGAGCGCCCCACCCTTGAACGTCATATCGACGACAGGAGATATCTATCAACTGTACAGGTGAACTAACGGATACGCAATGCTCGTATCCGAAGTATTGTCTATAGATCCCTCCTCGTACCTCGTTCGGGATGACGATATAGTTGTAGAAAAATGAACGAGAAACTGTGTACGATAGTTGTACGCGTATAGCGAAGAATAACCCGCCAACGAAACAAGAGCGCCCCACCCTTGAACGTCATATCGACGACAGGAGATATCTATCAACTGTACAGGTGAACTAACGGATACGCAGTGCTCGTATCCGGAGTATTGGCTGTAGATCCCTCCTCGTACCTCGCTGGGGATGACGATATAGTTATAGAATAAATATGAAAAGGAGACTGTGTACGATAGTTGTACACGTATAGCGAAGAATAACCCGCCAACGAAACAAGAACGCCCACCCCTGAACGTCATATCGACGATAGGAGATATCTATCAACTGTACAGGTGAACTAACTTATATGCAGTGCTCGTATCCGGAGTATTGTCTGTAGATCCCGCCTCGTACCTCGCTGGGGATGACGATATAGTTGTAGAATAAATGAACGAGAAACTGTGTACGATAGTTGTACGCGTATAGCGAAGAATAACCCACAAAACAAAATAGCGTGTAAAGATTTGAAACAAACCCTTACACGCTATTTTATGTCCATATTAAAGGCCTTACAATACCTTCATTGTAACGTTCTTGATCCACACATCGTCACCGTGATCTTGGAAACCAACCACACCAGATTTAGTCTTACCTCCTACATGGTTCAACAACTCAAAAGCAAGTGGCCATTTCGCCTGACTAAATTTACTACTCTGCAACAAGGCTGTCCATTCAGGAGTCCAAAGCGTATACTCTACCACTTTTGCTCCATTTTGATAGTGCGTTACTTTACCGTTGTTCACTACAATCTTCGCTTTATTCCATTCCCCTGCAGGCTTACCATTTTGTGGTTTTGCTGGTATCATATCATACAGTGAACCTGATTTCCGATTATCGTCCACCCCTTGTTTCGCATCAGGGTGATTATCATTATCCAACAATTGGTACTCCGGGCTTGAAATATAGATCGGTTGTCCCTTCACCTCTTTCGCCAAGAAGAATACACCTGAGTTTCCGGCATGCGATATCTTCCATTCAAACTCAAATTCGAAATTCTGGAAATCATGCGCAAATATAATATCTCCACCCTCAGCCTTTTCAACACCTTCAGGCTTCTTCGAAAATTTCAACGAACCGTCCTCAATCGACCATTTCGTCGGCACATGATCCTTGTTATATCCACGCCATCCATTCAAGGATGAACCATCAAAAAGCACATAAGCACCACTCTTGTTCTTCTTAAAAGTCTTGATATCTGCTTTTGGCAAGCTGGTGTTCAGCTCATAATTTGGCGCCTGTTGAACAAAGCTGCCTTTCCCTTGTGCGCTACATGCGAGCACGGCAACCATCATCGCTGCGCTTAATCCGTAAGCTATTTTATTTTTCATATTTTTAAACGGGTTTAGTTTGATCTGTTAAATCTAGATAAATAATTTATCTTTTAAAAATTACCACCATTTTCATCCATTCCACTATCGTTTTGCGGACGTTTCTTGCTGCTATTATCTTGCGTTCCAAAACGGTATGAGAACGAAAGATTAAACATACGTTTCATCCAACGGTGCTCAAAGCTGGAGTTGATCTGTGGGGTAATCGTTGTCGCTCCAAAACGGCGGGTATCCAGTAAATCGCGCACATTCAAAGCTAAACTAGCACGCTTATTCATAAATTCCTTCTTGACCGCAACATCGATCCCTGTCATATACTTTGTTTTCCCTTGCGGTCTAATATTTGGCGCATAATAATCGCCACGTACCTGCATAGACCAAGTGCTGGTAAATTTTAAATTTGTATTGATGTTCGTGTTCCAGTTAAAGCCTTTTTGTTCCTGGATATCATAATCGCTGTTTCCTTCAAATTTATTATAGAAGAAATTACCGTTCCACGTGACATCCCACCATTTCGTCACATTCACCTTTGAAATCAACTCCAAACCAGCCACATTCGAGCTCGTTAAGTTCTCCCACTTACTATAGGTTACGCTGTTATCATCCACATTATAAATATAAGGCTGCATAACATCATTCATTCGACGATAGTACAAGGTGCTGATGAAGTTCCACTTGCTGTAGAATTTAGCGAAACTCAGTTCCAGGGAATGGATATCTTCTGGCATCAAGTTAGGATTTCCTTCCCGACGATTCATCTCATCGGACACGTCCGGGAAAGGATTAACCTGCCATCCACGTGGGCGTTGCACGCGGCGCGTATAGCTCAGCTGTACCTTATCCCCACTTGCACCAACCTCATACGTTAAAAAAGCACTTGGATACCATCTAAAATAATCTAAACCACCTTTCGTTTCCTCCTGCCCCACGGGGATACTCGGATCTTTAGTAAAGTAGCTCGTGTTCAAAATAGCTTGCTCCGCACGTATCCCGATTTGATAACCGAGGCGTTTGGTTAGTTTATTCTGATAATTTGCGTACCAAGCATGCACCGTGTTGGTCATATCGAAATCATTACTGATACTATAGTCTGGGTAATAATTGTTGTCTTGGACATTCAATGTATCCGAAAACTGCGTATCGAAGGATTTACGAATAATCATCCGGTATCCGGCTTCAAACTTACTGTCTTCACCTAATGGCAAAATATAGTCCAACTGGATATTAATTACCTTACCATCTTCGCTCGTATTATTGATACGGCCATCGTTCGGCATACCCGAAGAATAGGTTTGTATAAAATCATTCACCCCATCTTCCGTATCACGTCCGTAGCTAAAGTTAGCCGTTAACTCTGATCCTTCTCGTCTAAATTTTCTGGAAAAATCTAAATTCAAATCATAACCTAAGTCGCTCTCATCCTGTGTCGAAGTACGCGTACTCGTTCCATTCAAGGTAGGATGGTTGCGGTACGTGTAAAAAAGACTCGAACTGCGATCATTATCACGGATACTCAGATTCCCCGATACGCCAATGGTCGTTTTATCATCGATAAAATAATCAGCACCAAGCTTGAAAGTATTATTAATTCCTTTACGCGAGCTCTCCTCTGTGTTGTTAATCTCACTATTGTTATGCAGATAACGGTTATTACGCAGACCAGAACCCGGGCTATTGCGTCTATTAAAATTATAACTCCCAAAGTAATTGAATTTACGATCGCGGTAGTTAAGCGTTACCCCGGCCATATAGTTGTTGTATGAACCACCGGATGCATTCACACTTCCATTTAAGCCGGTCCGTATATTCTTTTTGAGTACAATATTGATAATACCAGACTGACCTTCAGCATCGTATTTAGAGGATGGATTCGTTATAATTTCAACTTTATCAATTGCATTGGCGGGGAGCGATTGCAACAGCGAATTAATATCACTGCCTGCCATGGCCGATTCTTTACCGTCAATCAATATTTTAACGGCATTGGATCCGCGAAGCGAAACCGATCCATCCATATCCACCTGCAATGTTGGCACATTGGCCAACAAATCTGAAGCCGTACCGCCCACACTAACCAAACTTTGCGACACATCAAACACTTTGCGATCGATGCCTAGCTTCATTTCAGCAGCTCGACCTTCAACTTTGATCTCTTGTAATGTGTTTCCATCGTCACGCAGACGAATCGTGCCCAAATTTGTTCCAGAAGTAGCTTGAATTTTGATATTATCCTGCAGCACATCTTGCTTACCCACATACGTTATACGGATGGCATATGTCCCAAAATCTACTGCATTAAAAAGAAGTACACCATCTACATTCGTTTGCGCACCTTGCACGTAAGCTTTACTCTGTTGGTCCAACAGAGCAGCGCTAGCACCAATAATAGGTTCATTGGTTTCCGCATCGACAATAAGCGCCTGAAGTTTACCCTGTTGGGCAAGAAGGAAAAAAGGAGCACTTAGAAAAAAGAAAAGCAGTTTAAGTTTTTTAGGGAACAGCATGTTACAAATATTCGTTTCTGCAAAAAAACAAAATATTACTAGCTATTAACCTATCGTAACCGTATTATTACGAGTCGAAAACTATTCAACTGAAACGCTCAAACCTTCTGATTTTAGAATCTTACGATAAATTTCCATCTCTGTATACGAGCCTTCTAAAACGGTACATTTACCTTCATTATGGACTTTCCACGCTATTTGCTCCGCCTGTCGCTCTGAATATTGTAGATGTTTCATCAAGCAGTGGATCACGTGGTCAAAGGTATTGGTTTCGTCGTTCCATAGAACCAAACGATTCGAGGTTTTAACCACCGCTAGTATCTCTTCGAGTGTGAAAGTCTCTTCTTCGGTTTGTACGCTCATACTACAAAAGTAGTTATTTTTTAAAAATTACGTAATTTTACCGCTGGATCAAAAAAATATATATGTTTCAATCGAAGATTGCTGGAATGGGTTACTACGTTCCTAAAAATGTGTACACCAATAACGACCTAACACGTTTCATGGATACCAGTGATGAATGGATCCAAGAAAGAACGGGAATCAAAGAGCGTCGTTATGCTGATCGTTTAGAAGAAACAACTACGACTATGGCCGTGGAAGCGGCTAAGATAGCGATAGAGCGCGCAAAGACTACGGCGCAGGAAATCGACTTTATTATTTTTGCCACCCTATCTCCAGATTACTATTTTCCAGGATGCGGCGTGCTCCTACAGCGTGAAATGGGCATGAAAGAGATTGGCGCACTCGATATTCGTAATCAGTGTTCTGGTTTTGTTTATGCACTTTCCATTGCGGATCAGTTTATCAAAACAGGCATGTATAAAAATATTTTGGTGGTCGGTTCAGAAAAGCAATCTTTTGCCATGGACTACTCTACCCGTGGACGTTCCGTATCCGTTATCTTTGGAGATGGTGCAGGAGCTGTCGTCGTACAACCTACCACAGAAGAAGGAAAAGGGATATTAAGCACACACCTACATGCCGATGGCGCCGACGCTGAAAAACTTGCCCTGTATTATCCAGGAGCATCAGCTGGGAAATGGCTTGAAAATAAACCGAACTGGCCCGATAAAGAATTAGGTGATATATTTATGACACCGGAGATGTTGGAAGACGGCTCTGTTACTGCACATATGGATGGACAAGCTGTGTTCAAGAAAGCTGTGGTTAAGTTTCCGGAGGTGATTGCTGAAGCGCTGCAAAAGAACAACTTGCAAACCGGTGATATCGATATGCTGATTCCGCATCAGGCGAATCTACGGATTTCACAATATGTACAAAAAACACTGGGCCTGAGCGATGACCAGGTTTTCAATAATATTCAAAAATACGGGAACACGACTGCTGCCTCTGTGCCTATTGCACTTTGCGAAGCATGGGAGCAAGGAAAAATTAAGGATGGAGATCTCGTTTGTCTCGCTGCTTTTGGTGCAGGCTTCACCTGGGGGTCGGCCTTAATACGTTGGTAAATAACCTATAAAGCATAAAAAAAGGAGGTTCAGACCTCCTTTTTTTATGCTTTACTTTTAGTTTCTTTCTTTTTAAATCCAGATCCAAAAATCACGTCCCAAATAGAGGAGCTAACCCCAAATCCTTTCTCCGGATCCGAATAATGGTGCAACATATGGTGGTCTTTGATCCGTTTGAACAAACCGGATTTAAAATTAGCATGATGCATCGCATAGTGGCATTCATCATAAATCAGATACCCCAACAAGAAGCCTGCAAAAAACGAGGCCAACACATATTCGCTAAAGAAAATATAGAAAATAAAATAAATAATCGTCGCCATCGGAATACTCGCCGATAATGGCATGACCAATCTTAATCTATCCTTTGGATAATCATGATGCACCCCATGAAAGATAAAAGCAATTCGCTTTCCGAAATCAGATGTAGGATGGAAATGGAAGATCCAACGATGGAGCACATATTCGGCTAACGTCCAAAAAGCCAACCCAAATAGGAAGTACAATACAATGGAACCTACCGTCATTCCACCAGGCACATACGACTTGTAAATAAAATAAATAATAACGGGTATCCAAAAAAACAAAGGCACACTCCAATGTATTTTTGTTAACGATTCCAGAAAGTCATTTTTGAACATTCTCGACGATTCCGTAGAGTTGGATACATATAACTTCTTTGCCATAATAGTGATTATTTCTAAAACGGTAAAAGTAACGAGTATTAACTAGGAATCAAAATTTTGCTTTTTGAACTTTTTCACTTTTTTGTCAAAAATTTAATATTTCGACACATTCCAACTATACATCCCCTCCTCTACCTGTACAAATTCACTGTCCACTAAACTTCTTACTACGCGTAAACGCGTTTCGTCATTCCCGGTCTCTATGGCATCGATCAAACTCTTTACGTCCATTTTCTTATCAGTTAATAGCGTTCGAATCTCCGTTTCAATTTTTTCGGTCATTCCTTCCGCATGGATACGCATTAAACACAAATCGCATGTTCCACAAGGAGGGACATCCTTTTCTCCAAAATAACCTTGTAACGCTACACTACGACAATGCTCCGTATCGAGGTAATTATCGATGGCCTCCAGCTGTTGCTGTTTTATTTTCTTCCTTTCTTGAATAAATTGGCTGTCAATAAACAAATTTTTATAATCCACACGCGGCTGCAACAATTCAACTTGTGGTGCATCAGTTTTAGGCAGATAAGAGAGTATCTCCAATTTCTGCAAACCTTGCAACATGTTCACAATTTCGAGATATGGAAGTTTCAGTTTCTTCGCAAATTCATATTCATTGATCGGAATAAAAAAATCAAATGCACCACCATAATTACGGAGGATAAGCTTAATCAACGGATCATATTTAGCGGACTGTACCTGTAGTTTATAAACTTCCTGGTAATCCACTTCAAACTTCAATCTCGATGGAATGTATACAGCCTCCGAAACAGCTAGCCACCCGTCACGCTCCAAAAACTTTAAGGCACTAATCGTGGGCATGATCTCCAACTGATAACGTTTCGTAAAAGCTCCGATATCAAAATCAAATGAGATTCCTTTTCCAGCCCCATATGCGATCTGCAAAAAATTACAAAGGTGATGATACACCTGTTGTATAAACTTTATCGAAGGGAAACTTGATTCAAAGTTATCCCATAATCGCTCGCGGTCTTGCTGTTGATACATCAGGACCGGATAAGCTTTCTTTCCATCGCGCCCCGCACGCCCCGCTTCCTGATAGTATGCTTCTAGGGAATCTGGAATATCAAGATGCAGCACAAAACGCACATCCCCTTTATCAATCCCCATTCCAAAAGCATTCGTCGCAACAATAACACGAACCTGTTGCTGCATCCATCGGTCTTGCTTTTGCGAACGCGATATATTATCTAGTCCAGCATGATAAAAATCTGCTGGAATACCGTGGTTCACTAAGTACTGTGCCACTTCTTGTGTTTCTCGCCTATTGCGCACATACACCACCCCACTTCCACCGAGCTTATGGATCATCCGCAGCATTCGGTTCATCTTATCGTCCTCCTGGAGTGCCATGTAGGCCAAATTGGAACGACCAAAGCTCATCCGAAAAACATTGGGTGTCGTAAAAGCCAGTTTTTCTTGAATATCGTCTACCACTTGTGGTGTAGCCGTTGCTGTTAAAGCAAGAAAAGGAACGTTGCGATGTAATTCCCGGAGTTGCGCCAGTTGCAGATAAGGCGGTCTAAAATCATACCCCCACTGTGAAATACAATGGGCCTCATCAATCGCGAAGAGGTTCACCTTCATATAACGAATACGTTCACGCACCAGGTCGCTGTACAACCGCTCTGGCGCTAAGTACAAAAACTTGATCTTTCCGTAAACACAATTGTCGAGTGTGATATCAACCTCACGCTTTGACATCCCCGAAAAAATAGCAACTGCCTCAATACCACGTTTACGTAAATTTTCAACCTGATCTTTCATGAGCGCGATCAGCGGACTGATAACGATACAGATGCCCTCCGACATTAATGCAGGCACTTGGAAACAAATAGATTTACCTCCTCCCGTTGGCATCAAAGCCAAGGTATCACGTCCCTGAAGAATAGCGTGTACGATATCCTCTTGTAACGGACGAAAGGTATCGTATCCCCAATATTGCTTCAATATAGACTGACTATTGTGCTCCATTTATTTGTTCTTATCCCAAAAATAAGCAAAATTATCCTTCAATACATAATAGGAAAGCCCAAGAGAATCGGCCGTAGCCTGCAATCGTTCCAAGCCGACCACCGTATGTATTCCATCAAAAATTAGCGTTGTATGCGTCCAATCTTTAGGTATATCCCTTAGTCGACGTACCCGTTTATCTCGCCAAATCAAAATATCGGGCACTTCCGCCTCTTGTCCAGAAAACCCATTTTCGACAACAAGGATCGTTGCCCCACCTCCACGAATGAGCGTTCCTGATTTCACAGAATCGCGAATCGATACAAAACGAATGGCGGAGAGATCAGACGCATAATACTCCAAATCCCGCCATACATGAAAGCGAAGCTGTGGATGTGTTAGCGAGTCCAGAGTAGAGAAAAGTGTTACTTTCCCGCGATCAATAATCGCCATACTCAAGTTACGTTGCGTGTTATAAATCCTTATCATTCGCAAATCAACATTGCGAACAGCATTCCATGAAACCCCTAGTGCCAGTAAGATTAAGGTAAGCCCTAAAATAGGTAGCAGTTTTTTCTGGTGCCTCATCCATACGAGATAAAGTAACCAAATAGCACTACTGGACACCACAACTTGCCAACCTGTAAAATGGATACCCTTCGTTACGGCATAGGGTAAGTTATCAATCCACTGAAGTCCCACAAACATAAACTGCACGACCTGATGTAAAATCAAACCTAAAAGGGCATTAACCTCCTCTATCGGACAAAAGGCAAGCGCAATGCCTACATACATAATTACAGTGGACGGCAATGCGATAAATAAATTTCCGAGTAGAAATAGATTCGGAAACTGATGAAAATAATACAGTGCTAACGGCGCAGTAAACAACTGTGCGGCGAGCGAGATAAAAGTCAATTGGCAGACTTGACGCATCACCCAGTTTTGCGGTACACGAATCGTCCGTAGCATCAATGGATATAGCGTAAAGAGGCCCAAAACAGCAAGATAAGAGAGTTGAAAGCCAATATCAAATAACATGGTAGGGTCGAAAATCAAAATAAAAAGCGCCGACGCGAATAATGTATTTAAATTATTCTGCTTCTTCTCGAACGCACTAGCTATTAAAAAGAAAGTAATCATAATGCCGGCCCGTAATATCGCAGGTGCCATTCCCGTCAAGATTACGTAGGCCCAAATACAAAACAGGGTAAGGGTTAAACGGAGCAACTTGCCGTATTTCCAACGATCCATAAACCGCAACAGGTAATTCAGCAACATAAAGACAATTCCTACATGCAGACCAGATACACTAAGCACATGGATTGTGCCTGTATTGGTAAAAGCCTCCAATACATCCGTTGCCATCGCTGTACGATAGCCAAAAATCAAAGCTGAACTAATCTGAAAGGTAGTTTGATCTCCCACAAAGTGATGAAACTTTGTAATCAAATGCGCGCGAATGCGCAGTGCGAAGTCAGTAATCACCTGTCCTTCATGATGTCCAATAACTTCCAACTGTGTTCGCTGGAACAAAGCCTGTCTATAGATCTGCTTTTTCTCCAGGTAAAGGCGGTAGTCAAACTGTCGCGGATTCCAAGCTGGAGAAATTTCAGTGCTATTATTTTGGAAAACGATGCGATCACCATATTGATAGTTATCATCGATTGTATCCCGCCAGACAGTGACCATCAAAGCGCCTATTGCACGTTCAGTCTGCCCATTATTTAAGGCATAATCCACATGCACAGGAAAACGAATCGTCTTTTCCCTATAAAGTGGTTCATCGGCTATAATGCCCGAAAGAAAGGGCAGATTACTGTTTCCAAAATAAGTAGGTTGGTACCTCGATTGTCCAACCATAATACCAAACATGCCCAGGAAAAGGAAAATAAACAGAACGAGGTATGGAATAATGATGTGATTAAATCGCTTATTGATGACCTCAAGCCAGAAAAACACCATAACCAAGATTCCTACCATTGCTGCTACCACCGTAACGGACACCGCAGGAAAATCCATGTAGAAACCGATCAATACGCCACAACCGTAACAAACACAAAGCCTAAAAAAAGGCATACGTCGTCGATCTAATGGTGTTTCTTTCTTTACCATCGATATCGCATTTGTACTTTTATATCGGTTCGCTTATTCCCTTCGATCTGCTCCAAGCCAGAACCGACGGTTTCCCTATTTGTAAAACGCGTTTGTGCCACGCGAAACCAGATGTCCATACGCTTTGCTATGCGGTAACGTACGTTTACATAGCTTCGCCAGCCTTTGTCATGGTATAAGGGAAAGCTATTCGCATATAAAACATCATTCTCAAAGGCATAAATCCGCGCATCGTAACTATCCGTATGAAAAAGGGCCAGTCGCAGGTTCAGCTGTAAACGGTTGTTTGAAAGTCGATAAAAAACATCTTGGTACAGCAAGCCACCATATGCGTCCTCGTTGGCTTTCGTATAAACCACGCCATCGGTTCTTGTACGCACTTCCCACTGCGCACTAAGCCGATAACGAAAGTCAATACGCAATTGCCTACGTTGTGTCCCCACGACCGTATTTTCAGGTTCCTCACCTGTCATATTTTGCGGCCGTTCCCGATAACGATAGCGGATGCTCAAACGCCCCACTTTATACCAACGGAAAGTAAACTGTGATAAAAAATCAATACCACTACTGGGGGCATCTACCCGAAAACGTAACCAGGGGAAGCGAAACATATCCACATATGTAAGCCATTCGATTTGCCGACTAGGATGATAAACCATACCGGAATACAAGCCACGTTCGTTCGTAACACGAGATCCCTCCCCTAAGGATTGCGCAAAAAAAGCATAATAATCACGTTGGTAATCGCGATAATTGGCGAAGAATGATACTTTGGGATGTGCACTGACGATCACACCATGGTTCGTCGCCCAGCCTTTTTGCAACTGATGCGCCGTCTCACCGTAAACATAGAGGTTGCTATAAGTAAACTGAAAATTAACCCCTGTATTTAGAAGATGTTGGCCGCGAAAAGCAAATCGATTACGCAGTATATCTGCAGGATCTAGCCGACCGTTAAAACCGGTGTACATACCAATTAAACCTACCTTTAGTCGCCCCCGCCTATAGTCCAGGTTTATTCCTGAAATAGTTTGGGTTATAGCATGGCGATAACGCTGCTCTGTCGGGGTACGGTGTAACCCTGTCGTAGAAATGCTCTTAATAATATTGCCCGTCTCAGCCGGTTCCAGATTACCACTTAATTTACGGAGCGATATAAAAGGCGTTAAGCTCATTTCACGGAAACGAATATGCGCTGAAATACCACGTAAGAAATTATAGGAATTCACGGATGTATATGGTCGTAAACCCATCCCCTGCCGTGCACTGCTGGTTATCATAGCGCCCTTACCAAAGCTCAGTCCATTCCAAATAACCAACCCTTGTCCTACTTGTAACGCATAGTCTCCCACGACCATGCCTTCGATACGTTTGCGCCCTTTTACATAAATGCTTACACCGTAGTGGTCAAAACCATAACGTTGCTTTTCGCGAAAAAATGGTTCGCCAGCGTCCTTTTTAGCATTCACAGCAATACGGATCTGATCCCGATAATTCAGTCGATAGCGCACCAAATAGGCATTGGCATCTCCCAGATAGCGTGATCGCGTAGTATCAACAATCAGGTAACCCCGCTTAGGTTCTAGTACGCGATCATAACGCAACATTATATTTTGCTCGCTTTCCGATAGCAGATTTTTAAACGTAAGTCCGCTGAAGATGTCCGGCGAACCAACAGTAACAAATGGCAACAAACGTTCCTGCGTCAATGCATCCAAGCCCTCAACGGCTTGTAGCTCCAAGACGGAAATAAAGGCGCCACTCCATGCGCGATGACGTAAAATACTTTGAACCTGCGCGGGGGATAAAAATAGAAGGGCGGCCAATTGCTGTTCATTGACCCGATTGAGATCCAACGGATACTTCCGATAAAAGCGTAAACGTTCGATGACTTCACTAACGTCAACATCCTCTTCGAGCTCTTCCACAATTTCTGCAAGTAACATTTCCTCGATTTCAGCCAACTCTTGTCCGCTTAACGAGAGCACGATTAGAACAAAACTGCAGCTTAGCAAAAGAGATCTAAAAAGCATAAGCCAATGAAAGTTGCGGTGAAGATCCTAACTTGCTATGAAAGAGGGTGGCAAAATCAAATTGCCAACTTCTGTGCTTAAAGCCTGCACCTGCGGTGTATTGAATGGGATTAGATAGCGCACCAAATCGAACAATAAAATGGGGATGGAAGCCGTAGGATAAACCGCCACGATACTGCATTTGTTTGGGAAACATATGTACAATATCTCCGCCTAACAACAACTCATCAGAAAAATGAAAAGTAAATCCAATCCCCAACGTACGTGCAATACGTTGGTCTATCTCGGTATTAAAACGTGCATCATTAATATTTTTATAAAATAAACCACCAGAAACATGTTCAGAAAATTTATAAATAAACCCTAAGTCGGCGGATAAACTTCGCTGCGCACTATATCTAGTAATCGTATATTGATGATAATTTACAGTAACGGAAGTACGTATTTGTTCACCAAAAGCACGTGCGACAGAGATTCCACTCTGCATAAAGCTTGCAACCCCATAAATGCCATAGTTTGTAACAGCAAAACCGAGTGCCGTTTGTTTCATAACGGGCATACCAAATAAGAGCGCTTGTGTAGCAAGATCACTGGACATAAAATGTTGCTGGTATGCACTCGCTATTTGTGGATGTGCGAGCAGACTTAATCCGGACGGATTACCAGCCAGAGAGAATAATCCCTCTTGCGCGATTGCAGTGTTTCCCATGCCTAAAAATGGAGCAGGAGAAAATTCTTGGGCAGATAATTCGACGGATATCACGAAGAGCATTACTATCCATCGCCTCATAAAAATCCGTTAATCAGATTAATATAGATATTTAAACCGACAAAACAGAATTAAATTTTGTGTTTAAACTTAAAAACAAATGAAACACTTATAAAACGACAATTAATTGTCATATTGATCCTATTAAAGAAATATAACAAAAAAAGCCTTCCCAAATTAATTCAGGAAGGCTTTCTGTATCTTCAATTATTAGCGTTGTCTAGCGTTAATAGTATACTGTTTTAAAATATTTGTAAAATTGGGGTTTTCAACCTTACTGTTACTATCGTGCCACTATAGCAAGCCGATTCCGCCTACACGGTAGCGTAACCCCACCTCATGCGTATTGTTCGATATCCGTTGGTTCAACGTATTACTTTTTGGGCTGAACTGGTAACTATAACCTAAACCAAAATTACCAAAATTCAACTGTACTAAACCAGACAGATCTCCCTGATTCTGTACCCCCATCCCAAAGCCTATTTTGGACCCCATAAATACCAACGCACTGAAGTCATAGCGAGGCGTCATATCATCCATGTGGCTCACTAGAAAAGAAGGACGAAGCGCAAAAGTGTTATCTAAGTGGAACAATGCACCCGCTGTGATATAATACACATTACGAAACTCATATTCCCGCTTGTTACCGCGGTTTAGCGAAAATCGAGGCATGGAGACTCCAACATAATACTTATCCTTTTTATAGTAGGATGTACTCACACTCAATACCCCTGCCGTCTCCCGCACATTATCTCGGAAGGCGACATCCGTACCATCCAGCTGACTGAAGTTCCCATTGTAGAACAATACACCTCCTCCCATGGAAAGACTCAAGTATTCACTTTCTGATAGCTGTACCGCTTTGGCCACATAGGCCGTCAGCTCGGACTCCTTAACCACCCCTAGGGTAGCATGTTTGACATCACCTCCTACGGCAAGCCCCAGTTTGCCTATTGTGCCATGTCCTGTAGCCCATAGGGATTTCGGCGCACCATCCACGCCTACCCATTGCGTCCGTCCCAGCATCGCGAAAGCGCCCCGCTCATCCATGGTGCTCAAAGAGGAGTTAAATGAATTCCGCAACTGCCCAAACTGGTTATAACTCACCCCGTGCTGTGCCCTACTGCACAAAGGCAGTAAGAACAACAGGCTCATCATTATTATATTTATTTTTTTCATTTTTTTTTTGCTATTGGCTTTACCCTTCAGACGATATACTTTACTACTTAATTATCTTATCTCTTTATCACAAAAAATCCCTTTTCCCTTTTCCAAACCCCGTTGCTATCCTTAACATCCACGTAATAATAGTAAGTGCCATCGGCATGATATTGTCCCGTAAAGACCTTATCCCTATTGTCGTAGCCCACGATTTCCGAAAGTACGACCCCGTTCTTATTAAAGATTGTGACTTTGTTGTCCGGATAATCCCGAATACCTTCTATGATCAGAAACTCGTTGATACCATCTCCGTTTGGTGATACCGCTTGGTGAACAAGAATCGGCAGCTTGGCGTCCGCTGCTGCTGCTATCTGGATCGTGATATCGACGACTGCTGCAGGTTCATAATTTCCATCGCCGGCCTGTGCGGCAGTAATTGTCACGGTTCCCAAACGATGCACCTGCAAATCCGTACCTGATAGTGTAGCGACCAAGGGGTCATCAACGGATAAGGTAATCGGAAGTCCCGAAGTAGATCTTACATCCAGTTTTACTGTGCCGGCATTTCTACCCAATGTACCTGGTGATGCGAAGCTAATCGTCTGTTTCGCTTTCTGGATCAGTAAGGTCGCCGAATAACTTGCTCCAGAATAGTTCATCGTCTCCGGAATATCCGCTTTCACACGGTACATACCCGCATTGATCTGTCCATTATTCGTATAGTTTACCACAGCACCCGCCGGTAATGCTCCTGTAAGATTCAACGATTTCGTCGTACCGTCGTACGTGAATGTTTTGTCTGCTAAAGCAACGCCCGTAATTGGAGCTTTGCTAATGCTAAAGTTTGCACCGGTATAGCTCATCGTGTAGTTTGTACCGGGATCCAAGCTTCCTTTAAAGATGCTATACGTACCGACGTTCTCTCCTTCGGCACGAGTTAGGTTACCGGTAAAAATAGCACGACTATCGTTATTAACTAAGCCCACAACCTGATATGTTAATACGGGCTCTCCAGTACCGTATACCTTCGTTCTAGCTTCGGCAGTGACCTTTATCTCCGCTTTGCCAACCGTCAATGTATTATTGACATGCGTAACAGTATAGTTTGCATCCGAGCCTCCCGTTAAGGTGATCGGATAGTTCCCTACAGCAGAAGAAGTACTGGCTGTCGTAGCGATCGTTGGTAAGGTCGCTGGTTTGGTATCGCCATTGACCAAGCCCTCATAGCTGTATGTCAACACAGGTAATGCTGCGCCATATACTTTAGATTTTGCATCCGCCGTGATCGTTAAACCAGCCTTGCCAACCGTCAATGTATTATTGACATGCGTAACAGTATAGTTTGCATCCAAACCTCCCGTTAAGGTGATCGGATAGTTGCCTACAGCAGAAGTAGTGCTGGCTGTCGTAGCGATCGTTGGTAAAGTCGCCGGTTTGGTATCGCCATTGACCAAGCCCTCATAGCTGTATGTCAACACAGGTAATGCCG
>NZ_FXAU01000010.1 GCF_900177625.1 Sphingobacterium psychroaquaticum
AACCCGAGAGCGATCAGCTTTTACAAAAAAAATGGTTTTGTTGAATTTGATAAACACATCTTCAAACTGGGAGATGACGAACAAACCGATATAATGATGAAATTAAAAATTGGAAAATAAGACATTCCTCGGTTTCCCTCAGCATAGCATCACGCCTATCCGAAAACTTCTACCTCCCAAAAAAGCAAATACATGTACAAAATTACAGCATAACTAAAGCAAAAAGAAAGATCTTCAAATAATATATAAAAAGTAAAGACAACAGACTCCAAGAGACATCTAATCTCTTGGAGTCTGTTACTTCAGTATAGAAATTGATCTAAAACAAATAAACTATCTAGAAAGAAGCAATCTCCTTCTTATCAAGCTCCCCCTTGTGTACCCTATACAATTGAAGTACACTAAAACCTATCAGATGTCTAACAAAAACAGAATTATTTAATTGCCTATTCGTTTCAATCTCATTAATCCACCGTGTGTTTGTCGTAGTTTGTATATCTTTTTTAATCTCTTTCTCTAACTCACCCAATCGTTCTATATCGATAACTTTACAGAGCTCAATATTCCGTGATACAAAATATACTTCTTTCACCGTGAACGTCTTCGGATCAAAATACAGATCTAAATAAAGATTTTGATCCTTATTAATACTATTGCCATCCATAGTACGAGCCAAGTACCGTGATAAAATAACACCTAATTCATCGCGATACGTCGTCTTGAAGATGTTGGGATCTTGTACCGAATCATTAAGCTCATATTTCTCGAACAAAGTATTATTACCATTACCTATAGTAATGTATTTTCCATACCTATTTTCATGGACTTTAAAACTCTTGTAACCCTCTTGACAAAAAGATTGCAACATTCCCAAAACCATGAATAAACTAATAAATATAAATTTCCTCATTATTGATAACAGCTAATATTACTCAAAAGATATTTTATAAGCTACGGATCTAAATCATTATTTGGCGAACTTTAATTCGAGTATTTAGCTTTAAATACTTTTCTATACTAATTATACGAAATACGCAAGCCAACTCCAAGATCTTTAAAAAACATCTTAGCATATTGTAAACTCGCTAGTCCTAGAAAATTAGTTGTAAGGTTATAAGGCATTCCTCGGTTTCCCTCAGCAAAGCATGGCGCCAATCCAAAGAGGCCCTCTATCACCCATGCCAATTTCTTAAAATGTGCTAGAGCGCCCCTTTGCCCTGCGGGTGCTACGCAGATTGTCACCATCCTTGCCACTCGGTCAACCTCCTCATAGGCGTCTCCACTGTCCCCCGCTACCTTTGCACAAAACCCATTCCACTACGCTCCATTCAGTTCAGTGCAAAAACAGCGCAGTCCATCGACGCCCCGTATAAAGCTCACCTGCGGATCGCTCCCGCTGCGGTGTCCATAGGCAAACCCAAAAGCCGCACCACCCAAGCCATGCCTAGCCACCTTGTGTAGCGGCACTTTCGGTTGTCACCATTTTTGCAAACCCAACACACATTACCCACCACAAACCCCACTCGCAAAACCCAACGCACATCAAAAATACCGCCAACCACCCACCGCTACATATGCCGTCCCCAGTGCTAACGCACCACCTGGGGCCGCCACCCTCGCTCAACTCGCAGTCGGCTCGCTAGCGCTTGGCCCCAGGTCCGCAACCCGCTACGCTCATTGCAGCCCCGGCGCCAGCCGGAATAAAGCGCCTACCCAACCTATCCACAACTACCCTATAAACGGCAACAACAAACACCCCAGTAAAAATCAAAAAAGAGCCGAAAGATAATGGATGAAGACCAAACAGCAAGTCCAGAAAAGAACTTGCCTAATTGGCCAAACATCCATTGAAAGGCAGCTTTCTTTTTTCCTTTTCTTTTAAGAGAATATTACCTCCAGTCTACACACAAAAAAAGCCCGACCAACGTCGAGCTTTCATAAACAAACAAAGCCACCACAACTCTATTTAAATATCTTAATATCATAAAGGTACGCAAAATTAAAATCCTACCGGATTAACCCGACGAAGCCCACACTACTTCATCTTCTTATTTTGAGTATTATCATCCACCGTAACCTGGCAAACAGCCGAAAGAACAGCACCCGAAACAGTCAAATAACCACCAAGAGTCACCACCGCCGCCGGCAAAGCCACAGGCGCAGTAATAAGCACCCCACCAACAGCAGCCAACGCCAAACCAACACTACGCAATACCCGAAAAAGCTTCGGCTTAGGCGCCTTCACCCGATCAACAATATTCATTCTACACCTCCATCTTTTCAATCACCAAAACAACCTCATCACCCGCATCGATCGCATCATAAACCTACTTGCGGAACTTACGAAAAGCAGCACGAGACGAGCTACCCCTACCCAGCCCCAACAAAAGCGTAACCGGTGCAATACAACCACGCAACTCCTTCGATGCCGTATTGGCCGGATGAAACAAAATACCACTCCTACCCGGAACATCCTGCACCCAAACATGCCACGCAAAACGCTTGCTATACCGCTTCGCCAACAAATAACGACCCTCCGGGATACACGAAATACTCCGCTTATTATCCAACCAAGGTAATTCAATCGTATAGCACACAAAAGTACTATCAACGAACAGTTCGCCATTCGTACCCCCGGCACCATATTTCCGCAACAACGCTACACGCATCCCATTAAGTTCCGACTACCACCACGTTCAACGGGTTATAAGAACCATTGTTCAGCGAATAATACATACCATTAACCTCCTGCAAAAACTCCACCCCGAACACTAAAAAGCACGTGCGCTCAAACAGAGGGCCACTAATATCAAATCTATGCGTAACAGTAGGAACAAGGTCACTTTCATAAAACAACTCCACACTGTGTTCTTGCGCTAGACTGAACTCCTCGGTATAGAAATCTATACCAACAACAGCCGAGATAAATCTAAAATGCGTAGTGCCCCGAGGTGAGGACAGAAGATCCATCGGATTGAATTCCGGAACCTCCACCACAGCCGTTCCAGCCGTTCGATCTATCGCCCATGTACTGGGCGCATAAAATGTGGTAGACAAAGGCGCATTTCTATTAAAGTCAAAACCTCTTAACAACGTCAAGTCACCTCCCGTCAGCGAACGTTCACCACGACGCTCCACCGGATTTGACTGAATCACCTTCAACATCTCCCGAACCAAACGCGAAAACGCTCGACCATCCTTAGCGCGCCGGATCACTGGACGCAGCGCTCCAAAAAGAAGCTTACTCGCTTTTCCAGCCTGCCCAAATTCAGCTGCATTCTCCCGCGTACGCTGAAACTTCGGGTCACTCATAATACGAGCACGGTCTACCCCACCTTTCTCTCGAGCCAGATATCCATCCTGGCTCTTATAAAAAGTAATATCTCCGATCGTACCCTTTAACTTAATAATTCCTGATTGTTTTGCCATCTTTACTGTCGTTTAATCAAAGCCATTTCCACACAGCTTCGCCTTAAAATCAGTATTCAAGCACAACAAAACAAACCTACCCGTACCATCTGGCCGTAATGGCACCAGATGTACAGAAAGAGACGCTCGCCATAAAAATTTACTAACCGAACGCACAATATATTTGACTTCTAGACGAATCCTATTCCCGAACTAGTGATGAAGCATACCAACTCCTAAGATAAAGGGTATATAGAGTATGAAAAGAATCTGCATTTATCTAAATCACTACAATTGATAATTAAAGCAATAAAGACAAAACACCCGCTTTTAAAAAGAATTAAAATAATTTCAAATCTAACTTTCAAAAAAGTCTAATTAACTAAATTTATTTAATTTTAGATTACAAAATATCATAATAAACTAAGTTCTACGACCAACTATTAATTAGATATATTTGTCATTTAATCTTGTCAAGCCCCCCTATTGTTAAACAATAATGGAGTAATAATGAAGACTTACCATTTTTTAACTGCATTTTACCTGTTTTAGATAATGTAGTGAAAGTTGCTTCTTCTATTTGGGAAGATCGTAACCCCTCTTCCGAGAGGTTATCATATGTTTTCTTTGCAAGAAAGCTATTCAGATTTGCCATGGTTAGAAATAATCAGTCTTACCACGATACACAATATTTATGTTGTTCTTAATTAAGGATAACATTTCGACTATTAGATTATAAGCGATAAAAATAATCAGACAAAATTTGGTTATATTCAAAAATGAAATTTGATTATACACCTATTCCTGGAGAGATGTTTGTTGATTTAAGTTGCTCTTATCGCGATGTTAAAGTTTTACAGGCATATATTGACAAGGAAAACAATAGACTATACGCCACATATATAGACGACGAAACTGCTGCTTTTGTTAAGAAGCCCATTGAAGAATATAACGGCCCGTTCTTTCCTTTTTTTTCGGGATTTCGTGAACACAGAAAAGAACTTGATGAATATTACGCGTTTTACATGAAAATCCTATCTATAGTTAATGATTTTTTACGTGCAAAAAATTATTCTGCATCTTTTGTTGACATTGCGACGCACTTGGAAACCGAACATAATATTAAAACGGACATCGCTACAGCTTCATTAACCACGTTGACAGCAAATAATTTGATATTTACGTACAAATCGTTACAGTCAGGAGAATACTTATCGTTTTCAAAATTGAAGATTCAACAAGAAAACAGTAAGCTTTATTATGGATCTCTGGCGGAGGAACTGAAGATAAAAAGTGACAAAATTTCATTGCTTGTTTCACATGGCCAAACGGTCGGTAATTATCGTGAATTCATACTAAGAGATTTGTTGCGAAAATATTTGCCATCGATGTTTTCAGTAGCGACCGGATTTATCGAAGGTTTCTCACGACAATTGGACATAATAATATACGACTCACTTAATTTCTCTCCTACCTTCAGTGAAGGAGATTTAGTAGTCATACAGCAGGAAGCTGTTAGGGCTGTTATTGAAGTGAAAACCAATTTGAACGCGACGAATCTATTCGAAGCACTGGAAATGTTTCATGAGATTTCTCTACCAGGGTTTCTAAGTACTAATCTTCCAATATTCAAAGGCATATTTGCTTTTAGCAGCGAATATGTGAATGCCAGTAGCATTTCGGAAGTAATTGATGATTTTTATAACAAGCCTTATTATGTAGACTCGCTAAAATCAGAAATGACCAGGGATATATTGTATTTATATCATGAAATTACTTGCGTCTGTGTTGCAAAACAGCATTGTTTAGTAACACAATATGCTTATTTAAAACAGGACGAGTCGACAAATCTATTGCCAATACTCTTGTCAGTAAAAGATCATAAAGGACTTGATATACAAACGGCTACATTTCTATCACGGCTGTTTGATTACTTAGACGTTGGGTACTATGCTAAAAAATCATCCATCTGGAATTTCTCAAATCTAATAAGGTCATCGACGGAAGTTCAATTGGAAAAGGCTTTAGCAAGTGCCGAATGGATTCCAAGAACTTTAATTGGACATAAAGGGGATCATGCTTCTATTAAGGAGCGCCATAAGCTTTTTATCAAATGGTTCCGAGGTGAAATAAGCACGGCTGAATTCATCAAATCTTTTATAGAAGAAAGACCGGTTGAAGGCGGTTAATTGACAATCTTATTTTTCTGATCCTATATTATAAAATGGAAACTAAAATTCATCTCCAATTTTTAAACGAGCCGAACTTCCGATACTTGTGTCAAGGACTTACACTGAACGAGCGGGATATGGAAGTCATTGACCAGGTACTGGCAAAGTTAAATGACCAAGATGGCCTGATCAATACTATCATAACCCAGAACCAGCATGAAGGCCTGGAATCTACTTTGCAAACTATCGGTCCCCAGATCATTGTCAGCTTTGACAAATATGATGTATCGGGTAAACCTTTAACACCTGCTGCTGTTCTGAAGTCCAATAACTGCAACGATTTGCCACCGATGTTGCATATCAATTTGCATTCCCCTACGTTAAACATTCCACAGAGAATTGAAATTCCATTAAGATATACATTGAAAGGGGCTGCGCCATTAAAGGGCACTTACATGGTTTATCTTCATGCACTACAAATCAATGATGATAAAACATTTGTCTATTATGGAATTACCAAAAGGGGATGGATGAAGCGGTTCAATGAACATGTCCGGTTAGCTGTAAAAGGTAAGTCGCAACGGAAATTTCCAAAGTTGTTTGGTGAAAGCATCAAGGCAAGGATATACGAATTGTTCAACGGCTCGCACCTGGGTGATAATATTTTAACGGGATCGTACCATGTTGTGTGTGCCGCTGGCCGGACTCAAAAAAATGCCTGTGAAATCGAAAAATACCTCATTGATAAACGTAGCTTGTCTGCGACAGAGGGACTGAATATGATTTCAGGACATCAGGTTAGTAAGGGAAATATTCAAGATGAAATTTAAGACTTTTACTTTTTTGTTGAAAAAAACAAATTAGCTGCTTATGGAGCCAATACAAGTAACCCCTTATTTAGCTCAACGTGATTTGACCGGCGGTCATGTAACGATCCGATTGACTAGCGCTAACTTTGAAAGTGTCGCATTTCGTGATGGGACAGTTGTACTACCTTTTTACAATTGCTTTTTTGAAAGGTTAACAATAGTAAATGAGGAAGAAATAGAATTTAAACAAATTTCCATTGCTTTTTTTTCCTGTATTCTGCCAAATATAGAAATAGAAAATATCACAACTAAAAATATTACAGTTGGATTTTATGGCTCATTAGTTTCCGGAAAAATTGAGCATAAGAATTTAATTGCTCTTGATTTTAACAATTGCCTTACTCTGTCCAGTATGTTTGTAATTAACGTACCTAAAGTTCAAATCAGCTATACAAGAGAAAATTTTGAAACAAATCACTGGAGTATTCTATTGACGGGATTTCTGCAAATGAACGTGCATGAAATCGTAAATAAACCGATAAGATACCATGTTTACAATCCGAAAGTTTTTCATCTAAGTTCAAATTTTGACTATCAGGAAGAGCAATTCAAACCCGAAGTCACCATTGCATATGAACCGGGAACAGATCATATAGAAACAAAAATCAAAGGCACGTCGCTTGAAGCATTTTCTATTTCTGGTAGTCCTAATGGTAACGTCTCTGTGGAGAATACACGGATAAATAGTTGGTATATTTACAATTTCTCTCCTGATGGTAATGTCTCGTTTTACAGTATAGAACCGATAATATTATCTGATAAAGAGAATAAGATCGGCATCCATAACAGCAAGCTTGACGGAGTAGAATTTGATAACGTTTCTTTTGATAGTTATCCAATCATTTCATTTTACCGGACAAAGTTTTCAAAGGCGATATTTACTTCCTGTGATTTTCCGGAAGATTATAAAACATTCTCAAAGTTTGTTGAGATTGAGAATGTCCACTATCCTGACAGGAAGCCCAAAAACTACGACAAGGCCCAATATGAGATATTTCTACAGTTGAAAAAGGCAGTAGAAGAAAGGGGGAATTACTATGAATCACAAAAATTCCAGGCAATGGCCCATGATGCTTTGAGGCAAATCAAAAGCATTTCATGGAGTGATAGGCTAATACTTAAAATAAATAGCTGGTCTAATAATCACGCTTTATCTGTTAAGAGGCCGTTTGTCGGATTTATCATTTTCTCCATTATATTATACATATTATATCTTGGGAGTATTGGAAGAATATTTAATTCGGAAGACTTCGATCCAACTTTAATAGGTTACTATTTTTCTTTCATCGACATCACTCATCGGATAGATTTTCTGGTCGGCAAGGAAGAGTTTACAGTATGGACACTACTGATTGACTATCTAGGAAAACTTGTCTTTGGTTTTTTTATTTATCAGTTTATTACTTCTTTTAGGAAATACGGAAAACGAGCGTAGTTAAATGATCACTGTCGAACATAGAATAATGAGAGGACAGTTAACTTGTAAAACCATCGGGAGAGAGCTTCTTTTTATAAGCTGTGAAAGATCATTAAATAATTCTTGACTGGATTCGGAATCTCTTTTGCCCTCCATTATATAATTTAAGACTAAATTGAATAACATTTAGCCTGAATTTCCGCTTGTGCCAAAAGCGATCCTGAAAGAAATCCATTTAAAGCAGGGCGTCTAATGAAATTTAAATAATTTTCTTCAGTAACTTTTACTGAGCTTTTCTGATAACCAAGTTTGTTTAATACCTTTTTCTTCCAACACCTCTTGATAGGTAAAGGAGAAAACAACGAAGACGCAGCCTATATCGGCGAAGCAGAGGTTGTTGCCGACCGCTTACTACAACAAATTGCAAATAAAGATTTCTGGAATGAAGCTATATTCTTTGGAAGCAAAGACAAATATCTAAACAAGGCCAGTATAAAGTATCTGGAAAATCGATTGCATGAGTTGGCGATAAAAGCAGGTCGATACTCTATTAATCAGAACACTCCTACCCGATCCGAATTATCAGAAGCCGAACAAGCCGAGCTAGAAGAATTTCTTGCACATGTAAAAGTTCTAACGGCTACCTTAGGGCATAAACTCTTTGAAGCATTAGAGGAAACGATCGAAGACAACGCAGTCCAAAATCAAATATTCTACTGTCGTAATGGAGCCGGAGCAGACAGTAAAGGCAGCCCATCAACAGAAGGTTTTATCATATATAAAGACTCTCTTCTAATGGCAAATGAGCAACCATCACTAACTAATAGTATTAGCTCGGAAAGACAGAAAATGTTATCAGAAGGCATCTTAAAAATTGAAGGGGACTACTACAGATTAACCAAAGATTATATTTTCACATCATCATCGCGAGCAGCAACAGCAACATTAGCAAGATCAGCAAGTGGCCCTTTAGAATGGAAAACAGCAGAAGGTATTCAATTAAAGTCTTTTAACATCTAAACAACACAGTAAAGGAACATGTGAATGGTCGCTACTCTAAATCTTATTAAAAAAACCCACACCCTCTACCATAATCAAGCGCATCACCTCCTAAGATAAAGGGTATATAGAGTATGAAAAGAATCTGCGTTTATCCCAAAGACATTGCGCTTATAACAGGTAAAAGCTATAGGCAAATCCTCCGTGTCTACAACACCATTTAGAAAAAGCTAGGTAAGGAAAAGCATTATTTGCTTACGGTACATGAGGTAAGTGAGTATTTGGGGATAAATATTATATGCTTATCTTAAATCTACAATCACCTACTCTAAATAGACTTCCCAAATAAGAAGCTTAGTTTCATGCATAACCAACTTAGCTTTCAACGACTCATCAAAAATCAACTTACTAACGATATTTCTTCCCTCGTTCTTAAAAATCTGAAGAAAACGGTGATCAAAATTATTTGTCTTTTGTTTAAGCTGATGCTCTATAAGCGCAGTGGTTATATAATAGTTAGATGGAAAACTATCAATTATTTTACTGTTCATTTGATGACCAAGCATTTTATGATCGGCAACACATATGAAGAACCCTCTAGTGCCTGTAAAATTTGCTTCTAAAGACACCCTAATCATATCGTTTAACATCTTAACAGTACGATATGTCTGATTGATAGTACCATCTTCATTACTATTTTGCCGGAACAAGCCAAACTCAGCCGAAATATTTAAAAACTCCTCCTTAACGACTAAGTCAATTAATGGCTTTTCCTTGCGAAAAGCTTTATCATTATTTCGAGAATTAAAGCACTTTTCATTTATTGGCACCTCAATCTGTATTTGTGATGGTCTTAACCCATAAGTTTCTATCAGGGCGGAGAAAAAATCATATCTAACCGAGTCTTCACAGATATGCAACAAGCGATATCGGTCCAAACGCTCTTGAAGTAAATTCTTGTAATTACTGAACAGCACCTCTAAATCATAATGACAGACAATCATAATATTGAAATTTTATCTTGTTAAAAATAAACGATCCGAATTTTACACTTTACCAAATATTTAAACCCAAATAGCATTGAATTCGTCAAAACACTTCTATAAACACCTAATAATAAACACTTAAAATTGTTAAACAAATTCAGAATTAGACGAACCTCTAACATAGTTAGAATAACCTAAATTAGGATTAAGAAGTCGTAAAGTTGAAAATGCAAAACGAGAAAAATTTTCTTCCGTAAAGCATAATACAAAAGAGGCATTTAGATCATTAAATTCAAACTGAGAAGAAGATACATCGGCAATTGCTTCATCTTTTTGTTTATTCAAAAAAAGTTCGACACTACCTGTTAACACTTCATTTTCAAAACCCTCATATCGCAAAATCACAGATGGGGCTATTCCACGAAACTTTAATCCATCTAAAAAATTGTTCAATGACGATAACTTACCTCGGTCTCCTATTTTGAAGTCAAAAAATACGAGGGACCAAAAGAAATCTTTTGGTAAAAACAAGTTATAGCCGTCTGGATCGGGATTCTGGCCAGAAAGTAAAATTTCTAACTCACCTATATGGTTAATGGCATTTTTGACATTTTGCGCATTGAACCGCGATTTAACTTCGAAAACAGCCTTCACATATTCAGCAGGTATTGCTCGAGACTGACCGTTCATAGAACTATCAGGATTTTCCTCAATCCATAGAACCGGAGACTCAAGTATGTCATAAATAATAACATCAAAATGAGGGGTCGTCGCAGCCTCTCCTAACCCTTGCGAAATTATAAAGCCAGAAGTAACACCATACTTTTTCGGTAAAAAATCAGACAACCATTTCCTAAATTCCGCTTCAGCCACCTTTCCATGCTCAGTCTGTACCTTTCTGCCTTTCGACCTCACAATTGCCTGATCAAATGCCGATAACATCGCACTCTTACTCGCATTGAACTGCTCCCAACCTTGAGTGTTTGGGTTCTTAGGATATTCTCCAATATATACCATACAAAATAATTAATCATTTGCCTTTTCGGACATATGCGAAGAATACTTTTTTTTCTGGAGAAAATTTTACGGAAACCCGTATTCCAAAAAACTTAATATAGCTATGCTTTAACAATAACAGCATTTAATGCCTTTAGACCATCAATATGCAAGAAAATAAACTATAAAATAATTTACACAATGGAGGATGTATGAAGTAGAAAAGAATCAAAAACTATTATTAATTGATAATCAAACATTTAATAACTATGTTTAGAATACTAACCAATTTTTTTATTATGAAAATCACCAAAAAGATTTGCCAGACTCTTTTTTGTCTGGTATTTATCCTCCTTTCAGGATGCAGTAAAGACTATTACTTAAATGGTTCTCTTCATCAGAATGATAAACTAGATATTGAGATTATAAAGTCTAAATTTGAGAAAAGTGGTATTGACTTAAGCTTTAATAAGGAAAATACTAATTTAACGCCCTTATGGGATGGAGCATTTCGTCATTCATCAAGCATATACGTTCCGATTCGCTTTAAAAATGCGTTTATTAACATTGGAGGTAAGAAAAACGTCCCGTACGAACAACTCAATTTTTTATCTGTCACTTTAAAGGACAACGAAATTCACTTTAGTACAATAAGAATATCCCCCACTGAATGGATAACATCAAATAAACGATTAAAGGTCAATGGAAGTATTTCCTTCTACGACTTTAAAAGTAAAAGTAAATTCTCTATTAATCTCAGTAAAGATCGTGGTCCGATAAATAAACTTGCTTCTACCAATCCAGGAGGTGATGTAGAATGTATGGACGTTCTTGTATCACAATATAAAACAGACGTTTTAGATATACCTTGTACAGGTGGCCCTGGGCATACGGTAGATCATAATTGCGATTGCGACGGAACTAATTGTAGCCCACCTATGCGATTCTACCACACTTACGTAACGACTACAATAGTACAGCAGTGTTGGGGTGGTAGCGGAGGCGGTAACGGAGGTGGTGGTGGTGGCGGAGGCGGTAGTCCTGGAGGTGGTCCTGGAGGTCCTAGTACCGATCCAGGCAATTATCCGCCAGACGTTCCTTTTGCTCAATGTTATACTGGAGAAGGTTTTCAAAGTCATGAAGAATTTATGCAATGTCAAGATTACTTTTCTAATGTTATACCTATAGACCCATTAACAAAGACACAATTGCTTGGCGAGTTTATTACATTGACGAATCAAGAGGCTACGTTTCTTGCATCAAATGAAACGATTACTGACAAGATACTAGATTTTATAACATCAGGAGAGTATAACATAAGCCCCACAGGAAATGCAATAGAAAATGAAATTGAAGTAGCTAAACTTGAATTAGCTACTTGGGCAATTAAAGAACTTACAAGTGGAAATATTACTTGGGAAGATTTTGAGCTCATTTTTATTAATGGAGTTACAAGTGACTTTGACGATGACATAATAGTAGAAACAAATGTCCCTACAGTACCATCAAATTACTCCGCAATAGGTATAACGGATCCTTTCGCTCAATCAGAATTTAATAGTGTACTTAACAATCTACAAAATGACATAACAGGTGATCCTATCGAGTTTTATCTAATTTCAGTCTACAAAAATAGTAAGATATTAAATTCAAGTGTTTATTCTGTTGCATCAAATTCTATTAAAGTTGGCGAATTCACATTAACCCCTCACTATGATTCAAATAGTTTGCTAAAATTCTATACCGCTACAAGAAACCAAAATAGAGGAATAGAGTACATAATAAGAGCAGATGCATTAAGCATGTTTAAAAGTAATTATACTCTCTACAAAGCAGCTTCAAATGCCTTCTATTTAAACGGTATTCCTTCTACTTCTCAAATACAGCTTGCAGCAGGAGATTTTTTCCATGGTGTAACCAATTCATGGATCGATGCTATAAGAGATCCATCATATTATGTTTATATTACACATGTTTTATATGGAATTGGAGTTAATACAAAGAGTATTTCATTCCGTTCTACAACAATTCGAAATACAAAGAAAGTCAGCATAACAATCTATAATTATACTCCTTCGCAAATTCGCGCAATGATACAACAAAAACACGGCGGTACATGGGTAGAGTATGGAGATGGAAGATTACGGTTGGTATCTGGTTCAGATACATATTTTTATTACCCTTTTTCTAAAAGTACAGGAAAAAGCTCAATAAGCTATAGAAGAAACAACAAGGAAATTGGCGTATTCAGATTTAATGATTAATTATGGAAAAAAATTTAAGTTTACAAGAATTGAAACATGATATTATCAAGAGATATGGAGGAAGAGTCAGCTCTAGTGATTTTGGAATTCTGGATCTTTTAATAAGATCAACCCGAGGAGAAAACATTTCCTTTGTACTACAGCACTATTCAAGTGAGGAAATATCCTACAAGATTTTTTTTGCAGATTTTGTATCTTTTCAAATAAGGGATAAGATGTTAACGCAAGAAAAGGACTTTCAAAGATTACAGCCCGATAGTAATTTTGATGGTTTTTTCATTTATAAAATGAATGATACGAGGTACTTAAAATTTTTGAGGGAAGAAATGGATTTACAACTATATGAAGACATAGACTATGTGGACACGCAAAAACTACAACAATTTAGTATTATTGAACAAAATCTGATGGTAGATATAATTACAGTTTCATCTCCCCAAATCACGTTGATAGAAAATTACAAAAAGTAATAATGTAGATTAAACAACAACGGAGGAGCAATTTGTAATCAGGTCTGACTTTTATAGTCCTTAACGAAAGAATGGCGTACAGCTGTACTATCAAAGAGTATACTGTAAAAGAAAAAAGATTCATACGAGCGTGATTCTAATTCAATCGTAAAGCCATACAGTTTTTGAACGGGTACTATATATAATACAGGTCATTAAACATACACCTCTCCCCTTTTTTCGCTATCTTTACAAAGCAAAAGAATTAGGGAATATCAAGAAGATGT
This sequence comes from Sphingobacterium psychroaquaticum, assembly GCF_900177625.1. Lineage (GTDB taxonomy): Bacteria > Bacteroidota > Bacteroidia > Sphingobacteriales > Sphingobacteriaceae > Sphingobacterium > Sphingobacterium psychroaquaticum. The sequence continues at coordinate 13,847 of NZ_FXAU01000010.1, forward strand.
TTAGCGAGACCAAATCGAGACCCTTGTGAAAACAAGAATCTTAATCGATATTAAATCAAAGAGTTACGAGCGAAGTTCGACTCCCTCCGCCACTTAAGGAGACACTTAACAGAAGCTGTCTCCTTTTTTTAAACCCATAAAAAACTATGAACCAAGACATTAAAGCATGTTCATTTAGAGTTCGAAAATTTTAACAAAAATATTTAGTCTTTGGTTATCGATGACGTAAAAAATGAGGTTTGTAGCCACTCTCCTACCATTTTTCCTGAGTTCGATATCTCCTTAAGGATTCGGCATCCAAGCTACATGGATCAACGCTGTAGTATTTGGCCATTAAATATAAAAAATCTAATATAATAGCAGTCTCTTTCTCATTTACATGAATTCCATTTTTAGCTAATATCGCCATAGCTTTATTAGTGGAGATCTTTTTTTCTATATAATTCATGGCTGTTGTTTTTCGGATATTTTTGGGAGTAATATTTTTGATAAGGCACTATCAAGATGCAAGGATACACTTCTCTTCTGCAAGTCAAATCTATTAGGTGGTATTAGGCTGACCAAATGCATCTTATCTGCAGTTTCTAAATGTTTAAATACTTGTAAAACATCTATGAACGAAACTGACATCAACTCACGATGCTTCTTATAGTTTTCCAATTTAGTATTTACATTGGAAAGTTCTCCTTTAATACTTTGAGAATTGATTTGATATTCCCTTTTAATAGCGTAGTAGTCATCATTTCCTAATACAGAAGCTACAAATAGTTTTCTTGCCTGCGAGAGTAGCAACTCCTGATCCCTTAATCTTCGAACTAGCATGTTGCGTTGCTGTATATCTTCTGCTTTCTTTATATTTATATTACAATCCTCCAAAATACTACTAAATAGTTCAGTCACGTTTTTAGAAAGCTGCAGGCTCTGAAGTTCACTACAATAAGCGTCGTTAAGAGTTAACGCATTTACTCTTGTCTTACATTTAGCATTACAATGATAATAAGGATATCTTTTTGTTTTGCCTTTAGAGAAGCTGCCACAAAGCCTTTTGTAGCAAATAGGACATAGAAGAAAACTTTTCAGATAAAAAGTTTCATTCAATTCATTAGTTTTAGACGTAACTATTCTTTTCCTAGTAATAATACGCTGAACCTCATTAAACAATACTTCAGAAATCAAGGGGTCATGAATTCCTTTAACCATTTGCTGCTCTTTTGAAGAAATCTTTATTGATATAAGGCCACAATATGCCGGATTGCGTATAATTCTAAAAAAATGTGAGCGTGAACATTTTAAACCTTTTGCATCAGCTATCTTTCGGATATAATCTATCTTATTGGTGTTCTTGGATAGTTGACGAAAAACCCACTTTATGATATTCGCTTCGGGTTGTTTAGGAACGATTATTTTCCTTCCATCAAAATCGCTCATATTGATATAGCCTAAAGGAGCCTTTCCAGGAAATCTTCCCATTTGTTTTGCGCGGCGAATTCCATTTGCGGTGTTCATGGCCCTCCTACTGTTCTCCGCTTCCGGTACCGATAGATAGACAGCTAACATAACGGTACTTTCAGGAACAGAAAGATCTATTGGTTGGTCAATCGCTATAGGTGTTGTATTATATTTACGTAACAAGCCTATCATTTCATAAGCATATTCTATATTCCGACTGAATCGATCCCATTTAATAAAGAGTATGTTCTTATCTTCTCTTGGCTTCTGCCTGACTATTGCAAGCAACTTTTTCCATTCTGGCCGATTAAAATCTTTTGCCGAATAGTCTTCTCGATAAATACCTAAAACTTTAATACTATTATAATCGCAATATTTTAATAATCTATCCTCTTGTTCCGGCAAAGAGTATCCCTTTTTCTTTTGTTCGTCTGTGCTTACACGGACGTATAGATAGGCTGTTTTCATCTGAATAATGAATTCATTTAACTTGTTTACAACTAGTTGACTCTATCAAGATTACATAAAAAGCAACAGTTATTTGCATAAATTTTATTCGAAAAATCATTCTAAAAGCTTTCTTATATTCAAAAAATGATAAATACGGAATTATGATAAAGGTATACTTAGACAGGAGCGTGACGTCTTGAATAAAAAAAACTTTTCCAAGATCTAGCCGATATTATCTCAAATAAGTAGAAATTTCTATCAGTAAATTCAATTATCCATACTGGTGACATTGTTACCCGTATCAAAAACCAGAGTGAAGAAGAACAGAAATTAGTTTAGGAAGACTTGGAACTCATAACCAACTTACCACAGAGTGAATACCATGAAAAAATATAATTATTTCAATTCCTTAATATAATGCGTTCAAGATGGAGATTACGGTCATAGAAACTATGCAATTCGGAGGCAAATTGATCACTTTGAGTTAAACCATACAAACTAAGTAAAAATGGATTTGAGCCTTCTCGAGTAAAATTCAAATGGTCAAAATTATCCGAATTGATTGGTCATCTGTTTTCAAATCTGGATGGTGAATGGTATCAAAATCTCCAACAGAACAATAGTTGGAATGGAAGAAGCCTACTCCTCAATTCGAAGTGATATAGTGAAAATTCACATTATTTTCTAAATTAGCATATCCCTAAAAGAACTGTCAGCTGGTAAATTACAGCCAACTGACAGACTTTGCTTATGGAAAGATTTTGGTCCTCTTTCTAAATTTAAGATTATTTGCATTACCCTTTATTACTGAATCGTCTAAAGCCTTCAATAATAAAGACGTTTTATTTGACACATTCCAACTAAGCAAGATGTTCTTACATTTCACAAAAGTAGATTGATTTCCTCCCCATGGTGTAGATCCATCATTAAAATAGAATACCGGATTATCTACATTCACTACATTTGTATCAGGATCAATCTGATGAACCTTACCGTTTTTATCTTTCATCCAAATTGGAATGTAATCCCTATTGAACAACACTTCGGCTCCATTCTCACAAAACCATTTTCCATATGGTAATGACAATCGCATAGGATGAAATTTTTTAACCTTTGATTGATCCCTTGCAACCGTTATTTCCTCCCTAGCTAAAACAGCAGGTCCTGCATCTTCATAGCAATAAATAAGATTATTTACGGTATCATGTGAGAGAAGGATCGCTGGTTTTCTCTGGTTCTTTTTAAGATAGATCAAAGTACCCTTAGCAATTTGGCCTTTCACTTCTTTCAGCCCCTTGATCTGTTTGTTCAAAGGCCAATTATGTATTGCTTTTAAAACTTGATCCAATCTTTTATTGAGGGAATGTATCGGCGAACAACTAGGATATGAATTTTTCAGCAGTTTTCTACAGACCTCGACCAACTTTTCCAATTCCATTTTTCTCTTATCTGTTGGCCATGGATCAGAGGGGTAGTCGGTATCTCCATAATAGATTGTAAAATACAACTCATCCTTCAATTCTGTTTTGCTAGTGTATTCTAATTGTATCCAGTCATCGAGAGTAGATTTAATAATTGAAACAGCTTTGTGTCCTTTTTTGTTAAATTCGAGTGAACTATACAGTTCCTTCAAAACTCTTCCTAATTCCTGATGAATTTTAATAGGCACTTTAACATTGGGTCTTCTTGCTCCGTCTGGACTACCCAGCGTTTTGTAAGGAAATGTTAAAGGACGCGGTAAAGAATTTGGAACTTCCATTTTATTTCTTTCGTCCTTCTCTTTCGGCTGAAAACTATTTAATAAATTTCGGAAATTGGAATAGCCCTGTTCAATAGCGGACATATCCAGCGCTTGGTGATGAGGTATTCCCATCCGTTTTTTGATTTTCTTGGCGTTGCGTTTAATTTTTTCAACTTCGCCCTCATTTGTTTTTTGAGTCATCGTTCCTCCAAACTCTCGAAGAAAAACGTCACTTGTCTACCGCTCTCCGTAACGAGAAATTGGGTTACGAATCAGATTGATGAGGCGGTGCCAAAACAGCTTTGCTTAAGACAAGTGGCAAGCTTCCGCTAAAAGCTCTACCCAAAGATCAAAAAAAACATTTAAAATTCAAATAGGACAAGTAATTTTATCAGAAAATAATCAATTTTAAAGTTCCTTTAATTCGATTTTGTTTATCCATATTTTGGATGTTTTTTCAAGTAAGAACAAAAAATTAAACTATATCATGATTCTTGTTGTCGATTTCGCTGTTGAACTCAAAGAAAATTTCTTATATTGTAAATTCCACTAGGAGGTGAATTATTCATTAACTCTAAATCGATTTTAACTTAAAATTTTAATGGCAAACGAATACATTTTGGACCTAGATCAGTTTGTCAGGTCTGTCTCTATAAGTAAGAATGATTTCTTTACAGTTTTGCTGGGAGCAGGTGCCTCTATAAGCTCTGGCATCAAATCGGCGGAAGAATGTATCTGGGAATGGAAAAGGGATATATATGCTACAAAAAACAGTGCGCATACAACCGGAAATCTGAATGATAAATCCACCCAAGTTCGTCAAACAATTCAAAAATGGCTCGATGAGCAAGGGATCTACCCTTTGTCTGGATCTCCTCAGGAATATTCCGAATATATAAAAGAATGTTATCCTATAGAAGATGACCGAAGAAAGTATTTTAAAGGAATATGTGAAAGAAAGGAGCCTTCTATAGGTTATAAACTTCTATGTCTTCTAAATGAGGCAGGAACTGTCAGATCAGTTTGGACAACAAATTTTGATGACTTGTGCCGTGATGCAGCTATAAAAACCAATAATTTAGTTATTGATATCAACCTTGATTCTGTCGAAAGGATCAACAGACCAATAAATAATACAGAGCTGCTGCTGATTAAATTACATGGAGATTATAAGTATGGACCACTAAAAAACACAGATGAGGAGTTAAAAAAGCAGGATGAGGTTTTTAGACAAAGGCTGGTCGAATATCTGAAAGATAAACACCTAATCGTTTCTGGCTACAGCGGTAGAGACGAATCAATCATGGATGCATTAAAAGAAAGTTATTCTCACCCTGGATCCGGAAGGCTTTATTGGTGCGGATATGGGCCCCGCCCCTCTAAAGCAGTTGCCGAACTAATCCATTTAGCCAATTCACATAAGAGAACTGCCTTCTATATTCCTACAGATGGTTTTGATAAACTGATGATTAGTATTTCGAAAGTATGCTGCAAGAATGACCCCAAATTGATTGGTAAATACAATGAATATCTAAAGACAGACGAACAGATCCCGGTAAAAACTCCGTTCTCAATAGATCATGGAAAGTTAAACGCCATTATTAAAGGAAATTTATTCCCGATAAAATTGCCGAAAGAGGCCTTTCAATTCGAATCATCACTGGCAATAGGAGAAAGCCCTTGGAAGCAACTCAAAGAGTTGACAAGAACATTTGATATTGTGGCTGTTCCTTATAAAGGTTTCGTCTGGGCTCTCGGAACACTGACTGATGTCAATTCATGCTTTGAAGGATATATTTCAGGAAAAATTACCAGAATTCCGATTGATTCACTGAACATATGGAAAAACACCTCAATTTATAATTTATTATTATCAGCACTGACCAGATCCCTAGCTAAGACTGCAAAGTTACGATCCAATGGAAAAGATCTTATATGGAAACAAAAGACAGCATCCAACAGGATCTATCTAAACATATTGTATTCAACACACGAAGCCGTAAGATTATCCATCACAACCGACGGACAACGCAATTATCTATCGCTTGTTCCTGATTTCAAGATAAGGACAGAAGACCCCGATGCCGTGATAACTCGGGAGGTAAAACAGGAGGTTGGGAGAACCTATTTCAAAATGCTCAGAAATAAAGCTTTTGATGAGTACCTGCTGGGATGGAGAAAATTATTATTCAAAGCAAAAGCTAATCAGGTTATTGCCGAATATCCGCCAAACACGGCCTCCGGCTTCAACTATGAAATATTTAAATTGCCTTTATTTGCAAAAATTACGCGCCCACAAGTACAAAGAGAGATTAGCCTTAGCGAAGAGTTTCCTAAACCACTCCTACATTTCAGAGGTATGCAATATAAAGAACCTGAGCTATTATTCTCTCCCTTAAATCTAGGAATGAACTCCACTCCCAAGGATTTTCATCCTATGAGAGGATTAAAGAAAAATGCACCGTTTGACCATCCTCTTACAGGCTATCTTCATTCAGACAAAATAAATCTGGGCGTTATTTGCCCTTTCACGGATAATATCGAATTTTCAACCTTCCTTAACAGGCAAAACACTGTAGTGCCATCGAACGATATCAATGCCGAATATCTAATTGAGTTTCCAGGATTTTATAATGTTTTCAAAGTAAGTTTAAATATCCCTACGATCGGTTCCGAGAACTGGTCTACCTGTCCCGAGCCATCGATCAAGCCTACGCTTAAAGAGACAGCCTTCGACCTCAGGGATAAGATCATTCACAGAATTGATAACCTTTCAAAAAATGAAGAAAAGAAAGTAGTAGTTATCTATATCCCTGACAGGTGGCTGAGCTTTACATCCTTTAATGAAGATAACGAAATATTTGATCTACATGACTATATAAAAGCTCATTGTGCCCAAAGAGGAATCCCGACTCAATTCATTAATTCAGAAACAGTCACAAGTGCCCTTCAATGTCAAATAAACTGGTGGCTTTCGCTTTCCTATTATGTCAAATCTCTGAGGACCCCCTGGGTTTTGGAAAATTTAGATAAAACAACTGCATTTGCAGGTATTGGCTATAGTGTAAGCAACCAGAAATCCGCCAGCGGGAAAATTGTGCTCGGGTGTAGTCATATTTATAATTCAGATGGACAGGGATTAAAATATAAGCTATCAAAAATAGAAGATCCTCTTTACTGGGATAAACAGGACAGTCCGCACCTCTCTTATGACGATGCTTTCCGGTTCGGTTTATCCATCAAAGAACTGTTCTTCAATGCTATGGACGAATTACCTAAAAGAGTTGTGGTACATAAACGCAACTACTTCACAACAGATGAAATAAATGGACTAAGAGACAGCCTTCTTAGAAATGGAGTGAAGAATATAGATCTAATAGAAATTAATTTTGCAGAAGAAGTTCGGTTTCTCGCCACAAAAATATCAGCAGGAATGCCGCTACCAGACGATTATGCTGTTCCAAGAGGAACCTGCATTGCGTTTGACGACTATTCGGCATACCTGTGGACACACGGCATTGTCCCTTCTGTTCGTAATCAGCACTGGAGATACTATCTCGGAGGAAACTATATCCCTGGCCCCCTAAAGATAACAAAGCATCATGGAGAAAGCAACATATCTACGATTGCCAACGAGATCATGGGACTGACAAAAATGAACTGGAATTCTTTTGACCTGTACAGCCAATTACCTGCCACCTTGGAATCCTCTTCAAAGATTGCCAGGATAGGAAGGTTATTAAGAGGCGAAGGAGTAACTTATGATTACCGGTATTTTATTTAGCTTTTGATCAGATAATAAGAATGCAATACCTAAAAAATAACGCAAGCAAATGAAGACATTTCTTTCTTACAGTTATGGAGATGACACAACTGTAATACGTAATCTTTTGACCGAAAACGGCATAGAGATTTTTGATTCCATAAAAGAGATGCAATACGGAAATTCTCTGCAACAGACAATAAAAAATGCCGTAAACAATTGCGACTTTGTCTTTTTTATTTATTCAAAAATGAACCCTCATATCGCTTTTGAGGTCGGTTTGGCTGTAGCTCTGAATAAACCCATTTTTACTGTGTTCGCAGGAGGAGAAGAAGATACTTTCTTATTAGATTCCACCTATGTCCATGCTTACCCCACAGAATCTGCAAAGATCGGGTTCAGTCTTGAGTTATTTCTAAAAAATTTGTCTGTTAAGAAGCGCAAGAGAAAAACGGATAGCTCGTCATTACCCAAATTTTATGGAGGTGGGCAACCAATCCCAGCTAAAAATAATTTTGATATCATAGAAAGATATAATACTGCAACAGGCAAATCAGGATCGGAGTTGGAAATCTTTTTTCAGGACCTTCTCAGGGTTTACAATGTAAATGTAGTTAAGAATTCTACTTTGAAGAACGACAGGAAATGGTCGCCCGATTTTTCAATATGGAGCGATGAGCTTAGCTCCTTGCTTGATAATCCCATTGTTATAGAGGTCAAGACAGAAATAAACCGTTCGAATCTAGAAACTATTATTAATAATCTTACCAAGCTAAATACTATAAATACCCTTGTTGGTAGCTGTTTGATTTTTTATGATCGTCTCGGCAATCTAAAGCAGGAAGACCTACCTATCACTCCCCGACAGCTGTTTATTTCCATACGTCAACTCGTGTTCGAGCTGCAGTTTCAAGATTTCGTGGCATCTATAAAAAAAATTAGGAATAACTTAGTTCATAATATCTGATATGGCTAACTATTCACGAAGAACGCTCAACGGCCATTTCCATGACTGTGACAATGGCGGTACGAATCAGGCCAGAGGCAAGGCTTTTGAAGATCTCGCCTGTTACCTGTTCCAGACTATCCCTGGAGTAGAGATAGCCATACGGAATCAAATGAACGCTTTCCACAACGAAGAAATAGATGTTGCTGTATGGAATAACAAGGCCTCTAACGGCCTCCATTTTTTACCCAATGTGGTATTGATTGAATGTAAGAATTGGAGTAATCCAGTTTCGAGTATTGAGGTAAGTTGGTTCTGTCAGAAACTCCAATCAAGGGGACTCGATTTCGGTATATTAATAGCAAATCAAGGGATTACAGGTAATCAAGATGACCTAAATGCAGCTCATAATACGATAGCTAATCACTTAATGCAACAACGTAAGATAATCGTTATCACTAGAGTCGAAATTGATTCTTTAAGAACGACAGTCCAAATGATTACCCTAATTAAACAAAAGTTATGTCTACTGGCAGTTGGCGGCCGGATCATATAAATTATTGGCCGATGTTTCGCGTTTTTTTTTTGCGCAGACAATTATTGGAAATGCATGAAAACGCTCTGCAGTAAATTTGGAGTCAAAAGGATTTCCGAAAACCTTCAAATGGAAGGATATAAAATTGTTTTTGGCTATTTGCCCCAAAAGGAAATCCCCTTTTCGAATATTTAGAGTTTAAGCTAGACGTATGCTGAAACACATGCATTTTGGGTTAATAAAGTTTGATTTGGGAATTCGACAAGAATATTAATTTTTAGAACTTTTTAAAATAACCAACGGTTCATCTTTTTTAACTAACAACATGTCCACGTCAAAGAAATCCTGATTTCCTTTAATGAATTTATCATTAAAAATGAGCGTTATCGGATCAAGAAACGAGTATGTATAAGCTTTAATGTCGTATAGCGGATTTGTTAATAAATTCTGTTTACCTTTTGGATAATGCTTGTATATTACTCTATTATGTTTTGGTGTAAAAGCATGTATGAGAGCCTTTTCAGCATCAAGATATAGGTCTCTTTGAGGGACCTCGGGTATCTTACCTGACATCAATTGTTCAAATATATCTTCAGTTATCTCACCATGCGAGAACATCGATAAATGGATATTGTCACTAAACTCAAAAAAAAGGAGGGCTATTTCATCTGTAGGAAGCGAACCATACTGCAAAGGCATTTCTATCGATAATACATCTTGCAGATGCTCATGTCCGGTGAGCCTTCTTAGTATATGCTCTTCCGTGGCTTTACCGATGTAATGTACCTTATATTGGAGGAAGGAGGTAATATCTCCATTGATCTCCAATTCCAATATCTCATTCCAATAATCAAATAGCATCTTTTCGGGAGTGAACCAGCTTCCATATCCATTTTCATCTTTGTATATCAACATCGTTGTAATATTGTTGAAAGGAGGTTCCAATCTTTTCTGTGAAATAAATTCGTAGTCAATAGTAAAATGAAATTTGACACCACCATCTGCGAAACAACTCAGTTTAGATTGGCCATAGGGAAAAGCACATTCTAAAACTGCTTCATTACCCTTTTGCCGTATTTCGAAGCGTATCAACGGTTTTTCATTATAGGGATCTACGTAAAGGTTATGAAAATAAAGAACTGGTCTTTGAACAATCATATAGATATTACTTTCAGCCAAAATATCCTGAAATATGCCTTCTGTTTTTAAATAGCTAAGATCCCAATTGCTTAACGGACAATTACTCAGCATCAATTTGTTAAATAGCCTCGTATTTTTCATTAGACGAAGATAATGCTTATTGTTAGAGATTTCGATGCTCGTAACTTTAAATTCCCGTTTGAAATTCACAATCTAAATTGTATTTGGAATGAATCTTAATAAAGTACTTAAAAGCATCCAAGCTGTCTACCTGCAATATTTTAGCAATCGGTCTTCTTATTCGGGTAAGGAATGTCTCTTTCTTTCTGTTAGTCCGTTCTGACACGGACATATAAATAAGCTGTTTTTCATTTGAATAATGTATTTGATTGTCGTACTATAATGGCGGTTATTTATCCTACAACCCATAAACAAGATTTATTTGTTAAATTTGAAATTCAGAGAGTATTAAAAAAAACAAATGAATATATCAACCCATCATATTGACAGTAGTGGAAAAAGTCATAATCGAAATTTTAGAATGTCGAAATTAGCTTTTATAAAGCACTTAGCTATTGCCGGACAAGCTTACTCTCCTTCTCCACAGAAGTTGTTCAGAACCATAGGTATGTTATTACACTATAGTCATTACATGCAAAGCAGAGCATTTAATGCTGGTAGGTTTTCTGAACCCCCAATTACCCTTTCAGACCCTACCGAAAAGGCTCAATTTTCTAATTTAGCAGGAAAAGCAATTGCGGACTTTCTTTCCAAAAGAATCGATAATTCATTGTTTACTGTTAACTATGAATCTGCAATGCGGATTCAAGGGCATAAACTAAAAGGACAAAGACCTGACTTAATTGCATATACCCAGAATTCTATTTTTGCAATTGAGGCGAAAGGCAGACACCAACCTAATTCGGGAAATATGACTGTTCATAAGGCACAATCCCAAACTGGCCCCATTCCAGTCAATTTTTCGATTGCCTGCGTTTCGTATAATTTATTTAATAACGTTGCCTGTAATTACCATGACCCATTTATTGACAATATAGAGTACGATAATACATCTTTGGGAATATTATCACGCAATTACTACAAAGACATTTTAGAATTTCTAAATTCCGACGGATTTGATTTTGAAGAAACTGAAATTCAATGAGAAAAATTTTATGCAGTAGGATTATCAAGAAGAAATTATGAAAAATTCTTTTTCGATTGGTCCCCATTTAGAGGAATGTGGGAATTAGAGTTTTTTCACTTTTTAAAACCAAAATTAATTATTCCATATAGAATCAGAGAATACTCTGAAGTAGGAATATCTAATCATTTTACACCCTTTTTGTTCGAAAGTAACGGGCAAAGCGATTATATCTATATTGATAACGATAGAATAGGTTTAAGCTTGTCGAGGTAGTACAATCTCCCTATATAATCGGTAGATTAGTTTCATATCTCTAAACCGTAACTCACAACCATGCAAATTATTTCAGACTACGAGGAACTTTTCAAAATAAAGGATTTCGGAAAAAAAAGAAAAGAAGATGCTTTTTTTCAACAAGCATTTGACTGTACGTATGAGCGATTGAAAAATGATTTAAAAAATCAATATTCTGAAAACTTAGAGGATAAAGTTAACAGATGGTTGAATATATCCAAGGTTCAGTATTTTCAGGATGTGTTACCCATCTCATTTTACATTCAAGCAAAAATGCTTTTTAGAGATGGATTTTATGAAGCCTCAATTAATATTTCCAGAAGCATCTGTGAAGTAATTTGTTATGAAGAATTATCCAAGCAAACACATCCCTTTGGCGACTTAACAATAGAAGACAAACATAGCCCCAGTTTTAATGTTCTTAAACAATTTCTTTTACTCCCCAAAAGGATAGAAAAAACTAAGTTTCAGAATGAAATAGTTGCCAAGATTATCGATACAAATCCTGCTGATAGGAGTACAAACTTTATTAAATCGTCATTTGAACTAAAAAATGACAATCATTTTCACCTTAAATTACAAAATGTAAAGAAAGAAGAAAACCTAAATAGATTTTTCAAAATATTCAAATCCATTCCATTTGACGAATTTGAAACTTTTAGCCAAAAAGTTTTAGAAAAAATAGAATTTGTTTGGAGCAAAGGAAGTTCCTATGTCCATGTTAAAAAAAGTAGTCACCAGGCCAAAGAAGATGCTTTTAAAATAATTGATAGTATAGGTTTCGTTTTATTTGAACTATATGGAGAATCTGTCAAGGAAAATATCTCTGTAGTTTCTGCTTATAGTCGATTTGAAGATGTTTGTACCGGAGTAACTTATGGAATGGATATTTATCCAACAATAGAAGATGCTCATATCGGATATTATAATTTGCCGACACAGAAGCAAAAGCAAAGAATGATTGGCATTATAGGAGTTTGGAAAGGAGAATGGGGGCTAAACAATAATACTCAAAGTGGAATTTTTGAATTTGTAAAGGAGGGAGAATATATTAATTGTTATCTACAAGTAGGAGAAGAACAAAACAAAATACCTATGGGAATAACTCTTTATGGGGATTATTTTTTAATCAACCAAATAAATGGAAATAGAACGATTCATTATTTTCAACTATACATTTTAAACCACAATACGTTAGTTGGGCAAAGGAAAAATAGTTGTGATTTTGTTGTTTTTAGCAAACAGCCCCAATAATCTGCCATAATAGAAAATTAAACAAAACTACTTTATTGCTATTTAAAAGCCCATTCTCCTACAGCTCGGATTGGACATTACTAATTTAAAGCTCTCGAAAGGCAAACTTTCTGCTTCACATTTGTATACAGAGATCTTTATTTAGCGGATTTCTAAAGGAATGTCGAATAACTTCTAATGTTTTGAATTTGTAATCTTACACAGGTATATTAACCATACACCGAAAGCTACAGCAAATCCTGCCCATGAAGTTTTCATACTTAGTGCCGCAAAGAAACCGATGACCACAATTATATTGATAACAAAAAAAACAAAATTAAATATCTTATAATATGAAGATCTAGATAAATAAAAACAGTCAAATAGAATTATATAGGAAAATCTCCTATAATTCTATTTGACTGTTTTTATCCTTTTTATAAACTCTAATAAAGGCACTAAAGGTTCTATTGAACTCTCGTGACCTCCACAAACTAAGCTTTTAAAGAGGTAAATATCAATGATTTACCTCTTTTTGTTTTTAATGATCACGCTACAAGTTAGGCAAATAGCTTGTCATATTCGTATAACTAGTATAAATCACTTTTTTATCATTTGTAAAAATTTACATCAAATTCATTTCCGAACTTAGACTCAATATTCATTACGAACATATAATGCATTGAAAGAAGAAGCTCAAACGAATAATTGTAAACAAATAAAATGGACCGTAGCACCTTGGAACGAAGCCGGAATAAAGTTCTATGAATGATTAGGCGCAGAAGAAAACAAGGATTGGTTAAATTACGAATGGAACATCTAAAACAAGGCACTAATGGAACAGATAACAATAAAGCAAGTATCCCTAAGCGATATCAATCAATTACAAAAAATAGGCAAAGAAACATTCTTTGAAACATTTTCCGAAAGTAATACCGAGGAAAATATGGCGAATTATTTAACAGAAGGGTTTTCTTTCGAAAAGCTCACCGACGAACTGAATAATTCAACCTCTATGTTCTATTTCGCCTTAGCCCA